>OZ241973.1:0-522500 GCA_965204295.1 Rhizobiaceae bacterium
CGATCAAGGCCGACAATGAAGACCGCGAGGCGCGCGGAGGAAAAACGGATTCAGCCGGCAACAAGGGCAGGAAAAAGCCGACGGTGGTTGGCTTTGGTGACGACGTGCCGGATTTCATGAAAATCGGCGCCTAGCGGGCTTTAGCTCTTCTTGTTTGCCCTGAGGCTGGCCTCATAAGCCCTGACCGCCCAATCGCGAAACATTTCGGGGTCGTCAATCGCCTCATCCGGTATCGTCCAGTATGGCATGGCGATCGGACGGCCCGCTTTCCTGCCTTCATAGCGCCATTGACTCGATCCCGCGCCAGCGAAATCGGCGGAGGAGACCTCATCGGCTTTCAGCAATATCTCGCCATCCACTTCGAGGGCGATGATCAATCCGTTGTGATAGACGCCCTTGCCGCCAAACATGCGCTTGATCGTGACCGGGCCGAGACCGGCGAACATATCGCGGATATCGTCATCCCGCATGGTCGGATCAGAGTGCGCCGCGCGCCTCGGCGAGCGCCTTCAGATCGGCCGGCTTGAGTTCGACCGACTCGCCGCAACCGCAGGCCGATTCCAGATTGGGGTTGTTGAAAACGAAACCCGATCGCAGCGTCGTCACCTCATGGTCCATCTCGGTCCCGAGCAGGAACAGAGCGGCTTCCGGGGCAACCCAGATGTCGACATCGCCATGGGTTACGTAATCGTCTTTCGGATCCGGGTCGGTCACCAGATCGACGGTGTACTCCATGCCCGCGCAGCCGCCTTTCTTGACGCCGACGCGCACACCCGCCGCATCGTTGTTGGCCGCAACGATATCGCGGATGCGCTCGGCAGCCGCGTCTGTCAGGGTGATCACTTCAAAGCGGGCCATGTAAGGACCTCCAAATGCCCTTGAACCGTCCGACCGATTCCATACCAAAATGATGAAGAACTGTGGTGAAATCAATACCAGCCGATCGCCACCTGCGCCTCTTCGCTCATCCGGTCGGGCGTCCAGGGCGGATCGAACGTCATCTCGACGTCGACCGGACCGACACCTTCAACGGAGGCGACCGCATCGTGGACCCATCCAGGCATTTCGCCGGCGACCGGGCAGCCCGGCGCGGTCAGCGTCATGTCGATCTTGACGGAACGGTCATCCTCAATATCGATCTTGTAAATCAGCCCCAGTTCGTAGATGTCAGCCGGTATTTCAGGATCGTATACGGTTTTCAGCGCGGCGATGATATCGTCGGTAAGACGCGCCAGTTCCTCCGGCGGAATCGCCGAAACAGGCGGCGGCTTCGGCTCGCAGGGCTCACAATTGGCGGCTTGTCCGTTATCCACCGCGATATCTCCGATGCTCATACGAAAAACTCCTGCGCCTTTTCCAACGCTTCGGCGAGTTTATCAACCTCGGCCCTGGTGTTGTAGAGGCCGAACGAGGCGCGGCAGGTCGATGTCACGCCAAAGCGCTTCAGCAAGGGTTGCGCACAATGGGTTCCCGCGCGCACCGCGACGCCGGCCCGATCGATCACCATCGACACGTCATGAGCGTGAATGCCTTCAAGCTCGAAAGAAATGATCGCGCCTTTTCCCGGCGCATTGCCGAATATTCTCAGCGAGTCGATCCCGCCCAGCCGCTCATGCGCATAATCGCGAAGCGTCAATTCATACGCCGCGATGTTTTCCCGTCCGATCGACTCGACATAGTCGAGCGCGGCGCCCAGTCCAATCGCCTGAACGATCGGCGGTGTGCCGGCCTCAAAACGGTGCGGCGGATGATTGTAGGCAACATTTTCCTCGGTCACATCCTCGATCATCTCGCCGCCGCCCTGGAACGGGCGCATGTTCGCCAGAAGATCATGCTTGCCGTAGAGTACGCCGATTCCGGACGGACCGTATATCTTGTGACCGGTGAAGACGTAGAAATCGACGCCGATAGCCTGCACATCGACCGGCAGATGGACCGCCCCCTGGCTGCCGTCGATCAGCACCTTGATACCGCGCTCGCGGGCGATGCGGCAGATTTCCCTGATAGGGGTCACGGTTCCCAGCACATTGGACATATGCGTGATGGCGATCAGCTTCGTCCGCTCGGTCAGCCTTTGTTCCAGTTCCCCGATGTGGAAAGCGCCCTCGTCATCCACGGACAGCCAGACGAGGTTCGCGCCCTGCCTTTCGCGGACGAAATGCCACGGCACGATGTTGGAGTGGTGCTCCATCAGGCTGAGAACGATCTCGTCACCCTCACAGATATTCGGCATACCGTATCCATAGGCGACCGTGTTGATCGCCTCGGTGGCCGATTTAGTGAATACGATCTCGCTGACATCCGCCGCGTTGATGAAACGCCGCGCCGCCTCTCGCGCCCGCTCGTAAGCATCGGTCGCCGCGTTGGACAGATAATGCAGACCCCGGTGAACGTTGGCATACTCGTTCTCGTAGGCCCGCGTGACGGCGTTGATTACCGCTTTGGGTTTTTGCGCCGAGGCGCCATTGTCGAGATAGACCAACGGTTTGCCGTGGACCTCACGGCCTAGGATGGGAAAATCCTTGCGTATGGTCTCGACGTCGTAGGTCGGGGTAATGACATTCATCGATCAGCCATGCTCCGCGAACCAGTCGTCAAGCCGGATTTCCAATGCTTCGACCAGTTCCTCATCCTCCAGATACTCCACGACTTCGGCCAGAAACGCCTTGACCAACAGCCGGCGCGCCTCCTTTTCGGGAATGCCGCGGGACATTAGATAAAAAAGATGCGACATATCGATTTCGGTGACGGTCGCGCCATGGCCGCAGGCCACATCGTCAGCGAAGATTTCCAGTTCCGGTTTGGCGGAAAACTCTCCGTCATCGGACAACAACAACGTATTGCAGGCCATGCGGGCATCGGTCTTCTGAGCGTCCCGCGCTACCCTGATCTGGCCCTGAAAGACACCCTTGGCCTTACCTGTGACGACGTTTCGGACGATTTCCTCCGACGCGGTTCCGTAGCCGGTGTGATCCAGCACCATGGTGACATCGGTATGGCTGGATTCCGAAAGCATGTTGACGCCGCGCAGTTGGAAATCAGCCGCCTCGCCCGCGACGTCGACCAAAATCTCCTCGCGCACCAGATGACCGCCGAAATTCATGATGAACAGCGTCAATTTTGCACCTCTGGCGAGCCGTGCGCGAAACTGACCCAGATGATCGGCGTTCCTGCCTCCTTCCTGTATCAGCACCCAGGTGACGTCGGCCCCATCGCCCACTTCCAGCGTCGAAATCGCGCAAGTCTGGTGGCCGGATTTGTCGGGTGCAATATGGCGTTCGATGAAAGACGCCGTGGCCCCGGCCCCGATGTTCACGATATTTCGGACCGCCGAGAAGCGGTCATCGCCGCCGAGCGAGAAATGCGCCAGTCCGATTGGGCGTTCCGGGTTCGCTCCTTCCGCAACAATCACCTCGACGCCATCGCCGAAAAAGCCGGTATTGAGCGATGCGATGGCGTCGCTTTCCGCTTCCCCGATGGTCCAGCGGCCGAAATCCTCACCGTTTTCGCAGGCCATGGCATAAGAGCGCACGGCAACCTCGTCCGGCATTTCATCGGCCAGATCGGCGAAGAAATGGCCGTTGAAAAACGGCAGCCGCGCGGCGGTCACAAGCCGCTTGTAGGCGGATGCGGCCTTCCGGGCTTCCGCGGCATCCGGGCGCGGGGCCACATCGTTAAAGCGGGTGAGCATGCGCCTCAGATCGGTGTAGTGCCAATCCTCGCGGCGTCGCGTCGGCAAACCGGCCTGTTTCAACCTTTCGATTGCGGCGTCGCGCGCCTTTGTGACCGCTTCATCGCCGGGCAAACGCGAAACGCGGTCGCCAAACGCCGAGACCATGGCTTGCTCGGCCGCCGTCAATTTCGGGCCTGCGTGAATATTCATGGATTCCTTACGCCGCCTCGCCGACAATTCCGGCATAACCTTCGTTTTCCAGCGTCAGCGCCAACGACTTGTCACCCGACTTGACCACCTGCCCCCGGTAGAGCACGTGAACCGTGTCTGGAATGATGTGTTCCAGCAGGCGCTGGTAGTGGGTGATAACTACGATGGCGCGATCAGGCGACCGCAGCGCATTGACGCCTTCGGAGACGATCTTGAGCGCGTCAATGTCCAGACCTGAATCGGTTTCATCAAGTACGCAAAGCTTCGGTTTCAGCAGTTTCATCTGCAAAATCTCGGCGCGCTTCTTTTCGCCGCCGGAAAAACCAACATTGACCGGCCGTTTCAGCATGCCGAAATCCATGCCCAACGATCCGGCCGCCTCGCGCACCTCTTTCATCAGATCCGGGATCTTCAAGGGTTCCTCACCTCTTGCCTTGCGTTGCGAGTTCAACGCGACTTTCAGAAACTCCATCGTGGCGACACCGGGAATTTCCATCGGATACTGGAACGCCAGGAAAACGCCCGCCACCGCACGCTCGGCCGGGTCCATCTCCAAAACAGATTCGCCATTGTAGAGAATATCGCCCTCGGTGACCTCGTAATCATCGCGACCGGCTAACACATAGGAAAGGGTTGATTTGCCGGACCCGTTCGGTCCCATGATCGCGGCGACCTCGCCGGCCCTGACGGTCAGATCAAGCCCGCGGATGATCTCGGCGCCGTCTTCGGCGATACGGGCGTACAGATTTCTAATCTCAAGCATGTTCTTCACTCATTCAGACAGTCACGCCTAGCGGCGCGGTGAACTTTTCATCGACGATGATGTCGGTCTTTTCCGGCGCACTCATTCCTCGCCATCCCAATAGTCAAGCGATGAACGCTCACGTCCGATCACGCGGAACTTCGCGGTCATCGGCCCGCTGCCGGCGCCTCGTGACATGACCATGAATTTGCCGGAATCGGGATATTCGACAATTTCGGCATCGTCGCCCGGAATGTCCGATATCCCGAGATATTTCAGTTCCGTTTCGCCGGTATTGATAAGCTGATGGGCGACCTCGGGTCCGCCGGGTGGCGCCGCGCAGACGTCGCCCGCTCTGACAGGGTAAGTTTCCTTACCGAAGCGATACTCGCCGGTCCCCTCGAGAATGACGAACAGTTCGTTGATCACGTGATGATTGTGGAACGGAAACGCTTTCTTGCCGGGCGGAACGATAGTGAGAAGGCAACCGATACCCGTCGAGCCGATTTCATGACCGATGCGCCCGAGCCGGGCGGCGAAGCTCCCGCCGTCGCCGAATTCATTCATGGCCACATCGGCGATGTTTATCACGCGCTTTGACATGTCATGCCTACCTTTGCGACCATCCGTCCAGCCTGCGCACCAGCCACGGGGCCGCAAAGGCCGACAGGGCTCCGGCAAGCGCACCTCCCATCCACCCGAACGGTTGCCAGACCGGCGACAGGATCAACACCAGCGCCGCCACGACAGCGGCCTCCTTCCAGGTGAAGCGGGACAATTTTCCCCCGAACGACCGGTCAATGCCGGAATTGCGCTCCTCCATCATCCAACGCTTCCTTCAAGAGAAATGCCGATGAGTTTCTGCGCTTCCACCGCAAATTCCATCGGCAGTTCCTGTATCACCTCTTTCACAAAGCCGTTAACGATCAGCGCGATCGCTTCTTCTTCGGGAATGCCGCGCTGCATGACGTAGAAGAGTTGGTCCTCGGAGATTTTCGATGTCGTCGCCTCGTGCTCAAACTGCGCCGTTGCATTCTTGGCCTCGATATAGGGAACCGTATGTGCGCCACAGTCGTTGCCGATCAGCAGCGAATCGCACTGGGTGAAATTGCGCGCATGCATCGCCTTGCGGTGCGCCGACACCCGGCCGCGATAGGTATTGCTGGAACGGCCCGCCGAAATGCCCTTGGAGATGATGCGGCTTTTCGTGTTCTTGCCGAGATGAATCATCTTGGTGCCGCTGTCGATCTGCTGGCGTCCGTTCGAAACGGCGATCGAGTAGAACTCGCCCTGGCTGTCGTCACCGCGCAGAATGCAGGATGGATATTTCCATGTGATCGCCGAGCCGGTCTCCACCTGGGTCCAGGAGATCTTGGACTTTTTTCCGCGGCAATCACCGCGTTTGGTGACAAAGTTGTAGATTCCGCCCTTGCCCTCCTCATTGCCCGGATACCAGTTCTGCACAGTCGAGTATTTGATCTCGGCATCGTCAAGCGCGATCAGTTCGACCACGGCCGCATGCAACTGGTTTTCATCGCGCTGCGGCGCGGTGCAGCCTTCAAGATAGGATACGTATGAACCCTTATCGGCGATAATCAGCGTGCGCTCGAACTGGCCGGTATTTTCCGCGTTGATGCGGAAATAGGTCGAAAGCTCCATCGGGCAGCGAACGCCTTTTGGCACATAAACAAAAGAGCCGTCGGTAAACACGGCCGAATTGAGCGTGGCATAGTAATTGTCGGTCGTCGGCACGACGGAACCGAGATATTTCCGCACCAGTTCCGGATGCTCCCGGATCGCTTCGGAAATCGAGCAGAAGATTACGCCGGCCGCGGCCAGTTCCTTCTTGAAGGTGGTTACAACCGATATGGAGTCGAACACCGCATCGACCGCCACCCGTCCCGACGCATAGACATTGTCACCGATTTCCTCATTAAGCCTGCTCGGTTCGTCATGCTTGCGCACACCTGCCAGAATTTCCTGCTCCTTCAACGGAATGCCGAGTTTCTCGTAGGTGCGCAACAGTTCGGGATCGACCTCGTCAAGCGATTTCGGCCCGGTCTGGTTCTTCGGAGCAGCATAGTAGTGGATGCCCTGGAAATCGATTTCCGGATATCCTACGCGCGCCCATTTGGGCTCCAGCATCGTCTGCCAGCGCCTGTAGGCGTCAAGCCGCCACTCGACCATCCATTCCGGCTCGTCCTTTTTGGCCGAGATGAACCGGATAATGTCTTCGTCAAGGCCCTTTGGGGCCATGTCCATTTCGATGAGGGTCTCGAAGCCGTATTTGTACTGGTCCACATCGATCCTGCGGATCTGCTCGATAGTCTCCTGCACGGCAGGCATATCCGTTGTCTCCATTCTCGCCGGGTTCAAGGCCCGGTGGTTGTCGACAGATGTCACCCGAAATCCTGAATGGCACCTATGTAGTGTTTTGTCCGGTCACGAAAAGCCGTTTTGGCCAAAATTTTCCCGATATCTTCAGGCTTTGCACGATGAAACCGTCGCGGCGGCGCCATTATGCGGCTCAATCGTTCTTCTCCCTCCTCGCAACGACGGTTTTCACGGCGGTCGCGAACCGCCCAAGGTCGGTTTCACCGGTCTCCGGCCCGATCGACAGACGCAATGCACAGCCATACTCGCCAAATCCCATTGCCTCAAGCACATGGCTGTCACCCACTTTGCCCGAGGAGCAGGCCGATCCTGCCGACAGCGCGATTCCGGCGAGGTCAAATGCAATCTGCGCCGTTTCCGTCTTCATGCCGGGAACGACGAAAAGGCTTGTATTGGGCAAACGGGGCGCCAGGATCGAAAAGAAGATCACATCGGGAACATGCTGGCGAAGAACCGCTTCAAAGCGATCTCTCAAAGCGCGAACGGACTCGACTTGCGCCAGATTTTCACCGCAAATTCTCGCCGCTTCGCCAAATCCCGCTATCGCGGCGACATTCTCGGTGCCGGCGCGATTGCCTTTCTCCTGTCCGCCACCGCGAATGAGTGGCGCCGGTATCACAAGACCGGATGCGGCGACGATTGCGCCGGCGCCGTGCGGTCCACCGATTTTATGGGAGGACAGTATCAGGAAATCCGCGCCTGACGCGCCGATATCAATCTCCAGCCGACCGGCTGCCTGCGCCGCGTCGACGATCGCCAGTCCGCCCGCGGCCTTAACCAGTTCGGCAATGTCGGCAACCGATTGAACGGCTCCGCTCTCATTGTTCGCCATGTGGCAGGCGACCAGTGGGATACCGGCCGATCCGTCATGCTCATCAAGGGCCGACCGGACAGCGCTCAGGTCTGCAATTCCGTCCATATTTATCGGCAAATGCGAGACGGCGTTTTCCGCGAATCGACCGCCCGCCAGGATGCACGGATGATCGCTAGCGAGGACATAGAGATGTCCAATCGGCAGCGGCGCGCGGCCCATCCTGTAGTTCGGCGTCAACAGGGTCGAGGCCGCTTCGGTCGCACCGGAGGTGAACATGACATGATCGGGCCTGGCCCCGCAGAGCGATGCAATATTCTTCCGCGCCTCTTCGACAATCGCGAACTTGGCTCTGCCCTCTCCATGCACCGAAGACGCATTTCCCGGACCTTCCAGGGCGGCGAGCATCGCCGCTCTCGCCCCGGCAAGAAGCGGTGCGCCGGCGTTGTAGTCAAGGTAGGTGCGCGGTGCGGCCATTCCAATTCGTCCTTCCATTCCAGCTATCGCTGCTCGAAAGGCGATTTTCCTTGAATTTCAAGGACGAACCGTCCTATTTAGCCGCTGCTTGAGGCTGGGCAGCACGATGCCTAGTTTTGAATAATTCTAAACTGTTTCTAAAAACCCGCTTGCGCTGCGTCAAGGTCAGGAGCCGGGCGAACCAGGAAACAAGCGCCGGACCTCCGGCGCCGACACAGTGGAGTATCAATGCCCGAGGTCATTTTCGCCGGCCCCGCCGGGCGGCTGGAAGGCCGCTATCAACCCTCCAAGAAAAAGAATGCTCCGATTGCGATGATTCTGCATCCTCATCCGCGATTCGGCGGCACGATGGACAACAAGATCGTCTATGACCTGTTCTATATGTTCCAGAAGCGCGGATTTACGGCATTGCGCTTCAACTTCCGCTCCATCGGAAGGAGTCAGGGCGAATTCGACCATGGTGTCGGTGAACTGTCCGACGCGGCGGCCGCGCTTGATTGGATTCAGTCGTTGCATCCGGATTCGAAAAACTGCTGGATCGCGGGCTATTCGTTCGGAGCCTGGATCGGCATGCAGCTTTTGATGCGCCGTCCCGAAATCGAGGGCTTCATGTCGATCGCGCCACAACCGAACACCTATGATTTCGCGTTTCTGGCGCCCTGCCCCTCCTCCGGGCTGATTATCCACGGCGACGCAGACCGCGTGGCGCCCGAAAAGGACGTTCAGGGGCTGGTGGACAAGCTTCACCATCAAAGGGGCATCGCCATCACCCAGAAGATAATGCCGGGCGCGAATCATTTCTTCAGCGGCATGGAAGACCGGCTTATTTCCGGATGCGCCGACTACCTCGACGCCCGGTTGCGAGGAGAACTGAACGTGAAACGCCCCAGACGGGGGCGGTAGGGATCCGACCCATGTACCGGCCGCCGCATTTCCGTGAAACCAGGCTGAACGTTCTGCACGGCCTGATCCGCGACCACCCGCTTGGCCTGCTCGTTTCAAACGGAAGCAGCGGACCGCTCGCCAACCCGCTGCCGTTTCTGATCGACAGCGGCGGCGGCCCCAATGGCGTGTTGCGAGCACATCTGTCGAAGGCAAATCCGCATTGGCGAGTAATTGAGGACAATCCGGAATTGCCTGTCCTGGCGGTCTTTCAGGGACCGCAGGCCTATGTCACACCGTCATGGTATGAAACCAAGCGCCAAACCGGCAAGGTCGTGCCGACTTGGAACTACGCCATGGTCCAAGCACGCGGAAGGGCCAGGATCGTCCACGACGCCCATTGGCTTTCCGAACAGATCAACGCACTTACCACCACGCATGAAAACGGACGCAGGGATCCTTGGAGCGTGGATGATGCCCCGAAAAATTTCATTCAGGCGCAAATCAAGGGCATCGTCGGTCTTCAAATCGCGATCGATGATATCGAAGGCAAATGGAAGATGAGCCAGAACAGACCGGAGCCGGATCGCACCGGTGTCGTCGATGGCTACCAAAACGATGGCGCCACCGCGATGGCCGCGCTTGTCCGAAAGCACGCCGGATAATGCCCGATTACTACGAAACCCATGCTTCGAGTTATGCCGAAATTGAACCGGAGCAGATCTGGCGCGAACAACTTGAGCGCTTCGCAAGCAGTCTCAAACCCGGCTGCCGGGTTCTCGACATGGGATGCGGCGCGGGACATGAAAGCCATTGGCTCATTCAGAAAGGGTTTGACATCGAATCCCTGGACGGTTCGGCCGCAATGGCGCGGGAAGCCAAGGAACGCTAAGGCATCAAGGTGAACGTCCTGCGCATGGAACGTCTGGATGCGCAATCGGAATATGACGCCATATGGGCCTCGGCTTCCATCCATCACGTTCGCCGCGAGGCGATTGCCCGAATTATCAATGCGGTCGCCAATGCCCTGAAACCGGACGGCTGGTTCTATTCCGGTTACAAGGAACTTGAATTCAGTCATCGTTGACGATTCGGTCGCCATTGCGCGGCGATGCAGCAGACGGAATTTCGGTCAATGCTCAACCGCGACGGTCCGAGTGTTGTCGGGGTCGCGAAAATTCCCGCAATGGGAGCGGAAGGCATTCCGGCGCGCTTGATTTGCGTGACCGCGCAAAAGACCGCTTATTGAGGTTTGGCGGGGTCGGCCAATACTCCCCCGCAGACCGGCTTTCGGCACCCGGTCGTCGTCTGGAAGGTCAGCGGCAGGCCCTTCAACGAACGTACCGCCAGATAAGCCCAGGCCTCAGCCTCCATGGCGTCGCCGTCAAATCCCAGGTCTTCCGCCGGAAACGCATCCGCGCCCGACGGTTTTGTCAAATCCGAAACATCTTCGACGATATGCGGGTTTTTTCGGCCGCCGCCGCACAGAACCCATCTTCGCGGCATCCGCGGCATCCGCCTTGCGCTTTCGAAGATTGCGCGGGCCGTGACCGCCGCAAGGGTGCGTGAACCGTCCGCCAGTTCGAGGCCTTGCGCTTCGGCAAGCGTGAAATCGCTACGGTCGAGCGATTTAGGGCCCGGTTTGTCAAAAAACGGATTTTTCAGATAAGCGCCGACGACCTGTTCGACAACACCGCCCTCGCCGGCGATTTCGCCGTTCCGGTCAAACGGAACGCCCGCATGTTCCGAAACCCACCGATCAATCAGCGCATTGCCCGGTCCGCTGTCGAAGGCGACCGGATCACCCGTTTCCGGCACATAGGTGACGTTGGAAATGCCGCCGATGTTGACAAACGCGACCGGAAATATGCGTTTCGACTCAGGCAACGATCGCGCCAGGGCCGCGTGGTAGACCGGAGCGAGCGGCGCGCCCTGCCCGCCATGGGCCATGTCATTGGCGCGCATGTCGAAGACAACGCGAATGCCGGTGTTCCGCGCGAGCGATTTCCCGTCTCCCAACTGCACGGTCAGACCCCGGCCCGGCCGGTGCAAAACTGTCTGCCCGTGAAATCCGATTGCCTCGGGATTGGCGAATTCCGGCGGCAATTGCCGCGCGAATTTCATGACCGCATCCGCATGGCGCCGGGTGATTTCGCGTTCCAACGCTTCCAGGTCGCCCGGCCGGTCGGCCGCTTGTTCAATTCCCTTCGCCGTTTGCAGCGAAGCTTCAATCCGTTTCCGGAACGCCGCGTCGTAGGCGCTGAACCCCGATGATCCGCGTTCGACCGCGTTCTCGCCGTCGGTTCGCAGAACGGCGATGTCGACGCCATCCATCGATGTGCCGCTCATTAGGCCGATTGCGGTGGTCAGCGTCATGCCCGCTTCTTGTCGTTTCGCCGCCAATAGTGTTAAACGCCCGCGTTCCGCAATGCCATGCGGATTGTTCATTCTCATTGCGCCGGGGTCGTTTGATGTCCGCTTTCAAATCCGATTTTCTGCATGTCATGCAGGAACGCGGTTTCATCCACCAGACTTCGGATGATTCCGGTCTCGACGATCTGTTCCGTTCGGAGACGATCACCGCCTATATCGGATTCGATGCGACCGCATCAAGCCTGCATGCCGGCTCGCTGATCCAGATCATGATGTTGCATTGGCTGCAACGGACAGGTCACTGCCCGATCGCGTTGATGGGCGGCGGCACATCGATGATTGGCGATCCTTCCTTCAAGGACGAGGCCAGAAAGCTGCTGACATCCGAGGATATCGACGCCAGTCTCCACGGCATCAGGCAATGTTTCTCCCGCTATCTGGAATTTGGCGATGACAAGGCGATCATGGTCAACAACGCCGACTGGTTGATGGGCATCAACTATGTCGAGTTCCTGCGCGATGTCGGACGGCATTTTTCGGTCAACCGGATGTTGTCGTTCGATTCCGTGAAATTGAGGCTTGATCGCGAGCAGTCACTGTCATTCCTCGAATTCAACTATATGATCCTTCAGGCTTACGATTTCGTGGAACTGAACCGGCGTTATGGGTGCCGCATGCAGATGGGCGGGTCGGACCAGTGGGGCAACATAGTCAACGGCATCGATCTTGGCCATCGGCTGGGAACGCCGCAACTTTACGCTCTTACGACACCGCTGCTGACCACCTCGTCAGGCTCCAAGATGGGCAAAACCGCCTCCGGCGCGGTCTGGCTGAACGAAGATATGTTGAGCGCGTATGATTTCTGGCAATACTGGCGGAACGCCGAAGATGCCGATGTCGAGCGGTTCTTGAAGCTCTACACCACCTTGCCGATGGACGAAGTTGCGAAACTCGCGACGCTCGATGGCGTTGAAATCAATGAGGCGAAAAAAGTGCTGGCCACCGAGGCGACCGCGCTTCTTCACGGCCGCGACGCCGCCGAACGGGCCGCCGAGACGGCGCGCAAGACATTCGAGGAAGGCGCGCTTGCCGATAGTCTGCCGACGGTCACGGTTTCCGCCACCGACCTCGCCTCCGGCATCGGCATCCTCGCATTGTTCGTTCAGGCGGGATTGGCCGCTTCAAACGGCGAGGCGCGGCGGCATGTCAAGGGTAACGCACTGAAGATAAACGATGTCGCCGTGTCGGACGACCGCATGACGGTCGACCGAAGCCATATCGGACGGGAAGGCGCGATCAAGCTTTCGCTCGGAAAGAAGAAGAATGTCCTCGTGCGCCCGCAATAGGACCGTTCGATAAACGGGCGGCATGGCCGCTGCGTTCCACAAATCTCCGCCGCCGGTTTCCGGTTAAAATGGAGGCCATTCGGAAAAACTTCGTTAACCTTAACGATATGTAATCGGCGCGCGCAGTTGCACAGATCAGGTGGCCGATGTCCCGTTCCGGTTTTCGTCAAACAAGCGGCCTTGGCAGGCGCAGCGAACCTCATATGATAATTATCGCTCGCGGCGATTCAATTCGTCGTTTCACGATCAGACCCTGGGTGACGGCTCTCGCCGGTTCCACCCTGACCGCGGTCGCGGTCGGCTATCTGCTTGCGACATCCTATCTCGTTTTGCGCGATGACCTGCTTGGCGCGACCGCGGCGCAACAGGTGCGCATGTAGCAAACCTATGAAGACCGGATCTCGGCGTTTCGGGCGCGGGCCGACCGCATTATCAGCCGGCAACTGCTCGACCGGCAATTGATGGATAGAAAGGTCAGCGAACTCTTCAACCACCAGACGGTTCTGTCCGAAAGACACGGAATCATCACGCTTCTGATCGATGGCGGATCGACCGGGGAAAGCGCCCTGCCCGCCGGGGCGCGCGGACCGGATGTTTGTCGCGGTCGATAGGTCGCTTCGCTCGATCGAAGCCGGTCAGATGCGGAAAATTCGCGCGCTGACCGAGAACGCGTATCGGACGGCCGACACGATATCGTCGGCTCTGGGAAACATCGGCCTGAGCGTCAATGTCAACTTCGGCGGAAATGCGGACGGCGGACCGCTGATCGCAACCGTGCCCGGGCAATTCGACGCCGAATCGGACCGGCTGGACGAGGCTCTTGGAACGCTTGATGCGATCAAGGCGAATACCAGGCTTCTGCCGATCGCAAATCCGCTGCCCGGATCGACCGTAACGAGCCCCTACGGGAAGCGCCGCGACCCTATTCTTCACCGGCCCGCCATGCATTCGGGCATGGATTTCCGCGCACTGTCCGGTGCGCCCGTAAAGGCGGCCGGCGCCAGAACCGTCGTAGCCGCCGGCTGGAACGACGGTTACGGCCGGATGATGATCGACATTGATCATGGAAACGGCACCGTCACACGCTACGCACATATGAAGAAGATTACGGTCCGTAAAGGCCAAAAGGTGCGGGCAGGCGTCATCGTCGGCAAAGTCGGCAGTTCGGGCCGGCCAACCGGGTCGCATTTACATTACGAGGTCCGTCGCCGCAGCAGGCCGGTCAATCCGAACAGGTTTCTTGCCGTCGTCAGAAAACTTGCCAAAGCACTTTAGAAAATATCTGCAAGCTTATGTAACTGATAAGATATCAATCGATTTGCGCCAATGGGCCGCCGTCAAGTCTGGCCGAAAGCGACGCCTTGATGAAATCATCCAAATCGCCGTCCAGCACATTTTGCGGCGACGTGTTCTCAATCCCTGTCCGCAAATCCTTGACGAGTTGGTAAGGTTGCAGAATGTATGAACGGATTTGGCTTCCCCAGCCGATTTCCGTCTTGGAGGCTTCGGTCGCGTTGGCCTCCACCTCGCGTTTTTTCAGTTCTTCCTCATAAAGTCGCGCCCGGAGCATGTCCCATGCGGTGGCCCGGTTCTTGTGTTGCGACCGTTCGCTCTGGCACTGAACGACGATACCGCTATCGACATGCGTGATCCTTACCGCCGAATCGGTGGTGTTTACGTGCTGGCCACCCGCTCCGGAAGCCCGGTAGGTGTCGATACGCACGTCCGATTCCGAAACTTCGATCTCTATGGATTCATCGACCACCGGATAGACCCAGACGGACGCGAACGACGTATGGCGGCGCGCGTTGCCGTCAAACGGCGAAATGCGCACCAGCCGGTGTACGCCCGATTCCGTTTTCAGATTGCCATAGGCATTTTCGCCCCTGATCAGCAATGTCGCCGATTTGATACCCGCTTCTTCACCGTCGTGGATTTCGAGAACATCCACCTTCATCCCGTGCTTTTCGGCCCAGCGGGTGTACATGCGCATCAGCATCAATGCCCAGTCCTGGCTTTCCGTTCCGCCCGCGCCGGCATGCACTTCCAGATATGTGTCGTTGGAATCGGCTTCGCCGGAGAGCAGCGTCTTCAACTCCCGGCCGGCAATCTCCGTTTCCAGGGCCCGAATGACGTCTTCCGCCTCCGCGACGACGGAATCATCGCCTTCCTCTTCGCCGAGTTCGATCAGACCGATATTGTCCTCCAGCGATCGGGACAGATGCCTGATCGAGGAAATGTTGTCATCAAGGTTCTGACGCTCGCGCATCAGCTTCCGCGCTTCGGCGGGATCATTCCATAATTCGGAATCCTCGGCGCGCATGTTCAGATACTCAAGCCGCTTCAGTGCCCGGTCCCAGTCAAAGATGCCTCCTCAGCAAGCCGATCGACCGCCTGATTTCATCAATCAGATTCCCGGTTTCGGCGCGCATGAATCAACTGCTCCTTCGTTGCGGCGGCAAATTTTCGCGCGGACCATATGGAGAGGCCGGGCAGGTGTAAAGCGTGAAACCGCTCAATCCGGCGGAATCGGACGGTGAAATGAAAAATCCGAAGGAATGTCCGGTTCAGTAAAGACCGCCGCTGCCGGACATGATTGCGCGGCTAGCTTCCGGAGAGATCGCCTCTCCGTGTTCGGTATCCAGATACTCCATGCCGATCACCGAGTAGACATCCGCCGGACCGGTTCCGGGCTTGAAAGCCTCGACGATCACGTCATTCATCATCATATCATCGTCGCCATTGGCGCGCATGCCCGTCTTGCGGTCGATCCTGATCAGTTTCATGCCTTCAGGCACGCGGAAATCCACCGGGCGCTTGTTTTCGAGAGCGGCGGAGACGAACTCCTTGAACACCGGCGCGGCCAGACCGCCGCCCGTGGATCCGCGACCCATCGATTTCGGCGTGTCGAATCCAAGGAACACGCCGACAACCAGATCGGGCGTAAAGCCGATGAACCAGACGTCCTTTTCATCATTCGTCGTGCCTGTCTTGCCGGCGATCGGCCGATTCAGTTCCGACACCGTGACGGCGGTGCCGCGTTTTACGACACCCTCCATCATGGATGTGATCTGGTAGGCCGTCATCGGATCGATAACCACTTCAGCGTTGTTGACAAGTTCCGGCTCGGATTGATCGAGCCAGCCCGTCGCCGTGCATCCGCCGCATTCGCGCCGGTCATGCTTGAACACGGTCTTGCCATAGCGGTCCTGAATGCGGTCGATCAGCGACGGCGTCACATGCCGTCCGCCATTGGCGATGATCGAATAAGCCGTGACCATGCGCATGACGGTCGTTTCACCGGAACCGAGCGACATAGCGAGCACCGGCGAAAGTTTGTCATAGAGGCCGAAACGCTCCGCATATTCGGCGACCAGGTTAATGCCCATGTCATTCGCCAGCCGCACGGTCATCAGGTTGCGCGAGCGCTCAATGCCCAGACGAAGAGTGGATGGCCCGGCCGATTCACCGCCATAGTTCTTCGGTTTCCAGATTTCTCCGCCGGACTCGATCTCGATCGGTGCATCCAGCACGACCGAGGCCGGTGTGTAGCCATTATCCAGCGCGGCGGCATAGACGAATGGCTTGAACGCGGACCCCGGTTGCCGTTTAGCCTGGGTAACGCGGTTGAACTGGGATTCGGCGAAGGAAAAGCCTCCGACCATGGCCAATACCCGACCGGTGTGAGGGTCCATCGCCAATAGCGCGCCCTCTATTTGCGGAACCTGCCGAAGACGCCAGTCGTTTGCGCTTCCGGCCAGTTTCTCGACATGGACTACGTCGCCCGGTTTCAAGACATCGGCAGGCGACCGTGCTTTCTTCAACTTACCGTCAACACGGTAGCGCATCGCCCATTTCATGTTCTCAAGCGCGATATTTCCGGTATTGCGCTCGCTTGACAAAGCTCCGGAAACTTCGTGAGACGGCCGCAAGCCAATGGTCAAACCGGTCTCTTCCGCGCTCAGGACGACCGCGACGCGCCATTCCGGCACATCGGTCAGTCTTTTCACCTCGCCAAGCGGAACACCCCAGTCTCCATCGATATCTATTGTCGTCACGGGGCCGCGAAATCCGCGCTGGGCGTCGTATTCGATCAGACCATTGTGCAGCGCCCTGCGGGCCTGAAGCTGCATTTTCGGGTCGATCGTCGAGCGAACGGATAAACCGCCTTCATAAAGCGCGTCATCGCCGTAGTGGGCGATAATCTGCCGGCGCACTTCTTCGGTAAAATACTCTCCGGCGAACAGATAGGTGCCGCCGCGGCGGGGTTTGACACCAAGCGGCAATTCTTTGGCCCTGGCACCGTCTTCGGCGGAAACGTAGCCATTCTCCATCATCCGGTCGATGACGTAGTTACGGCGGCCAATCGCCTGCTCGGTCTGTTTGAACGGATGATAGTTCGACGGCCCCTTGGGCAGCGCGGCCAGATAAGCCGCTTCGTGAAGCGTCAGTTCGTTGACGGACTTGTTGTAGTAGGTCAGCGCGGCGCCCGCTATCCCGTAAGAGCCCAGACCGAAAAAGATCTCGTTGAGATACAATTCAAGGATACGATCCTTGGGATAGGCCCGCTCAATGCGAAGCGCCAGAATGGCTTCGCGCAGCTTGCGTTCGATCGTCTTGTCGGAGGTCAAGAGGAAGTTCTTCGCGACCTGCTGGGTGATCGTCGACGCTCCCTCCGCGCGCCTGCCGGTGCCGTAGTTGCGGATATTGTTGAAGACCGCGCGGCCCAGCCCCTGAAAATCGATGCCGTGGTGACGATAAAAATTCTTGTCTTCGGCGGAAACGAATGCCGCCTTGACGCGATCCGGCACCGCCTGAATCGGCAGATACAGCCGGCGTTCGCGTGCGAATTCGGCCATCAACGATCCATCGGATGCGTGAATCCGGGTCGTGACCGGTGGTTCGTATTTTGCCAGGACTTCGTAATCGGGCAAACCCTTCGCCAGATCGCTGACATAGACTGCGACGACAGCCGCCACGAGCAATCCCAGCACTGTCCCAACGCCGAAGAGGTAGCCGACCAGCCTGATCATTGTTTTTTCAATTCCGTTTCTCCGTCGAGGCGCCCGCCGATTGCGGGCTCGGCCTCAAATTAGCATATCGCCGCCCGATGTGGACAAAATGCGGCGGAAGACCGGATGTCTTCTGTGATTCCGACGCGATATATCCTCCGACGGCATCGCCCGACATCCACATAAGCCTGCCCGGATATTCCACTTCACCCGCCCGCCCGCGCTTCGGCGAATTTCATGATCGCGGATACGACGCTGTCGCCCGCCTTGTCTATCCATTTCGGGTCGCGCAGCAACGCTTCATCCCTCCGGTTCGACAAATATCCCAATTCCAGCAATACGGATGGAACGTCAGGCGCCGTCAGCACCTGAAATCCGGCGAATCGATGCGGATTTTTTATCAGTTCGACCGACTGCGACATCTCACCGATCAGTGATCGCGCGAATCGGATCGAAAATGTCTGGGTCTCTTTTCGCAACAGGTCGAGAAGAATGTCCGTCACTTCGTCATCGGTTTCCTCAGGCGCGATTCCTGCCAGTTGGTCGGCGAGATTTTCGCTTTTCGCGATTTCCTGGGCGACTTTGTCGGAGGCTTTGTCCGAAACAGTGTAGACGGTCGCACCCTTGGCCCCCCGATACCGTATCGTATCGGCATGAACGGAGATGAAAAGATCCGCGCCATATTGGCGCGCCAGACTTACACGATCCCGCAGACGCAGAAATTTGTCCGTCGTTCGAGTTAAGAAAACGCGCACTTTTCCAGCGCGTTCCAGCTTTTTCTTCAATTCAATAGAGAACCCCAGGGTGACTTTTTTCTCAACGGTTCCGCTCACGCCGCGCGCGCCGCCGTCAATTCCGCCATGTCCCGGGTCGATAACCACCGTAAACGGTTTCCGGCTTTCCGGGTCCGTGTAGCTTGCGCCGAGGCGGTCCTTTTTCGGCGCGGTGCGGACCGATGATTCAAATCCTGTCTGTAACGCCAGCGCCTTTTCGAATTTGTCCGCGGATGCTGCCGCCAGATCGATCGCCAGCCTATGGCCTCTCCCGTTATCGTTTTGAAAAACGTCAATTTCTTCAACGACAAACGGGATTTGACCGCCAATAATCATGCGGGATCGATCGTCGTCGAACTGTCCATAACGGAAAATCGACACCAGCCCGCCATGTCCGGAAACGCCGGCGTCTATGGCGAATACGGTCCGGGGCGCATCGATGACGACGCGATAGGGTTCGCGGAGCAGAAACCATTTGGGTTCGAAGGATTTGTCGAAACCCAGGACAATGCGGGTTTTAACCTCGTCTCCGGCGACCCTGAAATCTGTCGCGCGCAACGCCTCGGCGGTCGTGGCGGCATGGGGGAACGCCACGCATGCAAGCGCAACGGTGCAAATCCCCGCCAACATACGCAATGAGGCACCCACGGCGTTCCTTTCCTGTTTGCCGACCGTTTATTCGGGCCTGGGTGCGGACCAAGCCAAAGCCGGTCCGCGGCGCGAATTCGGACGAATGGTATTCAATCCCGGTTAACCGACACTTTCGCGCTGGACAAGCATATCGACCGCAAGCGCCGCAAATTGGTTCCGTCAAAAACCGGCTTGCCATTGTTCGCGCCAATCCATAAGATTGGATTCGAGTTATGCAATTTTGTTGCAATTGTGACGGCTGCTCCCATATTGTTTTAGCGGACAAACGGCGCGGCCGCTGCGCGATTGGGTGCCAGACGCCGCGATTGGGTGCCAGACGCAATGTCTCGAAAAGAATTTCTTCAAGGTGCCGCCGGTGTGCGGGCGCGCTTTGAATGAGAAAAACGGCGACGCGTGATTCGCTGTCGCCGGCTCGTAGTTGAGCTTAAATCGGTTCGGACCAATCCGAATCATGGTTGAAATGGTTTCGCCGGGGTCAGGATGACGGCAACAGGCAAAAACATGGACAATGAACTGAGTATCCGCGCATTTCATGCTGCGGTATCAGCGTCTTTTGCACTGTCCGGCCCGCCGGCGAACACAAGGTTATCCGGCTGTCGCCGTGGGTTACCCGCTCCGCCAGAAAATGTCTTCCGGCGTTCGCGGCGCGGCGCGGCCACAGCCGGGGAGAAAATTGATAATGTCCAACAAAATGCTGATAGACGCCTCCCATCCGGAGGAAACAAGGGTCGTAATCACACGTGGTAACCGAATCGAGGAATTCGACTTCGAGTCGCAATCGAAGAAGCAGTTAAAGGGAAATATCTATCTCGCCCGGGTAACCCGGGTCGAACCTTCGCTTCAGGCCGCATTCGTCGAATATGGCGGCAATCGCCATGGCTTTCTCGCATTCAACGAAATTCATCCCGATTACTATCAGATCCCGGTTGCGGACCGGCAGGCCATTTTGGCGGAAGAAGCCGAGGCCGACGAAGAGGATGAGGAGACCGAAAAAACGGCGCCAGTGAAACGCAAGCGCCGCCGGAGTGGACGTGGCGGCGCCGTCGCCACGACTGTCAAAGATGAGGCTGACAGCGAAGTTGCCGCTGGCGACGAGGCGGATTTGGGCGAACGGGCTGAAGGCGATGTTGCGGCGGAAAGCCCCGAAATCTCCGACAACAATGCGAACCGGGATCAGGATGCCGATGCCGGCGAAGACGGTGCGGCGACCGCGCAAGCAGGCTCGGACGGGGTCGGCGAACCCGAGGTTCCGGTCGACGATTCCGGGGAGGACGATGCCGCCAAAGGCCGAGGCGGGCCCGCCATGGCGGCGAATGTCCGTGCCGACGTAATCTCGGAACCCCTTTCCGACGATGCCGCGGACAAGGATGCGACGGCTGAAACCGGCGACCCGGCTCCGTCCGGCGAAGAGAAGGAAAAACCGAAAAAGCGGACGCGGCTTTCGTCGCGCGCAGAGCGGATCAAGGCGTCGGAAGCCGCCGACGACAACGGTGACGACGGCGAGGATGGCGACGACGTGGAATCGGTGGGCGCCGAAGACGCGCTTGAAGAACTGCCCAGCCAGCGACGCCAGACCCGGCGCCAATACAAAATTCAGGAAATCGTCAAGCGCCGGCAGATACTTTTGGTTCAGGTCGTCAAGGAAGAGCGGGGCAACAAGGGCGCGGCCCTGACGACCTACCTTTCGCTTGCCGGCCGTTACTCGGTTCTGATGCCAAACACGGCGCACGGCGGCGGCATCTCCCGGAAGGTCACGAATGTCCAAGACCGCAAGCGCCTGAAGGGGCTGGTCAGGGAACTGGATGTGCCTCAGGGCATGGGCGTCATCTTGAGAACCGCCGGCGCGAATCGCACTAAGGCGGAGATAAAGCGCGACTATGAATATCTGATGCGGCTTTGGATGACCATTCGCGCTGTGACGATGGAATCCGCCGCGCCCGCGCTCGTCTATGAAGAAGGATCGCTGATCAAGCGGTCCGTTCGTGATCTCTACAACAAGGATATCGGCGAAATCCTTGTCGCCGGCGATGAGGGTTACCGTGAAGCGAAAGACTTCATGCGCATGTTGATGCCAAGTCATGCCAAGGCGGTTCAGCCTTACAAGGATCGCCTGCCCATATTTGCTCGCAATGGCATCGAGGGCCAGTTGGACAGCATGTTGCAGCCGCAGGTGACGTTGAAATCTGGCGGCTACCTCATCATCGATCAGACCGAAGCTCTGGTGGCGATCGACGTGAATTCGGGGCGTTCGACCCGCGAGCATTCCATTGAGGAAACGGCCCTGCGGACAAATCTGGAGGCGGCGGAAGAAGTGGCGCGGCAATTGCGCCTCCGCGACCTGGCCGGTTTGATCGTGGTCGACTTCATCGATATGGAGGAAAAGCGCAACAACCGCTCGGTGGAAAAACGGCTGAAAGAGTGCCTAAAGCACGATCGCGCGCGCATCCAGATCGGCCGGATTTCTCATTTCGGCCTGTTGGAGATGTCGCGGCAGCGAATCCGTGCGAGTGTCCTTGAAAGCACGATGCAAACCTGCCAGGCCTGCCACGGTGCCGGACACATTCGTTCCGAATCTTCCGTGGCGTTGCATGTCTTACGCGGCATTGAGGAATATCTGTTGAAGGACTCGGGCAACGACATCATGGTCAGGATCCCGGCAGCCACCGCGCTTTATGTTCTGAACAACAAGCGCGCCAACCTGTCTGAGTTTGAAGAGCGTTTCGGATTGTCGATCAAAGTCGAAGCGGATGAAACATTGGGCGTCCAACATTTCCGGATTGTGAAAGGCGCACCTTCCGGGCAACCGGCCCAAGACGCGGACAAGCGGACTGCTCAGGATGCCGATTCGACCGACTCCGTTGCAGACGATGATGCTTCGCCGGACCGGGACGAAGACAGCGGCAGGAAGCGGCGGCGCCGCAGAAGGCGCAAATCCGGCAAGAACGCCGATGGCGATGCGCCTGCGGAAGCCGGTGCAGCGAGTGACGGCGATGAGAGCCGTTCGCCTGACGCTGAGGAGGATGGCGAGGAGCCAGGGAAACGCCGGCGCGGGCGCCAGAACGATGGAAAGGCGACCGTTGCTAACGAGACCGGGGGCGGAATGCAAGCCGGCATTTTCGCCGATGTGGAAGGCGGAGAACCGGAAACGGAAGCCGCCGGGAGCGCGGATCAAGCCGCCATTGGCGAGGAGGCCAGTGGCAAACCCCGGCGCACGCGGCGGCGCAAAAAGGACGCCGGCGCATCCGGTTCGCCGGCGAATGCGGGAGATAACGGCGATTCCGCAACTCCGGATGCGGTGGCGGAAGCGACCGATAGGGCGGAATCCGAGCCGGCTGAAACCACACCGGCGCGGCGCGCGCGACGCAAATCATCGGCGAACGACGGCGGTGCGAAGGCTGCGACCGAAGCAACCTCGGAACCGGTCGTCACGTCAGTGGTGTCGGAGCAATCCGTTGAAGCGGATGACCCGGAACAGCCGCGCAAGGTCGGTTGGTGGAAACGCAAGGGCTTCTTTTGATTGATCGCTGACCGGCGGGCGGGTTCGAACCACCGCCCGTCGATTTCGATCATAATGCGCCGCACGATTGCCCGAATGAACTGACAATCACAAGTTCATGATGGACAGGCGAACGGTCTTTTCATCGCAGATCATGTTATTTACGAGTTTGCACCCGATGATCGTGGCTAGGCAAATAGATCGCTTCACCGGACGGATTGCACCGTTGGCGTTTGTCGCCCTGCTCGCCACGCATATCGTGTTTGTGCAAATGATGCCGGCGCACGCCCAATCACGATCGGCGCCAATTGTTCGGGACGCTGAAATCGAGGCGCTTGTGCGCGACTATGCGCGTCCGATCTTTCAGGCGGCGGGTCTGTCCAGGTCAGGCATCGACATCATTCTTGTCAATGATCCCGGTTTCAACGCTTTCGTTGCGGGCCGGCGTATGTTCGTCAATACCGGCGCGCTGATGATAGCGGATACGCCCAACGAGGTCATTGGCGTCCTCGCTCACGAGGCCGGCCACCTGGCCGGCGGACATGAGGACCGATTGCGCCAGCAGTTCGAGCGGGCGCGGACAATGGCGATCGTGTCCTCGCTGCTCGGCATTGGCGCCACGGCCGCGGGAGCGGCCGCCAACAGTGGCGAATTGGCCGGAGTTGGCGGAGCAATCGCGGCCGGCGGCGCCGATGCCGCCTTGCGCAGCTTGCTGAGATACCGGAGAAGCGAAGAAACGACCGCGGATCGCTCCGCGCTCGAATACCTGCGCAAGACCAGGCAATCGCCGCGCGGCATGCTCAAGACATTCGAACGATTTGCGGCCGCGCTTTCACTGTCGGGATCGCGTGCCGACCCCTACAGGCTCAGTCATCCGTTGCCGCGCGAACGCATTGCCAATCTGTCTGTTCTCGCTAGGGAAAGCCCTTACTTTGACAAACCGGATTCCGGCGGGCTGCAACTGCGTCACGACATGGCCCGGGCGAAGATCGCGGCGTACACACAAGGACCCTCGGCGGTTACCCGGTTATTCAGGAATGACCGAAAGGGCATTGCGGCGCGATATGGCGACGCCATTTCCACATATTTGCATGGAAACCCCGGCGCGGCGCTGAAAAAGGTCGATGCGTTGATCGCAGAAGCGCCGAAAAACCCCTATTTCCATGAGCTTCGCGGAGATGTTTTGATCAAATCCAACAAGGCGGATGAGGCGGCGAAAGCCTATGCCCGGGCAACGAATCTCGATCCCCATAGCACGGGTCTGTTGCAGGCCGGATACGGTCATGCACTCGTCGCCTCCGGACACCAGGCGAACCTAAAAAAGGCCGTCGGGGTCTTGAAAAAGGCGATAAATGCAGACAGGGAGAATCCCGCCAGTTATCATTTGCTGGCGCGAGCGGAGGGCCGATTGGGAAGAATACCGGAAGCCGATTTGGCGACCGCCGAAGGCCATTTCCACAGCGGCAGGTTTCGAGAGGCGAAGATGTTCGCCGCCCGGGCGCAGCTCAAAATGAAGCGCGGCTCACCCGGCTGGCTGCGCGCCGCCGACATAATCGGTTTTCAAATTCCGGGAAAAAAGTAAACACTGGTGCGCCAATCCACGGCGTCATACGGAGCAGATCGTGAAACAGGCACTCATCGTTGGCGTCGCGGGAATGGCGGTCTCGGCGGCCATGCTGGCTCTTGGTCTCGGTCTGGGAAAATCCGAGCGGACGGCCATCGAACCGACAATCATGGATGCGCCGGAAACAGCCGAATTGGACCGGACGGCGGTCGAAAAGATCGTGCGTGACTACCTGCTGGCCAATCCCGAAATCATGCTGGAGATCCAAACCGCGCTAGAAATCAGACAGCAGCAGGAACAACGTCTCGCGCGGACGGCGACAATCACCGAGCAGGCGAATGAGATATTCAACGCCGGTTACGACGGGATCGTCGGAAATCCCGATGGCGAGATCACGGTCGTGGAGTTTTTCGATTACAATTGCGGTTTCTGCAAACGCGCCATGGCCGACATGGATGAGATGGTCAGAAAAGACCCCGAACTGCGATTTGCCCTGAAAGAGTTTCCGATTCTGGGACCGGATTCGCAAAGGGCTCATATTGTTTCGATGGCCTTCCGCGCCCTGCATCCAGACAAATACGCGGATTTCCATCGTGAGGTGCTCAACGGGCCAGGCCTGGCCGGCGAGGAAAAGGCCATGCGCGTTGCCGTGGACCTTGGCGCCAGTGAGGCGGACCTTCGCAAGGAGATGCAAAATCCCGAAATTCAGGCGGCGTTTGCGAAAACCTATGAGCTTGCCAATGAATTGTCGATTACCGGCACCCCCTCCTACGTGGTCGGCGACGAAGTGGTGTTCGGCGCGCTTGGCCGTGCGGTTCTGACCGAAAAAGTGGCCAACTTCCGGGCATGTCAAAGCACGGTCTGCTGAACCGGCGTCTCCCAAAACCCTTGGATTGCCGAGACCGAGCGCCTGTGGACAGCGTATATGGGCACGATTTGGCCTTTTCGGGCCGGTTTCCGCCGACTATAGGTCTTTCCAACCGTTATTTTTGTTGCCGACCGTGGCCGGAATTCACATGTCAAAGACAATATTCGTCCTCAATGGCCCGAACCTGAATATGCTTGGCGCGCGCGAAACGAATTACTACGGTTCGGGAACCTTGAAGGATATTGAGGACGCTTGCGCGCAAACCGCTCGCGGGTTGGGGCTGACAACGGAGTTTCGGCAATCGAATCACGAAGGCGAGCTTGTCGACTGGATACAGGAATCCGGCGATAAGGCGTCCGGTGTCGTCCTCAATCCGGCAGCCTACGGCCACACGTCGATCGCTTTGCATGACGCGGTCAGGACGGTGGACATTCCGGTCATTGAGGTGCACTTGTCCAATATCCATGCACGAGAGGAATTTCGTCACCGCACGTTGGTCGGACCGGCGGCGACCGGCATGATCTGCGGGCTGGGTCCACAAGGGTATCTTCTGGCGGTCCGGGCGCTCGCCGATATGGTCAATCAGTAGCGGAACACTGCGGCAAAAAGGGCAACCAGCCTTATGGGCACGAAAAAACCTGAAGTAGATCAGCGGCTTGTCAGAGATCTTGCGGCAATCCTGGACGAAACGAACCTGACGGAAATCGAAATCGAACAGGACGACATGCGTATCCGCGTCTCGCGCCAGTCCGGCGGCATCGCCCACGCGCAGTTCGGCGCACCGGCGGCAACGCCAAATCCGGCGCCTGCGCCGCCGCCCGCCGAGCCGACGCCGGCAGCCTCCGCCGGTTCGAGCAATGCGGTCCCGTCGCCCATGGTCGGCACGGCCTATGCAGCTCCGGCTCCCGGCGCCAGACCGTTCATCGAAGTGGGCCAGTCGGTGCGCGAAGGACAAACGCTTCTGGTCATCGAGGCGATGAAGACGATGAACCAGATTCCTTCGCCGCGCTCGGGAACCGTCACCGAGATCCTGTTCGAGGATGCGCGGCCCGTGGAATATGGCGAGCCGCTGGTCATCATCGAATAAGGATGCGGCTGAATTATGTTCCAGAAGATTCTGATCGCCAACCGCGGTGAGATCGCGCTTCGGGTTCTGCGCGCCGCGAAAGAGCTTGGCATATCGACGGTTGCCGTCCATTCCACCGCGGACGCGGACGCCATGCAGGTCCGGCTGGCGGATGAAAGCGTGTGTATCGGACCGCCGCCATCTCGCGACAGCTATTTGAACATCCATCAGATCGTCACGGCGTGCGAAATCACCGGGGCGGATGCGATCCATCCGGGCTACGGTTTCCTGTCCGAGAATGCGAAATTTGCCGACATTCTGGCCGCGCACAACATCACCTTCATCGGACCCTCGGCCGACCACATCCGCGTCATGGGCGACAAGATCGAGGCCAAATCGACGGCGAAAAGGCTGGGCATCCCGGTCGTGCCCGGATCGGACGGAGCCATCGACAGCGAATCCGACGCCGGGCGGGTCGCCGCGGAAATCGGTTATCCGGTGATCGTCAAGGCGGCGGCGGGCGGTGGCGGCCGGGGGATGAAAGTCGCGAAAAGCGAAGACGATCTGTCCGTTGCGCTTGCAACCGCCCGTTCCGAAGCGGGCGCGGCATTTGGCGACGATGCGGTCTATATCGAAAAATACTTGGAAAAACCCAGGCACATCGAAATCCAGGTGATGGGTGACGGGGCCGGCAATGCCGTCCATCTCGGTGAGCGCGACTGCTCACTCCAGAGACGGCATCAGAAGGTGTGGGAGGAGGCGTTGTCTCCGGCGCTTAACGAGGAACAACGGGGCGGGATAGGTGGGATTGTCGCCAGGGCCGTTGCCGATTTGGGCTATTCCGGCGCAGGCACGGTGGAGTTTCTGTACGAGAAAGGCGAATTCTACTTCATTGAGATGAACACCCGCCTTCAGGTGGAGCATCCCGTCACGGAGGCCATCACCGGCATCGATCTCGTCAATGAGCAAATTCGGGTGGCTTCCGATGGCGACCTGTCGGTTAAACAGGACGATATCGGCTTTTTCGGACACGCCATCGAATGCCGGATCAACGCTGAAGATCCGGTCACCTTCGCGCCGTCGCCGGGAACGATTTCTCATTTTCACATGCCTGGCGGGCTGGGTGTGCGCGTCGATTCCGGCGTCTATTCCGGTTACAAGATACCTCCGTTCTACGACAGTCTCATCGGCAAGCTGATCGTCCATGGCCGCAATCGCGTCGAGTGCCTGATGCGCCTGCGCCGCACCCTCGACGAAATCGTTGTCGACGGGGTGAAAACCACCCTGCCCCTGTTCCGCGAACTGGTCGGCAATCCGGATATCGCCAATGGCGACTACGACATCCACTGGCTGGAAAAATATCTGGCGGCAAAAGAATAGGGAGGGAGCGGTTCGCCATGGCTGGCCGCCCGTTCGCACACGGGTTTGGAATACCGACCGAGGCGCTGCTGCGAGCCTATTCCCGGGGCATATTCCCGATGGCCGAGGACGCCACCGACCCCGAAGTATTCTGGGTCCGCCCCGAATCGCGCGGGATTATCCCCCTAGAGAAGTTTCATGTGTCACGCAGCCTCGCAAAGACAATTCGCAAATCGCCGTTCGAAACGGTCTTCGACGGTGATTTCGATGCGGTGATCGGCGCCTGCGCCGAAAGCCGGAGGGATCGGCGGTCCACGTGGATCAACGCCCCAATCCGCGAAGCCTATGGCGAACTGTTTCGAATCGGACATTGCCACACGGTCGAAGCATGGAATGGCGAAGATTTCGCCGGAGGGCTCTATGGCGTCACGCTTGGCCGGGCGTTTTTTGGCGAGAGCATGGTCTCGCGGGAACGCGATGCCTCTAAAATATGCCTGGTCCGGTTGGTGGAACGGCTGAAGGCAAGGGGTTTCGTGCTGCTGGACACCCAGTTTGCGACCGACCATCTGGCGCGGTTCGGCGCAATCGAAGTGCCGCGCGCCAGATACGAGAAGCTGCTGACCGAAGCGCTCCGGGGTGAAGCGGTATTTTGAAGCGGAAGCGCACAGTCAATCGGCCTTTGGAGGCGAAACCTCGGAATCCTGTTTGCAGTTCTTCAGCCAGACATCATAGACCGGATGTTCGACCGCGTTCAGGCCGGGGCTCTCGGCAAACATCCATCCTGTGAATATGCGCCGGACCTCGCGGTCGAGCGTGATCTCGTCGACTTCGACGAAACTGTCGGTTTTCGGCTCTTCGGCGGTCGGCCTTGAGTAACAGACCCGCGGAGTGACCTGCAGCGCGCCGAATTGCACCGTTTCGTCGATATACACGTCGAATGTGAAGATACGCCCCGTGATCTTGTCGATACCGGTGAACTCGGCGACCGGGTTGACGATGCGCCCGGCCTGGACAGGCATCGACGCCATCGTCAGACCCAAAGCGAAAACCGGCAATAATCCCCTGCTCTTCATCAAAGCCGTGAACCCGAACCGCCTGTCCCTCGTTTTTCGCGCCTGAACGGCGGACGTCCCGTCGCCGCGCCCGGCGATACGATACAAGCCGCCTGTCCGTCAATTGCGGCTAGAACGCCGCCAACCGGCGTTTCACCTTCAATTCGTGCGGTCAGCCGGGTGTCCACGCGTCGTAGTCGCCGGTGACCCTCGGTCGTTTTTCAGATATGGCCAACGACCCCTTTGGCCGGTAGGCAGCGGGCGAACCGGTGAGATTCGGTTGATGCGCCTTTTGCCAGCCATGCGCCCGATATCCGTCATTAACGGGCTTATTGTCCGTGCGATGATGTATCCAGCCATGCCATCCCGGTGGAATGCCGGACGCTTCCGAATAGCCGTTATAGATCACCCAGCGGCGCGTGCGGCCCTCCGAATCGGCGCCGCCCTCGTAGTAGACGTTTCCGAATTCATCCTCGCCGACCCTGACGCCCTTGCGCCAGGTGTGAAACCGGGTGTTCAACGTCTGGCCGTTCCACCAGGTGAAGATCTGAGCGAGGAATTTCATCAGCGGCAAATCCCGGTTTTTTTCGATATTAGGCGATAATAAGCGGTATTAGGCGGTAACAAGCGATAAAAGACGATCGCGCCCGCCCGGTCAAGACCGTAATCCCATGCCGGACGGAGATGAACGGTCATTCAAGCCCCAGCTTTTTCTTCACCAACGCATCGACCGCCCGCGGGTTGGCCCTGCCCCCGGTCGCCTTCATCACCTGGCCGACGAACCAGCCGGCCATGGACGGCTTGTTCCCGGCCTGTACGGCCTTGTCGGGATTGGCGGCGAGCGCCTCATCGACCGCCGCTTCGATGGCGCCGGCGTCGGTGACCTGCCTCATGCCGCGATCCTCGACGATTTTCGCGGGGTCGCCCCCCTCGCTCCACACGATCCCGAACAGTTCCCTGGCGATTTTCCCGGAGATCGCGCCTTCGCCGATCAGGTCGATGATGCCGCCGAGCTGCGCCGGCGTCACCGGGGAATCCCCGATCGTCCGTCCGGCCTTGTTGAGCGCGCCCAGCAGGTCGTTGATGACCCAGTTCGCCGCCAGTTTGCCGTCACGGCCCTCGGCGACCCGCTCGAAGAAATCGGCGATCGGTTTTTCGGACACGAGAATGGAGGCGTCATAGGCCGACAGTCCGAACGCGCCGATCAGCCGGTTCCTTTTCTCGTCCGGCAATTCGGGCAGGGCCGCCGCCAGCGCATCGACACAGGCCCGGTCGAACTCCAGCGGCAGCAAATCGGGATCGGGGAAATAGCGGTAGTCGTGGGCCTCCTCCTTGGAGCGCATCGACCGCGTTTCGCCCCTGGCGGGGTCGAACAGCCGCGTTTCCTGCTCGATCTCGCCGCCATCCTCCAGAACGGCGATCTGGCGGCGCGCTTCGACCTCTATGGCCTGACCGACAAAACGGATCGAATTGACGTTCTTGATCTCGCAGCGCGTCCCGAACGCGCCGCCGGGGCGGCGCACCGACACGTTGACGTCCGCGCGCATCGATCCCTCGTCCATATTGCCGTCGCAGGCGCCCAGGTAGCGCAGAATCATCCGCAGTTTCGTGAGACAGGCTTTCGCTTCGTCCGCCGACCGGATATCGGGTCTCGACACGATCTCCATCAGCGCCACGCCCGAGCGGTTCAGATCGACATACGACAGCGCCGGATGACGGTCGTGCATGGATTTGCCGGCGTCCTGTTCCAGATGCAGCCGTTCGATTCCGACCCGGATATCCTCAAATTCGCCGTTGCGGTCGGGACCGACGGAAACGATCATCGCACCCTCGCCGACGATCGGCCGCTTGTATTGCGAGATCTGATATCCCTGCGGCAGATCGGGGTAAAAATAGTTTTTCCGGTCGAAAACCGATTTCAGATTGATTTCCGCCTTGAGCCCCAATCCGGCGCGAATCGCCTGGCGGACGCATTCCTCGTTGATGACCGGAAGCATCCCCGGCATGGCCGCGTCGACGAGACTGACATTGGCGTTGGGTTCGGCCCCGAAACCGGTGGATGCGCCCGAAAACAGCTTCGCCTCGGAGGTCACCTGCGCGTGTACTTCAAGCCCGACGACGATCTCCCAATCTCCGGCGGCCCCGGCAATCAGACGTTTCGGATCGGGCGTGCGGGTATCCGTGATGGTCATGAATCGTCCGGGAAAGATAAAATCAGGCGACTTCCTAGAGCGGTTCCCGCGCGAATGGAAGCGCTTCGGCGAAACATGCCCTTCGCGGCGGGAAATCCGGTCGGGAAATTTTTCATGGCGGAATGAAAAACCGTTGCCGGATTGATCCATGTCAAGGCGAACGACCCGCCGCGAATCGCAATGTGGAGCGGACGCATCCGCCGCCGGGAGTTTCACCATGCCGACCTGGAAGATTTTCGACAAGGCGTTCCGCCACATGGATTTGACGGACCGGATGATGGACGCGCTCGGCGTCGCCGACCGGCTGAAATCCATTCCCGAAGCGGCTAACGCGCTTCGCCGCGCCTCCATCCGTTGCCGCCATTGCGGCGACCCGGACGGATGCGAAGCCCTTCTCGACGGTCGCGAGCATCTGAACGAGGCGCCCGGCCATTGCCGCAACCGCGACCTGTTCGAGCGGTTGAAAAACGACATCGAAGCGGACAAAGCCGCCGCATAGACCGCACCCGGCTTCCCTCCAACCCGGCCCGGCGCTTCGACCGGGCTTCTTTTCGGCCGCTATCCGGTCGCGATGTAGTTACGGATTTCCTCCGCCTCGCGCTCGACATCCTCGATCCGGCGCTTGACCACGTCTCCGATCGATATGATGCCGTCGAGCCTGCCGTCCTTCTCGACCGGCAGGTGGCGGAATCTTCCGCGGGTCATGATCTCCATGACCTGGTTGACGGTGTGATCTTCGCGGCAGAGTTTCACGCTGGCCGTCATGGCCTCGCTTACCGGGCGTTCGAGAGCCGGAGCGCCGCCGGACGCGATCAGGCCGACAATATCGCGCTCGGACAGAATGCCGCGAATCGCGCCGTCGTCGTCGGTCACCACGAGGGCGCCGATCTTTTTCCCGGCGAGCATGTTCATGGCCTGCGAGATCGGAGAATCCGGCCTCAACGTCGCCACATTGCGTCCCTTCTCGTCGAGAATCGATTTCACTGTCATCGTTCAATCCTCCTGCGCCGATCGTCCCCCATGGTGCGACATCGCGACCGGATTGGCAAGCCCGTCGCCTTCGAACGACGATCAGACCGGTGAAAAACCCGCGCGGCGGTCGAACAGGCCGATGGTGAAAAATCCGCACAGGAAACCGCCGATATGCGCCTCCCATGCGATCGACCGCGCTTCGCCGGGCGCGAGGTAGCCCAGCCCGGCGATCAGGTTGACCGCGAACCAGACGGCCAGAAACACGACGACGTTGCGCCGTCTCACGACGCCGGACAAGGGCAGTCCGGCCCCGGAGAAGGCCGGCCGCCGGGACCGGCGGTCGACGGCGAACCCGAAGCGCGCCGCCGCCGCCATCATGCCCGAAACCGCGCCCGACGCCCCGATGACCATGGTTGCGTCGCCGGGGTGGACCAGGGTGTGCAACAGGACGGCCGCCGCGGACGTCGCGACCCAGAATGCGCAAAAACGAACCGCCCCGATGCGGTTCGCGAGCGGCGACCCGAAGGCGGCCAGCCAGATCGTGTTGATCGCGAGATGGAAAACATCGCCATGCAGCAGCGAGTAGGTCACCGGCGACGTCCAGGCGTAAATGTCGATGTCGAACCGCCCGGAATATCTGGCCGGGATGAAGGCGGCGCGCACGAGGAGGTCGAAATCCTGGAGCGGCGTCAGGAAAAACGCCCGCAGCACATGGATTCCGGCGCATGCGGCGATGACGACCGCGACGACGGTCGCGATATTGAAGATCGGTTCGCGGCGTGAATATCGTCGGTCCGGCGACGGAGTCAAATCGGCTGCTTTCCTGTCTGGCCGGCGCGTTATGGGCGTTCGGCGCGGTGGACGCAAGCGGCCGGAGTGCAAAAGAACGCCGTTCGGAGCGTTTTCCCGAACGCCGCATCGCGCCGTGTTCCGGCGGGCCGTGAAGAGCCGATTGCCGGCGCCTTCGATGCCGCTCAACCGCCGGGTTGCAAAAGCTCTTGACGGTTTGGGTCGGGTTTATATAGTTGCCACAAGCGGTGCGTCGCCATAGCGGTTTTTTTGGAGAATGTGGAAAGAGCTATGAGAAAAATCGTGTCGATATTGAGTGCGATCGCCTTTTTCGTTTTTGCGACGAGCCCTGGTTTTGGGGAAAGTTATAGATCTGGTAGTTTTGGATGTGTTGATTTTGAGGATACCGAAAGACAGTATAAAGAACAATTAAATGATCCTGATCCTTATGTGAGTGTGACCTTAGTTTATGCTCTCTGTCTCTTATTAAAGGGTGAGGTGACTAACAATCAAGACAATGTTTCCAAGGGAATGTTGATATTACATGGTTTAGCAGATCAACACAGCAATATTGTAGCTAATTATTGGATAGCAGAATATCATCTTTCAGGAGGGGATTTCAAAATAAGTATAGCTGACAGAAATTTGGATTTAGCCGCCCATTATTATTCCAGAACACTGGCTATCATAAAGACTTATAATAGCTACCCTCCTCTTGAATACTTTATGTGGGAGGAAAATCATAATATAGAGATGACAGCTTATTATCAATTACCTCTTGTTTATTTAGCCATGTTTTATAAAGGGGTTTCTGGTGACTACGGTGTTAGGTTGCTTAACTCTCCCAGTTATGAAGGAGATCGTAACTTAGAAACTTATCCTGAATACAGAGATAATATTATGGGTTATATTAACTTAGCAATAGAGCATGCGGGGAATTGTAAAAACCTTCCTCTCAAGAGCCATTTTTATAAATCTGATTCTCCTTATTATATAAAAGTTTGTGCTATGTATGAAGAGAAAGCCAAGCTTTTAAAATCAGCTTATATGAAAAGACAGCTTATTTTAAATCAGGACAGGTGTAAGGATATAGGATCTGATGAAGTAGCTTCTATCTATTGTCCTGAAAATGATGAGACAGGACAAAAGATTATCGATACTTATGATTCTATATTTGTAGAAATTAAGGAAATACTCTACCCTATTCGTGACCTTCTTATAAAATAAGAGTCTCTCTCCTCTTGCCTCAACATGGAGCGGGTTAAAAGGAGGCGTTTGACCTCGCGCCTTTGACGGGAGGCGGCGCCTCGACGGGATTCATGGAAACCTCGGCGCAGGTCTTCAACCGCTTCGCGACCGGAACGACGATTTTGACGCCGGACGGCGACAGAACCATCGAGATGCTGCGGGCCGGCGACCTTGTGCTGACCCATGACGGCAGGGCCGCGCCGGCGATTTGGGTGGCGCGGCAGACCGTCGCCAACCCGCGTTTCGCCGAACTCGGCCGCAAACCCGTGCGCATCGAGGCCGGCGCCCTCGGCCCGGACCTGCCGAACGGACCGCTGACCGTGACCGTTGACCGTGACGGGCGATCACGCCCTGCCGTTCGGCGACATGCCGGTCAACGCCGGCACGCCGGCGGAGGACGGAACTCCGGTCCGCTTCCTGCCGCTTTCGGAGATGCCGACGAGCTTCGTCTGGTGGCATGTGGAGCTTGAGAACCACGAGGTCGTTCCGGTCAATGGCGGCGTTCCCGCGGAGAGTTTCATCGATTATGTCGGCCGGTCCGGTTTCGACAATTACGACGACTATCTCGCACTCGCCGGGGCCGACCGTCTGATACCGGAAATGCCGCTGCCGCGCGTCTGCGCGCACCGGCTCGTTCCGCTCGGCCTGCGCGAGACGCTGGGCATCGCACCGCCCTCCTACATGCCCCGGCGCGCCGCCGCCTGAGGCTCAAAGGCGCTGTCCGGCTGTTTTCGGCGCGTTCCCGAAGGCCCCTCACGACCGTTTCAAAGGGTGTTTGAAGACCGGCGCATGGCGTGACGCGGCGGGGACGCTTTCTTCTCTCGCGGCCCCGGCCCGGGGGCGCGCACTCCCCGGCTTTTCCTCTTCATACGCGACACTATCGACAACGCTTTCGCTGCCCGGCGCCGCACAGGCTTTGCGAAACCGAATTCGGAGACGGATCTCCCCGGAAATGACCTCACCCGGGGACTTCGAAGCCGAATTCGTGGCGGGCGACGGGAATGAGCTTGCGGCCAGGTTCCGTGCGGCTCATTCGTCATCCGGCCTCGCGACGAATTGCCTCGCTCCCCTCAGGCGGCGGCTTCGCGACATGTCGAGCGATCAGTCAGTTCAACCTATAGAGGGTTTCAGGTTTTGACGGCAGCATATCCTGTGTTTGTGAGGTGGTTTGCGCATTGATCAGGGGTGAAGCTGTCGAGGATTGATCCGACGGCGCGCCAGAGGTTCTCGCGGAAGCGTGCTTGTGTTTTGCGCATACGGTGTTTGAGCTTTTGCGAAAGCCTGTTCGATCGGGGGCTGTAGGGTGGCGGGATTAGCAGGTGCGCGCCGGCCGATCCGAGCAGCCAGTGGATCGCCCGCTTTCATGACCGCAATGGGTTGAAGTACATCGTGCTGGTGCCTGGATCCTATTGATGGAACCTCCAATTTCCTTGCGTGGATCCCGTTTTGGGGCGTGTCGATCGGATATTGCGAGAAGGGCATGCCATGTGCTGGTGCCATCCGTATTCCGCTCCTCGATATCTTGCTTTCGGCGAGCACGGACGTGCCGGGTATTCGGTACAATCGTTCACCAAAGGATGACCGTCGTCGGTCCCCAATACCAACTGTCGTTCTAGGTCAGAGCCCCTACTGGGACACAGATTCTTTTCGACAGGCGGAGGACATATTTCGCGGCGCCGATCTCGAATGCATGAACTACCGGTGTTCTGTAATCGGAACGTCCTTTGCCGCTCTTGGCTGGACTCACGGCTATTACGAAGAATGCTCCAATATGTGGGATGTGGCAGCCGGATTCATCATTGCTCAGCAGGCCGGCCTGGTATCAAAAATCCATCGAATGGAAGCCGATCAGAAACTAACCTTCTCGGCTTTGACATCGGAAATCCATCACCGCATCGGTTCTGATCTTGATCTCAGAATTCCAATCCAAAAAGTTCAGGTTCCTAGAGCATGAACAGGATTGCCTCGAGTATTAGGTTTGGCGACAAACCACATCGTCACTTCAATCCGCTCAAGAGTGAGTGGTTGCTGGTCTCACCGCACCGCAACAAGCGGCCCTGGTTGGGGCATGTCGAAACCAACGCAACGGCCGACAAGCCGGCCCACGACATGCAGTGCTACCTCTGTGCCAGAAACACACGAATAAACGGTGAAATAAATCCCGACTACCGAGGACCCCACGTCTTTCAAAACGACTTTCCAGCACTCTATCCGAAAACAAAAGAGATCGTCGCAGATGACAGCGATCTGTTCTCTGCGTCGACGGTTCGAGGAACCGCGAGAGTGATGTGCTTTTCGGAGCGTCACGACCTTACCCTTCCCGAGATGTCGGTTAGGAGCATCAGGAAGGTTGTCGACACATGGGTGCGTCAGATTGTCGAACTCGGGAAGAACTATGCCTGGGTCGGCATCTTTGAAAACAAGGGTGAGATGATGGGCTGCTCAAATCCGCATCCCCATGGGCAGGTTTGGGCATCTGATTTTCTTCCCAATGAGGTCGCTTGAGAAGACCAGGCGCAACGACAATACTTCGAAAACATGGCAACCCTCTTCTTCTCGATTACATCGTGAGGGAAAGTGAGCTGGCAGAGCGCATTGTCGTTGAGAATGAGTCCTGGCTTGCCGTCGCGCCCTTCTGGGCGACCTGGCCCTTCGAAACACTTCTCATGCCGCGCCGCCATCTTCGCCGCCTAAGAGCCTGACTGAGGAATAGTTGAGTGGGATCAGCGGCTTGTGGTTCCGTTGTTGTGTTTAATCGGCAATGGAGGCGCACAATGTGGACTGAGACCACCGGCAAGCGATATGAGCGTAACAATGGCCGGTATGCAAGCGATCTGACCGATGAAGAATGGAAAGTAATCGAGCGGTTTATTCCCAAGGCCGGGTCTCTCGGTCGGCCTTGCGAAACGGACATGGGTGAAGTCGTCGACGCGCTTTTGTACATTGTCGAGACCGGCTGCCGATGGCGTATGCCGCCGCGAGACTATCCGCCCTGTTCGACGGTTCGGGGATATTTCCACCGGTGGCGCGATGAAGGAGTGTGGGCGGCGATCGATTTTCATCCGGTGACGCAAGCGCGCGAGGCGACCGGTCGCGAGGCCGGCGCCACCGCCGGCGTCATCGACGGCCGGTCGGTGAAACCCACCGAAGCGGCTATGACGCGGGCAAGAAGATCAAGGGCGGCAAGCGCCATATCGTCACCGATACGGGTGGCCTGCCGGTCGCGGTCATGGCGCATGAGGCCGACATTCGGGACCGCGCCGGGGCGCCGGATGTGCTCGCCTCGACGGCGATATCCTATCCGTGGTCGAGCCACATCTTTGCCGAGGGCGGTTATGGCGGAAGGAAACCGTTCGCGGCGCGCTCGACAAGACCGGCGAGCGGACCATCGAAATCATCGAGCGCTCCGATACGGCCAAGGGGGTCGAGTCGTTGCCCCGCCGCCGGGTGGTGGAGCATACCTTCGCCCGGCCGGGACGCTGCCGCCGTCCGGCGAAGGATGTCGCGGCAACCATCAAAAGCGCCGTTGCCCGGATTACCATCGCCAGCATCCGCCTCATGATCAGCCGGTTGGCAAGAGCTTGATATCAGCGCAGCCTTCATGAGCCAGACTCTTAGCAGGCAGTGAAGCCGCCATCAATGGGTATCGACACGCCCGAGATCATCGAGGCGCCGTCGCTCAGCAGGAAGGCGATGGGCGCGGCAATCTCTTCTTCCGTCGCCCAGCGACCCAGCGGCATCTGTTTCAGGAACGATTCGCCGATTTCCGGACGACCCCAATAGAAGGACGACATCTCGGTCATCACCACGGTAGGATGCACGCCGTTCACCCGGATGCCATAGGGCCCGAGTTCCAGCGCCGAGACACGGGTGATGTTGTCCAGCGCAGCCTTGGACGACCCGTAGGAGATATGCCCCTTCAGCGCGACCAGCGCGGCCTGGCTCGAGACGTTCACAATGGCCCCGCCCTTGCCGAGACGAACCATCGTCCGCGAGGCGTATTTGGTCACCAGCAGTGCACCGCGGGCATTGACCGCGATGACCTTGTCGAACACGGCGATATCGGTTTCCATCGGCGTCGCGATCTCGCCCCCGAAACCGCCGCAATTGACGACGCCCCAAAGGTCGAGGTCGGCGACCGCGTCCCGCACGCTATCCTCCGAGCTCAGATCGAATGCAAGTGTCCGGCACCCCGTCTTACCTGCGAGAGCATTGAGCTTGGCCTCGTCGCGACCGCTGGCGATCACCTCCGCTCCCTCGGCCACCAGATGCCGAACCGTCGCCGTCCCAATGCCGCCACTAGCGCCGGTGATGAGAATGGGGCCATTGTCATAGGATACCATACCGTTCCTCCTTCTCCTTGTGCGATTGAAGCCATGGGTATAGTTGCGAGAGCGGGATCGGGCAGCCCACGCGCGGCCGCCGCGAGCTTGGCGACGCGGACATACGCGGCGATCTGCTTTGCCGAGCCGCTCATCTGGACGACGCCCCCCCTTTCTCCGGCTTGCCCAGCAGACTGCGGATCCGGTCGAAAACCTGCGAATCCACCGGCTTCTCGGCGTCGATCTCCACCACCGGGCCGATCGCGAAGGCGTGTGCGCATTGCGCGAACTCGAACAACTCGTGGGCATAGGATGCCGGCAACGGCGTCGCGGGCGCGAACAGATCCGAGGACGTGACGGTGATCGCCTTCGACGCGCCGAAAAGCATCGTTGACAACATCTCGACCGGCCTAGTGGACGCGGCGATCGCGCAGCACCCCGCCGAGATCGGCTACTTCGGCGTGGTGGCTGCCTATGCCGTGCTGACCGGCCAGTCGGTGCCGACGTCGATCGGGACCGGATTCACCGTCATCAACGCCGACAACGTGAACGACGAGAACGTCACCAGATTCATCTACTCGGAATGAGGCAGGGCGCGCGATGGCGAAAAACAAGGGGGCTTCATTCCTGAAGTCCCTGCTCAACGCGTGGTCGTGGCTGTTTCTGATCCTCATCCTCGGCTTTTTTGAACTATACGCGCGGGTGGAAACCGGGAACACCTTCCTCCTCCGCGTCTACACGCTTCAGTCGATCGCCGTCGCGGCATCGCAAATCCTGCTTCTCGCACTCGGCCTCACCCTCATCATAGTGGCCGGGCATATCGACCTCTCCATCGCGTTCACCACCGGATTTGCCGCCGTGGCGATGGCATTGGTCATCCGCTTTTTCGGGCCTGACGCGGGTTGGTTGGCGGTAATCCTTGGCCTCGCGGCCGGACTTCTGGCCGCGATCGCTGTCGGACTGGTCAATGGCTGGCTTGTCGCGTTCATTGACGTGCCCAGTTTCATCGGCACCCTCGGCACCTACGGCGTCGCCCGTGGCGCCGCACTGATCGTTGCCGGCGGGGCGACCGTGTCGATCCAAAGCGACGAGGCGCGCGTTTTCGGCAACGGCGTGATCCTGGGCGTCCCGGTTCCGGTCTTGATTGCCGCGCTGCTTACGCTGACCTTCCACTATCTGCTGACCTACACCAAATTCGGCGTCCATACGTACGCGCTCGGCGCCAACCGGGCGTCGGTCGAGCGCGCAGGGGTGGATGTGAAGAAGCATCTTGTCATTCTCTTCGTCCTCTCGGCGATCACCGCCGGTATCGGCGGCCTGATTTACACGGGCCGGTTCTCCGCCGGCGCAGCCAATGCCGGCGAGCCGATCCTGCTTTACGCCGTCGCGGCCGTGTTCATTGGCGGTGCATCCCTGACCGGTGGACGGGGCACCGTAATCGGCACTGTGATCGGCGCGTTAATTATCGCGGTGATCCAGTTCGGCCTCGTGTTTTCCGGCCTCCCTCCCTATTGGCAGTTCGTCGCGGTTGGCCTGGTGATCATCGTCGCCGTGATCGTCGATCAGTCCCGGGACCGGCTGACGGGGGTAATCGCATGACGACCATTCTCAAGGCGGAGAGCCTCAGGAAACGGTTCGGAGGCAACGAGGCGGTCAAGAGTGTCACCTTTGAGGTCAATATAGGCGAATGCGTCGTGCTCGCCGGAGACAACGGCGCCGGAAAATCGACGGTTATCAAGATGATCTCCGGCGTCTACACGCCGACCGACGGGGAGGTCTACTTCGACGGCGAGCTTCTGACCGGTAGGTCGCCCGAAGCGGTCCGGACCGCCGGAATCGAGACGATCTATCAGGACCTCGCCTTGGCGGATAACCTCGACCCAGGCCTGAACCTCTATCTCGGCCGTGAAAAGACCCGCCGTGTCTTAGGGATCTCGTTCCTCGACCGGGCGGAGATGCGGCGCAACGCGGTCGCTGTACTCAAAGGGCTCGGGATCGTGGTGCCGGACCCGACCGCGCCGGTGCGCGAGATGTCTGGCGGTCAGCGCCAGGCGATCGCTATCGCCCGCGCGGTCCACTGGCAGGCCAAGCTTGTCATTATGGACGAGCCGACCGCTGCCCTCGGCGTTCCCGAGCAGCGCGAGGTGATGGCGCTGATCGAACGGTTGAAGGCGAGGGGGGTGGGGATCATACTGATTTCACACAACCTGCCCGACATCTTCGTCGCGGCCGACCGAATCATCGTGCTGGCCCGAGGCGTGGTCGCTGGAGAACGCCGTCCCTCTGAGACGAACGACGAGGAAATCGTACGGCTGATGATGGGCGCCACCCTTTGACGGGCTCCTTCCGCGCCTTTGCTGCGGGAGGGCGCAGACGGAATCGCTGGCGGCGCGGAGGTCCAGTCGGCGCTGCGATATTCAAGACAGGTAGTTGGTTCGATCATGACCAAGATCCTAGGGCGTAGCCCTGTAAACGGGTTTGTGGTTCGAGATGTGCAACGAAGGAGTTTGCATGTCTTTGAGTTTCCGGCTCACGGAACAACGGTTCAACAGCATCAGGCCGCTATTGCCCAACAAGTCACACGGCGCGCCCCGTGTTGATGACCGTCGCGTGCCGTCCGGCATCGTCTTCCGCCTCCAACGGGGCTGTCGTCGGTCCGATGGTCCGGGCGAATATGGCCCGGCCAAAACACTCTGCAACCGTTACAAACGCCGGTCGGAAACCGGAATGTTCGAGCGGATTTTCGAAGCTCTTGCGCGCGAAGGCGCAGACCCCGATACGCTCATGATCGATGCCGGTCACATCGAAACACATCGCATCGCGGCCAATGGCGTCAAAAAACAAGGGCGACGGGCAGGGTCGCCCGGTTCATTGACACCTGACCGCGGGCAATCGCGCCGATATCGCCCAGGCGCGTCAATACCTTGAGCCATATGTGCGCAAAGGCGCAATTGTGATCGCAGATCGTGGCTACAATGCCAAACGCCTGCGCGACCGGCTTGGGAAAGCCCAGGCCAAACCCTGTATCCCGCCGCGCAGGAAACGCAAGATACAGCTCCAATACGACACCGAACTCTACAAAACCGGAAACATCGTCGAGCGCATGTTCAACCCATGTTCAACCGCATCGAAGACCGGCGGCAGTTCTCCCCGCGCACAGTGCGACGCCCGAAAACATTCCCGCCAGCCGCACACATCGCCGCAACCATCATAGGGTTCCTATGAGCCTACACCCTAATACTCGCAGCGGACGGACCCCGGCCTTCCAGGACGGAACTGCTTGGCGAACCCGGCGCCGCCGTTCATGCAATTCCCCCGAATGAGCGCTTGCCAGCCTGTAGGGCGCGGTAGTATTTACCGACCGGACGGCTGCGCGATGCCAAGTGTCGGACGGTAGCCGAACGGAAGGAAAAATAATGAAAAAACTCAATGCAATACTGGCCGGGTCTCTTGTCGCGCTGTCCGCGTCCACCTTGGCCGCAAAGGCCGAAAAGCTTACCTTGTACTGCAGCGCGCAGGAAGACTGGTGTCAACTGATGGCGCGCAGTTTCGAGGAGGCGACCGGGATCGACGTCAACATGACCCGCAAATCGTCCGGCGAGACATTCGCGCAGATTCGCGCCGAAGCATCGAACCCGAAGGGCGATGTCTGGTGGGGCGGTACGGGCGACCCGCACCTGCAAGCCGCCGAAGAGGGCTTGACCGAAGAGTACATGTCGCCGATGCGCGACCAGCTTCACGACTGGGCGATCTCGCAGGCGGAAAGCGCCGGCAATCGCACGATCGGCATCTATTCGGGCGCGTTGGGGTATGGCTACAACACCGAGTTGCTGGCATCCAACAACCTGCCGGAGCCGTCATGCTGGAAGGATCTTCTGAAGGCGGAATACAAGGGCCATGTGCAGATGGCGAACCCGAACTCGTCGGGAACGGCTTACACGACGCTCGCTTCGATGATTCAGATTTTTGGCGAGGACGAAGGCTTTGAATTCATGAAAGGCCTCCACAAGAACGTCAACCAGTACACCAAATCCGGTTCGGCGCCGATCAAGGCGGCCGGACGAGGCGAAAACACCGTCGGCATCGTCTTCATGCACGACGCCGTGAAGCAGGCCGTTTCGGGTTTTCCGGTGAAAGTGGTCGCGCCGTGTGAAGGCACGGGATACGAGATCGGCTCCATGTCGATCGTCAAGGGCTCCCGGAACATGGAAGAAGCCAGGAAGTTTTACGACTGGGCGCTGAGCGCCGATGCGCAGAACCTGGCGCTTGAGGTGAATGCGTTCCAGGTGCCGTCCAATACCGGCGCTCAAACGTCCGACTCCGCGCCCGACATGAGCGCCATCAAGCTGATCGACTACGACTTCAGAAAGTATGGCTCTTCGGACGAACGCAGGCGTCTGCTGCGGAAGTGGGATGAAGAGGTTTCCACGCTTCCCCAATAGTCTTGAGTTCCGCAACTCAAAGCCGTTCGGCCCGGCCTGTCCCGATCTTCTGGATCGTGGCCGGTTGGGCCGGTTTCTGCCTTCTTCCCTGGTACGGAATTGAAGACGGCTTCTTCTCGTTCGAATGGTTGTTCGACGGTTTCCCGTTTGACGAGGACTACGCCCCGGCCGCGTTTCTTCTGGGCCGGGGCGAAAAGCTCTGGCTCATGCCGCTTGTCGTTCCGCTCCTGCTGCCGTTGCTGGCTCTGGGGCGGACAAAGTCCGATCCGGCCTACGCGAAAATTCTGATCGCCGCGGGAGCGCTGGGCTTTTCCTGGTTGATCTTTCAGGGTTTCAGCATCGGCATTCGCGGCTTCAATTTCGAATGGCTGTCGGCGCCGTTCGGGCAATTCGAAGACCGTCAATTCGGCATGGGTTACGGCGCGTTACTGGTCGCCTCGACCTTTCTGTTCCTGCTCACGCAAGGCATTGCCGCCCGTGGCGCGATAAATGGCGACGTGTTCGTCGTCAGCGCTATCGGCGGCGTGATCGCGATCGTTTCGATCTTTGTTTTCTTTCCGATCGCCAAGATGCTCTTCGCCGCCTTTCTTTCCGAAGACGGCGCCTTTTCGCCGGGTGTCTTCGCCGCCAAGCTTTTCGACGACCGGCTTTGGGGGCTCGCGTGTCTGACAGACGGCGGCCGCTGCGGCGCCGCGTGGAACTCACTGTTTCTGGCGGTCCTTGTCGGCTTGATCACCACGGCGCTCGGCCTTGCCTTCGCACTCGTCGTCACACGCTCGGGCTTCCGCCGGAAGCGTCTCCTGCGGGCGCTCACCGTTCTGCCGATCATCACCCCGCCTTTCGTCATCGGCCTCGCGCTCATATTGCTGTTCGGGCTGTCCGGTTCCGTCACCGTTTTCTTCTCGGATCTGTTCGGCGCGCGGCCGACGCGGTGGCTGTATGGCCTGCCGGGCGTACTCATCGCGCAGACGCTTGCGTTTACGCCCATCGCCTTTCTTGTCCTGATCGGCGTGGTGGAAGGCGTGTCGCCTTCCATGGAGGAAGCGGCGCAGACCCTGCGCGCAAACAAATGGCAAACCTTCCGAACGGTGTCGCTTCCGCTGATGCGCCCCGGCCTTGCCAACGCATTCCTGCTCGGTTTCATCGAAAGCATGGCGGATTTCGGCAATCCGCTCGTGCTTGGCGGCAATTTCGACGTGCTGTCGACGGAAATCTTCTTTGCCATCGTCGGCGCGCAATACGATCAGAGCCGCGCCGCCGTGCTGGCCATGGTGCTGCTCTTCTTCACGTTGTCGGCCTTCTACCTGCAACGCATGTGGCTCGGAAAGAAGAACTATACGACCGTCTCGGGCAAGGGCGATTCCGGCGTTCATCCGCAAATGCCGGCGGAACTCGCCATTCCCGTTCTGGCCGTGGCGCTTGGCTGGGCATTGTTCACCGCGGTCGTGTACGTCATGATCGTCTATGGCAGTTTCGTGGAGTTGTGGGGCGTCAACAACGCGCTGACCTTCAAGCACTACATGACCGCCTTCTCCGTTCGCATCGGAGAAGAAGGCATTCGCTGGACCGGCGCCGCGTGGGACAGCTTCCGGACGACGGTCACGATTGCCGGCATCGCGGCGCCGCTGACGGCCGCCGTCGGTCTGGTGACCGCCTACCTGCTGACGCGACAGAACTTTGCCGGAAAGAACGCATTCGAATTCGGCGCGATGTTGAGTTTCGCCATTCCCGGCACGGTTATCGGCGTAAGCTACATTCTGGCGTTCAACGTGCCGCCGATCGAGATTACCGGCACCGGCGTCATCCTGGTCGTCAGCTTCATATTCCGCAACATGCCCGTCGGCGTGCGCGCAGGCATCGCGTCGATGACCCAGATCGACAAATCGCTCGACGAGAGTTCGCTGACGCTCGGCGCCAATTCATGGCAGACATTCCGCCATGTGATCCTGCCGCTGTTGCGGCCGGCGATCCTTGCCGCGCTTGTCTACAGTTTCGTCCGCGCCATGACGGCGATCTCGGCGGTGATCTTTCTGGTTTCCGCGGAATACGACATGGCGACGAGCTACATTATCGGCCGCGTCGAGAATAATGACTACGGTCTGGCGATCGCCTATTCGACGACACTCATCGTCGTGATGCTCACCGCGGTCGTTGTCGCGCAACTTCTCATCGGGCGCACGCGAATCGGGCGGCGAACGACGCCGTCACCGACCGATGTTTGAGGCAATGAGATGACAATCGGTTCCAAGGCCGCGCGGGTCAGATTCGAAAACGCGACCAAGATCTACGGCAAGGATGTCGTCGCGGTCGATAATATCGATCTGGAGATCGAAGCGGGCAGGCTGGTCACGCTGCTCGGCCCGTCGGGCTGCGGAAAGACGACGACGCTGCGCATGATCGCCGGACTGGAAATGGCGACGAAGGGGCGCATTGTGATCGGTGACACCGATGTGACGACATTGCCCGCCACGGACCGCGACGTGTCCATGGTGTTCCAGTCCTACGCTCTCTTTCCGCATATGAGTGTGCTGGAAAACGTCATGTACGGCCTCAAATTTTCCGGCTTTGCGAAGGCGGAAGCGCGGGACCGTGCGTTGCAAGGACTGGATCTTGTCGGCCTGAAAGGCTTCGACGCCCGTCTGCCGGCCGAGTTGTCCGGCGGGCAGCAGCAGCGTGTGGCCGTGGCGCGCGCGCTCGTTCTGGAGCCGCAGGTCCTGCTCTTCGACGAGCCCCTGTCCAATCTCGATGCCAAACTCCGCCGGCAGGTCCGTGAGGATATCCGTTCGATCCAGCAGGATTTGGGACTGACGGTCGTTTACGTCACGCACGACCAGGAAGAGGCATTGGCGGTGTCGGATGAAATCGTCGTCATGCGCAACGCCTCGATTGCGCAGACGGGCAGCCCTCGCGAACTCCACGACGCGCCTATCGACCGTTTTGTGGCCGATTTCATCGGCGAGGCCAATCTGATCGGCTGCGATATCATTTCGGCGGGGGGAGAGACCGCGACGATTGCAATCGACAACTACCGCCATACGCTGCCCGCACGCGGCCTGGGCGTCGGTCCGGCAACCGTCGCCGTGCGCCCCTCCCGGCTTGTTCTCGGCGGCAAGGACGGCATTCCCGCAAAAGTCGTCAAGGCGACTTATGTCGGCGTGCGTATGGAATATACGCTCGAAGGCGGTTTCGGGCGCGTGTTCGCCGTCCAGGACAATGTGGACAGTCCCTTGAAAGTCGGATCGTCCGTAGGAATGTCCTTCGCCGACAAAGGCCCCGTCCTGCTGCCGTTGGAGTAAACGCCCCGACGAAACTTGTCTTCATCACCCAATCCCGAAGCCGCGACAGACGCGGAGGCCCCGGTGGGCGACGGGGTCCGGGCGAAACAGGCGGATGACGGTCTTTGCGAAAAGCCGCCTCGTGTCGAATGTTCGGGCGGTCCGGAGTAGAGGCGAAAGGAAGGCGATTGAAGCAGCCGACATCCCGTCGGATGCGATTGCCGCGCGGATTGATCCGGCCCTTGGCGAAAACGACCGCACGACGACCGCCATGACGGCCGGTCCGTGCCGCCGATCGCGGAAATGCCGCTGCCGCGCGTCTGCGCGCACCGGCTCGTTCCGCCCGACCTGCGCGAGGCGCTCGGCATCGCACCGCCCTCCTACATGCCCCGGCGCGCCGCCGCCTGAGGCAACACGCATGGGGTGAGCCGACGCGGCGGGGGCGTTTCGTCGCGCTCCCGAAGGCCCATCGCAACCGTTTCGAAGGGCGTTTGAAAGGCGTTTGAAGACCGGCGTCAAACCACGGAGTCGAAATCCGTGACCAAGGCGCGTCGGACATCGGAGTCGAATGCCGGTGGAAATTCTGGTGCCCAGAAGAGGACTCGAACCTCCACGACCATGCGGTCACCAGCACCTGAAGCTGGCGCGTCTGCCAATTCCGCCACCTGGGCATTCCGTGCGCCGATGTAAGCGCACGCCGGCCCGCTGTCAACGTGCAATCGGACGACCCCCGGCCGCAATCGGTCGCGGCGAACGCTTTCACGACAAATCCGCACCGCCCGGGACGAAGCGAGCCAAATCCGCACCCGCCCCGCCGCCGCGGGCGCTCACGATTCAAGCACCTCCTTCGAGGCAACGGTCGAATCCGCTTCGAGTTCGTAGATTATCGGCACGCCGGTTCCCAGTTCCAGCCTGACGACCTCCTCGCCGGTCAAACCGTCCAGCGCCATGATCAGCGCGCGCAGCGAATTTCCGTGCGCCGCCACCAGAACGGCGCCGCCGCGCAACACATGAGGCTGCATCGCGTGGAGATAGTAGGGCCAGACGCGGGCGCCGGTGTCCTTCAGGCTCTCGCCGCCGGGCGGCGGAACATCGTAGGAGCGCCGCCAGACGCGGACCTGTTCATGCCCCCATTTCCGGCGCGCGTCGTCCTTGTTCAATCCTGAGAGATCGCCGTAATCGCGCTCGTTAAGCGCTTGATCGCGAACCGTTTCCAGGTCGGGCTGGCCGACCTCATTCAGGATGTGCGCGCAGGTTTTCTCCGCCCGCCGAAGGACCGAGGTGAACGCGATGTCGAATGTGAGGCCGCGCGCCCCGAGCAGACGGCCCGCCTCGATGGCCTCTTCATGCCCCTTGCGCGTCAGGTCGGCGTCACGCCAGCCGGTGAAGAGGTTTTTCAGGTTCCATTCGCTCTGGCCGTGACGGACAAGCACCAGTGTTCGGGACATCTGTTTCCTTTCCGGTTTCCGCAAAATATCCGGTCAGCCCGCCGGCAGGCCGAGCACGTCGCGCATCGAATACAGGCCGGGCTTGCGGCCCCTGCCCCACAATGCGGCCGCCACCGCGCCGCGTGCGAATATCCCGCGATCCTCCGCCCGGTGGGTCAGCGTGACCCGCTCACCGGCGCCGGCGAAAATCACGGAGTGTTCGCCGACCACCGAACCGCCGCGCAGCGTCGCGAAACCGATGCCGCCCGCTTCGCGCGGACCGGTCCGCCCGTCGCGCACGCGAACGGAGTTTTCCGCCAGGACGACTTCGCGTCCCCTCGCGGCCGCCTCGCCGAGAAGCAGGGCGGTGCCCGAAGGCGCGTCGACTTTGTGTCTGTGGTGCATTTCGAGAATTTCTATATCGAACGCGCCGGAATCCAGCGCTCTCGCCGCCTGTTCCGTCAACGCCGACAGCAGATTGACGCCAAGGCTCATATTGCCGGATTTCACGACGGTCGCGTGGCGGGCGGCGGCCGCTATCGCCTCGTCATCTTCGGCCGCGCAGCCGGTGGTGCCGATGACATGAACAATTCCGGCCTGGGCCGCAAAGCCGGCAAACGACACCGTGGCGGCGGGAGAGGTGAAATCGAGCACACCGTCGGCATGGGCGAATACGGGCAGCGGATCGGATGCGATCGGAATGCCGAGCCTGCCGACGCCGGCCGCTTCACCGGCGTCGGACCCGATGCGAACCGCGCCTTCGCGCTCGACCGCGCCGCAAAGCGACACGCCGTCGGTTTCCCGGATCGCCCGCACCAGGGCCTGTCCCATCCGGCCCGCCGCGCCGACGACAACCAGCTTCATCTCACTCATGTCCGCTTCCCCCGGGCCGGTATCATCCGACACCCTCCGTCCCGAGACCCGGCGGTTGCGCCGCCGCGGTCCGGTCGTCGATCAGATTGAGCGCGGCGCCTTCTCCCAGTCGATGAAGCCGGGCGTAAACCCCGCCCTTCCTGGCCAGCAGCCTGCCGTGGGCGCCCTGCTCGATCACGCGGCCCGCTTGCAGAACGACGATATTGTCGGCCTTGATCACTGTCGACAATCGATGCGCGACCACGATCGTGGTCCGGTTCCGCATGACCTTTTCAAGGGCCGCCTGAACCTGTTTTTCCGATTCATTGTCAAGCGCCGAGGTCGCTTCGTCCAGCAGCAGGATCGGAGCGTCGCGAACCAGCGCCCGCGCGATCGACAGCCTTTGCCGCTGCCCGCCGGACAGCGTCGAACCGCTCTCTCCGACCGGGGTGTCGTATCCCCGGGGCTGCCGCAGGATGAATTCGTCGGCCTGCGCCAGGCGCGCGGCCCGCCTCACCTGTTCCGTCGAAGCATCGGGATTGCCATAACGGATGTTGTCCTCGATCGTCCCTTCAAACAGATACGGGGCCTGCGATACATAGGCGATCGAACTTCTCAGCGACCGCTTTGTCACATCGGCGATATTCCGCCCGTCGATCTCGATCGATCCGCCGTCGGGATCGTAAAATCCCTGCACGAGAGCGATGAGCGTGGACTTGCCCGCGCCGGACGCGCCGACGATCGCCGTGGTTTTGCCGGCCGCGGCGTCAAATGTCACATCATGGAGCACCGGCAGGTCTTCCGCATACGAAAAATCGACTTTTCGAAAGCGTATCTCGGCGGCGCCCACGTCCAGTTCGATCGCGCCCGGCCTGTCGCCCTGCCGGGGCTCGATGTCCAGAATCTCGTATATCATCCGCGCGTTGACCAGCGCCCGCTCAAGAGTGACCTGAACCCTGGCCAGCCGGCGGGCCGGATCGTAGGCGAGCATCAGCGCGGTGATGAACGAGAACAAATCGCCGGGCGGCGTATCGTCGAGCGCGACGCGATAACCGCCATAGGCGATGACGCCGGCTATCGCGAACCCCGCCAGCGTTTCGGAAATCGGCGTGGTGCGCTCCTGTACGCGGGCGATTCTGTTGGCGCGCGCTTCCGCCAGTTCGATCAGACCGGCGATTTTCGCCGACAGCCGTTCTTCCATCGTGAAGGCTTTCACGATCGCCACGCCCTGCGTGGCTTCCTGAATGGCGCCGTTCACGCGCGAATTGAATTCCACCGCCTCGCGGGCGACGGTCCGCAACCGGCGCATCAGATAATTGACCGCCCAGATCAGCGGCGGGCCGATCACCAGCGCAATCGCCGATAACAGCGGATCCTGATAGATCATCACGCCGACAAGGCCGACAAGCATGACCGCATCGCGCGCGACCGCGTTCAGGGTCATGTTCATGAGGTCGCGGATGCCGACCACGTTTTCGTTGATGCGGGCGGCCAGCCGGCCCGAACGCTCGTCGGCATAGTAATTCATTCCAAGCCGCATCAGGTGATCGAACAGGCGCTGCTGGTAGCGGGCGATGACGTTGTTGCCGATCCTGGCCAGCAGCACTCCCTGCCCGTAGGTCGCGGCGCCGCGCACAAGAAACGCGACAATGACCGCGGCGCAGATGACGACAATCAGATCTTCCCGCCGCTCGACGAATATCCTGTTGATGACGGGACTCACCAGCCACGCGACAAAGAACGTCGTTCCGGCAACCAGGAACAGGCAGATCGCGGCGAATACGTAGTCGCGAACGTAGTCGCGCCCGTTCTCGCGAAAAACCCGCTTCAGGATCGGGATCACGGCGCCGTTTTCGGATTTGCCCGGGTTTGACAGCATTGCTCAATTCTTCAAAAGGCCGGGGTTCTCATACCCCGTGACCTGCGTTCCGCCTATGGCCGCGCCGCGACATGAACCGTTTTTGCAGCCGCCATCGTCGCCCGCCAGTGGCGACCCTCGGTCCGAATGCCGAACGCGCCGGGATTTCGGGCGAAGGCGGCGATGCCGACCAATGCCGCCAGCGGATGGGTGACCGCCTTGAGCGGAATTCCCGCCAGATACGCCCTGTGCGGCTCCTTGTCTTCAAAGGCCGCGCGAAACGCGCCCGTCCGCAACGCGGGAAGAATCTTGCGCGCGATTCCCCCGGTCAGATACACGCCGCCGCCGGCCTTGAATATCAGCGCCATGTCGCCGCAGAGCCTGCCCAGCAAAACCGCGAACAGCGACAATGCTTCGACCGCCGCCGGATCGTCGCCCCTCAAGGCGGCTTCGCTGATGCGGGCCGGCTCCACGGGTCCGCCTCTCGGACCGTCCGCGCTGCCGATCGCGGAATAGAGGTTTGTCAGCCCCCTGCCGCTCAGGACCGTTTCGGCCGATATCCGCCTTCCGGTCTCGCGCAACCGCGAAAACACTTCGACCTCTCGCGGCGTTCGCGGTCCGATGTCGATGTGCCCTCCCTCGCCCGCAACCGGAATCCACACACGGCCCGCGCGAATCAATCCGGCGACCCCGAGCCCGGTTCCCGGACCCATCACCACGCAGGACGCCCCCGGGGTCGCCCCGCCGCCGCCGATCTGCTCCATGTCGCCCGGCCGCAACGCCGATACGGCCAAAGCCTGGGCTTCGAAATCGTTGAGAACGACGATCTGATCCAACCGCAACCGCTCGAGCATGTTTCGGGGATCGATCAGCCAGCCCCGGTTGGTGAGTTCGATTTCATCGCCGCTCACCATTCCCGCAACGGCCAGTATCGCGCTTTTCGGACGGACCGACGACTTGTCGAGAACCGTCCGTCGGATCGTTTCCTCCAGAGAGGAAAAACCGGCGTTGCTCGCGGCCGGAAACCCCGTCGGCTCGGACATCGAATCCGGCAGGATCGCGAACCGCGCATTCGTCCCGCCGACGTCTCCGATCAGAATCGGACAGGGCAATCCCGCAATTTCGGAAGCCTGTGCCTCCATCGATTACCGTCCTGCGTTTCAAACCGGGTGAATTCGTTCGAAGTATCTGTTTCAACCGGTCTAACCGACCGACCGCACCGGGGCAACGGAAATGAAGCAAAAGCCGCCGATTGTCACCTGCCCGGACGGGGAACCGGCACGGGAATTCGTTCGCCGGGAATCGGAACGGTTGAATTTTCCTCCGCCGGCGACTTGCCGAATACGTCTCCCGGTCCGGTCAGCGTCACCGACGCCTCCGACGGCGGCGAGGGAGCGTCCAGCACCGTCCGGCATGCCGGCGGCAGGCCGGCCATCGTCATGATGTCGCGCGCCCTGGGCTTTTCGGGGCCTTTCGACGGACGCCAGGGTTCCCCGGTAAACCACCATGCAAGCGATTCGCCGCAGCCGGCGCCTTTCGGAACGGCGGCCTGCCGCTTGCAGCCGGTGGAACCGGGCGGACACCCGATGCGAACATGAAAATGATAATGGTGTCCCCAGAACGGTCTGATCTTGCGAAGCCAGCCGCGATCTCCCTTGACCGTGTCGCACAGTTTCTTCTTCACGCCGGGATGCACGAGAATGCGCTCGACGCCGCGGTATCGCGCCGCACGGCGCAAAACCGCCTCATGGGCCGAAGTCCAGCGCTGGTCGTCGACATGAAGCGAATTCGGCTTCAACACCGAAACGGCGCTTACACGTTCGCGTTCCGCCACCGTGAATCGTTTCCCGGGCATCGGCATGAACCAGACATCGGCGTCCAGCCCTGTCTGATGCGAAGCATGGCCGGAGAGCATCGGTCCGCCGCGCGGCTGGGAAATATCGCCGACCAGCAGGCCGTTCCAACCATCTTCGGCGGCGTCGCGCGACAACCGTTCAAGCAGCCGGATCAGGTCCGGATGGCCCCAGCGACGATTGCGGGAAATGCGCATCGCCTGCCAACGGGGACCGTCCCGCGCGATGGCGATGGCGCCTGAAAGACAGCCCTTCGAATAAAATCCATACGCCCTGGCGTCAATCGCCGCCGGCAAACGCCTGGAGCCGAACAAATTCTTGGCCGGCGGCTCCTTTGCGACCGCCGACCCGATTGCCGTTGCGAGTACGAAGACCGCGACCGCCGCCGGACGACATATGGCCGATACCGGCAGGGTCATCGGACTTCGCACGATCGGATTCCGGCCGAAAAAGTCCTTCATGACGGGCGACGGCCCGTAAATCTGCGACGCGCACGCAGCGTCATCGCCGGCATCGCGGAAAAATGCGGCGCGGAGGCGGAAGTCATTCCGTCCGCCAGTCATTGCGCGACCAGAATGCCGCGTGGCTTTCGCGATAATCCGCATAGCGAAACTCGAAACCGGTTTCCTTGAGCCTGCGGTTGGACACCCGCTTGTTTTCACCGTAGAAAGAACGCGCCATCGGTGAGAGGTCGGCCCGGTCGAACGAAATTTCCGGCGGCGGCTCGACGCCCATGAGCCCGGCGGCATATGCGACGACATCCTGAGGCGGCGCCGGCTCGTCGTCGGTAACATTGAAGACGCCGCCGATGCGGTTGTCGCCGAGATGGGAAATCGCGCGGGCGATATCCGTGACGTGGATCCGGTTGAATACCTGTCCCGGCTTGATCAAGCGCCGCGCCGCGCCCTCGCGCAGCCTGACGAACGCGTTGCGGCCCGGACCGTAGATGCCCGCCAGACGCAGGACGGCGGTCGGAACGGCCCGTTTCCCGCCCAGTTCAATCCAGTTTCTTTCGGCGACGACGCGCCGCCTCGAGCGCGCCGATACGGGGCGGCACCCGGATGTCTCGTCAACCCATCCGCCATCGCGATTTCCGTAGACGCCGACCGTGGACAGATATCCGATCCATTCAAGCGCCGGCATGTCGTTCAGAATCGCCGACGCGGCCGCCCTGAGGACGGGGTCGCCATCCTTCCCCGGCGCGACGGAGACGACCATATGGGTTGCGGATTCAAGCCGCTCGCGGACCGGGGCCGACAATTCCTCCCCGGCGAATTGGAACGGCTCTATTCCAAGGTCGCGAAGCAGGGAAAACCGCGATCTATCGCGTACGGTTCCCGCCACCGGGACACCGCGCGCGCGCATCAGCCGGGCGCAGGCGCGCGCGCTGTATCCGGCCCCGAACAGAAAGACATCCACCTTCAGTTTCCTTCGCCGGCCGGTTTCAGATTCTTCACCGCCGCCTTCCATTCGTCCCGGACCGGTTCGTCCGTTTCCGACGCGAAACGCCGATCGCGCGCAGCCAGGAAATTCTGGGCCGCGACCAGCCGCGACAAGGCCCATACCGCCGCGCCGCGCACCGGGGCCGACCCGTCGGCCAGCAGATTTTCGCAAACGCCCGCGAGGTCGCGCTCGCCCGAATTGCCCGCCGCGATCAGACAGTTGCGAATGAAACGATCCCTTCCGACGCGCTTGACCGGCGAACCTGAAAACAGGTTTCGGAACGCCCGGTCGCCGAGCGCGAGCAAATCCGCGAGTTTCGGTCGTTTCAGTTCCTCGCGCGCCCGCAGCTTCGCTTCCGTGGCCGCGTGCGCGAATTTGTTCCACGGACAGACCGCCAGACAGTCGTCGCAGCCGAAAATCCGGTTGCCCATCTTCTCGCGAAACTCATGCGGGATCGGCCCCTTGTGCTCGATTGTCAGATAGGAAATGCAACGGCGCGCATCCAGCCGATAGGGCGCGGGGAAGGCGTTCGTCGGGCAGATGTCCAGACACGCGCGACAGGCGCCGCAACGATCGGTCTCGCCGCGGTCCGGCTCCATTGCCTGCGTGGTGACGATCGAGCCCAGAAACAACCACGATCCATGCTCGCGGCTGACCAGGTTGGTGTGTTTGCCCTGCCAGCCGATGCCGGCGGCCTGTGCAAGCGGCTTTTCCATCAACGGCGCGGTATCGACGAAAACCTTCACCCCGCACCCTGTTTTCGCCGCAAGCCGTCCGGCCACGGTCTTCAGTCTTCCCTTGATGATGTCGTGATAGTCGCGATTTTGCGCATAGACGGAGATCGTCGCGCGATCGCGCCCGGCCGGCGCCGCCATGGGATCGCGGTCCGGTCCGTAATTCATCGCGAACATGATGACGGAACGGGCTTCGGGCCATAGAACGCGGGGGTCGGCGCGCCGTTCCGCCGTCTCGGCCATCCAGTGCATCGCGCCATGATACCCGTTGGCGAGATAGGCGGTCAGGTCGCTCCCGGCGTCTTGTATGGAGTCCGCCGAAGCCACCGCGACCGCATCGAATCCCTGCGCGCGCGCCTCGTCGGACAGCCAGCGGCGCAGGTTTGACGTTCCGTCCGCGCCGCCGGCCGCCATCAGAAATCCAGATCGGGGTAGTGGGAAGCCGGAGGCAGTCCCCGCACGCGGTCGGTCAACAGCGGGCGAAACGACGGCCGGGATTTGAGGCGCTGATACCAGTTCCGCGCCGCCGGATATTCGGCCCAGTCGATCTCGCCGAGGTAATCCAGGCAGGAAACCGCGGCGCCGGCGGCCATGTCCGCATGGGACAGTCGCCCGCCGGCAAGCCAATTGGAGCGGACGGACAGCCACGACGTGTATTTCAGGTGCGGCCCGATGTTCGCCCGCGCGGCCCGCAGCACGGATGAATCCGGGGAGCCGCCGCCGACGGGCATCAGCCGTTTGAACGCGCGTTCGCGAACGAGAAAGCGGGTGACGTCGTTTTCGGTCTTGACGAGATACCAGTCGACCAGCCGCCTTGTCTCCGCCCGTTCGACCGGATCGTCGGCGAGCAGCCGCCGGGCGCGCATCATGGCGCCCCGGGTTTCGTCGAGATATTCCGCGATGACCGAATGTCCCGGGATGGCGACGCCGCCGTCGGCGACCAGAACGGGCATGGTTCCCGCCGGGTTGAGCGCGAGAAACTCCTTGCCGCGCTCCCATGGCTTCAGTTCCACGAGTTCCGTTTCCTCGCCATACTCGCCGAGGATGAGGCGGATGAAACGGCACGAAGCCAGCAACGGATGATGATACAGGGTCGGCATGGCGAAACACACTCGAAACAAGCGCTATGGAAATTCCGCGGTGGGGCCGATAAACCACTCTCCGCGGGTTTCGTCTCACCCGCAGCTATAGGGGCGGGCGGGTGCGCTGACAAGAACCCTGACGAGGCCGGAGGATAAATGGCGGACCAGACGATAGCCGGCGCCCTGCTGCTTGGCCTGCTGGAGGGCCTGACCGAGTTCATTCCGGTATCCTCCACCGGTCATATTCTGCTCGCGGGCCATTTTCTGGGTTTCAGATCGACCGGCAAGGCGTTTGAAGTGCTCATTCAACTCGGTGCGATTCTGGCGATTCTGACCGTCTATTTCTCGCGGCTGCGGGCGATCGCGCGCGATTTGCCCCACGATCGCGTCGCACGGCGCTTCGTGTCGGGGATCCTGATCGCATTCCTGCCCGCCGCGATTATCGGCGCTTCGGCGCATGGCTTCATCAAGACCGTCCTGTTCGAAACCCCGACCCTGATTTGCGTGATGCTCATACTCGGCGGGATCGTGCTGCTCTGGGTGGATGGCGCCATGCCCGACGCCCGGTATTCGGACGCGATGGAATTTCCGCCGGGCCTGTGTTTCAGGATCGGTCTTTTTCAATGCCTTGCGATGATTCCCGGCGCATCGCGGTCGGGCGCGACGATCGTGGGCGCGCTGCTCATGGGCGCCGACAGGCGGTCGGCGGCCGAATTCTCCTTCTTCCTGGCGATGCCGACCATGGCCGGCGCGTTCGCCTACGATCTGTTCAAAAACCGCGACATTCTCTCGGCGGCCGATCTTCCGGTCATCTCCGCCGGCTTCGTCATGGCGTTCATTTCGGCGGCGTTCGTCGTCCGCCGCCTGCTGGACTACGTTTCGAAGCACGGCTACCGGCTGTTTGGCTGGTGGCGGCTGATCGCGGGAATTGGCGGACTTATCGGCCTGCATATAGTCGGATGAGGAGGGTGCGGTCCCCGGTCAGACGAGCGCGAGAGCGCCGCGGCGGACGAGATCGACCGCCAGCACGGTAAGCAACAGCCTGAAGGCGAGGCGGAACGTCTTTTCCGGCAGCGCGTGCAACAGCCGCGTGCCGTGGATCGTGCCGACGTAACCGGAACCGATCATCGCCGCCACCAGCGGCAACCACCGCCAGAAGGCGAATCCGAGCACGCCGAAGGCGACGATCTTGAACGCGTGCAGCATGGTCATGCCGGCGGCATGGGTCGCGACCAGCGCCTTTCGGTCATCATGGATCGCCTGGCCGAAGAATGCCGAAATCAGCGTGCCGGTCGCGCCGAGCGCCATGGTCAGGGCCGATAAGACGCCGCCGCCGACAATCAGGCCCGCCGCGGAGAGACGGTCGAAACCGGGAATTCTCATCCAGGTCGCCGCGACGACGAACAGTCCGAGGACGATCTTCAGGGGCGCGTCCGGCAGTTCGACCGCGACCGTCGCGCCCGCCGCCGCGCCGACCGCCGCCCCGGCCAGAAACGGCCACAGCATCGGCCAGCGAATTCCCGCCCTTTGACGCCAGGCGCGGCCGGTGTTGGAGCCGAGCTGAACCGCGCCATGAACCGGTATCAGCGCGGCGACCGGCAGGAACAGGCCCATCAACGCGAGCATCGCAAGGCCGCCGCCGACGCCAAGGGCGGCCGTCAGCGCCGATGTGAAGAAACTCGCCGCGACCAGCGCCAGCGCGGGCACGGTTCCCAGCCCGTCGGGCAGGACGGAAATGAGCCAGTCCGGATATTGGTGATGTTGAATGCCGCCGAACATGCGCTCGTCGCAAAGGCTACGCCGGAACAATCATGGCGCGAAACTTTCCGGGCGGCGCATCCGGGCCGTTGCGTAGCGTTGCGCGGAAGGTCCGCACAGGCGTTTCGCCATGGCGGTATCTTCCCGAACGCCTGTCATCGCTCCCTGCTTTCGCTGCAAAAGAGCGGAAACGCCGGATCGAATCGTGTGTTTCGCAGGTCACGATCGAAGGTATCCGGGGAGCTTCGCCGGCCATTCGCTCATAAGGATCAACGCGCCCTCCACCGCCTCGCCGTCGTTTTGCACAAGTTCCAACCGGCCGGCGGGGATGCAGTCGTCCCACGCAAAGTGATCGGAGAGGACGGCGAGCACATCGCGCTTGTAGGCGGTGTCGAGATTGTCGAGCTGATCCCCTTTCGTTTCGAGCACGGTGATGCGCTTCGTCTCACCCGCCGTCCGCACCGCGAAAATGAAGTCAGGGTAAATTTTGGCCTTCTTCCAGCCCTGAATGCCGTACTGACTTCGGGCCACGTTGCGGTGCCACCAGGTCAACGCCCGCTCGCCGTCCAGATAGACGGCCACGTCCCGTTCGTCCTTGTTCAGTTCGGCTTCGTAGACAGGCGCAAACAGGCTCTTTTCGAGCGGCCCGCCCGTTTTGCTCAAAATCTGGCGCGCGCCCTCCGGTTCCGTCGTTTCCATTGTGTCGGGCATTCGCCAGTTTCGCCCGTCGAGGCGCAAGCGAAACTGAATCCGGCCCGCGGCCACCCCGGCCCTGAAAAGGGTTTCGGCGCGGTCCGTGCGAGCGCCGTCCAGTCCCCGACGGAGTTCCGCGACGATCAGGCCGGCGAAGCGGCCCAGCTTTTCTTCATCGAAGCCGCGGGCGCGCAAGGCGTCCAGAAGCTTCCCGACAACTTCCCGCGCCACAAAGGGGTTGGGCAAAATATCCGACACCATGCGAACGGCGTGCGCGGGGTCGAAGATCGGAATTTCGGCGTTCCGCGCAACGGTCTCCCCGACAAACGGATCGTCGCCATCGTCGGCCAGCCTGATCCGCCGCAACCGGCTCTCGGCGGCCCGGGCATTGTCGGGAATACCGCCCGCGATCCCGGCGGGATCGAAACCGCGCCAGTCGATGCCGGCGAGAATGTCGGTTTCGTAATCCAGCTCCCGCGTCTCGCCATCTTCCACCAGCATGACTTTCGGAAGGTAGATTTCGGTCGAAACAAATTCGGGGCGGCGGTTGATTTTTCGCGCCGCCACGGCCGCGCCGGCCGTGTCGTCCCGACTGACACGCAAGACAAGATCGCCCAGCCCGTCCTGCTCCAGGCCGTTCCTGATCGCTTCAACCACGCCGGCCGTTTCCGCGCGATGCGTGACAACGTAGCATTCGTCCAGGGCGTCCACGCCGGTTTTCATCGCCTCCGGCTGGCGCAGAATGCGTCCGACAAGCTGCGTCATGGCCCGTTCGTTGCCGCTCGCGGCCAGCGCGCAGAGCACATAGGCGAACGGGCAATCCCAACCTTCCTGTAGCGCCTGTTTGGTGACGATCGCGCGGATGCGGTTGGCGGGCGACAGGAGGTCCTGATTTTCCGGCTGCGAAAGGTCGTTCCGTTCGGCGGTCTTGACGGCGATCTCGGCGGCGTCGAAACCCGCCGTCAGAAGCCAGTCCTTCACGTCTTCCGCGTGAATATGGCCGCTCTCGCGCTGATCGGCCCCGGTGCGCTCCACCTGCACCAGCATGATCGGGCGGATATAGCGGTTCGTGTTCGCGCGCAGCGCCCCGGCCGCTTCGTCCAGAGAACGCAGTTTCTCCAGGGCGGCGTTGAGCGTCGCCTTCCAGTCGGTCCCCTGTCTGGGATCGAGGTTGAGGGGCATCTTGATCATGCCTTCCCGATCCAGATCCCGGCCCGTCACCTCGACCAGCACGTTGGCATAACGTCCGTCGCGGGGTCTTGCGCCGCCGCGCGGCTGCACGTCCCGCGGGGTGGCCGTCAGTTCCAGCACGAAACACGGGTTGAAGCCGTAGAGCGTCTTGAAGGCCAGATCGGAGATGGCGCGGTGTCCTTCGTCCAGCACGACCACGGGTCGGACGATGCGCAAGGCGTTGCCAAGGGAATCCTTCACCATCGGGAACATGCCGTTATAGGCGGCGAGGTTGGGCGTGGCGTCCAGCGCCGCCTCGTGCGCCTGCTGTTCCCCTTCCGGCGGGAAGAAGCCGTGCACGTCGCCCCGGTCCCGAAACATCTTCAGGGAATCCTGGGTCTCGCGGTTGGCCGCCTGCAGCATGAGGAGCATGACGCAGAGATTGTTCTCCACGTCGCGGGCGTCGAGACGGTCGGTCTTTTCCATGACCCTGACCCGCCCCGCCGCCGCGCGGTCGAGCGCCTGCCGGTAGGGATGCCGGCGGTCCTTGAGCCGCTTCAGGGTCTGCGTGTAGATCGCCTCGTTGGGCGCGATCCACAGCACAAAGCCGGTGTTGCTGTCGAGATAGCGGCCCATGACGCGCGAGACGGACGAAATGGCGAGCCATGTCTTGCCGCCCGCGGTCGGCACTTTCAGAACGGCGTTCGGCACGGGCCTGCCGCAACCGTCGATCCGGGGCGAAAAGGGGACGGCGGCGCGCGACGGGGGGAGTTTTCCGGCTTGCCCAAGCGCCTCCCACGCCTGTTCGGCGAAGTCGGGAACGGATAGATCAAGACCGGGATTGTCGGCGGCGAGGGCGGCGACCTTGTCCGCCCCGCCCCTCTTGTCCTTGAGCGCGTCGAGATAGAACTCAAAGGTTGAAAGCACGCGGTCCTGATAGTCGAGGCGCCGGAAGCTCACGGGTCAGTTCCGGTCGATGCGGTAGAGCGCGAAGGGCAGCGGAACGAACTCCACGGGGATGTTCCGATCGGCCAGCATCTTGCGGCTGACATAGCGCGCGGGCGCGAACGCGAGGTGGCGGGCGTCCGCATCGGTCGCGGCAATGTCCCCGGCGCGCTTAAGGGTGAGCGCGGCGTCGGGCGATTTGAGCCAGTCCAGATCGGGCCTGTAGATCAGCCAGACATGCCGGCCCTCCACGGCTCCGAGATAGAAGTCGTCCTCGCGCATGGCGGCGGGATCGAAGGCGCGGGCGGTCGCCATGTGAAACAGGACGGAGCCAAGCCCGGCGAAGGGCGGCAGGGTCTCGCCGGTGAGAATCCTGTCGAGTTCGACCGGATCGCCAAGGGTGCAATAGGTGAAGCCGCCGCCCAGCCCTTCGGCGCGATCCTCGACGGCCTTTTCGCCGGTGACGATCAGATGATCGTTTTTGACGGTTTTCCTGATCTTGTCATATTCGTGGCCGTGCAGGTTTTCGATGCCCTCGACGGCCTCCGTCAGCTTCCCGGCCTTTTTGAGCCCGGTCCACGTCAGTTTTTCACGCAGCAGTTCCGTTTTTTGCGCGCCGGTGAAGGCATAGCCGTCGATTACGCGACGCACGCGCTCCGCCGTGAGCTTGTCGGCATAGTCCTCCATTTCGACCAGGATAAAGCGGCGGTTGCCGCCGTCGCGTTTGTTGGCTTCAAGGACGGCGTGGGCGGTCGTGCCAGAGCCTGCAAAGCTGTCAAGCACTACGCTATCTGGCTTGCTGGCTATCTCTATCACTCTTTCGACAAGCCTAACTGGCTTTGGCGCATGGATGGATAGTTCGCCTTCTTCGTATTCAGAAAAGATATCTAGGAGATTTTTCTTGGACGCCTCTGTCGTCCCTATTTCCTCCGCACTCCAAAGTGTCATTGGAACCAGTCCTTTGGCCTCTTCGGGAAACTGCTTGATCCTTGGTTTCCCGTCGCCTTCTTTGGGCCAATAGACAAGGTTGGACGCCTTGAGTTGCTCAAACTCTGGCTCAGTCGCCCCCCAACATCTCCCCTTAGGTGGTCTATGATTTATGCCCGTTGGGGTGACTATCGTGTATAATTGGTTCTCACGGAAACCTTGGGCAGAAAAGGGAATAGAGGCCCATGGACCTCGTGGGTCTTTGTCAGGGTTGGAGTAGCCTTCTTCAGTGGGGGAAAGAATATTCCTTTTTAGCTTCCAAGTTTCTTTTGGTGCTTTGGAATATAACAAGATATGGTCAAAACTCGGTGAGAGGACGGCTCTATTTTCTCTTGAGGTTCGCTTTTGCCAAGCCAACTGGCCACATAAAGAGCCTTCTCCAAATATGCCATCCAGCAGCGTCCTTGCATGATGCACTTCATTATCGTCTAAAGTTATCCAAATGGAACCGCTTTCCGACAACAACTCATGCAACAGCCTGAGCCTCGGCCACATCATCGCGCACCATTTGTCATGGCGCAGGCCGTCCTCGATGCCGATGGGATTGGCTTCCAGCCATTCCTTGATCATCGGGGCGTTGACGTTGTCGTTATAGCACCAGCCCTCGTTGCCGGTGTTGTAGGGCGGGTCGATGAAAACGCAGTCCACCCTGCCCGCATACATCGGCAACAGCGCCTTGAGCGCATGCAGATTGTCGCCGTGAACGATCAGATTGCCGTCGAGCGCGACCGCGCCGACGCCCCTGGCTTCATCCGGGACAAGCGGGCGGAACGGCACCGCCAGATGATGGTTGTAGACGAATTCCTTGCCCTTGAAATTCAATTCCGTCACCGCGGCCTCCAGGGCGGGCATATCGGGGATTTCTCATCCCCGTCGTCGTCGGTTTCTTCAACCGCATCCAGATCCCCGGTTCCGAAACAATGCCCGAACGACATCGTTCTTATCCTCGGGCGGGCCTGTTGGCGGTGAACTGCCCGGCGGCGCGGTAGCGCCACAGATAGGTCGGCAGAATGATGTCGAGCGTGCGCGGCCTCACGCCAAGCCCGGTCAGCGTGCGCCCTTCCCTCTCCGCCGCCGCCGAAACCACATTGTCGGTTTCCAGCAATGTAACCTGATCGACGGTCAATGGCGGGTTCGGCAGAAGCTCAAGCAACCGCGCCTCAAACCGCGCCACGCCGAACGGCAGGTTGACCAGCCGGCGTTTGCGTCCGGTGATCTCGAGCATCTTTTCCAGACATTGGCGGAAATCCGCGATTTGAGGTCCGCCCAGTTCATGGACCGTTCCGCCATCAACCCCGCCGTCGACGGCGCGCGCTATCGCCTCGGCGACGTCGCCGACATAGACCGGCTGGAATTTCGTCTTTCCTCCGCCGATCAGCGGCAGAACCGGAGAAAAACGCGCCAGATTGGCGAATCTGTTGAAGAACCCGTCCTCCGGACCGAAGACGATCGAAGGGCGGAATATGACGGCCCGCGGCAGCGTTTCAAACACCGCCCTTTCACCGAGCCCCTTCGTGCGGGCGTAATCGGAAGCCGAATTCCCGTCCGCGCCGATCGCCGAAACATGCGCCAGACCGGCGCCGGCGGCGCACGCGGCTTCCGCGACCGCGCGCGCGCCGAAATCCTGAACCACGTCGAATTTCTGCTTCCCGGTCTCGAACAGGATCGCCACGAGGTTGACGACGGCATCGGCGCCCTCGACAGCCCGGTCAACGGACCGCCGGTAGCGCAAATTCGCCTGAACGGCCTGAATCTGCCCGACATTGCCGAGCGGTTGCAGATGGCCCGCCAGATCGGGTCTCCGGCACGCGACACGCACCCGATAGCCCCTCCGGGCAAGCGCCCGGACCGCATGGCGGCCGACGAATCCCGATCCGCCGAAGACCGTGACGAGCCTTGACGTTTCCGCTGACATGGCGACGGCCGGCCTCCGTCCGTTCGATTTCCCTCGCGGCGGGATATAATCGGGTTTCGCCGCCAAGGCAAAGGGATTTGCGCGCGCCTGCAACTTTATCCGGACGGCCGCGAACATGCCGGCGAAACAGCGGCGGTTCGTGAAACGGAACGACCGGACAGGCGTGGCGTTCGTGGGTATGGCGGCGATGCGCAAAATGAAAATGGCGAAACAGCGGCGGCGGAATGAAAACCGGCAAGCCGCAGATCATGGCGACCGCACGGTTCGGCGCGGATTTCTCCGGCCGGCTCATCGAGACGACTATCGCCTTGCGATCGGGCCCGCCCAGGTCTCGTTTCCGTCGGCGGATTCTCCGGGCCGGAAACCCATAACATCCCACGGCGCCGTTTCGAGCAGGTTCGTCAATCTGCCGCACCGGCAACCCGGATGGCATTGCGATGGCGCGGTTCGCAGCTATAGTCACCGCGGTTCTGAATTATCGGAGAGACACACAATGGCCGCAACGGCAAAACGCATCGTCATGACCCGTTACCCCCAAGGCATGCCGGGACACGAAGATCTGAAACTGGAAGAATACGCGCCGCCGTCGCCCGGCGATGGCGAACTGCTCTTGCGCACCATCCATCTGTCGCTCGACCCTTATATGCGGGGACGGATGAGCCCGGCAAAATCCTACGCCGCCGGAGTGCGGCCCGGCGAGGTGATTGTGGGCGGAACGGTCGCAGAAATCATGGAAAGCCGTAACGGTAATTTCAAGGCCGGCGACATTGTGCTGTCGGGCAATGGCTGGCAGACGCATGCGATTTCCAACGGCAAGGGGCTGATCAAACTCGATCCGGGCGCAGCGCCCATGCCCTACCATCTCGGCGTTCTCGGCATGCCGGGTTACACCGCCTATATCGGCCTGCTGAGCCACGGACGCCCGCAGGAGGGTGAAACCATCGTTATCTCCGCCGCTTCCGGCGCCGTCGGACAGGTTGTCGGTCAAATCGGCAGGATCAGGGGTTGCAGGGCAGTCGGTGTCGCCGGCGCGAAAGACAAATGCGACTATGTGACCGGCGAACTCGGTTTCGACGCCTGCGTCAACTACAAGGACCCCGATTTCGCCGATCAGCTCAGGGCGGCCTGCCCCGGCGGCATCGACGTCTATTTCGAGAATGTCGGCGGCGAAGTGCTCAAGGCGGTATTGCCGCTGCTCAACGATTTTGCGCGGGTTCCCGTATGCGGGATGATCGCTCACTATAACGACACGGCCCCGCCGGAGGGACCCGACCGCCTGCCGCAGTTGTGGCGCACGATCCTGACCAAACGGATATCGGTGCGCGGATTCATCGTGTTCGACGACGTTTCGAAACAGACGGACTTCGTGCGCGACATGGCCGGATGGCTGAAATCCGGCCAGGTGAAATACAGGATCGACATGGTCGAGGGTATCGAAAACGCCGTCGAGGCGTTCCGGGGCCTGCTGACGGGCAAAAACCGCGGCAAACTGGTTGTCAAAGTCGGTGAAGAACCGGGTTGACGGGCAATACCGGCCGAATTGAAATCAACCGCGCGGATATCGGAACCGGTCATCTCGTCGCCACCGAACCGCCGGCGATGAATGAAGACGAGATCCCCGCCGAAGTGGAGCCGTTTGCGCACGCGGCGACTGGCGAGACATCGTTCAGGCAGACAGGTGGAGGGGGGCTCGCCACGGTTCCGACCGAAATCGGAGCCTTATTCGAAGAGGGATTGCACCTTAAGACCTCCTTCGGGGGGGCCTGTGTTCAAGACGGCGGAAATTCCCTTGAGCGACAGTCTATGCGAAACAACGCGGTCAACGTCGGGGCCGAGGCGGGAAACCACCTCCAAAGCTCTCGGAATATTGTGATTCAAAGAGTGCGAACCTGCGAGAGTGAGTTGCCTGCGGAATATCTCGAAAGGCGCGATATCGATACGCGCGTCAGAGGGGCAAACACCAAAAAACAGCCCTCTTCCGCCGTTGGTCATGTAGTCAGTCAAATTGCCGGCAACCGCAGGAACGCCCGTGGCCTCCACCACCAAATCGGCCTGGCGACGCCAGTTCTGCAATTCCGCCGATCCGCCGGGGATCGCGGCGAAGCCAAAGCCGGCGGCCAGTTCAAGTCGGCTTTCGGCAATGTCGCAAAAAACCACACTCGAGACGCCTTCCGCCTTCAGCGACATTCCCATCAGCAAACCCATCGGACCCGCGCCAAAGATCAAAACCGTTTCAATCCAGGGGGCATGGACGGCATCCACGCCGTTCAGCACGCATCCCATCGGCTCCGCCAAAGCGGCTTGTGAAAAACTCATCCGCCCGATGGGGTGAACCCTTTGCGCATTGACCACGCTGAACTCGGCAAACCCGCCATGCGTCGTGACGCCGTAGGCGCCAAGCCGTTTGCAAAGGTGGGCCCAACCGCGCTTGCACGCTTTGCACGCGCCGCATTCCAGATTGGGATCAACGACCACCCGGTCGCCTTCGGCGAATTCAGTCACACCCTCGCCGACATCGGCGACTTCGCCGGCGTATTCATGGCCCGGCACCACGGGGAAGGCTCCGGTCCCGTAATTGTCCTTCAAAACCTCATAATCCGTGTGGCAGAGGCCGCTTGCCCTTACCTTGATCACAACCTCGCCCGCTCCGGGCCGCGGGTCCGGCAGCCGGGTGGATCGAACTTCGTTCGGTGCGGTGAATACCACGGCTTCCATGGGCCGGATTACTCCGACAAGTATGTGTGAAGGGCCGCTTCGACGCCGTCCGACCAGATCAAATTCAGCCAGCCCGTGAAACTGCCGCGCACACGGTCATCGTCGGCCAGATCACCGTAGAACTCGCGTTGATCGAGCCACACGGGAGGATTTGACCTGGCCGCCTTGGCGGCGGCGCCGAGTTCTTCCCAGTTCGGATCGTTGGGCTCGATGGTTGTGCCATCCTCGCGCGTACCCTCACACATCCTTGCCCAAAGCGCCTGAGACAAAACCAGGCCCCCGATCGGCGCGCCCTTCATCAAAGCATCACGCAAGGTTGGCAGCACGAACCCGGTCTGGCGGGATGAACCGTCAAAAGCGACGCGGCGTACGGTGTCGATGATTTCCGGGTTCGAAAACCGGCGATCGATCAGATCGACATAAGCCTCAGGCGACATACCGGGGACGGCCTGCACCTGTGGAGCAATTTCCGTATCAGCCACCTTGCAAAAAAACCCGCCGATCATCGGGTGCTTCATGCAGTCGGAGATGAATTCGACCGACAGGATTTCGCCTGCATTCGAGATCAACTGGTGTCCGCCATTCAAGATGCGGATTTTCATCGTCTCGTAGGCATGCACATCGTCGGTAAATGTAGCGCCGACCCCGTCCCAATCGGGTCGGCCATCGCAGAAGTCGTCTTCGAGAACCCATTGGCGAAAGTTTTCGTGCGTTACAGGGGCCACGTCTTCGATGCCCAGGGATCTGACCAGTTCCAGTTCCTTCGGCCCGGTCGCGGGGACAATGCAATCCACCATCGAGTTCGGGAAGGCGCAGTGCGCGGCGATCCAATCGGCCAAGTCGGGATCGGACAGCCGCGCCAACGAAACAACCGTCTGACGCAGGACAGCGCCATTGCCCCGCAAGTTGTCGCAACTCTGCCCGGTGAAGGCGCCGGCGCCGGCGGCGCGACGTCGCTTGAGCGCGGCGATCATCGCACCGAAAGCGGTGTGCGGGCGATCCGGGTGCGCCGCATCGTGGCGGATATCGGGGTGATTGGCATCAAATCCCTTGGTCACAGGGTCGATGTAGTAGCCGCCTTCTGTCACTGTCAGTGAAACAATGCGGATCGCCGGGTCCGCCATCAGAGCAATCAACGCCGCATTGTTTTCCTCGACGGGAACAAATCCGATCATCGAGCCAACAACCTCCGCGGATCGTCCCTCGGAGTCCAATCCGATGAGGGTGGTCAGGAAATCCTGCGCCGCCAGTCGCCGGCGTTGCGCCGCGTCGGTTGAACGCACGCCCGCACCGATGATGCCCCAGTCCAGGGCTTCGCCCCGCTGCATCAAGCGATGCAGATACCAGGACTGGTGCGCACGATGAAAGTTGCCCAAGCCGATATGTACGATCCCCGGCGTCAGCGCCGCGCGGTCATACCTTGGGCGGTCGACGCTTGTGGGAAGGTCATTCAGCGCATTGTTCGAGAGGGAAACCAGCATGTCCAGCGTCAGTTCATCCAGTTGCCGCCATCGACGTTCAACGTCTGGGCGGTGATGTAACGGGCCTCGTCCGAAGCAAGGAATACGCAGGGGTCAGCGACATCACGCGGGTCGCCCATGCGGCGCAACGGGACGGCTTCGCCTACTTCGCGTTTCTTCTGGCCTGCGGGCTTGTTCTCATATTCGGCGAATTGCGCATCAACGACGTCCCACATAGGCGTATCGATCACGCCGGGCGCGACGGCATTGACGCGGATGTTGTCACCGGCCAGTTCCAGCGCCAGCGACTGGGTGATCGAGATCACCGCCGCCTTGGTCGAGCAATAAAGAACGATATTGGGCTCGCCCCGCCGCCCGGCCTGGCTGGCAAGGTTGATAATCGCCCCGCCGCCCCGGTTTTTCATCGAAGGCGCCACGGCCTGGATCGCGAAAATCGCGCCACCGACGTTCACGTCATATTGGCGGCGGTAATCTTCATGCGTGATCTTGTCGATCGAGGCCATGTTAAAGATGCCCGCGTTGTTGACCAGGATATCGATGCCGCCCCAAGCCTTTTCCATTGTCGCCGCACCAGCGGCGATCGACGCCAGGTCGGTCACATCCATTGCAACGGCCATTCCGCCAATCGAATCGGCGGTGGCCATCGCGTCGTCTTCCAACAAATCGGCAACTGCAACTTTGGCCCCCGCGGCGGCGTAAGCCTCACAAATCGCGCGACCGATGCCTCGCGCACCGCCGGTGACAAGCGCTACTTTGCCTTCCAGTCGTCTCACGCGATGCGCAGTCCTTCTGCATCAAACTTGTGGATCTGCGACCGGTTGGGCTTCAGGTAAACGGTATCGCCATGTTTTACGGCCACCTCCCCTCCCGCGCGCACGGTCATCGGATCGCAGCCCGGAATGCCATGAATATGGATGAACGTGTCCGAACCCAGATGCTCGGCCACACCCACGGTCCCTTGCCACACGCCTTCGGTGGTTGAGACATCGATATGTTCGGGTCGTATGCCAATGGTCTTGGCATTGTGTTTCTTGGCTTCGGGATCTTCGATGAAATTCATTTTAGGGCTGCCGATGAAACCGGCAACGAACAGGTTGCGGGGATTGCGATAAAGTTCCAGCGGGCTTCCGACCTGTTCGATCACTCCGGCCTGAAGCACGACAATCTTGTCCGCCATCGTCATGGCTTCGACCTGGTCGTGGGTGACGTAGATCATGGTGGTTTCGAGCTTCTTGTGAAGCTCGGATATTTCCATCCGCATGCCGACCCGCAGGGCCGCATCGAGGTTGGAAAGCGGCTCGTCAAACAGAAAGGCCGAAGGCTCGCGAACAATGGCGCGGCCGATCGCGACACGCTGACGTTGACCGCCGGAAAGTTGCCCGGGACGCCGATCGAGGTAGTCAGTGAGGTTCAGCGCCTTTGCGGCCGCTCCGATACGCCTGGTCTGTTCTTCCCGGCTCATCTTCGCCATGCGCATCGGGAAGGCGATGTTCTTGCGCACCGACATATGCGGATAAAGCGCATAGGACTGGAACACCATCGCCAGTCCGCGTTTCGCGGGCGGTAGCGCGGTGGCGTCCGCACCGTCGATTTCAATGTTGCCGGACGTCGTATCCTCCAGCCCTGCAATCAATCTCAACAGGGTGGATTTGCCACACCCAGACGGGCCGACAAAGACCACGAATTCGCCGTCATCAATTTCCAGGTCCAACGATGGAATGATTTCGACATCCCCGAATTTCTTTCGAACCTGTTTGAGCTTGATGCGTCCCATGTCTGTCGTTCCTTACTTGACGGCGCCAAAGGTCAGGCCGCGGACGAGTTGTTTCTGGCTGAACCAGCCCATGATCAGGATAGGTGCGATGGCCATGACCGAGGCCGCGCTGAGTTTGGCGTAGAACAGTCCTTCGGGGCTGGAATAGCTGGCGATGAAGGCGGTCAAAGGCGCAGCTTTGGCCGCCGTCAGGTTCAGTGTCCAGAACGCCTCGTTCCAGGCCAGAATGATGTTCAGCAGGATTGTCGAGGCCATCCCGGGGATCGCCATCGGCGTCAGGACATAGATGACCTCTTCTCGCAATGACGCGCCGTCCATACGGGCCGCCTCAAGTATCTCTCCCGGGATTTCCTTGAAATAGGTATAGAGCATCCAGATGATGATCGGCAGGTTGATCATCATCAGCACAAAAACCAACCCGATACGGCTATCAAGCAATCCAAAGTCGCGGAAGATCAAGTAAATCGGGACCAGAACACCGACGGGCGGCAGCATCTTGGTCGACAGCATCCACATCAACACGTCTTTGGTGCGCTTAGCGGGCACGAAGGCCATTGCCCAGGCCGCGGGGATTGCGATGAGGAGACCCAAGAACGTTGAACCGACCGAGATGATGACGGAGTTCGAGAAATGCTTGAAATAGTCGGAGCGGGCTTGAACCGCTCCAAAGCTCTCAGTCGTCCAACCGGTGCCAAACAGAATTTCCAACGGGGCCTTGATAGCGTCGCCTTCGGTTTTGAAAGACAGGATCACGATCCACAGAATCGGGAAAAACATCAGGAACCCAAGTGTTCCTGCGACCACCGTGTTAAAAACCTTGGTTCGGCTGGAGACTGCGCGCGCCATGTCTGTCTCTCCCTTACGCGTCGAGGTTCTTGCCGATCATCCGCATCAGGAAGATCGCAACGATGTTGGCGAGAATGATGGCCAGAACGCCGCCGGCGCTGCCCATGCCGACGTCATATTGCAGCAGTGACGAGACATAGATCAGGTACGTCAGGTTCGTGGTCGCCGTGCCCGGTCCGCCATTCGTGGTGACCAGGATTTCGGCAAAGATCGAGAGCAGAAAAATCGTCTGGATCAGAATCACCACGGTGATGGCCCGCGCCAAATGCGGCAGCATGATGAACCAGAACCGGTTCAGCCAGTTTGCCCCGTCCATCTCCGCGGCCTCAAGCTGTTCCTGATCGAGTGATTGCAGGGCCGTCAGCAGGATAAGTGTGGCAAAGGGCAACCATTGCCACGAAACGATGAAAATGATCGATGCGAGTGGGATTTGGCCAAAGAAGTCGACCGGCTGCATTCCCAACGCCGCCGCGAAATGTCCAAAAATCCCGTTGACCGGGTTCATGAACATGTTTTTCCACACGAGGCCGGACACCGTGGGCATCACGAAAAACGGCGCAATGACCATGATACGGATAATACCCTGTCCGAACATTGGTCTGTCGAGCAAAAGCGCGAACAGCACACCGCCGATTGTGGTGATGCCAAGCACGCCGCCCACCAATACCAGCGTATTCCTCATCGCCGCCTTAAAGCTGGGGTCGGTGACGAACCAATAGTAATTTTCCCACCCGACGAAAGGGTTGGCTCCAGGTTGCAGCAAGTTGTAGCGCAAGAAGGAGAAATAGATCGTCATGCACAGAGGCACAATCATCCATCCGAGCAACAGCAGCACGGCTGGTGAAATCATAAATCGAGCGGCAGACCTAGATGCCTTCGTGGCCATATGGTTCGCCTCCCAACGAAATGCCTGTCAGCACTTAAGGAATGGCCCGCTTCAGGCTATTGCCAAAATACTGCGCGTCGACAACAGGTTTCCAAAGCGGGCCGATGCGCTTCACATCGGCCCGCCATGGGAGGTGGTTACTTGATGTAACCGGCTTTGGTCATCTCGCGAAGAGCGAATGCCTGGCTGTTCGCCAGGGCTTCGTCGACGGACTGCTGATCTGCAAGAGCGGCTGCAATCTGCTGACCCACGTAGTTGCCGATGCCCTGGAATTCAGGGATCGCAACAAACTGAACGCCGGTGTAAGGCACGGGGTTCAGAGTTGCGTCTGCCGGGTTTGCAGCGAGGATCGAGTTCTCGACGGTCTTGGCGAAGGAAGCCGCTTCAAGATATTTCTCATTCGAATAGGTCGACATACGGGTGCCAGGAGGCGCCGCAACCCAACCTTTGGTTTCACCAACCAGGTTGACGTATTCTTCCGAAGTCGACCAGGCTAGGAATTCCTTGGCTGCGGCTTCCTTGGTCGAACTGTTCGGGATGGCCAACGCCCAAGCCCAGAACCAGCCGGTGCCCTTGTCGGTTACTTGCTTCGGCGCCTGGAAGAAGTCGGTCTTGTCGTGAACCGAAGACTGATCCGGGTTGAAGATGTAGCCGGCAGCCGAAGTCGCATCGACCCAGGTGGCGCACTTGCCATCCGCGAACAACGCGCGGTTTTCGTTGTGACCATTTGCCGACGCGCCCGGAGGTCCGTAAGCATGCATGAGGTCGACGTAGTATGTGACCGCGGCCTTCCACTCCGGCGAGTCGATTGTCGGGTTCCAGCCCATATCAAACCACTGGCCGCCGAAGGCGTTAACCAATGGACCGACGAATGCCATGTTCTCGCCCCAGCCGGCTTTGCCGCGCTGGCAGGTGCCATAGACGCCGTTATCAGGATCATGCACCTTGGCAACGATTTCAGCAAACTCGTCATAGGTGATCTGCTCGGTCGGCTTGGCGACGCCTGCCGCCTCGAACAGGTCGGGGCGGAAGAAGGTGAACGAGCTTTCCGCGTAGAATGGAACAGCGTAGAGCGAACCGTTAGCAGACAAACCATTGCGGATCGGCTCATAAATGTCGTCGTAATTATACGCGTCACCCAAGTCGCCCAGTTGCTTCAGCCAGCCCTGATCACCCCAGATCGGGGCCTCGTACGCGCCGATGGTGATGATGTCGAACGAACCGCCATTGGTGGCGATATCCGTGGTGACCCGCTGGCGCAGAACGTTTTCTTCCAGAACAACCCAGTTCAGCGTGTGGCCGGTGGCCGCTTCCCACTGGGGCGACAGCTCTTGCATGATGATCATGTCAGAGTTGTTCACGGTGGCGATGGTCAGTTCTTCAGCCGAAGCAATGGATGCAAACCCCGCCGCGAACCCAAAGCCGACCGCCGTGCTTAGCAGTGTGCGTTTGATAGACATCATGTCCTCCCTTTTTACACATGTAAACAATTCTCCCAAATCGAGCGTTGAGTCAATCGGAAAATCGCCAATCCGGCGAACTTTGGCGAAACCGATCGAATTCAAGCTAGATGTGGTTCGATTTGCGCTAGGTCGATTCCCGCAACTTCAGAGCCGCAGCCTTCATAAGAAAGACGGGCGCCTTGTGCCGGTCGCCATAAGCTCGTTCAGTCAACAGATTGATCGCCGCCCTGCCAATGCCCACAATATCCTGCGCGACAGTGGACAAAGCCGGATACATGTACCGGCTAAGCGGGTGATCATCGTGACCCGCAATTCTCAATCGCCCCCGCGCATTATGCCCCGGTCCGAACAATCCATGACGGTTAGCCGCCCTGATCGCGCCGATGGCAATACGGTCATTGGCGCAAAGCAGGGTCGACTTCGTATACCGTTGACGGCTGAAATGGCCGTCCATGACATCGTAACCAAAAGCTTCAAAATCCCAGTTCTTCGGAGCGCTGTCGCTTTCAATAATCGCCGGCTTGTGCCCTAGATCGATCATTGTCTTGACGTATGCCTGTTCACGCTCCTTCGCGTTGGAATACAGGCGCGGCATTCCAAAAAAAACGGGAATATCCCCTGCGCGGCAGAGATATTCCACCATTGCGGTTATACTTTGCGCGTTGTCGGTCCCTACGAAATCAGTGCCCTCAATCGGCTGTGACGGTCGTGAGTCAGCAAACACAATCGGGAAGTCCTGACTGGCCGCCGCAAACGCAGCGTTAGAACTGTCCGCGCCCAGCGGCGCGATGATCGCGCCGTCTGCGTTCATGGATCTCAATTTCTCAACGGCGCTCACTTCTGTGGCTTCGTCGCCATGTGAGCTCTGGGTGATGATCGTCAAACCTTCGTCGCTTGCCGCCTCATCAATCGCCTCCAGCAGACTGGTGAAAAAGAGGTCGTTGAAATGCGGGATGATTACGCCCACCAAGCTCGTGGTCTTGCGGTTCTGGCGGGTAGCCAGGAAATTGTACACGTAGTCGACGTTTTCCAACCGCTCTCTGATCTTCAGGGACGTGGCTGGCCTGACGGATTCAGGATCCTGAAAATAGAGCGACAGCGTTGGACGGGAGATGCCGATTGCCGCGGACAGTTCTTTCATCGTGTTAATTTTGGGTTTCCGGATGCCCACGATTTTCTCCCGACCATCTGCGCTCCGAACGCAGGGTCGGAGACATCGGACTGTAGTTGGAATTGTATTTTGACACATGTAAACGTGTTGTCTACACCCTTCGACGATCAAGGGAGACAATAATGTCCAACGCGCCCGTTGTCGCGGCTGCAGGAGAGATACTCGTAGAGTTCGTCTCGCACCAGCGGGATTGTGGTCTGGAAAATATCGTGGAGTATTCAGGGCCTTATCCAAGCGGCGCCCCGGCCATCTTTCTTGATCAGGCGGCGAGAATGGGCGTGCGAACGGAAATGTTTGGCGGTGTCGGCGACGACGGGTTTGGCAGGTCCGTGCTCGCGCGGTTGAACCGGGACGACGTCGGAACACGCGGAATCAATGTCTCCAAAGGGCTCTCCACCGGTGTGGCATTCGTTTCATACTACAGCGATGGAAGCAGAGATTTCATATTTCATCTGACAAATACCGCTACAGACCATTTTGACGCACCTGACGGAATGATCGACCCGGCGAGAACCTGGCTACATGTTTCGGCCGCGTCACTCGGCAATGCTGCGATGCGCGGAGTGATCATGGCACTTGTTCTCCGGATTGAAGATGCAGGGGGCAGAATTACTTGCGATCCCAATGCGCGCCCGGAATTGATGCGCGACGATGCCACAGCCGCCGCACTGTACGATGTCATGGCGCGCAGCTACTGCCTGATGCCCAGCACAAGTGATCTGGATTTCCTGTTTCCTGGCGCCTCTGAAGATGCCGCAATAAAACAAATGCTTGCCGCCAAGACTGAAATCGCGGTGCTCAAGCGCGGTGCGCAAGGCGCCTCCATTATCGGCCATGGCCAACGGTTCGATTTTCCGGGACATGTTGTTGAGGAAATTGATCCGACAGGCGCAGGGGACTGTTTTTGCGGAACATTCGTTTCGCTGCTGGCCCAAGGTGCGGAACTGCGGGATGCGGGTCGCCAAGCGAACGCGGCCGGCGCAATAGCTGTCACAAGGCGCGGACCGATGGAAGGCAACTCAGATCCCTCCGAGATCGCAAGATTCCTGGTGACTATCGAAGCCAAGGAACTTTCCGGTTGAGTTGCGTCCAAGACCTCATCGCTCGTAACCGCGCGGGCGACCCCGTGGGTCTGCCGTGCTTTTGCACGGCCAACGAACATGTGCTTCGCGCTGTATTGTCCCATGCGGCCAAGACGGGCTTTCCGACCGTGATCGAAGCAACGTGCAACCAGGTCAATCAGGACGGCGGTTACACAGGGATGACACCGCAGGACTTCATGTCCTGGCTGTCGGGCATGGCCGACGAGGCGGCCGTGCCGATGGATCAGTTAATCCTGGGCGGAGATCATCTTGGCCCCAACCCGTGGAAATCCAAGCCTATCGAACAGGCGATGGACAAGGCGCGGGAGTTGGTAAGGCTTTATGTGGGGGCGGGTTTTACCAAAATCCATCTGGATGCCAGCATGGCCTGCGGCGGTGAACCGAACCCCAGTTTCGCACAAGTCGCGAAACGCGCCGCGGACTTGTGCGCGGAGGCCGAAGCCCACGCGCCCAATCCGGACAAGCTCATCTACATTATTGGCACGGAGGTTCCGATTCCAGGCGGTGAAACCGATGAACCCGCCGCGCTGGACGTCACCTCGGTCGATCGCTTCAGCGACACGATCCAGACCCATCGGGATGCATTCGCCGCGCGCGGGCTGGATGCCGCGTGGGGGCGTATCGTTTCCGTTGTGACCCAGCCCGGCGTCGATTTCGGCCACACCTCCATCTACCCATTCGCGCCGGAAAAGGCGTGCGCCCTGAGCGCGGCAATCATGACCGAAGAAAACCTGACATTCGAGGCGCACTCTACCGACTACCAGTCAACCAAGGCTCTGGCCGATCTGGTCAAAAACCACTTCTTCTTTCTCAAGGTTGGCCCGGAACTGACCTTTCGCTTTCGTGAAGCCGTCTGGGCGCTTGCTGGAATCGAAGAGCAGATCCGCACCGAACCCCGATCCGGGTTACGAAAAGTGGTTGCCCAGCGGATGAATGCAAATCCGGGCTATTGGACCGACTACTACCACGGCTCAGGTGAACACGTCGAAACCTTGCAAATCTACAGCTACAGTGATCGTATTCGCTACTACTGGGCCGACCCCGAGGTCGCTGCGGCATTAGACGCAATGTTTTTATCGTTGTCGGACAAAGGGCTCCCCGAAACGCTCATTTCCCAAGCATTCATGGGATTGGAATTCGGTGAAATCCGCACCAATGCGCCGTCACTGGTAGAGCAACACATTCTGCGTTGTGTTGGCCGATATTTTCAAGCGGCCGGACATCACCAAGGCCTGTAGTTAGGCGATCGGCGCAAGTTATCGACTTTTGATCGCTTCGCCGAAAGCCCCGGAATAATCGTTCCAAAGGTATTATCTGATTTCGTATATTGCATGTGGACACGCAGTCCTTGTCGAAGGACTCCCGTTCGAATTGGCAGCTTTGCGCACCACCCTGTTATTCAAACAATCCGACGATTCGGTCCTGCGGACCGCGCCCCGGCATGACGTTCGACCTCAATGCAGGATCTGGCTCAGGAACAGTTTCGTGCGTTCGTGCCGCGGATTGTCGAAAAACTCGTCCGGCGTGTTCTGCTCGACGATCTGGCCTTCATCCATGAAGATGACCCGGTTCGCCACCTGGCGGGCGAAACCCATCTCGTGGGTCACGCAGCACATGGTCATGCCCTCTTCGGCCAGACTCACCATGGTGTCGAGCACTTCCTTGATCATTTCCGGATCGAGCGCCGAGGTGGGCTCGTCGAACAGCATGATGCGCGGGTTCATGCACAGCGAACGCGCGATCGCCACGCGCTGCTGCTGACCGCCCGACAACTGGCCCGGAAACTTTTTGGCCTGCTCGGGAATCTTGACCCGTTCGAGGAAGTGCATGGCCGACTTCTCGGCTTCCTTCTTCGGCGTCTTGCGCACCCAGATCGGGGCGAGCGTGCAGTTCTCCAGAATGGTCAGATGCGGAAACAGATTGAAGTGCTGGAACACCATGCCGACCTCGCGGCGCACCTCGTCGATCTTTTTAAGATCGTTGGTCAGTTCGATGCCGTCGACGACGACCCTGCCCTGCTGGTGTTCCTCCAGCCGGTTGATGCAGCGGATCATGGTCGATTTTCCCGACCCGGACGGGCCGGCGATGACGATGCGTTCGCCGCGCATGACCTTCAGATTGATGTCCTTGAGCACATGAAAGCTGCCGTACCATTTGTGCATGTCGGTGATTTCGACCGCCACGTCGGTTTCCGATACGCGCATTTTCGCGCGATCGACATGGATCTCTCCGGCATCGACGGCGTTTTCGGTGACCATGAGAAATTTCCTCCGTCAGATTATCTGTGGCCGGTATCGAGCCGGTTTTCCATGTAGATCGAATATCGCGACATGCCGAAACAGAAGAACCAGAACACGAACGCCGCGAAAATGTAGGCGCTGAGCGACTGTACCGGGGTCGCCCAGGTCGGGTCGGAGAGCGAAGACTTTATCTGGCCGAGGAAGTCGAACAGGCCGATGATCAGAACCAGCGTGGTGTCCTTGAACAGACCGATAAACGTGTTGACGATACCCGGAATGACCAGCTTCAGCGCTTGCGGCAGGACGATCATGCGCATCATCTGCCAATATGTCAGCCCAAGGGCCTGGGCGCCTTCATACTGGCCCTTGGGGATGGCCTGAAGACCGCCCCGCACGACCTCCGCCATATAGGCCGCCGAGAACAGCGCGACACCGATCAGCGCCCTCAGCAGCTTGTCGAAAGTCACGCCTTCCGGAAGGAACAGCGGCAGCATCACCGACGACATGAACAGAACGGTGATCAGCGGTACGCCGCGCCAGAATTCGATGAATACGACAGAAAGAAACTTGACAATCGGCAGGTCGGACCTCCGTCCGAGGGCCAGCGCGATGCCAAGCGGCAGCGATGCGGCGATGCCGGTCACCGCGATCACCATCGTAACCAGCAAACCGCCCCAGCGTTCGGTTTCCACGTGCTCAAGTCCAAACGGGACCGCGAACAGCATTACGATGACCGCAATCGCCGCCATGATCGCCAGGGCGACCTTGACGCCGGGCATGGGATCCGTGTCCTGACCGCGCGCGATCACGACGACGACGCCTGCCACGACCGCCGTCAGAATCAGGAAATCGATCCAGAAACGCATCATGCCCGGCTCCATGACGAAGTCCGGGATCAGAAAACCGTTCAACTCGACATGGCCACCGGTCAGCAGGATAAACGCCGCGACCGGGAAGACCAGGGCGAGAAAGACGATGTTCTCACGCTTGAAGGGCGCCGCGGGGATCAGCATCGGGATCAATCCGCCGAAGAACAGGATGCCCACGACATTGACCCGCCACAGTTCCGTATCCGGATAGCGGCCATAGATGAACTGTCCGAGATAGGCGCCGACATAGGCCCAACACCCGCCGAACCAGTCATCGGGCCTGATCCCGCCCTGGACGATGGTGGCGCAGACCGCGCGGTCCTCGCCGGAGAATACGCCGTTGAAAAAGACGAACCTGAGGAACGGCGGAATGACGATCCAGAGAATGTAGAGCGACAGCAGCGTCAAAAGCGCGTTTGTCGGGCTGGACAGCAGATTGCTCCTGATCCAGTGAACCGGCCCCTGCGTCGAGACAGGAGGCGGCATCTCCCGAACCATCTCGCTTCGAACGAACCGAACATTGCCCGGCCCGTTGGCGACCGGCGCTTCGGCCTTGACGCCGGGTACGGGCGATTTGGTGGGTTTCCTCGCCATCCTATCGCTCCACCAACGCCATCTTCTGATTGTACCAGTTCATGAACGCCGAGGTCAGCAGCGACAACGCCAGGTAGGTCAGCATGGTCATCAACAGGATTTCGACGGCCTGACCTGTCTGGTTGAGCGCGGTGCCGGCGAAGACCGAAACCAGGTCCGGATAGGCGATCGCCACCGCCAGCGACGAGTTCTTGGTCAGATTCAGATACTGGCTCGTCAACGGCGGAATGATGATGCGCATCGCCTGCGGGATGATGACAAGGCGCAGCGCCGGGCCGGGCCTCAGCCCCAGGGCGTAGGACGCTTCCGTCTGGCCCTTGTCCACCGCCAGAATGCCCGCACGCACGATCTCGGCGATGAAGGCGGCGGTGTAGGACGACAACGCCAGCAGCAATCCGATCATCTCCGGATAAACCCGCGCGCCGCCCTTCGGACCGAAATTACCGGAGACGGGATACTCGAAACCGATCGGCAGACCGCCCGCCAGATAGGCGAGAAACGGCAATCCCAGGATCAGGCCGACCGAGGACCGGAACACAGGAAACTGCAGGCCGGTCGCCTCTTGTCTCTTGTGCGCCCAGCGCGTCACGCCGATGGCGGCCGCGACACCGATCAGAAACGCCCAGAATATCCACGAGGCGTTGTCGGCGAATACCGGTTTTGGCGCATACCAGCCCGAAATGTTCAACTGGCCCAGGAATCCCATGTCGAGGGATTCGCGCCTTGACGGCAGCAGGCGCAGGACAGCGAAATACCAGACGAAAATATGCAGCAGAAGGGGAATGTTGCGCATAATTTCAATGTAAACGGCGGCCAGGCGGCTGATGATCCAGTTGTTGGACAGCCGCGCGATACCGACGACAAACCCGACAATCGTCGCCAGAACGATGCCGACCACCGCGACCAGCAGCGTGTTGAGCAGACCCACCATGTAAACGCGGCCGTAGGTCGATACCGCCTGATCGTAGCCGATCAACGACTGGCTGATCTGGAAACCGGCGTTGCGGCCCAGAAAGCCGAAGCCCGAAGCGATGCCCGCCGCCTTGAGGTTGGCGAACATGTTCTGGATGCCGGCCCAGGCGAGCCAGACCACCGCCGCCAGCAGCACCACCTGAAACACCAGGCCGCGTATTTTCGGGTCGTTGAGAAACGCCGCCTTTGGAACTGGCGCATCGAACTTGCCGGTATCGGCCGCCATCTTCATCCCCTTCAGGATCGCACTTTCCCGTCGCCCCCCGCGCGGGCCTCCCGCAGCCCGTCAAACCGTTTCCGGCCTCCGGGAGATCGTTATACTTACCGGCCGGGCGCAAGACCCGGCCGGTAAATCTTAACGGTCAGCGAACGGGCGGGGCGTATTGCAGTCCGCCCTTCAACCACAGCGCGTTCAAGCCGCGTGCGATGGCCAGAGGCGTATCCGGTCCGACATTGCGTTCGAACGCCTCGGCATAGTTGCCCACCGCCTTGATCACATTGTAGGCCCAGTCGTTGCTCAGCCCGATCGCGGCGCCAAACTCGCCTTCGGTTCCCAGAAGACGCTTGATTGCGGGCGCGTCGCCGTCCTTCATTTCATCGACATTGGCCGAGGTGACGCCGAGTTCTTCGGCGTTCACCATCGCGAAATGCACCCATTTGACGATGTTCAGCCATTGATCGTCGCCCTGACGGACGGCCGGTCCGAGCGGCTCCCTGGAGATAATCTCCGGCAGAACCTTGTGCGCGCCGGGATCGGTCAGCTTCAGCCGGTTAGCATAAATGCCGGACTGGTCGGTCGTATAGACGTCGCAACGACCGGCGTCATAGGCGGCGACAACCTCGTCGGCCTTTTCAAACGCGACGAGTTCGTATTCCATGTTGTTGGCGCGGAAATAGTCGGCGACGTTCAGTTCCGTCGTCGTGCCGGTGTTGGTGCAGACCGACGCGCCGGAAAGCTCAAGCGCCGAATTGATGCCCATCTCCGAGCGCACCATGAAGCCCTGGCCGTCATAATAGTTCACGACCGAGAAATTCAGACCCAGCGTCGTGTCGCGGCCCATGGTCCATGTCGTGTTGCGCGAAAGAAGATCGACTTCGCCCGATTGCAGCGCCGTAAAACGCTCCTTGGCCGAAAGCGGAGTATATTTCACCGCATTCGCGTCACCGAAGATCGCCGCGCCGAGCGCCCGGCACAGATCGACATCGAGGCCGCTCCAGTTTCCGTCGGAGTCCGGATTCGAAAAACCCGGCAGACCCTGGCTCACGCCGCACTGCACGGCGCCTTTCGATTTCACGTCGTCAAGCGTGGCCGCCGACGCGGTGGAGGTGGCGAGTGCAAAGGCAAGACCGCCGAACACTCCCGCAATTTTCCTGATTGTCATAACTGAGTACCAACCTTTTTGTTTCACCGACGCCGGTTGGCGTCGTTCGCGTGCCGGTCACCCGCTCGCGCGGAAACCGCCCACAATGCCTCACACACTCGCGTGTGTCTCCCATTCACGGGGTGACAGAAGATTCCATTCTTGCGCGTTGGTCAAGCCATTGAGATCGCAATCTTTGACGCAGGCGCCGGCGCATCGTTTGTTATTTCATATTTTTCAAATATTTGTGGCTATATATTCATAATAAACATTAGTGTCAAATAGTTGCGAATTGACCGCCGATTTCCGGGCCGGCGAGATTGTTCGCCAAAAGATGCGACGCCTGGCGCGCATCCTCGCAAATAAAGAACCGGACAATCCCGTTCGTCCCGCCGGCCCGCCGGCGGCGCACGGCCGGGTTGCCCGCGGACCGCATCGCGCTGTAGACCCGGCCCGCCATTTTGCATACATGGCGTCAAATTCCAGACAACGGGACCGCCGGAACATGGCGAAAAGAGAACTGTCGAAAACGGGGATCAACACACGGCTGGCTCATGCCGGATACGATCCGCGCGATTTTCACGGCTTCGTCAATCCGCCGGTCGTGCACGCCTCGACGGTGCTGTTTCCGGACAGCCGCACCATGGCGACGCGCAACCAGAAATATACCTATGGCACGCGCGGCACGCCGACCAGCGACGCGCTCTGCCTGGCCGTGGACGAACTGGAGGGATCGGCGGGGACGATCGCGGTTCCTTCCGGTCTCGCCGCGGTCACCACCCCGCTGCTGGCATTCCTGTCCGCCGGCGATCATGTGCTGATTGTCGATTCGGTCTATTATCCGACCCGGCGATTTGCCGACACGGTGCTGACCCGCCTGGGAATCGAGGTGGAGTACTACGATCCGCTGATCGGCGCCGGCATTTCCCGGCTGACGAAATCCGGCACAAAGGTCGTGTGGACCGAATCTCCGGGTTCGAACACGTTTGAAATGCAGGACATACCGGCCATCGCGAAGGCCGCGCACGAAGCCGGCGCCATCGTCATGATGGACAACACCTGGGCCACACCGCTCTATTTCAGGCCGCTCGATCACGACGTGGACATCTCGGTCCATGCCTCGACCAAATATCCGGCCGGCCATTCCGACGCTCTGCTCGGCACCGTGTCGGCCAACGCAAAATGCTGGGAGCAACTCCACCACACCTTCCTCACTCTGGGGATTCCTTCCGGACCCGACGACGCCTACCGGGTGGCGCGAGGGCTGCGCACGATGGGGATCAGGCTGGACCGGCACCGGAGAAGCGCGCTCGCCGTCGCCCGGTGGTGCCGGGACCGGTCCGGCATCGCCGAAGTGCTGTATCCGGCGCTTGAAAGCCATCCCGGTCATGCGATCTGGAAACGGGATTTTCGCGGAGCCTCCGGATTGTTTTCCATCGTGCTCGACGGCGGCGGAACGCTTGAGGCGCACGCCTTTCTGGACGCGCTTCGGATCTTCGGGCTCGGCTATTCGTGGGGCGGTTACGAAAGCCTCGCCGTTCATGTGAATTTGTCGGACCGGGTGGTGGCGAAAGGCGACCATGTCGGCCCCGTCATCCGCCTGAACATCGGTCTGGAAGACGTCGAGGACATCGTCGCCGACCTGCAACGGGGCCTGAAAGCGGTCGAAAGTCTGAAATAAATGGCGATCCCGGCAGGATTCGAACCTGCGACCATCGGCTTAGAAGGCCGGTGCTCTATCCGGCTGAGCTACGGGACCCATATTATCCGAGGATCGCAGATTTCCATTTTTCAAACTCCTTTGGCAAGATCGCGACAAAACTTTCGTCGGTCATGACATTCGGGTCGTAGGTCAAATCCAACTGCCGAAGCACGAGGCCGAATCTGCGAGCGCTTCCCCGGCCGTTTCCGGCGACGCCCTTGCGAGGCCTCCCTGTTTTTTTATCCAGGTAAAGTTTGTTGGCGGCTTTGATTGTTTGAAGACTTCTATCGACAGAACCCGAACCGTTTCATTGATCCCAAATTTGAGTTCCATGCCTCACGAAATCCGATGTCGACTATTCTGACGGCTAGGAACTACCAGTCAGCAATTCACCGGGAAACTGCAATTTGCTCTGAAAATTTTTGCCTGTGACATTCCAATAGATTTTGGTCGGGCAGAAAACGGTCTGGAAGCTTCAACTGATTCGATTCGACTTGTGCTAGTTCACGCCGTGCAATTTCCGGAACACACGGTGAGACGATCAAACGATAGTTCTCATCAAAAGTTATTAGATGACGATCAAATGCACGGTCATGCAGTGCGTTCAAACAAATTCCATTACGAGGGTTCAGGCGATTATCCATATCGTCCTTCCAAGCGGAAATATGACTAGCATTCAGAAGCCGTGAATCTTCAATTCCCGTTAGGGCACAACTCCGCCGATATGAGACAAGTATCATTTCACGAAAAAAGCTCTGCCCGATTCGAGCATTTGTATTGATGGTGCGCTCTGTAGGCTGATCAACAGCAAACTTTGATTGCACCTCTTCAAAAACGAAATTGTGCCAGTCTGCAATGCCAGCGGACTCGACAGTTTGGACAGACTGGGGGGCTGATTGCAGATTATAGGCCGCAAGAACGCGAGACGGATCACTTTCAAACAATTCCCACATCCGGCGGTCAGTTTTGCTGACATTCGCCAATCCTTTGCGAGGCAGCGATTCGTCGAGTGCGGCCAAATTAGCAAGTTTTAAGGCGATTGCGTTTGGAGAGCGGTTGAGCTTTTCGGAAAGCGCAATGATTTGAGGATTTCCGCTATGAATCTTGCCGAACTCAGTCACAAGGTAAAGAGCAATTGCCTCCACCACTTCTTGATCGGACCAATTTCTGCGTTCTGACACCGATCTCTACTCCTTCTGGAGTCCCCGAAATCCGACAATTTCGGAGTTGTATTCGTGTGCCCCCTTGCCTTGTGACCGGTTAATACCGACAACCTGTCTTCGTACAGTCCCTGAACTGCGTCATGCTTACATTTTCCCTTGCCCGGATTCCACATCCCGTCGTCTCTTCCAGAGAGATTCCGGAAACGGTCCGCATCAGATCCAAAAACGATGTTTTCAGCGCCGGCGATAGAAGGCCGGTGCTCTATCCGGCCGAGCTACGGGACCGTCGTTCACGCTCCCGGTCAATGCGTCCAGGGCGTCCTGCGGTCATAGCGGAAATTCTCCGCATAGGAAATCCGGCGCCTCCTGGCTTCATTCGGCTCGACGACGCGAAATGCGATGCCGTGTTTTTCCGCATAGGCGACCGCGGCCTCGCGGCTTTCGAACCTCAATCCGATCTGGCTTTTCATGTCGCCGGACGATGTGTAGCCCATCAGCGGATCGATCGTGCGGCGCATTTCCGGATCGAATTCGAGAATCCAAGCACCGGTCTTCGCCCTGCCCGACTGCATCGCCGTTTTCGCGGGGTTGTAGATTTTCGCGGGCATCGCTCTCCTCGCTTGCGCACTCCGTTACGCCAAAGCCCCGGCTCGGGCGGATGGTCGGAGCGGCAGGATTCGAACCTGCGACCCTCTGGTCCCAAACCAGATGCGCTGCCAGACTGCGCCACGCTCCGGATCAAATTCGCGTTCGTGCAATTAGTGGCTTGCGGCCGAAAACGCAACCGGTGAAATCGGCAGGGACGCCACGCTCCGCACATGGCCGGCACGGCCCGGAAGCCGCGTGGCGCCGTCCAAGGCATTTCCGATCTGAACGGATTCGGGCCTGCGGCTGAATGCAATTGAATTGGAAATGCCTTAATCCGAATCCCGGGTGCAGGTCCTGATCGCGAAACCGTCCGGCAGTCTTGTCCGGTCATCGCCACAGGCGAGCGCCAGCCGCGCCCGAGTCAATCCGGCCGCGCCTCTCAGGTCCGAACCGCTGAATACGGCATTGCGCAAATGGGCGTCCTCGAAATCGGCGCCCGCGAATACCGCATCGGAAAAATCGCCATGCGACAGATTTGAAAGAGACAGGTCTGCGCCGGAAAAATTCGCTCCCGCCGCCGATATCCGGCTCAGATTGGTCCGTTCCAGATTGGCGTCCGTAAAATTGACGTTTATCGCCACCGATCTTTCCATATCGGCGCCGTTCGCCAACGCATTCCGGAAATCGCCGCCGGAAAAATCCGCTCTGCGAAGATAGGCGCCGCGCAAATCGGAAGAAACGAATTGAGACATTTCGATCCGGCACTCGCCAAGGTCCGCGTTACGCAAATCCGCATCGGTGAAAACCGCGTTTGACAACCGGCTTTTCTCCAGGTCTATGCCGCGCATGGACGCTCTGGAAAAGTCGGCGTGGGCGAGATCGGACTTCTCCATTTCGGCGCGGCGCAGGTCGGCGCCCGTGAAGTCGGCGCCCGGCAGCCTGACGCCCTTCAAATCCGCTTCTCGCAAAATCGCGCCGGAAAAATCCGCCTGCCCGATTTCCAGTCCCCGCAACGATGTCAGGCGAAGATCGCATTCCGGGCACCCGCCCTTTTGCCGGATTGGCGAAAGATCGTTCGCCTGAACGGAAAATGCGAACGCGAACGACGCCAACAGGGGCGGAATCAATTTCCCGAATGCGGTTATAATTTGTTTACCTGCCATGGCGCGACTCCCGATCAGGACGCGGCGGCGCGACCGCTTCCTCCATAGCTTGACACGGAATCGCACGCATTGACGCCGGTCAAACGGTGCTCCGCGACGCGGCGCCGCCCTAACGGTCCGGCTTCGCCAGCACATCCGACGCAAGCGCCCGCGTGATCCGTGTCTTCTTTTCCAGCGACAGGGCGTCGATCCGACCGACGATATCGATCGCCGTCGCCAGCGACCGGTCCATTCTGCGGACAAGAAACCGGACCACATGCGGCGCGACCGCCAACTGCCGGTCCGCGAACAGCTTGGTGATGACGGCGCCGAGCAGCGCATCGTCCGGTTCGGCGATTTCGACGGTCGTCGCCGCTTTCAAACGGGAGTTCAAATCGGCGAGCGCCACCCGCCACGCCGCCGGAAAGCCGCGGCAGGTCAACAGCAATGCGCCGCCGGCCGAATGCACGGCATTTATGAGGTGAAACAGACCCGCCTCGTCCAGCAACCCGGAATCGGCGTCCTCCACCAGAACCGCTCCGACCGGCGCGGGCTCGCCGATCGCGTTCGCCTGAAATACCGCCGCATTCGCCTGAACCTGCCAGATGTTCGCCAAATGGGTCTTGCCGGAACCGGTCGGACCCGCCAGCGCCACGACCGGCGAAGGCCATCGCGGCCAGCCCAAAATCAGATCGCAGGCCGCCCGATTCGCCTTGCTCACTACAAGATCGTCGCGGGAATAGGCCAAATCCCGATCGAACTCCATCGGCAGTTGCCGCGACGTGTTTTCAGCCCGATCGGCCATGCGCATATTCACTGCCGGTCCGAACCGTGACCGGCGTAAAGCGGCGAAGCCAGATAACGGTCCAAGGCGAAGCGCACCAGTACACCCATCGCCGCGGACGCCGGCACCGCGACGAGAAGACCGACAAATCCAAACAGCGAGCCGAACGCGAAAAGCGCGAACATCAGCCATACGGGATGCAGGCCGACGCTGGAACCGACCAGTTTCGGCTGCAATATGTTGCCCTCGATGAACTGCCCGGCAAGGAACACAATCGCGACGGCGCCGATCCAAATCCAGTCCGGCCAGAACTGAACGACCGCGACGCCGACAGCCAGAACAAGGCCAACCAGGGAACCGACATAGGGAATGAAACCGATCAATCCCGCAAACAGGCCGATCAACAGGCCGAAATTCAGTCCGATCGCCGTCAGCCCGATCGCATAAAACAGGCCGAGCACGATGCAGACCGTTCCCTGACCGCGAACGAATGCGGCCGTGGAACCGTTTATCTCGGCGGCAAGCCGGCGAACCGTGGCCAGATTGTCGCGCGGCACACAGCTGTCGATCCCGGCGACCATCTTGTCCCAGTCGAGCAGCATGTAGAAGGCGACGACGGGTGTGACGACAACCAGCCCCGCAATGTCGATCAGCGCCTTGCCGGAATTCCAGACCGACTGGAACAGGGTCGACAGAAAACCGGCGCCCTGCTTCAACAGCGTGTTCAACCCTTCTCTCAAGCCAACGGAATCGACGCCGATCGCATCTTTCAGCCAGGCGGGGTCAAAATCGCCGATCAATGCCTGCAAACGGGTGAGATAACCCGGCATGCGTTCGATAAAATCGGCCAATTGCGTCGCAAGGATCGGCAGGACGATCATCAACGCCAGTATGAAGACAAGCAGAAAGCCCGCCAGAATCGCGACCGTCGCCGCTATTCTCGCCAGACCAAGCGCTTCCAGGCGGTCCGCGACGGGATCAAGGAAATAGGCAAGGATCATGCCCGCCACGAACGGCAGCAGGATGGCGCTGAAGACGTACAGGAACAAAATGAAAAGTGCGGCCATGGCCAGCCAGAACGCGATCTGGCGACGAAACATGGCCGCGACGGCACGGTCCCCGTCTGCTTTCGCGCCGTTTTCAGTCGCTCGCGGCATATCCACTCATGTGCCTCAACCAGGTCACGAAATAGGCCGCGGCGGAACCGGCGGTCAAGAGCGCGGACAAGACGATCAGCCAGTAGCGCACCGATCCGGGGCCGGTCTGGAATGTCAATTCGATCAGCACCCACGCGGCAAGCGCGATTTGAACGGCGGTATTGGCTTTCGAAACGAGCAACGGGCGCATCTCGACCGGATGCTGCATTATGGTCGACAGAAGCACCGCGCCCATGATCAGCCCGTCCCGCGAGACCGCGAGCATGACCAGCCAAAGCGGCAACTCGCCCATCAGGCCGAGCGCGACGAAAACCGTGACCAAAAGCAGCTTGTCGGCCAGGGGATCGAGATAGGCGCCAAGCTCCGAACGCTGATTGAACTGGCGCGCGACAAAACCGTCGACGCCGTCAGACAGGCCGGCGACGATGAAACCCGCCATTGCCCAGGCCATTTCGCCGCGGATCATCGCGTAGGCGATTGCCGGCACCAGGGCGAACCGAAGCAGCGTGATGAGATTTGCAATCGTCAATCGCTGTTCTCTCACGGTGGAATCCTTTATCCTCCCGGTTCTCCGGCATTTCGCGACCCTGACATGGTGCATTCGCGATCGATGCGCAAGATTTCTGTTTACCGATGGCCGATAGCGGCGAAATATGTTGAGCGATCGCCCGCAACCCTTGCCGGACGGACGACGAAAATGCGAGGAAACGTGCGGCTTGATCGGCTGCGGTAGCGAGGCGGAATTGACGTTCGGGTATCGTGAATGAACGACGGCAGGAACGGATTGACCTATGCGGCGGCGGGCGTCGACATCGACGCCGGCAATTTGCTGGTCGAGAAAATCAGGCCGCTGGTTCGCTCCACCCGCCGGTCCGGCGCCGATGGCGAGGTCGGCGGTTTCGGCGGCCTGTTCGATCTGAAGGCCGCCGGCTTCGAGGATCCCGTTCTCGTCGCGACCAATGACGGGGTCGGGACCAAACTGAAGATCGCCATTGAAGCCGGACGCCACGACACGGTCGGCATCGATCTCGTGGCGATGTGCGTCAACGATCTTGTCGTTCAGGGCGCCGAACCGCTGTTCTTTCTGGATTATTTCGCCACGGGCAGGCTCGACCCCGGACAGGGGGCCGAAATCGTGTCCGGCATCGCGGAAGGCTGCCTGCGGGCCGGATGCGCGCTTCTGGGCGGCGAAACCGCTGAAATGCCCGGCATGTATTCCGGCGACGACTATGATCTCGCCGGCTTCGCGGTGGGCGCCGTCGAACGCGACCGGCTTTTACCGAGCGATGATATCGTCGAGGATGACGTCATTCTCGGTCTGGCCTCCTCCGGACTGCATTCCAACGGGTTCTCGCTGGTCAGGGGCGTCATGGAACTGGCGGGGCTCGGCCTCGATGACGCCGCGCCGTTCGCATCGGGCAGGACCATCGCCGAGGTCCTGCTCGAACCGACCAGAATTTACGTGAAACCTTTGCTTGAGGCGATGCGCGGCGCCCATGGCGTAAAGGCGCTTGCCCACATCACCGGAGGCGGATTCCCGGGAAATATACCACGCATGCTCACCGACGACTGGACCGCCATTCTCGATCTGGATTCGATCGAGGCGCCGGAGGTGTTCTCGTGGATCGCAAAAACCGGCGGGGTGGCGGCGGACGAAATGATGCGTACCTTCAACTGCGGAATCGGCATGATCGCGGTCGTCGCGGCGGGACAGGCCGCCCAGGTGGGGGCGGTGCTGCGACAGGCCGGCGAGACGGTCACGCCGATCGGCCGGATCGCGCCACGGCGGGAAACCGGCGTCATCTACCGCGGATCAATCGGGTTATGAAGGCCGGCCCCCGCAAGCGCGTCGCCGTGCTGATATCGGGGCGAGGCGCCAATATGTCCGCACTGATCAACGCGACGATCGATCCGCAATATCCGGCGGAAATCACGCTCGTGCTGTCGAACCGCGCCGATGCGGCAGGTCTGACGGTCGCCGATGTGGCCGGGATCGCCACGCGCGCCATTCCCCATGGCGATTTCGACACGCGCGAGGATCACGATGCGGCGGTCGACGCCGCGCTGACGGCCGCCAATATCGACCTCGTGTGCCTTGCCGGATACATGCGGCTTCTCACCGCCGATTTCGTGAAACGGTGGCAGGGGCGGATGATCAACATCCACCCCGCGCTGCTTCCATCCTTCAAGGGGATCGATACCCATGCGCGCGCGCTTGCCGCCGGATGCCGCCTGCACGGCGCAACGGTTCATTTCGTCACCGCGGACATGGACGAAGGGCCGATAATCCTCCAGGGGGCGGTTCCGGTCCTGTCCGACGACACCGAAGAAACGCTTGCCGGTCGCGTTCTGAATATCGAGCACAGACTTTATCCGGCGGCGCTGGCGATGGTTTCCAACGGGTCCGTCAGAATGAGCGGAGGCGGCGCCGTGTTCTCCGGCGCGATTTCCGATCCGAATCGGAAACTTTCGCTGATTGCACCCGATATCGGCCGCCAATAGCGGTGAAAATCCACTCATACGACTTGTTGTCTGAACAATTTTCGCGGAAATCGACTGCGAACTGAAATCGCGGGAAGAATCCCGATGCGTTACAGAACGCCAGTTGCGGCCAAATGCGACGAATGCAAAAATGCCGGAAAGGAAGAGCGGCCGGGGTTGCGGACCTAGTGCGTCCGTCTGATCCAGACCGCCGTATCGTGCACCGCCGCGCCGCCGTAGGGCGCCGCGGATTCGGCGCCGACCAGCGTGTTGATTCCTTCGCCTAGCAAATGCGCCTTGTTGGGCCAGACGCCTTCCGCGATGACGACGCCTCTTCTTGCCCCGCCGTCGACCCTGGCGTGTAGCGCCACGACGCCGCGCCGGTTGCCGATCTCGACGATATCGCCGCCGGTAATCCGCAATTCCGCCGCATCGTCGGGATGCAGCATCAATTCCGGCCGGCCTTCGCGCGACAGCGACGATGGCGTTTCGGCGAATGTCGAATTGAGGAACGAGCGCGCGGGCGACGTCGCCAGGCGGTAGGGATGCTCCTCATCGGCGCTCTCGATCAGTTCGACATGATCGGGAAATGCGGGAAGTTTGTCGAAATCACCCTGCGGACCCATCCGGCCGGGCGGCCGGTTCGGCGCCGGTGTCCCCGTCCAGTCGGGTTTGAAGCGGAACCGCCCGTCTGGATGAGCGAAGCCGTTCAGGAAATGAGATTCGCCGAAATCGGGCTGAACGTCAATCCAGCGTTTTTCTCTCAGGTCGGCAAAACCGCTGCCGACCGGCAGGAGCACCGCATCGATATGATCCCGTTCGGTCAGTCCGAACCCTTCCAGGCCGCATACTCCGAGCCGGGCCGCAAGTTCCTCGATCACATAATGGTTGGGTTTTGGTCCCGCCGGCGGGTCGACCAGTTTCGCACCGAGCATCAGATGCTGATGCCCGCCGCCGCGATAGACGTCGTCATGTTCGAGAAACATCGTCGCGGGCAGAACGACGTCGGCGAGTTCCGCGGTTTCCGTCATGAACTGCTCGTGAACGCAGACGAACAGATCGTCACGCAGCATTCCCTGACGCACCAGCCGCTGCTCCGGCATCACATTGACCGGATTTGTGTTCTGAACCAGCATCGCCGTCACCGGAGGGCCGCCGTGCAGCGTTTCGACGTCGCCGGTCAGTATTCTCCCGACCTTGGATTGATCGAGCCAGCGGACCGCGGGGTCGGCGAGCCTGGCTCCCGTCAGGCGCGACTTGTCGACGTTGAAAATATCGGAATTGGAGTGGAATGCGCCGCCGCCCTCAAATTGCCAGGCCCCGGTGACGCAGGGAATCGAAATCGCGGCGTGCATGGCGGCCGCCCCGTTTCGCTGGCGGGCAAAGCCATAGCCCATTCTGAAATATGTGCGTTTCGTTCTGCCGACCAAAAGGGCGAATTTCTCGATCTCGTTTATCGCCAGTCCGGTGATCGGCGAGGCCCATTCGGGTGTCCTTCGCGACAGATGGCGTTGCAGACCTTCGGAATCGTCGGTGAACCTGTCGAGGTAATCGCGATCGGCCATTCCCTCCCTGAAAAGGACGTGCATCACCGCGCAGGCCAATGCGGCGTCGGTGCCGGGGCGCACTATCAGGCCCAAATCCGCCTGTTTCACCGTCGCGTTGTCGTAGATGTCGATGGCGACGATTTTTGCGCCCCGTTCCTTGCGCGCCTTTATCGCGTGGGTCATGACATTGACCTGGGTGGCGACCGGATTGGCGCCCCAGATCACAACGCAATCGGATCTGGCCATTTCGCGCGGGTCGGGGCCTCTCAATGCGCCGGCTCCCATGGCAAAACCGGTCCAGGCCATATTGGTGCAGATCGTGTCGAACTGATTGGAATAGCGCTTGGCGTGACGCAGACGGTGAATGCCGTCGCGCTGAACGAATCCCATCGTACCGGCGTAATTGTAAGGCCAGACGGCTTCGCCGCCATGTCTGGCCTCGGCCTCCAGAAACCGCTCCGCCACCAGATCGAGCGCGGCTTCGAAGCCCGCCTCCTTCCAGCGCCCCTCCCCCTTGGGGCCGGTTCTGATCAGAGGTTTCAACAGGCGATCCGGGTGATGGATCCTCTCGGCATAGCGCGCCACTTTCGCGCAGATGACGCCGGCCGTGTACGAGTTCTCCTTCGCGCCGTTCACACGTCCGATGCCGGTCCCGTCGATGATCTCGACATCAAGCGCACAGGTCGAAGGACAGTCATGCGGACAGGTCGAATGCCTAATGGCGTGATGTGTCTGAATGTTCATCGGCGGCACTATCGGGCTTCGCCGATGCGATGTCGACAAATTTCTGTTTGTTCGGCGGACCGCCGGCAATGAGCTTGACCGATGCTCCACGCTTGGCCAGACTGCAACCAATTCGGAGCGCGTCCGATCAGGATCGTCAAATGCCAAATGTTCAGTGCGCCGGACTGCTTGCGTCGACAGCCGCCCTTGCGGTGGCGATGATGATCGCCGGCCATGCGAATGCCTGGGAACTCAAGATATGGGACGGTGAAGCGCGTTTTTGCGACGACCGGAACATCCTGAAGAAGATCGAAAGACGTTTTCGCCATCGGGTGAACAACGTCCCCGATCTTCCCGGAGCGAACATCGAAGAGATCGATCGAATCCATCAGCATAGCCATCTGCCGGCGCTCGAAGACAGGCCGATTGCCAGGCGGTATTGTCACGGTACGGCGCGATTGTCCGACGGACGCGAAAAAAAGATCCGGTACCTGATCGAAGACCGCCAAGGTTTCGCCGGCATCGACGACAATGTCGAGTTTTGCATCTCCGGGTTCGACCGGTGGAATGTCCACAATTCCCACTGCCGGATTCCGCGCTGACGGACATGCGCCTCCCTCCGGCGACCGCGCTTCGGACAACGCTTGCCGCTTTGCTGTCTTTGGCGGTCGCCGCATGCGCCGACAGCGTCTCCGACGGGCCGGACAACGCCGGTCAATTGCCGCCCGGCGAAGGATTTGACTACTATGTTCTGGCGCTTTCCTGGTCACCCGGCTATTGCGCCGCCGAGGGTGAGAACGCCAACCGGCAGCAATGCGGATCAACCCGTCCGCATGGCTTCATCGTACACGGGTTGTGGCCGCAATTCGAGCGCGGTTATCCATCCAATTGCCCAACCGGGCGATCGCTGGATGTGCCGAACGATGAAATTCGCGCGCTTTACGACATCATGCCATCCGCCGGCCTCATACGGCATCAATGGCGAAAACACGGCACTTGCTCCGGCCTGTCGCGCGAACACTATTTCGCCACCTTGCGCGCCGCGCGCGAAGCGATAACGGTGCCATCGAAATACTGGCGGCTCGACGACTACGAAACCGTCAATCCGCAGACGCTGGAGGATGCATTTCTCACCGCGAATTCCGGATCCGATCCCGCCGGAATCGTGGTGACATGCGACAAGCGCTTTCTTCGCGAGGTTCGCATCTGCATGACAAAGACGCTTGAATTCCGCACCTGTCCGGAACTGGAACGAGGCGCCTGTTTTCGTGACAGGGCGATTATGCCGCCGGTGCGCGGCGGATAGGATTGCGAGAGAATCGATTCCCTGTCGTCGGGCGGAATGTCGACGGCAGTCGCGGCCAAAGCGTGACGTTGCATTCGGGCCGCATCGATGCGAACCTTGGTTCGGCGGGTCGCGGGGTCTATATTGGCGAAACCATTTGATTCCAAGCGTTTTCAGGACATTGTTTGATGCTCTTCAGCACCGTCTTGCTGCTCGCCGGCCTGCTGCTTCTGGTATTTTCCGGCGACTTTCTGGTCAAAGGCGCTGTCGGTATTGCCGAGAATCTCGGGATCGATCCGCTTGTCATCGGTCTGACCGTCGTGGCGTTCGGAACGTCGGCTCCGGAATTGTTCATTTCGGTTCAGGCGGCGCTTCAGGGAGTTCCCGGAATCGCGGTCGGCAACGCCATCGGGTCGAACATCGCAAATGTCCTTCTGGTGATGGGCCTGCCGGCAATCGTCAGCGCGGTGATCGCACGCCAGCCCGGACTGCGGCGAAACCTGACCGCCATGCTGATGACCGCGCTTCTGTTTATCTACATGATATCGGACGGTCTGCTCACGCGCCCGGAGGGCGCCGGGCTGTTCCTCGGGTTGTGCCTGTACATCTGGTGGCAGATTCGCCGGGCCGGACGGATACGCATCCCGGGTTCCGACTATCACGACGAAATAGGAGAGGCGCCACATGAAACGGGCCGCGTGACGGCCTATCTCGCGGCCGGGATCGCCGGCCTTCCACTCGCGGCTCAACTGACGGTGGTCGGCGCCGGCGACATTGCCAGAGCATTCGGAATTTCGGAGGCTGCGATCGGGTTGACCGTTATCGCGGTCGGAACCTCGCTTCCGGAACTGGCAACGACCATGATGGCGGCGATCAGGCGAACGAGCGCCGTGGCTCTGGGCAATATCGTTGGGTCGAACATCTTCAATATCGCCTGTATCATGGGCATCACCGGCCTGATTGTTCCAGTACCGATCGAGACGCGAATAATCGCCGGGGACATGTGGGTGATGCTCGGCGCGCTCGGACTGCTGGCGCTTGTCGGTTACGCCCGGCTGACCGTCGGCAGGACGATGGGCGTCGCCATGCTGTTTGCCTATGCAATCTACATCTTGACGGTATATTAGGTCATGGCCGAAGTGAAGCATACCGCGCTTGTGACCGGCGGCGCCCGTCGATTAGGTCATGGCCGAAGTGAAGCATACCGCGCTTGTGACCGGCGGCGCCCGTCGAATCGGCGCCGCGATCGCACACGATCTTGCGGCCGGCGGCGAATCGGGCGCGGGGGTCATAGCGGAGCTTGTCGGGCGGCTCCCCAACCGGCCCGGCGTCTACCGCATGCTGAACGCGCGCGGGGACGCGCTGTATGTCGGCAAGGCGCGGAGCCTGAAAAAGCGGGTCGCCAGCTATGCGCAGGGGCGGGGTCACTCCGGGCGCATCGCCCGGATGATCCGCGAAACCGCGTCAATGGAATTTGTCGTCACCCGGACGGAAACCGAGGCGCTGCTGCTTGAAGCCAACCTGATCAAGCGATTGCGACCGCGCTTCAACGTCCTGCTGCGCGACGACAAATCGTTTCCCTACATTCTGCTGACCGGCGGCCACCCCGCGCCCGGTATTTTCAAACATCGCGGCGCGCAATCGCGCAAAGGCGAGTATTTCGGCCCGTTCGCGTCCGCCGGCGCGGTGGGTCGAACGATCAATTCCCTGCAACGCGCATTCCTTCTGAGGACATGCAGCGATTCCGTATATGAGAGTCGCACGCGGCCCTGCCTTCTCTATCAGATCAAACGGTGCGCCGGACCATGTACGGGCGTGATCGATGAATCGGGATATGCGGAACTTGTATCGGAAGCGCGCGATTTTCTCTCCGGCAGGTCGAGCAGGGTAAAGGCGCTGCTTTCGGCATCCATGCGGCGGGCGTCCGACGATCTGGATTTCGAACGGGCGGCCGCGTATCGTGATCGTCTCGCCGCGCTGTCGCACGTGCAAAGCCACCAGGGAATCAATCCGCGGACGACCGACGAGGCCGACATATTCGCAATTCATCGGGAAAGCGGGCAGACCTGCGTCGAAGTTTTCTTCTTCCGCACCGGACAAAACTGGGGCAACCGTTCCTACTTTCCCCGCGCCGACGCCTCACTTGAATCCGCCGAAGTGCTGGGAGCCTTTCTTGCCCAGTTCTATGACGACAAGCCCTGTCCCCGACTTGTGCTCCTGTCTCACGATATTGAAGAAAAAGACCTGCTCGCCGAAGCGTTGAGCGCGAAATCCGATCGCCGGGTACACGTCTCCGTACCGCGCCGCGGTGAAAAAAAGGAACTGGTCGGTCATGCGATGCAAAATGCGCGCGAAGCACTGGGCCGCCGGCTCGCCGAAACGTCGACCCAGGCCGGATTGCTTGCCGGACTTTCCGAAACTTTCGGACTCGATGCTCCGCCGCGGCGAATCGAGGTCTACGATAACTCGCACATCATGGGAACGAATGCCGTCGGTGCGATGATTGTCGCCGGGCGCGAAGGTTTCGCCAAAAAACACTATCGCAAGTTCAACATCCGATCGGATGAGATCGCCCCCGGCGACGATTTCGGCATGATGCGCGAGGTGATCGAACGCCGGTTTTCCAGACTTCTGAAGGAACGGGGGCTTCCTAATGAAGCCGGCAGCGAAAGCGAATCCGACGCCGCCGGCATGCCGCCGTGGCCGGATTTGCTGTTGATCGACGGCGGAAAGGGCCAGTTGTCGGCCGTTATGGGAATCCTGACGGAACTGGGCATCGAAGATCAGATCGCGGTGGTCGGGGTCGCGAAGGGCGCCGACCGGGATGCGGGCCGTGAGCGGTTTTTCGCGGCGGACCGGCAGCCGTTCAGCCTGCCGCCGCGCGATCCGGTGCTTTATTTCGTCCAGCGTCTTCGCGATGAAGCGCATCGCTTCGCCATCGGAAGCCACAGGGCGCGGCGCAGGAAGGAACTCGTCAAAAATCCGCTGGATGAGGTCGAAGGGGTCGGACCGGCCAGAAAACGGGCCCTGCTGCACCATTTCGGCACCGCCAAGGCCATCAGCCGCGCCGCGGTGGAGGATTTGGCCCGGGTTGACGGCATATCGGGCCAAATGGCGCGCCAGATACATGATTTTTTCCACGAGAACGGTTGAAAACCGCGCGGTTGGCGCAAAATTGCCGGTCGGCGGCGGTCGCGATTATTGACCTCGCGCGGCAGAGTCTGATTTCTATTGGCGGCAGAGGTCTCGCCTGAATGCCGAAACATATCTTCAATCTGCCGAATCTGCTCACATACGGCCGCATAATCGCGGTGCCGCTGGTGGTTTTATGCTTTTTTCTCGAAGGGCGTTTGCAATCGAGCGATTTCGCGAGATGGAGCGCGCTGGCGATATTCGCCCTGGCCAGCATCACCGATTTCCTTGACGGCTATCTCGCCAGAATATGGAAGCAGACGTCAAACATCGGCAGAATGCTGGACCCGATCGCGGACAAGCTGCTGGTCTCCACCTGCCTTTTGCTGCTTGCCGCCGATACGGACAAGACGATTGCCGGCTGGTCGCTCTGGGCGGCGATAATCATCCTCTGCCGCGAGATATTGGTATCCGGTCTCCGCGAATATCTCGCCGACCTGAAGGTTTCCGTCCCCGTCACCACCCTGGCGAAGTGGAAAACCGCGATGCAACTGTTCGCCATCGGATTTCTGCTGGCGGGTTCAGCCGGCGACAAGGTGTTCGCCTACACGACGCAGACGGGTATCGTGCTGTTGTGGATATCCGCCATGGTGACGCTGTATACGGGCTGGGACTATTTTCGGGCCGGACTGAAACACGTCATCGAAGAGTGACCATGGGCGGATGAAACTGGTTTATTTTTCCTGGGTGCGCGAACGTATCGGCAAGGAAAGCGAGGAAGTGGACCTTCCCGCCGATGTAGTCACCGTTGCGCAACTGCTGGAATGGCTCAGCTCGCGGGGCGATGAATACGCCTCGGCGCTTGAGCATCGGGACGTGATTCGGGTCGCGCTCGACATGGAGCACGTGCATCACTCCGAAAAACTGGGCACGCCATACGAGATCGCGCTGTTTCCGCCCATGACCGGAGGTTGACGCCGTGAGCGAACATGTCGTCCCGACCATCCGGGTCCAGCGCGCCGATTTCGATGCCGGCGCCGAGGTCGCGCGGCTGACTTCCGGCAGGGCCGGCATCGGCGCCGTGGTCACGTTTACCGGTCTGTGCCGCGATGAGGCCGGTTCGCTCGCCGCGCTTGAACTCGAACATTATCCCGGCATGGCGGAACGCCAGATTGCAAGGATCGCGGACCGGGCGCTGGCGCGCTGGCCAATCGGCGGCGTCACCGTCATTCACCGGTTCGGCAGGATCGGTCCCGGCGAGAATATCGTGCTCGTGGTCACGACATCGGCGCATCGGCAGGCCGCCTTCGACGCCGCATCCTATCTGATGGACTTCCTCAAGACTTCCGCGCCGTTCTGGAAAAAGGAACTAAGGCGCGGCGCGGCGGAATCGGACTGGGTTCAGGCAAAGGACGAGGATGACGACCTCGCCGACCGCTGGCGGTAGCGGAACGCGCAATCGCCCGTCATCCGGCCACTCCCGGATGCCGGTTGCGCTTGAAACCGGAATTGCGGGCGGCGACGGCCGGAGCCTCGCGATCAGCCGACAATTTCGGTATCGGAGAACCAGTAGCGGATTTCCTGCGCCGCCGTCTCGGGCGCATCGGAACCGTGAACCGAATTTTCCCCGATCGACCGCGCGAAGGTTTTTCGGATCGTTCCTTCGTCGGCGTCGGCCGGATTTGTCGCGCCCATCACCTCGCGGTTTTTCACTATGGCGTTTTCGCCTTCCAGCACTTGAACGACCGCGGGTCCGGACGACATGAAATCGCAAAGTTCGTCAAAGAACGGGCGTTCCTTGTGCACGGCGTAAAATCCTTCGGCCTCGCGGCGGCTCATCCAGACGCGGCGGGAAGCGACCACGCCAAGGCCGGCATCCTCAAGCATCGTGGTGATTGCACCGGTCAGATTGCGCTTTGTCGCGTCGGGCTTGATCATCGAAAATGTGCGTTCAATCGCCATGGGGGTTCCTTGTTTCCTGAAAATGCCGGAGAATTCGCGGCTCTATAGCCGGGCGAAATGCGCTTGTGAAGCGCGACAAACCGAATTCATGCGCGACCGAACGGACGCGGCGGGTCCGATCCTGCGCGTTCATGGGTTCTGATCGTCACTGGCGAGGCCCGGCATAAAATGATACGATGCGACCGCCTGCCAGCCGGGGAAGCGGTTGTGAACAAATACTTCGCGATGATGGCGGCCTACAACACGTGGGCGAACCGTTTGCTCTATGAAGCCGCGGGAGCGCTCACCGACGAGGAGTTCGGGCGCAACACCGGCGCCTTCTTTGCGTCGATGGAAGGTACGCTCAACCACATCATGGCGGCCGACCTGATCTGGATGCACCGTTTTACCGGCGAGGGCGAACTGCCGGACGGCCCGGATGCGGTTCTGCACGATCGGTTCGACGAACTGACGGATGCGCGCGCCGGTCTGGATGCGCGTATAGGGGAATGGGTTGAAAACCTGTCCGATATCGAACTGACGGGCCGTTTCAGCTACATGACCGCGACCGACCTGAAAATGGTGAGCCAAAGGCTCGCTCCGGCGCTTGCGCATTTCTTCAACCACCAGACCCATCACCGTGGCCATGCGCATATGATTCTCTCCGTGCTTGGCGAAAATCCGCCTTCGCTCGACCTGATCCGTTTCCAGCGGACGGACAAAGGGCGGAAGTTTGCCTGAACGCCGCCAGTTTCCCACCTGCATCCTGGCGCGCAAAAGGCTCTTGACGGTTTGGGTCGGGTTTATATGATTGCGTTGAGCGGTGCGTCGCCATAGCGGTTTTTTTGGAGGATGTGGAAAGAGCTATGAGAAAAATCGTGTTGCTATTGAGTGCGATCGCCTTTTTCGTTTTTGCGACGAGCCCTGGTTTTGGGACAGTATATAGATCTGGTAAATTTGGATGTGGTGATTTTGAGGATACCGAGAGACAGTATCAAGAACAATTAAATGATCCTGATCCTTATGTGAGTGTGACCTTAGTTTATGCTCTTTGTCTCTTATTAAAGGGTGAAGTGACTAACAATCAAGATGATGTTTCCAAGGGAATGTTGATATTACATGGTTTAGCTGATCAACACAGCAATATTGTAGCTAATTATTGGATAGCAGAATATCATCTTTCAGGAGGGGATTTCAAAATAAGTATAGCTGACAGAAATTTGGATTTAGCCGCCCATTATTATTCCAGAACACTGGCTATCATAAAGACTTATAATAACTACCCTCCTCTTGATTACTTTATGTGGGAGGCAAATCATAACATAGAGATGACAGCTTATTATAATTTACCTATTGTTTATTTAGCCATGTTTTATAAAGGGGTTTCTGGTGACTACCGTGTTAGGTTACTTAACTCTCCCAGTTATGAAGGAGATCGTGACTTAGAAACTTATCCTGAATACAGAGATAATATTATGGGTTATATTAATTTAGCGATAGAGCATGCGGGGAATTGTAAAAACCTTCCTCTCAAGAGCCATTTTTATAAATCTGATTCTCCTTATTATATAAAAGTTTGTGCTATGTATGAGGAGAAAGCCAAGCTTTTAAAATCAGCTTATATGAAAAGAAAGCTTATTTTAAATCAGGACAGGTGTAAGGATATAGGATCTGATGAAGTAGCTTCTATCTATTGTCCTGAAAATGATGAGACAGGACAAAAGATTATCGATACTTATGATTCTATATTTGTAGAAATTAAGGAAATACTCTACCCTATTCGTGACCTTCTTTTAAAATAAGAGTCTCTCTCCTCTTTCCTCAACATGGAGCGGGTTAAAAGGAGGCGTTTGACCTCGCGCCTTTGACGGGAGGCGGCGCCTCGACGGGATTCATGGAAACCTCGGCGCAGGTCTTCAACCGCTTCGCGACCGGCGCGAGGACCGCAACGCCGTGGCGGCGAATCGAAACCCTGCAACCCGGCGACCGGGTCGTGACCCATGACGGCAGGTCGACGCCGGCGCCCTCGGCCCGAACCTGCCTAACGGACCGCTGACCGTGACCGTTGACCGTGACGGGCGATCACGCCCTGCCGTTCGGCGACAATGCCGGTCAACGCCGGCACGCTGGCGGAGGACGGAACTCCGATCCGCCTGCTGCCGCTTTCGGAGATGCCGGCGAGGTTCAACTACTGGCATGTGGAGCTTGAGAAACACGAGTGCGTCGTCGCCAACGGCGTTCCGGCGGAGAGTTTCATCGATTATGTCGGGCGGTCCGGTTTCGACAATTACGGCGAATATCTCGACCTCGCCGGGGCCGACCGTCTGATACCGGAAATGCCGTTCGCGCGCATATCGGCGCGGCGTCTGTTGCCGCGAAACGGGCTGCGGGGATTGCCGGCCATCGCGCGGCGGCCTCTTATCACCGCCCCCCGGAAAACCGCCGCATGACGCATGGCGGCGGCCATCCCTCAAGGGCGTGCTGTCCGGCGTTTTCGCCCGCGGGCCCCTCAAAACCGTTTCGAAGGGCGTTTGAAAGGCGCTTGAAGACCGGCGACGCGCCGCCGCGGGAAGCTGTAGCAAACCGCTTCGCGCGATGATAAGCGAACGCCCATGTTCATCTCGTCCGTCAATCGCCGATTCGCCGGCTTTGGCGCTGTCCATCGGCGGATTCCGGGAGCGCGGCGGTGAAATACGATACGCCGGCGCTGCCGGAAGATACCGTGAAAGGCGTTCTGTTCAAGGTCGATTGCGACCCGCGAAACGGTCTTGCAACCGGTGAGCCGGCGGTTTTCGTCGATCGTCGCGGCGAACGGGCGGGCGGTCCGCGCGCGGGAGAGACATTCATGCTCTCCCGAACGGTCAGGGGCCGGACCGAACCCGATGTGTCGGCCTGATCGATGCCTGAATTGAATTCCCGGTCGCTGGGCGTTTGCTACTATCCGGAACACTAGCCGGAGGAACGGTGGGCGACGGACGCCGGCCTCATGCGCGAAGCGGGGCTGACTTTCGCGCGGATCGGCGAATTCGCCTGGTCGAGGCTTGAGCCCGAACCCGGCAGACTGGAATTCGGGTGGCTGGAGCGGGCGATCGAAACGCTGCACGAGGCCGGACTGAGCGTCGTTCTGGGTACGCCGACGGCGGCGCCGCCGAAATGGCTGGTCGATTCCATGCCGGACATGCTGGCGGTCGACGCCGGGGGGCGGCCCCGGAATTTCGGCTCGCGGCGGCACTACTGTTTCAGCCATCGGGGATATCGCGGCGAGTGCGGGCGCATCGTCACCGCGCTCGCCAGACGCTTCGGCGAACATCCCGCCATCGTCGCGTGGCAGACCGACAACGAGTACGGATGCCACGACACGGCGCGCAGCTATTCCGGCGCGGCGCTGGCGGGATTCCGTGAATGGCTGGCGGCGAAATACGGGTCTCCCCGGGCCTTGAACCGCGCCTGGGGCAATGTGTTCTGGTCGATGGAGTATCGCGGGTTCGAAGAGGTCGAACTGCCGAACCTGACGGTCACGGAGCCGAACCCGGCGCATGCGCTGGATTTTCAACGCTACTGTTCCGATCAGGTTATCGCCTTCAATCGCATACAGACCGGGATCATCAGGCGCTGGTCGCCGCGCAGAACAATTCTGCACAATTTCATGGGCGGTTGTCTCGCTTTCGATCACTTCGCTCTTTGCGAGGATCTCGACGCGGCGTCCTGGGATTCATATCCGATCGGATTCCTCGACCGCGACCTGTCGGATTCGGATCGCCGGCGGCGATACATGCGCGCCGGCGACCCGGATTTTCAGGCATTTCATCACGACCTCTATCGGGCATGCGGCAATGGCCGATGGTGGGTCATGGAACAGCAGCCCGGACCGGTCAACTGGGCTCCGAACAATCCGTCGCCCGCGACCGGAGCGATACGCCTGTGGACCCACGAAGCGTTTTCCGCCGGGGCCGAAGCCGTCAGCTATTTTCGCTGGCGACAGGCGCCGTTCGGTCAGGAGCAGATGCATGAAGCGTTGCTGCTGCCGGACGGGACGCCCAATGAAGCCTGGCGCGTCGCGAAGGGAATCAGGGACGAGATCGGCGATTCCGCGCCGGATACGGCGCCCGCGCCGGTCGCGATCATGTTCGACTACGAAAGCGCCTGGGCCTGGTCGATTCAGCCGCAAGGCGAATCGTTTTCCTATCTCGACCTGGTGCTGACGTTCTATCGCGCGTTGCGAAGGCTGGGAGTCGCCATCGACATGGTTCCGGCCAGGCCGGATGCCGCCGCCGGCTATCGGCTGGTCATCATTCCCGGAATGTTCTCGATATCGAACGATCTCGCCCAGGCCGTCGGACAAAACGGCCGGCCGGTTCTTGTCGGACCGAGGAGCGGCTCCAAAACACCGGATTTTCAGATACCCGCGACACTGCCGCCGGGCGAGGGTCTTCAATCCCGGATCGATATCCGGATTCGCCGGGTCGAGAGCTTCGCGCCACCGGAAACGATTCCCATAAACCATCGGGATTCGGACCTCGCATTCGAACGCTGGCGTGAGTTTGTCGTCGCCGGAAACGGCGGAGTGGCGGTGATCGACAAAACCGCCGACGGCGAGATAGCCCTTTGCCGAAACTCCGGGGGGTCGGTTCATTATATGGCGGGATGGCCGAACGAGGCCTACGCCGCTCACGTGGTCGCGAACCTCTGCGCTCAAGCCGGCGTCGAAACCATGCGGCTGCCCCGCGACATCCGCATCCGGCAGAACGGATCGCTGCGCCACGTCTTCAATCACGGACCGGAAACCGTCGATGTTTCGGACATGGCCGGGTCCGGCAGGGTTCTGCTCGGTTCAAAGCGGCTCGAGCCGTGCGGCGTTCTGATCGTGAGAGGGTAGCGGCAAGGACGACAGCGCCCGCCGCCATCGGCGGACACGCGGATTTTGCTCTAGGTTGTGGTCCGCACCTTGGCCTTGGCCTGTTCCTCGGCCATTTTCTGCTGGAACATCCGGGTAAAATCGATGGGATCCATCATCAGCGGCGGGAAGCCGCCATTGCGGCTCGCATCGGCGACGATCTGACGCGCGAACGGGAACAGAAGGCGCGGGCATTCGATGAACAACAACGGCAGCACATGCTCCTGCGGGAAGCCTTCGATGTGGAAGACCCCGCCATAGAGCAACTCGATATTGAACAGCACGTCCTTGCCGGATTCGGCCTTGGCGTTGAGCGATAACGTCACGTCATATTCGGTCGGCGAAAGGGTGTTTGCATTCACGTTGACGTTGATATCGATCCGCGGCGCTTGTTCGCGCGCCTGCAACGATTGCGGAGCGCCGGGGCTCTCGAACGACAGATCCTTGACATACTGGGTCAGGATGCCGAGTTTCGGCGCCTTTCCATTGCCTTTTTGCGCACCCGCCGCCTTCGCGCCGCCGGTGTCGGTAGGCTCTTTCGCCATGTCGGAAAATTCCCCTGTCGCATGAGCCGGTCGGGCCCGTTCAAAACCGCCGGTTCGCTAGCATGGGCCCGGCGCGGTTACAAGACGCCGATAGAATCGGCATGAGAGACGGCCGATGGCGGCATCAGCGCCGGGGCGGGTCGGGATCGCCGGAACTGGTGAAATCGTCCTCGTCGAGGTCGATTGTCTTGCCGCCGGGACGGCGCGCGTCGCCGAAACCGCCGCCAAAATCCCCGGGCGCGCCGGCGACGGCGATCCTGTCCTTTACAAGGTTCCAGCCGATGTCCCGGACCGCCGGCACGAACAGAAGAAAGCCCATCGTGTCGGTGACGAAGCCGGGCGTCAGCAGCAATACGCCGGCGACAAGTATCATCACGCCGTGAACGAGCTCTCTTCCGGGCACCCGGCCCCGTTCCGTCTCGCGCCTGATGCGATCGATCAGATCGAATCCCTGTATTCGCAACAGAACGGAGCCGATCACCGCGGTCAGAAACACCATGGCCAGCGTCGGAAACACGCCGATTTGCCCGCCAATTACGATAAAAGCCGCGATTTCCAGTAGCGGAATCGCCAAAAGCACCAATGGAATCACCGAAAACGGCACGGATACGTCCTCCAAAGTTGACAGTTGACAGCGTATGCCATCTTGATTGAACGGCGCATTTGCCCGAAACAGGCATTCGAATGGCGGAATTGAATGACCGCCGTTTGCGTTCTATATCACAGGTCGGCGCGGGCAAGCCGGTTTTCCGGCATCCGGCGCCGAAGCAGGAATTTTGGTTCAGACATGGAATTCTTCGATTTTGGCACGATATTCTTTCTCGTCGCGGCGCTGGTGATATTTTACCAGCTTCGCAACGTGTTGGGCCGCCGCACCGGCCATGAACGGCCGCCGTTCGATCCGTACTCGACCCGCGACCGGGACGACGCCGCGGATGACAACGGCGACAATATCGTCGCGCTGCCGAAGCGGAAGAAATCCGGCCGGGACGACGCCGACGACCGCTATGTCGAAATCGACGAATATGCGAAATCCGGCACGCCGATAAACGACGGGCTCCGCGCCATCAAGGACGCAGACGCGTCATTCGGACCGGAAAACTTCCTCGAAGGCGCCAAAATGGCCTATGAAATGATCGTCATGGCTTATGCGGACGGCGATCGAAGAACCCTGAAAAACCTGTTGTCGCGAGAAGTTTATGACGGGTTCGTGGAAGCCATAAAGGGCCGCGAGGAACGCGACGAGAAGGTCCAATCCTCCTTTGTCGGGATATCCAGGGCCGACATAGTCGGCGCGGGGATGAAGGACGGCGAAGCGCACGTAACGATCCGCATCGTCAGCGAACTCATTTCGGCCACGCTCGACAAGGCCGACGAGATCATCGAGGGCGATCCGGAGACCGTCGCCGAGGTCAAGGACGTCTGGACCTTTGCGCGCGATGCGGGATCGCGCGATCCCAACTGGAAACTGGCGGCGACCGAAGCCGAAGACTGATCGCCGAAGACGGTCGTCCATGACGCTTTCCGCGCTGATTCAACCGTGCGACTATTCCGGTTTGCCCGGATGGGCGGACGACGATCACGGCGCGGCTTTTGAGGCATTTCGCCGGTGCGCTCTCCATGCCGTCGCAAAGCCGTACAAAACATGGTCGCTCGGCGTCGATCGCGATTCGTTTTTCGATGCGTTCGACGCGGCGGGACGGGCGGAGGTTTGGGACGACGCCAGCGCCCGAACATTCTTCGAGGCGCATTTCCGGCCTTGCCGGGTGAACCCCGGCGACCGGTCCATGGGCTTCGTAACCGGCTATTACGAACCCGTCGCCGTCGCCTCCAGGTTTAAAACCGATCGTTTCAGATATCCGGTCTACCGCCGCCCCGACGATCTGATCGGCCTCACCGACGCAAACCGGCCGGAAGGGTTCGATCCGTACTTCGCCTTCGCGCGCCAAACGTCCGCGGAATTGAAGGAATATCATGACCGGTCGCGGATCGAGCGGGGAGTTCTTGCCGGACGCGGGCTGGAAATGGCGTGGCTCGACGATCCGGTCGAACTGTTCTTCGTTCATGTTCAGGGGGCCGCCCGTCTTGAATTCGCCGACGGAAGCGGGATGCGGATAACCTATGCGGCAAAGAGCGGACATCGGTTTACCGGACCCGGCGGCGTCCTGGCTTCGCTTGGCGAAATCCCGCGCGAAGATGTGACGATGCGGTCCGTCAGGACATGGCTGGCGGCAAATCCCGAACGGATCGACGAAATCCTCCGGCGGAACCGCTCATTCATATTCTTTCGGGAAGCGCCGGTCGACGATCCGGCCCTCGGCGACATAGCCGGCGACATCGGGCACAACGCCGATTTTTTTGCGCTGCCGCCCCGCGACCTGTTATTGGCGTATCCATGAGCGGACGGCGCAAACCGGGAGAATTGACGATCGAGGATCGTATCCTGTGGTCGAACGTCGCTCGTTCGATCAAGCCGAAGGATGGCGGATTGTTTCCGTGCGCGCCCCGGACCGTCGAAACCGACCGGGAACACAGGCGCGGCGCGGCGGCGCTCGTAAATCCGGTTGCGCATCCCCCGTATCGGCCCGATACGGCAAAACCCCGCAATTCCGCCCGGTCGACCGATATCGACCCGCCGACGCGCCGAAAGCTGTCAAAAGGCAGACTGCCCATCGACGCGACGATCGATCTGCACGATCTCGACCGGGTCGAAGCCCACGGCATGCTGCTCGCGTTCCTTCATCGGGCGCACATGTCCGGACTTCGCCATGTTCTTGTCATTACAGGAAAGGGGTCGTCGCCCGGCAGCGCGGGCGTATTGCGCCGCGCCGTTCCGCAATGGCTCGGCACGAGGCCGTTTCGCGGGCTGGTCGGCGGGTACGAACACGCCGCCCGTCATCATGGCGGAGATGGAGCGATCTACGTCAGGCTGAGCAAGCAGGCGGGCAGTTCATGACGCCCTTTGGCGAAAGGCTGCGTCAACTCCGCCACGCGAAGGGCGTTACCCAAAGAGATATGGCGGCGGCGGTCGGCGTCAGCCCGGCCTATCTGTCGGCGCTGGAGCATGGCCGCAGAGGTATGCCGGCCTGGCCGCTGATCCAGAAGATCATCGGCTATTTCAACGTGATCCGGGACGACGCCGACCGGCTTGAGAAACCGGCGCTGAAATCGCATCCCCGGGTCGTGATCGACACGTCCGGTGTTTCGCCACACGCCACCGAACTCGCCAATCCGCCGTCGCGCGAGATCGGCCTGCTCGACCGGGAGACATTGCAACGATTGATTGACGCAATCGACGCCGGCGGGGATCATTCGCGTCCGCGATCGCCGAATACGCCGTAAATCGAACGCATCCGGCCGGCCGGCGCGATCGATCCCGGGTCGGGCGAACGGAACGACGAACGGGTGATCCGCGTCCATCGGCCGACCAGGCGGACCGGCAGCGCGCAACCGGCCATGGAGGGCGCGGGCGTCCGCCTGAATCGCGCTTTCGGATTTGGCGACACGTCGCCCGGTCGCCCGCCGGTCCGTTTCCCGCTCGTCACCGGCGCTCCGCTTCGGGAGCCGGTGGCGTGGCGCGGTCCCATCGTCATGAACACGCGGGCCGAACTCATACAGACGGCGAATGAACCGGGAAACGGCGCATTCATCGGGCAAGGCGCGGCGGAACGACAGGTCCGCCGCGGCTGAATCCGGCTCCGGTCAGCCCGGCTGCCTTGTTTTCCGCAGATAGGGCAAAACCGTCTCGAAATCGCCGAATCTCTCTTTGGCGTCATCGTCGGAGACGGCCGGGACAATGATGACATCTTCGCCCTGTTTCCAGTTCGCCGGCGTCGAGACCTGGTGATCGGCCGTCAACCGGATCGAATCGATGGCGCGCAGGATTTCATCGAAATTACGTCCGGTTGTCATCGGATAGGTGATCGTCAACTTGATTTTCTTGTCCGGGCCGACGACGAACACCGATCTGACGGTGGCATTGTCGGCGGGCGTCCGGCCTTCCGAGGAATCTCCGGCCCCGGCGGGCAGCATGTCGTACATTTTGGCGATCTTCAGTTCCTTGTCGCCAATCAGCGGATAGCCGACATCCTGGCCGGTGGCCTTTTTGATGTCTTCCTTCCATTTGCGATGGCTCTCGACAGGGTCGACCGATATGCCGATTATCTTTGCGTGCCGCTTCGCGAATTCGTCCTCCAGCCCGGCCATGCAGCCGAGTTCGGTCGTGCAGACGGGGGTGAAATCCTTGGGATGCGAGAACAAGACGGCATAGCCGTCGCCGATCCAGTCGTGAAAACCGATTTCGCCGTGGGTGGTCTCGGCGGTGAAATCCGGCGCGGTGTCGTTGATACGTAGGCTCATGATGCTACTCCCTGTTTGGCCTCGGTGTCGGAGCGCGATTATAGCCGGGAATCGCGCCGGTTTCCAGCGCCGACGAAAGGCTAAGCCGTTTCGCGGACCTGATAGTCCTTGACCGCATCGAAACGGACGGCCTTCCAGCGTTTCGCCTCGTAGTTCAGCGAGAACGCATTTTGCGCAAGGAAGACCGTATCGCCGTCGAGGTCGCGCGCCATATCGCCGCGATGCGCATCGATAAAGAGATGAAGTTCGCTTCTCTCATCGGCGGATATCCAGCGGCATATCGAAAACCGGGTCGTCTCGAAATCGACCGGCAGCGAGTATTCCGCATCCAGTCGGGCTTTCAGCACATCCAGTTGCAGCGCGCCGACGACACCGACGATCGCCGGCGAACCGTCTTCCGGCGAGAACATCTGCACCACGCCCTCCTCGGCCATCTGCCGCAATGCCTCCTTCAGTTTCCCGGCTTTCATGGCGTCGTCCGGGCGCACCCGGCGCAGGATTTCCGGGGCGAAATTCGGTACGCCGCGGAACAGGATATCCTCGCCCTCCGTCAGCGTATCGCCGATGCGCAACGTTCCGTGATTGGGAATGCCCACCACATCGCCGGCATAGGCCTCATCGGCGACCTGGCGCCGGCTGGCGAAAAAGAACTGCGGCGCCGAAAGGCCGATCGGCTTTCCGGTTCGAACCAGTCTGGCCTTCATGCCGCGTTTCAGCCTGCCGGAACACACGCGCGCGAATGCGATCCGGTCGCGGTGGTTGGGGTCCATGTTCGCCTGAATCTTGAACACGAACGCGCTCATGTCCTTTTCGGTCGCCGAAATCCTGCGTCCGTCGGCCTCCCGCGCGCGCGGACCCGGCGCGTGGGCGCCAAGCGCGTCGACAAGATCGCGAACGCCGTAATTGCGCAGCGCCGAACCGAAATATACCGGCGTCAAATGGCCCTCGCGGTACGAGGCTTCGTCGAACGGCTTGCAGGCCTCCCCGGCCAACAGCATTTCCTCGATGAATCCGTTTCGATCGTTGTCGGGAAGAAGTCGTCCCACCTCATCGGATTCCGGCCCGGCGACCGCCTGCGGCTCTTTTTGCCCGTCCTTGCCGCGCACCGTGTCGTCCGCCAGATTGTAGGTGCCGCAAAAGGATCTCCCGCGGCCGATCGGCCAGGTGACGGGCGCGGTGTCCAGAGCCAGTTTGCGTTCGACCTCGTCGAGAATCTCGAACGGGTCGCGGCTTTCGCGGTCCAGCTTGTTGACGAAGGTGACGATGGGAATGTCGCGCAGCCGGCAGACCTCGAACAGTTTCAACGTACGCGGCTCGATACCCCTGGCGGCGTCGATGACCATGACCGCGGAATCGACGGCGGTCAGCGTCCGGTAGGTGTCGTCGGCGAAGTCCTCGTGGCCCGGCGTATCGAGAAGGTTGTAGACATGCCCGCCATATTCGAACGTCATCACCGAGGTGACGACCGAAATACCGCGTTCCCGCTCGATCCTCATCCAGTCCGACCGCGTCCGGATTCGATCCTTTTTCGCCTTGACCTCGCCGGCGAGCCGGATGGCGCCGCCGAAAAGCAGCATCTTCTCCGTCAGGGTCGTCTTGCCCGCGTCGGGATGCGAAACGATCGCAAAAGTGCGCCGGCGCGCGACCGCGCTTTCAATTGTATCGGCCATGAAATGAAACTCGCGGGAATTCGGCGCATTCGAAGACCGGGCTTCTATCAGCGTTACGAGGCCGTGTCGATTGCCGAAATCGCCGGTGTGCGCCGGTCGAAATCCGTTGAGGGCTCGTTTCCGCCATTGACCGTTCGGGCCGTGGCGGCGATAGACCCGCGAACCCATTGGGAAAGGCGGGATGGAACTTGCGATAGTCAGGCTGCCCCACGCCGACGGTCTGGATTTGCCCGCCTATCAGACGGTCGGCGCGGCGGGGCTGGATCTGCGCGCGGCGATCGCGCGGGACCGGCGATTGATCGTCAGGCCGGGCGGGCGGGCCCTGGTTCCCACCGGGCTGATCCTTGAAATTCCGGAAGGTTTCGAGGGCCAGATTCGACCGCGTTCGGGACTTGCCCTCGAACACGGCGTGACCTGCCTCAACACTCCGGGAACGATCGACCGCGACTATCGCGGTGAAGTAAAGGTCCTTTTGATCAATCACGGCGAGGACGATTTTCCGGTGGAGCGCGGGATGCGGATCGCGCAGATGGTCATTGCGGCGGTCGCGCGGGCGGATATCGTCGAACGGAAGCCTGCCGACGAAACCGCACGCGGCGGCGGCGGCTTCGGCTCCACCGGCGCCGGCTGACGCCGAAACCCGGATCGGTCGTTTCCGGTTGCGATGGCGCGCTCGTTGACGCATTGATGTCCGGTGATTCCCAATCTCGACATGGCGCATGAACTTACCGTCATCGACATGCACGCCGGCGGCGAGCCGCTGCGGATCGTCACCTCGGGTTATCCGGAACCGCCGCCTGGAACGATTCTGGAAAAGCGCGCTCATATACGGGAGAATCTCGACCATCTGCGGAAAATTCTGATGTTCGAACCGCGCGGTCATTCCGACATGTATGGCGCGTTGCTGGTCAGGCCCGATCTGCCGGGCGCCGATCTCGCGGCGCTGTTCATGCACAATGAAGGTTATTCGACCATGTGCGGCCACGCAATTATCGCGCTCGGCCGTTATGCGGTCGACAAGGGCCTGGTCGAAGCGGTCGAACCGGTGACGGCGGTCGACATCGAATGTCCGTGCGGGATGGTGACCGCCGCCGTCGAGGTGCGCGGCGGAAAGGCCGGCGCGGTTTCGTTCGACAGCGTTCCGGCGTTTCTTTTTGAACGGGATTTTCGGGTGGACGTTTCCGGTCACGGTTCCGTCACCTGCGATGTTTCCTACGGAGGAGCGTTTTACGCGCTCGCGGACCAGAGCCGGTTCGGATTGAAATTCGGACGCGAGCCGGTCAGCGAATTCGTCGACGCGGCGACCGCGCTGACCGAGGCGGTCGGCAGGGTCGTCGAACTGTCGCATCCCGATCACGACGACCTCGCGTTTCTCTACGGATCGATCCTGACCGACGGCGGCGACGGACGCGACCGACCGTCCCGCAATGTCTGCGTATTCGCGGACGCGCAGGTGGACCGTTCGCCAACGGGTTCCGGCGTGACGGCCAGGCTGGCGGCGATGCACGCAAGGGGCCGGGTCGCCATGGGCGAACGAAGGATATTCGAAAGCGTCACGGGCTCTCAATTCACGGGAACGGTCTCGGCGACGGTCATGGCCGGCGGAATTCCGGCAATTGTCGCCACCGTGCGCGGCGCGGCGCACTACTGCGGCGAAAGCCGGTTCGTCGTGGAGGCGGACGATCCGGTTCGATCCGGTTTTCTGGTCCGATAAACCGCAAGGCGCCGGTCAGGGAGCGAGGAAGACTGGCAATTCCCGGGCGCGTTGCATATGCTGCATTTCCGCCTGAACCATCCTCGCCGAAGGGACGAAACATGACGCATACACCCGGCCGTGTCTTCAATTCGACCGCCGCGACGACCGGCGCGCGTGAACGCGGGCCGGAACTTCCCGTTTCGACCGGAACCTGAAGGCCGGCCATGAGCGGCGGCGACACGCTTCTGCTGACCGGCGGGTCCGGCATGGTCGGACGGAATATCCTCGAACACCCCGGAATCGCGGATTGGAATGTCCTGGCGCCCTCCCGCGCCGAACTCGACCTGGCCGAGGCGGGGGCCGTCGAGGCTTATCTGGCCGAACACAAACCCGATGTCGTCATTCACGCCGCCGGACTGGTCGGCGGCATTCACGCCAACATGACCCGGCCGGTGGCGTTTCTGGAGGTCAATGCGGCCATCGGCCTGAACGTCGTCATGTCGGCCTATCGCAACGGCGTGCGTCGCTTCCTGAACCTTGGATCGACCTGCATGTATCCGCGCGACGCGCCCAGCCCGCTGCGCGAAGAGATGATCCTGACCGGCGAACTGGAGCCGACCAATGAAGGCTATGCCATCGCCAAAATCATGGCCGCGCGGCTCTGCCAGTACATCCGCAGGGAAGATCCGGACGCGATGTACAAAACGCTGATCCCCTGCAATCTGTTCGGGCGTCACGACATATTCGATCCCGCGCGTTCGCACCTGGTGCCCGCGATCATCCACAAGATGCACAACGCGATGAAGAACCGGGAACGGACCGTCGAGATCTGGGGAGACGGCGCGGCCCGACGGGAATTCATGTATGCCGCCGACATGGCCGGCGCGGCGCTCAGGGCCGCGTCGGAAATCGACGCCCTGCCCGATCTCATGAATGTCGGGCCCGGCCATGATCGCACGATCGACGAATACTACGCCGCGGTCGCCCGGGTGATCGGCTGGGACGGAAAATTCGTGCATGACCTCGACCGCCCCGTCGGCATGACGCGAAAGCTCGGCGCCACGGACCGGCTGCGGCAATGGGGCTGGTCCGCGCCCACGTCGCTTGAGGAAGGGCTGTCGCGCACCTATCGGTTCTACCTCGAAAGGGCCGGATCGTGAGTTTCCGCTTTCCTCTCGCCACCTCGAGCTGGGATCGGGCCGAGCGGGACGCGCTGCACCGCGTTATCGCGTCAGGCCGTTTTTCCATGGGCGATGAAGTCGCTCGGTTCGAGAAGGATTTTTGCGAATTTTTCGGAACCGGATACGCCGTCATGGTGAATTCCGGGTCTTCGGCGAACCTTCTGATGACCGCCGCGTTGTTCAACACCGGGAATCCCGATTTCAAACTGAACCGCGGCGACGAGATCATCGTCCCCGCCGTCAGTTGGAGCACCACCTATTTCCCGCTCGCCCAATACGGGCTGGTGTTGAAGTTCGTGGACATCGACCTCGACACGCTGAATTACGACCTGGAGGCCCTCGAAGACGCCGTCGGCGGCAGGACGCGGGCGATCATGGCCGTCAATCTTCTGGGCAACCCGAACGATTTCGGCGTTATCGGCCGCATCGTCGACGGCCGCGGGATCGTCGTGATCGAGGACAATTGCGAATCCATGGGAGCCACGTTCGAAGGCCGTCAATGCGGCGCGCACGGTTTGATGGGCAGCTATTCCAGCTTCTTCTCGCACCATATCTCGACGATGGAGGGCGGCATGGTCGTCACCGACGACGAAGAGCTTTATCACGTCATGCTGACGTTGCGCGCCCATGGCTGGACGCGCGACCTGCCGAAGCGCAATCGCGTCACGGGCGTCAAGAGCGACGACCCGTTCGAGGAGAGCTTTCGCTTCGTCCTTCCGGGCTACAATCTGCGGCCGCTCGAAATGTCGGGCGCGCTCGGCGTCGAGCAATTGAAAAAACTTCCGGCGCTCATTGAAGGACGGCGCGCGAACGGCGCCCGTTTCCAGGCCGGAATGAGCGACCATCCCAAAGTCATGATCCAGCGCGAGATCGGTCGAAGCAGCTGGTTCGGGTTTTCCCTGGTCCTGCGCCCCGGTCTTGGTCTGGATCGCGCCGAATACGTTCGGCAACTGACCGAAGCCGGGTTTGAATGCCGCCCGATCGTCACCGGCAACTTTACCACGAACGACGTCATGAAGCTGATTGAACACGAGATCCACGCCAATCTGAAAAACGCCGATCATATCGACGCCAACGGGCTTTTCATCGGCAATCACCACTACCCGATCGGAGAGGCTTTCGACATCCTGTCGGAGTTGTGAAACGCCTTCCCGATCGCCCGGCATATCCGCCATCAGCGGTCGCCACGTCCTCCGGCGGGCTCGCCAATCAATCCCTTCCAGCAACATCGACAACTGCGCCGAGCTCACGCTCACTTTGCCGTCCTTCGCCGCAGGCCAGACAAAGCGACCGCGCTCAAGCCGCTTGGAGAACAGGCATGCGCCCTGCACGTCCCACTAAATGATCTTGATCAGGTCGCCGCGACGGCCACGGAACACAAATAGATGACCAGAATATGGGTCTTCAGTCAAAACCTTCTCCGCCCGCGCAGCCAGCGTGTTGAACCCGCGACGCATGTCCGTCACCCCAGCGGCCAGCCAGACCCGCCCATTACACGGCACAGGGATCATGACATCACCCCCTCCACCAAAGACAGAACCGCAGAAAGGGCGGTCGGACCTTCTACCAATATACCACGACCGTCCGACAGCGTGATGTCAACGCGATGGGCCGAAAGCGCGCAGTGTCGCTTCCTGCCCGTATTGGCGAAATGGAGCCATCCGAGAGGCCGGAAGCGGACCTGATACCCGCAATCTCAACCGGCAGAAAGGGCGTGGCATCTGCCGCCGCATCGACGTTGTCCCGCTCCGGCGAAAAACGCGGATCCTTCAGCCATTTGAAGATCAGGTTCGCGTTCATCGCATACCGCCGCGCAACCCGCGCAACCAACACACCAGGCGTCAACGCTTGCGCGCAGACCAAACGCTTCTCGGCATCCGGCCAAAACCGCTTCTTCCGACCCTTCTTCCCCACCCATGACACACCTCAAGATGTCCACTATCAATGGTGGACACTATCAGGCCTTGCCAACGAGAAGCAGACCACCAACACCAGACGCCTACTTTTGAGGCGCCATCCAGGGGTCAAAAAAGCGCAAGCCCGGCTTCGCGCGCGTGTGCAAAACTTATAACAGGCGCCCTCAGGCTGTGTTGAAACGTGATCTGAAGGAGAAGCGCTCTGAAAAACCAATGAAACAGTATCCTAACAGTTCGATTCAAAATGGCGTGATTGATTTCAGCGGGTTGCGAGGGATCGTGTCATGCGTCTGATATGAGCGATAAGGACCCATGCTTTTGCATTTTCGATGGATTGTTCCCAATCTTCTGCCCGCCTGCGGCAACCATGCGAAGGGGCGCTCCACACCCCATCTTCGAGGCAGAACCTTGAAGCCTTTAGCGGTATCGGATCGTTTCACGGTCCCGATGGTCCAGCGCCCGATGCCGATCAGCGCCTCGCGCAGTTTCGGTCCGGCATAACCTTCATCGGCAAAGACGTGGCGCAGTTTCGGGGCCTCGCGACGGAGCCGGACAAAAACACCGGACGCCCCGTCGCGGTCCTGAATATTGGCCGGATGAACGCACAATGCGAGCAGGCGACCGCAGGTATCCGTCATGATGTGGCGTTTGCGCCCCTTGATCTTCCTGCCCGCGTCAAAGCCCGAAAGGGATGTGTTTTCAGTTGTTCTCACACTGTCGATGACACCCCCTGAACCGCTTCGGCCCTGTGCGCAGCGCGCCATGGCCGCCAGGCCCGGTTGATCTCATGCAACAATCCATTATCGCGCCAGCGATGGAAATAGCAGCGCACCGTTGAAACAGGCGGAAAGTCCTTCGGTAGAAGCGACCACGCGCAGCCCGATGCCGCGATATACCGGATCGCATTCCAAATGTCGCGCAGAGCACCCTTGCGCGGGCGAGCCGGTTGCGACCCGGAAGCAGTCGACTGACAACAGTCCATTGCCATCGGTGACATCGCTTGAATACCCCATCGGGTTGCGCTCATATCGCTTTCGGGTGATTTCGTTCCAGGGCATCATGATCTCCGTTCGGTTTCGCAAACGAACAGAATCATAACCTGCTGAAATCACCCAACTCATTTCCAAGCAGGCTCTTAGAGGCTTCCAATTGTTTGGGGTGAGGGCCTTCGGGTGTTCGGTCGGCGAAACGTTCACCGGATGTTTTGTCGGGCAAGTCCGAAAATCCGGACCTCGCCGTCTCCCGTCAAAGACCGTCCCCGGTGGATGAAAGTTGGGCCTGTTCCGCCACCCGGTTGAGGCCGCCATCGCCGGTATCGAATTGCAGCCTGGCCAGACGCGAATAGACTCCGCCTTTGGCAACAAGGCTTTCATGCGTTCCCTGCTCGGCGATGCGACCGTTCTCCATCACCAGTATGCGGTCCGCCTTCAGCACTGTCGCCAAACGATGCGCGATGACGATCGTCGTGCGGCCTTCCATCAGACGCTCAAGCGCCGTCTGCACCAGCGTCTCGCTCTGCGCGTCAAGCGATGAAGTCGCTTCGTCGAGCAGCAGAACGGGCGCGTCGCGAAGGATGGCGCGGGCGATCGCCATGCGCTGCCGCTGACCGCCGGAGAGAGTGACGCCGCGCTCTCCCACCTGGGTATCGTAGCCTTTGTCGAGCCGGTCGATGAATTCCTCGGCAAGAGCGGCTTTCGCCGCGGCCTTGATATCGGCGCCCGACGCGCCGGGCCTGCCAAAGCCGATATTATCACGGGCGGTGGCGGCGAAGATCACCGTATCCTGCGGTACGATGGCGATCCGGTCCCGCATTGAGACGGGGTCGGCCTTGCGGATGTCGACGCCGTCGACCAGCACCCTGCCCGATTGCGGGTCATAGTAGCGCAGGATCATGGAAAACACGGTGCTCTTGCCCGCCCCCGAAGCGCCGACGATCGCGACGGTCTCGCCAGGCCCGACCTCAAAGGAGAGGGCGTTCAACGCCGGCAAATCGGGCCGGGCGGGGTAGGCAAAATCAACTTTGTCAAACCGGATTGAGCCCACCGGCGGCTCCGGCAACATCTTTGGGTCGGCGGGTGCGCGGACCGCCGGTTCCTCGGCCAGAATCTCGGTCAGGCGCTCGGCGGCGCCGGCCGCCTGTGAGAGTTCTCCCCAGACTTCGGACAATGCCCCGAGCGCGCCCGCGGCAAAAACCGAATAGAGCAGGAACTGACCGAGCGTGCCGGGCGACAACGCGCCGGAAAGGACGTCTCGCGAGCCAAACCACAACACGCCCACGACCGAGGAGAAAATCGTGAATATGGCGAAAAAGGTCAGGATCGAGCGCGCGAACACCGACGCACGGGCGGCTGCGAACGCCTTTTCCACCGCATCGGCAAAGCGGCCGGTCACCAGTTTCTCGTTGGTGAATGCCTGCAGCGTGCGCACCGAGCCGATCTGCTCCGATGCATAGGCGGTGGCATCCGCGAGCGTATCCTGAGCGAAGCGGGACTTGCGGCGAACGGAGCGGCCAAAACCGACCAGCGGAAGCACAATCAACGGGATGGCGGCAATAACCAGACCGGACAGCTTCGGACTCGTGAAGACCATCATGATTACGGCGCCGATTCCGAGAATGGTGTTCCTGAGCGCCATGGATGCCGTCGCGCCGACAGCGGATTTGATCTGCGTGGTGTCGGCGGTCAGCCGCGAGACGATTTCGCCCGACCGCGCCGTATCGAAAAATCCCGGCGAAAGGGTCGTCACGTGTGAAAACACGTCGCGGCGGAGGTCCGAGACGACGCGCTCGCCCAAGGTTATGACAAAGAAGTAGCGGGCGGCCGACGCCAGCGCCAATACGCCGGCGATGATAATCAGCATGGAGAAGTAATTGGCGATGAATGTGGAGTCCGCGGCCGAGAACCCCTTGTCGATCATGCGGCGGACGGCGAGTGGCAGCGTCAGCGTTGTCACCGCGGCCAGAAGCAGAAAGAACAATGCGCCCGCCACCATGCCGCGATAGTGCAACAGATACGGAAACAGCCGCCTGAGCGGTTTCAGCGAGCGGCGTTTCTTTTCGTGATCGACATCGGGGATATCGGTCATGGACACTCCGAATCCTGGCGCCGATTACCGCAATCCGGCCCTTGCGCGCTCGATCCGCATGATGTATAGGCTCCCCACCTGTTTTGGAAGCCGTCGCCTTGATCAAGGGCCGCGGCTTTGGGTTTTTGAAGGCTGCGGGCCTTATGGGTTTCGCGAGGGCAAGCGAGATGAAAAGCGATATCCATCCCGACTATCACAAGATCAGGGTCGTGATGACCGACGGCGCCGAATATGAGACCCATTCGACCTGGGGCGCAGAAGGCGACACGATGACGCTCGACATTGATCCGACGACGCACCCGGCGTGGACCGGCGGTCAGCAGGGCCTTGTCGACCGTGGGGGGCGTGTTTCGCGGTTCAAGAGAAAATTCAAGGATCTGGGAATCTAGTCGCCGTTTCGCAAACCGTCCGGAATAAAAGGCGGACAGGAAACCCCGCGGAATTCGCGGGGTTTTTGGTATTCGATCCACCGGTCAATTGCCCGTCTTGTGGCCGGAACGATCCGTTGACCCGTGACCCGGCTTGAGGTCTTCGACCGCGAATTCCAGTTCCACATCCCCTGCTTTCCCGAACTTCAGGATGACCGTTCGGGTTTCGCCGGCGGTCAACCGTTCGGAGAGCTTCATGAACATGATGTGCAGACCGCCCGGTTTCAAGACAATTTCACCTCCCGCCGGTATTTCGAGACCGCCTTCGACCGGGCGCATCTTCATCACCTCGCCCTCCATCTTCATTTCATGGATCTCGACTTTCGCCGCAAAAGCCGCCGATCCTTCGATCAGGCGGTCGGCTTCACCGCCGGTGTTCCTGATGGTCAGGTATCCGCTTGAGACCGGGGCGTTTGGCGGGGTCGCCCGCGCTGTCGTCCGGCTGATGATCAGATCTCCGATTTTAACCATCTTCATGTCGCCGCGGGATCTGGAATGTTCTCGCTCCGAAGCGAGAATGACGGGTGCGTTCAAGCCTCCCGACATGTCCGGGCGGAATTGGTCTGAGTTTACACGCTCCGAAACCGCGACAAGCGGTATTGCGGCGAGCGCTGAAATGAGTGTGACCACTCTCATGCTGATGTCTCCCCGGTCTGGCGCACCTGAAATGGCGCCGGTCGTAACTGTTGCGTCCCTGACTTCGTGGAATCGCCTTTCGAGCCGGATCCGGCCGGAAAACACAATTCAGGCGATTGGCGCCGCCGACAGGGAGGGCGGCGCCCGGGACCGAATGGCGGTCGCGCAACCGGTCGAGGCGAAGCCTGCCCACCGCCTCCCTGACGCCTGACCGTCACATCGATCCGCAGGAACACCAATCACCGGCGTTTCGGCATGCGCGAAGGCTTTTGTCAAGGCGCAGACGGGGCATCGGCGGATGCTCCCGCGGGCGGCGCTTTCGCCGATATCGCGTTCAAGGCAAATGACCGGTGTGGAACCATCGGGAAACGCCGCCACCGGATTGCCGCTTGTCGGTTCGCGCCGCACGCCAGGCAAAGGATTGTGGGCGAACGCCGCCAGGACGCCCAGCGAGTCGAGAACCGTTGTCAAAATCCATGTCGGGCGCGTCATGATCGATTGACCGTTTGAACCGGTTTCACAGCCAACATAGCGGAGATGGATATTGCTATCCATGCGACATGTGGTTGCCGGACGATGCAAGGGGCGGCGCCATTCATTGAGCGGGAAAACGTAGCTATCCGCCTGTTCGGCGGATTTGTTGTCCCGCGAACGGAAAGCGTATATCGCGTTGACCCGATCATGCCGCCGGCGCATATTTTCGGGCCATTGCGATTTGATGTAGGACAGGAGGCGATCACGTCGAGGTCGCTAAGCAATTCATTGAATTTCGGCATCGCCTGGGCGTTCAGTGCCCGGCACGCCATTTCCAACGTACCGCATTCGGTCAACTGATAGCCTAAACGGAAATTACGTTGGGTGATTTCGGCGGGTTGTGATTCATTCTGGTTGCTGGAAGCTTCTATGGAGATCACGATGGCCCGGACCGAAATCACCCGTCCACACCATGACAGGCGTTCGCTTCGTCATGCAGGCGATTGTACGGACGGAATCTTGATCGCGTCTTTCATGTTGCCCGTTGCAAACGTTGGCAGGCCCCGCAAGACGGATATGCACCGTATGGAAAGCGACCCGGCCGATCGCGGCGACGGGGCGTCAATGGGCGCTGCCGCCTAAGGCGTTTCCACCCTTCACGACGGCACCGCACTATTTCCATCGCCTGCGCGACAGCGGGGTATTGACAGCCAGCCGGTGAAAAACAGGTCAGTGGCCACGACGCCGACCAGAAGGCCAAGGGCCGCAAGCGCCATATCGTCACCGATACCGAAGACGACATGCCGCATGGCGCCATCCGCATCCGCATGGCCGGCATTCAGAGTTGCGGTGGCGTCCCTGCCGTCATCTCCACGGTTTGTGGCAACTTGCCGACGCCGACGCTTGTTTTCGCCGATGGCGGCTATGCCGGAAACAAGCTGGAAATCGCTCTGCTCGACATGGACGGGCCGACCCTTGAGACCGTCAGATGGCCAGAGCAGGCGAAAGGGGTTGCCGTCATTTCAGGACGCCGGGTGGCGGCGCGAGGGGTTTGACACCATACTCTACGGCTGGCTCATCCACATAGGGATTGACGCTATCAGCGTCGCTGATAGTGAATTTCACTTCACAAATACTCCCAACGCAATTGGATCGGCGCCTGACCTGACGCCCTCATCCGGTCACGAATCCTCAATCCCCTCACAAGATTCCGTGACAATCAAAACGCCATGTGAATCAATTTGTTGATCGTGGTCGGCAGATTTCCATCGCTGCTTGACGCATGCGACATAGTTCGATGCCTCCAATCACTCAGTTTGTTGTTGATCGACCAATTATCCATCCCGCAGTTCATTCACCAAATAGTCCTTTGAACTTCGCAGCAATAATGTCGAATGTCCGTGTGAATAGGCCTCAATTTTTCTGCAATCCCTACCACGCCGATCTTTGGGCCATCATTCCCGTTGAACCAAATCCAAGCGGCCAGTTTACAAAACCGGCTTGAAGCGCTTGGTGATTTTTTCCAGATCGCATATTTGGCGGAGCGCTCCGGTTTGGCCACGGACGGATGCTCGGACAAGTTCCTGAAATGCGGTGTTGACGCGTTCGATATTTGCACGTGCCGTTCACTCTAGCCCGGCAAGCAACGCGCAAAAGCATGCAATTGAGGAAACTGGATAGTATCCGGCGATACAGTTGAACATGGTGGATCAACCTTCCGATGATTGCGTTTTTGCCGGCGAACGTTGGTGATTGTCAAAAGCAGTTGTTAAGAACTGGATCAGCGTGCGTTGCCCGGCAAGCGTAAAATACGATAATGCAGTTTGCCATCGGGAATGCCAATACACGGCCAATCCGTACGAATTGAATTGCAGCGAGTTGCACCTCTGTTTATCGCATCAATTTTCAGATCGCCACAATATTTGTTCCCGCCTGCTTTCCAACATCCAGACGTTAGTGGATTGCTCCTCGGCGCCGGTCGAAGTCAAGCCGGAATTCGCGAACCGGAACCGGGATGGCCCGTCAGCGGTATCTCCTCGCTGGCAAGCGACATCCCGCGACCGGAGCCATATGCCGGAAGGGCCGGGGCGGACATTCCGGTCGGTCCTTTGGCGCGACCGTATTGGCGATTCCTGTCGCCTTCACGCAAATCCCGCTGTTTCCTGCAAGATAAACAGGTACAAAGAACCTTCCCGGCTCGGGGTCAGGGTCGGGGCGGCCTTCGGACCGGTCCCGGCCCGGCGTTTGAACCCCGTTCTAAAAGAAACCGAAAGGAAAGGCTTGGATATGCGCACAGGCGTGATTGGTCTGGGAGACATGGGATCGGGTCTCGCGAAGAACCTGATCAAAAACGGGTTTGAAGTCAGCGGCTTTGATCTCGGTGAAGAAAGAATGGCGGCATTCGAGGAGATGGGCGGCCTGTGCGCTTCTTCCGTGGCGGATGTGGGGATGAACGCCGAAGCCGTGTTCGTCATGGTGATGAATGGCGATCAGGCCAGGTCGGTCATTCTGGATGACGATGGTCTCGCCGCGCAAATGGCTCAAGGCGGTGCGATCATACTCACGGCTACGGTAAAACCACGCGAGGCGCGGGAGATCGGGGCGGCGCTCGACGGTTCGGGCATTCATCTGATCGACAGTCCGGTTTCGGGCGGATATCCGGGCGCACAGAGCGGCGCCCTTACAATGATGGCCTCGGCGCCTGACGCCGTGCTCGATCGATTCGCGCCGGTCATGGAAGCGGTTTCGGGCACGATCCACCGGATTGGCGATGCGCCCGGCATGGGTCAGACGGTAAAGGCCTGCCTGCAGACGTTGATCGGTTCGATCTTTTCAGCGACCTTCGAAGCCTCGGTCCTGGCCGCGAAGGCGGGGGTGAAGGGTGAGCATTTGTTTAATGTGTTTTCGACCAGCAGCGCGGGTTGCGGCTGTGTAAATACCGCACTTGAAAACATCATCGACCGGAAATTCGAAAATACCGGAAGCGGGATCGGCACGATGCACAAGGACCTGACGATCTCGCTGGACCTGGCGGAGGAACTGGAAGTGCCGCTGCAGATGGCCTCGGCCGCGATGCAGATATTTCATGCCGGCAAGAGCAGATTCCCTCGGGGTGACAATTGGGCCTGCACGCGTGTGATCGAAGACATTGTCGGCGCCGGGTTGCGCCGCTGAGGGGGAATTCGGAATGAAACTGGGAGTCATCTGCGACGGTATCAACCGCGACCTGAGACATGCCGTCGACGTGATGGACGAATTCGAACTGGAATACGCCGAACTGCAATTCGCGGGCGACAAGGAAGTCGGCGACCACACGGCGGGGGAGGTTCGCGAGATAGACCGGCTCCTTCGCGATCGCGGCAAGCCGGTTTCGTGCCTTAGCCGTCATGTCTTCGCCGGGCTGACCGCCGCAAACGTCGCCGGCGATGAGGCGCACACACGCCATATGGACGCATTGAAACGTGTGATCGACATGGCGCATGTGGTGGGCAGCCCGCTGGTGCGCATCATGACCAACAAGAAGGAACAGATTCTATGGGGTCGCAACGGCGCGGAGAAATGGAACGTGGCCCGCGGCGCCTGGGAACGAACCCTGCCATTGATCGCGCCGGCATGCGAGGCGGCGCGTGAGGCGGGCGTAACCCTTGCGGTTGAAACCGGCAACGGCACAATGGTGAACTCCAACTACACCGCGCGAAAGCTGATCGACGATCTGGATGCCATCGATGTGCTGAAGGTGCTGTGGGATCCGGCAAACAATTGCTGGTGTCACGAGCGCGCCTGGCCGGACGGCTACGACGAGGTCAAGGACAATTATCTCGGCCACGTCCACATCAAGGACGTAAAGGTGGACACGCCTCGCGCCACATTGGAGGCGCGGCGGATGGGAGAGGGACAGCTTGCCGGGCAATTCCAATCCATCGCCGATGCGCTGAGAACGGACGGCTACGGCGGCGTTGTCTCGTTTGAATCCGTCTATCACCCCGGCAATGGCAGTTTCGAGGACGGTTTCCGGCTCTGCATTGACAGATTCAAACAGACTTTCGGTTAGATGCAATGAAAACAGCCATCGCGACAGACCCGATTTCGGGCGAACCGCCCAAGAGGCCCGCCGGCCGATTTGCGGTCCGCGGGCGGCCGACGATCGAGGGTGCGCGGCAGTGAAAACGAAACCCCGCATTGCGGTGGTCGGCGCCGGACTGATCGGCCGGCGGCATGCCGAACTGGTCGCAAGAAATGCCGTGCTCGATGCCGTTATCGACCCGGGCGGCGGCGCGTCGGATTTTGCGAAGGGTCTGAACGCCAACTGGTTTTCCGATCTTTCGCACTATCTCGATCGACATTCGGCCGACGGGATAATCGTGGCCACGCCGAACCGGCTTCATGCGGAAAACACGCTGGCCTGCATCGAACGCGGTCTTCCGGTCCTCGTCGAAAAGCCGATTACCGACAAAACCGCCAGCGCCGCCGGCGTGGTGGCGGCCGCGGTGAAGGCGGACGTTCCGCTGCTGGTCGGTCATCACCGCCGCCACAATCCATTGGTTGCCGCCGCGAAGGCGGCTATCGATGCCGGGCGGCTGGGAAGCATCAGATTGGTCAACGCGCAGTTCTGGTTGTACAAGCCCGATGACTACTTCGCCGAAGCGTGGCGGCGTCAGTCCGGAGCGGGCCCGGTCTTTATCAATCTGATCCACGATATCGACGTTCTGCGGTATCTCTGCGGTGAAATCGCGCGCGTCGAAGCAAGGCAATCCGCCGCCGCGCGCGGATTCGACGTCGAGGATACCGCCGCGATCCTTCTCGAGTTCAACAATGGAGCGCTTGGAACCGTTTCGGTCTCGGATTGCGTTGTGGCGCCGTGGAGCTGGGAGTTCACATCCGGGGAAAACCCCGCCTATCCGAAGACCGACGTACCCAGCTGTGTGATCGGCGGCTCGCATGGCTCCGTGTCGATACCGGACATGCACTTCTGGTCGCAGCCGGAAGGGCGCGGTTGGTGGAAGCCGATCCAAAACGAACCGCTATGCTACACTCCCGAAAATCCGCTGGCTCTTCAACTCGCACATTTTGTCGAAGTCATGGAAGGCCGGGCCAGGCCGTTGGTCTCCGGCGCGGACGGATTGCTGACACTGGCCGTTGTCGAGGCGATAAAGAGGGCGGCCGAAACCGGGCGCGGCCAGGCGCCGGATGCCTGCCATGCGGCGGCGGCAGACGGTTCGCATTGATTGGCCGGCGCCTGATGCGTATGGCGCGCGGCGGATGGAGGAGAGGTGCGGTCGGCGAGCGCGGCCAAATTCACTGAAATGACGTTATCAAACCACAATTGCGAACGCGCATATGTCGGTAAAACCGATATTTGACAGATATTCAGCGCGGCCATTTCGAGCAATCGAAATCCCTGGCACGCCCAACGGGACTCGAACCCGTGTTTCCGCCGTGAAAGGGCGGCGTCCTGGACCGCTAGACGATGGGCGCCCGACCGGGCCCGCCTTATAGTGGGCCTGCCCCGACCCGGCAACCCGTGCGAAGCGGCAGTTTCGAATTATTTTCGGACAGTCCGCGGAAGGATTCAGATCGCCAATTCGCATGAACCGTTCAGGCTGGCTGTTCAGTCCCGGCATGTCGCGGGTTGGATTTGTTCTGAATGATTTCGTCTTTTCGGTTCAGTATTTCATGCTGTCCCGGCATCGCGCCATGCATCCGGCCACACAAATACGTTGAGCCTGTGCTCCCGGAAAAAATCCTGGGGCGTCCTGGGCGCACTCTTCCTTTGGGCGAGATCGAATAGCCTGCTCAATGCTGGGTTTTCTCTTTCGTCATATGGCTTCTATCGACCACGCCTTGATCTTCTTCGTGATCTTGTCAAAGCGCACAAAACACTGACCTGTTTGCAGGTTGGTAAGTTTCGCTCCGTTGCCGAGTACGCGCTTGGCCGCGCCCGGCTTGGCGTTTGTCGCAAAGGCGGCGACAAGGCCCATGTTGTCCAGGAATTCATCGTCTTCGCCGGAAAAATCATCCGGCGATTGCGAGACCAGCATGACGGCCCCGCCTTTCGACCGGCTCATGCGAATCAGGCGGGACAGCGACGGCAGCTTCGTTCCCAGGATCTGGTGCGCCTCGTCGATCATGCACAGAATACGCAGTCCGCGTGCGCCATCCGGGCTGGTTTCCGCATCCACCAGGCCATTGAGATACTGATCCAGAGCGTCCAGCAGCAGGTTGACGACTATTGTCCGGCTGTCCTCGGGCGCTTTCGGCGGCAGTTTGATGATCCAGCTTTTCCGGAAGAACTCCTCCGGTGAGAGCTTCGGCTCAAAGAGCGGGAAGCGGCACAGTTCCTCCATGCTCGACGTCGCGCCGTCTTCCTTCGCCTCATGTTCCTGATAGACCTCAAGCAGCCGGTCGCGGATATGACGCAGTTCGCATGGCTCCTCGGCTGAGAGCGCGCGAACGGCCGCTTCATGGACATAATTGCGTTGGATGCTCCCCAGCCTCGAGCCCTTGAGGCGGGAAAGGGACTCACGGAAGCGCAACGCCGCTTCGTCAATGCCGAACGGGTCCTTCTGCGCGAGCGAAAGCACGTCCAAAGGAACTGGCCTGCGCGGCGGTTCGATCACCTGCGCCTCAAAGGCTTCGCCGAGCGCGGTTTGCCCCTTCGTCCCGGTGAACCCCGCCAGGTCTCCTTTGAAATCGAAGGCGAGAAGCGGCGCCGGGGCTTGCTCGCGGATAGCCCGCAGCATGGCGGAAGCCATCACCGTCTTGCCCGAGCCGCTGCCGCCCATGATTGCGCTATGCGGGGAGCCGCTGTAGTTTGACACCGGGTTCTGGAATTTTTGACACCGGGTTCCGGAACAGTGCAAAATGTAATTTTATTGCGCGAGGTCGTTTTACGACAATCGCGAGCGGCGGCCGAGGACCTCTCGAAAGGCGTTCGACGGCGCCTTGAAGCGGGGTTGAAATTTACTCCGGAGAGGTTCCGAGCGGGTCGGGAATAGCTCCGATTCGCGGCGGCGCCCACAGGGCATAAAATCCGCTAGCCCCGCCCATCGCACCAATCCTCTCTGCGGCCGCGCCATGGCCGGGCAAGCCCCTCGCGGATCAACACCGCGCCGACCGTTTCGCCGTCGCGATGAAACCTGGCCAGCATCCGCCCATACCGGTCGTTCCCGCTGCGCTCAATGCGCCAGGCGCTCGTTCCTGTTCCATGACGTCGGCGCAAGGGACGAAACGAGGCAGGATCACGGTCGCGCCGCCGATTTTTCCCGACCGGCATCCGGTCGCGGACTCTCCAGACCGGGACCGCTATATCCTGACCTTGACATATTCTCCCGGCGCGTCGCCCATCGATTTGCCGTCTCTGCCGCCGGCCGGTCTCGCATCGGCCTTCCCGGCGTTGTGCCTCTTGATCCAGTCATGCCAGTGCGGCCACCAGGAACCGGGATGCTCCTGGGCGCTTTCGACCCAGTTTTCAAAATCGCCCTCCGGCACGCCGCCGGTCCAGTATTGATATTTTTTTGCCGCCGGCGGATTGACGACACCGGCGATATGACCCGAGCCGGCCATCACGTAGTCCACATCTCCGCCGAAGTGCCGGCAACCGGCAAACACCGATTTCGCCGGCGCGATATGATCTTCCCTGGTCGCCAGATTGTATATCGGGATAGCGACGTCGCCGAGCGAGAGGGTTTCGCCGTCAAGCACCATGCGGCCATCGGACAGGTTGTTGTCCAGATAACAGTTGCGCAGATAGTAGGAATGGTTTGCCGCCGTCATCCGTGTGGAGTCGGAGTTCCAGTAGAGCAGATCGAATGCGCCCGGCGTCTTGCCGCGCATGTAGTTGTCGACCACATACGGCCAGATCAATTCGCTCGATCTCAGCATGTTGAACGCCATGGCCATCTTGGTGCCGTCCAGATAGCCCTTGCCCCGCATCGATCGTTCAATCGCCCTGACCTGCGGTTCATCCACAAAAACCTTGAGGTCGCCGCCATGGGCGAAGTCGACCTGGGTGGTGAACAGGGTCGCGGTCTTGATCCGTTTGTCGCCGCGCCTGGCCATGAGCGCCAGTGCGGCCGAAAGAAGCGTTCCGCCGACGCAATAGCCGATGGCGTTGAATCCGTTTTCCCCGGTGATCTCTTCCGCCGTATCGAGGGCAAATTCGATCCCGTCGCCGATATAGTCCTCCCAGCCGGCTTCGGCGTGGCGTTTGTCGGGATTCACCCAGGAGATCACAAAGACGGTGTGTCCCTGCGCGACCGCCCATCTGATGAAGGATTTTTGCGGATTGAGATCGAGAATGTAGAATTTGTTGATCCAGGGCGGGCAGATAACGAGCGGGCGCTTCAGCACCTTCCTTGTTGACGGCTCATACTGGATGATCTCCGCCAACGCGCCGCGAGCGACCACCTTGCCCGGTGTGGTCGCGATGTTCTTGCCAACCTCGAATCCCGACGCATCGACCTGACGAAGCTTCAGATCACCGCCCCCGGCCTTTATATCCGCGGCCAGCATATCCAGTCCGCGGACGAGATTGTCGCCACTCGTGGTCATTGTCTCGCGCAGCAGTTCGGGATTGGTCATGACAAAGTTGGACGGCGAAAGCGCGTCGGCGACCTGTTTGACATAAAATCTGGCCTTGATCCTGGTGGCTTCGTCAAGTCCGTCGGCGTGTTCGACCAGATCGTCCGCCCAGCGCGCCGTGATCAGGTAGGCCTGTTTGAGAAAATCGAAAAACGGATTGTCGGCCCACTCGGAATCCTTGAATCGGCGGTCCCGCGTATCCGGTTCCACCGCTCGCCCGACATCGCCGCCGCCGGCGCGGCGGATCGAGTTCGACCAGATGTCCATATATCGCGAAAAAAGGCGCGTCTGCGCTTCCAGCGCGCGCGAGGGATCGGACAGCCAGTATTCGGTCACCTTCGACAGTGTTTTGGCCAGGTCGGCCACCGGCTCCGCCATCGAGTCGCGCGTTTTCTCCTTTTCAGGCGGTCTGGCCCACTGCGAAGCGGCTTCTCCGGCCTTTTGCGCCATTTTCGCGAGGTTGCGGGCGAACTCCTCCGGATCCTTGATCACATACTGTTTCGCTTTGGCCAGGTGGTCCCTGTTGTCGCTGTTCCTGCTCATTCCGGCGCTCATTCGGTACTGTTGCCACTTTTGACATATTATCATGTCAACGAAAAAATTGCTCAACTTGGCAATTGGTCGGCGTTCGATCGATCCGTTGTTGACATCGGAACATGAACAAACCGATGACAGGGATCGCGATTGGCGGTTGGATTGCAAGGAAATCACACCGGTGGGTCATATGAATTACCATTCGTCAATTTTCGCTCTGTCGGCAATTGTCGCGCTCGCCGGCTGCGGAACGACAACCATTGAGCAGGCGCTCGAGCAGGGGACCGCCGAGGATGCAAGCGTCGAAACCGCGCTGTCCGCGACCGGCCGGGCCGACTCGTCCGGCGGTGCGGTGAGGCAGATGACGTTCATTGAAAAATTGATCAATCTGCAAGAGATCAACGCCGCACGGGCGGAACAGGCGGCCGCGGGCGGCGGAAAGACGCGCACAACCAGCGGGGCGGAGTTGAAAAAAATTGCCCGCACGCATGATGAAGAGGCGTTGAGGGAGATCGAGAGCGGGGAAAAGACCGACGATACGGAAGAATAGGAAGACGGTCCGCGGAGCAAACCGGTGCGCGTATGGCTGCGATATGCCGCACCGCGATTCCCGCTTCACCCTCGACCGGCGGACCAATCCGGTCTATAGCCGCGCTGAATCATCGGACCCTTGATCATCGGACCCTTGCGGTAAGCCATGGAAGAATTTCACAAGGTTCGCCGCCTGCCGCCATATGTCTTCGAGCAGGTCAACAGGCTGAAAGCCAGCGCCCGCGCGGCGGGCGCCGATATCGTCGATCTGGGGATGGGTAATCCCGATCTGCCGACACCCGATTCGATCGTCGAAAAACTATGCGATGTGGTCAAGGACCCAAGAACCCACCGATACTCCGCGTCAAAGGGTATTCCGGGGCTTCGGCGGGCGCAGGCGTCCTACTATCGGAGGCGTTTTGGCGTGAAACTGGATCCCGAACGCGAAGTCGTCGCCACGCTCGGGTCCAAGGAGGGCTTTGCCAATATGGCCCAGGCGATCACCGCGCCCGGCGATGTGGTTTTGTGCCCCAATCCCACCTATCCGATTCACGCCTTCGGTTTCATCATGTCCGGCGGGGTGATCCGGTCGATGCAGGTCGAACCGGACGACGGTTTCATTCCCGCGCTGGAGCGCGCGACGAAACACTCGATTCCAAAACCGCTCGCGCTTATCCTGAATTATCCGTCGAATCCGACCGCGCACGTGGCGTCGCTCGATTTCTACGAGGAAATCATTGCCTATGCCAGAAAGCACGACATCGTCGTTTTGTCCGACCTTGCCTACGCGGAAGTGTATTTCGACGGCAATCCGCCGCCTTCGGTGCTGGAGGTTCCGGGCGCCGGGGATGTCGCCGTCGAATTCACCTCGATGTCGAAATCATTTTCAATGCCCGGCTGGCGCATGGGATTTGCGGTCGGAAACGAGCGTCTCATTGGCGCGCTTACCAGGGTGAAATCGTATCTGGACTATGGCGCGTTCACGCCCATACAAGTGGCCGCCGCTTCGGCGCTCAACGGCGACGGCTCCGATATTGCGGGGGTCAGGGAGACCTATCGCAGGCGCCGTGACGTCATGGTCGAATCGTTTGGACGCGCCGGCTGGGATCTGCCGTCGCCTGCCGCCACCATGTTCGCCTGGGCCCCCATCCCGGACGCATTCAGGGAGACGGGGTCTCTGGAGTTTTCAAAATTGCTTGTCGAACGGGCAAATGTCGCGGTGGCGCCGGGCATTGGATTCGGCGAGCACGGCGAGGGATTTGTGCGTATCGCGCTTGTCGAAAACGAGCATCGAATTCGCCAGGCCGCGCGCTCGATAAAGAAGTTTCTGGGCGAATTTCAAGATCGGCCGGATAACGTCATTTCGCTCGGTTCCCGGCGCTGACTGAAAATTGTTGCGAAGAGATTCGAGGGAAGCCGCCGATGGCCGAGGCATTGAAAGTGGGGATTGCCGGACTGGGAACCGTCGGCGCGTCGGTCGTGCGGGTTCTGGCGCAGAAGGCCGGTGAACTGACCAGGCAATGCGGTCGCGATATTGTCGTTTCCGCCGTATCGGCCCGCGACAAGAACCGGGACCGCGGGATTGATCTGGCGTCGTCGCGTTGGTTCGACGATCCCGTTGCGCTGGCGAATGACGCCGAAATCGACGTGTTTATCGAACTGATCGGAGGTGACGAAGGCGCACCGCGCGATTGCGTCGTGGCGGCGCTGAACGCGGGCCGTCATGTGGTGACCGCCAACAAGGCTCTTCTGGCGAAACATGGCGTCGCGCTGGCCGGGATCGCCGAGGAAAAAGGTGTATTGCTGAACTATGAGGCAGCCGTCGCGGGCGGCATTCCGGTGATCAAGACGATGCGTGAAGCGATGGCCGGCAACACGATCCACCGTCTTTTCGGCATTATGAACGGCACCGCGAACTATATCCTCACCCGTATGGAGGAAGAGGGGATTTCCTTTGCCGATTGTCTGGCCGACGCCCAGCGTCATGGCTATGCCGAAGCCGATCCGACGTTCGATGTCGAGGGGCACGATACCGCCCACAAACTGGCGATTCTGACCAGCCTGGCGTTTGGCTGCCGGATCTCCGCCGACTCCATATACATGGAAGGTATTTCCAATATCACGCAGGCCGATATTCAGGCCGCCTCCGCGTTGGGATATCGCATCAAGTTGCTGGGTGTGGCGCAGCGCACCGACAGCGGCATCGAGCAGCGTGTCCACCCGACCATGGTGCCGACCGCATCCGTGATCGCCCAGGTTCATGGGGTTACCAACGCGGTGGCCATTGAAACCGATATTCTCGGCGAGTTGCTGCTTTCCGGGCCGGGAGCGGGCGGAGACGCCACGGCGTCCGCGGTGGTCGGAGATACCGCCGACATCGCCAAGAGCCGTCCCGGATTTCAAAACGGTCCGGTTTTCGGCCGTCCGGCCAGGGCGCTCGAACCCTACCGGCGCGCCGGAATGCGCTCCCATGCCGGCGGATATTTCATCAGGCTGACGGTTCAGGATCGAACGGGCGTGTTCGCGGACATCGCCGGCCGAATGGCCGAAAACGACATATCGCTGGAGTCGATCGTCCAGCACGGCGGCCACGCCGGGGATGCAACGCGGAAAACCGTCATTCTGGTTACCCACGAAACGACGGAGGCCGCGGTGCGCCGGGCCGTTGAGGGAATTACCGGCGACGGTCATCTGACCGACAAGGCGCAGGTGATAAGAATCGAAAGGGCCGCTTGAGCCTCCGTTCCATCGGCAAGCGGCGATGAACAAGAACATCGCTTGCCGTCGGTCTGGCTGTTTGACAAAAGGGGCGTGGCGTCGGGCTTTCCCCTTGCGGATCATGGCGTCCTGTGAAACGGGAGATGATTGATGACCGTCAGTGCGAAATCCGGCCTTGACCGCATTCTGGCTCTTGAGTTGGCGCGGGTAACGGAACGGGCGGCGGTGGCCGCGGCGCGTCTGCGCGGACGTGGCGACGAAAAAGCGGCCGATCAGGTTGCCGTTGACGCGATGCGCTCCGAACTGAACCGCCTGCCGATCCGGGGAACCGTCGTTATCGGCGAAGGCGAACGCGATGAGGCGCCGATGCTCTATATCGGTGAAAAAGTGGGAAGCGGCGAAGGTCCGAACGTCGATATCGCGCTCGATCCCCTTGAAGGAACGACCATCTGCGCGAAGAATCTTCCCAATTCTCTCGCGGTGATCGCGATTGCCGAAAAGGGCAGCCTGCTTTTCGCGCCGGACGTTTACATGGAGAAGATCGCGATCGGTCCGGGATTTCCCGAAAACGTCGTCGATCTCGATGCTCCTGCGGTCGAAAACATCGAAAATCTGGCGAAGGCCAAGGGTGTGCCGGTGGCGGAGGTCACGGCCTGCATTCTCGATCGGCCTCGCCATACGAAGCTGATCAATGCGGTGAGGGGGACAGGCGCCGCGATCAGGCTCATTGGCGACGGCGATGTCGCGGGCGTCATCCATACGACCGATCCGGAAGAAACCGGCATCGACATCTATATGGGCACGGGCGGCGCGCCGGAGGGTGTCTTGGCCGCCGCCGCGTTGCGTTGCACGGGCGGGCAGATGCAGGGCCGGCTCGTGCTGGATACCGACGAGAAGGTCGCCCGCGCCGAAAAAATGGGTATCTCGGATCCGGGGCGTGTCCACGCCATGAACGACATGGCGAGCGGGGAAGTGTTCTTCTCGGCCACCGGCGTCACCGACGGCAACATGCTTTCCGGCGTGAAATTCTCGCGCAACTACGTTCAGACGGAAACGATCGTCATGCGTTCGTCGTCGGGAACCGTCCGCGAGATCAAGGCGCGTCATCAGGACATGGAAAAGTTCTCTTGACCGCAAACCGGCCGGATGACCGGATGACCGACGGCGCGCGCTTTTTTCTCGATGTCCGCAATTCGGCGAAGGGCATGGCCTGGCGTCAGCGGCTTGAGCCGCGTCAGGAAAACGCCGCGCTTGCGATGGCGCAAAGACATGGCGTCCCGGACCTGATCGCCCGTGTTCTTTCGGCCCGAGGCGTATTGCCGGACGAGGCCGGGCGGTTCCTGAATCCGACAATCCGCGATCTGCTGCCGGACCCTTCGACGTTGACGGACATGGATGCCGCGGCGGGCAGGATCGCGGACGCGGCGCGAAACCGCGAAAGGGTCGCGATCTTTGGCGATTACGATGTCGACGGCGCGGTGTCCTCGGCGCTTTTGAAGCGCTTTCTCGACCATTTCGGCATTCAGGCCGAGATCTACATTCCCGACCGGATATTCGAGGGATACGGCCCCAATCCCGAAGCGATGCGCGATCTCGCGACACGCGCGGACCTGATCGTGACCGTGGATTGCGGGACGGCGAGCGCGGATTCGGTCGAGGCGGCGCTGGAAGCCGGCGCGGATGTCGTAGTGCTGGACCATCATCAGGCGGGCAAGGGATTTCCCGCGGGCATTCCTGTCGTCAATCCCAATCGCGATGACGATATGTCCGGTCAGGGTCATTTGTGCGCGGCGGGCGTCGTGTTTCTGGCGCTTGTCCGTGTCTCTTCGATCTTGAGAAGTTCGATGCCGACCCTTCCGGACCTGCTGTCGATGCTTGATCTGGTCGCCCTGGCGACGGTCTGCGACGTCGTTCCGCTTACCGGGGTCAATCGCGCCTTCGTAAAGCGGGGGCTGATCGTCGCCAGGGCGCAGAAAAATCCCGGTCTCGCCGCACTTGCCGCCGCCGCCAAAATTGGCGAGCCGCTCGCGCCGTTTCACCTCGGATTCGCCATCGGGCCGCGCATCAACGCCGGCGGCCGCATTGGCGACGCCGCGCTCGGCGGGCGGCTTCTGACGACCGACGATCCGGTCGAAGCCGGAGAGATCGCCGCAAAACTGGATTTGCTCAACGCCAAGCGCCGGGCCATGGAAAAGGAGATGCTGGCCGACGCCATGGCGCAGGCCGACGCGGAACTGGCGCGCGGCGACGGACCGGCGGTGCTCATCGCCGAAAGCGAAGACTGGCATCCGGGTGTGGTCGGTATTTTGGCGTCGCGGCTGAAAGACAATATCCGCCGCCCGGCTTTCGCGATTGCATTCAACAAAAACGGTATCGGCGCCGGTTCGGGACGATCGATTTCCGGCATCGATCTGGGAAGATTGGTGCGAGGCGCCGCCGAGGCCGGTCTGATCACCAGGGGGGGCGGCCATGCCATGGCGGCCGGAATCACGGTCGAACGCCGCCGTCTTGGCGAACTCAGGGCCTATTTTGAGGAACAAGCCAGCACGGCCGTGGCCGTGGCCCGCCGCGGCGAAGTCCTGAAGATCGATGGTGCGTTGTCCGCCGGCGGCGCCACGCTGGAACTGATCGAATTGCTCGAAAAAGCCGGACCTTACGGGGCGGGGCATCCGCAACCCCTGTTTGCCTTACCGCACCACCGGATCGACGATGTGCGCATCGTCGGCGCCGGCCATTTGCGCATTGCGCTTCGTTCCGGCGCGGGCGGACGCCTTGAGGCCATGGCGTTCCGCGCCGTCGATACGGATCTTGGCCGGATGCTTGGCGAAAATCGCGGCTCTTCGGTCCACGTCGCCGGCACGCTTGGAGCCAACACATGGAACGGCCGGACCAGGCCGCAGTTGCGGGTCGTCGATGCGGCGGCGCCGGAGGCGTTGTGAACGATTTTTCGGCGAAATGACGACTTTAGGCGGGCGGAGTACAACCGAACTTCAATATGGCGCTTCCATCTTTTTCGGATTTATCAATACGAGGCGATCTACGGACATGCCCGCGGGTGACTTTGTCATACCACCGGCCAATGGGCCTGACGCCTTTGTGGATTTTCATATGGTGCAGGTTCCGGTTCACTTTCATCGAAGGATGGAGGTTTTGATGACGGTTGCGATCACGCGGACGGATTTGACGTCGAGGGAACTCCATGCTGCCGGCTCCCGGAGCCATGATGCCAGGGCCGCGCGGCGTATGGTGGCGGTCGCATTGGTTCCGGAGAGCCCCGACCGCAAGTCGGCAGCCTCAAGACGCGGGATGGACTGCCGGCCGCTACGGGATTGGCTCCATCGCTACAATGAGGAAGGGCTTGCCGGGCGCCGGGGCGTGACCCACTCCTCGACGCGGCGCGGGAGGCCGCGCGCGTCCGCGCAGGCCCCGGTCCGGAAACGCACGGTGTTGTCGGCTGGCGGCGTGTCGGTCTGCAACGCGAGGTCGAAAGGCGCTTGGGTGTGACGATGCAGGAACGCACGGCAGGCAGGCAGTTTGCCGCGCTTGGGTTTCGGCACCTTTCGGTGCGCCCGCACGAAATCCGACCCGCAGGCCCGGGAGGCGTTTGAAAGCTTTGCCGCCAAGGTACAGGCCGACCTGCCCGATGCGGTGCGCGGCAAGAAAATCGAGGTGTGGCGCCGGCACAAAGCGCGTGTCGGACGGCAGGGCGCCGCGCGATACCGGATGCGAATGGACCCGCATCTTTGGCGCCCGCCGTCTGTCCCGAACGCGCCGAGACCGCCGCGCCGGTCAAGCCATACGCAAACACCGCAGCCATGACCGCGCCGAAATCTCGAAGACCGTCGCTGAAAGGCGCCCACGCCATCCTGGCGCCGGACGGGGCGGGCCGGCACGGCGCAAGAGCGCTGCGCGTTCCCGATAACATCACGCTCCTGCCGCTGCCGCCCCACGCTTCACAGATCAACCCTGTCGAAAACGTCCGGGCCTGCCTGCGCGCTAACAAGACCGCCATCTCCGTCTTCAACTCATACCACGATATCGTCGACCGCCGCTGCAAAGCCTGGAACGTCTTCGCCAACAATCCCGCCACCGTTCGTTCAATCACAACACGCGATTATGCAAATAGGATCAACATCTAGGGACGGTGGTGGTATGAGTCATCACCCGGAAGAAAGCGTCTCTGTGTCTGATCTTCAAGACGCGGCGGACGCGCTCACACGTTTTCTCCGCACCGTGGAGTGACCGCGCCGATTCGGCGGCCAGTACCCGGCCATCAGTTCGCCATCCTCGGCTGCGAGGCAGGTCACGGTCCAGCAGAACTCGGCCCTGTTGGCGGCGTTCGTGTTGTGCCTGGGCGTATCGTCCGTGACGGCGGAACAGAAATTCATTGTACAATCCCAACCCAAACCGTCAAGAGGCCTTTTCGTCGTCGGGACGGCGCGGCGGCTCGCCCTTCATGAAGGCGCCCTGACCGCCACCGACCATGCCAAGCCTGACAGGCTCAATCGAATTCGGGATTTCCCTGTCCGAAGCTATTGCGCCCTAGCCGGAAATGCCGAGCATATCGCGCAATCGACCGCGAGCCGCCGCACCGCCGGCAAAATCATCGAATGCCTTGTCGGTTACCCGGATAATATGGTCGGCGATGAAACACGCTCCTTCCGCCGCACCGTCTTCCGGATTTTTCAGGCAACACTCCCATTCGAGCACCGCCCAGCGGTCGTAACCATACCCGGCGAGCCTGGAAAAGACGGAAACGAAATCGACCTGTCCGTCACCGAGAGAACGGAATCGTCCGGCCCGTTTCAGCCAGGGCTGATATCCGGAATAGACCCCCTGCCTGCCATCCGGATTGAACTCCGCGTCCTTGACGTGAAACGCCGCGATGCGCTCGTGATAAATGTCGATGAATGCGAGATAATCCAACTGCTGCAACACAAAATGAGACGGGTCGTAGTTGATCGCGCAGCGCGGATGGCCGCCGACCCGATCAAGCAGCATTTCAAATGTCACGCCATCGAAGACGTCTTCGCCGGGATGCAGTTCGAACGCAACATCGACGCCGGCGTCATCGAACGCATCAAGGATCGGACGCCAGCGCCTCGCCAGTTCATCGAATGCCTCTTCGACAAGTCCGTCAGGTCTTTGCGGCCAAGGATAGACATAGGGAAAGGCGAGAGAGCCGGTAAACGACGCCGTCGCCTTCAGCCCGAGATTCCGCGACGCAATCGCGGCCAGCTTCAATCGCCCCACGGCCCATTGCCGCCGTTCCGCCGGGCTGCCGTGAAGTTCTTCCGGAGCGAATGCATCGCATTGCGGATCATACGCGGGATGCACCGCCACGAGATGGCCCAGCAGGTGGGTGGAAAGTTCGGTGATTTCGACGCCGGCGTCCCTGCAGACACCGGTGATTTCGTCGCAATAGTCCCTTGATCGCGCGGCTTTCTCCACATCGAACAACCGCTCATCGGATGCGGGAACCTGAATACCCTTGTAACCGTGCGACGCCGCCCAGTTCGCTATGGCGGACAGGCTGTTGAACGGATATTCATCGCCCGCGAACTGCGCCAGAAATATCGCCGGACCCTTGATGTCTGCCGGCATCGGTCCCCTCCCCCGATCATCGTGCGCGGTATATTCCGGGTTCATGCGACATTCGCGCCCTTGAACGCGCCTTCCGGCGCCGCCGCCAGCATATCTTTCGCTTCTTCAACGCCAAAGGCCGCCGGACGCTCGCAAGTCGTCCGCAACGAAATGAAACGACCGTCGCGGCCCGACGCCAGTATCGAGACCATGATGTCGACGACATGCAATGCCAGATCACCGGAACACCGGTGCGGTCGGTTCTCCATGATGGCGACCGCCATATCGGCCAGGCCGGCCGTTCTGTAATTGGCCATCGCGCCGGAGGAATGTTCCTGATTGGGTCGCAGGAAGGGATGATTCCAATCCGGCAGCGCCGCCGGCACCCCCGAACCCGACATACATTCAATATCCCCGCCAAAGAAATTGGGATCGGGGAGATAAAGAGAGCCGGTTTCGCCATAGAGTTCCATATGGGAATGGCGGTTGTTCCAGACGTCCCAGCTGGCGCCAAGCGTAACGACCGCGCCGCCGGCAAACTCGATAATCGCGTGAATTGTCGTCGGCGTCTCGACGGGAATCCGTTCTCCGACGCGCGGCCGCGAACTGATTACCCGTTCGGCGGCGGGAGTGGCGGAAACGGCGGCGACCCGTTTTGCGGGACCGATCAGCTGGACCAGATTGGTGAGGTAATAGGGTCCGAGATCGAGCACCGGACCGGCGCCGGGCTTGAAAAAGAAATCCGGATTGGGATGCCAGTGTTCCATGCCGTGGTTCAGCACGTGGCACGTTCCGCTCGTTATACGCCCGACAGCACCCGTATCGACCAGATGACGCGCCAGTTGATGAGAACCGCCGAGAAAAGTGTCCGGCGCCGAACCGACGCGCCTGTTTTTCCCCCGGGCCAGCGCGGCCAGCCGCGCGCCGTCTTCCATCGACAGCGCGAACGGTTTTTCGGAATAGACGTGCCTGCCGGATTCAAGCGCCCTTGCCGAGATCTCGAAATGCGCCGCGGGAACGGTCAGATTGACGACAATGTCGATGCCGCCTGATCCCAGCATTCCGTCGACGGTGACGGCCCTGACACCGAACTCGTCTGCCCGCGCTCTCGCGGCATCGTCGTCGATGTCGGCGCAGGCGACAATCTCGATGCCCCGGAACAACGGCGCCAGACGCAGATAGGTGGTGGAAATGCTGCCGCAACCGACAATGCCGACCCGTAGCCTGTCAGACATCGGCCGGCTCCATAAACTGGCGCATAGCCTCGATCGATCGGCCGGCAAAGCGGTCCGGATCGCCGGGATTATCGTGTTCCACGATGAAAAGCCCGCAATTCGACCGCGATCGCAGGGCATCGATCAATTGTTTCCACCGCATCGTGCCGTGTCCGACATCCGCCCAGCCGTCTTCGTCCATGCAATCTCCAGCGGCGGCGATGTCCTTTACATGGACCGCCGTTATCCGGTCGCCATATCGTTCGATCCAGGCGAGCGGGTCTTCGCCGCCACGGACGATCCAGGCAAGATCAGCTTCCCATTCGATCGCGGGCGCCTCTTCGAGCAGGATTTGCATCGGAACCCGGCCATCGGAAGTCTTGCGAAACTCGAAGTCATGATTGTGCCAGGCAAATGTGCGGCCACTTGCCGCGACCGCTTTCCCGATCGCCGCAAGCCGGCCGGCCACGTCGCGCCAGCCCGCCGGCGACGCCGGGCGATCATCCGGCGACAGGAAGGGGCAGACGATCTTCGCAATGCCGAGCGCATTGGCGACGGCCTTGACCTTCCCGAATTCGTTCTCAAGCGAACCGATGTCGAAATGCCCGGACGGCATGATCAAACCACGCGCATCCATAACGGCGCGAACGGCGCCGGGATCATCGTAAACCCCGCCAAATCCCTCGACCTGACGGTAACCGAGTTCCGCCAGCTTTTTCAAGACGCCCTCCCAGGGCCGGAAATTTCTGGCGCTGTATAACTGGAAAGAGAAATCCATGTGATTTTTACCCCGCCGCCGACTAAATCCGAAGTTCGCTCGAAGCGTCAAAAATGGACGCACGTCGCGGGTCGAAGCCGATTGACACCTGTTCGCCCGCCGACAGTCCGCTTTGCCCATCGACGCGAAAACAGAAGTCGTGATCCGAAAGTTTCGACCAGACCAGCGTGTCGGACCCCATCGGTTCGAGAACGTCGATCGAGACTTCGGCGCTATAAGGCATGGATTTGGCGTCCTTGCCGGAAACGACGTCTTCGGGACGAATGCCGAACACCGCATCGCCCTGCTTCACATCCCCGTTGGCGAAGTCGTAGCGTTTCAAGGCGATCTCGGAGTTCGCGGTCCGGAATGAAGGCCCGCCTTCGTCGCTCAATTGCCCGTCGATAAAATTCATGCCGGGCGAACCGATGAATTCGGCGACGTATTTGTTGACCGGCCTGGCGTATATCCCGTGCGGCGTGTCAAGCTGATGGATTGAGCCGCCCTTCATGATCGCGATTCTATCCGCTAGCGTGAGCGCTTCGATCTGGTCGTGCGTCACATAGATCATCGTGTTCTTGAGGCGTTGGTGCAGCCGTTTGATTTCGACGCGAAGTTCAGCGCGAAGTTTGGCGTCGAGATTGGACAGCGGCTCGTCGAACAAGAATACGTCGACATCGCGGACCAGTGCGCGCCCGATGGCGACACGCTGGCGTTGTCCGCCCGAGAGTTCGGCGGGTTTGCGTTTGAGCAGCGGCTCGATTTGCAATGTCGCCGCGGCATCGGCAATGCGTCTGGCGATTTCGTTCTTGCCCACACCGGCGTTCTTCAGACCGAAGGAGAGGTTTCCTTCAACCGTCATCTGCGGGTATAGCGCGTAGGACTGGAACACCATGCCGATTCCGCGGTCCTTTGGTTCGTCCCAAGTCACGTTGCGCCCGTTGATGAAGATCCGGCCATCGGATACATCCAGCAAACCTGCGATGCAGTTGAGCAGCGTCGATTTACCGCATCCGGATGCGCCGAGCAGAACCAGAAATTCCCCTTCGCCAATGTCCAGATTTAGGTTTTTCAACACGCCGACATCGCCGAAATTGAGAACCAGGTCGCGGATTTTGATGCTGTTCATCGCGGTCACCCCTTTACAGCGCCGGCGGCAATGCCGCGGACAAAGTATTTGCCCGATATGAAGTAGATGATCAGCGGCACTGCTCCGGTCAGGATCGTCGCCGCCATGTTGACGTTGTATTCCTTGACGCCCTGCGTCGTGTTGACGATGTTGTTGAGTTGTACCGTCATGGGAAAGTTTTGCGTGCCGGCGAAGACAACGCCGAACAGGAAGTCGTTCCAGATGCCGGTGACCTGCAGGATGATCGCGACCACGAATATGGGCGTCGACATCGGCACCAGAATTTTCAGGAACACGCCCCAGAACCCGGCGCCATCGACCCGCGCCGCTTTGAACAATTCTTCGGGCAGGGACGCGAAATAATTGCGGAACAGCAGCGTCAGGATCGGCATGCCGAAAATCGTGTGAATGAAGATCACGCCCGTCAGCGAACCGAAGATACCCAGTTCGCGCGTGATGATCACCAGCGGATAGAGCATGACCTGATAGGGAATGAACGATCCAAATATCAGGATCGTGAAAAATACTTCCGATCCCTTGAACTTCCAGTTGGCGAGCGCGTAGCCGTTGGCCGACGCGATCAGGATCGACACGATGACGCTCGGCACGGTGATCCTGACCGAATTCCAGAAGCCGACCTTCAGCCCTTCGCAGTAGAGTCCCGTGCACGCCGTATCCCAGGCCTTGACCCAGGGTTCGAACGTCAATTCCACGGGCGGCGCGAAGATTTGCCCGAGCCTGATTTCGGGCAGTCCTTTCAGCGATGTCATCATCATTACGTAGAGCGGAAGCAGGTAATAGACCGCAGCCACGAACAGGATCGAATAGAGCATGATCCTGCGGGGATCCATTATCCTGCGCGGCCTGGGTCCGCGCGGAGAGGCGTCGGCGGCAATGCTCATCGCTTGCGCCTCCTGTCGCCATATTCGAGATAGATCCACGGGATCAGAATGATCAGCACGGTGGTGAGCATGACCGTCGAGGCGGCGAGCGCCTGACCGACATTGGCGCGGGCGAACATGAAATCGTAGACATACTTCGCCGGAACCTCGGACGCGATGCCCGGACCGCCATTCGTCATGGCGACGACGAGATCGTACAGCTTCACGATACCCGCGGCGACGATGACCAGCGACGTGATCAGGACGCCGCGCATCATCGGGATCACCACCAGCACGTAGGTTTTCCACCTTGGAATGCCGTCGACGCGCGCTGCTTTCCAGATATCTTCGTCGATACCGCGCAATCCCGCGAGCATCAGTACCATGACAAATCCCGTCCCCTGCCAGAGCCCGGCGATGAGAAGCGCGAAAATCACGGTGTTGCGGTTTGAGATCAGATCGAACGTGAAATTTTCAAATCCCAGCGAACGGACCGTCTCTTGCAGACCGAGACCCGGATTGAGAATCCACTGCCACACGACGCCGGTGACGATGAACGACAATGCAAACGGATAGAGAAAGATGGTTCGGAACGTGTTCTCGAATCGGATCTTCTGGTCGATCAGCGCGGCAAGCACAAAACCGACGACAAAGGAAAAAAGGAGCGAGAACACGCCATAAATGGCGATGTTTTCGACCGCCTGCTCCCAGCGCGATGTACGGAACAACCTTTCATATTGCGCGAATCCGACAAACTCGTTGACCGGCAGCGCTCGGGATGCGCTGAACGAGTAGATCACCGTCCACAACGAACATCCGACAAACACGACGAGCGTTGTCATGATCATCGGCGTGGCCGCGATCTTGGCGTTCAGATTGCGCATATACGGATTTGGCCGCCCGTCGGCAGACATGAAATCCTCCTCGCGGTGAACTGTTCTCCGGCGGAGGACACGCCTCCGCCGGGTCGGGTATGGCGCCTAGTCGGCGTTTGCAATAATTTCCGCGAAGCGCTCCTGCGCTTCGGTCGCATCCATGTCCGGGTCGTTGAACAGTTCGATCCACAGATCCTCCATCTGACCCTGCGTATCGGACGAGAAAGCCTGCTCGCCGGAGGGAAGGATGTTGTCCGGATTCTCAAGAATCTCGATGCCCTTCTTCATACAGGCGTTTGCAGCCGCCAGATCGACATCGCCGCGGATCGGCAGCGAACCCTTCTTGAGGTTGAAATCGACCTGAACCTGCTTTGAAACGAGGAGTGAAGCAAGTTCCATTTGCGCCTTGACGGTGTCCTCGTCGCCATCGGCCGGCTTCGGGAAATAGAAGGCGTCGCCGCCGGTATCGAGCACCGGATATACGCCGAGGCCCGGCAGGCAATCATATTCCTTGCCGGCCGTCTGACCCGCCACCGCGAACTCGCCCTGCGCCCAGTCGCCCATGATCTGCGCGCCGGCCTTGCCGGTGATGACCATGTTCGTCGCGTCATTCCAGGCGCGTCCCACAAAACCATCGTCGACCATGCCACGTGCGGCGACAATGGCTTCGAACACTTTCTTCATTTCAGGGCCGGCCGCAATTTCGGCATCCTTTTCGACGTTGATCTTTTTGTAGAGATCGACACCGCCAAGCGCGACCATGAAGACGCCTGCCATGCCGTTGATCTGCCATGGCTCACCACCGACGGCCAGCGGCGTGACGCCCTTGTCGCGCAGCGCGCCGGCCTGTTCCGCGAATTCGCTCCAGTTTTGCGGGACCGGCAGTCCGTTGTCCTCGAAGACCTTCCTGTTCAACCACATCCACTGAAACGAGTGAATATTGACCGGTACGCAGTAGATACGGCCTTCATACTTACAGGTATCGAGCAATTTGGATGGACGGATGATATCGGCCCAACCTTCCTTTTCCGCCAGTTCGGTCAGGTCGGTCATCAGGCCCGCCTTGACGAGATCTTCCGCATCGCGTCCGGTGTTGAGCTGTGTGGCGCCCATCGGATCGCCACCGGAAATGCGGCTGATGATGATCGGGCGGGCGTTGCCGCCACCGGCGATCGCGCCGTCCACCCACGTATGACCTGCCGCGTTGAACGCGTCGGCCATGACCTTCACCGCGGCCGCCTCGCCGCCGGACGTCCACCAGTGGGTGACCTCCAACTCGGCCGCTGCGGCCAAATTGACTGTCGCAAGAGCGGTCGCGGCCGCCAAGGCTGTCTTCAATGTGTTCATTTTTGCAATTCCTCCCTGGCGGGTCACGCGATCTCCAAACGGCATCCGCCCGCCTTGTGCGCTGGATTTTCAATCGATCACATATCGAAAGCGGGTTTGTAATCGATTGCATCAAAGCCTGCGTCTAGATCGATTTAACGTCAAGTTTTGTTTTCGAACCCACCAAAGTGGCGCATTCAGAATCCGATTGCATAAACCGTTCGGTCCCGAAATACGAGACGTCGCACATGTAGCCGGTGTATCCGCGGTCGTCGTCAGCCGGATGCTGAACAAGCCGGAATCCGTTAGCGAAGAGACGCGCGCCAACGTCGTTCGAGTTGTGGAAAAACCGGATACCGGTTCAATCTGATCGCCAGAAGCCTGAGAAACAGAAAGGCTGGCGCGATCGTGATTTTGGCGTCCGATCTCGGCAACTCGTTCTTCCTCCAAATACGGTCGGGCATTGAGAAAACAGCCTCCTGCGTCGGATACTGCATCCTGACCGTCGACACCGGACAGCCGGATTTCGGACGCGACAGAATTCTGGAGCATGTCAGTTGCAACCGGGCTGACGGCATGATCGCCCTCGACGGTTCCTTACCAGTAGATGCCTATGCTAACGAATGCTCAATTCCGATACGCCGATTGTGTTTGTGTGCAAATGGGCGGATGGCCTTCCCCTTTAGACCATCAGGATCGATAATCGCGCGGCTGCCCTAGTGGTATGGCTCCAATGTTTGGAACCCTTGGTTTCCGGCGGCGATGATGGCGTTGGGGTCGGCGCGCCGGGTGAAGGGTTTGGCCTCGGTGGCGTTGTGCCCGGCGATGAAGCGGTCGATGGCGGCCTGGAGTTTGACGACCGAGCGGAAGGCAGCGCGCTTGAGGCGGCGCCTGGTGAGCTTGGCGAAGAAGCCCTCGACGGCGTTCAGCCATGACGCCGAAGTTGGCGTGAAGGGGGAAGTCCGGCGCGGATGACGTTCCAGCCGGCGCTGCGGGCGTCTTGTGGGTGGCGACGTTGTTCAGGACCGGGTGGACGACCTTAACATCAGCTGGGGATGTCGCGCTTGAGCGCGTTCAGGAACGTGATGGGTTCCCTGGCGCGGTGAGGGGCCATGTTCTTGCCGAAGACCTCGCCGGTCAGCACGTTCGCCGCCGCCAAGAGCGTCGTGGCGCCATTGCGCTTGTCGTCGTGGGTCATGGCGGCGCCCCGTCCTTTCTTGAGCGGCAGCCCCGGCCGGGTGCGATCAAGCGGCCTGAATGTGCGACTTTTCATCCACCGAGAACACCACCGCATGCGCGGGCGGGCTGACATAGAGCCCCGCGATATCGGCGAGTTTCTCGACAAGGGCAGGATCGCGGGAGAGCTTGAAGACCCGCCGGCGATGGGGCGCCAACCCATGCGCCGCCCGGTTCCGCTGCACCGTCGCCACGCCGAGCCCCGCGGCCGGGTCGCATCGCAGAGGAACCCCTCCACCCCGGCCTCGGCGAACCGCCGCCGTTCAATCGGCGCTACCTGGAACTGCGGGTCGGCTACCGCATCCAGGAGCTTGCTCATGGCGGGCTGCGCCGCGTGCTAGGTCTGCCGGCCGATGAGGTCGAGGGCGGCGCGCGCAGCAAGAACCGGATCGCCGACCCTCGCAAACCCGCTCCGGGCACCGGGCTCGTCCGTAAGTGGGGCGGCGAGGAGCACACGGTCACCGTTGCTGGCGGACGGCTTCGAATGGTAAGGTAGACGCTTCAAGTCGCTTTCCGCCGTCGCCCGCGCGATCACCGTCGCCCACTGGAACGGCTGGCGCTTCTTCGGGCTCAAGCAGACGGGAGGGGTCCGATGACCGGCAGAAGCAAGCCTGAACCGGTCCGCCGTCTGTGCCGCGCCGTCTAAACCCGCAAGTCGAGCGAGGAAGGCCTCGACATGGAGTTCAACAACCTCAATGCACGGCGAGAGGCCTGCGAGGCGTATATCGCCAGTCAGCGCGCCGAGGGCTTGGGCCCGCCTTGCGGGAGCACTACGACGACGGCGGCTCCTCCGGCGGCACGCTGGACCGCCCGACGCTGAAGCAGTTGATCGCCGATATCGACGACGGGCCGGTCGATGTGGTCGTCGTCTACAAGATCGACTGCCTCCGCCGCGCGTTGATGGGTTTCTCCAAGCCGGTCGAGATCTTCGACCGCCACGGCTTGACCTTCGTGTCCGTCACGCAGTCGTTCAACACCACCCCCTTGATGGGACGGCTGACGCTGAACATCCTGCTCTCCTTCGCCCGGTTCGAACGCGAGGTGATGGCAAACAACCGCGACAAGGTTGCCGCCTCGAAGAAGAAGGGCATGTGGATGGACGGCTATGTGCCCCTCGGCTACGACTACGACGCGGTCGACCGCAAGCTGATCGTCAACGAGGCGCTGCGGGACGAGGTGACGGCAAACAACCGCGAGAAGCGGGTCGCTGTGGCGCGGGCGACGGTCGGCGAGGACGGGCTCGACATCGACCTGCGCCACGACGGCTTTGTCGCGCCGGCGAGCCTGATGACGCCCGAACGAGAGCATGCCGCCTGAGGCCCGCGCCCGAAACGGGCCGCGTCCACATCCCCACTCGGACCCTACAAACGCGGCCGTCGCCCCCGCATTCTGCCGCCGAAGCATGTCGAGGCCGCCATGGACCGCGGACACAACCCACATCTGCTGCGCGCCATCGGCCGGGCCTGGGCATGGCGGCGGATGGAGCGCGGCTGGTTTCGCGCCGGAAACCCTGCGCGATCAGCCTTTACGACCTCTGCTTTACGGCCTCCCTGCCGTGGAAGAAGCAACCCGCCAGGGTGTTCGACTGACGCTCGGACGCCAATTGGCGCCGCCCGATTGCGCTCTGTATTGTTGCATCACTCTGACCTGCGCCTCCTACGTGTTCGGTCTCTGTTTCGGTCGGGAGCGATGGAAACGGGGTGCGCAGTTTTGGCGGGATTGAAACTCAAGCCATCGGAAAGGCGAGGACAATTCAGAGCGAACCGAATCCGGCGCGGTTCGCCCGACCGGAGACGAAAGGCCGTTCAGAGACGGAATATGGGGGCCGCCGCGCCTCGGCGGTTCGCATCCATCCGGCAAACCCCTTTGAAAACACGACAAATTCCCCCCTGACAGACGGCTTGAACAGGTTCGTAACAGGGATAGTGGCGGTGAGGGAGGGATTCGAACCCCCGATAGAGTCGCCCCTATACACGCGTTCCAGGCGTGCGCCTTCAACCGCTCGGCCACCTCACCCGGCCAAAATCCCCAAGCCTGGCGCTCATCTAGTCGATTGATCGCCGATTGCCAAGGCCGACCTGCCGGCTATCGGGCCCCTTGACGGTTCACGTCATTGCGACCGGCAGTGATTGCGCTCGCCGCCGCGACATCATATGTCATGATTTCACCCGTGAACCCGTTGGATTGCGAGTCCGCCATGATCCGGTTCCTGTTTCGACTGCTGGCGATGAGCTATACGTACGTCGCCGTTATCTTTCGACTGCTGGCGATGATCTGTCTGTGTGTCGCCGTCATCATGGCCGTGCAGGACGGCGCTCGTTCGGTCGCGGCATCCGCGGTGACATTGAAACCGCTTGGCATCAGCTGGTACGAGATTTCGCCCGACACACTCAACCTGTCGCAGGCCGTCATCCAGCGGTTTTTGCTGCCGGCGATCTGGGATCCGTTCATGATATGGGTGCTCAACCAGCCGGGTTTCGCGGTGATGGGCATATTGGCCCTGCTGCTCTACGTTGCGGGACACAAACGCAGGCGGCGCGGCTGCATCGAAAAGCCCAACTGATTCGCCCTTGGAGAGAAACGATGTTTTTCCTGTCGGACATGCTGAACAAGAAACTCAAACTGCCGGCGGCGGGCGACGCTCTTCCCGGCCGCAACGAGCCACTGGCGACATCCGGAACGCACTTTGTTTCAAAACGCGATCTCAAAGGACCGTGGCCCGAGGGAATGGAGGCCGCCTATTTCGGCATGGGATGTTTCTGGGGCGCCGAGCGCCTGTTCTGGCAAACCGGCGGCGTCTGGGTCACGGCGGCCGGTTACGCGGGCGGCACGACGCCCAATCCCACATATCAGGAAACCTGCACCGGGCTTACCGGTCATGCCGAGGTCGTCATGGTCGTATTCGACCCGACAGTCGTCAGCTACGGCAAACTGCTGAAAATATTCTGGGAGAGCCACGACCCGACGCAGGGGATGCGGCAGGGCAACGATGTCGGCACGACCTACCGGTCGGCGATCTACGCCGCCGGCGCGGATCAATTGGCGCAGGCCGAGGCGTCATGCAAAGCCTATGGCAAGGCGCTGGCGAGGGCGGGCCGGGAAAGGATCACCACCGAAATCCGCATGGCGCCGGAATTCTACTATGCGGAAGCCGATCATCAGCAGTATCTGGCCAGGAACCCCGGAGGCTATTGCGGTTTGCGGGGGACCGGCGTTTCCTGCGCGGGCGTCCCGGTCGACTGATGATTTACATTCACTGCGCGACCGTCACTTGACCGATTGCTCAATTTTTTTCGTGAATTCGCGATTTTTCCGTGCAAGACTGCGCGGCAGTGGAGGAATCTCCTTCGCATGCCCGTTTTATTCCGGCTGATCCGGGGGCGGGAAAACAACAAGATGAACAACGGGGTTGTAAACTCATGAAGCGTATCATTCTCGGCCTCATGGCCGCTACGGCGATGGCCGCACAGGCGTTTGCCGCGGATATCAAGCCGGCGATCATCTATGACCTGGGCGGCAAGTTCGACAAATCGTACAACGAAGCCGCCTATAACGGCGCGGAGAAATTCAGGGCGGAAGCCGGCATCGAATACCGCGAGTTCGAAATCCAGAACGATTCGCAGCGCGAGCAAGTGCTTCGCCGCTTTGCCAAGGACGGCAACGATCCGATTGTGATGGCCGGATTCTCCTGGCCCGCCGCGCTTGAGAAAGTCGCCGCCGAATATCCCGACACCGATTTCGCCGTAATCGACGCGTTCGTCGATGCTCCGAATGTCCGTTCGGTGGTCTACAATGAACATGAGGGCTCATATCTCGTCGGCATCATGGCGGCGATGGCGTCTGAATCCAGAAAAGTCGGATTCATCGGCGGCATGGACATTCCGCTGATTCGCAAATTCGGCTGCGGCTATGTCGGCGGTGCGAAATCGGCGGGCGCCACGAATGTACTGCAGAACATGACAGGCGACACGCCCGCGGCGTGGAACGATCCGACAAAGGGTGGCGAAATCGCCAAATCGCAGATCGAACAGGGCGCCGACGTGATTTATGCCGCCGCCGGCGGCACCGGCATCGGTGTTCTGCAGGCCGCCGCCGACGCAGGCAAACTCGGTATCGGAGTGGATTCAAACCAGAACGGCCTGCAACCGGGCAAGGTGCTTACCTCAATGCTGAAGCGCGTCGATGTCGCCGTCTATAACGCGTTCAACGACGCCAAGAACGATGCCTTCACGTACGGCTTCAACGTGCTCGGAGTGAAGGAAGGCGGCGTCGACTACGCCATGGACGACGACAACAAGCCGCTGGTTGACCAGACAATGATTGACGCCGTGGAAAAAGCCAAGGTCGATATTATTTCCGGCGCCGTCGCGGTTCACGACTACATGTCGGACAACAACTGCCCATACTGACAGGCAGGCCTGACCTGAACCAGGAACCGCCGGCGGCGCCGGCGGTTCCTTTTTTTCAAGTTTCGGGTGGAGAACCGGGCAAATTCAGCGATAATTCGAATCATGGAACCGTTTCGCCACACCTATCATGACAGTCCCGTCGGGCCATTGCTTCTTGCCGGTTCGGATACCACACTGGACATCATTTCGTTTCCGACCGGCCGCACGGCGGTCAAACCGAAACGAGACTGGGTCCGTGATGACGGCTTCTTCCCGCAGACGCGATGTCAACTCGATTCCTACTTCAATGGCGAATTGACGGAATTCGATCTGCCAATCCGGTTCGCCGGAAGCGATTTTCAGAATGCGGTCTGGAAGGCGCTTCACGGCATACCCTACGGTGAAACCGTTTCCTATGGCGAGATCGCGCGGCGTATCGGTGAGGATATTTCGGCAAGCCGCGCCGTCGGCATCGCCAACGGCCAGAATCCGCTGCCGATTGTCGTACCCTGCCACCGTGTAATCGGTGCGGATGGTTCGCTGACGGGCTTTGGCGGCGGGCTGCCGATAAAGCAATTCCTGCTTGACCTTGAAACCCGCATACGGCCGATGCCGGGCCAGCAGATGCGCCTGTTCGCCTGACCGGGATGGCCACGATCACGGGCATCGGCGGATTCTTCTTCCGGGCCGTGGTCGCAGAATGCCGGGCCGACGGTGTTTTCTCTGTTTTCGGATGACAACGACTACTTCGCCGCCGACAAAGGGTGGATGCTCAACCTGCGTGTCGATGACATTGATGGAATGATCGCGAAGCTCAAGGAAGGCGGAGTTGCTGTGGAAACCCGCTCCGAGTGGGACGGGGAATACGGACGATTCGCCCGTGTTCATGACCCGGAGGGTAATCCGATCGAACTGTGGCAACCGCCGCGGGCGGGGTGATCCGCTTCAGTAATGCAATGGTTTCGACACCGGAATTTCCGGTTCGGACCGCTCCTCAAGCGGTGAAACGCTTCGACGGCAACTTCTCGATCATCCGCTCCCGCTCGGCACTTCCGGCTTGTCGATACGTTCACTCATGGCGAAACCATGTTGCATGGTGCGCAAAAATTGTCGAGAGTGCGCATGTGCGATGCACATGCCGGCTTGGCTTGGCGGTAGGGTCGCGCCAAATTTTGGCCGATCGATAAAAAGGCGTGCAAGCGTTATGGGAGAGACGGGTGGACGGTCGGCCATAAGGCTGACGGGGATCAACAAAAGCTTCGGCGCCGTACGCGCCAATCGCGATATCGACCTTGACGTCGGGGAAGGGACGGTCCACGGCATCATCGGCGAGAATGGCGCGGGCAAATCGACCCTGATGTCGATCCTCTACGGGTTTTACCAAGCCGATTCCGGTGAAATCGAAGTTAGCGGCCGACCGGCCGTGATCCATTCCCCCAATCAGGCCATCGCGGCCGGTATCGGCATGGTTCATCAACACTTCATGCTGGTCGACAATTTCACCGTGCTTGAGAATGTCATTCTCGGCGCGGAAGGCGCCGCGCTGTTGTCCGGCGGCATCGCCAACGCACGCGCCGAACTTGAGAGGCTGGAAAAGGAATACGGTCTCGAAGTCGATCCCGATACCCTTGTCGGCAACCTGCCGGTCGGCCTGCAGCAACGGGTCGAAATCCTGAAAGCGCTTTATCGGGGCGCCGACATACTCATTCTCGATGAGCCGACCGGGGTACTGACGCCGGCGGAGGCGGACCACTTGTTTCGCATTCTGCGCCAGTTGAAAGAGCAGGGCAAAACCGTTGTCCTGATCACCCACAAGCTCCGCGAGATCATGGCGGTGACGGACAATGTCTCGGTGATGCGCCAGGGCGCGATGGTGGCGACTCGCAAGACAGCCGGCACGACGGTGGAAGAACTTGCCGAACTGATGGTCGGCCGGCGCGTATTGCTGCGCGTCGACAAGGGCGAGGCGCATCCTGGCGACGTCAAGCTCAAGGTCGAAGGACTTACCGTCAAGGACAGCCGCGGCGTCACAATGGTCGACAATGTGTCATTTGAGGTGTGCGCCGGCGAAATTGTCGGGATTGCCGGTGTTGCCGGCAACGGCCAGTCAGAACTGATCGAGGCGATCAGCGGTATTCGCCGCGCCGAATCCGGCTCCGTCATGCTCGACGGGCAACCCATCGGCGTGACCGGGCAGGCCGACCCGGCCGAATTGCGCCGGCGCGGCATGGCGCATGTGCCGGAAGACCGGCACCACATGGGTCTCGTGCTGCAATTCGAGCAGAACGAAAACTCCATTCTCGGTTATCACGGCAATGGCATGTACAATTCCGGCCTGTTTCAGAATATCGCGGGAATCCGCGGCGACGCGCTTGCAAAGATTGAGAAATATGACATCCGCCCGCCGGACTGCCGGCTGCGGACGGCCAATTTCTCCGGCGGCAATCAGCAGAAGATCATTCTGGCCCGGGAGATGGAACGGGATCCGGCAGCGCTGATCGTTTCGCAGCCGACGCGTGGCGTCGATGTCGGTGCGATCGAATTCATACACCGGCGCGTCATCGAAATGCGCGACGCCGGCAAGGCGGTGCTGCTGGTATCCGTCGAACTGGATGAAATCCGCAGCCTGTCGGACCGCATCCTGGTCATGTTCGCCGGCCGGGTCGTCGGCGAGCGCGGCCCGGAAGCGACCGAAGGCGAACTCGGCCTGCTGATGGCCGGTGTCGAAGGCGAGGAGGCGGCGTAAGGTCATGGCGGCGCCCTACGCAAAACTCCCCGGCTGGGTCGATTACGGCCTGATCCCGCTGATCAACCTGATCGTCGCCTTCGCGGTCGCCGGCCTGGTCGTGCTGCTGGTCGGCGAAAGCCCCGTTCGGGCGGCGACACTGCTGTTGCAGGGCGCGTTCGGCTCGGGCGAAGGCATCGGCTACACGCTGTTCTACGCCACCAACTTCATCTTTACCGGACTGGCGGTTGCGGTCGCCTTTCACTGCGGCCTGTTCAATATCGGCGGCGAGGGGCAGGCCTATATTGCCGGGCTTGGCGTCGCGGTGCCGTGCCTTGCGCTTGACGGCGTACTGCCGTGGTATCTGACTTTTCTTATAGCCATTGGCGGATCGGCGATGCTCGGCGCGCTGTGGGCCCTGATCCCTGCCTATCTGCAGGCCAGGCGCGGCAGCCATATCGTGATAACAACGATCATGTTCAACTTCATCGCCGCAAGCGTCATGGTTTATCTGCTGGTCGGTGCCTTGAAGCCGGCCGGTTCGATGGCGCCGCAGACCCGGACTTTCCTGGAAGGCGCGCATTTGCCCAAACTCGACTGGCTGCTGGAACTGTTTGGAGCGTCGATCCGGTCGACGCCGCTCAATCTGTCATTTCTGCTCGCCCTTTTGATGGCGGCGGCGGTCTGGGTGCTGATCTGGCGTACGAAACTCGGCTACGAAATCCGCACGATGGGTTTCAGTCCGACGGCGGCGCGCTACGCCGGCATCAGCGAGGCGCGGATTGTCATCGTCACCATGATGATCTCCGGCGCACTCGCGGGAATGATGGCGCTCAATCCGGTGATGGGCGATCAGCACCGCCTGCAACTTGATTATGTCACCGGCGCGGGCTTCGTCGGCATCGCCGTGGCGCTGATGGGCCGCTCACATCCGGCCGGCATCATTCCCGCGGCAATCCTGTTCGGTACGCTCTACCAGGGCGGTGCGGAGATCGCGTTCGAGATGCCGAACATCAGCCGCGACATGATCGTCATCATCCAGGGCCTTGTGATTCTTTTCGCCGGCGCGCTGGAGCATATGTTCCGGCCAGCCGTGCAAACCGCATTCGCCGGTCTGAGACCGAAATCCGCCGGGCTCGAATCTGAAAAAGCCGGAGGCTGACAGATGGAATTTTTCAGCCTCATATTCGGACTCAACGTTTTTGACTCCATGTTGCGGGTATCGGCTCCGCTGCTGTTGGCATGTCTGGCGGGGCTCTATTCCGAACGCTCCGGCGTGTTCGACATCGGACTTGAAGGCAAAATGCTTGCGGGCGCATTCGCGGGTGCGTCAGCGGCTTATGTCTCCGGCTCCGCCTGGGTCGGCCTGCTTGCCGCCGTCGCCGCCTCGGTGTTTCTGGCGCTCGTGCATGGTTTCGCTTCGATCACCCATCGCGGCAACCAGATTGTCTCCGGCGTCGCGATCAACTTCATCGCTGCCGGCTCGGCGGTGATCCTCGGCCAGGCATGGTTCCGCCAGGGTGGCCGAACCCCGTCGCTTTCGGCGGAAGGAAGCCGGTTTACGACCATCGACCTGCCTGGCGCCAATGCGCTCGCCGACGTACCGGTGATCGGCCACATCTATTCCGGCCTGATATCCGGCCACTCGGTTCTGGTCTATTTCGCCTTCGCCATGGTGCCGATCACCTGGTGGGTGCTGTTCAGGACGCGGTTTGGACTGAGGCTGCGAGCCGTCGGCGAAAATCCCGCGGCGGTGGACACCGCGGGCATTTCGGTGACCTGGCTCAGATACCGCGCGGTCATCTGCTGCGGCGCGCTGTGCGGATTCGCCGGCGCCTATCTGGCTGTCGCCCAAAATGCCGGTTTTGTGAAAGACATGACCGCCGGTCGCGGCTTTATCGCACTTGCGGCGCTGATCTTCGCCAAGTGGAAGCCGGTCAACGCCATGTTCGCCTGCCTGCTCTTCGGTTATCTCGACGCCATCGCCATCGTACTGCAGGGCAAGGCGATACCGGGTGTCGGCGCCGTGCCGGTACAGGTGTTCCAGGCTTTGCCCTATGTGCTAACGGTGATCCTGCTTGCCGGATTCATCGGCAAGGCGACCCCGCCGAAGGCCGGCGGCGTACCCTACGTCAAGGAACGGTGAACGGTGAGAATTCGCGGACGATATCTTTATCTCGCCGCGCGTGCGGCCATGGCCAAATCCTATTCGCCCTATTCGGCGTTCCCGGTCGGTGCGGCGTTGCGGACCGTCGACGGGCGTGTATTCGCCGGCTGCAATATAGAAAACGCTTCCTATCCCGAAGGCTGGTGCGCCGAGACGACGGCGCTGTCGCATCTGGTCATGGATGGCGGCGGAAGGATCGCCGAAATTCTCGTGATCGCCGAAAAAAAAGCGAAAGTGACGCCCTGTGGCGGGTGTCGCCAGCGGCTTGCGGAATTCGCCGGACCGGACACGGCGCTGCATTTGTGCGATGATGAAGGCGTTGTGGAAACAACGACGCTTGGAGCATTGTTACCGCTCGGCTTTGACGGTGACGCCTTGAAATAACAACCCCGGCCTGCCGCGTGTCGGTTTGACCGCCGTGAAGTATTTGTATGGTTGAAGTAATGGCATGAATGCCAAGACAGATCATGAAACGCCGGCGACCGCCGCGGCGAAAGTCTCGCATCCGGTCGCGCCGCATCACAATCGCCCGCGCAATGACGGCACGCCGCTGACACCCGAATGGTTCGATCATGTCTCGATCAATCTGTCGGCCGCCGAGCGGAGTTCGGCGACGCTCACCACGAGGCGGACCGTGAAGAGGAAATGGCAGGCGGCTTGGCTCGTGCGCGCGATCGAGTGCATGGATCTGACCACGCTGGCCGGCGACGATACCGAGGAACGTGTGCGCCGATTATGTGCGAAGGCGCGTAATCCGCTGCGCGCCGACCTCGTCGATGCACTCGGGCTTTCCGACCATAACCTCACCGCGAGCGCAGTTTGCGTCTATCCGGTCATGGTCGACGCCGCCGTCAGGTCGCTTGAGGGATCGGGCGTTCCCGTGGCATCCGTGGCGACCGGATTCCCCGCGGGTCTGACGCCGTTGCGGCAGCGGCTGGCCGAAATCCGCTATGCGGCGGACCGGGGCGCAGCCGAGATCGATATCGTCATCAATCGCGCGCAGGTGCTACGGGGCGACTGGCCGTCTCTCTACGACGAGGTCCGGCAGATGCGCGAAGCCTGTGGCGAGGCCCATATGAAAACCATACTCGCCACCGGTGAACTGAAGACGCTGACAAATGTCTACAAGGCCTCGATGGTGGCGCTGATGGCCGGATCCGATTTCGTCAAGACATCGACCGGCATGGAAGGCGTCAATGCGACGCTTCCGGTCAGCCTTGTCATGGTTCGCGCTATCCGCGACTATCTGGAACTCAGCGGATATCATGCCGGTTTCAAGCCCGCCGGCGGTATCCGCGCCGCCAGTGGTGCACTCGCTTGGCTGTTTTTGATGAAAGAGGAACTGGGGCGCGAATGGCTGCGGCCGGACCTGTTCCGCTTCGGCGCCAGTTCGCTGCTCGGTGATATTGAGCGCCAGATCGAACATTTCGTCACCGGACGCTATTCGGCGGCCAACCGCCACGGCATCGCTTGAGGATATCACGCCATGAACGAGATCAAGGACATTCTCGGGACGATGGACTACGGACCCGCGCCTGAGGACAATGCCATCGTTCGCGACTGGCTGGCCGGACACAAAGGCAGGTTCGGCCATTTCATCGCCGGGGCGTTCACCGAGCCGGGGGAGAATACATTTACCGTCTCAAACCCGGCAAACGGTGAAAAGCTCGCCGAGGTCGCCAATGGCGCCAGGGCGGAGGTGGACGAGGCTGTCGCCGCGGCCACCCGTGCCAAAACCGGATGGCAGGCGCTTACCGGAAACGAACGCGCCCGCCACATCTATGCGCTCGCCCGCCACATTCAGAAACACGCCCGCTTCCTTTCGGTTCTGGAAACCATGGACAACGGCAAGCCGATCCGTGAAACGCGCGATATCGACATCCCGTTGGCCGCACGGCACTTTTACCACCACGCCGGCTGGGCGGAACTACGCAACAGCGAATTCCCGGGGTTTCGGCCGGCGGGGGTTTGCGGGCAAATCATCCCGTGGAATTTCCCCCTGCTCATGCTGGCGTGGAAGATAGCGCCGGCACTGGCGGCCGGCTGCACCGTTGTGCTGAAACCCGCCGAGCACACGCCGCTGACCGCCATGGCGTTCGCTGAAATCTGCGCCGAAGCCGGATTGCCGGCCGGTGTGGTCAATATCGTCAATGGCGGCGGTGAGACCGGCGCGGCTATCGCCGGTCATGACCGCATCGACAAACTGGCGTTTACCGGCTCGACGGAAGTCGGACGGGTTCTCAGGCGCCGAACCGCGGGATCGGGCAAAAAACTGTCTCTGGAATTAGGCGGCAAGTCGCCGTTCATCGTGTTCGATCACGCCGATGTCGATGCGGCGGTCGAAGGCGTTGTCGACGCCATCTGGTTCAATCAGGGCGAGGTCTGCTGCGCCGGCTCGCGGGCACTGGTGCAGGAAGGGACCGCGCCCCGCTTCTTTGCCAAACTGAAGGCGCGCATGGAAACGCTGCGCGTCGGTGATCCGCTCGACAAGGCCGTCGATATGGGCGCCGTCGTCGCTCCGGTGCAGATGGAAAGCATCGTCACCAGCGTTGAAGCCGGAAAAGCGGATGGCGCCGAGTGCTGGCAGTCAAGCTGGGCGAACGATCTGCCGGCAAAGGGCTGCTTCTTCCCGCCGACGCTGTTCACCGGCGTTTCGCCGGCTTCGCAATTGGCGCAGGAAGAAATTTTCGGGCCGGTGCTAACGGCGATGACCTTCCGCACGCCGGGAGAAGCTATCGAACTGGCCAACAACAGCCGTTACGGCCTTGCGGCCTCAATCTGGTCACAGGATCTTGACGAGGCTTTCGATGCGGCGCGCAAAGTCAAGGCCGGCGTGGTCTGGATCAACTCGACAAATCTGTTCGATGCCGCGGCTGGCTTCGGCGGTTATCGCGAAAGCGGTTATGGCCGCGAGGGCGGTCGCGAGGGCATGTTCGAATATCTCGTGCCCGGTTGGCAGAAAAGGGCGAAGCCGCTTGCAGCCGCGCCGGCCATTGCCAGAGCCACTCCAATGCCCGACGGCGCCGGCGGCGGTCTCGACCGCACCGTCAAGATGTATATCGGCGGCAGACAGGCGCGTCCCGATTCCGGCTATTCCTATCCGGTGCTTGATGCGAAGGGAAAACACATTACCGAGGTTGGCTTGGGAAACCGCAAGGACATCCGCAATGCGGTCCAAGCCGCACGCAGCGCTGACGGCTGGTCCTCAATGACCGGCCATGGTCGTGCGCAAGTGCTCTATTTCCTTGCGGAAAATCTGGCAATGCGGTCCGACGAATTCACCGAACGCCTGGCGCGGACAGCCGGCGCGAAACCTGCCGCGGCGGCGCGCGAAGTCGATACGTCGATCGCGCGCATCATGCATTACGCCGCCTGGGCCGACAAATATGACGGCGCGGTGCGCGGGCCGCAGCCGCGCATGCTGTCGCTGGCGCTTGTCGAACCCCATGACGTCATCGGCATTTCCTGCCCCGATGAAACACCGCTGCTCTGCTTCATTTCGCTCGTCGCTCCCGCCATCGCCATGGGCAACCGGGTCATCGTCACACCTTCGCCGGCGCAACCGCTTTCCGCCTGCGATCTCTATCAGGTGCTGGACACATCGGATGTGCCCGGCGGCGTGGTCAATATCGTCACCGGCGATCGCGAAACGCTGGCCGATGCGATGGCCAGGCACGACGGCGTCGATGCGATGTGGTATTTCGGCTCCGCGGAAGGTTCGGCCAATGTCGAGGAACATTCCGCCGGAAATCTGAAGCCGGTCTGGACCGACCACGGCAACGCGCGCGACTGGTATGATCGGATTCAGGGGCAGGGAGAGGAATTCCTGCGCCATGCCACTCAAATCAAGACCGTCTGGACGCCGTTCGGCGTCTGATGGACCGGCACGAATGCTGCCCCAGGAAATCATACGCCGCAAGCGCGAGGGCAAGCCCTTGTCCGCGTCCGAAATTGCCGGGTTCATCGCCGGCGTGACCCGCGACAAGATTACCTGCGCCCAGGTCGCAGCGCTGGCAATGGCGGTCTTCTTCAACGGCATGAACCGCGAGGAGGCTGTCGCCCTGACGCTCGCCATGCGCGATTCCGGTGACGTTCTTCGTTGGGACGACATGCCTGGACCGGTTGTCGACAAGCACTCGACCGGTGGCGTCGGCGACAATGTTTCCCTGATGCTCGCGCCAATCCTGGCGGCCTGCGGCGTCCATGTCCCGATGATTTCGGGCCGGGGCCTCGGGCACACCGGCGGCACGCTCGACAAGCTGGAGTCGATTCCCGGCTATCAGGTGCAACCCGACAACGACATGTTCAGAAGCACCGTTCGCGAAGCAGGCTGCGCCATTATCGGCCAGACCGCCAATCTGGCGCCGGCGGACAAGCGCATCTATGCGATACGAGACGTCACCGCGACCGTGGAATCGATACCGCTGATCACGGCCTCAATCCTGTCGAAAAAACTCGCCGCGGGATTGCAGGCGCTGGTGCTCGACGTGAAGGCCGGTAACGGTGCTTTCATGGACAAGCCGCATGAGGCCTCAAAACTGGCAAAGACACTGGTGGAGGTCGCCAATGGCGCGGATTTGCCGACCTCCGCCCTGATAACCGACATGAACCAGCCACTGGCGTCTGCGGCGGGCAATGCCGTTGAGGTAACGAGCGCCGTCGAATTCCTGACCGGCGCGAAACGCGACCGCCGGCTGGAACTGGTCACAATGGCGCTTTGCGCCGAACTGCTGCACCTTTGCGGACGGGCCTGCTCCAATTGCGAGGCGACGGCCATGGCGCTGGAAGCCCTGGATTCGGGCCGCGCCGCCGAATCCTTCGGCCGAATGGTGACCGCGCTGGGAGGGCCGGCGGACTTTGTCGAAAACCATTCACGCCATTTGCCAGTTGCTCCCGTGACGCGCAAGGTCGTGTCCGTGAACAGTGGTTTTATTTCCTCAATGGCGACGCGGGATATTGGTCTGGCTGTCGTTGCGCTTGGTGGCGGGCGAACCAGGCCGCAAGATGCGGTCGACCACGCGGTCGGCCTGACATTCCTTCTTCCCATCGGCGCGGCGGTGCGTTTCGGCGATCCGATAGCGATGGTCCACGCGCGCAGTTCCGGCGATGCCGATGCCGCTGAAAGCGCCATCAAGCACGCAATAACCGTCTCGGAAGAAAAGCCGCGGACAAAACGTCCTATCATACGGCGGATAGCTCAGGTCATGAGTTCATAAACGAAGCGATTCACTGCGCCGGATAAAGCGTCCGGTTCTCGACGTGGAATTTGTTCAGCCGCTTCAGAAAGCTCATGCCGGCGGGCGTGTTGTCAAGCCCGCGATCTTTCAGGATCACTGCCGCTCGGCTTCTTGACCTCAGGCCCGACATGAGTGACCGGCGCGACGGCGTCAACCGGGCGCCGATAACTTCGATAAAATTATGGCATGCCGCTATTTTGTGCCGTACATGCGGTCGCCGGCATCTCCCAGGCCCGGAACGATGTAGCCCTTCTCGTTCAGATGACTGTCGATCGCGGCGGTAAAGATCGGCACATCGGGATGCGCCTCATTGAACCGCTTTATGCCCTCGGGCGCGGCCAACAAGCACAGAAAGCGCAGATTGGATGCGCCACGCCCTTTCAGCTTTTCGACAGCGGCGGTCGCCGAATTGGCCGTCGCCAGCATCGGATCGACGACGATGACGAGTCGGTCGCCTATATCCGTCGGCGCCTTGAAATAGTACTCGATCGCTTCCAATGTGTCATGATCGCGATAGAGGCCGACATGCGCCACCCTGGCCGCGGGGACAAGGTCAAGCATACCCTCCAGCAGCCCGTTGCCCGCGCGCAAAACGGACGCGAACACTGGCTTCTTGCCCTCCAGGATCGGAGCGTCCATCGGTTCCAGCGGCGTTTCGATGCGCCTGATCGTCAATTCCAGATCACGTGTGACCTCGTAACAAAGCAACAGGGAAATTTCGCGCAACAGCCGGCGGAAGCGGGCGGTGGACGTTTCCTTGTCGCGCATGATCGACAGTTTGTGTTTGATGAGCGGATGATCGACGACGGTCGCACCTGCCATGGCGGCTTCTCCCTGAACTCCTTGCCGGAAAAGACATTAACGGCTGATCGCTGCCACCGATACCTGCGCACGAAGCTGAATCACAGTTTTGTCGTCGAGATGGCGGTGTAATTCCGCCTTCAGCACCATGTCTCCCTCATTCCGGATTTTCGCGACGGTAACCAACGCGGCAAAACGCACCAAGCCATCTGCCGGTAACGATGGCGCGGCGGCGGATGATCCGCTATGGTTCGCCACGAATTTACGCGGGCAGGCGAACGGGGAATCGCGATTTGGCTGGGCAATGCACGACATCAGCCGACGGCATGGAGACCGCCTATGGCTTCAGACAGGTCGGGCAGGGCGAAAAACAGTCGATGGTCGATCATGTCTTCCACCGGGTGGCCGATCGTTATGACCTGATGAACGATCTGATGTCTGCCGGCATGCACCGGCTGTGGAAGCAGGCCATGGTCGCCTGGCTAAATCCGCCGCGAAAACGTGACTGGCGGGCACTGGACATGGCCGGCGGCACGGGCGACGTCGCCTTCAGGATCGTTGAGGCAAGCGGCGGGACCGCCCAGGTCACCGTGTCCGACATCAACACGTCGATGCTGGCGGTCGGCCGTGAACGGGCCAACAAGCCCGGATTGGCGGAAAACACGCAGTTCGTCGAAGCCAATGCCGAAGAACTTCCATTCGATGACGCCGGCTTCGACGCCTGCACGATTTCGTTCGGGATCAGAAATGTGCCGCGTATCGATCGGGCGCTGGCTGAAGCCTTTCGTGTGCTGAAAACCGGTGGACGTTTCATGTGCCTCGAATTTTCGCAAGTCGATATGCCGCTGCTGGACAAAGCCTATGAAGCCTGGTCCTTCAACGCCATTCCCGCGATCGGTCGGGTCGTACTGGGGGATGACGAGCCCTATCGCTATCTGGTCGAATCCATCACGAGGTTTCCGTGTCAGGAAGAGTTTGGCCGCACGATTGGGGCGGCCGGGTTTGAGCGGGTTACCTGGCGCAATTATTCCGGCGGTATCGCCGCCTGTCATTCCGGCTGGAAACTTTGAATAGCCGATGTCCGCGACGGGTGCATATTTCCGGTTGCTGCGCGCGGGCTGGATCATGGTCCGTGAAGGCGTGATCGCCGCCATTCCAAGTGAACAGTTCGACGGTTTTGCGAGATTTGCCTGGCGCGTCGGCAGCGCGCTGGCGAAAGACGAAACGAAACACCGGGATCGCGCCGGCAGTCTGGCTGCGGCGGTCGAGCGGCTCGGACCTTCCTATGTCAAGCTCGGCCAGTTCCTGGCGACGCGGCCCGATGTGGTCGGGCACGATATCGCCGACGATCTTGCCGGTTTGCAGGACAGGATGGAAACGTTTCCGACCGCCGACGCAAAGGCGGTGATCCGGGCCTCCCTGGGCAGGACGGCAGACGAATTGTATTCGGGCTTTGGCGAACCGGTCGCCGCCGCATCCATCGCGCAGGTCCATTTCGCCGAAACAACATCGGATGGCGTCAGCAAAAAGGTCGCGGTCAAGGTCATCCGGCCCGGAGTGCGAAGGCGGTTCTTCAATGATCTGGAAAGCTATTTCCTCGCCTCGCGACTGCAGGAACGTTTCATCCCCGCTGCCCGCCGGCTGAAACCGGTGGAGGTTACCGAAACGCTTGCACGCATCACCAAACTTGAAATGGATCTGCGGCTGGAGGCCGCGGCGCTGTCGGAGCTTGCCGAAAACACCGCCAATGATCGGGGATTCAGGGTTCCTTCAGTCGACTGGGAACGCACCGGCCGCGATGTGTTGACGCTCGAATGGGTCGACGGCACGAAGTTTTCCGACATCAACGGGCTGAAGGCGGCGGGTCACGATCTCAAACGCCTCGCCCGCGACCTTGTCCGGAATTTCCTGCGTCACACGTTGCGTGACGGTTTTTTTCATGCCGACATGCACCCGGGAAACCTGTTTGTCAACGCTGAAGGCGACATCGTGGCCGTCGACCTCGGCATCATGGGCCGCATTGGCAGGAAAGAGCGGCGATTCCTCGCCGAAATCTTGCACGGATTCATAACCCGTAGCTATTCGCGTGTGGCTGAGGCGCATATCGAAGCCGGCTATGTGCCGTCAAAGCACGGCACGGCCGCCTTTTCCCAGGCGATCCGGGCGATCGGCGAACCGATACAGGGCCAGTCGGCCGACACGATATCAATGGCCAGGCTGCTGACGCTGCTGTTCGAGGTCACCGAGTTGTTCGACATGGAAACGCGGCCGGAACTCCTTTTGCTACAGAAGACGATGGTCGTGGTTGAGGGCGTTGCGCGTACGCTCGATCCTGAGTTCAACATGTGGAAAGCGGCCGACCCGGTGGTATCGGATTGGGTCATCGGCAATCTTGGGCCGCGGGCCGCGTTGCAGGATGCCAATGACGGAGTGAAGGCTCTGGCCTCCCTTGTCCGTCAGGCACCGGAATTCAAGCAGCGCGCCGAGCGGTTGTCCGAGGAAATCGGCGCCATGGCCGAACACGGCCTGAGATTCGACGACGAAACGGCAATAAAAATCGGCAAGGCCGAGGCCCGGCATACCCGTTCGGGGCGCATAGCCCTGTGGATCATCGCATTGACCCTTGTCTGGGTCGCCTGGCAGATCGGCTGACGGTTATTCCACGACAATCGAGACGCCATCACGGCGGTTGTCGCCAGCGCCCGAAAACCCACCATCCGCGCTCATTTCCACGGCATGCGCTCCGCCAAAAAACATGTTCGGCTCGGGCCACGAACGATGGTCGCTGAATTCCTTTGTCAGCGCCATGCGCGTTTTCTCATCAAACAGGTTTTCAAAATCCATGTGCCCGTTTTCCACATGCAGGCGCGGCGCGTCGATGGCTTCCTTCAGGCCGGCGCCGTCCAGCGCCAGCCGGGCGATTACCTGCAATATCGCCGACCGGATGCGGTTTGATCCACCCGATCCCAGTGCGATCAATCCACCCTTGCCCGTTTCGATAATCGCGGGGCACATCATGGAAGCGAGGCGGGTATTCTCCGGCCAGCCGTCGTCGCCATGCGGATTGACGTCCTCTTCGCCCAGAATGTTGTTGGGCATGAAGCCGAACGGTCCGGCAAGCTCGCCATTACCTTCGCCGTTTGACACGGTTACCGCGCAAGCATTGCCATTCGCGTCGATGACCGAAATATGAGTCGTGCCGCGTTGGCGCACGGGACGATCCAGCAGCCGGGCGACATCGCCGTTCGCATTGCGCCGGGCCCGATCGGTGTCCGACAAGGCTCGCGCAAATGCCGTTCCATCGGTCGCTTCGAGCCTGCCGAGCGCGTAGGCGATGAGAGTTCCGCTGGCGGCCGGCGGGGGATTGAGAAACACGCGGTCTCCACCCGCCATGACAGCAAGCGGTTTCCGTACGACCGCCTGATAGGCTTCAAGATCCTGGGCTGTCAGATGGCCGCGGCCACGTTGTCCGGAGACGATTTCGCGCCCGACCGGACCTGCCGCAAATCCATCTGCGGCCATCACTTCAAACGCGTCGGCCAGGCCCGGATTGTGAGATATTTCGCCGATTTCCGTCACGTCGCCCCGCGGCGCGAACAGCGCTCGCGCTTCCGCCGTAGCAACAAGGATCGGCCGTACGACCGTCGCCAAATAGTGCTGATATGGCGTAACGGAAACGCCTTCGCGCGCCGCTTTGACCGCCGGGGCGAACAACTCCGCAAGCGGCGCGCCGGCGCCATGGGCGTGGATTGCCTCGATCCCCGCGAAGAAGCCGGGTGTCGCCGTGGTTGCCGGCCCGATGTGGAACGCCTGCGTCGCCGTGCCGAAATCGGCCAGAATTTCCCGCACGCCTCGCCCGGTATCGCCCCGTCGCTTCAATGGCGTATGGGGAAAGAAGTCGATCAACGCGGCCCGGCCCGATGCCGCATCGCGCGTCATCGCAAATCCGCCGCCGCCCGGAGAGGCCAGCACCGGTTCGCAAACGCAGGCCATCGCCAGCGCCGCGATTGCGGCATCCGCCGCATGCCCGCCCTCGCTTAACATATTCGCCGCCGTCCCGGCTGTCAGCCGGTGTCCCGCGGCCACCGCGCCTTTGCGCCTGCTGTTCGTCATGCCGTCGCTTTAGGCGAAATTCGGCGCGAGGCAAAGAAGGCTGTTCAGAGCAACCACCATTCAGGTTGGTCCAATAAGGCTACCCGATATCGTTGTAATGAGAGCGCAGATGTGCGCGGATACCGAACAGACCAACGAATCATTCGATCATGCGCAGCATGTGATCTTCCAAGCTGAACTCATAAAACAACGCAGTCAGACATTCCTTAGGTCATGTTGACGAACTCTTGACCCAAAGCCGCACGGCTACGATTTGAATGAAGCCGGGATAGCCGGCGGCGGTTTTATCGTAGCGCGTTGCAAGACGGCGTGAGCATTTGAGTTTGTTGACACGCCGCTCGCCTCGGTTTGTCAAAGCGTCTGTCATCGCATCAATCTGAATTGGGACTTTACGATTGGCCTTTCCCGCAATGATCGGTGCGCCTGCGCGTCGGGTGATTGTTTTGCGAATGTGATCACTGTCGTGACCGCGGTCGGCCGGAAACACTTTGGCATTTGGCGGATCATCGTCAACCAGGGCATCGAAGCCTTTAAAGTCGGAGGCCGGTCATTTCCGCCCTGACAGGCAATCCGCGAGCGTTGGCAATGAGGTGGGTCCTAGTCGTAAAGCCACCTTTTGAGCGGCCTAAACCTTGTTTTCGAGTCCCTTTGCGCCCGCCGCCAAATGATGGGCACGGATGACAGTCTATCGTTTGAACCCGATCCCCGGGCATGGCGCCGCTTTCATTGAGCGCCTCCACGATCGTCTCCCACAGGCCGGCCGGCGTCCGGCGCCTGAAACGGCGATAGACACTCGACCACGCGCCAAACTCTTCGGGCAGGTCACGCCAAGGAGAGCCGGTTCGGGCTATCCGGAATACAGCATCCGGAATTCGACGACGATCCGAGGCCGGTCGCCCACCACGCCCCGAATGGCAATCAAAAATGGTTCAAAAAACGCCCACTCGGCATTTTCCATCAACAATCAAGCCGCGATAGCCTCCTCAAAAGGAAACTTGAAGCACATTTACGCCGATTTGGAAATCCAATCTGTCAACATGACCTAAGTGGTCCCATCATCAGCTTGTCGGCCTCCCGTCCCATGTATTTCGGAAGAGAGGGCGATGCGAAGCGGACGAGGCCATAATGGTCCGGGTGAGGGTGAGAAATCACGACCCCCAGCAAACTTTCGTTTGAACCGTCCGTCAGGCCCGGAATATCCGGCAACGCTTGCTCGCCGGATTCGTCACCCATCAGTGGCTCGCCAAGATCCAGCAGAATTGACGCCCCTTCCGCGTGAAGTTCGACGCAGTTACCGCCGATCTCTTCGGCCCCGCGATGGATTCGAATTCGCACGATCGAGCCTCCCACCTTACGGGCTCAAGCGCGCTCATTGCCTTACGTAATTTCACCCGGCGCGGATCATCATCGCCGACCTTCCACAACGCATTCACCTCGGCGCCGGTCTTGAAAGGGAGTTCATCAAACCAGCTTGGAAACCGCAGGAAACGAAAGCTCATCTCGGGCAAATCGGGATGGGTGTCGCGAAGCTGCCGCAATCCTTCGTTGACTACGTCCGCATATTTCCGGCAATCGTACCCATCGTAATACTGAGATGGAGCCAGAACGGCGAGTTTTACCACAAGCGCGTCAATCAGCTTTAGATCGCGATCGCGATACCCGAACTTCTCCGCGTTCCTCCTGCTCAAGAGCAACGCCAATCCATAGTCCAGAACCTCGAAGAGGGCGAAAAGCGGCGCATCGCTTTTCCATTTCAGTTCCACCAGTTCCGCGGCATTGCCATCCATGCGGACGAGGTCGACAGCAGCACGCTTGTCGGAATACTGATTAACAAGGCCGGAGGCCACGGGAACCTGATTGCACCATTCAGGCAAATCGCCCAATTTCGCCAAGACCGCGATTGCGCGTTCCAGCACCTCTTCTGGTTTTTTATTTTTGTCACGGATATTAGTTTGAGGTTCTTCCCGCCAATTTTCCGCTGACGGAGTGCCTCCGGGCCAGTTATCTACTATCAGTTCAAAATTACCTTCTATCCGTTCAAAGAGCGATGAAACAATTCCCGCCTCGAAACCGGCCGGCAAAGCTGCCGAAAGTTTCCGACAGGTGGTTTTCTGTTTCAATTTTTGCCTACATAGGTCGAGCGCTTCACAAATTATCTTGTCCGTTCCATCAAAAATCGAATCCACAGGTGAATTACCCCTCTCTGCCATGGAAACCTCTCCCAAAGACCGACCCTCGCGGTGCGCCCCCGCAAAATGGTCCCGGTCCCGATGATCGGGAAGTTGCAACACCCCCACCAGGCCTGTCCCCGCCACCTTTGGACCCGGACATACGCCGCAGGCGCTCCGACCCCAAAAGTCAAAGGGAGTGGCGCTGAATCGGTCGGCGCTCAACACTTGGTGCGGGCGCTTCGCGCCCCGGAACCCTGCATGGCGGTTCCGCATAAATCTTTAGCGTGAAACATGGACATTCCGCAAAGGGTTTTGAGTTTCTTCGGAAAGGCTGACGCCATCCCGTCGGACGATTGAGACAAAACCCGCCCGGAACCGACACGCCCGCAGCAGCCGTCATATGGTTCTTATGAGACTACGCCCTAGTTGATCGGCGCCACGCCGATCGGCACCGAATATTTCTTGCACCAGATCAGGACCTGTGTGGCGTCCTCAAGCGCCGGGCTCACCTTCACCTCATAGCGCTGTTTGCCGGTATTCGCGCCCAGCACGTCAATGAGTCCGCCCCTGACCAAGGCCGAGCCCTTTCCGAGCGCCACATAAGGATCGGGCGCGCCATCAAGGACGAAATCCCCGCCAAGCTCGATAACGTAGCGGTCGTCCTGCTCCGTGACGGTGACCGAGCCGGAGGTCGTATGGCCGGTCGCACCCTCGAAACTGCCCTTGCCCACCGGGGAAGCCAAGGCCGCTGACGGCGCCAGCATGATTGCAAACGCGACCGCCGCAGCGAACCGGCCACCCGCGCGTTGGTGTTTCATCCCGCTCGTCTCCGTTTTGTATTTCCGCATGGTTTCCTCCGCGATTTGTCCAGACCCTTCCACCGGGCAGTATAATCCGGGCCGATCGAATCGCCAGTAACGGTTGCGGCATGCGGCGGTGAACATGAAAAGGGCGCTGACGGGCGAAGAGGCGTCGTGACCGCCAGAATTGTCCTGTCCGGTGCTTGTCAAGCGTACATCACATGCTATAACCCACGCGCTTTCGGCGCAGGCCGCCAACGCTGGCGCCGTTCGCCCTTCATGCAGGAACAGGCCCGACGCCTAAACGCCCTGCCGGACAGGCAAAGCGACAGACCGGACATTTCGCGCCGGTTTTGCAGTTCCATACGGGCTGCATGCCCAGGTAGCTCAGTTGGTAGAGCAGCGGACTGAAAATCCGCGTGTCGGTGGTTCGATTCCGCCCCTGGGCACCAAATTTTCCCCTTGATTATCAACTGGTTGATGTAAAAACCCGCCGATGCAAGGCAAGGCGAAAATCCTTTTGTGCGCGCATTTGTGTGCGTTGCGCGCGCACTACGAACATATTTTTTGAGCGCGCTAATGCCTGATCGTCGCCAACGACTTTCTGATCTCGGCAACCGGTGTTCCACTGCCTTGCGCTCCGCTTGACCTTACGATAGCCGCCAAGGCGCGCCATCCGCAACAGCGCATCCATGAACGGTCGGTACGCGGACCGCGCTTGCGGCCTGCCGGCATCACAGGCGCAAGGCGCGTCCGTGAGGCGATCAGGACCGGTGTGACCGGCCATAACCGGTCTCTCCCGAAAATCAGCCTTGAATCCGCTTCGCACCCGTTCGCAAATCCCCAAAAGTGAAATCCTCACTACGACTTAGGTATTAACTCCAAGTTCCGCCAATCGCCCCACACAAGCTTCTTCCGCCTGGTCGAGTTCATCCAGCGTTTCCTCCAAATCGCGCCGTTTCCGCCGCAATTCGGTTCGCCTCTCCTCAATGGCGGATATGATCGCCTTCAACTGTCCGGCCTCGCCCGGCGGTTCGCGATACATTCTTATGATCTCGCGGATCTCGGCGATTGAGAACCCGAGGCTCTTTCCGCGCATGATCTGGCGCACCAGATGCCGGTCCGAGGTTTTGAATAACCGGGTCCGTCCACGCCGGACGGGCGATATCAGCCCTTCGTCCTCGTAAAATCGCAGCGTTCTGGTTGAAATTCCGAACTCACGTGTAAGTTCGGTTATGGTATAGTATTCCCGCATACAGCGGCCCCCAAGCGATTCTTGTCATGGTGCCAACTCGCATGACTTTTACGTAAAAGTCAATTTTAGCGCGCGGTCGTCGCAGCCGATCAAATAGGTGTCCAAGCAAGTTGACGGATGCCGATGCGGTCTTACCGATAGCCGTTTCCAAGGCCAAACCACCAGGCCGCCAGACCGAGGAAGGCGAAAAATCCGACGACATCGGTAACGGTTGTGACAAAGGTCAAGGAGGCGATCGCCGGATCCTGACCGACGCGGTCCAATAGCAGCGGGACAAAAATTCCCGCAACGGCGGCGGCAAGCATGTTGACGATCATTGCCGCGGCGATGACAAATCCGAGTTCGGCGCTTGCGAACCAGACGGTCGCGACCGCACCCATCATCATGGCGAATATCGCGCCGTTCAGAATACCGACAACAACTTCCCTCCGAATGATGCGGCCGGCATTGTATATATCCAGATCGCGCGTGGCCAATTCCCGTACAGCCACCGTCATTGTCTGCGTGCCTGCATTCCCCCGCCCATCGAAGCAACAATCGGCATGAGGATCGCCAGAGCGACCATTTGTTCCAAAGTTGCGTCAAACAGGCCGATTATCCAAGAGGCGAGAATTGCCGTCGCGAGATTTACGATCAACCAGGGCGCTCGTGAGCCGGTTGTCGCGAGTACCGCATCGGACAATTCTTCATCGCCGACGCCGCCTAGACGCATGATGTCTTCTTCGGCTTCCTGCTGAATGACATCGACGACATCGTCGATGGTAAGCACGCCAGCCGCTGGTTTTCGTCGACCACGGCGATCGACAAAAGATCATAACCGCTCGAAAATCCGCGCCTCCTCCTGATCCATTTCGGCGGGAATGGCATGGCGCGTCTCGTGCATGATCTCTTCAATGCGCGCGGACCGCTGGGTACGCAAAATCCGATCCAGATCAATGTCTCCGATCAGATGAAACGTGGCGTCGATGACAAAAATCTGGCTGAAAGCGTCAGGCAGATCCTTGTCTTCGCGCATATAGTCAATGGTCTGGCCAACGGTCCAGAATGGCGGCACGGCGACGAACTCCGTCTGCATTCGCCGGCCGGAGCTTTCTTCGGGATAATCGAGGGAACGTCGAAGCCGTATCCGTTCGGTAAACGGCAGCTTGGAGAGGATATCTTCCTGTTCCGCCCCATCGAGGTCCTCCAGGATGAAAACCGCGTCGTCGGAATCGAGACCCTCGAACGACCTCGCAATCTCCTCGTTGGGCAGATCGGCGATGATTTCGAGACGTATCGCCTCGTCGATTTCCGTCAGCGCGGTGAAATCGAAATCCGCGCCCATCATTGCGACGATCGGCTGACGGTATTCCGGCGCGAGCGCCTCGATCAGGTCGCCGAGTTCCGAGGAATGCAGACCAATAATCCGCCCGTGCAATGCTTTTCGGTCACCGGCTTCAATTGAGTCGATGATCCCGGCAACGAAGTTTTCAAGGACGACGCCGTCCTCGTCATAGATGCTCAAAACCGGGGTTGACCGATCCTCCGGCTCTGACGCCCGTTCGTTGTTGTCGGCAGCGCTCAAGCCCGGCTCCCGCGGTCGCATCCAAAACCGCGATACCCGTTTAGCGCGACAGGTTTGCGAACTCAAAGAGATTTACGGCGCCCCGCGTTCAACACGGAAAATCGCCAGCCCGGCCTGATCAATACCGCCGGACGAGATCATCAGGCGTCGCGAAAGACAACGCCGGTCGCCCAATGATCATCGCATTGAGGCCGAGAAATTTTTTGGGTCGGCCTCCACCCACTTCCCGATCGGACTTTCATTGCCAAAGGCGCTACGCACGACCGGGCGAAGCCCGCCTTCCGCGATGGCATAGAGCGAAGTCACGCCGCAGGCTCCCCTTCGTGAGCGGCCTGGTATTCCTTGAAGGACGCAACCAGGTCCTTGAACGACTTGGGCCGATAGGCCTCGTAGCTTTGCTGATCGACATAGACAAAGCCGAATTTCGTCTCGCTTTGCGCTGCGTTGATATCCTCGCACCACTGGGCCAATCGAGCCATCTTCAAAGGGACGTCGAGATCTTCCCGCCCTTTCGTTTCAACGATGAAGGCGCGGCCATCGTTCAGCTTGACCAGGAAGTCAGGATAGTAATTCGAGACGTCTCCGTCCGCGTTGACGTAGTCAAGCTTGAAGCTGACCGCAAAATAGTTCTTTGCGAAGGACGTGACATCGGACGCCGCCTCCAAATAGCCGGCGAAGGTCAGTTCGAAATGGCTGTCTCCGACAATACGGTTGAAGACACTCTTTGCCGAAACCACGTAGCTCTGGTCTTTGACCACAAACGGACGTGTCTCCCGCAGCTTGATTGTATCCCTGATCTCGACATCGCCCCGATCCTTGACCGTTAGTGCATTGATGGCCTTTTTCATGCTTTCAATGACGATCCTGGTTGCCGCGATCTCGGAAAGATTACGCAGAGTATTAGGGGACCGCAGATCGACGGGGCTGTCAAAGAGGTGATTTTGGACGAAGTCCTTGATCTTGCCATAGAGCGCGTCATAGCCGCTCACCAACCGCAGATCACCCATGACGGTTTGCGTGAAATAGCTCAAAACGCTGGTAAAATCGGCGACGCCCGCGGTATTCAGAACCGTTGTATGCGTAACTTCGCCGGTTGCGATGTCTTTGAAGACAATCTCGCGCTGTTCCTCTTCGCTGAATTCCCGATAGGGCGCTTTGTCGATGCCAATCCGCGCCACATCAAGATCTGACAAGGATTTGTATTTCCGATAAATGCGTGGCGTCAGCAGAGGCACTTGTATATCGAGCGCATCGAGATCCTTGTCGGGGTTATCCTTATCGACCTCAATGACAATCGGCGTCTTCGGGTCTGTACCCGCGCCCATCGGCTTGCGCTCAAGCTCGACGCCTTCGGCCTGAATGGACTCGACAAAGTTCATGAACGTATCGGTGCCGACCACGCTGAGGTATTCCTCGACGCCGTTGTCGGGATACATTTTCCGCAGCCCCCGGCCCAAAGTCTGCTCGGGAAGGATGTTACTCTTGGCGCTATAGGCGCGCAACCCCACAATGGTCGTTACATTTCGGACATCCCATCCCTCTTTCAGCATCAGGACCGAGACCACGGCCTTGTAGGGGCCGGCCGGACCGTCAATTTCATTGGCCTCCTTGCGCAGCCGTTCGAGTTCTTCTTGAGCCTTGCCCGATGACGCTTCGGATATCTCGCCATTCCGCTTGGTGTGAATGATAAGCACCGCGCCTTTCAATTCCGGGTAGGCGCCTTCCAGATATGCTGCGACGTCATCGCAGTTTTTGGTGTCATCGGTCATGACAAAAAGCAAAGCCCTCTTGCCCAGCTTTTCGTGCTCTCCATAAGCCTTGCGCCACTCAATCACGCCCAGATCGAGGTAATCGGCATATTTTTCGGTGTATTTCGCGCTCTGCCGCTCTCGCAGCTTCGCGCGGCTGGCGGCGTCCGGCAGGACGGGATGCTTGACCACATTCTGGGAGATCGCCTCAACCAGCGGATAGTCGGCCACGGTCTGAACGAAGATCGCACCGTTATTGTGCTTGGGCGTGGCCGTTACGTCCACCTGCAATGACAACCCCGATCCTTTCTGCACGAGGCGATTATGAATATCCTCAATCGACTTGAACCAGGCCAGCTGCGCATCGTGGATGTGATGGGCTTCGTCATTGAGCACCATCAACTCGTCGATGTCCCGCACGATCATGCCGAGATCGACCTTTGAGTCCGTCGTTGCGCCCGTTGGCTTCTTGCCCAGAAAGAAATCCATCGTGTTGTCGTCATCTGGGGAGGGCGGAATATCCTCGCCCGCATAGACCCGGTGAATATTCGTCAGAAAGATGTTCCCCGTGGGCCGCGTGATCCGCACTTCGTCTTGCAGGTGCAGCGTAAGCTGGAAATCGTCGGCCCAGTTGCGCCCGCCAAAGCCGTTGTCGGGGATCACCGGGTCCTCGAAAAACAGCCGCAACCCCCCGAAATCCTTGTAGATGCGATCCAGCACGATGATGTTCGGCGCGATCACGAGGAAGTTCCGCGAAAGCGCGCTGTCGGGTTCATAGAACTTGTGAAAATAGCTCCAGGCGAGCGCGAGGCTCAGCACCTTGGTCTTACCCGCCCCCGTCGCCATCTTGATCACGTAACGCCGCCAATTCTCATCGAACATGCCGGACGAGACCGCGCCGGAACTGTCAAAGCGCATCAGGTCGAATTTGTCCTTCGCGCCCGCCACGTCATAGAGATAAACGATGGTCTCCAGCGCCTCGCGCTGCGAGAAGAAATACTGGAACTCCGCCATCGCACCATCGGATTGCGGCATCAGATGCGGGGTCTTGAACCACCAGGTCAGTAAGCTCTTGCTCGTCTCCGAGGCCCCGACATAGCCGCTGTCGCGGAACTCCTTGACCTTGATACGCAGGGCCGCGACCAAAGGCGGCATGAGCTTTTCCATGCCGGTCTTGCGCATCGCCTCATCGGCGGGAAACCAGCGGACGGACGGGTCGAGGATCGCGTGGGGGCTGTCGGGAAAATCGGGATGCAGGGCCATCAGCGCGCTCCCCCAACGGTTACATCGATAATCGTCATGGTGTCGTTGCCGAAGATATCAACGACCTTCACGGCAATCTTGCGCCGCCCCGGGCTGCATTCGTGGAACACGCTTTTCAACTCAAGCGAACGATCCTTCCTGGTGCGGAAAGACTGCCATTCGTTTTCAAAGACATAATCCCCTGTCCACTGCTCTTCCCACTCGCGCGTGTCGGGGTTTTGCACGCGGATGATCTCGCGCTTGCTTTCATAGTCGAAATCGACGGACCAATAGTCGATCCAGTCCGTCCACACCTTCGTCAGTTGCTCGCGCGAGACGGCGCCGTCCTTGTCCTTGCTCACTTTCACGATCCGGCCCTTCTCGACCACGATCTTGCTCTTCTTGTTTTTCAACGTGGCCTCGGCATGGGCGATGCTGTTCTGCGAATAAAAGACCGAGAAATCGGTCAGTTCCACCGCCACTTTGGCGCCGTCGCGGTGCGGGCGCACTTCGATGAAAGAGACATCGTGGAAAACGACCTGATTGCGCTCCACCGCGCGTTTGTCGAACACATCCGCCGGGATGTATTTCGGCGCGATGTCGATGCCTTTGGCGCGGGCCTCGTCCAGCACGTTGGGGAAGAGGCCCATCTCAAACTCGAAACCCAGAATATCGATCTTGGTGATGTGCTTCTTGCGGCATTCCAGGATGATCTCTTCGACGAATAGCCGCGAGACCGGCATGTTCACGGGGCCGACGGCGATCAGACGGCCCGCGCGTTTACCGTGGAAGCCGGTGAAACCGTCAGTGGCCTCCGCGCGGTAGGCCCGCAGGATCAGGTCGAGGAAGGCGCGCTCCTTCGCCTCAAGCTGCTGCCGGCGCTCTTCCTCGCGCAGTTTCGGGTTCAGGTCGACATAGTGCTGGCGCTCATATTTGCCGAGGTTGAGGATTTCAAAGGCGCGGTAGTCCTGGCCGGAGGCTTTGAGTTCCCGCTGAACGCCGATCATGCGCTTGCGGGTGGTGTGGATGGCGAACTTGCCCAGGTCGGAAGCGATCCATTTGCGTCCCAGCCTTTCGGCGACGGCGGCGGTGGTGCCTGAGCCCGCGAAGAAATCGGCGACAAGGTCGCCTTTGCGTGAGCCGCCTTTCAATACTCTTTCTATAAGTGCGATTGGTTTTTGCGTAGGATACCCTACTCGTTGTGGATCTTTCTGCTGGATATGACTGATATCAGCCCAAACGTCCGGTGGTGTAATTTTTTCATCGTCGTAGTATTTGTAGATTTTTCCTGCAGACTTTATGCTCCAAAATTTTCTACCGTCAGGGTCGGTACCTCTCTTCATGTTGTTACGCTTTTTTTCACCTCTCAGCACACCGACGGCGTCCGCATCAAAGTTCCAAGTATCAGACTTTGAGTACCAAAATATAACATCATGCTTTTTCGAGTATGCATTTTCTTGCCGTCCACCAGACTGATAGTGCCATACTAGCTCGTTTCGAAAGCCTGCTCGGTCATTTTCACCGCCGCGTCCGAATACCTCATCCAATGCAAGACGTAAAAATCCGCTTACACGCCAATCACAATGGATCATTATGCTCCCATCGCTTGCCATAAGGTCGCGCATGAGGACTAAACGCTCGTACATCATTGCAATGAACGAATCCGCGCCATTCCCCCAAGTATCCCGATAGGCAATCTCCTCCAGAATGTTCGGGCGCTTGGTGAAGGTCTCCTCCCCAACCTCGATATCCATCGAAAAATCCGCGCCGACATCGAAAGGCGGGTCGATATAGATCAGCTTGATCCCTCCCTGCCGCTCGATCTCTTCGCGCAGGGGCCCGTTTTTCAGCGATGACAGGGTCAGCTTGTTGTCGCCCCAGATCAGCTTGTTCGTCCACCCGGCCAACTGACGGCCCCGCCTGTCCATGGCGAAAAGGCTGCCCTGCGCTTCCGTATCCTCGGGCCGTTCCGCGCGGGGTTCATCCACCTGTTCGATGGTCTGAAACGGCAGCACGACATTGCAGACCTCGTTGGTCTTGCCGTTCCAGACAAGCTCCACTTCGCGCTTGTCCTCGAACAGCAGGAAACGGTATTTGTCGGGCAGCGGTTTTCCGGCCTCGATATAGCGGATGATTTCCTGCTGTTCCTGTTCCGACAACCGCGCCATTTTCCGACTCGCCCCGGGTTTCGACATTTTGCGCCAGTGTCACGGGAGAAGATTGGAAAGTAAATATGCCGTCGGTCTCCTCCGTGAGTGTGTGCCGATCAAATCGGAATCTTTGATATGGGCATCATACAGCTTGTGGTCGGTCTGCACCGCCCAATCCTGCCATCGCGCCCGATCCTGATGCATTTGGGCCGTGGGCCGATTACACACTCGAAATGACCGCCCGAAGATCAACAAGTCAGTCTTTCGCACCCCGCGCCAAACAACCTGCGGACACCCCCGCCTCGCTCACTGATGCCCGTGCAGGATCTCGGTATAGTTCGGCAGCGGCCAGAGACGGCTGTCCACCAGGCCTTCGAGGCGGTCCGCGACGTCCCGCGACGCCTGCATCGGCGGCTTCAAGTTCTCGTGCGCATAGGCCGCCGAGCGCGCGGGGCTTTCGTCGGGGAAATCGTCGAACGCCTGCGCGAGTTTGTCTGTCTCGGCAAGGAGTTCCTGAACGAGATCCTTCTTTTTGTCGAACAGCTTGGCGGCGTAGCCCGATTCGGCGCCCGCGCGGGCATCCTCCATGGCGGCGGGAACGATCATCGTACGCAGGATGGTCAACAGGGCGCGCGCCTCGATCCACAATTCCGTCGCGTAAGCCTCCTGCAGGATGGATTGCCGCGCCGCGGTCTCGCGCTCGTTGAAGATTCCGAGGTCCCCGAACAGTTTAATGTTCTTGGTCGAAGTCAGCGCCTCATAAGCTTCGGGGCTGCTCTTGAGATGGATCAGATTATTCTTTGCCGCATGTTCATACAGTTCCTTAGCATAGCCGTCGCCGCTGAAAAGCGCGCCCTGGTTCTCCTTGATTGTCTCGCGAACGACCTGATCGACTTCCCTGCCGGCTTCGATCTCGTCGCACATATGCTTCAGGCTGTCGGCAAGCACAGCGTTGACCATTGTGAGCGGGAAGGCGATATGCTGGTTCCCGCCCACAGCCCGGAACTCGAACCGGTTACCGCACCAGGGGAACGGCGCGGTGCGGTTGCGGTCCTCCAAAGTGGCCTTGATGTCGGCGACCGGCGCCGATATCTCTATGTGCTTGTGTCGCGCGCCATGGGAGGAGAACTGGCCGCCGTCGGCGACCTTCCTCATGTGCTCTTCCATGAGCACGCCGAGATGGAGCGTGATGATCGCCGGCGGCGCCTCCTGCACGCCCAGCCGATGATCGTTGCCGGCGGTCGACACCCCGCAGCGCAAGAGATCGCCGTGCTTGTTGACCCCACGCAGGAGCGCCGCCACGAAGGCGATGAAGCGGCGATTCTCGCTCTCGGTCTCCCCGGGAACGAACAGGTTCGCGCCGGTGTCGGTGTTCAGACCCCAGTTGTTGTGCTTGCCGCTGCCATTGATGCCGGCAAATGGCTTCTCATGAAACAGAATGGCGAATCCGTGATCGAACGCCAGATCGCGCAGCACGTCCATCGCCAGCACGTTGGTGTCGGCCGCGAGGTTGGCCAGACTGAAGATCGGCGAGATCTCATGCTGCGCCGGCGCTACCTCGTTGTGGGTGCAGTGGATCGAAATTCCGAGTTGCCACATTTTCTCCCGCGCCTCGGCCATGTAGCGGTTCACCCGCGCCGGCAGTCGGGCGAAGTAGTTGGTGGACAATTCCTGGCCGCGCAGCGGAGGCGCGCCGATCAGGGTGCGTCCCGCCGCCATCAGATCGGGCCGCGCCAGATACATCTGCCGGTCGATCAGGAAGAACTCCTGCTCCCATCCGACGTTGCACACGACCTGTTTGGCACCTGTGTCGCCAAGATGTTGCAGCAGCCGCAGGCTTTGCTCGTTGACCGCGAGATCGGCGCGCAACAGCGGCGTCTTCTGGTCGAGCGCCTCCCCGGTCCACGACACGAAGGCCGACGGGATATAGAGAGTCTGGCGATAGACGAAGGGCGGCGATCCGGTGTCCCAACCGATATAGGCCGCCGCTTCGTGGGTTTCGCGCAGGCCCCCGTTTGGGAAGGACGAACCGTCGGTCTCGGTCTGGAACAATTCGGAGCCGGTCAAATTGATGATCAGCTTATCGGTCCCGAAATCCACCGCCACGAAGGTTTCAAGCTTTTCGCCGTGAATCGACCCGCGCATCGGCGAGAACCAATGGGAATAGCCGATGCAGCCCTTCGATTGCGCCCATTCCCGGATCGACCGCGCCAACGCATTCGCTTCGCGCTTTTCCATCGGCAGTCCGGTCGCTCGGCAGCGTGCAAAGGCGTAATAGATATCCGGATCGACCAGACTCTTCAAAATCGCGTCGTCCAGCACATCGCTGTTCATGTTCTCGAATGCCTGTGGCAAAGCGGCCGTCTGGGTCGGTGCATCATAAGTGGAGCGCGTTATGGACATGAACTTTTCCTCCCTGATTGGTTCGCCGCTCAGCTTGCGCGTCGAATACCTCATTCTCGATCAGGTTGGCGTTTTAGACAATACCTATAAATGTCCGCGTGAAACGCTCGCCCGGGATCAACCCGCCATCCGGTGTTTCTTGACGGGACCGGCATAGCCACAAACAAAAATGACACGCGCCTATGGCCGGGCGACGACAAGCAAAGGACGGCCGTCATCATGATACCGGATGATACCGGCAGTTGACAAGGGAGGAACGATCTATCCATTGTGGGAAAAGTGGGAGAATGCGATCATGTCAAAGCCCAGCAAGATACTGGTGGTCGACGATGAGCCGGATCTGGAACAACTCGTCCGCCAGCGCATGCGCCGCGAAATTCGCGGCGGAGAGTATGACTTCGTGTTCGCGCGCAACGGGGTCGAAGCGCTCGCGCGATTGAACGAGCACCAGGATATCGACATGGTTCTCTCGGATATCAATATGCCGGAGATGGACGGCCTGACGCTGCTTGAGCAGATCCCGGCAGTCGATCCCAATGTACGTTCGGTGGTGGTTTCCGCCTATGGCGACATGAAGAACATCCGCACGGCGATGAACCGGGGCGCCTTCGATTTCGTCACCAAGCCGATCGATTTCGAGGACCTGCGGCTCACCATTGGCCGCACCCTGGAACATCTCGCGCTGTGGCGTTCGGCCCTCGAATCCCGGGACAAGCTGGTTGCGCTGGAGAACGAGCTTGACCTGGCCGGCCGAATGCAGCAATCGATCCTGCCAACGAACTTTCCCGAGTCCGCCGACTATCGGGTGTTCGCGGACATGGTGCCGGCGCGCGACGTGGGGGGCGACTTTTACGACGTGCTCCCCTTGCCCAAAGATCGCGTCGGCCTCGCCGTGGCCGATGTATCGGGCAAGGGCGTCCCGGCCGCGCTGTTCATGATGTCCAGCCGCACCCTGCTTCGCGGCGCGGCGATCGGCCATTCCGATCCCGGCGATATGATGTGCGAGGTCAACCGCCTGCTCTGCGAGAACAACGAAACGGCGATGTTCGTTTCCGTCTTTCTGGCGGTCTTCGACCCGGTCAGCGGCGAGTTCGTATATGTCAATGGCGGACACAATCCGCCGCTCGTGCTGCGGGCCGACGGGACCGGGGAACTGCTGCCGGCGACCGAGGGGGTCGCCCTCGGGATCGCCCCCGATATCGACTACGGCAAGGGATCGGTGACGCTGTCGGCGGGCGACGCGGTGGTATTTTACACCGACGGCGTGACCGAGGCGGAGAACGGCGAGGGCGAGCAGTTCGGCGTCGAACGATTGCGCCGGCTGTTCGCCGCCAACCCGCCCGGCGACGCCCGCGGCGTCACCACCGCCGTGTTCGAGGCGGTCCGATCATTCGCCGGCGACGCGCCCCAGTTCGACGATATCACCTGTCTTACGCTGCGGCGCGGGGAGGGTGGCGTGTGAGCGCGGAACTGTCGCTGCACATGGAAGCGACGCTCGACGAGCTTCCCCGTATCGGCGCGGCGATTGAAGCGTTCGCGCGGCGGGAGAATTGGTCTCCCCGGCTCGAGTTTCAGGTCATGTTGGTAATCGAGGAACTGGCGGTCAACGTCGTCAAGCACTGCGGCGATGTCGTCGAGGCCGCCGACATCGGTTTGATCTCCGACGACGATAAGGTGAGAATCGAATTCAGCGACGGGGGCCGTCCGTTCGATCCGTTGAGCGAAAGCCCGCGTCCCGACACGGACTCGGCGGTCGAGGATCGCCCGGTTGGCGGACTTGGGCTCCATCTGGTTCGCGCCATGGTCGACGAAGCTGTCTATCGCCGCGAACGGAATCGGAACCGCCTGACCCTGGTCAAGTGGAGGAATGAGTGACAGGCCGGCGCCGGATAGCCATTCTGGCGGCGGTCATGGGCCTGGCGACACCGGCCCTGGCCGACGCGCCCGGGGTCTCGGCCGGGCGCATTCTGTTTGGCCAGTCTGCCGCCTTCAGCGGCCCGGCCCAGGATCTGGGAAAGAACATGCGGCTCGGGATCGAGGCGGCATTTCGCGAGGCGAACACGCGCGGCGGCGTTTTCGGCAGACGGCTCGACCTATTGTCGCTCGACGATGCGTATGAGCCGGAGGCCGCCATCGCCAACACCCGCCGACTGGTCGTCGAAGAAGGCGTCTTCGCCCTGATCGGCGCTGTGGGAACGCCGACCTCACGCTCGGCGACGCCGGTCGCCGCGGCCGCCGGAGTGCCCTATGTCGCGCCGTTTACCGGGGCGGCCTTCCTGCGCGAGACGAAACGGCAAAATGTGATCAATCTGCGCGCTTCCTATTTTCAGGAAACCGAGGAGATGGTCGACCGACTGATGCGCGACCTCGGCATCGACCGCATCGCGGTGTTGTATCAGGATGACTCCTTCGGCCGGGCCGGCTATCACGGCGTACGGCAGGCGCTCGGCCGGCGCGATCTGAAACCGGCGGCGACCGGCGTCTACCCGCGCAACACCACCGCGGTCAAAACGGCCCTTCTGGACCTGCGTACCGGCGACCCCGACGCGGTGATCATGATCGGCGCGTACCAACCGGTCGCGGCGCTGATCGCCTGGGCGCGGCACATTGGCTTCGAGCCGGTGTTCATCACCATCTCGTTTGTCGGCAGCAACGCTTTGGCGCGCGAGCTCGGCCCTTCCGGGGCCGGTGTCTTCGTGACTCAGGTGGTGCCCTTCCCGTCGGCGGACCGGCCGCCCGTCGTCACCGCTTATCGCCGGGCCCTGGAAGCCCACGCGCCCGGTGCCAGCCCCGGTTTCGTCTCCTTCGAAGGCTACCTCGCGGGGCGCCTTGCAATCGTTGCGCTCAAGCTCTGCGGGCGGAATCCAGACCGGACGTGCTTTCTCGATCGTCTGCGCGGCCTCGACGTCGTCGACCTCGACGGTTTTGAGCTTCGGTACGGCGTGGGCGACAATCAGGGTTCCGACGCGGTCTTCCTGACCGTCATCGGCGATGACGGTCGCTACCATCCGATCGAGACTCTGCGGGACCGGCCACTGCGATGAACGGGTTGCCAAAACGCCTCCTTGAGGGCCGTTTCCGTATCTCGACGCAGCTCTATCTCGGTATCGGCGCCGCCGTCATCCTTACAATCGTCGCCAGCCTGGTCGGCTGGATCTCCTTCGAAAGGGTCGGCGATGTCCAGAAGCGGGTGAACGAGGACACCGTTCCCGAGATGGCCGCGGCCTTCGCGGTAGCGCAACAAACCGGCGCGCTGGCCGCCGCCGCACCGCGCCTTACCACCGCCGCGACGCCTGCTGAACTGGCTCGTATCGCCGGCAGGATCGCCGAGGATCGCGCCGCGTTCGAGGCGCAACTGTCGGTGTTGACGGAGTTTGGCAGCGCGTCGCGGCGCTCCCGGTCGATCAGGGAGCGGGGGGACGCGCTGATCGACAACACCGAGGCTATCGAGAAGTCGATGGCCGAACGGTTCGCCCTGGCCAGGCTTCGCCAGGCGCAGCAGAGGCAACTGTCCGCGCTGCGCGGCGAACTGACCGGCCTCCTGATTCCCTTGATCGACGACCAGTTGTTCTACGCCATGACCGGCTATCGCAGGCTCGGCGAACCTCCGGACCCGCCTGAACGGCATTTTTCGCAGGATGAGTTCAGCCGTTATCGCCATCTGGCGGAACTCAGGTCCGACGCCGCGGTCAGCGCTCAGCTTCTGGCAACCGCCTTCAACGTTTCCGACGCCGCTCTGCTGGAGCCGATGCGCGAGCGATTCGAAGCCGCCGCCCGGGACATCGAGAGGCGCCTGTCCCGGTTCAGCGCGGAGTCCCTGCACCGGCAACTGGCGCCGCTTTTCGACCGCCTGGTCGAGTTCGGCTCCGGTCCCGATGGCAGTTTCGCCCTGCGTGCTCGGGAGATTGCCCTCGAACGGCGGCAGAGAGATCTCCTTGCAGACAATCGCGACCTTGCCATCGCACTCGTGGCCGAAGCCGAGGGTCTGATCAACGCCGCCCGCATCAGCGCCGAGAAGGCCGCCCGCGCCTCGGCCGATGCCATCGTCACCGGGCGCAATCTGCTGCTGCTGATCAGCGCCATCAGTATCATCGGCGCAGCGTTGATCGCCTGGCTGTTCGTCGGTCGGGTGTTGTCTCGCCGTCTGGGGCGGCTGTCCGATCGAATGCGCGGCATGGCCGAGGGCGATCTCGAAGGAAAGGTCGAGATCGGCGGCCGCGACGAGGTGGCGGAAATGGCGGCGGCGCTCGAAGTCTTCCGACGTCACGCCCTTGAGGTTCAACGTCTGAACCTGGTCGAGAAGCTGGCGGAGGAATTGCGCGGCAAGAACGACCAGCTCGAAGACGCGCTGGCCGAGTTGGAGCGGGCGCAGGATCAGATCGTCATGCGCGAGAAGCTGGCGGCGCTCGGCGAGCTCACCGCCGGCGTCGCTCACGAGATCAAGAACCCGCTCAATTTCATCAAGAATTTCTCTGAGGTCTCGGAGGAGTTGCTGCAGGAACTGCTCGCCGAGATCCCGCGCGCCGCCGGCGAAGGCGACGCGGAGACGGACGGGGGAAGCCGCGAGTTGATCGACGAGATCGGCGGCGATCTCACCGGCAATCTCAAGCGCATCCGCGAGCATGGCGAGCGGGCCAACCAGATCGTGCAGAGCATGTTGATGATGGGGCGCGGCTCGGGCGAGCGGCAATCGACCGACATCAACGCCCTGCTCTCAAAGCACGCCCGGCTCGCCTATCACAACGCGCGGGTGAGCGACCCGGCCTTTCGCCTCGATGTCGAGGAGGATTTCGACCCCGATCTCGGCGAAAGCGAAGTCATCCCCCAGGACCTGAGCCGGGTGTTCCTGAATCTTGTGAACAATGCTTGCTATGCGACCGACGAGAAGCGCCGCGCCGCGAGCGATGCCCCCACCGACGAAGCAGCGGCCGCCTACGACCCAAGGCTGCGGCTGGCGACCCGACGTCTGGCGGACGGTATCGAAATCCGCATTCACGACAACGGGAACGGCATTCCGCCCGACATCGTCGACAAGATATTCAACCCCTTCTTCACGACCAAGCCGACCGATCATGGCACAGGTCTGGGCCTCGCCCTCTCCAACGACATCATCCGCCAGCACGGCGGAACCATCCAGGTCAACTCCGAGCCGGATGCCTTTACCGAGATGATCATCAGACTGCCGGCAAGCCCGAAGCCGCCGCCGCCTGACGCCGCATAACCGGTCGGGCTCAGCCGCCGGTCGCGGTCACCGCCTCCGCCCTAGTGTCGTGGATCTTGATGATCTTGTCGAATCCAGAGATGCTGAAGACCTCCCGGATCGGTTCCGCGAGCGCGCAAATGCCGAGTTTCGCGTTGCGTTTTCCGAGATCCTTGGCGATCAACAGGATTGCTCTGAGACCGGCGCTGCTGACATAGGAGACGCCTTCGAAATCGACTATCACGGCGGCGTCGTCCTCGCTGATGGCGGACTTCATCGCATCCTCGAATTCGCGGGCGGTGACGCCATCGATACGGCCCTTGACCTCGGCGATCAGGGTTCCATTTCCTCGCTCGGTTATCACTTCCATCGCCATTTCCCGTTTTCCTCTCGACCGTTTTGGCTGCTGAGCGTGCCGTCGTCACGCGATGTTCACAACGCCATCTCGCCTGTCTCCCCGCCACAGATACGCTGCGCGCCGACCACTTCGCAGACGAATATCTTGCCGTCATCCTCCTGGTCGGTGCCGGCGGTGCGCCGGATCGTCTCCATCACCGGCTCGACCAGCTCGTCGGCGACCACCGCCTCGATCTTGACCATCGGCATGAAGGCGATCCGGTATTCCGTGCCCCGATGCAACTCGGCATGCCCCATCTGCCGGTCGAACCCCTTGACCTCAACGGCGGTCAGGCTCAAGACCCCTACCTTCACCAGCGCCTCATGCACCGGGTCAAGTTTGTGCGGTTTGATTACCGCCTTGATTAGCTTCATCGATTTCGCGCGTCCTCTTGTGCCGTGTCAGAAGTCATAACCCCGTTCGCCATGGGTGGCAAGATCGAGGCCGACCAGTTCGTCTTCCTCATCGACTCTGAGACCTCCGGTCAGAGCGGCGGTGATCTTCACAATAACCAAGGTGGCCAGCGCCGCCCACAACACGGTTGCGACCAGGCCAATAGCTTGCGCACCAAGCTGTTGGAAGATGGTCATGCCCTCGGCCAGGCCGCGCCCGCCCAAGGCCCCGACGGCGAGAACGGAGACCAGCAGCGTCCCCAACATGCCGCCGACGCCGTGCACGGCGAAGACATCGAGGGAGTCGTCGAGATTCCAACGTTGCTTGATCAGCTCGGTGGCGAAGAAGCAAAGCGCGCCCGCGGACGCACCCAGAATCAGGGCGCCGGCCGGGCCGATGAAACCCGAGGCTGGCGTGACCGCGGCGAGACCGGCGATGACGCCGGTCGCGGTGCCGATAAGCGAGGTCTTGCCGAACTTGATCCACTCGATGGCCAACCAGGTCACGGCCGCTGTGCCCGCGGCGATATGAGTTACGGCGATGGCCATGCCGGCGCCGCCATCCGCCGCCAGTTGACTGCCGCCGTTGAAGCCAAACCAGCCGACCCAGAGCATGGCCGCCCCCGCGGCCGTCATGCCGGGATTGTGCGGCGGGTGGAGTTGATTGGGAAAGCCGCGACGTCCGCCCAGAAACGCGACGATGACGAGCGCCGATACGCCGGCGGTCGCGTGCACGACCAAGCCGCCCGCGAAGTCAATGACCCCGAGAGCGCCGAGCCAGCCGCCGCCCCAGATCCAATGGCAGACCGGCGAGTAGACCAGGATGAGCCAGGAACCGCTCAATATGAGCACGGCCTGGAACTTGATGCGCTCGACATAGGCGCCGACCATCAGGGCCGGCGTGATGACGGCGAAAGTCATCTGGAAAACGGCAAAGACGATCTCGGGAATCGAACCGCTCAAGGCCTCGGGCGTCACGCCGGCGAAGAACGCCTTGTCGAGCCCGCCGATGATGCCGCCGACGCTGTCGGAGAAGGCCAGGCTGTAGCCGATGGCCAGCCAGAGCAGGCTGGCGACGCAGGTAATCGCGAAACACTGCATGATCACCGACAGCACCGCCTGGGAGCGCACCAGGCCAGCATAGAACATCGCCAGGCCCGGCAGGGTCATCAACAAGACCAGCGCGCTGGCGGCGATAATCCATGCCGTGTCACCGGCGCTGAGGCCCGCCTCCGCCGCCCGGCCCGGCCCGGGCGCCGCGCAAACCAATATGATGATCAGCAAGCCGACAAGCCGACGCACAAGCATACCCCTCCCGTTACGCCTATGTAGTAAATCATTTCTGGATGAACAATGCAACTGCTGTTGGTTCATCCGATACACCTGTTCGCCATCTCCTGAATCGGTTATTGCCGATATGGTCTCGAAGTATGTCCACTGAATTGAAAACGCCACCGCCCACACTCGAAGAACAGATGGAGAGTGTCCATCCCCGATTCCACGATATTGAATTGGCGCCCGGCATCCGCATCCATGAAATTTCCCCTGCGCCCGGACCGCAACCAATCAATCATCCGATAAGCGGATGGCAGGTGTCCAGGAATGTAATCCCTGGAGGTTTTAAGCGACCAACGTATCCTTAGAGGCTGTTTTGCGCATGGTTTGCCGATGTTGTTGTGGCGTTCTTCGCGCTTTGGATGTGGACCAAGGCAAGCCGTGGCCGGATGGCCGAACGGTCGAACTTGAGAAGCGCACCAAGCGCTATCCGACTGACCTGACCGACGAGGGATGGGAGATTATCGATCCATTCCTACCGCCGCCACACGACCGACCTGCGCGAGGCGCTGAACGCGCCACGTTATCTTGCCTGCAGCGGTGTATGATCGCACCCGATTGATGGATGCCGCCGCCTGCCGGGATTTCGTTCTCGAAATCATTGGCCACACCGAAAAGCAGGCTGGCTTCAAGGTCCTGCCGCCGCGCCGGTCGTCAAACGAACTTTTGGATGGATGACGCGCCGGCGGCGGCTCGTACGCGACTACGAACACCCCATTGATGTCTCCAAAGCCATGATCCATGGCGCCCTCGGCAACCCGTTACCGCAACGCATCGCCAAACCATCAGAAATCTTAAACAAACTCTTAGAACCTCGTGTATTCTGCTTCATTTGTTTTGGGAGGCATTTGGGAGGCATTAGGGTCTTTTGACATTGGGGATTCTGATTGTTTCTGAACTGTGATTCAAGCTTCCAAAATGGAGGTTTGAGTGAACGAAGATCGCCTGGTTGTTTCGGATGAGCTTTGGGAGAAGATTGCGCCCCTCTTACCCGGTAAAGCCGGGGACCCGGGAGCAACCGGTCGGGATAACCGTCGGTTTGTAGAGGCCGTTCTTTGGCGTGTGCGACCAGGGTCTCCCTGGCGTGACCTGCCCCAGGATTTCGGCAACTGGAATTCGGTTTTCAAACGATTTCGTCGATGGGCAAAGGCCGGTGTGCTTGAGAGTCTTTTCAACGCCATAAGCGGCGAGCCAGACCTTGAATATGCTCTCATCGACAAAACGATTGTCCAGGCCCATCAGAAGGCTTCGGGCGCAAAAGGGGGACACAGCATCAAGCCATTGGACGCTCTCGCGGCGGGCTGACGACCAAAATCGTTACCCTGGTCGATGCGCTCGGCAACTTGTTCCGCTTTCCGCTTCTGCCGGGGCAAGCGCACGACATGAAGGGGGGTGCTCCCCTGATCCACAATGTCTCCTTCGGAGCGTTGCTGGCCGACAAGGCCTTCGACGCCGATTGGCTCCTGCAAGACCTTGATGAGCGCGGCGCAACCGCGGCTATTCCACCCAAATCAAACCGGAAAGGGCTACGAGACTACGATACTCACATGTACAAGTGGCGTCGCCTGATTGAAAACTACTTCGCAAACATCAAGGAATTCAGAGGTATGGCAACCCGATACGACAAAACCGATACCAGCTACGCAGCCAACTGGCGCCTCCGCGCAATGCTCGTTGCCGCACGGCGATCGTCAACAGAACCTGGTTGAGTTGGCTGCGGTTTCCGGGGTTTCGGATTGGCGAGCCGGTCCCGGACCAAAAGACGATCCGGGCGGGTGCGTTTAAAGCCCTGTTTGCAGGTTTTGAAGAGCAACCTCGCGAGAGGGGATACAAGCCCGCCGGCGGCCGGATTGTAGACGCCACGCTGGTATCTGCCCCACGCCAACGGATGAGCGGGCAAGAGAAAGAACGGGCCAAGACAGGCGAGAGCGCCTCTGACATCCGGCCCGATGATCCGGCCAAGGCGGCCCGGAAAGACACGAACGCGCGCTGGACGGTCAAGTATTCCAAAGCAGGCAAGACAAAAGACGGCAAGGAGGATGCCGGTCTCGTCGATATCCCGATTGACCGCAAATGGCGCTTTGTCCGCGGCGAGACCGGGACCGACGCCGCCCGGTATGATGGGCATGAACCGACATCGGTTCCGGATGGGACAAACAGTTCAAAGAGCGTCCGGGCGGATACCGGATACCGGTCCGCCAGGAACGAAGCCTGGCTCAAGGAGCATGGCTAGAGGTCCCATATCCGCCGCAAAAAGCCCAGAGGCAAGCCGATGCCCAAACATATCCGGCGCGGCAATGCCACGCGGTCATCCGTTCGGGCCTGCGTGGAACATGTCTTCGGACACGAGAAGAGACCAATGGCGTCCGTTGCATTGGCGAAGTTCGCGCCGCCGGCAGGACCACCATGGCCAACCTCAGCTATACTTTCCGACGCTTCATTTTCCATGAACGAGGACGGACCGCGGCCTGACACTGCCCAAAATCCAGAAATACCCGCTCCGGCGGGCCAAAAGGTCGGCAAAACGAACGCCACGACAAATGCTCAAACCAAAATACTCGCAAAACGCGGCATACATCCATGCATTCCCTTCAAAACAAAGCCAAAAACAATGTTGCTCAAGGCGTCCAAGCGGGTTACGATGAAATCCCGCATCGTCGAGATGCGCAAATTCCGCGTTCAGAACCCGGATGATCCAACACTACGGCGGGCCGTTCGATCGCCCGGCGCCGGAGCAACTTCAGTTACCCGCTTATGATATTGAATTCAAGAGACTTTCGCCTCTCTCCCACATTCCTCGCTATCGTGGCGGTTATAATTGCCGCGAATGCCTATGTCGTCTGGTCCCTCGTCGACACCGGCCAGGCCGGTTTCATAAGATCCCCGATTTTCAAGGATGGCCTGGTTGAAATAGTCGCCGTTTCGGCGCTCGCCCACTTCATCCTTGTTCGAAACCCGAATGTCGGAGTGTTGCTGCTCTTTGCTCTGATATGCGTTTTCGCACGACGCAACAATGTCGATCTTCCGCTGTTTCTCGCTCTTGCATATTTCGAAGGTTTGCTGGCGCTCGGTCTGATCGCTCAGAATATATTCAACGTGCGCTCCGGGCTCCACCTCTCCGATGGCTTCGGTATATGTCTTGGGATACTGTTCTGGTTGTTCGGAGCCCTTGTAATTTCTCTTTTCGGTTTCGGCGCCGTCCACCATCTTCAAGTGTACTCCGTCGTCATCCTTGTCGCGGCGGTCCTTTACACTCGCTCCACGCCGCTATCGGTCCGATGCATGCGTGGCTACATATCCAGCCGGGGCGTTCCGAGGGTCCTTGCAACGGTGATTCTCGCCGCCTTTTTGATCCGCCTGGGCAATGCCGGTCAATTTCTATATTGCGGCGATTGCCACTGGTATCTCACGCGCCTGCCATGGCTGCTGATCGGCGAAAACTCCCTGTTCGATAAACTAGGATATGTCGCTACCGTACACTACTATCCGAAACTGTATGAACTCCTGATCGTTCCGCTGTTCGGCCTGGGGCTTGAAAAGACATTCAAGGTTTTCGCCCTGCTTCTTGGCTTCGGTGCGGTTCTTACCGGCGCATTGGCGGTCAACGGATTCTCACGCTCTCGGGTGGCGTCACTCGCCACCGCCGCCTTGCTTGCCTCACTGCCGGTCCTGACCGCGCATGGCGCCACCGGAAAGTCCGATATTCTGGCCTGCCTCTACGGTGTAGCCGCCTCGATAGCCTTATTGAAATACGCCGAAGACGGAGATCATCGCCGGTTGCCGGTGATTCTTGCATTCCTTGGTCTGGCGGGCATCGTCAAGATGACGAACGCGCCCTACGCAGCCATTCTCTTTGCGTTGTCGATTGTCGTTGCGGTCATGCATCGGGAGCGTTTATCCGCCCTGCAAAAACGCGATTTGGTTCGGCCGCTGCCGGTCCTGTTCGCGGCGGTCGCGGTCGCGATTTTAGCGCTCTATCGAAATGCGCATCTTGTCGGAGCGCCCATTCTCGCCCCCGGCGGTGAAAACCCATCTTTTCTCTACGACTTGTTCAAACTGGCCGGTTGGGATTTCGGCTACCCGTTATCGGACAATCCCTGGCGCCGACCGACCTACGAATACAGCGGATTTGGCGAACGACTATCCGTATTGTGGAATGTGCATTTCAGTCCGCAAAGCTACGTTTCCCATTGGCAAAGATGGCTGGGCATTCTGTCGCCATTTCTCTGGATTTCCATTCTCTGGCTCATCATTTCACGTTGGCGTGAGGTGGTCGCATCCAACAAGATGCTGATTGCTACCCTGGTCGTACTGTCATTTGGCATCGTTGCGTGGTTTCTCCTCTTGGAGAAAGCACGATTTGTCGGTAACGATTCCTATTACTTTATGCTGCCAATCACGGTCATTGTGATATTCGGTGCGCTGCTGCTCTACTCGGTTGCAGACAACAAAAAGACCGTGATTTTACTGCTTTCGCTATTCCTGCCGGTTCAATTGCTGTTTTCCCTGATGGGCTCACCGGGAACCTTTGCCGGAACTCACTCTTTCAATGAGCAGGGTTATTTTGCGAATCCATTTGCATCATGGGCTCCGTCGCGGCGGATCGAGCGCGATTTCAGGTTTGCGAAGGCCAGCGAGTTTGTCGACCGGTTAAATCATGAGCCCTTTTCGTGCACTGGCGTTTATCTGTATGAGGATCGAGCCAGAGACTATAACCCACTCAGGCAATTACCATGCGGAATGGAAGATTTTTATTTAATTTGTAGCAAAGATACCGGCAATCCGGCGCTATGCGCTTCGCCGGAAGCGTTTGCCGAATACTTAACATGGGCCGAACGAATGTTGGTGATCGTTCCGACTTCGCTTGAAACGAGAAATGACATACCAAGATCAAAAAACCTCCTGGCCGGTCTCGACCGGATCGAAATTTGCCAAAAGGTCGAAATCGGTTCTTACCGCTATCATGTTTTGAGCACCGAAAAATACCCTTGTTCGACGTACGGTAAGTGATCCGCACGCGCCGCATTTTACAAGGCTCGAAGATCGGTTTCCGGCTCTCGCCGTTGCCGTTTGGCCCGATGGCGTCGATTATCGGTCGCATCGTTGTCCGCAATCGAATGCGAAGATGTGAGTGTACGCATTGTGTTTGCGCGGGAATTCGATAGCAAGAACCGCATTTCCCGCGCCATGACGGGATTCATTATTCGGACCGCCGGGGCGTTGTCCGCGCCGTACGCCGCGCCTATTGTCAGCGGACCGGCAGGATGACAGGCAGAGGATAAAATTGACGGCATCTCCCCCAAAACTGCTCGCCATCGGCGGGGCGTCGGTCGACCGGCGCGGACGGTCGAATGGACCATTTGTCGCCGGGGTTTCGAACCCCGGTTCGATACGCGAAGAGATTGGCGGCGCCGCGTTCAATACGGCGCGCGCGGCAGCGCGCATGGGCGCAAATGTCGCCATGATGACCGTGCGCGGCGGCGACATGGCGGGCCAGGCCGTTGCATCGGCCATCAAAGCGGCGGGATTTGACGATCTGTCCTCGATCCACCCCGACCGGTCGACACCGAGTTACACCGCCATTATCGACCGGCACGGCGAATCGTGCGCGGCGCTTGCCGACATGGCGCTTTACGATGCCGGATTCGGAAAACTCGTCCGCCGGGCTTCCACACGCAAAGCGGTCGCGGCGGCGGACGCCGTGCTCATTGACGCCAATCTGCCGGAGGAGGCGATTGCGGAACTGCTGTCCCATGGCGGCGCAAAGCCGGTTTTCGCCAACGCCGTTTCGCCGGCCAAGGCCACGCGACTCTCATCCGTGTTGCCCGCGTTCACATGCCTGTTCATGAACGCCAATGAGGCCGCCGCGCTGACCGGTGCGGACCGCGGCGGCGGCGCCGCGGCATTTCGAGGCACGGGCCTGAAAAGCGGCGTCGTCACCGACGGGCCCGGGTCAATTCTGTTGTTCGACGAGGCGAGTGCCTGGCGCTTGCTTCCGCCTGAAATACAGGCCATCGATGTCACCGGCGCGGGCGATGCGCTGGCCGGGGCGGCTATCGCCAGGCTGCTTCAGGGACATGACCTGCCCGAAGCGGTGAGGCATGGCGCGGCGGCGGCGGCTCTCGTCGCGGGTTCGGCCGAGGTCTCGCCTGATTTTTCGCATGACAGTTTGTTAAAATTGCTCGAAACAGTGCCTGAACCCGAACGACTGAAACCATGACATTCACGGACAGCATCGTGACCGGGGCCGACCTGAAAGACATCTGCGATTTTGCGCCGGAAGCGGCGGCGGCGCTAAGGGGAAACCGGCCGGTCGTTGCGCTGGAAAGCACGATCATCACCCACGGCATGCCGTTTCCCGAAAATGCCGAAATGGCGGGCAGTGTCGAAACCGTCATCCGCGAATGCGGCGCCGTACCGGCAACGATCGCGGTCATCGCGGGACGCTTGAAAATCGGTCTCACCGATGAGGAGCGGCTCCGGCTCGCGGAACGGACCGGAGCGATGAAACTGTCGCGCGCCGACATCGGTTTCGCGATTTCCGAAGGCCGCACCGGGGGCGCCACCGTCGCCGCGACGATGATCGCCGCCGCGCTCGCGGGCATTCCGGTTTTTGCAACCGGCGGCATCGGCGGCGTACACAAAGGCGCGAAAACCTCGTTTGATATTTCGGCCGATCTGGAGGAACTGGCGCGGACGCCGGTGATCGTGGTCTCCGCCGGCGCCAAAGCCATTCTGGATATTCGAAAAACGCTGGAAGTTCTTGAAACAAAAGGAGTTCCGGTTGTCGGTTATCGAACCTCCACCCTGCCCGCATTCTGGTCGCGGCGCTCGCCGTTCGCCGCGCCGCTCAGGCTGGACGACGCCGCCTCGATCGCGCGTCTTTATCGGACCGGACGGGCGCTTGGATCAATCGGCGGCATGCTGGTCGCCAATCCGGTTCCCGAGGCCGACGAAATCCCGGCCGACATCATGGCCGGCCACATCACCGCCGCTCAGGCCGATGCGAACCGGGCGGGCGTTTCCGGCAAGGAGGTCACGCCTTTCCTGCTGACGCGTATTCTCGAACTGACCGGCGGCGCGAGCCTGAAAACCAATGTCGCCTTGGTCGAGAACAACGCCCGGCTGGCCGCCGAAATCGCCAATGCGCTTGTCGGCTAGACCGGTCATGCCGAATATCGGCCGCGCGCCGAACGCCCGTTGCCTGAGGAGATTTCCGGCCGGATCGCGATAACGCATCGGAAAGTCGGATTGCGGCTTTCGCCGCCGCCCGGAAATTATACCTCATCCACAAGCGGCAGTCCGACGGGCTCGCATGGCGCCAAAGCGGCGCGCCATGGTGCGCTCATGTCACTGCGCATCGCCACCTTCAACGTCGAAAATCCGATGAGCCGGTTCGACTATTCCGGCTATCGCAACGAATTGCATCAGGATCGCACACTTTCTCTTTACGACATCAGGGACGAAAACGAGTTTCGGCAGTTGGAGCGTGCGCGAGCCATTGCGCATACGGACGACGCCAGGCAATTGACGGCGCTCGCCATCGCCGAAACGCACGCCGACGTGATCTGCCTGCAGGAGGTCGACAATATCGAGGCGCTGAACGCATTTGAACATGGCTATCTGTTCAAGATGGTCGGGCGCGGCTATCGCCGAAAATACCACACGTCCGGCAATGATTCGCGCGGCATTGACGTGGCGATGATGATGCGCGACGAAACGCGGCACGGAGAGGAAATCGAGTTTGTGCGCATGACCGGCCATGCGCATGTCACCTACGAGGATTTTGACCTGCACAACAAGGCTTTGACCGAAACCGGCAATGAGCCGCATGAACGCATCTTTCGCCGCGACTGCGTGCATTTCAAATCCATGGGTTCGCCGCGCGACGGTGCGCCCGGTCGCGAGTTCACCATGCCGGTCCGAATTACCGAAGCGCGTGCGGTTCGCCGCATCATCGAGGATCGTTTCGGCAGGGGAAAAACCGCGTCGAAACGCTGGATCGTCTGCGGCGACATGAACGATTATCAGGAACGCGTGGTTGTCGATGGCGACGGACTTGCGGGCTACGGCTTCGCGTCTGTACGCGAGAACCTGTCCTCGCTCGACGTGTTTTCCAACGACGGATTTGCCATCAATTCCGTCGAACGGCTTCCCGAACCGGAGCGCTGGACGCTGTATCACACCAAGGGGCCGGAAGAGCGGCATTTGTGTCAACCGGATTACATCTGGTTGTCGCCCCGGCTGGCGGAATTCAACGGCAAGGCCAGACCGGACATCATTCGCGGCGGTCAGCCCTGGCGCACGCTCATGCCGCCTGGACAGGAAGTCGAACGATATCCGCGAACCGGCTGGGACCGGCCAAAGGCGTCGGATCATTGTCCTGTCGCGATTACGCTTGACCTGGCGTGACCGCGGCTATCGGGAGGAAACGGATTGTTCGATATTCCGAGAAACCGGATCTTGCCCGTGAACAAGGTCGCCGTACGGCTGGGGGACAGCCCGCATCCCTATGAGCAAGCCAATGCCGCGTCGATCGACGCCAACTGGGAGGAGGAACTGGCCCGGCGGCCTAAATTGTTCGATGGCGAAATGATCCTGCTGTCCCATGCGGCTTACCGCGATGGCCTGGTGGAAGGCAGGTGTCATCCGATCCGCTACGCGACTTTCCTTCATTGGCGCAAAAACAAGGCCGAAAGCGACGGCTTCCACGTGTTTGCCAACGCCATGCCGGTGACGAGCGATGGCGCGTTGGTCGCGATACGCATGGGACCGCACACCGCCAATGCCGGGCGCGTCTATTTCGCCGCCGGATCCTTTTCACGCATGGATTTTTCCGGCGGATTGGCCGATGTCGACTTCAATATTCATCGCGAGGTTGCCGAGGAAACCGGAATCGATCTGGCGGCGACGGCGCGTGACGAGAGATTTCACGCCTATTGCGGCGCCGCCGGTCTGACGCTCGTCCGGCGCTATTACCTCGGCGCGGGCGCCGGCGAGACGGCTTCGAAGATCAGGGCGTTCATCGCCGCGGAAAGCGAACCGGAAGCCGATGAGGCGGTCGTGATAAAGAGCGAAGCGGACGTGCCGGAAACCGCTCCTGCCCATATGAAACCGCTTGTCCGCTGGCACTTTCGCGGCGATGTCGCCGCCATTCGGGAGAACTGACCGATGCCCCGGGATTATGCAGTCTACGACGTATTCGCCGATCGGGCGCTGGCGGGCAATCCGCTGGCGGTGGTCTTCGATTCAGACGGGCTCGATACCGGGGCGATGCAGTCGATTGCGGGGGAGTTCAACCTGTCGGAGACCGTGTTTGTCCGTCCGGCCGACAATGCCGGGCATACCGCCTCGCTGCGCATATTCACTCCGGTGCGCGAACTGCCGTTTGCCGGTCACCCGACCGTCGGCGCGGCCATCGCCATCGCCGAAAGCAGGGGTGCGGAGGGAATTGCAATCCAGGTTCTGGAAGAACCCGTCGGTCCTGTCCGCGCCGCCGTGACCGTTCGGCAGGGAAAGGTTTCTTTCGCCGAGTTCGACCTGCCGCGCCTCCCGGAGCCCGTCGAGTTTGACGTGCGACGCGAAACGGTTGCGGCCGCACTGGGCGTGGACCCGCTTGAAATCGGTTTCGAAAACCACAAAATCGCGGCATGGTCCGCCGGCGTGCCCTATGTGACCGTGCCAGTGGCCGGACTTGGCGTGGCGGAGCGCATATCCGTCAATGCGGATGCCTGGCTCGGCCTCCTGCCGGGTTTATTGACCGTTCCGGCCGCGCCCTTTGTCTACTGCCGCGAAACCATCCGGCACGACAGCGCCTTTCATGCGCGAATGTTCGCGCCCTGGGACGGCATCGCGGAGGACCCGGCGACCGGATCCGCCGCGGCCGCCTTCGCCGGACAGATCATGCGTTTCGACGAACCGGTGGACGGACCGTCGAGTTTCTGGATCGAACAGGGCATGGAGATGGGCCGCCCGTCGCGCATCCGGCTGGAGATCGATGTCAAGGGCGGTATCGCCGACGCCGCGCGCATCGGAGGCGGCGCGGTCAAGGCGGCCGGGGGTCTGTTGTTCGTCTAGACGGTGAAACCGGTCCGCTTGCGGACGATTTTCATGTGTTTGTCCCGCGGTCCGGGGTCAACTCGCCACTGGACAGGCAAAAGCGCCGGGACTATATCCGGTCAGACCTTTATACGGCGGGTGTGTAGCTCAGTTGGCAGAGCAGCTGACTCTTAATCAGCGGGTCCAGGGTTCGAGTCCCTGCTCACCCACCAGTTATTTCGATGGCTTGTACGATAACGAAATCACGACCTTTCGGCGCCGGGCGCATATGGGAGGCGGCATGTGAATCCGGAAACGCGCGCGTCGCCGAAATCGGGGGAATGTCGGTCCGCGGTCCCCCTGCGCATGGCGGACGGATTGGTGTTTCCCCGACCCGGCGAGGAACCTGACCGGGGTCAAACGCAAATGCGGCGGGAGGTGTTTTCCACCGGAGTTCGGGGCTCATAGCCGGAACGGAACGACGGTTGCGGGCGCGCGGGCCGGGAGGAAAACCTTCGGACCGGTCCCTGCCGGAAAGGCCCCTTGACGGTCCGGGTCGGGGCTATATAATGGAATCAATCGGGCGTCGCCAATGAAGTGACGGGCGCGCTGCCTCGCCGGTTTCCGCCGGTGCGTTTCCCGGATTGAGAAGGATAATTCCTATGGCAACGATACCGTTCTCTAACCATATCTTAATCCCTGGGGCGACGGGAGGCGGTTCGCCGGACGATCCTCTGATATGGGATACCCGCGCCAGAGTAGAAGATAGGGACTTCAGCGTCAATACCGGAGACGATGACATTCTGGATGCAGGCGTCGACTACTTCGGAGTTCCCTCCCTCATCTTCACGGGGCACACGATCGAGGTCGAAGGCGAGACCTTCGCCATTTTCCACTTTGGCGCCAATCATTACATCCCCTACAATCCGGGGGATGGAGTAGACCTCGCGCCCCTGGCGAACGGGGGCCAATCGACGGGCTTCATGGCCAACAACGCCATCGTCTTCAACTGTTTCGCCACCGGAACGCGAATCGCCACGCCGGACGGCGACAAACCCATCGAGATGCTGCGGGCCGGCGAAAAGGTGCTGACCCATGACGGCAGGTCCGTACCGGTGATCTGGCGGGCGCGGCAGTCGATCGCCAATCCGCGTAACTTAAGCGTCGGCCGCAGCCCCGTGCGCATCGAGGCCGGCGCCCTCGGCCCGAACCTGCCCGACGCGCCGCTGACCGTGACCGCCGATCACGCCCTGCTGTTCGACGACATGCTGATCAACGCCGGAACGCTGGTCAACGGAACCACAATCCGCCTGCTGCCGCTTTCGGAGATGCCGGCGAGGTTCAACTACTGGCATGTGGAGCTTGAGGAACACGAGTGCGTCGTCGCCAACGGCGTTCCGGCGGAGAGTTTCATCGATTATGTCGGGCGTTCCGGCTTCGACAATTACGACGACTATCTCGAAATCGCCGGGGCCGACCGTCTGATCGCGGAAATGCCGCTGCCGCGCGTCTGCGCGCACCGGCTCGTTCCGCCCGGCCTTCGCGAGGCGCTCGGCATCGAACCGCCCTCCTACATGCCCCGGCGCGCCGCCGCCTGACGCAACAGGCATGAAGGCGGAGGCGCTCCCGCCTTTTCCCCACCGACTCCGCCCGTTTCGGACGGGGCGACGCTTCTATTCCGGCGAAAGCCCGGACATGAAACGTCTTGCGTTCGCGACATAGTGCCGGGCCGACCGGCGAAGCTGCTCTATCGCCTGTTCGTCGAGCGTTCTGACCACCTTGGCGGGCGAGCCGACAATCAGTGAATTGTCCGGGAATTCCCTGCCCTCCGTCACCAGCGCCGCCGCTCCGACGAGGGAGTTGTCGCCGATCCTCGCGCCGTTCAGAACAATCGCTCCCATGCCGATCAGACTGTTGTCGCCGACCGCGCAGCCGTGCAGCACCGCCCGGTGACCGACCGTGCACCCCTTGCCGACCGTCAGCGGGAAGCCCATATCCGTGTGCATCACGGCATGTTCCTGAACGTTCGTGGCCTCGCCGATCGCGATCGGCTCATTGTCTCCGCGAAGCACCGCGCCGAACCAGACGCCGACATCGGCGCCCAGGCGAACGTCGCCGATCAGCATGGCGTCCGGCGCGATCCAGTTGGTTTCGCGGGAAACGAATTGCGGCGCGATGCCGTCCAGTCGAAAGATCGTCATGAACCCGCCTCCCCGAAGACGGTTTTCCGATCGAACCATGAGGATGCCGGATGCAAGCCCGGCGGACGAGTGAAAGCCGCCCGGGGAATGTTGGCGCGTTTTTCCTTGTAGCGGCGGGTCTCGACCTGCTTGGGGGCTTTGGGCTTGCGGGCCATGCTACTCGTCATCCTCGTCTTCGTGTTCGGACTCCACAGCTTCGTTTGTTCCGGGTTTCGGAAATCCGCTATATAAACCGTCAATATGTTCAAACAATTCTTCAGCGCCGCTTCTCCACAACGGATCAAGGATAACCCTGACACCCTCGCGACGGGCTAATTTGGAAGCCGGTACAAAGTCGGCATCGCCCGCGACAAGAATGATCGTGTCAACCTGGCGCTTGAGCGTCAGCGACGCGATATCCGTCCCGATCCTCATGTCCACGGCCTTCTGCCGTAACCCGGGTGCAAAATCGTCGTCGGTAAGATTCTTGACTTCGATTTCGCCCTTCAACAGCCGCTTTTGCGCCGGCTCTTTCAGAACCCAGCCACGTTCACGGCGAACTTCACCCAAGCGGACGGCGGTGTTCGGCATGCGTCGCAGGCAATCGAAGAGACCAAGCCGGAATTTCGCTTCGTCGGTCCTGGCGTAGTCGATTGATTCCCCGGAAATCGGGCGATGATCTTTTTTCAGGTAGGGTTTCGCATCATAGTAGAATACTCGATAAAGAAGGGACCGCGCATCTACGGCCCTTGCGATCTTGTTTTGTTTGTCCAAGTGAGATGCGACCAATCGGCGTATCGCCCGGGCGACGGATTCCGGGGTTTTCGGGTCGGCCCCGGGGAAAACGGTCGGCAATCGTTTCAACAGGTAGCCGCCGTCAACAAGGATTGCTATCCTGGTCATGCAGCTTCCCCCGGAAACTCATAAGCCCCAAGGGGTCGGCCGGGTTCATGATCGCGAGGAACACGGCGTACTGCCAAGGGGCGAATGCTTGTATCGTATATGGGAAGCTGGCAATCCGTCAACGGATTTGTGGACCATTGGACCGTTTTCTCCGCGAGAAGCCCATCGACTTATGCGGATGCAGGCCCGGCGGCGAGCATGGCCGGGCGGCGCCGGCTCAGTCGAGATCGATATCCAGAATGGCCATCGAAAAACTGTAGGACAAATCGCCGTCATCGTCATCGCGGAACAGGACGCCAAGAAACTCCTCCCCCAGATACACCTCGCACGAATCGTCCTTGTGCGGCCTGGCCTTGACCTGTAGCGCCGGATTCTGGAACGTCCGCTTGAAATAGGCGTCGAGCTTTCGCAATTCCTCTGGTTTCACCGGATTCTCCCTGATTGAACGGCGCCGGCCGCGCGACCGACCCTTCGCGGCTTGTGGCATGGCCGCGGCAAGGCTGTAAACCCTTGAACGGGCCGTATTCGCCCCGAATGCGCCGGGGCCTGACGACGGAACGCGTCTAATTATCGACCCGCAACAACTGATCCATCTGGCGCGAAGGTTCGTCGCAACCGGTTTCGCCGACGATGCGCGCGGGAACGCCGGCGACGGTCTTGTTGGGCGGCACCTCCGACAACACGACGGAACCGGAAGCCACCTTGCTGCAATGCCCGACGACGATATTGCCGAGGATTTTCGCGCCGGCGCCGATCAAGACGCCGCGGCGTATCTTCGGATGCCTGTCGCCGCCGGCCTTGCCGGTGCCGCCGAGCGTCACGCCATGCAATATGGAGACGTTGTCCTCGATCGCCGCCGTCTCGCCGACCACAATTCCGGTGGCGTGGTCGAAGAATATGCCGCGCCCCATCTTCGCGGCGGGATGGATGTCGCACTGGAACACGCCGGACGACCGGCTTTGCAGATAGAGCGCGAAATCGCGCCGCCCGTCCCGCCACAGCCGGGCGGCGAGCCGGTGGGTCTGGATGGCGTGGAATCCCTTGAAATAGAGAAGCGGCATGAAAAACCGGTCGCAGGCCGGATCGCGATCGTAATAGGCCTGGATATCGACGCGGACGGCGGCGCGCCATTCCGGCTCGCTTTCGATCGTCGTCTCGAAGGTCTGGCGAATGACGTCGGCGGGAACGTCTTCATGAGAAAGCCGTTCCGAAATCCGGTGGATGACCGAATCCTCAAGCGAGTCCTGGTTCAAAATCGTCGTGGCTAGAAACGCGGTCAGCAGCGGATCGTTGGCGGCGGCCGCCTCGGCCTCGTCGCGGATGGAGGACCATATCGGATCGACCGGCTGCAAACCGGCGGATTTTTTTGTGCTCGTCACGCTCATCGCATTCTCCCGACGCCCCGGCCCCGCGCCTGTCCTGTCCGGCGCGCGCCACGCATTGAACCGCCTACCCTGAAAACAAATGGTTTTGAATGGTGAAAATTCAAGACGATGGTCGTAATGGATCATCGCCGCGTCCGCGCGCTGGCGGCAACGGCGAAATAGTCGTCCACTCTCCATCCGTCAGATCGAACCCGGCCATCGAAACCTCCTTCGTTGGAGGTCCTGAACCTGATTTGAAACGCAAAAGCCAATCACCGGGTTGGCTTCAGATCACGGAATTTTGATAATTATGAGCGAACGGTTATGTAAAAACTATACTGCTCTTGGCGAACAAGCCGCAATCACTGTATCAGTTTACACAAAATGCATTGGGTTTTGATGGCAGTTTCGTCGCAGTAGTCGCGCCTCATAGTTTCGAATTCTCTACCCATTCCTATCTCACATAGTTGACATATAAGGTATTCATATTGGTTCAGTCACGCCTTGATGAATAGATATTTTTCTGCATCGGAAAAGGATGAAATCGATTTATTAAGAGATTTAATTTTCGCGATTTCCCGACGATGGGGGTCGGTTTCTTCAATACAAAAGGAAGTTGTATAGTGTTTCCCAATTTCATTCGAGAATTTTTTGATATCTTCGATATGATCTCTGATCAATTTTGCATTTTCAGCAAATCTATAGAGATGCCAAAGTAAAAAACAAGCAAATAATGCGCTAAAAATCACCAATTTAACTTCAATCATAAATATAAATTTAAGCATAAAATTCATCCATTTGTTACATATTTCTCAAACACTTTTTCTTAATCTAATATTCTCTTTATATCTTATGTTTGATTCTAATTTTAGCGACGAATTTCACACATCTTGTCGTGCAACGGCGCTATGTGATTTATCAATCCTTGGCCAATCCCGCAACCGGGGGGGTGAAATCACTTATATTTACTACACGCTGTGGAGTCATCTGAACTGCCCCAAGGTTGCCGGAGATGATTCGGATAAGTAATATGGACTGCTTTAGAAGACTTCTTCCGCTTCTTGCAACGTGACGCAACCAATGGCGTTGTGCGGGCGCTTCGGCGTTGTACCAATTGACCCATTACGGTCAGGCCGGGAGGGGGAAAATGCGACCGCCTACGCGATGCGAATGGAATCGGCGTTCAGCGCCTTGTGGTTCGGGCCTTCGCCGCCGCCTTGAGGTTCTTTGGCGCTAGGAAATGCTTGACGTCGTTTTTCTTGGCTATCGCTTTCAGATCGCCCGGCAGGCGATTCTGAGTGACAAGGATTGCCTCGACTGTCGACTTGCATCGAATATCCATCGCCGCCATCACCGCTTTGTATTTGATGCATTGAAAAACACCGCGCCGGAGGTCGTCATAGTTGGAATCCATGGATTTGACCTCAAGGGCTATCGTGTTTTTACTTCCATAGTAGACTACATCGACACGATCCGCGGAATCGAGCAGCACTTCGGTTTCAGATCGGAAGTCACGGTACCGCTTGCCGACGATCTTGCCCGGGTGTCTTTTAACCCAAAGCCTCAGCGCCTTGTGGTTCGGGCCTTCGCCACCCTGGCCGTATTTGTTTCCGTCTTTTTCTGTGCCCGTCCGAGGCGGGATTGGAGACCATTCCTCATCAAATACTTTTTTGAACACCGCATCCCATTTATCGCCGTAAGCGTAAACTTCATCAGCCGCCTTGTCAGCGGTTTTTCTCCACAACGCCTTGTTGGTTTTGCGGATATTCCTTCTGTCCAATCTGGAATCGTTGAACCGTCTCGCCATGTACCAAGCGGCGCCGGGTCCGGCGTAGCCGTCCGATGCACGGACCATCAGGATATTCAACAGCGGAGCGTCCGGAAATCTCTCATGGATCATGTCCATCAGTGCGCCACATGAACCTCCGATCATGAGTGGAGTGAATTTAGAGATTCCTCCGAAGTTACACTCCGATTCCAACCGTTTTACGGCGGCTAAATACGACAGGCTGGAACGATTCTTCGCAGCCTGGATCAGCCATCGCGTGACAGGCTTCGTCGCGATTGTGTTCAGGTTTTCCCTAGTTGCCGGAATCCGGGCCATTAAACCAACTCCTCCATGAAATCGCCGATCACCCGACCAAACTCAAGGTCCATTTAGCGGATCGCCGTGAACTCCGCAACGGCTCGGCGCCCGACAGGTCGGCATCGTCCCGGCCTTTTCCACCTCCTGTCCCGGGCGCGTCTTTTCCCGTCATCGCCGTCCTATCCCACGCGCGTCTTGCCGGGCCGCTCAACGCGCGCGCCGCGCCAGAAATTCCGCGACCCGGTTCTTGAACGCCCTGTCGCCAACGGCGAGCATGTGGTCGCGTCCTTCGATGGCGAACGCCTCGCCCGCCGGCAACATGCGCGCGAGCGGTTCCGGGGCGCCGGCGATGTCGTCCCTCGTTCCGACCGCGACCAATGCGGGAGCTTCTATTCGCGCCATGTCTTCGGCGCTCAACAGGGTTCTCGACGCTTCGATGCAGGCGGCCAGCGCCAGACGGTCGCTTCCGGTCCGGTCGGCGAATTCGCGGAACGCCCGGCCCCGCGCATCGCCGATCGACGCCGGATCGCCTGCAAGCAGGGCGGCGGCGATCGGATCCCAGCGCCCCACGCCTTCGACCATGCCGATTCCCAGCCCGCCGAACACCAGTCCGCGCACCCTGTGGGGATGGCGCAGCGCCATGAACGCGGCGACCCGGGCGCCCATCGAATAGCCCATGACATGAGCGCGGGCGATTTCGAGACGATCAAGCAGCGCGACCGCGTCGCCGGCCATCAGTCCGGGACGATAGTCTTCGCCGTCATGACTTTTCGAGGAACCGCCATGACCGCGATTGTCGAATGCCAGCACACGATATCCGGCGTCGTTCAGCCACCTGACCCAGCCGGTCGCGACCCAGTTGACGTTCAGATTGGAGGCGAAACCGTGAATCAGCAGAATTACGTCGCCGTCGCCCTCGTCGAGATATTCGAATTCAAAACCGGAATGGACGAATCGAGGCATGAGCGAATGCAACGGTGGACGATGCCGCGGAGCGCGGCATCCGATCATAGCCGAATTGGGTTGTCGTGCAAACCGCGTCGATGCGGCGGGCCGGCGGTTGCCGTGATCCCCGGGCCGATATACACGGAGGCATGAAGTTCGCCCCCCCGCTGCGCCCCGCCCGCCTGATCCGACGGTACAAGCGTTTCCTCGCCGACGTCACGTTGAATGACGGGTCCGGCGTCACCGTTTCCGTGCCGAACACCGGTTCGATGATGGGTCTGACGGCGCCGGGGTCGCGGGTGTGGCTATCGCGCTCCGACGACCCCAAGCGCAAATATGCGCATCGCCTCGAAATCGTCGAGGCCGACGGAACCCTTGTCGGAATCAATACCGGACTGCCAAACCGGCTGACCGAGGAAGCGATCGCCGGTGGACTGATCGACGATTTGCGCGATTACCCGGCGCTCAAGCGCGAACGGCGCTACGGCGAAAATTCGCGCATCGACCTGTTACTGTCCGGCGCGGGCCGCCCGGACGCCTATGTCGAGGTCAAGAACGTGCACATGCGACGGCGCGAGGGCCTGGCGGAGTTTCCGGACACCGTCACCGCGCGCGGCGCGAAACATCTGAATGAACTGGCGAAAATGGCCGCGGCCGGTCATCGCGCGATCATGATCTACCTTGTCCAAAGGGCCGATTGCCAACGATTTCGCCTGTGCGGCGATCTCGACCCGGCCTATTGCAGGGCGTTTGACGACGCCCGCGCCGCCGGGGTTGAAGCGTTCGCGGTTCGGTGCCAAATCAGGACCGACGGGATTTCGCCGGAATGTGTTATACCTTTCGACGCCTGACACCGGACGAGGATCGGAAAAATTGGCCACCTATCGGGAAGCCGCGGCGCCGCCGCTGAAAAACACGGGACAGATCCGGCTTTATACGAAGGACGATTTCGCCGGCATGCGCAAGGTGTGCGCGCTGACCTCGACCTGTCTCGACGAACTGGCCGCCATCGTCGAACCGGGCGCGACAACGGAGCAAATCGACCGTTTCGTATTCGGGTTCGGCATGGATCAGGGCACGGTCCCGGCCACGCTGAACTATCGCGGCTACACAAAATCTTCCTGCACGTCGATCAATCACGTGGTCTGCCATGGAATTCCGGACAACAAACCCTTGCGCGAAGGCGATATCGTCAACATCGACGTCACCTACGTTCTCGATGGCTGGCATGGGGATTCAAGTCGCATGTATCCGGTAGGCCGCATCAAACGGGCCGCCGAACGGCTGCTCGAAGTCACCCACGAATGCCTGATGCGCGGCGTGGAAGCGGTGAGGCCCGGTGCGAAAACCGGCGCGATCGGGGCGGCCATCCAGTCTTTCGCCGAAAACCGGCGTTGTTCGGTCGTGCGCGATTTTTGCGGCCATGGCGTCGGCAGGCTGTTTCACGATGCGCCCAACATCCTGCACTACGGAAGCCCGAATGAGGGTGTCGAAATGCGCGAGGGCATGATTTTCACGATCGAGCCGATGATCAATCTCGGACGCCCGCATGTAAAAATCCTCTCGGACGGATGGACCGCCGTCACCCGCGACAGGTCGCTGTCGGCGCAGTATGAACATTCCGTCGGCGTGACCGCGGATGGCTGCGAAGTGTTCACGTTCTCGAAGGCCGGGCTCGACCGGCCGGGCCTGCCGACGCAAGGCGATTCCGCCGGAGCGGGGAGCATGCGGACGTGACGAAACCCGGGGCGGACCGTCCGGATGAACGCGGTTTCTTTCCCGAACGGCAATCCACGTGCGAAAACCGGCCGGAACGGAAATCCGATGATCGTCCGCACTATCTGGGCCACCGGGAACGTTTGCGCCGGCGGGTTCGCGAAAACGGTCCCGACTCCCTGGCCGACTATGAACTGCTGGAGGTGATGCTGTATCGCGCGATCCCGCGTACGGACACAAAACCGGTCGCCAAGGCGCTTCTGGAACGGTTCGGCTCCCTTGCCGAGGTTCTCGGCGCGCCGGAACGCCTGTTGCAGGAAGTCAAGGGCATCGGTTCGTCGGTCGCTTTCGATCTGAAGCTTTACGCCGCCGCCGCGGGCCGGATGGCCAAAGGCGAATTGCGCGGCCGGGAGGTGCTTTCATCCTGGAACCGGGTCATCGACTACTGCCGCACCTCCATGGCCTTCGAATCCCGCGAGCAGTTCAGGATTCTGTTTCTGGATAAGAAGAATGCGTTGATAGCCGACGAAGTGCAGCAGACCGGAACCGTCGATCACACGCCGGTTTATCCGCGAGAGGTCGTGCGGCGCGCGCTTGAACTGTCGGCGACCGCGATCGTTCTGGTCCACAATCACCCCTCTGGCGATCCGACGCCGTCGCGCGCGGATATCGAAATGACCAAAACGATTATCGAAACGGCGAAACCGCTGGGAATTTCAGTGCATGATCACATCATCATCGGCAGGGAGGGCCATGCGAGCCTGAAAAACCTTCAACTGATGTGACCCCCTTGGGGGCACCGCGAAAAAGGCCGTCTTTCCCATTTCAAAAGCGCGAACGGAACGGCTATTTGTCGTCTTTCGCCGCTTTCTTTTTGGCCGGCTTTTCTTCCTCTTCGTCCTCGGCGAGCAGTTCTTCCCTGCTGACCTTCCTGTTCGTCACATCGACTTCGCCAAGCAGGTGATCGACCACTTTTTCCTCAAACAGCGGCGCGCGGAAGTTGGCCATCGCCTCGGGATTGTCGCGATAATGATCGTAGATTTGCTTCTCCTGACCCGGGTGCTGGCGCGCCGCTTCCATCAGGGCGCGCTGCAATTCCTCGTCGCTGACCCGCACCTCGGCCTTTTCGCCGATCTCGGACAGGACAAGACCGAGTCTCACGCGGCGTTCGGCCAGACGCCGGTATTCCTCGCGGGCCTCTTCCCTTGTCGTGTTCTCATCCTCGAAGGTCTTGCCCTCGCGCTCCAGATCGCGCTCCACCTGAGCCCAGATATTGTTGAATTCGGCTTCAACCAGCTTTGAAGGCGCTTCGAACCTGTACGCCTCGTCAAGCGCGTCGAGAATCTGGCGCTTGACCTTCTGCCGGGTCACCGCGCCATACTGGCTTTCGATCTGACCGCGAACGATTTCGCGCAGGCGATCCGCCGATTCGATCCCAAGCTGTTTGGCGACTTCATCGTCGACCTCCAGCCTGCCCGGTCCGGCCACTTCGCTCACGGTGACATCGAAAACGGCTTCCTTGCCGGCAAGGTGCGCCGCGCCGTAATCTTCCGGGAACGTGATTTTCACCTGCACTTCCTCTCCCGCTTCGGTTCCGACAAGCCGGTCTTCGAAGCCCGGAATAAACTGGCCCGAGCCGAGCACGAGGGTCTGATCCTCGCCGGCTCCCCCCTCGAACGGTTCGCCGTCGATCCTGCCGGCAAAGTTCATCGTCACGCGATCGCCGGTTTCCGCCTTGCCCTTTTTCGGTTCATACGGCCGGGCCGACTCGGCGACCCGAAGCATCTGTTCCGCGACTTCTTTTTCGGTAACGTCCACGACCTGCCGCGTCACCTTTATCGCGCCAGCATCCTTCAGTTTGATCGCCGGAACGATCTCATAAGCGAGCGAGAATTCGAAATCCGCCTGACCGGCAAGAACCTTCTCCGCTTCCGCTTCGTCCTCGGTCATGTTGATTTCGGGCTGCATGGCGGCCTTTTCGCCGCGATCGTTGAGAACGTCGCGCGTCGAACCGGTCAGAAGTTCATTGACGACTTCGGCCATGAAGGATTTGCCGTAAATCTGGCGAAGATGCCGCACGGGCACCTTTCCGGGGCGGAAACCGTTCAGGCGAACCCTGTCTTTCGCATCGGTCAATTTGTCCATCAGCCTGGTTTCCATGTCGCCGGCCGGGACAACGACCCTGATTTCGCGTTTCAGCCCTTCATTGAGCGTTTCGGTAACCTGCATTTCGCGTTCCTTGTTCCCTGCGCGCGGCCAACGGGCGGTCGATCCGCCCTATCGTCCGAAAATCTCCGATCGGGGCGGTCCATCTGGTGCGGGTAGAGAGATTTGAACTCCCACGCCTTGCGGCACCAGAACCTAAATCTGGCGTGTCTGCCAATTCCACCATACCCGCTTCAGGGGCGACCGGAACGCGGTTGCGCGGAGAACGCGCGGAACACGCCCGGCCCCCGAAAGCGCCGGTTCTATATCACCTGCATTCAGGCGATCAAAGTGAAAATGGCTTCATTTCGGGCATCACGGGAGAACGCATCGCCAATTCGCCATGAAATCGCCATGTTGCATTGCACAATCCGCAATGCTGCCATGCAACATTCGCACTCCACATCCGGCTCCCGCGCTCCTATGTTGCGATCATCGAACAACGCAAAGCGCGGTCGAGAAACCGCCCGACTTATGAGGTGAACGAAATGAACGTTATCCGCAATTACCGCAGCTGGCGCCGCTACCGCGAAACCGTCAACGAGCTGAGCCGCCTGTCGAACCATGAACTCGACGATCTGGGCATCGCCCGCGGCGAAATCCCGTACGTCGCCCGCCGCTCCGTTTGACGATTGAAAACGATTTCGCCGGGGTTTTTCCTCCTTTCTGACCCTGACGAAGCACGTCCGGCAGGTTCCTCCTCCCCTTCGCCGGACACACAAAAGCGCCGTTGCCGGTTCCTCCTTCCCCGGCAGCGGCGTTTCTGCATCCGGTTGCCTTCGACATTGCCGCCGCATCACACCGACCGGGACACCTGCGGAAAGGCTGTTCCGATTGCCGGTTTTGACGATTTCGGGCTTTCCTGTTGTCGGCTTTTCCCGTCATGCAGGAGCAGTTCGGCTGTCGAGCCATCGCTTCATGTTGCAGGCCATGTCGGCGGGTGTGACCGCCGCCTTTGTTCCGGCGATGCGGCGGACCACCACGGCCCTTGTGCGCATTGCCTCCGCAGAAGCCGAATGTCAGGGCAAACCGGTCGTTTGCGGCGATCGGGCGGACTTTCCGGCCGCCGCGCGACCTGCCGATGGCTTGCGGTCCCTTTTTCCGGGCGCCGTCCCCGTCGGGACGCACCTTGCCGCTCGTGCCGTCGAGCCGAGGCGGTCGATGCGCACACGGATCATGCTCTTGCAGCGCGTCAAACAGCCAGCCAAGCACACCGGCTTCGGCCCGGTGGGGCGCAAACGGCGCGCCACTTGCAACCGTTCCCGGCGGCAAATAGGATGGCGTCGATGACCACGAGATTCGAAATCCGCGCATTTCCACGCTGGTTCGGCGGACGGGGACGGAAGATGGCGTATTGACCTTCCGTTATCTCATTAATAACAGACTTGGCATAAATCAAACGCCGATGATCGTGTTTACGCACCCCGGTTGCGCACATGTTCCCGATAGCAGGATACCGTATCCTGCGGAGGACGATCCTCGTTCAAGTTTCGGCACGGACAAAACTCCGTGTCCCGGATCAAATCCCGGGCGGACCGGCGCCCAAACGAATAATGAGAGGAACCTAAATGAAGAATTTTCTACTTGCGGGCGTTGCGCTCGTGATGATGGCTTCCGCCGCAACGGCGCAGGAACGCTATGTCATGATCACTCACACCCAGGGGACGGACCCGTTCTGGCCGGTGGTCGAAAAGGGCGGTCGTGACGCGGCGGAAAATATCGGCGCTTCGTTCGAGTACAATTTCGACGCGTCCGGAGATATGGCCGGTATGGCGAAACTCATCGAGGCCGCGGCCGCTACCCAGCCTGACGGCATCGTGGTATCGCTCCCCGATGCCGACGCTCTCGGCGATGCGATCCGCGCGGCGGTTGCGGACGGGATTCCGGTGATCACAATGAACTCCGGGCTTGAGTCTTCAAAGGCGGTCGGCGCACTCATGCACGTCGGTCAGCCCGAGCGTCTGGCGGGTGAGTCCGCCGGCGCGCGCGCGATGGCCGAGGGTGTGACCAACGGCCTCTGTTTGAACCAGGAAGCCTTCAACACGGCTTTGGTCGATCGCTGCACCGGGTATTTCGACGCCATGGGCAAAGAACTGAACCAGATCGACGTGTCGAATGACGTTGCGCAAATCAAGACCCGGACCGCAGCGGCGTTGCAAGCCGACGCATCGATCGACGGTCTTCTCGCGGTTGGCCCGCATGTCTGCGCGGCCGCGGCGGATGCGGTCGAAGAAGTCGGCGCCGATGTGCATCTGGCCTGCTTCGATCTGAGCCCCGAGGTGATCAAACTGATCGACGAAGGGAAGGTCGCCTTCACCATCGACCAGCAGCAATACCTGCAAGGATACATGCCGGTCGTCGTCCTGCATCTCTACAACAACTATGCAGGCATGCTTCCGGGCGCCGACATCCCGTCGGGCCCCGGCTTCGTGGATGCGTCCAACGCCTCGGGCGTTGCCGAGCAGGCCGGAGTGAATCGCTAGGCTATCGCGGAGTTAAACAATCAAGTCGCGGCCGGCGATGACGGCCGCGGCTCACTCGACAAGAAAACAGCAACCCGGGGGGAACCATGTCCGATCGCAACGAATCCGACCGCCTAATACAAGAAACCTGGCTTCAAAGAACGCTTCGTCGCCCCGAGATCGGCGCTCTCTCGGTGATGGCGTTCATCGTCATCGCTCTTGCAATCGCTTCAAACGGCAAGGCATTCAACGCGCTCGGTTTGAAAAACAATATCGCCATTATCGCCCAGTTCGGCATCATTGCGACCGGTGCGGCGGCCTTGATGATCGCCGGCGAGTTCGATCTTTCGATCGGCTCGATGATTGGCTTTGCCGGCATGTCAATGGCGATGATGTTGAAATGGGGGCTGCCTTTCGGGCTGGGCGAAGCGACACCCTTCATGGCATTCGCGATCACGCTCGCGATGACATTGTCCATTGGATGGGTGATCGGCGCCATCGTCGTCAAGTCAGGGCTTTCGAGCTTTATCGTTACGCTGGCTTTCCTGTTCTTTCTGCGCGGGACGACGGAGGTTGCCTATCGTCTGATCAACAAGTCGACACAGATTTCCGGGCTCCCGGATTTCAAAGAGACCTCGTGGTTCGCCGACATCCTGGGCGGCGAGGTGTTCGGATGGTTCTATGACATCTGGTTCATGCTCGGCGGCAATATCAACCGACGTGAAGAGCAATGGGTGACCGGCTTCGACGCACGGTTCCTTTGGTGGATCGTAATCGCGGGTATTGCCTGGTTCATCCTGAGCCGAACCCAGATCGGAAACTGGATATACGCGACAGGAGACAACAAGGACGCCGCGCGCGCCAACGGAGTGCCGGTTCAGCGTGTGAAGATCGGTCTTTTCATGTTTACGGCGTTCTGCGCGACGATGTTCGCGGCCTGTCAGGTTTTCGATACCAACACGTCGGACGCGGCCAAGGGCAATTTGATGGAACTCAACGCCATCGCCATCGCCGTGGTTGGCGGAACGCTGATGACAGGAGGATTCGGCTCCATGGTCGGGGTGGTTTTCGGGGCGGTCACATTCGGGCTTGTGGCCAATGCGGTATTCTTTATTCCCTGGCTCGACGGTTCGTGGTTCCGCGTTTTCGTGGGCGCCGTTCTGCTCGCCGCCGTGTTCGCCAACGAACGCATCCGCAAACGCATTACAGGGGGGATATGAACGATGGCCGAACCATTCCTCCGGGTCGACAACGTCGTCAAGAAATTCGGCCCTTTCACGGCTCTCAATGGTGTATCTCTCGACATCTATCCGGGCGAGGTACACGCGCTTTTGGGTGACAATGGCGCCGGCAAGTCGACACTGATCAAGATCCTGGCGGGTGTACACCAGCCGACCAGCGGTCAAATCGTGATCGAGGGCAAACCATCGAAATTCCGAAGTCCCCGGGATGCGTCCGACGCCGGGGTCGGCACGGTCTACCAGGATCTGGCATTGAACCAGTTGATGAGCGTCACGCGCAATTTCTTCATGGGCCGCGAATTGAAATCGAGCTTTGGTCGCCTTCGCATGGACGGGATGAACAAGATCGCCCATGATGAAATGCTGAAGATCGGGATCGATTTTTCCGATCCGACCCAGGCGGTGGGGACCATGTCGGGTGGCCAAAGGCAGACTTTGGCGATTGCGAGAGCGATCTATTTTGGCGCCAGGGTGTTGATCCTCGACGAACCGACTTCGGCACTCGGCCAGAAACAGCAGATGGGCGTTCTCAAGACGATCAAGCGGGTGCGCAAGCGCGGCGATATCGCGATCATCTTCATCACGCACAACGAGATCCACAGCCAGTTGGTCGCCGACCGCTTTACCTTCCTGGCGCTTGGTCAGGTCATCGGCTCAGGAACGAGTAAGAACCTCGCGCATGACGAGATTCGCCGCCTGATGGCAGGGGGAGCGGAAATGCGCGATCTGGAGCAGGAGTTGGCCGATGTGTAACACGGCCTCTTCCGGCGGCACTCCTTCGATAAAAGTATCATAACCGAACTCATGCGCCGGGACGCGAGAACCGGGACTGCTTTGTATTCCATGACTTTGCGCGGCGCATTCGCGTGAAGAACGCCGGTTTCCACGATCACGCCGATCGTTTGCAATCGGCGCCTTGCGGGCGTATGCCGCTTCATGAGCAGCGAACCCGTTCATGTCATCGGCGGCGGTCTTGCCGGTTCGGAGGCCGCCTGGCGGATCGCCAATGCCGGCGTACCGGCGATCCTGCACGAAATGCGGCCCGTGCGGATGACGGATGCGCACAAGACCGACGGGCTGGCCGAACTGGTCTGCTCCAATTCATTCAGATCCGATGACGCCGAAACCAGCGCTGTCGGACTGCTGCATGCCGAAATGCGGCTGGCGAATTCCCTGATCATGGCGTCGGGCGACGCCAACCGGGTTCCGGCCGGCGGAGCCCTGGCGGTGGACCGGGACGGATTTTCGGCGGCGGTCACGGCAAGGCTGGAAGCGCATCCGCTCATCAAAATCAGGCGGGAGGAAGTGACCGGCCCGCCGCCTCGCGACTGGGACCAGGCAATCGTCGCGACGGGACCTCTCACCGCGCCATCGCTGGCCGGGGCGATCGCAAAAGAGACCGGCGCGGACGCGCTCGCCTTCTTCGACGCCATCGCGCCGATCGTGCATTTCGACACGATCGACATGGAAACGGCATGGTTTCAATCGCGCTACGACAAGACCGGACCGGGGGGAACCGGCAGGGACTACATCAATTGTCCGATGGACCGGGAGCAATATGAAACGTTCGTCGCCCGTATGCTCGATGGAGAAAAAACCGAATTCAGGGAGTGGGAAGGCACGCCCTATTTCGACGGCTGTCTGCCGATCGAGGCGATGGCGGAGCGCGGACCGGAGACGCCGCGCCATGGTCCGATGAAACCGATGGGACTGACCAATGCGCACAAGCCGGAGGAAAAACCCCACGCCGTCGTGCAACTGCGTCAGGACAATGCGCTCGGCACGCTCTACAACATGGTCGGATTCCAGACGAAACTGAAACATGGCGAACAGGCGCGCATTTTCCGCACCATCCCGGGGCTGGAGTCGGCGGAATTCGCGCGCCTGGGCGGATTGCACCGCAACACATATATCAATTCACCCGAACTGCTCGACGGTTCCCTGCAACTCAAATCCCGACGGGGATTGCGGTTCGCCGGACAGATCACCGGCTGCGAAGGCTATGTGGAAAGCGCGGCGATCGGCCTGCTGGCCGGGCTCTTCGCCGCCGCCGCCCGGTCGGGCGGCCCCCTCCCCGCACCGCCCGGGACAACCGCGTTCGGCGCGTTGCTGCACCATATTACCGGCGGGCATCTCAGCTACGATGACGAGCCGGGAAAACGTTCATTCCAACCGATGAACGTCAATTTCGGCCTGTTCCCGCCATTGCCGGAGGGCGCGGTCCGCAAACCCGAAGGCCAGAAGCGTTTTCGCGGCAGGGAAAAAACCGTCGCCAGGAAAAGGGCGGTTACGGCGCGTGCGCTGGCGGACTGCCGGACGTGGCTGGCGAGGGCGGAAGCGGCTGTCCGGTCGTGAGCCGGCCCGACAAGGCCAACGGCATGACGTTCAGGGCGAATCGGGACTGGAAAATTCGCCGAAGACGGCTACTTCCAATCCCGCGATTTCAGCAAAAGCGTGAACGAGATCGCGTTAACTTTGGGTCCGGGCTGTCGTTCGCCATGGAGTTCCCGGACGATCAGCCGCAAGACCTTATCGCCCGATTTTAGCTCCAGAGTTGGCGGTTCTTCCGCTGGTGCGGCAGCCAATTCGAGGATTCGATCTTCGGGAATCGCGAATCGGACGGCGCTTTCGCGCCATTTTACCGAGATTTCACCATTGAGCAGAAACATCTCCATCTCGCCGTTCGGCAGTTCTATCTTGCCGTTCGGCATTCCGACCCCGCGTCCCGCGCGCTCGTCGCCATTGCCCAGCAGGCGCATCCGCGGCAGAACGAGATCGAACCCGGCCATATCGACCGCCCGTTCCGTCCCGAAACGGCGATCGAATGACAGATTTTCCCCCCGGTCCGAGTAGGCGTGGGGATTGAGTCCGTAAGCATTGGCGACCAGATTCAAATCCTCGTGCGCGGAGCGCCGCCAACGCGGTTTTTCCTCCAGTTCGACACTTTCGGGTTTGACGGCGCCCAGTCCGTTGTGGCGCGACAGCAACCGCAGTGCGGAAACCGCGTCAGCCTCGGTCGCGGCGTCAAGCGGTTTGGTCTCCATGAGCGCGAAAAACCGCTTGGCCTGGCTCGATATCGACAGTCCGACGACGCCCTGCGGCCCGAAACCCGCCAGGCACAATGCGAATACGGGAATGGCGGCAATCAGGCGAATGTCGCCACGCAACGATCGAAACAACTGGGACAGCACGATTGCAGATGCCACGAGGCCGTAGAGCACCAGCAGATATCGTTCCGGAGTCACGCCATATTGCCCGATCCGTAGCGAGGCGGCGTGGAAAAGCAACGCCAGCGGAACCGGCATGACGAACGGCCAGATCCGCAACAGCAGCCGCATCGGCGCGCGCGCGGCGCTCCGGAACGGTGCGGTGAGGAGCAGCGAACCGAACACGCAAAAGCCATAGCCGAGCACCAGCCAGCCGATCTGGTTCTTGGGCGCTTCGCCGGCGACGATCACCTTCGCGGCATAGGCGTGCAGGATCAGGGCGTAGACGATCAGCAGCGGCGCGGCGACGAAATCGCCAAGCACACGCATGCCGATTGACATATATTGTCCGTCACTTGCGACGATCTGTTCATCGAAACGTTCAGGGATGCGCCCAAGGCCGAACAGCGGCGCGAGGAACAGGCCGGTCGTCGACCAGACGTAACGATAAAGATTGTCGGCTAAGTCAAATCCGAACAGATAGGTCAGGCTGAGCAGGATGGCCGATATGCCGCCGGCCGCCAGCGCCATCGCCAGCCCGCCCAGCACGACCGCGAATATGAACCGGACACAGAACAGCCAGAACGATCCCGCCGTTCCGCGCCGGATGAAAGGCGAAACGACCGCCAGGCCGGGGAGCGCGGGCAGCACAACCCATTCATACGCCATCGTCCGGTCGGCATACCAGACCAGCAGAAAGGCGGCCGACGCGACGACGACGGAGACGATGAGGCCGGTTCCGGGCCGACGCCCGCCTGCCTCGCACCAAAGAACCGCGGCGAGCGACGCCATGGTGGCCGCCAGCAGAGCAAGAAAGACGTGCCGGTCGATGTCGACGATCCAGGAAAACCCGGCGTTGGCCAGATTGGAGTTCATCGCCAGCGCGAACAGCAGGATCGCGGTGACCGGAAAGCGCAGGGCCGCGGCGCATGCGCCCCCGATCATGTCGAAGGCGACGGCTTTCCATCCCGATCCGCTTTCGGCGCGCGCCACGGCTATTCCGCCGCTTCCGGCGCGTCGCGAAACGGGCCGGGCGCGCCGGTCGACTCGACCGGCGCCGCGACGCCTCCGACACCGAACGCTACCGGCGGGGCCGGGATTTCCAACGGCATTTGCGCCTCCGCGCTTCATCGATCCACTCTTGTGCGGTAAATTCCGGCGTTCCGCAAGGCCGTCAGCGCCAGCCGAACATCGCCCTGCGAAAGACGATCGCCGACTGACGCAGAGGCGAAAGCGCGGGCGGATGGCGAAAGACATCGCCGCTGGCCCGTTCCAGTCCGCGCAGCCAGGCCCCGGCGGTCGCGGCGGGCAAATGCGCCGGGCGCAGCGTTCGCGGCAATTCGCGAGCCCGGCGCTCGAACCGCACCGCATGCTCGCGGCCCAGCGCGATCATGGCGTTTACCGCCCTCAAGGCGGGGTTATTCGCCTCCGGCGCAATCATGTCCTCAACCGTCGCGCCGGCCGCGCTCAGCATGTCCAGAGGAATGAAACACTGACCGCGACCGCGATGGACCGGCAACAAGGACAACAGCCCGGCAATCGCCATCGCGCAGCCCGCATGCCCCGCCGTTCCGCCGAACGGGGTCGCGGCCTCCTTGTCCAGAATCAATCCCGACAGCCGGATCAGCGCCCCGGCCGTTTCGCCGCAATAGCCTTCGAGATCGGCGCGGGTCGGTATCGGATCGCCGTATAATTCGAGCCTTCGCGCCTCAAGCATGTTGTCGAAAGCGTCAATCGGCAGATTGCGGTTTTCGATCGCCGATCGCAGTGCGGCGGCGACGGGATGTCCGGCGGATTCGGTTTCGGACCGGCCGCCGATCGCGTCACGCCACCACCTGAGGCGCATTTCACCGGCCATCGGTTCCCGCACCGCGTCGCGGATGCGCGACACTTCGACGTTGAAGGCGAACAGAGCCAGAAGCGCTTTTCGACGCTCCTCCGGCGCATACAGCGAGGCCGTATATCGGAGCCGGTCGGATGTTCTGACGATCTCGTCAACCGGATCGATCATCGGTTTTAGTCCACTGCGAGCAGCGCGGCGGCGACGGCCCGGTTTTCAGCCAGGAGGACATTGAACGTCCGAACCGCAGCGCCCGTCGACATGGCGTCGGCTGAAATTCCATATTCGCGAAACCGGTTCCGTAGTCGATCGTCGATCGGTTTCAGAGCAGCACCGCTTCCGATCAACAGGATTTCGATGCCGGCGGCCTCGACCAGGACATCGGCGAAATCGTCTTCGCTCAACCGGGCCGGGTCCCGCGGCTCCCAGCCATGCACCCCCGACGGCAGGCAGAGCAGCGACCCACGGTGCGATGTGCCCGCGAAGCGAAAACCGCCATTGCCATAGGCGTCGACCGGCGCCCGGCCGGGATAGTGAGCCTCGCGAATTTCGATACCGTCCGGCAAAGCCAATCCGCCGTCAGGTGGCGGCCTGTTCGCCGCCCGCGCCGCCGCTTTCCTCCTTTTCCTCCACGAACACCCTGCCCGGACGAAGCCGGAACAGGATAAGGAGCGGCGCCGCGATGAAGATGGATGAGTATGTGCCGATCAGAACGCCGAAAATCATCGCCGCCGTAAACGAACGAATGACCTCGCCGCCGAATACATACAACGCGGCCAGCGCCAGAATCGTGGTGACCGAGGTCAGCACCGTGCGTGACAGCATCTGGTTCATCGACAGATCGAGAAGAGCGGGAAGCGACAGCTTCTTGAACCGGCGCAAATTCTCCCGTACCCGGTCATAGACCACGACCGTGTCATTGAGCGAGTAGCCGACAATGGTCAGTATCGCCGCGATCGACGACAGGTTGAACTCGATTCCGGTCACGACAAAGAAGCCTATCGTCATGATCACATCGTGCGTGGTCGCGGCGATCGCGCCTATGGCGAACTGCCATTCAAACCGAATCCAGATGTAGATCAGGATCGCCACAAGCGACGCCAGCACACCGATCGTGCCGGCGCGCGCCAGTTCGCCCGACACCGTCGGGCCGACGGATTCGACGCGGCGAATATCGTAATCGGATTCGAGGTCGCCGCGGACCCTGGCCACGACGGTCTGTTCGGCATTCTCGCCGCCGCCCTGAGCCTCGACCCGGATTAGTACATCGGCGGGCGCGCCAAACTCCTGCACCTGCACGTCGCCCAGATCGAGATCGCCGAGCCTCGCGCGGATTGCGCCGATGTCGGCATCGCCCTGTTTCGACCGGACCTCGATCATCGTGCCGCCCTTGAAGTCGATGCCGTAATTCATGTCGAGCATCGCGAACAGGGCGAGCGCGGCCACAAGAGCGGCGGCGGATCCGGTGAAGGCGACCCGCCGAAGCCACATGAACGGGATTTTCGTGTCGACGGGAACGACGGTCGCCGGCGCTTTCGGCAACTCCTTCGGCCGGGCCCGCCTGACCCATTCGGCGATCATCCAGCGCGTCAGCGTGAAGGCCGTGAAAAGGGTCGATCCAATGCCGATCGCCAGCGTGACCGCAAACCCCTTCACCGGACCCGTGCCCAGGTAGAACAGGATTACCGCCGCGATCAGCGTCGTCACGTTGGCGTCGACAATGGTGGTCAACGCCCGCGTGAAGCCGGAGTCGATCGCCTGGATAATGGAACGGCCCGCGCGCCGTTCCTCGCGTATGCGCTCATAGATCAGCACATTGGAATCGACGGCCATTCCGATGGTCAGCACGATGCCCGCGATGCCCGGCAGGGTGAGCGTCGCGCCGAGTGCCGACAGGACCGCGATGACGATGGTGACGTTCACCACCAGCGCCACATTGGCGATGACGCCAAGAAGTCCGTAGGCGGCCAGCATGAAAACCAGCACCAGGATCGAGCCGATGATGCCCGCGATCTCGCCGGCGCGGATGGAATCGGCGCCCAGGCTGGGGCCGACCGTTCGCTCCTCGATGATCGTCAATGTGGCGGGCAAGGCGCCGGCGCGAAGCAGGACGGCGAGATCGTTGGCGCTCTCGACGGTGAAATTGCCCGATATCTGACCGGAACCGCCCAGGATCGGCTCTCGAATTTGCGGCGCCGAAATCACCTGCCCATCGAGAATGATGGCGAACAGGCGTCCGACATTCCGCTGCGTGGCCTGACCGAATCTCTGTGCGCCCTTGGTGTCGAAACGGAACGTCACGATCGGCTCGTTGGTCTGTTGGTCGAAAGACGCCTGAGCGTCGGTCAGGCTTTCGCCCGAAACAATCACCCGATCCTCGATCAGATAGGGAACGGGCGGATCGTCGGTCGAATACATGACCGAGGTGCCCGCGGGCGGACGCCCCTCGATCGCCTCCTGCACCGGGACGGACTGATCGACCATCTGGAAGGTCAGATACGCGGTCTGGTTCAGGATTTCCTTCAGGCGTTGCGGATCGCCAAGGCCCGGAACCTGCACGAGGATGCGATCGGCGCCCTGCCGCTGGATCACCGGTTCGGTGGTGCCCAGTTCGTTGACGCGGCGGCTGATAACCTCGATGGACTGGGTCAGAGCGGATGAAACACGGTAGTCGATGCCGGCTTCCGTCAACGCGAACCGGAACAGCCCGCTCTCCGGTTCGTCGAAATCGAGTTCGTTGATGACGCCGCCGCCGAACAGTCCGGCCTGAACCGGCTGGAGCAGCGGCTCAAGCGTGGTTTTCGCCTGCTCGATATCGGCGGAATTGCGGATGCGCACCTGTACGACGCGGCCCGCTCCCGACAAGCCGGTATAACCGATGCGCGCCTCGCGCAGCAGGCGACGCACATCGTCGCGCGTGGTTTTCAGGCGGTCTTCGATCAGGTCGTCGCGCTCGAGCCTCAGCAGGATGTGCGACCCGCCTTGCAGGTCCAGTCCGAGCGTGAGCGGTTTTTTCGGCGCCCAGGAAGGAAGCGAGGCGAGACTCGACGGTGAAATGACGTTGGGCGCGGCGTACAGGAAGGCCAGCGCGACCGACAGCCAGATCAGAATCGTCTTCCAGCGCGAAAAATGAAGCATCTCGATTTTTTGCCTGTATGTACCGGTCTGTATGGGAATCGGCCGAATTCGCCGCTATTTCTTGTTCTTGCCTTTCGGCGAATTCTGATTGGCGACCGGCTCACCCTTGACCCGGACATCGGCGATCATATGGCGCATCGCGGTGACTTTCACACCGCCGCCAAGATCGACTTCGAGTTCCTGATCGTTGGTCACTTTCGTTACTTTCCCGACAAGACCGCCGCCGGTGACGACCGTATCGCCGCGGCGCACCGCAACGAGCATTTCCTCGCGCTTCTTGGCCTGTTGGCGCTGCGGCCGGATAATCAGAAAATACATCACCACGAATATGAGGACGAACGGCAGCAGCATGCCGAAAATATTACCACCCCCGGCGATGCCCGCCTGCGCGTATGCCGGTGTTACAAGCATCCGTTTCTCCCGGAAAATCAGTTTCCCGGCACCACCCGTCGGCATCGGCACCGGATTGAAAGTCCGCCGGAATATAGTCGGTCCTGCCGCCTTTGCAACCGGAACGAGCGGTATTTCCCGGCTTTGGACCGGGGCCGGCTTTCACCGCCGGATTTGGCGTGATAAGCCGCACCGTGGTCGCGGGAATTATGGATTGCAGCGGCAATGGCCGACGACGTATTGAAAGACATCAACCGGAACCTCGAACGTCTGGCCGGCGCCCTGGAGCGCATGGCTCCCGCCGCGCCGGAACGCCCCGATTTCGACACGGCGAACTGTTTTGTCTGGACTCCGGAAACCGGCGCTCTGGAACCAGTCGCGGCGGTCAACCGCATCAGCATCTCGCTGATTCGCGGCGTTGATCGGGTTCGCGATATCCTCGTCGACAACACGAAACGGTTCGCCGGCGGATTTCCCGCCAACAATGTGCTGTTATGGGGTGCGCGCGGCATGGGAAAGTCCTCGCTCGTGAAGGCTGTTCACGCGCTTATGCTCGCGTCAAAAAGTTCCGGCAACAGATTGATATTGATAGAAATTCATCGAGAGGATATAGGCACGCTGCCGAAACTGATGTCGATTGTCAGGGACGCGGCGCACCGGTTCATCCTGTTTTGCGACGACCTGTCGTTCGACCATGACGATACCTCCTACAAATCGCTGAAGGCCGCCCTGGAAGGCGGCGTGGAGGGCCGGCCCGGCAACATCATTTTCTACGCGACCTCCAACCGGCGCCACCTGCTGCCGCGCGACATGATCGAGAACGAGCGCTCGACCGCGATCAATCCTTCGGAGGCGGTGGAGGAAAAAGTATCCCTTTCCGACCGGTTCGGACTATGGCTTGGATTTCACAACTGCTCCCAGGACGATTATCTGGAAATGATCGACGCATATGCGGATTATCATGGTCTCCGCGTGGCCCCCGACCGGCTTCGGGCCGAGGCGCTGGAATGGTCGGCGACGAGGGGCGGCCGCTCCGGTCGCGTCGCGTTTCAGTTCATCCAGGATCTGGCGGGCCGATTGGGAAAATCCCTGAGCGATTGACGAGCGGAAAAACCCGCCGGCGAAACCGGCTGGCCGTTCGACGGGTCGGAGGTCCGGACATCCGTCTTGACATGCTGAAACGGTTTATCGCAGGTAGGTCAGCGGGTCCACGGGGACCGATTTTTCCCGAACCTCGAAATGCAGTTTCGGCGCATCCGCCGACCCGCTCATGCCGGAGCGCGCGATTTCCTGACCGCGTTTGACCGTGTCGCCGCGTTTGACCGACAGCGACGATGCATGTCCGTAGATCGTCACAACCCCGTTCTCATGGCGGATCAGAACCGTATTGCCGAATTCCGTCAGTCCGTCGCCCGCATAGATCACGACGCCATTCTCGGCGGCCTTCACGGTCGAGCCGGATGGCAATGCGATATCGACGCCTTCGTTCCTGCGGCCGCTTTCCATCTTGCCGAATTCGGAAACAATCCTGCCGCGCGCCGGCCAGCGCATCTTGCCGATACCCGAATCGCCGGGCGTATTCCCAAAGTCCGCCTTTTCTTGCTCGATGACTTCATCGGCCTTTTTCGGCGGCGGGGTGTAACGCGGAAGCCTGTCGGTCTTGCGGCTCTTGCCGACCGCCTGTGGGGGTGTTCCGGCAGCGTTTCCGCGATCTCCGGTCCCGGCTGTCGTCGGGAGAACCGCTACACGGTCCGGAGCGGGCGTCGGCTTGGGAAACTTGTTGGTGTTTTCATCTGCTTTTTCACCACGCGCGGAACCGGCACTGGCCATTTCGGGATGGTTGTCAGGCTCCGATACCGAAGCATTGCCTGACTGGACGCGGGCGGGAATGACGACCTTCGAGCCGGCGGTGACAGCCGTCGGATCCTCAATATTGTTGACCTCCAGGATCGTCTTTGCGGGAACACCGAATCGGCGCGAGAGACCGTAGATCGTCTCGCCGTTTCGCAGGGTCGCCTGTGTTTCCCCCGTTCCCGTGTCAATCGGATCTGCCTCGCGAACGGAATCGGCCGGTTCAAGCAGTACGCGCGACCCGCCGACCTCGGCCGCTTCGCGCTCGTTTCTCGCCCTGTCGATTTTTACCGCAGCAGGTTCGTCGCGACCGCCATTCCCGGCGGCCGGATCAACAGGTTTCAACGCTTCGCGGCTCACCGATCCGGTGTAAGCGCCGTCAGTCGCGGCAGGTTCGATCGCATCTCCAGAATATGGCTGTTCCTGAACGCCCTCCAAGGCAGTGCGCTGATTGGGGGTGGAGTTGGCGAACATCTGCATGTCGGCGAAACGGGAGACGCCGGAACTGCATCCTGCCGCCAAAAAACCCAGCAAAATCAGAGCTATGCCCCGATCCAGGGCCGCGACCCGGTGGTCCGACTTAAAGCTACGCATAACCTGCACCCGCATATACTCGACACAAACACGGGTATGATTAAAGCGCGTTAATATTACCGGTCGGTTAAATCCGCGGAGAATTTCGTTGCCGGACTGTCCGCGGTCTAAAGCGCGGCGGCGGCGCCTTTCGACAGAGGCTGCATACGAACGACGCCGATATCCTCTCTTTCAAAGCGGCTGCCGATCTTGGAGAGCCTGGCCAGTTTCTGTTTCCCGTCGCCCGGCCCGACCGGTGCGATCATGATGCCCTCGGTGGCCAGAAGATCGACGAATTTTCGCGGCAAGGTCTCGAACGCTGCCCATGCGACGATCCGGTCGAACGGCCCTTCGCCGGCCATGTTTCTTGCGCCGTCGGCCTGAATGGAAAGCACGTTGCCCAAGTCGAGAGAGGCAAATCGTTCCTGCGCCCTGGCAACCAGCGTCTTGTAGCGGTCGATCGTTTTGACTTTAGCGCCCATACGCGCCATGACCGCCGCCGTATAGCCGCTGCCGGTGCCGATTTCGAGGATCCTGTGGCCGGCGGCAATCTCCAGCGCGCCGACAATCCTTGCCTGGAGGTCGATACCTTCGATATTCGCCCCGCAGTCGATGGGAAAAGACTGACCGGTCCACATGAGGTCGGCGTGTTCCTCCGGCACGAACATGCGCCTCGGCACCGTTTCCAGCGCCTTGAATAAGCCGTTAGCGGGCACTCCGCGCGCGCGGGCGCGCAGCAGAAAAGCCGCAAATCCTTCCCGGTCGGAATTCATGCAAGAGCCCCATTCAGTTCGTTCATGAATTCATAGGCCGTAAGATCCATCTTCAACGGCGTGACCGCGATCCTGTTGTTCTTTAGCGCGGTCAGATCGGTCCCGTCGACAAACTCGGCGGTTTTGCGCCCGAATCGCAGCCAATAGTAGGGAAAGCCGCGTCCGTCGGCGCGCTCGTCGACCCACAGACCGTGGACCAGTTTGCCCTGCCCCGCGACCGACGCGCCTTCAACTTCGTCGGGCAGGCAATCGGGGAAATTCACATTCAGAAAGACACCGGCCGGCAGATCGACGCCGATCAGTTTTCGCAGCAGCGCCGGCCCGTGGATTTCGGCAACCTCCCACGGCACGATCCTCTCACCATCGAAATTGCAGGCCTGACTGAACGCGATCGATCTGCAGCCGATCAGCGTCCCTTCCATCGCTCCCGCGATCGTGCCGGAATAGGTGACGTCATCGGCGATATTCGCGCCCGAATTGACGCCGGACAAAACAAGATCGGGCGGTTCCGGCATGATCTTGCGCGCGGCCATGATCACGCAATCGGTCGGCGTTCCGCGCAAGGCGAAGCGCCTGCCGTTCACTTCGCGCAGCCGCAGCGGTTCGGACAGCGACAGCGAGTGCGCCAGGCCCGATTGATCGGCTTCGGGCGCAACGATCCAGACATCGTCGGACAGCGTGCGCGCGACGCGCTCAAGCACAGCCAGACCCTCGGCATGGATTCCATCGTCATTTGTCAGCAGAATGCGCACGCATCGGTCCTATGCTATGATTTTATCCAGTTCGCCCATGTAGGGTCGCAGCGCTTCGGGTACGGTGATCGCACCGTCCTCATTCTGGTAATTCTCCATCACCGCTATCAGCGCGCGGCCGACCGCGACGCCCGAACCGTTGAGCGTATGCACGAATTTCGTCTGTTTCTCTCCCTCGGCGCGGTAGCGCGCGTTCATGCGCCGCGCCTGAAAATCGCCGCAGACCGAGCAGGAAGAAATTTCCCGGTATGCGCCCTGCCCCGGCAGCCAGACCTCGATGTCGTAGGTCTTGCGCGCTCCAAATCCCATGTCGCCGGTGGAAAGCGCGACGGTTCGGTAACACAGGCCCAGCTTTTCCAGCACTGTCTCTGCGCAGCGCGTCATGCGCTCATGCTCGTCCAGCGAAGTCTCCTGGTCGGTGATCGACACCAGTTCGACCTTGTAGAACTGATGCTGACGCAGATAGCCGCGAGTGTCGCGGCCCGCGGAACCTGCCTCCGAACGGAAGCAGGCGGTCAGCGCGGCGAAACGCAGCGGCAGTTTTGACCGATCAGCAATGTCCCCGGCGACCATGTAGGTCAGCGGCACCTCGGCAGTCGGGATCAGCCAGCGCCCGTCTGTCGTCCGGAACAGATCGCCTCCGAATTTGGGCAGTTTGTCCGTCCCATATGCGGCGGCGTCATTCACCAAAAGCGGCGGCTGGACCTCCGTATAGCCGTGTTCAGTCGTATGCAGATCGAGCATGAACTGACCGAGCGCACGTTCCAACCGCGCCAATCCGCCCTTCAACACGGCAAAACGGGCGCCGGACATCCTGGCGGCGGTCTCGAAATCCATCTGGCCGAGCATCTCGCCAAGCTCAAAATGCTCTTTCTGATCGAAGGCGAATTTCTTCTTTTCGCCGAAACGGCGGATTTCGACATTCGCGCCCTCATCCGGCCCGACAGGCACATCGTCAAGCGGTATATTCGGCAGCATGGCAAGCGCCTCGTTCAGGGCCTTGCCGAGTTCGCGCGCCTTGTCCTCGCCCGACCGGACGAATTCCCTGATCTCGCCGACCTCGACCTTCAGCTTTTCGGCGCGGTCCTTCTCGCCCGCCCGTATTGCCGCACCGATCTCCTTTGACGCCGAATTTCGCCGTTCCTGGGCTTCCTGTAATTTCGCGAGATGGGCGCGGCGTTCTTCGTCAAGCGCGATCACCTTCACGCAAGCCGGTTCCGCGCCGCGGATTTTCAGCGCTCGATCGAGCGCGGCGGGATTTTCGCGAATCCATTTGATGTCAAGCATGGTACTGATCCAGAGCCGAAATGGCGGTCAATTCGAAAATCAGGCGCCCGACGGGCGGCATAGCGACTGCGGTGTGACTCGTCAGGACGAGCCGGACGCATGGGCGGTTTTACCGGCATCTTCCGCATCCGCAAGCGCTTCCTCGCGCTTTTTTTCAACCATTCGGGCTGTCCAGATAGACAATTCGTACAGAAGAATGGTCGGGAGCGCGAGACCGAGCTGGCTCACGGGATCGGGCGGGGTCAGCACCGCCGCGACGACAAACGCGGCGACGATGGCATATTTGCGCTTGTCCTTCAGCCCTTCGGAGCCGACCAGGCCGACCCGCGCCATCAGCGTCGTGACGACGGGAAGCTGAAATACAAGACCGAACGAAAAGATCAGGGTCATGATCAGGCCGAGATACTCGGAGACTTTCGGCAACAACGAGATCTGGATTTCGTTGTCGGGTCCGACCTGTTGCATGGACAGGAAGAACCACATCACCATCGGCGTAAAGAAGAAATAGACGAGACCGCCGCCGATCAGAAACAGGACCGGCGAGGCGATCAGAAAAGGCAGAAAGGCCCGGCGTTCATTGCGATAGAGCCCGGGCGCGACGAATTTGTAGATTTGCGCCGCGATCAGCGGAAAGGCGAGCACCAGTCCGCCGAACATGCCGATCTTGATCTGGGTAAAGAAAAATTCCTGCGGTGCGGTGTAGATCAGTTCGACCTTGCTCTCATCAAGCCCGGCCCAGCCGACCGCCCAGGTGAACGGGACAACCAGCAGATTGAATATCTGCTTGGCGAAGAAGAAGCAGATCAGAAACGCGACGAAAAAACCGGCGATCCCCCACATCAACCGGCTGCGCAGTTCGATCAGGTGCTCGATCAATGGCGCGGATGATTGTTCGATTTCGTCGTCTTCGCCGCTCAATTTGTCGCCCCTGTCGGTTTCTTCGCAGCGGGCCGCGCGCGCGGCTTACGTTCGGCGGTTTTCTTGCCCGCGGTCGATTTTCGCGCGGCGGCGGAGGGCGTGGTTTTTTTCTCTGAAACCGCCTTTGGCCCGGCTTTAACCGCCGGCCTCGCCTTTTTTGTTTCAGTTCCGGTCGCCACCTTGTCCGCTTCGGTGGACGTGTCGACCTTCGGCGCAGGCTTTAGCGCGGCGTCCAGTCCCGACTTGATCCGTTCACCGGCCTGTTTCATCGGGTCGAACTGCCGCTTGATCTCCGCGGTCGGATCGAGTTTGCGCGCATCGCCGACGATCGATTTGACATCCTCAAGCTCGGCTTCCTTGAGCGCATCGTCGAACTGGCGGCGGAAATCGCCCGCCATCGAACGCAACTTGTTGGTCGTCTTGCCGAATGTCCGCAGCATTCGCGGTAGATCCTTCGGGCCCACCACAACGACGAGCACGATGGCGACGATAAGCAGTTCGGGCCAACCGATATCAAACATTGCAACGCAATCCGGGCAGCGCCCTGACGCTCAAACCTGACCTGCTTCGCGCATTGCGCGATGGCCGTCAGGATTTACCCGCCTTTTCCTCAGCCGTCTCGACAGCTTCATCAGCGCGATGCTCGACCGTTTTCGCGGTGTCCTCCGCTTCGGCCTCTTCCTCGCTCATGCCTTTTTTGAAGCTCTTGATGCCTTTGGCGACGTCGCCCATCAACTCGGGAATCTTGCCGCGACCGAACAGCAGAAGCACGATCGCCAGCACGACGATCCAGTGCCAGATCGAAAAGGTACCCATAACACCCTCATTGAAACGTTTCCGTTGGTGTGATCTATGCGCTTTCGCCCTGTCTTTCAAACACAAGAACGTCGGATTCGCGAATAAATAGCCGAATATCGGTGAAATCGGGCTGCAATGTGCCGCAACGGAGCCGAGCCCAAAGCGGATTTTCCACCCCCGCGACGGCAAGTTCGACCATTTCGACGACGCCGAGAAAGCGTTTGGACAAGACGCGAGCCTGCACACCTCCGCCGTTTGCACCACACTCGATACCGGAAAGACGGACCGCCACGGTGACCAGCGCGCCATCTCCGAAACCGTTTGCGGAAAATGTCCCGACGGGCGTCCGGACTTTTCCGGACCGGACAAACCCCTCGATCATGTTCAACTCGGAGAAAAATCCCGCAACGAACAGGTCTCTTGGATTGTGATAGAGTTCAAAACCGGTTCCCACCTGCACGACTTCGCCCCTGCGCAGCAGGGCGATGCGGTCTCCCAGCCGCATGGCCTCCTCAGCGTCGTGAGTAACAATCACGGAGGTTGCCCGGCTTTGACGCAGAATTGCCAGCGTCTCGGCGCGCACGCGGTCCTTCAATCGCGAATCCAGACCCGAGAACGGCTCATCCATCAGAAGCACCGCCGGGCGCGGCGCCAACGCTCTGGCGAGCGCCACCCGCTGCTGTTCGCCTCCCGAAAGGATATGCGGATAAGCCGATGCAAACTCGGCCAATCCAACCCTGGACAGCGCTATCATGGCTTCGCGTTCCGCCTCCGGTTTGGTCAGCGCCGTCAATCCGAATTGCACGTTTTGAAGAATGGTAAGGTGCGGAAACAGGGCAAAATCCTGGAAGACCAATCCGATCGAACGCTGTTCAGGCGGCATGAAAACCGACGGGCCGGCGATCTCGCGGCCGTTCATCAGGACGCTGCCTCCGGTCTGCGACTCGATGCCGGCGGCAATTCTCAGCAAGGTCGTCTTGCCCGAACCCGATGGGCCCAGCAGGCAAAGAACCTCACCGGGTTCAACGGTCAACGAGACGTCACGCAGCGTTTCGGCGCCGCCGGGATAGGCATGATGGATATTCTCCAACGCCAGTTCGGCCGCGAAGGTGACCCCCGCGGGCACGACTGTCGGTTTGTCGGAGATCTTCGCCATCGATTGCCCCTGCGGCCCCGTTTATGGGGCGGCATTGGTCAATCACTCGCGCCGCCGGGTGTCAACAGGCCGAGTTCTTCCAGATCGATATCGGTCAACGGGTCTTCGTCCCCGGTCGGTTCTTCGGGGTCGGCCGGCGGCAGGGGTACGGCAAAGTTCGTCGGCATTCGGGTAGACAACAGACCCGCGCCTTTGAGTTCATCTAGACCGGGCAAATCACGCAGTTCTTCCAGACCGAAATGATCGAGGAAGGCGATGGTCGTTCCATAGGTGACCGGTCTGCCGGGCGAACGCCTACGGCCGCGCATGCGTACCCACCCGGTCTCAAGAAGGATATCCAGCGTGCCCCTGGATGTCTCGACACCGCGCACATCCTCTATTTCGGCGCGGGTGACAGGCTGATGGTATGCAATTGTCGCCAGTACTTCCAGCGCGGCGCGCGAAAGTTTCTTCTGAACCGCGGCGTCGCGGTTCATCAGGAACGACAGATCGCCGGCGGTTCTGAATGCCCAGGCGTCGCCGACTTTCACCAGGTTCACACCGCGCTTTTCATATGTCGAACGAAGTTCCTCGATCGTGGCCGGAATATCGGTATCCTCCGGTAAACGTCCGCAAAGCGCCTTTTCGGTCACCGGTTCAGCGGATGCGAAAATGATCGCCTCGACCATTCGCGCCGCTTCGGCCAGGTGCAGCCTGCGGGCCGGATTTTCGATCGATCCGCCATCGGCTCCGGCAACGTCTCCATCGAATGGAGCCACTGCGGACTGTCCTCCATCATCCATGCGCGGTCTCCCCGGTTTTTTGTTCGATCCGGCGCACCGCCCGCGCCGTTCGCAAATAAGGCATTGAAAAAGGTTCGCTTTGCGACAATTCGACCGCGCCCTCACGCACCAGTTCGAGGCTTGCGGCGAATGAACTGGCAATCGCGGTGGCCCGTTCCTCGGGCAAAGCCAGATAGTCGATCAGGAATTTGTCCAGCGCGGTCCATTCGGGTGTCTCGCCGATCAACCGGATGAGGCGATTCCGAGCGTCCTTTAGCGACCATACGAAGCGCTCCTCAATACGGATGGAGGTGATCGCGTTCCTTTGCCGCTGGCCGGCATATGCCATCAGCAGATCGTATAACGACGCTTCGAATTCATTGCGCCGTTCGACAACGACCGCCTCCGGCACCCCCCTGGCGAACACGTCGCGCCCGAGGCGATTGCGATTGACGAGACGGGCGCCGGCATCGCGCATGGCTTCCAGCCGTTGCAGCCGAAACTGCAAAATGGCGGCCATTTCCTCGCCGGTTTCCCCGTCTTCGTCCTGCTTTTGCGGAATCAACAGCCTTGATTTCAGATAGGCGAGCCACGCAGCCATCACCAGATAATCGGCGGCTATTTCCAGCTTGAGCGCGCGGGCGCTTTCGACAAAAGCGAGATACTGCTCTGTCAGCGCCAGCACGGATATTCGCGCCAGATCGACCTTCTGGTTGCGGGCAAGATGCAGCAGGAGATCCAGCGGCCCCTCAAAACCGTCGACATCCACGACAAGCGACTCCCCGTCGATTCTTTCGACGCCATCGCCCTCCGACCAGATCGGTTCCATGGGTGGTCCGTGCTCATTCGATTTGAGTTGCATACTCAATTTCGCACCGTTTCCCGCCGGATGCCGGCGTCCCGCCGATCACGCCGCCTGCACCATCGTCTCGAATTCCGACCGAATGGCCGCCTCATCTGTTTCGTCCTGTCCGGCGCAATGCCCCAGCGCGGCAGCCGCCCTCAATTTGGCCTCTCCGGACAGGCCCGGTGTTCTGCCGGCGACGGCCATCATCTCCTCCATAACGCCATTGCAATGCAGAACCACATCGCATCCCGCGGCGATAATTGCATCGGTCCGCAATGCGAAATCCCCATAAAGCGCATTCATTGAGATATCATCGCTCATGAGCAATCCATCAAACCCGATTTCACCGCGAATTATTTCCGTAATCAGCTTCGCCGATGTCGTGGCCGGGTTGTCGGGATCAATAGCGCTGTAAACAATGTGCGCCGTCATCGCCATCGGGCAGTCGTGAAGCGACCTGAAGGGTGCAAAATCCACCGAACGCAATTCATCAAGCGCCGCGGTGACCTCAGGAAGCTCGAAATGACTGTCGGCGACGGATCGGCCATGACCCGGAATGTGTTTCATAACCGGCAAAACTCCACCCGCCGACAGGCCTTCCATTACCGCCCGGCCGACCTCCGCCACGCTCTCCGGGTCGTTTCCGTAGGCGCGGTTTCCGATCACATCGCTCGCGCCGCGCGCCGGCACGTCCAGAATCGGCAGGCAATCGGCGGTTATGCCAAGTTTCAGAAGATCAAAGGCGTGCAATCGCGACATGATCCACGCGGTGCGCAGACCGGCGTCGCGGTTTTTTCGATATATCGCCCCAAGCGTCGCGCCATCCGGATAATCGGGCGCCAGAGGGGGACGGAGACGCTGTACTCGTCCGCCTTCCTGATCAATGAAGATCGGAGCATCGGGGTCATCAATGCTGTCCCGCATGGCGGCGCAAAGGTCCGAGACCTGGTCGGCTTCGGCGATATTTCGCGCAAAGAGAATAAATCCCCATGGCCGTTCATTGCGATAGAGGGACAACTCCTCGGCCGTAAGCACGGTTCCGCCGGAGCCGAGAATCATTGCTTTTGATTCGCTCATGGAAACAGCATAGCGATTTCTCGCGATCTGCGCACAATGCGGATTACGGGCGATTTGAGGCGGCGGTGCGCCCGGTTGCCGGTCCCGATTCCTGTCCGCGATTTTCGGCGTCGTATGGCTTAGCGGGCGATGAAGCAGTTTGCGCCGGCGTTCTTCAGCCGGCTGCAAAGCAGGACGGCTTCGCTGCGGCTGCCGCCGGCGATACGCACACGATAGTAAGTGCCTTTGCCCTCGATATCCGCTCTGACGATGTTGACGTCGCGCCCGCCGATAATTGATCCATAACGGTCGGCCATATCGGCGTAGCTGGTTTGCGCCAAGGCCCGGCTTGACCGGGACGATATCTGCACCCACCATTCGGGATTGGCTGCGGGAGCAGGCGTTTCAGCCGCTGTTTCGGCGTCCGCCGCCGCCGTTTGCGTTTCCGCCTGCTGACCTGCTTCCGCGATAACCCGTTCGCGGCGTTGCGCTTCCGTAGCGGCTGCCGCCGCTTGCCGCGCCTCGAATTCGTCTCGCGGAGCAGGCGCCGGGAAGGGAATTCCCTCGGTCTCGACGCCTTCGGTTTTGCCCGATGAGGTGGAGCCGCCGTCACCCGCAGCCTCATTGTCCGCTGGCGACTGCAACGTCACCTCGCGGTCGGATTCCGCGTTGTTTTGATCCGCCGGAACGGCGGCGACTTCCGTCGACTTGTTTTCACCGGTTGTTGACGCGGCCTCGGCGGCATTTTCCGTTTTCACCGTCGTGCCAGTATCGGCGGTTGTCTCCGCTGTGGCGTCGGCTGCTGCCCGCAACTCATTCGTCACGCCGGCGGCAGCCGCGGGTTCCTCGCGGGGAACGATCGTTCCATCAGGCTTTACGATCAGGGTCTTCACCAGGTGTGGTTTCACGAAGCGCTCGGTCTCCGGGAGGATACTGTCGTCATTTTTTCCCGCCGGCACAGTGCTGTCGGGCTTGTCCACCGGGGCGATTTCGGCCTGCGTACCGGGTGCCGCCGGATCGGATGAAGCGACACGCGGTATGTTCACATCGCCGCCGACGTCGACCGGCTCCTCTTCCGTAGAGATCAACTTTTCCTGGGTGAGCCTTTCTGTCAGTGTCGCGCCGGCAACCTGCTCGTAGACCTTCCTGTCTTCATTCGGAACGGTTTTTCCGCCCGGATCCTCGGGCTTGACCTTGATCGGGCCATTATCGGCCTTGACGACAGCCGGGGCGGCTGTCTCCCCGCCGCCAAATGACAGCGCAAACGCCCCGATTCCACCGGCGACAGCAATCGCCGCAACGATCATCGCGATAATTATTCCCCGGCGGGCTCCCCCGTCGTGTTCACCCGTGTCAACCGCGCGGATATCAAGATTTTGATCAGGATCGAAACCATCCGCACGCAGCGTTTCATCGCGCGGATATTCCTGCTGCTCCCGGTTCGCCCTGCCATTCGCGCCGGCGGCAGTTCCAAGCGCTCCCGCGGCGCCGACCCCGGAGCCGCTGCCAATCTTGCGGTTCTTCCCATCGAAAGTGTTATCGAACCGTTCGCCGGCATTCGGATCCGGTTCTTTGGCGATTGATTCATCTTCAAATCGATCAAAATCAGTTATCTCATCGTATGCTTTTTCAAAATCTTTATCCAAATCCGCAAAATGCGGCGGCTCGGGAACATCGCTCTCGAACGTGACTTCGGGAATCTCCAGATCGTCTTCGACCGGCACGACCTCGTCGGAAATATCCGCGGTTTCAACGAGCGGAGCAGGTTCATCGTCGTCCGCCGCAGCCTGCGAAGATGCGATGTCCGCTGACATTTCTTCCGACGCAATACCGTCACTCGCGACTTCACCGGTCAGTTGCGCAAGGGCCTTCATCGGGTCATCGGCCATTTCGGTATCCCGCGGTTCGGCGCCGGCGCCCGCGTCACCGACGTTATCATCGCGCGGCGACAGCACGACAGCTTCAACCCGAGTTTCCGGACTTTCGTCGACCGGCGACTCCACCGGTTCGCTTTCCGACGTCACTTCATCGGCGGTCGCCACATCGGTTTCAAGTTCCGCCTGAGCCTCGGAATCCCTGCTACCCAATCCGGCCAACAGATTATTCAACTGATTTTCGAGTTCATCGGGGACCGAAGGCTCATCCGCGGCCGGCTCGTCGAGAGACCGGGCGATTGCGTCATCAAATGCACCATCAATCCCGTCGTCTTCGGCGGAATTTTCGACCGGTTCCACACCTGTCGCCTCGGCTAACGGAGATTTCTCACCGCGCGGCGGCAAATCCTCCAGACCCGGAATCACGGATGTGTCCGCCCGTGGCGCTTTCGCGGTGATCTCTTCGGCGGCAGCCTCCTCGTTTTCGACAATGGACATTTCGCCCATCAATTCGTTTTCCATATCGATCTGAAACTCGGCGTCGGCCTTCCCGACGGGACCGAACTTCACGATGTGGGAGAGTTCGGAAATCGGATCGTAGTCCGGATTTGGCGCATCCGCCAGACCATTCGCCTGATTGGTTTTAGCCATGCTATCCCCGTGCTCACACTCTCCAGACGCCGTTTCGGCGCCATTTTCACCCGCCGCTACCAGAGCAATGTGGGCAAAAGGTGACGGGTTTTGGCCGGAATTCCGCGCTTTGCCAATAAACTCAGCGCATTTCATGTGGCGCTTCCGCGCCGATCAACCCTAACCCCGATGTCAGCACATTGGACACCGCCCGCGCCAAACCCAGTCTGGCATGGGTCAATTCTGGATCGTTAGCCTTAACAAACCGTAAGCCGGTTGTCTCGTTTCCTCGATTCCAGTGCGCGTGAAACGCAGAAGCGAGATCGTAAAGGTAAAACGCAATCCGATGGGGCTCCAGCGTTTGTGCGGCCGCTTCGATGATCCTCGGATACTCGGAAAGCTTTCGGATAAGTCCCAACTCCCCGTCGTCGGTCAACAGATGCAGGCTAGCGCTCATTTCACCGCTGTCCGGTAAATCGGCGCCAAACCGTTCCCTCGCCCGGCGAAAAACGGAGTGACAGCGCGCCGACGCATACTGGACATAAAAGACAGGGTTGTCCTTCGATTGCTCGGTCACCTTTGCGAAGTCGAAATCCAAAGGCTCCATGTTTTTTCGGAACAGCATCATGAAGCGCACGGGATCACGGCCGACTTCGTCGACCGCCTCGCGAAGCGTGACAAATTCGCCTGCCCGCTTCGACATGCGAACCGGTTCGCCATCGCGAAACAGTTTTACCAGATTGCACAGAATCACCGTCAATTCGGACGAACCGCCGGACAGTGCGGCGTTGAGCGCTTCCATGCGTTTGACATAACCGCTGTGATCGGCGCCAAGAACAAAAATCGTCTGGTCAAAACCGCAGTCGAGCTTGTGCTTTAGATAGGCGACATCGGAAGCGAAATAGGTGTGGGAGCCATCGGATTTCCGCAGCGGCCGGTCCATGTCATCACCGGCATCGGTGGAGCGGAACAGCAGTTGCTCGCGATCTTCCCAATCATCCGGTTTCCGCCCCTTCGGCGGCGGCAGTTTGCCCCGATAGACATGGCCCGCATTTTCAAGTGACGCGATCGCGCCGTCGATTGCCGCGGCGTTGTCGGCGTACAGGCTGCGCTCGGAAAAAAACACGTCGTGATGGACGTTCAGCGTGTCGAGGTCGGCGCGAATCATGCTCATCATCGCATCAATCGTGCGATCGGCAACGATTCGCAGCGCTTCCCGCTCCGGTTTGTCCTTTAGTGATTCGCCGAATTCCTCAACCAGGGATGCTCCGACCGGAACAAGATATTCGCCGGGGTACAACCCCTCAGGGATGTCGCCGACGGCGTCGCCAAGCGCCTCGCGGTAGCGCCGCCAGACCGAACGCGCCAGAATGTCGATCTGAACGCCGGCATCGTTGATATAATATTCCCTGGTGACGTCGGCCCCGGCAAATGACAGCAAATTGGCGAGCGCATCACCGACAACCGCGCCGCGACAGTGCCCGACATGCATCGGTCCGGTCGGATTTGCGGAAACGTATTCCACATTTATCCTGCGACCCGCTCCAACCTTTGAGCGCCCGTAAGCGGCGCCGGAATCCAGAAGGGATTTGAGATGGGACACCCAAAAGGTGCGGGACAGCTTCAGATTTACAAAGCCGGGACCGGCGACCGTGACGGTCTCGATGTCCGCATCCGTCTCCAGAATTCCGGCAATACGCTCGGCCAACGCGCGCGGATTTGACCCAAACGGCTTTGCAAGAACCATCGCCGCGTTTGAGGCGACATCGCCATGAACGGAATCGCGCGGCGGTTCGGTCGCGATTTTGGAAAAATCGAGATCGCCGTCGTCGTCGGTTTTCGGCTCAAGAGAACGGAGCGCGTTGATGATGCGAGCGCGAAGATCAGCAAAGACGTTCATGGGCAAATTCCGGATGCACCGTCGACACCGGCATAAGAGCGCCGGACAGACGCGCCCGATTATCCCAATTCAAAATCGGGGTCAAACAGCCGCCGGTATTCGGAAATCGCATAAGTGTCCGTCATACCTGCCAGAAAATCAGCGACATGCCGGGCCCGTACCGCGTCGGTCGCCCGATCCAGTCCTTCCCGCCAGCCATCAGCCAGGTTGGAAGGGTCTTCAAAGTAGACATCGAAAAGCTTTCGCAGCGCCTCGTCCGCCCTGCCGCGAACTCTCATGACATCGGGATGGCGATACAGGCGCTCGAACAGGAAAGATTTCAGTTCGCGTTCCGACATGGCCATTCGACTGTCGAACCGAACGATGGCGCGGTCCGCTTCGCGGATGTCATAGGCCGATTCGGGAGCCAGCTTTTTTAGGCCCGATATCGACGTTTCGATGACATTCTCGACCATCAGCGTGATCTGGCGGCGCATCAGTTCGTGCCCTGTGCGAACGGCGTCGAGATCCGGATAGGCATCGGCGATCCCGGACAATATCCCGCGCAACATCGAAACATCCCGCAACATATCCAGATCAAGCAGTCCCGATCGCAATCCGTCGTCGATATCATGGGCGTTATAGGCGATATCATCGGCTATCGCGGCGCACTGGGCCTCCAGCGAGGCGAACGTGGCCAAATCCAGGGGAAACAGCGCATCAAATCCGGAAATCGTCGCGGACAACGGATCATCGCCGGCATGACGCCCGGTCAAGGGTCCGTTGTGCTTGACCAAGCCCTCAAGGGTTTCCCAGCTGAGATTCAAACCCTCGAATTCCGCATACCGGTTCTCCAGCCTGGTGACGATGCTCAGCGACTGGGAATTGTGGTCAAATCCGCCCCACGCCGCCATCTTTTCGTTGAGAGTGTCTTCTCCGGTATGGCCAAACGGCGTGTGCCCAAAATCGTGAACAAGCGCGATCGCCTCGGCCAGATCCTCATCGAGGCGCAGCGCGCGCGCCAAGGCCCGGGCGATCTGAGCAACTTCGATCGTATGGGTCAGACGCGTCCGGTAGTGGTCGCCCTCATGCGCGACAAAAACCTGCGTCTTGTGTTTCAGCCGCCTGAACGCGGTGGAATGGATTATCCGGTCCCGGTCCCGCTGGAACGGCGTGCGCGTTCTGCTTTCCGCCTCATCGCAAGGCCGACCGCGAGTCCGCGCCGGATCGCTGGCCCAGGCCGCCCGCGGACTGTAGCCGAAGCCGATTGCGTCAAAATCGTGCAATTCCGCACACTCCCCTCATCCCGAACGCCGGATGATTGACTTGACCCCGAACGCTACATACCTATTGGTGAACGAAAGAGGCAAGGTGGCGGTCGCCATGAGTACGCAAACACTGGACCATGCTGCAAGACCGGGCGGCAAGCGGGTCGAAGTCAGCGAGGCCGCCGCGAAACGAATTGCCGCCATATTGTCCGGGGAAACCGGCAAGAGCGCGTTGCGCGTTTCTGTCGAGGGTGGCGGTTGTTCGGGCTTTTCCTACAAGTTCGATCTTGTCGACGGTCGCAACGACGATGATCTCATCGTTGAACGTGACGGCGCAACGGTTCTGATTGATGAGCTGTCGATGATCTATATGGGCGGATCGGTGATCGATTTCGTCGACGATCTTATCGGCCAGTCGTTTCAGGTGAGGAATCCAAATGCCGTCGCATCGTGCGGCTGCGGAACAAGTTTTTCAATCTGACAGCCACGTCTTCCCCTCGAAATCGATATCGATTCCGGTTTTGTCGACCGCCTGCAAAAGTTTCCGGGATGTTGATCCGCCTATCTCGAACTCAGGTGCGATTTCCGCCAGCGGCATCAACACGAAAGCCCGCTCGCGCAGCCGTGGATGTGGGATGTGCAGACCCTGTTCGTCGATGAGGCGGTTTCCGAACGCGATGATGTCCATGTCAATGATTCGAGGGCCCCAGCGCCGCTTGCGTTCACGCTTCAACGCCCTTTCGATATCCAGGCAGAGATTCAACAGATCTCGCGGTTCGAAAAGAGAACGCAATTCAATGACGGCGTTGAGAAAATCGGGCTGGTCGATCATGCCCCATGGCGGCGTACGATAGAGCGAGGATGCGGAGACCACCTCCATATCCGGATGCGACGCAAGCCGGCTCACCGCCGTCGCCATGGCGCTTTTGGGACAGCCGATATTGCCGCCCAGACCGATGAAGATCCTTTCGCAACCCGGGTTTTCAATCTGGCCAGACAATAGTGACCTCGGCATGGTCCAGAACGCCCGGCACCGGCGCGTTCGGTTTGCGGATTGTGATCGCCGCCGACCTGATCTGAGGATAGCGTTCGACCAGCGCTTTGGCGCATTCAAGCGCCAGGGCTTCTATCAGGAACCGCCTTTTACCGGTGACAATGGCTTCGATGACCTCGAAGGCGACGCCATAGTCCACGGTATCTTCGATCGCGTCATCCTCCAGCGCCCGGCCCGGTTCGACCCGCAGTTCCGCGTCGACATAAAAGCGCTGCCCCAGTCGCTCCTCCTCATCCATGATGCCATGACGCGCGAAAAACGCGCAGTTGACCATTCGTATCGTGTAGGTGGCCATTCAGGCGTCCTCCGAAACGGAAGTATCGGCATTTTCGCCGCGGTGGGCAAGAACCGCATCCGCCATCCTCACCGCGTCGATGTTGACCGCCACATTGTGAACCCGGACGATGTCGGCGCCTTTCATCCGCAATATCGCGCTGGTCGCGGCGGTTCCGATATCCCTGACATCGCCGTCACGGCCGGTCACCGAGCCGACGAACCGCTTTCGCGAGGTTCCGACAAGGAACGGAAATCCCAGTTGGCGCAATTCCTCGAACCGCGCGACGATCGCGAGGTTTTCAACGGCATTCTTGGCGAATCCAAAGCCCGGATCAAGCACGATCCTGTTGTCCTCGACCTTCGCGGACCGGGCGATTTTCAGCGAGCGGGTCAGGAAATGGATCTGATCGTCGATCGGGTCAGCCAGTTTTTTTCTGTCGCGGCCGGTGTGCATGACGGCAAGCCCGGCGCCCCATTCCGCAGCGAGAGAGGCAATTTTCTCATCCTTTTGCAGGCCATGGACATCGTTGACGATGTGCGCTCCGGCTTGAAGCGCCCTTCGGGCGGTTTCAGCGCGATAGGTGTCCACGGAAATGACGATCTCGCTTTCCGCCGCCAGATCCTCGATTACCGGCAATACGCGCGCCTGTTCTTCTTCCGGCGACAACGGATCCGCGCCGGGCCTCGTCGATTCGCCGCCTACGTCGACGATATCGGCGCCCTCGCCGATCATGCGGCGGGCCTGGGCAAGCGCGGATGCGCGGTCCGCGAACCGGCCGCCGTCGGAAAACGAATCCGGGGTGACGTTCAGTATGCCCATGACCAGGCATCGCGGGCCCAGCCCGAGCGTTCGTCCATGCGCCAGATGCCAGGTTCGTTGCAAGCGGCGTCCTCCGTCTTTTCGGCCTTATTGTCGCGACGGGGGCGAAAATCAACTACCCGCTCAAGCGGGTTTTGCAAAATTCACCGGCCGATCGCTTTCGGCTTGCGATTGGCGAACGTGCGACGCATGCTCGACCGAGCCGGCTCCCAATGATCTGAAAGTCGCCGCCATGAAACTCATCGCCAGTGCCGTCGCGACTGCCGCTCTCGCGGCGATCCTTCCGGCGCACGGTGCGGGAATATCCAAGGAATACAGCTACTTCTCGATAGGCGGCTCAACGCTCCAGGAGCTTGCAAAGGAACTTGAAAGGCGTGGACCGAAGGTCGACGGCACAGGTCGCCGCCATCCCGGAGCGGTCCGGATGGAATTTACGACCACCGTCAGCTACGTCCATAACGAGCGTTCCTGCCGGGTTCGGAAAGCGGTGGTTCTGGTCCAGGCGAAAATCATTCTGCCAAAATGGCGTTCGCGGCGAAGGGCCGACCGCGAGACGCGGATCGTGTGGGATACGCTTTCCGCCGATATAAAACGCCATGAGGAAAGTCACGTCATAATCGCCAAGAATCATGGCCGTGAAATCGAACGGGCGCTGAAGAGGATGGGGTCGGCCAAAAACTGCGGCCTGCTTGAGCGAAAGGGCGAGAAAATCGCGTCACGCATTCTGGAGAAGCACGACCGCGCCCAAGACAGATTTGACAAGGTTGAGGGCATCAACTTCGAAGCCCGGATGCTGCGCCTGTTGAAATACCGGATTGAGCGGATTGAGGACGGACGTCTGGGCGGCGGCTGAATTTCCGGCGCTTGATCCGGCAGCCTTGGCGGCCGGGCGACGATCCGTTCGGCGGTTGGCGAGCCGCCTGCCGTTCCGAGATGGATTTCGCCGTCGTCGCCCCGGGTCAGGAGCTTGATTTTTTTGCAGGTCTCGCGATGTTCCGAATCAATGCTTTGCGAAACAGGGAGAGCGACATGTCGGATCGTTTTCGGTCCGGCGAAGTTCGACGCGGGTTGACAGTATGAACCGGGTATCGCTACAGGGTGGGATATGTCCCCCCCCCGCTGCAATGAAGGACGAGTCGCTTGAGGACGGCATCCGCCGTGTCGGCCCTTGGTTTCACAATATCGAACTTGCGCCGGGTATTAAAACCCGCGAAGTGAATGGCACACCCGAATGGAGGCCGGTCAATTTTCCATATGAACGATGGAAGGCGTTCCGAGACGTTATTCCTGCCGATCTGAGTGGCCGGCGCGTCCTTGATATCGGAAGCGCCGAGGGTTTCTTTGCATTCGAACTTGCCAGGCGCGGAGCGCGCGTTGTCGCTGTGGACGCAAGCGCTAAGATGATAAAGCGTTTGAAATTCGCCGCCGACGTTCTGCACTTGAGCGATAAAATCGAAACTCGCGTCGGCCGCGCCGAAATGCTCGACACTTCGCAACGATATGACGCCGTCCTGTGCCTGGCACTGCTTTACCATCTGCAGAGCCCGTTCACCTTTCTGCAAAAACTGTCCAAGCTTTCCGATACGATATATCTCGAAAGCGCGATTGATCGGGGAGAACAGCCTTATCTTTTTTTCAAACCGCAGCAGCAGGGCGTCGACACCATTCCCAAGTGGTTCCCAACCAGGGTCTGCATTGTTGAAATGCTCAAATACTGCGGCTTTGCCGACGTCCAGGATGTGGAAATGCCGGAATTCCAGAAGCCCGAGCAGAAGTGGCATCGCGCCGGTTTTGTCGCGACGCGCCAGGCGTAAAGGCCGTCGAGTTCATCGGCGATCCCGGTCCGCGTGTTGTCCGTCTTCCGCCGCGCGCGCGCCGGCCGGCGCCTTTTCGTCCTGAAAGCTCATGTCCGCGGCGTCTTCTCCATGCGGTCCAGCACATCCAGCCCCTGCCGATTCCAGAAATGCAGCAGGTCGATGAAGATCCAGTTCTCGGTCAGCTTGTCGCCCGAACGGCGGTACATGTCGATCACCCGCATGTCCGACGCCTTGCCCGTCGCCGGCATGCCCATGAACCCGCCCGAAGGCGTCAACGTCAGATTGGGCCAGCCGAAGAAACCGCCGAACCGCCCCTCGGCCAGACGACAAAGATGTCCGTTGAACATCCTGTCGGTAAACCCGTCACGAAACGGGCCGGCGTGCTGGGCCGCATATCGCTCGATGGTGTAGGCTGCGCCGATTCCGGCCGGGCCCCACCAGATCATGTCGTCGTTCCAGCTGCGCGGCAGTTCGATCAGCAGGCCCTCCTCGTCGCGCCCCTTCCAGTCGCGGATATCGTCGATCATGTAGTTGATCGCGGCCAGCGTCCTTTTACCCTCCGCCGGGTCTTGCGGGTCGAAGCACAGCCCCTCATGCGTCATCGGACCCGGCTGCACCAGATGCGCCGCGGTCTGCGGCGGAAAGGGCCGCAGTCCCGCTTGCATCATCAGGTGCGGGATGTCGAAGAACATCGCGGTTTCGGCGATGCGCCCGTCCGCGACCTTGTTGAACTCGCAATAGCGCAGCATGGCGATCTTGCGGGTGGGTGGAATACACAGCCATTGGCCGTCCAGCAGGCCCATCAGGTGGCCCATCGAGACAACCCATGTGCTTTCGAACCCGTCGATCTCGTTCAGTCCGGCGATGAAGATATCCTGCCGCCGCTGTATCCGCTTCAGCCCGGCCTTGAGCGGTTGCCAGAACACCTCGCTCACCGCCTGCGCGCCGGTCTGCTCATGAAAGGGATGATACCCGCGCCACAGCCAGTCCGGCGCGGTGAACCGCTCCAGAACCCCGGTGACGGCGGCGCCTTCCGCCTCCTCCAGCGCGGCGTAACAGTCAAGAACCAGTCGTTTCTCCGCCTGAAAATCCGTCTTGGTCATGTGCGTTTCCTTGCAATCTGCATCATCAGGTCAAATTCGTTGAAAAGCTGCCATTCCCGCTGCACGATCCCGTCTTTCACCCGCCATTGGGTGATGCCCCAGATCTGACAGGCCGCCCCGCTCGGATCGCGGTAGAGCCCCGCGCCGGTATGTACGCCCTCCGCGCTCCACCGGGTGGAGATGAGCCAGCCCTCCGCATCGTTGCCCATCCAGTAGACCTCGTCCACCCGCAAGGCGAGGTCGGGGAACGCGCCGCGCAATTGGCCGACATAATCCCGATATGCGGAGCGGCCTTCGAACTTGCGCTCCGTCGTACCCTCGAAGGGCAGGTTTTCCGCATAGACCTCACCGATCGCCGAGCCGTCGCCGTTCCAGATGTTTTCATGCGCGCGCCGGGCGAACGCGTCCGGGTCAAACCCGTCCACGGGTTCCGTCTCGGACAGCGGTTTCGCCGGGGAACCGGCTGAGCGCAACCGATCCCACACCGACCGCGACCGCGGCCATCCGGCCGGCGGGTCGGCGGCAAGACGCGCCGCCTCTTCCCAGAGATCAATACCCGTTTGCCGCAGCATGGCCGAGGTGTTGTAGAGGACATGCTCGAGAAAGATGTCGTTTTCCAGCGCCACACAGTTGGCGATGACCATGACGTCGATTTTCCGGCCGGTCGGATCGCCGTACCGGCTCGGACCGGTATTGGCGCCCATGATCCGGGTCAGATGGGAGGTATGAAACCCGATCCGATCGTTACCGGCCCAGATCACCTCTTCCGCATCCAGAACGATGTCGGGAAACGCGCCTGTCGTGTGGTGGGTATCGGCGATGATCTTCGCGTTTCCGGTCTGGAGTCCGTAATCGTCGTAAACCAGGGAATCCGGCGCGTAACAGGCATCGATATATTCGACGTCGCGCGGCGAGCCCTTATGGTCCCCGCTCTCCCATATCCGGTGCGTGATCCGGACGATGTAGTCCACGACGTTCCGGTAGCCGTCAAAACCGGACAATGGCTGTTTCCGTCCGTAGTCCTCCGGCACCCGCACCGTGCGGCCATTGGTATAGTTCGCAAGCGAAATGTCGAAGCCCGCGGGCATGTGCGACCGGGAAAGCGGTTGCGCCGGGTGAAAGGATTTGCGGGATCCGGCCATTTCAATCCTCCAATTCCGTTTCATGCCCCGGCTTCGGCACGGTTCGGCGCGTCCGAAAACGTCCGAATCACCCTTTTGGCGTTCAGAACGTCCCGTCCCATGGTTCAGCCCTTGACGGCCCCCGCGGTCAACCCGCTTACGATCTGGCGCTGAAAGAACAGGACCAGGAAAAACAGTGGCGCCATCGCGCTGACAACGGCGGCGACCGCAAACATCACCTGCCCCTGCTGCCGGACGGTTCCAAGGAAGCTCGCGATCTTCGGCACCATCGTCTGATTGTCCTGAGACAGGAGCATCGAGGTCACCGCAAAGTCGTTATAGGCCAGCAGGAAGGAAAACAGCCCCGTGGTAATCACCCCGGGCCACATCACCGGAATGATGACATGCCGGAACGCCTGAAACCGCGTGCAGCCGTCGACCATGGCGCTTTCGTCCATATCCTTGGGGATGTTGAGGAAGAAGGAATGCAGCATCCACAGCGTGAACGGCTGATTGATCGCCACCAGAACGACGATTGTGGTGGGCAGATGACCCCAGAGGTTCCACTCAAAGAACGGCAACAGGTAACCGGACACGAGCGTGATATGCGGCATCGCGCGGAACACCAGCGCGGCCATCAACAGCCAGAAAGCATAGCGGAAACCGGACCGCGCCAACGCATAGCCGCCCAGCGTGCCGAATGTGAGCGAAATCACGACGGTAAGGAACACCACGATCAGCGTGTTGAGCGCATTGCGCCAGAATCCTTCCTGTATCCAGGCGCCATGGTACCCCTTGCCCGTGAACGGGCCTCCTGTTTCGACAATTGTCTGTACGCCGTAGATCGCGTTGCGCCAGTCGGCCTTTGAGAAGAAATCACCCTGAACCTTGAACGATCCCCAGAGCGTCCAGATGAACGGTCCGATCGCGAGCATCAGCCAGAACACGATGAACGCGGTTGAGAAAAATACCAGACCGCCGGACCGTCTTTGCGCCGCTGACGCCATCTTCGCGCCTCCTCAGACCGATTTGCGGTTGAAATCGCGCCATGTGCGGATCAACACCGGCGTCAGCAGGATCACCACCCCGCAGATGGTCAGCATCGACGTCGCCGCCGCCGAACCAAAGAGCTTCACGTCGCCGCCGCGCAGATCGTTGAAGATAATCCAGCTAAGCGACGTGGCCTTGGCCGAGGCCGAGAATCCGACGATGGGTTCGAAGACCCGGAAATTGTCCATCATCTGCATCAGCGTGATGAACACCACCAGCGGCATCAGATGCGGCACAACCACATAGCGGACCCGTTGCCAACGGGTCGCCCCGTCGATCCGGGCGGCCTCCATCGTCTCGGTCGGCACGGTCTGAAGGCCGGCGTAGAAAACAATGAAACTGAATGGCGCGGAATGCCATATCCCGTAGACGATCAGGATGATCCACGTTAGCGGCAGAGACGCCTTCAAAGACAGTTCGTTGTCGTCAAAGATGCGCTGCAGCGTGGCCCCGATAATTCCGTCCGCGTCGACCATCCAAAAGAGGATCAGCGACCCGATCAGCGGCGTCACGATCATGGGCAGAAGCGAGGCGAAAATCGTCGGCCCCTTTATCGCCCCGGGCAGCGCATCGACCCCAAGCGCGATCAGCAGGCCCAGCACGATCACAAAGGGCGTGACCGCGAATGTATAGGTCAGGGTGAAGGCGATCGCCTTGTAAAACGGCAGGTTCATCAACTTGCCGAGAAATTCTCCCAACGTCGCCGACGCGGCCCTTGCGTCGCCAACTTCGGCAAAGGCCAGATGGCTGCGGTTGGCGTAGGTGCCCAACCCGTTGAACTTGCCCAGCGGGCGCTCGGCCCGCAGCGCGGATGTCGCCTCCTGATCGACAGCCAGGGAGGTTTCGCATTTGAACGGCGTGCAGTTCTCCACCTCGGTCATCACCTGATCGTGTTCGACGAACAGGGACTGCACGGCAACCGAGACGATCGGCAGCGCGATAAACAGGATCATCGCGGCCAGCGACGGCAGGATGAACCAGAAGAACGTGCGGTGTTTCAAAGCCGAACCTCCCGCCACCCCTGCCTGTGGCGCTTCGGGCAGGCGGACGCGGGACCGGGGACCGGCCCCGCGCACAAGCGGTTATTGCAGGTAACCGGCTTCTTTCGCGGCGGTGATGTAAGCCGCCTCGATATCGGCAAGCGTCTGTTCGGCGCTTTCATTACCTTGCAGAAAGTCCGGCAGTTCAGATGAGAATGCACCGTGCAGAAGCCCCATGTAGGGCAGCATCGGATAGGGCTCCGCCCCACCGGCGGCGGTTGCCGCGACACCTGCCGCCGCCGGGCCCGGCTTATAGGCATCCATGAGCCAGACGGCCTTGTCGTTGTTTTCCATCACCATGCCGTCGGAGACGCCATTGACCATGGCGATGAAGGTCGCCTCTGCGTCTTCGTCAGAAATGTTCCTGGCGATGGTGAATCCATCCCACCAAAGGGTCGACGACGGCGTGGAACCGCCGGCGACCGTCGGAGCGCTGATCAGAACGGTGTTGTCCACAATCTCGGGCGAAGAACCTTCATCGTCGAGAATTTGACCGCCGCTGGACCCCCAGAGCTGAGCCAGGGCCAGGTTGCCCGCTTCCCAGATCGGCGCAACCGTTGCGGTGTTATAGGTCAGGAAATCGGGGTTGGAATACCCGGTCAGCGACTTCAGCATGTTCAGCGTGGCAATGCCGGTTTCGTTGTTGACCGCCGGCTCGGCCGTGCCCGGCTTGAAAAACCTGCCGCCATGGCCGAGATACATATTCACGAATTCCTCGCCCAGGTTCCAGTCCGACTTGGTGAGAATCGCAAACGGATGATCCATGATGCCGGCGTCCTTGATCGCCCCGGCGGCATCCAGAACCTGTTCCCAGGATGTCGGGACGTCCTTGCCCACCTGCTCCAGAACATCCTTGCGGACATAGAGATGCTGCGCGTTCGCCATGAACGCGATGGCCATGATCCTGCCGTCGATGGTGATCAACTGATTCTTCTTCAGGCTCTGGCCATGTTCGGCGACCAGATCGTCCAGCGGACGGATCAAGTCATTGTTCAGAAGCGGCACGATCGAAGAGTTGGCGACAATGACCGCTGTGTACTCCGCCGGGTTCGGCGTCAGCGCCGGCACCTGCAGATCGCGATGCTCGGCGGTATGGTTCTTGGAGAAGGAAACTCCGTCTCCAGCACACTTTTCGGCCCAGTTCACGACGGCGTGCAGCGCCGGAAAGTCGTTGGCGAGAACGCTGATATTACCTGTCTCAATCCCGCAGCCCGCGCCCGCAGCTGCGCCCGAGGCCGGGGCAATGGCCGCAACGGCTGCGACCGCGATGGATTTCATGAAACTCATTCCTGTAGTCCTCCCTCTATGGACTTCTCCTGCCTCAATTCCTGTTCCAACCGGAAAGTGCAGGCCAAACACCAAAAAACACAACCGCCAAATCGCATTGGACAGCATGACATGCGCAACAATTATCGCCATACGCGGCGTTGTTGCAAGAATTTCCCGAAGGGTCTTGTCATCCCTTCGCCTGGCTGTCAATTTTCCGCATGCGTTTGCAAAGAGGGCAGACATGGCCGAAATCCAGTTGCGCCGAATTTCAAAGCGGTGGGGATCCTTTGTGGGTGTCCACGAACTTGATCTGACAATCGCGGATCGCGAATTCATCGTGCTGCTGGGCCCGTCGGGCTGCGGCAAGACCACGACGATGCGCATGATCGCCGGGCTCGAAGACATTACCGACGGCGAGATTGCCGTTGACGGGAAGACCATTAACGAGCTCGACCCGAAGGACCGAGACGTGGCCATGGTGTTCCAGTCCTACGCGCTTTACCCCAACATGAATGTCTATGAGAACATCCGGTTTCCGCTCAAGGTCCGCAAGGTCGCCACGTCCTCGCATGACGAGAAGGTGCGCCGCGCGGCGTCGATGGTGGAACTGGACGATTTCCTGCGTCGCAAGCCCGCCGAGCTCAGCGGCGGCCAGCGTCAGCGCGTCGCTCTGGCCCGCGCCATCGTGCGCGAACCCAACGTGTTCCTCATGGATGAACCGCTGTCGAACCTTGACGCGAAACTGCGGGTTTCCACCCGCGCGCAGATCAAGAACCTCAGCCACGAACTTCAAGTGACCACGATTTACGTCACCCACGACCAGGTCGAAGCCATGACGCTGGCGGACCGTGTCGTGGTGATGAACAAGGGCAGGGTCCAGCAGGTCGGCAGTCCGACCGAGATCTACGACAATCCCGCCAACACATTTGTCGCCAGCTTTATCGGCTCGCCGGCGATGAATCTCATTGAAGGGCAGGTGCGGGGCGGCGCTTTCCGGGCCGACCAGGTCGAAATCTCCGGTCTCAATTGCCCGGACGGGCCGGTCACACTGGGTTTTCGCGCCGAGGATGCCGGCGTGAGGGACCAGGCCGGCCAGATCAATGCACCGGTCTACACGATGGAACTGCTTGGCGATGCAACCATGGTCACGGTTCACATCGGCGATCACATCGTTTCGGTCAAGGCGGACAAATCTTTCCGCGCCGCGATTGGCGACCCGGTTTCGATAGGCATTCCGCCTGAGATCTGCCACCTCTTCGATGCCCGGACCGGCGAACAGCGCCGAGGGCGGTGAAATGAAAGGCAGCCGCCCGGACCAGGCCGCGCTCAGCCGCGACACGGACCTGAGTAAAACCACCGCTACACGCGCGGTGATCGAAGGTATGGTCGATGGGCTTAACGATCATCGCATCAACGACATTGGCGAGTTTTTCGCCGACGGCTTTCGCTGGATGGGCAATTATGGCTGCGGCGCCAAACCGGGTTTGAAAGCGTTTCAGGACAATTGGCAACGTCCCTTTCAGGCCGCCTTCAGTGACAAAAGCCGCATCGACGAAGCCCGGATTTTCATGGGCGAATGGGCCGCCGCTTTCGGCCGGCAGGAAGCGACGTATGCGGGGCCGTTCATGGGTGTGCCCGCCACCGGCAAACGGATCGAGATCCGCTACATGGATTTCTGTAAAGCCGAAGACGGCCGGATCACCGACAATCGGGTGATGGTCGACTTCCCGCATGTGTTGGCCCAATTGGGCGTAGACGTGTTCAAGGGAGAAGGCTGGGAAAAATACGACCGCGGCGAAACAACCGCACCTCGTCCGGAGGCCACAATATGAACAAGTCCCCGCTTGAAATCGTAAAAGCGATGGAAGCGGCGCTCCAACGCGCCAAACCCGATGTCTCGGACTATTTCCACGAAGATTTTGACTGGATCGCCAACTATGGCTGCGGCACCAAACGCGGCTTCAGGGAATTTGAGCGCGCATGGCACCTGCCCTTTCGCGCGGCTTTCGACAACTGCCGTTTCATCACTGAACACTACATGGAAGACGGCGATTGGGCCGCCTGTTTTGGCCATTGCGAGGCAATCCATGCGGGTGAGTTTATGGGCATTCCCCCCACCGGCAAGCGCATTCGTATTCCCTATATTGATTTCTGGCGCATCAGGGACGGCAAAATCGCCGAAAACCGGGTCAGCGTGGATTATCCCGCCGTTCTTGCGCAGTTGGGCAGGGACATCTTCGATGGCGAAGGCTGGGAAAAATACGATGCCGGCGCTCCTGCCCACCTTTCAAGGAGTTTCGCCTGAACCGCGGGCTGTATCGCATCAACGCAGAATCGAAGCCGGTGGCTCATACCCGGTGGATGGAAAGCCAACAACCGGATTACCGGGCGCTTGGCCGTTGTCGATCGAATTATCGGGGGTGCGCCTAACCTTGTTGTTCAGGTAAATTCACCACCAGGCCATTGAGTTCATCGGTGACCTTGATCTGGCAGGAGAGTCTTGAATTGGGTCGCACATCAAATGCGAAGTCGAGCATGTCTTCTTCCATCGCTTCCGGCAACCCGGTTTTCCCGGTCCAGTTCTCGTCGACATAGACATGGCAGGTGGCGCAGGCGCAGGCGCCGCCGCAGTCGGCCTCAATGCCCGGGACCGCATTCCTGATGGCGTTCTCCATAACGGTCGAACCGTTTTCGGCTTCCACCTCATGGCGGGCGCCGTCAAATGCGATGTAGGTGATTTTCACCATCAAAGTCCCCATTTGGTAACACGTCCCGCCGACATAACCGCTCGACTTCGGGAGTCAACATGCGCGTTCCCCGTCATCTCCGCCATTCAACGCAACATCGTGTGATCCGGTGCGTTTTCAGTCGGAGTCGGCTTCGGCCAGTTTCCGTTCCTCGACGATGAATGACATTCCATGCCAGCCGAACTGCACATAGGGCAGGAACTGAAAGCGCTCATCCTTGCCGAACACATCCAGAAATGCCTTGCGTTCTCCCGATATCGTACGGTCAGAGAAGCAGAAATAGTCGTCAAATGCGATGATCATGCCATGTTTCAGCCGGGATTGCAGGAATTCGAGCACGAATTCGGTGGAACTGTGGAGGTCGCAATCAACATAAGCGAGCGCTATGTCCGTGGGGAGCGCAATGCCGCTATCGTCATCGACACTCAGCGTATCGTGGTAGAATCCCGAGACTGTTTCATAGGCGTCATCGGGAATGCGATTGCGCCGGCAATGATTTTTGAATCCGTCAAGTGACGTGGCCATCTTCCCTTTTTTCCAGCGTGGATGATAATCCTCTTCGCTGGTTTGTTCGGGCAAACCGGCAAACGAGTCGAACGCCCACAGTTTACGAGCCCGGCGACCACGCCTGATCTCGCCATATGCCAGCGCGAACGTGATTCCCCCATGGGAACCGAATTCAGCGTAATCACCTGATATATCGTTGAAATTCAACGCATAAATCGCGCGCCGCATAAACTCCCGCCGATGTTCCGCTTCCGAGTGCCCGATGTCCGCCCGATACAGCCGATACCCGATTGCGCGCAACTTTCGATACAACCACTGAAAAACCGCGTGGCCGGCAAACTCCTTCGCCATGGTCGGCGACCTCCATCGATTGGACGATTTGGTCGAACCTACAATATCAGAAATTCCGCCGAAGCAAATACAAACGTTCGACAAAAAGCGCATCGCGCTATCAGGTCCGGCCGATATGGAAATCCGGCTACCGGGCCGGCGAAATGCACCGTTTCCGTGGGCAATATGCGTTAACCAATTATTCAAACTTTTTTCGGGTGCAGTTTTCGACTGTTCCATTTAAGGTGAGAGGCCTCTACGATGAGAGGCGATATGGGTATCGAGTTTCGGGCGCTACAGGGGGCCGGGTGTGGCTCGCGTCTGAACCGAAGGGTGACAGGGTGCTAGCGGCATGGCGCGTAAATCCACCAGCATAAAGAAACAGGAATTCGACGTTGAGCGGGAACTCGAAAAGGCTCTGGAAATTGATCTGAATCCCGAAGAAGACGCGGGTCTCGACCAGGGAACTTCGACGGATGAACCAAAGGCGCATATCAACAAGGCCGCTGACGATTTGGCATCCCGAAGCAAAAACACGACCGAAGACAGACCTGAGGCCAACAAGGTTTCAAAACCTTCGGGCGCAAAGGATGCCAGGACGACCGAAATGCCCGCCGACGCGGAGCCGGTAGAGGAAACGTATTCCGGAGTCGAGGATGCGGGAGAAGAAGCGCCCGCAGGCAACCTCCGCCCGGTGGAGACCGCTCAAGGCGTACGCGCCGCGTTTTCCGCGGCCAACGACGACCGTCCGCAAACCCTGAACAAGCGCGCGCCCCGCACCATAATCTGGATGATGGCATTGCTCTCCATCGTCTGGGTCGGCTGCGGAATTGCGCTCGGTCACCTGCTCCATGCTCCGGAAATATGGCAAATACGCGGTTTTGACCAGTTGCTGGCAGCGCCGGGCGTTATAGCGCTCGCGGTCGGAACCCTGATGCCGGTTATCCTGTTCTGGGGCTTTGGCCTTATGATCCGGCGCGCGCAGGAAATGCGCCTGGCGGCGCAGTCCATGACAGAAGTGGCTTTCCGACTGGCGGAACCTGAGAAAATTGCCGCTGACCGCGTGATGACCGTTGGTCGGGCCGTGCGCCGCGAGGTAGGCGCAATGAGCGAAGGAATTGAACGCGCGCTGGCAAGAGCGGTCGAACTTGAAACTCTGGTCCATAACGAGGTCAACCAACTTGAGCGGGCTTATACCGACAACGAAGCCCGCATCCGCGGACTTGTCGATGGACTCGGCAGCGAGCGGGACATGGTCGTGAGCCACGCGCGACAGGTGCGCGCGTCGGTTTCCGGCGCTCATGAGCAGTTAAAGGAAGAATTCGGCGCGGCGGGTGATGTCATCCGCGAAAATGTCCTTAAAGCCTCCACACAGCTTGCGACCACGCTGACCAACTCCGGAAGTGAGTTGATCGACCGCTTCGATGACAGCAGCAAAGCGATCTATCGGTCCATCGACGAGCGGATGGGTGAGATCTCCACATGCCTCACCACGTCCGGAGATGAATTTACCGGTTTGCTTGACACGCGCATAGCGATACTTACCGAGCGTACAGACGAACTGACATCGTCTCTGTCCGGCGTGCTGGATGAGCGGACCAACTCGATGATCACTTTGCTCGGCGGGGCGACGCAGTCGATGACGACGGAATTCGATACGAGGCTTGCCGGCATCGAAAAGACCTTGAGAGAGCGCGGCGCGGCATTGATCGACCAGTTTCAGACGCGCGCGGAAGCGCTGGAGGGCGGATCGGAGAAGCTGAACGCGGCGCTCGAACTTCGCACCCGTCAGATTAACGAATCCCTGGTGGAACGCACCCGGGAAATCGCCGAGACGTTCGCGGACGGCAAGAAGGAATTGTCGGGCGCGATCGAACTCGGAAAGATGACGATTGGCGAGGAACTGACAGAACTGGTCAAGACCACATCCGACCAAATCGGCGAGAAGACATCCGACTTGTCCGCAAAACTGCACACAAGCGGCGCCGAGATATCGAACATATTGCAGAGCGAACTGACCGAACTGGAAAATCGGGCTGCCCTGTTTGGCGAAAAGATACTCGAAAACAGGACGCAGGTTTCAGGTATTCTGGATTCCGACATTTCCCGGTTGGAGGAACGTGCAGCCGGCTTCGCCAGGTCGCTCACCGATAATCGCGAGACGCTTGCCAATCTCGCCGAAGCGGATCTGGCCGCCTTGCAGGAGCGAGCCGCCGGATTTTCCGCCGCTCTTGCCGCAAATCGCGAACAGATTTCCGGGGCGCTATCCGCCGATCTGGAGACGTTGCAGAGGAAATCGGACGAATTCGAGCAGAAAATGTCGCAGACGCGGAAGGATATTTCCGGCATCGTCGAATCCGACCTGGCAAAACTCTCCGACAGCAGAAATGCGCTGGATGCGGCTGTCGCGGAGTATTTGCGGTCGATGTCCGGTCGCGCCGCGCAGATCAGTTCGGCGGTCTCAAACGACGTCGAGCACATCGAAAAGGTCTTCCATGACCAGACCGGCGTCATCGAAGAACGTACAGCAACAATGCAGACCGCACTCAATGCCGGTGTCGACAATGTTCGCAGGACACTTGAGGGAAGCGCGGTGTCGGTCGCCGGGGCATTGCGTGACAGCGTGCTTGAGGCAACCCGGTCACTCACCGAAACCGCCGAAAACACCTTCAAGGATGCCGATGAGAAGATCTCGGCACGCGCCGATGCGACCGCGGAAAAACTGGCGTCGAAGGCCGGAGAAATAGCCGGTATCTTCGGGGCGGTCGAGAACAATATCGCATCGCGGGCAAACGAGGTGACCGCCGCTTTCGAAGACGCCGAGCAGTCCATCATCGTACGCACACAACAGACCTCCAAAGAATTGGCGGCACGCGCCGACGCGACCGCGGAAAAACTGGCGTCGAAGGCCGGAGAAATAGCCGGTATCTTCGGGGCGGTCGAGAACAATATCGCATCGCGGGCAAACGAGGTGACCGCCGCTTTCGAAGACGCCGAGCAGTCCATCATCGTACGCACACAACAGACCTCCAAAGAATTGGCGGCGCGCGGAGAGGCGATCGCGGCAGCGCTTTCCGGCGTTGAAGACCGCCTGGGCCAAAGCGCCGATGCGTTGGCGGCTCGCATTGCCAGCGGTGTCGGGAGCGCCGAATCCCGTTTGACCGAAGGGGCGGAAGTTGTCACACGCAGGCTTACCGAACAGATTGCCGAAACCGAATCGCAATTGCGTGACCGCGCGGATTCGCTGACGACAACATTCGCCGGCCTGCACGACCGGATCGCCGGAAGCACGAACGAAGCCGCGTCGACGATCGCCGAAAAAACCCGCGAGCTCAATGAGGTGCTTGCCGGCCGCTCCGCCGAAATTTCCAGAATACTGGACGACACCGCGCGGCCGCTCGTGGAACGGTTCGCGGAGAGCGGCGGTCACCTGCAACGCGATCTGGCCGAAGCGACAGAAATGGCGGCGGAAAAACTGCGCAGCCAGAATGCGGCTCTGGTCAGCGCGATCGCAAGCCGGACAAGTGAAACCTTGTCGGCTGTCGACAGTGCAAGCACGAATCTGTCGGAAACCGTTGCGGAATTGATCGACCGGTTGACATCGTCGAACTCACGTCTTGGCGAGTTGATCGACATGGCCGCTCGAAATCTGACCGACGTCGACAGCCGCCTGGCCCAGACGACAGAACAGTTTGCCGCAAACACGACTAGGACGTCCGACAGTTTCGCGAGCTCGGTACGCATTTTAGAAACGAACACCGGAAAACTGGGCGAACTGTCGGACGACACGCTGGAGCAGATCGCAGGCATCGCCGACCGGTTCAACGCCCATGGCAAGGTGCTTTCAAGCGCATCCGATCTGCTTGCGACCGCTCAATCCAACCTTTCACACACACTTGATGACCGCCAGGGCGCTCTGGAGAATCTTGCGTCCGGCCTAGTTGCAAAATCCGAAGAGATTGAACGCGTGATGCGGTCATTTGAGAATCTGGTCGGTCAATCGATCGCCAAAGCCGAAGATCGCACCCGCGAAACAACCGATCGCATAGGCGATGCGATCACGGAGGTCGTCGAAACGGCGACCGAGCGCTTTGCGGGCGCGACCGAGGAAATGCGCGAAACGGCAAATCGCATCCGCACGGAACTGGAAACCACCCGCTCGGACCTCCACAAGAGTGTGTTCGATCTTCCCAAAGAGCTGGCAACCGCCATGCAGCGCTCCGTTTCCGATCAGATCAATGTGCTGAAGAAACTGTCCGACCGCTTTGACGTCGATGGCGATCAGGTTCAACCGGCGCGGAGAGCTCCGGTCGACGAGGCCCAATCCCGCCCCATGGAGACACTTGTCGAAACCGTACGGCCGGTCGCTCCGGAGCCAACCGAAAACACTCCGGCTCCCACCGAGGGCGCGCGACAAGGCGGCTGGGTCCGGGATCTGCTGCGCCATGCCTCCCGGGATGAACCGCAGTCGCAAGAAACCCCGGCAATTTCCGTTGATTCTACACCGGAAGGGCGTTCGCGGGATCAAGTCGTCGCATCACTGAATTCCCAGTCGGTCGATATCATGAAGGCGATTGATTACGATGCTTCTTCCGTTGATCTCTGGGAGCGATACCGCAAAGGCGAGCGCAATGTGTTTACGCGACACCTGTCTGCCTTGACGGGGCAACGGACATCTGACGCGATACGGGACAAATATAAGGCGGACGGCGACTTCCGCACCAACGTTGACCGCTATTGCAAGGATTTCGAGAGGCTGCTTGACGATGTCGAACGCAACGATCACGACAACGTCATGACACGGAAGACCTATCTGACGTCCGATACCGGCAAGGTCTACACCATGCTCGCTCATGCGACCGGTCGGCTGCGCTAGATCGGTTCAGTTTTTGGCTGCATTGAATTGTGGTTTCCTTTGAGGGTTGGATGTGGTTCAGGATCCATAACGGTGAAGGAGGCCGGTATGGATGACGCGACCTTACCCGAATGATCTTCGCGAACGTGTTGTTTCCGCGATGCAGGCTGGAGAGAGCCGTCACCGGGCTGCGGAGCGGTTTGGAGTTGCGCCGTCGGGCGTTGTGAAGTGGAGACTGCGCGTGGCGCGGACCGGCTCGGTGAGGCCTGCGAAGATGGGCGGGTGTCACCGCCCGGTTCTGGAGCCGCATCGGGGTTGGCTGTTGGATAGGGTGCGGAACTCTCCGGCCGTGTTGCAGGAGATGCCGGCGGAGTAGTGCGGGGGCGCGGTGAGCCACGATACTGTCTGGCGTTTTCTGCGCGGCTGCGGGTTCGGTTTCAAGAAAAAGACGCTGGTCGCCGATGAGTGCGAACGCGCGGACGTGAAACGCCGTCGCGAGCGGTGGCGGCGCCATTGAGGCCGGATCGACCCGCGCCGGTCGGTGTTCATCGACGAGACCCGGGTGAAGACCACGATGGCGCCGCTCAGGGGCCGGGCGCCGAAAGGCAACGCCTGCCGAGAGTGTCCGATCTTCTGTGTATGACTGATCTGGTTCATGCTTTTGCATAAGGAAGCAAGGATGACGATTTCCAAGGAACGACTGGACGAACTTCTTCAGGGCTGTGAGCGGCCTGAAGACATGGTTGGCGATACAGGGCTACTGAAGGAGCTCAAGATCAAGCTGATGGAAGCGGATGCTTGGCGCCGAGTTGACAGCGCACTTGGGCCATGAGGAGGGCAAGGAGGCCCCTCCGGGTCAGACGGTCCGGTCAACGGCGACATCTTCCGCACCTGTATCGCAAGGGCGCCGGGCGCCACATTGAAGCCCCGCGACGTGGGACAATCCCGACAGCCACAAGAGCCAGGCCGTGCGCGAGGCGGTCCGCGCAGCCGGCGCGCACCTGCTAATCCTGCCACCCTACAGCCCTGACCTCAACCCGATCGAACAGGCTTTCGCAAAAGCTCAAACACCGGATGCGCAAAACACAGGCACGCTCCCGCGAGAACCTCTGGCGCGCCGTCGGATCAATCCTCGACAGCTTCACCCCTGATCAATGCGCAAAACACCTCACAAACACAGGATATGTTGCCGTCAAAACCTGAAACGCTCTAGGTGAAGAAGTTCACATAACGTACGCTTCCAAATCGCGTCCGGAATTTTCCGTGCGAACAGCGCTGCTTTGGCACTCTTGACTAGTCAACTAATCAGATTATTATCACCAAATGCACAAATTTAACGCCAATCCACGTTATCAAATCCTGGCCGATGAACTTCGGCGGAGCATAGGGAACGGCGAATACAAGCCAGGTAACAGGTTGCCGAGCGAGTCGGAACTGTGTGCCAGTTACAGCGTCAGTCGGGGAACCGTCGTTCGTGCGATCGAACAGTTGGTATCAGAGGGTGTGGTCCACAGAAGGCAGGGTGCGGGCAGTTTTGTCGCACGTCCGTCCTTGCGCAGGCGAGCGGGAAAGTTGCTCAGCTTTTCGGAATCGGCGGCGGGCGAAGGGCTGCGCTCAACGCAATCACTTTTGTCGATAGAACCGGCGACCGACGAGCGGGTGGCGGAGTTCCAATGCGTTGGCCAGGCGATCTATCTGTGCCGTCTACGATCCATAGACGGCATTCCATGCGCGGTGCATCGCTCAATGATTCCGATGCATGTCGCGCGCAACATCGGCGCCCTGAATGGTGACGACCCGGCTGCGCTAAAGGATTCCAACTTCTCGCTTTATGAAGCTCTGGACCTAGCTGGTTATACAGTCCGCGAAGCCCGTGAGCGCGCGACGAGCAGGTTGGCCGAAGCGGAAGAATGTTCCCTGCTTGACATCGCGCAACCGGCGCCGGTGATGGTGGTGTTCCGGCAAAGCTTCGATGCCGCGGGAAGACTCGTTGAAGCCGTCGAAGCGGTTTATCACGGTGAATATTATACCTATGACATGCAGCTCGTTGCGGCGCCGAGCGCGGCGCCCGGTCAGGCTAATGCGAACGTACTCAGTATCGGCGGGCGAATGGTTTATCCGAAATACAATAACAGGGAGTAAGCAACATATTCAGATATTCAGCACTGGCGGCAAGCCTTGCATTGGCAATAATGTCGAGTTCCGGAATGGCGGCGGATGTCGCTCCGGCAGCCCTGATCATCGCGCAGGGTGGCCTGGGCGACGGATCGTGGAACGACACGGCCAATGCAGGCTTCAAGGCCGGCCTTGAAAAAACGGGCATTAAAGGACGGCCCATCGAGTCTAAAGGACGTCGCGGCACAAGGCGAAGAGATCATGCGACGGGCAGTCGATGGCGGGTTCGGTCTGGTAATAAGCCTGGAGTGGATTCACGGAGAACCTATGGAGAAACTGGCGGTCGATTATCCCGACGCCAATTGGGTGATCATGAATCAGACCCGCAAAGGCGACAATATCGTTTCGGTTGTATTTGGCGAGCACGAGGGGTCCTATCTGGCTGGCGCGCTTGCTGCCCAGGTGACGACGGATACGTCGATCAAGGGCATCAATGAACAGGCGTTTATAGGCGTTATCGGCGGTGTGAAGGCACCGGGCATCGACAAGTTTATCGTCGGTTATATTCAGGGCGCCAAGGCGATCAACCCGGACGTCGACGTCAAAGTCGCCTATTCCGAATCCTTCGGCGACCCGGCCAAGGGCCAGCAGATGGCCAAGGCCATGTTCAATGAGGGCGCGGACATTGTCTACCAAGTTGCCGGCGGCACCGGGATCGGCATCATCGAAGCGGCCAAGGCGGAAGGCCGCTATGCTATCGGCGTAGACACCGATCAGGACGGGATGGCGCCGGGCAATGTGCTGACCAGCATGATCAAGCGTGTCGACGTCGCGGTAGAAGACATCGTGATCAACTACGCTGCCGACAAGTTTCCGGGCGGCGAGGTCATGGATTTCGGTTTGGCGCAGAACGGCGTTGCGCTGTCCGACATGAAGCATACCAAGGACATGGTGCCTGCGGCCTATCTGGAGAAAGTCGATGCATTGAAAGCGGATATCGTCGCAGGGAAGATCGATGTCTGGGATGTCTCCACCGAAGGCTATCCGGACTTCTTCAGGTAAGATCCGGTATCGTCGGCGGTTTTGGCCGCCGACGGACACATGGGTGCAAATCAATGACGGTCGCGGATAATAACGCGCAAGACCATGACGTCACCGTGCGCCTTGGCGCAGACGGCTTGAGCAAGCGCTACGGCAACGTTCAGGCAAACCGGAACGTTTCGCTGTCTGTCGGACCTAGCGAGATTCACGCGATTGTCGGCGAGAACGGCGCCGGAAAATCGACGCTGATGCGCATGCTTCAGGGAATCGAGCGGGCCGATAGCGGCACGATCATTGTCGATGATCAACACATAGACCTGCCAGGACCGCAACAGGCCTTCACCCTCGGAATAGGTATGGTGCACCAGGAATTCATGTTGGCGCCGGACCTGTCACTACTGGAAAATCTCGTGCTCGGTGAAGAGCCTCTGCGCAACGCGGCAGGACCGGTTTCGCGGATTGATTGGGACAAAGCACGGCAATGCGGCAACGCACTTGCCACACAGGCCGCCATCAGGATCGACTGGGGCCGAAGGGCCGGAAGCACACCGGTTCATGTGCGGCAGTTCGTCGAAATCATCCGGCTATTAAGGCGCGGTGCGCGGATATTGATTCTCGACGAGCCTACGGCGGTGCTGGCGCCGCAGCAGGTGCAAGACCTGTTTTCGCTTCTGCGAACACTGCGCGAACAAGGCACGACCGTCCTTTTCATCAGCCACAAGCTGAAAGAAGTCATGGCGCTTGCAGATCATGTTACGGTGATGCGCAGGGGCGAGGTCTGCTTTTCAGGTTTGGTCAATGAGACCAGCGCCGAGGAAGTCGCAGGGTACATGATCGGGCAGGAACATTTTCTGCCGCAATCCGCAATCAGACGTCCAGCGGATACGAATGCGTCTGAAGACACGGTACTGGAAGTCCGGAACCTTTCCATTGAAGCGCTGGAGAAGTCCCATCCGCTTCATGACATCAGCATCACTCTGTCGCGTGGTGAAATCGTTGGTATAGTCGGCGTCTCAGGCAACGGACAGCACGAGTTGATCGAATGCCTGGTCGGGTTGCGCGCACCGGGCAACGGTTCAGTCGTGCTTTCGGGAAAGGAAGTCACGCGTGCTGACAATGGCCGCCGCCGTCAGCTTGGCATGGGATATGTCAGCGCCGACCGACGGCATGAGGGTCTGGCGCTCGAAGCATCAATCGAGGCGAACGTCGTCGCCGGAAGTCATCGCCTGCCGCCGGTTTGCAGCGGTTATTTCCTTGACCGGAGCGCGATGCACGCGACCAGCGCCGATCGTCTTCAATCACTCGATGTGCGCCACGGGGCACTGACCAATCCGGTCTCCAGCCTGTCGGGCGGAAACCAGCAGAAACTGGTCTTTGCCCGCGAGATAGCCATCAAGCCGGGCTTGCTCGTGGTCTCCCAGCCGACACGCGGCGTCGATCTTCTCGGCATCGCGGCGATCCACGACATTCTTCGCAAGTTTCGCGATGACGGCGGAGCCGTGCTGTTCGTCTCGGAAGAACTGGACGAACTTCTCGATCTGTCAGACCGGATTTACGTCATGGCGGGTGGAAGGATCGTCGGAGAGCGCACATCGGGCGAAGCCGGTATTGCGGACATCGGCAGTATGATGCTGATGCAGGACGAACATGCTTGAAGCGAGGCGGGATCGCGAATCTCCCTTCCTTGCGCTGTTCGAACGCAGTGTCGGGTTGGCGTTCCCCTTTATCGTCGCACTCATCGTGGCCTTCGCCATTCTGCTTGTGATCGGCGAAAATCCGCTGGACGTTTTTTCACTCATGGCGGCCGAATCCTTCGGCTCCGAAAGAAGGACTGCCGCAACGTTGTCTGCCGCAACACCGCTTCTGTTCACGGGCGTCGCCACCGCCATCTGTTTTCGTTCCGGCGCGTTCAATGTCGGGGTGGAAGGCGCTTTCGTGATCGGTGGCCCGTGCGGTGCATTCGTCGGCTTCACCCTGCCCGCAAGCTTGGGGCACTCACTGATCCCGCTGGCGTTCATTTTTGCTGCGGCAGTGTCGGCGGCATGGCTGTTCGTGCCGGGCTATCTTCTTGCCCGCTACGAGGTCGACAAGGTTGTCTCGACCTTGATGCTGAATTTCGTTGCCTTCGGCATCGCCGGCTATCTGGTCAACGGTCCGCTTCTGTCGGAAATCTCGGGCAACAATGTTACGCCACTGGTGCACGAGGCGGCAAAATTGCCGCGCCTGTTGCCGCCGTCGACATTGCATGCGGGCTTTCTGGTCGGGCTGGCCGTCGTGATCGCTTACGGCATCTGGGCGCGTCGCACCCCATCCGGCTTCGAGGGTGCGCTGGTCGGGCTTAATCAGCGGTTCTCAAGAGCGGTCGGCATTTCGATACCGTCGACGATCGTCCTCGTGATGGTCATTTCGGGTATCGTGTCGGGGCTTGGCGGGGCCTCACACGCGCTTGGCCAGTTGCATCGCTTTGCCGACGGATTTTCGCCCGGCTACGGTTTTACAGGCATGGCCGTGGCGTTGCTGGGACGCAACAACGAGATCGGCATTCTGTTGGGAGCCATCCTGTTCGGCGCCCTCGCCTCGGCCGGAACGACCGTGCAGCTTTTCTCCGACATCCCGCTCGATATCGTAAACATCATTGAGGGAACTGTGATGATCTTCGCGGTGGTTGAACTCGGCCGGCTCGACTTTCTTCGGCGGAGGCGCGCATGATTGTCGAACAGATCATAGCCGCATCGGTCACGCTGACCACGCCGATCCTGCTTGCCGCGATGGGCGGTCTGGTGAACCGACAAGGCGGGATCGTCAATATCGCCCTTGATGCAAAGATGCTGGCCGGCGCCTTCATCGCAGTGGTGATATCCGCAGCGACCGGCAGCTGGCTTGCTGCCGTTTTGGCGGCGGCCATTGGATGCGCGGCGATCGGTTACGTATTTTCGCTTGTGATCACCAGGGCCGGCGCCAACATGATTGTCGCCGGCCTTGGGTTAAATGTATTCGTTGCCGGTGTACTCGGCTTCATTTTGAACTGGTTTTATGATTCCAGCGGTACATTACGACTTGCCGATGTCGTTCTGCTGCCGCGTTTCATGCCCGAATGGACAGCGGACATCCCGATAATCGGACTAGCGCTGTCGGAACTTGAACCGCTCACGGTCTTTGCGTGGATATCGGTATTTGCGCTACCGTTCATTCTGGCCGACACGCGCGCCGGCCTGAGGCTGCGGGCAACGGGAAACGCCCCGCAAGTCGCCCGCGCCATGGGAATAGCGGAGAAATCGGTCCAAGACGCTTCGACCGCGGTCGCCGGTTTCTTTTCGGGCCTTGGCGGCGCGCATTTGGCGCTTGCCTCGATCGGACTGTTCAATGAGGGATTGACCGCCGGGCGCGGCTTCATTGCATTGGCGGCCTTCTACTTCGGTCGCGACAGGCCGATCGCGACCGCATTGGTATGCCTGTTGTTCGGCCTGTTGGACGCGACGCAGATCAGGATGCAAACCGCCGGCATGCCGCCCAAACTTATAGGTACAATTCCCTATCTCATGGTTTTGATCGCACTGTGTTTTGCCGGATGGCGGCGCGTGAAAGCGAAGGAGGCAGCGACATGAAAGCCGCATTGATCGTCATCGATATGCAGAATTCGTTTCTTCACCCGGATGGCGAAAATTACTATGCGGACGCCGATTTGGTGGTCGGCAATTGCCTGGCTTTGATTGATCAGGCGCGCAACTCTGGAACAATCGTAGTGCACGTGGCCGACCGGCATCGCGATGGATTCGATGATTTTGAGGACAAGCGGTTGCCGCGACACTGCGTGAGCGGCGGATTTCACACCCAATATTTCGATGGTTTTAGCCCGAAGGGTAGTGAAAACGAGATCGAGATCGTCAAGCGCAGGTTCAGTGCATTTTTCGCGACCGAACTTGCCCTGTTCTTGCGCGAGCAGAACGTCGAACGCGTCTTCATCTGCGGCGTCAAAACCAATGTGTGCGTTCGAGCTACCGCCCAGGACGCGTTTGCCAACGGTTTCGAGGTTATCGTCGTCAAGGACGCGACCAATTCCAATCGCGAGCATCTCGCCGCGGCGTCTTTGGAGGATATCGAGCGCTATCTCGGTAGATTGGTGACGACCGAGGAAGCCGGAGCGCTTCTCTCATGACATCTCTCGCCGTCACCGGATATGCAAGCGTTGATTATGCCGTCGGCCTTTCGGGTACAGTCAGGGGTGATCATACGACGCTTATCGACTTCCGCAACCCTGAAAATTGGCCGCGTATCGGTGGATGCCCGGCATATGTTGCAGCAGCCGTCGCGGCGCAAGGGCGAACCGCCGCGCCGGTCAGTTGGGTGGGGAACGACAATCACGCGCGGATCTATCTGGAAAGTCTTGTTGCGGCGAATGTCGGGACCGACGGCGTGGCGCGGCTCGGGCGCAAATCGCCGATGGCGATCCTGGCGTACCAGCGGGACGGCTCATGCGTCTGCCTGTTTGACCCTGCTTTCGCCGGCACGGAAGAACTGACATCGAAGCAACGGGAGATCATTGGAGCGGCGAGCCATTTGTGCATCACCGTCGGCCCGCCGCATCTAATGGAAATGATCCTCGCGGCACGTCCGCAAGCCGCCCGTTTGTACTGGATATGCAAGAATGACGCCCATTGCTTCACGCCGGCAATCCGCAGGACGCTATCGGCGCAGGCCGATGTCATCTTCCGCAGCCGCTCCGAGCGGGAATTGATCAGTGAAACCTCAAAACCGGTTATGATCGTTGAGACGCAAGGCCGCGAAGGCATAGCGATTTTCCGGGGCGGAAAGTCAGAAATAATGAGTGCTGAACCAATTGACGTCAAGGACACGACCGGTGCCGGCGATACGTTTGCCGGCGGATATATCGCTGCGGAGATGGCCGGAACCGCCGATCCGCTCGAAGCGGCGCAAGCCGGAATAGCAGCGGTGCGCGACATGCTTGAGCGACGTTCGATAAGGGAGGGATAATGAAAAGAGCCTGGTATCTCGGCCTTGCCGCAGAGGATGCCGGTGATCGGGCCATTTTGATTGGCGATCCCGACCGTGTCGACCGCATGTCGCAATTGCTGACAGAGCCAGTGTTTCACCCGGTGTCGCGTGGCCTTAAGACCGCGACCGGATTGTATGAAGGCCGCCGGATAACCCTTGCCGCATTCGGTATGGGGGCACCCATAGCGACTATCGTACTTCACGAACTGGCTGACCTTGGTGTTTCAACGTTTCTCCGGATCGGAACCGCAATGTATTTTCCGCCGGCCGCCGCCGGCGATTTTCTGATCAGTAAATCAGCGATCGGTTTCGAAGGCACTTCGCCTTCCTATGCTAAAGATGACGGCCCGTTCCATGCCGAAGCCGGCCTTGTCACCGCGCTTGAGAATTTAGCGCGCACCGCGGGATTAAGCCCACGCGCAGGACGCTACGCGACCTTCGACGCGTTTTATCGCGACATGTTCGGGATCGACGATAAGGGACGCAAGCGCGCTGAGGTAAACCGAAAGATGTTGGCTGAGTGGAATGTGCTGGCTGTCGACATGGAGACATCTGCACTGCTTGCCGCCGCGACTGCACTGAACGTCGCATGCGCGACGCTTTGCCTGGGAACCGTTGACGCGCTCAGTCAGGAAAAACTGCCTTCTGAGGCGTTGGCGCACAGTGAGGCGAAACTGTTCGAGATCGCGCTTGCCGGCATTGCGTCGCAGAATTGAGATGATGTGAATGGAGCCGCGCTTCAGATTGGAGATACGATGAGCGACATCGGCAAAGCTTATTTTGACGCTGTAATCCAACGCCTCGAACGGGTATCGGAATCCCAGAGCGAGGCTATCCGCGCCGCCGCCGGGATTTGCGCAAACGCGATCATCGACGACAAGCTGGTTTTTACATTCGGCACGGGCCACGGTTCGTTTGCCGCCATGGAAATGTTCCCGCGTACCGGCACGGTCACCAGTTTTCGCCCGATTGTCGAAAGCACGATGATCTCGTTTCATCGTGTGTTCGGTGACGGTGGCGCAAGGCAGTACCGGTTTATTCACGGTCAGGAAGGGTATGGCGATGCGATCCTGTCTGCGCACCAGCTTGATCCGGGCGATGCCATGCTGATCTTCTCCCATTCGGGCCTCAATGCCGTTACGCTCGACATCGCAGTTGGCGCCAAGGCCCGCGGAATGAAGCTGATCGGTGTAACCTCCGTTCCGCATTCATCATCGACTCCGTCACGACATTCCTGCGGTAAGCGATTGTTCGAACTTGCCGACGTGGTGATCGACACGGGCGTGCCGAAGGGCGACGCGGGCATTGAAATTGATGGGCTTAAATACCGGGTAGGCGCAACATCCACATCGATTGCGATTGCCGTCGGTCAGGCGATCAACGCCGCAACCGCTGAAATCATGATTGAACGCGGTCACGAACCGTTCGTCATGGTCAGTCCGAATACAGCGGAAAAAGAGGAGGCGAATCGACAGAACGACCGGAATTATGCCGAACTCCGGCGGCGCCTGCGAATGCGCTGACGGGCAGGGAGATTATGGACCGGGGAATATTCATCGACGGGCGCTGGCGGAAACCGGCGGGATTGGACTGCTTTGAAATCGACGATCCGGCGACGGGCGAACCGGTGGGATCAACATTTCTGGCCGACGAGGCAACCGTTGATCTTGCAGTAGCCGCCGCAGAGAAAGCGGTTCCGGTGGTCGCTGGCCTGTCTGGCGAAGACCGCGCATCGTTACTCAATCGCGGTGCGGATTTGGTCGAAGCGCGGGTTGAAGAGATGGCGCTGCTGCTGACCCGCGAACAGGGCAAGCCTGTGGCCGACAATCGCAAGGAAATACTGTTTGGCGCAAAGGTGTTGCGATACTACGCCGGCGAAGCAACGCGGATTGGCGGAGAGTTACGCCCTTCGGCGAATCCGCACATCAAGAATGTCGTTTCCCGCTATCCGGTCGGGGTCGCAGCGGCAATCGTACCGTGGAACTATCCTGTGGACCTGTATTGTTGGAAAGCCGGACCGGCGCTTGCGGCCGGTTGTCCGCTGATCGTCAAATCGCCGCCTGAAACGCCGCTCGCCATCGCGATGCTGGTCGATTGTTTGCATAAAGCAGGTCTGCCGGATGGCGCACTCGCCGACCTGCCCGGACATGGCCCGATTGCCGGCGCAGCGCTCGCCTCGCATCCGCGTGTTCGTGTGATTTCGGCAACCGCCTCCATACCGGCCGGTCAGGATATCATGCGCAATGCAGCCGGAAACCTGAAGAAGGTCTGTCTGGAACTCGGTGGCAACGCGCCGCTGATCGTTATGGCCGACGCCGATCTTGAGGAAGCCGCCAGAGCGGCCCACCGGCGGGCGTTCTCCAACATGGGACAGATCTGTATAACCGTGAACCGCGTTCTCGTTGACAAGTCGATCCACGCCGAATTCGCTGAAATCCTCGCTGTTCTGGCCGAGGAAACCGAGCTCGGGAACGGCGTCGAACCCGGAGTCGAGTATGGGCCGGTGTTAAACGACAAGGTGATTGAGCGCGTGGAGGCGCACAGACAGGACGCGACCGCCAAGGGCGGTCGGCTGATTGCCGGAGGTGTGCGACCGGAGGGGGAAGAGTATGATCGCGGCCATTTCTATCGGCCAACAATTATCGATGACGCGCCGCCGGACAGCCTGCCGATGACGAGTGAAACCTACGGCCCCCTCACTGCGATGGCTTCGTTCGACAGCGTCGAGCAGATGATTGCGATGGCAAACAGCCTTGAGTATGGCCTCGCCGCCTATCTTTACGGTTCCGACCTTGAGCGCATGTGGGCGATCGCTGATAAGCTGAAATTTGGCGGCATTGGCATCAATGTCAACGACGTCAGCGAATTGCAGGCCCCCTTCGGCGGGTGGAAAATGAGCGGTATCGTTCGCGAACTCGGTCCGGAAGGTCTGGACGCCTATCTGGAACCGAAACTCCTGAAAATGCGCGTCGCGAGCGCCAACAGGTGACATCTGCCCCGCGGCTGTCGTGACCCGGGCATGTTTGGGCGATCCGAGTTCGACTTGAACCAGGAGTGTCATGAACTCTGTTAACACGAAGGAGATCGGAAATGTCGAAACGGAAGCACCATCGTCCGGAGTTCAAAGCCAAGGTCGCGTTGACAACGCTGAAAGGCGTCAGCAGGCGATTGACGGGATTCGGTGCGGAAACGGCCTATTCTCCTCCCTGAAATACGTCGCCGTTTGCCGATCGACCATGTTTATGAGCAGAAAGCTGCTGGACCGGCGCGCGCGTTCGACCTTGAGGGTAAGGAATCGGCCTGTCGTCGATTTTTCCCGGACAAAGCCCTTTCGCCGCCCCAAAAAAACGCTACAAGGCGTGATCAACGACGAAATGCGTTTCAGATCGGCGGTGTCATGTCCAACGACAGTTTCATTCCCGAGGTCGACGAAGAGCTTCGCCAGGACAGGGCCAGGGACCTGTGGCGCCGGTACGGCATCCGGGCGATTGCCGTTCGGCATTCATGAAAACGGCGAGATTTCATATCGGTCAGGTGGTGCGTCATCGCCTGTTTCCCTTCCGGGGCGTCATATTCGACGTGGATCCCGAATTCGACAACACCGAAGAATGGTATGAGGCCATTCCCGCGGACATCCGCCCCCGCCGCGATCAGCCGTTCTACCATTTGCTCGCCGAAAACGCCGAAACCGAGTACGTCGCCTACGTCTCGGAACAGAACCTTCTGCCGGATGAAACGGGCGAACCGGTTCGTCACCCTCAATTGAGCGGAATGTTTGTGCAAAAATCGGACGGCACATACGAATCCAAAGGCCCGGCGCCCCATTGAGGCGATCGGGTTCAAAAAAAGGCGGGCGCGAGGCCCGCCTTCCCGGTTTGCGCCTCGCCGCGCCGCGAAAGGCCCGAACCCGGGGCCGGATAACGAAGAGCGGACCTGAGCGCGGTTTTCGGCCATGGCGGTAAGCTTGCCCGCATGTTCGCGCCGTGCTAGTCCGCGCCGGAGACGGCGCGACGAAGGGCGCATCGTCCGGACCGGAGAAGACGGCGGGAGGATGAAGACATGAGAATCGGAATCGTTGCGACGATGGCGGCCATGACGGCCATGACGGCCTGTCAGACCCCGCCGGCTAAGCCGCCCGCCCCGCCGGCTACGCCCGGCTGCGCGAACTGGAACAGCAGTAGTTTCTTCGAGACGGACGGCGCCGCGGATGTGCGCGCCTGCCTGCGGGCCGGGGCCGATCCCGAAGCACGGGACAACAATGGCTCCACCCCGCTGCACCATGCTGCGAGGTCCGGCCATGCCGCGGCGGTAGCGGCGCTGCTCGAAGCCGGAGCCGACCCCGACGCACGGAGAAAGGATGGCGGCACCCCGCTGCACTCTGCCGCGTTTAACGGCGATGCCGCGGCGGTCGCGGCGCTGCTCGACGCCGGGGCCGAGGTCGGCGCACGGGCAAACGATGGCCGTACCCCGCTGCACCATGCTGCGCAGGAAGGCCATGCCGCCGCGGTCGCGGCGCTGCTCGAAGCCGGGGCCGATCCCGACGCACGGAACAAGAATAGCAGCACCCCGCTGCATAGTGCTGTGTTCGGAGGCCATGCCGCCGCGATAGAGACGCTGCTCGACGGCGGGGCCGATCCGAATGTATGGAACAACGATGGCGACACCCCGCTGGACTTAGCTATACTTTTCGACCACCACGGCGCGGCCAGGACGCTGCGCGCAGCCGGGGCCGTGGAAAGCGAATAGCCGCCCTTTCGATTCGGACGCCCGCCGCGGGCGATCTTCAAAATCGGCCGATTCCGTCATGGCGCGCAAACCATGAGCGAACCCGTCCGATTTTGAACGAGCGTCGCGACGGTTATGCGGTTCTCACATTGAACCGTCCGGACCGGCTCAATGCGTTCACCGCCGAACTTCATGACGCATGGCGCGAAGCGCTCGACGGGATCGAAAGGAGCGACGATCGCCGGGCGGCGGCGCTGACCGGCGCCGGCAGGGGATTTTGCGCCGGCCAGGATCTGGCGGACCGCGACCCGTCGGTGTAGCGTGTCACGCGGTTCTGGAATTTTTGTCAGCGGGTTTTAGCATGGCGGATTTTGTAATTTTATTTCAAAACGCCTTTCGAAGGGTCTTTGAAAGCCATTCGAGCGCCTCTCTCCGTCGCCCGGTTCAACGAATCGTGCGCCGCCCTGTCCATGGATTCGGCGGCGGCGGCAGGCGCGCCATATCGCACGGCGGCGGCGGCAGGCGCGCCATATCGCACGGCGGCGCGGCCAAGACGTCGGTCGCGCGCAGCCCGCCTCGCGGTCATCTCCGGTAGCTGCGCTCGGGCAGGCCCGATTTGCGGCGGGCGGATGAAAACGAGAGGGCGGCCCGTTCACGGGATTCGGCGAAAAGACGCCGCGCGCTCCGGGCGCGAAGGGGCCTGCCGGCCGAATTACCGGAATTCGCGCCATAGGGCCATGAAGCCGCACGCTGGCGCGTATGTTTGCGCCGTGCTAGTCCGTGCCGGAGACGGCGCGACGAAGGGCGCATCGTTCGGACCGGAAAAGACGGCGGGAGAATGGTATGAGAATTGGAATCGTTGCGATGATGGCGGCCATGGCGGCGTGTCCGGCCCTGACAACCGCGCGGGCGCAGCCCGACTGCGCGAACTGGAACGGCGAGGGTTTCTTCGAGACAGCCGGCGCCGAGGATGTGCGCGCCTGCCTGCGGGCCGGGGCCGACCTCAACGCACGGGACGAGTATGGCGGCACTCCGCTGCACTTTGCTGCACATGAAGGCCATGCTGCCGCGATCGCAGCGCTGATCGAAGCTGGGGCCGATCCCGACGCACGGGCCAAGGATGGCAGCACCCCGCTGCACGCTGCTGCACATGAAGGCCATGCCACAGCGATCGCGGCGCTGCTCGAAGCCGGGGCTGATCTCCACGCACGGGACAAGAATGGCTACACTCCGCTGCACGCTGCCGCTGAGGCGGGCCATGCCGCGCCGATCGCGGCGCTGATCGAAGGTGGAGCCGATCCAAGCGCACGGAACAAGTATGGCGGCACACCGCTGCACTCTGCTGTGTACAGGGACGATGCCGCCGCCGCGATCGCGGCGCTGCACGAAGCCGGGGCCGATCTCAACGCACGGGACAAGAATGGCTACACTCCGCTGCACGCTGCCGCTGAGGCGGGCCATGCCGCGCCGATCGCGGCGCTGATCGAAGGTGGAGCCGATCCAAGCGCACGGAACAAGTATGGCGGCACACCGCTGCACTCTGCTGTGTACAGGGACGATGCCGCCGCCGCGATCGCGGCGCTGCACGAAGCCGGGGCCGATCTCAACGCACGGGACAAGAATGGCTACACTCCGCTGCACGCTGCCGCTGAGGCGGGCCATGCCGCGCCGATCGCGGCGCTGATCGAAGCCGGGGCCGATCCCGACGCACGGGATAAGGATGGCTTCACCCCGCTGCACATCGCAGCGTTCGTGGGCCGTGCCGCCGCGATCATGGCGCTGCTCGAAGCTGGAGCCGACCCAAACGCACGGGAGGGCCAGTATGGCCGCACTCCGCTACACCTTGCCGCGCAGGAGGGACATGCCGCCGCAATCGAGGCGCTGCGCGAAGCCGGAGCCGATCCCGACACACGGGACAATAATAGCGCCACCCCGATGCACCTTGCCGCGGAGAACAGCCATGCCGCCGTGATCGCGGCGCTGCACGAGGCCGGGGCCGATCCCGACGCACGGGACAAGAATAGCGCCACCCCGCTGCACTTGGCTGCGTTGAACGGCCATGCCGCGGCGACCGAGGCGCTGCTCGACGCCGGGGCCGATCCCGCCGCGCGGGGCCAGTATGGCCGCACCCCGCTGCACCTTGCCGCGCAGGCAGGCCATGCCGCGGCGATCGCGGCGCTGCACGAAGCCGGGGCGGATCCCGACGCACAGGATGAGAATATGTTGACCCCGCTGCACTTTGCCGCGCAGGACGGCCATGCCGCGGCGACCGAGGCGCTGCACGAGGCCGGGGCCGATCCCGACGCACGGGACAAGAATAGCGCCACCCCGCTGCACATTGCCGCGGAGAACAGCCATGTCGCCGCGATCACGGCGCTGCGCGAAGCCGGGGCCGATCCCGACGCGCGGGACATGAATGGCGTTACCCCGCTGCACACTGCCGCGTTCGTGGGCCGTGCCGACGCGATCATGGCGCTGCTCGACGCCGGGGCCGATCCCGGCGCATTAAACAAGAATGGCCAAATCCCGCTGCACAGTGCTGCGTTCGGGGGCCATGCCGCCGCGATTATGGCGCTGCTCAAAGCCGGGGCCGATCCCGATGCACGAGACAAGAAGTTTGGCGCCACCCCGCTGCACTTGGCTGCGTTGAACGGCCATGCCGCGGCGACCGAGGCGCTGCTCAAAGCCGGAGCCGATCCCGACGCGCGGGACAATAATAGCGCCACCCCGATGCACATTGCCGCGGAGAACAGCCATGTCGCCGCGATCACGGCGCTGCGCGAAGCCGGGGCCGATCCCGACGCGCGGGACGAGTTTGGCGCCACCCCGCTGCACGAGGCTGCGGGGAACGGCCATGTTGCCGCGATCAAGGCGCTAATCGAAGCCGGGGCCGATCCCGACGCACGGGACGAGAATATGTTGACCCCACTGCACTTTGCCGCGGCGAACGGCCATGCCGCCGCGATCGCCGTACTGCGCGAAGCCGGGGCCGATCCCGATGCACGAGACAAGAAGTTTGGCGCCACTCCACTGCACAGTGCTGCGTTGAACGGCCATGCCGCGGCGATCGCGGCGCTGCTCGACGCCGGGGCCGACCCCGATGCGCGGGCCAAGTATGGCCAAATCCCGCTACACTTTGCTGCTGGACAGGGCCATGCCGCGGCGATCGCGGCGCTGATCGAAGCCGGGGCCGATCCCGACGCGCGGACCGAGGATGGCTGGACCCCGCTGCACGTTGCTGCGGGGTACGGCCAAGCCGCGGCGATCGCGGCGCTGCTCGACGCCGGGGGCGACCTCGGCGCACGGGACAAGAAGGGCGCGACCCCGTTGCACGTTGCCGCGTTGTTCGGCCGTGTCGACGCGGTCGCGGCGCTGCTCGAAGCCGGGGCCGATCCCGACGCACGGACCGAAGGTGGCAGCACCCCGTTCGATCTCATCCCGGAGGATTCGCCGCTGATCGGCACGCCCGTCTACCGGCGGCTGAACGACGCCCGCCGGAGCTGACCGGCAAGAGTCGCGCACTCCGTATTGAACCTCGTCGCTCCGGTCCGGCCGTTTCGCCGTTCGGGCCATCACTCCGCCGCGACCGGGCCGGCCATCAAGCGATTCTTCATCAGCTTGTTGTAGCTCTTGTCACCGGGTTTTAGAACGGCGCACTTAGCCTGTAGCGGCCAAATTCACTCCAGATCACAACTCCCTGACAACTCCAATCGCTGCAATTCCTGTCCCGGCGGAAACGTTCTTCGCGATGTCCTTTGCCGAGGTGCTCTTCTCCTGGCTGACTACTTCGACAATGCCGAAATGAGCTTATAGGCACCCACGGCAGTCGAGAGCCAAGATGCGACGCCCGTCAGTGCGGCAATATACAAAGTTTTTTCCACCCAATGAGCATATGGAGGAAGCGGCGACCATTTTTCTGGATTTACGACCATCTCCAGATTTGCCCATTTATTATAGTACACGTGCGAGGCGATCTGAAAGTTCAACCAGGAGAGAAATCCGGCCGCGAACGAAAGTAGCAGTCCAGCAACAAAGTAATATCCGGCCACCTTCATGTAATTGGATGCATCACCCGGAAACCGAGCGATTCCGATAATCGCGCCACCGTTTACAAGTAGCAGCGACGCAATCAACCATTTGCCATATTGAAGGTGCGCATCTTGTGATTTCAGTGTCATTTCCCGATAGAATCGGTAGCGTTCACGTGCGATAAATGTAAAATCGTCTTTTTCCGCAGACATCCCGTCCTCCTGTGTCCCGATGGTCTTGAAAGGGTCTCAAAGCCTTCTCACCGGCCATTGGAGGCCGATTGAAACCGGCCCCGTTGCCTACAACGGTTCCATCGTCTTGCACTGGCGGCTCAATCGGCGCCGGCCCTTTGGCCGTGTCTTGTTGACAGAGCGGCTGACGCGGACGGCGGTCAGATAACCGCAATATTCCGCCCACGCCGCTTGGATGATGAAACGCCCACACATTCGGTCAGGCTATCACCGGTTATTCACTGGGAAAAGGGCGGCGCGCCGTTCGAGTTCAGTTTTGGCGACCTCCTTGCCGCCGCAGGCGCCCGTCTTGCAGTCGCCGATCTGCGGGAACCATTGCCAGCGGCCGTCATGGCGACGATAGACGCGGCCAATCCTCTCACCGTCGCGCCACAGCGCGCCGTCATTCTTCCGGTCCGGCCAGGTGCGGTACCGGCCGTTTTCGATGCCGTTTCGAGGGGCCTTTGAAAGCGCCGCATACCGTTCATCAAGGCCAAAAAGTCCCGGCGAACGAGCCACCGAGAGCCTCCGGGCAGCGACAATCAACCGGATAAAACCGAAAAACGCGAGGTTCCCGGAAGTGTCCGGGCGCGAGGCCCGCCTTCCCTTTGCGCGGCGACGGCGTCTATTCGGCCGCTTTGGCCTTTTCCTGTTCCGCCTTCAATTTCTTCTCGAATTCCTCCCGCCGTTTCTCGATCCCTTCCCGCAGATTCCTTTGCCTGGCGTCGAGATCGGATTGCTGCAGAGGCGGCCCGTCAAACGCGTCGGTGAAGCCTCTGAGCGAAATCCTGATGGGATTGCGCTGATTCTGGAAGTTGACGGAGGTCAGAGTCATCTCGGCGCCGCGCTTGAAGGAACCGACCATCGCATCGGTCAAAGCCGCTTCCGCGATACAACGGTCGGGAAAACATATCGCATAGTCGATTTTCCGGGCTTTGCCGCCGTCGACCCGCATGCCGACGCCCGGCGGGACCAACCGTCCGCTGGGCACCGAAACCTGAAACACTTTCCGGTTTACCTTGCCCTTCACTTCGATCAGGCTAACGCCGGTCAGCAATTGACCGGAATCGGCCATGAGCAGATTCTGAACGTTGCAGAGTTCGGTGTTCTCCTGCCTGGAGCAGACCTTGAACCAGCCTTGCGGCGCCTGTTGCGCGCCCGAGTGCGCGGTTCCCGAGATCACAATCGCAGCGGCGCCGGCGGCGATGATTACGGCGCGAATCGTCATCGTCCATTTCCTCCCGATCGTTTGCCTGCCGTTCACGGAAACGCCGGAAGCGACATGTTCAAACGGCATCCTGTCGCCCGATTGAGGCGACACAATGACTTCAGCTCGCGTCTTACAACGCATTTACCGGCGAATCCACCCGGATAATCCGCGGGTTCACGCCGGTTTTCCGATGTATGTCGCGCTGATACGATGCCGCGGAACGTTTCGGCGATTCGCGGCGCCGGACGTCTGGAGAGAAAATGTGACCGGCCGGCCGATCGGAGCTATTTCGTTCACCATATTCGCGGCCCTGATATACACATCGGGCGCCGACGCCGGGCCGTCGCATGCGATCGCCATGCACGGCGAACCCGCCCTGCCCGCCGGCTATCGGAACTTCCCCTATGTCAATCCGGACGCGCCGAAAGGGGGCAAAATCGATTACGCCGTCAAGGGCAGTTTCGACAGCCTGAATCCATTCATCGTTCAGGGCGACGCATCGCGCGGTCTGTTCGATCAAACCTATGGATACAACGTCTACGAAGCTCTGCTCGCCCGTTCGCGGGATGAGGCGTTTACGCTGTATCCCTTGATCGCCGAGAGCGTCGAGACCGATGACGACCGCACATTCGTGGAATTCACGCTGGATCCGCGGGCGGAATTTTCCGACGGAACCGCGATTTCCGTCGACGACGTCATCTTTTCGATGGAACTGCATCTGACCGGGTCGCGGCCCCTTTATCGCCGCTGGGTCAAATCGGTCGAGCGGATGGAGAAGGTGGGCGAACGTGGAATAAGGTTCGTTTTCAACGATCTGGCGGACCGGGAAACTCCCCTGTTGCTGGCGCTGCTTCCCATCCTTCCACAACACGCCGTCGACCCGGAGACCTTCGACAAATCGACCCTGACTCCGATTGTCGGCAGCGGACCCTACACGATCGAAACCGTCAAGCCGGGTGAACTGGTCGTACTGAAACGCAATCCCGACTACTGGGCCGGGGACCATCCGTCGAAACGCGGCTTCGACAATTTCGACGAAATCCGAATCAATTATTTCCGCGACGACAACGCGATGTTCGAAGCTTTCAAGAAGGGCCTGATCTCGTCCTGGATCGAAAACGATCCGGGACGCTGGGCCGGAGGATTCGATTTTCCCGCCGCCGCCAACGGCGATGTCGTCAAGGAAACCTTCACCGGCGGTCTGCCCTCCGGCATGCTGGGTTTCGTGTTCAACACCCGAAGGGACACGTTCAAGGATCCCGCGCTCCGCCACGCGCTCGCATCCCTCTACGATTTCGACTGGGCCAACAAGAACCTGTTTTTCGGCGCCTATCGGCGAACCGGCAGTTTCTTCGACGGCTCCGAACTCTCGTCATCCGGCGTTCCGGCGGACGATCGGGAAAAGGAATTGCTGGCCGCGTATCCGGGCGCGGTAAAGCCGGAAATCCTGAACGGAAGATGGAAGCCGCCCTCCTCCGACGGTTCGGGACGCGACCGCACATTTCTGAAAGCCGGATTCGATCGACTGCGCGCGGCGGGATATCGCCTGAAGGACCGCAAGCTGACCGCGCCGGACGGCGGGCCCGTCTCGTTCGAAATCCTGTTGAACGGAAACGGCGGCGAGGCCGTCGCGTCGGCGTATCGGCGGACCTTGGAAAAAATCGGAATCGAGGCGACCATTCGCATCGTCGAGGCGGCGCAATATCAACAGAGGCTTCAGACATACGATTACGACATGATCATGCAGTTCTATTACTCGTCCCTGTCGCCCGGCGCCGAACAGATCGGCCGCTGGGGATCGGACTCGGCCGCACCGGAGGGAACCTACAATTTCGCCGGCGTCGCCAATGCGGCCGTGGACGCCATGATCGATGCGCTGCTCAATGCGCGGGACCGTTCCGAATTCATCTCCGCCGTTCGCGCTTACGATCGCGTGCTTTTGAGCGGCGCTTACGTCGTGCCGCTCTATCATCGCGGGGAGAACTGGGTGGCGCGAAGGGCCGGCATATCCCGTCCCGGCAGGACACCGGTTTACGGTCCGCAATTCCAGACCTGGTGGCATGGCGGCCGGTAGCGGTCGGCGCGGCGGCGCGAACCGGCGCCAGCGTGGAGCACATTGCATGTCCGGGAAAACGAGGCTGAATGCGGACATCGTGTCGGACGTCATGTGTCCGTGGCGCCATATCGGCCGGAAACGTCTGGAAAAGGCGCTGGATCAGGTTCCGGATATCGATGCCGACATCCATTGGCGGCCATTCCAGCTTGACCCGACACTGCCGCCGGAAGGGAAGGACCGCAAACAATATCTGTCGGAAAAGTTCGGCGGCGACGATCGCGCCGGGACGATCTATCGGGCCATCGGGGAGGCCGGAGCCGCCGAAGGGATCCCGTTCGATTTCGAGGCGATCGGGGTATCGCCCAATACGCTCGATGCGCACCGGCTCATCCGCTGGGCCTCCGGCGCCGGCGACGGCGTGCAGGACGGACTCGCAAGACGTCTGTTCCGGCTTTATTTCGAGGAAGGCGCACATATCGGGAACCACAATGTGCCGATCGAGGCGGCGCGCGACGCGGGCATGGACGCCGCGGTCGTCGAGAGTCTGCTCGCGACCGATTGCGACCGTGAGGCCGTGAAAAGCGAAATCGCAACCGCCAACCGGATGGGCATAACGGGCGTTCCGTGCTTTCCGATCGAGGGGAAGTACGCCATCATGGGCGCCCGGGACGCCGATACGCTGGCCGGCGCGTTCCATCGGATCGCGGAAGCCAAACGGCGGGATTGTCCGGATTCCGACGCCGGTTGATTTATCGCGCCGGCGCCGCCTCCGCGAGTTTCGCAAGCCTCGTCACGATCGCCGCCGCGCCGGACAGTCTTTTCTCGGCGTCGGGCCAATCCCTGCTGAACACCACGCTCTGATCGGGCCTGATCTTCGCCAGACTGCCCTGTTCGCCGATGAATCCGACGAGAGCGCCCGGATTCGAAAACCTGTTGTTGCGAAATTGCACGACGACGCCCCTGGGTCCGGCTTCGAGTTTTTCCACGGCGGCCTTGCGGCACAACACCTTGATGAACACGATTTTCATCAGATGCCGAACCTCCTCGGGCAACGGTCCGAACCGGTCCATCAGTTCCGCGGCGAAGGCATCGATGCTCTCCGCGCCGTCGAGGTCGCCCAGACGGCGATAAAGGCCGAGGCGCAATTGCAAATCGGGAACATAGCGATCCGGAATCATCACCGGGGCTCCGATCGCGATCTGCGGCGACCAGCCTCGATCGGCGACCTCCTCTTCGCCCTTCAATTCAGCGACCGCCTCTTCGAGCATTTGTCGATAAAGTTCATATCCGACTTCGCGAATGTGACCGGACTGTTCTTCGCCCAGAATATTGCCCGCGCCGCGAATATCCAGGTCGTGGCTCGCCAACTGAAATCCCGCGCCAAGCGTGTCGAGCGATTGCAGCGCCTTCAGACGCCGTTCGGCGGTGGCGGTCGGCGTTCCTTTCGCCGGCAGCGTGAACAACGAATAGGCGCGCAGCTTCGATCGCCCGACCCGGCCGCGCAATTGATAAAGCTGCGCCAGCCCGAACATGTCGGCGCGATGCACGATCAGCGTATTCGCGGTGGGAATGTCCAATCCCGATTCCACAATGGCGGTGGACAGCAAAACATCGTACTTGCCGTCATAGAACGCGTTCATCACGTCATCGAGTTCGCCCGGCGCCATTTGTCCGTGGGCCGTCGCAATCTTGATTTCAGGCACCTGTTCATCGAGGAAAGACCCGATCTCGGGCAGATCGGAAACCCGCGGCGCGACGTAGAAACTCTGACCGCCGCGGTAATGCTCTCTCAGAAGCGTTTCGCGGATTATGACCGGATCGAACGGCGATATGAACGTGCGCACCGCCAGACGGTCAATCGGCGCGGTCGCGATCAGCGACAGTTCCCGCACGCCGGTGAGCGCCAGTTGAAGCGTTCGCGGAATCGGCGTCGCCGACAAGGTGAGGACATGGACATCGCCTTTCAGCGTTTTCAGCCGCTCCTTGTGCCTGACGCCGAAGTGCTGCTCCTCGTCGACGATCAACAGACCGAGATTCCCGAACGAGATCGACGCGCCAAGCAGCGCGTGGGTTCCGATCACGATATCGACGGTTCCGTCGGCCAGTCCTTTTCTGGTCTCCGACAGTTCCCTCGCGCCGACCAGCCGCGAGGCCTGGCGAACCTTGACGGGCAGCCCGGCGAACCGATCCGCGAACGTGCGATGATGCTGCCGCGACAGCAGCGTCGTCGGGACGACGACCGCCACCTGAAAACCCTCCATGGCCGCCAGAAAAGCGGCGCGCAGCGCTATCTCGGTTTTGCCGAATCCGACGTCGCCGCAGATCAACCGGTCCATCGGCCGTCCCGCCGCGAGATCATCGAACACCCGGTCGATGGCGGTCTGCTGATCCTCGGTTTCATCATAGGGAAAACGGGCGGCGAACTCGTCGTAAAGGCCGTCCGGAGGCGTGATCGACGGAGCGCCGCGCATCTCGCGAGCGGCGGCGAGCCGTATGAGTTCGTCGGCCATCTCCAGCAGCTTCTTCTTGAGTTTGGCCTTGCGCGACTGCCACGCCACGCCGCCAAGCCTGTCGAGCGCGACATCGGCGGTGTCCGATCCGTACCGCGAAAGCAGTTCGATGTTCTCCACGGGCAGGAACAGCCGATCATCGCCGGCATAGTGCACTTCCAGGCAATCGTGCGGCGCGCCGGCCGCCTCTATCGTGCGAAGGCCGACGAACCGGCCGATGCCGTGGTCCGCGTGAACCACGACATCGCCCGCCGAAAGCGAAGCGGCCTCCGAAATGAAATCGGCGGCGCGTTTCTTCCGCACCCTGCGAACCAGCCGGTCGCCCAGTATGTCCTGCTCGCAAATGACCGTGATATCCGGCGCTTCGAACCCGGTTTCGATCCGCAATACGGTCAGCGCGACCTGTCGGACCGGAAGGTTCGCGGCCTGTTCCAGCGTCTCCACCTTCTTGCCGTTTTCCAGACCGTGTTCGCCCAGGATTTCGACCAGGCGGTTGAGCGAGCCCTCCGACCAGCCGGCCAGCAGCACTCTTTTCGCGGATGAGCGAACGGCGGCGATATGACCGGCCGCCCGATCGAAAACGTTCGCATCCGGATCGTTTCGTTCCGGCGAAAAATTCCGCCCGGCGGAACTGCCCGCATGGACGATGCGCCGGCCCGGGGCATCGGGCCGTTCGAACGGCGACAGATCGACGGAAGCCCGTTCGCTCAAAGCGGTTTCGACCGCCGATCCGTCCAGATACATCGAATCGGGCGGTACGGGCTTGTAGGGAACCGCCTCGCCGATACCCCGACCGTCGGAGCGGCGGCGGCGGGCATCGTAATAGTCCGAAATCTGGCCGGATCTCTCGTCCACCGCCTCACGCGCCAGATGTTCCATGACAACGGGCGAATTCGGGAGGTAATCGAATACGGTTTCCAATCGTTCGTGGAACAGCGGCAGCCAATGCTCCATGCCGGCGAACCGCCTGCCCTCGCTGATCGACGCATAAAGCGCGTCTTCCCGCGAAGGCGCGCCAAACAGTTCGATATATCCGCGGCGAAACCGGCCGATTGTCTCACGAGACAAGACGATCTCGCTCATCGGATGCAGCACGAACTCGGCCTGCTGTCCCGAAGTCCGCTGGCTTGTCGGATCGAACGTTCTGATGGATTCAAGCGTGTCGCCGAAGAAATCGAGCCGAAGCGGCGCGCTCGCGCCGGGCGCGAAAAGGTCGACGATACCGCCGCGAACCGCATATTCGCCGACCTCCCGGACCGTCGAAACCCGGTCGAATCCGTTCGTCTCGACCTGCTCCGCCAACTCCGCCATATCGATCCGGTTTCCGACATGGGCGCGAAACGACCGCGCCGCGACCTGCGCGGAGGGCGGCATTTTCTGCAACAGGGCGTTGACGGTCGTGACGACGATCGCGACATGCGGTTCCCGCTTCAGCGCATTCAATCCCGCGAGCGCATCCAGTCGACGCGCCGCGGTGTCGGCGCCGGGCGAAACACGGTCGTATGGCAGGCAATCCCATGCCGGCAGTTCAAGCACCGGCAGCGCCGGCGCGACGAACTTCAAGGCGTCGGTCAGGGCGGGAACGCGCTGGCCGTCGCGGGCGACGTAGAGCAGCGGCGCATTTCCCGTCCGCGCCGCCAGTCCGGCCGCGACAAAGGCTTCATATCCGTCGGCGACGCCATCGACGACAACGGAAGCCGGCCCGCCGCGCTCCAGATCAAGTTGGAAACCCTTCCACATGAACATTCAGCCCGACGGATTTCCATAGGCCATGACACGGCGCAGCAGCGGCGTATCGTGCTCTCCGGGAATTTCCGACCGTCCGGCGATCCAGTTCAGAATATCGGTGTCGGTCCGGGTCAAGAGACTTTCGAACTGCTCCAATTCGGCTTCGCCGAGGCCGGCGACCTCGGCGTCGGCGAACGATCCCAGCAGGAGATCCGCCTCGCGCATTCCCCGACGCCAGGCTCGAAACAGCGCCTTGCGCCGGCGAACCGTCAGTCCGGCGCTCGATCTGGTGGTGCCGGTCATCCGGGCTCCGTGGTTTTGCCGCGCCGCGGCGATTGCATTCAGGCGCACCGCATATAGCCGTTGGCAATGCGGAAGTCAGCCTTGCATCGCACCGCGCCTGACATAATCATGTTCCCATGCGCCCCTCACTGCTCGATCCGCTGTTCGCGGAAGCGACATCGATAGACAAGGTCGGAAACAAGACCGCCGGGTTGATCGGGCGGGTGGCGCCGTTCGACACATCCGAACGTCCGCTCCGGGTGGGAGACCTGATCTTCATACTGCCCCATTCGATCATCGACCGGCGCAACCGGCCGGGCGTCGCCAACGCCGCCGAAGGCGCCGTCGTAACACTGGAACTGCGTGTCGGCGGACATCGGCCGATCCCGTCCGGAAAGAAGAACGTTCCCTACCGCGTCCACGCGTTCGACGACACCGGCGAGATAGTTCTGACATTCTTCCATGTAAACCGGGACTGGCTGGAACGCGCCATGCCGGTCGGCGCGGATATTGTCGTCAGCGGACGGATGGAACGGTTCAACGGACGTCCTTCGATGGTGCATCCCGACCATATCGCGCTTGCCGGGAACGCGGCGGAACTGCCTTTGCTGGAACCGGTTTATCCGCTTACCGCCGGCCTTTCCGGCAGGATCCTGCGGCGCGCCGTCAGAAGCGCCGTCGATCGCGTTCCGGACCTGCCGGAATGGCAGGATGCCGAATTCATGCTCAGGCAGGCGTTTCCCGACTTCAAAAACGCGTTGCGTCGTCTGCATGAGCCCTCCGGCCCCGAATATGTCTTGCCGGAAAATCCCGCGCGGCGAAGACTCGCCTTCGACGAATTGCTTGCCGGCCAATTGTCCCTGGCGCTGGTCCGGTCGCGAATGCGTCGCCTTGCCGGTCGACCGATCGTCGGCGACGGCCGAATCCGCCGGGAAATCATGCGCCGCGTTCCATACTCCCTGACTTCTTCCCAATCGGAAGCGCTCAAGGAAATCTCGAACGACCTGGCGCGACCGGATCGAACGCTTCGATTGCTGCAGGGCGATGTCGGTTCGGGAAAGACGATTGTCGCGCTGCTGGCGATGGCGCAGGCCGCCGAATCGGGCGGTCAGGCGGCGCTGTTGGCGCCCACCGAAGTGCTCGCCCGCCAACATCATGCGACCATCGCGCCCCTGCTTGAGGCGTCCGGCGGGAACCTCGCAATTCTCACCGGCAGGGAAAAGGGCGTCGAGAGACGTGAAATACTGGCGGGACTGGCCGACGGATCGATCGAATTCGTCGTCGGAACCCATGCGCTCATTCAGGAAGGTGTTGAATTCAATAATCTTTTTCTCGCCGTAATTGACGAGCAGCATCGGTTCGGGGTTCATCAGCGCCTTGCGCTGACGGCGAAGGGAACCACGCCCGACATGCTGGTGATGACCGCGACGCCCATTCCCCGCACTCTGGTATTGACGGCGTTTGGCGACATGGATGTTTCGCGGCTTACCGAAAAACCGGCGGGAAGGCGGCCGGTGCCGACCGCGACGCTTCCCATGGAGAGACTGGGCGCACTGGCCGACCGGGTGGAAAATGCGGTTGCGAACGACCGGAAAGTCTACTGGATTTGCCCTCTGGTCGAGGAGTCCGAGGAGGTTTCGCTGACCGCCGCCGAGGATCGGTTCGAGGCGCTGGCGCCGCGATTCGGAAACAAGATCGGTCTGGTGCACGGACGCATGAAAGGCGCCGAAAAGGACGCCGCGATGACCGCGTTCAAATCCGGCGAAACACGCATTCTCGTCGCGACCACCGTCATCGAAGTCGGCATCGATGTGCCCGATGCGACAATAATGGTGATCGAACATGCCGAGCGTTTCGGCCTGGCGCAGTTGCATCAGTTACGCGGCCGCGTCGGCAGGGGGGACAAGGAATCGAGCTGCGTGCTGCTGTACAAGGCGCCGCTCGGCGCGGTCGCCCGCCGGCGCCTCGATGTCATGCGCGAAACGGAGGACGGTTTCCGCATTGCGGAGGAGGACATGAAACTGCGCGGCGAAGGCGAACTGCTGGGAACGCGCCAGTCGGGCGGCCCGGGATTCCGCGTGGCGCGCATGGACGCGCATTCGGATCTGCTCCCGGCGGCCCGCGACGACGCCCGGCTCATCATGCGGACCGACCCCGAACTGCGATCCGAACGCGGACGCGCGTTGAGGATATTGCTTTACCTGTTCGGGCGCGACGAGGCGGTGCGTTTGCTCAGCGCGGGGTAGTTTCAAGCCGGTTTTCGTCGGCCTCGTCGGCAAGGGCCTGCAAACGCCGCTGATATTCCGGCGTCACCAGTCCCGCGGAGATGACCAGTTTCGCGCCCTCCTCCACGGACATGGACAGTATTTTCAGGTCGCTTTTCGGCACAAACAGCAAGAAACCCGAGGTCGGATTGGGCGTGGTCGGAAGAAAGACGGCGGTTGTTTGCCCGGTCTTGCGCTCCAGTTCCTCCCGGACTTCGCCTTCGGCGTCCGTTGCGATGAAGACGATCGCCCACAGACCTTTTCTGGGATATTCGATCAGCCCGACCTGCGTGAACGTGTTCGTGCGTTCCGAAAGCACCGTCTCCAGTATCTGTTTGAGAACCCCGTACACATTGCGCACCAGGGGCATGCGGCCGAGCATGTACTCGCCATAGTTCACGATCGTTCTGCCGATGATGTTGGCGGTCATGAAGCCGATCAGCGTGATCAGGAAAAGCGCGACGACCAATCCGAAACCGGGTATGCTGAACGGCAGATATGTGTCGGGATTGTATATTTCGGGGATGTACGGCTTGACCCAGGAATCGGCCCAGCCGATGAACGACCACGTCAGATAAGCGGTGACCGCCAATGGCGCGCAGACGATGAAGCCGGTCAGAAAGTAATTCCTGAGCCGCATGGCGCCGGAGATTTTTTTGGCCGATTCGCTCATCGGATCCCGGATTCGAACAAGGGGCCGCCCACATCTAGCGCAGCGGCGCGGGTTTTTGTACCGGAATTTTGCGCCGACGCCTATTCGACGGTGACGGATTTGGCCAGATTTCGCGGTTGGTCCACATCCGTGCCCATGATCACGGCGGTGTGATAGGCCAGCAATTGCACCGGCAGCGCATACACGATCGGCGCGACGAATTCCGGCACATCCGGCATGACGATCGTTTCGAGCGTGTCGACATTCGCCCGCTTCGCGCCGGTATCGTCTGTGATCAGGATGATCCTGCCGCCGCGCGCCGCCACCTCCTGCACGTTCGAAACGGTCTTGTCGAAGATGCGATCGTGAGGCGCGATGACGACGACGGGCATGTCTTCGTCGATCAGGGCGATCGGACCGTGTTTCAGTTCGCCGGCGGCATATCCCTCGGCATGGATATACGAGATTTCCTTCAGTTTCAGCGCCCCTTCGAGCGCCAGCGGATAATTGGCGCCGCGTCCGAGATAAAGCGCATGGCGCGCGGACGACAATTGACGCGCGACCTCGCGCATTCGCGCATCCAGCCCGAGGGCGGCGCCGACAAGCCGCGGCGCTTCGGAAAGCCGCCGCACCATCGATTTCTCGTCGGACCGGTCCAGCAGCCCCCTCGCCCTGGCCGCGGAAAGCGCCAGCGCCGCCAATACCGAGAGCTGGCATGTCAGCGCCTTGGTCGACGCGACGCCGATCTCCGGCCCCGCCAGCGTCGGAAACACCGCATCGGCCTCGCGGGCGATTGTCGAATCGCGCACATTGACGATCGCCACGGTCGGCACGCCCTCGTCCCGGCAGTATCGGAGAGACGCGAGCGTATCGGCGGTCTCGCCGGACTGCGATATGAAGAGCGCGGCGGAGTTTTTCGGCAACGGCGTTTCGCGATAGCGGAATTCCGAGGCGATATCGATATCGACCGGCAGACGGGCATAACGTTCGAACCAGTATTTTGAAACGAGACCGGCGAGATAAGCGGTGCCGCACGCGGATATGGCGAGCCTCTCCGCCGCGTCGAAACCCGTGTCGAGGGCGCGAACCGATCCGTCGGCGAAATCCAGATAGTGCGCCAGCGTGTGCGATATCGCTTCCGGCTGTTCATGGATTTCCTTTTCCATGAAGTGACGGTGGTCGCCTTTATCGACCGGAAACGCCGATCCGACCGACTTCCGCCTCGCCCGCGCGACCGGCGCTCCCGACGCATCGAATATGTCCACCGAGCGCGATGTGACCGCAGCCAGGTCGCCATCCTCCAGATAGGCGATTTCGTCGGTAAACGGCGCCAGCGCGATCGCATCCGAACCGACATACATTTCGCCGTCGCCATATCCCACGGCCAGCGGCGGACCGCCATTGCGCGCCGCGAATATCAGATCGTCGTGATCGGCGAATATCGCCGCCAGCGCATAAGCGCCCTCAAGCCGTTCGAGAGTCGAACGCATCGCCTCATGCGGCGACAGGCCGCTGTCCATATGCCCGGCGAGGAGTTGAGCGACGGTCTCGGTGTCGGTTTCCGTCGTGAACACCGCGCCGGCGGCGATCAGTTCGTCGCGCAGGTCGGCGAAGTTCTCGATGATTCCGTTGTGGACAACGCCCGCCCCGCCGACAAGGTGCGGGTGGGCGTTGTTCTCCGTCGGCGCTCCATGGGTGGCCCAGCGCGTGTGGCCGATGCCGATGCGACCGGCCAGCGGCCGCCGTTTCAGCCGTTCCTCAAGGTTGACGAGTTTGCCCTCGGCGCGGCGGCGATCCAATGCGCCGTCCACCAGCGTCGCGACGCCGGCCGAATCGTACCCCCTGTATTCGAGGCGTTTGAGCGCATCGACGAGAAGAGGCGCGACCGGTCGCCGCCCGACGATCCCGACTATTCCGCACATTGGCCGGACCCCTCCTCTTGTTCCTTCCGCAAGGCATATTCGCTGTGCGCGAACGATGAAAGACAAAACATTTGATTTGGGAATTATATGCCAAAGCGCCACGCGGTCATGCATCCAGATCTTCCACAACTTACGCGGATTGGCTAGCTCGATTGGTAGGCTAGTTCAGAAAATCTAATCTTTCTCGTCTGTTACGCTGCTGACAATACTCATCGTCTCTGGACTCATAGTCTGTGAGACCGTCCATATAGCGGTATGGTCGACGGGAAATTGTCGATATTTGGCAGATACTTAAGAGATTTGCGTCTCTCGCAAGGGATCACACAAGAAGCCCTCGCAGAGCGGGTGGGTCTTCACCCGACATACATCGGTGGAATTGAACGCGGCGAGCGTAATCTCGGGCTATCAAATCTGCTTAAATTGGCTACCGCGCTAAATGTGCGGCCATCGGCTCTCTTTCTTTGCAGTTTTCGATGAGGATGAGAGCAGATGAGTGCGCAGGTAGAAGACAGGATTAGAGAGTTGGCGGAGGCCGTTATCAAGGGGGGTAAGAACGAGCGAGCCATTGCTGTTCTGAAAGCCTTGCTGGAAAAGGGACAGATAACGACCGACGACCTCAATGATCTTGGCTATAACCATCCTCCGCGAGCTGTTGGCGATGTTCGAGATTTAGGGATTCCCGTTGTGACGGGTTCTAAAACATCCGAGCGCACAGGCCGAAGAATGGCGGGTTACACGTTCTGAGACCTCGCAGACATTCAGGACGGGCGCATTGGCGGTAGGTCAGCTCTACCCAAAAAAATTCAAGACCGCCCTGATCGGTAGATACGGTTCGATAGGCTGCATCACAGGAGCACAGTTCAACGAAAGCGTTCTGCAAATTGATCACCGCATTCCATATCGCATCGCAGGTGATATGGGATTAAGTGACCACGACGTTGAAAGCTACATGCTATTAGATGCTTCCTCACAGCGTGCTAAATCATGGTCATGTGAACAGTGCCCTAACCTATTGGATGCGAAAGAGATTAGAGTTTGCCGGACATGTTTCTGGGCGTTTCCCGAGAACTATTCGCACATAGCGACCGAGGAAATCAGGCGCGCCGATTTGGTTTTCCAAGGTGAAGAAGTCGCGATTTTTGATAGCCTAGCAGAGCAAGCTGACCAGTCTGGCCAGCCTGTTGCAGATTTCATCAAGGCATGCCTCGCTCAGAAAGCGAAAGAGGCTTGAGCTTCTTCTGTTGAGCAGCTGTTGATGACTGAGCGAGGCATTTATATTTGTGGCAGAGCTGGCCAAACGTAAAGGCTTTCCACGGTTTCCTCTCGCCGGCCAACGAGAGTTGCCTGAGAGGAAACGCCCGCATGCAGTAATAGCCGCGACATGCCGAGGCTACTTTGCAGAGGCGGCCCATATTCTCTGCCACCTGTCATCCCGTCATAGGAAAGCGAGAACGGCACATTCCTCCCGATTAGTTTTTCCAGTCCCTCGATCAGAGCTTCTCGGGTTAGCTGGTTCGCGTAACGCTTATCTCGGCCTTCCGACGTTCCGAGATACGGAGGGTCAAGATACACGTAGTCGGTTTCTGTAGCGTCTTCCGATGTGTTCACCCAGTCGCCATGCCGAATCTCTGTCCGACCTTTCAGCAGAGCAGAGATTCGCTTCACGGCGAGCGCCATCTTTTCAGGACGCATACCAAGGCGGCGCTTATCGGCGGATTGTGTGAAATGACCTTGCTTGTTGAAGCGCACAGCATTTTTTACACAGCGGCAAGTCAGATAGAGCAGATCAACAGGGTCGCGCCCTTCATTGTATCTTTTGCGGACACCGAGGAAGTAGCTGAAATCCCCTTCTTTCTGACCGCGCCAAATTTCGGCATAGCGCTCAGAAACCTCTAGCGGAGATTCGATGATTCTTTCCCAAAGGTCTGAAATAGCTTCCAGTGAATCGCCGATAACATACTTCTGCGCGATGCCTCGGCTGGCGGCAAAGATCGTCATGGCGATAGAGCCTGCGAATGGCTCGTACCAAGTTCCCACACCCTCGGGGAGGTACCTGCCAATCGTGGGGGCGAGTTTCCGCTTGCTGCCTTGGTAGGGCAGTGGATGCGGAAGTCTTAGATTTTTTGGCACTCTGGTATATAATTCCCTTTGATTTCGGTTCGTTTCACGGCCTGTTCCGGCGGATTCCGAAGACGACGGGGCCGGTTTCGGCGTTGCCGGTGAACGCGTTCGGGCTCAGCTTTTCCTCGCGGTCTTGCGCCCGGCGTTGCGCCGTTTGATTTCGGCGGCCTTGCCTTCGCGAACCGTTTCTTCGCGCGCCCGGCCCAACGCGAGCGCATCCGCCGGCACATCGCGGGTGATCACACTTCCGGCCGCCACCAACGCACCGTCGCCGATCGAGACCGGCGCGACCAGCGCGCTGTTCGATCCGACGAACGCGCCCGCCCCGATTTCCGTGCGGTATTTGTTGAATCCGTCATAGTTGCAGGTGATCACACCCGCCCCGATATTGGCGTTGCGACCAACCGAAGCATCGCCGACATAGGCGAGATGGTTGATTCTGGCGCCTTCGCCGACGGTCGCTTGCTTGACTTCGCAGAAATTGCCGATCCTGCTGCCGGCCGCCAGTTCGGCGCCCGGTCTGAGCCGGGCGAACGGGCCGACTTCCGATCCGTCGGCGATCGTCGCGCCTTCGATATGCGAGTAGGCCCTGATTCTGACCCGCTTTCCGACGGAGACCTCCGGCCCGAACCAGACATGCGGTTCGATCGCCGTGTCGGGACCGATCGTGGTGTCATGGGAAAAATAAACCGTTTCGGGCGCTTGCAGGCAGACGCCGGCCAGCATGAAGTCGTTGCGGCGGCGCGATTGCCAGATCGCCTCGGCCCGGGCGAGTTCCGCCCTGTTGTTGACGCCCAGCAATTCCTCGAACGGCACGTCCATGGCCTCGACCCGCAATCCGCGCCCGCGGGCGATCCCGACGATATCGGTCAGATAGTATTCGCCCCCGGCATTGTCGTTGCCGACGGCGTCCAGAAGGTTCAACGCCGAAGCGCCGGCAATCGCCATCAGACCGCCGTTGCAGAAGGCGACCCGCTTTTCCGCCTCGCCGCAGTCGTTCTCTTCCCTGACGGCGACAAGTCGGCCGTTTTCCTCCAGCAATCTGCCGTAGCCGGCGGGCGTGTCCGTCCTGAAACCCATCACGGCGATATCGACGCCGTTCCCGAGTCGCTCGCGCGCCGAGAGTAACGATTTGGCCGAGACAAGAGGCGTGTCGCCAAACAGGATCAGAACGTCGTCATGGCCTTTCCCGATCGCCTCCCGCGCCGCAAGCGCCGCGTGAGCGGTTCCCAGAGGTTCCCGTTGCGCATAAAAACCGGCGGAGGAGAACAACGCCTCGACCTCCGACCTCACGTCGTCGGCGCCGGGGCCGGTGACGACGGCGAGCGCGTCGCCCCCGGCGGCGCGAATTGTCGCGACGACGTGCGAGATCAGCGCTTTTCCGGCGATCCGGTGCAGCGCTTTCGGCGTCGCGCTCTTCATTCTGGCGCCCTCGCCGGCGGCGAGGATGATTGAAAGGCAGGTTCTGTTCCGCATTCGGCCGATTCCGTTTGTTTCCGTCGGCGGCTTGTACCATCGCGGCCGCCGGTCCAAAAGCGCCCGGCAGGCGAATTTCGGGGACAGGCCGCCGCCGCGCGGACCCGAAGGGGCCGGGATTTCCCGCCGTTATCGTCGCCGCGGCGATCCGATCAGGGTCAGCCCAGTCGCCCCAGAACGGGAAACGTTTCGAGCAGGAAGTAGGCGACGGTCTGCATCCCGCCGGTCAGGAACAACACGCCCGCGACGACCAGCAGTCCGCCCATCGCCTTTTCGACCTTGCCCATGTGCAGGCGAAATCGCGAGAGAAACCGCATGAACGCTCCGGAAAACGCCGACGCCAGCAGGAAGGGAACGCCCAGTCCGGCCGAATAGGCCGCCAGCAACAGCGCGCCTTCGCCGACGGTGTCCCGCGCGCCGGCAAGCGTGAGGATCGGGCCGAGAACCGGACCGATGCAGGGTGTCCATCCGAACGCGAACGCCAGTCCCATGACGTAGGCTGCGCCCAGATTCGCCGGCCTGCCGCCGGCCTGAAACCTCGCCTCGCGCGACAACAGGGGGATGCGGACGATCCCGAGGAAATTGAGCCCCATCGCGACGATCGCCAGACCGGCGACGACCGCGATTTCATTTTGCCAGGCGCGAAGAAACGCGCCGACGGTGGACGCGCCGGCCCCAAGCGCCACGAAGACGGTCGAAAATCCGAGCACGAAGGCGACCGACGCGCCCATCAGCGCGGACCGCATGGCGACATTTTCGGAATTGACGGCGCCTCTGAAATCGTCGACCGAAATGCCGGCCATATAGCACAGATACGGCGGCACCAGCGGCAGCACGCATGGCGAAAGAAAAGACAACGCGCCCGCGCCGGCCGCGCTCAGATATCCGATATCAAGCAAACGCCCGTCCGTCCGTCGTTCGGAATCATGGATATTTTCCGCAAACTCGCGCTGCCGCTATAGCCCGGCGACGGTTCACGCGCCAATCACCTAATCGTCGGCGACCGAAAGCCGCTATCGTTCCTCCGGCATCCCGGCGGCGCTTTTCATGCCCATGAAGCGGCGCACGGTCGGACCGCGTTCGCCTTCAAACCGGCAGGCGGTTTTTCCGATTGACCGGCCGGCACCCGCTCCCTATGTTCCGCGCGTTCCGACGGGGCCGGTTTGCCCCCTCGCGGGAGACGGGCCGTTAGCTCAGTCGGTAGAGCAACTGACTTTTAATCAGTGGGTCGCAGGTTCGAATCCTGCACGGCTCACCATCCCCGCCCGGAAATCGGGCCTTCAAAAGCGCCGAATCCCGGAGAGCCGGTCGTCACTATCCGCCGCGAGCAAATCGGGCGGTTTTCCGGCGGTTGGCTCGCCATTGCGCCCGGCCGGAAGCCACGCCGCACCCATCAGCGCCTCGTTGATCAGGCCGCTGTCGCGCATCCGATGCACGTTCGTGAATGGCGGGAAGTCCTTGGGCGGCAGCGCCTATTGGCAGCCCGTCGCCGCGAGGTGTTGGATTGCGTCCCGGACAGAGCGCATGTTCATGCGGCGCGGGCACCCGACTTCCGACCGGGGCGGCGTCGATCAACGCCCATTCTTCATCGCTACTGTCGCTTGCATGCGGGTGATTTCGGTCCAGGGCATGATTCTCTCCTGCCGTCACAAGCACAGAGAACCATAACAGACTGAAATCACTCAACATAAGTTTCGGTCGGGCTCTTACGCAGAGTTCAATTCCCCGGAAACGGACTGACCGACCGGGTTGCCGATGCTGTAAAACACCATGATATCGCCCCTTGAAAAAACACCATAATGGTGCTATGTGAGAGATCGTGACCGAAAAACGCAAACCGACCTATGATCTGGATGCCATCAAATCGACCTTCAGCACACCGAAGGCGCTCAATGCGACGGGTTCGGCGATCCGTTCGGCCGCCGCGCTCGGCTTCGGTCGCGCCGGGATTGTCGAAATCATCCAGTCGATCGAGCGGCGGAACTTCGACAAGTCGATGACGTCTTATGCCGATCATCGTGTTTGGCAAGATGTCTACCATGCGCCCTCGGAGGCGGGCGCACTCTATGTGAAGTTCACGACCGATGTCATGAGCGGGTTCTTATTGTTGTCCTTCAAGGAGAAAGCCAATGGCTGATACGGTAAAGGCGGCTCCGGTATGCCCGGAAACCGGCGCGCCGATGTTTCGCGACACGCGACCTATGACCGTTACCTACAAAGGCGAGAGCGTTACGTTCGGCATGCCGGGTTGGTATTGCGATGAAAGCGAAGAGAGCATTCACGACGGCTCGGACATGAAAGTCTCCGACAGGGCTCTCACGGAATTGAAAGCCAGAGTGGAAGGGGTGCTCGAACCCGGCGCCGTCAAACGCATTCGCAAACGGCTCAAACTGACCCAGAAGGATGCCGGTCTGTTGATTGGCGGAGGACGGAACGCCTTCCAGAAATATGAATGTGGCGACGTCCTTGTCAGCCATGCGATCACAAGCGCCTTGTTACTGCTCGAGAACGATCCGCGCGGGCTTGAGATTCTCAAGAACAAAGCCGCCGCTATGCGCGCCGGCTAACCGGATCAAGTCACATGTTGGACATTTATCGCAGACTCATGGTAGATCAAGAGCGGTTCAACAAGCTGACCAATCCGCTGGGTGATCTGGACAAGATCATCAACCCGGCCGGTAGTGCGATTACGCAGCTGAGCGCGGCGGTTACAGCAACGGACGTTTTCGCAAAAACCTCATTCCTGACAGAATGCTTGCCGACATTTACGGAACGGGAGCGTTTTCAAAATTGGGAGACACGCTAGCAAAGCAGGGACTGGCCCTCGAAGGGCCAGGCGTCAGATACGCGCGAGGAGGCATCCTCCCTCGCACCATCCTCCTTCCCGCGTCTTCTCAGGTCGAAGCCGGGCGATGCGGCGCGACGGCGGGCGGCGTAAAACCTGTCAAGGCGCGTCAGCAAGGGTCAGTATCTGCTTCACAACACCTTGCATGGAATTTCGGTCGATTCTTGAGGAAAGGGCATCCAGTTCAAGCAACTCGCGGGTCAAATAGGGGTGAAACTTCTCGAAGATCAGGTTCGTCTGTTCATTGAAAAGAAAGCATTCCTCTCCCGAAGCGATCCTGGCAAGCACATCATCCAGTTCCGGAGCATCGTCCTTGGCGCGCACAGTAAGAAACCCGTCGTGGGACTCCACCTCGAAACCGTTCCCGCGAAGGGCCAAGGCGAGCGTGTTGGTCTTGACGGTGCCGACTCTTGTGGCAACAGCAAAGCTATTCTCACCCAACTGTATAACTGACGACCCAGAGAATCCGAACTTCGCGTACTGCCGTCGCCCCTCCTCAAGAAGATCTCGGGCTGCCTCATCCATGTAGACCCGTGCCGTATCGCCCTCCAGAACGTCGAACATTCGAGTGATGACCACATCATGAACGTCTCCGGGATCGCCACCGAAGATGGGTGGCGTGCCGGCCTTCGACGCTGTGACCATGATGATCTTGTCGCGATCATCGATCTCCTGGATGACCCAACACCGACCCGAGAAAATCAGCATCATGCTGGGGGCCATCACGTTGACGACGGGGAGTGTTCCCAGTTCCTTGCCGCCTGAAATCAGGTGGTATTCCTCCGGTGTTTGGAAAACAGCGTAGAAGCTGTAGTGCTCGACCAGCTTCTCGCCCGCGCGACCCAAAAGAAGCAACCCGTCGTCGCTCTGTTCGATCAACCCGATGTCTGGCCTTCCCAAAGCTCTGAGGACGTTCATGAAAACTGGTGTGTCCACCTTCTTGAACGGCCCCTCCTGCGAGAGCATGCGGTACAGGCGTCCTGCCGATGCGCCACCGCGCTCGGCAATCACGGACAGGATCTGATGCACGAGAGTCGAAAGGTGCAGCGCCTGCGGTCGGGGCGGCTCGCACCAGCTTTCAAGGAGCAGATCAATCATGGCCACTGACCGGATCAGCCCCAACCGCAATCGATCAACATAGTTGCTTTCGGGGGTCAACCGTGCCTCGACCGCGTATTGCCGCAGTATGGCTGGCTGGCCCGCTCTGCGGCCAGATCGCCCGAGACGTTGTCGTAATGCCGCCACACTGAAGGGTGCACCTATCTGGGCCACAGAGGTGACATCGCCGATATCAATCCCCAGCTCAAGGGTGGAGGTGCAGACAGCAGTTGTGGGTTTGGTTCCATCCTTGAGGCGCCGCTCGACAAAGTCCCGATGGTCGCGCGAAAGGTTGGCATGATGAGGATAGAATTCCTGCGGCAGACGCTTCTCCTCGCAGAGTTTGCGTAAACGATCTGCATAGATCTCCACTGACTGCCGTGACCCAGCGAAGACGAGGTTGTCGGTTCCCCGCAGGTTCTTGAAGAGATGCTCTGAGATTCGATGCGTGGCGGACAGGGTTTCTTCGTCCTTGTCGCCAGAGACATAGCCCCGCAGTTGCAGCATCAGTTCGGCATCGCCGCCTTTGGTCTTGAGGAGATCGACGCCGGTCGGAATATTAGGCCGCAGATATGCACGTGCCATTTGCATGTCGCCCAGCGTCGCCGAAAGGCCCACTCTGCGGATCGGACGGCCAACTGCCAGTTCCATTCGGGCCAGCAAGGAGCGCAGCTGCACACCTCGTTCGGTGTCGAGCACAGTGTGCAGTTCATCAATGATGATCGCCCGCGTCGCCTCGTACAGGCGGGGGATCTCGAGCCCGCAGCGGATGAACAACGCCTCAAGGGATTCCGGAGTTATTAGAAGGATGCCCTTGGGCACCTTCACGGCGCGGCTTTTCACCGACGCGGAAACGTCGCCATGCCAAGGCGTGACCGGAAGCTCGACCTCCCGACAGACTTCCTCGAGGCGCTCTGCCTGGTCCGTGATAAGCGCCTTCAGCGGGCCGATGTACAGCAGATCGAAACCATCTGCTTGTGTCGGATCATCCAGAACCTGTGAAATCAACGGAAGGAAGGCGGCCTCGGTTTTCCCGCCAGCTGTGGTCGCGGCGATGATCAGGTCCGCAGTGCCCCCTGTGACTGCATGAATGGCCTGAGACTGGATGTGGCGCAACTCGCGCCAGCCCTGTGCCCGGATCCATTTCTGTACCGGTCGCGCCAGTTTATCGAAGGCCGAGACCATCCCCGGCCCCTACAGGCGGAAGCTGGTCAGTTGATCATCCTCATCGACGTCGCGCGCGCCAGTTGCCTCGTCCAGATCGGACATGTCGTCTCCCGTATCTGGAGCGACCTTGATCCGCTGAATAAGATCATGCCACTCAATACCAGGGTTCTGCTCGAGCACCGACAGCAGGTTCACGAAGGCTGTGACCGTGTTGCGCGGCGTGCGGAAATAGGCCTCGCCGATCCACTCCGAGCAATGAGTCATGAATGTCTCCAAAGCTGCATCTGGCAGAACAGCGTCGCCATCCTGCATGATGGCCCGGATGTTTGACAGAAGGACGAACAGCTCTTCGGGCGTGAGGCTGGCAAGCTGGATCACGGGACCCGATAGGTCGACCAGACCATCTCTGGCGAAACTGTTCTCTGCCAGGCGAGTCTGAAGGGCCTCATAGCTGTATAGCCCGCGGCGCGTGTTCATCAGGAACTCCGGGGTGCCCCCCATCAGGAAGCCGAGATGTTCGGCGCTTCCCTGAAGCACGTCGTTCAGTATGCGCAGGATCTGCTCGTAATTTGCGTTCCGCGCCTGCGACGACGACAGCTTGTAAAGGTTCACCATCTCATCAAGACCGACGAGCAGACCCCTATATCCCGCTTCGCGGACGAAGACAGACATCAGTTTCAGATGGTCATATACGTTCGCGTCGTCGATGATGGTTCGCGTCCCGAGCGCTTTCCGCGCATCGGTACGAGTCGCATACTCGCCCCTGAGCCATCGCAACGCGGCCGAAGAGATCTCGTCGTTTCCAGTCTCGTGACCCTCCCAGTAGCGGCGAATCACCTCCGCGAACTCGAAGCCTCCGGTCAGCTCTTCGAAATGGCCAAGCCGATCACGAATGACTGTGCCGGTCGGTTTGCCTGCAGCATCGGCATCCCGATGCGCCTGGGATACGAAACGCTCAACCACGCTGGCCATCGCACCGCCATCGGGTTTCGTTCGTGTGGAAAAGTTGCGCGCCATCTCCGCATAGAGGCCGCGAGCTTGCCCTCCGGTTGCGTGGATCCGCCGATCCGGAGCGAGATCGGCAAACATCACCACCATGCCTTTTTCCAGCGCGATCAAGCGGATCAGGTTCATGAAAAAGGTCTTGCCCGAACCGTATTCGCCGATGATGAAACGAATGGCAGCGCCGCCGTCGGCTATCCGTTCCATGTCCTTCACGAGTTCCTCAATCTCGCGAACCCGCCCGACCTGAATGTGCCGAAGGCCAAGCTTCGGCACAACACCGGCGCGCAGGGCCTGAACAATTGCATCCCGCTCGCGCGGTTTCAGCTTCGACATGTCAATTCTCCTTCTCAAACTCGTCCGCCAGAACATCAGCGATATCCGGAGACACGTCGTAACCTCCGTATTCCTCAAGCAGGGCCTCGTCGTAGACACCAAAAGACCATTCGTTTACTGTTTCCAGTGCTCCTGCCACCATCAGTCCGTGGCGTACGGCTAGGTCAGCCAACTCATCCTCCGACCAATGCCGACGGGTAATGATCTCTCGAGCGAGAGCGGAGTGCTTTTCGTCAAGCCCGGCAAGGATCGGGGGAGAGCCTCCGTCCGCAACTTCTTCCTCATCCGCTTCCACCGAAAAGATGTCGGCCAGAACCGCTGACACGCGATCCGTGTCTTGCCGGATGCTGGCAATACGCGCGGCGTCCAGCTTCTTGCCCTGCGGCGGCGGTTCATCGGGGATGGCCTCACCCGGCACGCCGGGCCGGGCCTCGCGAACACGCCGGGGGGCATCGGATACTTCACCCGCATGCAGATCCGAGTAGACGAGATTGGGGTCCAGCCCCAAGGCGCGGTAAACTTTCTCAATCTCCGCAACTTCTTCGGGCTTTACAACACTGTCGGCATGGGCAACAGCGACCAGAGCCGCACGGATCGCAGAGTGTTGGTCCGCGCCAGTCTCTTTCAGCTTTCGCCGCAGCAGGTTCATGTCTGGCGGAACGGCCAAAAGCCACGCAAGATTCGCCCGGAGGTGCCGCTGTTCATGGTGGGTCAAACCGGCGACCGACCAGGCTTGGCCATCAAGGTTCTTCCGCTCTAGCTCGGTGACGACTCCATCCGCGTGGGCAATGAATGACGCCAGCGCAAGCTCCATGAGCGACGCCTTGTACTTGGTGGAGACTTCCTCCAGCTGCTCTACAGGGCCACCCAGATCAAAGAGGATGACCGGCTGGTCGATCCGAGGAGACCGCAATGCGAAGCGTGGATCAGGCGCGAGGCCAAAGCCGAGGCGCGCCAGCACATCTGCTGCGCCAGTCAATCGACGCTTGCCGAGCTTGTCAGGCCGTTCGCCTTCGAGGCGCGCAACGACGTCGCTGACCGGGACCAATCCCCCCCGTTCTACGACATCCGCAGCCCAAGCCTTTATCTGGCCCAGCTGTTCAGACGGAAACATCTGCCGCAGCTCCACCGGCAGGAGCACATGGGCTTCGACGCTGCCGCGCCCATCCGGATTGCGCCCGAGGTATCGACTGAACTTCTCGATCTCATCCATCACCTCATCGGCGATCTCCTGCGCGATTTCGATCGGCTTACGAAGGCCAGAGATGTCCGGGACAGGTTTGCCGTTAATCGTGGGTTCGCCCGTCCCATTGAACTCGCCCGATGCGGCCTGATAGCTTGCTTGAAGCGACTTTCGAGGCTTGTTGACCTTCAAGCCTTGTGGGAAGCGCGCGTCAAAACGAACTCTGAAGAGCGAAACAAACTCATCGCGGCATCTTTTGGCGGAGGTACGGAGATTCTTCTCAGGATGGCAGAGAAACCAACTCAAAAGCCAATCCGCATTCAGGTTATCACCATTCTCGAGACAGGCGCCTATCGTCAATTTGACCGAAAAGGGAACATCCCAACTCAGGTTCTCGAAAACAGGCTGAATGGAATCGACTTCTTCCGTGGTTGAAACCAAGGCAAATTCGATGAATTCGTTGAGCCAGCGCTGCGCAGACCGATTGTCGGCAAACAGTGCGGCAAGCCGACGAACCTCTTCCAGGATTTCCCGTCTCTCGTCCGGACTCGGCTGCTCGACGAAAAACCGCCTCTCCAGTCCGTAAAAATAGAGAAACATGTAACCCGGGTTGTACGATCCATTGTTGGCGCCGCCCGCAAGCCAGTCCAGATAAGTCGCACGGCACTCGGGCGAGATCCCGGAATAGCCCGGCCAATAGGGCATTCCCTTTCCTTCCTTGTCGTGTCCGCCTCGGGCGACCGGAAGGGATGGATCAATGTATGCTCGGCATTTTTCGCCGTAGCCGTGTGTGTTTATTGATGGAGGCGTGCCGACGTAAACCATCCCTGCAATTTCGCGCCCATTAACAGAGACAACCTCGCCTTGGGGAACCCAGCCTTGCTGTCGGCTGGATTTTCTCCGAGTCTGACTGGCCTTGGTCGCTGATTGAACTGAAATAGCTGGCGCATGTGCAGTTTGCGGCTCCCCTGAGATCAAAGTCGGGTTTGGATTTCGGGCAGCGTTTGGCGGGCTGGAGCTTCGCCTCCCGTCTGCACTAGGCGACGATTCAGATTGACGGGCCGCCAGACGCTTCGCCCGTCGCTTTTCGTACCACCAGACGACAAGTCCGGGCGCGAGGAAAATGAAGAGCACAAAGAACCCATCGCCCAGTTGCTCCACAAATATGACACCAATGATATAGGCCGCAAAGAAGAAGAGGACGTACAACAATACAATGCGAATAAATTTCAAAGCCGTTCCCTCTCAGCAGCTAGCATGCATAGATCCTTGTATATTCAACCTGCATTCCCCAGATGAACGGCGCTGCTTGATGGGAGATTATGCGGCGCCCTTGATCCGGTCAAGCTGGCGCTTTTGGCGGTGCTTGATGATCGCTTGCTTGAGAATGGATAGCTGCTTGTAAGCCTTGATGCGACGGAAGCCTTTCTCCTGGCCTCGAATATTCCAGCTGCTGTCCAGCGCAGGGCCATTTCATGGATTTGATGATGTTTGTGCTGGCCAGCAAGCGGCGCAATTCGAGGTGAAAGCCTAGCCTGACCATGGCCAGTTCCCTGGGGGAGGCGATGGTTTGGGGGCGCCGGGCGATGAAATCCCGCAACAGATTTTCAAGGGTTTGGTAGCGATCGGGCCTGGGCCGGATATCCGTCGCCAAATCGGCGATCGTGACGGAAGCGACCAGACCGCCGTCCCGGTAGAAATCCCAATCGAGGCAGTTGGTGTAGATGAGGTTCGGCAAGGCGGCCCGGTAGCGGTCCTGCTGGGCCTTGTTGGCGTCCTTCATCGCGCGCAAACCGATGTGCAGGTCTTTGGCCTCCACATGGCCGATCGCGATATCGCCTTTGGAAACGAGAAAATCCGGCGCGCCGCATTTTATGCGCCTGGGTTCGTTCAGAGCCGCGACGCCGTCGCCCGGCGCGGTGAAAAGAGCTTCGAGCGCGGAACGGTAGGAGTGTTCCGTGGCGCTTCCGGTGGCGTGTATTTGTTGAACGGTCGAGATAAATTCCACGACGAACGACATGCGATTCTCCTGCAATGCCGGTACTTAGAACACGCGGCGCGGAACGAGCAAGCCGCGCCGAAACTCGACGCGTCAGGAGATCGCCGGCGTTTATGTCAAGAGCGCGGCGGCGTGGGAGACACGCCAGAAAAGCGGAGACCGGCCCTCGAAGGGCCAGGCGTCAGGTACGCGCGATGGGGCATCCCTCCCACCATCCTCCTTCCCGCGTCTTCTCCGGTCGAAGCCGGACGACGCGGGCGCGCGACGGCGGGCGGCAGAGAACCTGTCGAGGCGCTCCCGAACGGCTTTCAAAGGCCCTTCGAACCGCTCTCGAACGGACATTTTCCCGCCCGGCCACCCCTTCGCGACTTACAGCCCCGACTTCAACCCGATCGGCATCGCCAACCGAAACCACTCCTCCGCGCCGGGGCGGAGCGCACGATCGAAGCTCCGTGGAAGGCCGTCGCAAACGCAATCGACCTGCTCGAACCGGACGAATACAAAAACCGCTTCACCGCATGCGTATATGGCACATCATGAAGCGAACGCGCTCCAACTCCCGGTCAACAGATAATCGTCGGTCCGGTCAGTTCGAGATCGGCGAAAGAAGCGCCGGATTGAGTACGAGGTTTCGTACGCCATGCGCATGATCCTCATCGAAAACATTGTCTGCAAGCCACTTTCCGACGCTGGCGATATCGAGCTTTACGACCCGCGGGCGCACACTCCATGTGACATGAAACGGCGACCCTTTCTCGTTGTAGACCGGGCCCGTGGTCGAACCCGCATACACGACGGGGGCGCCCAGGTTATCGGGCAGATTCACTGCCTGATTCAGACCTTCAACCTGCTCGATTTTCGCCATTTCGCCAAAATCGGCGGCGGTCTCGTCATTGACCAGAACGGCAACCACCGTCTCGACGCGCAGATGGGGATTCCCGATAGCCTCGCTTACACATGCGCCAAGGGTCGGACCGGGCGCAACTTTGGCCGAAGAATGCACGAAGTGGATTTCGATCGTGTCGCCCGGAACAAGGTCGCCGTGCTCGGATGCGCCGATCCGCGCCTCGACCGAAGCCAGTTCGTTTTCGGTAAGTTCGCCATCGTATCTGAAGCCGGTTCCATACCCTTCGCCATCGCCGTTGCCGGCGAATGTGGTGAACTCCCCGCCCCTGTGCTCGGCGTTCTCATGAAAGTGGATGTTGCACAAGTTCATTTTCGTGTAGTCGGGCGCCGCTCCAAAAGAACGACGATTGTCACCCGCGGTGGCGTCGATGTCGCGTGGAGACTGCGGTCCGAACCCGGCGCCCGCCGTCGCCTTCTCGAGCGCGGCGCGCTGCCGGGCGATTATTTCATCGGATACGGACCCGTCGGACGCGGCGACCGCAGCGTTACCCATCGTCATGGAGGAACAAAGACCGATGCAAAACAACGACACGATGCGACTCATTTTTGGCTCCCGGAGTTTAATTCGTCACATATTCGCCCATCGAATTTTGTCGTCTCCATGACATCCCGATTACATGAGTGTAATTTTCATGTGGGTTTTCGACCGCAGGGTGTCAACCCGGTTCGGGGATTTCTCAATGCTCGTTCAGATTTCCGGTTCGCCGCCGGGAAAAGGCGGCGGCCATGGCGGGATTCGATCCAGGCGACGAAGAACGGGCGGCGAGATCCCCTCCAGGTCGAACGCGCACGCCGCCCCCGGAACTTCATGCGATGCAAAAAGCCGAAACGGAACTTCCCGTCCATGCTCCGCATCTTCGCAATCGGACGCCGGCCGAATCGAGGCCGGACCCTAGTACATTCCGGCCGGTCGGATCGCCGGCGTTTACGCACGGCGCCGGTGAACGAACCCGATCGCGTGACCTTCTCTTCCTTCCCGCGTCTTCCCCGGTCGAAACCGGACGATGCGGGCGGTTTCGCGCGATGGCCGACGGGAGAGAACCTGTCGAGGCGCTCCCGAACGGACATTTTTCCGCCTGGCCCCTGGCCGCATGAAAATTGTCCTCACCGCGGCATGCGACCGCTCCGGAACCCTGTGACAAAATCCCGCTGACAGGCTCTTACCGGTCAGATCCGGCGGGCGTCTCTCAGCCGCCGGTGGACGGGCGTACCGATCAGCTCCTCCACGAGGACATCGAACGGGGTTAAGCCATCGTTTTCCCGTGCGCCGGGGTCGGCCCCGGCCCACAGGCAGGCGCACACATCCGCAGCGCCGGCCGTCGCGAAGAAACTCCGACTGTTCCAGTTCGCGCAGTCGGTCTGCGCCCGCAGGTCTTCATCGAAGATGACCCGGTTCGCCACGTTCCAGTTCGCGCAATCGCGCTGCGCCCGACGGGGGCAGACATGCCGCCATGATCGCAACGATTCCGACCCTCACGCCATCAATCCTCATATCTTCCTTCTACCGTCGTCTTCTGCGATCAAAACCGGACGATGCATGCCGCGACCGCGCACGACCGCCATTCCCTCCCGCCGGAACCGCCTGACCGCGATTCGGTGGGCGGCGCGAAGGCGCGGGCCTCATAGCACCGTCTCCGGTACGGTGCAAACATACGCGCCGGCGCGCTTCATGGCCCTATGGCGCGAATTCCGGTCATTCGACCGACAGACGCCTTTGCGCCGGTCCTGTTGAAAAAGGCGATGGGCCTTATCAGGTTGCGCGCCCTTCGGAATCGTCGAACGGCGGCGGCGAAACGGACGGGCGTCACCTGCCGGGGTTGATAAAATACGTGTTCGATGTCAGAATGAAACGGGCCGCGCCGGCCACGTTACGCCGGTCACGGCGGTTGGTCGAAAGGATGTGATCTTGCGAATATCAATCGTTCTCGCTTTCAGCGCGTTGCTAACGGCGTGCGTGAGCGTGAGTACCTCCGAAATCCAGCTCAGTCGGAATGTCTGGCAAATCCAGGCCGGCAGTCAAGGGGATTTCGTACAGGGTGAAACGGCGAATGCGCTGTTCAAACGCGCCGCCGAACTGACGCTTGAAAAAGGATACACCCATTTCGTGTTAGGCGTTCCACGGACAAACAGCACGATTTCAACGGGCGCGTTCACGCCCGTCAGCGCGAATGTGGTCGGCGACAGTGTTTTCGTCACCGGCGGACAGCCGATCAACTTTTACAGCGAAACCAGCACGGTTGTGGTGAAAATGAGCCGAAGCGAGGCCGGCGGCGCGCTGGACGCCGCCGCCGCATTGGCTTCAATAAAATAATTTGAAAATGCGCGCCTGCCTCCCGCGCAACGGTCGCACCGAAATCGAAGGGTTCCGACCCCGGAAAGCAAGCGCCGTTTCGCCGCAGCCTGACGGAGGATGAAGATCGGATTGCGACTATGTCGCCTTCCGTCGGAATCGGTCCGATTCGCCCCTCGTCCGATAAGCGGGGTGGAACGGACGCCGGGCTTTGTGTATAAGCCCGCGGTCCGCCCTCCGGCGGACGCCGTCGTCAGCGTGCGTAAACGACGCGCTCCGCCAAATCGGTTGGACAAAGACAATGACTGAATGGTCACCGGATTCCTGGAGAGACAAGCCCATCCGGCAGGCGCCGGCTTATGGCGACGCCGATGCCGTTGGCGCGACCGAGGCGCGGCTCGCCAGCTTTCCGCCGCTTGTCTTCGCCGGAGAAGCCAGACAGTTGAAGCGCGCGCTGGCCGAGGTCGCCGGCGGACGCGGATTTCTGCTTCAGGGCGGCGATTGCGCCGAAAGCTTCGCCGAACACGGCGCCGACAACATACGCGACTTTTTCCGCGCGTTTCTTCAGATGGCGGTCGTTCTCACCTTCGGCGCATCGCGGCCCGTGGTGAAGGTCGGCCGGATCGCCGGCCAATTCGCCAAGCCGCGCTCTTCGCCCATCGAAACCAAGGGCGGCGTCGAACTGCCCTCCTATCGTGGAGACATCGTCAACGGCATCGGCTTCGACGAGGTTTCGCGCGTACCGGACCCGAACCGTCAGGTCATGGCCTACCGGCAGTCCGCCGCCACGCTCAATCTGCTGCGCGCATTCGCCCAGGGCGGGTTCGCGAATCTGGAAAACGTGTCGAACTGGATGCTCGGATTCATTTCCGACAGCCCGCAGGCCGACCGCTACAGGGAACTGGCCGACCGGATTTCCGAGACCATCGAATTCATGCGGGCGATCGGGATCGACGCGGAACGAAACGCCCGGCTGCGCGAGACCGATTTCTTCACCAGTCACGAGGCGCTGCTGCTGGGTTACGAACAGGCGATGACGCGGATCGATTCGACCACCGGCGACTGGTACACCACATCCGGCCACATGATCTGGATCGGCGATCGGACCCGCCAGCCGGACCACGCTCATGTGGAGTTCTGCCGCGGCGTCAGGAATCCCCTTGGACTGAAATGCGGGCCTTCGCTTGCGCCGGACGGGCTGCTGAAACTGACCCATCTTCTCAATCCGGACAACGAGCCGGGCCGGCTGACGCTGATTTGCCGGTTTGGCGCGGACAGAGTCGGCGAGCATCTTCCCGCTCTGGTGCGGGCGATCGAGCGTGAGGGAAGGCAGGTGATCTGGTCGTGCGACCCGATGCACGGCAACACGATCACCGCCAACGGCTACAAGACGCGGCCGTTCGACCGGGTGTTGAAGGAGGTCGAGGCGTTTTTCGACGTTCACCGGGCCGAGAGCAGCCATGCCGGCGGCATTCACATCGAAATGACCGGCAAAAATGTCACCGAATGCACCGGCGGCGCACGGGCGATCTCCGCCGAAGACCTGTCGGATCGCTACCACACGCACTGCGACCCGCGCCTGAATGCCGATCAGGCGCTGGAACTGGCGTTCCTGATCGCCGAACTTCTCAAGAAGGAACGGGACAGCGCCGCGCCTCAAAGGGTCGTGAACGGCTGAACCCCGGTATAAATACGGTTTTTGCCTTAGTGAGCGAACGACACAAGGGCGGGCGGTTTTGCGGCGGCGTGACCTTCACAATCGACGGTCCGCTGCGAGATGTCATCGCCTGTCATTGCGGGCGCGGCGGACCGGGGCGACGAGATTCAAAGCGGAATGCGCAGCTCTTGCCGGTTAGTCCCGGCTGGCGTCTTTCAATCGCCGATGGACGGGCGCACCGATCAGCGGCGAATCCTCCGGGATGAGATCGAACGGGGTCAAGCCACCCTCGGTCCGCGCGCCGGGATCGGCCCCGGCCTTAAGCAGTGCCGCGGTCGCGCTGGCATGGCCCTTGAACGCGGGCGGGGTCCAGCCATCCTCGCCCCGTGCGTTGGGATCGATTCCGGCCCGCAGGCAGGCGCGCACATCCTCGGTGCCGGCCGTCTCGAAGAAACTCCAACTGTTCCAGTTCGCACAATTGGACTTCGCCCGCGCGCCCGGCGGTGTCAGGAAGGCCGCTAGTATCGCAACGATTCCGAGCCTCACACCATTTTCCTTTCCGCGTCTTCTTCGGTCGAAACCGGACGATGCGTACCGCGACCGCGCGAGCGTCATCGCCTCCCCCGCCGGAACCACCTGACCGCGTTTCCGTTTCGCGCGCCGCGCTGCACCGGGGCGCGGCTCTCATAGCCACCGTCTCCGGCGCGGCGCAAACATGCGCGCCAGCGCGCGATTCATCGCCATACGCCGCGAATTTAGGTCATTCGACCGAACAGGCGCCCTTGTGCCGGTCTTGTTGAAAAGGGTGATGGGCCTTGTCATGTCGCGCACCCTTCGGAATCGTCGAATGGCGGCGGCGGGCGGGGGAAATCTATCAAGGCATCCCCGAATGGCTTTCAAAGGCCCTTCGAACCGCCCTCGAACGGACATTTTCCCGCCCGACCCTTGGCGGCATGACAATTGTCCTCACCGCGACATGCGACCGTTCTGGAACCTGCTGACAGCTATACCGATTTTTTGAGTTGAATGCCGCCGCCGGCATGCGACGGGCGGCCATTTCCGAACCGTGCGAACCGTCGAGTTCGTGCTCGGCCACGTCGTCGACTGACAATTCGACGGTCGCGGATCCGTTGAAAGCGCGTACCGTTGTCTCGCCCGGCGTATGGGAAAAATAATCGACTTCGGGAATAACCGCGCTCGCGGCCGTCCCGTTCCGGCTATGCGTCCCGGCCCCGGACCGGTGAAACGCCGTTGACATTGAGAAAGACCGAATAAAGAGAGGTCGTGCCGCAAATGAACAGCCGATTCAGTCTGGCGCCACCGAAACAGACATTGCCGACGAATTCGGGAATCTTCACCTTTCCGATCAACCGTCCGTCCGCGTCGAGACAATGGACTCCGTCGGCGGCCGAACTCCAGATGCGCCCATCGGTGTCGAGCCGAAGACCGTCGAAAAGACCCTGACCGCATTCCGCGAAAACGTCGCCGCCGTTCAGACCGCCATCGGCGGCGACAGTGTGGCGGCGAATATGCCTTGGACCGCCCGCCTCATGCGTCGCGCCGGTGTCGGCGATGTAGAGAAAACTCTCGTCGGGCGAAAACGCCAGACCGTTCGGTTTGACATAGTCGTCGGCGACGATCCGGAGGTCGCCCGATTCGGGGTCGGCGCGATAGACATGGCATGCCCCGATTTCGCTTGCCGCCCTGCCGCCCTCATAATCCATGAGGATCCCGTAGGAGGGATCGGTGAACCATATCGTGCCGTCGGATTTCACCACCGTGTCGTTTGGCGAATTGAGCCGCCTGCCCCGATAATTGTCGGCGATAACCGTGATCGATCCGTCATGTTCCGTCCGGGTCACCCGGCGGGTCAGATGCTCGCAGGTCACGAGACGGCCCTGCCGGTCGACCGTGTTGCCGTTCGAGTTGTTGGACGGAGCGCGGAATATCGAGACCGAACCGTCGGCGTCGTCGAACCGCAGCATTCTGTTGTTCGGAATATCCGACCAGATCAGATACCTGCCGGGCGCGAACCATGCCGGTCCCTCCGACCAGCGTGCGCCGGTCCAAAGCCTTTCGACCCGCGCATGCCCGATCAGGCAGGCTTCAAACGCGGGATCGATCGCCTCGAAACCGGTTCCTTCAATGACTCCGAACAAGTATCTCCTCCCTTTCGGCCTTTTTACCGCTCCCGGAGGCCGGTCGTCTCACGCCCCGGCCCCGATCCCCGATCGGGCCGCATGTTGCCCGGCAGAGCCGGACCGTCGCCATCGTTCCCGGTTTGGATGAGTTTGACACCCCGGCGGCGCTCCCGATTGTCATCGGTCGCATATAGCGCCGGAGTGTCATATCGTTCAAGTGCGGCGATCAGCGCTTGAGCGCGCCCACCCCGGAAAAGCGGAACGCTTCCCGCTCAAGTCCGTCAATCTCTTCAGCGCTCATCCGGTCGTGTGCGACGGTGATACGTCCCAGGAACACCAGAGGCAGAGCTCCAGCCCGATTTTCCATGTCGGCCTTGATTGCCTCGGCAGTCGCCGCGCCGACATCGTCACCCATTCGCATGGGTGTCGCGTCCAGTTCACCGCGGCGGATCGCATCCAACTCGAGCCCTGTGCCGCCCCAACCTGTCGAGAATATCTCCTTCTCTTTGCCGGCGGCAACCTGCGCCTCCACCGATCCCATCGCCATCGCGGTATTCGCGTTGTGGATGATCCTAGCCTCCGGATAGGCCTGCAGGATCAACGAAGTGCCTTCAAAGCCTCCCTCGCGCTGATACTCGCCATAATGTTCATACACCGTCTTCCAATTGCCCTTGGACTCGACGCATTCCTTAAAATCGCCCGAACGCTGGTTGTCGGTGATTCCGGGAATACCGCGATTCATCGCCATTGTGACATCCTTGCCAAGACGCTCCAGCATGTATTCGCACATTGTCAGCGCACCCGCGGCGGATGAAAAGTCAAACCAGACATCGGGCTGGTTCGAGAGTGCTTTCAGCGGTGTATGGAAGGCCCAGACATACGTCGAGAACCCCTCATTGCCGGCCAGTTTGTCAATGTTGTCTGCTTGTGTTGCAAGTTCCGAAGGTCCGAAAATCACATAATCGTACAGATCAGCGTCCTGTGAAACCTGCGCCGTATATGTTGACTGGAGCGAATGTTCGATTTGGCGTGAGGCGAATTCAATGGTCTTGTACCTGATGCCCAGCTGATCCAAACGCTTGGTCAGCGCCAAAAAGTTTCGAGCCCAGAAATCGGACACATCAGCCGAAGGATAGATCAGCGCAATCTCAATCGGCTTGTCTTGAGTTCCGGCAAACGGTACGGCATCGGAACCAACAATCGATTGTAATGCTTCAAGTTTTCCTTCGGCGTTCACTTCGCCGGGAACCCAGTGGTCGCGATCTTCAATCCCGGGAAGTTCTTTCAGGGGCAGTTTTGAATGCCCGTCCGCAAACGCAACGCCACATAGCGCAACACTTGCTATCATTGTTATGGTCGTCAATGGTTTCATTGGGTCTTCCTTCCTTTGCATGGGAGCGGGACCCATAGGTGCGTCCCGGAGTTGCAACCTCCGGGCTCACCGTCCCGCATTTTCCGGTTATCCGCTTGGATTTGGATCCCCGGCAAATAGTGCGCCGAGAGCCAACAAGGCGATCAATGCACCAATTATCGCCGCGCTGAGGCGCAGCATTTTCTTGCCATCCGGCGTGGCTAAACCGGCCAGCCAGCCCGCAGCACCATCGCGGTCTTTCTTTTGCATCCAGGCATAGAGCGAGACCGAACCGACGATCACCACGCCGGAGGCTACCGACTGCCAGAAGAATTCGATGCGCAATGTCACCAGCGCGTTAATCATCATCGACAACAGGAGAACACCGGCGAACGACCCGATCATTGACGCTCGTCCACCGAAAAGCGATGTACCCCCGACAACAACCGCCGCAATGACGTGCAAGTTGAAGTAAGGTGCGGACGTTGCCTGTACGGCGTTCAGCTTGCCTGTCAGCATGATGCCGGCCAGCGCCGCGCAAGCGCCGCAAAGCATATAGGCGTAGACCTTGTGACGGTTGACGGCGATACCCGTCAGTTCAGCCGCTTCGGGATTTGAGCCAATAGCAATCGTATAACGACCGAAATAGGTTCGGGTGAGCAGAACATATCCCGCAATCATCGTAGCGGCGCCGAGTACGACCGGGACCGGGACGAAGCTTGGGATTTGTCCTCGCCCGATCTCGGTCAGGAAATCCGGAAAGCGGGCCAGCACCAATCCCTTGGCAAGGACAAGAGCGAATCCGCGATAGACCAGATCCATCGCCAGAGTACCGATCAAATCCGGTACGTTGAAACGGGTAATAACCAGACCGTTGATCAATCCCATAACCGCGCCGAGCATGATCGCGATCGGAACCGCGACGTAAGCCGAAAATCCGTACTGCTTGATCAGGAAGGCCATGATGATAGCCGACAGCGCCGCAATCGAACCAATCGACAGATCAATGCCGCGCTGCGTGATGACAAACGTCATCGCCATCGCCATCGGCATGTAAAGAGCCGCATCCAACAGGATAAGGTTGAGATTGGTTGGCCGGAAGTAACGCGTCGGCTCGGCAATACCCATAAACACCATGATACCGAGGATCATCACCATCGGTCCGACGATGGCGATATAAGGCTCCAATCTTTCACGCGCTTTACCGGGCATTTTCGCATCTGCGACCGTCATCAGGCTGCTTCCTCCAAGCCGACGATCATGGCCAGCACTTCCTGGGTATCGGTTTCGGCTGTTTTGACGACGCCCACGCATTTCCCGCGCCGTTGAACATGGATGCGGTCCGACACTTCGAAGACATCATCCAGGGAATGGCTGATCAGGATTACAGCCAAGCCCTGCTTTTTAAGGGATTTTATGAGATTCAATGTACGCGCGGTCTCTTGCGGTCCGAGCGCGGCGGTGGGTTCGTCCATCACAAGTACGCGCAATCCCTCGTGATAAACGGCCCGGGCGATCGCCACCGCCTGGCGCTGGCCGCCTGACAGGCTTTCCGTCGGCGCATCGAGAGACTTTAACTGTACGCCCAGCCGTTCCATCAAGACACGTTCTGTCTCCGACCTCATACGCTCGTTGTCCAATATGGAGACCCCCATGAAGAATCGCGTCAATTCATTTCCAAGAAACATGTTTGCCGCAGGGTCGAGATGGTCAGCCAGAGCCAATGTTTGGTAAACGGCGTCGATGCCTTTTTCGATGGCCTCGCCATGGCCGGAAAATTTCTCGAGTTCACCATCTATGCTAATCGTTCCGGCTGTCGGTTGGTAGACGCCGGTCAGGATCTTTATGAGCGTCGATTTTCCGGCGCCGTTGTCGCCGACAATGGCAAGCACCTCACCCTCATATGCGTCCAGATCGACATCGGACAACGCGGTCACACCGCCAAAGCGCTTGGTGATGTTTCTCATTTGAATAAGCGGATTGGTCATGGCGCGCGCCCCGCTGCGATCAGTTCATTCGGCTTGTTCGACATGTTCGATTTGTCCTTGATGCGATGGAGATTGTGGCCGGCATGCAACGTTTGGCGCGTCCAATGACAGCGGCTTCGCCGCCGCGCCAGCCTTGGCGTCGAATTCGAAGCCGGCGATTTTCTGTTTGAAATCGGTAGCGTCATCCGACCCGCTTTTCCCGCCAAAGTGGTTTTCCGATCACTTCGAAAACGTGCTTGTTCACCTCTCCACCAGTCTTGGCCACCAGCATTTTAACAAACTCGAAATAGTCGGTGACATTCTTTTTGGTGACACTGGTATCAGGCCGTCCCCGATGAGCTATTTCTCCACGCAGCGACACGTATCCATCAAGCTTTTTGCGCGCTCGATCCGACTTCATCTTCCCGGGCCAATACCAGTGGTCGGACATTTTCTCTATGCCGACAGCGGTTTTGAACAACTCATCGATTTGAGTGGTTTTGGGCGTATTTAGGCGTCTGTCTCGTTCTTTCTTCAAATCCTCCAGGTGGCCTTTCAGATACTGACGCCAACCGTCATCCGCAATTTTCCAAACCGCAAGTTCGTGACTTTCTCCCGCAAGTTTTTTGGCGATGATTTTCTTCAATTCGTCTGGAAGTGCGCCGGCCGATTTCGCATGTTCCACTATGTGCTCAAGTCCCTCGGCGGCGATGTCCTCGCGATAGGCTTCTCAGAACGCGGTAATCAGAACGATTGCGGACTTGTTCAAGACCGCCAAGCCGTATCGACGCCCCGGGGCGGTGCCGCCAGCGTCCTCATGAAGTTTGACAAGGCGTTCGATGTCTTTAGCATTATCGTCAAATGCGGCGCGTGCCTTGCTGGCCATCGAGAACTCCTCTTTTGCCCGATGCTATCCTTTACTCTTCCAAACAACAAGTCTTTCCAGCCGCCTGGCTCACCGGCGCCGGGATATCCTCACCCGCACAAAAAACCGCCCAATGGACAGCGTGAGCGCATCCGCTACCGGCATCAGTTTGAGAGTTTCGCGACCGTGGCGCTGCGCCACAAGGCCGTTCGCCGACCGGGGCACGTTCGCGCCGGCGGGTGAGTTTCGTCTTCACGGCTGTCTCGTCAATAAATACCAGGCCCGTGCAACGCCCGGTGCATCCCTGGACGGCGGCGTGCGGTCCGCCCGCATGTGCTGACCGTCGAGAGCTTCATGGCGGACGTTCGGACAGCATGACGTCACTCGCGCCAATCCGGGACTTGCTGATGCGCGAACCGGGTTTGACCGGTTAAGCCTAATAGTTGTCGTGAATTTCTACCGGGTAATATCCGGGCAACATACGCACTTTAAGCTTATTTGTCCAAATCGTTATTTTCATTTAGTTTCTGGTGCTGCCGGAGAGATTCGAACTCTCGGCCTCTCCCTTACCAAGGGAGTGCTCTACCCCTGAGCTACGGCAGCGGCTTGTGCGGTTTCGCCGCCTTCTGGCATAGGGAACTTGTTGTTGCAAGCGGGATTGGCCACGGACGCGCCCGCTGCCCGCGATCGGATTGACGCCATGCAATCGCCAATATCGTTCGCCATGCAACGCATCGATTTTCGGAGAGAACCACAGGAGAACGACATGGGCAAATCTCCCGCCGCCCCGACCGCGAAAGGAGCCGACAGAAACGCCAGGCTCGCCGCGGAACTGCGCGCGAACCTGATGAAGCGAAAAGCTCAATCGCGGAAACGCGACCGGGCCCGCTCTCAGGAGAAAAGCCCCGGAACGACCGACGAGCGGTAGCACCGGCGGCCGGGCGACCGGTTCCGCGTCGCCCGCGGTCACGTCAACGCCCTTGAACGGCCCGAGGCGATCTCCTAGACGAATGCGGGCAGCGATGAAATTTCAGATAGTGCGAATTCGATGACCGGCATGTTGCAATCGACATGCGCCGGCGGCAGGTTTTGACATGGACAGAATTGGAATCATTGGCGGCAACCGTTTGGAGGGAACGATTCCGATTTCCGGGGCGAAAAACGCGGCCCTGCCGCTCATGATCGCCTCGCTGCTGACCGACGATACGCTGACGCTGCAAAACGTGCCGCATCTCGCCGATGTCGAGCAGTTGATACGGATTCTCGGAAATCATGGCGTCGATTACTCCGTGAACGGCAGGCGCGCCCGGCAGGTCGGCAATTATTCACGCACGATCAATTTCTCCGCGCGGAATATCGTCGATACGACAGCGCCATACGAACTGGTGTCGAAAATGAGAGCCGGTTTCTGGGTTGTCGGTCCGTTGCTGGCGCGCATGGGCAAGGCCCGCGTCTCGCTGCCCGGCGGCTGCGCCATCGGCACCCGGCCGGTCGATCTGTTTATCGAGGGCTTGCAGGCCCTGGGCGCCGAGATCGACATAGACAACGGTTATGTGAATGCGAAAGCGCCCGATGGCGGCCTCGTCGGCAACCGTTACGCATTTCCGAAAGTTTCCGTCGGCGCGACCCATGTATTGCTGATGGCCGCTTCGCTTGCGCGCGGCGAAACGGTCATCGAAAACGCGGCCTGCGAGCCCGAAGTAACCAATCTCGCCGACTGCCTGAACGCGATGGGCGGCAGGATCGAGGGCGCGGGGTCTCCGGTTATTTCCATATCGGGCGTCGACGCCCTTAGCGGAGCGCGCCATGCCGTCATTCCCGACCGCATCGAAACCGGCACCTATGCGATGGCCGCGGCCATGACCGGCGGCGATGTGCTGCTTGCCGGCGCGCGCCCCGAACTGTCGCGAAAGGCGCTGGACATGGTTGCCCGCGCCGGATCGGAAATCTCGATCACAGATGAAGGGATACGCGTTCGACACGCGGACGACGCGATCCGGCCGGTCGACGTCTCCACCGCGCCGTTTCCGGGTTTTCCGACAGACCTCCAAGCGCAGTTCATGGGGCTGATGACCAGAGCGCGGGGCCGGTCGCGCATCACCGAAACCATTTTCGAAAACCGCTTCATGCATGTTCAGGAACTGGCCAGGCTCGGCGCGCACATCGCTAACCCACGAGCAGTCTCAAACGAACTCTTAGAAGATCGGCATCAGTAACGGAGCTGGCTGTTGGCGGGTCGAAACCGTGAAGGAAGGTTCTTGTCATAAGACCAGCGCTCGCTTCAAATCATCATGCTCGAAAGCGCCGGCCATTCGTTTGATCTCCGCCGACCGATCGCCGAACGCCTTTGCAGTCTCGCGCCACGTGGCGGTCACGGTCGCCACTTCCTTCATGATCACGCGGGCCTGCGCCAACGTCAGAGCAAAAAACTCCGAAGCCTCTTCCAGAAGATCAATCGAACAGGTGCCTTCATCAAGATTGATATTGGTCGTCAGCACCCGCACCTTGACGTCGATTGGAACCGGATTGAGGCTATAGGCGGGAGATAGTGACCATCCGGCTTTTTCGAGCCAAAGAAAGCCGTGATTGCGCAGGTGATCGTCGACGTTGGAGATCAGCACATTGAAGACGACGCGGCGATAGAGGGCGTGAGCATCGTTTTTACCCTTTGCGCCGTGTTCGGCCAAAGCATCGACGATCTCGGGATAGCTGCCTCGCTCGCCATCCTTGGCGCCCATCATCGCCATAGCCGACAGGAAGGGAATGCGGACTGTACCATCGCGGTCGAAGCGACGGGACAACATGACTTTCTTGCCCGCTACATTGATCAACTCGTGCAGGGGAGTTTCGATGCCAGCCTGACCAGCCAGTCGCAGGGCGATTTCTTCCCAGGTCTCCAGGCTGTACTCGTCGATCTCTTTCGGAAACTTGGCGATGGAGAGGTGACCGTACTGGTCGATGAACGAGGCTTTCAGCCGGGCATCGCCAAGCGACGGGCCGGGTGCAAAGATGATCTGGAGGTCTTCGTCGGTTTCCTCATCGCACAGTATGCGCTCGGTAATCTGGAGGAGTCTGCCGAGTTCGACCAGCGAGGGACCGCCAGCGCGGGGACCGGCACCTGGAATTGCTCTTCGCCGACCCAGCGGAAACGAAGCGCGCCGAGGCGGGTCTCGTCGGCGACGCCAAGAAGATATTCGCTTTCAACCAGTGCGCGCACGGCGCGACCTTCGCGTTCGGCGATGCGCCGCTCCGAGTGTTGCATGAGGCGGCAGCCCCAGGTGTCGGGTGCGGAGTCACCGGTCGAGCCGAAGGTCGCCAGACCGGCATGTCGTGCGAAGACGCCGCGGGTCAGGGCGAGAGCTGGTTCCAGCGAGAAGCGATCCGGATCATCAAGCCATGTGCGATCATATTCGAACATGATGGTCTCGGCGCCACGGACGCGGTTGCTCCGGGCGAGCCCGATCGGACGCACGCGGCCGTTCAGGTCGATATGGGCCTCGAAATCAGCCATCGCGCAACGGTCCAGCCGGACGCTTGGGATGGGCGTGTTTCGGCAAGTCAGCGCTGGCCAGCGCTTGCACCACGCTGTCGTTGCTGATGTCAGCGACCTGACTGAGCCCTTCGAGCAGGCTGAGCGCCTGGAGGACGCCGGCATAGATGCCGGTGCCGACACCGGGATTTCCAGCCTCGATCTTCTGGAGGGTCGAGCGCGACGTGAATGCGCGCTCAGCCACGACCGCCATGGGAAGCCGTCGCCGCCGGCGTGCGTCATGGATGTCCGCACCGAACTTGCGCAGCGCGCGCCGCACGGCGGCAGAAGGGTTATGAGGTGTCGGCATTTGCTACCTTCGCACTTGGTATGGCTCCAATGTTTGGAACCCTTGGTTTCCGGCGGCGATGATGGCGTTGGGGTCGGCGCGCCGGGTGAAGGGTTTGGCCTCGGTGGCGTTGTGCCCGGCGATGAAGCGGTCGATGGCGGCCTGGAGTTTGACGACCGAGCGGAAGGCAGCGCGCTTGAGGCGGCGCCTGGTGAGCTTGGCGAAGAAGCCCTCGACGGCGTTCAGCCATGACGCCGAAGTTGGCGTGAAGGGGGAAGTCCGGCGCGGATGACGTTCCAGCCGGCGCTGCGGGCGTCTTGTGGGTGGCGACGTTGTTCAGGACCGGGTGGACGACCTTAACATCAGCTGGGGATGTCGCGCTTGAGCGCGTTCAGGAACGTGATGGGTTCCCTGGCGCGGTGAGGGGCCATGTTCTTGCCGAAGACCTCGCCGGTCAGCACGTTCGCCGCCGCCAAGAGCGTCGTGGCGCCATTGCGCTTGTCGTCGTGGGTCATGGCGGCGCCCCGTCCTTTCTTGAGCGGCAGCCCCGGCCGGGTGCGATCAAGCGGCCTGAATGTGCGACTTTTCATCCACCGAGAACACCACCGCATGCGCGGGCGGGCTGACATAGAGCCCCGCGATATCGGCGAGTTTCTCGACAAGGGCAGGATCGCGGGAGAGCTTGAAGACCCACGGCCCGGGCCATCGCCCGCGCCGTCCAATGCGGCGCCCGGGTCAGGCGCACGACCTCGGCCACCTTTTCGACCGGGATGGGCGCCTTGCCCCGTGGCCGGGTCGCATCGCAGAGGACCCCCTCCACCCCGGCCTCGGCGAACCGCCGCCACCACCGCCAGACGGTGGCCTTCGCCTTGCCCGTCCGGGCCATGATCGCCCCCGGGCCGTCAGAGGGACAATCTCGGACCACCAGACAGGCTTTTGAACCGCGTTCCGGTCCGAGACGATCTTCTCAAGCCGTCGTCGATCAGTCGCCGAAACCGTGATGGAAGTTCCCGTTCGCATGCCCCGGGCTCGCACGCGGAGACGCCATTGGAAATCCCCAATACAAATTTTCATCCGGTCGGACACTACCACTAGCTTCCTGCAAAGTTGACTGGATGAGCATCAGATCGGACAGACAGGCAAAAATTACGGCCGCGCCGGAAGGCCTCTTAATTACGGGTGGGTCGATACGGTTATGAATTCGATCTTGTCAGAAAGGATTTCACGGAATCCATGGGGAAGTTTGGCGTCGAAACTTAGCGTGTCCCCCGTAGACATATTGAAGTCTTCGGTACCGCAGCGATAGGTCGCTTTGCCCTGAATCATGTAGATAAAAACATGTCCCTCATGCTGATAGCTGGGCAAATCGCCCGATTGTTCTCGTGAAATACAGATGCGCGCCGACTGGAATGTGCTGCCGGGGGCGCCATGTTTGCCCAACAGAAGATAGCTATGCGTATGTCCTTGTGTGATGCGCCGAGCCTGAAGCCCATCCCCGGCTCGTGCGTGATGCACATCCGCCGCCGTGTCCGAATGAGCAAACAACGCCATCAACGGTACATCCAGGGCGTTAGCCAAAGATTGGAGCGTGGCAAGCGAAGGGGAGACATGACCGTTTTCAATCCGGCTGATCATCGCGGTAGATACTTGTGCCCGGTTCGCGAGATCACCCAGTTTCAGGTCACGTTCCAACCGCAGTCTTTGAAGCGTCTGACCAACTTCGCTCTCAGTGCAAGTTTTCTTTTCCACTACGTTTGCTGCCGATCATGACATTTGGAATATTGGTACGGCGCATTTATCGCTCATCCATGCTAACCCAATCAGTGCCAGTTTCAAAAAACGCGTCAAGGTCGAATTTTGTGGGTGTGTGTGGCGGTTTTGTTGCGATTGCCAGAACACTTGATGTCATGTCAGACTCAGCAACTGGACACCTCCGGAAACCGGTGCAGATTTGCGGCTTTGAACTGATGCCGGGATGGGAGGCGGTGTTTTCGGCGCTTTTGGGCCGGTCTAGGCGGTCCGTCTCACCTATTTCGCGCCTTTTTGGCGTCACGCAGGCGCACTCCACCCTTTGAGCCATCGCTTCATGGCGTATTGGCGAGGCCGCTTGGGCTCGTTCGATGCCAATGGTTCGGGGTCCATGCGGTCCTTTCCCTCGGCAAAGACATGCTCGACGCGGGCGCGGACTTTCGACTTCGTGGCGTTGGCTTTGGCGATTGGCATCGGCCTGCCCTTCGGCTTCTTGTGATGAATGGAGATGGGGATACCCACATGGATTTGCGTGAACAAGATGAACACGCCGGACTTCAGGGCTTTCTCGGCAGGCATCGCCGACCCCTTGCCGCCGGAACTGCGCGCCGTTCGCGCCTGGTATGAAAGGGTTCAGGCACCTCAGATCCTTGCCACGATCTCAGAGTTCTAAGATTTCTGATGGTTTGGCGATGCGTTGCGGTAACGGGTTGCCGAGGGCGCCATGGATCATGGCTTTGGAGACATCAATGGGGTGTTCGTAGTCGCGTACGAGCCGCCGCCGGCGCGTCATCCATCCAAAGGCTCGTTTGACGACCGCCGCCGCGGCAGAACCTTGAAGCCAGCCTGCTTTTCGGTGCGGCCAATGATTTCGAGAACGCAATCCCGGCAGGCGGCGGCATCCATCAATCGGGTGCGATCATAAGCACGGTCGGCACACAAATGCTTGAGCCATGGCCACCGTTTCCCGATGGCGGCAACGATCTCCCGGACTTCGGCACTGTCGGAAATGTCCGCGCCGGTAGGATGATCGACGGCTATGTGGCGCTTGCGGCCAACGACCTTTCCGGCCGCGTCGACCCCGCGCTTTCGCGCCGCCGGAGCTTTGATCGACCGGCGGTCGACAATCGCCGCTGTCAGACCCCGCTCACGCCCTTCGCGCTCCCGGTCAAGCGATAGGGCGCAACAGCAACCGGCAAACAAAACGCCGGAACCGCCACGCAGGGTTCCGGGGCGGAAAGTCTTTCGGCAGCATCCGCTACCGCTGCAGGCAGGATAACGTGGCGCGGTCAGCGCCTCGCGCAGGTCGGTGGTCGGCGGTCTGCGACCGCGCTGTGGCGGCGGCGGTAGGAATGGATCGATAATCTCCCATCCCTCGTCGGTCAGGTCAGTTGGATAGCGCTTGGTGCGCTTCTCAAGTTCGGCCATCCGGCCACGGCTCACCTTGGTTCACATCCAAAGCGGGAAAAACGCCACAACAACATCGGCAAACCATGCGCAAACAGACTCTGAATGGGTGCCGTGATATTGATGTCTACGGATTCCCGCACTAGTTCCGGATCAACGCTGGGCAATCCATCGATTCCATGGCCGACGCCCGCGTTGTTGACCAGAATATCAGGCTCGAATTTCTCGATCGCCTCGCGGAGGGCCTTCAGGTTGCAGACATCCGCGGGGAGAAATGCCGCACCTGTTTTCTCGGCAACCGCCAACACCTGCCTGCCGGACGCTGCGAGCGCCCGAACCGTCGCAGCTCCGATTCCGCTGGTTGCGCCTGTTACGATGGCTTTGTTATGGATAGGCAATCCTCTGTTCCCGATGGTCTTGCAATATCAGTTTCGCACTATTATCATTGCATGATGCAAGATACCTTACGCTGGTCGGACTAAAGAATCGCGAAGGCGGTCCAGAAAATTCCACTACTCCCTGAAGGGGATATATCTGGAAGCTGCCGGACGGGACATAAAAAGAACAAATCATGTTTATATGAATATTTTCAATAACATATATACCTATTGACAATTGAGAACGAAACCGGTACATATGGCTCATGATTGCGGCGCGTCCGGCGTTCCGTGACGAACACGATTGACGATCAAGGAGTATTGTACGATGGCTCATGGCTCATTGCGGCTTGTCGAGGACAACACGGTGGACAAATCAAAGGCTCTGGAGGCGGCGCTTTCCCAGATCGAGCGTTCGTTTGGCAAAGGCTCCGTCATGCGGCTGGGCCGGAACGACAAGGTGATCGAGATCGAAACGATTTCGACCGGCTCGCTCGGCCTTGACATCGCGCTTGGCGTCGGCGGGCTGCCGCGCGGCCGCATTGTCGAGATTTACGGGCCGGAAAGTTCCGGCAAGACCACAATGGCGCTGCACACGGTGGCCGAGGCGCAGAAGAAGGGCGGTATTTGCGGCTTTATTGATGCCGAACACGCGCTTGATCCGGTCTATGCCCGCAAGCTCGGCGTTGATCTGGAAAACCTGCTGATTTCGCAGCCCGATACCGGCGAGCAGGCGCTGGAGATCGCCGATACGCTGGTGCGCTCCGGCGCGATAGACATTCTGGTGATTGATTCGGTGGCCGCCCTGACGCCGCGCGCCGAGATCGAGGGCGAGATGGGCGATTCGCTGCCCGGCATGCAGGCCCGGTTGATGAGCCAGGCGCTGCGCAAGCTGACGGCGTCGATCGCCCGCTCGAACACGATGGTGATCTTTATCAACCAGATTCGCATGAAGATCGGCGTCATGTTCGGTTCGCCGGAAACGACGACCGGCGGCAACGCGCTGAAATTCTACGCCACCGTCCGCCTCGACATTCGCCGCATCGGTTCGGTCAAGGATCGCGACGAGGTGGTTGGCAACCAGACCCGCATCAAGGTGGTGAAAAACAAACTGGCGCCGCCCTTCAAGCAGGTCGAATTCGACATCATGTATGGCGAGGGCGTATCGAAAACCGGTGAACTGATCGATCTCGGCGTCAAGGCCGGCGCGGTCGAGAAATCCGGCGCCTGGTTCTCCTACAATTCCCAGAGGCTGGGTCAGGGCCGGGAGAACGCCAAACAGTTCCTGGCCGAAAATCCCGATATGGCGGCGGAAATCGAGAGAACCCTGCGCCAGAATGCCGGGCTGATCGCCGACCGGATGCTTGATGAGGGAACCGCCGCTGGCGCTGACGACGCCGCGTCCGGCGATACCGGTGAGCCTGGCTGACGACGCCTGTCGGAATCAAATTTCCGGTAGCTGGCCGTCCGGCGGTATGCGACGCGGGAATGGTTGATTGTGGACAGGTCTGGGGTGCGCCGATAAAAGACGACCCTGATTTTGCTCAGCCGGTCGCCATTGAGGGACCGCCGCGTGGAAACAAAGGCGAATCGATGAGTGGCGTTAACGACATAAGGTCGGCGTTTCTGGACTATTTCGGCGGGCACGGACACGAGACCGCGCCCTCCGGGCCGCTTGTGCCGCGCAACGATCCGACATTGATGTTCACCAATGCCGGCATGGTTCAGTTCAAGAACGTATTCACCGGCGTCGAAACCCGGTCCCACCGCCGCGCGGCGACGTCTCAGAAATGCGTCCGCGCCGGCGGCAAGCACAACGATCTCGACAATGTCGGTTATACGGCCCGCCACCACACCTTTTTCGAGATGCTGGGTAATTTTTCATTCGGAGATTATTTCAAGGATCTGGCGATAGAACTTGCCTGGAACCTGCTGACCAGGGAATTCGACCTGTCGAAAGACAGGCTGTCGGTGACGGTCTATCACACTGATGACGAGGCGGCGTCATTGTGGTCGAAGATCGCGGGGCTGCCCGAGGAAAGGATCATACGCATACCGAGCCATGACAATTTCTGGGCCATGGGCGACACCGGTCCCTGCGGGCCGTGTTCGGAAATATTTTTCGATCATGGCGAGAGCGTTCCTGGCGGGCCACCCGGAAGCGCGGACGAGGATGGCGACCGGTTCATCGAGATCTGGAACCTTGTGTTCATGCAGTTCGAACAGGTGACGCCGGACGAGCGGCGCGATTTGCCCAAACCCTCGATTGACACCGGCATGGGTCTTGAACGCATCGCGGCGGTGCTTCAGGGAGAACATGACAACTACGATATCGATCTCTTCAAGGCGCTGGTCCGGGCGTCGGAGGAGGCGACCGGCACGGATGCCACCGGCGAACGGCGCGCCGGTCACCGGGTGATCGCGGATCATTTGCGCGCTTCGAGTTTCCTGATCGCCGATGGTGTCCTGCCGTCCAATGAGGGCCGGGGTTATGTGCTGCGCCGCATAATGCGCCGCGCGATGCGCCACGCCCAGCTTCTCGGCGTCCGCGAGCCTTTGATGTGGAAGCTGGTGCCCGCGCTGGTCCGCGAGATGGGGCAGGCTTATCCCGAATTGCAGCGCGGCGAACCGCTGATCGCCGAAACGCTGAAGCTTGAGGAAACCCGGTTTCGCAAGACCTTGGCGCGGGGCCTCGGTCTGCTCGCCGATGCAACCGGCGATCTGCGCGAGGGTGACATGCTCGATGGCCGGACCGCTTTCAGGCTTTACGACACCTATGGTTTCCCGCTCGATCTGACGCAGGATGCATTGCGCCGGCGCGGAATCGGTGTCGATACGGATGCTTTTTCGCAGGCGATGGAACGCCAGCGCGAGGAGGCGCGCGCGAATTGGTCCGGATCCGGCGAGGCGGCAACGGAGACGGTATGGTTTGAAATCCGGGACAAGGTCGGCGCGACCGATTTCCTGGGGTATGAAACCGAAAGCGCCGAAGGCGTCGTCGTGGCGATCGTGCGCGACGGCGGCACCGCCGAATCTGCCAATTCCGGCGACGAGGCAGCGATTATCGCCAACCAGACGCCTTTTTATGGCGAATCCGGCGGTCAGATCGGTGATACCGGCGAAATCGCCGGACAGGACTTCAGGTTCACGGTCAACGACACCCGGAAAAAGGCAGACGGGGTTTTCGTTCATATCGGAAAGGTCAGGCAGGGTACCGTGGCGGCGGGCGACGCGGTTACCCTTACCGTGGACGGGAAGCGCAGGTCACGGCTGCGTTCAAACCACTCGGCGACCCATCTCGTGCACGAGGCGTTGCGTCAGACCCTCGGTACGCATGTGGCGCAAAAAGGGTCGCTGGTGGCCCCGGATCGTTTGCGGTTCGATTTTTCGCATCCAAGGCCGATGACCGAGAAAGAAATCGCGCGTTCGGAAGACATCGCCAACGGCATCGTCCTTCAAAACGCGCCCGTCACCACACGGCTGATGGCGGTGGACGACGCCATCGCCGCAGGTGCCATGGCACTGTTCGGCGAGAAATACAGCGACGAGGTGCGGGTGGTCGCGATGGGCACCGCGCTTACGGGAGACAAGGCCGGAAAGCCTTATTCGGTCGAGCTCTGCGGCGGCACTCATGTCGCATCGACCGGTGAAATCGGCCTGGTGCGCCTTGTGACCGACAGTGCGGTCGCGGCGGGGGTGCGACGCATCGAAGCGCTCACCGGTGACGCCGCGCGCCATCATTTGGCCGAGCAGGATCTCCGCGTCAAACGGATGGCCGCGGCATTGAGGACAAACCCGGCGGACGCCGCCGCCCGGCTTGAGTCAATATTGGAGGAGCGCCGCAGGCTTGAGTGGGAACTGACCGACGTCCGGCAAAAACTGGCGCTTGGCGGCGGCGGTCCGGCCGATACCGCGGACACCGTTGGCGGCGTGGGATTTCTTGGCAAGATCGTGCATGGCGCGTCACCAAAGGACTTGAAATCCATGGCCGATGCGGGCAAGGAGACCTTAGGTTCCGGTGTCGTTATCCTCATCGGGACGGGCGAGAAGGGCAAGGCAAGCGTCGTGGTCGGCGTCACACGGGATCTGACATCGCGGTTCAGCGCAATTGATCTTGTCCGCGCCGCGAGTTCCGCGCTTGGCGGAAAGGGAGGCGGCGGCAGGCCTGATATGGCGCAAGCCGGCGGCCCCGACGCCTCCAAGGCGGAAGATGCGATCGCCGCCGTACAGAAGGCGATAGAGCAGGCGGGCGCGTAGAGCCGGTCGTACGGAATCCGGCCCGGCGGCGAATCTGTCAGGGTTCTCAGCCCGTCGCCTTTTGCAGGTTTTCGTCAATTTTGTCCAAAAAGCCGGTTGTGGAGAGCCATGGCTGATCGGGACCGATAAGCAGCGCCAGATCCTTGGTCATGTACCCGTTTTCAACCGTGTCGACGCAGACTTTTTCAAGCGTTTCCGAGAAGCGTCTCAGTTCTTCATTTCCATCCAGCTTGGCCCGGTGGGCAAGTCCGCGCGTCCAGGCAAAGATCGAGGCGATCGAATTGGTGGAAGTTTCCTCACCCTTCTGATGCTGGCGGTAGTGCCGCGTTACCGTTCCGTGCGCCGCCTCGGCTTCGACCGTCCCGCCATCGGGCGTCATCAGCACCGATGTCATCAGGCCGAGCGAGCCAAATCCCTGCGCCACCGTGTCCGACTGAACATCGCCGTCATAATTCTTGCAGGCCCAGACATAACCGCCGGACCATTTCAGATTCGAAGCCACCATGTCGTCGATGAGGCGGTGCTCATAGTGGATGCCCGCTTCGCGGAACCGGCTCTTGAACTCCGTCTCGTAAATCTCCTGGAAAATATCCTTGAAGCGACCGTCATAGATTTTCATGATCGTGTTCTTGGTCGACAGATAGACCGGATAGCCGCGCTGAAGGCCGTAGTTGAGCGACGCCCGCGCGAAATCGCGGATCGAGGCGTCAAGATTGTACATGGCCATGGCGACGCCGGAGGAAGGTGCGTCAAACACTTCGCGTTCGATCACATCATCGTCTTCGCCGACGAATTTGATCGTCAGCCTGCCCTTGCCGGGAAACCTGAAATCCGTGGCGCGGTACTGGTCGCCGAAAGCATGGCGCCCGACTATGACCGGCCTTGTCCAGCCCGGAACCAAGCGCGGCACGTTCTTGGCGATGATCGGCTCGCGAAAAATGACCCCTCCGAGAATGTTGCGGATCGTGCCGTTGGGCGAACGCCACATTTTCTTGAGGCCGAATTCCTCGACGCGCGCCTCGTCAGGCGTAATCGTTGCGCACTTCACCCCGACGCCATGCTCCCTGATGGCGTTGGCCGCATCGACCGTCACCTGATCGTCGGTCTCGTCGCGGTATTCGATCCCCAGGTCAAAATACTTCAGATCGATATCAAGATAGGGGTGAATCAGCTTGTCCTTGATGAACTGCCAGATAATGCGGGTCATTTCATCGCCGTCGAGTTCGACAACTGGATTGTCCACCTTGATTTTTGCCATGTGAAACGCCTCGCTAGCGAATGCGGCAACTGCAATGCCGCTGGATTTTTGCAAGAAATGCGGTCCCTATAGCACTCGCTGCGGGCGACGCAAAACCATGCGATCGGATGAGAAGAACGGGGGTGGAAACGGCCAGATAACGAATGAAATCCGCTTCGGCCGGTCGGGTGACCGTGGCGGTCGAATACATCGCGCCCAATCCGGCGACCCGTCGAACCCGCTCGTGGTCCGCCTGCGCGGCTTCCCGGAATACCGGGCCGCGTGGCGTGAGGTTGTGTTGGCGCTTGCGGATCGGTTTCATGTCATGTCGCCGGATCGGCGCGGCTTCGACCTGTCGTTCAAACCGAATGGGATCGACGCCTGTCGTACACGCCGGATGCGCTTCCGTTTTCGACGCGCCTGTGCCAGTGAGGCGCGGGACAAGGCGCAAGCGAGTGCAGGGCTTCCATGGCGGGCACGGACAGAAACCGCGAGATGATGACCGGTGGACCGGCAATCATTCTCGTCGAGCCGCAATTGGGCGAGAATATCGGCATGGTCGCGCGCGCAATGGCCAATTTCGGACTGTCGGAACTACGCCTGGTCAATCCCCGCGATGGCTGGCCAAACGAGAAGGCGGTGGCCGCCGCCAGCCGCGCCGATCATGTCATCGAAGGAACGAGGCTTTATCCGAACCTGCGCGGAGCGATCGCCGATCTGAAGTTCGTTTTCGCCACGACCGCGCGAGAACGCGATGGATTCAAACCGGTGCGCGGACCTGTGGAGGCGGGCAGGGCGCTGCGTGCGCGGGCGGGCGGTCCGACCGGTATCCTGTTCGGACGGGAACGGTTTGGTCTCGACACGGAAGAAGTCGGTCTGGCCGACGAGATCGTCACATTCCCGGTCAATCCGGCTTTTGCTTCGCTCAATATCGCGCAGGCGGTGTTGCTGATGTCCTATGAATGGATGAAATCCGGGCTGGAAAGTGAGGAGCGGACGGCCTTTCGAGGACCTGAAATCGAGCCCGCACCCAAGGAAACGCTGCACGGCATGTTCGATCATCTCGAAGAGGCTCTCTCCGCGCGCGGTTATTTCCGGCCTGCCGACAGGAAGCCGAAGATGATCGATAATCTGCGCGCCGTGCTGACCCGGCCGGGATTTGGCGAAGCGGAGATCAAGGTGCTGCGCGGGGTGATCCGATCGTTTGACAAACATTCACCCGCAAAACCGCGTGGTGCCCATTCGCCCGCACTCGGAACGAAAGGCGACCGGAATGGCCGTTGAGACCGGCCCCATCCTCATTTTCGATACCGGAATCGGCGGCTTGACCGTGCTGCGGGAAGCGAGGGTTCTGATGCCTTCCCACAGGTTTGTTTATGTCGCTGACGACATGGCGTTTCCCTATGGCGCATGGGACGAGCCGGAACTGCTCGAACGCATGGCGCTGCTGTTTAGCGAAATGATTGGGCAATACCGGCCGGGGATGATCGTGATCGCGTGCAATACGGCTTCGACGCTGGCGATCGATCACTTGCGCAAGACCTATCCCGGCCAGACATTCGTCGGCACGGTGCCGGCGATCAAACCGGCTGCCGAACGGACGGTTTCCGGTCTGGTATCGGTATTGGCGACGCCCGGTACGGTGGCGCGGCAGTATACGCGCGATCTCATCGGGCAATACGCCTCCAAATGTCATGTCCGTCTGGTCGGCAGCGAAAATCTAGCGGCGCTTGCCGAAACCTACATGCGCGACGGATTTGTCGATGAGGACGCGGTACGCGCCGAAATCGAGCCGTGCTTCGTTGAAAGAGAGGGCAAACGCACCGACATCGTCGTGCTCGCCTGCACGCACTACCCTTTTCTGGCGAACCGCATGCGCAAGACCGCGCCCTGGCCTGTCGACTGGATCGATACGTCGGAAGCGATCGCGCGCCGTGCGCTGATCCTGGCGAGGGATTTGGCCGGGCCCGAGAAACAGGATGAACCGGATGTCGCATTCTTTACCTCCGGTTGCAGGACGATTGAACTGGCGCGGCTGGTAAAGGGGTTTGGCCTGCGACTGGGATAATCGTCGACGGATCCGCGAGCCGCGCCGGTTTCCGGCAAGCATCAAATCCGCGCGGTGGCGCGGATCGCATGCGATTGACTTCACCCGCGCGGTTGGCATATGTGTTGCGCGGTGCAGGGCCTCATGGGCCCTGCCGTTCATTTGACGTGTCCCGTGGATGGTGTCGCAAAGCGTAAGCGGGCTATCCTGTCAGGCGATGAAAACGATCGTCAGAGGAGGGCGCGTTTCCTTCATCCGAAACATGAGGTTTCGGGCGCAACATTTTGAAAGGAAATGCGATGAGCAAGCGCGAATCGTCGAAATACAAACTCGATCGCCGTATCGGCGAAAATGTCTGGGGCCGTCCGAAATCCCCGGTGAACCGTCGTGAATATGGTCCGGGCCAGCATGGCCAGCGCCGCAAGGGAAAGCTGTCCGACTTCGGCGTTCAACTGCGCGCAAAGCAGAAACTGAAGGGCCACTACGGCGATATTTCGGAAAAACAGTTCCGCAAGACCTACGAAGAGGCCAGCCGCCGCAAGGGCGATACGCCGGAAACACTGATAGGTCTGCTCGAATCGCGACTGGACGCGATTGTGTACAGGGCGAAATTTGTCCCCACGATCTTCGCCGCGCGCCAGTTCGTCAATCACGGCCATGTCATCGTCAACGGCCGCCGCACAAACATCCCATCCTATCGCTGCAAGCCCGGCGATGCGATCGAATTGCGCGAAAAATCAAAACAGCTTGCCCTGGTGATCGAGGCCACTCAGCTGGCTGAGCGCGACGTACCGGACTATGTGGAGGCCGATCATTCCAAGATGACCGCAACATTCACCCGCGTGCCAGGTCTTGCCGATGTGCCGTTTGCCGTACAGATGGAACCCAACCTCGTGGTCGAGTTCTACTCGCGCTGATACGCGGCAAATTGGCGATGCGATGGGCCGCGCTTGCCGCGGCCTTTTTCATGGCTTGCGAAAAAACCCCGTTAGCTGGTAACCGGGGTCTCGTTGCGAGGAGCATTTTTGAATGTCCGATCCCTTGCCCGCTATGCGGCGGAAGCGACAGGCCGGTGGTCTCCAGACGAGATCGCCATAGCAACCCGTTGACCACAATTATCTGCCGGGATTGCGGGATCGTCGCTAATGATCCGATTCCAAGCGATGAGGAACTGGCGGCTTTCTACCGGCGGGACTACCGTACCGAATACAAGGGGACCGCCGAACCGCGCATGCGCCAGATATGGCGAAATTTTAGCGGAACCGCGGAACACATAAGGGTGTTTCGGAACTATTATTCCGGTCGCAAGCGCTGTCTGGATCTGGGTTCAGGCAGCGGCGAGTTCATGTATCTTGCCAACCGTATCGGCATCGATTGCTTGGGTGTGGAGCCGAACGGAGGATATTCAGCCTATTGCCGCGACGAGCTCGGGCTTGACGTTCTGTCGCAGACGCTGGAGGAATCGGGCTTTCCCGACAGCAGTTTCGACCTCATCCGGCTGAGCCATGTGATGGAGCACATGCGCGATCCGGTGCGGTCGCTGAAGGTACTGAGGCAATGGCTGGCCGAGGACGGGATTTTGTACATCGAAGTCCCGAACATCGATCGGGACGCCACGCACAAGCTGCGCGGCAAGCTCTTTAATTTCGGTCACATCTTCAATTTCAGTCCATGGACCATGCGCATGACCGCGCTGCTGGCCGGTCTGGAAGAGGATAACGGATCGGCGAAGCGCAACAGCGGCAACACCGCGGGCTTCTTTCGCAAGGCCCTGCTCCCGGCGTCTCCGCGGGACATTATCGACCGTCAGCAGGTGCGACACACATTCGGCGCTCTGGCGGACCACCACAAGCGCAGCCTTCCGACGCCGGAGGAAGGATCCGCGGTGGGCCGGGCGGTTTCAACCGTGAGCCTGCGTGTTTCGGAGATGCTGGCGGCGCGTAGATTCGACCATCCAGGCGAAATCGCCGAACACTTCGCCGCTCGCCTGGAAGGGAGTTTTGCGCGGTGAACGCCCCGCCCGAAACCGACATGGTTTCCGGCGCTCGGGATTGCCCGGCGCTCTTTGGAAACGCCGCCCGGTCGGCTGAGTTCAACAAGTCGAGAAAACGGCTGTTACGTCATATCGGCATGGCGACGGATCGATATGGCATGGTTGTGTCGGGGGAACTTGATGCCGATTGACGCCGCCGACCTTGACCGGCTGAATAATCTGGTCATCGAAACAGCGGCGGCTGAAATCATGCCCCGTTTTCGCAATCTGGGCGACGATGAAGTCGATGCCAAAGAATCGGCGACCGATCTCGTGACCGTCGCGGATGTTTCCGCGGAGCGGAAAATCGCTGCGGAATTGAACCGTCGATATCCGGAAGCTCTTGTGATCTGAGAGGAAAGTTGCGCTGCCGAACCGACCTTGCTCGATGGGGTTACCCGAAGCCTCACTCGCATTTGTCATTGATCCCGTCGACGGAACATTCAATTTCGCCCATGGCGTACCGTTGTTCGGCACAATGCTGGCCGTCGTCCAGAACGGGAAACGATCGCGGGTCTGAATTCATGATCCCGTAGGCGGGGACACGCTGATGGCGACGGCTGGCGGAGGCGCATCCATCCGCGCACCCGGGAAGCCCGATCGGAAGACCGCTGTCGCCGCCCCGATCGCGACGCCCGAATTGGTCGGGACGGTTTCCTGGCATTTTCTTCCCGAACCGCTGCGTTCGACCGTGGCCGGAAATATGGCGCTCTTCGGAACCGGCATGGGTTTCCGCTGCGCCGCGCACGAGTATCGCCTACGGCACCCGGCGGCACCCATTTAGTGCTCTATCACAAGCTGATGCCGTGGGATCATTTGCCGGGCGCCCTTATCCATGCGGAAGCCGGCGGTTATTCGGCCCGTTTCGACGGCAGCGAATACAATTGCTCAACGCTTGAAGACGGCATCATCGCCGCCCCGGAAGAGGAAAGCTGGCAGCGTGTGCGTTCAGCGCTTTTTGAAGGCAGGATGTAAGCGGCGGACCTACTCCGCCGCCACCTTGGCGCTAACACCGCAGGCCAATGCTGCCTGAGAAAAGAAAAGCCCGCCTCAATGAGGCCGACAAGACGTTCTCGACCCAAAGGCGTCAGCCTGGCATTCTGGCGCATGTTCATTCGATCCCTCCGAACAAGGTTGGTGCTTGGTAACTCCAATCAACTCGACCGAGATCTAATGGACAACCTGTAGAAAGATCAAATCTAGACGGGGTCGGGGCGTATTATACTGCTCATACCACCGTCCCTAGATGTTGATCCTATTTGCATAATCGCATGTTGTGGTTAAACGGACGGTGGCGGTCTTGTTGGCGCGCAGGCAGGCCCGGACGTTTTCGACAGGGTTGATCTGTGGAGCGTGGGGCGGCAGCGGCATGAGCGTGATGTTATCGGGAACGCGCAGCGCCCTTGCGCCGTGCCGGCCCGCCCCGTCCCGTCCGGCGCCAGGATGGCGTGGGCGCCTTCAGCGACGGTCTTCGAGATTTCGGCGAGGTCATGGCTGCGGTGTTTGCCTATGGCATGACCGGCGCGGCGGTCTCGGCGCGTTCGGGACAGACGGCGCCAAAGATGCGGGTCCATTCGCATCCGGTATCGCGCGGCGCCCTGCCGGCCGACACGCGCTTTGTGCCGGCGCCACACCTCGATTTTCTTGCCGCGCACCGCATCGGGCAGGTCGGCCTGTACCTTGGCGGCAAAGTTTCCAAACGCCTCCCGGACCTGCGGGTCGGATTTCGGGCGGGCGCACCGAAAGGCGCCGAAACCCGAGCGCGGCAAACTGCCTGACGTGCGTTCCTGCATCGTCACACCCAAGCGCCTTTCGACCTCGCGTTGCAGACCGACACGCCGCCAGCCGACAACACCGTGCGTTTCCGGACCGGGGCCTGCGCGGACGCGCGCGGCAAGCGCGGCCTTCCGCGCCGCGTCGAGGCGTGGGGCACGCCCCGGCGCCCGGAAAGCCCCTCAAGACCTCCCTCGTTGTAGCGATGGAGCCAATCCCGTAGCGGCCGGCAGTCCATCCCGCAGTTTGCGGCTGCCGACTTGCGGTCGGGGCACCCTACGGAACCGATGCGACCGCCACCATACGCCGCGCGGCCCTGGTATCATGGCTCCGGGAGCCGGCAGCACGGAGTTCCCTTGACGTCAAATCCGTCCGCATGATCGCAACCGCCATCAAAACCTCCATCCTTCGATGAAAGTGAACCGGAACCTGCACCATATGGAAATCCACAAAGGCGTCAGGCCCATTGGCCAGTGGTATGAGGCCGGTTCATTGGTTGAAATCCCATAAATCCGTCTCATTCGGACCCGCAGTGCCACATTGATCCCGAATATCTCGCTTTCATAGACGTGACGTGGACCAGTTCACCATGGCGCCGGTGAGCCAAAGGCAAACGTCCGCGGCGCGTCATTGTCCTCACGGTCACTGGCGGGATCATGACGTGGACATCTCTGGAAACCGGCTCAGATTTGCGGCTTTGAACTGATGCCTAGATGGGATGCGGTGTTTTCGGCGCTTTTGGGCTGGTTTCGGCAGTCCGTCTCACCGACTTCGTGCCTTTTGGCATCACGCAGGCGCACTTCGCCCTTTGAGCCATCGCTTCATGGTGCAGGCCATGTTGGCGAGGCCGCTTGGGCTCGTCGATGCCGATGGTTCGCAGGCCATTGATCCTACAGCACATCAGAGGTTGTCGCGGGAGCGTGCCTGTGTTTTGCGCACCCGGTGTTTGAGCTTTTGCGAAAGCCTGTTCGATCGGGGGCTGTAGGGTGGCAGGATTAGCAGGTGCGCGCCGGCGCTCCATCAGCTTGATCTTGAGTTCCTTCAGCAGCCCTGTATCGCCAACCATGTCTTCAGGCTGCTCACAGCCCTGAAGAAGTTCGTCCAGTCGTTCCTTGGAAATCGTCATCCTTGCTTCCTTATGCAAAAGCATGAACCAGATCAGTCATACACAGAAGATCGGACACTCTCGGCAGGCGTTGCCTTTCGGCGCCCGGCCCCTGAGCGGCGCCATGTTGGTCTTCACCCGGGTCTCGTCGATGAACACCGACCGGCGCGGGTCGATCCGGCCTCAATGGCGCCGCCGCCGCTCGCGACGGCGTTTCACGTCCGCGCGTTCGCACTCATCGGCGACCAGCGTCTTTTTCTTGAAACCGAACCCGCAGCCGCGCAGAAAACGCCAGACAGTATCGTGGCTCACCGCGCCCCCGCACTACTCCGCCGGCATCTCCTGCAACACGGCCGGAGAGTTCCGCACCCGATCCAACAGCCAACCCCGATGCGACTCCAGAACCGGGCGGCGATACCCGCCCATCTTCGCAGGCCTCACCGAGCCGGTCCGCGCCGCGCGCAGTCTCCACTTCACAACGCCCGACGGCGCAACTCCAAACCGCTCCGCAGCCCGGTGATGGCTCTCTCCAGCCTGCATCGCGGAAACAATACGTTCACGAAGATCATTCGGGTAAGGTCGCGTCATCCATACCGGCCTCCTTCACCGTTATGGATCCTGAACCACATCCAACCCTCAAAGAGAAACCACAATTCAATGCAGCCAAAAACTGAGCCGGCCTCATATCACTGGCCAATGGGCCTGACGCCTTTGTGGATTTCCATATGGTGCAGGTTCCGGTTCACTTTCATCGAAGGATGGAGGTTTTGATGGCGGTTGCGATCATGCGGACGGATTTGACGTCAAGGGAACTCCATGCTGCCGGCTCCCGGAGCCATGATGCCAGGGCCGCGCGGCGTATGGTGGCGGTCGCATTGGTTCCGGAGAGCGCCGACCGCAAGTCGGCAGCCGCAAACTGCGGGATGGACCGCCGGCCGCTACGGGATTGGCTCCATCGCTACAACGAGGAAGGTCTTGAGGGGCTTGCCGGGCGCCGGGGCGTGCCCCACTCCTCGACGCGGCGCGGAAGGCCGCGCTTGCCGCGCGCGTCCGCGCAGGCCCCGGTCCGGAAACGCACGGTATTGTCGACTGGCGGCGTGTCGGTCTGCAACGCGAGACCGAAAGGCGCTTGGGTGTGACGATGCAGGAACGCACGGCAAGCAGGCAGCTTGCCGCGCTCGGGTTTCGGCGCCTTTCGGTGCGCCCGCACGAAATCCGACCCGCAGGCCCGGGAGGCGTTTGAAAGCTTTGCCGCCAAGGTACAGGCCGACCTGCCCGATGCGGTGCGCGGCAAGAAAATCGAGGTGTGGCGCCGGCACAAAGCGCGTGTCGGCCGGCAGGGCGCCGCGCAATACCGGATGCGAATGGACCCGCATCTTTGGCGCCGTCTGTCCCGAACGCGCCGAGACCGACGCGCCGGCACGGCGCAAGGGCGCTGCGCGTTCCCGATAACATCACGCTCATGCCGCTGCCGCCCCACGCTCCACAGATCAACCCCGTCGAAAACGTCCGGGCCTGCCTGCGCGCCAACAAGACCGCCACCGTCCGTTTAACCACAACACGCGATTATGCAAATAGGATCAACATCTAGGGACGGTGGTATAAAGCGTGACATCCATGCTGGCCTCCTTCACCGGTAGAGAACCACAATTCCATTCAGTGAAAAACTGAGCCAATCTAGAGTCATCTTGCTCTAGAAGTCCGTCTTGCACCCGGGTTTTCCGCCGGAAGAACCCGCCGCCTTGCCGGCCGAACGCCCCGTCCGTCGGTCTTCCAGCCGCTCGTACCGGATACCGGGAAACAGAACGATCGCGCCGGTCTCCCCGGTCGGCGGTCGAGGCCGGAGCGCGGGTCTGCCGGCGAGGCTGAAGTTCAGTATCGTGGCCATCGATCGGACCCTTCCCACGAAAGTTTCCCGATGCCCTTGGGACGGGCGGTTTACGCAACATTTCCGCGAGCGATTACCGCACCGTACGGTTAACAGCTTGCTAACATATCGCCGCTAAATTGGACAAAATCGCATGATTATGCGTTCGCCGCCAGTTCGAGTCAGCGTGAGTGTGTGCCGGTGCCGTCGATCTCCTCCGTCGAATTCCGTCAAATCGAATCCCGGACATCGGAGCCGGCGACGCGCGAAAATATCTTCCGCGCCGCGGTGTCGGCCTTTTGTTCGCTGACCCGGCCGTCGCGTCGCGATATTGCCCGGCTCGACGACCTCGCCATGCCACTGGTCGATGAGGTTTCCCGCGAATCCCGGCGATTCGCCGCCGCCGCGCTTTCAAAATGCGAACATGCGCCGCCCGGCCTCGTGCACCGGCTGGCCGGCGAAACGGCGGATATCGCCGCGCCGCTGCTCGTACGGTCGAAGGCGTTGCGCGATGTCGACCTGATATCCCTTATCGCGAATTGCGGCATCCCGCATGCCCGCGCGATCGCCGGACGCGCGAATCTCGTGCGGCCGATACACGATTTGCTGTCGGCGCTCAACGATCCGGAGATCGATCGCCTGAGGACGCTCGCCGCCGGCGACATGTTCGGACCGGACAAGCCGGTTCACGGGGAGCCTGCCGCGCGGGCGCGCCGGAAGCTGCGGAACATGATGCGTCCGGCGAACAGCATGGCCTATCATGCGGGACTGCGGGAATCGGCGCTGTCCGGCAGAGCGCCGCTGTTTCAGACCGCGCTTGCCGATGCGCTCGGGCTCGATTTCGCGACCGCGCGACAGATAACCGAAAGTGACCGGCCAACGGATTTCGCGATTGCCTTGAAGGCGCTCGATGTAAGCCCCGAACTGGCGTTTCTTCTCATATCGGCGATCCGGCCGGCGGCCTTCGCCGGGATCGGGAAAATCCGTCGGTTTCTTGCCGGGTACGAAGCGCTGGCCGCCGAAAGATCGCGGGAAACGGTCAGCGGCTGGAAAGAGGCCGGTCCTCATCGGGCGATCGCGTCATAGAGCGGTCGGGAACCGTCACCCGGTGATTTCGATCAGGTCTTCGACCGGGCTTTGCCCGGGCTCGATTTCGACCGCCCAGATGTCCGCGTCAAAGCGGGATTCCCGCTCGATCCTGTCCGTGATCTCATTGTGATCCGACCCGCGATACGTCATCGTGAACCGGCGGTCGTCGGGCTTTGCTTCATCGTAGAGCGCCTGCGGCGCCGGCGCGAACAGCAGCAATTCGCCGGACCGGCTTCGGCACGAAATGTAGATGGCGCCGGCTTCCTCGTCGCCGCGCCGAAGGACGGCGGCAAACCCGCCGGTCGAATGGACCCGGCGCAGCAACGCGGAAACGAATATCCGCGATGTCAGGCGCACCGGCCCGCCGTTCTCAGATCGAACATGTCATCCGTTCAGCCCGCAAGGCCGAGGTCGCGCATCTTGGAAAGAACGGCTTCATCGGCCTCGCCGGTCGTCTCCAAACCGAACAGGGCCTGGAATTCGCGGATCGCCTCACGTGTTTGCGGGCCGGTGATCCCGTCGACCTCGATATGGTCATTGCCGAAAGCCCTCAGCCCGCCCTGAACGCGCGCGACAATCGACCCTCGCCGCTCGCCCTTGTCCGCTTCCGGCGTCGCGGCGGGCGGTCGCGTAACCGGCAAGGGGGTCGTGGAAGCGGTCCGGTCGGTCGGTCTGGCTCCCAGTTGATCCAAAAGCACCTCATCGATTTCCCCGATCTGCTCCAGACCCATGATTCGGCGATAATCGCGAATGGCGTCCCTGGTCTCGGGACCGGCGACGCCGTCCACGGAGCCGGCATAGAGGTCGAGATCGCGTAAAATCGCCTGCACTCTTTGAATCACCGGATCTCCCGGCGCCGGCGCCGCGTCTTCGCGTTCCATCCGGATCGTGGTCTCGAGTTCCCTGGGCACAACCGCCGGCGGTCCTCCGTCCCCGATCCTGGCCGGTGCGTCAACACCCGACGGCCGCGTCGGAAAAAAGGCGCCCTGATGGGTGTGCGGCTGATACCAGAGCGCATTGGCGGAAACGAAAAACAATGTGAACAGGAACGCGCCGCCGCCCCCGACGGCGATCGGATTGCGCGCGATGAAGGCGGCTCCGTTGCCCACGATCCATCGCGGAAGAGATTTGCGCCTTGCGCCCTTACGCCTGTTTGCGCGCCGCTTCATTTGTCCCGACCCCAGGGTTCAGTTCGCTGATATCGGTTGACGCCGGTTCACTCCCGGCAGCCGGAATTGAAGGTCCGTCAACCGGGAGACCGATTGAAACGGTGGTGCCGCAATTCGGGGCGCTGTCGATGTGCATGTCCCCTTCGTGCAACGCCACCAGACCTTTCACCAGCGACAGGCCGAGCCCGGTTCCCTCATACCGGCGGGCATGATCGTTCCGGACCTGCATGAACGGCCGGCCGATCCGTTCAAGATCTTCCGCCGGTATGCCGATCCCGTTGTCGCTGACGCGAAACCGCAGCCGGCCATTCTTCACGTCGGCGCCGATCAGTATCCGGCCGCCTTGCGGCGTGAACTTGATCGCATTCGACACCAGATTGATCAGCATTTGCCGGACCGCGCGCCTGTCGGCCGAGATTTCTCCCACGGATTTGTCGATATCCCGGACAATGGAGATTTTCCTGGTCGCGGCCTGAAGAACCATCATGGAGTGGCACATATCGAGCGCGTCGCGGAACGCGAACGGTTCCGGTTCGATCGGATAGTTTCCCGATTCGATCTTCGACACGTCAAGAATGGCGTTGACGACGGAAAGGAGATGATTTCCCGACTGGCCGATCAACTGGGCATATTCCTTTTGCCGGGAATCCGGAAACGGTCCGAACATTTCGTTTTGCAGCATGTCCGCGAAGCCGATGATCGCGTTGAGCGGGGTTCGCAGTTCGTGGCCGACCGAGGCGAGAAAACGGATTTTCGCGGTCTCCGTCATATCGGCCCGACCCCTTGCCCTGGCCATCGCCGAGCGAAGTTCCGCGATTTCGGCGTCGTTCCGAACGAGCACGACGACGAAGCCGGCGTCGTCCGGCCGGCGGGCGAACTCGAAGCGAAGCGGCCGGTAGTTGGCGCCGCCCGACGGGCCGGGAATCGACGGTTGCCGCACACGCAGGTCCGCAAACCGGCGCACGCCATCGGTTCTGACATCGGCGAGAATCGACATGTACCGAACCCGGTCGGTCACGTGAATCCTCTCGAAAAGCCCCCTGCCCATGAGCAATGTCCGGGGAACGCCGAACGTCGTCCGGGCATGACGGGTAGAATCGAGAACTTCCCCGTCGGCGTCGACATCGAATATCGTCGCGCCGGAAATCCGGGCGGCGAGATCGCACGCATCCGCCCAGCCCGGCGATGCGGAACCGGCGGTCGGTCGCGGGCCGGCGCAACGAATCCACATTGTGACGGCGTACAGAAGCGGGATGATCCAGAGCTCCGCGCTGAACTCACGGACAATTCCGGCATTATCCCCCGAAGACAGGAGCGCGATCGTGACCGCGCCGACGGACGCCCACCATCCCTTGTTCGAAGGGCCCCGCGCCCGATGCAGCCACCAGCATTCGAAGGGAGGGGCGAGGAGGAGCAGAACGAGAGGCAACTGCAACAGACCCGCCGTTGAAATCGAAAACCCGATGATCGACGTCGAGACGACAAGGAACAATGCCTGTACGATCGCCGTCTTCGCCGTCGCCGCGACGACCCCCGTTGCCATCCAGGCGGCGGCGAAAATCGCACATACGATCGCCAGAAGCGTTCCGTCGTCCACGGCGCCGTAAGACACTTGGCTTACCAGACCGGCCAGCGGAAACGGCGATGCGAGCAGGATCGCGACAAGGCGGCGATGAATATCACGCTCATGCGGGTCGGTGACGGCCGGGGCGACCAGCCGGTCGCAGGCGGCGGCCATGCGCTCCCGCGGATTGCCCGATCTTTCGGTTGAACCACTCAAAACCAGATACTCACCGCGGCGTCACTCGTTCGCGGCCCGGAAATCTTCTCCGCGACCGCCGTCACACTCAGATACGCACCCAGCGTTTAAAGAATGGATAAGGGGCGGCGCGATGATCGTCATGACCTCGCCGATTGCGGAAAAATCGGCGATTTTTCCCGCCGACGTCTCCTTATGGTAAATGAAATCCTGGCCCGGCCTGCAAGTCGTCAGCCGATGGCCGGATTGGGTACGTCGAGCAGTCATGTAATTTCTCACGTAAATTTCATGGAGTTAACAAAAATCATGATTGAAATTACCCCCGCGATCCGATCACCGCCTCATTTTTCCATTCGCCGGTCGGACAAATTTATCGAAAATTTTAATCGAATGTTCCTATCGATTGGAAATCGCCCTTGGCGGGCGCTGTGTCATGGCCATATTGAGGATACCCGCCCAAGGTGGCGTTTGCGTAACAAGGGGAACCGGGAATGCGTTTTATCGTCAAAGTCGCGTTCTGGCTGGGACTCGTCCTTGTCCTGATTCCCCATGGCGGCGAATCGGAACCGCGGAGCGAGACGGCCGTTCCGCCGCAAATCCTCCACACCGCCGGCGAGGTCGCTCGCGATCTCTCCGGGTTCTGCGGGCGGAAGCCGGATGCATGCCAATCCGGCCATGCCGTATTGAAAACAATCGGAATCAGCGCGCGCGACGGTGCCCGCATCGCCTACGAGGCTCTGGACACCCATCTCGCAAGCGACGGGCAAAAACCTGACACCGGCGGCATCGGCGGGGGCGCGAACTGACCTTGCCCGCCCGCCGGGCGTCGTCCCGCTTTTTCGAGCCGGCGATTATCCTGAATTCGCATGCCACCGTTTACATAATCCGATGGTGACGGCGCGGCTGCGGACCGCTATATGCAAAGTCAAACGGACCGTGCACGCAATGACGACCGCCATCGAAACCATAGTTGACGATTTTGCGTTCCTCGACGAATGGGAAGACCGCTATCGGTACGTGATAGATCTGGGCAGGGAACTGGAGCCGCTCGGCGATTGTGAACGCAATGGCCGGACCAAAGTGCAGGGGTGTGTCAGCCAGGTGTGGCTCGTCACAAAAGCGGATGACGGTCCCGACCCCGTCCTGAGTTTTCGCGGCGATTCGGACGCCCATATCGTTCGTGGTCTGGTTGCCATCGTTCTGGCGCTCTATTCCGGAAAACCCGCCAGCAGGATCCTCGCGACCGACGCCGAGGCCACATTGCGTCAACTCGGGCTCGACGAACATCTGACGCCACAGCGCGCCAATGGCCTGCGTTCGATGATCAGGCGCATTCAAAACGAGGCCGGCGCGGTAAGGGAAACGGCCGTCTGATTGACGTGACCTCACTTCGCCTCGCGTTCGCCCCTGATACGGATGGGCATCGCCGCATCCCACAAATCGGTTTTGCCGCCGCATGTACGCCGACCAGACCGGCTCGCCGGATTGTTCCAGTGTCGACACCGACTCGCGGCTGCAACCCGCCCCTGTCGAAATCGGCTCTCGGCCGCTCCCCGGCGTGAAACTCGCCATGTTCGAGAAACGGGACTCCCGATCTCGTCTTCATCTTCGTCAACATCGCCAGCGGCGACTCCGAGAAATTTATCGCGACCGGCCGTTCGGATCCGTCCGTCCCGGTCGTATGGTCGGCGTCGATCACCGAATGTTGCCGGGAGAAGGGTTCCTCGCACGCCGTCGTGCGACGTAAATGATTGCGTCCGGAATCAATCATCCTCGGCGTTTACCCGTCATTCGCGATCAGTTCGGCCGATTCCATCCGGCGCAGAATATCTTTCCGCGCCGAGATCGTGACGCCGTCCATATTGGTCAGCAGGACGCAATCCGAATGCGCCGCCGCGGTGCCCTTTACCTTGCCGAACGCCAGAAAGCGTAAAGTCCGGCGAGCTTGTTTTTCCGGTTTTCCGTGTCGGACAGTACTCGGGTTCATGCGTCGCCGCCATGGAACTTTAGGGCTGCGGGGCCACGCGCTCGAAAGAGGCGACCATGGCGTCGAATTCCGCGTCGTCGCGCAGATCCTCGATCAAATGGCAGGCGTGCAGCACGGTTGTGCGGTCCCGCCCGAACCCGTTGCCGATATCGCTCATCCTCAGTCTGAAAATGACATGACAAGTGTACATGGCGATCTGTCGCACCCTCGATACGTCCAGTCTCGACCGGCCCGGTCCTCGAAGTTCCTTTCCGCTGACATCGAACATCGCGGCTGCAATACCGAGCACGCAGTCGCACGCCATCGCCGCACGCTCCTTTTGGCGCGGGTCTCGTCCTTTCCCGCCGTCGCGGGGCGGATATCGCCGCAAGCCGCCTGCCGATGAACGCTTGGTGTCCGGCGTCGGAACCGCACTGATTGACCGCAAAGATCAAATTCCTTGATATAGGAATTTATTCCTATATTGGAAACAGGGCGAATTGTGAACAAAAGAGGAGCGCTACAATCGTCAAATCGCATCAAAAATTTATTTTTGCTCGGTTAATTGGAGCGCGATGAAATTTCACGGGTTGATTTATCCACGACTGCTCAGTTCCCGGAAAACATGGCGGCGCATTCACATCGGAGATGATATAAAAAACCGCCCGCCGATTGCACGGCAAATCGAAGCCTTCGCGCGGCTCAAGCAAAAAGATGAAAGAGCGCTGGCGCGGTGCCGGGCCGTATCTGCGGCGTTGCTGGGAATCGACTGCGATGTCGCCGCGAATTTGAAAGGCCCGGACAAAGCCGCACTGCTGAAAAGAATCGATCGCCTAGGCTGCGCCCTCATGAATGAGTAGCGGCCTTTTGGGATTGCCGGTTCACTTGTTTGAAAGAGGAGAGCGGCATGACGCGCCGCCGTTGTGAACCGACCGATTTCAAATGGTTGATCATCGAACCACTCTTGCCGAACAAGCCTCGTGGCGTCGCTCGGGTGGACGACCGGAAGGTTCCGAACGGCATCTACCGGCGGCTCGGGCCGACACTCCCGACCGCTATGGCCCCTCCTGCTACAATCGGTTCGTCCGGTGGGGCAGGGTCGGTGTCCGGGACCGTATATTCGACGCGGTGTCGGCAGCTTATGACGGATCGGAGCAATCCGTGGGTTCCTCCTTGATCCGGTTTCGCTAGCACGGGGTGAACGCAAGAAGGGGGTGCGCAAAGTGCCGAAACCACCGGTCCGGCTGACGTTCGAGCCGGATGCATGGGGCGTTCGCGGGGCGGTCTGACCACGAAGATACAGGTCGTCACCGACGCGCGTGCCGACCCCGCTGAAATTGACGGCGAAACAGGCGCATGACGGGCGCTGCGCCGACGACATGCCGGGCGCCGTTGGATCGGGCCGGAGCCTTCCGGCTGACGCCGCCTATGACAGCAATCGGCTGCGCGACCGCATCGCCGCAATCGGCGCCACTGCCGTCATCAGGCCAATCTCGCGCCGTCTGAGCCCTCCCGAACTGGACCGGGTGGGTTCGTCGCCGCGCTGGATCTTTACGGTCATTAACGCGCGCCTGATGGGATTTGCGGCGCCGCAAGCTACGTCGATCCTTCAGGGCAGTGCCCGGCACAACTCATTCATCGGGACCGCGTTGGCGCAAACCTGCGTGTTCAGGCGATGGCGGCCATGGTCACACTTCGGACGCTGATCGCCACCGTAAGCATTTCTGCGTCGCTGGCGATCTTGTTGCGGTCGGTCACGTGAAGAGGCACGGGTCAATTCGCCCAAAACGCTTAGCGTCAGGGCTTATTAATTGAGCTGGAAGGTTACGGTTGCAGCGATTGTTATTGCTGCGAAGCAGGTGTCGGCGCATCTGTCGTAACGGGTTGCGATGCGTCTCCAGTCTTTCAGTCTGCCGAAGGCATTTTCGACCTTATGGCATTGTTTATACAACGTTTTGCAATACCTGGCGGGGTTCTTGCGCTTCGCGCGTGGCGGTATGCAAGAGCCAATCCCCTTGGTTTTGAGTGCGGCGCGCAATTCATCGCTGTCGTATCCCTTGTCGCCAATCGGGGTTCCGGCATTTGGTAATCCGGGATAGACGATCTTGGCTCCAATGTGATCGGACGCCTGCCCTGCCGTCAGCGCCATGACGATGGGTTTACCCTCATCGTTGACGACGGCATGAAGTTTGGAGTTCAGCCCGCCTTTTGTTCGCCCAATGTGGCGGGGAACATCCCCTTTTTTGCCAGACTGCAAGCAGTCCGGTGCGCTTTCAGGTGAGTGGCATCGACCCGCACGATGTCCGGCTCACCCGTTCTTGCCGCCAAGCTGCTGAATAGTCGATCGAAGACGCCCAATCGGCTCCACCGCACAAAGCGGTTGTAGAGGGTCTTGTGCGGGCCGTAATCGATGGGTGCATCGCGCCGGCCAAGACCATTGCCGATCACATCGACAATCCCGGAAAGGACCGTGCGATCATCACTGCGCGGTACGCCGTGAGCGAGTGGGAAATACGGGCGCATTAACGCGAACTGACGATCAGACAACCAAAACAAAGCAGACATCGCAAACCTCCGGGCGTTTGCCTCCTCCAACCTCATTTGCATCAACCTGAAAACACGTTAAACAATAGGTCATGACACTAGAACTATGATCTCGACCGCCACATCGCGCTGTCTCAGCTTAGAGAGCATCTCAGATAAAAAACGCGGCGCCGAACCGGCACCGCGATTCCAACGCGCAAAATCACGCTCGGGAGGTTATTTCCCCTTGCGCTTGCGGCCCAAGCCCATTTTCCTGGCCAGCGCGGAGCGGGAGGCGGCATAGTTCGGTGCCACCATCGGGTAATTGACGTCCAGCCGCCACTTTTCCCGGTACTGTTCGGGCGTAAGCCCGAAATGAGTCATCAGGTGCCGCTTCAACGACTTGAATTTCTTGCCGTCTTCCAGGCAGATGATATAGTCGTCGTGGATCGACTTTTTCGGATTGACGGCGGGCTTCGGCTTTTCCTGCGGCGCGGCTTCGGGAACGCCCACCCGTCCCAGCGCTTCATGCACATTCGCGATAAGCGCGGGAAGGTCCACGGCCTGCACCGGGTTGTTGCTTACATATGCCGCCACGACATCGGCGGTAAGCTCCATCAGCATGTCGGAAGATTTCATTTCGGCTTCTACTATATCCATGAGTCCCACACCCTTCGTGTTTTCGCATGTTCCGGGAAGCGCGGATATTTTCTCACCTTGCGCTTCAACTCGCGCGGCACTTCCAACGAAATGCCTCACACTTGATTGTCTACATGGACAGATTCGCAGTATATGTCAACTCATTATTTCAATATCCGGTAATCCATTGCGATGATCGATCCTTAATTCTGATGCCGCCATTCGTTTGAAATTGTTTCTTGTCCGCCGGTTCGGAGCATTGCAATCACGTCGCGGAACTATCTCCGGATATTTCACCTCTATCAGCCGCGGGTTCCTCTTTTCTATCCTTTTCAGCCTCCGGAACCATCTGGTCGAGAACGGAATGTTCCCACAATCGGTAGCCCGCGGCATATGCCGCCTTCGCCAGCAGATGCGCCGAAACCGGCGCGGTGAGAAGGAAGAACAGTATACCGGCCAGCGCCCGCGTGACCGTGGCCTGATCCTCCGCAACCACCGCCAGCGCCAGCAGCATGACGCCGGACCCGAGCGTTCCGGCCTTGGAGGCGGCGTGCATACGCGAATAGACATCCGGCAGCCTGATCAGCCCCAGCGAGGCGACAAGAACGAAAGCCGCGCCGATGATGATGAGCAGACCGGCAATACAGTTTTGAGCGACATCAATCATTTACGGCGTTCCCGTCCGTCGTTCCTCCCGGTTTCGGCCCCGTTCCGGCTTCCCGGCTCATGACGAATCGCGCAAACGCGACGGTCGCCAGGAAGCCGACCAGACCCAGCGCGATGGCGATGTCCAGATAAAGCGCATAACCCGTCTTGATGCCGATCACCGCGATAAAGCCGAGCGCCACGGCGACCAGCATATCCAAGGCCAGGATGCGATCGGGCAGTGTCGGGCCGATCACGACGCGAAAAACCGTGATCAGAAACGAAATGCTGAGCAGGGCGAGCGCGATCAGAATAGTCGCATCGAGGAATGCTTCGCTGCCGGTCATTGGAAAGCCTCGATGATTTTCCGCTCAAATCCATCGGCGATGTCGCGGACCGTCGCCACGGGGTCCGAACAATCGATGCAATGGACGTAGAGGACGGTCTCGTCTTCCGACACGTCGACGGATAGGGTTCCCGGTGTCAGCGTGATGAGATTGGCCAGCAACGTGATCTCGAAATCGCGCTTGACGGTCAGCGGATAGGCGATGATTCCCGGTTGAAGTTTCATTGAGGGCGAGACCACCAGCACCGCGACGCGCCATGCCGACAGAATGAGTTCGTAGATGAACAGAAGTCCCAGCGAAACGATGCGCCTCGCCCGGGCAAAGTAGCCGAGCGAGCCGACCTGTTCGCGAATGACGTAAAGCGCACCCGTCGCCAGCACCAGTCCAAACAGCAGATTGGCCGGTGAAAACGATCCCGTCACCGCCGCCCAGACGATCGCGAGCAGGATATGATTGATATACAGGATCATTGCGCCGGCGCCGGAAAGACCGCTTCGATGTAGCCGGAGGCGTTGAGCAGGCCGTCAGCCGCCGCATCGGTCAGTCGCATGGCCGGTTCGGGCCAGACGCCGAGCAATACCGTCGGAACGGCGATGACCGCGATGGCGGCATAACCGAGGCGCATTTTTTCGCTGTCGACCGGCGCCTGCATCCGTTCCCCGTTTCTCCAGAACGCCAAGGCGAAAACCCGTCCCAGCGCGATCGTCGTCAGCAGGCCGGCGACGAGAATCGCGGCCGCCAGCCACCACGCGCCGACATCGAGGGAAGCCTTGACCAAGAACACCTTGGGCCACAGTCCCGACATCGGCGGCAATCCGGAGGCGGCCAGAATGAGCAGCAGCGCCGCGCCCGCCAATATCGGGTTGTCGCGGTACAGGCCCGATGCATTGTGCAGCGAAAAACTGCCCGCCTGTTCCCTGATCAGCCCGGCGACCAGGTACAGGCCCGTCATGGCGAACATCGAATGCACCGCGTAGAGGACGCTTCCCGACAGGCCGAGGGGACTGCCGAGCGCGAGGCCGGCGATCATGGTCCCGATGCCGGAAATGACGACGAATCCGAGAAGACGCCTGATGTCGGATTGCGCCAGCGCGCCCAGAATACCGACGATCATCGTTCCAACCGCGATCCAAGCGATTATCTGGCCAAGGACGTCCCGTTCGGGCGGCATCAGCATCACCAGAATGCGCATCAGCGCGTAGACCCCGACCTTCGTCAGCAATCCGGCGAACAGCGCCGAAGTGACTATTCGCGGCGTATGGTAGGACGCGGGAAGCCAGAAATTAACCGGAAAGGCCGCCGCTTTCATGCCGAACGCCAGCAGGAACAGGCCGGCCAGCGTCATCAGGGGACCAGTGGCCCTCAGATCGTCCGCCTTGCGGGCGATGTCGGCCATGTTGAGCGTCCCGAAGGTTCCATAGAGATATCCCGTCGCGATCAGGAACAGGGTCGTCGCGACAAGATTGAGCAGCGCATATTTGGCCGCGCCGTCCAGCTGCTCTTTTTCCGAGCCGAGAATTAACAACCCGAACGAGGAGATCAGCAGCACTTCGAACCAGACATACAGGTTGAAAATGTCACCGGTCAGAAACGCGCCCGCGACACCCGCCATCATCAGCAGCAGGAACGGATAGAATCCGTACCGTCTGCCGATGGCGTTGATATCCCGCGCGGCATAGGCGGCGCAGACCGATGCGATCAGGCCGGAAACGGCGGCAAAGGACGCGCCGAGAACATCGGCGGAAAAGCTGATGCCGAACGGCGGCAGCCAGCGCCCCATGGTCATGACCAGCGGGCCGTCGCTCGCCACTCTGGCCAGAAGACCGACCTCTGCGAGGAAGGTCAACGCAAGGGCGAAGACCGCGATCGAAGCCTGAATCGCGGTTTCCTTGCGGAACATAAGCAATATGGCGCCCGCGATCAGGGGAATCGCCACCGGCGCGACCACCAGCCAATCGGCGGCGGCGACCGGATCGACGACCATCGCATCGCTGATATCGACCGCTTTTGACGATTTTGCCGCCATGCCCGCCTCAATAGCCAAGGGGTGGGAGCCCCTCGCCTTCCGGTTCGGCCAGCCGCATCTCATCCGTATCGTCGGTACCCAGCGACTGGTAGGTCCGATACGCCAGCACCAGCAAAAACGCGAAGAACGAGAACGAGATCACGATCGCTGTGAGGATCAACGCCTGCGGCAGCGGATTGGCGGTCTCGACAAGCGGCGCACGGGCTTCTTCGGGGATGATTGGCGGAACTTCCCGCACGATCCGGCCGGCGGTGAAAATCAACAGGTTTACCGCGTTGCTCAGTATGGCGACGCCAATGACGATCCGAATGATGTGCTTTGACAGCATCAGATAGATCGACACGGCGAAAAAGACGGCGACGGTTATGGAAAGGGCGGTTTCCACTACAGGGTTTCTCTTTCTTCCAGCGCCAGCGCGATGGAGGTGATCGCGCCGACCACGACCAGATAGACCCCGATGTCGAAAAACAGCGGCGTGGATAGAACGATGCCCAGGCCGAACAGATCGGTTTCCGACCAGAGTCCGGTCAGGAACGGCGCATCGAAGGGCAGGGAAAGAACGCCGGAGAGAGCGGCCAGCAACAGACCGAATCCCGAAATGGCCATCGGATGGAAACGGATCGCGCGGCGTACGGCCTGCACGCCGCAGGCAATGCCGTGGATGGCGAATGCCGAGGCGGCGATCAATCCGCCGATGAAGCCACCGCCGGGTTCGTTATGGCCGCGCAGCAGCACGAATATGGAAAAGAGCACCATCAGGCTGGTGAGGTAAGGCGCGATCGTTCGGAAAATCACGGTACGCATGTCAGACCCCTTCCGCCTTTGAACCGTGTGTCTTCGTGCGACCGGAGCGGATTCTGATCAGCGCCAGTATCGCCAGACCCGCGATCATCACCACGGCAATCTCGCCCAGCGTATCGAGGCCGCGGAAATCGACGATGATCACGTTGACCACATTGCGCCCGTGGGCGATGATCCGCGCATTCGCATTGAAAAACTCGCTCAGCGCCGGATCGAACGGCAGTTGGGTGACCTTCAGCAGCAGCATGCCGAGGCCCGCGCCGCAAATGCCGGCAACGCATATGTCGATGAACCGTTCGCCCGGCGGGCGATGATCGGCGGGCGACAGGCGCAGCCGCGTCATGACCAGCGCTAGAATGACAACCGACAGCGTTTCCACCATGAACTGGGTAAAGGACAGGTCCGGCGCGCCCAGCAACATGAACAGCAACGCCACGGCGAATCCCTGGATACCGAGTGAAACGATCGCGGTCAGGCGATCGTTGGCGTTCGCGACGGCGGCAAGGCCGAGAACCGCGATACCCAGTACGGTCCACTCATAAAATTCGAGATCGGGCATGGCGGGCATCGTGGGCATTTCACCCCAGTAGATCATCGGGGCGAACAGCATGATTCCGACGGCGACGAAGGTGATCGTCATGTAAACTTCAAGCCTTCCGTTGTGAACGATACGGGTCACTCCGGTCGCGATTCTCACCAGGCCGCGAATGGCCTGATCGAACCCCTTGTCCGGACCCCACCCGATCGCGGCGAGAATGCGGTTCATCAATTCCCGCCCGCGGTCGACGCCCATATAGGCCGCGCCGCCGAGCGCGATTGTGACGGCCGAGAGGATCAGAGGCGATCCGATGTGGGGCACGACCGAAATGTGGACATGAATTTCGCTTCCGGCGACGGCGCTTGCCATCGGGCTTGACAGATAATGATGATAGGGGCCCGAAAAGAGGGCCAATGCGACGCCGAGCGCCGACAGCGCGGCAGGCCCCGCCCAGAGCAAGACCGGGCCTTCATGGGCTTTCTCCATCGCCCTGGGCCGATTTCCGAGGAACGGTTTCAGCGCCACGGTAAAGCCGATCGCGAACATCAGCGCGTTGCCGGCCATGGCGACGAGCGTCAGGAAACCCGGCCAGCCGTCCGCGAACCCGAGTGCGGCGTAGATCCCTTCCTTGGCCAGGAAGCCGGCGAATGGCGGCAGCCCTCCCATGGACAGCGCCGCGGCAAGGGCGGCGGCGAAGGTTATCGGCATGGCTTGCCGCAGTCCGCCGAGCTTCGTCACGTCGCGGCTTCCCGCTCCGTGGTCGATCAGTCCGGCGACCATGAACAGCGATCCCTTGAAGAGCGAATGTGCGATCAGATAGAGAACCGCCGCTTCTACCGCCTTTTCGGATCCGAATCCGGTCAGCATGACAAGCAGGCCGAGCGAGGCGACGGTCGTATAGGCCAGCATGAGCTTCAAATCGGTCTGGCGGACGGCCAGCAGTGTGCCGACGATCAGCGTCACGCCGCCGAACAGGGGCAATACGGTTTCCCACGCCACGGTTTCGCCCATCACCGGATTGAGCCGCATGACAAGATAGACACCGGCCTTCACCATTGTCGCCGAGTGCAGATAGGCGGAAACCGGAGTCGGCGCTTCCATCGCGTTGGGCAACCAGAAATGCAGCGGGAACTGGGCCGATTTGGTAAACGCACCTCCTAGGACAAGCGCGAATGCAGGCAGGTAGAACGGGCTTTCGCGCAGCGCATCATCGGTCATCAGGAGCAATGACAATTCGCTGTGGCCGGTGACGTTCCAGATCACGAGCAGGCCGGCGAGCAATGACAAGCCGCCCATGCCTGTGACCACAAGCGCCTGCATCGCCGCCCGTCGTGACGCTTCGCGCGCGTGATCAAATCCGATCAGCAGAAACGACGTGATCGACGTCAGTTCCCAGAACACGAACAGCATCAGGAAGCTATCGGAAACGATCAGGCCCTGCATCGCGCCCATGAACATCAGAATGTAGGAGAAGAACCGGCCCTGATGTTCATGACCCTTGAGATACCCGCCGCTATAGAGAACGATGAATGTGCCGATGCCCGAAATCAGCAACGCGAAGGTCAGCGAGAGGCCATCGAGAAACCATGAAAAATTGACATTGAAACTGGGAATCCACTGAAATCCGCCGGTGACGTTCCGACCGTCGGCCACATCAGGCAGAAATCCGCAAAAGTGATAAAATATCCAGGCGGGAACGAGAGCGAGAATCCAGGCGGCGTTGTGCCTGAACGCCTTGGTTAATACGGGAGCGAACAAAGCTGCGATGAACGGCGAAACCAGCGCAAGAAATGTTAATGTCTGTGCGCTGGTAGCCATTTATTCGTCCCGGTTTCCGGTATTTTTGGTTCGACGCACGGCATCGCCACTGTTGTCACATAAACACAGAACATCGGGGCGGCAAGACTTGGCCGGGGCGCTTCGGGGGTTTCAAGCCCGATTTGCCGGAACTGGCGCGCTTTCCCTTCACATTCGGCAGGCGGACGCTACATTGGCGACCCGATACACATGGAGCGTTAATCATGAGCGAGCAGGCAAAACCGAAAATCGTCAAATCCGATGCCGAATGGCGCCGGCAACTGTCGAACGAGCAGTATTATGTATTGCGGCGGAATGGCACCGAACGCGCCGGCACGTCGGCGCTCAACCACGAAAAACGCGACGGCGCTTTTGCTTGCGCGGGTTGCGGCGAACCCCTGTTCGCATCCGGCGCGAAATTCGAATCCGGCACGGGCTGGCCGAGTTTTTCCCAGCCGATGAATCCGCAAGCGGTGACCGAGCGCAGGGACAGATCGTTGTTCATGATTCGCACGGAAATCCGATGTGCGGGTTGCGACGGACATCTCGGTCACGTATTCCGGGACGGGCCGCAACCGACCGGCTTGCGCTATTGCGTCAACGGCGCAGCTCTGAACTTCGGGAAATCCGGGGGTTGATCGAATTCGGCGCGGACGGATGTGCTTTCCGCACACCCGTCCGGGACAAAATCCCGATTTGGCCGGAAATCCTCGAACCGGGTTTGACCGGTTCGTTCGCCGAACATTCAGATCATGCGTCCACCGGAGTATTCGATGTCGAGATTTCCAACCGAATTCGAGCCGCCATATGCCGAAAAACGGCTCGTCGAGGATGTGCGCCACGGTATATCCCGAACGGATGACTATGCTTGGCTCAGGGCGGACAACTGGCGGGAAATGTTCAAGGATCCTTCCCTACTCGATCCCGCCATCAGAGCGCATCTGGAAGCGGAGAACGCCTATCAGCAAAAGCTGATGGCTGACACGGAAGACATTCAAAAAGCGCTTTTCGAGGAAATGAAGGGCCGTATCAAGGAGGACGACTCTTCGGTGCCGATGAAGGACGGACCGTTCGCCTACGGTTCGCTGTTCGTCACCGGGGGCGAGCAGCCGAGGTTTTTCCGTACGCCCCGCGATGGCGGTGAGAAGCGCATCATTCTCGACGGTGACGCCGAAGCCGCAGGAAAGGCCTATTTCAGGATCGGCGGCGTCGATCATTCCCACGACCATAAGCGCCTGATCTGGGGGTATGACGACAAGGGTTCCGAGTTTTACTCCCTGAAGATACGCGATCTCGAGACCGGCAGGGACAGTGACGAGACGATCAGGGACACCGGCGGAGGCGGTGTGTGGGATGCCGGTGGCGACGGGGTGTTTTTCGTGCGCCTTGACGAAAACCATCGGCCCTCAAGACTTTTTCACAAAACCATCGGCGGCGAAACGCGGCTGATATACGAAGAACCCGATCCCGGCATGTTCATGGCGGTCGGCGGCAGCCGGCGCAACGATTGGATATTCATTTCGATTCACGATCACGAGACGTCCGAATACCGCGTCCTTCCCGCAAGCGACCCCTCGCGCGAACCCGAAATCGTCGCCGGGCGGCAGACGGGACATGAATACGGGATGGAGGAAGGCGGCGACGTCTTTTTCATCCTGACCAACATGGACGGGGCGAAGGACTTCAAGATCATGTCCGCCCCGGTGGGTGATCCGGGCAAGGAAAACTGGACCGAAGTCGTTGGCCACGAGCCGGGCCGGCTGATCCTGTCGGTTACGGCTTTCGAGCGCCATCTCGTCCGGCTTGAACGCAAGGACGGATTGCCCCGGATCGTCATTCGCGACCGGGCGACGGATGAAGAACATATCGTCGCCTTCGACGAGGAAGCCTATTCGCTCAGCTTGTCCGGGTCATACGAGTATGACACCGACGTGCTCCGGTTCTCATATTCGTCCATGACCACCCCCTCTCGGATATTCGACTACGACATGGTGACGCGCACGCGCACGCTGCTGAAAACCCAGGAGGTGCCCTCGGGCCACGATCCCGACGACTACATCGCCAGGCGGCTGATGGCGCCGGGCCATGACGGCGAACCGGTGCCGGTCTCGCTCATCCATCGCCGGGAGACAAAAATCGACGGTTCCGCGCCCTGCCTGCTTTACGGCTACGGGTCATACGGCATCGCCATTCCCGCCGGTTTCAACACGAATATCCTGTCGCTTGTCGATCGCGGATTTGTTTACGCCATCGCTCACATACGCGGTGGCAAGGACAAGGGATATCAGTGGTACGAAGACGGAAAAGGAGCAAGAAAAGTAAATACATTCAAGGATTTCATCGCCTGCACCGAGCATCTGATTCAGATGGGATTCGCCGGCGCTGACCGCATTGTCGCGCAGGGCGGATCCGCTGGCGGCATGTTGATGGGAGCGGTCGCCAACATGGCGCCCGGCACATTCGGCGGCATCATCGCGGAGGTGCCGTTTGTCGACGTGCTCACCACGATGCTTGACGACACGCTGCCTCTCACACCGCCCGAATGGCCGGAATGGGGTAATCCCATCGCCTCGAAAGAGGACTACGACACGATTGCTTCCTATTCGCCTTATGACAATGTGTCCGCGCTCGATTATCCGCCGGTCCTGGCTCTCGCCGGACTGACCGATCCCCGCGTGACCTATTGGGAGCCGGCAAAGTGGGTGGCCAGACTTCGCCAGTTCTCGACATCGCGAAATCCGGTTCTGTTCAGGATCAATATGGATGCCGGACATGCCGGCGCGTCAGGCCGGTTTTCGCGCCTTGAGGAGGTGGCTTACTCGCAGGCGTTCGCGTTGAAAGCGACCGGCGTGACCTGACGGTTGAAGGAATGTGAAGCGGGAGCGCCGGCGCTGTCCGGTGGAACCATGCGCCGGGCGGGGAGCCGTCCGCGCGAAATGTTGCCCGAGGCAAGGGCTATCGTCTGGACGGATAGCCGTTCGCGCGCGGCGGAACCGATTTGAGATAAGCGGCGATGGCCGCGCGATCTCCCGGCGGCAGCGCGGCCATGTTACGCTGCACCTCCACCATCGCGCCACCGACCGAATCGAAATCGGGCGTGAAACCGGTTTCCAGATAGTATGCGATGTCGGCTTCGGACCAGCCTCCGATTCCGCCTTCGCCGGGGGTTATGTTCGGGACGACGCCCTCGCCCTCCGCCGCCGCCGCGCCGGCCAGCCACCGATCCTTCAGAACCGCGCCGCCGATATCCCTCGGCGAGTGGCATTCGCCGCAGTGACCGGGACCTTCAACCAGGTATTGGCCCCGCCTTGCCTGTTCCGGCGCATCGTTTTCGAGCACGACCGCCGGATCGGATGACAGGTTGACGAGTTTCCACAGACCAAGCCCGCGCCGGATATTGAACGGAAATCCCAGTTCGTGGTCCGCCGCTTCGCCCTTGATCGCGGGCGTCGTTTTAAGGAACGCAAACAGATCGGCGATATCCGCCGGATTCATGCGCGCGTAGGAGGTGTACGGGAAAGCCGGGTAGTAATGCCGTCCGCCGGGCGAAACTCCCTTAAGCATCGCCCTTGCGAATTCGGCGGGTGTCCAGCCGCCAATGCCGTCGGTTTCATGTTGCGAGATATTCGGGGCGACAAATGTCCCGAACGGCGTTTTCAACTCCACGCCGCCGGGCAGCTCAAACCGTTTGTCACCCTCCGATTTTGGGACGGCGTGACACGACGCGCACCCACCCGCATGAAACATGCGCTCGCCGGCTTGCGCATCGCCTGCCGGAAAAGACGCAATTTGCGCGTCGCCCAACCGCGATGGCGCGGTAATCCACCAAAAGAAGGACCCGCCCGAAATGGCCAGGAATGCGACAATGAGGGCGAGCTTTTTGATCATATGCGCGAAAAACCGCTAATTTTTGACGCGATACCCTTCATGACATGACCTGCAATTGGCGAAAACAGGGCCAATCGCCGCCCGGAAAGCCTGAAGGTCGGCGGGGCCGTCCCTGCCGGAAGCCGCCATGGCGGCATCGATATCGGCCTTGAACTTGGCGACGGCATTGGCGAACCCGTCCGTATCTTCCCAGATATTCGCGGAAGCCGTTGTTCCCTTCACGCTATCGGCGCCTTCCGGGAAAAAAGCGCCAACCGCATAGGCGGCGCCGCGCATCGTCGCGATGACCGACTTCGCAACGGCGGGATCATAGTCCATTTCGCCCTTCATCATGGCCCCTGCGAGCCCCGCGGCCGCTCCGACGCCCTGCATCAGAGCCTTGCGCGTATCGACCGCATCGTCGCCGGTCAGATGGCCGTCCGCCGATGCCGCCGCCGCTGAAAAAGCAACCATCGACAAAGCCAGTGCGAATCTTTTCATTATTGTCCTCCGATAGGGTGTATTGAGGTTTGGCGGTCCGCCAAATACAACGCCGATCTTGCCGCGATCTTCCCGCCGATTGTTTCAACCCCGCATGAAAACACCGCGTTATCGGTGAACGACCGTCAACGGGAACGATCCCGGCCTTCGCCGGGATCTGTCTTGACGAAGATCGGGCGACCGTCAACCGGCCGCTTCATACATCTCCAGGACGTAGTCCCAGTCGATCAGGTTATCGACGAAAGCTTCCAGATATTTGGGCCGGGCATTGCGGTAGTCGATATAGTAGGAATGCTCCCAGACATCGACGCCGAGGATCGGTGAAGCGCCGTGCACCAGCGGATTTTCGCCGTTCGGCGTTTTCATGATCTCCAATTTGCCGTTTCTGACGGCGACCCAGGCCCAACCCGAGCCGAATTGGGTCACACCGGCATTGATGAAATCGGCACGGAATTGATCGTAGCCGCCTAGATCGCTGTCGATCGCGGCCCGGAGTTTCGCAGGCAGGCCGGTTCCGCCGCCGCCCTTCATCCATTTCCAGAAATGGATGTGGTTGTAGTGCTGGGCAACGTTGTTGAACAGTCCGGCATTGGATCCGTGGGACTGTTTGACGATCTCCTCAAGCGACAGGCTGTCCATGCCTGCATCGGCGGCAAGCCTGTTGCCGTTGTCGACATAGGCCTTGTGGTGCTTGTCGTGATGATACTCCAGCGTTTCCCTTGACATGAAAGGCTGGAGCGCCTCATAGTCATAGGGAAGATCGGGTAACTCAAAAGCCATCGTACATACTCCCTCGTTGACAATTTTCTCAATTCGCGCCGCCAGCATAGGGCGCCGGCGGGCGGCGGTTCAGGAATGCGCCCATTCCCAATAGAGTTCGCGGGCTTTCTTCGCAACCGGACCGGGCTGCAAATCGCGGTCTTCAATGCGGACAATCGGCACTACCTTGGAATGATTGCCTGTCGAAAAAATTTCATCGGCCTCGACGAAGTCGTCCACTTTCAGCGACCTTTCGATCACCGGCATTCCGGTTTCGCCAAGCAGCGTCATCGTGCGGAACCGGGTGATGCCCGAAAGAAACGTGCCGTTTGGCGCTGGCGTCTGAATCGCGCCATCCCTGACCATAAAAATGTTGGACGTTCCCGTTTCGGCGACGTTGCCGAGCATGTCGAGGACAAGAGCGTTGTCGAATCCTCTGCCCTTCGCCTCCATGATGGCCCGTCCGTTGTTGGGATACAAGCATCCGGATTTTGCGTTGGTGGGCATCGTCTCCAGAGATGGCCGCCTGAAGGGGGAAACGGTTACGGAGAAGCCGGAAGAGGCGATCATCGGCGCCTCATACAGGCACAGACAAAAACGGGTTGATTCGGGGTCGGCCGGCACACTCATGTAGCTGCCGTGTTCGGCCCAGTACATCGGGCGAATATATACCGCCGTCTCGCCGTCAAACCGCTTAAGTCCGTCGATCGTCAGGCCGACAATTTCCTCGACGCTCTTTGTCGCCTTCAATCCCAAAGCCGCCGCGCTGCCATTGACCCGGGCGGCATGGCGGTCCAGATCCGGCGCCACGCCCTCGAACCAGCGGGCGCCGTCAAATACGCTCGACCCCAACCATAATGCATGGGTGCGCGGACCGACGATGGCGGGGTTGCCCTCACGCCAGTCGCCATCGACATAGGTCCAGGTCGTTGTTTGTGCGCTCGTGTCGACGGCCATGAAGATACCCCGGTGGTCAAAATTGCCTAAACTGCCGCACTTGACCTTGGAGCGGCCTTACGGTCAAGTCCGTAGCGAAATCAGGAAAGTGTCATGGCCTGCTCGGCTTATGTTTTCGACGCTTACGGCACGCTGTTCGACGTGCATGCGGCGGTGCGCAGGCACGCTGACGAGGCCGGCCCCGATGGACAGCAGCTTTCCGATATCTGGCGGACAAAGCAGTTGGAGTATTCCTGGGTCCGCACGCTCATGGGCAACTACGAAGACTTCTGGAATCTCACCGAACAGGCGCTCGATTTCGCTTTCGCGAAAGTTCCAACCGTCGATTCCGCGCTAAAGACGAAACTGCTCGACGCCTACCGGACCCTCGACTGTTACGAGGAAGCGCCGAGGGTTCTGCGTTCGCTCAAGGAGGCCGGCGCAAGAGTGGCCATCTTGTCCAACGGTTCGCCCGAGATGCTTGATGCGGCGGTCAGGTCCGCCGCGCTCGACGGCATATTGGACGATGTGTTTTCAGTCGCCTCGATCGGCAGGTTCAAGGCGGCGCCGGAAGTCTACGACATGGTCACCACCGCCTGGCGGCTCTATCCGGACGCGGTGTCGTTTCAGTCATCGAACCGCTGGGATATCGCAGGCGCCAAGAAGTTTGGCTTCCGAACGGTTTGGCTCAACCGCACCGCTCAGCCGGACGAGTACAACGATTTTCCGGCGGATGTGATTTTACCGAACCTTGAGGGCCTGGCTTCGGTTTAAGCTATCGCCGTGTCGATTTTGATGAAACCCGTAAGATATTGAAACCGATGCTGAAATCCCTTCTTCAAACTTCCCGGGATTTCCCGCTCCAATGCCCGGCCGACTCGGGAACCGACTGAACGCACGATCGATTTGATCGCTGCCCGAGGCGCAAGCCTGACACAGGTCGCCGGCCGCGCAGCGCCGAATGTCGAGCCGCCACATATTTGCAATCGACCAAAGGTGCGCGTATTGAATGGATTTCTTGTGCCATCGTTGCATTGCGGCGATCGTTTGCAGGACGTAATGTCGCCGCGAAGTTCGAATGTGGCCGCCGGGGTCAGGACATGGCGTTCAGCATCGTCAACAATACGCAATTCCCCGAAATGGATGAGGCGGGATGGCGGGCGCTTGCGGAAAAGGTCTTGAAGGGCGCTTCGGTCGAGGATGCGTTGGTAGGTTCGACGGAAGACGGAATCCCGATCCGGCCGATATACCGCCGCGCCGATGTCAATTCCGTCACCCGCAGAGCCCCCTCGCATCGTTGGCATATCGTGCAGCGAATTGACGATCCGGATGCGGACCGCGCCAATCGGCAAGCGCTTGAGGATACCGAAAACGGCGCATCGGGATTGGCGCTGGTGTTCGAAGGCGCGCCAAACGCTTTCGGCTATGGCGTTCCCGCCGATCGGGAGGCGTTGCGCGCAATTCTGCACGATGTACCGCTCGAAAAGCTTTATCTCAGAATCGATTCGCATCCACAAAGCCGTGCGTCGATCGACTGGATTATCGAACTGTACGGCGCGCGGCGCATTGATCCCGCGAGGCTCAGATTCTCGCTCGGATTCGATCCCGCCGTCATTTTTTCGGGCACGGGCAGGCTGAACATGTCGGTCGAGGCGCTTCAGGCATCGATGCCGCAATCGCTGGCGCATTTTTTTTCGCTGGGCCTGCCCGGCGTCCTCCTTGAAGCCGACGGGCGCGTTTATCACAATGCGGGAGCGACAACCGCGCAGGAACTCGGCGCCATGCTGGCCAGCGCCGTTTCTCATCTGCGGATGTTCGAGCAGGCGCGCCAGCCATTGGTCTATTCGGCGCCGCATATCGGATTTTCACTTGGCGTCGATCAGGATCAGTTCGTATCCATCGCCAAGATCCGCGCGGTCCGGCGGCTTTGGACGCGCGTCCAAGAAGCCTGCGGCGTCGAGACGTCGCCGGCGACCATACATGCCGAAACATCCTGGCGCATGCAAACCCGCAAGGATCCCGAGACCAACATATTGCGTTCGACGATCGCCGCATTCTCGGCCGCGGTGGGCGGCGCGGATTCGATTTCCATCATTCCGCACAGCGCATCTCACGGACTGCCCGACGCGTTTTCGCGGCGGATCGCCCGCAATACACAGCTGATTCTGGCGGAAGAAAGCCATCTGAGCTTCGTGGCCGACCCCGGCGCCGGGTCCGGCGCGATCGAAGCTCTGACGGATGCGGTTTGCGAAAAAGCCTGGACCGAATTCCGGAAAATCGAGGCTGAGGGCGGATTGTTGGCCTCGCTTGCCGGCGGGAAATTGCAAGCGAGGATTATCGAAAGCGGAAAAAGGCGATCCGACCGGTTCCTGGCCGGGAAGATTCAGATTGTCGGCACAAATCGCTTCCCGCTTGAAAAGGAGCGGGCGACTGATGTGCTGACGGCCGAAACAAGACCGATGCCGACCGACGGCGCCGTCCATTGCGACAGGCTGGAGTCGGTCAGACTGGACATGGCCACGGGAGACCGGACATGATTCCCGATTTCGCGAAGGTCGATTGGCCATCCGTCAACGCCGGCAAGACGGCGCTCGATCGGGGTGTCTGGAACACGCCCGAGGGGATCGAGGTCAGGCAGAGCTACGATGCGGGCGATCTGGAAGGACTGAACTTCCTCGACACCTGGCCGGGCGCCCCCCCCTACATCCGCGGCCCCTACCCCACCATGTATGTACGGCGGCCCTGGACGATCCGCCAATATGCCGGCTATTCGACGGCCGAGGAATCCAATGCTTTCTATCGGCGCAATCTCGCGGCGGGCCAGAAGGGCCTGTCGGTCGCGTTCGATCTCGCAACTCATCGCGGTTACGACAGCGACCATCCCCGTGTGGCAGGGGATGTCGGCATGGCCGGTGTGGCGATCGATTCCATACTCGACATGCGCCAATTGTTCGACGGCATTCCGCTCGACGAAATGACCGTTTCCATGACCATGAACGGAGCGGTGCTTCCCATACTTGCGCTCTATGTCATCGCCGCGGAAGAACAGGGTGTGAGCCAGGACAGGCTGGCCGGAACGATTCAGAATGATATTTTGAAGGAGTTCATGGTCCGCAACACCTACATCTATCCGCCAAAGCCGTCGATGCGGATCGTTTCCGACATCTTTTCATATACCGCGGCCAATATGCCGAAGTTCAACTCGATCTCGATATCGGGCTATCACATGCAGGAGGCGGGCGCGTCCGCCGACCTGGAACTGGCCTATACCATCGCCGACGGGATCGAATATGTCCGCGCCGGTGTGGCCGCCGGAATGGATATCGACACGTTCGCGCCACGGCTATCCTTCTTCTGGGCGATTGGCATGAATTTCTTCATGGAAGTGGCCAAGATGCGCGCTGCGCGCCTGCTCTGGGCGGCGCTGATGCAGAAGGAATTCCAGCCCGGGGACGCGCGTTCGCTGTCTTTGCGAACTCACTGCCAGACCTCTGGCTGGTCGTTGACGGCGCAGGATCCCTACAACAACATCATGCGCACCATGATCGAGGCGATGGCGGCGACACAAGGACACACACAGTCGCTGCACACCAATTCGTTCGACGAGGCGCTGGCGTTGCCGACCGATCATTCGGCGCGGATCGCGCGCAACACGCAACTGATCCTGCAAATGGAATCGGGCGTTACGCGCGTCATCGACCCTTGGGGCGGCTCGGCCTATGTCGAGCGTCTGACGCACGATCTCGCAGCCCGCGCCATGACCCATATCGAGGAGGTGGAGAGCCTGGGCGGCATGGCCGCAGCGATTGGACAGGGCGTTCCGAAGCTTCGCATCGAGGAGGCTGCGGCCAGAACTCAGGCGCGCATCGATTCCGGCGAACAACCGGTCATCGGCGTCAACGTCCACCGGCCTCATGCCGACATCGATGTCGACGTTCTGAAAGTGGACAACGCCGAGGTGCGCGCGCGTCAACTCTCAAAGCTTCAAGCGCTGAAGGGAACGCGCGATGTCTCGGCGGTCGATACGGCGCTTGAAGCATTGTCGAAAGCCGCCGGGGGCGACGGCAATCTGCTCGAATTTTCAATCAATGCGGCGCGCGCCGGCGCAACGGTCGGTGAAATCAGCATGGCGCTGGAACAGGTCTTTGGCAGGCATGTGGCCGAAATCCAGACCATCTCCGGCGTATATGGCGGCGAAGTCGGCGATCTGCCCGCCGCCGGCCGCGTGGCCGAAAAGATCGAAGCCTATCGAAGGGCCAATGGCGGCCCGCCACGTATGCTGGTCGCGAAAATGGGCCAGGACGGCCACGATCGCGGCCAGAAAGTCATTGCGACGGCATTCTCCGATCTCGGTTTCGATGTGGTGATCGGCTCGATGTTCCAGACACCCGAAGAAGTCGCCAAACTCGCGGTCGACAGCGACGTGCAAATCGTGGGCGTTTCGTCGCTGACCGCCGGACACCTTACGATGGTGCCCGAACTGAAACAGGCGCTCGCCAAACGCGGCGCGGACAACGTCATGATCGCGATCGGCGGCGTGATCCCGCCTCAGGATCATGAGGCGGTCGCGAAGGCCGGCGCGGACGCGATCTTCCCGCCCGGCACGGTCATTCCCGAGGCGGCGGAACTGCTGATTGATGCGCTGATGGCGCGGACCTGACGATAGCTGTCCGCAGTGCGTTTTGTGCGCTTCCGTTGATGGCCCGGTTCAGACGCCGGCGGGAGTTGCTCATCATCGCCAACGGTGGAGCGTTGTCCTGTTTGCCGCCTCCTGGTCCCGCCTCCCCATATATCCCGCCGTCTTTTCCGGTATATTCACCCGGTTTTTCGTTCCAGCCGTCACAGCCTCTCCATCCAGTTTTTGGCGAAACGCTGGAGTTCAGACCGCTGAAGTTATAACATTCGTCGTAGTCACCTCATTTCAATGTTATAAACCTTGTTATAACGTTGGAGCCGCAGCCATGAACACCACAATCCGCAAAATCGGCAACTCGGAAGGTATCATCATTCCGAAAGATCTATTGGAAGAGATGCAGCTTGCAGCGGGTGACAATGTCGTCCTGGTTCGCGATGGCGATGATCTGCGTATCAAGCGAATGGAAGACGATGCCGAGGAATTCGAGCGCAAGATGAAAATCGCCCGCAAGCGCATGAAAAAGTACGAAATCGCACTTCGCGAACTTGCCAGGTGATCGAGTTTCACGACCGCACCTTTGTTGAAGCCATGCATGCCGAACAGTTACGCCTTCACGGTGGTGCGCCGGGTCTGCGCGATGAGGGCATGCTGGAATCGGCCTTGGCGCGGCCCGAGCAAAAGCATCGCCGCGGGGAATCCGACCTGTGCACCCTAGCCTCGGCATATTTATTCATCATTGCCAAAAACCACCCGTTTGTCGACGGCAACAAGCGAACGGCATGGGTAGTAGCGGATCTGTTTCTGTATTTCAACGGTTATAGCGTCGAGGCCGGTTCACATGAAGTCATCGCCTTCGTTCTCGCCATTGCCTCCGGCGACATAGACGAGGCCGGTGCGGCGATGTTTTTTTGCGATTTCGCGGCTCCTGTCGAATAGCGCCGGCCGAATTCCTTTCCGACACACCCCGCTTGGCATGCTCCATGCCACCGCACTCGCGAACAGGGAGCGCCATGCCGTTCACGAACAGACGAGGTTTGCTGAAATCAGGGCCGGCCGGATTGAGCGCACCCACGGTTGCTGCGGGAGCGCTCTCCGGTATCTGGACCAAGGCGATGCGCGGCACTGTAGATGCGTTCTCCGTTTCGCTCTCGATCAGCGGCGGCACCTGAATGGATTTGACCGCCGAACGCGGAAATACCGGTTCTTCTGTTTCCCCAAGCGCCAGAACGGTCGCGCCGTCGGCATAGGCAGCCGACCCGCGATGGCGGCTTTCGACCCGATTTGCGCGTGACCTCGCACAATGCCGGATTTGCCGTGCAATCACCAAAATTTGCTGGCCAGCGGGTTGCGCCTCAAGCTTGGGCGTCACTATTTTGTCAACGGACGTAAACGGAAATGTGTCTGTGAAGCCGTTCAAAATGCTGTTTGCAGCGATCTTCGTCCTGTTCTTCCTGCCTGCTGTCGGAACAGCGGCGTGGTGGGCAAGTATTGACCGGCCGTCGTCGTGGCGAACGGCAGACTGGAGCGCCAGCGGCGTGTTGCCGTCACCAGCCGATGTTGACGGGCCGGCGATATATCTGATGGCGGCGCGGGCCGGCGGGCTGAAAGGCGCTTTTTCCGTCCACTGCTGGATCGTCATCAAGCGCGGCGCCGGTTCCGGGTATGACCGTTATGACAAGGTCGGCTGGGGCTTGCCCGTTCGAAAAAACGACTATCCCGCCGATGGGCGCTGGTATTCGAACACGCCGGAGATCGTCGCTTCGATCAGCGGGCCCGAAGCCGGGACGCCGATCAGAAAGGCGGAAGCCGCAATAGCGGCGTATCCCTATAACGACAGGGGCGACTACGCGATCTGGCCGGGACCCAACTCAAACAGTTTCGTGGCGCACGTGCTGAAAGAGATTCCGGAACTCGGCACGCAGATGCCTTCCAACGCCGTCGGGCGCGATTTCGCACCGGGGCTGGCATCGCTCGATATCGCCGATGACTGGTCGAATATCCATGCCACGTTCGGCGGTCTATTCGGATTTGCCGCGGGCATTCGCACGGGATTTGAGATTCATCTGCTCGGCTTCGTGGCCGGAATCGATTTTACAAGGCCCGCAATAAAAATCCCGGCCTATGGGCGGGTGGGCCTTTCCCACATTTGATCCCTATTTGATGCTTTCAAGGATCGACACATAGTTGGCGACCGCCGCGCCCCCCATGTTGAAGATACCACCCAATTTCGCATCCGGCACCTGAATATCCCCCGCATCGCCAGCCAGTTGCATGGCGGCCAGCGCATGCATCGACACGCCGGTCGCTCCGATCGGATGACCCTTGGATTTCAGCCCGCCGGACGGATTGACCGGCAGTTCGCCATCAATGGCAGTCCGGCCTTCAAGCGCGATTTGCGCACCTCCACCGCGTCCGGCCAGACCCATGGCTTCATACTCGATCAATTCGGCGATCGTGAAACAATCATGAGTCTCGACGAATGACAGATCATCAAGGGATATGCCGGCCTGCTTCAACGCCCTGCCCCAGGCGTGCTCGCAGCCCTCGAACAGCAGGATGTCGCGCCTGGACATGGGAAGAAAATCCTGAACATGCTGATTGGCGCGGAAGGCCACCGCCCGCTTCATGGCCAATGCGGTCTCGGTGTCGGCGAGCACCAGCGCCGCGGCGCCATCGGACACCAACGAACAGTCGGTCCGTTTCAGCGGGCCTGCGACATATGGATTCTTTTCGCTTTCCCTCCGGCAAAACTCGTAACCCAGATCCTTGCGCATCTGCGCATAGGGATTTTTAACGCCGTTCTTGTGGTTTTTGGCGGCAATCGCGGCCAATGCGTCGGATTGATCGCCGTACCGCTGAAAATAGGCCTGCGCGATCTGACCGAACACGCCGGCAAATCCGGCGGGAATGTCGCCATCCTCCGGCAGGTACGATGCCTTGAGCAGGTTTTTTCCGATTTCCGGACCCGGCGTCGCGGTCATCTGCTCCACGCCAACGACAAGAACGATTCTGGAAGCCCCGGCTTCGATTGCGCGAATGCCCTGACGGACCGCGGCCGAACCCGTCGCACACGCATTTTCAACACGGGTCGCAGATTTGAAACGCAGACTGTCGTCGGTCTGGAGCACGAGGCTGGCCGTGAAATCCTGCGCGGAAAATCCGGCGTTGAAATGGCCCAGAACAATCTCGCCAATGTTCCGCGGGTCGACTTCCGCGTGGTTCAGGGCCTGACCGGCCACGCCGACAATGAGACTCTCGACGGTTTCACCTTCGAGTTTGCCAAACAGCGAGTGCGCCCAGCCGACAATGCATGCGGTCATCGATAGTGCTCCTCGCGAAAGCGCGCACTTCCTCCCCGACCATATAGGTCCGATGCTCCCGGAGCGGAAGTGGTGAATTCGTTCAATGATTGACGATCGCATTGCAAGATTTTTGTTGAACGTCTGTTCAATTAAAAATATGATCCTTTCGCGGCCCGGGTTTCGATGGCGCCGCCGGAGGAACCTTCATGGCGCGCCGACCAAATATCCTGATCGTGATGACGGATCAGCTCAATGGAACGCTGTTCCCGGACGGACCCGCGGATTTCCTGCATGTTCCTCATCTGAGATCGCTGGCCGCGCGCTCGGCCAGATTCGCAAACAATTATACCGCTTCGCCCTTGTGCGCTCCCGGCCGGGCATCGTTCATGAGCGGCCAATTGCCATCGGGAACCGGCGTTTATGACAACGCGGCCGAGTTCGCGTCCGCTATCCCTACCTATGCGCATCATCTGAGGTCGGCGGGCTATCATACCTGTCTGTCGGGGAAAATGCATTTTGTCGGACCCGACCAGTTGCACGGGTTCGAGAAGCGTTTGACGACCGACATTTATCCGGCCGACTTCGGCTGGCCACCCGACTATCGCAAACCCGGCGAACGCGTCGACTGGTGGTATCACAATCTCGGGTCGGTCACCGGCGCCGGCGCCGCCGAGATTTCGAACCAGATGGAGTATGACGACGAAGTCGCCTTCCACGCCATCCAGAAACTGCATCAGCTTGCCCGCTCGTCGGAAGATCGCGACGGAGAACCATGGTGTCTCACGGTCTCGTTCACCCACCCGCACGACCCCTATGTGGCGCGGCGGAAATACTGGGATTTGTATGAGGATTGCGAGAAACTGGAACCGGATGTCGCGGCGATCCCGTTCGACGATCAGGACCCGCATTCGCAGCGGCTGCTGGAGGCTTGCGACCACGAACGATTTGATATCGGCCCGGACGATATCCGGCGTTCCCGCCGGGCCTATTTCGCGAATCTCTCATATCTGGACGACAGAATCGGCGACTTGATCGGCGTGCTCGAAGCGACGCGAATGATCGACAACACAACGATCCTGTTCTGCTCGGACCACGGGGATATGCTGGGTGAGCGCGGTCTTTGGTTCAAGATGTCATTTTTCGAGGGATCTTCGCGTGTGCCTCTGATGATTGCCGGTCCGCAGATTCCTCCTGGCCTGATCGATGCCCCCGTTTCAAATCTGGATATTCCACCCTCTCTTTGCGCCATCGCCGGTATCGACATGGAGGCCATTGCGCCTTGGACGGATGGCGAAGACCTGTTGCCGTTGATCCATGGCGGCAGGCGCACAAGCCCGGTCCTGATGGAATATGCCGCCGAAGGCTCCCGCACGCCATTGATCTGCATACGCGAAAACGAGTTCAAATTCATCCACTGCGAACTCGACCCGCCGCAACTGTTCGATTTGGACAATGACCCGGATGAAATGGAAAATCTTGCCCGCGACCCGTCTCACGCCAGCCGCGTCGCCGTTTTCATGGAACGGATTCGCGAACGCTGGGATATGGCGCAATTCGATGCGCAAATCCGCGAAAGCCAGGACCGGCGCCGGGTCGTTTATCCGGCGCTGCGAAACGGCGCATATTATCCTTGGGACTTCCAGCCGCTGTGTGTCGCGTCCGAACGCTACATGCGCAACCGCATGGACCTGAACCTGCTCGAAGATCAAAAACGCTTCCCGCGAGGGGAATGATGACCGTTCCGGACCTGGCGGCGCTGCGGGAAGCCTATGCGGTCACGTCAGCGGCGACCCAAACCACGCCATTGCTCGAATCCGCCTCCCTGGCGGGCGAAACCGGCGTATCGAGGATTTTTGTGAATCCGGAATCTCTGAAATGGGCCGGCTCTTTCAAGATTCGCGGCGCCTTTGAGAAACTCAAACTGGCTTTGGAGCCGTCGAGGGCGGTGGGCCTTGCCGCGATGCTGGATCATTCGCTTCCCGTCGACGATGAAACGGCGCTGATCATCGCGACCGGCGGCAACGTATCGCTGGCGGATTTCATGGGGCATGTTTCCGGTGCGTGAGGCAGATTACGTTATCGTCGGATCCGGCTCGGCCGGCTCGGCCATAGCCGACCGGCTCTCGGAAGACGGCAGGCACGACGTAATCGTCATCGAGTACGGGGGAACCGACATCGGCCCTCTCATTCAAATGCCCTCGGCGTTCTCCATCCCCATGAACATGAGCCTTTATGACTGGGGATTTAGATCCGAACCGGAACCGAATCTCAACAACCGCCGCCTTGCGACGCCGCGAGGCAAGGTGCTTGGCGGATCGTCCTCAATCAACGGAATGGTCTATGTGCGAGGACATGCCCGCGATTTCGACCATTGGGCCGAACAAGGCGCGTCGGGCTGGTCATATGCCGACGTCCTTCCCTACTTCAGGCGGATGGAAAATTCCGAGTGCGGCGATCCGGCCTGGCGAGGCAGGCACGGACCGCTCCATGTCAGCCGCGGCAAACGCGAAAATCCTCTCTATGGCGCTTTCATTGAAGCCGGAACGCAAGCGGGTTTCGAGCACACCGACGACTATAACGGGGAGAAGCAGGAAGGCTTTGGCGTGTTTGAACAGACCATCCACAACGGACGCCGCTGGTCGTCCGCCAATGCATATCTTCGCCGCGCGCTCGAAAGAGAAAACGTGCGTCTTGTCAATGGATTCGCGCGGCGAATTATCATCGAGAACCGGCGCGCGACCGGTGTGGAGCTCGGAATCCGGGAGCCCGGAAAGATCATCGCGGCGCGGCGCGAGATCATCATTGCGGCGTCCGCCATCAACTCACCGAAGCTACTGAAACTCTCCGGCGTCGGACCGGCGGACGAATTGCGTGAGCATGGAATCGAAGTGGTCGCGGACAGGCCCGGCGTCGGCGGCAATCTGCAGGACCACCTGGAGGTCTATGTGCAGCAGGAATGCCTGGAGCCGATCTCGCTCAACGCTCGCCTGGATCTGATTTCAAAGGGAATGATCGGTGCCGAGTGGCTGGTGTTCAAAAGCGGGCTCGGTGCGACGAATCATTTCGAATCCTGCGGTTTTGTCCGCTCGGCCGCCGGAATTGACTATCCCGACATTCAGTTCCATTTCCTGCCCGCCGCCATTCGATACGACGGCGGGGCCGCGGCCAGGGGGCACGGATTTCAGGCTCATGCCGGGCCCATGCGATCGAGGTCTCGCGGCAGCGTCACGCTTCGTTCTTCCGACCCGTCGGACAATCCGGCGATTCGTTTCAACTACATGAACCACGACCGGGACTGGGTGGAATTCCGCCATGCCATCAGGCTCGCGCGCGAGATATTCTCTCAATCGGCGTTCGACCCGTATTGCGGGCGCGAATTGTCACCCGGTGACAGCATCCGGAGCGATGATGACATCGACGATTTCATCCGCGAACATGCCGAAAGCGCCTATCACCCATGCGGCACTTGCCGCATGGGCGCCAGGGATGATCCGAATGCGGTCGTTGATCCCGAGTGCAGGGTAATCGGCGTCGACGGATTGCGCGTCGCGGATTCATCGATCTTTCCCCGCATCACAAACGGCAATATCAACGCGCCGTCGATCATGACCGGCGAGAAGGCCGCGGACCACATCCTTGGCAAATCCATGCTTGGCCCGTCAAACCTCGAACCGTGGATCAATCCGCGGTGGCGGCACAGCGACCGATAGGTTTCGCCGGCATGGCAGGGTACATGACGATAACGATCGCACAGGGCGATTTTCGAGGGCGCGGCGCCTGGGCGGATGTGATAGATTCCCGTTTGCCGGGTCCGAACCATGGTCCGTCAGGGCCGTCTTCCGCATCAAAGACCGAGGGATAAATCATGCGCGCGCAACCGGAAGCCTCACACTTCATCAGCGGGCGGTACGCCGAGGACGACGCCGGAGCCCCGATGGACGTCATCTTTCCCGCGACCGGCGAGGTGATTGCGTGCGTTCATGCGGCAACCCCGGCAATCGTAAAGGAGGCGGTCGCCTCCGCCAAGGCGGCACAGGGCGAATGGGCCGCGCTCAAACCGGTCGAGCGGGGACGCATCCTGCGCCGGGCGGCTGATATCGTTCGTGAACGCAATGATGAGATCGCCCGAATCGAAACACTCGATACCGGTCGCGCAATCCAGGAAACGATCGTGGTCGATCCGGTTTCCGCGGCCGATGCGCTCGAATATTACGGCGGCGCCGTCGGCGCGTTTAATGGCGAGCATATCGAACTCGGCAGCGCCTTCGCCTACACGAGACGCGAAGCGCTTGGCGTGTGCGTCGGGATCGGCGCCTGGAATTATCCGATCCAAGGCGCCGGCTGGAAATCCGCCCCCGCGCTCGCCATGGGCAATGCCATGGTGTTCAAACCATCGGAAAATACGCCTCTGTCAGCACTGATGCTTGCGGATGCCTATGCGGATGCCGGTCTGCCGGCCGGATTGTTCAATGTCGTCCAGGGTTATGGCGATGCCGGCGCTGCGCTCGTCGATCATCCGGACGTCGCAAAAGTGTCTCTGACCGGTTCCGTTCCCACCGGCAGAAAAGTGCTGGCGCGGGCCGGCAGTCAAATGAAACACGCGACAATGGAGCTTGGCGGCAAATCACCGCTCGTCATTTTCGACGATGCGCATCTTGAGAATGCCATCGGGGGAGCGATGCTGGCGAATTTCTATTCGACCGGCCAGGTTTGCTCAAACGGAACACGGGTTTTCGTGCAAAACGGTATCCTGGACCGATTTGTCAACCGTCTGACCGAGCGAACGAAGGCGATCCGCATCGGCAACCCGCTCGACCCCGATACGCAGATGGGACCGTTGATAAACAGGGCGCAGCTCGACAAGGTCGCCGGTTACATTGAGACCGGTCGAAAGGAAGGCGCCAGGCTGCACCATGGCGGCGGACAACCCGGGCTGCAGGGACTTGAAGACGGCTATTACATTGAACCGGCAATTTTCACCGGCGTCACCGACGACATGACTATCGCGCGCGAAGAGATCTTCGGACCGGTGTTGTCGATATTGTCGTTCGCAGACGAAGGAGAAGCCGTCGCCCGCGCGAACGCGACTGAGTTCGGCCTGTCCGCCGGTGTTTTCACCTCGGATCTGGCGCGTGGCCATCGCGTCATCGGGCAGTTGCAGGCGGGCATCTGCTGGATCAACACATACAATCTGGCGCCGGCGGAAGTTCCCTTCGGCGGATTCAAACAGTCCGGCATGGGTCGCGAAAACGCGCTTGAAGCGCTTCGTCATTACTCGCAGGTAAAAGCCGTCTATGTCGAGACCGGGGATGTCGACAGCCCCTACTGACCCGCCTCGACATTGTCGGTGTTGTCCAGATACCGTGTCAGCGCGCAGACCAGATGATAAAATATGGAAGCGGGCGCATCGATGGCCCTCGCCTTGCCTTCCGCGTCGATCTTGTCGACCCACAGCCCGGTTGGCGCCGGATTGATGTGCCAGCGGAACAAGCGCCCGACACGCGCTTCGATCTCCGGTTTCAGATCGGGCCCCCCCGTGCCATCGAGCGCGATAGCTGCCTTGATCGCTTCCGCCTGCGGCCAACTTCGCGACATTGTGTCCAAAGGAATTCCATCTTTCGAGACAGCCGCATGGGCCAGGCCGGTCGCTCTGTTCAAACCATTGGCGACAGCGGATGCGTAGAGTTTTCGCGCATAAGCGATCAGATCGGTCCGGCCGCTCCTAGCGGCGAAATCGACCAGCAGCGAAGCCCACTCGAAATGGTGACCCGGCTCAATCAAGTTCCCCTTTTCGCCCCTTGCCGGCCGCCAGTCGTCGTCGAAATACTCGCCCAACGACCAGGATTCAGAATCGAACAGATGGTTTTCGAACAGGTCGACGATACGCGCGGCGCGGCGAAGATGGCCCTTCTCGCCGGAGACCGAGTGCCAGGCCAGGAACGCTTCGAGCAAATGCATGTGCGGGTTTGAACATCTGATCCCCTCGCCGCCCGCGGTCTCGCGGAAACCCGTCATGCGCGAATCTTCCAGATGTCCATCGATGAACTCGAAAGTTTCCCGCCCGAGGCGAAGCGCATCCTGATTGCCGATCTGATGCGCATAGGCAAGCGCCAGGAGAACACAGGCATGGTCGTATGCGTCCTCCGTGGCGTCCGCGACGCCGCCGTCGAAATTGAACGTTCGGACAAAACCGCCATTGTCGGTTCGGCCCTTTGTGGAAATGAACTCGATGCCGTGGGCGATAACCTCGTCGGCATTTCCCTTCCACCCCCGAGAGGCGGCAACGGCGAATGCGTAAATCTGCCGCGCCATCGTGCGCATGCGCTTCGGCCTGGCGCCCGGCTGGCCATCGAATGTCAGGGTTTCATGAAATCCGCCGTTCCGGTCGTCCACGCCGATCGTTGACCACAGCGGCAGGGTTTCATCAAATAGCCAGTGATTCACCCGATTGCGCCAGGCGCCGGTTACCGGAATGCGATCATCGGAAGGGGTAAATCTCGTCTCAATGCGGCCGGATTTCTCAAGCTGCTCGACTATTTTCTTGACGTTCTGACTTTGATCGACCGGCGCGACGAATGTCGCGTCAACCGTCGAGACAACGGCCAGGTCCTTGAGGCCAACGGCGGAAAGCAATCGCCCCTGACCGCGCAAATAGGAATTCTCGCAATCGATCGCCACGACATCGCCGGTAATTACATTGCCGCCGCTATCGGTCTTGCTGGTCTTCAGCAGCGATTGCCACGATCCCAGATCGTTCCAGGAAAATGCGGCTGGCGCCATCGCAATTCGCTCCGCCTTTTCCATGATCGCGTAGTCAATTGAAATGGACGGTATGTCCGCATAGATGTTCCCGGGCAAATAAGTGCCGGTTACGTCAGTTGCCGCTTCATTCAATGCTCTCCGCGCGCCATTCCATATTTCGGGTGCCCGGATTGCAAACTCCTCGCGCATGGCGGCGGCGCTGAACAGGAAAATCCCCGTATTCCAGAAGAACGTGCCTTCCGCCATGTAGGATCGGGCTGTTTGCTCGTCAGGCTTTTCCACGAAGCGTCTGACCGCACGAATGCCGCCCTCGCCATCGACAGCCTCGATATAGCCGTAGCCCGTTTCAGGATGCGTCGGGCGTTTGCCGAAGACGACCAGATTTCCTTCGCTCGCGGCATCCGCGCCAATTTCCACGGACTTCCAGAATTGATCGTCCGTCGAGATCACATGATCGGACGGCACGACAAGCACCAGTTCGTCGCCGAATGTTTCGAGAGTTTTCAGCGCGGCAATCGCCACCGCTGCGGCGGTATTGCGACCTATTGGCTCAAGGATCGCCGAGCCGCCTTTGAGATCGACGCCGGCGAGATCGGCCTGCACGCGGCCGGCATGCCGTTCAGAAGCGATCACGTAGACCGGCGTTTCGCCATTGCGACGCGACGCCAGTCGCCGCACCGTGCCGGCAAGCATCGAACCGTCGCCGGCAAGATCGTGGAACTGCTTGGGATTGTCTTCGCGCGACAAAGGCCAAAGCCGCGACCCCGAACCGCCGCTCATGACAAAACCGATCATTCGCGTTTTGCTCATCGACCCACCCGCGGGCTTACATTCCCATTCCACTCAAATCGTCTGATTGTACGTTCCGACCTCGGGGTTTTCCCGTAAAACCTCGTCGACCGCCTCAAACATTTCGCGTTTGCGCGCCTCGGACACGGGACTCTCCACGACAACGACGAGTTCGGGTTTGTTGGACGAAGCCCTGACCAGCCCCCAGGTGCCGTCTTCGGCGACAACCCGAACGCCGTTGACCATTACGAGGTCCGCGATGGACTGCCCGGCAATCGGCTCGCCTTTTGTATGCATGTCGGCAAACCGTCCGACCACGCGGTCGACGACATCGTATTTGATCTCGTCGGCGCAGTACGGCGACATGGTCGGTGAGCCAAACGTCAAGGGAAGGCCACGATAGAGATCGGCCATGGATTTCGCCGGATTTCGATCAAGCATGTCGCAGATCGCAATCGCCGTTACAAGACCATCGTCATAACCGCGCCCGATCGGCGCGTTGAAGAAGAAATGGCCGGATTTTTCAAATCCGGCGGCAGCGTTCAAGTCGGCGACGCGGCGCTTTATGTATGAATGACCTGTCATCCAGTAATCGGTTCTCGCCCCGTTCGCCTTGAGCACGGGATCGGCGGCGAACAGGCTGGTGGACTTGACGTCCGCGACAAACACGGCGTCCCGCGTCAGCGAGGAAATATCCCGCGCCAGCATGACACCGACCTTGTCGGCAAAAATCTCGTTGCCTTCATTATCGACCACGCCGCAGCGGTCGCCGTCGCCATCGAAGCCAAGACCGATATCGGCGTCGGTTTCAAGCACCTTGTCGCGGATCGCATGCAACATTTTCATGTCTTCGGGATTGGGGTTATAATGCGGAAAAGTGTAATCGAGCGCATCGTCGAGTGGGATAACATCGCAGCCGAGCCGCCGCAGCATTTCCGGCGCGAACGCCCCGGCGGTGCCGTTGCCGCACGCCGCCACCACCTTCAGCGGCCGTTTGCGGGATTTACCGCTGACGAGATCGGCCAGATAGCGCTCGCGAAATCCCTCAACAAACTCGTAGGATCCGCCACCGACAAGATCGTAATCTCCGGAAAGCACGATGTCCTTCAGCGCGGACATTGCGTCCGGACCGAATGTGAGCGGGCGCTCACACCCCATCTTTATGCCGGTCCAGCCGTTTTCATTGTGCGACGCGGTCACCATCGCGACGGACGGCGCATCCAGTTCGAACTGCGCGAAATAGGCCGTCGGAGACAGCGCCAGGCCGATGTCGCGAACTTTCGCTCCCGCGGCCATCAAACCGGAAACCAGCGCCAGTTTGATCGACATGGAATAGGAACGGAAATCGTGACCGGTAACGATGTCGGAACCCGCGCCAAGCCTGCGGATCAGCGTTCCAAGTCCCATGCCGATCGCGGTGACGCCCATCATGTTCAATTCAGGCGGAACGTCGGATGCGGGATGGCCAAACCACCACCGTGCATCATATTCGCGAAAGCCGGTCGGTTTGATCAGCGGCGTGGTTTCAAAAGCGAAACTGTTGGGCGCAAGACAGGCCTGGGATTTCGGAAACACGGGATTGCGAACTTTCGTCGAGTTACGGATTGGCGAATCTTTATCACACGCGGCGGATTAATAGCGGATTGCTTCGCGGAAGTAGCTCAAAATCAGGCGCGATGCGAGGAAATGCCGCTTGCCGCGCAATGAGGCGGGCGCTATAAGCCCGCGGGTCGGTCACGGAGTGTAGCGCAGCCTGGTAGCGCACCTCGTTCGGGACGAGGGGGCCGCAGGTTCAAATCCTGCCACTCCGACCAGGAATTTCGCCGTTTTCCCCATATCAATGGCGAAAACAAGGATAAATACATCCTGTTCTCGATCCCGTTTGCCGAAAAGTCGCGCTAGGAACGATCATTTACCGGATGAGGTGGTGCTGCGTTCTCATTTCGGCATGAATCTGCATACCGCCGCTATTCATCGCACCAACCTGCCGCGAATTCGCTATTCTGACCCTTCAGACGATCTCAAGACGTTGGCCAAGGCATTTGGCGCGCCTGTAGTCATCCAGGCTGATTTCCGCGCCGGGACATTACGCCAAGCGGCAAAGGAGCGAGGCGTCGAAGTGCTGCTTTACAAGGCCGGGGAAGCGTTGCGCTTTGATGAGTTCTCCATCCGCATCGGGGTGCGTGGCATTCTTTCGGTAATGCGCGAACTGGACATGCTGCCCAAACGCGCAGCCAAGTCGACCGGGCAGGCACCTGTCCTTTCACGCTTCAGCTACTGGCTGCGGGCATCTGTTGGCAGCATCTTGAGGACCCACAAGACCATTGGCGACATGGTGGGCGAGGGCGAAGTGGCCGGCTATTTGTCCGACCCCTTCGGCAAGGCGGATGTGGAGGTGCGAATCCCCGACGCCGGCCTGATGATCGGTCGCACGAACCTGCCCGTCATCAACCAGGGCGATGCGTTGCTCCACATAGCGCGCATCCACAACATTTCCTTCGCGGAAGACCGGTTTGGGAAAATCGAGGAGATTGAGACTCATCCGCTGTTCGATGAGTGTGAAGCCCCTTGTTATAGGCCACTTAGCAGAGTTTCCGGCATTGCAGGCCTCATGTTCGGCGCCTGATGAGGCCTGACGCGGTCGCGCAGGCCTGCGAAAGACCGGGAGGCATCAATCGCTTCCCGCAATGCATGGACGCATATTGCCGCCGTCCGAAGATCGACACAATACATCGCAACAAAAGCGACCCGGGAATTTCGGGGCTTACTCTCAGAGCCAAGCTGCAACTTCATCTCGCCAGCCAAGCAGAACATCGTTGAGCCTGTCACTGGTTCTCGCATAGCGGCTGCTCGGAACGGGAACCGATATCGCTAAAATATCGCCGTTCGGGTCGCGGATCGGGAATCCCAGGGCGCATATTCCCTCGGTGTGTTCGTTTTCATCGATTGCGAGCGTGCCCCGACGGATCGATTCGATCTCGGTGAGCAGCCCCGACACCGGCGCTCCTGTCCGATTTTGTTCTTTGAATTCCGAGAGAATCAGTTTGATCGCACCGGTCTGATCCAGGCACGAAAGGGCCGCCTTGCCGTTTGCCGTTATGGTAAGCGGGAAGGCTTCACCGATACTCGATACGGTGCGCAGCCGTTGGCTGCCGACGACCTGGTCGATGAACAGCATCTTTCGATTCTCCAGAACGGCCAGATCCACTGTTTCTCCGGTCTCCTCAGAAATGCTTCGCATGACCGGTTTCAGCCGCTCACTCAAAACGGTTAGAGACGCCTGCGCAAGGCTGTGGAGTTCAGGCCCCAAACGGATCGCTCCATGGCCCTTTCCATTCGAAACCAGGCCTTCCAAAGAAAGCGCGCTTACGATTCTCTGTACCGTAGAACGGGGCAACTCTACTCGATTTGCGATCTGCCCGAGACTCAATCCGTCTGTATCCTCGCCGAGCACACGGAGTATCCTCGTCGCCCGCGAGATAACCTTAATACCTTGATTCCTATGGATTTCCTGCATCGTTATCGTTGCGTTCCAATGGCCGGAAGTCGATATTCTCCGACCCGGTTTCGCAGGTCGAAGCCTGACATAAATCGACTATTGACCATAATGCGGTTCAACTGCACCATGATATGGAACATATACATTTGCTCTTGGGAGGAAGCAATGGCGGCTACGATCCGTGGGATTGAGTTTCAGGAAAACACAGACAACGATATGGGGCTGGAGTTTTATAACCTCAGCCACCGATATGGATTTCAGTGCCCCAACTGGCCCTATTTCCGCGACGTGCAGATCGAGCGCAAGCACTACATGGCCAAGTCCGGTGTGTTGTCGCAAACGATCACAACGACCATGCACGTCACCACGCACATCGACGCGCCGGCTCATGTGGTTCAGGGAACGCCGTTTATTGATGAAGTGCCGTTGCCGCATTTCTTCGGCTCCGGCCTCGTGGTTTCAATCCCCAAAAACAGGTGGGAATCGATCACCGGAGACGATCTTGAAAATGCGTGCGGTCACGCGATTCGAAAGAATGATGTGTTGCTCATCAACACCGGCTGGCACAAGCGATACGAGGATGGCGACTATTTCGCCTATTGTCCCGGTCTCGTTCCCTCGGCCGCTGACTGGATGGTCGAAAAGGGAGTGAAAGTCGTTGGCCACGACACTCAGGCCAATGATCATCCCTTGGCGACGGCGATCGGACCGCAACGCAACGGGCCGATTCTGCCGCATCTGGAAGCCGAGTACCGGGAGTGGTCCGGCGGTCGCGATTGGGCCGACGACTTTCCCGTATGGGAACCGGTTCACAACAAACTGTTCTCCAATGGCATTCTGGGGATTGAGAATGTTGGCGGCGATCTGGATGCGGTGACCGGCAAGCGCTGCACTTTCGCATTTTTCCCGTGGAATTGGGACAGGGGAGACGGCTGCATCATTCGCCTTGTCGCAATGATAGACAGGGGTGGAAAATATCGTATCGAGCCAGGCGAGGCGTTCTGATGTTGGTCAGGCGATTTACTGACGCCCGACCCTACGAGGCGCCAAACCACCAGGGGGGGGCCGGGCTCAGGCTTCAGGGTTTTGAAGACGGCGGACCGGAAAACCAGTGGGTCGGATTCTCACAGTTTCTTCCAGGTGGCGGCGCCGGACCGGACAGTACGCCGTTCGAGAAGGTCTACATAGTGATCGATGGCGAGATGACCATCGAGACCGATGGCGACACGACGGTGCTTGGTCCGATGGACAGTTGCACGATCGCACCGGATGAGGTGCGCCGGCTTGAGAACCGATCGAACCATGTCTGCAAAATGCTGGTCGTGATCCCGTATCCGGGCGGCAAAAGGCCGGAGTGAACCGATGTCTCTCGACAATCCGCTTTCGTTTTTCGATGTCTCGGGTAGGGTCGCCCTGATCACCGGCGCGTCCGGAGCTTTCGGCGCCGTGGCCGCCAGATGCCTTTCGGGCGCGGGTTGCAGGGTTGCCTTGGCGGCCGGGAATTCAGACGCCCTGGCCAGGGTTGCCGAAACCTGCGGCGGTGAGACGCTTCAAATCAACGCCAGGCCGAATAGCGAAACTGCTTGCGACAAAATGATCGCCAAAACGGTTGAGGCCCTTGGCCGGCTCGACATTCTGGTAGTGGCCTCCGGCATGAACAAGGTCGCCAAAATCGACGAAATGGAGCCGGCTGCATTCGACGCGGTCATGGACGCCAATGTGGCCCAGACCTGGCTTGTGACTCGCGCCGCCGTCAGGCAGATGAAATCTCAAGGCGGCGGGGGAAAAATCGTCCTGATGTCTTCGGCGCGGGGCCTTCTCGGCCATCCCGCGGGCTATACCGCCTACTGCGCGTCCAAGGCGGGGGTGGACGGATTGACGAAAGCGCTCGGATGCGAATTGGGGCCGACCGGAATCACCGTCAACGCCATCGCGCCGACGGTGTTCCGGTCGCCGCTGACGGCCTGGATGTTTGAAGAAACGGACAATGCAAAGACTGTCCGACAGGGATTCATGGCGCGCGTTCCGAAAGGGCGTCTCGGCGAACCCGAGGATCTGGCCGGACCGCTGCTCTTCCTGTCGTCGCCGGCATCGGACTTCTACACCGGCCATATCCTCTATGCCGATGGCGGCTACACGGCGGGTTAGCGCATGAGGCACAACGGGCAAATCGCCGTGATCGGAGCGGGGCTGATGGGCCACGGCATCGCACTGACTTTCGCGCGCGCGGGGATGAAAGTGTTCATCACCGACCCGCACGCCGCCACGCTTGAAAGCGCGCCGGAACGGGTAGCGGAAAGCATGAGGCATATGGGCGCCGATGAAGGTGAAATCGCTAAGACGATCAAAAAAATCATGCTCTGCGATACGCTTGCCGCAGCCGTTGAAAAAGCCGCCTACGTGTTTGAGGCCGCACCTGAGAAACTGGAATTGAAACGGGCGATCTTCGCGGAAATTGAGGATCATGCGCCGGCCGCAGCTATATTGGCCTCCAACACGTCGGTCATCCAGATCTCCAGGATCATGCGCGATCTGGATTCGCGCGGTCGTGCGCTTGGGACCCATTGGTGGAATCCGCCGCACATGATTCCGCTGGTCGAAGTCGTCAAAACCGAGTGGACCTATCAACCGGCCGTGGCCGCCATGATGGACCTGTTGACAGGCGCGGGCAAAGCGCCTGTGATCGTCGAGAAGGATGTCCCGGGCTTCATCGGCAACCGCCTGCAGCATGCACTATGGCGCGAAGCGATCTCGCTGATCGAAAACGGCATTTGCTCGGCAGAGGCCGTCGACAATGCGGTCAAGGCAAGTTTTGGTCGCCGCCTTGCGATTTTGGGACCGTTGGAGAATGCAGATCTCGTAGGCATTGAGTTGACCCAGGATATCCATCGCCAGGTCCTGTTTGACCTCGAATCCCGCGGCACACCTTCCGATTATCTGCAAACTCTTTTGGACGAGGGGCGGACCGGCATGGCCGCCGGTTCGGGATTTCGCCAATGGAAAGATGGAGATCCGGCGGCGATCAAAGCGCGCGTCGCGGAACACCTGGCGAAACTGGAAACGATCCTGCCAGGCTGAACTGATCTCAGGGAGGAGAAATGATGACTGTAAAATCGACAAGAAGAACCGTCCTTGGCGGTCTGGCCGCCAGCCTGGCCGCGCCGGCCATATTGACGTCGACAAGGGCTTATGCGGCCAACCCGAAAATCCGCGTGGGCCATGTGAGCCCGAGAACGGGCCCTCTCGCCGGATTTGCGGAGGCCGATGAGTACGTGCTGAAAGGCATCGAAGCGGCCTTCGCCGCCGGCGTCGAGAACAATGGCAAAACATGCGTCATCGAGATCATCTCGAAAGACAGTCAGTCGAATCCGAACCGCGCGGCGGAAGTCGCCGCCGATCTGATTCTTGGCGATGAAGTCGACATCATTGTCGCCGCATCGACACCCGACACCACAAACCCCGTCGCCGATCAGGCCGAGGTCAACGAAGTGCCCTGCATCACAACCGATTGCCCATGGCAGCCCTATTTCTTTGGCCGCAACGGTAATCCCGCGGAAGGATTCCAATATACCTATCACTTCTTCTGGGGACTTGAGGACGTGATCGCGAATTTTCTCGATCTGTGGTCGGGTTCCGGGATCGCCAAAACGGTGGCCGGCCTCTTCCCCAACGATGCCGACGGCAATGCCTGGGGTCATCCGGAACTGGGATTCCCCAAGCCGCTTGCCGAAAACGGTTTCACGCTGACCGATCCGGGTCGCTACCAGCCGCTCAACGACGACTTCTCGAACTATATTGCAGCGTTCAAGGAAGCCGGTTGCGAGATCGTCACCGGCAACATGATCCCGCCTGATTTTGCAACGTTTTGGGCGCAGGCCGCACAACAGAACTTCCGCCCCGGGGTTGTGACTATCGGCAAGGCGTTGCTGTTTCCATCCGTCATCGAGTCACTGGGCGGTCGCGGTGACGGCCTGACCTCTGAAATCTGGTGGACACCGACACATCCATTCAATTCGTCACTGACCGGTGAAAGCGCCAAATCACTGGCCGACGGCTATTCCGCGGAAAGCGGCCGTCCATGGACACAACCGATCGGCTTCAAGCACGCCTTGTTCGAAGTCGTGCGTGACGTGGTTTCACGCTCCGTGGATCTGGACGATCCTATGGCCACGCTGGAAGCCATCAGATCAACAGCGCTTCCCACGATCGTCGGCGATGTTAACTGGGCCGACGGCCCGGTGCCAAACGTGACCAAAACACCGCTTGTCGCCGGGCAATGGCAAAAACGGGACGGTGCATTTGAGCTTGTCGTGACGACGAATGCTCACTCTCCGCTGATCCCCTTGGGCGGGGAACTGAAATTGCTCGGTTGAACGGAGTGAAAGGTTTTGTCCGCGCTTCTCTCAGTCGCTGATCTGAGTAAATCGTTTGGCGCCGTGGTTGTTGCCGACGACATCTCCTTTGACGTGGCCAACGGTAGCGCCATTGGTATCCTCGGGCCCAATGGCGCGGGCAAGACATCACTGTTCAACCTGATTACCGGGGCGCTTCGTCCGGATAGGGGCCGGATTGTATTTGCCGGAGAGGATATCACTTATATTTCCGCCGCCGGACGATGCAAGCAAGGAATTGCCCGATCGTTCCAGATACCACAGCCGTTCGGCGGTATGACCGTCTTTGAAAACGCCCTGGTTGGCGCCACTCAGGGCGCGCGTCTCACCGGAACCGATGCAGCCACGCACGCGATTGCTGTGATTGAGGAGACAGGCCTCTCGGCCAAGGCGAACCTGCGAGCCGGATCGCTCACATTGCTTGAGCGCAAGCGGCTGGAGTTGGCGCGCGCGCTGGCCGCGCGCCCAAGGCTGTTGCTGCTCGACGAGATCGCAGGCGGATTGACCGAGGCGGAATGTACGGGCCTGATCGGGACGATCAAACGAATCCACGCCAATGGCGCCACCATCATCTGGATCGAACATGTCATCCACGCGCTACTGGCCGTCGTTGAGCACCTGGTCGTCATCGACTTCGGTCGCAAGATCGCCGAGGGGGAGCCGAGGGCGATCATGGAAAGCGCGGAAGTAAAAGAGATTTATCTGGGGATCGAAGCCGATGGCTGATCCTCTTCTGCACCTTCGCGGCCTCGATGCACACTATGGCGAATTCCAAGCGCTGTTCGGCGTGGATATGGATGTCAATCCTGGCGAAGTGGTTGCGATCATCGGCGCAAACGGCGCAGGGAAAACGACCCTGATGCGGTCGATCTCGGGTTTGTTGCGCAATGAACCGGATCAAGTCGAATATAACGGACAGCCAATCGGTGCGCGGCGAGCCGACGAAGTGGCGTATCTCGGCATCGCACTGGTGCCGGAGGGGCGTCAATTATTTCCGTCACTGTCCGTGGAAGAAAACCTGCTGATCGGCGCGCAGGTCGGGCGTCAGGGCGCATGGTCGCTCGACGAGGTATTCACCCTGTTTCCGATCCTTCTGGAACGGCGGGATCAGGCCTCAACCTCGCTGTCCGGCGGACAACAGCAGATGGTCGCAATCGGGCGCGCCCTGATGGCAAATCCGGACCTTATATTGTTTGATGAAATCAGCCTCGGTCTGGCGCCGGTCGTCATAAAGTCGATTTACCAAACGCTGCCGAAAATAATCGGCCAGGGCACGACCGCAATGCTGGTCGAACAGGACATTACCAGAGCGCTGTCGGTTTCCTCCCGTGTTTATTGCCTTCAGGAGGGGCGGGTCTTGCTTGAAGGATACACCGACGGCATCAGTCGCGACGAAATCACCGCCGCGTATTTTGGCGTCGATCGATGATCGAGTGGGTTGGCGCCATAATTCAGGGAACGCTGCTGGGGGGGCTCTATGCGCTGTTTGCCGCCGGATTGTCACTGATATTCGGCGTCATGCGTCTGGTGAACATCGCGCATGGCGATTTCATCGTGCTTGCCGCCTATCTGGGACTGAGCACGACCACCTTGCTCATTGGAGTCCATCCGTTTGCGGCGCTGGTCATTGTTGTCCCGGTTATGGCGGGAATTGGATACGGTCTGCAACGAGGTGTTTTGAACCGGACGCTGGGCTCCGACATCCTGCCGCCGCTGTTGGTGACCTTCGGTTTGTCGGTCATTATCCAGAACGCCCTCCTGGAAAGTTATTCAGCCGATCCGCAAAAACTGAATGGCGGCGTCATCGAAACGGCAAGTCTGACTTTCGGGGGGGTGGCGATTGGCGTGCTGCCGCTTCTGACGTTTGTCGTCGCGGTCGCGGTGATCGCCGGACTGCAATGGATGTTCTATCGCACCGGCATGGGCAGGGCCTTCAGGGCGGTGTCCGACAACCAGGAGAGCGCCCAGTTGATGGGTTTGAACAAAGCGCATGTTTTCGGCCTCGCCATGGCCCTGGCGCTGGGTGTCACCGCCATTGCCGGGATCCTGCTCGGCGTCCGTACCAGCTTTGATCCATCCATTGGCGGCGGTCGGCTGATCTTCGGTTTCGAGGCGGTCATCATTGGCGGTCTGGGGAATTTGTGGGGCACGCTCGCCGGCGGCGTCATCCTCGGCGTCGCTCAAACGCTCGGCGCCAAAATCGATCCAGGCTGGCAATTGCTGGCCGGGCATATAGCCTTCCTGATTGTGCTTGCCATTCGGCCAAACGGCCTGTTTCCGAGGGTGGAGCATTGAGCGTCACGGTCGTTACGCGATCGACGCCCGCATCGCGCTTCGCCGCGATCCTCGGTGTTGTCGCAATCGTCCTGTTGGCCGCGGCGCCATGGTGGGCCGGACGGGCCGACATGCGCCTGATGGGCGAAATCTACCTCTACATCTCGCTTGCCTGTCTATGGAACCTGATGGCCGGGTATGCCGGACTTGTTTCGGTCGGACAACAGGCGTTTGTCGGCTTTGGCGGCTACATGTTGTTCGCGCTAACAATATTTGGCGGACTGCATCCCGTCTTGGCGATCCTGGTGGCAGGCGGGCTTGCCGCACTTTTATCGGTTCCGATCGCCGCCCTGATCTTTCGGCTGAAAGGCGCATATTTCGCCATTGGCACCTGGGCGATTGCCGAAGTATTCCGGCTGAGCTTCGCGCAGGTTTCCGCGCTCGGCGGCGGTTCGGGGTCATCGCTCCCGGTCGGGGTTGTCAGGTCTTTGGCCGCGTCGCGCAATAGCCGCGAAGCGCTCAGCTATTGGCTGGCGCTCGGCGCGGCTGTAGCCGTGACCGCGGCCGTCTATCTGTTCCTGCGCTCAAGACGCGGTCTCGCTCTGACCGCCATACGCGATAGCGAAGTTGCCGCTTCCGGGCTTGGTATCGACATCTGGCGCACCAAGCTGGAAGTCTACGTGGTGACGTCGGCGTTTACCGCAATAATCGGCGGGCTGATCTTTTTGCAAAAGCTGCGCATTTCCCCCGACGCGGCTTTCTCGGTCAACGACTGGACCGCTTTTGTCATCTTCATCGTCGTCATCGGCGGCATCGGCACGATTGAGGGTCCAATCATCGGCACGTTGATCTTCTTTGCCCTGCGCGAGACGATGGCGGAATTCGGCACGATTTACCTGATGATACTGGGATTGGTCGCCATTGCGGTGATGCTCAAGGCGCCGAAGGGTGTCTGGGGCCTCGTTCGCGACCGATTCGACCTCGAATTGTTCCCCGTCAGCTACCGGGTTCAAACGATGCCATCCGGGAAAGGAAACTGACCATGGCCCTTAAAGGCAAGACCATCATCACCTGCGCCGTTACCGGGGCGATTCACACACCGACGATGTCGGAGGCGCTGCCATACACCTATGACGATATCGCAGCCCAGGCGGTCGACGCCGCCGAGGTCGGAGCGTCGATCCTCCATCTTCACGCCCGAAATCCGCAAGACGGCTTACCGTCGGTCGACCCGAATGACTTTGCGCCTTTCCTGCAGAGGATCAAACAGGCGACTGACGCCGTCGTGAATATCTCGACCGGCGGTTCGTTGACCCTCTCGATTCAAGATCGAATCAAACCCGCCAAAACGTTCTCTGCCGAGATATGCTCAATGAACATGGGGTCGATGAATTTTTCCTTCCATCCCCTTGCCGGACGGTATGACAAGTGGAAATTCGATTGGGAGCATGACTACGTCGCCAACTCCGACAGAAACATTTTTCGCAACACATTCCGCGACATCAAAGAGGCTGCGGAGACGCTGGCGCCGCATAACATCAAGTTCGAGCACGAATGCTATGATATAGGTCATCTCTACAATCTGAAATTCTGTATGGATACCGGCCTGTTCAAGGCGCCCGTGTTCATTCAGTTTGTGATGGGTATCCTCGGTGGAATAGGAGCCGATGTCGAGAATCTGGTCTTCATGAAGAAGACGGCGGACAAGCTCTTTGGAACCGATTACCGCTGGTCGGTCCTGGCGGCCGGAGCGTCGCAAATGCCGATGGCGACGACAGCCAGCCAAATGGGTGGCAATGTACGCGTCGGTCTGGAAGACAGCCTGTTTATCGGTCGAGGCAAACTGGCGGACTCCAACGCCCAGCAGGTCGCCAAGATCCGCCGCATCGTTGAAGACCTGGGCAGTCAGGTGGCGACGCCGGACGAGGCCCGCGAAATCCTCGCGCTGAAAGGTGGCGACAAGGTCGGATTCTGACGCCAAGGAGATAAACCATGCCTGAAATCGAACCGGTCGACCAATCGTTGAAATCCTTGCAGGGTGTGCACCTGTGGCATGCTTCGCTGTCAAGCTGTTCGCAGCGGGTCAGGATCGTGCTGGCGGAAATCGGGCGGGACTATGAAAGTCACTTGGTCAACCTTGAGAAAGATGAACACGCCACCGAAGCATATCAGGCCATTCATCCGAAGGGTCTGGTCCCGGCCCTTGTCGAGGATGGCCGGCTTTTCATCGAATCCATAGATATCATTCGACACATATCCGGTGACGCACCCGGATTGGGCAAAGGTTCGCCTGATCTGCTGGAATTGGCCGCTGCCGCTCAGCATGATTTGAAGCTGTTGACCTTCGAATTCCTGTTTCGCGCAGCTCCGCTGCCCCCAGACCGGTCCGCGAAAGCATTTCAGAACAACCATCGCAACGCCTGGCTGCGCCAGTTCCGGATCGATTTTGCCAACGGATTCGACATTGACCGGATCAACGCTGCCGTAAAGCGGACCGACGAGGGTTTCGGACTGCTCGACGATCGCCTGTCTGATGGCCGGAAATTTCTGTCCGGCGATACTTTCTCGCTCAGCGACATTGCCTGGATTCCGAACGTTCATCGGGTTCAACTGATGAATTGGCCTTTTAAGCACGGGTCCCTTTTAAGAAATTGGTTTGAAAGGGTTTCAAGCCGTACAAGCTACGCAAGGGCATTGCTGGATTGGCAAAACGGCCATGTGTTGGAATCATTTGCCGATTACACCGAAATGCGGCGGCTTGCCGGAACCGATATCCGCGCATTTCCTCACTTTCGTGAAGCAGCGCGGTCGACATCTGTGAGAACGGGATAGTGATGGGAACGATCAAAAACATCCTGTTCATTATGGCGGATCAACTGCGCTGGGATTATCTCGGCTGTTACGGTCACCCGCATCTGGACACGCCCGCGATTGACGGCCTCGCGAAAAGAGGTGTGAAGTTCGATCGGGCCTATGTCCAGTCGCCGGTTTGCGGACCGTCACGGGCGTCATGCTACACCGGTCGAACGGTCTTCAGCCACGGCTCGACCTGGAACGGAGTGCCGTTACCGATAGGTGAACTGACGCTTGGCGATTACCTGCGCCCACTCGGAGTGCGCACCGCCGTGGTCGGGAAAACCCATATGCGTCCCGATGCCGAAGGCATGGCGCGTCTTGGTCTGAACCGCGACACGGATATTGGCGCGTTAATTGCCGAACCCGGATTCGATCCCTATGAGCGTGATGACGGTTTGCACCCCGACGGCCGGTTGCGAATTACCGGTCGCAAACCACGGTACAATGACTGGCTGCGCGCCCATGGCTATGACAGCGAAAACCCCTGGAACGATTGGGCCAACGCGGCCGAAGGCGAGGACGGTGAAATCCTCTCCGGCTGGTCGTTGAGAAACTCCAGTCTCGCCGCTCGTGTGGCGGAGGAACATTCCGAAACCGCCTATATGACGATGCGGGCGCGCGAGTTCATCGAAGAGACCGGAGACACGCCCTGGCTGTGCCATCTCTCTTACATCAAGCCGCACTGGCCATATATGGCGCCGGCTCCTTATCACGACATGTATGGGCGGCAGGCATTCGAGCCTGTCCATCGCAGCGACCTGGAGCGCCGTGACCCCAATCCGGTTCTCAAGGCGTTCATGGACATGAAGGTCAGTCAAACCTTTTCCATGCAAGGCGTCCGTGAGACGGTGTTGCCGGCTTACATGGGCTTGATCAAACAGATCGACGACCACCTTGGGCGGTTGTTCGAGTGGCTGGAAGAGACCGGCAAGGACAAGGAGACAATGATCGTCTTCACCTCCGATCATGGCGACTATCTGGGCGACCATTGGTTGGGCGAAAAGGAACTGTTCCACGAATGCTCGGTTCGTGTTCCGCTGATCATCTGCGATCGGAGGTCCGAGTGCGACGGCACGCGCGGAACCGCGTCCGACGCATTTGTAGAAGCGATCGACCTGGTGCCGACATTCATGGAGGCGACGGGCGCTCCACCGGCGCCGCACAGGCTCGAAGGCCGTTCTCTTGTCCCGTTGCTGACCGGAAATGCGCCGCACGACTGGCGTGATGCAGTCTTCTCGGAGATCGATTATGCGTTCTACGCGGCGCGGGAGATCCTCAACGTGGGCCCAGGCGACGCCAGGGGGTACATGCTGAGAGATCGGCGATGGAAATACGTTCACTTTCCGGGATTTCCCTGTCAGCTTTTCGATTTGCATGCGGATCCCGATGAGTTCCTGGATTTGGGTCGGTCACCGGATCATGAAAGTGTATGCCGGGATATGCAACGGCGGTTGTTCGACCGCCTCACAGGCCGGAAAAACCGTGTCACGACAACCGATGACGAGGTGGTCGCCACAAGACAAACGGAAACGGAGCATGGCATCATAATCGGCGAATGGTGACGCCAAAACTCAAATTACAAACCAACGATTGGAAGGATACGAAATGCACGGATTTCTGAAACTCGCGGGCCTGCTGGCGTCCATGGCGCTGGCAGGCGCCGCACATGCGCAAGTCAATCTGTCGGCCGAAACATCGGCGCCGACCGGTGCGCCCGGTACGACGATATTGACACTCGCCCAAGTTGCCGCCGCGGACGGTGTGGCCAATATCCAGGTGACAACCGGTCAGACGTTGACGAACGCGGTTCAAAACCTGGCGGAAGGCAAGATCGATATCGCGGCGGCGCCATTTGTGCTTCCGTTCCTGATGTCCAAAGGCGCCGGTCCTTATGCGAAACTGGGCGATCAGGGCGCGGAACTCGCCGATAACATCGCGGTTTTGTACACCTACCGCTTTGCCGCCTTCTCGATCTTTGCCTATGACAGTTCGAACTTCGGCGGCTGGCAGGATATCAAAGGCAAAACCATCTATAACGGTCCGCCGCGCGGCGCGGCATTGAACCGTGCACGTGCAACGATCAAGCTCGCCACCGGCCTCGACGAAGGGGAAGGTTACAAGGGCTTGCAGGTCAACTGGGGTCAAGCGGTCAAAACGATCACCGATGGTTCCGCCGACGCCACCATCATTCCTTTGAATTTTCCTGACGCCAGAGTCTCGCAGGCCGCCGCCGCCGGGGCCATGACGGTGTGGTCGTTTCCAAAGGATCTTTTCGAAGGGGAACCGGCGCGGAAATACATGAGCGCACCCGGCTCCGTGGCCGTTGAAATGCCGATCGCAACCGGCATGTTTGGCGAGGGTATCTCGGTCAATTCCGAAGACGACACGTTCCGCGCGCCGGGCGAGGTCGGTGGCGATATCGTCCGCAAGGATATGGATTTCGAACTTGCCAAGGCGCTCACTGCCGCATTCATCAAGAACATGGAGGTCTTCAGATCGAAAACTCCGTTCATGAAGAACGTGTATCTGGGTGAGACCGATCCGGCATTGACGTCATTGTGCGGGCCGATGCCGATCAAATACCATCCCGGCGCGGTCGCCGCCTGGGAAGAAGCCGGCTACACAATTCCGGATTGCGCCAGACCATAAGGCGGGCAATTTGACTCCGCCGGGGCGAAGCCTCTTCGCCCTGGCGAGGGTTTGAGTTACGTGGGATTCATGCTGTGACGGAAAACGGCGAAACCGGCGAAATGGGCGACGGCTTCGCGTCGGTGTTGCTCTACTGTCTTGCCGTTGCGATTGTCGTGGTCGGCCTCCTGAACTCGATGCCCGGAATTCCCGGCCTCGACGAAAAACTTCGACACGTTACCGGGTGGGAGTGGTTCGGTATTCGAAAGTATCCGACCGAGCGGTTCTACCCGATCGCATTTGCCGCAATGATGATGTGTGTCACTCTCAAGCACTCGGTCTGGAGGAGTTGGCGGAACCGCTCCGCATCACGGCGCCGTCTGGGATTGCTGCTCGACATCGCCCTGGTAGTGATGGCGCTCGGAATATCGCTGACCTATGTCGTCGAGATTGAATCGATCTGCCTGATTGATCAGCTGACCGGCGATCGGGAGCGCCTGATCGCGGAAGCGCTGGCCAAGGAAAAAGAGATTGCCGAACTCTACGGATTACCCGAGCCGTCATCCGTGGAAGACCCGCAATGCGTCAACAACACCGGCGGATTTCTGGTCCTGATCGTCGGCGTCGCCGTTTTGGTGTTTCTGGCCTACAACATCAAGGTATGGGGTCTGCCCCTTGTTCTCGTGGCGCTCGGCGTGGCGCTTTACACCATCGCCACCGTTCTCGTGTGGTATTTCCATGGCGCGGACGACATCAACAAATACCTGATGACCAAACTGGCCGGCGAACCCAGGCTGCTATCCGACGGCAGGCCCAAGGTCCACGATATCCTGGTCAACAACGCATCGGGACTGCTTGGCCGTTTTCTGGACATCATGCTGAACACCATATTCCCCTATCTGGTGCTCGGCTCGTTGTTCGGCGCTTCCGCCGGCGGGCAATCGCTGATCAAATTGGCGTTTCGCTGGACACGTCAATTACGCGGCGGCCCCGCTCACGCGGCGGTCGTCTCGTCAGCCATGTTCGGGACCGTATCCGGCGGGCCGATCGTCAATGTGCTGTCGACCGGCGTTTTGACGATTCCCATGATGATGAAGCGCGGATTTTCAACCGTTTTTGCGGGAGGCGTCGAGGCTGCGGCCTCCTCTGGCGGCTCGATCATGCCGCCGGTGATGGGAGTCGCGGCTTTCGTTCTGGCGGCGCTGACCGTGGTGCCTTATTCGCAAGTGATCGTCGCCGCGATCATTCCGGCTCTGGCCTACTTTTTCTGTCTGTTCCTTTCGGTCATGTTTCAGGCCCGTAAGCAGAACATCGCCGCTATCGGCCGGATGACGGACGATATGCGTCTTGCCCGTCAGGATATGTTGAACCTGATGATGATCTTCGGCCCGATCCTGTTGATTCTGGCGCTTCTCCTGACCACCAAAGAGGCAATCGGGTGTGGCCCGTTAGGCGGTCTTATGGGGGCCGAGCGCGCCATCACGGATGCCGGATGCGAAGTGATCACACTGTCGTGGCTCCAGCGAGCCGTGCAGAATTCGGTTGGCGATGCGGGCAGCGCCGGATGGTGGGCGGTCGTCGCCCTGCTGGGACTGTTGTTTCTTGATCCCCGGGTCCGGGCCAGACCGCGCAGGGTCCTGGATGCGCTCGCCCGGGCCGGAATCCTGATCTCCACCCTTTACCTGATGTTTCTGGCGGTCTCCATCATCGATTTCTGCCTGCAATTTACCGGGCTGCCGACCTTTATTTCGCTGGACGTCCTGGGTTGGCTGCAATCTCTGGACATCGGACAAGGCAGTTCGTTGATTTTCAGGCTGACCGCACTGTTTTTCACCATGCTGATTGCGATCCTGCTGGGGATGGGTATGCCGGCGGTGCCCGCCTATGTGAACGCCGCCCTGCTGATGGGGCCGGTGTTGGCGGGCCTCGGCATCTCGGTTTTCACGGCGCACATGTTCATATTCTATTTCGCCGTGGCAAGCGCGATCACGCCACCGGTGGCGCTGGCGGCGTTTGCAGCCGCGACGATCACAAAGGCGGAGCCGATGGCGACCGGTTTTTCCGCGGTTAAATCCGGCATCGTGATGTTTGTAATTCCTTTTGTTTTCGCAATATATCCGGAGATTTTGCTGATTGACGCTGCGGTGGTCGATCCCGCCGCCGGCGCAACCGGCGATACAGCCTTCCTTCCCGGCTATGACGGTGACATTGCTTGGGGCGTCCTGATGTTGGTCTTATTCCGGCTGGTATTGGCGCTCTACCTGATTTCGAGCGCGCTATCGGTTTTCGATGCAAGACGATTGGCGGCCTGGGAGGTGCCGACCCGCCTTGGCCTGGCCGTGTTGGTTCTCTTCAAGGCGCCGATCGTATTTGGCCCTGCCGCGGGCGTCGCGCTATGTGTGATCGGCTGGCACAGATACGCATCCCGAAGGATGACCGCAACCACGTAGCGCGAATGCCTCATTCATCGCCTCCGCGTTTTCCGTTTACCGGGTTTGTTGCACCCGCGTGCGGTTTTGCCGAATGGTGCTGTTCCGTGATCGGGGCTGGTTTGGTGTCCGTGCGGTTTATCGCAGTGGCCTCGTTCGATCAATCGCAGCGGCATGAGCGGTTTCAGGCTTGCACGGCACCAAAGGCAGCGCACCGGGCGACCCGATGCGGACCGGTTTTGCGGAAAGCTTCGACGGGCGTGTGGGCGACGGGTTCTTGAGCGAGACGATGTTCCGCGCCGGCGATCTGGGTGGCGAGGCAGTCGGTCGCCAGCCCGCGCATTGCAAACGTTGCCGACCCGGACCTGCTGGAGCTTGCCCGCAAACCCGTGCGCATCGACGCCGGCGCCCTCGGCCCGAACCTGCCGAACAGACCGCTGACCGTGACCGCCGATCACGCCCTGCTGTTCGGCGACATGCTGGTCAACGCCGGCGCGCTGGCGGAGGACGGAACTCCAATCCGCTTCCTGCCGCTTTCGGACATGCCGACGAAATTCGTCTGGTGGCATGTGGAGCTTGAGAACCACGAGGTCGTTCCGGTCAATGGCGGCGTTCCTGCGGAGAGCTTTATCGATTATGTCGGCCGGTCCGGTTTCGACAATTACGATGAGTATCTCGACCTTGCCGGGGCCGACCGTCTGATTGCGGAAATGCCGTTTGCGCGCATATCGGCGCGGCGTCTGCTGCCGGCGAACGGGTTGCGGGGATTGCCTGCCATCGCGCGGCGGCCTCTCGTCGCCGCCCCCCGGAAAACCGCCGCCTGACGCAAACCGCATGGCGAACCGATCCGCGGCGTTTGCGCCCGCAGGCCCATCGCGACCGTTTCGAAGGGTGTTTGAAGACGGCGCATGGCGTCGCGGCGGGGGGCGCGCGCTTCTCTCGCGCCAGCGTCCGGGCCCGAAAAGCCCCTTGCGGTTTGGGTCGGGGCCATATGATGAGGTCAAATGATGCGTTCCCCGGATTGAAAGGAGACTTCCCATGCCTGAGGTTGAGGTACAGACCTCTCACTACGTTCTTTTCTCTTTGTCAACGCCCATCCCCACCGGGCCGGGCGGGTCCATCTCGTGGACCGGTTCTGATGCCCAAATCATATCAGCATCAAGCAGGGTCAATTCCGGATCCGATGAACTCCTGGATGTAGGCGTCGACTGGTTCAATGCGGCCAACATCACCTACACGGGGTACACGGTTGAATTCGGAGGCCAGACCTTCGCGAGGCGCTCGGCATCGCACCGCCCTCCTACATGCCCCGGCGCGCCGCCGCCTGACGCTCAAGGGCGCTGTCCGGCGTTTTCGCCCGCAGAGGCCCATCGCAACCTTTTTGAAAGGAGCTTGAAGACCGGCGCACGGGGCGCGTGACGCGGCGGATGCGCGCTCTTTTCTCGCGCCGACGTCCGGTTGTGCAAACGTCCCTTGACGGTCCGGGTCGGGGCCGTACAATGGAATCAGACGGTGCGCTCCTGGGATTGCGTTGGTGGGACTGCAAAGGGAGATTATCCTATGGTAGCATTCACTCATTACATCACTATACCTTTTGCGACAGTAGCCCCCGGGACGGGCGGGGCCATCTCGTGGGATTTCGCTCAGGACATAGATACACCAGTCGATGTGACCGATATCGGAGGGGATGGCCTTGATGAAGGCATCGACATGTGGGGAACCTCCTCCACCTACACAGGGCGCACGATCGATTTCGAGGGCGAGACCTACGCCATTTTTATCACTCCAGACGACGGCGTAGGCGACCCTGACAGATATGCCATCCCCTACAACAAGGCGGACGGAGACCTCGCGCCCCTGACGAGCGGGGGCATTTCGACGGGTTACACCCCCAGCGGGGCGCAGGTCTTCCACGCTCTGCTGTTCGGCAACATGCTGGTCAATGCCGGCACGCTGGCGGAAGACGGAACCCCGATCCGCTTCGTGCCGCTTTCGGAGATGCCGACGCGGTTCACCTGGTGGCATGTGGAGCTTGAGAGCCACGAGGTCGTTCTGGCCAATGGCGGCGTTCCTGCGGAAAGCTTCATCGATTATGTCGGCCGGTCCGGTTTTGACAATTACGACGAATATCTCGACCTCGTAGGGGCCGACTGTCTGATTACGGAAATGCCGTTTGCGCGCATATCGGCGCGGCGTCTGTTGCCGCGAAACGGGTTGCGGGGATTGCCGGCCATCGCGCGACGGCCCCTCGTCGCCGCCCCCCGGAAAACCGCGCCAAGGGCCGCCTGAGGCAACACGTATGGCGACGGCGCTTCGCTGCCAGCCACGAAAACCGCTAGAAGTTTTTCCTGCCGGCCTGCCAGACAGAGACACTTCGCATGTTCCGCAAAACACCGGGAAGCGTTCATTCGCGGCAGGATCACGATGCCTCGAATAGGTGTCGGGCTGAGACAATCTTGCACACGAACGAAATCATGCAATAAGGGCCGATGACCAGCGCTCCCGACCCCCGGCAATTCGCCCGCGTGACCGATTGGGTCTTCGATCTCGACAACACGCTTTATCCACACCACACTAATCTGTTTGCGCAAATCGACGTGCGCATGACGTCCTACGTCTCGGAACTGTTGCAGTTGCCGCGCGATGAGGCCCGCAGGGTGCAAAAGAACCTGTATCTTGAATATGGCACGACGATGCGCGGATTGATGGAGTTGCACAATATCGATCCGGACGATTTTCTCGAAAAGGCCCACGATATCGACTATTCGCGGCTGATGCCCGATCCGGCGCTCGGCGAGGAGATCCGGGCGCTTCCGGGACGAAAGTTCATTTTCACCAATGGCAGCCGCAGCCACGCCGAAAGCACGGCCAAGCAACTCGGCATCCTCGACCATTTCGACGAGATATTCGATGTCATAGCCGCCGGTCTGGTGCCGAAACCGGCCCGCGAAACCTACGACAAGTTCCTTGGCCTGCATCGCGTCGACGCGGCCAATGCCGCCATGTTCGAGGATCTGGCCCGAAACCTGACCGTTCCCAAATCGCTCGGCATGACGACGGTGCTGATCGTATCGCGCAATTTCGAGCCAACCTTCTCGGAGATATGGGAGCAGGACGGCAGGGATGGAGACGACGTCGATTTTGTCACCGACGATCTCGCCGCCTTTCTTCACACCATCAACGGGGAAACCGTCGTTTGAAGCGGTCCACGCCGGTTAAGGCGCGAATCCCGGATTCGCGTCCCGGCTACAGTTCGTAGAAATCCCGAATGATTCCCCACGCCCTATCCGCCGTATCGACAAAACTGATCAGGTCCGGGTCATCCGGCGATATCGTTCCCTGCGCCGCCAGGAATTCAAGATCGATGGCGCCCTCCCAGAATGCCTTGCCGAACAGCAGCACAGGCACCCGTTCCATCCGCCCCGTCTGGATCAGGGTCAGCGTTTCGAACAGTTCATCCATCGTGCCGAACCCGCCGGGAAATACGGCGACAGCCTTGGCCCGCATGATGAAATGCATCTTGCGAATGGCGAAATAGTGGAAGTTGAAACACAAGTCGGGCGTCACATATTCGTTTGGCGCCTGCTCGTGCGGCAGGACGATATTGAGCCCGATGGACGGTGCGCCGACATCCCGCGCGCCGCGGTTGCCCGCTTCCATTACGCCGGGTCCACCTCCCGTCACGACCACAAATTCACGATAGTAGGTTTCAGCCGAATGGGTTGAACACGCCCGGGCGAATTTTCGCGCTTCGTCGTAAAATCGCGCATTTGCGGCGAGGTTCTTCCGCTGCACGTCGTTCTTCGCCGCCCAAGCGTCTCCGCCGGGTTCCGGGATGCGCGCGCCGCCGAACATGACGACCGTTGACCGAATACCGCGTTCGGCCAGCAGCATTTCGGGTTTGAGCAGTTCGAGTTGAAGACGCACGGGCCGGAGTTCGCGCCGGGTCATGAAGCCGTCATCGTCCCACGCAAGCCGATACTCCGGCGCCCTGGTCTGGGGCGTATCCGGCACCGCGCGCGAACGGCGCAAATCCTCGTCCGAATGGGGCAGCGGCGTCCAGCCGTCGTGTTTTTCCGGTTTCATCTGTCTTCCCGCCCCCGGTTGGCCCGGTCTTTGCCGTTTTGCGTACAATTCGCCGCGATTGACCGCATATCGCGCTTCGCATAGGTTCCGCGCGATTTCATGTTCCGCACTCTATCGGCACATCCCTTAACGCCACGCAAACGGAGCTTTGGTCATGTCCAGAACAGAAATTGCCGCCCTTGAAACGATTGTCGAGAGGGCATTTGAGGAATGTGACGGCATAAGCACCGAAACGAAAGGCGAAATACGCGATGCGGTCGAGGCGGCGCTCAACCTGCTTGACAGCGGTGCGGCGCGCGTCGCCGAACGCCGGGACGACGGAGCGTGGCATGTCAATCAGTGGCTGAAAAAGGCCGTGCTTCTCTCCTTCCGGCTCAATCCGATGAAAATTATCGGGAACGGCCCCGGCGAAGCGGTCTGGTGGGACAAGGTCGCTTCGAAGTTCGATGGCTGGAGCGCCAATGAATTCGAGAAGGCGGGCTTTCGCGCCGTGCCGGGCTGTGTCGTGCGCCGCTCCGCCTATGTCGCGCCCGGCACCGTGCTGATGCCCTCTTTCGTCAACCTTGGCGCCTATGTCGACACCGGCGCCATGGTCGACACATGGGCGACGGTCGGATCCTGCGCGCAGATCGGCAAGAATGTGCACCTTTCGGGAGGCGTCGGCATCGGCGGCGTATTGGAGCCGATGCAGGCCGGCCCGACAATCATTGAGGATAACTGCTTTATCGGCGCCCGCTCCGAGGTCGTCGAGGGCTGTATCGTCCGAGAGGGCGCGGTGCTGGGCATGGGCGTATTCATCGGCCAGTCCACCAGGATTGTCGACCGGGCCACGGGCGACGTGTTCCACGGCGAGGTTCCGCCCTATTCAGTGGTCGTCGCCGGTTCCATGCCGGGGGAAAATATCCCCGGAGAAAACCGGGGGCCGTCGCTTTATTGCGCGGTGATCGTCAAGCGGGTGGACGAGAAGACGAGGTCCAAGACATCCATCAACGAACTGCTCAGAGATTGAGCGGCGGACCCGGCATGTCAGACCAGATGATCTGGTTGTTTTTCAGGCTTGACGGCCGCATCGGCCGCATGCCCTATTTCCTTGCCGGGCTGCTCATGGCGGTCGTCCAGGCGTTCATGATGTACCGTCTTGCGCTGGCTGCCGACACAAGCGGCGCGTCCACGTTTTGGATGTATGCGTTTTGGATCGCCGTGTTTCTTTCGCTGTGGTGCGGAGTTGTCCTCGGCGTAAAGAGGGTTCACGACATCGGCAAGCACGGCGCATGGGCCGCGTTTTGTCTGCTGTTTCCCTTTCCGGCCTATATCGTCCTGTGCCTGTGGCCGGGAAATGAGGGCCCCAATGCCTTTGGCCCGCGCACGAACGCCGGAGCGAGCGGCTGAACGGTGTCCTGCCGCGTCGTCAACGCCGGCCATATCGCCGAAACGTCCGGGGCGATTGGCGGTTCCTTCAGGCGCGCGCCGTCGCGGCGGTAACAATCGCCTCGCGCAAGTCGCCGACGCCGGAACCCGTCTCCGCGGACGTTGCCGTCACTGCCGGAAAGGCGGCCCCGCGCCGCCTTATCCGTTTCGATGTTTCCGTTTTCAGCCCCTCCAGGGCGGGTGGCCTGATTTTATCCGCCTTGGTCAGAACGATCTGATAAGATACCGCCGCCCTGTCGAGCAGGTCGAGAGCCTCGTCGTCGTTCGGCTTGATTCCGTGACGCGCATCGATCAACACGTAAACCCGTTTCAGCGTCACCCGGCCGCGCAGATAGTCGAAGACAAGCCGTGTCCACCGATCGACCTGTGCTTTCGGAGCCTTGGCGAATCCGTAGCCCGGCATATCGACAAGCGCAAGTGGCGGCGGATCGCCGGCGGAACCGGAATAACCGTCCGGCACAAAGTAATTCAGTTCTTGTGTCCGGCCGGGCGTATTGGACGTGCGGGCCAATCCCTTCCGGCCCACGACCGCGTTGATCAGCGAGGATTTTCCGACATTCGACCGGCCCGCGAAGGCGATCTCCGGCGGCCCTTCGGGCGGCAGAAACTTCATCGCAGGCACGCCGCGGACAAATATCCAGTTGCGGGGAAACCTCATGACATCGACCGCCGGGCGTGGCTATTCGGCCGGCTCCCGAGGCTTTTTCCTGAACAGATCTCTCAAATTGTCCCAGAGTTCGATCTTCGCCCCCTGACGCTTCATGATCACGCCCTGCTGGATAATCGACAGGAAATTGTTCCAAGCCCAGTAGATCACCAGACCCGCCGGAAACGTGGCCAGCATGAAGGTGAAAACGACGGGCATCCAGTTGAAGATCATCGCCTGCGTCGGATCGGGCGGCGTCGGGTTCATCCGCATCTGCAGAAACATCGTAATACCCATCAGCAGCGGCCAGACGCCGATCAGGAGGAAGGCCGGCACCTCATACGGCAACAGGCCGAAAAGGTTGAAGATCGATGTCGGGTCGGGCGCGGCAAGGTCGCGTATCCAGCCGTAAAACGACGCGTGGCGCATCTCCAGCGTGACGAACAACACTTTGTAAAGCGCGAAGAAAACCGGAATCTGCAGCAGGATCGGCCAACAACCGGCAAGCGGATTGATCTTCTCCTTTTTATAGAGTTCCATCATCGCCTGCTGCTGTTTCATCTTGTCGTTCGCGTATTTTTCGCGGATTTCCATCATCGCGGGCTGAACCTTCTTCATGTTCGCCATTGAAGCATAGGATTTGTTGGCGAGCGGGAAGAAGAAGAGCTTGACGATGACGGTCGTGCCGAGAATGGCGAGGCCGAAATTGCCCAGCAGCCTGAACAGCCAGTCGATCAGATAAAACAGCGGCTTGGTGATGAAATGGAACCAGCCCCAGTCGATCATCAGTTCGAATTGCCGAATACCATGGTCCGCTTCGTAGGCGTCAATCACCGAAACCTGTTTCGCGCCGGCGAACACGAGCGTTTCGACGGTCTCCGTCGCGCCCGGCGGGACGACGAATTCATCCGACAGAAAGTCGCTTTGGAAACGCCCGCCATCGTTGTCAAACCAGGAGTAGCGTGGCTGGAAAGGCCGTTTCTGCGACGGCGCGAGGGCCACGGCCCAGTACTTGTCGGTGAAGCCGAGCCAGCCATCGCTCGATTTTCCCGGCTTGACCTGTTTGTCCTCGACCAGATCGTCGTAATCGATTTCCTGAAGACCTTCTTCGCCGGTCACACCGATCAGACCCTCATGGAGAATAAAAAATCCGGCGATTTGCGGCTGTTCGAGACGAGTGATCCGGCCATAAGCGGCAAGCGCGACCGCCCCCTCGCCATTGTTCGTCACACGATCCTCAATCGTGAACAGGTAGTTCTGATCGACCGATATCCTGCGGTTGAAGACCACGCCGTTTCCGTTGTCATAGGTCAGGTTCACCGGCGATGTCGGCGTGAGCGTCTCATTACCCGAAACCGACCAGACCGTGTCTGCGCCGGGATAGAGCGTCCGGTTGCCCGCTCCGGTAAATCCGACTTCGGTAAAATACCCGTTGCCGCCGTTTACCGGTTCCAGGAGCTTGATATTCGGTGAATTCGGCTCGACCGTCACGCGATAATCCTTGAGGATTATGTCGTCGAGACGGGCGCCGGCCAGATTGATCGAACCGGATAATTTCGGCGAATCGATCCTGATGCGCGCTGCCGATGTCCCGCCGTCCTCCACGCCGGCATCGGGGACATTTTCTCCCGCGCCCTCCGGCCGCGGGATGGATGGATCGGTGTCGGCGATTTCCGGTTGTTTAGCCGCTTCCCGCTCCGCCTCGACCTGCTGCGCCTCACGTTGCGCCTCAATGCGCGGGTTCATGTACAGAACCTGCCAGGCGGTCAGGATGACAATTGACAGGGCGATGGTGATGAAGAAGTTGCGATTATTGTCCATCTCAAGCCCTGCTTGATCGATTGCCCTGGCTGCGCATACGCCGGGAAAGTTCATCCCTCAACTCGCCAAATGACGTCCTGAGAATATCGCGCCGTCCCACGATCACATAGTCTTTGCCGGGTATCATGTCACGTGCGGCGTGAGTGCGCACCGCTTCGCGAATGCGCCGCCGGATGCGATTGCGCTCAACCGCATTTCCCTGTTTGCGGGTCACCGTGATCCCGTAACGCGAATTGCCGCGGTCGCCCCGGTCCAGAACCTCAAGCAAAAACAACCGCCCGCGGCGCTTTTCACCGCGCTGCACGGCCAGAAACTCCGGCCGTTCGCGAAGTTTGCCGGGACCCTGCCTGCCGCCGCGCTCCGGCATCGAATATCGCCTAGGCCGACAGCCGCTTGCGCCCTCGGGCGCGGCGATTGGCCAGAACCTTTCGGCCACCCTTGGTAGCCAGGCGGGCACGGAATCCGTGACGGCGCTTGCGGACAAGTCTGGACGGTTGATAGGTACGCTTCATTTATTTTAACACCGCGGTGTACGGTCCTTCTTGACGTCTGTTTTCGGGAACGGAGGTCACATCGTTAACGGCACAAGCAAAGCTTCGCCGAGCGTGTGCGGGCTTATAGGAAGAAGGGGTTTTCAAGTCAATCATCCCGATGACATCGTAATCACGAAGCGGTGAGAGTGCGGGCGGGCGGGGACAAAACGCGGTAAGATATGGTATCGGAGTCTTGTATTGTGATCCATCCTCCGCCATGTGCAGTCCATCTTGACCGGCGTCGGTGATGATAGCGTCGGGGTTCCGCGAGACGGAGAACGGCGAATGCCGCGAGAGGCAGCAGTGACCTGAATGAACGAACGGACCGCCCGACCGCCGCGCAAATCGCCTGTCGCGCGCTTCGCCCCGATCGCCATAATCGGCACCGGCTTGGCGTTTGGCTACGCCATGGGCTGGCATGAGTTTCTGTCGTTCGATTATATGGTCGAAAGCCGCGACATGCTCAAGCGAACGGTGGCAGCGCACTACTATAGCGCCGTATTCGGGTTTGTGGCGTTATACGCGCTTGCGACGGCGTTCTCGTTTCCGGCCGCTTCCCTCCTGACGATATTCGCCGGTTTCCTTTTCGGCTGGTTTGTCGGCGGGTCGGCGGCGATCATCGGCGCGACCATCGGCGCCACCGCCATATTCACCGCCGCGCGCACGGCCTTCGGCGATTTTCTGAAGGAAAAGGTCGGCGGCAAGGTCGCCAGGTTGGCGAAAGGTTTTGAAAAGAACGCGTTTTCCTATCTTTTTGTCCTGCGCCTCGCGCCGGTCTTCCCGTTCTTCGTCATGAACGTCGCGCCGGCGTTGTTCAACGTTCCGCTGCGCATTTACGTCTCGGCGACATTCCTTGGCATTATTCCCGGCGGAATGGCCTATGCCTATCTCGGTCAGGGCCTCGACAGCGTCATAGTCGCCGCCGCGCAGGCCGGTCGCGAGGTCTCGCTCAAAGACATCGTCACCCCCGAAATTTCATTGGCGTTCGGCGCGCTGGCGCTTGTCGCCGCCATACCCGTCATTGTAAAGAAGATTCGCGGCGATAAACCCGCCTGAACGGCATCGGGATGTTTCCGCAACCACGGCCTTTCAGCAAGGGAGCCTTCACTCGCCATGACAAACGTCCTAACTCCCGATATCTGTGTCATCGGCGGCGGCTCCGGCGGTCTGTCGGTCGCCGCGGCGGCCGCGGCGTTCGGCATCGAAGTCGTGCTCCTGGAAAAGGGCAGGATGGGCGGCGACTGCCTCAACTACGGCTGCGTCCCGTCCAAAGCGATCATCGCCGCCGGCAAGCAGGCCCATGCGTTGCGCAACGGCTCCAAATTCGGCATCGCCGATGTCGATCCGACCGTCGACTTTCGCGCGGTAAACAAACACATTCATTCTGTCATCGGCGCCATAGCGCCCAACGATTCCGTCGAACGGTTCACTGCCCTTGGCGTCAATGTGATCGAACAAGCCGGGAAATTCGAGGACGCAAGAACCGTGGTCGCCGGCGACGCGAAAATACGCGCGCGCCGCTTTGTCATAGCCACGGGCTCTTCGCCGATGGTGCCGCCAATTCCGGGCCTTGATGAAGTCGACTACCTCACAAACGAGACCATTTTCGAGCAAACCGGAAAGCCCGCTCACCTGATTGTGGTCGGCGGTGGTCCGATCGGCATGGAACTGGCGCAGGCGCACCGCCGTCTTGGATGTGATGTGACCGTCGTCGAGGCGTTTACGGCGCTGGGCAAGGACGATCCGGAACTGACCGCGGTCGTGCTCGAACAGATCAGGGCCGAGGGGATCACCGTTCGCGAAGGAGCCAAGGTCGCGAAAGTCGAGCGGCGGGGCAAGACCGGCGTCACGGTGCATATCGAAACGGAAGATGGCGGCGAAACGATTGCCGGATCGCATCTGCTGGTTGCCGCCGGCCGCGCCGCAAATGTCGAAGGCATCGGCCTGACGGAAGCAGGCATCGAATACGACCGCAAGGGAATCCGGGTCGACAAATCGCTTCGTACGACGAATTCCCGTGTCTACGCCATTGGCGACATTGCCGGCGGGCTGCAGTTCACCCATGTCGCCACCTATCATGCCGGCCTTGTGATTCGCTCGATCTTGTTTCGCCTGCCCGTCAGACAAAACCGCCGGATCATTCCGTGGGCCACATACACGGACCCGGAACTGTCCCATGTCGGCATGACCGAGGAGGAAGCCCGCAAGAGCGGCGGTTCGATCAAAGTGCTTCGCTGGCCTTACGCCGAAAATGACCGGGCGCAGGCGGAAAGAAAGACCGGCGGCCTCATCAAGATAGTGACGGACGGGAGGGGCAGGATTCTCGGCGTCTCCGTCGTCGGCGCCAACGCCGGCGAGATGATCAATTTCTGGGCGCTCGCAATTTCCAAATCCATGACCGTCAGGGACATTGCCGCTTATGTTCCGCCCTACCCGACCATGTCGGAAATTGGAAAACGGGCGGCGATCACCTATTATGCGCAAGCGACGCGCAGGCCTTTTGTCCGCTGGCTCATCGGTTTTCTGCGAAAATTCGGGTAGAGCGGACATGCGCGTTTGCGTCGGTGATTTGCAGGCGCGACGGGTGAGGAGCCGGCGTGGAGGAAAAAGCTCAGTTGCCGGAACAGCGACCGGCCGAAGAACCGCATCGACCGGATGTGCCGCTTGCCCGCGGTCTGTCCGCGCGGTTGCTGTTGTTGACTATTCTCTTTATCATGATCGCCGAGGTCCTGATCTTCCTGCCGTCGGTGGCCAATTTTCGGCTGCGCTGGCTGGAAGAACGCCTGTCAAGCGCCGCAGCGTTAAGCCTGATCCTCGCCGAAAGCGATGACACCGAACTGTCGGCGACGGTGCGAAATGACGCGCTGACGACCATCGGCGCCAAAGCCGTGGCGATCCGTGAGGAAGGTATTTCCCGCCTGTTGGCGATGGATGACATGCCGCTTGAGGTCGACCGGCAGGTAGACATCGGCAAAACCGAACCGTTCAGGTCGATCGGCATGGCGCTTCACACCCTGTTTGCGGGCGGCAATGAGGTGATCCGTGTGTTCGGAACGGTCGGCGACAGCGACAAGGTGTTCGAGCTTGTCGTTCCCGACCGGGGATTGCGTGACGCGATGCTGATTTACTCGCGCAACGTCGCCTTCCTTTCGCTGTTGATATCGCTGTTCACGGCGACATTGGTGTTCTACGCGATAAACCGTTTCATGATCCGGCCGATCCGCGCCATGACCCGCTCAATGCTGTCATTCGGTCAGGCGCCGGACGATCCCGGCCGCGTCATCGTTCCGACCGACCGCAGTGATGAACTTGGCGTCGCGGAAACGGAGTTGGCCGCCATGCAGACCCAGTTGCGCAAGATCCTGGGCGAGCAGAAGCATCTGGCCGATCTTGGGCTGGCCGTCTCCAAGATCAATCACGATATGCGCAACATTCTGGCTTCCGCGCAACTGATGTCCGACCGGCTGGCGATCGTCAAGGATCCGGCCGTTCAATCCTTCGCGCCGAAACTGGTGCGCACGATCGACCGCGCCATATCCTATACCGAAGGCGTGCTGGCCTATGGCCGCACACAGGAAGCGCCGCCATCGCGCCGCCGGCTGCGGCTGCACAAGCTGATCGGGGAAGTGCACGACATTCTGGGCATTGCGCCGGATAGCGGAATCGAGTTCGTCAATGCCGTGCCCGCCGATTTCGAGATCGATGCGGATTCCGATCAGATTTTCCGGGCGCTCAACAATCTGTGCCGCAACTCGGTGCAGGCGATGTCCGCCGAGACCGATCGGGCGGTGATCCGGCGGCTGACGATAACCGCCGAACGTTCCGGCACGGTCGCACGCATATTTATCGCGGACACCGGTCCGGGTCTGCCGCCGAAGGCGCGCGAAAACCTGTTTACCGCCTTTCGCGGTTCGGCGCGAAGCGGCGGTACGGGGCTGGGTCTTGCGATTGCGCATGAACTGATCAAGGCCCATGGCGGAACCGTCGAACTGGTCGAAAGCGCCGGCGGCAAAACCGTTTTCGCAATCGTCATTCCCGACCGGCCGGTCATGTTGGAAGAGGCGAGAACCGCACTACGCAAACCGGCATGACCCGCTGGCCGGCACAGCGCCGCCGTCCCATGCGCGAAGCCCGCTAATGCCGTGGTGCGAATGGCCTTTGCGGCCGTTTCCTGAGCGGGCCATTTGCGGTGTCGCCCCGCCATTTGCGATTCAGACATTTCCTTCCAGCCATTGGGCGACCTGTTCCAGCGGGGCGTGAAAGTCAAGGTCGTTCGGTTCCCGTTCCTGCACGGGAGACGGCGGACCACCGTCATCTTCGATTGCCAGGTCGTAGTCGTGATTCAGCGCGTTGGCCAGACAGGCGAAGGTCGCCGTCCCTCCTCTTGGGGGAAACAATTCAAGCACCCGACATCCTTCCGGCGCGAACAGAATATTGGTCAGTCCCGCGCCATGCGCGCCGACAACCGCCTCCGCCTCGCTGAACGCTTCGATTTGCTCTTCGAAGCTGTGCCGGCCGGGATCAAACACCTCGAAGCCGTCAAGCAGATTCACGAGTTCCGTCTCATTTTGAACGACACGCTTGTTCGTGCGCGGGATGTAGAGTTTCCGGCGCGGTTTGCGCACGGGCAATCTTGAGCGCCACCATCCGATCAGATCCGGGTGGCAAAGTTGCATCGGACGACGGAACGTTCCGGTAGTGTTGTCCGGGACCAGAAGTTTCTCGAACCGCCAGACGGTCCTCGCCGCCGCTTCGATTACGGTTCTGTCCGAATACCCGAGGAACGCCAGGCTTTCCGCCATGAAGTCTAACTTCAGGTCATGACAGACGATATTTTCGAACGGGCCTGCGTGCTCGCACAATGAAAGTCTGGGCAGCCAGTCCAGCAGCCAATGGCAGTAATTGCCAGTGTGGAAATAGTCGCGGATATAGGCTGAAACTCCAGGTATGTCCCCCCCGGGGGGGGTAATCTTTGAGCAGGCCCTTTATTCTCTCGTTCAGGAATGCCGGAAGCGGGTCGGAGCACTCACGGATAAAGCCGCCGTCCGCATCGAAAAAGAAGTCGCAGATCCCCAGAAATATTGCCGTGCAATTCGTCAGGGTGTGCAGTTTTACTTCAGGTGAGCGGCAAACCGGTCCGTAGCCCGACAGAGCCTGTTTGATCGATGTCGGATAGCGCGGCTTTGCAGGGATCGAGTAAGATATTAGCCGTTCGGAAAGGACAGTTTGTGAGGAAGCGGCTTCGCCGATTGCAACAGGTTCGGCAGGGTCGGAGGTCAGGCCATGGCGTTTTGCGATTTCGACGATCTGCCGTTGCCGTAATATATCCTCAACGTAAAGATAGTAATCGGGCAGGAGCCTGGCCAGGCCATCCACATCGCCCGCGTCTGAAAGTCGTTCGGCAAGTTCCACGGCGTTCTGCGATCTATAAAAACGCAAAACGTCCCGCCATTTAGAAGGACGCAAAGCGTTCCGCCATTTAGAAGGGCGCAAAACGTTCCGACCAATGATGCGTAGCACCGTATCGATCAGTTTCTTCGGCATATGATCGTCCGGCTGTCTTCTTTCGCGAAATCGTGTGTCGGGAAGCGTGATCCATTAAAGGCGGCGGCAGGATGACGCAACCCGTCAAGGTTGCGTTTTGCGCGGATGCGGCGAGCCCGCTATTGCGACGGTTCCGCCAAACGGGAACTCGCAAAACGCGCACGTTCCAACGCCACCGGTATTTTGCGCCGCACCGCTTGCAATTGCCGGCGGCAATCGCTAGGAAACACTCCGTCGCGCAGCGGCGCGGACGCACACGCTGCTGCCCGTGGCGAGTTCATTCAATATCGGGCGACTGCGCGCTCGTAGCTCAGCTGGATAGAGCACTAGACTACGAATCTAGGGGTCGGGAGTTCGAATCTTCCCGAGCGCGCCAGTTTTTTCAAAGACTTACGTAGCAAACGGTCGATGATCTTCGAAGCGGTCGGGTTCACGGTTATCACAAGCGAGCGCCCTCGCACCAAAGAGATTGATTGCCTTTCGGATTTGTCGATGCCGGGTCGAGGGACCCGAACGCGAAGCGACTCCGATGGTGAACGAGACGCCCGCATTTTTGTCAAATTTTTGTTGATTGTTAGTTCAGTAAGTCCTATATCGGATTCATCCAAAGTGGCCCTATACAATGCTATGGGTGCGAAGGACTACTCGAAGGCCCCCGCGGGGGCCTTTGTACCTTTTGGAGCCTCTTACGAACCGAACGTCTATTTTTGTTGATGCCGGCTACCTTTTTGCTCAGGGGTCCACGGTCCTTACGGGATCAACGAAACCTCGTTTGGAACTCGGCCTGAACGAGCAGGCGGTTATTTCCGAACTCACCGATACCGCAAAGGCGAAAGCCGCTGATTGTCCCCTTTTAAGGGTGCACTGGTACGATGGGGTCGCCGGGTACAAAGGACCGTCCCTGGATCAGGAACGCCTCGCTCATATGGACAACGTCAAGCTCCGCCTTGGCTTCATAAACATTCACGGTCAACAAAAGGGCGTGGATTCACTGATAGTAATCGAGTTGGCGAGAAACAGCGCAATTTCCGATGCGATTCTCTTATCCGGAGATGAAGATGTGCGAATCGGAGTGCAGATTGCTCAAAACTTCGGCGTTCGTGTCCATTTGATCGGAATCGAACCAAGTCGAGGGTCGCAATCCAAACAGCTGCGGCAGGAAGTGGATACCACCACGGAGTGGAGCAAGAGCACGGTCGAAAAATTCCTTATCCATAATACCGGCTCCGATAAACAAAGTTCGGGTAAAACGGCCGCCAAAGTTGCGCATGATTCAATGCAAGGCGCTGAATCAAAGGCGAAAATCGGCAAAGTCGTCAGCGAATACGTCGACGAAATCAAGGAAGGCGCACATCGTAAACTGTCAGAGCATTTCGCCAGGGAAACCGGTGTGCCCGAAGAGCGTGACCGCGTTATCTTGGCGATGTGCCGCGACGAACTTGGCCGAACGCTGGACAGAGAAGAGATAAATCATATGCGCGCTTCATTCAAATCCTATTTCAAAGGCAACAAAACCGATCATTGATTCCAACTCGCAATTTTGCCGTGTTCGTCGGTGTCGCGATCAGGAAGCTCCAATTTTCTCCTGGAAAATATCTTAATTTATTCAAATAGTTAATGGAGATTGCGAATCCGGTGGTCGGGAGTTCGGATCTTCCCGAGCGCGCCTCACGGTCAAAAGCTCACAACCGGCCATTGAACCGCACAACGCCCGTTCAGCGGTCTCGCAACGGCGACCTGGCGTCTTCTCCGACCAGATGGCACGCCGCCCTGTGTCCGCCCTTCACGTCGCGCAATGGCGGTTCCGTTTCGCTGCACCGGGCCTGGACGACCGGACAGCGGTTGGCAAACCGGCATCCCCCGGGCGGATTGACGGGGTCGGGCGGGTCGCCGGGGATCAGGATGCGTCCGGTTGCCTCGCGCCGCGCTTTGTCGACCGACGGCACCGCCGACAACAGCGCCGCCGTGTAGGGATGCAGCGGGTTGTCGAACAGATCCAACCGGTCGGCGTGCTCGACGATCCTGCCCATATACATGACCGCGACGGAATCGCACATGTGCTGCACGACGCCGAGATCATGGCTGATGAACAGATAGGTCAGTCCGAACTCGCTCTGCAGTTCGCGCAACAGGTTCAGGATCTGCGCCTGTACCGCCACATCAAGCGCGGACACCGGTTCATCGCAGATCACCAGTTCCGGCCGGGTCGCCAACGCACGGGCGATGCCGATACGCTGGCGCTGGCCGCCGGAAAACTGATGCGGGAAGAGGCGCTGCTGTTCCTTGCGCAGACCCACCGCCTTGAACAGCCGATCGACGATCGCCTGCCTTTCGCCATCGGGAACGGTCTTCAGACTGTCGAGCGGTTCGCGCACGATTTTTTCCGACCGCAGGCGCGGGTTCAGGCTTGAATAGGGATCCTGGAAAATGAACTGGATTTTCGCACGCGCCTTTCTGAGCGCTTCGTCGTCAAGTGCGAGAAAATCTTCGCCGTCAAGCTCAACCCTGCCCGAATGGGCCGGCGCCAGCCGCGCCACCGCCAGCGCCGCGGTCGACTTGCCCGATCCGCTTTCGCCAACGATCGCCAGCGTCTCGCCACGGTTGATTTGAAACGAGATGTCATCGACGGCGTGGAGGAAAGATTTGCGTCCCCAGCCGCCGCCGCGCCTGACCGCGAAGCGAACGGTGAGGTGTTCGACGTTGAGGAGCGTATCGCCGGCCATTACATTTCTTCCGCCCGCCGGCAGGCCGATTTCCGCGTACCGCCAAACGCAATTTCGGACGGCCGCGAGGACCGGCATTTGTCTTCGGCCATCCCGCACCGCGCCGCGAACAGACAGTTGTCGCGGCCAAAGTCGCGCAGGCCCGGCACGATTCCTTCGATTTCCGTCAGCTTGCGGCGTTCCCCGGTCGGCGTCTTCATGACGTGCGGAACACACGAGATCAGACCCTTTGTATAGGGATGGCGCGGATGCTCGATCACCTCGTCCACCCTGCCCTCTTCGGCCTTGCGGCCGGCATACATCACGATCATCCGCTCCGACATTTCCGCAACCGCGCCCATGTCGTGCGTGATCAGCATGATCGCCGTTCCGGTCTTGGCTTGAAGATCGCGCAGGAGATCGAAGATCTGCGCCTGCACGGTCACATCAAGCGCCGTGGTCGGCTCGTCGGCGATGAGTATCTTCGGTTCGCAGGCAAGCGCGATGGCGATCATCACCCGTTGCCGCTGGCCGCCGGACATCTGGAACGGGTAGTCCGACACACGCGCCCCGGGATTGGGGATGCGCACCGCGTCGAGCAGTTCGACGGCCTTGTTCCATGCCGCCGATTTGCCAAGCCCCTGATGCCGGCGCAACACTTCCGCGATCTGCTCCCCGACCGCGTAGACCGGGTTCAGCGAGGTCATCGGTTCTTGGAAGATCATCGAGATGTCATTGCCGCGGATTTCCCTGAGCCGCGCTTCCGAAGCCGCGGTCAGGTCCTCGCCGTCAAATCTGATGCCTCCCGAGGCGATACGGCCGATCTTTTCCGGCAGCAGCCCCATGACGCCCAGGGCGGTGATGGATTTGCCGCAGCCGGATTCACCGACGAAAGAGAGGTTTTCGCCCGCCGCCAGTTCGAACGACAAATTGTCGATCACCGGCACAACGCCGTCTCGCGTGGTCAGTTCGATGCGCAGATTTTCGACCTTGAGAAGCGGTTCGCTCATCTCTGCCTCAGTTTCGGATTGAGCGCGTCGTTAAGCCCGTCGCCGACCAGCGAGATGGCCAGCACCGTGATGAAGATGGCAAAACCGGGAATGGTCACCGTGAATCCCGCGTCAAGAATGTACGGCCTGTTCGATCCGATGATCTGGCCCCAGCTCGGGATATTCGGATCGGATAGCCCGAGAAATGCAAGCCCGGCTTCAAACAAAATCGCGGAACCGACCATCAGCGCGGCCTGTACGATGATCGGCGGCAGGGCGTTCGGCAGGATCACCTGGGAGATCAGCTTGAAGTTTTTCGCGCCCGACGCCCTCGACGCCGTCACATATTCCAGTTCCCGGATGCGCAGGAACTCGGCACGGGTGATGCGGGCCACCGCCGTCCAGCTGACCACGCCGATTGCAAATGTGATCATCGGCAGCGACGCGCCGAACATCGCCACGATCACCATGGAGAACAGGAGCGTCGGCAGCACCTGGAAGAATTCCGTGATCCGCATCAGGATCTCTTCGGTCAACCCGCGGTAAAAACCGGCCAGGGCCCCGACGGTGATGCCGATGAACACCGACATGAACGCCGCCGCCAGACCGACGGCCAGCGAAACCCGGCCGCCGCTGAGCAACAGCGCGAGCAGATCCCGCCCGAGATAGTCCGTACCGAGCAGAAAACCCTCCTTACCGGGCGGCGAGAACGGCGCCCATACCATTTCGTACGGATCGTCGGCATAAACCACCGGTCCGAAAATCGCCGCGAGAACGATGGCGATCAGCACCGCCAGCGCTGCCACCGCCGCATGATTCTTCATGAACATCCCGGCGGTTTCAGCGAGAGGATGTCGGGCTTTTTCGATATGTTCGCTTTCCACGCTCATCCCCTCGACCCGACGCGCGGATCGATCATGCGCAGCACCATGTCGGTCAGGAGATTACCGACAATGACCACGAGCGCCGAGAAGAAGAGAATACCCAGTATGGTCGGCGTGTCGCGCGCCAGGATCGATTGCAGCGCCAGCGTGCCCAGCCCCGGCCAACTGAACACGGTTTCGACCAGAACCGCGCCGGAAACCACCGCCGAAAACTGCAGGCCGGCCAATGTGACAACAGGCGATAGCGAGTTCTTCAGCGCGTGCTTCATGACGATTTCCCGCTCCGACAAGCCCTTGGCCCTGGCGGTGCGGACATAATCGGACCCGAGCGCTTCCATCATGGAAGCCCGGCAAAGGCGCGAATAGAGCGCAAGAAAGATCGATGTAAGCGTCACCACCGGCAGCACCATGTGCTTGACGACATCCCACGACTTGACGAAGAATCCGCCCTCGACGGTCACGTCGATCATGCCGCCGACCGGAAAGATCGGGATCAGCAGCGAAAATGTAATCAGGAGCATGATGCCGGTCCAGAAAACCGGCGCGGAATATCCAAACAGGGCGAGCAGAGTCACAAAATGGCTCATTATGCCGTTTGGCTTGCGCGCCGAGACCACGCCGAGCAACACGCCGACGATCAGCGCAAGAACCTGCGCCGTTATGACCAGAAGCAATGTTGCCGGCAGTCGCTCGGCGATCAGGGCGGTGACCGGCTGGTTGTAGAAAAAAGAGTAGCCGAGATCGAACCGAGCGACATTGCCCATGTAGCGGGCAAGCTGTTTCCAGACCGGCTGATCAAGTCCGTAATCGGCACGGATTTGCGCAATGACCTCTTCGTCGGCTCCGCCCATCGACTGGGCGATCGTATCGGTCACGTCGCCGGGCGCCAGATGAATCAGAGAGAAATTGAGGATTAGCACTCCAAGCAGAAGCGCAACCGCGTAGGCGATACGCTCGAAGATCAGCCCCAGCAGTTTCATAACCCGGTATTCCTGTCGGTTCTGGCTGCCGCGGGAGGCGACTGTCGCCTCCCGCCATTCGCAGGTCCGCCGGATCCTACTCTTTCACATAGACAAGGTCCATCGGCGAGCTGGAAGCCCAGATGCCGAGCGGCGCATTGCCGACCTTGCTGCTGAACACCGTATGATACGGCAGGGTGTTGGTTACATACAGCGGCACTTCATCGGCGACGATTTTTTGGAATTCCGAATAGAGCGTCTTGCGCCTATCCGGGTCGGGCTCCCTGCCGGCCGTCTCCATGAGTTCGTCCACTCGCGCATTGCTGTAGCTCTGCGTGTTCGACCAGATCACGCCCTTCTTGATGTTCGAACTCTGATAGGTGCGGTGTACGCCGATCACCGGGTCGCCCCAGTTGAACACCGTGTCCCAGGTCATGTCGAATTCATGATTTGAAACCCGCTTCGCCCAAGTCGGGAAATCGGGCGAAGAACGGACCTCCACATCAATGCCGATTTTCTTCAAGGCCGGTTTCAGATATTCGGCGTTGGGCTTCATTTCCGGCCAGCCGAAATCCACCGACAGTTTGAACCGCATCCCGTCGCCGCCCCTTGCATAGCCGGCTTCATCAAGCATGGCATTGGCCTTGTCCACGTCGAGTTCGTAGGATTCGACGTCGGCCTCGTAGAGCGGGCTTCCCGGATGAATGCCGGTTCTGGCCTCTTCGGCGACGCCGAGGTGAATTGCCTTGCCAATAAAATCGCGGTCGACCGCATGAGCGATGGCCTTGCGGACGCGCACATCGCTGAGCGGCTCTTTGGCGGTGTTGAAGGCCAGCCAGTCGAGCGGTCCGATCGCCGCATACCCTTCCGGCGTGACCGTCAGGTTTTCGTTTTTCTTCAGGCGGTTGATGTTCCGCGCTACCGACTCGAACATCGAGAGATGCAACTCGCCATTCTCCAGTCCGATCGTGCGAGCGGACGGGTCCTTGATGATGCGCATCACGATCCTGTCGAGATACGGGCGGCCTTCCATGAAGAAACCGTCATAACGCTCGAGTATCACATGCTGATCGCGAACGAACTCGACCAGCTTGAACGGACCGGATCCGACCACGTTTTCCGAATTGCGCGGATGCGCTTTAACATCCTGCCCGTCGCCATAGACATGTTCGGGAATGATGGGCATCAGTTGCGATGACATCGCCAGCATCAACGCCGGATGCGGCTTCGACAACTTCAGCACAGCGGTGTGTTCATCCGGGGTCTCGACCGATTCGACGGGCGAGAACATCGTCTTGAACGGGTGGTTCTCCTGAATGACCTTCACCGAGAACGCCACGTCCGAGGACTTGATCGGGGCGCCGTCGTGAAATGTCGCGTCCTCGACCAGATTGAGCGTCACGGACAAACCGTCGTCCGACACCGTCCATGATTTCGCCAGATAGGGCTGCGGAGTCCAATCTTCATCGTAACGCAACGGCGCGGCGAAAAGCTGTGCGCCGGGGGCGCCGGTTACAACACCGGACTGAACCGCCGGATTGAGATGTCGCGGCGTTTGTCCGAGAGTGGCGATCAGGGTTCCGCCCTTTGTCGGCTCTTCCGCCCGTGGCGCGCCTGCCACCATCGCCGTGACGGAAGCGGCGAGCGCCAGACCGGCAAGCAATTTTCGCATGTTATGAATTCCTCCCAACTGCCATCTAAACGCAACATCCGGCCGAAAGCGGCCGACAATTCCCCATTTCGATTGATGGCATCGTGCGCACCTTTGCGCGCGAATTGCAAGGTTTGGCGTCCCTGTCCCAAAAGGCATTGCCGAATTGGACTAATCAAATCAGGGCAGATCGCCGCCGCGCTTCAACGCCTTTGAAAAGGCTTTTGATCCGCCTGGATTCGATAACGGCGGCCCGCGGAGGTCCGGCAGATTTGACAGGAAACCGGTAGACTATATAACTATAAAATTATGCGACAAGCGTCCGGCGAAGTTGCGCGCCGAAAACATGGCCGCCGCCGAATAGCTGGAGAAATTCAAGACCTTCCGAGACGAGAGATTCAAACGGCTCTATATGCTTCTTGCTCCGGATGCGAAACAACCGAAACGGGAATTCGCTCGATGACTGAATTGCCACGCTTCGTGATCGGCCGAACCTTCGACGCCCCCGCGAAACGGTTTGGAAAGCGTGGGCGGATCCGCGATTGCTCGTGCGCTGGTATGGCCCGGGCGTCGAAACGATCATCCACAAATTCGAGCTTGAACCCGGCGGCGTCTGGTTGAATGAGATGAAGTGGGGCGGTAAATCGGATCAGAGCAAGATGGTGTTTCAGGAGGTCGCGGCATACGAAAAGCTTGTCTGGCGTCACAATTCCACCGACGCGGACTGGAACATAATCTCCAATCCGATGATCCCGATTGGCCGCGTACGCTGTTGACGACCGTAACCTTCGAGGATTCCGGCAAAGCTATCTCGATTCGCCTGGTTTGGATCCCGCATGAGGCCACCGGGGTCGAGATCGTTTGTTTCGCGGGTGCGATGAACAAATTCGGCGGCGGCTGGAGCGCCGGCTTCAAGGTCATTGACGGAATACTGTAGGAACTGCGGTCCGGATAACCAACTGGCTTGCCGGTCGCGTGAGGCAATCGCCGGAATGTCGGGCCGTCGGTTCCGGCTGGTTCGCCGGTCGTGTTCGCCCGCATTTCCCTTCCCCGCCCCTGCCCGCTTGCATTCCCGCGCCGTCCTGCTACATGCCCGACCATGATTTCCGTACCGCTTTCCCGCATCCGCAATTTTTCCATCATCGCCCATATCGACCATGGCAAATCGACGCTGGCCGACCGGCTGATTCAGATGACCGGCGGATTGCAGAACCGCGAGATGAAGGAGCAGGTGCTCGACTCGATGGACATCGAGCGCGAGCGCGGCATCACCATCAAGGCGCAGACCGTGCGGCTGGCCTGCAAGGCCGCGGACGGTGAGGACCATGTCCTCAATCTCATCGACACGCCCGGCCATGTCGATTTCGCCTATGAGGTCTCGCGTTCTCTTTCCGCCTGCGAGGGCTCGCTGCTGGTGGTCGACGCCTCGCAGGGCGTCGAGGCGCAGACGCTGGCCAATGTCTATCAGGCGATCGACAACGACCACGAAATCGTCACCGTGCTCAACAAGATCGACCTGCCCGCCGCCGACCCCGACCGCGTCAGGCGGCAGATCGAGGAGGTGATCGGTCTTGATGCATCGAACGCGGTGGAGATCTCGGCCAAGACCGGACAGGGCGTCGAAAACGTGCTCGAAGCCATCGTCACGCAACTGCCCTCCCCTTCGGCGGGCGACGCCGATGCGCCTCTGAAAGCCATGCTGGTCGATAGCTGGTACGACGCCTATCTCGGCGTCATCGTGCTGGTGCGCATCGTCGACGGCCGGCTGAAGAAGAGCCAGACCATCCGCATGATGGGCGCCGGCGCGAAATATCCGATCGACCGCGTCGGCGTGTTCACGCCCAAGATGGTGATGGTCGACGATCTCGGTCCGGGCGAACTCGGCTTCATCACGGCCAGCATCAAGGAGGTGGCTGACACCCGCGTCGGCGACACGATTACCGGGGACAGGGAGCCGGCGGCCGAAATGCTGCCCGGCTTCAAGCCGGCGCAACCGGTTGTTTTCTGCGGGCTGTTTCCCGTCGATACCGCGGATTTCGAGGATCTGCGCGCCGCCGTCGCCAGGCTGCGCCTCAACGATGCGTCGTTTTCGTTCGAGATGGAGACGTCCGCCGCCCTCGGCTTCGGCTTTCGCTGCGGTTTTCTCGGCCTGTTGCATCTGGAGATCATCCGGGAGCGGCTGGAGCGCGAATTCGGCCTCGACCTCATCGCGACCGCGCCGTCGGTCGTTTACCGGCTCAATCTCATCGACGGCGCGCAAAAGGAACTGCACAACCCGGCCGACATGCCCGACGTGGTGAAAATCGCCTCCATCGGGGAGCCGTGGATCCGCGCCACCATCCTCACCCCGGACGAGTATCTCGGCTCCATCCTGAAACTGTGTCAGGACCGGCGCGGCATCCAAGCCGATCTGTCCTATGTGGGCAGGCGCGCCATGGCGGTCTATGATCTGCCGCTGAACGAGGTGGTGTTCGATTTTTACGACCGCCTGAAATCGATCTCAAGGGGCTATGCCTCGTTCAACTACCGGCTTACCGGCTACCGCGAGGGCGATCTGGTGCGCATGAGCGTGCTGGTCAATGCCGAACCGGTCGACGCGCTCTCCATGCTGGTCCACCGGGCGGCGGTCGAAAAACGCGGCCGCGCCATGTGTGGGAAACTGAAGGACCTGATCCCCAGACACATGTTTAAGATCCCGATACAGGCGGCGGTCGGCGGCGCTATCATCGCGCGCGAAACTATTTCGGCGCTGCGCAAGGACGTGACGGCCAAATGCTATGGCGGCGACGTGACGCGCAAGCGCAAACTTCTGGAAAAGCAGAAGGAAGGCAAGAAACGCATGCGCCGGTTCGGCAAGGTGGATATCCCACAGGAAGCGTTTATCGGCGCCCTGAAGATGGGGGATTGAGATACGGCAAGCGCTCTCATTCAAGACAACAGAAACTGGACGTCAAAACTGGCTTGATCAAAACGGATACTCTAGGGTCATGACCTATTGGTTAACGGGTTTGTGGTTCGAGATGTGCAACGAAGGAGTTTGCGTGTCTTTGAATTTTCGGCTCACGGAAGAACGGTTCAACAGGATCAGGCCGCTATTGCCCAACAGCGGCGCGCCCCGATGACCGTCGTGTGCTGTCCGGCATCGTCTTCCGCCTCCAACGGGGCTGTTGTCGGTCCGATGTTCCGGGCGAATATGGCCCGGCCAAAACACTCTACAACCTTTACAAACGCCGGTCGGAAGCTGGAGTGTTCGAGCGGATTTTTGATGCTCTTGCGCGCGAAGGCGCAGACCCCGACACGCTCATGATTGATGCCGGTCACATCGAAACACATCGCATCGCGGCCAATGGCGTCAAAAAACAAGGGCGACGGGCAGGGTCGCCCGGTTCATTGACATCTGACTGCGGGCAATCGCGCCGATATCGCCCAGGCGCGTCAATGCCTTGAGCCACATGTGCGCAAAGGCGCAACTGTGATCGCAGATCGTGGCTACGATGCCAACCACCTATGCGATCGGCTTGGGAAAGCCGAAGCCAGGCCCCACCGCGCAGGAACCGCAAGATACACTTCGAATACGACACCGAACTCTACAAACCCGGAAACATCGTCGAGCGCATGTTCAAGACCGGCGGCAGCTCTCCCTGCGCACAGTGCGACGCCCGAAAACATTCCTGCCAGCCGCACACATCGCCGCAACCATCATAAGGTTCCTATGAGCCTACGCCCTAGAGCGCGTTGCGGTTAATTGGCCTCATATCCAGTTGCTTTGAAGCAGTTGTAGCATTCCTCTTCCGAAAAGAGATCGCAGACATGTCCAACGGCTTGCCATAGCTGATCGTAGGTCCGCGCCGCGGCCTTTCGGATCAGTGTCTTCAGCTTTGAGAAGGCCATTTCTATTGGATTGCACTGCCGGAACTTGTGATCGGAGCATTTCAGTACTTCGACACAAAGCGCGCCATGGAGCGTGCCTGCGCCACCGACACACTTCGAATCGGCGGGTCGCTCCACGGCGTGCCATTTGTCATCAAGGATATCATCAATACCGATGACATGCCGGCAGGTTGGGGCAGCGAACTGTATAGGGATCGTCAGACCGACAGGAATGCCGCGCCGCAAGGCTCGTTTGGTGAGCACGACAAAGAAGCGCTCGACCTGATTGATCCATGAGGCGCCGGTTGGTGTGAAGTGAACGTGCCAGCGCGGACGCTTGGCGAACCAGTCGCGGACCGGCTTGGTCTTGTGGGTGGCGACGTTGTCCATGACGATATGGACGTCGAGACCCTCCGGCACACTGCGCTCGACCTCGTCGGGACATTTGCGAAACTCACTCGCCCGATGGCGAGCTGGTGGAGTTCCGCGCGGCGGTTTCTCTGTCGCATTCGGATTTCCTCGATCTGGTCACAATTCTCACAGTCGCCGCCGGGAACCTGGAAAAACAGCGGCGCCCGTCCCGGTCGATTTTTCCGGACGGGGCTGAACCCCCACTCGTCCGGCGCCGGAATCCTTTGGGGTGATCCGCCGATTGGCGCGGGTGGAGCAAGGATGCCGGTTTCGGTTAACAAGTCCCCGCCATTCGGCTATCGCGCCGCATTCTCGAAAAGGAAATGAAGGCAACGTGGAAAAAACAGACTCAGAGTTCTAAGATTTCTGATGGTTTGGCGATGCGTTGCGGTAACGGGTTGCCGAGGGCGCCATGGATCATGGCTTTGGAGACATCAATGGGGTGTTCGTAGTCGCGTACGAGCCGCCGCCGGCGCGTCATCCATCCAAAGGCTCGTTTGACGACCGCCGCCGCGGCAGAACCTTGAAGCCAGCCTGCTTTTCGGTGCGGCCAATGATTTCGAGAACGCAATCCCGGCAGGCGGCGGCATCCATCAATCGGGTGCGATCATAAGCACGGTCGGCACACAAATGCTTGAGCCATGGCCACCGTTTCCCGATGGCGGCAACGATCTCCCGGACTTCGGCACTGTCGGAAATGTCCGCGCCGGTAGGATGATCGACGGCTATGTGGCGCTTGCGGCCAACGACCTTTCCGGCCGCGTCGACCCCGCGCTTTCGCGCCGCCGGAGCTTTGATCGACCGGCGGTCGACAATCGCCGCTGTCAGACCCCGCTCACGCCCTTCGCGCTCCCGGTCAAGCAATAGGGCGCAACAGCAACCGGCAAACAAAACGCCGGAACCGCCAATAGACTGTCTGCCGGGGCGGAAAGTCCTTCGGCGGCATCCGCCACCGCTGCGGGCAAGATAACGTGGCGCGGTCAGCGCCTCGCGCAGGTCGGTCGGCGGTCTGCGACCGCGCTGTGGCGGCGGCGGTAGGAACGGATCGATAATCTCCCATCCCCTCGTCGGTCAGGTCAGTCGGATAGCGCTTGGTGCGCTTCTCAAGTTCGACCGTTCGGCCATCCGGCCACGGCTTGCCTTGGTCCACATCCAAAGCGCGAAGAACGCCACAACAACATCGGCAAACCATGCGCAAAACAGACTCTGAGAACATCGGGCGCAGATCGGTAGTCCTCGATATTGTCGGATTGCCGCCGGATTTCGCCGTCAAATTCCATTCCGAGACACATCAAATCCTCGACAATCGCCGCCTCGAATTCAGGTCGGGCGCGGGTGAGGTCGATATTGTCGACCCACAGAAAAAGCGCACCGGATGCTTCATCGGCCATCTGCCGGTTGATCAGCGCTGACAGCGCATGGCCGAGATGGAGATAGCCGTTGGGGCTTGGCGCAAAGCGGAAAATCGGTTTGCCCATGGTCTCCTGACAATCGCGGCTGGAAGCGGCGGACGGCGATTGCTACTGTTTTCCGGTCCATGAGGAAAGCAAAACGATGCGACGGATCGAAAATACCGACGATATCGCCGCCGGCCTCGGCGAATTGTGCCGGGCCGACCCAAGGTTGAAGGCGGTGCGGGCGTTGGCCGGCGACGTGCCGTTGCGCCGCTCTCCGCCCGGTTTTGAAAGCCTCATCTCGATCGTCATATCTCAACAGGTGTCCAAGGCCGGCGCGGCGGCGATATACGGGCGATTTTCGGAAATACTCGACTCGCTCACGCCGGATGCCGTATTGGCGGCCGGCGATGCGGTTTTTCGACAGGCCGGACTTTCGCGACCGAAGCAGAGAACCCTGCTGGCGGTCGCCAGGGCGGTTGTCGAGAACGGACTTGACCTTCACCGATTGTGCTCGGCCGATGCCAAAGACGCCATGGCGGAACTGACGGCAATCGGCGGTATCGGACCGTGGACCGCCGAAGTTTATCTGCTGTTTTCCGCCGGACATCCCGATATCTTTCCCGCAGGGGATGTTGCGCTGCAAACCGCCGTCGCGGATGCGTTCGGATACCCGGTACGGCCTTCAGATAAAAAACTCTGCGAAATTGCCGAATCATGGAAACCGTGGCGCGGCGTGGCCGCCCGCCTGTTCTGGGCCTATTATCGCGAAATCCGGGGTCGGGATGCCGCAATTGGCCGCCAATCGGCTTAGCGCGACGAGCGCGACTATGGAATCATTTGAATTGATTGTGAGTTTTGGCGCGGCGGAAGCAAAACCCCATTCATGCTTCACATTACCGTCACCCGCGGCATAGAATATCGATGCAAACAAGTTTGCCGGAGAGATTGATTCTTGACGATTGCCGTTTCGCCCGATGGCCTGCCCACCCTTGTTCTGAACGCGGACTACAGGCCCTTGAGCTATTATCCCCTGTCGCTGTGGTCGTGGCAGGATGCGATCAAGGCCGTATTTCTGGACCGCGTCAACATCGTCGCGGAATACGAGCACGCCGTGTCGTCTCCCTCCTTCTCGATGAGGCTGCCCAGCGTCGTCTGCCTGAAGAGCTACGTCAAACAGTCGCGAAATCCGGCTTTTACGAGGTTCAACGTCTTTCTGCGCGACCGGTTCGAGTGCCAGTACTGCGGCTCGAAAGAGGAACTTACTTTCGATCACGTTGTTCCACGCCGTTGCGGGGGAGTGACAAGCTGGGAAAACGTTGTCGCCGCCTGTTCGCCCTGCAATTTGAAAAAGGGCGGACTGCTGCCGAAACAGGCGCGGATGTGGCCATTGCAGAAACCGTTCAGGCCAACGGTGCATGACCTGCACAACAATGGCCGCAGGTTTCCGCCCAACTATCTGCACGAAAGCTGGATGGATTTCCTGTATTGGGATGTGGAACTGGAGCCGTAGTTTTTCACCGCCTGTCGGCAGGAACGCGGCACTCCGGCGCCTCCATAGTCCCTCCGGGGTGAGGGCGGCTGCAAATCCCGTGTCGGGAAGCGCCTGAACGAACTCAGCGGGACAGAAGCGTTCCCTTTTGCGCTCGCGCCGGTATTTCCCGGTCAGGGCCTTTCTGCAATTCTTACTGTCTGGCGAGCGCCGAACGAAATGCAATCGTTGCAAGCGCAAGGCTGGCAAGCACATTCCATCCCGCAAATGACAATCCCAGAAAACGTCCCGCGGCCTGATCGCAAGAGGGCGGAATGACTGCGTCCAGCATGTCGAGCACGCCTTTTCCTCCGGTATCCAATTCACTGTCGACGGCGCCGCAATCAGCCGGACCCGCCCACCACCGCCATTCGACGCCGGAATGATGGACGGCCAGAACCAGCCCCCAGACCATGAGCAGACCGCCGCCGGCAAGCAGGAGGCGAAGCAGCAATCCGGGCAGTTGCAGCCATGCGCCTGCGAGCGCGACCGCCATCACGGGAATGCCGATATAGTAGGGAACCCGCTGCTCAAGGCACAGTTTGCATGGAATGTAACCGCCGATATGTTCGAAGCCCAGCGCGGTTCCCGCCGTGATCGCCATCCCCGCCAATAGCGCCGCAGCGCCGATGGAATGGTATCGCGGTTCCTTGCCCGACATCGTTGCCCTCAGAACAGATAACGCACGGTCGCAAATCCGCCGATCAGCAGCACCGTGAACAGGGCGAAAAGAAGGCCCAGATTGCGCTCGATAAACCGCCGGACCGGCGGTCCGTACCGCCCCAGCAGCCAGGCGACAAGAAAAAAGCGAAGACCGCGACCAACCACGCTGACAGCCGCAAAAGCGATCAAATTAAATCCGGTCACTCCGGAAAAAATCGTCAGCACCTTGTAGGGAAAGGGCGTGATCGCGGCGAACAGGATCGCCCAGGCGCCCCAGCTTGAATTGTACCAGCCCCGCAGCCGGGCGAACGCATCTTCCTTGCCGTAGAATGCGAGGACCGACTTGCCGACGGATTCGTACAGGAAGGCGCCGATGGCATAGCCCAGGAACGCGCCGAGCACCGATGCAACCGTGCAAATGAGCGCAAGACGCAGCCATTTGGCCCGTTCCGCCAGCACCATCGGAATCAGCAGCACATCCGGTGGAATTGGGAATACCGAGCTTTCGATGAAGGAAACGCTGGCAAGGCCTTTTTCCGCGTGCCGCGTAGCCGCGAGCGCCATCGTGTTATCGTACAGTTTTCGCAGCATGGGGCCTGATCCGTATCCTTTGGAAGTGTCCGGGGTCGGTGCTCATTAACCTCATTCGATTGTGTTTGGAAGGAGAGGTTTGAATGGATGGCGCTTGAGCGTCTGATGGAAGGCCGCACGACGATCGTCATCGCGCATCGTTTGGCGACAGTGCTGAAGGCGGATTGCATACTGGTGATGGAGAACGGTCGCATCGCCGAGCAGGGAACGCATGAAAGCCTTGTTGCCAAAGGCGGAGTCTATTCTCGTCTGGCCAGACGGCGAGGTCTGGATTTTCGGACTTGCCCGACAAAACGTCCAGTGAGCGTTTTGTCGACCGAACACGCGAAGGGCCTCACCCCAAACGAGTTCATCCGCAAATGCCGGACGCGAAGCCGGATCAATTCAAAATCGATCCAACCCGTCAGTTTCCAAGACTAAAGATCATTGCGAAAATACTCGATTTTCGCGTCTTTTCAGATGTCAGGCCGTAATAAGAACGCTGTTTACCGCCTCCTCCGCGTGGACCAACGTAAACATGCTTTCTCGTACGCTCTGGGCAGGATACATTGCAGAAAAAGGCAACCGCGCGAGGTCAGATGGGCAGCAAGATTGAGTTCAAGGGAAAGGGGCAGGCGCTCAGACTGGGAATGCAACAGGAGCTTGGCGGTGGCCCGCTTGCCATTTTTGGCGAAGCCGCTCAGAAGCACGATCTATCCATACGAGAAGTGACGGCTGGCGTCTTGGTGGCGCTAGCTGAGATGTATCCCAACTTGGAATTCCGTCAGCGAAATTCTCTGAGCAAAGCGGAAATTCACGAAAAGCTAAACGCCATTGATGAGCGTTTGGGACGCACGATATTTGTCGATAGTTCCAGCATCAGGCCAGATGGCGCGATCACGGAGGTTTTCGATAGGTATGGCAAGTGGCGGGTCATGCTTGTTGGAGAGTCTAAGCATCAAGGGAATGATGTCGAAAAAATTGTTGCAGGCATAAAACAGGGAAAAAACAAAGATCAGGATTTTATGGTTGCTGGCAATGCAATTGAAAGGGTCCACAAGAACATTGTTGAGTTTCGAAATTACCTGCTTGATGAGCGGCATTTTCCCTATGTCGTATTTTTGCAAGGGTCAAATTTTGCGACAGAGACATTTTCCGTGAATGCGCCAGATGGCCGCGAAGTAGTGATTTCCCATAAGGTGGGCATTCTTAATAGAATTGATCGTGTGACTTCCAGCAATTTAGGTAGAGATATCAATCAGAATTATTGTGAGAATATTTTTGTGGAGGCGAGCGGCAGAACGCAAATGCTCCAAATTGCCTCGCTTTATTTTCAAGCTAGTCCTTGGAGCGCAAAGGCAATGGCAGACGTTTTGCTGGAGGTCGCTCGGATGTCCCTAAACGTGCTGGAGAACGATCTCGAAACCTGATAGTGTTTAGATGGATGCGATGTAAAGTGGCAATCTTTGTGATTGACAGTCGATGCGGGAGAATCAAAAATATAATAACTACAGGAGCTTGAGTGGAACGTGGCTAACAGATCTCACCGAAATGCAGGCCTTCGCGCTATGAACGCGCTAAACAGGGCGGGCGAGAAGCATTCGTCCGCGTCGGCGGTTGACGCCGTCGCACCAGACAAGACGAAGCACTTTGTCGGTTTGGGTGATTGCCTCGATACTTTGTCTAGCATCCCAGACGGCTCTGTGCAGATGATTGTATGCGATCCCCCATACAATATTCAACTGGCTGACTGGGACAATCATGCAGACTACATTGGTTGGGCGGAGCAGTGGCTTCGAGAGGCAGAACGTGTCTTATCCCCAACAGGCAATATCGCAATTTTTGGGGGGCTTCAGTATCAAGGAGAGGCCGGATCAGGAGATTTGCTATCGTTGATTTCTCACTTGCGCTCAAGCAGCAAGATGCTTTTGGTTAATTTGATTATCTGGAACTACCCAAATGGAATGAGCGCGCAGAGGTTCTTTGCCAATAGGCATGAGGAAATCGCATGGTTTGCCAAAACGAAGAAATATTACTTTGACCTTGACGCCGTAAGAGAGCCATTCGACGAGGCGACGAAAAAGTCATACCTTAAAGATAAGAGACTTAACCCTGAGTCCGTGGAAAAGGGGCGCAATCCGACAAACGTTTGGCGCATGCCCCGTTTGAATGGCAACTCAAAGGAACGAAGTGGGCATCCAACGCAAAAGCCAGGGGTGGTAATTCGGCGTCTCGTTCGGGCGCTTTCATACCCTGGCTCCACGGTTCTCGATTTCTTCGCGGGGAGCGGTGTTACGACTCGCATTGCAATCGAAGAAGGCCGCAACAGCATCTGTTTTGATGCGGACCCGGTTTTCCGTGAATATCTAAGCAAACAGGTAGGAATGATTTCCGAGTCGGATATGCTTAGGTCGGTCCCAGAGTTCGAGCTTATTGAGGGGTTGGAATATCTGGACGCATTGGTGGCTGCGTAGTTCGCCGTTTAGGGAAACGACAAGCACCTCGCGTCTTTCATATCATTGTATAAGCGGGTTCAGCGACCGAAGCTTTCGATCACTGTATTGCCGGCTCTGATTACGTACGTAATCAGAGCGCTGCCGTGTTGTGCCTGTCCTATAGTGCTTTCTTGCATTCGGGAGAAAAAATCGCACCAGCAAAATCCGGGACCGGACACCTAATGCTCCAGCAGCGTCGCGCCGAGGATCGCACCGGGCGAGCCTTTCTTGCCGACCACCTGCAAAATCACCGCGCAGCCGCCATCGCCACGCTTGGAAATCTCGCTCATCGGCAGTTCGTAGCGTATCGCTTCGCCATGCCACATGCCGGCCGTCTGGATGCCGGTTACGATATTGGCATAGGTAATCGTTTTGCCGCGATTTTCGCCCCGGTCGATCTTCACATCCTTGGCTTTGTCGAAATAAACCAGAACCAGATGCGCGGCGCCAAGCGAGGCGGCGTCGCCATTGTCCGCCCGGATGATCAGGCTGTCGCCATTTTCCTCCACCGCGATCTCAACGGGAAGCGCTTCGCCACTCGCCGCCATGCGGCTGAGGTGCCCGTCGATCGAACGCCGGTCACCGCCATTGAGATGCAGTCGGCCGTTCACCACCGCCTGCGGCGTATAGACCGAGCGTCGGGAAAATGTGCGCGCATAGCCATATTGCCGTTCGGTGTATTCCGCGCTGCCGAGCGTATCCTTCCAGCCGAGATAGTCCCAATAATCGACATGGTAGCCCAGCGCGATCACGTTGCCTTCATCGGCGAGGTCCGCAAGCACCTTGTCCGCCGGGGGGCAGGAATTACAGCCCTGACTGGTGAACAGTTCAACGACGCCGGAAACCTGTTTCGCCTGTCCGGCAGCGGCCGGTCCGGAGGCGACCAGCGCCAGAATAGCTGCCGACATCAACAATTGCCTGATCACATTTGGTCTCCACGCATGTTTTTTCGTTTCCGGCGGCCAGGCCCCGGCACACCGAAGGTTAGATACGCCCGGCGCCAATCAATCGCCAGTCAACTAGGCGTGAAACCGGCCCTATGCGCCGGCCCGGTGCGCAAGGATGGCCGTCATCCCCGCCTTTCAACCATCAAACCGCTACAAGGCAAGATCGCGCAGCACATATTGCAGGATGCCGCCATTCCTGAAGTAGTCGATCTCATCGGCCGTATCGATGCGGCAGATAATCGGCACGTCCTTCGCCGAGCCGTCGGCGCCGGCGATCCTGGCGACCGTCTTCTGGCCCGGCCGGATATCGTCAATACCGTCGATCGTCACGGTCTCCTCGCCGGTCAGACCGAGCGACCGCCAGCTCGCGCCGTCTTCCAGCACGAAGGGAATGACGCCCATGCCGACGAGATTGGATCGGTGAATGCGCTCGTAGGATTCGGCGATCACCGCCCGGACTCCGAGCAGGCTGGCGCCCTTGGCGGCCCAGTCGCGTGACGAGCCATTGCCGTACTCACCGCCGGCGAACACCACCAGGGGCACGTTTTCGGTCCGGTATTTCATGGCCACGTCGTAAATCGGCATTTCCTCCTTCGACGGATAGTGGATCGTGTAGCCGCCCTCGCGGCCATTCTCACCCATCATGTGGTTCTTGATGCGGATATTGGCGAAGGTGCCGCGCATCATCACCTCGTGATTGCCGCGCCGTGTGCCGTACTGGTTGAAATCGACCGCTTCGACGCCTTTGCCGGTCAGATATTCACCCGCCGGCGACGCGGCCTTGATCGAACCGGCCGGTGAAATATGGTCGGTGGTGATCTTGTCACCGAAGAGGCCAAGGATACGGGCACCCCTGATGTCGTCCACGGCGGACGGTTGCTTGGACATGCCGGCGAAATAGGGCGGGTTCTGCACGTAGGTCGATCCGGAATCCCAGGCATAAGTCTCGCCTTCGGGCGCTTTCACCGCCCGCCAGTTTTCGTCGCCGGTGAACACTTCCGCATATTTTCTTTCAAACAGATCGCGGGTCACGTGCTCGGCGATAAACTCCTGGATCTCGTGATTCGAGGGCCAGATGTCTTTTAGATAGACCGGATTGCCGTCGCGCGCCTTGCCGAGCGGTTCCATGGTCAGGTCCCTGGTCACCGAACCGGCGAGCGCATAGGCGACCACCAGCGGCGGCGAAGCCAGGTAGTTTGCCTGAACATCGGGCGAAATACGGCCCTCGAAATTACGATTGCCCGACAGCACGCCGGCGGCGATCAGCCCCTTGTCGTTGATCGTCCTAGAAATCGGCGCGTTCAGCGGGCCGGAGTTGCCGATGCAGGTGGTGCAGCCGAAGCCGACCAGATTGAAGCCGATACTGTCGAGTTCCTTTTGCAGACCGGACTTTTCCAGATATTCGGCGACGACCTGGCTTCCGGGCGCCAGCGACGTCTTGACCCATGGCTTCTGCCTGAGGCCGAGTTTGTTGGCGTTGCGCGCCAGCAGACCGGCACCGATCAACACCGAAGGATTGGATGTATTGGTGCAGGACGTGATGGCGGCAATCGCCACATCGCCGTGGCGCAGTTCATAGTCTTCGCCTTCAACCGCATGGCGTTTGTCGGCGCTTGCGGCATCCTTCCTGTATTCGCTCACCAGCGCTTCTTCAAAGCCGGAGGCGATATTTTCCAGAGCGATGCGGTGCTCGGGACGTTTCGGCCCGGCCATGGACGGCACCACATCGCCAAGATCGAGCGACAGCGTGTCGGTGAATACCGGCGCCTCACTGCCGGTCTCGCGGAACATGCCCTGTTTCCTGCAATAGGCTTCGACCAGCGCAATACGGTCCGCGGCGCGGCCGGATGTGGTCAGATATTTCAGTGTTTCCGAATCAACCGGGAAAAAGCCGCACGTGGCACCATATTCCGGACCCATATTGCCGATGGTCGCCGCGTCGGCCAGCGTCAGATTGTCCAGGCCGGGGCCGTAGAACTCGACGAATTTGCCGACCACGCCCTTTCGGCGCAACATCTGAACCACGGTCAGCACCAGATCGGTGGCGGTGACGCCTTCCTTCATCTGCCCGGTCAGTTCAAATCCGATCACCTCCGGCAGCAGCATGGACACCGGTTGGCCGAGCATGGCGGCTTCCGCTTCGATGCCGCCGACACCCCAGCCGAGAACGCCGAGGCCGTTGATCATCGTCGTATGCGAATCCGTACCCACACAGGTATCGGGATAAGCGATCGTCTCGCCATCCTCATCCTTCGTCCATACCGTCTGGCCGAGATACTCCAGATTGACCTGGTGGCAGATGCCGGTGCCGGGCGGCACCACGCGAAAATTCTCAAATGCCTGCTGGCCCCACTTCAGGAAGCGGTACCGCTCGCCGTTACGCTTGTATTCAAGCTCGACATTGCGGGCGAAAGCGTCGGGATTGCCGAATTCATCGACAATGACCGAGTGGTCGATGACAAGATCGACCGGCACCAGAGGATTGATCTTTTGCAGGTCGCCGCCAAGCGACGCCATGGCGTCGCGCATCGCCGCCAGATCGACCACGGCGGGAACGCCGGTAAAGTCCTGCATCAATACGCGCGCCGGGCGGTAGGCGATTTCGTGTCCCGCCGAACCCTTGTCGTCAAGCCACCTGGCGACCGCCTCGATGTCGTCTTTCTTCACCGAGCGGCCGTCCTCGTTGCGAAGCAGGTTTTCCAGCAGCACCTTCATCGAGTAGGGCAGTCTGGAAACACCGGAAAGGCCGTTCTTTTCAACTTCCGTCAGGCTGAAATAAACATGGTCCTTTCCGCCGACATCAAGCGTCTTCCTGCAATTGAAACTGTCGAGCGATTTGGTCACGCGCCACCTCTTTTCGTCTGTGCACCGAACAGGGAACGGACGCCTGCGGCACCGGGCGGAAACCGCCCCGGAACACGCGATAGGTGCGGGTGCGACCATTTCCGCTGTCCGGTCCCGGTTGTCCTCGGGGAGAGTGCAACACGTGGGTTCGGCGCAAAAATCATGCGTTTCCATGGCCGGCCGCCAGCATGGTTGCGGGAGTTATAGGGGAGATGGAATCGAAACGCCAGTAGGACCTTCAGGTCATTGGGCGCTCATTTCGCCGCCTCGACGGGCATGGGCCGTTCGAACGGGAGGTCATGCACGAATCGAATGTTCAGGCTCTTTGACGAAAACCGGCGCGAACCGGTTCGACAGCCGTCGCCAAGGCCATGTCAATCGGAAACGCCCGCGCCGCGCCATAATCGGGCGCGGCGTCGATAATCTCTGGCGGCGAGACGGAATTGAAATAGGACCGCCTCGGCCGGTTGCGCTATCGCTCTTCCGTCCGCAGCGCCTTGTAGACCGTATAGCACATCAGCAGGACGACGATGGTGAACGGGATACCCGTCGATACCGCCGCGCCCTGAAGCGCCGTCAGTCCGCCGCCGAGCAGCAGCGCGATGGCGACCAGTCCTTCAAGCGTGCACCAGAACACACGCTGGACCACCGGCGCGTCCATCTTGCCGCCGGCCGTGATCGTGTCGATCACCAGCGAACCGCTATCCGACGAGGTGACGAAGAATATCACGATCAGAACCAGTGCGACTGGCGCCACAACCGCGTAAAGCGGCAGTTCTTGCAGGAAGCCGAACAGCGCCATCTCGGGCCGGTAGGCGTCGATCACGTTGGCCTTGACGACCTCGGCCCCGCCCTCGTTCAGCATATCGATGGCGCCGCCGCCGAAAGTCGACATCCAGAGCGCACAGACAAGCGTCGGCGCGATCAGCGCGCAGAGCACGAATTCACGCACCGTACGGCCCTTGGAGATACGGGCGATGAACATGCCCACAAATGGCGACCAGGCGATCCACCAGGCCCAATAGAAGGTGGTCCAGCCGTGGAAAAAGCTCGTGTCCGTGCGCCCGAACGGATTCGAGAGCGCCGGCAGCAAAGCCACATAATCCACCATCACCGAGAAATAGCGCGTGATCGCCACGCCCACCCCAGTTACGAACAGCACGAAGAGGAACAGGCAAACCGCCATGATCATGTTGATCTCCGACAATCGCTTGACGCCCTTGTCCATGCCCATCAGCACCGAACCCAGGGCGATCGCGGTGATGCCGATGATCAGAATCACGGTCACCGCGGGTGTCGCTGCGATCCCGAAGACCTCGTTCAGGCCCGCCGCGACCTGCTGCGCGCCGAGGCCGAGCGAGGTGGTCAGACCGAAAAGCGTGGCAAAGACCGCCAGCGTGTCGATAAGGTGGCCCCACCAGCCCCATATCCGTTCGCCCAGGATCGGGTAGAAGGCCGAGCGCAGGGTCATCGGAAGGCCCTTGTTATAGGCGAAGATCGCCAGCGTCAGGCCGACCACGGCGTAGACGCACCACCCCCCCAGACCCCAATGGTGGATCGTTCCGACCACCCCGATATATTCGTTGCCAGGCTCATTGATATTGATGCCGAGCGGACGCGCGTTTCCGCCCTCGGAGAAGTTGTAATAGGTTGGTTCCAGCACGCCGAAGAACAGAAGGCCAATGCCGATTCCGGCGGCGAACATCATCGCGATCCAGCCTGAATAGGAATAGTCCGGCCTGGCGTCCTTGCCGCCGATCCGGACCGAACCCACGGGCAGAAAGATCAGCACCAGGCAGAATATCAGCATGATGTCGACCGAAATGACCAGGAACCAGTCGAATTCGCTGGTCAGAAACGGCCTGAGCCAGCCGAAAAATTCCGCCGAGCGCTCCTGGAACAGCAATGCGAACACCACGAAAAGGATTATGACCCCGGACGAGATCACGAAGACGGGGTTGTGGATATCCAGCCCGAAGGGCCGAATATTGTCGCTCCCCATTTCATAGTCGGTGATCTGTTCGGGACCGGCATTCTCGTCTGCAAATGTCATGACTTCCCTCCTCTGGTCGTCATGAGTTTCCGGAGCCGCGGTTGTTGGTCCGCAGTTCAACAATCTCATCGGATCCGGCAGACGACCGTAAGAACGTTAGCAAACTCTGACAACTTTGTCACCGAACGGTTATCTGCGACTCATTCTTACTTGTTTGCGGCAGGTCCGCGGTACTGTCGCAAACCGATCGACCGATGTTGTCTCACCTCGATAAACGTTCACGCAAGCGCCAAGCGCGCCCGCGCCCGGCCTTAAAAACACTCCATGCCTCACCATTCGAAACAACCATGCTATAGGCTTTCCCGCGCGAATCGGGGACCGTTCCATGCAACTCATCGCCAATAATCTGGCTGCCGAGCGTTGCGGCGAAATCATCGTTCGGAACGTGTCGTTTTCGCTTGGAAGAGGAGACGCATTGATTATTACCGGGCCCAATGGAGCGGGCAAATCGACATTGCTGCGCGTTATCGCGGGGCTTTTGCCGTCAGCGGGAGGCGTGGTCCGGTTGGATGGCGCCGGCAAGGACGACGGGCTTGCCGCATCCAGCCATTATCTTGGCCACGACAATGCGATGAAGCCGGCGCTGACGGTCTCGGAGAATCTGGTCTGCTGGCGGCGATTTCTCGAAGAACCGCATCTGTCCGTTGACGAGGCGCTGGAGACGGTCGGGTTGGAAGCCGCCAGAAACCTGCCTTTCGGCTATCTCTCCGCCGGGCAGCGTCGCCGCGTCGCCCTATGCCGGCTTCTGGTCTCATACCGGCCCGTCTGGCTGCTCGATGAACCGACAACCGGGCTCGACGCTGATTCGGAGGCCGGTCTTGCCGCATTGATGACCGCGCATCTTGAGGAGAACGGCATCATCTGCGCGGCCACCCACCGGTCATTGGGATTCGACAGAGCAAAAGAACTTGATTTGGAGTTGCGCCATTGACTGCCCTGTTCCTGCGCGAAGTGAGGCTTGGAATCCGCGCCGGCGGAGGGGCTTTGGTTGGCGTCTTGTTTTTTTTGGCCGTCGTCGCGGTCATTCCCTTCAGCGTCGGTCCGGACTTGAATCTGCTGTCCCGAATCGGCCCCGCGATCCTGTGGACCGGCGCATTGCTGGCTTCTTTGCTCGGCCTCGACCGGTTGTTTCAGGCGGACCGGGACGACGGTTCGCTTGATTTGATGATCATGGCGTCCGAACGCCGGATGCTGGCATTGACGGTGTTCGTCAAATGTACGGCCCACTGGGTTGTCAGCGCCGCGCCGCTGGTCATCGCCACACCGCTTCTGGGAGTGTTCATGAATGTCGAACCGATGGGCATTGCAGCCGCCTGTCTTACACTTCTCGTCGGCACGCCGGCGATCACGTTCATTGGCGCCGCGGGCGCCGCGCTCACGGTTTCATTGCCCCGAGGCGGGCTGCTTGTCTCGGTCATTGTCCTGCCTTTGGTCATACCCGTGCTGATATTCGGCGTTGCGGCCACACGCGGAGCGGTCGCCGATCCCGATCCCTTCCTGCCGCCGTTTCTGATATTGGCCGCGCTCACGTTGTTTTTTGCCGTGATCGGCCCGATCGCGGCCGCGGCGACCCTGAAGCATTCATCGGACTGATCGGAATAAATCCCGCGTGATGCCGCGTTGGTGTTCATTGCCGCTCCTCTATCGAAGGGCTAAATAGTCGCCATGGCCGATGCATCCGCCCAGCAATCGCTTGTCGCCGAGTTCGCCAATCCGGCGCGTTTCGTCGGCTTTGCCGATTTTGTGACGCCCTGGCTTGGCGGCTTGTCGGCGGTTCTGATCGCCGTCGGCCTTTGGATGGGCTTCGCCGCGCCGGAAGATTACCAACAGGGCGTCACCGTGCGCATCATGTACATCCATGTGCCCTTCGCCTGGTTGGCGATGATGGTGTGGGGTGTCATGACCCTGTCCGCGCTGGGCGCTCTGGTATGGCGTCATCCCGTCGCGGACGTGTCCATCAAGGCCGCCGCCCCGATCGGCGCCGTATTCACGATGCTGGCGCTGATTACCGGCTCGGTCTGGGGCAAACCCATGTGGGGCGCCTGGTGGGTGTGGGATGCGCGGCTGACATCCGTGTTCGTCCTGTTTATCATGTATCTTGGACTGATCGCGCTGACCCGCGCCTTCGACGAGCCGCGGAAAGCCGCCCGCGCCGCCGCGGTCCTGGTGTTGATCGGCTCCATAAATCTCCCGATCATCAAGTTTTCGGTGGATTGGTGGAACACGCTGCATCAGCCGGCTTCCGTCGTTCGTCTCGACGGACCGACCATTCATCCAAGCCTGCTGTGGCCCTTGCTGGTCAGCGCGCTGGGTTTCACATGCCTGTTTTTCACCATGCATCTGGCCGCCATGCGGACCGAGATACGGCGCCGCAGGATCGCGTCCATGCGCAGGCTTGCCGCGCGCCGGGCCGACCGCGGGGGAGCGGCATGACCCATATGTTTTTCGTTTCCGTCGCGTATGGCGCTTCGCTTTTTGCGCTTTGCGGCCTCCTCATCTGGATTGTCGCCGATCACCGCGCACGCAAACGCGAGCTGGCGGAACTTGAACGAAGCGGCATTCGCCCTCGCGCCGACAATCGGGCGGAACCCGGGGCATGAGCGCGGACGCGGACAAATCGCGACCGGCCAGATCCGCCGGGCGCTGGATCGTCTTCCTGCCGCTCGCCATATTTCTGGCGCTGGCCGGCGTGTTCCTCGTCATGCTTCTTGCGGGACGGGATACGTCAACCGTTCCTTCCGCGCTGATCGGACAATCCGCGCCGAAAACAGACCTGCCTCCACTTGATCCGGGTCTATCCGCCGGACTCGGGACGGAAAACCTTGCCGGTAATGTCACTCTGGTGAATATCTGGGCATCCTGGTGTGCGCCCTGCCGGCAGGAACATCCCCTGTTGATGGAACTCGCGGGGGACAAGCGTTTCGTCATCGCGGGTTTCAATTACAAGGACGAACCGGGCAATGCCCGAAAATTCCTGTCTGAACTGGGTAATCCCTACCGGATCGTCGGAACCGATCCTTCCGGGCGAACGGCGATCGATTGGGGTGTGTACGGCGTGCCCGAGACTTTCCTGGTCGATCGTGAAGGCGTCATCCGGCTGAAACACGTCGGTCCGCTGACGCCGGATGCGGTGCGAACGGTGTTGATGCCAGCGATTGAAAAGGCGCTCGGCGGAGACGGCGAATGAAACGGGCCCTTGTCACCGGGGCAAATCGCGGTATCGGTCTGGCGATCGCCAAGGGCTGAAGGCCGAAGGCCTGGACGTGGTGGCCAGGGCCCGCACCGCGGGCCGGGCGGCGACCGAGAAAATCGGCTGCGCGTCGGTCGGGCTCGACGTGAGCGAGCGAAAGCCGATCAATCGGGCCGTTCGATATTCTGATCAACAATGCCGACGTCCTGTTTAACGAGCTTATGCTCGACAGTCCCGAACATTTCGCCGAATCCATGGCGGTCATGGTCGCCGGCCCCTACATGCTTGTCAACGCGTGCGCGCTCGCAATGAAAGCAGCCGATTATGGCCGCATCGTCAATGTTTCTTCAGGTTGGGGCAGTTTCGCCGAAGGGCTTGGCGGCCCGGGCGCCTACGGTGTCGCAAAGGCCGCCCTCAACGCTCTGACTTTGGCGCTCTCGCGCGAACTGCCGGCATCGGTCAAGATCAACGCGACGTGTCCCGGTTGGGTCCGCACCCGCATGGGCGGCGGCGCCACGCTGTCACCGGAAGAAGGCGCCGATACGGCCATCTGGCTGGCGACGCTGCCTGATGACGGACCGACCGGCGGATTGTTCAGGCAACGCAAAATGTCGATCCGGAACGGTTGTCGGCGATCATGACCGACGTGATCAGCCGCCATGACGCCCGGTTTTTTGACGGGCTCTCGCGAGCGCCGCAGACCAATGAAACTGCCCGCGCGTCCGCGCTTTACCCGGCCTGCTGGAAATCGCGCGTCTGACGGGGCTTCTCCTGTCCCTGCACGAAATCGGCACCAGCGCCGGCCTCAATCTGATGGCCGACCGATTTGCCCACGAAATACGGCAACCTCGTCATGGGCGATCCCGACGCGGCGCGTTGCCGGCTTTGCGCGGCCACCCTCGGATCGCCCGGCGGATCGGCTGCTTCTGCGCTCATACCTCTGGCCCGATCAGCCGGAGCGGATGCGGCGGCTTGACGCCGCTATCGCCATTGCCGGGCAGATACGCTTCTCCCTGATCGCCGCGGACGCCGCCGACTATGTCGAGCAAACGCTGAAATCGCGCGAGCCGGACCGATGTCATGTGCTGTACCACTCGGTCATGTGGCAATATTTGCCGGATGACACGATAAGCCGGATTGAAGAATGTATTTGCTGCGGCGGGCGATGGCGCTACACGCTAATCGCCTGGCTCAGAATGGAAGGGTCGGGCGGTGTCGAACCCGATGCAACGCTGCGGCTGACCATGTGGCCAGGGGCGGAACCCGCCGGCTGGCGCGCTGCGACTGGCGCTGCCGCCGGATCGAGTGGCTCCCGCGGAAATAGATCGCCAGGAAAAGCCTACCCGGCTATTTTTCGCCTGCCTCTTCAAGCGAATGCCGCATGATCAGCGGCATCTGGCTCATCATGAACAGGATGGTGACCGGCATGATGCCCCAGACCTTGAACGCCACCCAAAGGTCGGTGGAAAAATTGCGCCAGACGATCTCGTTTACCGCGGCCAGGAAGATGAAAAACAGGCCCCAACGCAACGTCAGTTTGCGCCATCCTTCCGCATCAAGCCTGAATGCGGAATCGAACACATGACCCAACAACGACTTTTTGAAAACGAGGCCGCCGAGCAACACGCCCGCGAACAGCATGTTCACGATGGTCGGTTTCATCTTGATGAAGGTCTCGTCCCGCAGCCACAGCGTCAATGCTCCGAACACGAACACCACCACGCCGGAGACGAGCGGCATGATCGGCAATGTGCGGGTCAGCATCCATGATGCCGACAGCGAAACCGCCGTCGCGACCATGAACAGCGCCGTGGCGATGAACAACGGCCCGCCGAAATCGGCCAAAGCCGGAAATCTTTCCGCCAGCCAATCGCCTTTCAGGTTGGCGAAGAAGAAAACCATCAGCGGTCCGAGTTCCAGCACCGGCCTCAACAGCGGGCCGACTTTCTTGCGCTTCGGGTCGGACGGATCGCGCTCGAAGATCGGTTCGCTCATGCTTCCGCTCCCGTGATCGCCATGGCGAATTCCTTTGCTTCGAACGGTTCGAGATCGGCCACCTGCTCGCCGACGCCGACAAAATAGACGGGCAATTCGTGCTTCGCCGCGATGGCCGCCAGAATACCGCCGCGCGCCGTGCCGTCCAGCTTGGTCATCACCAGACCGTTGACGCCGGCGACATTGCGAAAGATCTCCACCTGCGAAAGGGCGTTCTGCCCGGTCGACGCGTCCAGCGTCTGCAATACCGTGTGCGGCGCTTCCGCATCGAGCTTTCCGAGCACACGCACGATTTTCGCCAGTTCCTCCATCAGTTCGGTACGGTTTTGCAGCCGGCCGGCCGTATCGACGATCAACACGTCGGAGCCTGCTCGCCTGGCCTGCCCGAATGCGTCATAGGCCAATCCCGCAGCGTCGGCGCCGGGCTTCGACGACACAACCGGCGAACCGGTGCGCTCACCCCAGATTTTCAATTGCTCGATTGCCGCGGCGCGGAACGTGTCGCCGGCGGCCAGGGTTACGGACAACCCGCCTTCCTTCAGTTTGGCGGCCAGCTTGCCGATCGTCGTGGTCTTGCCTGTGCCGTTGACGCCGACAACGAGGATGACATGCGGTCTGTGCGACAGGTCGAGTCGCAGGGGTTGCGCCACGGGCCCAAGCACCTTTTCGATCTCCTCGCCCATGATCGCGCGCACTTCCTCGGCGGCGACATTCCTGCCGTAGCGGCCGGCAGCCAGCGCATCGGTGATCCGCGTCGCCGTCTCGATTCCCAGATCGGCCTGAATCAATACATCCTCGAGATCCTGCAGCGTGTCCTCATCCAACCTGCGTTTGGTGAAAATGCCCGTGATGTTGCCGGTCAGTTCCTTTGACGACCGCGACAAACCCTGTTTGAGACGCTGAAACCATTCCTTTTTCTCCGGTTCGGGTTCGGAAGGATCGTCCCCGCGCTCAAGCCACGCAACATCTTTTTCGGTCTCGTCGGGCCGCACGCCTGGCGACCCGTCAGTTTTGTCTTCCCGATCCTCGGCGCGCACATCGGCTTCGGCGGTGTCTTCCGGCGCGCCGTGCCCGGCCCGGGCGGGGTCCGGCTGTGGAGGAGACACCGCAGGGGGGAGGGGGGTCAACGCCTCTCCGGCCGCCTCGCCCATGGATCCGGCGTCGGCAGGCTCTTCCCCGGCCGTCTTTTTCGACTCTTCAGCCGGCGCCTGCTCAACCTTGTTCTCGCCGAAGGAAAAGATTTTCCTGAGGAAGCCAATTGCCATCAGCGTGCCGATCCCTCAGTCCGCTACCCGGCCCGTTGTCCGGGCTTTCAGCCTGTGGCCGTCATGGCCGATCACAGTGCAATCCAGAATTTCACCCGCGTCTCCCGATTCCAATACAACCGGACAGAAACCCTCGGTGCGTCCGGCGCCGTCACGCTCAATCAATACACTTTGCCGGCTATCGATCAACGAGGACAAATGCGTCCGAAAGGCGGTTTCTCCGGCGGCCCGCAGTCGCGCGGCGCGTTCCTTGATCAGCTTTCCCGGCACTTGCGGCATTCGGGCCGCCGCCGTGCCCTCACGCGGACTGAATGGAAAGACATGCAGATAGGTCAGGCCACACTCCTCGATTATTTTCACCGAGTTTTCGAACATTTCATCGGTCTCGGTCGGGAATCCGGCGATCAGGTCCGCGCCGAATACGATATCCGGCCGGGCAAGACGGATTTTTTCGCAGAACCGGATTGAATCTTCCCGCGCGTGCCGTCGTTTCATGCGCTTCAGAATCATGTCGTCGCCCGATTGAAGCGACAGGTGCAGATGCGGCATCAGCCGCCGTTCGGAGCCTATCAGCCCGATCAGTTCTTCATCGGCTTCAATTGAATCGATCGATGACAATCTCAGGCGCGGCAGGTCCGGCACAGCCTTCAGAATCGCGCTCACCAGCCTGCCAAGCCCGGGCGCGCCGGGAAGATCGGGGCCATAGCCCGTCAGGTCGACGCCCGTCAGAACGATCTCGCGGTATCCGTTGCCGGCGAGCCTCTTGACCTGTTCAACGACGACGCCCATCGGCGCCGAGCGGGAATTGCCGCGTCCGTGGGGGATAATGCAGAATGTGCATCGATGGTCGCAGCCGTTCTGCACCTGCGCAAATGCCCGCGCGCGGCCCTCGATTGCGTCGACCATATGGCCGGCGGTCTCATGCACGCTCATGATGTCGTTGACGCGGACCTTCTCGCTGTCATTCACGCCGAATTCGGGCAATGCGCGATAATTGCGAGCGGCAAGCTTCTCCTCGTTGCCGAGAACGAGATCGACCTCTTCCATCGCCGCGAAATCGCCGGGCGCGGTTTGCGCGGCGCAGCCCGTCACGATTATGCGCGCTTTGGCATTGTCGCGCCGCGCCTTGCGGATCGCCTGCCGCGCCTGCCGCACCGCTTCACCGGTCACCGCGCATGTGTTCACGACAACCGCGCCGTCCGTAAGCCGGTCGAGACCGGCAACATTCGTTTCCCGGCGAATGACCTCCGATTCGTAGCTGTTCAGCCGGCAACCGAATGTGATGATGTCGACCCCCATCAGGCCGCTCCGGCCTCATCCCTGGTCCACGCCCCGGTTCGCGGCTCGAATGTACCGGAAAACTCCCATTCGGCCGGACCGGTCATGACGACGTGATCGTCGGCGCGCCATTCGATCCGAAGCACCCCGCCCGGCACGGTCACGATGACGTCTCGACCGGTCTTTCCGGTCCGTGCGGCGGATACCGCGGATGCGCAGGCCGCCGAGCCGCAGGCCCGGGTCAATCCGGCGCCCCGTTCCCAGGTTCGGATCGCGATCGCGGCCTCGGACGCCACATTCGCAATCGTGATATTGGCCCGTTCGGGGAAAATCGGGTGGTTCTCCAATAGCGGTCCGAAGCGATGCAACTCGTATGACCGGACATCGCGCCCGACCCAGAAAACCGCATGCGGATTGCCCATCGACATCACCGAAGGCGAATGCAGCGCCGGAGCGTCAATCGGTCCGATTTGCAAATCGATCTTACAGGTGTCGGCGCATTCTTCGGCCAGCGGTATTTCATCCCAGTCGAAACGCGGGATTCCCATGTCCACCGAAATCAGGTCGTCGGCGCGTTCCTCGGCTTCAAGGATTCCGGCAACGGTCTCGAATTTGAAAATCTTTCTGCCGGTTTCGGCCGCCAGAGCCCGCGCGACGCAACGCATTCCGTTGCCGCAGGCCTGCGCCGGCGAACCGTCGGAATTGAGAATGTCAATATAGTTTTCCGTTCCCTCGGTGCGGGCATCGTGAATCGCCATTATCTGATCGAAACCGGTCGCGGGATCGGCATTCAGCGCCACCGCGGCGGCCGGTGAAATGCGATCCGAACGACCGCGCATGTCGGCAACGATGATCTCGTTGCCGAGCCCGTTCATCCTGGCGAATGGCGCACTTTCCGACATTTCGCGAATACCGTTGGGTTTCGCGGGACTATATGGCGGAATCCGGCGTCAATTACCAGCCCGTCAACCAGACTCGAGTCAGGGAACATCCCAAACCTCTCCCGGTTGAAGCGGACGAAAACGCTCGCGGTCGATGCTTTGCGCGTCCAATGTCGCATGAAGCATGTTTCGCGGCTCCTCGACCCCTTCATTGGTAAGCTGAACCGTGCCCCAGTGATGGCCGGCCGCGAATTCGGCGCCGCAAAGCCGAAATCCTTCCACCGCCTCCTCCGGATTCTGGTGTTGCCCTTTCATGAACCAGCGCGGTTCGTATGCGCCGATCGGCAGCAGCGCCAGGCGAAATCGCCCGTGTTTGCCGGCCGCGGCGCGATAATTCCGGCCTTCGTGAAAACCGGTATCGCCGACGTGATAGATTTTGCCGCCCGGCGCCTCGATAACGAAACCCGACCAGAGCGCCATGCGCCGGTCAAACGCGCCGCGCGCCGACCAATGATGCACCGGCTCGACATGCAGTTTGAGTCCGTGTGTCTCGATGACATCGCCCCAGTCCCCGACCTCGGTGCGGATCGACGGAATCGCATCCCGGACAATCGCGTCATTGCCCAGCGGCGCGACGACCAGCGGGTCGTGCGCCGCCTTCAGCCGCGTCAGGGCGCCGATATCGAGATGGTCGTAATGATTATGCGTCAGTAGCACGAGATCGATCGGCGGAAGGTCGTCAAACCTTATTCCCGGTTCGTTGACGCGTCTTGGCCCGGCGAACTGAAACGGCGAAGCGCGTCGCGACCACAGGGGATCGGTTAGAATGTTCACGCCGGCCGTCTGAAGCAGCAGCGTGGCGTGGCCGACCATGGTGACCCGAATGGACCGCCCGCGCACCCGCTCTTCCGGTTTGGCCGTCCCGTGCGGACTTGGCCATCTGTCCGGCCACTTCGAGCGATTCTCCCGGAGCTGCCAGCGCAACAGATCGGACAGTTTACGCGGCGGGACTCCGCCGGGGTTGAAGAATATCCGGCCGTCGAAATGATCTGAAACCGGCCCGGAATAGTATCGATTGGCCGCCTGACCGCGGTTGATCGCGACCCCGCCGCCGGCAAACGCGGCGATACCGGTGATTCCGAACCATTTGACCAGGGTTCTGCGCTTCATGGGCATACCATGTAGCGATAAGTGTCGACCGATCAAGGCCGCCGGTTGCGAGGTTCCCGAATCAACCCGGGGCGGGCTCCACCGCGAGCCGGTACAGATGCCAGGTGGCATGGCCCAGAACCGGCAATACGATCGGCAGACCGGCAAAAACCGGCAGCATGGCGAACATCGCAAGAAGGGTCACCACGATCCCCCACCCGATCATGGCGACCGGATTTTCGATAACGGTCCGGAAACTGGTGATGATGGCCGATACAAGATCGATTTCCCGGTCCAGCAGCAGCGGGATCGAGATTACCGTGGCCGAGAACAGCACCACTGCAAGAACCGCGCCGACGATTGTGCCGGCGAGCAGGAAGCCGAGCCCTTCGGGGGTCGTCGTCACAACGGTCAGGAACGCGCCGACACCGGAAAACGATTTGAATCCCAGAAAAATCGCCAGCAACAACCGCACCTGATAAATCCAGATCCAAAAAATGAACAAGACGACAAACGCCATCCATCCAAGCTGACGTTCCCGCTGTTTCAATATTACGGTAAGGACGCCCCGCCACTCCGGCGGTTCGCCCGCCGCCAATCGGCGGCTTACCTCATAGAGCCCGACCGCGATGAACGGTCCGATGAGCGGAAAACCGATCGCGACGGGAATGATCATCCATGGCATGCCGAAAATCCTGAGCGAAGCGAGGATGAACATGCCGCCGAGAAAATAGAACCCTCCAAAGAACAGCCCGTAAAGCGGCGCTTTGCGAAAATCGGTCATCCCGGCGCGCAGGCAGCCGGCGATGTCGCCGGGCGCCAATCGCCGGATTCGGGGCAGTCCGGATGACACCGGACTTTCAGAATTGCCGTTGCTCACGATTGTGCTCCTCCGATTCACCTACTCTATTCGGCGTTACGGCGAATTGCCCTGATCCGGATCAAACGGACGATGCGCCGGATCGCGCGGGACCTTATCGGAATTTTCGTGGAAAACGGCATTTTGCCCGCACAACGGTTAAAAAAACCCGATATTAACCTCAATGTGGAAAGTTTCACCCGATTGGCGCCACTTTTGTGGGTCTTGATAAGACCCGGTGCGGACGAATGACCGGAGTTTCCGGCGGAGGTAGTGAATCATGGGTCTGTTGAAAGCCGGGGGGCGGCATATCGCGCCGATTGCGCTTCTGGTGTTTGTCGCTTTGGGTGCGGCCGCCTGCCAGGGAACCAGAATACCCTATCTGAATGCCGGCGCCGCCACGCCTGAACCTTTGACGCCGGCATCGGCGGGGGCCGTGGAAGCCGGCGAATTGAAACCGGCCGACGGCGCGGTTGACGCGGGCGATTTCCCCGAAGCGCCGCGGGACGGGACCGTGAATGTCGAGGTCGCGGCGGCCGACGCGCCGGATATCGCCAAGAACTCGATCGTGGGTTCGTGGAAAACCGCATCGGCCGGCGTCGGCTGCCAGATGTTTCTGACGCTGACGAAATACGGAGACAACTCACGCGGCGGAACGCGCGGCTGCGCGGGCGAGTTGCAGGCCGTGCGCGCCTGGAACGTGGCGGGCAAACAGCTTGTTTTGTTCGACGAAACCGGCGCCGGAATCGCCGTTCTGTATTCCACCGGTAAGGAACGTTTCGACGGTCAAACCGCCGGTGGACAGACGGTCAGCCTGTCGCGGTAGCAAAAGACGTTCAGCCTGCTTGACATGAGGCGGGCGGGCCGCGATGGAACATGACCGGCTCGACACGCCGAACACGGTTGCCGGCGCGTTGTCGCATCTGGTTGAAAATGGCGCGATCGCCCGCGATCCGGCGCAGATCGCCATTGCCGCGAAGCTCGATCATGTGCTCGACGGCATTGTCTCCAGACGCATGGCGGTAAAGTCGAGCGCGCTCGGCTGGCTCTTCGCCCGGCGGGTGGAGAAAGTCGATGGCCTTTACATTCACGGCGATGTCGGCCGCGGCAAGACCATGCTGATGGACCTGTTTTTCGAGCGCGTGCCGATCCGGCGGAAACGCCGCGCGCATTTCAACGATTTCCTGGCCGATGTGCATGACCGCATCGCGGCCCATCGCGCCGCCGTGAAGGCGGGCGCGGCGAAAGGCGACGATCCGATCCCGCCGGTCGCCGCGGCTTTGGCCGGACAGGCAGTGGTCCTCTGTTTTGACGAATTCGCGGTTGCCGATATCGCCGATGCGATGATTTTGTCGCGCCTGTTCACCGCATTGTTCGAGGCCGGCGTCGTGCTGGTCGCCACATCCAATGTCGCGCCGAAAGATCTCTATCGCGACGGGCTCAACCGGGCGCTGTTCCTGCCCTTCATTGACGTGCTGAAGGCGCATGCGAAGATCGCGGCTCTCGACGCCTGCAAGGATTACCGCCTGGAGCAGCTTTCCCGCATGCCGGTCTATCTGACCCCGCTGGGCGACGATGCCGACCGCGCCATGGACGCCGCGTGGGCGGCCGCGTCCGCCGGGCGTGACGAGGTGGCGGCGACCGTTGCCGTCAAGGGCCGCGAGATCGTCGTCGATCGCGCCGCCGCCGCCGCCGCGCGCTTCACGTTTGACGAACTGTGCGCCCGCCCGCTCGGCGCCCGCGATTATCTGGCGCTGGCCGACCGGTTCGACACGTTTCTGATCGACCGCGTGCCGTCGATGGACGGGAAAACCCGCAACGAGGCGAAACGGTTCATCCTGTTGATCGACACGCTTTACGACAGGAAACGGAAAGTCATCCTGTCGGCGGCGGCGGAACCGGACGCGCTCCATACCGGCGGCGGCGCGGAAGCGTTCGAATTCAGGCGCACCGCTTCGCGGCTGGCGGAGATGCGGGGCGGCTTGTGGGCGGACGGGTCCGACCCGGCAACCGGTCATTGAGGCGAATATCCGGGATTTCGCGGGAATATATGAGAATATGCGGGAATTGCCCGCAATCGGCGATGTCGAACCGGGTGAAAGCGGCGGCGGCGACGCGATACCGGGCGATACCGGGCGACTCCGGCCTGTCCGCCCCGCCTCCGCGATAACCGTACTTTCTCGCCGCGCCGGCATCCCGGCGGCGAAAAAGCCCTTGACCGTCGGGGCCGGGGCCGTATAGTGGCGGCCATGACGCGCCCGTTTCCCGAATCGGCGGCATGGGTGCGAAGACGGATTGTCGGGCAACCGGCATCTTACCGGAACACTTTCGGCATCTTACCGGAACGCTTTTTCCGCGAGTTTCCGCCGGTGCGTTCCCCGGACCGGAAAGGATAATGCCCGTGGTTCAGTTTACTCATGCTATCGCTATCACGCCGGCGTCGGTAACCCAACAGACCGCCACTACCCTTGAGTGGGATGGTAACGCCCGCGTCGTGAGGCCGCCGGACGGCGTGGTTACTCTCAACGACGAGGGGCTTGTGGGTTTTGGCGCTGGTCGAGGGTTCTCAGGCACCGGCGACACTCCTAATTTCCTTTTCAACGGGTTTACGATCGATGCCGAAGGCACAAACGCCGCCGGCGAAACCACCACCGAAACCTACGCCATTTTCATCAACCCCACCACCGGCGCCTGGCGCATCCCCTACAACCAGGCGGATCATGACATCGGTTCGCTGGCGAACGGCGGCATCACGATGGATACCACAAGCGTCGCCGTCCAGGTGTTCAACTGCTTCGCGACCGGAACGACGATTCTGACGCCGCAAGGCGAGCGGGCCATCGAGACGCTTAGTCCCGGCGACCGGGTCATGACCCATGACGGCAGGTCGACGCCGGTGATCTGGGTGGCGAGGCAGACCGTCGCCAACCCGCGCGGCGTCGAACTCGGACGCAAACCCGTGCGCATCGACGCCGGCGCCCTCGGCCCGGACCTGCCGAACAGACCGCTGACCGTGACCGCCGATCACGCCCTGCTGTTCGGCGACATGCTGGTCAACGCCGGCACGCTGGCGGAGGACGGAACTCCAATCCGCTTCCTGCCGCTTTCGGAGATGCCGACGCGCTTCGTCTGGTGGCATGTGGAGCTTGAGAACCACGAGGTCGTTCTGGCCAACGGCGGCGTTCCCGCGGAGAGCTTTATCGATTATGTCGGCCGGTCCGGCTTCGACAATTACGACGAATATCTCGCACTCGCCGGGGCCGACCGTCTGATTAAGGAAATGCCGTTCGCGCGCATATCGGCGCGGCGTCTGTTGCCGGCGAACGGGCTGCGGGGATTGCCGGCCATCGCGCGGCGGCCTCTTATCGCCGCCCCCCGGAAAACCGCCGCCTGACGCGACGCGCATCGAACCGCCCTCCTACATGCCCCGGCGCAAAGCCGCCTGAGGCTCAAAGGCGCTGTCCGGCGTTTTCGCCCGAAGGCCCATCGCGACCGTTTCCAAGGGTGTTTGAAGACCGGCGCATGGGGCGTGACGCGGCGGGGCGCGCTCTCTCTCCTCTGCCGCCTCGCCGAAACGCCCTTGACGGTTTGGGTCGGGATTATATACTCGCGGGCTTCCGCCGGGTCGCTCCCCGGATTGCGAAGGATATGGACCGTGCCTGCATTTTCTCGTTACCTTTTTATAAACACACTCGGCGCGGCGTCTGTTGCCGGCGAACGGGTTGCAGGGATTGCCGGCCATCGCGCGGCGGCCTCTTATCGCCGCCCCCCGGAAAACCGCCGCCTGACGCGACGCGCATGGGGTGAGCCGACGCGGCGGGGGCGTTTCGACGCGCTCCCGAAAGCTCCTCACAACCGTTTTGAAGGGTGTTTGAAGACCGGCGCATGGTGACCTCGGACATGACCCGCATTTTTCAGATCGGGTTCAACAAGTGTGGCACCCGATCAATCAGTGTTTTTTTCAAGCGACACGGTCTGGAAACCGCCGACTGGGCGCTGGGCGATCTGGCCAGGTCGATCAAAGCCGATCTGGCTGCCGGCGCCACGCCTTTGCGGGATTGGCCGGATGTGAACGTGTTTTCAGACATGGAATTCGTCCACCCCGTCCATATGATTGAAGGCTATAAATACTTTCGGGAATTGCAGGCGCATTATCCTGACGCCTTGTTCATCCTGAACACCCGCAATGGTGAGGCATGGATCAGAAGCCGGCATGCCCATGGCGAGGGCAGCTATACTAACGCGTATCGTCGGTTTTACGGCTATGACGGCATTGAACCGGTATTCGATCGGTGGCGGCGCGACTGGCACGAACATCATGCTGCGGTGCTGTCGCATTTTTCCGGGGCGTTGTCGGAACGTTTGTTTGTGTGGGATATCGACCGACCGGATTTCGACGCCTTGCAGAAACGCGTTCCATTTACGCTGAGGACCGGGTTGTGGACCCACCAAGGCAAGACATGACTGCCGGGCGGCGCCGTCTGAAAAGGAAATAGCAGACCTTTTGCGGGGGTTGCCGGCCATCGCCCGGCGGCCCCTCGTCGCCGCGGCCCCTCGTCGCCGCCCCCCGGAAAACCGCCGCCTGACGCGACGCGCATCGAACCGCCCTCCTACATGCCCCGGCGCAAAGCCGCCTGAGGCTCAAAGGCGCTGTCCGGCGTTTTCGCCCGAAGGCCCATCGCGACCGTTTCCAAGGGTGTTTGAAGACGGCGCATGGCGTCGCGGCGGGGGGCGCGCTCTTCTCTCGCGCCGGCGTCCGGCCGCGGAAAGGCCGCTTGACGGTTTGGGTCGGGGCCATATAATGAGGTCAAGCGGTGCGTCGCATCCAAGCGGTGCGTCGCATCCAAGCGGTGCGTCGCATCAACAAGCGGTGCGTCGCCTTGCGGGTTTCCGCCGGTTCGTTCCCCCGGATTGATAAGGAGACCGGTTATGGCGATCGTAAATACATTCACTCATTACATCGCTATAGCCCCCGACTTCTATGGGACATTCCCCGATCCGCCGGGCGAGCCCATCACATGGACGTCAGGCGGCGACAACGACGGGGAATTCTCGGTCGATTCCGGAGACAACGGTCTTCTGGACGCCAACACTGACACCGACTTCTTGTTTGACAGCACTTTCCCTTATACGGGATACGTGGTCGAAGTCGAAGGCCAGACCTACGCCGTTTTCAGGAACACTACTAGCGACGTCCTTTTCATCCCCTACAACAAGGAGGAAGCAGACCTCGCGCCCTTCTTCGAATCCACGCCCGGCGGCACGTCGGCGTACATCCCCAACAACGCCGTGGTCACCAACTGCTTCGCGACCGGAACGCGAATCGCCACGCCGGACGGCGACAAACCCATCGAGATGCTGCGGGCCGGCGACCTTGTGCTGACCCATGACGGCAGGTCCGTACCGGTGATCTGGCGGGCGTGGCAGTCGGTCGTCAACCCGCGCAACTTAAGCGTCGGCCGCGGCCCCGTGCGCATCGAGGCCGGCGCGCTCGGCCCGAACCTGCCTAACGCGCCGCTGACCGTGATGGGCGATCACGCCCTGCTGTTCGACGACATGCTGATCAACGCCGGAACGCTGGTCAACGGAACCACAATCCGCCTGCTGCCGCTTGCCGGCCTGCCGTCGATGTTCAACTACTGGCATGTGGAGCTTGAGAAACACGAGTGCGTCGTCGCCAACGGCGTTCCCGCGGAGAGCTTTATCGATTATGTCGGACGGTCCGGTTTCGACAATTACGGCGAATATCTCGCACTCGCCGGGGCCGACCGTCTGATTGCGGAAATGCCGTTTGCGCGCATATCGGCGCACCGGCTTGTTCCGCCCGGCCTGCGCGAGGCGCTGGGCATCGAACCGCCCTCCTACAGGCCACGGCGCATGGTGACCGCGGACATGACCCGCATTTTTCAGATCGGGTTCAACAAGTGTGGCACCCGATCGATCAAAGTTTTTTTCAAGGGACACGGTCTGGAAACCGCCCAATGGAAGATGGGCGATCTGGCCAAGTCGATCAAAGCCGATCTGGCTGCCGGCGCCACGCCTTTGCGGGATTGGCCGGATGTGAACGTGTTTTTAGACATGGAATTCGTCCACCCCGTCCATATGATTGAAGGCTATAAATACTTTCGGGAATTGCAGGCGCATTATCCTGACGCCTTGTTCATCCTGAACACCCGCAATGGTGAGGCATGGATCAGAAGCCGGAATGCCCATGGCAAGGGCAGCTATACTAACGCGTATCGTCGGTTTTACGGCTATGACGGCATTGAACCGGTATTTGATCGGTGGCGGCGCGACTGGCACGAACATCATGCCGCGGTGCTGTCGCATTTTTCCGGGGCGTTGTCGGAACGTTTGTTTGTGTGGGATATCGACCGACCGGATTTCGACGCCTTGCAGAAACGCGTTCCATTTACGCTGAGGACCGGGTTGTGGACCCACCAAGGCAAGACATGACTGCCGGGCGGCGCCGTCTGAAAAGGAAATAGCAGACCTTTTGCGGGGATTGCCGGCCATCGCGCGGGGGCGTTTCGTCGCGCTCCCGAAGGCCCATCGCGACCGTTTCCAAGGGTGTTTGAAGACCGGCGCACGGCGGCATGACGCGGCGGGGGGCGCGCTCTTCTCTCGCGCCGGCGGCCGGCTGCGAAAAGGCCCCTTGAAGTTTTGGGTCGGGGCCATATAATGGAATCAAAGTGACGGGTTCGTCTGCCTGCGGGTTTTCGCAGTTTGGTTCCCCGAACCAAAAAGGAGACCGGTTATGGCAATCATAAATACTCATTACCTCAATATATTGTCATCGCACGCGAACTTCGTCAGCGGGCCGGACGGGTCCATCTCGTGGAGTTCCGCCGGTGTCATAAGTTCCACCACCATTGTCGATCCCGGAGACGATGGCCTTCTGGATGAAGGCGCCGACTCGTTCTTTATAGCCTCCATTACCTACACGGGGTACGTGGTCGGATTCGGAGGCGAGACCTTCGCCATTTTCAGCAATGGCAGCGACTATTTCATCCCCTACACCCCTGGGGATGGAGTAGACCTCGCGCCCCTGGCGTCAGGGGGCGCCTCGACGGGTTACACCCCCACCGGGGCGCAGGTCTTCAACTGCTTCGCCACCGGAACGAGGATCGCCACGCCGGACGGCGACAAACCCATCGAGATGCTGCGGGCCGGCGACCTTGTGCTGACCCATGACGGCAGGGCCGTACCGGTGATCTGGCGGGCGTGGCAGTCGATCGTCAACCCGCGCAATTTGAGCGTCGGCCGCGGCCCCGTGCGCATCGAGGCCGGCGCCCTCGGCCCGGACCTGCCCGACGCGCCGCTGACCGTGACCGCCGATCACGCCCTGCTGTTCGACGACATGCTGATCAACGCCGGAACGCTGGTCAACGGAACCACAATCCGCCTGCTGCCGCTTGCCGGCCTGCCGTCGATGTTCAACTACTGGCATCTGGAGCTTGAGAAACACGAGTGCGTCGTCGCCAACGGCGTTCCCGCGGAGAGTTTCATCGATTATGTCGGCCGGTCCGGCTTCGACAATTACGGCGAATATCTCGCACTCGCCGGGGCCGACCGTCTGATCGCGGAAATGCCGTTCGCGCGCATATCGGCGCACCGGCTCGTTCCGCCCGACCTGCGCGAGGCGCTGGGCATCGCGCCGCCCTCCTACATGCCCCGGCGCGCCGCCGCCTGACGCTCAAAGGGCGCTGTCCGGCGTTTTCGCCCGAAGGCCTCTCACAACCGTTTCCAAGGGTGTTTGAAGACCGGCGCCGATTCCGCCGCCGCCGGATTTTTTTGGGGTCGCGGTCAAATGCGGTCGCCCCGGAGACAAGGCGCTCAATCCTGACGTTTCAGTAGCATAGGATAATCCTGTGAAACATGAATGCAAACGCGATGTGTCCGCCGAAGCGACGTTGAAAGAACCTCTTTTGAATGCTGAACCCGCGTGTGGGAGCGAACAGAAACGGGCGGATCATGTTTTAGCGCCGCCATTAATGCAATTCCCCTGTTTCAAACGGTCGAACTTCTTGAACGCGAATACAACAGGAGAAGCGTTTCTCAACACCAATGAATATGGCCGTCTCGAAGCCAAAAGTGCGATTTACATCCGGACTGACGCCAAACGGACGGATTTAGCGACGGCGGTTGCTGATCCTTCGTCTTTACCGACCAGTTTGGCGAGACCTCTTTCAGGAGCATCAGTTCGAGGCTGTCGCCGCAGCCGCAGGGACAGCGCATTGCGACCGACCAATCTTCGCCGTCTTCGCGACATAGATATATGTTACGCGAAGGGATCGGGTCTGGAGGAGTGTCCCCTTCGATAACGATCAGCTGTCGCTTGGGACCATGTCGTTGCCAAAGCTTCCGGAGCCAAAATAGAACTTTCATGCCGCGTCCTTTCGATCATCCGTGATCAGCCCGGCATTCCGAGCAACGGCTCGACAAGCCCACGGCCAAGATCGTCGATCCCGCTACAGTCAAACGCATCTTCCGAAAAATACTCGACCTCTCCGCCCGCGTGGGAGAACAGAGTTCGTGAAAAACCTTCGTTGCCGTCCAACCGATAAGGAAACTGACGGACAATCCATTCCAACACTGCGTCGGAGGCAGCCTTCATATTTAGCGCCATCACCGATGGTGCTTCTTCATGGACACCCTTCAAATAGCCGGCATCAATCTCCTTTTGCGCAACTTCCGGTGAATTTTGCAGCAGGTATTCACGGCGCAGCCCTTTCGGCGTTACGACGCCACGGTCGGAAAGGTTCGGGCCGTCCGGTCTGACAAAATCTATGCGACCGCACACGTTTGCGATATGCGGGTTCCCAGCTGGATCTTTTCGCGTCGGGATCGTGACGCCAAGATCGATCAGGGGAATGAGACAACACCGGGATATCAGTTCGGCAATGCTGCGCCCCGCCATGCTGTCGACGCAGGAGAACAGGATGTCGGCGGCCGACGCGGCCAGGACCGCCGCTCTCTCGTCAATGGGTTTGTCGATGAGTGTGAGATTGACATGGGGCGCATATCGGGCAATCGCTTCAGCCATCATCTCAATCTTGGACCGCTCCCCCGTCGCGTCTTCTGTCGTGGAATTGACGATGCGATTGAGGTTCTTGCGCTTGATCACGTCAAAGTCGATCAAGATGAGATGGCCGATACCTTTGCGCACCAGGAGTTCGGTTACCAGCGACCCAGTGCCGGAGACACCGATCACGCAGGCGGTCTGGCGCGCAAAGGTATCGGCCATCTGTGAACCGAACGGCATCGTGGGGCCGGGGTCAAGCGTTTTGACGTCTGTGATGTCGTGGCCGATCCGCAAGATGCGGCCGATCTCGAACGCATGTCCCTTTTGATCGTATAGGCGCGCCTTGATGGCGCCGTCCGGCGTCATGATGGCGGACCCATGATAGAAGCCGTCCGCTTCGATGGTTGCAAAAAGTGCCGGCATTGTAGCGCGATCACTTGCATCGTCGACGCGGGAAAACTCCAAACAACCACCGGGATGACTGTGAATGAGCACGAGAGCATCACTCTGTTGCTCCGCTTTATCGATTGCCTCCTCGATGCAGTGGCCCTGCCACCTTATGTAGTCGGGCTTTCGGACAGCGCACGATTCATCAGGAACATTCAGGATATCGGAGACAATCAACCGCTCTCGACCGGACCCGGCAAATCGGCAAATCAGGATTGCCGCGGATTCCAAACCATCCCCCGAAAACAGCATGCTTGCCAACTGCGCATGCTGATCTTTTGTGAGTGTGAGGCTTCCAGTCATTCCCCGACCTCCTTCAACAGAGCGGCCTCAACAACCGCGATATGCGTCATCACGCAGTCGGTTGCCGGGTTCCACCGGGTTTGACCGTTCAGGTGCCGGGACCATTGCTGAAACGTCTGACCGCTGATCGGCGTCCGGCCCGATATCTCTCCGATCGCGCGACCGGACTTGAGCGCCAGGTGCGGGAAACAGTGAAACATATCGATCTCGGCGCGGGGATATGTTGGCGGGATATCGATGGCGATGTCGACGACTGGATGGTTGTAGCCCTCCGGGAGCACGAAGTTCCGCAGAAGAAGCCACCGACGTCCGCCCTCGACGAGCGTTTCCCAATGCAGACTACGCTCGTTCAAGTAGACTTCGTCTTTGGCGAGAAGCGCAAACTCCCGGTGAGGCGCAGTATGCGCCTCCCCATTGTCGATATGGGCCGGTGTCAGCCGAAGTTTCTCGATCCCGGGCAATCGCAGGTCGATCCGGTCAGTCAGGGCAACCTGAAGTTTGGCTTCTCCTTTGCGTTTAAGGATTGCGATCCATCCAGCATTCGGATCGAACCCGGCCTGCGCCAAAGCATCTTTCACCAACACAAGATGGGTCGACAGGGTCAACGGCACCCCTTGCACGTTCAGCTTCCACGAACGTTTGCGCGAGACCAACCGCTCAAGACCCTTGCCCGATAGCCGGACCGTGTCGCCGTCGGCAAGTTCCTCATCTGGCGCGTCCGTCCGCTCAAGGAACAGCGCTTCGTCATGCGGGATGCGGGCGACGAGCCGGACAAGATCTGCGGACATCGTCGGGGCGCCCCAAGAGAAGCGGCGGCCATTTACGACCAAGTTGAGAAGCCGATCGGTCTTGAAGGCGAAGAAGCGTTCAGGGCCGCGCTCGCGCAAGTCCAGCGTCTTGTCGAGGTCGATCGCCTCAAGCTTTCCATTGCGCGGCAGATAGAACAGCACATGTTCGTCGGTCGGAAAGCGTTCGAAAACTTCCAATATCTGCCGACCTGTTGGTTCGGCATCGTTCAGCGATCTCTTTCCATCAAAGCCGTCGCCGTCCCAGAGGCGCAGACGATAGCTTCTCCCTTCGGGAATTTGCGCGGTTGGCTGGTCGCGCACCCAGTCTTCTATGTCGACGAAGTCTTGCATGACAAGTGTCCTATGATTGTGCGACGGCATCGTGCCGACGCTCGATCAACATATATAGGCTAAAATATAGCTATTCAATAACCATCGGAAGTTTATTTTTTGTTGACCCCTCCTATATAATCGGCATATATAGTTCGAAGGAGCGCCGAGAGATGTCCAGGAAAACCATGACACTGAACCTCACGGAGGCGGAAATGGCCGTTCTTGAGGAACTGTGCGACAAGAAGGAGCTGAGCAAGACGGTCCTGCTGCGGCAGGCTTTGCGGCTTTATCAGCGTGTCGAAGAACGTCTCGAAAGAGGCGACAGGCTCTTTTTCGAGGATGAAGCGTCCAAGGAGAAGGCGGAGATCATGATTCTATGATCGCAACCACCCCTTCCGATGTGACGCCTGTCTGGCTGACGGATAGACGCGGTGGTGAGATCGTGGAGGCGGAACTTTGGCACGGCATCGTCGACAAGAATCTCGCCGACTGGGAAGCCGAATGGATTCCCGATCTGCAACGCCGTCTGAAACTCCTCAATCGGCGCAATGTCGAGCGCCGGTTCTGGCCGCAAAGCCGACACTGGAACTGGCGCGACAAGCTGCGCGAAATCGAACGCCGTTTGGCCAGTCTATCCTTTGCTATTGTCGCCGATGGCATGACCCAGGCCATGATGACGATCGATCTCACCAAGCGCGCGCGTTTGCCTAGGCAAGAAGGTCAGCATCTTGTCTATGTCGATTTTCTCGAAACGGCGCCGTGGAACCGGAACGACATCGCCAAAGAACCCGCGCGGTTTGGCGGTTGCGGATCGATACTTTTCAACGCCGCTGTCCGGCAGAGTAGGCTGGAGGGCTTCAAGGGCCGGACCGGCCTTCACTCTTTGCCGCAGGCCAATGCCTTCTACGCAAACGTCTGTGGAATGGCCGATCTGGGCCGGGACGCAACGTACGAAAACCTGCGCTATTTCGAGATGGATCCCGACACGGCGCGCGTTTTCATTGAGAAAGGAAAGGGAGAATGAGCTTCGATATTACAAAAAACTGGTGCCGCAACGCCGGTAAGCGCGAAGACGGGCTGGATGTCGCCGCGGGTCTTATCGCCGCCGATCCCATGTTCGGTGGCGAGGAGCATGCCGATGACAGTCCCGAAGCGTCCCGTCTTGCTTTAGGCCGGTTCATAAATCTCATGCGCCGAAGCTACGGTCTGTCGATCGAAGATCTGGCTCACAAGGCGGATGTCGAGATTGCCGACCTGTTCAGCCTTGAGAACCACGCTTCTCATTCGCCGGACGCCAGAACCCTCTATCAACTGTCGGAAGTGTTTGGCGTATCCCAGAAGAAGCTGATGGGTCTGTCCGGCCTTACATACGCCAATGACGATCACTATGTAGAGGAAGCTGTGCGCTATGCTGCTAAATCGGCCTCCGTGGACGCCCTTACCCCGGAGGAACAAGCGATCCTGAACGGGTTTGTGGCGGTCCTCAGTGAGAACTCGAAGAGCAAATAACAACGAAAGCATGTCGGTTGGCGAAAAACATACTTATCAAATCCAGGACGGTCGCCGACATTGACCGACGAGTCGAGCGCATTCTGAAGGGCCTCGGAAACCCAGAACCCCCTCTGGAATTGCCTCCCGTTCGCGAACTGCTTCGTCTCGACCTCGAGTTCTATTCCGCGAAAGACCCGAGCGTCCTCCAGGAAGTTGTTTCGAAGATGCGCATCGCGGGTAAGCAAGTGCTTGCCCGCCCCGCTTTCATTCTGGATGCAGTTCGCAAATGGGATCTGCGAGCTCTCTATATTCCCGACCGCAAGCGTATCCTCATCGACAAGGACCAGCCGCAGCCCAAGCACAGATGGCATGAAGCACATGAGGTCGGTCACAGCGTCATACCCTGGCGCGAAGGCGCGATGCTTGGCGACAATGCGCAGACCTTGATCCCTGCTTGTCATGCAGCCTTGGAAGCCGAGGCCAATTTCGCCGCCGGGCGCCTCTTGTTCCTCAGGGACCGCTTCGTCGAAGAATGTCTATCAAACGATCCGTCTTTTGGCGCTGTCAAGGACCTGAAGGCGACTTATGGGAACACATACTCGACCACCTTCTGGCGCAGCGTCGAAACTTGGGGACGAGAAACGCCCATGGTTGGACTAATAACGGGACACCCGCATCCTGCTCATCGCAACGCGGCCTTTGATCCTGCGGAGCCTTGCAAACACTTCATTCAATCTCCCGCCTTCGCAAAGCAGTTTTCGGGTGTGAAGGAAATGACGGTATTCGACCAGATCGTCGAATACCGCGGCGCCCAAAAAGGCGGACCACCTGGTCAGGCCAACGTCCCCTTGATTGACGACAATGGTGACGATCACATCTTCTTTTTTGAAAGCTTCTCGTTTCACCATCAAACGCTGACCCTCGGCACCTATTACGGGCCGCGAAACAGGCTGGTCGCCGTCGCGTGGGCGCGTCTGCGCGCACCGGCTCGTTCCGCCCGACCTGCGCGAGGCGCCGGGCATCGAACCGCCCTCCTACATGCCACGGCGCAAAGCCGCCTGACGCAACAGGCATGGCGAATCGGGCCGCAAAGCATCAATATCGAGGAAAACTGGCGCTCCCAAGGGGACTCGAACCCCTGTTTCCGCCGTGAGAGGGCGGCGTCCTGGACCGCTAGACGATGGGAGCGTAACCGACACCCGCCGGATATAATCCGCCGGCGTGGCGAATGCAACGGGGTCGTTCTCGCGGAAAACCGTGCGCCGGTTTTCACGGCGGCGGCGATTTTCCGGCGCGGCGGGATCGATTCACGCCGATCTCGATCCTTCCCGTGACCTTCCGCGCCGCCGTGTCGAACAGGATTATCGTCCGGCGGCCGTCGGCGTGTTCGACCAGCAGGGCGAGCCGGTCTCCCGACAGGCTTTGCGAGGCGATTCTCGCGCCGGCCGGCGCCTGGATCACGGTCTCGAAATAATCGTCCGGCCGCGCCGGCGCCTCGTCGCGCGCCGGAATTTTGTAGACAATCGCAACCAGCACCGCCATAAGGCCGATCATCATGATGCCGATGGAGACCGCCATGAGCCGCATCATCTTGCGGCGGACGCGCTCGACGGCCGGGTCGAGCGGCTTGTCCTCGTCGTCGCCGGCGTTGGCCCGGTTCAGCGGCGCCTGTTCGGTCATGTCGGGTTCATCCGGAGTTGTCGATGCCAGCGCCTAATACAGAAGCGCGGCCTGAATGGAAAGAGACGAGCGCCGGCGAGGACGCCGCGGGCCAACGCCTCGACCGATGGCTCTCGCTGCGGCTGGGGCCGGATTTGTCGCGCAATCGCGTGAAGGCGATGATCAAGGCCGGAAATGTCAGGCTCAACGGGAAATGCGCGGAACCGAAACGGAAACTCGCCGCCGGCGACGGCGTGCGGTGGCGCGCGCCGGAGGCGGAGGCGTCCGAAATCCGGCCGCAGGAGATACCGCTTGAGGCGCTGTTCGAGGATGAACATCTTATCGTCGTCAACAAGCCGGCGGGACTGGTCGTGCATCCCGGCGCGGGCAATGCCGACGGAACGCTGGTCAATGCGCTGTTGCGCCATTGCGGCGACACGCTGCGCGGAATCGGCGGGGTGAAACGGCCGGGCATCGTCCATCGGCTCGACAAGGAAACCAGCGGCGTGATGGTCGTCGCCAAGAACGACATGGCGCACAAGGCGTTGTCGGAGGCGTTTGCCGGCCACGGACGGCCGGGCGATATGGAACGCATCTATCGGGCGATCGTCTGGGGCTCGCCGAACCGGAAAAACGGCGTGATCGACGCGCCGGTCGGGCGGGCGTCGGCCGACCGGACGAAACGGGCGGTTGTCCCCGCGGGACGGGCGGATGCGCGCCATGCGATAACCCGTTTCACCGTCCTGAACCGATTCGGGCGGAAACCGGATGCGACCGCGGCGGCTTCGCTGATCCAATGCCGGCTGGAGACGGGCAGAACCCATCAGATCCGTGTGCACATGGCCCATATCGGCCATCCGCTGATCGGCGATCCGGTCTACGGGCGAGGATTTCGGACAAAGGCCGATATCCTGCCCGAACCGGCGAAATCCGCGGCGAGGGCGATCGAACGGCAGGCGCTGCACGCGGCGACGCTGTCCTTCAGGCATCCGGCGAATGGCGAATCGATGCGGTTTGAGACGCCCGTTCCGGCGGACATGGCCGAATTGATCGATGCGCTGGAAATTCCATGGATTTCGGCATTTTGAGGCGGGAATTCCCGATTATGACGAAAATTTAATCGGCGAATTCGTGAATTTGCCTCAAGAATTGCTATATTCCGGCCGGTCGGGGGTGCGCAATCGTGCGGTTCCCCGGAAAACCGCCCGCCTTTCGGTCGACGAGGGGGCGAAACGAAAATGGAGAGAAAGGGCGCCGAATGGCCCGGAATTTGCCGAGCGTCGTTTCAGGTGAAGGCGGTTTAAGCCGCTATCTGGAAGAAATCCGCCGGTTTCCCATGCTGCAACCGCAGGAAGAATACATGCTCGCCAAGCGGTATCATGAGCATGACGACACCGATGCCGCGCACCGGCTTGTCACCAGCCATTTGCGGCTCGTCGCCAAGATCGCGATGGGTTATCGCGGCTATGGCCTGCCGATCGGCGAGGTGATCTCCGAAGGCAATGTCGGCCTCATGCAGGCCGTGAAAAAGTTCGAGCCGGAACGTGGATTCCGTCTGGCGACCTATGCGATGTGGTGGATCAAGGCTTCGATCCAGGAATATATCCTGCGCTCGTGGAGCCTTGTCAAAATGGGAACGACCGCCAATCAGAAGCGGTTGTTCTTCAACCTGCGCAAGGTCAAGGGCAGGATTCAGGCGCTGAACGACGGCGACCTCAATCCGCAACAGGTCAGCGAAATCGCAACGCGCCTGAAGGTGTCGGAGGAGGAAGTCGTGTCGATGAACCGGCGACTGTCCGGCGACGCCTCTCTTAACGCGCCGATCAGGGCGACGGAAGGCGAGAGCGGCGAATGGCAGGACTGGCTCGCCGACGAAAGCGACAGCCAGGAGCAAATGCTTGTCGACCGGGACGAATTGGAAAATCGCCGCGCGATGTTGACCGGCGCGATGAGTGCGCTCAATGACCGTGAGCGGCGCGTTTTCGAAGCGCGGAGGCTGTCTGAGGATCCCATCACGCTGGAAGAACTGTCGGGTGAATTCGATATCAGCCGCGAACGCGTCCGCCAGATTGAAGTCCGCGCCTTCGAAAAAGTCCAGGCGGCCGTCAGGGACGCGGCCAAAAGACAGGCGCAGGCGCGCGCAACGATCGACGCCTGATCGGCGCGCCGCCCGTTCCGATTCGGCGGGACTTTTTCTCAGCCGCCGCTTTCCTTCGCCCAGGCGTTCAATACCTCATCGAACGCTTTTGCGCCGGGAACGCCTTTTTCCAGGGTGATCAGGGCGCGGCGTCCGGAGTTGTAGACCAGCGGAATATCCAGCCAGTCGAGCCCGCGCATCATCGAGGTGTTGGCTTCGATGTCCGCCTTGCTGTCCGTCAGAGCGAGCAGGAAGAATCCGTCCGAAATCTTCGCGGGTATTCCCAGCAGCGGATTGCCCGCCGACTGTTCCGAATCCTTGAATACGATGCGCAGAACGTTTTCGATACCGCCGCCGTCGAAGCCGTCGGGGGTGATGAAGACCATCTCTATGATGTGGCTGGCCGGCAGGGAATCGTCCGCATTGCGACGGATGGTCATGCGGAATTGCAGGTCTTTTTCGGGGATCGTCGCCTCGGCGCGGATTGCCGGCGGGGCCGGCGGACCGCCGCTTCGAGACTCCTGAACGATCGACCAGACGACGGCGCCGGGTTCGGCCGAACTCTGCGAATCGGCGGTTCGGTCCTCATAGAAGATCGCCCGCTGACCGACCGGAAGAGCCGTTCCGTCAGGCGTCCCGGCGCCGGTTTGTTCCGGTTCCCCCGCGACCGGCGCATCCTCCGCCGTGTTCTCGCGGGGATTGGCCGCGGCGACCGACGCGCCTTCGCCGATCGACGGCTCGCCGCCGGCCGGACCGGCGTCGATTTCGGTTCCGTCCTCCAGCAATCTCTGCGTGAATTTGGCTTCTTCCTCGTTTGCGGCCGGCGCATCCTCCGGGGCGGCGGCGTCCGTCGTTTCCTCCGGTCCGGCGTCCGTCGTTTCCTCCGGTCCGGCGTCGGCGTCCCGCCCGGCGGAACCGCTTCCCGCGCCGGCGGCATCGTCTTGGCCGCCGGGGAGCAGATGCTCCAAACCGGCCATGCGGGCCAAATCCTCCTTGTTGCGCCAGACGCCGTAGGCGCCGAACGCCAGAAGCAGCATGACGATCATGACCGCGATCAAGCCGCCGCGTCCGCGCTTTCGTCCCGGCCTTTTCGCGAACGATCCCGCCAGCGGCGATGGGACGGTCGCTTCCATCGCCTTTTCGGCGGGCGGCGGCGTCGCGCCAAATGCGTTTCCCGGCGCGAAACCGGTCAACGGATCCTCATTGGCGACGGTATTCGTCTCGCTTTCCCCGTATTCGGATTCGATGTCCGCGATCGCCTTTTCCAGCGCGGCTCTTTGCCTTTCGATCACCGTCGCCGACGGAGGCGGACTGATGGCGGCAAGTTTCGCCGAGACGGTCGTCCTCGCCCTGGCGTAGATTTTTTCGCGCATTTCGACGGTCGGATTGTCCAGTCCGCCCAACGCCTTTTTCAGCACCGCGACAAAATCAGCCATCCGGATTCCTTTTTTGCGGTTGGATGCCGCGGTTCCCTCGTTGCGGCCCGTTTCCGCCGATACCGCCGACAACAGGCGAAAACCGCCCGTTCGCGGAAACTAGAGCAAATCGATTCGATTTGGAATTGGCGCCCGCATCGCAATCCGCAATCGGGGCGGCTATGGCGCACGGTCGGCGACCGATCCTCATCCCTTAGTCCTGAAAGGGATCGGTCACGAGGATCGTATCGTCTCTTTCGGGGCCGGTGGAAAGCAGGGCCACCGGCGCGCCGATCAGTTCCTCGACATGGCGCACATATTTGACAGCCCGCGCGGGCAGGTCGTTCCAGGACCTCGCGCCGACCGTGGTTCCGTCCCATCCCCGAAGCGTTTCGTAGATCGGTTCGACGCGGGCCTGGGCGTCCTGGCTTTCCGGAAAGAAATCGATCCTGCCGCCGTCAAGCCGATAACCGGTGCAAATCCTGATTTCCCCAAGACCGTCCAGAACATCGAGCTTGGTCAGCGCAATTCCGGAGATCCCGTTTGTGGCGACCGCCTGGCGGACCGCAACGGCGTCAAACCAGCCGCACCGGCGCTTTCTGCCGGTAACCGTGCCGAATTCACGTCCGCGTTCGCCGAGAAATCGGCCGACGTCATTGTTCTGTTCGGTCGGGAAAGGCCCTTCTCCGACCCGCGTCGTGTAGGCCTTCGCGATGCCCAGAACATAGCCGACGGAACCCGGTCCCATCCCGGAGCCGGCCGCCGCCTGGCCCGCGACCGTGTTGGATGAGGTAACGAACGGATAGGTGCCGTGATCGATGTCGAGCAGCGTCCCCTGTGCGCCCTCGAAGAGTATGCGGGCGCCCGATTTGCGTTTTTCATCCAGCAGCCGCCAGACGATGGCGTGAAACGGGAGGATGCGGTCGGCGACGCCGGTCAGTTCCTCCATGATCGCCGCGCGGGATATTTCGGCGTGTCGCAGACCCCGGCGCAGCGCATTGTGATGGGTGAGCAGGCGGTCGATTTTCGTCGGCAGCGTATCGATATTCTTCAGATCCATGACGCGGACGGCCCTGCGGCCGACCTTGTCCTCATAGGCGGGGCCGATGCCCCGCCGGGTCGTGCCGATTCCGGCGCCTGAATTCGATGCGGCGTCCTCGCGAAAGCCGTCGAGCTCCCGGTGCAGGGACAGGATGAGCGTCGCATTTCCGGCGATCTTCAAATTGTCCGGCGTCACCGTGACGCCCTGACCGGCCAGACGGTCCATCTCGGCCACGAGCGCATGCGGGTCGATGACCACGCCGTTTCCGATGACCGCCAGTTTCCCCGGACGGACGACGCCCGACGGCAGGAGGCTGAGCTTGTAGGCGGTTCCGCCGATGACGAGGGTATGGCCGGCATTGTGCCCGCCCTGAAACCTGACGACCACGTCCGCCCGTTCGGACAGCCGGTCTACGATCTTGCCCTTGCCTTCGTCGCCCCACTGAGAGCCGATGACCGCCACGTTGGCCATGGAGATTTCCCCTGTCTGGAATGCGGCCGGGAACGGCCGACGCCTGTATAAATCGCATCGCCCGCAAATGGAACCGCGTCATCGGCTTTGCGGTCCGCCGGCGTTCATGATAGCGGCTCGGGTTCGACGAATTCCTCTCCGGGACAGTCGTTTCCGATGTATCGCACCGCCTGCCTGCTGTTGATCATGACCGCGCTTTTTTGGGGCGGCAATGCGGTAGCGGGTAAATTCGCGGCCGGTCATGTATCGCCGATGTTGTTGACGGCGATGCGCTGGGTCTTCGCGCTTGCGATCCTGCTTGCGCTCGGCCACCGGCATTTCAGAGCCGAATGGCCCACCGTCGCCGGGAACCTGCGCTATCTGCTTGTCATGGGGATGGTCGGTCTTACCGGGTTCAATGTCTGCCTTTACACCGCTTTGAATTTCACCACCGCGATCAATGCGTCCATCCTTCAGGCCGCGATACCGATGGTTGTCTTCGCCGGCAACTTCCTGCTTTTTTCGATCCGTGCGTCCCATGCGCAGATTGCCGGGTTCCTTCTCACGGTCGCCGGCGTGGCGCTCGTCGCCGGACAGGGAAGCTTCGAGCGGCTTCGTTCGCTGGAGGTCAATTCCGGCGACGGGCTGATGCTGTTCGCGGTCGCGGCCTATGGGGGATATACCGTGGCTCTCCGCAACATGCCGAAACTGCATTGGCAGTCGACCATGATCGCATTGTCGACCGGCGCCCTGCTTTCCGCCACGGTCTTCGCCATTGTCGAATGGCTTGCCGGCTTCGGCCGATGGCCCGATTCGCAAGGCTGGCTGGTGATCGCCTATACCGCGATCTTTCCGTCCGTTCTCTCCCAGACATTCTACATTCAGGGCAATCGCCTGATCGGCGGCAACCGGGCCGGACTGTTCGTCAATCTCGTGCCGGTTTTCGGCACGGCGCTTTCCGTGCTGATCCTGGCCGAGCGTTTTCAGCTTTTTCATGCGACGGCGCTGGCGCTGGTCTTCGGCGGTATCTGGCTGGCGGAGCGCCGGAGATTCTCCGGCGGCGGTTGAGCCGCCGGGGGCGAATTTCAGTCCGCCACGTCGAATTGCAGCGTTTTGGCCGACCGGATGTTTTCGTTCGATCGCAGTTCCTCGAGCACATTCGCGGGAAACGGCGCGTCCAGATAAAGCAGCGCGATGGCGTCGCCTCCGGGCCGGTTCCGGCCGAGGTGGAAGTTGGCGATATTGACCCCGGCCGCGCCGCAAATCCCGCCCAGCAGGCCGATGATGCCCGGAACGTCCCTGTTGGTCGTGTACAGCATATGCCGGCCGACCTCGGCGTCCAGATTGATGCCCTTGATCTGGATGAAGCGCGGCTTGCGGTCCGAAAAGCAGGCGCCGGCGATGTGCTTTCAGCGTGGTCTTTCGCCTGCTCAACGGCGGGTGAGCGGTGGGGCATTTTTTTTGACCTCCGGCAACGTGTGTGCGACTGCGTTCGACAATGCGGATAGACCAATAAGCGACAGAATGTCCAAGCTTCCTAAAGCTCGTCGGAGGATTTGGCAGTCCGATTGAATTCGTATCGCGGCAGCGCCCAATGGCGGCATCTTGAGTTCAATCGCCATCGGACCTCCGGTCAACTCCCACTTGCAAGACCGGCAGTTGCGGAAGCGCACACAGGGTATTCACCAGTTTCATCTGCTCGACCGTGTTGCATTTGGCCTCACGCAGGCGCGGCGCTCCAAATACCAGCGCGAGGCCTTTGGCGCGCGAAACCGCCACATTGATGCGGTTGAGGGAAAACAGGAACTCCATTCCGCGCGAGGTTTCTTCGGCCGAAGAGGCCGTCATCGAGACAAGGCAGACCGGCGCCTCCTGCCCTTGGAACTTGTCCACGGTGCCGACACGCACACCCGGCGGCAGAGCGTCCCGTAGGGCATTCACCTGCGCGTTATAGGGGGCAACGACGATGATATCCGTCTCGCGCATCGCTCGCGCGCCGCTCTCCTTGTCGGTCCAGTTTCCGCCAAGCAACGCGCCCACGGTATTTCCGATGGCCACGACTTCTTCCTGTGCAATCTGCGCATTGCCTTCATGCGCAACGGGGACCCAGAAAGCTCCGGCTTCAGGAAGCGTCGAGCCGGTCACTCGCTGGTGAGCCGTACCGGGATGGCTGGTCAGCCTGCCTTCGTAGACCTGTTCTGAGATGAAACCACAGACATCGGGATGCATGCGCCGCGAGGTGGGCAGGAAAATGCCCCGGTCGGCCTGGATCGTCGCGCGATCGCCCAGCATCCAGTCGAGGCACGAGAGGTTCGCGGGATCGGGATGCGCACCCTGAATGACCTGCGGCAACTGGCGTGGATCGCCCACCAGCACGATGTTGCGCGCGGCGCGCCCGATAGCGACCATGTTTGCCAGGCCAACCTGGCCGGCTTCGTCCACGAACAGCCAATCGAATGCCTGAACATTCTCGTCGCGCGCAAAGAACCATGCGGTGCCGCCCACGACATGGGCATGGCCTAGCGCAGGATCGTCGTTCGACCGGGCGCGGGTGATCCTTGAAAATCCGTCCGGGTAGCCATCCTCACTGCCACTGACCTTGTGCGCCAGTTCGGCGTCTTCCGGCATGATGTCGGGATCGTCATCCTCGAGAGCCGACAGACAGCCCATCAGCACGTTGCGGATCGCCTCGTGGCTGTTCGAAGCAACGCCAACACGGTGGCCCTTGCGCACCAGAGACAGGATCGCGCGGGCGCTCACATAGGTCTTGCCGGCGCCCGGCGGTCCTTGGATCGGCAGCACCGTCCCGTCCATGTCGTCCACCACGGCAATGGCGCCTGCGACGGGATCCGCCCCGTCAAGAAGATCGGCCTTTGGTCCGGAACGGAGACGCGGCGCCGCGCGCGACAGTAGATCATCGACCGCCGTGTACCGGCGCGCGCCGCATTGATCGGCGATCGCATCCCGCAGCGCCGAGGCGATGACGCCCGTATTCAGCGGCCAGTCCGGGTGCAGCGTCAGTTGATCCGCCAGGAGATGCGCCTTGCCCGGACCCGCCTTGACGGTGATCTCGCGCGCGCGGCGGTCCAAAGCCTCGACCCCGACAGTCGTGGGCGGGCCATCGAACACCGGAACCGTCGCCTTTCCCCCGCCCCTCAGTTTCGTCTCTTGCGGCGGATAGGTGTAGCTGCGCGCGAAGGATAGCTTGACGGATTCTACGGAACCGACCGCTTCCAGCCCGGCGAGGGCATCGAGATCGTCGATCAGATCATCCTCGTCCTTGGCGGCGCTGTCGAAGACGGCCCATTGCGCGGGTTTCGCCTCGCGTTTGTGAAAGAGGCCCAGATTGAACAGCATCTCCTGCCGAGCCTTGGGCAATCCCGATACAGACAGAGCGCTTCGCAACGCTTGCGTGTCGGCGTCCTCTTCGCTCTCTTTGTCCCCGGCGTCCGGGGCGAGCGTCGGCCATGGGCCGCCGGGCCGGATACCCCCCAGCCAGTCGCGCAATTCCTTGGTCGAGATACAGTCGACGCGGTTGTAGTCCTCGATCTCATCGAGGATCTTCCGGTCTTTCGTTTCGCGCCAGCGCTCATAGGCCACGACAGAACCGCCCGCTGTCTTGACCTCGCCATCCCGCTCGCGGTCGTAGAAGACCTCCATCGATTTGATGGAATAGTTCGGCTCAGAGCCGATCAGCCCGCCACGCACCACGGCAAACAGATCGACGAAGCGGCGTTCCCGCAAAAGCCGGTCGAGAACAGTCTCACCGGTCCCGTATTTCGCGGTCAGGCGTTTGAGCGCGGTGATCTCGTAAGGCGCGTAGTGATAGATGCGAGCAGTGGGGTATTCAGTAATCCGCGCGCGGAAGAACGCCAGCAGGTCGGCCAGAGCCTGCTTTTCGGCGGCGTGATCATGTGCCCAGAACGCATGAAACCGTTCGTCAAACCAGATCCCGTGCAGATATTCGAGGCCGCCCTCGTAATGCGGATCCCCCTCGATGTCGTAGAACAGGTCGCCCGGCTGGGGTTCCGGCAAAAGGTCGAAGCCCTTGCCCGTTTGGGGGTCGCGCAATTCAAAATCCGGCGCGCCGGTTTTCCGGGCATGCTGCAAGCGCGCCTGAGTGACCAAACGCGCCTGCGTATTTTCAGCCATGCCCCTGATAGGGTGATCCAGTTTCGAAAGAGCCTCCAACGTTTCAACGCCGGCGGCTTCCAGCTTTTTTACCTGACCACGGCTGATGTTGGCGACGTTGAACAAACTGTCCTCGACCTGCCAGACGCTTTCGCAATGATCGGCCCACCGGCAAAGACCGCAATCGGCACAAGGCATCGGGCGGGTCGGCCGCGGATCGGCGACGAAGGCTTCCAGCCGTTCCCGCGCCATGCGGGCATAGGCGGAATAGTCGGCCAGGCGCAGCTTCTCGCGGGTAACATTCCCCAGTTCGATATGGGCAAATTCGGGCGCCACGCCCTGAATCTCCGTCAGCAGATCGGAGTACAGAACCAATTGCAGCACATGTTTGGGATGGGGCCTGCGTTTCAGCTTGGCGTCGGCCACCTCGTAGCTGAACGGCCCGAGCGCGGAGGGTGTCTCGACGCGCTCAAGGAAGTCCGACCAGCCGCCCCAGCTACCCGACAAGAACGCGCCCTGAAACACCACATCCGGGCCAGCGGCAAGCGCCGCACGCGTGGCCTCGGCGTTTTCGCCAAGTTTGCCACGCTCGATTTCCATGACGGTGCGCCCGGCCTCCTTGAGGCGGGCCAGATGCGCCGCTTCGTGAGCATCGCCCTGTTTTTGCAACAGCGCTGCGTCCTCGGTGTCTTCCCGCGGCTCCGGACCGGTTCCACGGATATGCGCCGGATCAAGGCCGGCCTCCTTGAGGCGGACCGGATGCGCCGCTTCGTGGGCATCGCCCTGTTTTTGCAACAGCGCTGCGTCCTCGGCGTCTTCCCGCGGCTCCGGACCGGTTCCACGGATATGCGCCAGATCAAGGGTCGTTACGTGTGTGCACCCCATGAATCGCATGAGGTCCGAGGCGGAAAGAAAGATACGGCCGTCGAGATCCCTCATGAACACTCCAGAGCTTGCGGCCCGCGGCTCCCCAAGGGAATCACCTCGACAGACCGCAAGGTCTTCAATAGCTTATGATGGTGTCAATTTCTGGCATGGAGGTCAAATGTCTTTCGCCAAAGCGCAGGATCCGCCTCGCTTGGCGCAGATGGCGGCGTTCCGGCGGGGCGGTGTCAATCTGGAAGACATCTGCGCCGAGTTCGACGTATCGCATCGCACCGCCCAGCGGATGACCGAGGCGCTGGACGCAATCTTCGCCAATGTCACGACGACGGATGATGCGGAGCGGCGGCGTGAACCTTCCTGCCGCGACCGCCCGTTCTTCGTCGCCCGGATCGAATCCCGCCATGGCCGCCGCCTTTTGCAGCCCCAACGCCCTCTTCAGGTGAAACAGGGCTCATGGAATTATCTCTATCCTGGCACCAGGCCGCTTTGTGAACACAGCGTTCAGGGCTTGACATGCAATCGATCCCATCGGGCCGGGAAGCCCCGCCGTCGGAAGACCGCACTGCGCGGTCGTCGCCGCCCCGCATTCCAGAGTGAAGGTCCGGGCTTACGGCCCCGGCATGGGCGTCGATGGAAAAAAACCCGCCAACAGCAGCAGGGCATGGGGCGATTTCAACGGGTTCATTCGTTCGGTCTCTCTCCGGCGTCTTCCTCTGGATATTGTCGCTGTTTTGTGCACCGATCAAGCCTCTTGAACACGCTGTGTCGTGATACGGGCGGCTTCGATCCGATCTGCATCCCCTTGCTCAGCAGATGCGACTTTCGGGGATAGAGGTCATACGCGGGCCTTTCCGGGCGAGCGTTTCTTTGGCGCGTTTCCCCCGGCGGTTGAGCCGCCGGGGGCGAATTTCAGTCCGCCACGTCGAATTGCAGCGTTTTGGCCGACCGGATGTTTTCGTTCGATCGCAGTTCCTCGAGCACATTCGCGGGAAACGGCGCGTCCAGATAAAGCAGCGCGATGGCGTCGCCTCCGGGCCGGTTCCGGCCGAGGTGGAAGTTGGCGATATTGACCCCGGCCGCGCCGCAAATCCCGCCCAGCAGGCCGATGATGCCCGGAACGTCCCTGTTGGTCGTGTACAGCATATGCCGGCCGACCTCGGCGTCCAGATTGATGCCCTTGATCTGGATGAAGCGCGGCTTGCGGTCCGAAAAGCAGGCGCCGGCGATCGACCGGGTCTGCCGCGCGGTCGTGACGGTGAGCTTGATATAGCCGTCGAATACGCCGGATTTGTCGCGTCTGATCTCCGACAGAACCATACCGCGCTCCTTTGCCATGATCGGCGCCGAGACCATGTTGATGTCGGAAACCTGGGGACGCATCAGGCCGGCGAGAGCGGCGCTTGTCAGCGCGCGGGTGTTCATCGCGGCGGTCGCGCCGTCGAACAGGATTTCAACCTCCCCGATCGGGTCTTCGGTCACCTGGCCGACAAAGGCGCCCAGCACTTCCGCCAGCCTGACGAAGGGTTTCAGCAGCGGCGCTTCCTCGGCGGTAACGGAAGGCATGTTGATGGCGTTGGTCACCGCGCCCTCGACCAGATAATCCGACATCTGCTCGGCCACTTGAATGGCGACTTTTTCCTGGGCTTCCGACGTGGAGGCGCCGAGGTGGGGCGTGCAAACGACATTCCGCATGTCGAACAGCGCGCTGTGCGTGGCGGGTTCGACCTCGAACACGTCGACGCCGGCGCCGGCGACCCTGCCGGATTCGAGCGCCTCGACGAGATCGGCCTCGACGATCAACCCGCCCCTGGCGCAGTTGACGATCCGGACGCCGTCCTTCATTTTCGCCAATGCGTTCTTGTCGATCATGCCGCGCGTCTTGTCGGTGAGCGGCGTATGCAGGGTGATGAAATCGGAGCGGGCGAACAGTTCGCCGAGTTCGACTTTCTCCACGCCGAGCGCGTTGGCGCGTTCGGGCGGCAGAAAGGGATCGAAGGCGATTACGCGCATTTTCAGCCCGATGCCGCGCGCCGCGACGATCGAGCCGATATTGCCGCAGCCGATCACGCCGAGCGTCTTGCCGGTGATCTCGACGCCCATGAACCTGCTCTTTTCCCATTTGCCGGCGCGCGTGGACCTGTCCGCCTCGGGCAGTTGCCGCGCAACGGCGAACATCATGGCCACCGCGTGTTCCGCCGTCGTGATGGAGTTGCCGAACGGGGTGTTCATGACGATGACGCCGCGGCGCGACGCGGCGGCGACATCGACGTTGTCGACGCCGATACCGGCGCGTCCGACGACTTTCAGATTGTCCGCGGCGGCGATCAGCTTCCCGGTGACCCCGGTCGCGGAGCGGATCGCCAGCCCGTCATATCGGGGAATGATCCTGAGAAGCTCGTCCTTGTCCTTGCCGACGTCGGGGAGAAAATCGACCTCGACGCCGCGATCCCTGAAAATCCGGACGGCGGCGTCCGAGAGCTTGTCCGATACGAGTACACGCGGCGCCATGTCGGCCTCCATGGGTGAATGTTGTCCGGGGGAGAAGACGGCGGACGGTCCGGAAATCCTGTCAGGCCGCTTGTGCGAGCGCCGAGACCCGCGTGTGAAACGCCCAGGCCAGCCATGGCGTCAACGCTTCCAGATCGGATTTTTCCACCGTCGCGCCGCACCAGATGCGCAGCCCCGCCGGAGCGTCGCGATAGGCGCCGATGTCATGGGCGACGCCTTCGTCGTCCAGCGCCGTTGCGATCGATGCGGCGAAGGTCTTCCGCCCGTCGGGATCGAGCGCGGTCACGCGCGGGTCGACGACCGAAAGGCAAACGGAGGTATTCGAGCGGGTTTTCGGGTCCGCCGCCAAATGGTCGAGCCAGGCGTTTTCCGCCACGAACCGGCCGATGACGGCGGCGTTGGCGTCGGCGCGCGCGATCAGCGCGTCAAGCCCGCCGATCGAATCCGCCCATGCGAGCGCGTCCAGATAATCCTCGACGCAGAGCATGGAGGGGGTGTTGATGGTCTCGCCGGCGAATATGCCCTCGATCAGCCTGCCGCCCGCGGTCAGGCGGAAGATTTTCGGCAGCGGACGCGGAGGCGCGTAGCTTTCCAGTCGCGCGACCGCGCGCGGCGACAGAACGAGCACGCCATGACCGCCTTCGCCGCCGAGCGCCTTTTGCCAGGAAAAGGTCACGACATCGAGTTTGGCGAAATCGAGGGCCTGAGCGAATGCGGCGGAAGTGGCGTCGCAGATGGTCAGGCCCCTTCGGTCGGCCGGTATGAACCCGCCGTTCGGCACACGCACGCCGGAGGTCGTGCCGTTCCAGGTGAAGACGACGTCGCGGTCGAAATCGATCCGTGCAAGATCGGGAAGCCGGCCGTAAGGCGCCTCGAATGCGCGCACGTCGTCCAGTTCGAGCTGACCGACCGCATCGGCGACCCAGCCGGCGCCGAAACTCTCCCATGCGAGCATGTCGACGCCCCGTTCCCCGAGCAACGACCACATGGCCATCTCGACCGCCCCGGTATCCGAAGCCGGTACGATGCCGATGCGATAATCGTCGGGGACGCGGAGAACCTTGCGGGTCAGGCCGATCGCGCGCGCAAGGCGGTCCCTGCCGATGCCGGCGCGGTGCGACCGCCCCAGCGGCGCGTTCGCGAGAACGTCCGGCGACCAGCCGGGGCGCTTGGCGCAGGGACCCGATGAAAAATCGGGATTGGCCGGACGCAGGTCCGGTTTCGGAAAGTCCGTCATGTCGTCTATCCTTCCAGATAGCGGCCTCTCGTTGGGGAGAGGTGTCCCGCCGCCGGCGATAGAAAATCGCGCCGCCGGCGTCAAGCGGGCCGTTGCGGCGCGGCGCAAAATTTCAACGTGCGCGCGGGCCGAAACGAAAACGGCGGGCCGATGACCCGCCATTCCGGTTTACGCGATTGTCGCCGCCTGCGCGACGAAACGCCCCCGCCGCGTCGGCTCACCCCATGCGCGTCGCGTCAGGCGGCTTTACGCCGGGGCATGTAGGAGGGCGGTGCGATGCCCAGCGCCTCGCGAAGTTCGGGCGGAACGAGCCGGTGCGCCGATATGCGCGCAAACGGCATTTCCGGTATCAGACGGTCGGCCCCGACAAGGTCGAGATATTCGTCGTAATTGTCGAAACCGGACCGGCCGACATAATCGATGAAACTCTCCGCCGGAACGCCGTTGGCCAGAACGACCTCGTGGTTCTCAAGCTCCACATGCCACCAGACGAACCGCGTCGGCATCTCCGAAAGCGGCACGAAGCGGATCGGAGTTCCGTCCTCCGCCAGCGTGCCGGCGTTGACCAGCATGTCGCCGAACAGCAGGGCGTGATCGCCCGTCACGGTCAGCGGTCTGTTCGGCAGGTCCGGGCCGAGGGCGCCGGCGTCGATGCGCACCGGCCTGCGGCCGAGTTCGACGCCGCGCGGGTTGGCGACGGTCTGCCGCGCCACCCAGATCGCCGGCGTCGACCTGCCGTCATGGGTCACGACCCGGTCGCCGGGTTGCAGCGTTTCGATGGCCCGCTCGCCGTCCGGCGTCAGAATCGTCGTTCCGGTGGCGAAGCAGTTGAAGACCAGCGCCCCGGTGGGTGTGTAACCCGTCGAGGCGCCCCCTGACGCCAGGGGCGCGAGGTCTATTCCATCCGCCGGGTTGTAGGGGATGATATGTCTGTCGCCGTCGCCTGTGCCGTCGTCCGGAAGGAGAAAAATGGCGAAGGTCTCGCCTCCGAAATCGATCGTACGCCCTGTGTAGGTGGCGGTGCGGTCCCACACGTCGACGCCTTCAGTAAGGCCATCCCCGTCGGTATCGCTCACATTAGTTATCAGATTCTCGGAGATGAGAGCGAAAGTCCACGAGATGGCCCCGCCCGGCCCGGGGGCTATCGACGCGCCTTGTATAGAGAGGTAATGAGTGAAGGCTGTTTCTACCATGGATAATCTCGCTTTGCAGTCCCAGGAACGCACCGTCCGATTCCATCATACGGCCCCGACCCGGCCCGTCAAGGGGTTTTTCGTGCCCGGACGCCGGCGGATTTCGTGGCTGACAGCGAAGCGCCGCCGCCATGCGCGTCGCGTCAGGCGGCGGTTTTCCGGGGGGCGGCGATAAGAGGCCGCCGCGCGATGGCCGGCAATCCCCGCAACCCGTTAGGCGGCAACAGACGCCGCGCCGATATGCGCGCGAACGGCATTTCCGGTATCAGGCGGTCGGCCCCCGCAATTTCGAGATATTCGTCGTAATTGTCGAAGCCGGACCGCCCGACATAATCGATGAAACTCTCCGCCGGAACGCCGCCATTGGCCAGAACGACCTCGTGGTTCTCAAGCTCCACATGCCACCAGACGAATTTCGTCGGCATGTCCGAAAGCGGCAGGAAGCGGATCGGGGTTCCGTCCTCCGCCAGCGCGCCGGCATTGATCAGCATGTCGCCGAACAGCAGGGCGTGGTCGGCGGTCACGGTCAGCGGTCTGTTCGGCAGGTCCGGGCCGAGGGCGCCGGCGTCGATGCGCACCGGTTTGCGGCCGAGTTCGACGAAACGCGGGTTGACGACGGTCTGCCGCGCCACCCAGATCACCGGCGTCGACCTGCCGTCGTGGGTCATGACCCGGTCGCCGGGTTGCAGCGTTTCGATGGCCCGTTCGCCGTCCGGCGTCAGAATCGTCGTTCCGGTGGCGAAGCAGTTGAACACCTGCGCCCCGTTTCCCGTGTAGACCGACGTGAAGCCCCCTGCCGTCAGGGGCGCGAGGTTTGCGTCCGCCAGGTTGTAGGGGATGTAATATTGTGCTTCTCCGCCGCCGAACTGCCTGCCGCCGCCGCCGGACTGCCTGCCGAAAATGGCGTAGGTCTCGCCTTCGAATCCGATCGTGTACCCCGTGAAGACGTTCTCGCGCGCCAAGAACGAGTCCGCGCCGACATCCAGGAGGCCGTCATCTCCGGAATTGACCATGCCCGATGATTGTTGCCGGATGGAGGCGGAAGTCCACGAGATGGTCCCGCCCGGCTGGTTGACGACATCCATGCCGGGTAGGCTTATAAAAATGTAATGAGAAAATGTAGCCATGGGTCGTCCTCTTTCAGTCCGGGGAACGAACCGGCGGAAACCCGCAAGGCGAGCGCGCCCGTCACTTCATTGGCGACGCCCCGCTTGTGGCAATTATATAACCCCGCCCCGGACCGTCAAGGGGCCTTTCCGCAGCCGGAAGTCGGCGCGATAGAAGAGCGCGCGCCCGCCGCGTCACGGATTTCGACTCCGTGATTCGACGCCGGTCTTCAAACGCCTTGCAAACGGTCGCCCCTGGAAACGGTCGCGAGGGGCTTTCGGGCGAAAACGCCGGACAGCGCCTTTTGAGCGTCAGGCGGCGGCGCGCCGGGGCATGTAGGAGGGCGGCGCGATGCCCAGCGCCTCGCGCAGTTCGGGCGGAACGAGCCGGTGCGCCGATATGCGCGCAAACGGCATTTCCGGTATCAGACGGTCGGCCCCGGCGAGTGCGAGATATTCGTCGTAATTGTCGAAACCGGACCGCCCGACATAATCGATGAAACTCTCCGCGGGAACGCCGTTGGCGACGACGCACTGGTGTTTCTCAAGCTCCACATGCCAGTAGTTGAACATCGACGGCAGGCCGGCAAGCGGCAACAGGCGGATTGTGGTTCCGTTGACCAGCGTTCCGGCGTTGATCAGCGTGTCGCCGAACAACAGGGCGTGATCGGCGGTCACGGTCAGCGGCGCGTTCGGCAGGTCCGGGCCGAGGGCGCCGGCCTCGATGCGCACGGGGCCGCGGCCGACGCTTAAGTTACGCGGATTGACGACCGACTGCCACGCCCGCCAGATCACCGGCGCGGACCTGCCGTCATGGGTCAGCACCTTTTCGCCGGCCCGCAGCATCTCGATGGGTTTGTCGCCGTCCGGCGTGGCGATCCTCGTTCCGGTGGCGAAGCAGTTGAAGACCTGCGCCCCGTTTCCCGTGTAGACCGACGTGAAGCCCCCTGCCGTCAGGGGCGCGAGGTTTGCGTCCGCCAGGTTGTAGGGGATGTAATATTGTGCTTCTCCGCCGCCGGACTGCCTGCCGCCGCCGCCGCCGACCTGCCTGCCGAAAATGGCGTAGGTCTCGCCTTCGAATCCGATCGTGTACCCCGTGAAGACGATGTCGGAAGCCAAGAACGAGTCCGCGCCGACATCCAGGAGGCCGTCATCTCCGGAATTGACCCTGCCCGATGATTGTTGCCGGATGTCGGCGGAAGTCCACGAGATGCTCCTGCCCTGCTGGTTGACGACATCCATGCCGGGTAGGCTTATAAAAATGTAATGAGAAAATGTAGCCATGGGTCGTCCTCTTTCAGTCCGGGGAACGAACCGGCGGAAACCCGCGAGGCAAACGCCCCGGTCAGATGCCGGTTGCCCGACAGTCCGTCTTCACACCCATGCCCCCTGATCGGAAACGGGCGCGTCATACTTCAATGGCGACGCAACGCTTGATGACGACGCCCCGCTTGATTCCATCATATAACCCCGCCCCGGACCGTCAAGGGGCCTTTTCGCAGCCGGACGCCGGCGCGAGAAAAGAGCGCGCGCCCGCCGAATCACGGATTTCGACTCCGTGATTCGGCGCCGGTCTTCAAACGCCTTGCAAACGGTCGCCCCTGGAAACGGTCGCGATGGGCCCGCGGGCGAAAACGCCGGACAGCGCCCTTGAGCCTCAGGCGGCGGCGCGCCGGGGCATGTAGGAGGGCGGCGCGATGCCCAGCGCCTCGCGCAGGCCGGGCGGAACGAGCCGGTGCGCGCAGACGCGCGGCAGCGGCATTTCCGGTATCAGACGATCGGCCCCGACAAGGTCGAGATAGTCGTCGTAATTGTCGAAACCGGACCGGCCGACATAATCGATGAAACTCTCCGCGGGAACGCCGTTGGCCACGACGCACTCGTGTTCCTCAAGCTCCACATGCCAGTAGTTGAACCTCGCCGGCATCTCCGAAAGCGGCAGCAGGCGGATTGTGGTTCCGTTGACCAGCGTTCCGGCGTTGATCAGCATGTCGTCGAACAGCAGGGCGTGATCGGCCGTCACGGTCAGCGGCGCGTCGGGCAGGTCCGGGCCGAGGGCGCCGGCCTCGATGCGCACGGGGCCGCGGCCGACGCTTAAGTTACGCGGATTGGCGATCGACTGCCGCGCCCGCCAGATCACCGGCGTCGACCTGCCGTCATGGGTCAGCACAAGGTCGCCGGCCCGCAGCATCTCGATGGGTTTGTCGCCGTCCGGCGTGGCGATTCGCGTTCCGGTGGCGAAACAGTTGAAGACATCGGCCCCGGTGGGTTGGTACGTCGTCGCCGCCTCGCTGCCCTGCTGCGCATCGAGGTAGATGTCATGGTGTTCCTTATCGTAAGGGATTAAATAGGCGCCGTTGTTTTCGCTGCGGAAAATGGCGTAGGGCTCGCCTCCGAATTCGATCGTGAACCCCGTGTAAGGGTTACGGGGGCTATGATAGTAGTCTACGTCGACGTCCAGAAGGCCGTCATCTCCCGAAACGATTTCGAACGGTCTTACTCCCTGGTCGGCAACGAGGTCGCCGCTCGAATCGGCAGGCCACTCGATGAATCCGTCCGGCCCGGGGAGTTCGGGGATTTCCGGATTGCGGCGATTGAGCCTGCTGAGGTCTATAACGAGGAGATTTCTGAATCCTGCCATAAACATCTCCCTTTCGACCCGGGGAACGAACCGGCGAAAAACCGCAGGCGGACAAACCCGTCACTTCATTGGCGATTGGCGACGCACCGCTTGCGGCGATTGGCGACGCACCGCTTGCGGCGATTGGCGACGCACCGCTTGCGGCGATTATAGAACCCCGACCCGGACCGTCAAGGGGCCTTTCCGCAACCGGACGCCGGCGCGAGAGAAGAGCGCACGCCCCCCGCCGCGTCACGGATTTCGACTCCGTGATTCGGCGCCGGTCTTCAAACGCCTTTCAAACGCCTTTCGAAACGGTCGCGAGGGGCCTTCGGGAACACGCCGAAAACGCCGGACAGCGCCCTTGAGCCTCAGGCGGCGGCGCGCCGGGGCATGTAGGAGGGCGGTTCGATGCCCAGCGCCTCGCGCAGTTCGGGCGGAACGAGCCGGTGCGCCGATATGCGCGCAAACGGCATTTCCGGTATCAGACGGTCGGCCCCGGCGAGTGCGAGATATTCGCCGTAATTGTCGAAGCCGGACCGGCCGACATAATCGATGAAACTCTCCGCGGGAACGCCGTTGGCGACGACGCACTGGTGTTTCTCAAGCTCCACATGCCAGTAGTTGAACATCGACGGCAGGCCGGCAAGCGGCAGCAGGCGGATTGTGGTTCCGTTGACCAGCGTTCCGGCGTTGATCAGCATGTCGTCGAACAACAGGGCGTGATCGGCGGTCACGGTCAGCGGCGCGTTCGGCAGGTCCGGGCCGAGGGCGCCGGCCTCGATGCGCACGGGGCCGCGGCCGACGCTCAGATTGCGCGGATTGACGACCGACTGCCACGCCCGCCAGATCACCGGCGCGGACCTGCCGTCATGGGTCAGCACCTTTTCGCCGGCCCGCAGCATCTCGATGGGTTTGTCGCCGTCCGGCGTGGCGATCCTCGTTCCGGTGGCGAAGCAGTTGAAGACCAGCGCCCCGGCGGGGTTGTAACCCGACGAACTGCCGCCGTTCGCCAGGGGCGCGAGGTTTATTCCATCCGCCTGGTTGTAGGGGATGGTATATTGCGCTCCGCTGCCGGTGGGCCTGGCGAAAATGGCGAAGGTCTGGCCTTCGAATTCGACCGTGTACCCCGTATAGCGGAAGTTGGGCGCATTGAACCAGTCGACGCCTACATCCAGGAGTCCATCTTCTCCGGAATTGACCCTGCTTCCCGCTGTTATGACTCGGGCCTCGGCACCGGTCCACGAGATGGACCCGCCCGGCCCGGTGGGGACGGGCGTTGAATTTTGCCACAAAATGTAGTGAGAGGTCTGTACCACTTCCTGAGGCATGGGAAGTCTCCTTTCAGTCCGGGGAACGCATCATTTGACCTCATTATATGGCCCCGACCCGGACCGTCAAGCGGCTTTTCCACACCCGTCGGGACGGGGCCTGTCGTCGCCGGCAACCGGTTCTTCACGGCCCGGCGCGCCTTCGTCACGGATTTCGACTCCGTGATTCGACGCCGGTCTTCAAACGCCTTGCAAACGCCCTTGGAAACGGTCGCGAGGGGCCTTCGGGCGAAAACGCCGGACAGCGCCCTTGAGGGAGCGCCGCCGCCGTCTCCTTGCGTCAGGCGGCAGTTTTCCGGGGGGCGGCGATAAGGGGCCGCCGGGCGATGGCCGGCAATCCCCGCAGCCCGTTCGGCGGCAACAGACGCCGCGCCGATATGCGCACGAACGGCATTTCCGGTATCAGACGGTCGGCCCCGGCGAGTGCGAGATATTCGTCGTAATTGTCGAAACCGGACCGGCCGACATAATCGATGAAACTCTCCGCCGGAACGCCGCCGTTGGCCAGAACGACCTCGTGGTTCTCAAGCTCCACATGCCACCAGGTGAATTTCGTCGGCATCTCCGAAAGCGGCACGAAGCGGACCGGGGTTCCGTCCTCCGCCAGCGCGCCGGCGTTGACCAGCATGTCGCCGAACAGCAGGGCGTGATCGCCCGTCACGGTCAGCGGTCTGTTCGGCAGGTCCGGGCCGAGGGCGCCGGCGTCGATGCGCACGGGCCTGCGGCTGAGTTCGACGCCGCGCGGGTTGGCGACGGTCTGCCGCGCCACCCAGATCGCCGGCGTCGACCTGCCATCATGGGTCACGACCCGGTCGCCGGGCCTAAGCGTCTCAATGGCCCGCTCGCCGTCGGGCGTCAGAATCGTCGTTCCGGTGGCGAAGCAGTTGAAGACCAGCGCCCCGGCGGGGTTGTAACCCGACGAACTGCCGCCGTTCGCCAGGGGCGCGAGGTCTATTCCATCCGCCGGGTTGTAGGGGATGGTATATTGCGCTCCGCTGGCGGTGGGCCTGGCGAAAATGGCGAAGGTCTGGCCTCCGAATTCGACCGTGTACCCCGTATAGGGGAAGTTGGGCGCATTGAACCAGTCTTCGCCTACATCCAGGAGGCCGTCATCTCCGGAATTGACCCTGCTTCCCGCTGTTATGACTCGGGCCTCGGCACCGGTCCACGAGATGGACCCGCCCGGCCCGGTGGGGACGGGCGTTGAATTTTGCCACAAAATGTAGTGAGAGGTCTGTATCTCAGGCATGGGAAGTCTCCTTTCAGTCCGGGGAACGACCCGGCGGAAACCCGCGGGCAGGCGTTCCGGTTAGATGCCGGTTGCCCGGCGGCCTGTCTTCACACCCATGCCACCGATCGGAAACGGGTGCATCATGGCGATTATATGGCCCCGACCCGGACCGTCAAGCGGCTTTTCCACACCCGTCGGGACGGGGCCTGTCGTCGCCGGCAACCGGTTCTTCACGGCCCGGCGCGCCTTCGTCACGGATTTCGACTCCGTGACGCGGCGCCGGTCTTCAAGCGCCCTTGGAAACGGCTGTGAGGGGCCTTCGGGAGCGCGTCGAAACGCCCCCGCCGCGTCGGCTCACCCCATGCGTATTGCGTCAGGCGGCTTTGCTCCGGGGCATGTAGGAGGGCGGTGCGATGCCGAGCGCCTCGCGAAGGTCGGGCGGAACGAGCCGGTGCGCCGATATGCGCACGAACGGCATTTCCGGTATCAGACGGTCGGCCCCGGCGAGTGCGAGATACTCGTCGTAATTGTCGAAACCGGACCGGCCGACATAATCGATAAAGCTCTCCGCGGGAACGCCGTTGGCGACGACGCACTCGTGGTTCTCAAGCTCCACATGCCACCAGACGAATTTCGTCGGCATGTCCTCAAGCGGCAACAGGCGGATTGTGGTTCCGTTGACCAGCGTTCCGGCGTTGATCAGCATGTCGCCGAACAGCAGGGCGTGATCGCCCGTCACGGTCAGCGGTCTGTTGGGCAGGCCCGGGCCGAGGGCGCCGGCGTCGATGCGCACCGGTTTGCGTCCGAGTTCGACGCCGCGCGGGTTGGCGACGGTCTGCCGCGCCACCCAGATCGCCGGCGCGGACCTGCCGTCATGGGTCAGCACAAGGTCGCCGGGCTTAAGGGTCTCGACGATCCGTTCGCCGTCCGGCGTGGCGATCCGCGTCCCCCGCGCGAAACAGTTGAAGACCTGCGCCCCGGTGGGGGTGTAACCCGTCGAAAAGTTGGGCCTGTCCGCCAGGGCCGCGATGTCTCCCCGAGTGCTGTCGTAGGGGATGAAATAACTGCCAAAGGCAGTACTGCGAAAAATGGCGTAGGTCTCGCCGTTGAAATCGATCGTGAGCCCCGTGAAGACGTTACCCGCACCGGACCAACTGTCTATGCCGGCATCCAGCAACCCATCGGGTCCGGAAACGACCTGTGCATCGGTGACAACACCGGGATTTGTAGAATCCGTCCAATCGATTCTGGTGATTGAACCAGATGATCCTTCGGAAGTCTCGGTAATACCGGCGAGTGTGACAAAACGGTCGATGGTAGACATTGGCGATTTACCTTTCATAGCGTCGGTTTTTCCGGGCGCCGGTTTTTCCGGTTGACGACCCGGCGGAAACCCGCGAGGCAAGCGCGCCCGTCACTTCATTGGCGACGCACCGCTCGATTCCATCATACGGCCCCGACCCAAACCGTCAAGGGGTTTTTCGGGCCCGGACGCCGGCGCGAGAGAGGAGCGCGCGCGCCGCGTCACGCCATGCGCGTCGCGTCAGGCGGCGGTTTTCCGGGGGGCGGCGATAAGAGGCCGCCGCGCGATGGCCGGCAATCCCCGCAACCCGTTAGGCGGCAACAGACGCCGCGCCGATATGCGCGCGAACGGCATTTCCTTAATCAGACGGTCGGCGCCCGCAATTTCGAGATATTCGTCGTAATTGTCGAAGCCGGACCGGCTGACATAATCGATGAAACTCTCCGCCGGAACGCCGCCGTTGGCCAGAACGACCTCGTGGTTCTCAAGCTCCACATGCCACCAGACGAAGCGCGTCGGCATCTCCGAAAGCGGCACGAAGCGGATCGGAGTTCCGTCCTCCGCCAGCGTGCCGGCATTGACCAGCATGTCGCCGAACAGCAGGGCGTGGTCGGCGGTCACGGTCAGCGGTCTGTTCGGCAGGTCCGGGCCGAGGGCGCCGGCGTCGATGCGCACGGGCTTGCGTCCGAGTTCGACGCCGCGCGGGTTGGCGACGGTCTGCCTCGCCACCCAGATCGCCGGCGTCGACCTGCCGTCATGGGTCATGACCCGGTCGCCGGGTTGCAGCGTCTCGATGGCCCGCTCGCCGTCCGGCGTCAGAATCGTCGTTCCGGTGGCGAAGCAGTTGGTGACCAAGGCCCCTTGTACTTCGTAAATGGACGCATTAAAGAAGTCCATTATCGCCTCGGGCGCGATGTCCGCATCCGCCTTGTTGTAGGGGATGAAAAACCGGTCATTGACCGCATCGTGGAAAACGGCGTAGTTGCCGCCCGCCAAGAAGGCCTGGTACCCCGTGTAGACGGCCGTGACGCCCTGGTACGTGAACGTGCCGGTGCTTGTATCCAACCCCCTCATTTCGGAGGGATCGGTCACCACGTCTCCCGTGTTCAACTGCACATCCTCGGCGTCGGCCATATCCCAAAAGACGCCCCCGTCCGGCTCTGGGAACAGCCTTGCATTATTCGTTGCAAGAATAGCATGAGTGAAGGTTGTATCCACCATGAACATTTTCCTTTCAGGTCCGGGGAACGAACCGGCGGAAATCCGCGGGCAAACGTTCCATTAAGACGCCGGTTGCCCGACAGCCCGTCTTCACACCCATGCCGCCGATCGGGACACGGGCGCGTCATACTTCAATGGCGACGCAAATGGCGACGCAAATGGCGACGCACCGCTCGATTCCATATATACGGCCCCGACCCAAACCGTCAAGGGGTTTTTCGTGCCCGGACGCCGGCGGATTTCGTGGCTGACAGCGAAGCGCCGCCGCTATGCTTGTCGCGTCAGGCGGCGGTTTTCCGGGGGGCGGCGATAAGAGGCCGCCGGGCGATGGCCGGCAATCCCCGCAACCCGTTCGCCGGCAACAGACGCCGCGCCGATATGCGCGCGAACGGCATTTCCTTAATCAGACGGTCGGCCCCCGCGATTTCGAGATATTCGTCGTAATTGTCGAAGCCGGACCGGCCGACATAATCGATGAAGCTTTCCGCGGGAACGCCGCCGTTGGCCAGAACGACCTCGTGGTTCTCAAGCTCCACATGCCACCAGACGAAGCGCGTCGGCATCTCGGCAAGCGGCAGGAAGCGGATCGGTGTTCCGTCCTCCGCCAGCGCGCCGGCGTTGACCAGCATGTCGCCGAACAGCAGGGCGTGGTCGGCGGTCACGGTCAGCGGTCTGTCCGGCAGGTCCGGGCCGAGGGCGCCGGCGTCGATGCGCACCGGTTTGCGGCCGAGTTCGACGCCGCGCGGGTTGGCGACGGTCTGCCGCGCCACCCAGATCGCCGGCGTCGACCTGCCGTCATGGGTCACGACCCGGTCGCCGGGTTGCAGGGTTTCGATGGCCCGCTCGCCGTCCGGCGTCAGAATCGTCGTTCCGGTGGCGAAGCAGTTGAAGACGATGGCGTTGTCGGCCATGTAACCCGTCGTGACGCCGCCGTTCGCCAGGGGCGTGAGGTCTACTCCATCCGCCGGGTTGTAGGGGATGTATGAGGCGGTATCGGTGCTGAAAACGGCGAAGGTCTCGCCGTCGACTTCAATCGTGTGCCCGCTGTACAGGGCGTTTACCGATCCATACCGCTCGCCGATATCCAGCATGTCATCGGCCCCGGTATTGATAGCCGGGTTGTCATCGAAAGCGGTATCGGAGCCGGTACTCCACGAGAAGGGTACGTTCGGATCATCGGACGGCACCGAATCTATCACTATGGCATGCGAGAAAAAAACAAACGCCACGGGTATTCTCCTTTGCAATCGCGGGGAACGAACCGGCGGAAACCCGCGAGGCAGCGTGCCCGTCACTTCATCGGCGACTCATCGGCATCGGCGACGCCCCGCCTGAGGCGATTATAGAACCCCGCCCCGGACCGTCAAGCGGCCTTTTCGCAGCCGGACGCCGGCGCGATAGGAGCGCGCGCGCCCGCCGCGTCACGCCCCCCATGCGCCGGTCTTCAAACGCCCCTGGAAACGGTCGCCCCTGGAAACGGTCGCGATGGGCCCGCGGGCGAAAAACGCCGGACAGCGCCCTTGAGGGAGCGCCGCCATGCGTCAGGCGGCGGTTTTCCGGGGCATGTAGGAGGGCGGCGCGATGCCCAGCGCCTCGCGCAGGTCGGGCGGAACGAGCCGGTGCGCCGATATGCGCGCGAACGGCATTTCCTTAATCAGACGGTCGGCCCCGGCGAGTGCGAGATATTCGTCGTAATTGTCGAAGCCGGACCGCCCGACATAATCGATAAAGCTCTCCGCGGGAACGCCGTTGGCGACGACGCACTCGTGTTTCTCAAGCTCCAGATGCCAGTAGTTGAACCGCGCCGGCAGGCCGGCAAGCGGCAGCAGGCGGATTGTGGTTCCGTTGACCAGCGTTCCGGCGTTGATCAGCATGTCGTCGAACAGCAGGGCGTGATCGGCGGTCACGGTCAGCGGCGCGTTCGGCAGGTCCGGGCCGAGGGCCCCGGCCTCGATGCGCACGGGGCTGCGGCCGACGCTCAAGTTACGCGGATTGACGACCGACTGCCACGCCCGCCAGATCACCGGCGTTGACCTGCCGTCATGGGTCAGCACAAGGTCGCCGGGCTTGATGGTTTCGACGGTTCTGTCGCCGTCCGGCGTGGCGATTCGCGTTCCGGTGGCGAAGCAGTTGAAGGCATGCGCCCCGATGGGGACGTACCCCGTCGAGACGCCCCCTGTCCCCAGGGACGGGAAGATGTCATGATCCGCCTTGTTGTAGGGGATGTAAAGTCTGTCGCCGTCGCCTGTGCCGTCGTCCGGCTCGTGAAACAGGGCGTAGATGTTGCCGTCGACGTCGACCGTGCGCCCCGAGTAGGTGGCGTTGGTTCCCCACCTGTCGACGCCTTCATCAAGGCCATCCGCGTCGACATCGGTCACAGGGACTGGGTTTTCTACATCCCGACCGTTATCCCACGAGATGGCCCCGTTCGTCCCGGGAGCGAATGTCGGAAGGGTTATAAAGATGTAATGAGTGAAGGTGAAGGTTGCCATGGATAGTCTCCCTTTCGCAGTCCCAGGAACGCACCGTCCGATTCCATGTATACGGCCCCCGATGTATACGGCCCCCGACCCGGACCGTCAAGGGACGTTTGCGCGCCCGCGCGCCGCGTCACGCGCCCCATGCGCCGGTCTTCAAACGCCTTTCGAAACGGTCGCGATGGGCTTTCGGGCGAAAACGCCGGACAGCGCCCTTGAGGGAGCGCCGCCATGCGTCAGGCGGCGGTTTTCCGGGGGGCGGCGATAAGAGGCCGCCGGGCGATGGCCGGCAATCCCCGCAGCCCGTTCGCCGGCAACAGACGCCGCGCCGATATGCGCACGAACGGCATTTCCGGTATCAGACGGTCGGCCCCGGCGAGTGCGAGATATTCGTCGTAATTGTCGAAACCGGACCGGCCGACATAATCGATGAAACTCTCCGCCGGAACGCCGCCATTGGCCAGAACGACCTCGTGGTTCTCAAGCTCCACATGCCACCAGGTGAATTTCGTCGGCATCTCCGAAAGCGGCGCGAAGCGGACCGGGGTTCCGTCCTCCGCCAGCGCGCCGGCGTTGACCAGCATGTCGCCGAACAGCAGGGCGTGATCGCCCGTCACGGTCAGCGGTCTGTTCGGCAGGTCCGGGCCGAGGGCGCCGGCGTCGATGCGCACGGGCCTGCGGCTGAGTTCGACGAAACGCGGGTTGGCGACGGTCTGCCTCGCCACCCAGATCGCCGGCGTCGACCTGCCGTCATGGGTCACGACCCGGTCGCCGGGCCTAAGCGTCTCAATGGCCCGCTCGCCGTCCGGCGTCAGAATCGTCGTTCCGGTGGCAAAGCAGTTGAAGACCAGCGCCCCGCTGGGGGTGTAACCCGTCGAGGCGCCGGCCCCTACCGCCAGGGGCAAGATGTTTTGCTGACTGTTGTCGTAGGGGATGAAATAGTCTCTGCCATCGCTGAAAATGGCGTAGGTGTTGCCCCCGAAATCGACCGTGAACCCCGTGAAGACGTTAGACCCCCAACTGTCTACGTCGATATCCAGCAATCCATCGGATCCGGAAACGACCTGGTCGGAGGCATTCTGACCTCTAATACCTGTCCACGTGAGGCTGGTGTCGGGAACTTCGGTGACGCCAAGGAGAAGGAGAGCAGCGTTGATGTTCGCCATGGCGATTTGCCTTTCAGAGTACCGTTTTCCGTTCCTGGAGAACGCACCGGCGGAAACCCGCGAAGCAGCGCGCCCGTCATTTCATTGGCGACGCACCGCTTCGATTCCGTTATATGGCCCCGATCCAAAACCGTCAAGCGGCCTTTTCGCAGCCGGACGCCGGCGAGAGAGAAGAGAGCGCGCCCGCCGCGTCACGCCATGCGCCGGTCTTCAAACGTCTTTCAAACGCCCCTGGAAACGGTCGCGATGGGCTTTCGGGAGCGCGACGAAACGCCCCCGCCGCGTCGGCTCACCCCATGCGCGTCGCGTCAGGCGGCGGTTTTCCGGGGGGCGGCGATAAGAGGCCGCCGCGCGATGGCCGGCAATCCCCGCAACCCGTTCGCCGGCAACAGACGCCGCGCCGATATGCGCATGAACGGCATTTCCGCAATCAGACGGTCGGCTCCCGCAATTTCGAGATATTCGTCGTAATTGTCGAAGCCGGACCGGCCGACATAATCGATGAAACTCTCCGCGGGAACGCCGCCATTGGCCAGAACGACCTCGTGGTTCTCAAGCTCCACATGCCACCAGACGAAGCGCGTCGGCATCTCGGCAAGCGGCAGGAAGCGGATCGGAGTTCCGTCCTCCGCCAGCGCGCCGGCGTTGACCAGCATGTCGCCGAACAGCAGGGCGTGGTCGGCGGTCACGGTCAGCGGTCTGTTCGGCAGGTCCGGGCCGAGGGCGCCAGCGTCGATGCGCACCGGTTTGCGGCCGAGTTCGACGCCGCGCGGGTTGACGACGGTCTGCCGCGCCACCCAGATCACCGGGGTCGACCTGCCGTCATGGGTCACGACCCGGTCGCCGGGCCCAAGCGTCTCGATGGCCCGCTCGCCGTCCGGCGTCAGAATCGTCGTTCCGGTGGCGAAGCAGTTGAACACCTGCGCCCCGGCGGGTTGGTACGCCGACGTGCCGCCGGGCGTGGATTCGAAGAAGGGCGCGAGGTCCGCATCCGCCTTGTTGTAGGGGATGAAAAGGATGTCGTTAATAGTGTTCCTGAAAACGGCGTAGGTCTGGCCTTCGACTTCGACCACGTATCCCGTATAAGGATGATTGTCGTTAGCCCAGAAGTCGGTGTCGGTGTTGGCGTCCAGAAGACCGTTGTCTCCGGAATTGACATCGAATTGCCCGGGGTTGTCGCCGCCTGCCATCCATGTGATGGGCTCGCCCGGCGGATCGGGGAATGTCCCATATTGGCTGGTGTTTATAGTGATGTAATGAGTGAACGCAACCACGGGCATTATCCTTTCCGGTTCGGGGAACGCACCGGCGGAAACCCGCGAAGCAGCGAACCCGTCGCATAATGGCGTCGCCCCTCATGGCGTCGCCCCTCTTGACACCATCATACGGTCCCGACCCAAACCGTCAAGGGGTTTTCGCAGCCGGACGCCGGCGCGAGAGAAGAGCGCGCGCCGCCGCGTCACGCCGTGCGCCGGTCTTCAAACGCCTTTCAAACGCCCCTGGAAACGGTCGCGATGGGCTTTCGGGAGCGCGACGAAACGCCCCGCCGCCGCGTCGGCTCACCCCATGCGCGTCGCGTCAGGCGGCGGTTTTCCGGGGGGCGGCGATAAGAGGCCGCCGGGCGATGGCCGGCAATCCCCGCAACCCGTTCGCCGGCAACAGACGCCGCGCCGATATGCGCACGAACGGCATTTCCTTAATCAGACGGTCGGCCCCGGCGAGGTCGAGATATTCGTCGTAATTGTCGAAGCCGGACCGCCCGACATAATCGATGAAACTCTCCGCGGGAACGCCGCCATTGGCCAGAACGACCTCGTGGTTCTCAAGCTCCACATGCCACCAGACGAAGCGCGTCGGCATCTCCGAAAGCGGCAGGAAGCGGATTGGTGTTCCGTCCTCCGCCAGCGCGCCGGCGTTGACCAGCATGTCGCCGAACAGCAGGGCGTGATCGGCGGTCACGGTCAGCGGTCTGTCCGGCAGGTCCGGGCCGAGGGCGCCGGCGTCGATGCGCACGGGTTTGCGTCCGAGTTCGACGAAACGCGGGTTGACGACGGTCTGCCGCGCCACCCAGATCACCGGCGTCGACCTGCCGTCATGGGTCATGACCCGGTCGCCGGGTTGCAGCGTCTCAATGGCCCGCTCGCCGTCCGGCGTCAGAATCGTCGTTCCGGTGGCGAAGCAGTTGAACACCTGCGCCCCGGCGGGCATGTAAAGGTCAGAAGAACTGCCCCCGTTCGCCAGGGGCGCGAGGTCTATTCCCTCCGCCAGGTTGTAGGGGATTACATACTGCGTTCCGCCGAAGACCGACCTGCCGAAAATGGCGAATTCCTCGCCTCCGACCTCGACCGTGTACCCCGTATAGGTGAAGAAGCCCGTCGTCCCGAACTGGAGCCCGTCGTCGCCGACATCCAGAAGCCCATTGTCTCCGAGTTCGATCGTCGTGGGGTCCGCTCCGGCGGAGCCGTTACTCCACGAGATGGTCTGGCCCTCCCCGGTCGGCAAGGGCGAGTTATTCCCCGACTGATTGATAAAAACGACGTGAGTGTTACTTGTCGACATGAGCCGTCTCCTTCTCAAGCCAGGGAACGAGCCGGCGGAACCCGCGGGCGCGCCCGTCACTTCATGGCGGCGCACCGCACCGCTCGTTTGCCATTATATAACCCCGCCCCGGACCGTCAAGGGGTTTTCGGGCCGCGCGGCGCGTTCGGGAGAACGTCTCTTTCGCACTCCGGCCGCTTGCGCCCGCCGCGTCACGACGCCATGCGCCGGCCGGACAGGAGAACGGCCGATTCGACTCCGTCGCCGGTCAGTTTCCGAGAACGTCTCTCAATTCGATCAGGTTCGTGCGAACGCGGAGAATGTAGAAGCCGATCGTCGTCAAATGGGTCGGCATCACAAATCCGTCTTCGCGGCCGTTGGAAACGATCAGGGGATCGAGCTCCAGCGCGCTCAGTATCCGCCGGTCCATGCCGTCCCACAATCCGGCCAGGTTTCTCGTCCGGACGATATCCTCGAAATCGGCGCGGGCGGCGGCAAGCAGGCCGCGATACGCATAGAGCTGACCCCTCGCCTCCATGAACAGATTGTCGGCCCTCGTGTCGAACCAGCCGCCGTTATACCGCTCCGACCGGGGTCCGCCACCCTGTCGAGGAACGAGATTGTCGCCGCGCGCATCGAACGCCGCGGAACCGTCGCCGATCTCCTTGCGGGCCTGGCGATAGGATGACCAGGCCGTTTGTCGCAATCCCCGCAACCCGTTCGCCGGCAACAGACGCCGCGCCGATATGCGCACGAACGGCATTTCCTTAATCAGACGGTCGGCCCCGGCGAGGTCGAGATATTCGTCACGTTCGGGCGGAGTTCGTCGCCGTCCACGTCGACCCGTTCGCCGGCGGATACGCCGCGATTGGCGAGATCGAGCGCCGCCGTGTAGTCGTTGTCGTGTCCCGCACCCAGGCGGCCTGCCAGAAGAAATACAGATCAAGGATCGCGAGGACGATCGCGCCGAGCACGGTTTTCAGGATCCAGCCCTTTCGCCGATACCAGCGAACCGCGCCGGAAACGGCCGCAGGCGATTGCCGACCATCCGGAGCGCCCAGGTGAAGAAATCGACGATCGGATCATGGAGGTTTCCCCGTTCAACCGGTCAGGCCATAAAGCCGCTTACGCAACGCCGCCTTGTCCTTCAGATATGTATTCTTCAACGTCTCCACAACATGGGCGCGCCAGACCGGCGCATACCCCTCATAATCGCGGTAAAAACCCTGCTTGTTGAACACATAGCGCGAAACGAAATCCCGAGGGACGAAATCGGAAATCAGACGATTGACCAGCCAGGCATCCGGGTGATCGGGTTTTGCGCGCACGACCTGAAACCTGCGGGCGGGATCGATATCTTCGACGTCCAATTTTCCGGACCGGGCGATTTCCCGCTTTGCGCCGTTGAGAAACGGAAATGCGCCATCCCGATCGATCAGGTCGGCATGACCGTGAATCCAGGTTCGCAACCGGGCCTTGTCGAGGTCGGGTTCCGGCCCGCTCATCCGGATCAGCGCGCGAATCGCCATATCCGCGCGATGCTCCAGATAGCCCGATTTTTCAATCCATGACGCGCGCGGCAGGTCCAGCCGGCCCGTCGAGGAGAGAAATTCGAACACGCGCGCCGGATCGTCGATCGACAGATAGCTTACCTGCCAGGGCCGCGACCGCCTGAATCCGGGAGCGTCGGGATCGCCGATCACCGTCGTCCGATCGGCGTCGACGAACACGTAAAGCCCGCCGAAATGGCTGGTCCAGTAAGCGTTGTGCCGAAACACCGTCCGGTCGGGAACCAGAGCGTTTTCACGGATGTCGCCCGTCACCTTCGCCAGTTCGACCATGCGGGCGAGCAATTCGTCGTCGCGCCACGCATCCGGCTCGCCCTTAAGACGGTCCGACAACGTCCTGAGCTCCGTCGCCTTGCCGAGCACGTCTTCCGCCGACAGCACCCGGAATTCGACCTGCTCGATCGACAACAGATCCTCGATGGTGTCGATCCGCCAGACCGAATCCTCGATTTCGCCGTAGATCGCATCCCTGATCGTCGCGGCGTCGATGGCTCTCGCGTTCCCGGAAAGGAACTCGTACATCAATTGCGATGTGTTGGAGTAGGCCGTATGCACCACCGGCAGGTCGATCTGACGCGGCGAAAGGATGATGAACCGCCGGTTGGTCCCGTTGGGATCGAGGTAGTTGTCGTCGTCGAGTTCCTCGGCGATCCGCGGCGAAAATCCGGTCCTGTCGATCTCGAACGATTTCAGCGCGGTCGGCTTCAATCCGAACGCCATCAGGGCCTTGTTGTAACGCGCGATCAGATTCGGTTCGGCGATTTCCATCAGCCGCCCGTAGATCAGCTCGTTGTCACGCAGGAGTTTCATCGGACCGATCGCTTGAAATCCCGTTCGTCGATGCGTATTTCAATCCGCACCGGACAGGTATGCGACGGTTGAAACCAACTCCCGGAAAATCGTCGGACGCCCGATAAAGGACGGTTCGGTCGCGATCGTTCCGCGTCCGCGGTAAGGATTCGCCTCGCGGCGCCGCCCGCGCCAGCGCCGGACAAGCCGGCCGGACATGAGGCGCGACGCCATGCCTCTTCAATCGCGACAAGCAAATCCCCGACAAGCAAATCCCCGATCGGATCCATATCCCGCTTCATTTTACGACCTCACCCATTCCACCGCCCGTCCCGTTTCATCTCCTCGATCTCGCGCATGGCGCGTTCGCGCAGGCGCGTATCGCGGATCATGCGGCCGACCTCGGCGTCGTCCGAACGGTCGGAGTAGCGGAATTCGGAATCGGCGTAGCGGTTGATCTCCTGCATCACCATGTCCATGGAAAACGGCCCGCGCAGTTCCTCGATCATCGCCTTCTTGTCGTCGTAGGGTCTGCGCATGAAGGCGTCGGCCGTTTCGAACCACTCGTCCGGCAGTTCCACGTCCATCGCCCGCATCCTGATCGCGTCGGTTATGTTTCTGATGGCGCGACCGGTAAAGCGCGGCTCGGCGGTCCTGATCATGTGCAGATAGGCGCCGACATCGGCCAGCGTCTTCGGCTCGCCATGCCGGTCCAGAAAACGCCCGTAGACCCTGGTCAAGCCCTCCTCTTGCGGTCTGGAGTGCCGCTCGTAGGCCGTTTGCACGGCTCGTCCGATCGCCTGCGCTTCATAAAGCCGGTGTTCGCCGAGCGGAATCTCGTGGTTCCCGCCGGCCAGCAGCACGAAAATGTCGGTATAGTCGTCGCGGGTCTGGGGGCCGTCCACCAGCCAGCGCGCGCCGGCCCTCTGCCTGAGAGCGTCGTCGACGTTTTCCGGATAATTGGAGAACATGCCGAACGAGCAGTTCCCGCGCACCACCGTCGCCGCGCCGGCGAAGCTCTCCATCAGCACGCCGGTGATTTCGTGCTGGCCGGCGGAAGCGCGGTCGTCGGAGCGTTTCGCCGCCACCTGATCGATGTCGTCGACGGTTCCGAAGCCGATGGCGCGCGGATTGACGACATTGTCGATGAATTGCTTGCAGCTTTGCCCCGACCTGCCCTGATAGGAGGATATCCGGTCGACGCCGAAATTCTCGTAATGGAACGGATAGCCGGCGACGGCGCAATAGTCGTTGATCAGCCCGGCGGTCATTTGGATCAGGATCGTCTTGCCGGTTCCCGGCGCGCCGTCGCCGATGAAGGTGAACAGAAAGCCGCCCAGTTCCACGAACGGATTCATCTGCCGGTCGAAATCGTAGGCCATCAGCATCCTGGCGAGTTTGATCGCCTGAGATTTGGCGACGTGGTTGCCGACGATCTCATCCGGCTTCTTGAAGGCCATCGCCAGGGGTTTGCGTTTCCGCCCCGGCGCAACGTCAAAACCGTCGATGGTGAAATCGTCTTTCTCGATGCGGATATGCGCGTCCTCGAATACGCCAAGCCCGTCGAAGCGGTTGCGCCGCCGCAGCAGCCCCTCGATCGCGACGCGCGCAAGCGCGCGGGCGCGAACCGTCAGATCGATGTCGTCCTTCGAGCCGGCAATCGCCGCATCGAGGCCGGCGATCATCGATTTCAACGCATCCTGAGCCGTATCGAACAGAAAATCCGGTTCGTCGGTATCGCCGGCCGGTTCGCCTTCGCTCTCCAGCGTCTGCAACAGATAGGAGGCGAACGAAAACGCCGCCGCATAGGCGGAGGCCGACAGCAGCCGCTTATAGGCCGCCGCGGCGTCGCCCTCCAGCGGCGAGCGGGCGTTCTTCGCCTTCAGGCTTTCCAGATCGGTGCTCTCGGCAAAGGCGTCGGCAATCGCGAGGGCGACGGCGATGCCGCGCCGGGCGCGATAAAGCAACGTATGCCGCGGGATCGACAGCATGGGGTCGCCGGCGCCGGTCGCGGCCACCGTCCTGGCGAGCTCCACCTCACGGGTCCGCCGCACGCCGCCCGTCGATACCGTCGAGACGAACCGCCGCCGCGCACCGGCCGGTCCGGTTCGCGAAGAACGCCCGTCGTCTTCCATCGCGACGATGCGCGTGACCATGGATTGCGCCGTGGACAGGTGTTTTTCGATGTCCTTTTCGGCGATCGTCGTCAGACCCGTATCCATCCGAATTTCCTAGACGTCCGAGATAACCTGCCCGTTCGACAGGATATGCACCGTGTAATCGTTAAAAATCCTCCGCGCTTCGCCGGACGCGTAAAGCGCCTGATAGGCTTCGTGCGGTATCAGCGCATGTTTCTCATACGCGCTGACGCCCATGCGCGCGGCTTCCAGATCGTCCGTATCGATGTGAAACTCGTCGCGCGCCGGCTCAGACGACCACAAGCCTCTGCGTTCGGGGCGCTCGGATTTGGAGAACACCTCCTGCACCGTCCATGTCAGCAGCCAGGCGTTCGCGGCGTCGCGCACCGCGCCCAGCACATCGCCGACCGTCGAATTATGCGCGGTGATTCCGGCGGAGTAGAACGGTCCGAGCACGATGCGCCGCAACTGTTTCGGATGCAATTTGTCAAAATCCTTGTCCAGATTGCCGGCGATCGTCGCCGGCGACAGCGAATAGGCGGAATTCCTCTCGGCGAAATCGTCGAACCGGCGCGCCAGATCGGGATTCGGAAGCCCCTCGACCGGCAACGCGATGTCCACACCCTTTTTCATGCGACCGTCCCCGTCGACCAGCGCGGACACCATGCGGTCGGTCGAATCCTCCACGCCGGCCATATAAACCAGCGGCAGGTTCGCGCCGCCGTCGAACCAGCCCCAGTGGACAAGGTAGAAGGGCCGGCCGGTCTTCGGATTGGTCGAAACCCTGACCGTGCGCGGCAACACGAAGGGCGAGAAAATCCGCCCGGCTTCGACATTTTCAAGATACAGCCGCTCGGCCGCGGACTTCTGCAACGCGCCGGGAAACTGTTTGCGACGAAGGATGAAATCCGCCATTTCGGCGCGCAACGCGTCGGCGTCGGGAATATTCGCCAATCTGTGTTTTGCCTGCCGGCGATCGTTCTCCAGTTCCAGAACGCTCTGGAATACGGGAAACCCGCTCTCGGCGCGGGAAATCCTGAATTTGTCCAGAAATCCGATCCGGTTTCGCCAGCAGTCGAACGAGCGCTCCAGCCGCGCGATGTATTCGACCGTGATCCCGGCGACGAGCCCATGGCGATAGAACGGCGACCGCTTCTCCCGCAGGAAAATGTCGAGACCGCCGAGCGCCGCCGATATGGCGTTGAAATAGCGCTCCGCCGAACGCCGGTCAAACGGTCTATCGGGTGACATAGTTCGCGGCGTCGTGTTTCTTCATCACGTCATCGAAACGCCTGGCGAACGCTTCGTCGGCGAGCTTCTTGCGCCGCTGAATATCCGCCGTCATCGTCATGTTCTTTTCGTGCATCTCCAAAAGATCGCCGATGTGACGCCGGGCCGCGGACCCGATCCCCGCCATGGTCTCCTCGGCCGTATTGTCAACCTGGCCGCCGAGCGTGTCGATCCTGTGCGCCACATCCTGCTGGGCGGCGGTTTTCAGCGAATCCTCCAGCGATTTGTAGAGCACGATGCGCTGCTCGGTATCGATCGTCAGCTTGTTGATCAGCGTGTTCTGCGCGGCGATCTGGTTGTTGAGCGAATCGACGAAGGTCTGGAACATCGAGGTATAGCGTTCCAGTGTCTGGCTTTCGGCCAGCAACTCCTGCTCCCTGGCCTGCGCCTCGTTATACCCGGTCGCCAGTTTCGAACGTTCGCCTTCGAGCCCGGTCCGCTCTTTCCGATTTGTCGAAGCGGCAATCCTGTTTTCGATGTCGAGAAGCGCGGGATTCAGATCCTCGATGCGCTTCCGCGTCTCCTCAAGCAGGTCCATCGCGCTTTTGCGCCGTTCGATCACTCCGCCAAGACTTGCCTCCGATGTCTTGTAGCGCTCTTCGAGAATGTCTTTCTGCTTTTTCAGGATTCCGACGATCGTATCGGATTTCGACAACAGTTCCTGAAGGTTTCCGGCAAGCGACATATTGCGCACGCGATCCGTGCGCATGCGCTGCTTTCTCCGTTGCGAGAACAGGCCGATAAAGGTTTCCCAGCCCGAATAGCTTTTCATGCTCTCGAACTCGGCGCCGAATACGTCGGTCGCGTCCTCGAGACCGATGATCAGATCGGCGATGTTGCCTTCCATCACCGTCCGCTGCCTGAGCACATCCTCGATGCGGGCATTTTCGATGTCGAAATCGGCGTCGCCGATTTTCCGGTCGGTCCCGGCGAACCCGTCGAGCGCGACACCGGACCGCTCGATCCTGGAGCGCATGTTCTCCACCACCCCGCGGGTCTTTTCGATTTCGGCGTCGAGCTTCTGCAAGGCGGCCATGGCGCGTCTCTCCCGGTTTTTCAGGTTTGTGCAATATAGCGATCGCAATCGGCGAATCAAAGCCCGTCAAATCGTCGATGCGCCATGGAAAACCCGGCGCAATCTGGCGATCCGGCACGATCAATCGCCCGAAAACCCGATCATATCCTCCGGTTTCATCCGACCCATTTCCTCCTCCCAGTGCCTGCGGCAAAGCGAGACATACTGATCCTTGCCGATCGCGACCTGATCGCCCTCACGGGCAATCCCGCCGTCCGGCCCGATCCTGACCGCCATTGTCGCCTTGCGCCCGCAGCGGCAGATGGATCTGACCTCCCGCAATTCGTCCGCATGGGCCAGCAGGGCCTTCGAACCGGAAAAGAGATTTCCCCGGAAATCCGTGCGCAATCCGTAACACATCGCCGGAATGTCAAGGCGGTCGACCACGCGCGCCAGTTGCCAGACCTGCTCCTCTTCGAGAAACTGCGCCTCGTCGACGAAAACGCAATGAACCGGGCTCGACGCATGTTTTTCCGCGACCCATGCGAACAGGTCGTCGCCGGTTCGAAACATCTCCGCCTCGATCTCCAATCCGATACGCGAGGAGACGTATCCGCGATCTCCCTTGCGGTAGTGGCCGGCGACAAACTGCATCGTCGCCATACCGCGCTCACGGTAATTGTAAGACGCCTGCATCAGCATGGTCGTCTTGCCGGCGTTCATGGTGGCGTAGTGAAAGTAAAGCTTGGCCATGGGCTTTCGCGGCGAACGGACACGAAATGCTGACTATCGCACGGCCCGCGGCCGCTCAAGCGCCGTTCGCCGCTTTCGCTTCCGGCCGTGCAAAACCGAGCGTCAGATCGACATAACCCTCCGCCAGCCGGCGCCCGTCGCGAAAATGCCGGGCGTCGCCGCCAAGCGAATAGCGGATGTAAACGCCGTCGATCAGGGCGCCGATCCCTTCGGCGACCGACGCGGCGTCATCTCCCGCGAGCGGTTTCAATTCATGGATCAGATTGGAGCGCAGGCGGCGCGTGTAGACCGAAAGCAGCTGCCGCGCTTCGCGGGATCCCCGGGCGTGAACGTAAAACGCCAGCCACGCCGACACCACTTCGGGCCGGAACTGTTCTTCGCCCAGGCTGGCGCGAATAATGGCGAAAAGCCGCTGGCGGGGCGTGATCGCGAATTTCAGCTCCTTGCGCGCCTGTTCGGAAAACTGCGACAAAAGATGCCGCATCGCCGCGACTATCAGCCGGTCTTTCGAGCCGAAATAATGATGGGCCAACCCTTGAGAAACACCGGCGCGCGAGGCGATATCCCGGATTGTGACATCGAGGGAGCCACGGGCATGGATCGCCGCGATCGCGGCTGAAATCAGTTCCTTGCGCCTTATCGACTCCACCCCGATTTTTGGCATCGCCGGTCTCCCCTCGTCTCCGCACCCTAGTTTATATTGAACGGTCGCTCAATATAAACCTGAATCATATAAACTTGCATTGCGTCCTGTTTTGTGGCCCGATGCGTATTCAATTCAGTGGAGGACAAGACATGCGCACATTCCTTTCCGTTTCGGCATTCGCGCTCGCCGCCGCGATTGCCGCGCCCGCCGTCGCCGCGGAGCCCGAAAGCTGTGGAACCGTTCGCTTTTCGGACGTGGGCTGGACCGACATAACGGCGACCACCGCGGCGGCGACGGAAGTGCTGAAGGCGCTCGGCTACGAAACCGACATCAAGGTTCTTTCGGTGCCGGTCACCTATGCGTCGCTCAAGAACAGGGACATCGACGTGTTCCTTGGCAACTGGATGCCGACAATGGAGGGCGATATCGCGCCCTACCGCGAGGATGGATCGGTCGATACCGTGCGTGAAAATCTCGAAGGCGCGAAATATACCCTGGCGACCAACAAGGCGGGCGCCGACCTGGGCATCGGGGATTTCGCCGACATCGCCGGGCACAAGGACGCGCTGGGCGCGAAAATCTACGGCATCGAACCGGGCAACGACGGCAATCGTCTGATCCTCGACATGATCGACAAGAACGCGTTCGGGCTGAACGAATTCGAAGTCGCCGAATCCTCGGAACAGGGTATGCTGGCGCAGGTCGAACGCACGACGAACAAGGGCGAACCGATCATATTCCTCGGCTGGGAGCCCCACCCGATGAACGCCAATTTCGAGATGACCTATCTCACCGGCGGCGACGATTATTTCGGTCCGAATCTCGGCGGCGCGACCGTCTTCACCAACGTGCGCGCGGGCTATGTCGCCGAATGCGAAAATGTGGGCAGGTTTCTGTCGAACCTGAAATTTTCGCTGGCGATGGAAAACGAGATCATGGGCGCGATCCTCAACGACGGCGAAGACCCCGCCGACGCGGCGAACGCCTGGATGAAGGCGGACGCGGACATGGCTTCAAGCTGGCTCGACGGCGTGACGACGCGGGACGGCGGCGACGCGGTCGCGGCGGTGAAGACGCACCTCGGAATGTGAATTCCGCGAATGCCGTACAAAGGCCGGGCGGGATCGATCCCGCCCGGCCTTTATTGCAACGTCGCGCGGCCGGAGAAGACGGAAACGATTGACGAGGGGTGGAGACGTGGACTGGCTGACTTCCTACAAACTCCCGGTCGGCAAGGCCGCGAAACGGGCGGTGGACTGGCTGACCGACAACCTTGCCTGGCTGTTCGACGCGCTTTCGGTGATCATGCAGGCGATCATCGACGCCGTCCTCTTCGTCCTGGCCGGGCCGCACCCCCTGATCATGATCGTCGCGTTCGCGGCCGTCGCCTACGCGCTTCGCCGCTCGACGGCGGTCGCGGCGCTGACGGCGGCCGGTTTTCTGTTCATTCTCAATCAGGGTTACTGGGAAGAGACGATGGAGACGCTGACGCTGGTGCTGTCGGCGTGCATCGTCTGCATGGGCGTCGGCGTTCCCATCGGCATATTCGCCGCCCACAATCCCAGGTTCTACACGGTTCTTCGCCCGATCCTGGACCTGATGCAGACACTGCCGACCTTCGTCTATCTCATTCCGGCGATCGTCTTCTTCGGCATCGGCATGACGCCCGGATTGATCGCCACGGCGATCTTCGTCCTGCCCGCGCCGATCAGATTGACTCACCTCGGCGTGTCGTCGACCCCGCGCCAGTTGATCGAGGCCGGCGAGGCGTTCGGCGCGACGCCGCGGCAATTGTTGTGGAAGGTGGAACTGCCGTATGCGGCGCCCCAGATCATGGCCGGACTGACCCAGACCATCATGCTGTCGCTGTCGATGGTGGTGATCGCCGCCCTCGTCGGCGCGGACGGCCTGGGCGTGCCGGTGGTGCGCGCGCTGAACACGGTCAACACGGCGCTCGGTTTCGAGGCGGGCTTCATCATCGTCGTCGTGGCGATCATTCTCGATCGCATCCTGCGCGTCAGGGAGAACGGCTGATGTCCGCTCCCCATATCGAGATCGACAATGTGTCGATCGTGTTCGGCGCCGACACGGCCGGCGCGCTGGCGCTGGCGGACCGGGGCAAGGATCGCGCCGAAATTCAGGAAGCGACGGGAAACGCGCTCGGCGTGCACGATTGTTCGGTGGACATCGGCGAGGGCGAGATCCTGGTCCTGATGGGATTGTCGGGATCGGGCAAGTCGACATTGCTGCGCGCGATCAATCGGCTCAATCCGATCGCTCGCGGCACGGTTCGCATCCGCGCGAACGGGACCGCGCACGATGTGGCGAAGGCGGGAAGCGAAGAACTGCGCGCCATCCGCGGCAAGCTGGTCTCCATGGTATTTCAGCAGTTCGCGCTCCTTCCCTGGCGAACCGTCGGCGACAATGTCGGTTTCGGACTGGAGCTTGCCGGCATGGACAGGTCCGAACGAGCGATGCGCACGAGAGAGCAACTCGAACTGGTCGGCCTGGCGGACCGGGCCGACAGTCCGGTCGGAGAATTGTCGGGCGGCATGCAGCAGCGCGTCGGACTCGCACGCGCCTTCGCGACCGGAGCGCCGATATTGCTGATGGACGAACCGTTTTCGGCGCTCGATCCCCTTATCCGCTCGCGTCTTCAGGATGAACTGCTCGATCTGCAACGGAGATTGAGGAAAACCATGATTTTCGTCAGTCACGACCTGGACGAAGCGCTGAAGATCGGCAATCGCATCGCGATCATGGAAGGCGGCCGCATCGTCCAGTGCGGCACGGCGCAGGATATCCTGTTGTCGCCGGCCGACGAGTATGTCGCCGACTTCGTGGCGCACATGAACCCGCTGGGCGTGCTGTGCGCGAAGGATGTCATGCGCGACGCGGATGAAGGCGCCGGCAAAACCGCGCCGGTCGCGGGAACGGCCACGCCGGACAGTCCGGTGCGTCAATTGCTGCCCTCGCTGGCCGGGACCAAGGGCGAGATCGGCGTCATCGACAACGGCCGCCTGGTCGGAACGATCGATTCCGACGACATCGTCGCGGCGATCGCCCGCTATCAGGCCGGGTGAACCCCGCCTCCCGGACCGCGGCATCGGACGGTTTCGGGCCGTCATGGCGGGCGGGAACGCGATCGGCGCCCCTCCCCAGGTCGGATCGTTGCCATCGACCTCCGCATACGCGCCGCCCGTCGTCGCCTCGCTTACCGCCTTGGAGCACCGGCCGGTTCGCGTACCGGTTTATCCGTCGGATTTGAGCTTGAAATTCCCGCCGCCGGCTTCGACGGCGCGGTAAAAGCACGACCGTTTGCCGGTGTGACAGGATACGCCATCGCCGGCGATTTCGACTTTCAGCCAGATGGCGTCCTGATCGCAGTCGGTGCGGATTTCCTTGATGCGCAGGAAGTTCGCCGATGTTTCGCCCTTCTTCCACAGCGTTCGCCTGGAGCGCGACCAGAAATGGGCGATTCCCGTTTCCAGACTCAACGCCAGCGCTTCGGCGTTCATAGCGGCGACCATCAGAAGTTCCCCGTCGTCCGCGGCGGTCACGATCGCCGGCAACAGGCCGTTGTCATCGAAACGCGGCGTGAACGCCGCGCCGCTTTCCAGCAGCCGCCTGTCGGCGGGCGGTGCGACAAATCGTTGCCCGGACATGTTCTGAAGGCGGTCAGGCGGCGGCGCGCGCCATGGCGACAAACCGGGCCCGCTCTTCGGGCAGGTCGCGAAAAATGCCGGTAAAGGCGGTGGTCAGCGTGGCGGAGCCCTGTTTTCGGATACCGCGCATCGCCATGCACATATGCTCGGCTTCCACGATGACGGCGACGCCTCGCGGATTGAGCGCATCCTGGATAACGCCGGCAATTTGCGCGGTAATGGCTTCCTGCGTCTGAAGCCGGTGCGCGAATATATCCACAACACGGGCGATCTTCGACAATCCGAGCACCCTGCCGTCCGGCATGTAGCCGACATGAGCCCTGCCGACGATCGGCACCATGTGATGCTCGCAATGCGAATGGAATGCAATGTCCTTCACCAGCACCAGATCGTCATATCCCGCGACCTCTTCAAACGTCCGGCCCAGTTCTTCGGCGGGGCATTTGTCGTAACCGCCGAACATTTCCCTGTAGGCTTTGGCGACGCGGGCAGGGGTATCGCGCAGTCCTTCGCGGTCGGGATCGTCGCCGGCCCAGCGAAGCAACGTTCTAATGGCCGCCTCGACCTCCTCGCGGCTCGGCCGGTCTACGGCCGGCTTGTTCATGTAGTCGGGCGTCTGCGGAAACTTCTTGATAATCGCATCCATCAAAGACTTCTCCCGTAGCTCCCCTCAATGTACGTCTTGCACGGAGGAACAAGTTGAACGGACCACCCGCCTTTGATGTTTCGCGCAACAAATCCGTTACAGCACATTGGCATGAGCGGCATTCCGTGTCGCCGGACCCGCGAAACCCCGTCTTGTCGGTATCCGGCAACACGCACTATATAGGAAATCCGTCCGCGATGGGAAGATGCCCGAAGCGGACGACGTGTCACAGCAACCAACGCCGGCGACGATTGATGATTGATGAAGTCTATAATGCCAGTATCCTCGAATATGCGGGTAATATCCCCGCGACCGGGCGCCTGGCCGATGCCGACGCGACGGCGACGGCGCATTCCAAACTCTGCGGTTCGACCGTCACGGTGGACCTGAAAATGGCCGATGGCGCGGTGACCGACTTCGCCCACGATGTGAAAGCCTGCGCATTGGGGCAGGCCTCGTCGTCGATCATGGCCAACAACGTGACCGGATCGTCCTCGGCCGAATTGCGGCAAGTTCGCGAAACCATGCTGAAAATGCTGAAGGAGAACGGCCCGCCGCCCGAAGGACGCTTCGCCGATCTGAAATATCTGGAGCCGGTGCGCGACTACAAGGCCCGTCATGCGTCGATCATGCTGACATTCGACGCGGTTGTCGACGCCATCGGGCAAATCGAGAAAAAGCGGGCCGGGGCCGCAGCGTGAGCGAGACGGTGGAGCGCCCGCGCCCAAACCGCCATCCCGGCTTTACCCGCAACTATTCCGGTCTCTGGCCCAGAACGCCGGGCCGACTGCTCGGAACCGGATTCGTGCGGATTTATCAGTTCACCTTGTCGGGTTTTGTCGGCAATCACTGCCGTCATCTGCCGACGTGCTCCGAATACGCCTATGAGGCGATTGCGCGCCACGGGCTTTGGAGCGGCGGCTGGCTGGCGTTATTTCGCGTCATGCGATGCGGACCGGGCGGTACGCACGGCATCGACAATGTCCCGCAAGCGTTTGCGCCGGACCGGCACCGGTGGGCGCCATGGCGATTGTGGCGGGCCGGCGACATGTCCTGGTCCGGCGCGGAACGCAAACGATTCGATCGAGAAGAACAGGCCCGACGCGCCGGTCGAAGACAATAGCCGGCGTTGCAGCGAGGCGCCTGCCGGTCCGGCCGGGCGCGCCCGATTTTCTCGGAATTCGCCGGAACAGGCTTGCGCCGGCGCCGCATGCGCTTTAGGTGCGTCGCCGAATGGACGCCACCCGCGCTCGTATGCGGGACTGGATGGAGGAGATTTTCATGGCCGGCGCCGTTTCACTTGTCTTTCCCGATGGCGGCTCACGCGAATATCCGGCCGACGCGACCGGGCGCGACGTCGCCGAATCCATCTCCGGATCGCTGGCGAAAAAGGCGGTCGCCATCGCGGTCGATGGCGCATTGCAGGATTTGGCCGACCCCGTGGCGTCCGGCGCGGTCGAAATCGTCACCCGCGAGGATCCTCGCGCGCTCGAATTGATTCGCCACGATGCCGCTCACATATTGGCCGAAGCGGTGCAGGAAATCTGGCCGGGAACCCAGGTAACGATCGGCCCGGTTATCGAAAACGGATTTTATTACGATTTCAAGCGGGTACATCCCGATACGGGCGATGACCGGCCGTTCACGCCGGATGACCTGCCGGTCATTGAGAAGAAAATGCGTGAAATCGTTCAGCGCAACAAGCCGTTCACCAAGGAAATCTGGTCGCGCGACAAGGCCCGCGAAGTCTTCGGCGGAATGGGCGAGACCTACAAGGTCGAGCTTCTCAATGCGATTCCGGAAGGCGAAGACGTCAAGATTTACGCGCAGGGCGACTGGTTCGATCTGTGCCGTGGTCCGCACATGGCGTCGACCGGCCAGATCGGAAGTTCCTTCAAGCTGACGAAGGTCGCGGGCGCCTATTGGCGCGGCGATTCGAACAATCCCATGCTGACGCGCATCTACGGCACCGCCTGGGCGGACGGAAAGCAGATGGAGCAATATCTCCGCATGCTTGAGGAAGCGGAAAAGCGCGACCACCGCCGCCTTGGACGCGAAATGGACCTGTTCCACTTCCAGCAAGAGGGTCCCGGCGTCGTTTTCTGGCATTCAAAAGGCTGGAAGATGTTCCAGAATCTTCTTGCCTATATGCGCCGGCGGATGGAAGGCGACTATGAGGAGGTCAATGCGCCACAGGTTCTGGATTCTTCGCTCTGGCTCACATCCGGCCATTGGGGCTGGTACCGCGAAAACATGTTTTCCGTTCGGTGCGCCGACGAGGAGTCCGAGGACAAGCGCACCTTCGCGTTGAAACCGATGAACTGTCCCGGCCATGTGCAAATCTTCAAGCATGGCTTGAAATCATATCGCGATCTGCCTGTTCGGTTCGCGGAATTCGGCGCTGTGCATCGCTATGAGCCGTCCGGGGCGCTTCATGGCTTGATGCGCGTGCGCGGCTTCACCCAGGACGATGCGCATATTTTCTGCACCGAAGAGCAGCTTGAAGCTGAAATCCTGAAAATCAACGACCTCATGATGTCGGTCTACGAGGATTTCGGATTCGAGGAAGTCGTCGTCAAGCTGGCCACCCGGCCCGAAAAGCGTGTTGGAACAGACGCCATGTGGGATCATGCGGAGGATATCCTCAAGCGGGCGCTGACGCGCATGGAGGCCGAATCCGCGGGGCGCATCAAGGCGGGCGTCAACGAGGGTGAGGGCACGTTCTACGGACCCAAATTTGAGTACACGCTTCGCGACGCCATCGGTCGCGATTGGCAATGCGGCACCACGCAGGTCGACTTCAATCTGCCGGAACGCTTCGGAGCGTTTTACATCGACAAGGATTCGGAGAAAAAGCAGCCTGTCATGGTGCACAGGGCCGTCGTGGGCTCGCTTGAACGTTTTTTGGGCATCCTGATCGAATCTCACGCCGGCCATATGCCCTTGTGGTTTGCGCCCGTTCAGGCGGTTGTCGCCACGATTACGTCGGAAGCGGACGAATACGCCGTCAAGGTGGCGGAACGGTTGAAAGCGGCCGGGTTGTCGGCGGAAACCGATCTGCGCAACGAGAAGATCAACTACAAGGTTCGCGAACACAGCCTTAGCAAGGTTCCGGCCATCCTTGTTTGCGGCAGGCGCGAAGCTGAAGAAGGTACGGTCAATATCCGCCGTCTCGGCAGTCGCGACCAGCAGTCGATGGCTTTGGACGATGCGGTAGCGGCGTTTGTGGAGGAAACGACGCCACCGGATGTCAGACGCGTCGGCAAGGCCGGAAAAGCGACGTGATTTTGCGCTACTCGGTCGTCAGCACTTCGACATCCTGATTACGCCCGGCGACAACGGTAAAGTCGCGCCGGTAGTTGCGATCCCGGTTCCTGGCGTTGATGGCATAGGCGCCCTCGATCAACGCCATCGAAGCGAAGGCGCCGACGCTTTCATGAACGATGTCGCCCGATTCGGTGAGAATCGACCATTGCGTGTCGGCGATCGCCTCGCCGCCCGGTTCCCGCACGAGTTTCATGGTGAGTTGCGCCGCCCTGTGCTCGATGACCGCTTCCGTCAGCTTTCCCGCCTCGACGCGAATGTCGGAGCGGACCGTGGCGTTTACGGCTCCATATTTCGAGACGACATGATAGATGCCGGCATTCAGCCGGACCATCGTTTTCGGGCTCACATCGGGGGCCACAAGGCGGCGTTCTTCGCCCGGTTCGGCTTGCGCCTCGAAAATTGAAAACTTCAAATCACCACGCGCAATGCGCACGCCGCCCGACAAAACCGCATCGAGTTTCAAGCCGCCGGCATCAAGCACTATGCGCTCCCGCCGCAGTTCGCCGGTTCCGATGGTAATTCGCTTGGTGGCGCCCGCCCGGCCGAAAGCGGCGTGAACAAGATAACTGCCCGGCGTCAATTCAAACGAGCTGCCGCCGCCTTCCGCGGTCGCCAGCAGGGGCAGTTTTCCGTTCCGTTCCGGCTCCGGGCCGAATATGCGCCAAACCAGGCCGCGGGCAATTTCCGGAGTATCGGTGGCAAGCTGCCCGATCAGGTTTAGCCGGCCGGGCGTTTGCGCCGGGTTTTCCCCGGCGCCGGCGGGCGTGTACTCCGATAATCCGGGCGGCTTCGGATCGTCCACCGGATTGGCGGATTCCTGTGCGCTGACCGCTCCGGACAAAGGCGGCGTCAGCGCGATGGAAGCCGAAACAAGGATCGAATGCAGGAATTTCATGGCTTGCGTTGAACCCCACGCCAATGGCAATTTCAAGGCCGAATTTTCCTTGCCGCCCATTGTTTGTCGGGTGTCTCCCTCGAATTGGAACATGTTCGCCATGAGCCGGGATGTGAACACGCATGTGATTGATTTTCTGTCGAAGCGCAAATCCGCGCCGATCGCCGAACTCGGATTGCCCGGTCCGACCGAACCGGAAATCCGCACGATGCTCGCAATCGCTTCGCGGGTGCCTGACCACGGCAAGCTCGCCCCTTGGCGTTTCATTTTGTATCGTGGCGAATTGCGTCACCGAATCGGTGAACTGCTCGCCGCTCTTGCCGAGAAACGACAGGGCGGGCTGTCGGAGGTCGCGCGCATGAAGGAATTGGAGCGTTTTTCGCGGGCTCCGCTGGTCATGGGCGTTGTCAACACGCCCAGGGCGCACCCCAAGATTCCGGATTGGGAAAAATTCCTGTCGGGCGCGGCTGCCGCCATGAACCTCCTGCTGGCGGCCAATGCGCTCGGTTACGGCGCCAACTGGATCACGAATTGGTACTCCGACGAACCCGAAGGGCGGCGCATACTTGGCCTCTCGCCGGCGGAACGAGTGGTGGGCTTTGTCCATATCGGATCGTATTCTGGCGATGCTCAGGGGCGCCGCCGCCCCGATATCGATGACCTGATTTCCGAGTATTCGGGGCCATGGCGGGGCGAGGAGGGAAATTGACCATGTTCTATGAACCCAAGGACGGCCACGGCCTTCCGCACGACCCGTTCAAGGCGATCGTGGCTCCGCGACCGATCGGCTGGATATCCACCAGAAACAGTTCCGGCGCTCTGAACCTGGCGCCGTATTCCTTTTTCAATGCGTTCTCGACCGACCCCTATCTGGTCTGGTTTTCATCGGAAGGTCCCAAGGACAGCGTGACGTTTGCCCGCGAAACCGGTGAATTCGTCGCAAATCTCGTCAGCGCCGACCTGTTCGAGACCATGAACGCGAGTTCCGTGGACGCGCCGCGCGGCGTCAGCGAATTCGATTTTGCCGGCCTGACTCCGGTCGAATCGAACATGGTGTCTCCGCCACGCGTCGGTGAGGCCCACGCCGCGCTGGAATGCAGGCTGACCGATGTTCAGGAACCCAAAGGGCTTGATGGCGAATGGGCCGGGGTCTATCTGGTCATGGGTGAGGTCGTTGGCATCCATATCGACGAATCGATGCTTACCGATGGCTTGTTTGATATTGCGAAAGCCGGCAACGTGGCGCGGTTGGGTTATATGGACTACCTGAAAACGACCAACATATTTTCTGCTCGCCGCCCCGTGTGGAAAGACTGAATCCGGCGGAAGGGAGGCCGCGATGGCGAAGCATCGTTCCATGGAAGAGCTCAAGGCGGGATTGCCCGGGATCAAGGCCTCGCCTTCGGACAATGGCGGAATCGAGGCGATTGTTGTCCGGCCGGACAAGGGTCGGCGCCTTGATGTGCGCAGCCGGAAAATCAGCCTGGCCGGCGGCGTTGACGGGGATCATTGGTCCAAAGGCTGCTGGAAGTCGCTGGCGGACGGACGCCCCGACCCGGATGTCCAGATTTGCATGATGAATGCGCGTTGCATCGAGTTGATCGCCGGTTCGCGCGACAACTGGCCGCCCGCCGGCGACAATCTGTTCATCGACATGGATCTGTCGCCTGACAATCTTGCGTCCGGACAGGTTCTGTCCATCGGGTCCGCAACCGTCGAGATTACCGACATTCCCCATACCGGATGCCGGAAATTCATCGACCGTTACGGTCGCGACGCATGTGTTTTCGTCAATACGGGCGAGGGGAAACGTCTGAATCTGCGTGGCGTTTATGCCCGCGTTGTAAAAGACGGGACCATTTCGGTCGGCGACCGGGTGAAGAAGATCGGTTGATTATCGGCCGCCGGCGTACCTTGCGGCCCTCGCCAATATTCGCTCGGCGCGGCGTAAATGCGGGCGATCCAACATTTTGCCGTCCAGTCCGACCACACCGGCGTCCGGGTTTTCGGCGAATGCGGCGATTACCTTTTCGGCGTCCGCCACCTCGCGCTCCGGCACGGAAAACGCTTCATTGATCGCCGGCACTTGCGCGGGATGGATCGCAAGCTTGCCGGTAAATCCGTCGCGCGCCGCTTCATCGCACTCGTTTCTCAGGCCATAGGTGTCGCGGAAATCGATATAAACCGTGTCGATCGCATCGGTTTCGCCGGCGCCCGCCGCCAGCAGGGTCATCAGTCGCGCGTACCGAAATACATCGCCATACGCGCCGTCGCCGTCGCGTGGATTCGCGACCCCCATGTTCGCGGACAGATCCTCGGCGCCCCAGGTCAAACCGCCAAGGCGCGCCAGGGGCTCATTCCATGTCGGCGCGGCCATCACGCTTGCGGCCGTCTCGGTAATGATCGGCAGCATTGTTGTGGAGCCGCGTGGCAGCCCACAGCCGGTTTCAAGTTCATCCAGCAACGCCGACAACCTGTCGCCGTCGGGCCGTCCGCACGCTTTCGGCAGGACGATGCCATTTGGGGCCGAGGGCATGACCGCCTCCAGATCGGATGTCGTCATGCCGGTGTCGAAGGCGTTGACCCGGACATAGAGCTTCGGGACGGCCCTGCCCGCACCGGCGGCGACAAAGGAGGCCGATATCTCTCTCGCCGCCGGTTTCGCATCGACCGGAACCGAGTCCTCCAGATCGATGATCAGCACGTCGGCGCCGCAGGAAAGCGCCTTTTTCAGTTTTTTTTCCGAATCGCCGGGAACGAACAGCCAGGATCGCATCGGGCTAAGCTTCCGGACGCTTCATCATCATCGCCTGTCGCGTGCAGATCGCAACCAGCCTGTCATGCTGATTGTAGGCGCGGTGCTCGAATTCGACGATTCCGCGATCGGGTTTCGACTTCGATGCGCGCACCGATTTGACCGCGGTTTCCACATGCACGGTATCGCCATGAAAAAGCGGATGAGGGAACCTGGTCTCCGACATGCCGAGATTAGCCACGGTTGTTCCGACCGTCGTGTCGTTGACCGCGATGCCGATCATCAGCCCGAGCGTGAACAGCGAATTGACCAAAGGCTGACCCCACTCCGTCTTTGCGCAGAAATCAAAATCGATATGCAGCGGCTGCGGGTTGAGCGTCATCGTTGAGAACAGAACGTTGTCCGCCTCTGTCACCGTCCGGCGCAACGGGTGCCGGAATATGTGGCCCGGTTCGAACTCTTCAAGGTAAAGTCCCGCCATCGGTTTCTCCCTGCGAGCGGCCGCGCCCAAATCCTTTCCGGCATCTTATCGAACATGGCGAACCGTTCGTAAACCGCCCGCCGGATGGCTTTGTCGCCGCGGAGACAGGTTTCATGGGGTTCCGGGACACGCGATGGCGGTTGAAACGGCCCGGTCCCCGCGGCGTCAAATATCCAGTTCGTCGGCGAATTCGGCCCGTTCCTGAATGAAACGGAAGCGCGCCTCCGGCTTGGCACCCATTAGCGCATCGACGGCGGTTTTCGTGGAGTCGGCGTCTTCCATCATCTCGACGCGCAGCAATGTGCGCTTCGCCGCATCCATCGTCGTTTCCTTCAATTGCCTGGGTAGCATTTCGCCCAAACCCTTGAACCTTCCGACGTCGATCTTGCCGCGGCCGGTAAATTCCGTCTCCAGAAGATGATCCTTGTGCGCGTCGTCCCGGGCATAAAGCGTCTTGCCGCCCTGATTGATGCGGTAGAGCGGCGGAACAGCCAGATAAAGATGTCCCCGCCGGATAAGGTCGGGAAGTTCCTGGTAGAAGAAGGTGATCAGCAGGGAGGCGATGTGCGCGCCATCCACATCGGCGTCGGTCATGATGATCACGCGGTCGTAGCGCAGGTCTTCCTCGCGATATTTTTGACGCGTCCCGCAGCCAAGCGCCTGAATCAGGTCGGCGAGTTGCTGATTGGTCGTTAGTTTTTCCCGTCCGGCGCTGGCGACGTTCAGGATCTTGCCGCGCAACGGCAGAATCGCCTGCATCCGCCGGTCGCGCGCCTGCTTTGCGGAACCGCCGGCGGAATCGCCCTCGACGATGAACAATTCCGCTCCCGCCGCTGCGCCTTGCGTACAGTCGGCAAGTTTGCCGGGCAGGCGCAATTTGCGGACCGCGCTTTTGCGGACGACTTCCTTTTCCTGTCTCCGCCGAACCCGTTCATCTGCACGGGCAATCACCCATTCCAGCAGTTTGGTGGCTTGTTGCGGGCTGTCGGCCAACCAGTGATCGAACCGGTCGCGCACGGCGGCTTCGACGATGCGGCCCGCCTCCGCCGTCGCCAGTCTGTCTTTGGTCTGCCCGACAAACTCGGGCTCGCGGATGAACACGGACAACATGCCTGCCGCCGTAATCATCATGTCGTCATTGGTGATGATCGACGCGCGCTTGTTCGCGGTCAGTTCTCCATATGCCTTCAGGCCGCGCGTCAATGCCGCCCTGAAGCCGGCTTCATGTGCGCCGCCCTCCGGAGTCGGAACCGTATTGCAGTAGGAATTCATGAAACCGTCGCCGCCATGCCAAATTATCGCCCACTCGACCGAGCCATGGCCGCCTCGCTTGTCGCTCTTGCCGGCGAACACCTCTGCCGTCACCTGATGTTCATTACCCAGACCGGCGACGAGATAGTCCTTCAAACCGCCCGGAAAGTGGAACGTGGCCTTGTCCGGCGTTTCATCCTTCCCGCCAATCAGGGATGGAGCGCAAATCCAGCGAATTTCGACGCCGCCGAAAAGATAAGCTTTCGACCGGGCCATGCGGTACAGACGCGCCGGCTCGAATTTCGTCTTGGCGCCGAAAATCTCCGCGTCCGGATGAAACCTCACCCTGGTCCCGCGCCGGTTGTGAACTTCTCCAAGATCCTCCAGCCCGCCCGCCGGCGCGCCTCTCGAAAATTTTTGACGGTAGAGCCGTCGCCCGCGCGCGACCTCCACCTCCAGCGTGTCCGACAACGCATTGACGACCGAGACGCCGACGCCATGCAGACCGCCCGATGTTTCGTAAACCCCGGAGTCGAACTTCCCACCCGCATGCAGCGTGGTCATGACGACCTCAAGCGCCGATTTCGCCTTGTATTTCGGATGCGGGTCGACAGGGATGCCCCGACCGTTGTCCGTGACGGACAAAAACCCGTCGGAATCGAGTTCGACCTCGATGTAGCTGGCATGTCCTGCCACCGCCTCGTCCATCGAATTGTCGATGACTTCGGCGAACAGGTGGTGCAGCGCCTTTTCGTCGGTTCCGCCGATATACATGCCGGGGCGGCGGCGCACGGGCTCAAGCCCTTCGAGAACCTCGATGTCGGCGGCGCTATATCCTTCGCCCTGCCGCCGGGCCCGTTTTTTGCGCGAAACAGGCACCGGTCCCGGCGCGGCCGCTTCCGGCGCGTCGATTTCAGCAAACAGGTCCGCGGCGTCGTCTGTCACGAGGTGTCGTTCCGGCATCTGGCGAATCACCCGGATGTTGTCATGGTTTGGCGCATGATGCGACCGACCTTCACGACACCCGGGTTAACGGGAGGTAAATTCGCGATGCGGCCTTTCAGGAGCATTTGTAATGGACCGCCAACCATCCTACTCGATATAGGCCCTGGTTAAGCCGATTGATCCCGGGTTGTCAGGGAATCACCCGTACAGTCAGAGCGGCATTAGTCAATCCGGCGGTAAACCGTGCCGCCGGACCGTGAGCGTGATCGGCAATTTTCCTCAATCCCCCGGAACCATGCCGGATCGCATAGGCGGCGGATATAGTGGCGAGCAGAGCCTGAGCGGTGCAGATGTTTGAAGTCGCCTTGTCGCATCGGATATGCCGCTCTTTTGTCTGCGACGCCAAACGGTAACCGGGTCTACCTTTCGTATCGGCCGATTGATCAACGATGCGGCCCGGCATCAGCCGTGCAAGCGCGTCGGATACCGCCATATATAGGCCGCATGAGGTCCGCCATAACCGAGCGGCACGCCAAATCGCCGCATTGAGCCGACGGCGATATCCGTGCCGCAGTCAGTCGGCGGCTTTGTTGGTACGAGGCCCGGCGGGTCCGCCACGGCAACGACAAGGGCGGCGGAGGTTGCTGCCTCTTCGACACGCCGAGCGATGCCAGTCTCAAGGCCGTTAATGACGGTGCCAAGCTTCTCCGCGCGGCGGGCCGCGTTCTTCTCAAGGCTGATGACCTCTGCGGATGTGAGCAGCTTTCCGGGCGGTGGTAGGGGTGTTGTGTTGTTGGCGGCTGGTCGATTCACTGGTCAAGGCTTCTCTGCTTGGAGCCGCCAGTGTGCTTGCACCCTCCGCTGGGTGGCATGATCCTAAAGAAAAGTACCTTGCGAGTGTGGTGTGTCAAAACTGGTTTCTATTGTTGTAGCTATTTGTAATATTAGATTTTTATTGGCGATGCGCGCTCAAGATTTCCGCCTCTCACCGCCGATCCTTGCCTGATCAGAGAGAATTTCAATGGACCGCTCGTGTTCAATGGCCGAAAGTAAAGCCCGAATGAGATCCTCGCGGTTAAGTTTTTGGAGACGTGAATCGTGTATTCCAAATCGGACACTTCCGATCAGCGCTAACTGCTTCCTACTGGTTATTTCACTGCCTATTCGGTTAAGAATTTCTTCTTTTGTCAACAACGCAGCTTCATCCGACGAAAGTTCGGGTTCCGTAGCGGCAGAGCTGCTAATGTTTGGAAGTGCCTGCGATAACGACTTTGCCGTTTCTTTTCTTGTCCACAACGTGGCTTCATCCGATGGAATTTCAGGTTCCGCAGTGACAGAATTGCGGATGATTGAAAGAGCGTCCGATACTGAGTTTGCCTTTGAAGTAATCAGGAAATCGGCCAACTCTCTCAAAGAAGCACTTAGAGCCCGGTTTCCGGTTTTTGCGTCCCCAGTGAGTGAGGCCAGCCTAGCCAAGTATCGACCTAATTCGCCAGCGTTTATATCATTCGATTGGGGCGATTTTTTGCGCATATATACTTTCACAGTGTGTCTATCCTTATCTTCAAAGCATCGGTGAGTCGCCGATACATCCCGTCAATATCTCTTCCGCCAATGTTCTGCGTGTTAGAACGTTCATAAACGGGAACGCCCTCCGCGAGGGCTTGTGAAACCCCTGTTCCCGCCTCAATGTAGGGCTTTCAAGGTGGTTTCCCCAAGTTCGTTTCAGAGAAGACAGGTGTTGAGTATGGTCGTTTATATAGCCTGAATGAGCTGGGCCACTCGTCTGAATTCTTGTTATCGCCAAGCCAGTCAATTTCGTATCAGGCACATACATGCCTCTTGGCGTTCCTCCCATGGCCGCAAGCGCTGTTAGCCGTTTGTCGATGCCATTTTTCACCATGTTGACCAGATGGGGCGCTCCGCGTTCCATGACTGCTTCTGGTACAATGGGAATGATGTAGCCATGGCTGGCCGCAATAGCGTTCTGAGAAACAATCTTAGTTGCTGGAGGACAGTCAAAAAATGATGTAATCGAAGTCAGCGTCAACTCCAGTTTCCTCCAACCACTTGCACACCAGCGTCCGCTTATCCCATTCAGACTGGATGGCATTTCCGTGGTGAGAAGCTGTTAATTCGATTTCCACATCATCCAACTCCAAATCTGCCGGAACGATCATTAGGTTTGGGTAATTCTGTAACTCCCATGAATTCCGCCGCTCGCAGATAATTTCCTTTCCGGGCATGTTCTGGCTTTGGCCGACAAAAGGCTTGAACACCTCTTTCACCGATTTAGCAAACTTTAAAACCTCTTTCCATTTTCTCGCACCAAGGCAGACAATTGACAGACTGATTTGGTGATCCATGTCGATCAATAGCACCTTTGCTTTATGATACCAGGTCAGTCCTGCGGCCAAATTAAAGGAGAGCGTTGTCTTCCCGACGTCCCCTTTAAAGTTGATGATGCTCACATTTCACAATCCAACAAGCTGCCCTTTGGAAACACTCAATAAGACTAATGCAATCAACAAGGAAACGCAATACGGCGAGCCGAAATATGATGAAACGCTTGGTCATCAATCACGTTTGACAACCCCTGAACCCCTCCCGCACGGCCTCGGGCGTCACATCCCGAATCTCAACATCCCGCAAGAAGTCTTCTACGCTCCGCTTCTCAGAGACCAGTTGACGTTCAGCTTCGCCTCAAGCGTGAATCACCCCCAAATTCATCCCGATTTGCAGCCCTTGTTCGACAAAATCGCGTGAACGGGAATCCGTGTCATCAGCGTTGTCCGAGTGGCGTTAAAGCCGCTGCAATTCCGTTTCAAGGCATTCGATTATCGCGTCGGTTTTTTCGCACAAGCCCTTCATCTGCTCCAGGTGACCGCGCAGCAGACTGACGATATCCGAATTCAGATTGTCATTCGGCGCATCGCCGACGCCATCATGGATCAGCCAGGGTAGGCTTATATTCAGGCGGTTTCGATGCCCGGACGCCGTGCGAAATGCCGGCAATCGTCGCCAGAAGGTTGGCGTGCGGTTCGGAGCGATCACATTCCCATGATTACAAAGTCGTTGCGCGGTTGTCATGCCGCAAGCCTCGCGGGCGGGCGCAAGCCGGCCGACAAGCGTATCGCTGTCTCCGGCGGAGTTGTAAATGTTGAACGCGCCGATATCGACGCCGAGTGTGTCCGTGCGGTTTATTACTAACCGTCCCTGGGAGGATTTGTTGTCGCTCCATCGTTCGTCCGCGACGATGAAGCTGTAGACGCTCTCGACCCGATACACCGACGGCAGTCCTCAATCGCCAAGACGATCCGCGTGCCAGCGCAGGTGGTCGTCCATGAACGTCGAGATAAAGTGGTATGAGTGGTCATACCCTTCCTGCATCCGCAGTGTCAGGTCGATACCGGCATTTTCGCATGCATCGACCAGCAACCATGGTCTCAGACCGTCATTCAGAAATCCGTCCGCGTCACCCTGGTCGACTAGGAATTCCGGAAATCGGGCGCCGTCCTCGATGAGCTGACAGGCGTCGCAGGTCCGCCAGTTCTTCCGGTTCTCGCCCAGATAGCGGGCGAATGCTCCTGACGACCAGTCGGCGGTCGACGGATTGACAATCGGCGCAAACGCCGAACAGCTCTTGAAACGGTCGGGGTTTTTGAGCGCGATGGTCAAGGCGCCGTGGCCGCCCATCGAATGACCGAAGATCGCTTGCCGATCCATGTCCGCGGGGAACTTGTCCGCGACAAGTCCCGGCAATTCATCGGTGATGTAGGAATGCATGCGATAGTTCCTGCGCCACGGTTCCCGTGTCGCGTCGAGGTAAAAACCGGAACCGGAACCGAACCGCCAGTCGTCCGCTTCATCCGGGACGTTTTCACCGCGCGGACTGGTGTCCGGACAGACAATGATCAAACCGAGTTCGGCCGCGGTTCGCCGGTATTCTCCCTTGTCCATCACGTTGGCATGCGTGCAGGTGAGCCCGGAGAGATACCAGACCACGGGGCAGGGGCCGTCTTGGGCCTGCGGCGGCGCGAAAACCGCAAACGTCATCCCGCAGCCGCAAGCGTTGGAATCATGACTGTAAACGCCCTGGATGCCGCCGTGAGCCTTTGAAGCGGATACGGTTTTCAATTCTGTTGTCCTGTTTCGCCGGTTTTCGGTGCGTGACGGATAGCCTGTTCTAGAGCCTGAAGGAAGGCGGAACGGTCACGGGGCGAAAATGCCGCATTGTACACCCTGATTTCGCCCGCCTCGCGCAAACCCTGCTTCAAATCGCGCATGGCCACGGCCATTCCGATTGTTTTCTCGTCAAATGCCTTGCCGGTGGGTCCGATGACCTGCGCACCGGCTTCGATGCATCGTGCGGCGAGCGGCACATCGGAGGTCACGACAATGCTCGACGATGTCGCGCGCGCGGCGATCCAGTCGTCGGCCGCGTCAAATCCCGCGCCGACAATGACATTCTCCACCAGTGGATCGCGGGATGGCCTCAAACCGCCATGATGTCGCGCGCGCGGCGATCCAGTCGTCGGCCGCGTCAAATCCCGCGCCGACAATGACATTCTCCACCAGTGGATCGCGGGATGGCCTCAAACCGCCATTCGCCACAAAGACAACCTTCAATCCCCTGCGTTCGGCAACTTTCAGGATCTCGGGTTTGACCGGACAGGCATCGGCATCGACGAGAACGCACTGCGCCGAGGGCTTGCTCACTTCGGCTTCAGGCCCGCCTGTCGCGGATACAGGGTTTCCGGTGCAATCCGCCGTCCGCCGATTTGGAGAAACGAGTCATCATCAACCATAACGATTCCTCCCGATTACCAGTTACATGCCTCTCGTACAGGCTTTATAGCTTCCCGCAAACCGGATATATCAAACCCGAACCCCATACCTCCATTATATACCATATCAACTAACAAGATGTTCCTATCAAGCAATTCCTTGGCAAACTCGATAGCATGATCGTCAGTGGGAAACTCCACGGATTTATTCCCATACTCAGATATAACCAACTGAGATTTCATATCCCCTCCATCTACACAATAAACCAAACTAACCAAACTACTTCCAGGAACATCAATATCGAAATGAGAAGTATGAAAATTCAATAATATATAATTATATCGTTTACCAGTACACTGGATATACAATACTGCCTTCTCGGCTCTAAAATCATCAGATTCCACATATACTGTAATAGTCTCCTTACCAGTAATTCTCTTAATGGAAATGTGGGATTTCCATGAACCGGTATCGGCATGGAACGGGGTCTGTGAAACACAGACCCCCCAAAGCCGTTGAAATCAACAACTTCTTAAGCATGATCATTTATCCTTTTTTCATTCATTCAATTTCAAGACAGTTTTTTCATACCTGTCTTCCGCATATTTTAGAGCCTCATAATCGAAATTCCCGTTTCAATACACCACGACGGATCTGATGGATTCGCCCGCATGCATGAGGTCGAAGGCCCTGTTGATGTCGTCGAGCGGCATGGTGTGGGTGATCATCGGGTCGATCTGAATCTTGCCGTCCATGTACCAGTCGACGATTTTGGGCACATCGGTGCGGCCCTTGGCGCCGCCGAACGCCGTACCGCGCCATGACCGGCCGGTCACCAGTTGAAACGGGCGGGTGCAAATCTCCTGGCCGGCGCCGGCGACCCCGATGATGATCGACTGGCCCCAGCCCTTGTGAGCGCATTCCAGCGCGTCGCGCATCACCTGCACATTGCCGATGCATTCGAACGAATAGTCCGCGCCACCGCCGGTCAGCTCGACGAGATGCTCGACGATGGAACCGCCAACGTCTTTGGGATTGACGAAATGCGTCATGCCGAACTTGCGGCCCCAGACCTCGCGGTCGGGATTAAGATCGACACCGACGATCATGTCCGCGCCAGCCAGTTCGCACCCCTGGATAACATTCAACCCGATACCGCCGAGCCCGAACACGACGCAGTTGGAGCCTTCCTCCGCCTTGGCCGTGTTGAGCACCGCGCCGATGCCGGTCGTCACCCCGCAGCCGATGTAGCAGATCTTGTCGAACGGGGCCTTTTCGTTGACCCTGGCAAGCGCAATCTCCGGCATCACCGTGTGATTGGAGAAGGTCGAGCAGCCCATGTAGTGCAGCACCTTTTCGCCTTTGTGGGAAAAGCGGCTGGTGCCGTCCGGCATCACGCCCGCGCCTTGCGTGGTCCTGATCGCCTGGCAGAGGTTTGTCTTGGGATTGAGGCAATACTCGCACTCGCGGCACTCCGGCGTGTAAAGCGGGATGACATGATCGCCGGGCTTCAAACTTTTCACGCCCGTGCCGACTTCCCGCACGATGCCTGCACCCTCGTGGCCGAGGATCGCGGGGAACCGGCCTTCCGGATCGGCGCCCGAAAGGGTGAATTCGTCGGTATGGCAAATGCCGGTCGCCTTGATCTCGACCAGCGCCTCACCTTCCTTTGGCCCCTCAAGGTCGACCTCGACGATTTCAAGCGGTTTTCCGGCTTCAAAGGCGACGGCGGCACGGGTTTTCATCGGTGTTTCCCTCCAGACAAACTCGCAAACAACCTTTCAGCTTTTCATAACCGATTCAACCCGTTCCTGTGAAAGTCGATGGTCGAGCGGCGTGGCCGAACGGCCACGGTCTGCTCAACCGACAAAACAACTTGATTGCCCGGCTATGCGGAAGCAATGTCCGGTCCGGCAATCGGAGAATCTGATGGCGACCGATGACCAGAACGCCGCGACGCTTGAGGGGCAACATGCCCGTGGCATGACGATCATGGCCGCCGCCATGCTGATATTGCCCTTGATGGACATCATCGGAAAGTGGCTCGCCACCGTCGATCGGCTGTCGCCCGGTCAAATAGCGCTCGCCCGCTTCCTCGTTCAGTTTGTCGTTCTTGTGCCGTTGATCGCGGTCATCATCGGCATTTCAGGCCTGCGCCCCCTGCATTTGTGGTCCAACCTGCTCAGGGGCGCGCTGCTCGGTCTGGCGAGTCTGCTGTTTTTTGTCGCGGTCAAGTACATGCCTGTCGCCGATGCGATCGCGGTATTCTTTGTCGAGCCTTTGTTGCTGACCGCATTGTCCGCCTTGATATTGAAGGAAAAGATCGGCTGGCGGCGGCGCATCGCGGTCGCCATCGGGTTCATCGGGGCGCTCATCGTCATTCAACCAAGCTATGAACTGTTCGGGCCGGTATCGCTGTTGCCGCTTTGCACCGCGGCGCTATTCGCATTCTATCTGATTTTGAACAAACGGCTTGCAATCGATGACAAGCCGGTCGTGATGCAAATGGTCGCCGGTGCCGGCGCGAGCGTAACGCTCGGACTGGCCGTGTTGGGCGGTACGGCAATCGGGATTGCGGACATGACGCCCGCCATGCCGATCCATGCGATTTCCTGGGCATTGCTGGTCATAATCGGACTGCTGTCCGCCGGAGGCCATCTGATGGTCATTCAGGCGTTCAGATATGCGCCGGCCTCGCTTTTGGCGCCCTTCCAGTATTTCGAGATCGTCACGGCGGCCGGAATCGGTCTTTTGCTGTTTGGCGATTTTCCGACCCCGGCCAAATGGCTCGGCATAGCGATAATCATCGCGTCGGGGCTTTACACCTTCTGGCGCGAGCGCGAAATCAGAGCGACGGAGGACAACTGAATTGTCGATCAATATTCTTTTCGGCACCGTCGTCGTCGCATTGACCGTCGGAATTCACACTTTTGGCCTGATCGGCGTCACCCATGCGATGGGCTGGCTGGTCGCGCGCTTTCGAATGAACGGACGGCGCAGCCGCGTCATCGCGATGATCACCGTGGTGTTCGGCATATTTGTCGTGCTCATGGTCGAGGTATTCCTGTGGGCGGTCGGATACCGGATCGTCGATGCTTTCCCTGATTTTGAAACATCGCTCTACTTCTCGGCGACGACGTTTTCGACGCTCGGCATCGGAGACATCGCGCCGCCGGTGGAGTGGCGGCTGGCGGCTGCGATCGAAGGGATCAACGGATTTTTGCTCATTGGCTGGTCGACGGCATATCTCGTCGCCGCTTCCACTCGTGTGGGACCATTCAGATCGGGCGAACATTTTTGACCCGGCGCCCTCGCGCGGACCATTGGTTCATTAACCGTTCGTTGGCTTGAGCGCCGCCGGCATTGCCCGTAAAACAGGCTCAACGGAGAGGGGCCGATGTTCAACAAAATCCTGATCGCCAACAGGGGTGAGATCGCCTGCCGCGTAATCCGGTCGGCGCGGAAGATGGGGATCAGGACGGTGGCGGTCTTTTCGGACGCCGACCGGGACGCCGTTCATGTCGAAATGGCTGACGAAGCCGTTCATATCGGTCCGCCGCCCGCCGCCGAAAGCTACCTCGTCGCGGACAACATCGTTGCGGCCTGCGAGCAGACCGGTGCCGAGGGTGTTCATCCCGGATATGGATTCTTGTCGGAACGAGCATCTTTTTGCGAAGCGTTGGAGGCGAAGGGCGTGGTCTTCATCGGTCCCAGGCCCAGGGCGATGGAGGCGATGGGCGACAAGATCACCTCGAAGAAGATCGCCGCCGATGCCGACGTGTCGACCGTTCCCGGATTCATGGGTCTGATCGACGACGCCGGTCACGCGGCAAAAATCGCGGCTCGGATCGGATATCCTGTCATGATCAAGGCGTCCGGCGGCGGCGGCGGCAAGGGCATGCGCATCGCCTGGAATGATGAGGAGACGCGCGAAGGTTTCGAGCGTTCGAAGTCCGAAGCCGCATCGTCATTCGGCGATGATCGCATCTTCATCGAAAAGTTCGTGCGGGAACCGCGTCACATCGAAATCCAGGTGCTGGCCGACAGCCACGGCAACTGCGTTTATCTCGGTGAACGCGAATGTTCGATACAGCGGCGGAATCAGAAGGTGGTCGAGGAGGCGCCGTCTCCGTTCCTCAATGAGAAAACCCGCAAGGCCATGGGTGAGCAAGCCTGTGCGCTGGCCAGGGCCGTGGACTATCAAAGCGCCGGCACGGTCGAGTTTATCGTCGACAAGGACCGCGATTTCTATTTTCTCGAAATGAACACGCGGCTGCAGGTCGAACATCCGGTGACCGAACTGATCACCGGCGTCGATCTGGTGGAGCAGATGATCCGCATTGCCGCCGGAGAAAAGCTCGAATTGTCGCAGAAGGATATCGGACCCAACGGTTGGGCGGTCGAAAGCAGGCTCTACGCCGAAGACCCCTATCGGAATTTTCTGCCGTCGATCGGCCGTCTGACGCGCTACCGTCCGCCCGAGGAAGGTCGGATTGGCGATATTGTCGTTCGCAACGATACCGGTGTGACCGAAGGGTCGGAAATCTCGATGTTCTACGATCCGATGATCGCCAAACTGTGTACATGGGCGCCGTCCAGACCGCAGGCGATTGATGCAATGTCCGATGCGCTCGATTCCTTCGTCATCGACGGTATTGAGCACAACATTCCCTTCCTGAGCGCGCTCATGCGGCATCGCCGTTGGCGCGACGGGCGCATTTCGACCGCCTTCATAGAGGAGGAGTATCCCGATGGGTTCGCACCCGTCGAGCCGGACAAGAACGACATCAAAGTGTTGTCTTCGATTGCTCTGGCTGTCGAACTGCTGCGCAAGGACCGTCTCGACCGCCATGCGGGCCGGCTGACTCCGCACTCGGGCGAATTGCGGCGGCAATGGGTGGTTCGCGTGGATGATAAATACGTCGATATCGAAATCGCCGGAGGTGGGGTGTCGATCCCGATGGAAATCGAACTTTCGGTGAATGGCGCCACACCCTTGCGCGTTTACTCCGACTGGCGACCGGGGCAGGCGGTCTGGCGCGGAAAGGTCGGGTCGCGGCGCGTTTCCGCCCAGATTCGGGCGGCGCTCAACGGAGTGGGAATTGCCTGGCGGGGAATATCGGCGGCCGCCCGCGCAATGTGTCCCGACATCGCCGCGCTCGACAGGCTGATGCCGGTCAGGGAACCGCCGGACACGTCGAAAATGCTCCTGTGCCCGATGCCGGGTCTGGTCGTGTCGATCGCGGTGGAGGAGGGGCAATCCGTCAAGGCGGGCGACACGCTCGCCGTTGTCGAGGCCATGAAGATGGAAAACGTTTTGCGCGCCGAGCGCGATCTGACGGTCGCGAAGCTGAATGCGAAACCGGGCGACAGCCTGGCGGTCGATAAAGCGATCATGGAATTTCGGTGATCGGCGCGACAATCGAGAAGCGCTGAAATGCGGTGATCATATACATTACTCAATCAATATCCAACTTAGGAAGCCCTCGGACGATTTTCATCGTCTCAAGGCTCACCGTGATCATCCTCTGGAACAGCTCAAGCGGATAAGCGGGGTTGTCCATGGTCTCGACCGCATAGCGGTTGGCGTCGTTGGTGATGCCGCTTTTCTTGTCGGTCTTCACGACCTGGCGCTCCATTACCCATTCGAGGGCAGGCTTGCCGTTCACCACGTAGTCATAGGCTTCGAGCGGGATGTCCTGCATGGCGATATTGGCGTTGTAGATCACCGTGCTCTTGTCCTTGGTCGCGCGCGCGGTGCCGCCGAATTTCATCTTGGTCACGCGGTAGAAAGTTTCAGGGTTTCCGATCACCGCCATGCGCAGGTCGCCCTGCTTGATCGTGACCGGATAGGGATCGACGCTCTCATAGTTCACATGCAGGTCGCCCAGGGCGCGACCGGCATGGCTGAACGCCCGGAAATCCTCGGCCTTCTTCATGCATGGGATGCGCGGCAGTTCCTTGGACAGATTGTTGGCATAGCGCGAGCGATACTCTTCGGAATGCAGAAGGCCATAGATGTAGTAGAACACGTCTTCCTTGGTGATATCATCGCCTGGGTAGGCTGCCTGAAAGTGCTTCAGGCCAGCATCGGTGATGCCGTCCCGCTGACGATAACCCTTGGGCGCCTCCCCGCCCGAGAAGAGGTCATCGTCTTCTTCTGAAACAGGTTCAAAAACGCTAAGTGGATAGCACTGGCCAGTCGCCATAGTATGAAAATTCGGAAGCGCATCCAGCATCAGTGCTGAGAATTCGCCACCCGCTCCCATTCCAACCGTCCCAATAATCCGGTTCTCAGTTTTGGCGCTTGGGAAAAGACGATCAGCCTGATAGACTATCTCATTGAAACGTCTATCAAAATAGGCCCACTGCTTTGTGAAAGGGCGATATACAGAGGTCACGATGTTTTCAGGATCGCACTCTGCCTTCTTGCCACGTTCCGCATCGTTCAAAAGCGCCCGCGACCAACTAATTCTTGTGGGGTCACGATTAACTTTACCTCTGGCATGCTTGAGCTGATCGGCTGCGCTCAATCGGTCAATTTCGGAATTAAAGAAGCCTATGGTTTGAGATATGCGATCTTGCACAACCGCTCCACTCGGATTGTAGCACCATGCGTCGCGGCTGGTCAGGATACCCTGAGAGAAGTTCTCAAACAGCTTCTCGGCAGTCTTATCCTTCTTCTCACCGATGCGGATGAAAGCGTCGAAGGTTGCATCGCGTTGGTTTAGCCAATCGTTGTGCTCGTCTGGTTGGATGGAAGTCCATCCTTCGGCCGCTGAAACACCCGATAGCGAGCGAAATTCTCGGATAATTCCAAGCTTCTGCTTCTGATCCAGATAATCACCAATATCATGAAAACGGATTTCACCCCTGGCGGCGCTTTCCGGATTCTTCACCAAGACTGTGATGGCAATAGGCGCACGACTTCCTTCACCGAAGACGTTCCCCTTCTCTTTCCGGCGTTCCCCGCCAGAGGTTCTCGCATTACCCCGGAGATGGAACACGAAGACTTTCGCGAATTCGTCCTTCAGACATTTCCGCATTCCGTCCATTGCATTACCATCAAGCCAGCCTGCGTTGGTCACGTAGGCCATTACGCCCCCACCGGCCTTGTCGAGCTGGTCACTGCCCCACCGGACCGCGCGGATATAGCTGTCATACAGGTTCTTTTGCAGCGCCGCCTTGGAATGCGCGGCGTAGGTATCGCGGATTCGTGCATCAAGCGTCGGATATCCAACATTGGCGGCGTTGTCGTTCTCGCTCTTCTGCCCCGCCGAATAGGGCGGGTTGCCAATGATGACCTTGATGTCCTGCGCCTTCTGGCATTTCCGACGCTCCGAATTGTCAGGCATGTAGTGCGAGATCAGATCGTCGCTCTCATACATCTGAAAAGTATCGGTGAGGCAGATGCCTTCGAAGGGCACATAGCCCCCGCCCTGAAGCCCGTGATACACCGCCTCGATGTTGACTGCGGCAATGTAGTAGGCCAGCAACACGATCTCGTTGGCGTGGATTTCATTGCGGAATTTGTGCTCAAGCTCTTCCGACGCGATCAGGCCGGATTGCAGCAGCCGCGTGATGAACGTACCGGTACCGGTGAAAGGGTCGATAATATGGACGCCTCCGAGCCAAGGGTCTGGCCGAATTCCTCCTGCAACACCTCGTTCACCGAATGGATGATGAAATCCACGATCTCTACGGGCGTGTAGACGATGCCAAGCTTTTCGGTCGTGCGCGGGAAGGCGTTGCGGAAAAACTTGTCGTAGAACTCCACGATCAAGCGTTGCTTGGCCTGTGGGTCGGTGATGCCCTGGGCGCGGAGTTTTACGCTTGCATAGAATTTTTCGAGATTTTTGGATTCCTTGTCTAGGTTGGCTTCGTTGAGTACGTCCAGCACGTGCTGCATCGTGCGCGAGACGGGGTTTTCTGATGTGAACCGGTGGCCTTCGAAGAGCACCTGGAAGACGGGGCGCGTGATGATGTGCTGCGCCAGCATCTCAATCGCGTCGGCCTCGGTGATCGTTTCATTCAGATCGTCGCGCAGTTCTTCAAGGAAAGCATCGAAGGCTTTGCGTGCCTCGGTGTCAGGGTCTTTCAAGATGCCGGTCAGGCGGGTGATGTGGTTCTTGGCGATGTCGGCAATGTTGGTTGCCCAATCTTCCCAATAGTCTCGCGTCCCGCATTTCTTGACGATCTTGGCCATGATGGCGCGGGAGAATTCATCAACCGAGAATGTCATTTCAGCCTGCTCGGGGCCGGTCACAGCGGGATCATGTGCTAGCGTTCCGATGTTTGATTTGGCAGGGGCGGCTCTGGTCGGCAATTCTTCGACCACGGCCGTCACGGCCTTCAACTCGTCGCTGTCGGTCTCCGGCGTGCCGGTGACGCCAATGATCTCAATCCGGCCGCTCACGTCCTGGCCAAGGAACGCCTTGTTGACGGTCGCATCGAAACGATCATCGTGGGCGCGAAGCGCGTTCAGGATTTGCCAGACCACGCGAAACTTCTCGTTATCGGCAAGCGCCTGTTCGGGCGGTACGTCTGCCGGCACGCCCACGGGCAGGATCACATAGCCCATTTTCTTGCTTTCGGCGCGGCGCATGACACGCCCGACTGATTGCACAACGTCGATCTGGCTCTTGCGCGGGTGCAGGAACATGATCGCATCGAGCGCGGGCACGTCCACGCCCTCTGAGAGACAACGGGCATTGGTGAGAATGCGGCATATGTGGTCGCCGGCTTCGGCCTTCAGCCAATCGAGAAGCATGCCGCGTTTCTTGGCGTTGAATGTGCCATCCACATGCTCGATCTCGCAGCGGAGCCGATCGTCGTCTTGCTTGACGGCATCAAGGATCGGATCATAACCAAGGAACTCATCGACCACGGCGGAAAACTCGTCGCGAATCAGTTCCGAACTGCGGATATCTTTGCAGAAAGCCAAGGCACGGCGCATCGGATGCGGGTCGGCCGCCACATCCGTTTTCATATCCGCTTTGGTCAACGCTTTGTAACATCCCACGATCTTGGTGGCGTCATCGAGGACAAGCTCGCTCGCGCTGTCGGCAAGGCGCCTTTGAACGCCGGTGCTGATTAGCCCCTCGTCCATGGCCAGCACGATCACCTTGTAGTCGGTGAGCAAGTTGTTCTGCACTGCCCATGAGAACCCGCGATAAAAGAGGGTTTTTCCGAAGAGGCTTTCATCGTCCATCGAGGCGAGCACCGCCCCGACATCATCAGCCTTGGCTTTGACGTTATCGCCAAAGATGCGCGGGGTTGCGGTCATGTAGAGCCGCTTCCTGCCCTGAATCACGTCGTTGTCGTGAACCTTCACGAAATTGGATGCATCATCGCCTGCGAGGGTCGCGCCCGTGGTGCGGTGCGCCTCATCGCAAATGATCAGATCGAACTCGGGAACGCCGTGCTTCTCTTGGGCGTCAGCAATCACCTGAATGGATTGGTAGGTCGCAAACACCACGGTCATCCTATCGGGTGCGGGATGATTGACTCCTTCCGCAAGCTTTGCCGAGTCGGTACTGGCCGGAAAGGCGAGATCGAGGATGTCGATCTCGGCCACATCGTTATTGCTCGCTCGACGTTTGCCGACTTGCGCATCGGAGCAAACCGCAAAAGAGCGAAGCGGAGTCTTGGTGTCGCCTGTCCACTCTCGCACGGTCTGAGACATGAGCGCGAGGGATGGCACGAGAAGCAGCACAAACCTGCCTTGCCCCGCGAGGTCCTCGGCAATCTTCAAGCTGGTGAAGGTTTTACCCGTACCGCAAGCCATGATCAGCTTGCCGCGATCGGCTTCGTTCAGCCCTGCACACACATTCTGCAAGGCTTCCTTCTGGTGCTGCCTGAGCGTCTTTTTGTCTGCTAGGACAACCTCGCCCTTGGCGGCAAAGGTCTCCCAGAGGATCGGGCTTTCCTGAAGATCGTTGAGACCGATGCGGATGGTTCGGATCGCCTGCCCCCGGATCATCGTTTCGGCGTTTTTGCTCCACGTGCGCTCAGTGGTGTCGATGATCACACGGCGCTTAAAGGGCTCTTTCCCTGAAGCAGAAATGAAGCTGTCGATATCTTCTTTGCGAATGCGGTAGGCCGCATTGTAGAATTTGCATTGGATAGCGGCGTAACCGTCTTCTTCCTTGAGCTTTGCCACAAGGTCGATCCCCGTGTCTCGACCGTCCCAGCCTTGCTCAATTGCCCAAGTCGCGTATGGCTTCACATCTTCATATTGTTCGACCTGCACGGGATCATGGTTCAGATAGGCAATGGAAAGGCGCTCAAAGTAAGTGCCCTTGTCACGCTCGGTGCGCGCTGCTTCTCGTTATGAATTCAAAAGGTTCTGGAGAGAATTGTTTGTCATCTAAGGCTGCCTGTAACGTCGTTTTGTGTTGGCGCAAAAAGGCTTTATACCGCGATTCTGCCAAAACCCGAAAATTCTGTTGGGCTACGACGCGGCAAACGCATACCGGTCCGCTTTGATCGGCGGCCTGCGCAAGCCGAAGCGATATTCCGATTGGAGGTCAGTCTCCCGCGGCAATGCCCTCCCGGCGCGGATCCGCGCCGCCCTCAAGACCGTTTTCGGTGAAAGCTACAAGGTGAAGACCGGAATTTAGCGCCCGGGCGCGGACTTCATACCCAAACGCCTGCAAATCCGGGATCAAACTCTCCGCCCACGTTCCCTTCTCCACATCATAACGGCCGAACCGGTTGGTCAAATGCGGAACGGATACGGCTTCCTGCGGGTTCATCTTCCAGTCGATCAGCGCGACAATTGTCTTCGCGACATACGGAATAATGTTCGATCCGCCCGGAGACCCCAATGCAAACGCCGGCCGGCCATCCTTCAGAATGATTGTAGGCGACATGGAAGAGCGCGGCCGTTTGCCCGGTTCGACCCGGTTGGCGACGGCATTACCGTCCCGGGTCGACGTAAAGGAAAAATCGGTAAGCTGATTATTCAACAGAAAACCGGAGGCCATCCGGCGCGCGCCAAAGCCGTTCTCGATCGAAGAGGTCATCGAGGCGATATTCCCGGCACTGTCGACAATCACAAAATGGGTGGTCGACGGCAGTTCGATATCCACTCCGTTCAGCCTCAGTTCGGCTTTATCCCATGGCGGCTCGCCAGGCCTGACCTCGCTTTGGGTCAGAGCGTCCCGCCGGATCAGCAATGCCGACCGCGATGCCAGATAATCCGGGTCAAGCAGGCCCGAAGGCATCTTCACGAAATCGCTGTCGGCCATGTAAAGGCCGCGGTCGGCGAATGCAAGGCGCGTCGCATCGCCGATTATCCTCCAGGTGATCGGGTTCTCCGGGCCGAGTCCGGCCAGATCGAACGGCTCGATCATTGCGAGTATCTGGCCAATGGTGAGCGCGCCCGACGATGGCGGCCCCATGCCGCAAATCTCGTAGGTTCGGTATGGCGCGCAGACGGCATTGCGTTCCCTGGCCTCATATGAAGACAAGTCCTCGGCGGTCATGACGCCCGGATTTGTTGCGTGCAGTTGCACGGCGTCGACGATGCTGTCGGCGATCGCGCCGTTGTAAAATGCGTCGGGGCCGCTTTGCGCTATCGAACGCATCGCTTTGGCGTAATCGACATTGGTCAGATTGTGGCCTTCCTTGAGCGGCGTTCCATCTTTATCAAAGAAATAGGAACGCGCGCCCGGTTGGCTGTACAGGCATTCGCTGTCCCGCTCGATCAGGCTTGCAAGGCGTGGCGAAACCGCAAATCCCTCTTCGGCAAGCGATGTCGCGGCGGAAAAAAGCGTGTCCCACGGCAGTCTTCCGTGCTTCCGGTGAATCATCTCCATCAACCGGATCGCACCGGGAACGCCGACCGAGCGTCCGCCAACGACCGCATCGAAGAACTTGATGGGCTTGCCGTCGCTGTCGAGAAACAGATCAGCGCCGGTATTCGCCGGCGCCGTTTCGCGCCCGTCTATAGTAGAAATCCCGCCTGTTTCGGCGTCATACCAGACGAGGAAACCGCCGCCTCCGACGCCTGATGACTGGGGTTCGACCAAACCGAGCACGGTCTGCACGGCTATCAGCGCATCGGCAGCCGAGCCGCCGTTGCGCAATATGTCGTGGCCGGCTTGCGCCGCCAGCGGATTGGCGGCGACAACCATGCGCTTTTTTGCGATTATGGGCAGTTTGGCCGAAACTCCCGTCCCGGCTTCGGGCGCAACGGTATCCGCGGCTTGCCGCACGCTCGCCGCAAAAGCTGAACACAGGCAGAACGCGGCGGCCAATGATATGGCGACAAGGCGCATTATTGATCTCCCGGATCAGCAATCTCACCAAAAACCTGCTTGAATGCCGTCTTTAGCGATATGTCCAAATCCGCCATCGTCACAGGCAGCCCCATATCGACCAGACTGGTGACGCCATGGCCCCGAATGCCGCACGGCACAATGCCGCCATAGTGTGACAGGTCGGGCTCGACATTGATCGCGATGCCGTGAAAACTGACCCATCGCCGCAACCTGATGCCGATCGCCGCTATCTTGTCCTCCGCGGGAGAGCCGTCCGGCAGGGTGGGGCGCCCCGGCCTGACAACCCAAACACCGACGCGGCCGGTGCGGCGCTCACCGCGAATGTCGAACGCCGCAAGCGTCAGAATGATCCATTCCTCCAGCGCGGCAACGAAGGCCCGGACATCCTCCCGCCGGCGTTTCAGATTGAGCATGACGTATGCAACCCGCTGTCCCGGACCGTGATATGTGTATTCACCGCCGCGACCCGCATAATGTACCGGAAACCGTTTTGCATCGATCAGGTCGGTGGCTTTGGCGCCTGTCCCGGCGGTGTAGAGCGGCGGGTGTTCAATCAGCCACACCAGCTCCGGCGCCTGATCCTTTCTGATCGCGTCGGCGCGGGCTTCCATTGCCGCAAGCGCTTCATCATAGGCGGTCAGACCCGCGGCAACCAGCCACTCGACGGGCGGCGAGGAAACCGTTGGCCGGAAATTCCGTGAAAGGCGATCGCGTGAAAGCATGTTGTCTGGGTCCGGACGTGTGAATCTACGGCAATATGGACACGCCACCGGCGACCGTCCACCATGACGCCGCCGGATCCGGCCGGAAAATGCGATGATGTGATGGTGGGCGGTGAGAGACTCGAACTCCCGACATCCTCGGTGTAAACGAGGCGCTCTACCGGCTGAGCTAACCGCCCCGGAAAGGCTGGCGGTGGTGTAGTGTTTCGACTGTCGTTGCGCAAGAAAAAATTGTCTCACCGCCGATGTTGGCCGGATTGATGATGATCCGATCCGCGATCTTCCGGCCGTTGCTTTCGCTCCGTCAAAAAAGCCGGATCAATCATGTTGACAGTGCATCGGTAAGCGCCTAATTCACCGCGCGTCGCAACGGTCGCCATCGAAACCGTCCGCGGCGAATGCGCGGGTGTAGCTCAGTTGGTTAGAGTGCCGGCCTGTCACGCCGGAGGTCGCGGGTTCGAGCCCCGTCACTCGCGCCATGAAATCAATGACTCAGGTCAATTCCAATTTTGCGCTCCTGCTATTCGTGCATGGGGGCGTTCGTCATTTTGCTCCGTTTTCCGTTTCCCCGAGCGCGGCGCGGCCATGCCCGGATTTGAGGAAGCCCGCTTCATTGTCATCGGCGACATATTGACGGACGTCCCCCGAACGATCATCCAATGGAGTATTTTGCGATGAAATCGCGATCCGGTTCGACGCCGATGCCCGGACGGTCCGGAATGGTCACATGACCGTCCGTGTTCTTGACCTGACCCTGAATATCCAGGGGTTCGGTCAGGAGTTCGTCGCGGAACCTGTTGTCGGTCGTATCGAATTCAAGCATCGGGTCGCGTTGGAACAGCCCGCCCGGTGAAGGCGGAATTGCGGCCAGAAGCTGAATGTTGGTCGCAACCGCGACCGCCGAACCCCATACGTGATTGACAACCGGAACGAAGTGGGCCTGCGCCAATGCGAGGACTTTCAGGTATTCGCTGACCCCTCCCAAAGCACAGACCTCCGGCTGGGCAATGTCCAGACACCGGTTGTCGAGGAGGTCCCTCCATCCCCAGCGGGTAAACTCGGCTTCCCCGCCCGATATCCGTGTCTTCAGTTTACTTCGCAGGAAACGGTAACCGTCCCGGTCTTCCGGCGCAACAGGTTCTTCAAACCAGAACGGTTCCACTTCATCAAGAGCCGCGCCGACATAGGAGGCGTCATCAACGGTATAGCAATGATTGGCGTCGACCATGAACGGAAAGTCATCGCCGACACCATCGCGCACGGCTTGCGCAAGCAGAATGTCATCCTGTGAGCCAAGGCCGACTTTCATCTTTGCCGCCTTGAATCCGGCCTCCCTGATCGCCGCGGCCTCCTCCCCGAAGCGTGAGACATGCGAGGCGGCATCTTCCCGCTTCAGCATCATCCCGTATCCATAGACCGGAATGCGATCGCGATGTCTGCCGCCAATCAGTTTGTGAAGCGGCAGTCCGGTGATCTTTCCGGCCAGATCCCACAACGCGATATCGACGCCGGAAAGCGCCTGTACCGGCATTCCCTTTTGTCCGTGATCGCGCAGCAGATTGTAGACCTTGTGCCAGATTACCTCACGATCGAGCGGATCCATTCCGACGATCATCGGCCGGATCACCTTCTCCACGATCGCCTTGTTGGCGACGGCCACATTTCCAGGCCCGAAACACTCGCCCCAACCGGCAATCCCCTCGTCGGTTCTGACTTCGACCAGATGAGCCGTTCGGCGGGCATAATACTGCTGCGAATATCCGAGCTCCTCCGGCAGGTCATGGGACAGGACGTGGCTGACAATTTCGGTAATCTTCATGAGTCATGCCCGGGCGGGTTCTCTCGGATGTATCGTAGCAGCGGTTTCGGCTTGCCGAAAGCTTGGTCGTTATATCTCCATTCGGTCTGTTTGAGGTGTGAATAGAAGGTGTGTCCGGGAAGTCCTTCGAACTTCGCGAGCCGCATTTTGGCCATGCGCCGAAAGCCCTGAATCTTGTTGCAACCGCACCATCCATTGGAGTTAACCACGGTCCTAGGGTCGACCCGACCCCGGATGATCTCTTGTAGCGTTGCCTTTGAGCAGTCTGGCATAATCTCGGTAGAGACACCTATCCATCGCGCTCAAAAATGCCGAAGACAGCGCTCTTTCCACAGGTTCCCCGACCACGCTTGCCTCTGGCGGGTCGAAGAAACTTTCATCGACTTCGACAATACCAAAGAAAGGCCACTGAGCTTTCCTCGGAATTTGGACGCTGACGTAAGCTACGATTTTCTGTCTTCCGGTTTTCAACACGAAGGAGGTCGGAAATGTCGAAACGGAAGCATCATCGTCCGGAGTTCACAGCCAAGGTCGCGTTGGCAGCGCTGAAAGGCGAGCGGACGGTGAGCGAATTGGCCGGTCGGTTCGGCGTGCATCCCACGATGATCCATCCATGGAAACGGGCCTTGCTTGAGGGCGCATCGGGCGTGTTCGAGCGGGGTGGCCGAAAGGCGCCGGAAGTGGATGACGTGCAGGTCAAGGACCTTCACACCAGGATCGGGGAACTGGCCGTCGCCAACGATTTTCCGGCCGGAAAGCTCAAGCCCCGGACCGGCGCGTGAGGCGGAAGATGATTGAGCCGAACCTGCAGGGCCTGTCTGTTGGCAAGCGATGCGCGTTGCCGTCGATCTCGCGGTCGTCGTTTTACGACGACCCGAAAGGCGAAAGTGAGGTGACCCTCGATCCGATGTGCGTGAGTGACAAGAAATTCCTTGAGACACCGTTTTACGGCGTCCGCCGGATGACATGGCGCCTGCGCGATGAGGATCATCCGGTTAACGAGAAGCGGATCGGACGCCTTATGCCGATTTACCGGAAACCAAACACGAGCAAGGCGGCAAAGGGCCACAAGATTTACCCCTATCCGCTGCGCGGTCTGCGCGTGGACCGACCCGATCAGGTCCGGTGCGCCGATATCACCTGCCTGCCTATGCGGCGTGGGTTCTTATATCTCGCAGCTATCATGGACCGGTACACCCGAAAGGTTCTGGCGTGGCGGATATCGAACACGCCGGAAGCGGACTTCCGCGTCGAGGCATTGAACGAGGCGGTCCACAAGTCTGGCTTGCCGCAGATCATGAACACGGATCGGGGCAGTCAGTTCACATCTTTTGTCCGGACCGACCGACTGCGACGATCCGGTATTCGTATCTCAATGGATGGCAAGGGGCGGTTCCCGGATAACATCTTCGTTGAACGGCTGTGGCGGTCTCCGAAATACGAATGCGTCTATCCGCACGCCTTCAAGACCGGCTCAGGACGGGCATCGATGCCTGGATGGACTTCTACAACAATAACAAGCGCCCGCATTCCGCCCTTGGCGCCAGACCGCCAGCCGTGTCCTATTGGCGGTGCAATGAAACCGACAACCCCGATCGGCAGGTGCAAAGAGTAGCTTAAACCACGCCAGATAATGTCCAACAATCGGGGAGTGACTCACCAAAAACGTGACGTTGTTCGTGCAAGGCGAATATGCCCAATACGGTGACAAGGATTATCAGGACGATCTCGGTGTGATCTCTGTAGAGCTCGACGAGATCGCGGGCCGAATCGGTATCCTGTACAGCTTCTGATTTTGGATTTTCCGCCATGACGTTCGCAGCGGCGGGGACTCGGCATTCCCGCTGCTTTTGGCACTTTGGTATATAATTCTTTTAAAGCAGGTTGCGTTTGATTTGAATTGATAGGGGTTCCCAAGTTTGAGTTTGTCTGGTTCACTTCCGTTCGAGGAAGTGTGTGTTATGGGCAAGCCGTATTCATTGGATCTTCGTCAGCGCGTCGTTGGCCACGTCGCGGCAGGGCGCTCCTGTCGTGCGGTCGGTCGGGCCTTCGGCGTTAGTGCGTCAACGGCAGTACGGATTGTGTCGGAACACCGGTCGCGTGGGGATGTGTCTCCCAAACCGCAAGGTCGTCCTGCGGGCCGGTTCGGTAAGTTGGCGCCCCATATGGACTTGCCGACCTATTCGCCCGACCTCAACCCTATCGAAATGGCCTTTGCCAAACTCAAAGCTCACCTCAGACGCATCGGCGCACGCACATTCGACACCCTAATCAAGACACTCGGCAACATCTGCCATCTCTTCAAACCTGAAGAATGCAGAAACTTCCTCAAAGCCGCCGAACATGCCTCACAGTAAATGCAAATCGCTTTAAATACGAAGGATTTTGGTTGCGGGGGTAGGATTTGAACCTACGACCTTCAGGTTATGAGCCTGACGAGCTACCGGGCTGCTCCACCCCGCGTCACCAAGTCGGCGTCCTTATCGCTTGGCAGACCGGATCGGGCGGTCTTGCATACAGGCAACGATTCTGCCGGCGTCGCGGTTCCCGCCATCCCTGCGACCCGGCCCGATATGCGCCGGGTGGCAAAAGGCCGCTTGTGCGGCCCGTACCCGACACCGTTTCATGACCGCAGGGCCATGTCGTAAACCGGAAGATCAATGCATGCGTTTTGCAGACCTGGCGGCGACCTACTCTCCCGCGTCTTGAGACGAAGTACCATCAGCGCTGGGGCGTTTCACGGACGAGTTCGGAATGGGATCGGGTGCAGCCACCCCGCCATAACCACCAGGTCGGCAAAAGGCAAGCATTTCTTGAGAAGCCGGGCTTTGCCGACCGTCAGGACGGACGCAGTCCGCACGGCCGACCGGTCCGTCGGCGGCGCCTTTGCGCCGCGCCCGCGTGAACGCCAAACGGCGGACACAGGCAATGAGAACAATCAAGTCGATCGAGTTATTAGTACCGGTAAGCTTCATGCGTTGCCGCACTTCCACACCCGGCCTATCAACGTGGTCGTCTTCCACGACTCTAAGGGAATACTCGTTTTCAGGCCGGTTTCCCGCTTAGATGCCTTCAGCGGTTATCCGTTCCGTATATAGCTACCCTGCTATGCCCTTGGCAGGACAACAGGTCCACCAGAGATACGTCCATCCCGGTCCTCTCGTACTAGGGACAGATCCTGTCAATATTCCTACACCCACGGCAGATAGGGACCGAACTGTCTCACGACGTTCTGAACCCAACTCACGTACCGCTTTAAATGGCGAACAGCCATACCCTTGGGACCTGCTCCAGCCCCAGGATGCGATGAGTCGACATCGAGGTGCCAAACAACCCCGTCGATATGGACTCTTGGGGGTCATCAGCCTGTTATCCCCGGCGTACCTTTTATCCGTTGAGCGATGGCCCTTCCACACGGGACCACCGGATCACTATGACCGACTTTCGTCTCTGCTCGACCTGTCAGTCTTGCAGTCAGGCAGGCTTATGCCATTGCACTCAGCGAACGATTTCCGACCGTTCTGAGCCCACCGTCGCGCGCCTCCGTTACTCTTTGGGAGGCGACCGCCCCAGTCAAACTACCCACCATACACTGTCCCGGACCCGGATGACGGGCCGCGGTTAGATATCCATAACGATAAGGGTGGTATTTCAAGGGTGGCTCCACGCCGGCTGGCGCCGACGCTTCAAAGCCTACCACCTATCCTACACATGCCGATACGAATACCAGTGTAAAGCTATAGTAAAGGTGCACGGGGTCTTTCCGTCTAACCGCAGGAACCCCGCATCTTCACGGGGAATTCAATTTCACTGAGTCTATGCTGGAGACAGCGGGGAAGTCGTTACGCCATTCGTGCAGGTCGGAACTTACCCGACAAGGAATTTCGCTACCTTAGGACCGTTATAGTTACGGCCGCCGTTTACCGGGGCTTCGATTCAGAGCTTGCACCCCTCCTCTTAACCTTCCGGCACCGGGCAGGCGTCAGACCCTATACGTCGTCTTGCGACTTCGCAGAGCCCTGTGTTTTTGATAAACAGTCGCTACCCCCTGGTCTGTGCCACCCCCATCCGGTTGCCCGGACAAGGGTCACGCTTCTTCCGAAGTTACGCGTGCAATTTGCCGAGTTCCTTCAGCATAGTTCTCTCAAGCGCCTTGGTATTCTCTACCTGTCCACCTGTGTCGGTTTAGGGTACGGTCTATAAGGAGGAGCTGTTTCCTGGAACCGCTTCGCAGCCCATCCAATCCGATAAGGATGAACCACTTACGCAATCCGTCACTGCCTCCAGGCCCACGAATATTAACGTGGTTCCCATCGACTACGCCTTTCGGCCTCGCCTTAGGGGCCGGCTAACCCTGCTCAGATTAACTTTAAGCAGGAACCCTTGGACTTCCGGCGAGGGGGTCTCTCACCCCCTTTATCGTTACTCATGTCAGCATTCGCACTTCCGATACCTCCACCATCCCTCACGGGTATGGCTTCATCAGCTTACAGAACGCTCCGCTACCGCGCACTTTACGTGCACCCACAGCTTCGGTGTATGGCTTAAGCCCCGTTACATTTTCGGCGCAAAGACCCTTATTTAGACCAGTGAGCTGTTACGCTTTCTTTAAATGATGGCTGCTTCTAAGCCAACATCCTGGTTGTTTTGGGATCCTCACATCCTTTCCCACTTAGCCATAACTTGGGGACCTTAGCTGGTGGTCAGGGTTGTTTCCCTCTCCACGACGGACGTTAGCACCCGCCGTGTGTCTGCCGACCAGCACTCCTCGGTATTCGGAGTTTGGTTAGGTTTGGTAATCCGGTGAGGACCCCTAGCCCATCCAGTGCTCTACCCCCGAGGGTATTCGGTCGACGCTCTACCTAAATAGATTTCGCGGAGAACCAGCTATTTCCGAGTTTGATTGGCCTTTCACCCCTAGCCACAAATCATCCCAATCTATTGCAACAGATACGGGTTCGGTCCTCCAGTACGTGTTAC
>OZ241973.1:527500-3558118 GCA_965204295.1 Rhizobiaceae bacterium
GTGGAACGCATTCTGTACCGCTTCCAGATGCTTGATGGAAAAGTCGATTACTTCACGCCCGAAGGCAGAAGCGCCAGGCAGTTTCTACTGCGCAATCCGGTTCCGAACGGCCGTTTCCGTTCCGGCTTCGGCATGCGGCGGCATCCGATCCTGAAATACCGGAAAATGCACACCGGCGTCGATTGGTCCGCGCCGCGCGGAACGCCGATCATCGCGTCCGGCAACGGAACGGTGAAGAAAGCCGGCTGGGTGTCGGGCTACGGAAAACAGACCGTCATCAAGCACGCCAACGGTTATGTGACATCCTACTCGCACCAGACCGCGATCGCCAAAGGAGTGGTTCCCGGCGCGCGGGTTCGCCAGGGACAGGTGATCGGCTATGTCGGTTCGACCGGCCTGTCGACCGGCAACCATCTGCACTACGAATTGATCGTCAACGGCGCCAGGGTCGACCCCATGCGTGTGCGTCTGCCAACGGGCCGGGTGATGAAGGGCGAGGAACTTGCGGCGTTCGAACGTGAACGCGACCGGATCGACGCACTTCTTCGCGACGAGAATGATCCGCCGCTGAAAGTGGCGAGCAGGTAGCAATCAGGATTTTTGCGGACGGTCTTTTGATCTTTGGCGCCGCCTCCGTTGCGGCGTGACCTCAAATTCCGAACCGCTACCCGTAGGAGTCGGCGGGTTGTTCGTCAGGCCATGAATCGGAATGCATAATCGCGGCGGGATCAATCGCCTTCGGCAACGCCCTTTTGACGGGCCTTCGCGCGGCGAGCCCTGTAGCTTGGCACCGCCACCAGCAAGACAGCGACCGCAAGAAGCCCAAGGGTCATCGGCCGATCGACAATGAACGCCACCCCGTCATGGAGTTGCATTGAGCGGGAGAAGTTATCCTCCAGCATGCTTCCGAGGATAAAGCCGATCAGCAGAGGGGCCAGCGGATAGTCGGCAAGGCGCAGGACTGTCGCCGCAATTCCGAGACCGACAAGGATCAGCAACTCGGTTGCGTTGTTCTGCCCGATATAGCTGCCCATCAGCGTGAAGAAGAGGATGAAGGGGACCAGGTAGTTGCGCGGGATTGCCAGCACCCTGGCGATATATGGAATGAGCGGCAGGTTCAGGATCAGCAGGATCAGATTGCCGATATACATCGAGATGATGACCGCCCAGAAAATCTGGGGATTGTCGATCATGAGACGCGGGCCGGGCGTGACGTTGAGCGCGATCAGGGCGCCCAGCAGAATTGCCGTTGTGCCCGACCCCGGTATGCCCAGGGTCAGCAGGGGCACGAACGATCCGGTGCAGGCTGCGTTGTTGGCCGTCTCGGGCGCGGCCAGTCCCTTGATGGCCCCCTTGCCGAATTCCTCCCGCTCTTCCTTCGAGGCGATGTTGCGCTCGACCGCGTAGCCCAGAAAGGACGCGATTGTCGCACCGGCGCCCGGCAGCACGCCGATGAAGAAGCCCTGGATCGACTGGCGGCCGATGACCGGGGCGATCTTGCGCCCTTCCTCACGGGTGATGCGCAGTTTCGTGATTCTGCCGTCGTCGCCCTGGGCCGAGCGCGCGGGATTCAGCACCAGAAAGAGCGCCTCCGGCAGCGCGAACATCGCCATGGCCAGCGTAATGAAATTGAACCCCGATTGCAGATCCGACAGCCCCATGGTGAAGCGCGGCATGTTGAACAACGCACCCTCGCCCACCGTCGCCATCATCAGACCGAGCAATGTCATCAGGATCGCCTTGGCGATATTGCCCGTGCCGGCGAACGCGGCGACGGCGGAAAGCCCGACCACCATAAGCGCGAAATATTCGGCCGAATGGAAGAGCAGCGCCACGGTCGAAAGCATGGGCGCGAAAACCATCAGCAGAAGAGCGCCGATAGTGCCGCCCGCGAACGAGGCGATTGCGGCGATGGTCAGCGCCTTGCCGGCCATGCCCTTGCGCGCCATCGGATAGCCGTCGAAACTGGTGGCGACGGTTCCCGCCACGCCGGGCGCGTTCAGCAGGATGGACGAGGTCGAGCCTCCGAAAATCGCGCCGTAGTAGACGCCGGCCAGCAGGATCAGCGCCGCGGAAGGATCGCCGATGGTGATCGCGACGGGAATCATTATGGCGATGATCGACATCGGCCCGAGACCGGGCAGCATGCCGATGAATGTTCCGATCAGACAGCCCGCGACCACCATCAACAGGTTCTGGATGGAGAAGGCCGCGCCGAGACCGATAAGAAGTCCTTCGATCATCGCAACCTCCTGCTAGAAGAATACCGGCCAGGGACGCAGGAAAATCCCCAGCGTCACGTCGACCAGATACCAAACAACTGCGGTCGCCAGCGCGGCGACGGGAACAAGAATGTGAAACTTGCGCTCACCCAAGATCACGGCGCCGACGATCAGAAAGCCGCCGGTTGACAAGAGGAAACCGGCGGGCCGCAGCAGAATCGCGTAGGCCGCCATCAAGCCCAGCAGGGCAAGCGCCTGTCCCAAATGGTAGTCGCCGGGCCGGCGATAGTCGATGTCGGCCTCTTTCGGCTCTCCAGAGGGCTTTTCCAGCCCGACGACAATGACAAATGAAGTCAGCACCGCCAGCACCGAAAGTACTTTCGGGAAGGTGCTCGGCCAGATCGGATTGCGCTGCATGAACGGCGGCAGCGACTGGTCCATCGTGAAGAACGCCGCATAGCCATATGCCAGTGCGATGCAGAGAATGACCATCGCAATCCAGCGATCCAGCGCCATCTGTCCGTCCCTCGAATTGTCGTGTCGGCCCCGGGATGACGGGGACGACACTTGGCGATGCGTTGTCGGCTTAAAGGAAGCCGAGCTTTTTCATCAGGTCGCCGATGACCTTTTCCTGCCCTTCCAGGAAAGCGCGGAAATCATCGCCGGAATTGTGGATGTTCACCCAACCGTTGCGGGCGCGAACATCCTCCCATTCGGGCGTGTCGTACATCCTGGCGAGCGCGTCCTGATACGTGGCCAGCCTGTCTTCCGGCAGGCCCGGGGCGGCGAAGAAGCCGCGCCAGTTGACGAAGGTCGTGTCGATGCCCTGCTCTTTCATGGTCGGGGCGTCGGCAAAAGTGTCCACCCGTTCTTCCGAGGTGACGCCGATGATCTTCACTTCCCCCGCCTGCGCCAGAGCGACGGCTTCCGAGAAGCCGGTCGAGAGCGCCTTGATTTCGCCTGACAGCAGCGCGGCCATGGCCTTGCCGCCGGCGTCATAGGGAATGTACTTGACGTTAAGCGCGTCCCTGCCGGCGGACTCCATCACCATGGCGGCAACCAGGTGATCCATTCCGCCGGGGACCGACCCGCCTCCGATGGCGGTGCCGTTCGGGTCGGTGTCATAGGCCGCGATCAGATCGTCCATGGAATCGATCGGGCTGTCCTTGCCGACGACCAGAGCGGCGTAGTCGCCGATGGTGCCCGCAACCAGCGTCAGGTCGCGGAAGTTCTGCGGGAAGACGCCGGTCAGGGAACGAATCACGATCGGAGTCGAATTCACCATCAGGGTTCCGTGCTGGCTGTCGGCGTTCTCAATCAGATAGCCGATCGCCTTGCCGCCGCCGCCGCCGGACATGTTCTCGTAGGACGCGGTTCCGACGAGACCGGCATTGGTCAGGGCTTCGCCGGTGCCGCGCGCGGTCCCGTCCCAGCCGCCGCCGGCGCCGCCGGGGATCAAAAAGTGAATACTCTCGAGAATCTGATGTTCGCCCGCAAAGCTCGGGGCACCGAGCGAAAGTACAGCCGCCGTGGCCGTCACAAAGGCCCGGCGGAAAAGTCTGGATGTCAGCATGGTTTGCTCCATTCTCCGGCTGTTCGTCATCCGGGCGGTCACCGCCCGCTTGTGTCATAACATCAAGGGTGCGAGTTGTCACGAAACCGTCTGTCAAGGAGTACGCGGCGAGACCTCCGAACGGCCCGCCGGCCCTTCCGCTTGCCCGGCGGGAGTAGAAAAAATCATCCCCGCCGCCCGATTCCGCCACAAGGCCGGGCGACGGAAACGGCTCACCCGGTCCGAAGCCCCGCGTCCACGCGACCCGGTCCCCCCTCACCCCTGCAATTGCTCCCACATTTCCTTGTCGCGGGCCGCCGTCCAGATCCGCGGCGTGTCGATGTCGCGGGCTTCGTCATAGGCGCGCGCCACGTTGAACGGCAGGCAGTGCTCGTAGATCGCATAGCCGGAAAATTTCGGATCACATTCGGCGCGGCAGGCGTCCCACGCGTCCTTAAGCGCACCGCCGCCAAGCGCCACTTTCGCCACGGACCGGTAGGTCGAATTGACGAAATCGGCGGTCAGGTCCAGCGCCTCATTGACCATCCCTTTGCCGACCAGCGCGTCGCCCCTGCCCGGCGCGATGGCGTCGATATCCCAAGACCGGATGTTTTCGAGCGTGCCCGGCCAGTCGTGAAAATGCCCGTCGCCGCAATAGCAGGCGGATTTGTATTCGACGATATCGCCGGTGAACATCACGTTCTGATCGGGCACGAAGATCACGATATCGCCCGCCGTGTGCGCACGCCCAAGCTGCATCAGATCGACCCGCCTTTTTCCCAGATAGACGCTCATGCGGCCGTGGAAGGCGGTCGTCGGCCAGGTCAGTCCCGGAATCTCCTCATGGCCCAGGAACAGACGCGGGAAACGGTCGAACTCGCTGTCCCAGTCCTCCCGCCCGCGCTCGACCACCATCGATCGGGCTTTTTCCGACATGATCACCTGCCCGGCGCTATAGGCCGATGCGCCGAGCACGCGCACGGCGTGATAATGCGTCAGCACAAGATGGCTGATCGGCTTGTCGGTCACCGAACGCACCTTCTCGATCACCTTGTTCGCCAGACGCGGCGTCGCCTGCGCCTCGATCACCATGACGGAGTCGTCGCCGACGATGATGCCGGAATTCGGATCGCCCTCGGCGGTGAACGCCCACAAATCCCTGCCGATCTCGGTGAACGAGATCTTCTTTTCGGTCATGTCGCCGGCCGAGGCGAACGCTTTTGCCATCACAGGTCTCCGAATGCTATTTAGTGCAATATCATCGTATATTGGATCGAATTAGGTTAATCTTCAACTTCCGATGCCGGTTCCTGCAAAGTCTGATGAAGCCGATCATGGCAGGGTCTGCAGACAGCAACCAATTCGAAGAGGAACTCATTTTTCCAGTTGTCGTACTTAAGATGATGGACTACGGTTGCGAAGTTCACTCTGCATCCTTCGCACAAACCATCAGCTCTTTTGAGCACAAGATCTCTCTTGCAGCGCCATTCTGATGAATTGAGATATGCTTTATGCTCATAGAACCAAGAATTCTCTTTGTCGCGTTTCAGAAGTGCGTATTTTAGAAAGATCTGGTCGTACTCTTCTTTCCGTGATTTTTCGTATTTAGTACGCATATATTGATCAACACAAGCAAGTTTGTCGTCATCCGGGCTTTGTTTTCGCGATCCACCGAGAACGTATCCGCAATCCAAACACTGTTTTCGAACTTGATAACCATCATTTGACGTCGGGCGACGCCTCCATTCATATTCCCCGTGTTCACACTCTGAGTCGCGCAACGACTTCAACTCAGCGCTCATTTCAGGTGTCGAAAAAACAAACACCTCTTCGCCAGTATCTGGGATGATAACTTTCATAATTTCTGCTGCCACTCACTTCACGCCCGGCGTGCCGTCGAATTTGCGGTCGAGCCCTTCCCAGCAGTCGATGTAATTGTCCTGTAGCGTATCGAGATTTGCGGCGTATCCGGTCAGTTGCTGCGGATAGCGCGTCTCAAACATGAAGGCCAGCGTGTCGTCCAGCCTGACGGGGTCGAGCCTGGCGTTGGAGCCCTTGTCGAAACCCGTCAGGTCGGGACCGTGCGGCAGCATCATGTTGTGCAGGCTCATTCCGCCCGGAACGAATCCCTCTTCCTTGGCGTCGTAGCGGCCATAAATCAGCCCCATGAACTCGCTCATGATGTTGCGGTGATACCATGGCGGGCGGAAGGTGTTTTCGGCCACCAGCCAGCGCGGCGGAAAGATGACGAAATCGACATTCGCCGTGCCTGCTTCCCCGGTCGGCGCGGTCAATACCGTGAAGATCGAGGGGTCGGGATGATCGAACAGGATCGCGCCCACCGGCGAAAAAGTCCGAAGATCGTATTTGCAGGGCGCATAATTGCCGTGCCAGGCGACGACGTCGAGCGGCGAATGCCCGACCTCGGTGACATGGAACTTGCCGCACCATTTTACATGTACGCGGCAGGCCGTTTCCTTGTCCTCATACCAGGCGACCGGCGTCTTGAAGTCGCGCGGATTGGCCAGACAGTTCGCCCCGATCGGCCCGCGATCCGGCAGGGTGAATTTGGCGCCGTAATTCTCGCAGATATAGCCGCGCGCCGGACCGTCGACCAGTTCGACCTTGAACAGCATTCCGCGAGGCGCCAAGCATAGTTCGCCCGGTCCGACCTCCATCACGCCCATCTCCGTCTTCACCCGGATCGCGCCTTCCTGCGGCACGATCAGAAGCTCTCCATCGGCGTTGAAGAAGTAATCGTCGACCATGTCCTCGTTGATGGAATAGACATGCGCGGCCATGCCGACCTGCGTCATCACGTCGCCCGCCGTGGTCATGGTGCGAACACCGTCGAGAAAGTTCGTCGCCTCATCGGGCGCCGGCGCCGGGCCCCAGCGATATTGACCGAGGGGAACATCGTGGCCGTCAACGCAGGGCGCGGTTTTCCACAGCGTCCGCCTAACCGGCGAAAACCGTTTCGTGTGGCGCACGCTCGGGCGAATCCGGTAAAGCCAGGAGCGCTCGTTGGCACCGCGCGGCGCGGTGAACGGCGAGCCGGAAAGCTGCTCGGCATAAAGCCCGTAATTGCATTTTTGCGGCGAGTTCATGCCTTGCGGCAGCGCGTCCGGCAACGACTCCGTCTCGAAGTCATTGCCGAAGCCGGGCATATAGGCGTAGCCCATGGCTTCATTTCCTCATGATCTCGTTTATCGGTTTCATTCGTAACCATCTATTTTGTAACTATCAACGGGTGATGCGATGCCCTCCGGCCCTACCGCGATAACGGTAGAAACGGCCGAGGATCAGTGGCGTCAGATACATCGGTATCTGATAGCAACCGATGAACAGCAGCAGCGGATCGGTGACCGTGGCCGGCAACGATGTCAGGAACAGAGCGATATTGCGGTTTCCCGCCGATATGGCTAAGGGCGCGGCCATATCGCGCCACGCGGACCGCCAAAGAACAAACGCGCACACGATCTGCATGCCGATATTGGCGGCGAAGGCGGCGGCCAGGTTGATCGCCAGATCGCCAGGCGCGTCGCGCAGCGCCGGTCCCACCGCGGACATCAGCCCGAGCACCATGACGGCCATCAGCAGCGCCGATGAGCCGTCGATCGCCCTGATGGCCCGCGGGCCGGGATCCTTCAGCCAGAAAACCCTGATCGAAAAGGCGACCGTCGCGGCGACCGCGATCAAAGCCAGCAGCGTGCCGGCGGCGGTGAGGACCTCCAGCCCGCTTCCAAACCCCGGCGCGAGCCAGAAAACCGGTATCACCGTGAGCGGGAGCAGCGCCGTGCCGGCAACCAGTTGCCTGAGCGCCGGTGCCGGATCGGCACCGCACATGACGGACAGATTGGGCGTTCCGGAAATCGGCGACCCGGCAAGCATGAGAATGATCACCGCAGCGAGAGGACCGGCCAGACCGAATGCAAAGAAGATCAGGGTAACGCATATCGGCAGCGCGACCTGCAAAACGAATACGAGGATCGCGGACGCCCGAATGTCCCCTGCCGCCCCTAATGCCTGCCTCGGCCCGATCCTCAGGGCGGCCGCGAATAAAAGCGCGGTCACGAATTCCGGCAGCAGCGGCTTGATCGCCGCCGCCATCCCCGGAAACGCGATCGCTGCGACCAGCCCGGCGACGAGGCACAACCGGCCATATTCGGCCGCCAGCACAAGCGGGCTCAGAAGGCGGCTCAAAACAGACCCCCGGCGACAAAGGCAACCGACCCGGTTCCGGCGACCGTCAACGCCGGCGACCCGGGAGCCTGGAACACGGCTTCCCGCACTCCGGCGAGGGCCTATCCACCCGGCGTCTGGCGCATGTTTTCAGGCAGCCAGGTCGCCAGTTCGGGCACGAAGATCAGCACGAACACCATCAGCACCATGATAAGGAACATCGGGACCGCCGCCTTGGCGATATAGTTCATTTCGTGGCTCGTCATGCCCTGCATCACAAACAGGTTGAAGCCGATCGGCGGGGTGATCTGCGCCATCTCGACCACGACGACGATGAAAATGCCGAACCAGATCACGTCTATGCCGGCCTGACGGATCATAGGCTCGACGACGGCCATGGTCAGCACCACCGAAGAGATGCCGTCGAGAAAGCAGCCGATGACGATGTAGAACACCAAAAGCACCATGAGCAATTCGAACCGGGATAATTCCCAGGCGGCGATCAGTTCGGCCAATGCCCGCGGCAGGCCGGTGAACCCCATCGACAGCGACAGGAACGCCGCCCCGGCCAAGATCAGTGCGATCATCGCCGATGTCCGCGTCGCTCCCATCAGGCTTTCGGTGAATGTCTTCCGGTTCAGCGACCCCTGCGAAAAGGCGAGGGTCAGGGATCCGATCACGCCGAAGGCCGCGGCTTCCGTGGCGGTCGCGTAGCCGAGATACATCGAGCCGATCACGATCAGGATCAGGAGGATGACCGGAATGAGAAAGCGTGAGTTCCTGACCTTTTCGGCAAAACTCATCGCCGGCTCGGGCGTCGGGTTCCAGTTGCCGGAGACGACGGAATAGATCGCGACATAGCTCATGAACATGGACGCGAGAACCAGACCGGGCAGAATACCGGCGATAAACAGCTTGGAAATCGATTCATTGATGGTGACGCCGTAGACAATCAGCGTCAGGGATGGCGGGATCATCAGCCCGAGCGTCGCCGCGCCAGCCAGCGTGCCGATGATCATCGATTCCGGATATTCGCGCCGGCGCAATTCCGGAATCGACATCTTGCCGACGGTCGTCAGCGTCGCGGCCGACGATCCGGACACCGCGGCGAAAACGGTGCATCCGACGATGTTGGTGTGCACCAGCCCGCCCGGCAGGCGCGCCATCCATGGCGACAGGCCGCGAAACATGTCCTCCGAAAGCCGCGTTCGAAAAAGAATTTCACCCATCCAGATGAACAGCGGAAGCGCGGTGAGCGTCCAGGACGACGATGCCGACCATATGGTCGTGATCATGGTGTCGCCCGTCGGCCGGGAGGTGAACAGTTCCATGCCGACAAACGCCACGCCCATAAGCGCCAGGCCGACCCAGACACCGGTGCCGAGCAGCAGGAACAGGACGAAAAGGAACAGAACGATCAGATAGATCTCTTCCATGACGCCTATTCCCCGCGGCTCTGTTCGACCACATCGGATTTAATGCGGTGATCGCCGGCGAAAAGGACGTGAATCAGATGATCGGTCAGCGCGACGGCGAACACGAACGCGCCGATCAGCATCGCCGTCTGCGGAATCCAGATCGGCGTGGCGTCCTGACCCTGACTGATGTCGTTGAACTTCCATGAGAAATAAACGAACCGATAGGCGTAGTACACAAAGTACCACGCAAGCGCCGTTCCGATCGCGAAGCACCACATCTCGATAAGCCGGCGGACGCCTCTGGAAACTGCGTTCAGCAGTATCGACACACGGATATGCGAACCGCGATTGAGAGCATGGGCGAACGCGAAAAACGATGCGGCCGCCATGCTGTATCCCGCATAATCGGGCGCACCCGGGAATACTTCGCCCGTCCATCTGGCGAGCATCTGAACGACGATCAGGATCAGAATGGCGACCAGGAACAGCGCGGCAATGACGCCGCTTGCGAAATAAAGCCTGTCCAGCGCGTTCCTGAGAACGTGAAGTCCGTGCATCTGCCCCTCCCCGGCTTTCAGGTCCGGCAGGCGAAAAACCGTCGCCCGATCGCGCCGCCCTCGTCAATTCCGGCAAAGCGCCGGGAGGCGACGACCGCCGCCCGGCCGCCCGGCTTACTGCATGCCCTTGAAGGCATCCACGATGGCCTTGCCTTCCTCGCCCGCGGCTTCAAGCCACTCGGCGGTCATCGTGGTGCCGATTTCCCGAAGTTCGGCCTTCAGGCCGTCGCTCGCGGGACCGACCTGCATCCCGCCGGCGCGAAGACCGTTCAGCGTGAACTGGGTGTATTCGACGGCGCGCCACGTTCCGGCGTACTGGGCCAGTTCGGCGCAAGCCGTGATCACATTCTTGTTGGCGTCGCTGACACCGCCCCAGACGTCGGAGTTGATCATGACGTAGTTGCGCGGAAGCCAGGCATCGACCTCGTAGAAATGCGTCAGACTTTCCCATACCTTTCGATCGTATCCGGTCGAACCGGACGAAACCATGGAATCCGCCACTCCGGTCGCGAACGCTCGGCTGATCTCGGCGGCCTCGATCTGCACGGGCAGCATGCCGGTCAACTCCGCGAGCCGTGTGGTCGCACTGTTGTAGGAGCGGAATTTGATGCCCTTCATGTCGGCGACGGAGTTGACTTCCTTCTTGAAGTAGAGCCCCTGCGGCGGCCATGGCACCGAATAAAGCAGCGTCAGATTCTGCGCGGCCAGCACCTTCTCGAGCGTCGGCTTGGCGGCCTTCCAGAGTTTCGCGGCATCGTCGAACGACGTCGCCAGGAACGGGACCGAGTCGACGCCGAACACCGCATTTTCATTCTGGTGACCGGAAAGCAGACGTTCGCCGATCGGTACCTGACCGGTCTGAATGGCGCGCTTGATGGTGTCGCCCGGGAACAGCGAACCGGACGGATGGGTGACCACCTCAATCTCCCCGCCGGTGCCGGTGGTGATGCACTTGGCGAATTCGGCGCCGGTCGCCGAATGGAAGTTGGTCGCGGCATAGGCCATCGGCATATCCCACTTCTCCGCATGGGCCGCGCCGGCCGTAACCGCGGTCAAGGCGGTTGCGGCCAGAAGATGTGTCAGTCGTTTCATTGGATCCTCCCATTGTGAAACAGTTGATAGTGCGTGATCTCCATTTCCCGACGGTTTTGCCCCGGGCCATGGACTCGCAAACAGGGTCGTACCGGGGATAAAGGCCGGCAGGCGGGGCCGATCCCCCAGATCGAGGGCCCTGACGCCGGTCCGAGGGCCTTCACATATGGCGAATCTTCCCGCCCGATACGTCGCAAACCCTTGAAAACCGCACAATTCCCCGCCAGCCTGCTCCCGTTATCCGGCCAAATTCGCTCATGCCGTTTCATACTATTATCGATCATGTTTGCGAGTCCATGGCCTAGTGAAACCGAGAAGGTGCATAGGGCGCAAGGTCTATATTCGGTTTTCGGCCAGAAATCAGTTGAGCCAGTATCCGACCGGTCTTCGGTCCGCCGGTCAGACCAACATGGTCATGACCAAATCCGCAAAAGGCGTTTTTTACCGCCGGCGATTCGCCGATTAAAGGAATGGAATCGGCAATTGCGGGCCTGTGCCCCATCCATTTCGTCGATTCCCGCCACGTAATTCCGGGAATCGCCGATTTGATATTGTCGTAAAGCAGCTTGACGGGCGCCTTGGACGGCGGCGCGTCAAGCCCGCCATATTCGACGATGCCGGCAAGCCTGAGCCGGCCCTCCATCGGCGTGGCGACGAACTTGCCCGACGCCACCATGACCGGCGAGCGCGGCATGACTGACGGTTCCCAGAGTTCGACATGATAACCCCGCTCGCTTTCCAGCGGCACATTGAGGCCAAGCTTTGCGGCAAGCGGTCCCGACCAGACGCCGGCGGCCAGCACGGCCGCGCCGCAGGCGATCGTTTCACCGCCGGCGCGCACTCCGGCCACCGCTCCGTTCTCTGTAACGAAGTCGCTTACCTCCGCCTTGATCAGCACGCCGCCATTTTCAACGACGTGCGCGGCGAGATCCTTCACATACCGGCCGGGATCCGCAATCCGCCCGTGATCGCCCATTCTGGCCGCAAATCCGATCCGGGGACCGAACGCCGGGTCGTATTCGCGAAGTACCGCCCCGTCGAGCGTATCCCATTCAAATCCGTTCTCCCGACGGATCGCCCAGCCGAATGAATCGACTTCGTAGGCCGCCCGATCCTTGTACAGGAACAGATAGTCCGCGGGCACAATCCATTTCTCCGCCGGCGTTCCGGCGGCCAGCGACCGATGGTCGGCAAGACTGTCGCCGATAATGGACGTCAGCGCCGCCGCCCTGCGCCTGACCGGCTCTTTCCCGCCATGCGCGAGGTACTTTATCAGCCACGGCGCGAGGCGCGGCAAGTACGACCATTTGAGAAACAGCGGCTGGGCCGGATCGAAAAGCATGCGCGGCGCCTTGCGGATCAAACCCGGAACCGTCACCGGTACGACGGAACACGACGCCAGCACGCCGCCATTGCCGAAACTGGTTCCTTCGCCAGGCCCGGCTCTGTCGATCAGGATGACGTCGCGGCCATCGCGCTGAAGCCACAGCGCCGTGGCGACGCCGACAATCCCCGCGCCGATGACGGCTACCGGGCCGGAACCGCCATTGGTCGGTTTCGATGCGGCTTTCGCCATCAAATCAGTGCGCTCCGTTCCACCGCAAAACCGCCTTCGCCTGAAATTCGTCATGATATCCGGGTTGTGTCGCCCGAACGGCGGAACTTACAAAACTAATATATGTCACACCCGCAGGCAACGGCCACTCGCGGGACCGAAGCGGATTTTCGGCCTTTGTCCGGATTCGGACCGCGCCGATTATTTCGATTCCGTTTCGCGCCCGGACCTGTATGTTGATGCGGCAACGGTTCAAATCGGACTTTATGCCCTGTTTGACCGGCCGGCGGGAAAGGATCGCGGAGACGATTGATGAAAGCACGGGGCGGAAAATCCGTATATGGCGCGGCCATCGGCATTTTGATGCTGGAAGCCCGATTTCCGCGCATTCCGGGGGATATGGGAAACGCCCGAAGCTGGCCTTTCCCGGTGCTCTACAAGGTCGTTCGCGGCGCGTCGCCGGATCGTGTGGTCAGGCGCGGCGCCGACGGCCTGCGTGACCGGTTCGTGGCGGCGGCCCGCGAACTGGCGGCTGACGGCGCGGATGGAATCACCACAAATTGCGGCTTCCTGTCGCTGTTCCAGCGGGAACTCGCCGACGCCGCCGGCATTCCGGTGGCCGCGTCGTCGCTGATGCAGGTCGAAATGGTCAACCGGCTGTTGCCCGCCGGCAGGAAAGCCGGAATCCTGACGATTTCCGCTTCGACGCTCAGCGAGCGGCATCTGCGCGAGGCGAACGTGCCGGCGGCCACGCCTGTCGGCACGACGGAGGGCGGGCGCGAATTCACACGGGTCATACTCGAAAACGAGATGGAAATGGATGTGGAGCTCGCACGGCGGGACAATGTCGAAGCCGCCCGCGAACTCGTTTCCGGTCATCCCGCGATTGGCGCGCTGGTGCTGGAATGCACCAACATGACGCCATTCGCCGCCGATATAGGGCAGGCGGTCGGGTTGCCGGTCTTTTCCATGGTTTCGTTCGTGAACTGGTTCCAGTCGTCGTTGCAGCTGCGGGTTTATTGAGACATCCTCCCGATAATCGGGGAGCGTATCGTGGCGGACGCATCATTCGACTACATCATCGTTGGCGACGGATCGGCAAGCGACGAAAGCGGCAATTTGGATTGAACGGTCGCAAGAACTATCAGCGGCGCGGCAGTGACGAGCCTCATAACGCGGGCAGACCTTGAATACCGACATCATCATCGCCATCAGCGCCTCGCCCGGAATGCCGAGCGCCAATAACGGGACCATCGCGGCGCCCGGAACCGCGTTGTTCGCCGCTTCCGAGGCAATCAGCCCCTCCGGCGATCCCTTGCCGAATTCATCCGGTTTCTTCGAGGTTTTCCGCGCATAGGTGTAGGACATGAACTGCGCGGTGAATTCGCCGACGCCGGGGATCATTCCCATCATGACGCCGAAGCCCGACGACGACGCCCCGATCCGCTTGAATCCGAGGATCTCGCCCAATCCGCTCAGCAACGATCCGCTGACCGGCTGGGGATGCGGCGTGTTGTCCTTGTCGGCCATGAGCATGAAGGTCTGTGAAATCGCAAAAAGGCCGAGCACGACGACAATCAGGTCAATGCCGCCCGCGAGCCAGGTCTGATCGAAAGTGAAGCGCCGCGTGTATTTCACCGGTTCCAGGCCGACCGTGTTGAGTAATATGCCGAAGGCGCACAGCATACCCGCCGCGAAGACCCGGCCGCGATGGGCGAGAACGACCAGGATGATGCCGAGAAGCACGGTGAGAAAAATCTCGCGGCTGCCGAAATGCGGAGCGACAAGCGCTAGTAATGGCGACAGGAGGGTCAGGCAGGCAATCGCGAACACCCCGCCGAAAAGCGAAGCCGTATAGGCAAGCGTCATGGCGCGGCGCGGCTCGCCCCGCCGGGTCATCGGATAACCTTCATAGGTGGTGAGCGCATTGACGGCCGTGCCGGGCGTGTTGATCAGAATTGCCGGAAGGGCACCGCCATACATCGACGATCCATAAATCCCGAGCAGGATGGTGAGGTCGACAAGAGGTTCGAGCGAGAATGTCGCCGGAAGAAGGATCGCAATGGCGACGGCGACGCCGACGCCCGGGATGGCGCCGATGATCACGCCGCCGACCGAACCGACCACCAGCGCCGCCGGGAACCTTGACCTGAAGCAGGGATTTGAAAAGCACAACGACCGTCACGCCCGACGCGGCGGCGAAACCCAGTTTCCGTGGCGCCCGATAACCGAGTCGAAAGGCCAGGAGCGCGGGAAAAACGATTGAGGAAGGAAGATAGCCCAGCCGGGGAACCATCCAGACATAAGTCATGAACCAGAGCGCGAATTCGACTGATCGAATCCAGAATTTCACCTCCGCCCAACGCCCCTCGACCCGCGGAGACACCGCTGAACCGATAAGGTACAGGACCGCGAATCCGGTCATCAACGCGACCGCGACGGTCGGCCAGAAAGCCGGCTGCGCCACGGTTCCGGTGCGCTTCACCAACTCGGTTTGGCCGCCGAGACTGGCCAGCAGGAACAACGAGACCGCCAGAAAGAAAATCGCGAAGACCAGATCGCCGGCCTGCGATATCGTTTGAACAAATCCCGCAATGCCCTGATGCGCGACATCGTTCCTCCCCGCCGCAATTCTCATGGCGTGAATTGTCGGGGACAATCCGCCGGCCCGGACAGGAGCGGCGACCGGCTATCCGGCGAGCATCTCTTCGATGGCCGCAAGCGTTGCAATCCCGACCCGCGCCTTGACCGCATCGGGCGTCAGGCCGACGCGCCCACCGCCGATGGACGCCGATTTCACCGATTCCTCCCTTAATGACGGTTTATTGTCGTCACCACCGGTCCGGAATCTTGCATCTCCGAACGGATTCCGTCAAGAAGATTCACATGTGAACTACCACGCCGCCTGATGGGAGCCGAAATCGGGTTGAGCGACCGGCCGGAGGAGTTCGACCTGACCGTCAACGACGCCGGCGTCCTGAAACCGGACCCGCGCGCCTGTGGTTCGATCGCCGATGCGGGGCATGCGAACCCTTCGTTTCGACGTCCGCGACCCGTCCGCCGGATATGCCGGGGCGCGTACCCCGCCCGGATTGGAAACAACCGAAATGGAGACCGGCCATGATGCCGCATGACAACAATTTTCTCAAAGAGAACAATGCCAGACATTTCTGGCATCCGATGGCTCACCCCGCCGAAATGCTGGCCAACCCGCCAAAAATAGTAACCGCGGCGGAAGGAGTCACGCTGACCGACGTCGATGGGCACAAGACGCTCGACGCCGTCGGCGGTCTTTGGAACGTCAATCTGGGCTATTCGTGCGACCCGGTGAAAAAGGCGATTGCCGATCAGCTCGATCAACTCGCCTATTATTCCGCGTTCCGGGGCACATCGACCGGACCGGCCATCGAACTGTCCCATGTCCTGAAGGACTGGTTCGCGCCCGACGGCATGGTCAGGGCCTTCTTCACCTCCGGCGGTTCCGACAGCGTCGAGACTTCGCTGCGCCTCGCCCGCCAGTATCACAAAATTCGCGGCGACCGCGACCGCACCAAATTCCTGAGCCTGAAGAAAGGCTATCACGGAACCCATATGGGCGGCGCGTCGGTCAACGGCAACGCCGGTTTCCGCCGCAACTACGAGCCCCTGCTGCCGGGCTGTTTCCACATCCCGTCTCCCTACCTCTATCGCAACCCGTTCGATGAGACCGATCCGAAGCGCCTGGCGGCGGCATGCGCTGCCGCGCTTGAAGACGAAATCGCGTTCCAGGGCGCCGACACGATAGCCGCCTTCATCATGGAGCCCGTGCTGGGCGCCGGCGGCGTCATCCCGCCGCATGACAGTTTCATGCCCCGGGTACGCGAGATATGCGACCGCCACGGCATCCTGCTGATCGCCGACGAGGTGATCACAGCTTTCGGGCGGACCGGCGCCTGGACCGGCTCGCGCCTGTGGGATGTCAGACCCGACCTGATGTGTACGGCCAAGGCGATCACCAATGGCTACTTTCCTTTCGGAGCCGTTATGATCTCCGAAAAGGTCAGTGATGTATTCGAAAACGACAATTCCGCATTTGGCGCGATCGGCCATGGCTATACCTATTCCGCCCACCCGGTCGGCGCGGCGGCGGCGCTCGCCTGTCTGCCCGAAATCACCGCCGCCAATCTCGCCGAAAACGCCGCGGCGCGCGGCGCGGAACTGCTTGCCGGCTGCCGGGCTCTGATGAACAGGTACGAACTCGTCGGCGACGTTCGGGGCAAAGGCCTGATGGTCGCGCTGGAACTGGTCGCGGACCGCGACGACAAGACACCGGTCGACAAGGCCGCGGTCGGCAGGGTCTTCGAGGGCGCCTACGCCGCCGGCGTGATGATACGCGTCTCCGGTCCGAACATCATCCTGTCGCCCCCGCTTGTGATCACCGCGAAAGACGTTCGGACGATAGTGGGCGCCATTGAAGCCGGATTGAGGGCTGCCGTCTAAGGCGGAGAATCATGCCGGCCGTCAATCCGCTCAACCGGGCGAAGGCGTCCGGCTCCTGGATGCAAAAGGCCGCTCTCCAAGCGACACCGGATTGTCGAGCGGTTCTTCGCTCATCGTCGTGTTGCGATAGCCGGCGCGCTCGTTTCGCCGGGTTGATTTACTTCATGGAAGTGAAACCGATCATGTTTCCCTCGGTGTCTTGGCAGAGCGTGACAAAGCCAAACTCGCCGATCGAAAATTTTGGCCGAACGACGGTGCCGCCGGACCTGGCGACCAGTTCCTCTTGCCCGGCGCAGTCTTCAACCGAGAAATAGACCTGCGTTCCGCCCGGTCCGGGGCCGGAACGGTCCGTTTTCACCAGAGCACCGGCAGCGCCATAGGCCTGCATGTCGACGGGGAAGCTCATCATTTCGGTTTCGCCGGTCGGATCGCCCATCTCTTCGAGCTTCTTTCCTAAAACCGATTCATAAAAGTCAACGGCGCGATCCATGTCCTTTACATAGATATCGAACCATCCAACGGCGTTCATTTCAGTCATATCGATGTCCTTGCTTCAATGTACTTCGATAACTGCAATTTACGGAAATCAATTTGGCATGTATTGGATATTTCAGACATCATATTTTTTTGCGTACCGTCCAGGCGTATATCCCGTGGCAACGCGAAACGAGCGGATGAAGTGCGACTGGTCGGAGTACAGCCCGGTCGGGTCTCCGGCCAGAGCCTTTTGCAGGCGCAAGACCTTGAAAAAGTCGTGCGGCGCGAATCCGGTGGCGCGTTTGAGGATACGCTGAAGCTGCCGTGGCGAGATATGAGATATCCTGGCCATATCGGCCACCGAGTTGATATCGTCGAGGCTTTGCATAATGCGCCGCGTGACCGGATTGGCCATCACGACCTTCTCTTCGACAAGATACTCAACGAGCTCCGACAGGATTGACTGCTGCGAGTCAAAGGCGAGCCCCATGAGCCTGCGGTTCACATCGACAAGCGGAAGTTCGCCGGAATAGGGGTCGGCGACCTAGCCATGGGACAATCGCTCACGGTTGAACCGCCAGACGCCGGGAAAGAATCGGATATTCACATAGTGGAATTTCGTGCCGAGATTCAGTTCTTCCGAAGCGGCCCGCAGCCCGGTGACGCCGACAATCTCCGGCTCCAGTTGATTGAAGATCATGTAGGTGCAGGCGTCGGGCAAGGCATGAAACCGATAATCCTCCGCCACAGGCTCGTCTGTCCTAAGCTCGAGATACCGGTGAACAATTTCCGACAAATGCGCCGGCGGTTCGGCTTCGACGAACCTGATGGACTCTACCGTTTTTTCTTTTCCGTGTCCCTTTGGGTCATATTCCGCCATCGCAAAGCTCTCAACGTTTGGCCGGTTAACCGGATTCCCTAGTGTAAGGGGACTTCATTGACATTTTCCGGATCAGTAATCTTTCTCAAGGAAGACGCCAATGCTCGAATTGCCGTCGGAGCCGGCGGCCCCGGTCGCCTTCAGGCTGTCGGTGATATCGATATTGATCGTTCCCCTTGTCGAGCCGGAAGCCCCCGCCTCGACGCCGAGATAGATGTTGTCGTTGATGTATCGTCCGGCGCGAACGGCCGCGTCGCCGCTGCTATCCGTCACGATATCCAGTTCATCGAGCCCGGTCGATTGCCTGAAGCTGTCGAGCAGAGTGGAGTCTCCGCCGCCCGCGAGCTGGGTGGCCGACGCCGCCAGTCTGGCGACTTGCAAGGCGGAAAGCTCCGTGATGCTTCGCCCGAATATCAACCGCGAAAGCACTTCGTCCTGCGGCAATTCCGGTTCGGATGAAAAAACGATCGCCGGATCGGAAACCCGTCCGGTCACGGTAATGCGCACCGTCGCATCGCCGGCGTCCGAATTCGCGACGAAACGCACGAAAGGATCAAGGTCTCCGACCAGCGTCACCGTTCCCTCGTCGAAGACGATGCGTTTTCCGAGAATCGACAATCTGCCCCTGATGAGTTGAAACCCGCCGACCGGCCGAATGCCGGTGACAGGGCCGGTCAACGCGACCCGTCCGCCAAGCTCCGCGTCCAGACCGCGACCGCGAACAAAAACCCTGTCAGGCGCATTCAGCGCAATGTCCAGCCTCCCCATGATCGGACGCCCGCCCGGCACAGGCGTCCCATCATCGCCACGGGCGAATTCCAGCGTGCGCGCAAGCCTGCCCGGAGGATTGATATGCCTGACATCGATGCCATCGGCGGCGCCGGCAATCGTCTCCGATATTGAAAGTTCAGCGCGATGAACCGTTATCGAGCCGAAGATCAAGGGATCGTAAATCAGCGCGCCGGTGACGCCGAGATTGCCGCTCATTGTCGCCATGACGACCGATCCGCCGGAATATCGTGCACTGTCGAGATCAATGCGCAGGTCAGCGGGATAGCCCGCCGATCCATCCAACGAAACGGAACCGGCTAATGAAACCCCGCCGCCGGCCGCCGGATTGGCCGATCCTCGCCGGATGACGATCCTGTCTCCGGCAAGGTCGGCCGCAAGCGCGATATTCTTCAGCGTCAGATTGGCCAGCGGATCCGCATATGACGCGCCTTCGGTCAAAACACGGCCGCTGAAGGCGGGATTTCGCACGCTGCCGGCAACGTTACCCGCAAACCGGGCCGTTCCCTCGACCCGCGCGCCTCGCGAGGCCAACCGCCTGTTTGCCAGCGAGAGCGACGCCGTTCCGTCAAGCGACAGGTCAAGCCCGGAACCGGATAATGGAATTCGCCCGCTCCCGGAAACCGCAAAACCTTCATCGGAGCTCGCTTCGAAGCCGACAAGAGTCAGTACTTCGCCGGCAAAAGAACCGCTTGCCGCGAATTTCAGAGACGGAATTCCCGACTGAACCAGCCGCAAAATTCGCACATCGGTTCCGCGAAGATCGAAATCCGCGCTCGGCGCGCCAAACAAATCGCGAAACCTTATGTCGAGTTCACCGGAACCGGCCTTGAACTCCTCAACCGCGACGAAAGCGATTCCGCCGCTGATTTGTCCATCCTGCCGGCCATTGGCGGCGGCAAGCGATATGGCCAGATTGATCCGTCCGCTCGCCTTGAAAGGAAACAGCGCGGCAACGGTCGATATGTCATCCGAGGTCAACGAAAGGTCGCCATCGACCAGATCATTTTCGTTTGCCGAAAGCCCGCCCGACAGCCGGGTTGCGCCCGCCTGAATCTTGAGGTTTCCAAGAACGCGCCGGTCTTCGGCCAACAGAATATCGGTCGCCAGTTCGACCCGCTCGCCACCAACAAATGCGAGACCGGTCAGCTTTCCGCTTATGCCCGACGGCAGGCCGACGCCCGAAAAACCAAACGATGACCGCGACAGCGTCTTTCCCGCGACGCTGACGCCTTCCAGCGTAGCCGCAACGTCGAGACCGATCATCCCGTTAACTCCCTTCGCGCCGCCATAAATGACCAATCCGCCGGAAATCCGATCTGAGAGACGTCCAACATCGGCAATTTCGCCACTGAATTGGAAATCTGTCGTTTCGGAGCCGAAAAGACCTTTGGCTCGAAAAAGAAGTTGCAGATTTTCGACGGTGAAATCGCCGGCGTGCGTTCCGGTCTCGTCACGCGCGACGCTGCCTTTGATCACGGTTCGGCCCAAAAGCAGACCATCGATCCGGGAACCGATCGCGAAATCGTCCAGCCTGCCGTCCAGGGTCAGGTCGAATGCTCCGGTCACCGGCGACACGACGCCGTCCGCCGACAAATCCGCCACGCCGCTCATGCCGCGGCCCAACGCCGCCGAAAGAACGGAGGCATCGGAAATTTTCGCTCCATACGCGCCGTCAAAAGCAAAATCGGAGACATTTCCGACAAATGTCGCATCCACCGCCTTGGTGTCCAATATGGCTTTGTCAATGACAATCGGTTTTCCGGTCCGCCAGACGCCAGCAATTTCCAGCCCGGCATTCGCGCCGATCGCCTCGGCGATGGCCGGATCGGCGGAGGCGAGGCCGACGGCTTTTCCGTCCACCACGAACGTGACTTCGCGCAGGGCCGGTCGATCGAGATTAAGGATGGCGCCTCCAAGATCGAGATCAAGTTCCCTCGCGGTCAGGCCGGCCGTCGAGAAACCGCCGGCAATGAGTCTGCCCGACCATGTCGCCGCCCCGCCGCCGCCGAAGCGAAAATCGATGGAGGCCCGATCGACGCGCGTGTCGCCGCCGGGCAAAGGCAGCACCACCGGCGCGCCCGCCGGCGACCGAATCGTTCCGCCAGCTGCAATTTCCAGCGGAAATCCGTTCGGCGCGGTCCGCAGCGAGCCCGAGAACCGCAACGCGCCGCCGGAAAGCGTAAAGCGTTCGATGTCGAGACCGCCATCGATGCCTGATTTGCCGGTCACGACCAGTTCGCTGCGGGTGCCGAACAGGTCGCGCAAATCGGGCCGAACCAACTGTCCAACCAGTCCCGCCGCATTGATATCAAACCGGAAATCCGCTCCGAAACCGGCGAATCGGGCCTGTCCGGTCAACACGCGGACTTCATCGGCATCGAGGGTGAGGGCAAGTTTCAAATCCGAAACCTCGCCCGATCCCTTGAGGCTCAGGTTGACCGCCGGGGTGTCGTACAGATTGAGCAAATTGGCGACAACGCCGTCTTCAGGCTCGAACAGCGCAAGGTCGAGATCGAGCACATTGGTTTCGCCGCTGTAGGATGCGTTCAGATCAAGTTGGCCTCCCGGACCGTCAAGGCGGATAATTTCCAGTCCAGTGCGCAACTGGCCAGCATCGATAGCAATGTGGCCGGCCAACGACAACTCCGACGCAAGACCGAAAACGTCCTCGCCGAATGTCACGCGGTCCACGGTCAGTTCGTTCAGATTGACGGATACCGGCAATTCGGGGACCGGGATGGTTGAAATTGCAGGAGCCGGCGGCGCGCCCTTGTCGGGCAACGGTTTTCGGCTGACCTCGATCGATGCCGCCGTCAATTTGTCGATGACGAGACGGCCGGTTAAAAGCGCCGAACGCGTCCAGATAATTTCAGCCTTGCCGATTTCAAGCCAGACGCCCTGGCGGTCGGCAATGGTGATCCGTCCGATTTTCGCATCGGAGGAAAGAATGCCTTCGACATCCCGGAAGCTGATCTTGCGATCAGGCGTCGATAGCCGATCCTCGACATAGGTCAGAAGCGCGGACTTTTCGCGTTCGGCATCCGCCTTGTCCTGTGCGAGTGCAGGAAGAATGGCGACCAAAATCGCAAATATGGCGATAAACCGCTTCAAAATGCCTGTCCTATGCCGACATAGACCGCGAAATCCGAGTCGCCCGCACTCTTGTCGAGCGGTACGGCGACATCAAGGCGGATCGGACCCAGGCCCGTATGGTATCGAACGCCCGCACCGACGCCGATCTTCGTTCGCCGGGCAAAGTCGGGAAAGGTGTCGGTTCCGACATTGCCGAAATCGATGAATGCGACCGCGCCGAACGCCTTGCCGATCCGGATGCGGATTTCCGCCGATCCCTCGACAAGCGATCGTCCGCCGGTTACGCCGTCGGGAGTTGCGACGCCGATCTTGCGATAGGCATATCCCCTCACCGATCCGCCGCCGCCCGCAAAGAACAGTTTGTCCGGCGGGGTTTGCGCGACCGGCGAACCGGCGAGGAAACCGGTTTTCAGACGCCCGGCGGCGACGAAACGCTTCTGAACGTCGAATGCACGGTATATTCTGGCTTCGATCGTTCCACGGACCGCGGTGTTAGCGAATCTGAATTCATGGAATGGCTCCATCTCCACATCCGCATAATAGCCGCCGGTGGCGTTCTTTTTGTCATCCCGGCTGTCCCGGGTGACGCCGCCACGTATTCCCGCCGTCGTGAACTCACGCCGCCCGAACGCCGGGTCGGTAAAGCGCGCCTGCTCCGCCGTCAGCATAATCCGCGCGGCAAGGTCTTTTGAGAGAATATGCGTAAATCCCGCCTGTCCGGCGACGGCGTTCCGGCGGTAGGGTTCCAGAGTCTCCCTGGTGCCCGCAACAGAGGCCGTGAAGTCCGTATCGGGTACGAACACGCCGGGCTTCACGAACGTGAACGCGACCCTGTCGGTCAGCGCATCGGGGTCGAGACTGTCGCCGATATTCGCGATCGTGGCCTGAAGCTTTAGTTGCTCCGCCCGCCCGAAAAGATTGCGATGCCGCCAGAATGCCTCAATGCCGGCGCCGTCGACGGTCGACAGCGTGGCGCCGACGCCAGATCGCCGCGCCAAACGTTCCCGCACGATGAACGAGACGGGAAGCGCGCCGCCGGGTCCGATGTTGTCGGCCTCCTTCGCCCGCGCCGTCGAGAACACGCCGAGCCGCGCCAAACGTTCCTCCGCCCTCCTGATATCGTCCGGGTCGTACTCTCCGCCCTCTGGCAGACCGGCCATGTAGGCGATAAATTCCGGGTCCATCCGTTTACTCCCCTCGACCGTAACGGATCCGTAATAAGCCTTGCGGCCCGGACGAAGCATCAGAATGGCATTGAGCAGATTTTGATTGTGAGCGGCTTCAATGCGCCGTTCCGACACTTTCGCCTTCGCGTGCCCCTGCCGCCGCCAGGCCTCAAGCGCCAGTCGTTCCGCGCGCTTGATCGTTCCCGAACGGGCCACTTCTCCGGGTGCGAAGCCATTGTCTTCAGGCAGAGCCGCGAAAGCGTCCGGATCGGCGGTTTCCGGCGCGCGATTGACGATCTCCGCGCGTCCGAAGCGGAATTTCGGTCCCGGATCGACCGAGATAAGCACTTTCGCCGGATCGGGCAGGCCGGCGTCGAGCGCGGTCCGCGCCGCCTCGACTCCCTCGATCAGAATCGATATCGAGCCGCCATAGTGACCCTGCGTGTAGAGCGCGGCGAGCAGACGCCGATAGTCCGCACGCGCCCTGGCGATCAGACCGGTGGCGCCCGGCGCCGGCCTGTCCTTTTCCGCGATCAGCAGGGAGGCGCCATTGAGAGCCTCGTCAACATTCTCGTCAGCGCCGGAAATCCGGACTTCCACGTCGTAGTTTTGCGGGTCGCCGACAACGTCCCCGGCCGCATCTTCCTTGTCGCGTTCGAAAAGACGCAAGCCAAACAGCTCGAACGCCGCCGCCGGCGTGGAGACGGTTACGACCAGGGCGGCCAGTATGGCTGCAAGATGTTTTCGCCCGGTGCTCAAACGCGCATTCCCCAAAGCCGGCGAGAATTGTCTCCCGGTAATGAATACTATTAACGGTATCCCGATGATCTAGCGCCCGCCGATGGCGGTCACAAGACCCGCCTTTCCACAAGATCGGGCGCGGGACGACGCGATGCGGGCGATATCCGGAACGCGGACAACCGGGGATCAAACGCCGCCATTTGAAGGCGAGTCCTGACCCTAAAGATCGATTTCGATCACGCCATCGGGATGTGCGGCGCGCGACTGACACAGGACGATCGTGTTCTCGCGCCGCTTTTTCGACAAGACGAAATCGCGGTGCTCGATTTCACCGGACACCACGCCGCACATACAGACGCCGCAAAGCCCGTCGGAACATTTGATATCAACATGCACGCCGGCGTCATTCAGCGCATCCGCCGCAGACCTTTCGGCACGCACGTCGATTACCCTGCCGGATCTCGCGAGACGCAGCTTGAACGGATGGTTTTCATAATCCGGAATCTCGGGAACCGAGAAATATTCGAGATGACGCGCCTCGTCCGGAAAGCCCGCCTTCTCCGCCGCCGCCATAACGGCGTCGATGAAGCGGTCCGGCCCGCACGTGTAGACATGCCAGCCTTCGCGATATGAGTTCAGGACCGCGGGCAGGTCCGCCCGGCCGCCTTCGTCGGAGACGTGAATATGCACATGCCGTTTCCAGGGAACTGAAGCGAGGTCGTCGAGATATCCCGCGCTCGACCGCGACCTGACCGAGTAGTGCAGTTCAAATTCCGCGCCGATTTTATGCAGCCGGTGCGCGAAGGCGATCATCGGCGTGATGCCGATGCCGCCACCCATGAGGATGGTTTTCGACGCGCTTTCATCCAGCGGGAAATGATTGATCGGTTTGGAAATGAAGACCTTGCGGCCCTCGCTGAATATGCGGTGCAGCAATGCCGAACCGCCCCTACCATTGTCCTCGCGCAGTATTCCTGTCTGATACACCGACCTGTCCGCCGGATCACCCGACATGGAGTACTGCCGAAGGAATTCGGGCGCCACGACCATGTCCAGATGCGCGCCCGCCGTCCATTCAGGCAAATCCGACCCGTCGAGCGAGCGAAACTCGAATTTGGCCACATCGTCGGCCATGTGCTCGACCTTGGAGACCTTCACCCGGATGACGGGCGCATCGCCATCGACCCGGTATTCATGCGCCGCATCGCCAAGGTCTCCGCGCGCGAGCCTTGTTTTGTACTCTTCCGCCGTAATCATCGCCCGATAGGCTTCAATGCCTTTTTCGCGGTCCATCGGAAATGGAAACGGCCATGGATGAGGCGCCAGCGGCGCGGGATAGACCGCGAGCGTCTGGTCTTTATATTTCAAATCCAGATCCTTTTGCAGACCGCGTGCGTTGACTTCGCGCCCGGCGGGCCGGTAGCCGCCATCGGGTCCGATTTCGATATCCCACCACCATTTCTTGACCGGGTTCAACCCGCCATTGCCGACAGCGTCGTCGAGCTTCGCCAGATAGGGCGCCAAGGCGGGAACATGCATAGCCGCCCAGCGAAACGGTTTTTCGGCAAACAGGCCCTCCAGGTTCCACGGGCAGGTTTTCATGCAGCGCCCGCACATCGCCCCGCCTTGTGTGGTGATGCGGTAGGTGGCGCATTTCTGACTGTCGGACTTCCAGATTTCATAGCCGTTGAACATCAGTTTCGGTCCCGCCGTAATCGCGCCGGAAGGACATTCACGCGCGCATTTGTTACAGTTCCCGCAGAAATTCTGCAGGCCGAAATCGATCGGCCTGTCATGAGTCATCGGCATCGTGGTCGTCACCACGCCGCTTTTCAGGCGCGGTCCCAGGAACGGATTGAGAATGACCTCGCCAATCCGGCTGACCTCGCCGAGACCCGACAACAACAACAGCGGCGGCTGCAATACTTCACCGTCAAGAACGGTGTGCGCCTTCGCCTCGTAACCGAGATTGCGGATTTGCCTGGCGATGACGCCGCCAAGCAGGGAGAAACGCAAATATGCCCGCATGGATTGCGCCACGGAAATCCAGTCATCGCCGGACGCGCCTTCCATGGTTTCGTAGCCTTGGTCGACGATCATCGAAATGGCGTGATCGTGCGGCGGGTCCAGAGGTTCGCCGAGCGCATCGTGGCTGTACCAGGTCCAGTCCGGGCATCGGGAAAGACCCACCGCGTCGATGCCGAGGAAGTATGAGGCGGCCTTTATGTTTTCGGCGTTGCGCCGGGCGTCCGTCGCGTCGGGGGAAATATGCGGTTCGGGTTCGCCATCCTGAATCAGCACGAAAGCGCCGAGCGCCCGGCGCTGCGCCATGGAAGGGGCCGCCTTTCGCGCATAGTGCCCGCCCCTGGCGCCCTCCTGCGCGGCCTTGCCCATGTCGCCGAATTGGGCGCGGGCGAACATGTCGGTGCGTTTCGGCACCCGCGCCACGCGTTCCTCATCGATGTAGGTTGTCGGCTCATCGACCCTTTTCAATGTCTCGAACGGATGGGGACCGTCGACGAACCGCCTTTTGGCGAACGGCACCCGGTTGAACCCGTTTTTTGCGAATCCCCTGCCGAGTTTCCACGCCAGACCGTGGGTTTTCAAACGCGGCTGATCGCTCAACGGCACAAGCGGTCTGTCGGCGGCGACCGCAAAATCCGTCGTCACCGCGGCCACGCCAAAGCGCGAACCGAGATAAGGATTGACCGGCTCGCCATTCTCCGGCGTCGCCAATCCGGAAGCCACCGCAAGTTTTCCAAGATCGACGTCCGACGACGAACCGGTATGCGCGCGCGTGTCATACCCCAGAAGGCGCAGATAGTTGGCGATGACGACCGCCGTCTCGGAAGCCCGCAAACAGGCGCGCGCTTCCTGCGCGTCCCCGATCCACTCGCTTCCCGGCTCGCCGACTTGCGGATCGCGCGGAAATTCGTAAGCGAATACGATCGCATGGGTGTGGCCGTCGATCGTCGCCGGCGGCGCTTCCATCGATTCCTTCAGGTCCGCCATGATGATATCGATGCCGGACGCAAGCGTCTTTGTCTGCCTCGTTCGAAGGTCTTCCGCCAAACGATCGATGTCGGGATTGCGAAACGGCGTTTCGAGGACGGCCGATGCGGGCAGTTCGCAGATGCCCGCCATCGACGCATCGGAAAAATAGCCGAAACTCTTGACGTGGTTCGCACGCTCGGTCTTGTCGTCCGGACATTCGGCCCTGACCTTGTTGACGAGCCCGTCGCGAATGGCGTCGAGCATGGCCTGATATTCGCCCATCGCGTTGACGATGGACGAAGGGGCGTCCGGCCGCCTGAACGAAAGCGCCCGCATCGGCGGCACGGCGGACAGGTCCGGGATTTTGGTCGTCCGCTCAAGGCGTTCCAACGGATAAGGGCCCATATGCACGGGACGGTGTTTGTCCGAAAAGAAACGCAACGCTACGAAGGGTCTCCAGCAAGGTCTCGCCAGCCAACACAAAATTGCGATCGTTCGCAAGGCATATATTTTTGCCGCCGTCGATGACGAGCCGGAGATGGATGCCTAACCGTCGCGGCTCGCCCGATAGGTCGATTTCGCCAGCCACTCCGGATTGATCTCCACCCCCCATCCCGGCCGATCGGTGACGATGGCGTTGCCGTCGCTGATGTCATAGGGCGAACGCACATAGAGTCCCTCTTGCCAGGGGTAGTAGTCCGGTCCTTCAATCGAGAATTCCAGGTACTTGCCGGCGTTCGGGATCGCACGAAGCAGATGCATGGTGAACAGCGTCACAAGCGAGAGATTGGCGCAATGCGGCGTGACGGGCAGCCCGGCGTCTTCCGCCATTCGGCAAACGCGAAGCGTGCGCGACAATCCGCCGAGGTAGCAGATATCGGGTTGGACAATGTCGACGGCGCGCATATCGATCATTCGCCGCCAAATCGTCAGGTCGCAGTCCTGCTCGCCGCCGGCGACATCGATATCGAGCGCATCGGCCACCTGTTTCGTCTGTTCCGGCTCCCAATAGGGGCAGGGCTCCTCGAAATGGCAAAAACCGTTGTCCTCCAGCATTCCGCCCACTTCGATCGCCTGCTCCGGCGCGTAGCAGGAATTGGCGTCGATCAACAGATCGACATGATCCCCCATCTCGCGGCGCATGGTCGCGATGATCTCCCCGGCCCGGCCCGGCCATTCATCCCGACCGCGTCCCACTTCCGCGCCGGCCCTGACCTTGAATGCGTCAAAGCCTTTCTCATCGCGGACCCGTTTCAGGCGCGCCGCCTCATCCGCCGGCGCGATATCGCGTTTCATTGATGAGGCGTAGACGCGTATCGGTCCCGGTGCGCCGCCGATCAATTCCGTCACGGGCTTGCCGGCCCGTTTGCCGCGCAGATCCCAAACCGCGGTGTCGAAGCCGCCCATGGCCCTGCGCAGATAAGAACCCGGAAATTTGTGCTCGCGCTCCGCGACGATATCGAGCAAATCGTCGAGATCGGTCGCATCCCTGCCCAGCACCCAGGGCGCCACCTGCCGGTGAAGAACCTGAACGGTGATATCGGAATGATAGGTGGAAACCTGCCCCCAGCCCTGCGCGCCGTCTTCCGCGGTCACCCGTACGAATCCGATGAATTCGTTGGCGAAACTCTCGATTAAAGTGATTTTCATGACCGTCGCGAGCCGGAACCTCCCTAGCCTGCGCGAGACATTAGCGGTCAAGGCTTAATTGCCGCTTTCCGGCGATGGTTAACGATTTCGCACCGTTTTCAAGCGCTTTCGGATAACCGGAAATTGCATCGGGCCGCGGAATTGAAGGCCGGACCGGCCGCCGGTCAGGCTTCGTCGGGATCGAACCGCCCGCCCGCGGCCTCAAGCAGTTCAGGCGTATCGACGTCCACACTCGCCGCCTTGCCGATTTCGACATCGATTACCGGGACATCGCCGGATTCAACGATATGCCGCGCGCCCGTATCGCCTTCCGTCTCCTCGACGCGCGAAAACACCGAACGCGGAAGGATGACGGGATTTCCCCGCTTTCCGGCGTGCGTGGCGCGGATGATCGCGCTCCCGCCGGAAGCGATAAAAGCCCGGATGATCGCCCGGATATTTTCCGGCGTGACGCCGGGCATGTCGGCCGGCATGACCAGCACGCCGTCAACGCTCTCCGGCAGTGCCCGCATTCCGGTTTTCAGCGAGGTGGAAAGCCCCCCGGCAAAATCCGCGTTGTGCAGGAAATGCACATCCGATCCGGCCAGCGCCTGCTCAATCCGTTCGCGCTGATGACCGGTCACCACCGTAACCGGCAGACCCGCGCCAAGGAGAGCCGCCGCCGTACGCCCGATCAACGGCGCCCCGTCGAACCTGGCCAGAAGCTTGTTGGGCCGGCCCATCCGGGTGGATTTGCCGGCGGCGAGAAGAAGCGCGCTCAAGTTCGGGCCGCCGACGCCCGAACGCTGTTCCCGGGGTCTCGGCCTGGCCGGAATTTCCATCAGCAATCCGCCGACGCCCATCCCGGCGATATCCGCGCCGGTAACGGGAATATCGGCGAGGATTCGATCGAGCACCCAATCGAACCCGTTTTCCTTCGGGCTGCGCGCACAGCCGGGCGCGCCGATGATGGGCACATCCTCGACTTCGCCGACGGTGATCAGATTTCCCGGATCGACCGGCATGCCGACGCGGAAAACCGTCCCGCCCGCTTCGCCGATAGCGGCCGGAATGATATCATCGGCATCGCTGGTCGCCGAAGCTCCGAATATGATAATCAATCCGCCGGACCGCACCGCATCGCCAATCGACCGCGCGAGTTGGCGCCTGTCGTGCGAACACCGCAACTCCCGTGCAATCCGGCTGCCCGACCGCGACAGCCGGTTTTTCGTGACCCGCAGGGTTTTGTCCAGAACCTTCGGCCTCGTCCCCGACAGAACGGTCTGGATGAGAACGGTTTCGCGCGGTTGAAACGGATGAACGGCCATGATGCCGTGTAAAGCGCAGAGCGCCTCGCATTGCGCGACGAGTTCGTCACGCACGCCAAACGGAATGATCTTGACGGTCGCCACCATCTGATCCGCGGCAACGGCGGCAAACCGGCGCAGAGTCGCAAATGTGATCGCCGGATCGATGGCGTTCAACCGGTCGACGACCGCCGCATCGACCGTGAACACGCCGGCGGCGGCGGCATGCAGATTCACGCGCCCGGCCGAGGCCGGACGGGCGGAAAACCCTCCGCCGCGCATGGCGCCGGCAAGTCTTTCAGCGGCCTGATCCTCGTTGATCTCGCCGTGTTCCAACCTGGCCGCGATTACTTGCGTGACGCCTCGCTTTTCCAGTTCCCTGATGGCGTCGGCGTTCAACACGGTGGCTTTCGGCAGGTTCAGGCCGGCGGATTCGACCCCATGAGCGAGGATCGCTCCCTCCGCATCGGCAAGTTTGGTAACGCCGAATTTCATCCGGTATCCGCTCCCGTCAATTCCCGCCGATGAAGCGCTTCGATCACCTGCGCGAGAACCGCCACGGCAATTTCCGAAGGGCTCTGGGCCGCGATATCCAGTCCGATCGGCGCATGGATCAACGCGGTGCGGCTGTTCTCGACCCCGGCCGCGTGCAGTCGGTCAAGCCGCTTTACATGGGTCTTGCGGCTGCCGAGCGCTCCGACATAGAAGCAACCGGCCTCCAGCGCGGCCCGCAACGCAAAATCGTCAATCTTGGGATCGTGCGTTACCGCAGCCAGCGCGGTGTAGCGGTCCGGCGGGCGGCGCGCGAGCGCATTTTCGGGCCACTCGGCAAACAGCTTCACACCGGCGAACCGCTCCGGCGTCGCAAAGGCGGTGCGCGGGTCGATGATGGCGACGTCGAAACCGGCGATCTTCGCCATCGGCGCAAGCGCCTGACTGATGTGAACCGCTCCGACGATCGTCAAATGGGGCGGCGGCAGGTGTACATTGAGGAAGTACTCTTGATCGTCGGCCTTGATGATGCCGGACCTGCCGGTGCGAAATGCGGAACGGGCCGCTTCGCCCAACGCACCCGCGACGCCATCCCCCTCGCAAATGACCCGATCGCGTCCACCGCCGAGCGCCGTCGCCAGAATGGCCGCCCTGCGCTCGCGGCGTTCCATGTTCAGTTTTCTTAATGCGAGCGGATCCACAGATTCATCCAAGCCGCTCGACATAGATGCGAATTCTGCCGCCGCATGACAGACCCACCTGCCAGGCCGTCTCATCGGCGACGCCGAATTCCAGCATTCGCGGTTCGCCGCTTTCCAGTATGTCGGCGGCCTCGGCCACCACCGCGCCCTCGACGCATCCTCCGGACACCGAACCTTCGAAATTGCCGTCCGAATCGATCACCAGATGGCTGCCCGCCGGCCTCGGAGCGGAACCCCAGGTCTCCACGACCGTGGCGACCGCGACGTCCCTTCCTTCGCCCTTCCATGCCTCGGCAATTTCCAAAGGGTCTTGAATGCGGCCGGCGCCGGACATCATTCTTTCCTCCGTCGCCGCGCCGCCTTCGCCGCGTGGCCGCCGGGCGTCGGTCGTGGATCGGATGTGCTCCGCCGGCCTTCTGAAAGCGTCTTACAAAGGTCCGTCAATGCGTTCAGGGAGTGGACGGGGCGAAATTCGTCGACATGCGGCAACATGGCCTTGACGCCGCGAGCCTTCGCTTCGAAGCCGTCAAACCGGAGCAGCGGGTTCAGCCAGATCAGCCGGCGGCAGGATTTGCGCAGCCGTTCCATCTCATGCTCAAGTCCGCCGATGTCGTCGCGCTCGAGTCCATCGGTGATCAGCAATACAACGGCGCCCTGCCCGAGCACACGGCGCGACCAGCGCCCGTTGAACTCATGCAGTGTTTCGCCGATCCGCGTGCCGCCTGACCAGTCCTTTACCGATTCCGCACATTCAGCCAACGCTTCATCGGGATCGCGGCGGCGCATTTGCCGGGTCAGATTTGTCAGCCGCGTGCCGAAAACGAAGGTGTGAACGCGGCGGCGTTTTTCCGCGAGCGCATGCATGAAATGAAGAAATATGCGCGTATATTCGCTCATTGAACCCGAAATATCCGCCAGCACGACCACAGGCGGGTGAACGACGCGCGGCGACTTGAAACGGAGCAGCGCCAGATCGCCACCGGTTTTCAGCGCCGCGCGCATCATAGCGCGCGGATCGGTGCGCCGGCCTCCGCCATCCGGCCGGAACCGCCGCGTGACCACCTTGTCCGCCGGAAGACGCAACGCTGAAATCGCCCGGCGGGCTTCGGCGAGTTCTTTGGCATTCATCTGCGCGAAGTCCTTGCCGCGGAGAACCTCGTTGCCGGAGAAGGTGAAGCGGGCGTCCACATCAAGCCGCGGAATTTCCTGGGGCGGCCGATTTTTGCGCTGTCCCTCGAACAGCGCTTCACTCACCCGGTTTTCCGCGGCTCGGGGTTTTTCCTTTTCACGGCGGTCGGGCGCCACGGGTGAAAACATCGCCAGCATCTTTTCGACAAGCTCGCGCGATTTCCAGTAGAGCCGGAAGGCTTCGTCGAAAGTGGCGTGATCTTCACGCTTGCCGACCAGCACGGCATGCAGCGTCCAGTAAAAGTCGTCGCGCGATCCGATCCCGGCGGCCAGAACCGCCTCGATTGCGTCCTTGACCGCCGCCGGACCAACACGCATTCCGGCTTTCCGCAACGTCCGGGCAAAGTAGACGATGTTGTCGGCCAATCTGCCCTGTTGCGCGTCTGCGGCCGGATTCGACTGATATTTCTCCATGGTTCCGCTTATTCGGCCGCGCTCAATTCGGCCTTGACCTCGTCAAGCAGCCTGGCGCCCTCACCTTGCGAAATTCGCGCGATATCGTCCTGATACTTCAACAGCACGCCGATCGTGTCGGACACGGTTTCGGGATCGAGCGCCACCTTGTCCAGTTCGTTCAGCGCGCCGGCCCAATCGATCGTTTCGGCCACGCCCGGCAGCTTGAACAGGTCGATTTGACGCAGTTTCTGAACATAGGACACGATTTCCGCCGATAATTTCTGATTGGCTTCCGGCGCCTTGCGGCGCACGATTTCCAGTTCCCGCTCCGCATCGGGGTAATCGACCCAATGATAGAGGCAGCGCCGCTTGAGCGCATCGTGAATCTCGCGCGTTCTGTTGGTTGTGATCACCACAATTGGCGGTTCGGCGGCCCTGATCGTCCCGAGTTCCGGCACGGTCACCTGGAAATCGGACAGGATTTCGAGCAGGAACGCCTCAAACGCCTCGTCGGACCGGTCGAGTTCATCGATCAGAAGCACCGGCGCCGAGCCCTTCTCTCCTTCCAGCGCTTCCAGGATCGGCCTGCGGATCAGATATTTCCCGGAGAACACGTTTTTCTCCATATGGTCGCGGTCCGTGTCGCCGGTCGCCTCCTCCATACGGATTTCGATCATTTGCGCGGCGTAATTCCATTCGTAGACGGCTGACGCCACATCCAGCCCTTCGTAACACTGCAATCGAATCAGTCTGCGGCCCAGCGCGGAAGCCAGAACCTTGGCGATTTCGGTTTTCCCGACGCCGGTTTCGCCCTCTAGAAACAGCGGTCGTCCCATTTTCAGACTCAGATAGAGAACCGTCGACAGCGCGCGGTCGGCTACATAATCCTCGCGCGCCAGCAGCGCGACGGTGTCATCAATCGACATCGGAACGGATCCGGATTTTTTCACGGCCATGGCGACTCCAGTCGAAATTGTTGCCATCAATGTCGGTCGCCTTCGGCAATGAACCGTTCCATTGTCGCCGCAACCAATATAAGCTCTCGCATCCATGCGGCAACCGGCGCCGTCGGCGCAACCCTGTTTTTGCCGGCGCGGTTGCGCGGCCGCCGCCGTGGCGGTAGGGATATCGCCGCCCGGAACGAGCCCATGGCTGGCCGGCGCGCCCGCAATATGGAGTCCGCGGTGCCTTCAAAGCGCATATCCGCCGTGATGCTGGCCGCATTGTGCTCAGCCTTCCCGACAGAAAAAATCGAGGCGAACGATGCCGTCATCGGTATCGTCGCTCCCCTTTCCGGATCGGTGAGAGCACTCGGGGAGCAGGTCAGAACCGGCGCCTTGAAAGCCGTTGAAAACGCCGGAGCGCGCGCTTCCGTTCATGACGATGGATGCAACGCCGAGGGCGGCGAGGAAAGCGCCAAACAACTGGTGTCGGCGGGGGCGGCGATCGTCGTCGGCTATCTTTGCGCGGACTCCATCGAAAACGCGCTGCCCATTCTCTCGGTCGCCGGCATCCCCGTCATCACTCCCGGTGTGAGAACGGATAGTCTGACCGACCGAAGATCCCGAACGAACTGGCTGGTGTTCAGAACCGCGCCGAGGGCGGGCGCGGAGCGCGCGGCGGTTTCCGATATTCTGATTCGCCGCTGGTCCGACCAGCTTTTCGCGATCGTGGACGACGGCACGATTTACGGGCGCGAACTGGCCGAGAATTTTCGCCTGGCCGCCGGGCAGGCCGGGCTGAAACCGGTGTTTACCGATACATACCGCCCACGGTTCGACAATCAGATCGGCCTGGCGGGAAGGCTCAAGAACGCCGGCGCAACACATGTTTTCGTCGGCGGCAATCGCGACGACATTGCAATTATCGCGCGTGACGCGGATGTGATCGGATATCCTCTGGTCATCGCGGGCGGCGAGGCTCTGCGCGCCGCGCCGGGCGAAGTCGATCTCGCGCCGGGCACGTTGATGATCGGCCTGCCCGAGCCGTCCGGCGTCGCCGGGAGATATGCGCTCGGCGGGCATTCCTCGGCTGAGATCGCGATCGAGGCGATCGGACGGGTCGGGGCCGGGAGTTTGCCGGAGATTTTGTCGGCGCGGACATTCCACACCGCCGCCGGGCCGATCGAATTCGACGCCAGGGGCGACAGGACGGACAATCCCTACCGATTGTTCCGCTATGACGGCGAAACCTTTGTCGAGGTTCGATAGATGATTTTTGCGGCCGGCCCGGCAAACCTGATTACCGATGTCGAAGGACTGCTTGTCGGCAATGCGCACGACGATAAACTGAAATCCGGCGTTACCGCCATTATCTGCCCGCCGGATGCCGTCGCCTCGGTTCAGGTTCTGGGCGGCGCGCCTGGAACCCGCGAGACCGATTTGCTCGATCCGATGAACAGCGTCGAGACGGTCGACGCATTCGCGCTCGCGGGCGGGTCGGCGTTTGGCCTCGACGCGGCAAGCGGCGTTCAGGCCGCGCTCCGCGAACAGGGCAAGGGATTTGAGATCGGCCCGTTCAGGGTTCCGCTCGTTCCGGCCGCGATCGTTTTTGATCTCAACAACGGTGGAGACAAGGGCTGGGGCCGTTACCCGCCCTATCGTGAACTGGGGTTCGAGGCGGCCGGCCGGGTCGCGGCTGAGTTCGGCCTCGGCACCGCCGGCGCGGGCTACGGCGCCCTGACCGCCGGGTTGAAAGGCGGCCTCGGAAGCGCCTCGACGGATATGGGGGACGGGCCAATGGTGGGCGCGATCGCGGCGGTGAATTCGATCGGAGCGGCGCACATCCCCGGCACACGGCATTTCTGGGCCGCGCCGCAGGAATTCGGAGACGAATTCGGCGGGCTGGGTTTGCCGTCGCCCATGCCGGAAAGCGCCCGATCCATCCCGCTCAAGTTCCGCGCGCTGAACCGGTGGGGGGCCAACACGACGATCGGCGCCGTGGCGACCGATGCGAAATTGACCAAGGCGCAGGCGAAAAGGCTTGCCGTCGCCGCTCATGACGGGATCGCCCGCGCCATCTGGCCGGCCCACACGCCGATGGACGGGGATCTGGTTTTCGGCTTGTCCACCGGTGCGCGACCGGTGCCCGGAGACCCGGTGGAATTTGCCGAACTCTGCGCCGTCGCGGCGATGACGATGGCCCGGGCGATCGCCCGCGGAGTTCATGCGGCGACGCCGATGGACGACGATCCGTTCCCCGCGTGGTCGGCCTTGTCCTGAACGCCGGAAGAGCGGTCGGCGATATTTCGGTCTCCGCGCGGAGCCTTTCACCGTCCGATGGGCGTCCGGCTTGGCAATCGCGGCCGCGCCAACGGGCTGCATTGAGCATTTCTCCCCGCTCTGTTACGATGTCACGCGACTTCATCCTTCATCCTCGGGACCAAAGATGATTCCCCGCTATTCCCGGCCCGAGATGGCCGCTGTCTGGTCGCCGCGAACGAAGTTTCGCATCTGGTTCGAGATCGAGGCGCACGCCTGCGATGCGCTCGCGGAACTTGGCGCGATCCCCCGGCGCGCCGCGAAAACGATCCGAGACAAGGCCGGAACGGCGGAGTTCGATATCGCGCGAATTGACGAAATCGAGCGCGAAACCAGACATGACGTCATCGCCTTCCTGACTCATCTGGCCGAGATCGTCGGACCCGAGGCGCGATTTGTGCATCAGGGCATGACGTCGTCGGATGTGCTCGACACGACCCTCAACATCCAGCTCGTTCGCGCCGCCGACATTCTGCTTGCCGGCATGGGCGAAGTGCTGGCCGCGTTGAAAAAGCGCGCCTTCGAGCACAAGAAGACGATCCGCGTCGGCCGCTCGCATGGCGTCCACGCCGAACCGACGACGATGGGGCTGACGTTCGCCCGGTTCTACGCCGAGATGGACCGCAACAGGAATCGGCTGGAAAAGGCCCGATGCGAGGTCGCGACGGGCGCGATTTCAGGAGCCGTGGGCACATTCGCGAATATCGACCCGTCCGTCGAGGAGCATGTCTGCGAAAAACTCGGCTTGAGGCCGGAACCCGTTTCGACGCAGGTGATCCCGCGCGACCGCCACGCCATGTTTTTCGCGACGCTGGGCGTCGTCGCCTCGTCGATCGAGAATATCGCGGTCGAAATCCGGCATATGCAGCGCACGGAAGTGCTGGAGGCCGAAGAGTGTTTCTCCACGGGCCAGAAGGGCTCGTCGGCCATGCCGCACAAACGCAATCCGGTGCTGACCGAAAATCTGACCGGCCTTGCCCGTCTGGTGCGCATGTCGGTCATCCCGGCGATGGAGAACGTGGCTCTGTGGCATGAACGGGACATTTCGCATTCCTCGGTGGAACGCGGCATTGCGCCCGACGCCACGATCACGCTCGATTTCGCTCTCCACCGGCTGGCCGGCATCGTCGAAAACCTTGTGATCCACCCCGACAACATGATCGCCAACATGAACAGGTTTCGCGGATTGATCCATTCCCAGCGCGTGTTGCTGGCGCTGACGCAGGCCGGCGTATCGCGCGAGGACGCCTACCGGCTCGTCCAGCGCAACGCCATGAAGGTTTGGGAGCAGGACGGGGATTTTCTCAAGGAACTGCTGGCCGACGGGGAAGTGACGGCGGCGCTGTCCGAAGACGACATCCGCGGGAATTTCGACCTCGCCCGCCACTTCAGACACGTGGATACGATTTTCGGACGCGTCTTTGGCCGATCGCCGCCATCGCACCATGTTTGACCGTTTTGCGCAAGCGGAAAACGTTTATCCCGTTGGATTTCCGGCGCCGGTGAGGGTATCGTCGCCCGAAGTCGCGGATTGGAGGTCGATCATGATTGCGCCGGCGGAGGTGAAAACGGGAGCGAATATCGAACACTGGCGGGAGCGCGTCGACCTGGCCGCGGCATTCCGCTGGACGGCGCGACTCGATATGCACGAAGCCGTGTCCAACCATTTCAGTCTTGCCGTCAACGAGGACGGGACGCAATTCCTGATGAACGCCAATCAGGCGCATTTCTCGCGCATCCGCGCCTCAGGACTTCTGTTTCTCGACGCAAACGATCTGGACGCGCTTGAGGGACCGGACGCGCCCGATCCCACCGCCTGGGGTCTGCACGGCGCGATCCATCGCTATTGTCCGCACGCCCGCTGCGCCATGCATGTGCATTCGATTTTCTCGACCGTGCTGGCGAGCCTTGCCGATTCCACATTGCCGCCCATCGATCAGAACACCGCGGTTTTCCACAACCGCGTCGTTGTCGACGAGGACTATGGCGGTCTGGCCTTCGAGGAGGAGGGCAGGCGCTGCGCCGCGCTGTTCGCCGATCCGGCGAGGAAAGTCATGGTCATGGGAAATCACGGCGTCATGGTCATCGGCGGGACGGTCGCCGAGACATTCAATCGCATGTTCTTTTTCGAACGCGCCGCCGAAACCTACATCCGCGCATTGCAGACCGGGCGAAAACTGCGGGTGCTCTCCGACGAGATCGCGGAGAAAACCGCGCGCGAGATCGAGGAGTATCCCGGACAGGACGAGCGGCATTTGGCCGAACTGAAGGCGATTCTCGACGATGAAGGATCGGATTACGCCAGTTGACCGCATGCCGTCGAGATCGCAGCCCGGCTCCGTCCGGCCGGTCGTAAGGAGTTTTCAGGACCGCGGGTCATCCTCTCCAGCCGGACGATCAACCTCGCATGTTCCTGTCGACAAGGAAAAAATTCATCAGGAAACGAACCGGAATGGTGAGCAGCGCCTTGTGGAAATCCGAAAGCGGAACGTCAATCATGTCCAGAAGCGCAAGCATGACCACGCCAAGCAAAAAACTTGCACCATATATAGAGTAATGAATATATAATTTTCCAAACTTGAATTTGATATCATAATTAAAATATATATTCATAGCGTATGAAATGAAAACAGTAATGATAAATGTCATTGAGTATGATATATAGAGATTTATCATCAAAATTTCGATTAAAATATACCATAGAAGAACGGCAAATAGAGTATTGATTCCGCCGATCAATGTGAATTTGATAAAGTGGGGCCTCATCGTCAAATCTTTTTAAGAACGGTGTCGAAAAGGCCGGCATCGCGCGCCGACAGATCGAAAAGGCCCCGATTCTCAAACGTGACATGATCGGGAAAACCGGGGGAACCCGATCTTTCAAATTCCTCCCAAAGCAGCCTTGATGGCTCAATCGACAGAAGTCGATCGCACGGCCGGCGATTGTCGGCGATCAGACGCGCGAACGATCGCGGCGCGCCGCTTCCGACCTTCAGGATTTCCGGCCCGAAATACCGGGCGACGCGGTCGTACTGATAGCGGCGGTAATTGGTCAGGGACGGGATGGAAACATCCTCGCCTCCCCCCGGGGGGGCCATTCCGTAGGCATAGCCGTCCCGCGACTCATTTTTCTTGGGATTATCTGTCATCAAGGTTCGCCAACCCGCTCTTGCCGGCTGTTGAAGCCCTTCATCAGGTGGGTTGTATAGGGAACTCTTTGCAGGTTCCGTTTGATCAGGTGCTCGCGCCGCCCGAATGCCTGTGCGAGCAATTTGTCGTAGGCCGGTTCATCGCGGACATGATTTCCCCGATCCAGCAAGGCCAGCATGCGCGCTATCGGATTCTGATTTGGTTCGAACGCCGGGTCCCTTGCGACGAATACTCCTCCGGGTTTCAGCAACGCACTTGCAGCCTTCAGGATCTTGTCGAATTTGCCGAATTGCCCGAAATCGAACGTCGTCGCATCGCCCAACAGAAACGTGCCATCGGTATAATCGGATTTCGCCCGTTCGATATAGGCGGGATTGAAATCGATGCCGATATAGTTCCCGGTTTTCAGAAAACGGCGGTCGCCGGCGGGGCCGCAACCAATGTCCAGAACCGAATCGTCCACGCTACAGCCAATATATTCGTCATAGAGCCATTTCCGACCCTCGTGCGTTATCGCTAACTTCTGCACCCACGAATATATGGCGGGAAACGTCGGAAGGGAATGAAGCCCGCGTGTTTTTTCATTGAGTCCCATGTCCGCCTGCCCGGTCCATATCCGCACGCATGCGCGTCCCGCGACTCATTTTCTTATGGGATCGGTTGCCATCGGGATTCGCCAACCTGTTCTTGCCAAAAACCCGATCGACAAAAAAGACCGGTCGATGTTTTGTCTCATAATATATGCGCCAGATATATTCACCCATCAGACCGATCATGAGGCTGTTGATGACGCCGACCAATAGAATCAATACAATAATCGATGTCCAGCCCACCTGCAACGGTGTTCTGACCTGGTAGGTCGCAATCATGAACAGGGCGACGAGAGTGGCGAGGAGGGTGAACGCCAGACCGAACAGGCTGGCCAGGCGCATCGGCCATGTCGCGGTGGAAAAGATCCGGCTGAGCGAAATATCCAGCCGCTTAATGAAACCGTAATGGGATTTTCCGAACTTCCGCCTCGCCTTTTCGTAAGGAATTTCAGCAACCTTGTACCCGAACGACATCAAATCGATCTGGTTCCTGCGGTTGATGTCGTCAAACGACAGAAAGGCCTTGAACGCTTTTCCGTTGACCGCCCAGAAGTCGAATCCGCCGGACGGAAACTGCGGAACCGATATGCGGACCAGACGATAGTGCAACCAGGATGTCAGCCGCTTGAAAGGCGCCTCGTTCACCTTCGCGCGCACCGCCAGAACGATGTCATTCCCCTCCTCGATCAGGCCGACCATGCGCGTGATCAGTTCGGGCGGGTCCTGAAGATCGGCCGACATGTTGACGACAATGTCCCCCGACGCATGCTGAAACGCGGCGGCGTTCGCCGCGTGCTGGCCGAAGTTGCGCGAGAGCGCGACAACGATAACGTTGGGGTCGTTTTCGTGAATTTCCCTCAACACCTCCAACGACCGGTTGTCGCTGCCGTCATCGGTAAAGACGATTTCGTATGTCGCGGTCCGGTATCGCCGCCACCGCCGCGACGATGCGCTCGTGCAGTTCGATAAGCGACTCCGCATTTCTGAATACCGGAATTGCGACCGAAACAAGCATGACAACCTCGTTCAGATATAGCTGAATGCGGCCAGGGGCCGCGCCGCGATTTCATTGAACCTCTCAATGGACGCGGGGGCGAGTTGTTTGTGCCGGCCGACCGCCGTGGCGTCGATCTTTTCCAGGGTCCGGCCTTTCCAGACCATGAACTCGGCGGGCTCCAGATTGCGCCGGCGGTTCAGCAAATGGCAGTCAAGCATCCCGGCGCGCATGAGCGAACATGCCAAGGCGGTCATGCGCCGTCGTCACATTGTTCGTCCATTCCGCCGCGATTTCGTCTGGCTTCATCGGCAGACGCGGATAATACGCCGAAGCAGGGATGTGCCGCTTCGAGGGTTTCCTTGTATGGAAAACATGCGGCCCGGTGTTGAAAACCGCTCGCATATCCGCTCGATCATTCCCCGTCGAATTCGAATACCTGCCCGTCGACCATGAGCCCGACCGCGTTGACGGTCCGCCCGCTCACCTGCCGGGCGAATGCCGCCGCGACAAGTTTCCACCTGTTTACGCCCGCGCCGTCCACGGCCGCTTGCGCGTCCGGGCGCCGGTGAAAGACATGTTTGACCTTCGGTCTAAGGACCGAGAACCGCTCATTGCCGCGGGAAGTCGAGAGCACGACGGAAACATCGTCACCCAAAACGCGGGACCTCAGAAGCGTCAGAAGAATGAAATCGTCATTCGTTCTGAGCAGGCGCCAATGCAGATTTTCCAATTGCGATATGCTTTTCCATTCGCTTACCGGCGGAACCGGCCCTTCCAATGGATCGCTGCCCGGAAACGACGGCGCAAAGATGCCGCGCTCGGCGGCCGCCTGCACGGTGCGGCCCATGCGTTGCATTACTTTGATCAGCATCGGTGGGTTATCCGCATTCCGTGTTGCGCGTTCATACCACGCATACACATTTGCTTCGGCATAATTATCCGTCCAGCGATATGCGTTATACGAAGTCATTATGAACATCGCCGAGAATACAAGCGCCACAAACGATTTGGCGCTGAATTTCGATACCGTGTTTGAAACGAGCACATACGTCCCGGACCACGCCATCAGTGAATGCATGAGATAGCGTGCGTCCGGTCCATCGGTCAAAGAAGCCGGGTCGTCGATCGCCACCATGGCGACGCCCAGGGGCGCCAGACAAAACAGATAAAACGCGAACGAGGCCCGCTTGTCCGGACAGGCGAGAAACCCGCGCCTGAAAACGCCGTGGGCGAAGACAACCCCCGGCAGCGCGAACAATGCGGCGACCGCCAGACAGCTCCAGACCGGCAAACTCCTGCCCAGGAAAGGTACGAACGGCAGCATGACGAATTTCGCGCCATACAAAATCTTCGACAGCAGGCTCTGTCCGATTGAAGCGGTTTGGTCGGTGCGGATGATTGATGACCCATGCTGCATAAATACGAAAAAATAGTAGAGAACGATCGTCAGCGCGAAGACGCTCCCCCAAAGCGCGACGCGCCGAAAATCGATCGGACGGGACAGCAGCAGGACGACGAGAACGGGAACGAAGACGAGAAGTCCCGGAGAATGGGTGAAGGACGCGACCGCCGAAAGCAGAAGCGCCATGAAATCGCGCTTCCTCGAAAACAGCCAATAAATCAGCGCCGCATAGAGCAGAAAGAACGGATATCCGGTTATCAGAGTAACCCAGTAATTTGTCGAATGGGGAGCGAGCAGGATGACGCCGAGCGGGACCGCAAGCAGGAAATTCCCGATGAGCGTGAAGCGCGCGGCGAAGACGAAAGCGCAGAGCACGCAGCCGCCCGCAATCTTCAGAACGGCGAAATCGACGGTCCCGAACAACAGATAATGAACATAGGAAATCAGCCGCCCGGATAATTTCGCATGGGGATGATTGGAGGGTGAGAAGAAGTAGGCGATCTTCTCGAAAACGGAGTCGGCGTCCAGAAACCGCCGCATGAACTGGCCGAGAAAGAAAGCGGTGTCGTCGAACGACCACGGAATATTGTAGCCGTTCCGAAACTGCGTGTGGACGAACGCGACCGCCAGCAGCGCGAGTATGACGAATCCGACCGCATCGAACAGCGTCCGGGGGGCGTCTCTCATGCGGGGAGGTGGGAGGTAAAATATTGATTTCATTGCGAAAATAGCCTTTTTCGCGCGCTGGGGGAGGGCGTATTTTTTGGCGTCAAATCCCATTATCGGCGCTCCCGACGATCGAGTGAATTGCGGCGACGGCAAGGTCAACGTTCTCTATTCGCAGGTTTCCTTGTATGAAAAACATGCGGCCCGGTGTTGAAAACCGCTCGCATATCCGCTCGATCATTCCCTGTCGAATTCGAATACCTGCCCGTCGACCATGAGCCCGACCGCGTTGACGGTCCGCCCGCTCACATACCGGGCGAATGCCGCCGCGACAAGTTTCCACCTGTTTACGCCCGCGCCGTCCAGAGCCGTTTGCGCGTCCGGGCGCCAGCGAAGGACATGTTTGACCTTCGGTCTAAGGACCGAGAACCGCTCATTGCCGCGGGAAGTCGAGAGCACGACGGAAACATCGTCACCCGGAACGCCGGACCTCAGAAGCGTCAGAAAAATGAAATCGTCATTCGTTCCGAGCCGATGCCAATGCAGATTTTCCAATTGCGATATGCTTTTCCATTCGCTTACCGGCGGAACGGGCCCTTCCAGCGGACCGCTGCCCGGAAACGACGGCGCATAAATGCCGCGCTCGGCGGCCGCCTGCACGGTGCGGCCCACGTGGGGCATTACACTTTGATCCGCCTTCCGTGTTGCGCGTTCATACCACGTATACACATTTGCTTCGGCATGATTATCCGTCCAGCGATATGCGTGATACCAAGTCATGATGAACATCGCCGAGAATACGAGCGCCACAAACGATTTGGCGCTGAATTTCGACACCGTGCCTGAAACGAGCACATACGTCCCGGACCACGCCATCAGTGAGTATATGAAATAGTGTCCAACCAGATTGTCGGTCAATGACGCCGGGTCGTCACGTGTCACAATGGCGGCGCCCAGGGGCGCCAGACAAAACAGATAAAACGCCAACGAGGCCCGCTTGTCCGGGCAGGCGAGAAACCCGCGCCTGACGATGCCGTGGACGAAGACAACCCCCGGTAGCGCGAACAATGCGGCGACCGCCAGATAGTTCCAGACCGGCAAACTCCTGCCCAGGAAAGGTACGAACGGCATCATGACGAATTTCGCGCCATACACGATCCCCGACAGCAGGCTCTGTCCGATTGAAGCGGTTTGGTCGTTGCGAATGATTGATCGCCCATGCTGCAATACGAAAAAGTAGTAGAGAACGATCGTCAGCGCGAAGACGCTCCCCCAAAGCGCGACGCGCCGAAAATCGATCGGACGGGACAGCAACAGGACGACGAGAACGGGAACGAATACGAGAAGTCCCGGAGAATGGGTGAAGGACGCGACCGCCGAAAGCAGAAGCGCCATGAAATCGCGCTTCCTCGAAAACAGCCAATAAATCAGCGCCGCATAGAGCAGAAGGAACGGATATCCGGTTATCAGAGTAACCCAGTAATTTGTCCAATGGGGAGCGAGCAGGATGACGCCGAGCGGGACCGCAAGCAGGAAATTCCCGATGAGCGTGAAGCGCGCGGCGAAGACGAAAGCGCAGAGCACGCAGCCGCCCGCAATCTTCAGAACGGCGAAATCGACGGTCCCGAACAACAGATAATGAACATAGGAAATCAGCCGCCCGGATAATTTCGCATGTGGAAAATGGGAGGGTGAGAAGAAGTAGGCGATCTTTTCGGAAACGGAGTCGACGTCCAGAAACCGCCACATGAACTGGTCGAGAAAAAATAGGATGTCATCACCATGGAACGAAATATTGTGGCCGTTCCGAACCTGAGTGTGGATAAACGCGACCGCCAGCAGCGCGAGTATGACGAATCCGACCGCATCGAACAGCGCCCGGACGACACTCCCGGAAGGCCCAGGCGCACTTTTGACGTCAGAATCCATTGGCGCTCCCGATGATCGAGTGAAGTGCGACGGCAAGGTCAACATTCTCTATTCGCAGGTTTCCTTGTATGGAAAACATGCGGCCCGGTGTTGAAAACCGCTCGCATATCCGCTCGATCATTTCCCGTCGAATTCGAATACCTGCCCGTCGACCATGAGCCCGACCGCGTTGACGGTCCGCCCGCTCACCTGCCGGGCGAATGCCGCCGCGACAAGTTTCCACCTGTTTACGCCCGCGCCGTCCACGGCCGCTTGCGCGTCCGGGCGCCGGTAAAAGACATGTTTGACCTTCGGTCTAAGGACCGAGAACCGCTCATTGCCGCGGGAAGTCGAGAGCACGACGGAAACATCGTCACCCGGAACGCCGGACCTCAGAAGCGTCAGAAGAATGAAATCGTCATTCGTTCTAAGCCGATGCCAATGCAGATTTTCCAATTGCGATATGCTTTTCCATTCGCTTACCGGCGGAACCGGCCCTTCCAATGGATCGCTGCCCGGAAACGACGGCGCATAAATGCCGCGCTCGGCGGCCGCCTGCACGGTGCGGCCTATGCGTTGCAGTACTTTGATCCGCATCGGTGGGTTATCCGCATTCCGTGTTGCGCGTTCATACCACGTATACACATTTGCTTCGGCATGATTATCCGTCCAGCGATATGCGTCATACGAAGTCATTATGAACATTGCCGAGAATACGAGCGCCACAAACGATTTGGCGCTGAATTTCGACGCCGTGTTTGAAACGAGCACATACGTCCCGGACCACGCCATCAATGAATATATAAGATAGCGTGAAAACGGATTGTCAGTCACGGACGAAGGGTCGTCGACCGTCACCATGGCGGCGCCCAGGGGTGCCAGACAAAACAGATAAAACGCGAACGAGGCCCGCTTGTCCGGGCAGGCGAGAAAACCGCGCCTGACGATGCCGTGGACAAAGACAACCCCCGGCAGCGCGAACAATGCGGCGACCGCCAGATAGTTCCAGACCGGCAAACTCCTGCCCAGGAAAGGTGCGAACGGCATCATGACGAATTTCGCGCCATACACGATCCCCGATAGCAGGCTCAATCCGACCGAAACGTCCTCGCTTTCGCGATTTCGAAAGACCGATGGCCCATACTGCAATACGAAAAAGTAGTAGAGAACGATCGTCAGCGCGAAGACGCTCCCCCAAAGCGCGACGCGCCGAAAATCGATCGGACGGGACAGCAGCAGGACGACGAGAACGGGAACGAATACGAGAAGTCCCGGAGAATGGGTGAAGGACGCGACCGCCGAAAGCAGAAGCGCCATGAAATCGCGCTTCCTCGAAAACAGCCAATAAATCAGCGCCGCATAGAGCAGAAGGAAGGGATATCCGGTTATCAGAGTAACCCAGTAATTTACCCAATGGGGAGCGAGCAGGATGACGCCGAGCGGGACCGCAAGCAGGAAATTTCCGATGAGCGTAAAGCGCACGGCGAATACGAAAGCACAGAGTATCAAGCCGCCCGCAACCTTCAGGAAGGTATAATCGACAGTCCCGAACAACAGATAATGAACATAGGAAATCAGCCGCCCGGACAATTTTGCATTTGGAAAATTGCTGAATGAAAAGAAGTAGGCGATCTTTTCGGAAACGGAGTCGGCGTCCAGAAACCGCTCCATGAACTGCTTGAGAAAAAACTTGGTATCTTCACCAAAGAACGGAGTATTGTGGCCGTTGCGGACCTGCGTGTGGATAAACGCGACCGCCAGCAGCGCGAGTATGACGAATCCGACCGCATCGAACAGCGTCCGGCGCGCGCGCCTCATGCGCGGGGGGGGGGGTAAAATATTGATTTCATTGCGAAAATCCCCATTTTTTCGCGCGGGGGGAGGGCGTATTTTTGGCGTCAAATCCCATTATCGGCGCTCCCGACGATCGAGTGAAGTGCGGCGGCGACGGCAAGGTCAACGCTCGTATCTTCATAAATCGGCGGGCGCAAGGCCTCACACTCGAAACGGTGCGCGTTCGGCGGGTTTTCCGGCGCCGCCGAGGGAAGACCGGCATAAAGCGGAATGCGGGTCGTCAGCGGATTGAAGTACTTGCGGCAGTGGATGTTGAGCTCGCCAAGCCTGGCGAACAGAGCGTCCCGGGACATGCCCGCGGCTTTCTCGTCGACGCGGATGGCGAAATGGGACCAGTTTGGTTCGAACCCCTCACCCTGTTCACGACGCCGATACCATCGACTAGAGCGAGGCGGGATTTGTAAACCTCGGCTATGCGCGCCCTGGCGGCGATTTCCTCGCCGACGCTGTCCAGCCCCGACAGGCCGAAAGCGGCGTGTAATTCGCTCATCTTCATGTTGATGCCGGAATGTTCGACAACGTCCTGACTGACGATTCCGAAGTTCCTCAGCCGGTCGCACAATACCTTGTCGGCCGGACCGGGAACAAACACGGCGCCGCCTTCCACGGTCGAGAACAGCTTGGTGGCGTGAAAACTCGTCGCCGACGCGCGGCCCAGCGCGTCAGCACCGGGCGCCCGTTTATCTTCGAAGCGAAAGAATGAGCCGCATCGTAGATTATGGGCACGCTCGCCGGCGCGCAGACCGATTCCAGCCCGGCATAATCGCAAGGCGCGCCGTAGACGTGAACGGCCAGAACCGCCGCCGTATCCTCGTCGATCTTTCCCATAGCGTATCGATAACCGCCATATAGGTCGACTTCGACGGCATTCGCGGTCTCGTCACGAATATGGGCGTGGAAAGCGGGGACGGATATCTGCTCATGCGTGTTTCACAGCCCGATTTTTACAGCCGGCTTCCATGTCAGGCCATTGAACGAAGCCATTGGGCGACCTGTTCCAGCGGGGCGTGAAAGTCAAGATGGTTCGGTTCCCGTTCGTGCATGGGAGATGGCGGACCACCGTCATCTTCGATTGCCAGGTCGTAGTCGTGATTCAGCGCGTTGGCCAGACAGGCGAAGGCCGCCGTCCCTCCCCTTGGGGGAAACAATTCAAGCACCCGGCATCCTTCCGGCGCGAACAGAATATTGGTCAGTCCCGCGCCATGCGCGCCGACAACCGCCTCCGCCTCGCTGAACGCTTCGATTTGCTCTTCGAAGCTGTGCCGGCCGGGATCAAACACCTCGAAGCTGTCAAGCAGATTCACGAGTTCCGTCTCATTTTGAACGACACGCTTGTTCGTGCGCGGGATGTAGAGTTTCCGGCGCGGTTTGCGCACGGGCAATCTTGAGCGCCACCATCCGATCAGATCCGGGTGGCAAAGTTGCATCGGATGACGGAGCGTTCCGATGATGGCGCTGTCCGGGACCAGAAGTTTCTCGAACCGCCAGACGGGCCTCGCCGCCGCTTCGATTACGGTTCTGTCCGAATACCCGAGGAACGCCAGGCTTTCCGCCATGAAGTCATGCCGCACCCTGTTGTTGCAGACGATATTTTCGAACGGGCCCGCGTGTTCGCACAATGAAAGTCTGGGCAGCCAGTCCAGCAGCCAATGGCAGTAATTGCCGCCGCGGAAACGGTCGCCGATAAAGGCTGAAACTCCAGGTATGTCCCTCCCCCCCGGGGGGGGGTAATCTTTGAGCAGGTCCTTTATTCTCTCGTTCAGGAACGCCAGAAGCGGATCGGAGCACTCACGGATAAAGCCGCCGTCCGCATCGAAAAAGAATTTGTGCGACCCCGCAAACACTGCCGTGCAATTCGTCAGGGTGTGCAGTTTTACTTCAGGTGAGCGGCAAACCGGTCCGTAGCCCGACAGAGCCTGTTCGATCGATGTCGGATAGCGCGGCTTTGCAGGGATCGAGTAAGATATTCGCCGTTCGGAAAGGACAGTTTGTGGGGAACCGAAGAACAGGCCGTGGCGTTTTGCGATTTTGACGATCTGCCGTTCCCGTGATATATCCTCAACGTAAAGATAGTAATCGGGCAGGAGCTTGGCTAGGCCATCCACATCGCCCGCGTCCGACATTTTGGCGATGACCTCCCATCGCAGTTTCATCCTGGCACGATCGGGAATGGGGCTGTCGAGCGCCTCCATCGCCAGTTCGCGGGCTCCTTCAAGTCCCTCCGTTTTCAACAGCAGCAGGGCTTTTCGGTACTTTATCCATGCTACCGCCTCTTCGTGTTTCGCATATCTTCTCCGCGCCTCCTCAAGGGTCGCAAGGGCCTTCGCATATTCGCCCGCATCTGAAAGTCGTTTGGCAGTATCCAAAGCGTACCGCCATACGGGAAGAGGCGGAGGTTTCGGTTTCGCCCCATGGGGGGCTGTGCCGTCATCGGTCCCGCCGCTCCGTTCAATGGCGCCTGGCGCGATATCGGTCAGCTTATGCAGCAGGGCTTTTCGGTGCTTTATCCATGCTACCGCCTCTTCGTTTTTCGCATATCTTCTCCGCGCTCCCTCAAGGGTCGCGAGGGCCTTCGCATATTCGCCCGCATCTGAAAGTCGTTTGGCAGTATCCACAGCGTACCGCCATGCGGGAAGAGGCGGAGGTTTCGCCCCATGGGGGGCTGTGCCGTCATCGGTCCCGCCGCTCCGTTCAATGGCGCCTGGCGCGATATCGGTCAGCTTATTCGGCATACGATTGTCCGGTTGTCTTCCTTCGCGAAATCGCGCGTCGGGAAGCGTGATCCATTAAAGGCGGCGGCGGGATGACGCAACCCGTCGAGATTCCGTTTTGCGCGGATGCGGGGAGCCCGCTATTGCGGCGTTCCGCCAAACGGGAACGCGCAAAACGCGCACGTTCCAACGCCGCCGGTATTTTGCGCCGCACCGCTTGCAATTGCCGGCGGCAATCGCTAGGAAACACTCCGTCGCGCAGCGGCGCCAAGGCCGTTGAAACCGGGTTGGCGGACACGATGCGACAAACCGGAAGACCGGCGAAGGCGGACGGCATGTTGCCGGAAACGGCTACCGGCGCGGGCGGGAACTCTTGTACGGGAACCGGCAGTGTTGTCGTGAAAACGCCGGGGGCCATCGCCATGAAGGCGAGCCGATCGGTTGTCATCTCCGGCGCCGCCGTGTATCCGCCTGCCGGTCAGCCCAAATTCCTTCAAGGCGCAGCGCAGCCTAGACTTGAAGGAAAACGTCCATCTCTTCCATGATTTCATCCGCGTTCTCGATCATGGCGCCAATATCGGAGGGAGAGCTTTTTTCAAGCTTTTCTTCAAAAGCCAGGTTTGCGACACCCAGCCGCTCCAGCAGCCTGGGATACTGAAGAAATATCTCTTCATATGATATTTTCAGCGGATTATCAAGTAAATCAACGACCGATTTCAGGTAATGTTTCTGTTTCTCGATAAATTTTCTTAGGTCTTGTTTATCAATACTCAATTTCGGTGTTTCAAGCTTGGTCGCCGCCACATGCAGCGGGGTGTTGCCAAAATCGTTCCGTGCGCCCGGATTCGCACCCGCCTCCAGCAACGCATCGATAACCCTGAGGTAGCCCTTGCCCGCCGCCCAGTGCAGCGGGGTGCTTGCACAGCCGTTCCGCGCGTTCGAGTCCGCGCCCGCCTTGAGCAACGCATCGACGACTTCGAACCGACCCGTGACCGCCGCCCAATGCAGCGGGGTGTAGCCAAGGCCGTTCCGCGCGTTCGGCTTCGCGCCCGCCTTGAGCAACGCATCGACGACTTCGAGCCGACCCGTGACCGCCGCCCAATGCAGCGGGGTGTAGCCAAGGCCGTTCCGCGCGTTCGGGTCCGCGCCCGCCTTGAGCAACATATCGACGACCCTGACGCGTCCCTTGCCCGCCGCCCAATATAGCGGCGTGTCGCCGGGGCCGTTCCGCGCGTTCGGATCCGCGCCCGCCTTGAGCAACGCATCGACGGCATCGATGTGGTCCATGGCCGCCGCCCAATGCAGCGGGGTGTAGCCGTCTTCGCCTCCCGCGACCGGATTCGTCACCGCCGTGAAAAACGCATCGACGGCCTCGACATAGCTCTTGTCCACCGCCACATGCGGCCGGGCGTACGGGCCCGCGCCCGCCTCCAGCAACGCGTCGACGACCTTGACGCGCCTTTTGGCTGCCGCCCATTGCAACGGGGTGTGGCCGTCTTGGCCTTCCGCGACCGGATCCGCGCCCGCCTCCAGCAACATACCAACGACCCTGGGACGACCCTTGCCCGCCGCCCAATGCAGCGGAGTATCCTTGCCTCCCCCGTCCGGGTCCGCGCCCGCCTTGAGCAACTTGTCGACGATATCGACATAGCCCATGACCGCCGCCCAATGCAGCGGCGTGTAGCCAACGCCGCTCCGCGCGTCCGGGTCCGCGCCCGCCTCAAGCAACGCATCGACGGCATCGATGTGGTCCATGACCGCCGCCCAATGCAGCGGCGTGTAGGCGTCTTCGCCTCCCGCGGCCGAATCCTCGCGCGTCTCGAACAACGCATCGACGGCCTCGACATAGCTCTTGTCCATCTTGTGGTCCGCGCCGGGAATAGATTCCATATGTCGAATTTTGAAATGCCCCATTCGATGGGCGCTGACATAGCTTGCAAATTGATCGTGTCGATAGAGAATAATCGGAACTATATCGCGGGATTGAAAATATTGAAGATACTTATCGCGATTGTCGCTAAGAAAAATGTCTTCGAGAACGATTTTGAATCCAATCGCGGGATAATCGAAATTCCAGACATACTCTTCCAAAAATCTTTCGAAATTCTGCGATTTCAGAGTTAGAAGCGACTCCACCACGTCGCGGGGCGATCGTTTCAATGAAACGTTATCGACGGGAATCAACCCGTTGATCCAGCCACGCGACAACACCTCCCCGTGGCAGATGATTTCAGGGTGCGAATTCAAGGAGTGCTCAAGCAGGGTCGAGCCGCTGCGCGCCTGGCAGATTATTACGAACCGTTGTCGCGTTGAACGTGAAGTCATGATCCTGTCCGAATGCGTGTTCCGAAACCGTTGCGCCCACCTGACCGCGGACAGCCCGGTAACACGCCGGCGCAGATCGTTGAAACAGGCTTTCGTCATGCGGTTTTCCGGATCAAATACACGTCCCGGACCGGAATTCAACCAAAAACGGAACCCCTTTTCAATGCGGACAAAACCGATCGGCTCCAACAGGTCTTACGCGGGTTCGCTGCTCGCCGTCATCCGGTAAAGACGCCATGTGGCCGTGCCCGCCGGCATGAAAGCACGCGACGCCGGTATCCTGATCATTCCGGGTTATGCGAATTCAGGCCCTGGATGGCGTGAAAACTCGTCGACGACGCGCGGCCCAGCGTCAGCACCGAGCACCCGTTTATCTTCGAAGCGAAAGAATGCGCCGCATCGTAGATTATGGGCACGCTCGCCGGCGCGCAGACCGATTCCAGCCCGGCATAATCGCAAGGCGCGCCGTAGACGTGAACGGCCAGAACCGCCGCCGTATCCTCGTCGATCTTTCCCATAGCGTATCGATAACCGCCATATAGGTCGACTTCGGCGGCATTCGCGGTCTCGTCACGAATATGGGCGTGGAAAGCGGGGACGGATATCTGCTCATGCGTGTTTCACAGTCCGATTTTTACAGCCGGCTTCCATGTCAGGCCACTGAACGAAGCCATTGGGCGACCTGTTCCAGCGGGGCGTGAAAGTCAAGGTCGTTCGGTTCCCGTTCGTGCACGGGAGACGGCGGACCACCGTCATCTTCGATTGCCAGGTCGTAGTCGTGATTCAGCGCGTTGGCCAGACAGGCGAAGGCATGCGTCCCTCCCCTTGGGGGAAACAACTCAAGCACTCGACATCCTTCCGGCGCGAACAGCAGATTGGCCAGTCCCGCGCCATGCGCGCCGACAACCGCCTCCGCCTCGCTGAACGCTTCGATTTGTTCCTCGAAGCTGTGTCGGCCGGGATCGAACACCTCGAAGCCGTCAAGCAGATTCACGAGTTCCGTCTCATTTTGAACGACACGCTTGTTCGTGCGCGGGATGTAGAGTTTCCGGCGCGGTTTGCGCACGGGCAGTCTTGAGCGCCACCATCCGATCAGATCCGGGTGGCAAAGTTGCATCGGATGACGGAACGTTCCGGCAGCGCTGTCCGGGACCAGAAGTTTCTCGAACCGCCAGACGGGCCTCGCCGCCGCTTCGATTACGGTTCTGTCCGAATACCCGAGGAACGCCAGGCTTTCCGCCATGAAGTCATGCCGCAGCCCAATAATATTGTAGACGATATTTTCGAACGGGCCCGCGTGTTCGCACAATGAAAGTCTGGGCAGCCAGTCCAGCAGCCAATGGCAGTAATTGCCGCCGCGGAAACGGTCGCCGATAAAGGCTGAAACTCCAGGTATGTCCCTCCCCCCGGGGGAGGGGTAATCTTTGAGCAGGTCCTTTATTCTCTCGTTCAGGAACGCCGGAAGCGGATCGGAGCACTCACGGATAAAGCCGCCGTCCGCATCGAAAAAGAATTTGTGCAGCCCCGCAAACACTGCCGTGCAATTCGTCAGGGTGTGCAGTTTTACTTCAGGTGAGCGGCAAACCGGTTTGTAGCCCGCCAGAGCCTCCATGATCATTTTCGGATAGCGCGGCTTTGCAGGGACCGAGTAAGATATTAGCCATTCGGAAAGGACAGTTTGTGAGGAAGCGGCTTCGCCGATTGCAACAGGTTCGGCAGGGTCGGAGGTCAGGCCATGGCGTTTTGCGATTTCGACGATCCGCCGTTGCCGTGACATATCCTCAATGTAAATATAGCAATCGGTCAGGAGCCCGGCCAGGCCGTCCACATCGCCCGCGTCCGACATTTTGGCGATGATCTCCCATCGCAGGTCCGACTTGGCAAGATCGGTAATGGGGCTGTCGAGCACCTCCATCGCCAGTTCGCGGGCTCCTTCAAGTCCCTCCGTTTTCAACAGCAGCAGGGCTTTTCGGCGCTTTATCCATCTTACTGCGTTTTTGTTTTTCGCATATTTTCTCCGCGCCTCCTCAAGGGTCGCAAGGGCCTTCGCATATTCGCCCGCATCTGAAAGTCGTTTGGCAGTATCCACAGCGTACCGCCATACGGGAAGAGGCGGAGGTTTCGGTTTCGCCCCATGGGGGGCTGTGCCGTCATCGGTCCCGCCACTCCGCCCAATGGCGCCTGGCGCGATATCGGTCAGCTTCTTCGGCATACGATTGTCCGGCTGTCTTCTTTCGCGAAATCGTGCGTCGGGAAGCATGATCCATTAAAGGCGGCGCCAGGATGACGCAACCCGTCGAGATTGCGTTTTGCGCGGATGCGGCGAGCCCGCTATTGCGACGGTTCCGCCAAACGGGAACGCGCAAAACGCGCACGTTCCAACGCCGCCGGTATTTCGCGCCGCACCGCTTGCAATTGCCGGCGGCAATCGCTAGGAAACACTCCGTCGCGCAGCGGCGCCAAGGCCGTTGAAACCGGGTTGGCGGACACGATGCGACAAACCGGAAGACCGGCACGGGGCGGACGGCATGTTGCCGGAAACGGCTACCGGCGCGGGCTCTTAGCCGATCGATCGCCGCGCCTGCGCGATCATGTTCTTCGCCCCGTCGGTCATGTAGCGCTGCTCGTTGCCGATGGCGAAAAACGTATACCCCATTCCAGCGAAGCGGCCGCATGATTCCGGGTCGGCCAGATACATGCCGGCGATCTTCCCCGCCGCCCTGGCCTTGCCGCCGATTTCGGCGACGGCCGGCATCATGTCCTCCAGCGCCGGGTTCATGGTCTTTCCGCCGGTCCAGGCGATCGAGAAATCGCCGGGCCCGAAAAAAGCGCCGTCGACTCCGTCCACCGCAAGGATGTCGTCGAGAACGGCGAGCGCCTCCCGCGTTTCGATCATCGCCAGCGCCAGCGTATCGTTATTGGCGCCGGCGAGATATCCGCCATTGTCGAAATCCTTCCGCAGGGCGCGTACGCGCATCGGCCCCCATGACCGGCCGCCCACGGGCGAGTATTTCATGGCGCCGGCGAAGGCTTCCGCGTCCGCCCGGCTGTTGATCATCGGTGCGACGACGCCGGCCGCGCCGAAGTCCAGCGCCCGGCTGGCCATGTCGTTGCGCCCGACCGGAATCCGGACGAACGGCGCCGCGCCGGCGCCGGCGACAAGCGTCATTCCGGTCAACACGCTCACCTCGTGGTGCCCGCCATGCTGCATGTCCAGAAGCACGGCGTCGAATCCCACAATCGCCATCGTCTCGGCGACCAGCGGTTCGGGTATCCCCGACCAGCCGCAAAACGCGGTCCTGCCCGCGCGCAGTTCGGCCACCAGAGGCATGGCGCTCATTCTCCCGTTGTCGCGGCCTTGTCAGCCTTCGCCCTGAATCTCGCCGATGGCGCGCTCAAGCAGATCGTCCATCGTCCTGCGAAGCTGATGATCGGACCGGTCCACCCCGGCCGCGTCGAAATCCGCCCGCACCTTGCGGAATACATCGTCGTCGCCGGCCTCTTCAAAATCGGCGATCACGACTTCCTTCGCATAGGCTTCGGCGTCGTCGCCGCTTTTTCCCAGCAGTTCGGCGGCCCATAGTCCCAGCATTTTGTTGCGGCGCGCCATCGCCTTGAATTTCAGTTCCTCGTCATGCGCGAACTTGTTTTCGAATGCGTTTTGACGATCCTTCATCGTATTCATCAGCCAGATGTCCTCCGGTTTCGCCGAATCCCGTTTCCTCAATATGGACAACCGTGCAAGAAATCAAACGGCTTGACGACGCGGACGACCTGTTTTTCTCAAGACCGTTCGAAAACATGCCGAAATCGGTGGGCCTGCCGCTTTGGTCCATTGAGGTCGCCCGCCAATTCGTCTACAGACCGCCTTGCGCGGCCCCCGCCTGTCGGGCCGGCGCCGTGAAGTTTCCGCGAACCCGGCTCCATGGTTCGCCAAGCCGGAGATTCAATCGCATGAACCGTCGCCGCCGCATCTACGAAGGCAAGGCCAAGATCCTCTATGAAGGCCCGGAGCCCGGTACGCTGGTGCAGTTTTTCAAGGACGACGCGACCGCCTTCAACAACAAGAAACACGAGATCGTCGATGGCAAGGGCGTGCTGAACAATCGCATCTCGGAGCATATCTTCACGCACTTGAACAGGATCGGCATTCCGACCCATTTCATCAAGCGGCTCAACATGCGCGAGCAATTGATCCGGGAAGTCGAGATCGTCCCGCTTGAGGTGGTGGTGCGCAACATCGCCGCGGGATCGTTGTCGAAGCGTCTCGGCATCGAGGAAGGCGCCGTGTTGCCGCGTTCGATCATCGAATTCTATTACAAGGCGGACGCATTGGACGATCCGATGGTGTCCGAGGAGCACGTCACCGCGTTCGGTTGGGCGGCGCCGCAGGAAATCGACGATATCATGGCGCTCGCCATTCGGGTCAACGACTTCCTGTCCGGCCTGTTTTCGGGCGTCGGCATTCAGTTGGTCGATTTCAAGATCGAATGCGGACGCCGGTTCGAGGGCGACATGATGCGCATCGTCGTCGCCGATGAAATTTCGCCGGATTCCTGCCGGTTGTGGGATATTTCATCGAACGAAAAGTTCGACAAGGACCGGTTTCGCCGCGACATGGGCGGTCTGGTCGAGGCTTATCGGGAGGTGGCGCGCCGCCTTGGGATCATCAACGAAAACGGCGGGACCAAGCCGAAGACCGGACCGGTTCTGGTCTCGTCGAAACCGGACAATGACAGCATTCACTAGGCTGAGACAATGACAGCGTTCGTTATGCGGATAGAAAACCCGTGATCGCGGCGCGCGTGACCGTCACGCTCAAGAACGGCGTTCTCGACCCGCAGGGCAAGGCGATTGAGGGAGCGCTCGATACGCTGGGCTTCAAGGGCGTCGGCCAGGTGCGCCAAGGCAAGATTTTCGACCTGGAAATCGACGGTTCGGACAAGGCGACAGCCGAAGCCGACATCGCCGCCATGTGCGACAGACTGCTGGCCAATACGGTGATCGAGGATTACAGTATCGCCATAATCCAGGGTTCCGACCCCGGGGCCGCAAGCGGGTTGGAACGATGACCGAAGCTGCAAACGACCTGATGTTCGAGACGCCGAAAAAAATGCGGGCGGACCCGGCCGATGTGAAAGCGGGACAGGCGGACATCGGGCAGAAGCTTGTTTCGGTTCGCGGACACACGCTGTCGGTGCGGACCGGTATCCACGACATCCTGGCGCGTCATGACGACCGTCTCGACCGCATCGAAAAGCGGCTGGAGCTTCGTGAGCTTGCGGAAACACGGCGAAACGACGATCCGGAAAAATGAAATCCGCGGTCCTTCTCCTCCCCGGCCTCAACCGCGACCGCGACATGATCGCGGCGCTGACGAGGATTTCGGGCCGGCCGCCCGTCACGGTCTGGCAGACCGATACCGGCATTCCCGACGTCGATCTGATCGTCATTCCCGGCGGATTTTCGTTCGGCGATTATCTGCGCTGCGGAGCCATCGCCGCGCGCATGCCGGCGGTGCGCGCCGTCGCGGACAAAGCCGCCGGGGGCGTGCGCGTACTGGGCGTTTGCAACGGGTTTCAAATCCTGCTCGAAGCGGGATTGCTGCCCGGTGCCCTGATGCGCAACACATCGCTGAAATTCGTTTGCAGACAGGTCAGACTTGAAGTCGCGAACGCCGGCACGGCCTTCACCCGCCGCTATCGCCGGGGTCAGGTCATCGATTGCCCGGTCGCCCACCATGACGGCAATTATTTCGCCGACGCCGACACGCTGGCGCGTCTGGAGGATGAAAACCGCGTCGCCTTCCGTTACGCCGAAAACACCAATCCCAACGGCTCGGTCAACGATATCGCCGGCATAATCAACGGGAACGGCAATGTGCTCGGCATGATGCCGCATCCCGAAAACCTGATCGAAACCGCCCATGGCGGCGATGACGGCCGCGCCCTGTTCGAGGCGGCGCTGGACGTGGCAGCGTAAACCGCGCCCCGCCCCGCAAATAACCGGCGACGGGCTACGGCGGGGCAACCCGCCGGTTTCATTTCAAAGGAACTTCGGGTCGCCGACGGCCCATCCGAGGATCAAAGGCTTGCCGCAGGGCAAGACATGAACCCCGGATTGTCCGCGCGCCAGGTCCAGATCGAAGAGAGCGGCGAAATTCGCGAAATCTTCGAACCGCCGATGCTCCTGTGAAAAGGATTGGACGATCATCGCCGCGCGGTCCGTCTTGAAACGCTCCATTTCAACGACCGCCGCTGTGGCCCGATGCAGAAGCTGATACCTCAGATCGCCGGGCAACTCCGGCGGCAGGTCAAGCCGCGTGCGGATGAATTCCAATCGTTTGCGTTTTCCGGCGCTTGCGTTCGTCAGCCATTTCTCCAGCGTCTTGTCGAAAGTCTCCCGGACCTTGGCTTCGATAGCGACAGCGATCGTCGCGGACCCGTCCCGCATCAATGCAAATACGTCGCACTGACTGTGGCGCCCGCCTCCGGGAAGGGGCACCTTGTGCTCCGGGATGGCAAGCAGAAGCTCCGGGGCTTCGCCGATCAACGATGCGACTTCAGGCGGAGCGCTCCCGGCCGCCGCCTCCCAGGACAGTGCGGCCGCCATCGCCGAATATCCGCGTTTCCAATGCAGTTCGGGTTCCGCCAGAAACTGCCGCCAATCCTCCGGGCCGCGTGACGGGATCAGAATTCGTGAAATATGTCATCCTCCGATTTTGGGTTCACTGCGGTCACATCCGCCCCAGCAGGTTCTGGTTATCGACCACCTTGAGCGCGCATCCACCGCCCATCCAGCGCCACAGAACGAGGTTCGGGTTGGCGTCGCCCTTTGCGAAACTCCGAACGAGCACGCCCGCATCCACCGCGTCGATATATTACAGCACCTGCTGCGCTTTGCCTTCCTGCGCCAGGTTGCATCGCGGTGCGCCCGTCAAAGCCGAACAGGGGCTCGGACATACACCAAGCATAGGCCATGGGTTCCGAGCCGAAGCGCGGCGTAACCTTGTTGAACACATCGACCGGTTCGGGTGGGACAGCGACGGTCTTGCCGGGCTCGAACTGTCCGCCTTCCGCGAGTTTAACGATCAGCATGGCTCAGCATGGCGTGGCTCCAATCGCTGATTGCGCCGGTATATAGCGTGAAATCGGCCGAATTGCAAGAATTGGGAAGAGTTAAGAGAAGAGCCGGTTTCCCGGCGACGGCATGTGTGGCGCGCCGGAGAGCGCACGGTTCAAAAGGCCGTTTTGAGGCTCTTTTGAGGGCCGTTCGATCCCCCCTTGACAAGCTCTTACCCTCCGAAGCGATGAATTCGACGTGAATCCGGCGCCGCCGGTCGCCGGGTCGCAGGCGCGCCCCGCGAGCAATTGGCGCAGCCGTTCGGCCAAAGCAATTGCAACCGCCGCGCGTTTCCCGCTAGGCTTTCGCCATGACAGCTTTTCGCGGGAATCGAATATGAGCGACCTTACCGTCCTGTCGGCGCGGAAGATCATCACGATGAATTCCTACACGCCGGAGGCCACGCATGTGGCGATCCGGGATGGACGCATTCTCGCGGTCGGCTCGCCGGAGGATGTGGCGATGTGGGGCGACGGCGCCCTCGATGACAGGTTTTCGGACAAGGTCCTGATGCCCGGATTCGTCGAAGGCCATGGCCATGCGATGGAGGGCGGCGTCTGGGATCACGCCTATGTCGGCTACCAGGACCGCTACGATCCCGACGGCAGGCGCTGGCGCGGAGCGCGCGGCCTCGACGAAGCGGTCGCCGTTCTGTCGGAAGTCGAACGCACGATGACGGATGCCGACGAGACGCTGTTTTCATGGGGCTTCGATCCGATCTATTTTGAAAACGAGCGCATGACGGTCCGACATATCGACCGTGTGTCGAAGACGCGGCCCATTCTCGTGCTTCACTCCAACGGTCACGTGCTCAACGTCAACTCGGCCGTTCTCGAACGCGCCGGAATTGACCGCACGACAAACGTGGACGGCATAGTGAAGGATGCCGACGGCGACCCGACCGGAGAACTGGCCGAGATGGCGGCGCAGTATTCCGCCTACAAGGTCGCCGGCAATCCGTTTCTCGGCGGTGTTTCCGCATCGATGTTGCGCCGCTACGCCAGATCGGCCGTCAATGCGGGCGTGACGACGGCGACGGACCTCTATGCCGATTTCAACGACGCCGGCCTCGCCGCATATTCCGAAGTCTCCGGGCGGGACGATTTTCCGCTCCGGCTGGTTCCGGCGATGAATACGCTCAACCTACCGTTCGAGGAAGGAATCGCGCGGGTCGGGCATGCCATGAGCGGCGCGAACGAGAAACTGCATTACGGTCTGTGCAAGGTGATGACCGACGGCTCCATTCAGGGCTTTTCGGCCCGCCTGAAGTGGCCCGGCTATTTCAACGGCGCTCCAAACGGGTTGTGGAACATGGCGCCGGAACGGCTTGCCGCGCTGGTCGCGGCCTATCACGCGGCCGGCATGCACCTTCATATCCACGCCAATGGCGATGAGGCGTCGGAGCATATGCTGGACGCCATCGAGGCCGCCGAACTGGCGCATCCGCGACGCGATCACCGGCACACGTTGCAGCACTGCCAGATGGCCGACGAAAGCCAGTTCCGCCGCATGGCCGCGCTGGGCGTGTGTTGCAACCTGTTCGCCAATCACATCCATTACTGGGGAGATCAGCACCACGCGGTGACCATGGGTCCGGATCGCGCCCGGCGCATGGACGCCTGCGCGACCGCGGAGCGGCTCGGCGTTCATTTCGCGATTCATTCGGACGCGCCGGTGACGCCGCTGGGTCCGCTGTTCACCGCCTGGTGCGCCGTCAACAGGTTGACGGAAAGCGGCACGGTGCTGGGTCCGAACGAGCGGATATCGGTCGCAAGCGCGCTCCACGCCATTACGTCGGGCGCCGCCTACACGTTGAAACTGGATCATCTGATCGGATCGATCGAACCCGGAAAATACGCCGATTTCGCCGTGTTGGAAGACGACCCCACGACCGTCGCTCCCGAAAGACTCAAGGATGTCGGCGTCTGGGGCACGATTACCGGCGGCCGGGCGGCGAAGGCTGCGGAAAAGACGGGATAGGATCGTGGACCCGAAACCGTTCACGGTCATCGGCGGTTTTCTCGGCGCGGGCAAAACCACGCTGCTCAACCGCATCTTGAGCAATGCGTCCGCAATCCGCTTCGCGGTCCTCGTCAACGACTTTGGCGAGATCAATATCGACGCCGCGTCGATCGGGCGGCATGACGGGCAGACCATGGCGCTCACAAACGGCTGTATCTGCTGCTCGCTGGCCAATGGATTCGTGAACGCCATGATCGATCTGATGCGCGCGCCCGAACGGTTCGATCATGTCGTGGTGGAGGCGAGCGGCGTTTCGGAACCCGGCAAGATCATGGACTTCGCCAGGATCGACGCCGACCTGCGGCCTGACGGGATCGTCGTGTTGGTCGACGCGTCGAATTTCGCCGCGCGAATATCCGATCCCGGAATTGCCTCCATACTGACGACGCAGGTCGTCAACGCCGATCTGCTGGTCATGAACAAGACGGATAAAGCATCCGGCGATACGGTCGGGGACGTCGAGCGGAAACTGCGCGAAATCGGCGCCGATGCTCCGCTGATCCGCGTCTCTCATGCGGATTTGCCGCTTGAACTGTTGTTCGGCACGCGGTCCGGGAAAAACCGATCCGGAGATGGCGGGAATCCGGGCGGCGGTCGCGGATCCGGCCACGCCGAAGACGTTTTCCATACCGCATCGCTGGATTTCTCCGGGCCGGTCGAGCGGTCGCGTTTCGAAACATTCAGCGCCTCGCTGCCCGCTCACATTTTGCGCGGCAAGGGATATGTTCTCACGGAAGACGGATGGCGCCTGTGGCAAAAAGTCGGTTCATGGTCCGAATTGAGATCCGTCGCCGGCCCCGGGAGCGAAAAATCCGCCATTGTCCTGATCGGCACGGAGCCGATCGATGCCGATGGGCTTGCGCTTGCAATTCATGATCGATGCGGAATCGATAGCCCGCTTCATGGCGTTCCGCACTGAGGCCGGACAGGAGCCTTCCGCATAAAAAGCTACGCCTTCTCAGAGCCCTGACGTCCGGGCGTGGACAACTCGTCGAGACGCGTAAGCGCCGCCTGGCGCAGGTGAACGCACACGGAAAGCTCGGAACGGCGGACATGTTCGCGGATATGGATCACGATCTCAAAGAATTGCCGAACCGCCGGATCACAGAGCTGGAACGTCGAATCGAGCCGACTGTCGCGACCGATGTCGAACTGACCGAAACCGTCGCCATCCTGCGATCCGTCCCAGGGACCGGCCCGGTGGCCGGCGCGATTCGTTTGAGAAATACAGTTGCTAGGCAGGACCCTTTACAAACGCCCTCACGGCCTGAATTACGCGACCGGTCGGTACGCCCGGCCACAATGGCAGGCGAATTATCGAAGACGCCATGCGGTTCGTAACGGCCAACTCTCCCTGGGCGCGACCGAATTTCCTGCCCGCGGCGGAACTGTGGAGCGGAATGTAGTGAAACGGCGCCGAGATGTTCCGATTTCGCAGTTCCCGGATCAATGAATCGCGCCGGTCGCGATTTTCCAACAGCAGGTAAAACATGTGCGCATTGTGTTTGACGCCGGCGGCGATATACGGGAGGGAAATTCCCTTCTCCGAAGCAATATCGGGCAATCCCTCGGCATATTCCATCCATGCCGCGCGCCTGAGATTCGTGATCTCCTCGGCCATCTCCAACTGAGACAGCAACATCGCGCTCGTCAATTCGCTTGGCAGGGCGGAGGTGCCGATGTCCACCCAGGAATATTTGTCCACCTGCCCCAGGAAGAACCGCTTGCGATTTGTGCCTTTTTCGGCAAGAATCGCGGCCCTGTCGGCATGTCGTTCGGAATTGATTATGAGCGCCCCGCCCGCACCGCAATGAATGTTCTTGGTATTGTGGAAACTCAATGTGGCCAGGTCGGCTTGCGTTCCGACCGGCCGGTCGTGTTCGAAGGCCCAATATGACTGTGCGGCATCTTCGACCAGCGCCAATCCGTGCTCGTCGCAAATCGACCGCAGACTTTTCATGTCACAGGGATGGCCCGCATAATCCACGCATACGATCGCCTTGGTCCGGGGAGTGACCGCTTTCTCCACTTCGGCAGGATCGATATTCAGGGTTTGCGGATCGATGTCCACAAAGACAAGCGCCGCGCCGCGAAGTGCAAACGCGTTGGCGGTCGACGAGAATGTGTATGACGGGAGCACCACCTCGTCTCCGGGACCAACCCCGCAGAGCATCGCCGCCATTTCAAGCGCGACGGTACAGGATTGGGTCAGTATGACGTCGACGCCCCGGTAGTGGCTTGAGAGCGCCTCTTCGCACCTGCCGCGATAACCGGAGGCCAAGGGGGCGGAAGAAAAACTTCCACCGGTGACGACATCGGTTACGTATTCGAGCTCCCTGCGAGTACGGAAGTTCCTGATGAACGGTATGGAATTTTGCATCGAAAAAACCAAACGTGGCCTGAAATAATACAGCTGGCTTCAATACGGATTTGCAATGAAAAGCGCACCATTCCAATCATTGCGCTACGTCTTTAATAGATCGACCGGTGAATGGCAATGAGCGCGCGCGCCACCTGAGTTCCCGGTCGACCACAGTGAGCGGCGCGAGGTCGGGACCGGCTTGAGTTCCACCTTTACGGAACGTAAAACCCCTGCTAATTTGAAAAATGAAATTTTAGTGCGGTGCCGGACAGGTTGGAATCGTCGTCAAATCCATGTGACGCGGTTCCGCGACTGGCTGTCGTTCCGGCGGCAAACAGATATGGTTGATCGTTTACCTCGGATAAAAACATGAAAATAAGCATCGTCATCCCGGCATATAACAGTAATGATTTCATTGAAAAAATTGTTGAAATCATTCATGAAGAATTATCGGAAATAAATTATGATCTTGAAATCGTAATTGTCAATGATAATTCCACGGATAACGTCTGGGAAAAGATAAAACTTCTTTCGGATAAATATGAAACTGTCAAGGGCATAAATATGGCCCGGAATTACGGCCAGCATATAGCCAATATCGTTGGCTTCAGACATTGCACCGGCGATTTCGTTGTCACGATGGATGACGACCTCCAGAATCCGCCCGGAGAGATAAGGAAACTGATCAAGGAATGGGAAGCCGGGTACGACCTGGTTGTGGGTGTGTTCGAAACCAAGCAGCATGAGTTATGGCGGCGCGTCGGTTCCCGGTTGATGCAGACGATCAATCGCCGTGTGTTCAATTCACCGCGTGGATTTCGCCATACGAACTTTCGGCTGATCGACAAATCGGTTGTCGATCGCATAAACACTTATCAAAGCCGCTATCCCTACACTTCCGGTCTGGCCATGTTATATGCCAACCGGCCAAGGAATGTTCTTGTGGCGCACAATCGGCGAATTGCCGGAACGTCCGGCTATAATATGCGCAAACTGATCAAGCTGGCATGGAACATCGTTTTCAACTATTCACGACTTCCCATCCGCCTCTTGCTGCTGATCGGATTCATTTTCTCGATTTCAAGCGCCGCCTACGCCGCGTATCTGATCGTTTTCGCCATCGCCGGCGGTTCGTCCGTACCGGGATGGACGAGCCTTGCATTCATGATCGCCATATCCAATGCGTTGATCATGATCGTTCTGACGCTGATCGGCGAGTATCTGGCGATAGTTATCGAACAAATTCGCGCCGGACAGACTTTTCATATCAAGGAGAAAATAGGGATCACCGACGATGGCTAGCCAATTCCGCCATTTCGTGGTCATCGGCGCGCAGCGGTCCGGCTCGACATTCGCATATCAGTTGCTGGATGCACATCCTGAAATCGAGATGGCCAAACCGGTGCGGCCGGAGCCGAAGTTCTTTCTCCGGAACGATTGCATTCAACAGGGGATGGAACACTACCGGAGCACGTTTTTTTCAGGCGCGGGTTCCGGTACGCCGCTGTACGGTGAAAAATCCGCCTCGTATTACGAATCCCCCTACGCGGCGCGTTGCATCAAGGCGCTCGTTCCCGAGGCGGATATCGTCTGTTTTCTCAGGGACCCTATCGAACGGGCGATTTCGAATGTCTTTTTCAGCCAATCCAACGGGCTGGAGCCGGAAGACCTCGATACGGCGCTGCTACGGGAACTCGACGCGCCGGAAGACATGCCAAACTGGCAGACCGGCGTCATATCGGTCTCGCCTTTCACCTATCTGGACCGTGGCGACTATGCCAGACATCTTTCCGTCTACCGCGACTGCTTTAGCGCGGAAAAGCTTCATGTCGTTTCGACTGAAAGCCTGACGTCGAACGTCGGGACCATACAGCTTTTGTTTGGCAAACTCGGCGCGAATCCGGATTTCGTGCCGCCGCGCCACGGGAGCAGGGTGAATTCGAGTTCGACCCCAAAAGTCCCGCCAAGGCCCCAAACGATTGAGCGCCTGACGGAGCATTTCACACCGTTGGTCGACAATTTGGCCGGTATGTTCGAACTGGATACGAGCGGATGGCTGAAAGGCCCATACCGATGAATGTTGAAGCGATACAATTTTGACGGCGGTAATTGCGTCCGGTGGAGGTCTGGCGCCGTCCGCAGAATGGATATATATGTGGAGACGGATCAGGGGTGCGATTTCAAAGACGGGCATTCCGACGATGGGAATTTGCCGTGAACCGCGCCGACTATGATATAACGAACCGTCGGGGCAACAGGGTGTTCAGAACGGTCGGTTATGCCGTGCTGACGCTTTGTGTCGCCCTGCAGTTTCTCATTCTGCACCAGATCGACTCCGTTGCGCTGCGCACGGAAGAGTGGTTGATAATCCCGCATGTCGACAGGGCCTTCAATGGCGAATTCGACTGGGCCGGATTGTGGAAAAGGTTCGGTGGACATCGCTTTACAGGCTACAAATTATTGTTCATACTCAATGCTTTGTATTTGGGACTTGATGTTCGGTATTTCCAGTTCGGGGGTGCGGCGCTTTGGGCGATGGCCTGCTTTCTGGTCGTATATCACCTTGCGAGGAAGCTCGACTTTTCCGGCGGATATGTGCCCTGCCTTGCGGGGTTGGCGGTTGTTGCGACCTTCCTCTCGCCCCATGCGTGGCACCTTCAATCCCAGGGGCTGACCTCCTGGCGGCTGGGAAATATGCTGGGCTACGTTATCGTGTTCATCCTCCTGGACCGGCTGATTTACGATCAGCCGCACAGAACGCGATTGATGTCCTTTTTGCTGCTGGCGTTCATGATCGCGCTGTACACGCTGTTTTTCGGGCGGGGCTATGGGCAGGCGATGCTGGCGACGACTGCGGCGCTCGCGGGAATTTCCGCGCTGATATTCGCCGTTCGTTCGAAATGGCCCGATGCGCTTTGGTTGTCCGGCGTTGTCGGCGTGTGCGCCGTCTGTTTCGTGCTCTACCGCACTGGGGGGAGTTACCATGACCCCTCCCCCTCCCCCTCCCTCTTGAAAGCGATCGCTTCGTTCAACATCGTCGAGTTGATCGATCATGCCTCCTATCTCTTCGGCAATACGATTGTTTATTGGGTTATCTTCCACTGGCGATCTCACCCGGAGAGCCTGATCATTGTGCAGTTGCTCGGTTATTTCTGTATGGCGCTCTACCTGTGGGCGTTTGCGGCATTCCTGCGAGGCGGAACCTACAAACGCACGTTATTTCCCCTCGCGCTGATGGCCTATTCCGCGCTGACGGCGATCGCAACCTACTACGGACGCGTCATGACGCACGATTTGCATCCCGGGCTGTATCATCGCTATATGGGCGAGTCCGGAATTGGCCTGGCGGGCGCCGTCGCTTTGCTGCTGAGCTATTACTGGCGAAAGTCCCCCCCCCCGGCCGCCGCGCCGCGGGCGATTGTCAGGCAGGGCATCGTCGTCGCTTCGACGGTCATCCTGATGGCGTTCAATGCAGTTGCGGCCCACACGGTCTATTCCCGCGTGCCCAACGTGAAAACCTATCATGATGAAACAATGGAAACGCTGTTCTCAAACGATATCGAGGCGTTCAGGGACGCCGACCTGGCGCGCCGGGCCGGTTGTAAAAATTACCGCCGATGCAAATGGCGCAAGATAGTGGACAAATACCACCTTTTGCCGAGACGCTGAGTGCATCGGGCGCGCCTCAAGAAAGCCGTATGCCGCAACCGGCACCATGCCGGAGTCAGGCATGTCCCGTTTCACGGGGCGTCGCACATTGCCGGCGGTGTGTCGGGCGGAGCGTATTTGATCGCGTCACCCGGACGAACAGGCCGATTATCCCGGTTGATCCTGAACGGGTTTGCGTGAAGAAAGAAAGATGAAAACAGACAATGCCGTCCCGCAGGTGGCGCTCATGGTTCCGGGAACCGTGCTTCTGAACATTGCCTGCATGTTCCTCTTGAAAACCACGGTGTTGAAGCGGCCGCTGCGGCTGTCGGCATCACGGTCGCGGTCGGCATGCATCCTGGACGCCTGGTTCCTTGGGGGCTGATCCACGGCGGGTCGGAGATGATTTTCTCCTGCTTGTCGGCGCGCGCGTTTCCGGATTCACATGCCGGGTTTCGCCGCCTCCCATATGTGTCCGGCGCCGAAAGGGTATGATTTCGTTATCGTACAAGTCATTGAAATAACCGGTGGGCGAGCGGGGACTCGAACCCCGGACCCGCCGATTAAGAGTCAGTTGCTCCGCCAACTGAGCTACATACTCGCCGTAAAAGACCCGATCCTGGGAGATCAGCTTGAAAATTCCAGGTCGGCCGGCGAAATCAGTACACCGAACTGCCGGCACCAGATCACGACGCTTGGAAAATCCTTCAGATCGACGCCGGCGGGGATCTCATAGTTCTGGCTGCCCTTGAATGCGCGCAATTTGCCGAGATCGACGAACATCGTTCCCCTGACATCGGACGATTGGCGAATGCCCGCCTTCGGCGCCAGGTAGACGTGAAACGCCGGGCCGGGCCCCACTTCGAAATCCTTCTCCAGAAACAACACGCGTTCGAAAACCCGGACCGCGCCGCCGCCATAGTGAATCGGATCGGACGGGTTGGCGTGGATGAAGACGCCCGTCGCGACCGGCGTCCCGGTCGCGTCACCGGCGAGCGTTTCCCTGGCCGGCGGAGGAGGAAACAGGTAAGGGAAGGCGAAGATTCCGACCGCTACGCCGAAGGCGGTTCCGAATATCCCGCCCAGAAAAAAGACCGCCAGCCAGCGCCACATGCCGTTTCTCCCTCAAACACGCCAGGTTTTCATCCGCCGTATAGCACATATCGCGGTCAAAATGCACCGCAAGGGCGTCAAGGCGGAAAGGCCGCGTCATGCGGGCTGAACAGATGAGACGCGGCGAGAAACAGTCCGCGGATCGTGGCCTCTTCCGAGGAGATCGCCTCGACCGTGAATCCGGCTTTGGCCAAAGCGGCTTCGTAAAACGGACCGAGCCGGGCGTCACGGACCAGACGGACGATTCCCCCGCCGCCGAACGCCTGACGCGCGCCGGCGATTTCCGCGCCGATCAACAACCCGGAAAGACGATTTTTGGCGGTGGGTCTTCGACTGTCGTCGATCAGGACGCCGGCCCGTATTCCGAACAGTTCGCGGCTCAGCTTTTCGGGATGGAGGAGCGTGGAATCGACGGCATCCGCGAAAGCCCGGCCGGGCGGGCCGTCGCCGGCGCTCCGCAGGACGTTTCCAAGCACGGAGTGCTTGACGATCAGGGCGAACAACTCTCCGGTGAGAAAGGTGTGAAACCGCTCGATCCGGCCGTTCTTCACCAGCACCCATTTGCAATGCGTTCCCGGCAGGCAATAAAGGCCGTCGGGACGGCCCAGCGCCCTGGCGCCGGCAATCTGCGTCTCCTCGCCGCGCATGGCGTCCGGGGCTTCGCAATCCCTTTGACTGACGCCGGGCAGGATGAAAACGGTCCTCCTAGCGTCCCGCGGGCGAACGGCGCCGCACCAGAATTCCTCCACTCTCGCGGGCGTGTCGATATAGGGCGCCTCCCGCCAACCGTTGCGTGAACCCGCCATGCCGCAGATGACGACCGGCAGGTCGCCGGGGGCATTCAGTTTTCCAAGAAGGGCCTCGACCAGGTCGCAATAATCTCCCGGCCGCACGGCGGCCATGCCGCTCGCGGCGGTTTCCCGCGACAGAACGCCGCCGCGATCGTCAAGCAGCCAGATGCGGCAGTTCGACGTGCCCCAATCGATCGCGGCGCAAAACGGCTCCATCAGCCCGTCGTCACCACACCGCCATCGACGACCAGCGCCTGGCCGGTCATCATGCGCGACGCGTTCGAGGCGAGGAAAAGAGTCGGCTCCACCATGTCAAAGGGCGTGATTTCCGCCGGCAGGCACTGGCGGGAGAGATGCGATTTCAAATTCGCTTCATCGTCATCGACCCACAGTTCTCTCTGCCGGTCGGTAAGAACCCAGCCCGGCATCAGCGCATTGACGCGAATGTTCCGCGGTCCGAGTTCCCGCGCCAGTCCGCGGGTCAGGCCGGTTATGCCCGCCTTGGCCGCGACGTAGGCCGGATATCCGGCGTTTCCCATCATGTAGGATATCGAGGAGTAATTGACGATCGCGCCGCCTCCGGCCCGTTGCATACCCGGCGCCACGGCCTGCGCGGCGAAAAAATGATGACGGATATTGACCGCCTGCATGTGATCCCAGGCCGATACGTCGAGATCGGAGAGCGTATGCCGATTGTCCCAGGCGGCATTGTTTATCAGGACGGTCACCGGCCCGTGCGCCACGGACGCGTCGGCGACGGCTCGTTGAAGAGCCCCGATATCCGTCACATCGCAGGAGATGAACAATGGCCGGACGCCGTATGTCCGCTTGAGCCGGTCGCAAACCGGCGTCGCATCCGAACGTTGCACAAACGCGACCTTCGCGCCCTGCGCGACAAATCCTTCGGTCAGAAATGCGCCGATTCCCGACCCTCCCCCGGAAATGAAGACGGACCGGCCGTCCAGGTCCCTGAAGGCGGCGGAAAAATTCATTCAAAACCCCCGATGTCCGAATCGACCGCGTCAATCGCAATCGCGACGCCGGTCTGCGCGTAAAGAGAAGGAAGTCCGATCCCGGCAAGCGCGATCGCTTCACCGGTGCACTCGTAACCGTCGTTCCAGATCGGATTGTCAAATCGCCGATTGGCCTTGTCCACCATCTCGGACCTGAACTGCATGTGAACGCGATAGGTGCGCTCGCGGTCGAGGCCATCGAGATGAATGCGCGGCGGGACCATTGATCTCGGCCTGCCGCACTGAACGACGATCAGGCGGGCCCGGCGACGGTCGATGCTTGTCGTCGCGGCGCCGAGAAGTTCGGGATCGACGGTGCGAATGCGGCTGAACGCGCCGGCGTGCCAGATGTTGCGATCCGCTTTGTATCGCTCGACCGCGGAGCGGATGATTTCACGTTCCGTTCGGTCCATTTTCGTCAGATCCGCTTCGATTCCCATATGGCCGTATCCGGCGACCAGGGTGCGATAGCCCGCATGCGATCCCCGGCCGGAGGTGTGGCTCCAACGCGATCCGATATGGGCGCCCATTATTTCCGGCGGGAAGAAATATGAAAAACCGGTCTGGATGCGCATTCGTTCAACGGCGTCATTCGAATCGGAGGTCCAGAACCGGTGAGTCCGCTTCAGGATTCCGTAGTCCACCCGTCCGCCGCCGGACGCGCAACTCTCGATTTCCAGCGACCGAAATCTTTCGAGGAGCCGGTCGAGCAGATCGTAGAGCGCATGGGTCTGGCGATGAACCGTCGCCTTGCCGTCGCGGTCGCCGGGAAGAACGAGATCGCGGTTCATGTCCCATTTCAGATACGCGATCTTGTGATCGGCGATCAACGCGCTCAGCCGCTCGAACAGGTAATCGCCGACCATCGGATTCGCCAGGTCGAGCACAAGCTGGTTTCGGCCCGTCAGACGCGGATAGTCGCCCAGACCGAGAACCCAGTCGGGATGATCGCGAAACAGCCCGGAGTTCTCGTTGACCATTTCGGGCTCGACCCAAAGACCGAACTGCATCCCCAGCCCGCGAACATGCGATGCGATGGGCTCCAATCCGTTCGGGTATTTGATATCGTCCGGATGCCAGTCTCCGAGACCGCCGGTGTCGTCGTTGCGCCCTTGAAACCAGCCGTCGTCCAGGACAAATCGCTCCGCGCCGATCTCCGCGGCCGCATCGGCCAGCGAAACCAGCGCGTCATGCCGGTGGTTGAAGTAAATCACCTCCCACGTATTCACGGTGACCGGACGAGGCGCGGCGGGATCGGGCATTTTCAGGATGTGCGCACGGACGTGAGCATGCAGTTTCCGCGAGAGGGTGTTCAGGCCCCGCGACGAACGGGCCACATAGAGCGGCGGCGTCTCCATGCCGGCGCCGGGCGCGAGCCTGCCTTCGCCGCTGAACAGCAGCACGCCCATTTGAACCTGCACGTCGCCGGTGGACAGGCGTTCGAGAATGATCCGGTGATTTCCGCTCCAGCCCAGATGAACGCCGACGCAAGGTCCGTTCTCCTCGTCCGTGTTCGGATTGAGAAGAATGATGCCGGGAAACGCTTCGTGCGATGTGCGGCCGCGCCGGTTTTCGTGTTTGGTGAGACCGCGTTGAACGGCCTGCCGCTCGATATCGAACTCGGCGCACCAGCGGCCGTGAAAAGACAGATGCTCGCTGAAATGCTGCTCGGGCGTCAGAACGGGGGCGGAAAACCAATCGACCTCGAACGGCGTATCCCCCGCGTTCCTGAGGCGCGAGACGAATGTCGCCACATCGGTCCGCGGATCAAGCCGGCATTGTATTTCCAGTTCAAGCGCGCGGGCGCTGTCGGAAAGCCTGAACGACACTCCGTCTTCAAGCCGCTCTCTTGAGGTCATGACGAATCGTCCGGCCCATCCGGGCGCGGATATCGACGATCGATTTCCGATCATGGCGGGATGACCGAGAAATCCCCGGCCGATTTCGGGATGCATCGATATCGGTTCGTTCAGGTCAAGCGAACCGGGAAGAACCGGTCTTCTGCCCATGCTCTCGATGATCGCGAGATCCGCCTCATGGTCGATCAGCGGTCCGTGGTAAAGGATCGTCGGCACGCCGTCGTCCGATCCGAAAACGATTGTCGTCGCGCGACCGTCAAGCCGGGTCGTGTTTTGCGATGATGCAAGCACCCGTCATCCCTTCGTGGCGCCCAGCGTCAGGCCCGCAATGAAGTGCTTTTGCATCAGGAAAAACATCAGGACGGGAGGCAGCGCCGCGACGATCGACCCGGCCGAAACCAGTTGCCACTGCGCGACCCATTGACCGTTGAGAGAGAAAAGACCGGCCGTGATCGGCTGCTTGTCCGCCCCCTGGGTCAGCACCGTCGCCCAGAAATACTCGTTCCAGATGAAGGTGAATATCAGAACCGAGAGCGCGGCGATCGCCGGACGCATGAGCGGAATGACGATATGCCAGAAGATCCTGATCTCCGAGACGCCTTCCACGCGCGCCGACTTGATAAGTTCGAACGGCAGACTCTTGATGAAGTTGCGCATGAACAGCGTGCAGAACCCGGTCTGAAATGCGACATGGAAGAGCACGAGGCCCGTAAACGTGTTGTAGAGACCGGTTTGAACGGAGAAGTCGCGCACCGGAACCATCAGAATCTGAAACGGAACGAAGTTTCCCGCCACAAACATGAAAAACAGCAAAAGGTTCGATTTGAAGCGGTAGACCGCGAGCGCGAATCCCGTCAGACACGACAGCGCGACCGCTCCGATCACCGTCGGAATCGTCACGAAGAACGAGTTTCGGATATATTGCGCGATCGGCGAATTGCGGAAAATCTCCGCATAGTTCTCAATGGCGATATGGGTCGGCAATCCGAAATAGTTGCCGATGGCCAGATCGCTGGAAGGTTTGACCGACGTCATGGCCACGCCGATCAGCGGCAACAGCCACAGGACGAGCGCGATCGGCAACGCGACCTGATAGGAAATTCGCGCGGCGGGCGCGGCGGTCCGGATGGGTTTGGGAAACATCGCTCACACCTCCCGTTCATCGCGGACCATCTTCCAGATGAAGCCCGAAATGAAGATCATCATGATGGCGAAGAGCACGACCGCGATGGCCGCTCCGTAACCCATGCGATAGCCGTATTCCGAAAGAGCCTGCTCATACATGTAGAACGACAGGACGCGGCTCGATCCATACGGGCCGCCGTCCGTCATGATCGAAACCAGGTCGAAAGAACGAAGCGCGCCGATAACGGTCACGACCACGGCGATGAAGGTCGCCGGGCGCAATTGGGGCAGGATCACGTACCGGAGCATTTTCCAGCCCCTGGCGCCGTCAAGGCGGGCGGCTTCGATCTGGTCGGGGGAAACATTGTTCAGACCGGTCAGATAGAGAATCATGCAATAGGCGATCTGCGGCCAGAGTCCCGCCGCGATGATCCCAAGCGTGACATATCGCTCATCGGCCAGAACCGCGACGCCGGTTCCGGTCAGGGATTCTATGATCTCGAACAGCAATCCGAAATTCGGCGCATAGAACCAGGAGAATATCAGTCCGACGACGACCTGGCTGATCACGAAAGGAAAAAAGAACAGGGACTTGTACAGCCTGATGCCCGTCACGGTCTGATTGAGAAAAATCGCTATGAACAATCCGGCCGGCACCGCCAGCATGTAGAGCGCCAGCCAAAGGATGTTGTTGTAGAGAGAGGTATAGAAAGCGTCGTCGTCGATCAGTTCGACATAATTGCCGAATCCCAGCCAGGTTCTCGGCGACAGGCCGTCCCAGTCGAAGAAACTGATCCACATCGAACTGAAAATCGGCCAGATCACATAGATCAGGAACATGATCACGCCGGGCGCGAGGAACAGCCATGGCGCCATGGCGCGTTGGTTTCGTTTCCAGAAATTGCGATTCGCGCCGGCCGCCGATCCGGCCGTGTCTGCACCAACGGTCATGCCATTCTCTCCATCCGACTGCGCCGGACGCCCGGCGGTGAATAGGGTTCGAGGCGTCCGGGCCGCGGCGGGCGCCCCGGACGCGGTAGCATGAAGGAGCTATTTGTAGATGCGCTTGCGACTCTTTTCGAGGCGCTCCAGGATGCGATCCAGATTGCCGGGCTTGACCATGAACTCCTGGAATCCCTCCATCCCCTTCTTCGCCATTTCGGCCGGCGCGTCGCGGTCGAAGAACTGCGCCAGCGCGTATGCGTTCGACAGCATTTCGAAACCCGCCCGGATGTACTGATCGTCTCCGACCTCCGACCCGTTGTTGACCGGCAACTGACCGAGCGTTTCGTTGATCTTTGTCTGCGTATCGGCCGAGGCGAGGAACGCCAGGAACTTCTTGGCGTCTTCCTTGTTCTTCGCCCCCACCGGAATGTGGATCGTGTCGGTCGGCGCATCTTCGGCAAGCGGAACGCCGGGGGTGATTTCCGGGAACTGCATGAAGCCGAGATTGTCGTCGGTCATGCCCGCATCCTTCAGCGTCGCAACGGCGAAATTTCCGATCACATAGTGAGCCGCTTTTCCCTGAGCCAGCAATGCCGCCGCGTCCTGCCAATCGATCGCGGCGTGGTTCGCCGTGATGTAAGGCTGGACTTTCGCCCACTGAGCGAAGGTGTTTTTCACCCTCTCGTCGGTCCACTCCACCTTGCCGGCGGTCAGGTCCATATGGAATTCATAACCGTTGGTGCGCAGGTTCATGTAATCGAAAATCCCGGCTCCGGGCCACAAGGCCTTCGTGCCGGTGGTCAGGCAGTCGATGCCCGCGGCCTTGAACTTTTCGCAATTGGCGATGAACTCGTCCCAGTTCTTCGGCGCGCCTTCCACGCCCGCAGCCTCATAGGCGTCCTTGTTGTAGTAAATGCCCCATTGATAGTAGGTGTAGGGCACGCCCCATTTCTTGCCGTCGATCGTCATCGACGCGGCGGCCGACTTCAGGGATTCGTTCAGGCCGTTCGCCTCCTAGACATCGGAAACGTCCTCGAACTGTCCGGCGTTCACGAACGGCGCCATGCGGTTGCCGGCATACCAGTTCGCCAGGTCGGGAGCGTCCGCCGTCAGAAAGTTGCGGATCGCGGTCTTGTAGCCCTCGTGGTCGAACAGGTTCCACTTGACCTTGATGTCGGGGTTGGCCGCCTCGAAATCCTCGATCAACTGCTCGAACGCCGCTTTGGGCGCCGGATCGGATGTGTCGGTATTGATGACGAGTTCGCGTTGCTGCGCATGCGCGGCCATCGCCGACAGGGCCGCGGCCGAGATGCCAGCCAGCATCGATTTGAGCGTTTTGTTCATTTGATTGTCTCTCCCATTGCATAAAGGCGCACGCTCACCGGTCCCGAATGCCGGACTTCGCGAATGCGCCCGAGCCAAATCCATGGATTCCACATAATGGAACTCCATTTGACTATTTAGAATTATTCGACTACGCGCTAATGTATGTCAAGGGGGAATGGAAAGAGATGACGGCCGAAGCGGAGCGGATACTTCCGGACGACGATCGCCGGGCGCCGTCGCCCGACAGCGGGACGCTGGGCAAGGCGATGGCCGTGCTCGACATCATCGCGTCTTCGCGCGAGCCGATGCGCTTTACCGACATACTGCGCAAGTCGGAGCAACCGCGCGGAACGTTGCACCGGCAACTGTCCAATCTGGTCGCCGAGGGTCTGATCGGCCTGAACCCGGACCATTCCTACTCGCTGGGATTGCGCACGCTCAAATTCGCTTCCCAAGCCTGGTCGAGCAACAGTTTCAGAACCGTCTCCGAACCTCATATCAAACGGTTGCACGAACAGACCGGCGAAACCGTGCATCTGGGCGTATTGCACGATCTGGACGTGATCTATCTGGACAAGGTCGAAGGCAACCAGACCGTCCGCATGCATTCGCAAATCGGAAACGCCTCGCCGCCTTATTGCACCGGCGTCGGAAAGGCCGCCCTGTCGGCGCTGCCGCGGGAGAGGACGGCCGGCCTGGTCGGCCGGCTTGAATTTCGGCGCCACACGGAAAATACGCTGGCGGACGCGGACGCGCTGCTGAAGGAAATCGCCGGCATCCGCAAAGCGGGATATGCGTTTGACCGTGAGGAACACGAGATCGGGATTCGATGTGTGGCGGCTCCGGTTCACTCACCCGATGGCGGCTTTGTCGGCGGGGTCTCGGTGACCGGCCCGGCGTTCAGACTTACCTATGAAAATCTGTCGAACTGGTCGTCGCTCGTTTGCGAGGCGGCGCGATCGATTATGGAAGACATGGAATGGAGGCTCGGCCCGCGGGCGTGAGCCGCCGTCATGCGAAGGGAGAAATTCATGTCGGGACTGCAATTGTCGGAAGTGACGAAATCGTTTGGCGACATCAGGATCATCCATGGAGTCGACCTGCAGATCGATCACGGCGAATTCGTCGTCTTTGTCGGACCGTCGGGGTGCGGAAAGTCGACCCTGCTTCGGTTGGTCGCCGGACTGGAAACCGCGACGTCGGGCAATATCGAAATCGGCGAGAACGACGTGACTCATGTCGAGCCAAGCGATCGCGGCGTGGCGATGGTGTTCCAGTCCTATGCGCTTTATCCGCATATGAGCGTGTCGGAAAACATGGGCTTCGGCCTGAAGATGAACGGCGCTTCAAGCCGGGAAATCGACCGTCGCGTCAGCCGCGCGGCGGAAATTCTTCACCTTGAGCAATTGCTCGACCGCAAACCGAAGCAACTGTCGGGCGGGCAAAGGCAGCGCGTCGCGATCGGCCGGGCCATCGTCCGCGAGCCCAGGGTTTTCCTGTTCGATGAACCGCTGTCCAACCTGGACGCCGAGTTGCGGGTTCAGATGCGCCTTGAGATCGCGAAGCTCCACCGGGAACTGGACGCGACCATGATTTATGTCACCCATGATCAGGTCGAGGCGATGACGCTCGCCGACAAGATCGTGGTGCTGCGCGCCGGCCGCATCGAGCAGGTCGGATCGCCGATCAGGCTTTATGACGATCCTGACAACATGTTTGTGGCGGGATTCATCGGTTCGCCGAAAATGAACTTCATGGATGCGACGGTCGTGTCCGGCGATTCGGGCGATGTCGCCGTGGAGATCAACGATCACCCCGGGTCGGTCGCCGAATTCAAGCTCGGGGACGCACCGGCTCCGGGAACCGAAGTGACGCTCGGAATCCGGCCCGAACACTTTTCCGGCAAGGGAAAGACGAAGCTCGACATCAGGGTCGATGCGGTCGAAAATCTCGGAGGCACGGCTTACGCCTACAGCCGGACCGGCGGCGAGGCGCCGCTCACGATCGAAATGAAAACGGAACGCGGCGTGAGGGAGGGAAAGACGTTGGATATCGGGTTCGACGCGAAGCAGGCTTTCCTCTTCGACCGCCGCAGCGGCGAGCGCATCCGCTAAGTCACGCGCGAATCGCCGCCGTCATCTCGCGGATGGCGCGGTCGGTCCACTCCAGGTCGGATTCGGTGACGGCCAGCGACGGATAGGCCTTGCCGGACGATTTGAAGACGCCCTCGGCGCGCGGCGCGTCGTCGAAAGCCGTGCTTCGTTTGCCGTCGCCCGCCATTACATCGCGGTAATCGCGAACCGGTCTGTCGGTGAAAACGACATCGAACAGAGTCAGGTCGCCGACGATCCGGTGCGGAATGTCGGCATCGCCCAAATGGCGTTCAAACATCGTCATGATCGATTGCCCGGTCTCGCGCAAGGTCTCATACGCGCCGGGCCGTCTCAAGATTTCCAGCGTCTTCAGGCCGGCTGCGGAGGCGACCGGATTTCCCGAAAGCGTTCCCGACTGCATGAGCCGGTTTTCGGCGTCCGTCCTGCCCTTGTCGAAATGGGCCATGATCTCCGCGTGGCCGGCAATCGCCGCGAATGGAAATCCGCCGCCTATCACCTTGCCCAGTGTGCAGACATCGGGTTTCACGCCGTAAAGCTCCTGCGCGCCGCCATGGGCAAATCGAAAACCGGTCACGATTTCATCGAAGACGAGAACGACGCCGTATCGGTCGCACTCTTCTCTCAAACCCTCCGGAAATCCCGGTTGCGGTGGAATGATCCGCTGCAACGGTTCGACGATAACGCCGGCGATTTCATTGCCGTGCTCAGCCATGAACGATCGCAGGAAATCGATGTCGTTGAAGGGAGCGGCCCGGACCTCATCCCGCACCGACGCGGAAATACCGGCGGAATCCGGCGCCGACAGCGGAAAATTCGACAATTTCGATGGCGCAAGGCTCATCCGCGCCTCGGCGCTCATCCCGTGATAGCCGTCTTCGAATTTGAGGATCTTGTCACGGCCCGTAAAGGCCCGCGCCAACCGCATCGCATACATGTCCGCTTCGCCGCCGGTCGAGACGTAGCGGAGCCGTTCGGCGCACGGCGCGACAGATGACTTCGGCCGGTTCTATGCCCACCGCACTGTCGGCGAAGAAGGTCATGCCCTTTGGAATCTGCCTGAACACGGCTTCCTGAACTTCCGGGTCGCCACGGCCGAGGAGCATCGGACCGGAGCCGATGAGATAATCGACATATTCCCTGCCGTCCTGATCCCAGACGCGGGGGGCTGCCCTCGCGAATGACAATTCCGGGGTCGAAGTTTCCGAATCCGCCCGCGGGAAGGACCGCGTTCGCCCGCTTTATCCGTTCGCCCTGGCCATGCACGCGGTTCACACGCTCATCCTATTCGATCACGGCAAGCGGACTTCCCGGCACGGCCTCATCCGGCGCCACCCCCGGTCCCGGACCGTCGGGCGGCATTATCGCCACCGCATCCATGCAACCGAACTCATTTCCCGTGAGCAGGCTGCCGACATCGCGCGTGTTTTCGTCGGGTTTCATCGGCAAGCCTGCTTTACCGAAGCGCATTGTTCGATGATCTCGCACGGTTGTTCGAGCATGACATCGTGACCGCGTACAGCCCGCCCGACCCGGATGGCGTCAAGCGGAGCGGTCCCGCAATTCCAGTCTCCATAGACAAGCGGTCCGTCGCCGACGGCCTCACGCACTTTCGCCAGCCGTTCGACACATCCGCCTGCCGGTCATCGTCGGCCCCGAGCTTTGCCTGAAACTGCCGGATACCGGATCGGTAGGCGTTCTTCGCCATTCGCGCCGTTTCGTCAGGCGCCACGCAGGTGATTGAGTGACAAAGCGGCAACGATGTCTGCCGCCTGCCGCCAGGCAGCGCGTGGAGCGGCATGTCCGCCGCCTTGCCGGTAATGTCCCAAAGAGCGATATCGATCGCCGATTTTGCATATTCGTGTCCGGGGAGATGCGCATCAAGGCGCGCCGTCAGCGCCTCGGGTCCGACGGGATTCTCTCCGAGAATTACAGGCGCCATCTTCCTTATCGCCGGCAATGCGCCATCCGCATACGCCGCCAGATAATGCGGAACGGGGCAGACTTCGCTCCGGCCGGAAATTCCCGTGTCGGTATCCGGACGCACCACGATCGTGTCGACGGTATCGCATGCCTCGCCTTCGGCCATGTAGTACTTCTCATGGCCGGTCAGGGCCGCCTTCCAGACGGCGATGCGGGCGATTTTCCATGTCGTCAGTCCATCGTGACCACAATATTGCCGGTGTGCTTCTTGTCGATGAACTCCTGTTGCGCCTCGCACATTCGATGCAGCGGATAGGTCGCGGCAAGCAGCGGGGAAACTTCGCCGCGTTCGATATAGTCGACAACGCGCCGCAGCGTGCCGACCGGAACGACGGTCGATCCGGTGAATGTCAGATCGCGCAGATAAAAGGCGCGCAGATCGAACTCCACGACCGGACCGGCTATCGCGCCGGAACATGTATAGCGGCCGCCACGCTCCAGTATGTCGATCAGCCGCGGCCAATACGGGCCGCCGACAATATCGGCGACGACGGTGATCCTTTCATCGCCCAGTGCGCCGCGAAGGTCTTCGGGCGCGCGATCGACTATCCGGTCCGCATTCAACCTGGCGACATCGCCGTGTTTTGCCTTCGAGGCCATGGCGACGACGCGCGCGCGCCGGCACTTGGCAATTTGCACCAGCGCACCGCCCACGCCTCCGGAAGCGCCGGTGACCAGCACCGTATCGGCAGCCGTCACATCGGCCCGGGCGAGCATTCCTTCCGCCGTCGTGTAGGAGCATTGAAATGTAGCCAGTTCCGCATCGGACAGTTCGCTGTCGACCGCCTCGACGCCGCGGTGATCCACGCAAACATATTCGGCGAAGCCGCCGTCCATTTCCGAGCCGAAATACCGCGCCCGGTCCGGATTGTCCGGATCGCTCCAATCGCGCTGCCATCCGTCGACCATCACGCGCCTGCCGATCATCGCCTCATCCACATCGGCGCCCGCCGCCACGACCCTCCCGACCGCATCCGCGCCCTGAATGCGCGGAAACGCGATCGGCGCCCCTCCCCAGGTCGGATCGCTGTCATCGACCTCCGCATACGCGCCGCCCGTCGTCGCCTCGCTTACCGCCTTGGAGTACCAGCCGGTTCGCGTGTTGACGTCGGTATTGTTCAATCCGCAGGCGGCGACCTTGACTAGGACATCCGCCGGACCGGGTTCAGGCGCCGGCCAGTCCGTCCGGAACTCGTACTTGTCAAACCCGCCGTGACCGGTGAGCAGCATGGCTTTCATGGATTTCGGCATGGCGCTCATTCCGCCGCCTCCCTTGACATGTCCGAACGGAGAATCAGACTTTCAGGATCATAGCGCCAATCACCCACTCTTGCGAGGCATGCCCTCCACTTCGCGAAGGGTCTTCACGTTGTTCACCTGTGAAACGGGGTCTTCGGCGAATGCCCTGGCCTTATCGCGAACACGAACCGCCCAGTTCCGCAGCATCCGTAGAAGCGCCTTCTGCGCGGTTTTCGAGTATTTGACGTTTGCCTTGAGGTTTCTTGCGTCTGGTTTCATAGGATCAAACGGGCCACGATACCAGTCTTTGAGGTCCTTGTGTTCGGGGTCAGCCAAGGCCTCTTTGAACATTTCAAAGCCTGGCGGACCGCCGATATCTTCGGGTGGGCAGGTGTTTTTGATGTCTGTGAAGTGCGGGTAGGTTTGATTTGGGTCGGCATCTTTGGGTGACCTCGCCTTAATGGCATGTTCCCAATCGTCACTAAAATCGTAGAGATAGGTCAGACCCTTTGCCCCGGCCTTATCAAGCGTCTCCATGAGGGTGGTGCCATTTGCGGGCAGGTTTTCGGGGCTGTCGGCGAAGGCCGGTGCGACCCAGGTCGTGGCTCCGTATTGGTAGGGCTCGCCGATGGAGAATTGGTAGAGATGGGCGTTTTGCCAGCCGAAGGCGGCCTGCAGGGTCTAGGGTACGTTGGGCGCCGGCAGGCGGCGGCATCCATCAATCGGGTGCGATCATAAGCACGGTCGGCACACAAATGCTTGAGCCATGGCCACCGTTTCCCGATGGCGGCAACGATCTCCCGGACTTCGGCACTGTCGGAAATGTCCGCGCCGGTAGGATGATCGACGGCTATGTGGCGCTTGCGGCCAACGACCTTTCCGGCCGCGTCGACCCCGCGCTTTCGCGCCGCCGGAGCTTTGATCGACCGGCGGTCGACAATCGCCGCTGTCAGACCCCGCTCACGCCCTTCGCGCTCCCGGTCAAGCGATAGGGCGCAACAGCAACCGGCAAACAAAACGCCGGAACCGCCACGCAGGGTTCCGGGGCGGAAAGTCTTTCGGCAGCATCCGCTACCGCTGCAGGCAGGATAACGTGGCGCGGTCAGCGCCTCGCGCAGGTCGGTGGTCGGCGGTCTGCGACCGCGCTGTGGCGGCGGCGGTAGGAATGGATCGATAATCTCCCATCCCTCGTCGGTCAGGTCAGTTGGATAGCGCTTGGTGCGCTTCTCAAGTTCGGCCATCCGGCCACGGCTCACCTTGGTTCACATCCAAAGCGGGAAAAACGCCACAACAACATCGGCAACATGGCCTGCACCATGAAGCGAGGACACTTCTAAGAACCTCGTTTTTTTGGTTTATGTGGTTGATTGTCGCTGACCGGATACGGAGGCTCTCGGTGTCTCATTCACCCGGACCTATTTGACCTTGATGAACGGTATGCGGCGAGTTTGAGTCCCGCGCCGCCCAACGAGGCGTAAAAGCCCGCGCCTGAACAGTGGCCAGCGCAACAAAACTGATGTAATCCGCGACTATTCGACCAATCCTTCCGCGTGGGGGCTCATGACAATCAAAATTCTGGCCAGCTATGTTTTCCGGTTCTGGAAAATACCGAACGCCGTCATTGATCGCATCAATCCCTGGTGCGAGCCATTTGTGATTGCGTCGCCCGCAATTTTGGGAAGCGTCACCGCCTTCTGGATTAGCGGAACGATGATCCTCTGTCTGGTCCGCACGATGTCCGGCGTGATGGCAATAACAAAGCGGCGCCCCCTATTGATTATCGCCGCCGTGTACGCGCTATGGTTCATCATCCATGTCATATTCGGTCTCGCACATTCCCGATCCGCGGAGACCCTGTCCGAGATCGTCGAGACGCTGACCTTTCTGGCTATTCCGCTACTATATGCCGGATTGGCGCTAACCCCGCCCCAAAAACTCGTCTGGCCAACTGAGTTTGCCGCGTCGACCGGCGCAATCATCGCGTTGATCGTGGCCGTTTATCAATACCTGAACGGATGGCCTCGCGCGGAAGGCCTGATCGGCAATCCCGGACCGTTTGCCCTGATGACGCTGCTTTTGTATGGATACTGTCTGGTCGGAATCGCGCAATTTTCCGGGCGGAAGCAGCTGTTTCTGTCAGTTGGCGCAATTGCCGCGTTCATATGCGTTATCCTGTCGGGAATGCGTGGAGTGTGGTTTGGATTGGCCCTTATCCCCGTGATCGTCGCCATCATCTATAGGCGTAAAATTTTCGACCGAATAAGCGTCCGGCAGTTTTTTCTCGCCGGTTTGGTGGCCGTTGCGGTCGTGGCGGCGATGGTCCCGGTCGCCGACGATAGAGTTCAGATGTTTCTGGCCGAATACGGCGCCCTTGGGGAGAATCTGAATCTCCGCCTCTCCGTCGGTCAGCACGTCGCGCTTTGGACCGCGGGCATCAGTCTGATTATGGAGGCGCCGTTTGCCGGACACGGACTGGATGTCATACCTCTTATGTCAAATGAGACGAAAGAACTTTACGGCGAAGCGTTTGCACTGTCGCATTTTCACAATGCGTTCATAGATATCGGCGTCAAAACGGGCGTGACCGGCATCATTGTGCTCGCCGCGATGGTTGCTCTGCCGCTCTATCTGACCGCATTGGGGCGAAAATCGGATATGGGCCGGTTCGGTTTCGCGATGATTTGCGTGTTGATGATTTCCTACGTGCTGTCTGGCGCGACCGGCCTGATGCTCGGACATGACATTCACGACACGGTGTTCGTTTTCGGCGTCACATATTGGAGTGTGTTCGCGTTTGAAGCGGACAATGCAAATGCCTGATTTGTTGATTGTAACGTTTCTGGCCGCCGTAACGTCGGCGATTTTGTTGATCGGACTTCGAAAGTTTTTGCCGGCGGAATTCCTCGCGGCGTCCGTCAAAGCGCGCTCAAACCACGATTTCCCCACCCCACAGACCGGCGGCATGGCTGTCGTCCCGGCCATGCTCATCGCATTGACCTGGGCGGGCGCGTCAGGACTGATCGATCTTTCAAGCGCCATATACCCGACCTGCGCGCTGGTGATCCTGTTTGCCGCAGGCTATGCGGATGACGCAATCGACTTGCGGCCCGCGCCGAAACTGTTTCTTCAGACGCTGGCGGCGGTTATCTGCGTGTTCGGCCTTGGAGGCGACCTCTCGGTCTCCCCGCCCGGCATTCCGGCGGTGGCCGGCGCGGCTGCAATCGCATTGTTGCTGGTCTGGGCAACCAATCTGACGAATTTCATGGACGGGCTCGATTTGACGGTCGTGGCCGGGGTCGGTGTGCCGTGCCTGATCATTGGCGCATCCGGATTGTTGGGATTTCTCGATATTTCCTACCCGGTCGTCCTCGCACTTGTTCTTGGCTCGGCTCTTGTTCCCTTTGCCTGGTTGAATCGACCTCCCGCATTGATGTTTCTCGGAGACAACGGAAGTCTGCCGGTTGGATTGATGGCCGGATTGATTGGCGCGGGAATGGCCGTGAACTACTCGATACTTGCGGGATTGCTGCCGTTTTCGTATTTCCTCATCGACACCTGTTTGACACTGGCCGGAAGGTTGTTTCGAGGGCGGAACATTTTTGAGGCCCATTCGGAACACGCCTACCAGATCGCGCGCCGCGCCGGTCGTTCGTCGCTCTCGATTTCGGCGAAAGTCGGTCTGGTTTCATTGTTCTGCACGGTATTGGCGATTCTGATGGCAAGACAGATGGCGCCGCACGCCGTCGGATTTTCGTTTGGATTCGCGGCGGCGTTCGCGCTTTTTGTCGCCTTGAGATCCGGCCGGTCGCACCGGCGGTCCTGAATCGATCATGGCCGGTTTTTGCCTTGAAGCGTGGAATCTTGCGCTTGTTGACCGCGTAGTGGAAAGACGTTTCCAACATCGGTGACAAATGGCGGATGAAGCTGTTTCCAATCGCAATGCCGGGATGCTAGACCCCGCGCGACATGGATTCGCTGCGGCTTCAGCCGAACCGGTCCAACGCGCATCTCGATCGCGCCAGGTTTTATGGAGACAGGCAAGTGCTCGCACCGCGTTCCCATTTGCGACGGCTGGAAGCCGAGTCCATCCACATTTTCCGGGAAGTGGCGGCGACATTCTCCAAACCGGTCATGCTTTATTCCGTGGGCAAGGATTCCTCGGTCATGTTGCGTCTGGCGATGAAGGCTTTCCACCCGGCCAGACCGCCCTTCCCTTTTCTTCACGTCGACACGACCTGGAAGTTTCGCGAGATGATCGATTTTCGCGACCGCATGGCGGCGGAACTCGGGTTCGATTTGCTGGTGCACATCAACGAGGACGGCGTTCGGAGGGACATCAACCCGTTCGATCACGGCTCGAATACGCATACGCATGTCATGAAAACGATCGCGTTGCGTCAGGCGCTCGACAAGTACGGATTTGACGCCGCTTTCGGAGGAGCGCGGCGAGACGAGGAAAAATCCCGCGCCAAGGAGCGAATATTTTCGTTTCGAGACGCCGGTCACGGTTGGGATCCGAAGAATCAGCGACCGGAAATGTGGAGGATTTACAATACCCGTATCGCAAACAGCGAATCCATCAGGGTGTTTCCGCTTTCCAACTGGACGGAACTCGATATTTGGCAATACATCATGCTGGAAAACATCCCGATCGTGCCGCTTTATTATGCGGAAAGAAGGCCCGTGGTCGAGCGCGACGGCACGCTGGTGCTCAAGGACGACGACCGAATGAAATTGCGGCCCGGCGAGCAGGCGCGAGAGCGCTTGGTTCGATTCAGAACTCTTGGCTGCTATCCATTGACGGGTGCGATCGAATCCGATGCCGATACGCTCGAAGCGATCATCGGTGAGACGCTCGCCGCCAGGACATCGGAGCGTCAGGGACGTGTAATCGACAGCGACGAAGCCGGCTCGATGGAAAAGAAAAAACGCGAAGGGTATTTCTGACCGTGACTCATCGCGATATGCCGACAACAGGCGAGGATGTACGCAAATTTCTCGCGGAGCAGGAAGACAAAACGACACTGCGCTTTCTGACATGCGGTTCGGTCGATGACGGCAAATCCACCCTGATCGGGCGCCTGCTCCACGATGCGAAGCTTATCTTCGAAGACCAGTTGGATCGGCTTGCGGCCGATTCGGGAAAACATGGAACGGCAGGCGAGGATATCGACCTCGCGTTGCTGGTGGACGGGCTGGAGGCGGAACGGGAACAGGGCATCACCATCGATGTCGCATACCGTTTATTCGCCACGCCACGGCGCAGATTCATCGTCGCCGATACTCCAGGCCATGAACAATATACGCGCAACATGGCGACGGGCGCCTCCACGGCCGAATTAGCCGTGGCGCTGGTGGATGCCCGGCGCGGCATACTGCCGCAAACGCGGCGTCATTCGTTCATCGCATCGCTGTTGGGCGTTCGCCACATTGTCCTTGCTGTCAACAAAATCGATCTCGTCGACTACAAGCAATCGGTTTTCGATGAAATCGTGACTGAATACATGACGTTCGCCGACGACCTGAACTTTGCTTCCGTCGTGGCGATTCCGACGTCGGCGCGGTATGGCGACAATGTCATTTCACAATCGCCCAATACCGGCTGGTATCGCGGTCCCACGTTGCTCGGACACTTGGAAACAGTTGATGTCGGCGACGCGGAAGAAGATCGGTCGCTGCGGTTCCCGGTGCAATATGTCAGCCGCCCGAACCCGGATTTTCGGGGATTTTCCGGAACGATCGCATCGGGGTCGATGTCGATCGGTGACGATGTTGTCGTCGCGAAATCCGGCAAATCGGCCAAAGTCTCGCAAATAATCGCGCATGGCGAGAATGCCGACAAAGCCGTCCGGGGCGATGCGGTCTCGGTCGTGTTGGATGCGCAGATCGACATTTCCAGGGGTGACATGCTGGTTTCCCCCGGCGATCGGCCCGAGGTCGCCGATCAGTTCATGGCCAACATTGTCTGGTTTGACGACGCGCCGCTCTTTCCGGGCCGCGCCTATATCCTGCGCACCGAGTACGATCATTCGCCTGCGACAATCACCGGGTTGAAATATCGGATCGACGTCAATTCGTTCTCTCGCGAAGCGGCAAAATCGATCGAGATGAACGAAATCGGCGTGTGCAACATTTCCACCCGGGCGCCGATCGTATTCGACAAATACTCCGACAATCGCGTTACCGGCGCCTTTGTCCTGATCGACAGGATAACCAACGCCACGTCCGGCGCGGGCATGATCGTACATCCGCTTCGCCGCGCATCGAACGTTCATTGGCAAGCGCTGGACGTCGACAAGGACGCAAGATCGGAAATCAAGCATCAGAAACCGGTGGTGCTCTGGTTTACCGGCCTGTCGGGTTCCGGCAAATCGACGATCGCCAACCTGCTTGAGAAAAAGCTCCATGTGCTTGGACGCCACACCACGATTCTTGACGGCGACAACGTGCGTCATGGTCTCAATCGCGATCTCGGCTTCACGGACGAAGACCGGGTCGAGAATATCCGCCGGGTCGGAGAAGTCGCCAGGCTCATGGTCGATGCGGGTTTGATTGCGATTGTCTCGTTCATCTCGCCGTTCCGCGCCGAGCGCAGAATGGTCAGGGAGATGCTGGGAGACGGAGAATTTGTCGAGGTATTCGTCGATACGCCTTTCGAAGAATGCGTCAACCGGGATCCGAAGGGACTTTATGCACGAGCGCTTAAGGGCGAGATCAGGAATTTTACCGGCGTTGATTCACCCTACGAAACGCCGGAACGCGCCGATGTCCGCCTGCAAACGCTTAACCGGTCGGCCGAAGAACTGGCGGATGAACTGGAAGCCTGGCTGAAGCGACGCGGATATTGCTGATGACCATGCCGGCCGCTCCGGGCGATAAGGAAATCCAACGTCTCTTCGAGTGTCTGGCGCTGACTGCGGCAAGCGAAATCATGACCATTCGAGCGGAGGGATTCGACGTCCGGGACAAGCGCGACAAGACACCGGTGACAAAAGCCGACATGCGCGCGGAAGCGGTTATCGTCGACGGGCTGGAAAAAGAACTGCCGGGCGTTCCGCATGTGGGAGAGGAAGAAACGTCATGCGGACATATGGCTGACGAAATCGGCGATTGTTTCGTTCTGGTCGATCCACTCGACGGGACGCGCGAGTTTATTTCCGGAAGAGATGAATTCACGGTCAATATCGCCCTTGTTCGTTTGGGCGTTCCGGAGATCGGCGTTGTGGCGGCGCCTGCCCTGGGCGTCATGTACGCCGCGCGCCCCGGCGGCGCGGAACGGATCTCAATCAGGCCGGGCGGCGGTTCCGGCGGGCGCGAGCCGATTTCGGCGGCTGCGGGGCAAACCGACCGCACGCGGATTGTCGCGAGCCGGTCTCACCGGACCCGCGAAACGGACGCGTTTATCGCACGATATCCGGACGCCGAGATCGTGTCGGTCGGGTCTTCGCTGAAATTCTGCATGCTGGCCGAGGGCAGGGCCGACCTCTATCCGCGGTTTGGCCGCACCATGGAATGGGATACCGCCGCGGGCGATGCAGTCCTGCGGGCCGCCGGTGGGCGGACGAGGCTGGTCGACGGCGGACCGCTGACCTATGGCAAGCGCAATCGACCGGATGATTGCGACTATGCCAATCCATGGTTCATCAGCAAAATTACCTGAAATCTACTCCGAATCCGGCTGGTTGGCCGGCGCGGCGTCCTCAAAAGCCGGTATTTCCATGCACGCCGCATGGATTCGATTGATGGTCGGATATGACGTCATGTCCACTTTGAACCGGCCATTGTTCGTCACCTGGGCCACCAGACAAAGATCGGCCAGTCCGGGCGTTTCACCATGGCAGAACCTTCCGGTATCCCCGCTTGAGGACAAGAGCTTTTCCAGGGCATGAAACGTCTCGCCGACCCAATGACGAAACCAGTCCGCAACTTGTTCGTCATCGGCGCCGAAGCGGTTTCGCAGTTCGTCGAGCACGCGCAGATTGTTCACCGGATGGATGTCGCATGCAATCATCTGCGCCAGCATGCGAACACGGGCCCTTCCCCGAACATCGGACGGCAGCAATGGCGGTTCGGGCACAAGCTCGTCGATGAATTCGACGATGGCGAGCGATTGGCTGAGGACCGTGCCGTCGTCCCAGACGAGCGAAGGAACCAGACCCTGTGGATTGACCGCCAGGAACGCGTCGGATTTGTGCCCGCCATGCCGCAGGTGGCGGGCGACATATCCGTACTCCAGTCCCTTCAGGGCCAGGGCAGTGCGCACGCGGTACGATGTCGAGGAACGAAAATAATTGTGAAGGATGATGGGCATGGTTTTGTCGGGTTGTCTGTCGATACGATTGGCGCACTATATAAAGAACAGGCTTGAATACGAATTCCGAAATCGCCAATTCCGCTGTGCAAATTTATATAACAAGCAAAGTTGAACGGAATTTTTTGTCGTCTCGCCCAATGTTCGACGCCAACCGGAACGCCCCGGCTTCCGCCCGGTGAGCTTGCTGAAAATCGTAATTATACCCGGCAGCGGCCTGGTTCGCCATGCTTGTGTTGCCTCAGGCGGCGGTTTTCCGGGGGGCGGCGATAAGAGGCCGCCGGGCGATGGCCGGCAATCCCCGCAACCCGTTCGCCGGCAACAGACGCCGCGCCGATATGCGCGCAAACGGCATTTCCGGTATCAGACGGTCGGCCCCCACAAGGTCGAGATATTCGTCGTAATTGTCGAAGCCGGACCGGCTGACATAATCGATAAAGCTTTCCGCCGGAACGCCGCCGTTGACCGGAACGACCTCGTGGTTCTCAAGCTCCACATGCCACCAGATGAACCGCGTCGGCATCTCCGAAAGCGGCGCGAAGCGGATCGGAGTTCCGTCCTCCGCCAGCGCGCCGGCGTTGACCAGCATTGTCGCCGAACAGCAGGGCGTGGTCGGCCGTCACGGTCAGCGGCGCGTTCGGCAGGTCCGGGCCGAGGGCGCCGGCCTCGATGCGCACCGGCTTGCGTCCAAGTTCGACGCCGCGCGGGTTGGCGACGGTCTGCCGCGCCACCCGGATCGCCGGCGTCGACCTGCCGTCATGGGTCACGACCCGGTCGCCGGGTTGCAGGGTTTCGATGGTTCTGTCGCCGTCCGGCGTCAAAATCGTCGTTCCGGTCGCGAAGCAGTTGAACACCTGCGCCCCGGTTTCCATGAACCCCGTCGAGGCGCCGCCTCCCGTCAAAGGCGCGAGGTCAAACGCCTCCTTTTAACCCGCTCCATGTTGAGGCAAGAGGAGAGAGACTCTTATTTTACAAGAATGTCACGAATAGGGTCGAATATTTCCTTAGACTCTTCAAATATAGAGTCATAAGTATCGACAATTTTTTGTTCTGCCTCATCAATTTCAGGACAATAGGCAAAAACTGTTTCATCAGATCCTATATCCTTACACCTGTCCTGATTTAAAATAAGCTGTCTTTTCATATAAGCTGATTTTAAAAGTTTGGCTTTCTCCTCATACATAGCACAAACCTTTATGTAATAAGGAGAAGCAGGCTTTTTAAAATGTCTCTTGAGAGGAAGGTTTTTACAATTCCCCGCATGCTCTATCGCTAAATTAATATAACCCATAATATTATCTCTGTATTCAGGGTAAGTTTCTAAGTCACTATCTCCTTCATAACTGGGAGAGTTAAGCAATCTAACACTATAATCCCCATAAACCCCTTTATAAAACATGGCTAAATAAACAAAAGGTAATTGATAATAAGCTGTCATCTCTATGTTATCAGTTGCCTCCCACATAAAGTATTCAAGAGGAGGGTAGCTATTATAAGTCTTGATGATAGCCAGTGTGCTTGAATAGTAATGGGCGGCTAAATCCAAATTCCTATCAGCTATACCTTTGAAATCCCCTCCTGAAAGATGGTATCTTGCTATCCAATAATTAGCTACAATATTGCTGTGTTGGTCAGCTAAACTATGTAAAATCAACATTCCCTTGGAAACATCATATTGATTTTTAGTCACTTCACCTTTTAATAAGAGACAGAGAGCATAAACTAAGGTCACATTCACAGAAGGATCAGGATCATTTAATTGCTCTTTATACTGTCTTTCGGTATCCTCAAAATCAACACATCCAAAACTACCAGATCTATAACTTTCCCCAAAACCAGGGCTCGTCGCAAAAACGAAAAAGGCGATCGCACTCAATAGCAACACGATTTTTCTCATAGCTCTTTCCACATCCTCCAAAAAACCGCTATGGCGACGCACCGCTCAACGCAATCATATAAACCCGACCCAAACCGTCAAGGGGCTTTTGCACAAACGGACAGCGCGGCGGGTCGTGGTGAGATCGCGCCAAAGTTCCCATCGCGCGGCGGTCCGGCATCCGGTGTCGCGATCGGCCTGTCGTTTCCGGCGCGGGTGACGATAAGAAGCGGAGGGATGCGATGGTGCCGTTCGGGCAGGTTCAACACCGTCATGCATATGCCGACGAAGGGACCGAAATACCGCCGCTCGCCGTATCCGCACCGGCCTTCGCGCCATGCCCGCATCAGGCGGGGCGCCGATATGGCCCCCCGTCCTTCCCGACCCGGCCCGGCGGCGCCCGCCGTGCGCTTTCGCATGTCGAATTCCGTTTGAACGCTTGACCCTTATCCCATCCTTGGTTCATCTGAGCGGCATGGCAAAGACGATATTTCGGCAAGAGACACTGGCCTCGCCGACCGGCGCCGGAATAAATCTCTATTCCTCCACGGCGGACGGCGACCCGGCCGGCGTCGTGCAGGTCAATCACGGACTGGCCGAACACGCCGCCCGTTATGCGCGTTTTGCCCGATTTCTCAAACCGCACGGCATTCATCTCTTCGCGCACGACCATCGCGGCCATGGCGCGACCACGGCGCCCGACGCCCCGGCGGGGGTGTTCGCGCCGCGGGACGGCGTCGAAAAGATATTGGCCGACGTCGATGCGGTCCACGATCTGATCGCCGAGAGGCATCCCGACCTGCCTGTCATATGTTTCGGGCACTCGATGGGCGGGCTGATCGCGCTCAACCATGCGTTGGACAATTCCGGGCGCCTCGCGGGACTGGCGTGCTGGAACGCCAACTTTTCCGCCGGCATTCCCGGACGGATCGGCCGGTCGCTGCTTGCATGGGAACGCTTCCGGCTGGGATATGACGTTCCCTCACGTCTCGCGCCCGCACTCACCTTCCGGGCATGGGCCAAGGCAATGCCGGATCGCGTAACCGATTTCGACTGGATTTCACGCGATCGCGAGGAGGTGGCGAAATACGTCGCCGATCCGCTTTGCGGCCGGGACGCATCCGTCTCGATGTGGCAGGACGTGTTCGGGCTGATCTTTCGCGGGGCGGACGACGGAAATTTCAACGCCATGCGCCGCGATCTGCCGGTAAGTCTGGTCGGCGGCGGCAAAGACCCCGCGACCGGCGGCGGCGCGGCGACGCGAAAGCTGTTCCGGCGAATGCGGAGAATGGGTTTTCAAAAGCTGGATATCAAGGTCTACGAAGACGCGCGACATGAGAGCCTCAACGAAATCAACCGCCAAACCGTCATGGCGGATTTCCTGGCCTGGACCGGCAACTGCATCGCGCCGAAATCGTAAGGAAACACGATTGCCGGAACAGCGCGCGGCGAGCGCCAATAGAGGCGTGACCGCGACAATTCTCTCTGCTACGACGGCTTGCGCACATCCGGAGGCCGATTCATGCTTGCAGAAATCCTGACAATCGAGGCGTTGACGACGTTTCTCGTCCTGACCGCGCTTGAAACGGTCCTCGGTTTCGACAATCTTCTCTACATTTCTCTCGAAGCCCAGAGAGTGGCGCCCGAACGGCGGGCATGGGTTCGCAGATGGGGCATCGTTCTGGCGCTTGTATTGCGCATCGTGCTTCTGTTCGCCGTCCTGCAATTGATCCATTCGTTCCGGAATCCGTTGTTCACGGTCGATTTCCCGCCATTCGTCGAAGGCCGGGTCAGCGGACATGCGCTGATCGTCCTGGCCGGCGGCGTGTTCCTGATCTACACGGCGATCAAGGAAATCTTTCACATGATGAATCTGGAAGAGCATGAGCATGGCGCGGCGGAACGGACGATGAAAAGCACCGGATCGGCATTGTTCTGGATCGTGCTGATGAATATCGTGTTCTCGTTCGACACGGTTTTGTCGGCCGTCGCCCTGACTGACATATTCATCGTCATGGCGGCCGCCATCGTCGTATCGGGCGTCCTTATGGTCTGGATGGCCGATACCGTCGCGAACTTCCTGAAGAGGAACCGGATGTACGAGGTGCTGGGGCTTTTCGTGCTGCTGCTTGTGGGCGTCATGCTGATGTCGGACGGCGGCCATATCGCGCATCTCGCCTTCTTCGGTCACGACGTTCACCCGATGGCGAAATCGACCTTCTACTTCGTCCTGGTGACAATGGTGCTGATCGAAATCGTGCAGTCTCGCTACCAGCGCAAATTGCTGCTTGAAAAGGAAGAAATGGCGAAAGAGGCTCGCGGGCATGGCTGATGCGCCGCTGAAGGGGGTGCGGGTCATTGAACTTGCCCGCGTGCTCGCCGGGCCGTGGGCGGGTCAGTTGCTCGCCGACCTCGGCGCCGATGTGATCAAGGTGGAAAATCCCGACGGCGGCGACGACACCAGAAAATGGGGCCCGCCTTTTGTCGAAAGCCATGACGGCGAGAACCTTTCGGCCGCCTATTTCCACTCGACAAATCGCGGCAAGCGTTCGATCGCCGTGGACCTGAAATCGGAAGAGGGCCGGCGGGCCGTGCGCCGCCTCGCCAACGGCGCGGACGTGTTCATCGAGAATTTCAAGCTTGGCGGATTGAAAAAATACGGTCTCGACCACGACTCGATCGCCAGGCTCAATCCCAGGATCGTCTATTGCTCGATTACCGGTTTCGGCCAGACCGGCCCCTACGCGCCGCGCGTCGGATACGACTTCATCATTCAGGCCATGGCCGGCATGATGTCGATTACCGGCGAGGCCGGCGGCGAACCGCAAAAGGCGGGCGTCGCCATCTCGGACATTTTCACGGGTCTCTACTCGGTGATCGCCATTCAGGCCGCGCTGATGCATGTGCGCGCCGGCGGCAAGGGCCAGCATATCGACATGGCGCTGTTCGACACGCAGGCCGGCATTCTCGGCAATCAGAACCTGAATTACCTGATTTCCGGCGTCGCACCGGTGCGGATGGGCAATGCTCACATGAACATCTCGCCCTATGAGGCGTTTCCGGTTTCCGATGGCCACCTGATCATCGCCGTCGGCAATGACGGTCAGTTCGGTCGCATGTGCGACGTTCTGGGTATCGATGCGCTTGTGACCGACCCGCGTTTCGCGACCAACGAGGCCCGGGTGACCAACCGCGAACCGCTCCGCCCCCTGATCGTCGCGGAGACGGAAAAACGGCGGCGCGACGAATTGCTTGCCCGTCTGGAAGCGGCCGGCGTTCCCTGCGGACCGATCAACTCGATCGCCGACATGTTCGCCGATCCGCAAATCGTTGCCCGCGATTTGCGCATGGATCTCGAAGACGGTTACGGCAATACGATTCCGAATGTTCGTTCGCCGATCCTGCTGCCGGAAACGCCATTGCGATATCATCGTCCATCGCCGCGTCTCGGCGAGCACACGAATGAGGTTTTGGCGGAACTGGGAGAAAGCGGGCGGAAATCCTGATCGGCGAAAGGAAGCTCCGGCGCCGGCAAGTCGTCGCAAATCGTGGAGATGGCGGCAACGGCGACATCGCGGTACGGATGAGACATGCGTCACATGGAGTTCGGCAACACCAGCACCAGCCACGGCGCGAACAGGAGCAGCGCCAGACGCACTATGTCCACCATCCAGAACGGAGTGACGCCACGGAATATCGTCGCGGTCGAAACGTCGCCGACAACGCCCTTGAGCACAAACACGTTGAGACCCACGGGCGGCGTGATCAGGCTGATCTCGGTGACGACCACCACTATGACGCCGAACCAGACCGGATCGAATCCGAGGCTCGTCACCAGCGGGAAGAAGATCGGCACGGTCAGAAGCAGCATCGACAGACTCTCGAACACGCAACCGAGGACAATATAGACCAGCAGGATCATGAGCATCACGGCCATGGGCCCGAAACCCGTCTCGGCGATCCGGCTCAGCAACTGTTCGGGAAGGCCGGCCAGATTGATGAAGTTGGAGAAAATCCACGCGCCGATGAGCACCGTAAAAAGCGCGGCGGTGGTATGAGCGGTTTCGACCAGCACTTCGCGCACATCCGCAAAGGACAGGTTGCCGCGCGACAAGGCGATCAGGAAGGCGCCGCCCGCGCCCATGCCCGCCGCTTCGGTCGGCGAGAACGTCAGGTTGACCGGCCAGACGTCGAGAAACCCGTACAAGCCTCCGATGACCAGAAAAAACAACAGCAATACGGCCCACACCCCCCGAAGGGCGATGATCCGATCCTTCCAGATCGTCCGCTCGCCGGCCGGTCCCGCTTCCGGATCGCGTGCGACCGTGTAGCGGACGGCCAGCAGATAAAACAGCACCCCGATCAGACCGGGAATAATGCCGGCGATGAACAGCTTGCCGATGCTTGTTTCCGTCAGCAGGCCATAGATCACCAGGATCACGCTTGGCGGGATCAGGATGCCCAGCGTTCCGCCCGCCGCGATCGATGCGGTCGACAGGCGGTCCGCGTAGCTGTATTCGCGCATTTGCGGCATTGCCACCTTCGACATTGTCGCGGCGGTCGCCAGCGACGATCCGCATATGGCCGAAAACCCCGCGCAGGCGACAATCGTCGCCATCGCGAGTCCGCCGCGCAGGTGACCGAGGAAAGCGTAGGACACCTGATAGAGTTCACGCGACAGACCGCCCTTGTTGACGAACAGACCCATGAGGATGAACAGCGGCACCACCGACAGGCCATAGTCCTGGGCCGTGTCGATGATGAGCCTCGCCGCCATCGACACGGCCGCCTTGAAACCGGTCAGTTGCGAATAGCCGGCGACGCCGACCAGTCCCATGGCGATCGCGATCGGCATACGCAGAAACACCAGCGCCAGGACGGCGGCAAATCCGATGACCGAAATCAGCATTGTCAGTTCCGCCGTGCAATGAGATCGGGCCGGAAAATTCCGGCGAGCGCACGCAGGATCAGCACGATGGCGGTGACGGACGTGCTCACCGCAATCATCGCGACGACCGGATAGAGCTGGATCTGCAGAAATTCGGTCGTATCGCCATACGAACGAGTTCGCTCCACGAAATCCCAGATTCTGAAAGCGGGCCACAGCAGCAGAATGCCGCTTGCAAGATCGACGAGAATATCGCGGATACGGGCCATGGTCCTGCCGAACAGAGGATCGAGCAGGTCGACGACAATGCCTTCCCCGCGCCAGGTCACGAGCGGAAGCGCCGCGAACACGATGATCGCCATGAAGATCTTGGTCAGTTCCGTGCCGGCCGCCAGCGGTGCATTGAACGCGCTGCGCAAAATCACATCCGCGAAGGTCATGACCATCAGTGCGAACAGCGTGATCGCCGCCAGCAGGGACGGCAAATACACGATAATCCGGCCCGCCCTTGGCAGGCCGGCCGAATTGCGTTCCGTACCGTTGCTCCTCGTCACGCGAGACAGGTTACATGTTTTTCATTTCGTTGGCGATGAATTCCATCGCGGCCCCGGCGTCGATGCCTTTGGCGGAAACCTCCTCCAAAACCCCGTCAATGATCGGACCGGACAGTTCCTTGTATCTGGCGATGTCCCCGTCCGAGGCATTGTTGATCGAGTTGTCGGCCGCGGCCTTTGTCGCCTCCGTGCCGATGCCGTCGATCTCATCCCAGGTTTCGCCGAAAGCCCTGGACATGGCCTCGCCAAATATACCTTCAAGCGCAGCCTTGTCCGCGTCGGACAGCGAATCGAACTTTTCCCGGTTCATGAAGGTCGCGAACGAACCGCGATAAAACCCGCCTGGAACCATAAATGTGTTCTGGGCGACCTCCGTAAGCTTGAAACCCTTCTTGCCTTCCATGGGCATCATCACGCCATCGGCGGCATTTGACGCCAATGTCTCGTAGACCTTGGGCGCGGGCACGTTGATCGCGGTGGCGCCGAGTGCGGCTCCGACAGCGTTCGACACGCCTCCGCCCAGGCGCAGCTTCATGCCGTTGATGCCATCGAGCGACGTGACTTTCCTGGCTGAATGCAGAACGCCCGGACCATGCGTGTGCAACGCAATCAGCTTGACGCCCTTGTGCTCGTCGGCGCCCGCGAAGAATTTCTCGTGCGCCCGCCAATAAGCGACCGACGCCGCGGCCGCGTCGCCTTCATACCCCGGAAGCTCGATTATCTTCGTGGCTACGAACCTGCCCGGATTGTAGCCGTGGAATGTCCAACTAATGTCCGCGGCGCCATCCTGAACCAGATCGAACTGCGCCGGTGGCGACGCCAGCTTGTATTTGACCTCGGCGCTTACTCTGCCTTCGGTCGCTTCCTCGATCATCTTTATGACGCGCGGCCAGGCGATCGCGTTGATGCCATGGGTGGGTGGCGCCCAACTGGAAATTATGAGCGTCGTGTCGGCGGCGAACGCCATTACGGAACTCGTCGCCGTGAATACGAGTCCCAGCGCGAGACGCTTAATCGTTCTGATCATGTCTGTTCCTCCTCGTCTTCATTATTTGGCATGTGCATGAAACTCCCGAGACAGGGCATGGCCGGGAAGCCGGAAGCAGATAAAGCAGATAATCTTCAACGAAGGGAACTTGCGAACCCTCCGTTCCGGCAATTTGGACCACCCTGTTCAACCCGTTTGCAGCCTTCCCGTTTGTTATAATACGAAATTCGGCGGTTGCAACCTAATTTCGTAACATTTCCGCCACGCTTGACAAGAGGCATTTCGGATATGAATATACGAACAAGAATCTGGATGCGTGAGGAGGTAGACGACAACGGAATATAAAATCGACCGGCGTCTCGATCCGCGCCGGCTGAGGGAGGGACATGGCCGAGCGGTCATTCGAGCGTGAAGTGCGGTCGCTTCGTCTGGGCGAAGGCGAAATCTTTCGCGGCGAAGGCATCCTCGCGGTAACAAAGGCGCTGCTGCAATGCGGCGTGGGTTATGTCGGCGGTTATCAGGGCGCGCCCATATCGCACCTGATGGATGTCCTGGCCGACGCGCGAGACATTCTTGACGAATACGGCGTCCATTTTGAAGCCTGCGCCTCCGAGGCGGGCGCGGCCTCGATGCTATCCGCGTCAATGCACTATCCGATCCGCGGCGCCGCGACCTGGAAATCGACCGTCGGCACCAATGTCGCCTCCGATGCGCTGGCAAACCTTTCGTCCGGCGGCGTTACCGGAGGCGCGCTGGTTGTCGTTGGCGAGGATTATGGCGAAGGTTCTTCGATCATGCAGGAGCGCAGCCATGCTTTCGCCACCAAGTCTCAGATCTGGTTGCTTGATCCTCGTCCCGATCTGGAGAGCATCGTCAAGGCGGTCGAGGACGGGTTCGCATTGTCGGAGGCCAGCAACACGCCTGTCATGCTGGAACTGCGAATTCGAGCCTGTCACGTTTACGGCTCGTTCGTCGCAAAGAACAACAGGCCCCCGGCATTTTCTCTTGAGCAGGCTCGCGATAACCCGCGAAGGGCAACTGAACGGATCGTGCTGCCGCCGGCGTCGTTCGCCCATGAGCGGGAAAAGGTTACGAAGCGATGGCCGGCCGCCGTCGATTTCATCCGCGAACACACGCTGAACGAACAATTTGACGGTGATTTGCCGGATTACGGCATCATCCTGCAGGGCGGCATGTATAACGGCGTCATCGGCGCGCTGAACCAGCTTGGCCTGGCGGATATTTACGGCGAATCCCGCATTCCTCTCTACGTGCTGAACGTGACCTACCCGTTGGTGCCCGATGAGGTCGCCGAATTCTGCCGCAACAAGAAATCGGTTTTGATGGTCGAGGAAGGTCAGCCGGATTATCTTGAAGAATCCGTCAATGCTATTCTTCGCCGGCAAAATATCTCAACGGAAATCCAAGGAAAGAATGTTCTTCCAAAGGCGGGGGAATATACGCCGAAGGCGCTTTCGCAAGGAATCGCGGATTATCTGGGGAATGCGGGATATGCGATCGCCGACAGCGCAAATCCGGTTGCATTGCCGGCGGAAATCGAGAAAGGGCTCGCCGCCCTGGTTCCGCCCCGTCCCGCGGGATTTTGCACGGGATGCCCGGAACGCCCGATTTTCTCCGCGCTGTCCCTGGCCCAGGATCAGGAGGGGGAACGGCACATTTCCTGCGACATCGGATGCCACCTGTTTTCGATTTTGCCGCCGTTCGAGATCGGCGCCAGCACGATGGGGTACGGGCTGGGCGCGGCTTCCGCATCCGGTTTGAACATCGCCAAAGGCAGGCGTTCGATTTCGATCATGGGCGATGGAGGATTTTGGCACAACGGACTGACCAGCGGCATCGGCAATGCAGTGTTCAACAAAAGCGACGATGTCATCCTGATCGTTGACAATTATTATTCGGCCGCCACGGGCGGGCAGGACATTCTGTCATCACGCGCTTCGAACAAAAGCCTGTCGACACGGCACCCGATCGAGGATGCCGTGCGTGGCGTGGGTGTGAATTGGGTCCGGCGCATTGATCGCACATACAACGTCGAGGCAATGCGTGGCGCGATTATCGAAGCGTTGACGACACCGGAGACCGGACCGAAAGTCGTCATCGCCTCCAGCGAATGTATGCTCAACAAGCAGCGGCGGGAAAAACCCCTGCGGCGAAAGGCGCTGTCGGACGGGCGCCGTGTCATCGAGGAAAAATTCGGTGTCGATGAAGACGTCTGCACCGGCGATCATGCCTGCATGCGCATTTCAGGTTGCCCATCGCTGACGCTTAAACATCCCGATGATCCTCTCCGCGACGATCCGGTCGCTCATGTCGATCAATCCTGTGTCGCTTGCGGCCATTGCGGCGAAGTTGCCGAAGCCGCCATCCTGTGTCCGTCATTTTACAGGCTGGAAGCCATCCGCAACCCCGGCTGGGGCGAAAGCGCAATCGCCGCTTTTCAAGACAGGATCGTCGGATATCTTCAGCGGCGCCGGTTGAAACGGCGCCTTACGGAGTCGGTTCCGTGAGCAGGATTTCGCACCCGTCCACATCTCCTGTCCGCATCGCCATTCTCGCCGTCGGGGGTCAGGGCGGCGGGGTCGTAACCAACTGGCTCGTTCAAATGGCCGAGGCGCAAGGCTGGATAGCCCAATCGACAAGCGTGCCGGGTGTGGCGCAGCGAACCGGCGCGACGATCTACTATGTCGAGATGATCCGGCCGGCCGGCGATGAGCGCAAACCTGTCCTGGGTCTGATGCCGACGCCCGGCAGCGTCGATCTTGTCGTGGCCGCCGAATGGATGGAGGCGGGAAGGGCCGTCCAAAGAGGGTTGGTCACGCCTGACAGGACCACTTTGATCGCCTCAACCCATCGCATGCTGTCCGTAGCGGAAAAGTCTGTTCCCGGTGACGGCGTTTCCAGCCCCGAAATAGTGGAATTGGCGGCGAATGCGATGTCAAAGCGATTTCACAAAGCCGACCTGGCCGCAATCGCGACCAATTGCGACAGCGTTGTCTCCGCTTCGATTTTTGGCGCGGTGGCCGGTTCGGGATGTCTGCCTTTCGACCGCGCCGCTTTTCAGGAAGCGGTCCGCCAGGGCGGTATCGGTGTTGAAAACAGCCTCGCCGCATTCGACGAGGCCTGTGAAAGCATCACCCGGAACGCTTCACCCGACGCCGGCAAGGCAACCGATGACAAAGCCGGGGAACTCTCGGGTGGAACGCCGCAGCAGCGGGCCGCATATGCGAAATTACGAAACAGGGTCGACCGGGTCTTCTCGCCGGAAACGCACAGGATGGTGCTGCCGGGATTGAACCGCGTCATCGACTTCCAGGATTTCGAATACGGCGAGGAGTATGTCGATCTTCTGGAGCCATTTCATAAAGAGGATCGGACAGAAGACTATGCGTTGACATCGGCGCTTGCCAAACATCTGGCGAATTCAATGGCGTATCACGATGTCATCCGGGTTGCCGATCTCAAGACGCGGCGCGCGAGATTCGAGCGCCTCAAAACCGAGATCCGGCACATCGCGCACGAGCCGGTCTGCGTCACGGACTATTTTCATCCGCGCAGAGAGGAAATGGCAAGCCTTTTGCCGGTAGGGATGGCGGCGCGCGCCGGTGGCGGATGGATCGCACATATGCTTGACCGGTTGTCGGGCGCACGAAGAATCCGCAGCAACACAATCATCGGATTCTGCCAGCTTTATCTTTTGAGCGGGTTGAAGCGCTGGCGTCGAAAGCTCGCCCGCCATGCAACCGAGATGAGACATGTTCGGGATTGGCTGGCTCTGGTTCGCAAGGCGGCGTCGCACAATCAGGATTTGGCTGTTGAAATCGCCAATTGCCGCCGGCTGATCAAGGGTTATGGCGACACCCACGCCCGTGGAATGAGCAAATACGATCTTATTCTTGCCGGAATCGTGAAAATCGAACGTCGCCCGGACGCCGCGGAATGGGCAAACCGGCTGATCGGGGCCGCGTTGGCCGATGCGGAGGGTGACGCGCTGACCGGTATGCTGAAAACACTCGATGAGTTGGAAACCGTTCCCGCCGGGGCCGCACAATGAACACGCTGGAACTGATTGTTTGCGCCGTGTCGGAGGAAACGCCGCTGATACGATTCTTCCGCCTCAAGGCGGGCGATGACTGTATGCTGCCCGGATTCGAACCCGGCGCCCATATTCGCGTCTCGCTGCCCGAAGGCGGCGATCGCGCCTACTCATTGATCAATTTCGATCCGGAAGCGCTATCGGCTGACGGCGTTTCCGAATATCGTATCGCCGTGCGGCTGGAGGAAGAAAGCACCGGCGGATCGAAGTTCATGCATGGATTAAAGGCCGGGGACCGAATTGCCGTTCAGCCGCCCAGGAACGATTTTCCGATGGTTGACGGAAGCGGTTCGACAACATTGTTGGCGGGCGGGATCGGGATTACTCCAATTACCGGCATGGTCGCCTCGCTTGCGGGCAGCGGGCGAGACTTCTCTTTGCATTACGCCGGCCGCGGTCGCGGATCGCTGGCATTTGTCGACAAATTGACGGCAATCGCCGGTGAGAGGGCGCGGCAGCACTATGACGATGAACCGGACACCAGGCTTGACCTCAATTCACTGGTCGGCGGACTTTCGCCAAACGGGCATCTTTATATTTGCGGACCCAAGGGAATGATCCACGCCGCAACGAGCGTTGCGCGGGCACGAGGATTTGCGGACGATCATATCCATTTCGAACTTTTCACCAATCAGGCCGAGACAGCCGCCGGCGCTTCGTTCGAGATAGAATTGGCCTCGACCGGCGAAGTGCTGCGAGTGCCGGACGGCAAGAGCATTATCGAAGTGCTGGAAAATGCCGGTCATGACGTACTTCACGATTGCCGTCGCGGTGATTGCGGCATTTGCCAAACCGAGGTGATCTCGGGAATGCCGGATCATCGCGACGTGGTGCTGTCCGACGAGGAGAAATCGTCAGGCAAGATGATGCAGATCTGTGTATCGCGGGCTATATCCGAGCGGCTTGTGCTCGATTTATAGACGGGAGGACGCGCAATGGACAAATCCGACATTCGGGCATTGCTGAGGCCCGCCGAGGTGCATCGCGACGTCTATGTCAGCCGGGACGTGTTCCGCCTCGAGATGAAGCATCTGTTCCGCAATGCGTGGATCTATGTCGGCCATGACAGCCAGACGCCGAACAAGGGCGATTATTATTCGACCGCGGTCGGCGACCAGCCCCTGCTGATGGCGCGTCATACCGACGGAACTGTCCGGCTGATGTACAACAGATGTCCGCACAAGGGTACGCAAATCGTCATCGATACCAGGGGGAATACGGGTAAATTCTTCCGCTGCCCCTATCATGCCTGGTCGTTCAAGACCGATGGCAGCCTGCTCGCGATCCCCTTGAAGAAGGGCTATGAGAACACTGGGTTTGAAAATTCCCGTTCGTCGAAAGGGATGACAACGGTCGAGAACGTGAAGAACTACCGCGGTTTCATTTTCGCTCGTCTGAGTGAAACAGGTCCGGATTTCGATGAGTTCTTCGGCGATTCACTTTCAAGCCTCGACAACATGATCGACCGCTCGCCGGAAGGCCGGCTGGAAGTGGTCGGCAGCCCGCTGCGCTACATGCACCACTGCAACTGGAAAATGCTTGTCGAGAACCAGACCGACACATGTCATCCGATGGTGGCGCATGAATCTTCGGCCGGAACCGTTAAAGACATCTGGGAGAAGGAAGGCGGCGACGGGCCGAAACCCATGGCGGTGGAGGTGATATTGCCGTTCATGTCAGCCTACGAGTTTTTCGAGGGTATGGGCATCCGCACCTGGGACAACGGACATGGGCATACCGGCGTTCATCATTCCATTCACTCCGACTACTCGGCCGTTCCCGGATATTTCGACCGGATGGTCGAGGCTTACGGTGAAAAGCGCGCCGGGGAGATCCTGAGCGAGAACCGGCACAACACGGTCTATTTCCCCAATATGATGATCAAGGGGCCGATCCAGTCATTGCGCCTGTTCAAGCCGATCGCCGCCGACAAGACCCTGGTTGAATCGTGGATATTCCGTCTCGTGGGCGCATCGGACAAGCTTCTCGAACGCACCGCGACGTACAATCGTCTTATCAATGCTCCGACGTCGATTGTCGGACATGATGACCTGGAAATGTATGAGCGCGCGCAATCAGGCCTGATGAGCGACGGGATGGAATGGGTCAATGTCCAAAGGCTCTACGACGAGCATGAGGCCGACAATCCGGTCGCGGTTTACAACGGCACGACCGAGGCGCAAATGCGCAATCAGTTCCGCGCCTGGGAGAAGTTCATGACAATGTCGATCAATGAGGCCGCTTGATGAAACCGACAGAAAAGGATCTTTGCGATTTCGTTATCCGCGAAGCGCGCCTTATCGACGAGCGGAAGTTTCCGGATTGGCTGGCCCTGTTTGCCGATGACGCTGTTTACTGGATGCCGCTCGAATGGGATCAGGAGGAGGAGCATCTGACAACCTCGCTGCTTTATGAGGACATGCTGCTCCTGCGGACACGCGTCCAGAGGCTCGAAGGCCAACGCACCTTTTCCCAGAAACCGAAAAGCCGGTGTCAGCATTTGCTGCAGGCCCCGCAGGTCGACGGCATTGATCATGACGCCAACCTCTATCGGACATACACGCCGTTCCACTATGCGGAGACGAGATTTGACGAGCAGGTTATCCTGGCCGGATGGGCGCGGCATCAACTGTCGGTGATCGACGGCAATCTTAAGATTCGCAAAAAACGTATTGATATTGTCAACTGCGATGCGCCCCATCGCAACATTCAGCTTTTCGTGTAGTCGGCTTATGAACGCGCTGCATTCGCCTCTGGATTTCAATTGCGTGCATGCGTTCTTCATGCAGGCGGCCCGCGCCGTGCCCGAGCGCGAATTTAATTGCGTGCCGCGGGAAACGGCCGCCATATACGGAATTGAGGCGGGTGAAACGACCTATGCGACCATGGCCGCCGGAGTATCAAGGCGGCGGGCGACCTTTGCGGCAAACGGCTACGGAAAAGGCCACCGGGTCGGTCTCCTTTTGGAGAACCGGCCCGTGTTCTTTGAGATATGGTTCGCGCTGAATGCGCTGGGCGTCTCCATCGTGCCGATTGGTCCGGACCTGCGCGCCGCCGAACTGACTTATCTGATCGAACATTCGGAAATATGTCTGGCGATCTCGATCGCCGACCGGCAAGAGGCCCTTCGCGATGCCGGCAAAGAGGTGGGCCTGCCGGTCATGGGGCCCGGGGAGACCCCGCCGAAAGCGCAATCACCGGCATCGGAAGATCCGGTTCGTCAGACCGATGAGGCGGCGCTGCTATACACGTCCGGCACGACGGGAACGCCGAAAGGGTGTGTGCTTTCCAATCGTTACTTCCTCAACTGCGGGCGTTGGTACAGCACGATCGACGGCCATTGCCGACTGCGATTTGACGGCGAGCGCATGCTGACGCCGTTGCCGTTGTTCCACATGAACGCGCTGGCCTGCTCGACGATGGCGATGATTGCCGTCGGGGGCGCGCTGATCGTGCTTGACCGTTTCCGCCCCGACACCTGGTGGAAGAACGTCAGGGACGCCAGAGCGACAGTCGTTCACTATCTCGGCGTCATGCCGGCGATGCTGATGAATACGCCGGTGACCGGTGTGGAGACAGATAATGATGTCCGTTTCGGTTTCGGCGCCGGTGTCGACAAGAAACTGCACGGTCCGTTTGAGAACCGTTTCGGATTTCCGCTGATCGAAGGCTGGGCCATGACGGAAACCGGCAATGGCGGCATCACGGTCGCCTCGCACGGCAATCGTCATGTCGGCGCATCCAATATCGGACGCCCGACCGGGGAAGTAGCGCTGCGCGTCGTGACCGACGACGACCGCGAGGCGGATGTGCGCGAGCCCGGCGAACTGCTGGTGCGCAGCAAACGCGACGATCCGCGCTTCGGGTTTTTCGATCGTTATCTGAAGGATGAAAAGGCAACGGCCGAGGCATGGGACGGAGGCTGGTTTCATACCGGAGATATTGTTTCGCGCATCGAAGACGGCACGCTGGTATTCGTCGACCGCAAGAAAAACGTCATACGACGTTCCGGCGAGAATATTGCCGCCGTCGAGGTCGAAAGCGTATTGGGCCGTCATCCGGCAATTGATGCGGTGGCGGTCGCCGCCACGCCCGATCCGGTGCGCGGCGATGAGGTTTTTGCGTTGATCGTGAGATCCGGCAGCCAAGCCGGCAAGGATCCCGTGCGCATTGCGAGCGAAATAGTTGCGTGGTGCCTCGGTCGACTCGCCTATTACAAAGCACCCGGATTCATCTGTTTTGTCGATGAGATTCCGCTGACTTCGACCAACAAGATTCAGCGCGGGGAGTTGAAAAAGCTGGTCGCGATATTGCGCGACGACGAGGCGACAATCGACTTGCGCCGGCTAAAGAGGCGGAACGCCGCCTGATGGCCGGGATTGACAGCCGCTTGGGTTACGAAGGAGTGGCCGCCGCCGTACCGGTCACAATTCCATATGAGCGGTATTCGCCCGAGGCCGCGCATTGGTGGATCGCGCGAGCGCTTGGCGAACTGGCGTCAAGCGCCGGGATAAAACCGTCGGATATCGATGGTCTGACCGTTTCCTCATTCACGCTGCATCCGGATACGGCGGTCGGCCTTACCCAGCATCTGGGTCTGTTGCCGCGTTGGCTCGACCATATTCCCATGGGAGGCGCATCCGGCGTCGTCGCGCTGAGGCGCGCCGCACGGGCCGTCCAGTCGGGAGATGCATCCGTCGTGGCCTGCGTGGCGGGCGACACCAACCATGTCGATTCGTTCCGGCGCATGCTGACCAGCTTCTCGCGCTTCGCGCAGGATGGGGCATATCCCTACGGTTCCGGCGGTCCCAACGCCAGCTTTGGCTTGTTGACCGACAGATACATGAAGCAATTTGGAGCGACACGCGAGGATTTTGGAAAAATCTGTGTAGCGCAAAGGAAGAACGCGCTGGCGTTTCCTTTTGCGCTGATGAAAAAGCCGCTCACGATCGAAGCCTACCTCAATGCCCGCGCGATATCCGATCCGATTCATCTTTTCGATTGCGTGATGTCGTGCGCCGGCGCGGAAGCATTTCTGGTCCTTCGGGAAGACATGGCCCGCGACCTCGGCCTCGATCCGGTGCGGATACTGTCCACAATCGAGCGGCACAACGCCTTTGCCGACGATCCGGTGCAGCTGCGCGGCGGCTGGGCAATGGACAAGGATGAGCTGTGGAAGATGTCTGGCGTTCGCCCTGACGATACAGATTTTCTGCAAACCTATGACGACTATCCCGTGATCTGCATGATGCAGTTTGAAGATCTCGGATATTGCGAAAAGGGCGAAGGTCCCGAATTTGTTCGCTCGCACGAACTCGGCGCCGCCGGCGACTTCCCGCACAATACTTCCGGCGGCCAGTTATCGGTCGGGCAAGCCGGAGCGGCGGGCGGTTTTCTTGGAATTGTGGAAGCGCTCAGACAGCTCACCGGCCGATCTCTCGGGACGCAGGTCGCCGGCGCCAGGATCGGAGCGGTATCCGGATTTGGTATGGTCAACTACGATCGCGGCGTCTGCTCGGCGGCGACCGTTCTGGCAAGCGGGGTGGCATGACGGAACCGCTGAAAAAACCTCCGCGCAAGGATCCCCGGAAACGCACCGTCCATCCGACGACGCCGCCCGCTTCGCGCAGCCGCAAGGCGCTGGGATTTACGGTCGCCGCCGCGGAAGGGCGATTTGCCCTCCAGCAATGCACGAACTGCGACGCGATTTGTCATCCGCCGCGCGAAGCCTGCCCCAAATGCCTGTCGATAGACCTTGAATGGCGCGACATGCCGGATGGCGGCGTCCTGATTGCCGAAACGCTTATCAGGACCAGCACGAACATCTACTTTCGCGAGCGTATGCCATGGCGCGCGGGTACGGTGAAGCTCAATGCCGGAATTTCCGTCATTGCGCATATTCACGGCGATGTAATGTCCGGAGCGCGAGTACGCATGATCGCCCGCACCGACAAATCCGGAAAGGGCGTCATGATGGCCCTGCCGGACAGGGAGACCGAGAACATGGATGATGACCGGCAACTTCGCGAATTGACCTGCACTCCAAAACATCGGCGCATATTGATCACCGACGGCCGGTCCGCCACCGGATTGGCGCTGGCCAAGGCGTTGAGCGAGGCGGGAGCCGCGATCGTTTTTGCCGGAATGGCGGAAAGCTGGCGGCCGTGGCCGGAATCGGATGATCTGCAAGGCGTCGCCAATGTCGAAATCATGCCGTTGGATTTGACGGACACGATTTCGGTCGACGAACTTGCCAGCGAGATAGGAGGCAAGGTCGATATCCTCGTCAACAACGCCGAGCATGTGCGTCCGGGCGGCGTACTGGACCGCGGCGATGTCGTAACCGCGCGTGAAGAAATGGAGATCAACTACCTTGGTCCGCTGCGTCTCATGCAGGCTTTCGGGCCGACCATGAAATCGCGCGGCGCGGACGGTGTGAACGGCGCATGCGCATGGGTGCAGGTATCTTCCGTCTACGCGCTTTCGAACCGGCCGGCATTTGGATGCACGTCCGCAAGCCAGGCGGCGGCGCTTTCGCTCGGTCAGAGTTTGCGTGGAGAACTGGCGGGCAGCGGTGTGAAGGTCGTCAATGTTTTTGCCGGTCCGCTGGAAGAGGATTGGCGCCAGCCCCTGCCGCCGCCCAAGGTGACGCCCGGGGTTCTGGCGCGCGATGTTGTCCGGGGCTTGCAGCAGGGATTGGAGGAGATTGTCGTGGGCGATATCGCAAAGGACTTCATGCGGCGGTACCGCGAGGACCCGCGTGTGCTTGAGCGTGAACCGATGCAGGTCGAGGGAATGTAGAATGTCGACCGAAGGCGTGGAAATCCTGAATAATCTGGCCGGTGCGCTGACGGGTGGCGGTATCGGTATCGTAGACCTCACCCACACGCTGGATTCGGAGTTTCCGGTCATGATCCTGCCACCGGAATTCGGCCAATGCGCCCGGTTCCGGGTTGAGGAGGTATCGCGCTACGATCATCGCGGCCCCGGCTGGTATTGGCGCAATTTCTCCTGTGGCGAACATACCGGCACCCACTTCGATGCGCCGGTTCACTGGATTTCCGGCAAGGATCTGCCGAAAGCGACCGTCGATTCGATCCCGGTCGAAGCCTTTGTGCGGCCGGTCTGCGTGATCGATTGTTCGGCCGAATGCGCGACTGATGAAGATTTCTTGATGACGCCGGAATTCGTACGGCGTTGGGAAGCGGCCCATGGAGACATTCCGGACAATTCCTGGGTTTTGATGCGGACCGACTGGTCGAAGCGAAAGGGCGCCGGATATCTGAATCTCCGCGAGGATGGAGCCCATTCTCCGGGCCCGGCGGCGGAAACGATCCGCTACCTTGTCGAAAAGCGGAATATCATCGGTTTCGGCACGGAAACCGTTGGGACGGATGCCGGACAGGCGGCTCATCTCGCACCTCCCTACCCGGCGCACTACATATTGCACGGCGCCGGCCGATATGGACTTCAATGCCTTGCAAATCTGGACTGGCTGCCTCCCACCGGCGCGATACTGGTTTGTCCGCCGCTGAAAATCAAACACGGCTCGGGAAGCCCGCTTCGGGTTCTGGCTCTGGTCGCCGGAGACCGGCAATGAGCGGACGCGAACTGGTTGCGGTCGTCACGGGCGGCAGTTCCGGCATCGGCGCACATCTCTGCGGGGAAATGCTGGCAAAGGGCTACACGGTGATATGCGTCGCCCGCCGCGATCCGGATATTTCTCACGATCGGCTGTATTCCGTGAACGCGGATTTGACCGGTTCGGCCGACACGGAACGCGCGGCAAGTGAGATTGCCGGAAGCTTCGAAGTCACCCATTTTGTCCACAATGCGGGCATCATCCTGCCGAACCTTGTCGAAGACGCCAAGGCGGATGACCTTCTCACGCTGACACGGTTGCACGCCGGAGCGGCGCTGACATTTCTGCAGGCGTTCCTGCCGTCGATGAAGAGAGCCGGGTTCGGGCGCGTGATCTTCAATTCGTCACGCGCCGCGCTGGGCGCGATCACCCGCACCGCGTATTCCTATTCCAAGGCCGGACTGCACGGGATGGCCCGCACCTGGGCGCTGGAACTGGGACCGCATGGCATAACGGTCAATGTCGTCGCACCCGGTCCGGTTCTGACCGACAATTTCTGGGGAATTATCGACAAGGGCGGCGCGCGGGAAAGGAAACTCGCCGACAATCTGCCGGTACGCCGGCTTGGCGCCGTTGAAGACGTGACGAAGGCGCTGATGTATTTCGCCGATCCCGAAAACGGATACGTCACGGGCCAGACACTTTATGTATGCGGCGGCGCCAGCGTCGGTGGCGTCGCATTGTGAAAGTCGGCTTGTTGGGCCGTTCCTGCCGGTTTGGCGATTTCGTAAGTCCGGACAAAGGGTAATCGGTTGTGGGTCAGCCGACTAACCGAGCCCCTTCGCTCAACGATTTCAACTTCGCATAGGCGATATCGGGGTCGACGGATCCAAAGCCGGCAAACGTTCCGAACCCGCAATCCGAACCCGCGATTACCCTTTCGACGCCGACGATATCGACAAAACGGCGAAGGCGCTGTGCGACAAGTTCGGGATGTTCGACAAAATTCGTCGTCGTGTCGACCACTCCGGGAACCAGGATCTTGTCCTCGGGAATCTCGTCCTTCCGGTCCCGAAATACGGTCCATTCATGTGCATGACGCGGATTGGAGCTCTCGAACAGCACGTAGCGGCTCCTGGTGCGCATCAGTGTCGAAAACACGGTATCCATGGCGATGTCGCAGACATGAGGACCTTCATAGTTACCCCAGCAGATATGGACGCGCACTCTTTCCTCCGGCACTCCGGCAAGCGCGTGATTCAGCGCTTCGACGTGGCTCTCCGCCACCTTGACGAATTCCGCGTCGGATAATTCGTCGAACAGCATGTGGCGCGACAGCGCGAGGTCCGGACAGTCGAGCTGCAGGTCGAGGCCGGCTCCGGCGATTGTCTCGTATTCCTCGCGCATCGCATCGGCCAGGGCGCCGAGATAGGTTTCGCGGTTCGGATAATGGACGTTCTGAAGGAACAGCGAAATTACGCCCGGCGACGCCGCATTCATGAAGCCGCGCGCGACGTCGTGTTTTTTCATCGCCGACTTCAGGTTGGCGATATCCCTCCGCAATTCTCCCTGCCCCCTGGACTTTACTTCGCCGGTGCACATGGGCCGGGAATATTTCGGTGTGCCGCCCTCATTCGCCAGCCGCTCCAGAAATGCGGGAAACCGTTTCAGATCGGCGGGCGGGTTGCGGGGGCCGTCGCCGGAAAAGCCGTTGTAGCGGTCTTTGACATAGGTGGCATAGGAGATTTTCGACGTTTCGCCGTCTGAGACGATTGCAACACCCGCGCCTTTCTGTCTGTCGACGGTTTCATCGACCGCCTCCGCCATCGCGGCGTCGAATTCCGTTTCGTCGTAAAGGTCTCCACGCTCGCGGGCGAAGATGAAGTCGACCACTTTTTGCGTTCGCGGCAGGGATCCCACATGCGTCGTTGCGATTCCGATCATCGTTGCTCCAATCAGTGCAATCGGGTCGGGCCCGCCGGATCATCGGTGTTGCGAACTCTGTACAGGCTTGCTTCGCCGGTCATGGATGGCGCAAGCGACCGGGCGAGGCCCGGAGGAACCAGACATGTGTCTCCCGGCGCCAGCGTTTTCTCGCCGCCATTCCATGCCAGACGCCAATGGCCGCGCACCGGCATCAGCACTTCATGCCGGTCGGTCGCGTAGCGATCCGGCGCCAGCGAACCGCGCACGATGAAATCAACCTCAAAACCGGGGCGGTCCTTCAATTTCGCGCCGGGACCGATCACTTTGGCCGGTTGCCGGTCGGCGAGCGCGACAAGATCCCAGTATCGAGCGATAAAACCGGGAATGACATCCGCGGTGGTCGGTTCGGCGAAGGCCTTCAAGGCGGTATCGTCAAGCGACGGCATCGGAGCCATGCCGGCGGGCAGGCTCTCGCCTTTCTTCGTGTCGTAAAGCACGCCGTTTTCGCCGAGAACCAAACCGTGGTCCTTTGCCTCCTTGATCACCTGCGGCGCCCAGATCACGCCGCCTCCGGCATCGTCGCCGCCAAGAATGGCCATGATCATCCCGTAGTCGGCGCCGATGTTTTCGAAGCCTCGAAACATGCCGGTCGGAATGTTGAAGATATCGCCCTCCTCAAGAACCGCTTCTCCGGCATCTCCCCAGCGGCCCCAGAAAAACCGCCAGCGGCTTTTCAGCACGAAAAACACTTCCGCCGTGCGGTGCGAATGCAGCGAATTGCGGCATTTGGGCGGCTGGCCCGCGGCGCCGATATTGAATCCTGGCGTCTCCCTGATGTGAACATGCTGATCCGGGCTTTCCGAAACGCCGCCGCCGATGATGGTGAAATTCTCTTTCCGATCGGAACCCGGCGTATGAGCGTCGATGAAGGCCGTTTTGCACGGCTTCAGATCGCCGTAGCGGACAATCCCGTTTTCCATTTCCTCCGGTGTCATGACCACTATCCTGTCTGCATGACGATCCGTTTCCAGATCGAGATTTCGTCGTAGAGCGTCCACTCGCGCCGCAGGCCCCATGGCCCGAACTCCGCATGGGTGAAGCCCATGACATGGACGCCGGCGCCGGTCGGCCTGCCGAACAGGCCGAACCCGTCGTGCCTGCCGGTCAGTGACCAGCGGATTGCCGCGCGCGGCGGCATCATCGGATCTTCGCGACCTATTGTGTGATGGATTTCAAATTCCGCCGAGGGGAAGGAAGAATGCAGCCCCATCCACCACCGTTCCGCCGCGCCCCAGGAATGTCCCACCCGCCCGCCGGCATGCTCGATCGTGCTGGCGCGGTCGTATTTGCCGCGGATTGCCGCAATATCGGAAGAGGCGAGGCGGGTCAGGATGTCAGCCAGCTCACCGCCATATCCGTTGTCGTTGCCCTTACCGCGATAACCGCCGTCGACATCCTGATCGGGCGCAAACGGCTTGACGCATTTGTCCGGACCGCCCTCGCGTTCAATCAGTTCGCGCGCGAATTTTTCCGGCTCGCCGCCCAGTTGGCGCACGATGGCGCCGGAATCGCGGATCAGCCATTCATCATAGATTCGATTGTTTCTCGCGGCGCAGTCGGCGATCGTCATCGCCGAAAATCTTTTGCCCGTCGCCGCGCCGAAATAACCATCGCCGAGATGCGTTCCGCTCGTTCGCAGGCGGTGCGAAGAAAAATAGCCGTCTTCTTGGTCGCCCGACCAGATAACGTCTTCGCCAAGCAACTGCCGGTCGGGAAATTCCGCCAGCGTCGCCAGCGTCCCTTCGATAACGGCTTTGTTCCCCATAACCAGCCCCGAGGGAAACCGCATCGGAATGTTGTCGTCATAGTAGCGGTTAAGGGCCGCGATGCCGCGGTCCTCCCAGATCTCCCTGGTTATTCCGATGATGAAATCGGGAAAATCCTTCCATTTCGGATCAAAACCGTCAAAGGCCATTTGATATTCTCACCCCGCTGTCCAGCCGCCGTCGATCAGCAACGACGCGCCGGTGACCATCGCGGACGCATCGCTTCCCAGATAAATGACCGCGCCCATCACATCCTCGACTTCACCGATCCGGCCGAGCTTGATCTTCGATTCGATCCAGGCGACTCGTTCGGGATCGGCAAATGTCGGTTCGGTCAGCGACGTCCGGATGAATGTGGGACAAATCGTGTTGACGCGGACATTGTGCGGGCCCCATTCGATCGCCATGGATTTGACCATCCCCTCAAGACCGTGTTTCGAGGCGCAGTAAACTGAGCGGTCGACGCCGCCGACATGCCCCATTTGCGAAGATATATGGATGATCGAGCCGCCCCTGCCCCTCTTGATCATGCCATGGGCCGCGCCGACGGACAGAAAATGCGCGCCGCGCAGATTGACATCCATCACCGCCCGGTAGTCCTCGGGCGTTGTATCCAGCGCAGGGGAGTGCCGTGCGATTCCGGCCGCATTAACCACCACATCGAATGGTTCATGCGACTTCATTCCGGCAGTGAGTTCGTCCAGATCACCGATATCCATCCGCAGCGGTTCCGCGGTTCCGCCCGCTTCGGAGATCGCATCAACCGCCTTTCTTAGAGCCTGCTCGCCCCGCGCGGCGCAAACAACATGGGCGCCTGCTTCGGCAAGCGCGGCCGCGCAACCCAGACCGATACCGCGAGAGCCGCCCGTCACCAGCGCCCGTTTGCCGTCAAGCCGGAAAGAGGGTGCGCGCGGCAACGTCATCTACTCCGCCGCCTCCCGCGGTTGAACCGCGGCGCCGTAGGGCACGTTGCGTCCGCCATGGCGGCGAACGCGGACATTGCACTGTTCCGCGTGCCCGACAAACCCTTCCAGCATGCACAGGCGCGACCCGTATTCGCCAATCGCCGCGGCCGCTTCGTCGGTCATCACCTTCTGGTAGGAATGCGTCTTCAGATATTTGCCGACCCACAGCCCACCGGTATATCTGCCCGCCTTTTTCGTCGGCAGGGTGTGATTGGTGCCGATGACCTTGTCGCCGTTGGCGACATTCGTGCGGGCGCCCAGGAACAGCGCGCCATAGGAATGCATGTTCTCCAGAAACCAGTCGTCGCGATCCGTCATCACCTGCACATGTTCCGAGGCAATGTCGTTGGCGACATCGAGCATCTCTTGATGGGAAACACATACGATGATTTCGCCGTAGTCCTCCCAGCTTTTGGCCGCCGTTTCCGATGTCGGCAGAATTTTGAGAATGCGCTCGATTTCGTCCAGCGTATCACGCGCCAGCTTCTCGGAATTGGTCACCAGCACGGCCGGCGAATTGTATCCATGTTCGGCCTGACCGAGCAGATCGGTCGCGCACAGTTCGGCGTCAACGGTATCGTCCGCGATTACCATGGTCTCGGTCGGGCCGGCGAACAGGTCGATGCCCACACGTCCGAAGAGTTGGCGCTTGGCCTCGGCCACGAAGGCGTTGCCGGGCCCGACCAGCATGTGCACCGGCTCGATCGTCTCCGTACCGATCGCCAGCGCACCGACCGCCTGTATGCCGCCCAGAACATAAATCTCGTGTGCGCCGCCAAGATGCATGGCGGCGATGACCGCCGGGTTCGGCTCTCCCTTGAACGGCGGTGTCGCGGCGGCGATACGCGGCACGCCCGCCACATTGGCCGTAAGCACCGACATATGAGCGGACGCCACCATCGGGAACTTTCCGCCCGGCACGTAACAACCGACGGATCGGACCGGGATGTTCCTGTGGCCGAGAATGACGCCGGGCAGCGTCTCGACCTCAATGTCCGTCATCGAAGCTCTCTGAGCTTCGGCAAATCGCCGGACCTGTTCCTGGGCAAAGCGAATATCGCTCATGTCCTGGGACGACACTCTCGCCGTCAGCGCCTCGATCTCGGAAGCCGTCAATCGGAAGGATGGCGGAGAATACCGGTCGAATTTTTCCGAAAGCTCGCGCACCGCATCATCGCCGCGATTTTCGATGTCAGAAAGCGTCGAAGCGACCGTTTCGCGGACTTTTGCGTCGTCGTCCGCCCGCTCGGCCTGGGTAATGGCCGATTTCAAACGGCGCACCATCTCACACTCCGGCGCGCACCGGCGCCGTTCGGCTTGTATTTTTGCATTCGTATGCAATACATTTTACGCAACTCTCCGTCAAATGCCATCGCTCAACTCCGAATTCGTTCCTGCGAAGCCTCATCGAACAGATAAAGATGGCCGCTGGAGAACTTCAGTCCCACGGTCTCGCCAATTTCCTTTTTCAGATACCGGTCGCCCTTTGCAATGGCGCGCTGCCGGCCAAACCGCACGGTCAACGTGACGCTTTCGCCGGTATTTTCGGTCGCATAGACCGGAACATCGACATTGCCCTTGCCGGAATCGACGATCGCCACGTCTTCGGGCCGTACGCCGAGCACCACATTGTCGCGGTCACCCTTTCCGATCCTGGCCAGCTTTGCGCCACCCGTCGTTACAAACCAGCCCTTGTGTAATGACCCACTCAGGAGATTCATCGCCGGCGAGCCGATAAAACCGGCAACGAACAGATTGGCCGGATTATTGTAGATTTCTTCCGGCGTGCCCAATTGCTTGATCCGTCCGCTCTTCATCACCGCGACACGATCCGCCAACGTCATCGCCTCGATCTGATCGTGGGTGACGTAAACTGTCGTCACCCGCAGCATATGGGACAGGTGTTTGAGTTCCGCGCGCATGGTCACGCGCAGCTTGGCGTCGAGATTGGACAACGGCTCGTCCATCAGGAATACCCGCGGTCGTCGCACGATCGCGCGGGCGAGCGCCACGCGTTGGCGCTGGCCGCCCGACAGCGCCTTTGGCCTGCGGTCCAGAAATTCCGATAGCTCGACCTGTTCCGCCGCCGCGTTGACGCGCGGTGCGATGTCCGTTTTCGGCGTTCCGCGGACTTTCAGAGGATAGGCGATATTGTCGAACACAGACATGTGCGGATAAAGCCCGTAGTTCTGGAACACCATGGCGACGTCGCGATCCCTGGGCAGATCGTCATTGACCATACGCCCGCCGATCCGGATCTCGCCGGCGGTCGGTTCTTCAAGTCCCGCGATCATCCGCATGGTCGTGGTCTTGCCGCAGCCCGATGGACCAAGCAGCACCAGAAACTCCCTGTCCGCTATCTCCAGAGACTGGTCGTCGACCCCGATGAAATCGCCCCAGCGTTTGGTCAGGTTTCGCAGCGAAATCCCCGCCATCAGCGCACCGCTCCCATGGTCATGCCCTGCACGAAGTGTTTTTGAATGATCAGCGCCAGCACGAACATCGGCACCATGATGATAATGCCGGCCGCCGCCAGCAGGTTCCACAAGTCACCCTCTTCGGCCTTGAACAGCGCCAGCCCGATCGGCAGCGTCACCGCATTCTTCGACGTCAGTATCAGGGCAAACAGAAATTCGTTCCACGCAATGATGAAACAGAAGATGCCGGCGGTCACCAGGCCCGGCGCCGCCATCGGCAGCACGATGTTGCGGATCACCTGCATGCGGGTCGATCCGTCCACGAGGGCCGCTTCCTCGGTATCGACCGGTATGCCGTCGATGAACCCCTTGATCATCCAGATCGCGAACGGCATCACGATCGCCAGATTGATCAGGATCAGCCCGACGCGGGTGTCCAGAAGCCCGATATCGCGAAACATGACGAAGAACGGCAGCACGATGACCACCGCCGGCACGAACTGCGTCGCAAGGATCAGCACCAGCATCGTCGTCTCGCCGCGCATGGCGAACCGTGAAAACGAATAGGCCGCGCAAGTGGCGATCGGAATCGCAAGGACAACGGTCACGAAGGCGACGATCGTCGAATTGAACAGCTTGTCGCCGAGATCATAGGGCGACTGGAAGACAATGGTGAAATTTTCCAATGTCGGCCGGAAAAACACTTTCAACTGGTAGACGTCGACATGGGTCTTGAATGCCGCAAGCGCGATCCAGATGATCGGAATCAGCATGATGAATGCAGCCATCAGGATCAGTGCGATCTGAACCGCGTTCTGCGCCTGCCTGCGTTGTTTTCCCGTGATCGCCATGGCCGTGCTACTTCTTCCGGAATACAAATCTGGCGTAGGCGTAGGTCAGGAAAATCATGGGGATCACCATCAACCACGCCACCGCCGCGGAATAGCCGATCTGCGAGTATTTCAGGCCGTTGAAATAGACATAATGCGAGAGCGTCTGTGTCGCCGTGCCGGGGCCGCCGTTGGTCAGCATATAGACCTGGTCGAATGTCTTCAGCGAGAAGATCGACTTCAATACGATCACCACCGCCAATACGGGCGCAAGCTGGGGCAGCGTGATATCTCTCAGTATGCGCCAGCCCGGCGCGCCATCCACTTCCGCCGCCTCCAGCGTGTCGCGCGGTATCGAGGCCAGCCCGCCGATCAGCACCAGTGTCAGGAACGGGATCCAGCCCCACACGTCAGCCATCACGCATACCCAGAACGCCAATGTCGGATCCGAAAGCCACGAAATGTCGGCCAGCGGCGGGACGATCAACCCGAAAAACGCATCGAACAGGCCAAATTCCGGGTTGAACATGAAGCGGAACGACACGCCGATCAGCGCCGGGCTCATTGCAAACGGAATGATCAGAAGAGACTGTACCGAGACCCGCAATCGCCCGCCGGGCGCAAGCAGAAGGGCCAGACCGAGCGCCAGAAGCGTTGTCAGCAGCACGGTCCAGAATGTATAAGTCGCGGTCACCCGGACCGAATTCCAGAAAGCAGGCTCTTCAAGAAATGCCCAGGCGTAATTCTCCGTTCCGATAAATCCCTGTGGGAAATTCGGGCGGGACAGGCGCCCCTGATAGAATGAAAGCCGCAATGATTCGGCCAACGGCCAGACCGCGGTTGCAAAAACCACGAGGACCGCCGGCAACACCAGCAGATACTTTAAGTGTCTGTCTCGCACGATGCCTGCTTTGAAAAACGACCGGCGGGACCGCAACCCGCCAGTCTTGTCGATTCGTTCAGAATTACCGGATGCGGCCCGCCCGCTTCAGCACCTTGTCGGATTGCCCGGCGGCCGCCAGCATCAGTTCACGGGTGTTTCCGCCCGCCGCCGCCTGCGCGATGGCCGCCGATAACAGGTCACCCACTTCCGGCCATTCGGGTATCTGCGGCATGATGTCGGATTCTTTCAGCGAATTCCAGGCCGCGGTCTGAATGCCGTCATTGGCGGCATTGACATCCGGATCGGTCAAACTTGAAATGTGAGTGACGACATTGTTGACGATGTCCTTGCCGCCAACCTTGCGTTCGATCGCGTTCGCCTTGTCCATTTCAGGATTTGAGAGCCATTTCAGGAACTCCCAGGCCGCGTCCTGGTTCTTCGAAAAGTTCGAAATCGAGAATGGCATCGAAATGGCGTAGGTCTTCGTCACGCCCCGGTATGAAGGCATGCCGGAGAACGCAACCTGCTCCTTGGTCAGGACCGAAGCCTTCGGATTGTAGAAACCGGAATACGCCCACCACCAGACCGGGATCATCGCCGACTTGCCCTGCTGGAAAGACTGCCGCGCATCCTGCTCGACAAAACCGAGCGAGGCTTCATTGGTCACCTTGTGGACGGTATGCAGCGCGATGTAATCCTCGGTCGCCTTCAATGCTTCCTCGGAAGTCCAGGCGGCGGTCCAATCGTCGTTGAAGATGTCGCCGCCGGCGGCCCACAGAAAGTTGATCCAGATGAACAGGTTCTGCCGGTTGCCGTCATTGTTGTAGTACAAGGCAAGCGGCGCCACATCCGGCCGGGCGACTTTCAACTTCTTGCCAATCTCGATGATTTCTTCCCAGCTCCCTGGCGCATCGGGGATGAGATCCGCGCGGCGGAACATCAACTGCGGATGGGCGCGAAGCGGGAATCCGAGCGTTTCGCCTTCATATTGGGCAGAGCGCGCGAATGCGGCGGGGTATCGGTCCATTGAGATGCCGTCCCGGGCCATCAGGTCGTCGATCCGCTTTAACCAATGCGCATTGGGAGGGCCCCATGAATCAAGATAATTCACAACGTCAAACCGGCCGTTGGCGGCAATGCCTTCGGCGGTGAGTTTCTCCTGTAGCGCCGTGAACGGTATGAATGTCCATTCCGTTTCAATGCCGGTCAGTCCGGTGAACTCGCCGTCGCGCAACATCAGCCCGTCGAACTGCGGAGTCACGACCGACAGGACGTTCAGTTTCGTGCCCGCGAACGGCTTGCCTTCGAGCAGATTGTATTTGATCATTCCAGCCGAACGCGCGGTTGCCGGCAGGCTGGCGGCGAACGCGGCGCCCGCCGTCGTCGCCATGAAATCACGCCTTGTCAATTTCATATCTTTCCCTCCACGAGTGGTTGTCATTCGGTCCGGGCCGGACGCCTGGCTTCGAATTCCATGCGTCAGACGTTAGAATGCGCCAACATCCGCGCTTTCATAGACCAGATTTGCATACGAATGCAATATTCCGTATTTCAAAACTTGTCGGACAACTGAACTGAAATCCGAATGACCGATTCGAAATCAGCTTTAGCGCCGCCCGGGAAAATCGTCGACGCCCACCACCATCTCTGGAATCCGGCGTCGCGGGATCCCGATATCGGTTATGTGTGGCTGGGCAAGATCGGAGCGCCCAAACCGTTTGGAGACCCGACGGCGATCCAGCGCGATTACCTGCTTGATGAATTTCTTTGCGAGCAATCCGTGCGACCGTTGGCCGCGTCGGTTCACGTGCAGGCCGATGGCGCCATTCCCGAGCCGCGGCTTGAAACGCATTTCGTGCAACGGATGAGCAATGCGGGCAATTTTCCGATCGCCATTGTGGGCTTTGTCGACCTGAGCCGTGAAGACGCCGGGGACGTGCTGCAATCGCACATGCCAAGTGCGAATTTTCGCGGCGTCCGGCAGATTCTGAGCCGCCTCGATTTTCGCCCGGACATCAGCTTTGCGTCAAAGCACTACATTCGCGACAGCCATTGGAGGAAGGCTTTTGGCCTTCTTGCCGAACATGGTCTGAGTTTTGACCTGCAGCTCTATCCCGAGCAGATGGAGGAAGCCGCCGAATTCCTCAGGGATTTTCCGGATATCCCGATCATTGTCGACCATGCCGGGTCTCCCTATGACCAGAGCCGGAGCGGCCTGGAGATATGGCGCGCAAACATCGAAAAGCTGGCATCGCTGTCCAATGTCAACGTCAAGCTGTGCGGCTTCGGCATGTACGACAGGGCCTGGACCGCACGATCCATAAAGCCGATAACGGACACTCTGCTGGATCTGTTCGGCGCGGACCGGCTCATGTTCGCAAGCAATTTCCCGGTCGACAAGCTGATGCGCACCTACGCCGAACTGCTCACCGACCTGATGGCGAATTTGTCGCATCTTTCGGCTGACGATTTTTCGGCGATCTTTCACGACAACGCGCGGCGCGTCTATCGGATCTGAATGCCCCCGGGCGTCCGCGCGGTTCGGCGAACGACCAACTCCGCCGGAATCACGGACGCGCGTTTCTTGACCGTTTTCCTTTCGATCTGCTCCAGCAGGATCGTCACCGTCGCCTTGATCATGCTCCGCGACGATTGCGACACGGTCGTCAGATCGTAGGCCTTCCACGACGCTTCCGGCACGTCGTCATATCCGACCACCGAAACATCCTTCGGAACATCCAGACCAAGTTCGCTTCGAAGAACGTCCAGCACCGAGAAAGCCATATGATCGTTGGCGGCGAAAACGGCATCGGGACGTTCCCGCCCGGAAAACAACGCGCGGGCCGCCACAGCGGCGCCCTCGAACGTATAGCCGCCGACGGCCCGATCCCAGACGGCGACGCCGAGTTCGGCGAGACCTTTATAAAATCCCGCTTCCCGATCGCGATTTGTGGATGAATCCTCGGCCCCCGCGATGAATGCGATGCGTTCGTGTCCGCCTTCCACCAACAGGCGCGCCAGAAGCCGGCCGCCTTCGATATTGTCCGACGTCACGCTGCTGGCTGGTGAAGACGCGACATACCTGTTGAAGAGGACGACAGGTATTCCGGTCCGGGCGCATTCACGCGCCAGCGTCGATGACAATGTCGCCGACGCCATGACGATGCCCTGAACCCGGTACTGCAATATCCGCTGAACCACCTGGTCCTGCCGGCCGGGATCGGTCATGAACAGGAGAACCTGATACCCCTTGTCCTGCAGCATCCGCGAAAGTCTCTCCAGGACAATCGGATAGAACTGATTGTCCAGATAGGCGACCATGACCGCGATCAGCCGCGACCTGCCGCTTATCATGGCGCGGGCAAGCGCATTGGGCCGGTAGCCGAGTTCACGGGCCGCCTTGAGCACCTTTTCACGTGTTTGAGCGGAAACGCTGGCGCCGGGGGTGAATGCGCGGCTGACCGCCGACTGCGAGACACTCGCGAGGAGGGCGACATCGCCGGATGTCACGATAGGTTTGTTCATGTCTTCAAAATGGCGAGGGAAACGGATTAGTCAATCGGCGGACCGACGGTTCGATGGCGATACGACGATTTGGACCGCGACCTCCCGCGCGGGGGACGTCCGTCTTCAAGTGAAATCCGACAGCCATGCGCCAATACCCGAACCGGACCGATGACGCATGGCGGGCTGAATCATGTGAAAAACTTTTCGCGGGACGCCCGGTTCTTTCGCCGGGGCCACAGCCGGTGCGCGGCCACAGCCGGAGAATTCCGCAAGGTCGACCGACCGTTGGCGCGCGCGTCGCGCCCACGCATCGGATCGCGCAGGCAATCCCGCGTAAACGCCAAGCTCCAACAGCAAGCTCAGGGACGAGTGTCTGAACATGGAAATATTCCACACCTTGAAGGAGGTTAAAGTTCCCATCGAGCAATGGTGAATTCCCATAACGCCGAGAGACCGCACTCATCGTTTGGTTACACGTCTCCGGCTCCACATACCATATGGACAACAGCAGCCCCCTAGCCTACGCTATGAGGTGGGCCAGCCTAAAGCATGGCTCTGAACCATACCAGACTCTAACTCTGGAACTGATTCACCAAAGAGACCGGGTCAGCGGGGTTTTCTCGCTCTACAACCCGTGATCCGAAAGGGCAAGCAAGGTGAAAGCGCTCTTCAAAGGGTTGGGCATTGTTGTTGCGCTGACTATCGCGGGCATGATCCTTGCGACAGTCGCGCCGCAGATTGGCGTGTGGGTTGGGCTGGCATTTCTCGTGGTGCCGCTTTTCGCGGTTATCAAGCCGCTTCCTTATCTCCATCTGGGGCATCGCGCCTTCAGCACATCCGTTGCGTTCTTCGTCGGGCTTCTGACTACGGCGACATCCTATGGCACATTGGACACGCAGCGGCTGGCCGACCTGCGCAACACGGACCCCACCGCCTACTTGGCAGAGCTTGAGGGGCGGAACCAAGTGAAATGGCTTTCGGAGTTGGAAAAGCTAGACCCTGATCGCTACCCCGCAGAAGCCGCTAAGATCGCAGAGGCGGAAGTGGCGCGAAAGGCCGTGGCAGAAGCGGCTGAAGCGGCGCGAGTGGCAGAACAAGAACGGGCAGAGGTTGAACGGCGAGACGCCGCGCCATATTGGGTTACGTCGGAACGGTTGAATCGTAGAACTTGTCCCTCGGAAAGTTGTGGGATTGTCGGTCAATTCTTTCTTCCGCGAAGGCATAATGATACTGGAACGGCGCGACGGCTGGGTGCGCGTGACCAAACCTTACAGCGCTTGGTGTGTTGACGGGCGAAGCGAGTATGTGGATTCGGGAAATGCCAACTGCGATTCTGCGAACGGTATCATGGACGGGCAATTCGCCGAATGGGTGTCGGCTGAATACCTTTCGGACGCCCGCCCGCCCGATCCGACTGTGGATGCGTCCGGTATTGAAGAACTAGTGATCGGGTCTGACGACTTTGCTCGCTACCGAACCGCGTTCGCGGAAGCCGCGCAATCGCTGATCTTGCAACGACGCTGCACCGAACAAGATTTCCGTGAAATGGGCGGTTGGGTAAAGTCTTCCAGCCATCGCAATCAGCCCATCTACTTCACTTATTGCGGCGGCGCGACTGTAGCCAACCGATTGTATTTGAACGCTGATACGGGCGAAGTATTCCGCTGAAGCGCACCTACGCGCCCGGTTTTCACGGGAAACCGCGGGGCAGGAGCACGCGCGGCTGTTGAGCCCCAAGGATTTTGGGGCCGCGAACGCCCACGCATCGGATTGCGCAGGCAATCCCGCGTAAACGCCAAGCTCCAACAGCAAGCTCAGGGACGAGCGTCTGAACATGGAAATATTCCACACCTTGAAGGAGGTTAAAGTTCCCATCGAGCAATGGTGAATTTCCATAACGCCGAGAGACCGCACTCATCGTTTGATTACACGCCTCCGGCTCCACATACCATATGGACAACAGCAGCCCCCCTGGCCTACGCCATGAGGTGGGCCAGCCTAAAGCTGGCTCTGAACCATGCCAGACTCTAACTCTGGAACTGATCCACCAAAGAGACTAGGTTCAGGGCTCATTAATTGAGCTGGAAGATTACGGTTGCAGCGATTGTTATTGCTGCGAAGCAGGTGTCGGCGCATCTGTCGTAACGGGTTGCGATGCGTCTCCAGTCTTTCAGTCTGCCGAAGGCATTTTCGACCGTATGGCGTTGTTTATACAACGTTTTGCAATACTTGGCGGGGTTCTTGCGCTTCGCGCGTGGCGGTATGCAAGAGGCAATCCCCTTGGTTTTGAGTGCGGCGCGCAATTCATCGCTGTCGTATCCCTTGTCGCCAATCGGGGTTCCGGCATTTGGTAATCCGGGATAGACGATCCTGGCCCCAATGTGATCGAACACCTGCCCTGCCGTCAGCGCCATGACGATGGGTTTACCCTCATCGTTGACGACGGCATGAAGTTTGGAGTTCAGCCCGCCTTTTGTTCGCCCAATGTGGCGGGGAACATCCCCTTTTTTGCCAGACTGCAAGCAGTCCGGTGCGCTTTCAGGTGAGGGGTATCGACCCGCACGATGTCCGGCTCACCCGATCTTGCCGCCAGGCGGCCAATCAGGATAAACCGGCTCTACCGCCTGCTTGAACGGGCCAACCGCGCAATCGGTCGGCTTGATGGCGCGACCTCTCTTCTGGAGACCAGCTGCCAATGATGTCATCTGCCCAGGGACTTTCCGCCACGCAGCACGGTCTGGAAGTATTTCGACCTCTGGCGTTACGATGGCACACTCGACCGCATTCATGAGACGCTCTACCTGGCGCTGCGCGAATGCGCAGGACGCCATTTGCTTGTATTTGTCTCGCATTTCCATATGCGCATCTCAGTCCCGAATCGGACCGCCGATAGACGAGACGCATATACACTATGACAGTGCCCGGAATACCGGCGCCCGCGATCCTCATCGCAACCGGGCGCTCCGGCATGTATTCATTGAGGTCGGCGACCGGATATGGCGCTCCCTCCCGGAAATCGAATTTGCGAAAATGCGGAACGACCGACGCCGCAAGCCCGATCCGAAGTTCATCCGGCCAGTGCGACGCCATGTCGAGCGACACCTCAGGTTCCGGCGTCGCCGCCGCCCGTCGAAAGCGCTTCCGTCAGCCTGCACGTTTGGGCAAGGGAATCCGCCGCGCGGGCTTCGCGCGCCGGAAATATACAAGCGCCAGGACGCCCGCCGCGATCAAGGCCGGCACCTCTTATCGTCGATCTCCACTCCCGAAGCGTCCGCCGAACCGGGGTCCGGCCGTCGAACGAAACGAGAGGCGACCGGTCGCCGCCCCGGCTATCGCGCCTTGATTTAATCGAACGTTTGTTTTATTATTGCGGATACTCATGGCGGCCGGCGGGGAATCATGGCCAGAACCATCGGATCGGACGGCGAAAAGACGCAAAACGCGATACGCGAGGCGGCGGTGCGGCTGATCGCCCGGCGCGGGTTCGAGGCGGTGTCGATGCGCCTTCTCGCCGCCGAGGTCGGCGTGCAGGCCGCCGCTCTCTACCGCTATTTCCCCAACAAGGAGGAACTGCTGTTCTCGCTGATGCGGGAACACATGCGGGGGCTGACCGCCGCGTGGGAGACCGCGCGCCCGGCGGGCGGCGATCCCGCCGCGCGGCTCGCCGCCTTCACCGCCAACCACATCCGGTTCCATGTCGGGCGGCGGCATTCGACGCATGTCTCCAACATGGAGCTGCGCAGCCTGTCGCACGGCAGATTGTCGGCGATTCTGAAACTGAGAACCGCCTATGAAAAGGAATTGCGCCTCATCCTGCGCGAAGGGGCGGAAACCGGGGCTTTCGATATCGAGGACACGGCGCTCACCGCGATGGCGATCATCCAGATGATCACCGGCGTCATCGTCTGGTTCAGGCCGGACGAACGGCTGTCGGTGGCCGATGTCACGAGAAAATACCGGACGATGACCATGCGTCTCGCCGGCGCGCAACCAACGACGGAGCACGGGCATGTACACGCATTCGATGAAATTCGGGCTGGGTGAGGATATCGAGGCGCTGCGCGAACTGACGCATCGTTTCGCGCAGGAGCGGATCGCGCCGCGGGCGGCGGCGATCGACGCCTCGAACGAGTTTCCCGCCGAACTGTGGAAACAAATGGGCGATCTGGGCATCCTCGGCGTCACCGCCGACCCGGCCCATGGCGGCGCGGGCATGGGTTATCTCGCTCACGTGGTCGCGATCGAGGAGATCAGCCGCGCTTCGGCCTCGGTCGGGCTGTCCTATGGCGCGCATTCCAATCTCTGCGTCAACCAGATCGACCGCTGGGCGACTCCGCAACAAAAGGAGCGATACCTGCCCGCATTGTGTTCGGGAGAGCATGTCGGCGCCCTGGCGATGTCGGAAGCCGGCGCCGGTTCGGACGTGGTTTCGCTGAAACTGCGGGCGGAGAAGAAAAACGACCGCTACGTGCTGAACGGGGCCAAGATGTGGATCACCAACGGCCCGGACGCCGACACGCTGGTGGTTTACGCCAGGACCGGTCCCGACGCCGGTTCGCGCGGGATCACCGCCTTCATCGTCGAGAAGACCATGACCGGCTTTTCCGCCTCGCGCAAGCTGGACAAGCTCGGCATGCGCGGCTCCAACACCGCGGAACTGGTGTTCGAGAATGTCGAAATCCCTTACGAAAACGTGCTGCACGAGGAGGGCGGGGGCGTCGAAGTGCTGATGAGCGGGCTCGACTACGAACGCGTCTGCCTGGCCGGCGGGCCCGTCGGCATCATGGCGGCCTGTCTCGATGTCGCCGCGCCCTATGTGCGCGAGCGAAAGCAGTTCGGCCGGCCGGTCGGCGAATTTCAACTGGTGCAGGGCAAGCTCGCCGACATGTACACGGCGATGAACGCCTGCCGCGCCTATGTCTACGCGGTCGCCGCGGCCTGCGACCGGGGCGAGACGACCCGCAAGGACGCCGCCGGCTGCATACTCTACGCCGCCGAAAAGGCGACCCGGACCGCGCTCGACGCCATCCAGCTTCTCGGCGCCAACGGCTATGTCAACGACTATCCGACCGGCCGCCTGCTGCGCGACGCCAAGCTGTGCGAGATCGGCGCGGGCACCAGCGAAATCCGGCGCTGGCTGATCGGCCGCGAAATGATGGGGGAAAGTTTGTGAGGAGCAGCATTTCGAGGAACTAATGCGCGATTGGAGAAAGGACCGGTCCGCGTCGCGATTTCGATTTTGGTTTGCAGCCGCCGGGAAGAATCGACCGCATACATCCCGCATCGACCCATCCGGCGGCATAATGCACAGGCAGGTAGCCGATGAACTTTCCGGACAGGATGAGGAAAGCAACGCCTTCGATCCGATGGACAAAGGCGGTTGAGTCGAACCCGCCGGTTTTGGGCGCGACCTTCTCCTCCGGCAAAACGGAAGCGGGATTCAAGGCGAAGGCGGCGCCCCGCTGCACTTTGCCGCGCTTAAAGGCCATGCCGCCGCGGTCGCGGCGCTGCTCGACGCCGGGGGCGATCCCGTTGCGCGGACCGGGGATGGCCGCTGATCGGCACGCCGGTCTACCGGCGGCTGAACGACGCCAGCCGGAAATAACGGGCAAGGGCCGCGCATTCCGCTTTGAACCTCGTCGGTGCAGCTTGTCAGCGGGTTTGAGAAAACTGAAAAAAGCGATTTTATTGCGCGGGGTCGGTTTCAGGATATTTTCGAGAGGTCTTCGAGGCCCCTTCGAACGGGTCTGAAAAGCGCTCCGAAGGCGGTCGAGGTTTTCGCGGCGCATACCGTTCATCAAGGTCAAATAGTCCCGGTGAACGAGCCACCGAGAGCCTCCGTATCCGTTCCCGCGCTCTCGATCATTCCCTTCGATCATGAGGAGGAGACAATCGCCGTCGCAATGACACGGTCCATGGCTCGACCGATTGCGTGCGAATCCGGAGCGGGCGACATGGCGACCGGCGGCGCCGAATCCATGGACAAGGCGGCTGCACCCAGATCGGGATGACTCTTTTGTGAATCGAAGGCGGGGTCCGGTTTCGCGGAGCTTCCGCTTCCCTTCCGTCGAAATGACGGAGGAGATTTGAGCGGTGACGATGCCGATTTCGATGGATTTGCGGGAACGCGCGATGGCGCGGTTGGCGAAGGGCGAGAGTGTCAGGCAGGGTGCGGCGGCCTGCGACCATCGGCTTGGAAGTCGGCCAACGCTACCCCTCTCTCACCCCTATGTTCGCCCTAAATAGTAGTTTTTTCAGGCGGTTGGCGCTATCTCTCCCCTAAGCTGCCCGCCCGCACCATTTCTCCCGCCGGCCACGCCGCCGGTTCGGCAAATTCGTCCCGCCGGAACAGGCCCTTGCCGTAGCTTCCCTCCGCGCCCCGATAGGGCGGAGCGAGATAGAACGACATTCCCGGCCTGTCGCACCGGTCGATGAAATCCCGCCACGGCAGGCTCTCGATGACGCCGCCGGCGGCGGTCGTGGACGTTTTCTAGGATCGTCGCCAGGCGCTTCGGGTTGAATCCGCTCGGCCGCCCGTTGCGCGACGCCAAGCCGTGCGAGATCGGCGCGGGCGCCAGCGAAATCCGGCGCCGGCCGGTCGGCCGCGAGATGATGGGGGAAAGCGCTTGACAATTTTCCAAGAAAATATATAACTCGCCATATTATATAAAAAATGGAGCTAGACATGACCATCCATACTTCTCCGTACACCCGCCCGGCAGAGGGAACCAAGACCGGCCGTGTCTGGGAAATTGCGGATTCGATCGCAGCAAACACGGGGGCGAAGGCGAAGCGCTCCGATGTTATCGAGGCATATATCGCGGAGGGCGGGAACGGAAATACCGCTTCCACGCAATATCACCATTGGAGCCAATGGTGGGATCCAAACGCCGCAAAACCCGAGCCCATGAAGCCGAAGTCCACTACATTCGATCTTCGTGTGGATTCGAACGGTCGAATACTGGTGCCGGCCGAAATACGCGTCGCCATGGATTTGAATTCCGAAGGGCGGGCCGTTGCTCGCTTGATCGACGGCGAGTTGCGGATATTGTCTCCAAAGCGGGCGCTGAAGCGCGCTCGCGAACTGGTTCGCGCCAACGTGCCCTCCGACAGAAGACTTGCTGACGAACTGATCGCCGAACGGCGTCAGCAAGCCGCGGGAGACGGTTAGCAATGTCCGTCGTTCTCGATGCTTCGGCGGTGCTGGCCCTGCTGAACGAAGAACCCGGCGGCGATGCGGTCGCCGAAGTAGTTGAAAACGCAAAGATCTGCACGGTCAATTCGGCGGAAGTCGGCGGCAAACTCATAGACGCCGGAATGAGTTCCGATGAAGCACGCGAGGCTGTCAAATTGTTGTCGTTGGATTCGGTCCCGTTCGACGACGAACTCGCGCATGCCACCGCGGCCTTGCGCTCGGTGACAAAATCCAAGGGTTTGTCGTTGGGAGACCGCGCCTGTCTCGCCCTGGCCATCCGCGAAAACGCAGTCGCAGTGACGACGGATCGCGTATGGGCGGAACTGGATATCGGTTGCGATATCCGGGTAATCCGCCCATGACCGTCCTCGCCTCCTCCGTCTCCCCGGCATCGTAGCCTCGGGCCCCGCCCCTCCCGGTCGTCCTGACCGATTCGACGACCCCGGCGGTCGGCTCGTCATTGAGCCCGGCGGGAAGCCGCGCGGGCGGGCGCCGGGGTGACGATGCGATCGTGAAACGGCTCTGACAGGCGGAGACGCCGGCCGTCGAGGTTGATCGCGGCGAACAGGCGGTGCTAGAGACGGCGGCGGGAAGGATGACGGTATGAGAATTGGAATCGTTGCGATGATGGCGACCATGGCGGCATGTTCGACCCTGCCGGACGCGCGGGCGCAGCCCCACTGCGCGAACTGGAACAGCTATAGTTTCTTCAAGACGGCCGGCGCCGAGGATGTGCGCGCCTGCCTGCGGGCCAGGGCCGATCCCGACGCGCGGACCGAGAGCGGTTTAACTCCGCTGCACGTTGCTGCATTCATGGACCATGCCGCCGCGGTCGCGGCGCCGCTCAAGGCCGGAGCCGATTCCGGCGCACGGGGCAAGAAGTTTGGCGCCACCCCGCTGCACGCTGCCGCGTTGTTCGGCCGTGTCGACGCGGTCGCCGTGCTGCTCAAGGCCGGAGCCGATCCAGGCGCGCGGGACAAGGATGGCTTAACCCTGTTCGATCTCATCCCGGAGGATTCGCCGCTGATCGGCACGCCGGTCTACCGGCGGCTGAACGACGCCAGCCGGAAATAACGGGCAAGGGCCGCGCATTCCGCTTTGAACCTCGTCGGTGCAGCTTGTCAGCGGGTTTGAGAAAACTGAAAAAAGCGATTTTATTGCGCGGGATCGGTTTCAGGATATTCTCGAAGGCTCTTTGAAAGCCATTCGAGCGCCCCTGACGACCGCGGGGCGGGCGGGGGAATTTTCGGAAAGCTTGCCGTTTCCGGCCGGGCGATGGGGCCTCCGCCCCCCGACCCATGGGTTCATCGTCCCCGTTCTTCCAATCGGATCGGGTCGGGGAAACAGCGATGACACACCCGTGATTTCACAGGCGCTCCGGCCGGCCAACGTCCGGGAGGAGCGCAATTCACCGTTTTCGCGAAGCGCCGTGAAGGTCCGCTTGCGACGGCCGGTTTTTGCCCAACCACTGACTTGGACTGCTACCGGCGATCCGCAAAAACTCTCGGTTGAAGTTCGATTTGGTGTTGAAGCCCGAAGACAGCATCGCGGCCGTGACGCTCTCGCCCGCCATCAACGCGGCCTGCGCCGCCGCTATCCTTGCGCCGTTGACATAGCGTGAGACGTTTTCCCCGGTCTCCCGATTGATCGCGACCGACAGTGTCTTGGCGGGAACGCCGAGTTTTCGTGACAACCTCGCCAGCGTGAGATCGGGATCGAGATAGGGCCGGCGGTCCGCCATATAGGCCTGGACACGGCTCCATACCGCGTGCTCCGCGTCGCCGCCGGGGCGCGGCCGTTCGTCCTCAACCGGATCCTCCGTCCGCAGGTGGGTTGACAGGCCGACGACGCCGATCAGCAGCAGGTTTCCAATGGAAAAGAGGCTGACGATCCACGGTTGAAGATCGCCCCGACCGATCGCGATCGTCGCGACGATCAACACATCGCTCAAAGCCGAGGCGATCAGCGCCACGCCGATCACCCGCCATATCCGGGAGGGCAGATTGCCGTCTACAAGAAAGGCCTGTGGCTGCGCATCCGGTCCCTTGTTCGACTGTATCAGGATCGCAACGCCATAGACCACAAACGCGCCGGGCACAAAGACATCGAGGAAACCGGGCGCGGCGATCAATGCCGCCGCGGCCGTCAAAGGCGTCAGAACATGCATCGAATCCGACATTCGCCATGGTCGCACCGCCGTCCATCGGAACGCGCACCAGGCCATCGGCGGGATCAGAGTCGCCGTGATCGGTTGAACGGGCCGCATCCCCGGCGCCTGATAATGCTGCGCCAACGCGATGATCGCGGCCTGGACCGCGCAGACCGCCAACAAAATCTCAATGGGACCGAGTCGCCCGCGCACCGTCCACAGCCGGATGAACAGAAACAACAGGACGACGGCGCCGAAAACGGGGACGGGGACGGGGAAACTTGGCATCATGATACCGCTTTGCGATCTCCGCGCCTTTTATAGTTCTAAAACCGGATCGTGACGACCTGAAACCGGTTTCAGGACGCCGGAGGCCCGTCATCGCTTTCATCAAGCGGGTGGCGAACTTGAGCAATGGAGAAGCCCGATGAAAACGATTCTAACCGCAACGATGCTGATGACCGCCGCCTCACAGGCCGCCGCCGACCCCGCCGGTTTAAGATTGACCGGACTCGACATGCCCCACCACGGCAGCCGGGCGGGCGTGTCGATCTGGTATCCCAATGGCGGTGGCGGCGATAAGACCGTATTCGCGGAGAACCCGGTCTATGAAGGGGTCGAAGCGGCGATCGGGGCGGAGGCGCAAGACGGCGCGCACCCCGTTGTCCTGTTCAGCCATGGCCTGGGCGGGACAATCCGCGCGCAGGCATGGCTCGCGTCCGGTTTGGCCGACCGGGGCGCCATCGTCGTTTCGGTGAACCACGCGAAATCGACCTGGGGCGATTTCGACATGGCCGACGGCGTCAAGCACTGGACACGGGTCGCGGACCTGTCCGCGGCGCTCGATGCGCTGCTTGCCGATCCGGCGTTCGCGGGGCGCGTCGATACCTCTCGCATCATGGCGGCGGGTTTTTCCTATGGCGGCTGGACGGCGCTTTCGATGGGCGGCCTGAGAGGCAACCATGCGGGGATCGTCGAGACCTGCACGCGCTTTGTCGACACAATGAACGCGTGCGACCTTCTCTTGTCCGAGGATGTGGACATGCAGGGTCTCGATCCAACGGTTTGGAACGCGAACTACGCCGACGCCCGGATCACGCATGTGACGGCGATTGACCCGGGGTTTGTCTGGGGGCTGACGGCCGCCGACGCGGCGACACTTGTCCCCAACGTGCTTATGATCGGTTTGGGAGGGCCGGACGATCGCTCGAGCGCGACAAACTTCGACGAAAGCGGATTGGCGGATTATCTGCCGGATGCACGGTTCGTACGCATTGCCCCCGGCTTTCACTTTACGGCAATGCCCTTGTGCAAACCCGAGGGCGAAGCAATTCTGATCGAAGAAGAGGACGATCCCGTCTGTACCGATCCGGCCGGCGCCGTTCGGTCAAGCGTACATGCGGAAATAATCGACGCGACGGCGGCGGAACTGGGCCTTTGAACAGAAGCTGTCGTTCGCCGGGAGTTCGCGAACGGCAGCCATATCCGCCGGTCGTTCGTCTGTTTGACCAAACGCTCCGTCAGTTCATATCCACCGGTTCCAACCAAGTCATGTTGACGGACTTCTGACCCAAAGCCGCACGGCTACGATTTGAATGAAGTCGGGATAGCCGCGGCGGTTTTATCGTAGCGCGTTGCAAGACGGCTTGAGCGAATGGGAAATACGGGCGCATCAACGCGAACTGACGATCAGACAACCAAAACAAATCAGATATCACAAACCTCCGGGTGTTTGCCTCCTTAAACCTCATTTGCATCAAACTGAAAAACCGTTAACCAATAGGCCCTGACCCTAGTCAACCGCCGCGACACTCTCCGGCCCATCAGCGAGCCGTTGCTGCTGCAGCCGTTCCATTTGGGCCGTTTGGTGGATGCGTTCATCCTGAATGATCAGGGCGGTTTTTGACAGGCTTTCCGCGCTGGTGTTGCAGATTTCGACCAAACCCTTAAGGTCGCGTTCAAGGGCCAGCAACCCGCGCGCCAGCAGGTCCGCGGCATCCTGCGGGGTTTGCAACGGCTGGTCAACCGTCTCGCCAAGGGCCTGGCGGATGATCCCCAGCGCGGATGCAAAGGCGCCGAAATTTGCCCGATCCTCAATGGCGGTGACGTCGATCCGATCCCCGGTCTCCAGCTCTGCGGGGCTTTGTTCGAACATGTCGATCGAGGCGCCGCCCAGACCCCCGATACCCAGCCAGAGATCTGACAAGTCAGAGGATCGGCTCGCACCACAGGTCAGTTGAATCTCGTTTAGCTTGTCGGAAATGAAGGTGTTTACCCCTCCAGAATCATCAGTAGTCCCCTCAACGCTTGTCGCAAAGGCAAAAAACATTTGTTCCGCGACATCGGCCAATCGGGCATATCCCCGCGCCGCTTCGATATTGTCCTCGTTAAGGCTCAGGCTGCCCTCAATACCAATCTGAAAAAGCTGGTCGCTGTCTATGCCGCTGCAAGTTTCATCGGCGGGCCGGTCACAAACCTCTGCTTGGCGGTTTTCGACGGCGGCGATCTGTTCCCCCGTCTCGCTAACGGCCATAAATTCGTCCAATATCTCAAAGGGAGATAGCATATCATCCGTCAAGAACCGCTGGCTTTCGCGACTTTTTTCCACCTCTCTTTGGATCGCCTCAATGCTACTCACCGACTCATTCAGAAACGCCACGGTTTGCACCCGATTTTGTTGATCCAGCAGGGCGTTCTGCTCTTCCAGCCGTTTCACCTGCAAATATGCGACGGCGGCGGCGGCAATGGCCATCAGCGACAGGGCCAGCCCGATGATCATGATCATCGTCAGAATGGATTTCGTCAGGCGGGCCGCCAAGTCAGCCAATGGCCGCACCTGATTCCTCATGTCCCACAGATCGGCAAAGGTGACGGCGCGGTCGCCGCCGTCCCGCAACATCTCCCCTAGCTTGCGGAAGATCTCCTCTAACGGCTTTGACAGTATCTCCTTTCGGTAATGTGCCCAATACCAGCGCATCGCCGCATATATGGCGACCGCGGCAGCCCCGGTGGCGCCAAAGATCAGCAGGCCGGTGACCACGTAAGTGTCGTTGTCATTAATAAAACGGGCAAAAGCGACCAGCAAAAGCAATGCGATAGCGGTGAAAAATGCGTAGATCGCGACGCTTTTTAATCCAATATTGTTCATCGAAAATCTCCCTTACCAGCCTGCCGTTCATTGAGTGTCAGCTTTGCGGAATTTGCTCGGCTCATCGGTAAAGAGCCGCCCAAACTCTCCGGCCCCATTCTTCGAGAACGTCACGACGCGAGTCTTCCGGTCGCGTTTCGCCCAGGCCAGTTCTTCAAAGCGACCGAGAAACGCTCGCCCCAGGCTTCCCGCCAGATGCGAACGGCGTTCGCTCCAGTCCAGGCACTCGCGGCACAGCGGGGCGCGGTTCCCGCGCAGCCTGTCGAGGTCGATGCCAAAGTCCGATGCAAACGCTTCGCCCGTCGAAGTCAGGGACAAGTCTTCACCCTGCAGGGTCAAATGCCGCCGAGTCATGAGGCTGTCAAACATCCGCGTGCCCATGTCGCCCGCCAGATGGTTGTAGCAGACCCGCGCCTGACGCAATTCGGCATCCTTCGGCCCGGTCCTCCTTCGCAGGCGCCCCGCTCCGGCGGCTAACCCCATCAGGCCTTCCAGCACATGCGCCACGTCGTCATTCGCCAACGCGCAATACTTGCGCCGTCCCTGCCTGCGGGGTCGCAGGAGGCCGCCTTCATCCAGTTTCGACAAGTGCCAGCTGGCCGTTTGGATCGTCACCCCGGCTTCCTCAGCGAGTTCGCTCACGGTCAACGCCTTGCCGCTCATCAGCGCGGTCAGCATGTTTGCGCGAGCAGGGTCGCCGATCAGTGCGGCGACATGAGAAATATCGGGGCCCTCTTTCATGGTTCGATCATAATCGAAGCATCAAGGCGTGGCAATCGCGTAGTCCGGCGCAAACACCATGAAAGGACTCTCCCATGCTGACTTGCGTGATCCGCTACCACATCGACCCTGCGAAAAAGGCCCGATTCGAGGAGTATGCCCGCAACTGGGGACAAGCCATTCCGCGCTGCGGCGCTGATCTCATCGGCTATTTCGCCCCTCATGAAGGATCAAGCACGCTCGCCTACGGCATATACAACGTGGCGAGCCTTGCCGACTACGAGGCCTATCGCGCGAAGCTGGCCGCCGATCCGTTGGGACGTGAGAATTACGAGTTTGCGCAAAAGGAGAAATTCCTACTGCGCGAGGACCGGACCTTCCTCAAGCTCGCGTCGGCGCCGCATGGCAACGGTGGCGCGCAATGATTGCCGTTATTTTCGAGGTCGCACCGGCGGAGGGACGGAAATCGGACTATCTCGACATCGCGGCCGAGATGCGTCCGACGCTCGATCAAGTCGAGGGCTTCATCTCGGTCGAACGATTTCAGAGCCTGACCGATCCAAGGAAAATTCTGTCTCTGTCGTTTTTCGAGGACGAGGCGGCGATTGCGCGCTGGCGGAACCTGAGCGCGCATCGCGGCGCACAGAAGAAGGGCAGAGGCGGTATCTTTGACGATTACCGGCTGCGGATCGCGAGTGTCATCCGGGACTACGGCATGTTCGACCGTGAACAGGCGCCGGTTGACAGCCGAAAGGCGCACGCATGACTGCGCCGGGCCTTCGCACGGAACTGCCCCTGCTGGCGTTACTCGCGCTTCTTTGGGGCTCTTCCTACCTGTTCATCGAGGTCGCCGTCGCGGAAATCCCGCCGGTCACGCTGATCGCACTGCGGGTGCTGGGAGCGGCGATCTTCCTGATTGCCGTCATGGGCGCACGCGCCGAAAAGCTCCCGCGCGATGGCCGGACGCGGCGGATGCTCTTCCTTCAGGCGATCTTCAATAGCATCGGAGCCTGGACGGTGCTGGCCTGGGGGCAGCAGTTCGTGGACTCCGGTCTTGCCGGCGTTCTTAACTCCACCTCTCCGATCTTCGTTTTCCTCATCACGGCTTTTGTAACGCGGCATGAGATGCTAGGAGGTCGCAAGCCGACGGGCGCCGCGCTCGGTATTCTTGGCGTTACGCTGATCGTTGGCGTGGACGCGCTGCGTGGGCTCGGCGATCAGGTTGCAGGGCAAATCGCCTGTCTGGTCGGCGCCGCACTCTATGCCGGCGCCGCCATCTACGGAAAGCGGTTCGGTCACATCAGCGCCCTCGCAACGGCAACGGGAACGATGATCTGGGCGTCAATCGTGCTCGTGCCGCTCGCGATCCTTGTGGATCAACCGTGGCATCTGGCGCCAAGCCTGACAGCCATCGCCGCGACAGCCGTCCTGTCAATCCTCTGCACCGGGATCGCCCTGCTGATCTACTTCCGCCTCGTGCGAACGCTTGGGTCAATGGGGGTCGCCAGCCAGAGCTACCTGCGGGCCGGAATTGGCGTGATCCTCGGGCTGGCATTTCTTGGGGAAACATTCACCCTTCCCGTCGCCTTCGGCCTTGCATCGGCAATCTTTGGCGTCGCCCTGATCAATTGGCCTGTCAGGCGGTGAGTTCTCGTGGATACTTCGATCAGCTTCGAACCGTTTGCGTCGATCATCAAGGTAAAGTGACGCGTACAAGCAATCGGAGGAACACCCCATGTACCGCATTTTGCTAACCCTGCTCCGCCGGGCTTGTCAGTTCGGAAGAGTGGACAGCGATGCCTGCATCGGTTCAGGCCCACGCATCATGTCATAACACCGGAAAGGTTCGGGCACTGATTCCCGAGACAGCAAACCGGCCGTTCGCTGCGACCTGACGAATAAGCAGGTGGGATCTCCGCCAGCATTCGCCGCACGCAACACGAATGCCGGCTACGCCACTAACGTAGGATTCCACACTCTTCCACAAACGACCGCAAATACGGTCGCTCGTGCCGAACGAAATACGTGATTTTCGCGCAGGCATTCCGGTATACCGTTCAAAAGCGAAGGTTGGCCGGCGCTATTATATGGCCTATCATCCCGGACGATATTCGAGGAATAATCCGTTCATGGGCTTTGTGAACCCCGCCGGTCCGATTCAAGCGCTCGGGCGGGAACTCCGGATTCCAAAAAAGCCGTTCACATTCAACCAGCCGAATTGACATCTCATGCCGCCCCTTCCCTCCTCCGTCTCCCCGACATCCGATACGTTTCGCGCCAATGCGGAAGCCATGCGCGCGCTGGTCGACGATCTCGCCGCCAAGGCCGCAACCGTCGAACGCGGCGGGCCGGAAAGAGCGCGCGCGCGCCACGTCTCGCGCGGAAAACTGCTGCCGCGCGAGCGGCTGGCCGAACTGATCGATCCCGGTTCGCCGTTTCTGGAGGTCGGGCAGTTCGCGGCGTGGGACATGTATGGCGGCGGCATTTCCTCGGCCGGCATCGTCGCCGGCGTCGGCCGCGTCGAGGGCGTCGAATGCGTCATCGTCGTCAACGACGCGACGGTGAAGGGCGGCACCTATTACCCGCTGACGGTGAAGAAGCATCTGCGCGCGCAGGAGATCGCGGCGCAGAACAATCTGCCCTGCATCTATCTGGTCGACAGCGGCGGCGCCAACCTGCCGAACCAGGACGAGGTGTTTCCCGACCGCGACCATTTCGGCCGCATCTTTTTCAACCAGGCGAACATGAGCGCGGCCGGCATTCCGCAGATCGCCTGCGTGATGGGAAACTGCACGGCGGGCGGCGCCTATGTGCCGGCGATGAGCGACGAGACGATCATGGTGAAGGGGCAGGCGACGATCTTTCTCGGCGGCCCGCCGCTGGTCAAGGCGGCCACCGGCGAGACGGTGACGGCGGAAGAACTCGGCGGCGCGGACCTGCACACGCGCGAATCGGGCGTCGCCGACCACCTCGCCGTCGACGACCGCCACGCTCTCGCCATCGTCCGCTCGATCGTCAAAAACCTGAACCGGATCGGGAAACCGGCGCTCGACGTCCGCGAAGCCAGCCCGCCGCTGTACGACGCGCATGAACTCCATGGCGTCGCGCCGGCCGACCCGCGCCGGCCCTACGATGCGCGCGAGGTGATCGCCCGCATCGTCGACGGCTCGGCGTTCGACGAATTCAAGGCCGATTACGGCGCGACGCTGGCGACGGGCTTTGCGCGTCTCTACGGAATGCCGGTCGGCGTCATCGCCAACAACGGCGTGCTGTTTTCCCAAAGCGCGCTGAAAGGCGCGCATTTCATCGAACTGTGCTGCCAGCGCAAAATCCCGCTGATCTTCCTGCAGAACATCACCGGCTTCATGGTCGGGCGCGATTACGAGGCCGGCGGCATCGCCAGGGACGGCGCGAAACTGGTGACCGCGGTCGCCACCGCGCAGACGCCGAAAGTCACCATGATCATCGGCGGTTCGTTCGGCGCCGGCAATTACGGCATGTGCGGCCGCGCCTACGCGCCCCGGTTCTTGTGGATGTGGCCGAACGCCCGCATCTCGGTGATGGGCGGCGAACAGGCGGCGACCGTGCTGGCGCTGGTGAAACGCGAAAGCATCGAGCGCGAGGGCGGGACATGGTCGCAGGCCGAGGAGGCCGCGTTCCGCGCGCCGCTGCTGGAGAAATACGAACGCGAGGGCCACCCGCTCTATTCGTCGGCCCGGCTGTGGGACGACGGCGTCATCGACCCGGCCAAAAGCCGCGAGGTGCTGGGACTGTCGCTCTCCGCCGCGCGCAACGCGCCGGTGGGAGATACGAAGTTCGGCGTGTTCAGGATGTGATTCTCTTTCCAGCGCGGGAGGGAAGGCAAAAATCTTGTCCGAATTCCAAAATCCGGGCTTCGAGATTCTGGAACAGATAGTAGTGTAATATCTTGCAACCTTGGCTGATACGAACACCGAGACGCATGATTGTATCACGGTGGGTTCCGGTCATACGCTCAATCGCGCGGATGCTGCACTCCTTGACTGCAGCGGAAATGATTTGAGACTGGCGTTCAATTGGAAGGACGTTTATTTTCGCCCCATTCTTGAAGAGATCGAACAATGCGCGTATATAATGATTCACGGTCATCATAGGGACTCAATCCTTGTTATGATCGGGGGGCGTTTTTGTTGACGCGAGGCGGCCCCGTTTGATTCCGTTTTTCGGTTCCCCTGCCAGGATTCGGACCTGAGCCTCCGCGGACGTAACACCGGGTGTTCTACCATTAAACTACAGGGGATTGGTGAAGTGCCGATTAGGGGTGGCTGTCTGCCCGTCTGGCTATCTAGCCACCCTCCTCAATCTTCCTCACCCCGCACGCCGGTCGGCTGAACGCCGGGACTCGCTACTCTTCTGGTCATGATGATTACTCCATTTCTCTTTATTGATCACTAATACACCTATTGATCGCATTTGTCAACAGCTAACGTGATAAATATCGATAAAGATGTTGACAAACCAAAATTTCTACCCCATTATAATCGCGCGAAAGGAGTCGAATCATGTCTGATGCTCAGAATACACCGCCTAAAAAAACAAGGGAGAGGAGTCCGTCGTTCCCCTTCATTCCAATTAGGGTGGCGGTGGACCGGTTGATCGCTTTTGAGCAATATTTTAGGCGACACCCCACGCCGACGAACAAGGCGGGCTTGGCTTGGGATATGAGAAAAACCAGTAGTCAAGCCGATCAAACGCTTGCAGCGATGCGCTCTTATGGATTTATCGGTTATGAGGGCACCCGCGCAAGCCGCGTTGCTAAGCTAACGGATGAGGGTCGGAAATTTATCCGTACACAGCAGGATTCGGTCAAGAAACAAATCTTGAGGCAATGCGCACTCCGGCCAAAGATAATTCGTAAATACTGGGCGACTTGGGGGGCGGACCGGCCGCATGATGCAGTTGCGCTTGACCAACTGTATGATGCTGGTTTTAGTGATGTCGGAGCGGTAAAATTTTTAAAGATCTATGACGACACTATTGCCTATGCGGGGCTCACAGATTCTGATAAAATCGACATTGAAAATGAAGATCAATCAGACGTCGAGGACGAAGAGAACGATTATGCTAAAGATGCCGTCCGCAACCCGCCGCCACCGCTGAAAAATCGGAAAGGCATGGAGTTGGAAATGAGTGAACGCGAGTTGACCACTGGTTTACTTTCAAAAGATTCAGGCTTTCGTCTTATTGTTCATGGCAAGATCGGGCCAAAGGAGATTGAACGCCTGATCGCCAAGTTGAGGCTGGATAAGGAGATTCTTGCGGATTCCGAAGACGATCTGGATTCATCCGCAAAATCAGATGCATAGTAGCTATAAATTCATTGTGACAATTCACTCAGACGGCTTGTCTGCGTTCGCTATTCCAATACAGCCAGCAAACAGTCAACAATCGCATTCCGTGGGGCAGGACAAAAGTCGATGACCATCGTTGCGCTGGAAACAAAGTGACGTTTCGTTTCATTATTGATATACAGCCCTCAGGCGATCTCAAAACGGTACATTTTTCTATGCGTATTATTCTTCCGGCCGATTTACTATCGAATCCCGCCATGGCCGCCGCCTTTTTCCGGCAGCGAACCGGAAACTCGAATGAGCAGTAAGAAATCCCCGAACCGGGTTCGCACCCCGGGTTTTTGCGCGGTCAGGTCTCGCCATTAATCGACAATAGCAAAGCTGCCGGGAATTTGGGAAAAATGCCGGCGCATGACATTTTCCTTGATTGAATCGTGAATTGGGGCTTAGCTCTCGCCGGGAGACAGGGAGGAAGCGCCGAGTGCCGGGTGTCGAACTGAAAAACGTCGTGAAAGCTTATGGCTCGGCGGTGATCATTCCCGATCTGACGCTCGACATTCATGAGAGCGAATTCGTGGTCATCGTCGGCCCCTCCGGCTGCGGTAAGTCGACCACATTGCGCATGATCGCAGGTCTGGAGTCCGTTTCAGGCGGCAGCATCCGTATTCGCGACAAAAACGTGACGCACGCGCCGCCCAAAGCGCGCGACATTGCCATGGTGTTCCAGTCGTACGCGCTTTATCCGCATATGGATGTCGCCGGCAATATGTCGTTCGCCCTGCGCCTTGCCGGCACGCCTCGCGCGGAAATCGATCAACGGGTCAAGCGCGCGGCCGACATGCTTGAACTGACCGACTATCTGGATCGCAAACCAAAGGAACTTTCAGGCGGCCAGCGCCAGAGAGTCGCAATGGGCCGATCGATTGTCCGCGATGCCTATGTCTTTCTGTTCGACGAGCCCCTTTCGAACCTCGACGCCAAGCTGCGTTCAACGATGCGCACCGAGCTTGCCATTCTGCACAAAAAACTCGACCGGACGATGATCTATGTCACCCATGACCAGATTGAGGCCATGACCATGGCGGACCGAATCGTGATCATGGACCGGGGCATCATTCAGCAAGTTGGCTCGCCCCGCGAAGTTTACACGTCTCCCAAAAACAAATTTGTCGCCGGCTTTATCGGCTCGCCTTCGATGAATTTTCTGGACGGCGAGTTGCAGGGCAGTGGAACCGAACTGGAAGTTCATGGGGAAGGTTACAAATTGCCTGTCTCCAAACGTATGCGGATAAGCGCTGAAGCCGCAAAGAACCGAAAGGTGACGCTGGGACTGCGGCCTGAGCACTTTGCCGCGACGTCCAACAAGGACGGCAAATATGCCGCGCTTGATCTAACCGTCGATGTGGCTGAATATATCGGGTCCAGCCAGTTTCTCGCAGCCAACCTTGGCGGACAATCCGTCACGGCCACAGTTGATGTCGGCCCGGACGCCGAACCGATGGGTTCCGGCAAATATTTCTTCGACACAAACAGAATGTACCTCTTCGATCGCGCAAGCGGCGAAGAACTTTAAGTTATCGCCCTAAAAACAGGATCGACATGGTGCGGTGACCTAACCCGCGAGTCGGCGCTGAACCCGGCTAAAACACAGTCCGAAGGGAGGACCTGAAATGAAAAGATGGATCGCTACATCGGTTGGTGCGATTGCCATTGCCGCACTCGCGGCGACGGCTTCGTTCGCCAATCCATACGAGAAATACAAGGGTACGACGATTGTCGTCAGTTGGCCGGCTTTGAGCCACTACAAAAAAGCGCAGGGCCTGATCGAACAATTCACCGAGGAAACCGGCATTAATGTGGAGGTTGATGCGCTGCAATATCTGAAATTGCGCGACCGCCAGATTCTCGAAATGTCAAAACCGCAGGGCGAATACGACGTCGTCACCTGGGTGGTGATGTGGAAAGGCGAATACGTTTCCAAGGGACTGCTGACCCCGCTCAGCCAGTTCTTCACCAGCGGCGCACTCGTCAATCCGAAATATGATATTGACGACATTGCAGACGCCTATCTTCAAAACGGCGGCATTGTCGGCGGAAAGAAAGGCTATATGCCCGGCAAGTCCGGCGCGCTCTACGGTCTGCCGTTCGGTGCCGAAACCTCAATCATGGCCTATCGCAAGGATATCCTGAAAGCGCAGGGCATTGCGGTTCCAAAGACTTACGATGAGTTGCGTGCGGCAATGAAGAAACTTGGCGCGGCCGGTATTCCGGCCATGACATCACGCGGTAAAACAGGCCATCAGGTGACCGCCGGCTGGTTACTGCATCTCGCGCCACTGGGCGGCAAGATCTTCGACGACGAATGGAACCCGGTGTTTAACAATGCGGCCGGTGTAGAAGCGGCACAGGTCATGCGCGAGATCGCCCGGACCGGGCCGAAGGGAATTCCATCGTTCGGCTTTGGCGATGCCGCTGCAGCCTTCCTCGGCGGCGATGCCACATTCTACATCGATACTTTGAAGATCGCCGCCATGGCGCGCGATCCGAAGCTGTCGAAGATTGCGGATAAAGTCGGCTATGCCCTGCATCCCACAGGCAGCCGCTGCGGTTCCGAAACGGGCGGTTTTGCGGCCGGTATTCCAGCCAACTCGCAGAACAAAGAAGCCGCCTTCCTGTTCCTGCAGTACATCACGTCAAAAGCCGGAGACCAGAAAATGGTCGAATTGGGCGGCGATCCTGTCCGCATGTCGACTTACAAAGCCAACGCAGACAGGTTCGCGGAATATCCGGTGATCCTGGAGCAGTTGCCATGCGCCGATGCCGACTGGCGGCCGCTCATTCCCGAATGGAACGAATTGAACATCGACGTGCTCGGTCAGGCTTTGACGGAAGTCATTACCACCGACAAACCGATCCAGCCGATCATGGATGCCGCCGCCGAAAAGGCCCGCGCCATCATGGCGCGTGAAGGTTACTATGCGTGGAAAGACGCCAAGTAGGTTCGACACGTTCTCTCTCCGGGGGCGGGCAAGCTGCCCCCGGGACTTTCATCCAGCGATTCGCACCGGCAAAAAAGCCGGTTGAACCGGAGCGACGATGGCTGACGCCAGCATTCCGGCAGACAGTATGAAAAGCGCACTGAGCGTTACGGAGCCGCCCGCTGCGAAGGCGCCGCGCGACTATCGCAAACTTACGCCCTATTTGTTTATCGCACCTGCGGTCTTCGTCATGCTCGTCGGGCTGGCTTATCCCGTCATCGACTCTCTCTACCTCAGTTTCTTCGACTGGAAGATTGGCGAACCCTTCGCGAAAGCCGACAATGTCGGCTTCGCAAACTATGTTCGCATGGTTGCGGATCCCGACGTCTGGGAGTCCATCTGGGTCACATTCCGCTTTGGATTCTGGACGATTACGCTGGAGATGTTTCTCGGCGTCACGCTGGCATTGATGTTGGAAAAACCCATCCGCGGCGCTTCCGTTTTTAGAACCGTCTTCATATTGCCGCTGATGGTGTCACCGGTCGTTGTGGGGCTGATATGGCGATACCTGTTTGACGCGCGCGTCGGTTGGATCAACTACTATCTTGGCGCATGGTTCGGCATTGAGCCTCAGGTGTGGCTGGGTGATGCGGAACTCGCGTTTTTCGCCATCGTCTTCACGGATATCTGGCAGTGGACGCCTTTCATCTTCATCATCGTTATCGCCGGTTTGCAGGCCCTGCCCTCGGAAGTTCTGGAAGCTTCGCGCATCGATGGCGCAAACTGGTGGCAGCAGATTTTTCTGGTCAAATTGCCGATGATTTCGTCGATCCTCGTCATTGCGCTGTTGATGCGATTGATCGACGTGTTCCGTGCGCTGGAGGTGATGTACATCATGACCGGAGGCGGCCCCGGCAGGGCGACGGAATTGCTATCTCTACATATCTATAATCGCGCTTTTGACGCACAATTGCTCGGATACGCTTCCGCAATCGCCGTATTGTTGATTGTGATAGTCACCGTTCTGTCAGCCGGTATTTTGATTATTGGCAATCCAATGAAGGACAAGGCCGATGTCTGAACGGATCGCAACGGGCTCTCTAAACAGCCCCTGGCGTGTGGGCGGCCACTACTTCTTTCTTGTTCTGCTGGCGCTCATCTGCCTGACGCCAATCTGGGTGATGATTTCGACGTCGCTCAAAGACCAGATCACCATATTTGACGGAAAGCCGATCTGGTTCTTTTTTGTACCGACGATCGAAAACTATCAGGATGTGATGGGGGCCGGAAAATTCGACCGGTATTTGTGGAACTCCATTCTCGTCGCAACGATATCAACATTTCTGACGCTGCTGCTGGGCGGTCTATGCGCCTATGCGCTGGCGCGCGCCGAGTTTAAGGGCCGTCGTTTCGTTGCCAATGCCACTTTGCTGGTACGGATGGTGCCGCCTGCGGTTTTAGCCGTTCCTGCGTTTTCCATGGTACTTGCCTTCAACCTTCGCAGCGACTTGATAGTGCTGATCTTTTTCTACACCGCCCTCAATCTGCCTTTCGCAATATGGTTGCTGTTTGGCTTCTACAAACAGATCCCGGTCGAATTGGAGGAGGCGGCGATTGTCGACGGCGCATCGCCCCTGCAGGTCTTCTTCAAGGTTTTGTTCCCATTGATGAAGTCAGGCTATGCGGTGGCCGGCATCTTTACCTTCCGCATTGCCTGGAACGAATTTATTCTGGCATTGCTGTTAACAGGTCGCAATACTCGGACTTTGCCGGTTGCGGTCTCCGGCTATCTCACCGATACCGGTGTCGAGTGGGGACGCATTATGGCCATGGGCACCCTTATCGTTATCCCACCGCTTCTATTCACGTTCTTTGCCGCCCGCCAGATTATTGCAGGCATGACGGCTGGCGCCGTGAAAGGATAGTCGATGGCAAATTTTCCCGACGGTAATGATCCGCACAACGGCGGCGCCCCGCCCTTCAACAACGGCATCCTGAATTTTTGAGGAGAATTCCGATGTTAAGTCCCGAACAAATCGGTCATTTTAACACCAAAGGGTATCTGGTCGTTGAAGATTTGGTGGACCGAGACACGCTTTCAGCAATTCGAACCGAATATGCAGCCCGGGTCGACGACTTGTACCGGGAATGGTTCAGCCAGGGATTGGTGAATGAGGCGCCCGAAAAGCTGGAGTTTTGGGAAAAGCTGGATCAAGGCTATTTAAACGATCTTGATGTGCATCAGCCGCTCAATATCAGCTTGCCACATGGTGATGTAAAGCATGATTCGCCTATGCATTCGGGACCGGCCATCTTCAATTTGGTTCGGCACCCCGGGTTGTTGGATGTTGTCGAAGACCTGATCGGTCCCGAGATCACTGCAAATCCTATCCAGCACGTTCGCATCAAGCCGCCGGAACGGGCCGTTTGCAAAGATGAATTGCGTGCCCACGTGATCGCAACCGATTGGCATCAGGACAAAGGTGTCACTCTGGCTGAGGCCGATGATACGACGATGGTTACTGTATGGCTCGCCGTCACCGACGCGACGATTGAAAACGGCTGTCTGCAGGTCGCCTCAAGCGGCCCCGAAGAAGGATTGCTACCCCATTGCTGCCGTAAACAGGTTGCAATCGTAGACCAGGACACGCTGCGCGAAAACGCGGTGCCAACACCCGTCAAGGCCGGAGGCGCGGTCATATTTCACCCCCTTACCCCTCATTCTTCACTTGCCAATACGAGCGATGACTATCGCTGGTCGTTTGATTTGCGCTTCAATGTCACGGGCCAGCCTACCGGGCGCAGCCAGTTTCCGGAATACGTGGTGCGGTCGCAAAATGACCCGTCTCAGGTACTGGGAGACTGGAAAGAACTCAAAGCGATGTGGGATGAGACCCGCACCCGGTTGTCGTCTGGTCCCTATCTTCCACAGCACCGCTGGGATGTTAGCAATCCCTATTGTGCTTAAGGACTGCTAATAGTGGATTGGGTGCTTTCCCCGATTGATCCAACGCGCGTTCATGAGATCGGTTGGGCCGTGTCGTGGCACGGTCGTCTCATGGTGACCGGATGGGGGATTATGCTGCCTCTTGGTGTTTTCATCGCCCGCTTTTTCAAGATTTGGCCCAACCAAAACTGGCCCGAACAGCTTGACAATCAAAACTGGTGGATCAGTCATTTGGCTTTGCAATGGATTGGCGCACTGCTTGTGCTGATTGGATTTAGTTTGATCTGGTGGCTCAACGGTGGCTTGTCCGATCAAGATAGTTGGCATCGTCGGTTCGGCATCGGCGCCCTGGCATTGCTTGTTTTTCAGGTGCTCAGCGGTATTTTCAGGGGATCCAAAGGCGGTCCCACAGACCATGCTCCAGATGGGACTTGGTGGGGAGATCACTATAACATGAGCCGGCGGCGGACCGTCTTTGAACATTGTCACAAAAGCCTGGGATATCTGGCGCTGCTGTGTGCTGCAGCTGCAATTCTGACAGGTTTGTGGGAAGTCAACGCGCAACGCTGGATCATCGCGCTGATCTTGCTTTGGTGGTTGGCGCTTTTGAGTTTTGCAATCGTATTTCAGCGCAGCGGACGTGCGGTCGATACATATCAGGCCATCTGGGGGCCCGATGAGCAACACCCTGGAAACTCACTGAAACCAATAGGATTTGGCGTCCATCGACACGGCCCGCAACGAAACGGAAAACAATGACAAAACCCGCGATTCTAACATTCGAAACCTATGATGACCGGGACACGGAGCCTTTGGAGGCTGCATACGAGGTGTTCAATCTGCCCTATGGGGCGAAAGTCAGCGAACTGCCATCGAACGCCTTTGCAAGGATCGAAGCGTTTGCGTTTCGGGGCCATGGAACGCTGGGCGCCGAAATCATGGACGTCTTCCCCAAGCTTGGAATGATTGCAAATTACGGCGTTGGCCACGATACCATCGACGTTGACTATGCCGCCTCGAAAGGCATTAAAGTCACCAACACCCCCGATGTGCTGACGGACGATGTTGCCGATCCGGCCGTAGGTATGGTCATTGCCCAGTCACGCGGAATGGTTGGGGCATCAGACTGGATATTGTCGGGTAATTGGGTAAAGAGCGGCGCATTTCCCTTGCAAAGAAAAGTCTCGGGAAAAAACATCGGGATTGTCGGACTTGGGCGAATCGGTCGCGCAGTCGCTGAACGTCTTCAACAATCCCGTTTCAGAAGCGAAAAGCCGGACCGGTATCGAGATTCGAAGTTCTCGAAACGGGGAGTCCAGTTGAGCGCGACATTGCCGGCTTTGAAGCCGCATGCGGAATACTCCGTGGAGGTCTCGGTACGCGCGGCATACGCTGATGAGACATGCTCCCTAGCGCCGGCGCATCGCGCGTGAACCGGCGCGTCGCAAAACCGTTGATTGTAGCGCGTGGTTTTTGCAGGATGACCTCCATTCTGTCGGCGATGCGCGGGGGCGCCGCTTTTAGCCGTAGCAAGGGGAGCGATGCGAATGACCGCCATTTGCCAGAGTTGTTCAATGCCGATGAGCAAGGACCCCGGGGGAGGCGGAACGGAGGCCGACGGCAGCCGCAGCGTCAAATACTGTTCTTTGTGTTATCGCGAAGGCGCATTCCGGCACCCGGGATTCACCGCAAGGCGGATGCAGGATTTCTGCGTCGAGCAAATGACGAAGAAGGGTATGCCGCGCTTCATGGCCTGGCTGTTCACACGGCGGATTCCGAAACTGGAGCGCTGGCGGGATTAGCGTCGCTTACCTCGAACCCAAAACAAACCGCGGGCCGGCGCCGGCCTTGGCCGCCTCGTCGTCCGGATTGACCGGTTTGCAACGCTGAAGCGACAGGCAGCCGCAGCCGGTGCACAACAGGTCGAGATTATCGCGCAATCCGGTCGATGACGCGGTCTTCGCGTCGAGCCTGCCGCGGAAGGGTCGGCTGATTTTTGACCAGTCTCTTTTCGTCGGCGCGCGATTCTCCGGCAGCTTTTGCAACCGCTCGCGTATTTCACCGATGGTGAAGCCGAATCGCCGGGCGGCCATAACGAAGGAAAGACGGCGGATGTCGGCGCGCGGAAACCGCCGCCGGCCGCCGGCATTGCGCTCCGGATATACCAGACCTTCCTCTTCGTAGTAACGGATGGCCAAGACGGACAAGCCGGTCCGGTCGGAGACTTCGCCAATGCTCAGATGTGGTTCGCGCGCGCATTCCGTCTTCCCCGTTCAAATCGGTATTTCCGCTTGACCTCAAGTTGACTTGAGGTGTCAGGCTTGCAAATTCGTGGCGTCAAGCGGCGATGACGACATTGGAAATCGAAAGGAAATCGACATGCGGACCGGCAAGCTGGAACATGTGAATCTGACCGTATCCGATCCGGAAAGAACCGCTGGCGCGCTCTGCCGGCTGTTTGGCTGGCATATTCGCTGGAAGGGCGAGGCCAAGGAGGCCGGCTACACCATACATGTCGGCAACGCCGAGGATTACCTGGCCATATATTCGAATGCCGGAACAACGGCGCCGGCCGATGGCGGGAACTATACGACGGCCGGCGGGCTCAACCATATCGGCATCGTCGTCGACGACCTGAAAGCCGCCGAGGAGCGGGTCAGGGCGGAAGGCTTCACCCCGCACTCTCACGCCGATTACGAGCCCGGCAAGCGTTTCTACTTCAACGACGTGGACGGCATAGAGTTCGAGGTTGTCAGCTATTCGTAACGCGCCGTCGTGCGTCGATCGGGCACAAAACGCTCCGGTCCCTTGGCGCGGGAAAGATCATGGCCTATCTGTTCGGCGAACAGACAACGCGGATAGGCCATGACTGTCACGAAAGAACGGGTGCTGAAAGCGCTCGGCGTAATCCACGGTCCGGACGGGGCGGGCGACATCGTGTCGGCCGGGCTGGTGTCCGAAATCTTCATCGCCGACGAAAAGGTGTTCTTCTCGATCACCGTGCCCTCGGACAAGGCCGAAGCTCTGGAGTCGCTGCGGGCGACGGCCGAACGGGCCGTGGAGCGGTTGGACGGCGTCAAGGCGGCGGCGGTGGCGCTTACCGCCGAGAAAGAGGCAGGTTCAGGCAATGGAACGGCGGCGATTCACCCTCCATCTCAGAGCGCCGATGAGATACGCCGACCCCGGCAGGCACAGGAAAAGTCGGGTGTGCCGGGTGTCGGCGCCATCATCGCGGTCGCTTCCGGCAAGGGTGGCGTTGGAAAGTCGACCACATCGGTGAACCTGGCGCTTGGACTGCAGGCAAACGGACTGAAGGTCGGTATTCTCGACGCCGATATTTACGGCCCGTCCATGCCGCGATTGCTCGGGATCACAGGCAGGCCGCGGGCGATATCCGACCGGGTTCTTGCGCCGATGGAGGGCCATGGCCTGAAAATCATGTCAATGGGCTTTCTGGTCGAGGAAGACACGCCGATGATCTGGCGCGGCCCGATGGTGATCTCGGCGCTGACACAAATGCTGCGCGAAGTGGAATGGGGCGAACTCGACGTGCTCGTGGTCGACATGCCGCCGGGAACGGGGGATGCGCAACTGACGATGGCGCAGCAGGTGCCGCTGGCCGGCGCGGTAATCGTTTCAACGCCACAGGATTTAGCGCTGATCGACGCGCGCAAGGGGCTTAACATGTTCCGCAAGGTGGATGTGCCGCTGCTGGGACTGATCGAGAACATGAGCTACTTCCGGTGTCCCGATTGCGGCGGCAGGCACGATATATTCGGCCATGGCGGAGCGCGCGCGGAGGCGGAAAGGATCGGCGTGCCTTTTTTGGGCGAAGTGCCGTTGCGGATGGCGATCCGGGAAACGTCCGATACGGGCGCGCCTATCGTGGCTTCCGACGCCGGGAGCGATGTCGCCCGCATCTACCGCGATATCGCCGAACAGGTTCGGATGCGGCTGGAAGCCGAGCGGGAAGGAGCGAGAGGTCCGGCAATCGTGTTCGAGTAGCGGAGGTCGATCGGTAGCTAGCGTTCTCGAATGCGCTTTGCCGGACGCAAATATCCGTGCAGGCATGCGTTGCAATGCGTGGACATGCGAGAGAAACAAAAGGGGTCGCCCGGGCGGCGATTTCGGGTTATTTTCGCCGATATCGGGCGAAATGGGGGAAATCGGCGGCGCCGGCGGACAGTTTACGGAGGTGAATGAGATGAACGGCAAGAAGACGAACGGCAAATCAGGGAGCTCCGGCGACCCGTCGCGACCGAAATCCAAGAAGGTCCCGAAAGCGGTCTACGAAAAAACCCTCGCGCTGCAACAGATCGAGCTGGTCAAGCTTCAGGAATGGGTCAAGCGCACCGGCCATCGGGTCGCCATCATGTTCGAGGGCCGGGACGCCGCCGGCAAGGGCGGAACGATCAAACGCATCACCGAGGCCCTGAACCCCCGCATATGTCAGGTGGTGGCGCTGCCCGCGCCGACCGAGCGGGAGAAGACGCAATGGTATTTCCAACGCTATGCCGCCCATCTCCCCGCCGCCGGCGAAATCATGATTTTCGATCGGTCCTGGTACAACCGGGCCGGCGTGGAGCGGGTCATGGGGTTTTGCACCGAAAGGGAATACCAAGAGTTTTTGCGCAGTTGTCCCGAATTTGAACGCATGCTGGTGCGGTCGGGAATCCAGTTGATCAAGTACTGGTTTTCGGTCAGCGACGAGGAGCAGGAGCGACGGTTTCAAAAACGGCTCACCGATCCGACGAAGAGGTGGAAGCTGAGCCCGATGGACCTGGAAAGCCGGAAACGCTGGGTCGATTACTCAAAGGCCAAGGACGAGATGTTCGCCCATACGGATATCAAGCAGGCACCTTGGTACGTGGTGGCGTCGGACGTCAAGACACACGCCCGGCTGAACTGTATCAACCATCTGTTGTCGCTGATCCCCTACGAGGATCTGACCCCTGAACCCATCAGGCTTGAGGAGCGACCGCCGCAACGCGGCTACACGCGCCCGCCGATGGACGATCAGACTTTCGTTCCCGAATATCACACGACTTTGTGAGCGCCGGACGGGCCAAAGCCGGCCGGCTGCAAAGCGGGCCGGTTTGACGGTCAACCCGGTATTTTCGCCAGCGTTTTCCTGAAAACATCGATGATTTCGTCGATATGCCGCTTTTCGGAGATCAATGGCGGCGCGACTATGGCCGTGTCGCCGGTCCATTTCACATGGCAACCGTTCCAGAACATCTCCTTTTGCAGCGCCTGGCCGCGGACGCCGGGTTTTCCGTCTTCCGGCCGGACTTCGATGCCGGCCAGCAGACCATGGCCGCGCAGGTCGCGCACCGCCGGAATATCCTTGAGCGACCAGACGGCGTCGAGAAAGTAGTCCGACAGCGAAGCGGCGCGGTCGTAGAGCCCCTCGCTTTCATATATCCGCAAGGCCGCCAGACCGGCCGCGCATGCGGCCGGATGCGCCGAATAGGTATAGCCGTGAAAAAACTCGATCGCGCTTTCCGGCGAGGCGTCGGTGACGGTCTCGTATATCTCATCCCGCGCCGCCACCGCGCCCATGGGGATTGCGCCGTTGGTCAGGGCCTTGGCCATGGTGATGAGGTCGGGGGCGACATCGAACGCATGGCTTGCGAACGCCTTGCCGAGGCGGCCAAACCCGGTGATGACCTCATCGAAGACAAGCAGAATGCCGTGCCGGTCGCAGATTTCGCGCAGACGCGCCAGATAGCCTTTCGGCGGAACGAGCGTACCGGTCGAGCCCGCGACCGGCTCAACGAAAACGGCCGCGATTGTCGCGCCGCCATAGGTCTCGCAATGGCGCTGAAGATCGTCGGCGAGTTCCGCGCCGTTTTCCGGCTGGCCGCGAACGAAGGTGTTTTCCGCATCCCAGGTATGACGCATCATGACGATATTCGGCATGACGACCGGAAAGCTTTCACGGTTCTTGACCATGCCGGAAAGCGACACGCCGCCGATGTTGACGCCGTGATAGGCGCGTTCGCGGCTGACAAACCGGATACGCCGGGAATCGCCGCGCGCGCGATGATAGGCCATGATCATTTTCAGCGCCGTATCGATCGCTTCGGAGCCCGAATTGACAAAGAAAACATGATTGAAAGGGTCCGGCAAATGGCGTGAGAGTTTTGACGCGAGCGCAAACGAACCCGGATGGCCCATCTGGAAATGCGGCGAATAATCGTTGTGCAGCATCTGCGAATGAACCGCTTCGGCGATCTCGCGGCGGCCATGGCCGGCGGCGACGTTGAACAAACCCGACGAGCCGTCGACAATCCTGCCGCCATTCTGATCCCAGAGGTAGACGCCCTCGCTCTTCACGACCATGCGGGGCGCCTTCTTGAAGTCGCGATTTTGAGAGAACGGCATCCAGTGCTGTTCAAGGGAGTTGGTCGAAAACTGCTCAAGCGGCGGGGCAAGTGTGTTCATCGCACATGTTCCCAAATCCGGGTTTCTGCCGGCGAAGCCTGACCGGCATCCGGCCCGAACGATAGGGCCAGCGGAAACGACATTTGATGCCACGTTCGGCCTGAGTTCGCGCATGCGGATGCGTGCGGATATGCCGGCGTCGCCGTGCCGGCCATACCGGCGGCGTTTCGGTTTCCCTGTCGAAGACTTCAAACGAACCCGATGGACAGGCCGGCGCGGTTCGGGTTCGATCATGTCGCAATTCTATCGATCATGTCGCAATTCTATAATGTTGCGGCGTAATTGGGCTGCGCGCCGGTATCGGATACGTCGACTCTGCCTTGTTTTTTGACAAAAGCGCGGAAGTACGGAATGCTAGGTTCGAACAAACAAACAAACGGGAGTGAGAAATGACCACATTCAAGAGCAATGGCGATCGCGTGCCCGCCTCCATCGAGAAGATGGCGGAAGGCGTGAAAGCCGGGAAATTCGACCGTCGCGAGTTTCTTGCGCTGGCGAGCGTCTTCGGTGCGACAACGGCGATGGCTTACGGCATGATCGGCCTTGCCGCGCCGGAAGCAAGGGCGGCGTCGCACGGCATCAGGAAGGGCGGCACGCTGCGCATCCAGACCGAAGTTCGCGGACTGAAAGACCCGCGCACCTTCGACTGGAGCCAGATCGCGAATTTCGCGCGCGGCTGGCTTGAATATCTTGTGCAGTACAACAACGATGGCACTTTTGAAGGCCGCCTGTTAGAGAGTTGGCAAATCAACGACGATGCGACCGTCTACACGCTGCATGTTCGCAAGGGCGTGAAGTGGAACAATGGCGACGATTTCACCGCCGACGATGTCGCGCGCAATATAGGTCTTTGGTGTGATAACGACTTCGAAGGCAACTCGATGGCGGGCCGCATGGAGACGCTGATCGACGTCAAGTCCGAGGATAACCCCAATGGCACCAACAAGGCCGTCGAGGGTGTTATTGAGGTTGTCGACAGCCATACGGTCAGGCTGAATCTTCCGGCGCCCGATATCTCGATCATTCCGGGCATGGCCGACTATCCGGCGGCGATCGTGCATTCGTCGCACGATGGCGAAGCGATGCTCGCCAATCCTGTCGGCACCGGTCCGTACCTGCCCGAATTGCTCGAAGTCGGCGTCAAGGGCGTGCTGGTCCGCAATGAAGATCACCAGTGGTGGGATGACGGGAACGGTGCATGGCTCGACCGGATCGAGTGCATAGACTACGGCTTGGACCCTTCCGCATTTGTTGCGGCGTACGAGGCGGATGAGATCGACATGAATTACGAGTCAACCGGGGAATTTGTCGAAATTTTCGACAGCCTCGGCTTGGTGAAGTCTGATGCAGTCACAGCGGCAACTATCGTACTTCGAGGTCAACATACCGCTGAGATCAATGGAAAGAAGCCCTATGCAGACGTCAGGGTACGCCGCGCGCTGGCACTTGCAATAGACAATTCGATTCTGCTGGAGTTGGGCGTTGCGGGTCTTGGCACACCTGCTGAAAACCATCACGTTTGTCCGATCCATCCAGAATATGCCGAGCTCCCTCCCATCAAGCGCGACCTCGAGGCGGCGAAGAAACTGATGGAAGAAGCCGGCATGATGGATTTTGAACATGATTTGTTGTCGCCCGATGATAATTGGCGTCGTGCGACGGCCGATGCTGCTGCTGCGCAGCTTCGTGAAGCGGGCTTCAAGGTCAAACGCACTGTTGTTCCTGGAGCTTCCTACTGGCCCGACTGGGCAAAACACACCTTCAGCGTGACCAACTGGAATATGCGTCCGCTTGGCATTCAGATTCTTGCTCTTGCTTACCGCACTGGCCAAGACTGGAATGAGTGGGGCTTTTCGAATGCCGAATTTGATGAGTTGGTTACTAAGGCGTTGGCCGTTGCCGACCCTGAAAAACGGCGCAAACTCATGGTGCGCATTGAACAAATCATGCAGGAAGAAGGCGTGACCGTGCAACCTTACTGGCGTTCCCTCTATCGGCACCACAAGGAAAATGTGGTCAACGCGGAGAAACATCCGACGTTTGAGATTCACATGCACAGGCTGGGTTGGGCCGCCTGATAAAGATTGCTCGGGGGCCTGCGGCCCCTGAATTTTTACCCTGAGGGAATAGAACGGCGGTGGTGTCCGTTGGAAGAGTAGTCCAAGACACCGCCGCGCCAATGACATATGAAAGATGGGGAGACTATGGGCGCGTTTATCCTGAAACGGTTGTGGGTGGCGTTTCTCACAGCACTTTGCCTGACATTCATCGTGTTCTTCCTGGCCAATCTTCAGCCGAATCTGAGGAAACTTGCCGTGACGCAAGGCAATTTGCGCATGACGGACGAGCAGATAGTGTCCTGGCTCGATCGCAACGGCTACACCAGCAATCTGGTGATCCGGTACGGCGAATGGCTGGGCATCGTTCCGGGGTGGCGGCACGTCGACGAGGAAGGCAAGGTACGCGGGCGATGTCTGCGACCGGGCATGGCGCCGGAGGATATGCCGAATTATTGCGGCGTCCTGCAATGGGAATTCGGCTATTCGACCGTCTTCAAAACCGAAGTCGGCGATGTCGTGGGCAAACGATTGCTGTTGACCGGCAAACTGATGTTCTGGGTCATGATCGTCATGGTGCCGATGGCGCTGGTCATCGGTGTTCTGGCCGGAATGAGGGAAGGATCGAAGACCGACCGGTCGCTGTCGACGTTTTCGATCGCGACGACGGCGACGCCGGAATATGTGTCAGGCGTTATTCTCATCGTCGTATTCGCCAGTTCCGTGGTTGGATTGAAATGGTTCAAGGGTTCGGCCACCTCCGCGATGGACGACATGACCTTCGCCAATTTCACGCTGCCGGTCATGACAATGGCGCTCTATGGCATGGGCTATATCGCCAGAATGACACGCGCCTCGATGGCCGAGGTAATGACGGCGCAGTACATCCGCACGGCCCGTCTCAAGGGGATGACCTTCGGTGCGGTGGTTCTGAAGCACGCCCTGCGCAACGCGCTTATCGCGCCATTTACGGTCATCATGCTGCAGTTTCCGTGGCTGTTGACCGGTGTGGTCATCGTGGAAACGCTGTTCAACTACAAGGGCTTTGGCTGGACCCTGGTTCAGGCGGCCTCCAACAACGACATTGAATTGCTTCTCAGTTGTTCGATTGTCGCCGTGATCGTGGTGCTGGTTACGCAGTTGCTGTCGGATATCGGCTATGCGTTTCTCAATCCGCGTATCCGGGTCGGTTAAGGGGAGGCCGATCGAATGGAACCACTTGGCGCAATTGGAATTGCGGGACAGGTCATCGCCGTTTTCTGGCCGGTATGGATTGGAATGGCGATCGTTCTGGGTGTTTCATACATATTCCGGGCCAATCTCGGACTGTTTGGGAAGTTGTTTGGCTCGACCCCCGGAATTGTCGGGTTCGGTATTGTCCTTTTCTGGTTTTTGACGGCATGTTTTGCGGATATCATCGCGCCGTTCGACGAGATTTCGCAGATTTCGGGTATGAAAAACAAGGCACCCGGTACTCCCGTGCGGGACATGGAAGGGGCCTATTATCTGCTCGGCGGCGACAATTTGGCGCGCGATGTGTTCAGCCGGATGGTCCAGGGCAGCCAGGTCGTGTTCGTGATCGCGCCCCTGGCGACGTTGTTCGCGTTCATGGTCGGAATCACGCTCGGCCTGCCGGCCGGGTTCTTCACCGGCCGCCTGGATACGTTTCTGAGCTTTGTCGCCAATCTGGTGCTGGCGTTCCCGGTCATCCTGCTGTTCTACCTGCTGGTAACGCCGGAAATCCGCAACACCGGTTATGAATTGCTGCGGTTCGGCGATTTCTCCTGGCGAAGTTCGATACCGAACGTGCTGGCGGCGGTCCTGTTTGTGTTTCCGATCGTTTTCGTTCTGGTGCTGATCCAGTCGAAGTTCTTTACCCAGCCTTCGAAACGAAACACCATGGTCGGAATTGCGCTGGTTGTCGGGCTTTGGCTTTATCTAGGCGTTGCGTTCAATGCCGACCCGTTCGGCATCGTTTCGATGGATCCGAACATACTGAACATCTTCGTCGCCGTGGTGTTCGTCAACTCGCCGACCGTTTTCCGTATCGTTCGCGGCCTGGTGATGGATATCAAGACGCGCGACTATGTGGCGGCGGCTCAGACCCGCGGAGAGGGCCCCTGGTACATCATGCTCTGGGAGATTCTGCCCAATGCGCGCGGGCCGCTGATCGTCGATTTCTGCCTGCGCATCGGCTATACGACGATCCTGCTTGGAACGCTCGGTTTCTTTGGCCTCGGCCTTAGCCCCGAAAGCGCCGACTGGGGTTCGACCATCAACGAAGGCCGCAAGCTGCTGTCCATCTATCCGCATCCCGCCATTCCGCCGGCGCTGGCGTTGATGAGCATGGTGCTCGGACTCAATCTCCTCGCGGACGGTCTGCGTGAAGAATCGCTCAAGGACTGACGGGGAGGAAAAGACAATGGCGCAGACACCTATTCTCGAAATCGAAAACCTCTCCATCTCCTTCTTCGTAAGGGCCGGCGAGATTCCCGCGGTGATGGATTTTTCCTGCAATGTCATGCCCGGCGAGGCGATGGGCATTGTCGGCGAATCGGGCTGCGGCAAGTCCACGGTCGCGCTCGGCATCATGCGCGACATGGGCAATCGCGGCAGAATCGTCGGCGGCAGGATCAGGTTCAAGGGCCGGGATATGGGAGAGATGTCGCAGGAGGAACTGCGGGATCTGCGCGGCTCTCAGATCGCGATGATCTATCAGGAACCGATGGCGAGCCTCAACCCGGCGATGAAAATCGCAAAACAGCTTATGGAAGTGCCAATCATCCACGAGGAAGTGTCCAACGCCGAGGCCTACAAACGCTCACGCGACATGCTGGAGGCCGTTCGCCTTCCCGATCCCGAGCGGATGATGGACTCGTATCCGCACCAGCTTTCCGGCGGCCAGCAGCAGCGTGTCGTCATCGCCATGGCGTTGTTGTCGAAGCCGGCATTGTTGCTGCTCGACGAACCGACCACCGCGCTCGACGTGACCGTCGAGGCCGGCATTGTCGAACTGGTCAAGGATCTCGGCAAGAAGTTCGGCACGTCGATGCTGTTCATCTCGCACAATCTCGGCCTGATCCTGGAGACGTGCGACCGCATCACGGTGATGTATTCCGGCGAGGCGGTAGAGGCCGGCGCGGTCGAGGACGTGTTCGACCGCATGCGGCATCCCTACACCCAGGGGCTGTTCCGTTCGATCCCGCTGCCGGGCGCGGACAAGAATTCGCGGCCTCTGATCGCCATCCCCGGCCAGTTGCCGCTGCCGCACGAACGGCCGAAGGGCTGCAATTTCGGCCCGCGCTGCCATCATTTTGTCGATGGCGTATGCAATGCGGCGGAGATTCCCATGCATACGGTCAAAGGGCACGCCAATCACACAAGCCGCTGCGTGCGGTTCGATGAACTCGACTGGGGGGCATTGCCCGAGGGCCTGCGAACGAACGAACCGGTCGAGCCGGGCGATGTCGTGCTGCGCATGGACAGCGTGAAGAAATACTACAGCGTGGCGGCCAACCAGATGTTCGGCGGCAGCGAGACCCGCACCGTCAAGGCGAACGAAACGATCAGTTTCGATGCGCGCGAATCCGAGACGGTGGCGATCGTCGGCGAATCCGGTTGCGGCAAATCCACCCTGGCGAAAATGCTGCTCGGTCTGGAAACTGCGACCGCGGGCACGATTTCGCTCGGCAATCGCAACATTGAATCGGTCGATATCGAGCATCGCGACACGGAAACGATTTCAGCCATCCAGATGGTGTTCCAGAACCCGTTCGACACGCTCAATCCGAGCCAGACGGTCGGATCGCAGATTGTGCGGACGCTGGAGATGTTCAAGATCGGCAAGACTCCGGGCGAACGGCGGCAGACCATGCTCGAACTGCTCGACATGGTGAAGTTGCCGCGGGCGTTCGAAAACCGAATGCCGCGTCAGCTTTCCGGCGGCCAGAAACAGCGTATCGGCGTGGCGCGCTGCTTTGCCGGCAGACCGAAGGTGGTCGTCGCGGACGAACCGGTCTCGGCGCTCGATGTTTCCGTCCAGGCGGCGGTGACGGAGTTGCTGATGGACATTCAACGCGAAGCGAAGACCACCATGCTGTTCATCAGCCACGATTTGTCGGTGGTGCGCTATATCGCCGACCGCGTGGTGGTCATGTATCTCGGACACATCGTGGAACAGGGCACGACGGACCAGATATTCTCGCCGCCCTATCATCCCTATACCGAGGCGTTGCTGTCCGCGATCCCGATTGCCGACACCAGCGTGCAGAAAAAGCACATCGTGCTCGAGGGCGATATTCCGTCGGCCATGAATCCTCCATCCGGCTGCCCTTTCCAGACGCGCTGTCGATTCAAGGAGCAGGTTCCGAACCGTTTGTGCGAATCCGATGTGCCGCCGGTGCGCCACCTGAAGGGCGGTCATCAGGTCAAGTGCCATCTGACCGATTCGATCCTTGCCGGGATGGAGCCGGTAATCAGTTTCGACGCCGGGTCGAAGAAAAAGGACACGAAACCGGCGGCGAAGGAGGTCGCGGAGAGATGAATTTCAGCCGGCGCGAATGATGTGCGCAACGGTCGGCGGTCGGGGAGACAAGCCGGTCCGGGGAGGAGCAAGTGTCAAATCCGGTTGTCCGGTTCATCGGCGATTTCCGCCTTGAGCAAGCGCCGGACGAAGCGGTTTATCACGCAAAGCGTTGCCTGCTCGATCTGATCGGAGTCGCGGCCGCCGGATCGACGACGTCGCTCAGTCGCATAATTGGCGATCACGCGGCGGAAAATTTTGCCGCTGGAAACCATGGCGCCGCGCTGCTGTTCGATGGCCGTCGCGTCAGTCCGCCGGGCGCGGCGCTGGCCAATGGCATGACCATCGACGCCTTCGACGCGCATGACGGTCATCCGGAAACCAAGGGCCATGCAGGTTGCGGCGTGCTTCCCGGACTGCTTGCGTTCGCCGATGACCGGATGCCCGGCGATGCGTTCCTGGCCGATTTGATCGTCGGGTACGAAATCGCCATCCGCGCCGGAATCGCTCTGCACGGAACGGTGGCCGATTATCATACATCGGGCGCGTGGGTCGCGATCGCGGCGGCGGCGGTTGCCGGCAGACGTATGGGCCTGACCCCGGCGCGGTTGCGCGAGGCGCTTGGAATTGCGGAGTATCACGGGCCGCGCAGCCAGATGATGCGATGTATCGCGCATCCGACGATGCTGAAAGACGGTTCGGGATGGGGCGCGATGGCCGGCGTGTCCGCGGCGCTGTTGGCGCGCGACGGATTTACCGGCGCTCCGGCAATTACCGTCGAGGACGACCGAACGGCATCGCTGTGGGACCACCTCGGTTCGCGCTGGATGATCGCCGAGCAGTATTTGAAACCGTTTCCGGTCTGCCGCTGGGCGCAGCCCGCGATCGAGGCCACACGCCTGCTGCTGGAAAGCGCCGCCTTCGGCCACCGGGATGTCGATCGTTTGATCGTACGCACATTCAGGGAAGGCGCCCGGTTGACGACGGTCGATCCCGCCAATACGGAGCAGGCGCAATACAGTCTGCCGTTCCCTCTGGCGGCATATCTCGTCACGGGAAGGCTGGGCCCGACCGAGATTTCGGGACAAACGCTGAATGACCCGGAAATCCTGAATCTCGCGCGTGTGGTGGAACTGGTCGACCGTCTGGAATATTCGGCGAAGTTTCCCGCCGAACGATGGGCCGATGTGACCGTTCGCCTGAAGGACGGCAGAGTGCTGACGTCCGGTCCGGCGCGCGCGCATGGCGATGCCGGCGACCCGCTGACCGACCGGGAAGTGGGGGAGAAATTTGTCGCGCTGACGACGCAGGCCGGGCTTGGGCCGATCGCGAAATCCATACAGGCGGAGATTGCCGGGATGGAAACATCGCCATCGATGAAACGATTCCTGTCACTGCTCCGGCATCGGCCGCGGCGGCAAAAAGGCGTCGCCGCGTGAGCGCACGACGGCGGCGGGAGGGCGGGCGGAGCGGCGGACGTTCCGCCATGAAGGGCGTTGGCGGCATTCCGCAACTGCCAAAAAGGCGGGTGCGATCGCCATGGTCCCCGATGGCCCTTTTGAGCGAAGATCAGATCGAGGCCGTTCACGAGGCCTCGATGCACATTCTGGAAAATTTCGGCATCGAGATGATGAGCGCTTCGGCTTGCGACTTGTTTGCCGGCCGGGGCGCGGCGGTGGACCGCGACACCATGACGGTGCGGATCGATCGCGGCATGGTCGGGGAGGCGCTCGAAACCGCGCCGCCCGTGCACATGCTGACGCCGCGCAATCCTGAAAACGCGCTGACGCTGGGTGGCGATCACATCAATTTCACGCTTGTGGCCGGCCCGCCGAACGTTCAGGATTTCGAGCGCGGCAGGCGTGCGGGCAACTACGACGATTATTGCGATTTCACGCGGCTGGCCCAGCATTTCAACGCCATTCACATGATCGGCAACCAGGTTTGCGCACCGATGGAATTGCCGGCCAATACGCGTCATCTCGATACCTATTTCGCCAACGCCACACTGTCGGACAAATGTTTCAATGTCTCGGCGATCGGCCGCGGAAGGGCGCTTGATGGCGTCAACATGACGGCGTTGGCGCGCGGGATTTCGCTTGACGAGATATCGGTCGATCCGGGCGCGGCGACGGTCATATCGGTCAACAGCCCTCGCCGCTTTGACGAGGCGATGGCCGAAGGCATGATGACGATGGCGGAATATGGCCAGACGGCGATCGTCACGCCCTTCACGCTGATGGGCGCGATGAGCCCGGTTACGCTCGCCGGGGCGCTCGCGCAACAGAACGCCGAGGCGCTGTTTGGCGTCACGCTCACGCAGATCGTGCGACCGGGTGCGCCGGTCATGTATGGCGCGTTTACCTCGAATGTCGACATGCGGTCGGGCGCGCCGGCGTTTGGAACGCCCGAAAACGCCAAGGCGAACATCGCCAGCGGTCAATTGGCGCGCCGATACGATCTGCCCTATCGGACGACGCCCGGCTCGGCGTCGAATGTCGCCGACGCCCAGGGCGCCTATGAGACCATGATGGCGCTTTGGGGGGCCGTCCTCGGGCACGGCAATCTGATCTATCACGGCGCCGGGTGGCAGGAAGGCGGACTGACCGCGTCCTACGAGAAGTTCATCATGGACGTGGAAATGATCCAGCACATGCTGGAATTCATGACGCCCATTGAGGTCGATGACGGCGAATTGGCGCTCGAGGCGCTGGGCGGCGTGCCGACCGGCGGACATTTCTTTGGCGAGGCCCATACGCTTGAGCGATATGAAAACGCCTTCTATCAGCCGATGTTGTCGAACTGGGCGAACTTCGAGAACTGGCGGGAAGCCGGCGGGCTCGACACCACGCAACGCGCCACGGGTCTGTGGAAGCGGGCGCTGGAGGAGTACCGGGAGCCCAGACCCGACCCGGCCATCCGTGAGGCGCTCGAAGACCATGTCGCCCGGCGCAAGGAAGAAATCGGGGATGGCGAACCGTAACGTTGCCGCGGTTCCAATTCCCGGTTCCGGCCCGCAAGTTCCCCGCCAAAGCCGTGATGCGGCGCCCCGGCCGCCGGTTTGAAACCGGCTGCCCAGCGGATTTTCCTCGCCGAAACGAGAAGATCATCGGTCCACGCAACGAGCTTTTCGCGCCGGCCGCGATTGCGCTATTCCAGCAGGCCGGTGCGGTACTTCGCCAGTTTTTCCGGATCGGGCTTCACGCCGAGGCCCGGCCCGGTCGGAACATGCACCTCGCCGTTCATGACCGGAAACGGTTCGGTCAGGATATCTTCGGCGGCGAAATAGGTGGACATGTAGAACTCGCATCCCAGCAACAGATCGGGGACGGCCGCCATCAGATGGGCGCCGGCCGCATGGGCGATGCCGGTTTCGAACATGCAACCGCCATAAACCTCGATGCCCGCCGCGCGGGCGATCGCGGCGACTTCCAGAGCGCGACGGATGCCGCCCGATTTCATGATCTTGAGCGAGAATATGTCCGCGATGCGCGACCGGGCGCCCTCGAACGCCTGGCGCGGGTCGAACACGCTTTCATCCGCCATGATCGGCACATCGACGGAACGGGTGATCCGGGCGAGCGCCGCGCGTTCGTTCGTTCTGACCGGCTGTTCCACGAATGTAGGCCGAAACGCTTCCAGGTCGTGAATGCGGCGTATGGCGTCGAACGCCGGAAGACCCTGATTGTAATCGACGCGCAGATCGATGTCCGCGCCGTAAATTTCGCGCAGTTTTTCCAGGCGCATAAGGTCGAACGCGTGGGTCCCAAATCCGGTCTTGATCTTGAACAAACGAACGCCATCCGCCCACATGGCGGCGATGTCATCCCGGTCGGCGTCGAAATCGGGATTGGCGATGGAGAAACTCATCGGAATATTGCCGCGGTGACGGCCTCCGACCAGCTCGGCGACCGGCAGGCCCGTGACCCGGCCGACAATATCCAGAAGCGCCGTCTCCAGCGCCGCCTTGGCCTCGTTGTGACCGACCAGAACCTTGTTCGCATCGTTCAGATGAACGTCGACCTGTAGCGGGTCGGCGCCGGTCAGAAGAGGGCGCAAATGAACATGGAGGGCCGTCGCATTGTCTTCCGCCGTGCCGGTGAACACCGGCCAGGGCGCGGCTTCGCCCCAACCGGTAATTCCCGTGTTTGTCGTCACTTCCAAAAGGACGGTATTTATTCCCGAAACGTCGCCGCTGCCGTGAGAATGCACCGCCTTTGCCGGTATCGAAACCGTGTGAACGCGAATTGTTTCAATCTTGTGGCCGCCCATGATGAGGTTCCCCGTATCAGGCGATCCATTCACTAACGGGAGCCGCGGCTTCGTTCAATGACTGGCTGATCACGTCGACGAGTGTCGGCCCGTCATGGTCGACCGCGTCCTTCAACACGTTCCGCAGCGTTTCCGGTTCTTCGACCTTCCAGGATTTGACCCCGAACGCCGATGCGACCGCCGCGTGATCCGTGCGACTGAAATCGACGGAATAGTAACGTTCTCCGAACGCCGCTTTCTGGCCGGCCTTGATCCAGCCATAGGCCGCGTTCGAGAAGACGATGAAGGTGATGGGCATGTTCCTGCGCACCGCGGTCTCCAATTCGCCGCAGGTGAAGCCGAAGCTGCCGTCGCCCATCAGCGCGACCACCTTCTTGTCCGGAGCTCCGATGTGCGCGCCCATCGCCGCGGACAACGAATAGCCGAGTGCGCCGTGGGCTCTGTTCGAAAACAGCTTCCGGCCGGTTGTGCGAATCTCATAGAAGGCCGAAAGGTAAGGGCAGGGCGTACCCGGATCGCCGACGACGATCGCGTCGTCGTCGACAACGGAGCGAAGCGCGGCGATGGTTCGTTCCGGTTTGATGGGGCGATCGCGGCTCGACGCCAATGGTTCGAATTCCGCCCATTTCTTCTCCTTCGCTTTGGCGGCGGCGGCCGCGCCGCCGAATCGCGCCGGCGGCGGGCGGCGGGCCAGTTCGGCGTTCAGGGCCGCAAGCGCGAGCCGTGCGTCGGAGACGACGGCCGCCTCGGTCCGGTAGGAGGCCGAGATGACCTCGGGGTCGCTGTCGAAGTGGACGATGCGCGTTCCCTTCGCGGGGCGCCGCCAAAGCTCGGTGGTTACGGAGCCGGCCCGGCAGCCGATGAACACGGCCAGATCGGCCGTTTCGACCAGCTCGCGCGTTGCGGGCACGCCGCCGTTCGAACCGACGACCCCGACGCAGTTCGGATGGATTTCGGCGATGGCGCCCTGTCCTGAAATCGTCGTGGCGACCGCGATATCCAGCGTCTCGACAAATGTCTCGAATTCGCTTTCGCCCCGCGCGATGACGACGCCGCCGCCGGCGATGACGAACGGAAACTTCGCGGACAGGATTGCATCCAGAGCGCCGGCAATCGCATCGGGATCGGGACCGGCCGGGTAGGCCGGGTAAACCCCATGCGCCGCATCGGCCCAGATCTGCCCGGGTTCGGCCGGACCGCGTTGCACATCGATCGGAAATCCCAGATGCGCCGAACCCGGCCTGCCGGTGGTCATCTTTCGAAATGCCGTGCGCATCATGTCCGGCACGGCGTCGGAATGGTCGATGACGGCGTTGAACTTGGTCAGCGGGCGCATCAGCCCTTCCTGATCGAGCTCGGTCAACGGATAGTGTCCGCGCGATCGCGTGCCGACATCCGACGTTATGGCCAGAATCGGTATCGACGATTCATTCGCTTCGACAAGGCCCGGCAGAATGTAGGTCGCGCCGCCGCCGGAAGGCCCTTCGCAAACGCCGACCCTGCCGGTGACCCGCGCATAGCCGTCGGCCATGTACGCCGCACAGCGTTCGTCGCGGGTGAGAATGTGTTCGATGCCGTGATCGAGGCTGTAAAGCGCATCGTAAAACGGAAGCGTCGTATCGCCGCACAGGCCGAATATGTGACGCACGCCATGGGCCTCGAGCATGCGCACCATCGCCTCGGCGCCGGTCATCATGTTTGATCGCGGACGGTCCTGCATTGCCTTCCCTGCCTGTCTTGTGTTCGCGGCGAAACTGTACGCGAAGCTCTATATAATACCGCATCCATGATCAAATGATGCAATTCGGTCCATACATGGCGGCCGACCGGGGTTTGCGGCCGTCGAACCCGGGGGTCGTGCGGCGAAGGGGCTTGATTACGGCGAACCGGAGCAGTGTTGACAATATCCATCTCGACGCTCTCGGTCATCCAGTCGCTGACGGCCTTGATCTCGAGAAAGTCCTCAAGCCCCCGGATACCGCCCTCGCGGCCGTTGCCGGCCTGTTTGTAATCGCCAAAGGGCGAGTCGGCGCCGCAAGATTTTCCGTTCATTTTGACCATGCCGGACCGCGACCTCCGCACGACGCGGTTCGCCCGTTCCGGGTTCCGGGTCCGCACGTAATCGGTCAAGCCATGGACCGGGTCATTCGCGATGGCCTCCTCCCGATCGAAAGGAATGATCGGGAGCGCGAGACCGGAAATTTCCCCATCGCGCGGTCAATGCCATCCGGTGACGGGCCGATTGAAATTTGATCAATTGATAAAAAAATTTCCGGTGCTATAATGGCGAATGAAAAGGCATTCGGGAGAAAAGAAATGGCTGACGGCCGTTATGCGTCCGGAATTGCGGGCGCGCGTTTGACCGCAGACGAGTACCGGACGAATTTTTCGGATCTGCATCCGCGCATGGATGCGCATGAAGCGGCGGTCGAAGCCGATCGCTGTTATTTCTGCCACGATGCGCCGTGCGTGACCGCATGTCCGACATCGATCGACATTCCGATGTTCATCCGGCAGATCGCCACCGGCGATCCGTTGGGTTCGGCGAAAACCATATTCGACCGGAATATTCTTGGCGGCATGTGCGCACGGGTCTGCCCGACCGAAACCCTGTGCGAACAGGTTTGCGTGCGCGAGACGGCCGAGGGCAGGCCGGTCGGGATCGGGCGGCTTCAACGCTACGCAACGGACGCCGCGATGGACGCCGGAAAGCAGTTCTATCGGCGCCCTGCATCGACGGATCGGAAAGTTGCGATCGTGGGAGCGGGACCGGCCGGACTGGCGTGCGCTCACCGTCTCGCCATGCGCGGTCATGATGTCGTCATCTTCGAAGCGCGGGAGAAATCCGGCGGACTGAACGAGTTCGGCATCGCGGCCTACAAGACGGTTGACGATTTTGCGCAGTCGGAAGTGGATTATGTAACCGCAATCGGTGGAATAGACATCGAACATGGAAAAATGCTGGGGCGGGATATTTCTCTCGCCGAACTGACCGGCAGGTTCGACGCCGTTTTCCTGGCGTGCGGACTGGCCGGCGTGAACGCCTTGGGAAACGCCGACGCGAAGGCCGAAGGCAGCGAGGATGCGGTCGGGTGGATATCCGGTCTCCGTCAGGCCGCGGATTTGTCCACCGTGCCCGTCGGCCGCCGGGTTGTCGTCATCGGCGGCGGCATGACCGCGATAGACGCCGCGACGCAGGCGAAAGCGCTTGGCGCCGATGAGGTGACGATCGCCTATCGCGGCCCGCGTTCGCGCATGAAGGCGTCCGGATGGGAGCAGGAACTTGCGCAAATAAGCGGCGTGATCATCCGGACCGGTTTGACTCCGAAAGCGATGGTGACCGATGGAGGCAGGGTCACCGGCATGACGTTCGATCGTGACGGAGAAGAGATTGCGATAGCCGCCGATCAGGTGTTAAAGGCAATCGGTCAGACATTGGAAGCCTCGCGCCTGAATGGCGCTTCGCCCGGTCCCGATCTGACAAATGGCCGCATCCGGACCGACCGCGAGGGGAAGACGTCATTGTCCCGCGTCTGGGCCGGCGGCGACTGTACGGACCGGGGCGATGACCTGACGGTGACGGCGGTTGCGCAGGGACGCGACGCGGCCGAAAGCATGCACATTCATTTATCCGACGGAGGATCGTGATGGCTGACATCCGCAACGATTTCATCGGGATCAAATCGCCAAATCCGTTCTGGCTGGCGTCCGCCCCGCCGACGGACAAGGAGTATAATGTCGTTCGCGCCTTTGAGGCCGGGTGGGGCGGCGTCGTGTGGAAAACGCTGGGCGAGACGGGACCGCCGATCGTCAACGTCAACGGCCCGCGCTATGGCGCCATCTGGGGCGCCGACCGGCGTTTGCTCGGAATGAACAATATCGAACTCATCACCGACCGCGATCTGGAGATCAATCTGCGGGAGATCAAGCAGGTCAAGCGCGACTGGCCGGACCGGGCGGTGGTGGCGTCGATCATGGTGCCGTGTGAGGAAGCGGCGTGGAAGGCGATCCTTCCGCGCGTGGAAGATACGGAGTGCGACGGCGTCGAGCTCAATTTCGGCTGCCCGCACGGCATGAGCGAACGCGGCATGGGCTCCGCGGTCGGACAGGTGCCCGATTATATCGAAATGGTGGCGCGCTGGTGCAAGCGGAACACCCGCATGCCGGTCATCGTGAAACTGACGCCCAACATCACCGATATCCGTTACCCGGCGCGCGCGGCGAAGGCCGGCGGGGCCGACGCGGTTTCGCTGATCAATACGGTTTCATCGATCACGTCAGTCGACCTCGATGATTTTTCGCCCGAGCCCTCGATTGACGGCAAGGGATCGCATGGCGGCTATTGCGGTCCGGCGGTCAAGCCGATCGCGCTCAATATGGTCGCGGAAATCGCCCGCGATCCCGAAACGGCGGGGTTGCCGATTTCCGGCATCGGCGGTATCGCGACATGGCGTGACGCCGCCGAGTTTCTCGCGCTCGGCGCCGGCAATGTGCAGGTGTGCACCGCGGCGATGACCTACGGATTCAAGATCGTCGGAGAGATGATCGAGGGTCTGAAAAACTGGATGGACGAGAAGGGGCATGCGACGCTCGGCGATGTGATCGGCAAAGCCGTTCCGAACGTCACCGATTGGCAGTATCTGAACCTCAATTATGTGACCAAGGCCAGGATCGATCAGGATCTTTGCATCAAGTGCGGTCGCTGTCACATCGCCTGTGAGGACACGTCGCATCAGGCGATCACGGCGACGCTCAACGGCAAGCGCCATTTCGAGGTGATCGACGAGGAATGCGTCGGCTGCAATCTATGCGTCAATGTCTGTCCTGTCGATGGCTGCATTACCATGGAGCCGCTTGCCGCGGGCGAACCCGACAAGCGCACGGGAAAACCGGTCGATCCGGATTATGCCAATTGGACGCATCACCCGAACAATCCGATGAGGGCGGCGGCGGAATAAGTCCGTTTCCTCCCGCGCGGGCGGCTCGCGAAACAATGTTGCGGCTCCGTCCATCGCCTGTCGGGATCGGCAGAATAATCCGATCGCATGCCGGACAACAAAATCGTTCCCACGGATGCCGCGCCGCCTGTCTTTATCGCAGCGGTTGAACACAAGGGCGGCCCCATATCGCTACATGTTGGGATAGACCGGGCCCTCGCCGCCCTGCGGCGGGGTCCAGTCGATGTTGCGGTCGGGATCCTTGATGTCGCAGGTTTTGCAGTGGACGCAGTTCTGCGCGTTGATGACAAATCGGGCGTCGATCGCCGATGTCATGTCGGCGTCGGGAATTGAATTCCCGTCCCCGTCCACCCACTCGTACACGCCGGCCGGACAATAACGGCCGGACGGTCCCGCGAACCTGCCGAGTTCCGACCGCCAGTGCAGACCGGGGTCGGCAACCTTGAGATGCACCGGCTGATTTTCCTCGTGGTTCGTATTGGACAGGAACACCGAGGAGAGACGATCGAAGGAAATCACGCCGTCCGGCTTCGGATATTCGATCGGCTTGTGAACCGACGCCGGTTCGAGGGACGCCGCATCGGACCCGCCGTGTCTCATGGCGCCGAAAAGCGAAAAACCGCCGGATATCGCGTTGAACCACATATCGAAGCCGCCAAGGCCTATGCCCATGACGGCGCCGAGTTTCGACCAGAGCGGTTTGACGTTGCGGACCCTTTTCAGGTCGCGACCGATGGGGGAGTCGCGCCAGCCGTTCTCGTAGTCCGCCGGTTCGTCGCCGGCCCTGCCCGCCGCAATCGCCCCGGCGACCGCGTCGGCGGCCTGCATGCCGGATAGCACCGCGTTGTGAGACCCCTTGATGCGCGGCACGTTCACGAATCCGGCCGAGCACCCGATCAACGCCCCGCCCGGAAACGTCAGTTTCGGCACGGACTGCCAGCCGCCCTCCGTGATCGCGCGGGCGCCGTAGGCGATGCGTTTGCCGCCCTCAAAAATTTCGCGGATGGAGGGGTGAGTCTTAAACCGCTGGAATTCCCCGAACGGCGACAGGTAGGGGTTCTTGTAATTCAGGTGAACGACAAATCCGACCGCAACCTGATTGTCCTCCAGATGATAGAGGAACGAACCGCCGCCCGTCCGCCCGTCGAGCGGCCATCCGAACGAATGCTGAACCAGACCCGGCTTGTGTTTTTCGGGCTCCACCTGCCACAGTTCCTTCAGGCCGATACCGAACTTTTGCGGTTCGCGGCCTTCATCGAGCGCGAACCTGGCGATCAGTTGCTTGGCGAGCGAACCGCGCGCGCCCTCGCCGATCAGCGTATATCCGCCGCGCAGTTCCATGCCGGGTTCATGGTTCGGACCGGGATTGCCGTCCTTGTCGAGGCCCATGTCTCCCGTCGCCACGCCGACGACCGCGCCGTCGTCGTTGTAAAGAACTTCCGCGGCCGCAAATCCGGGATAAACCTCGACACCCAGCGCCTCCGCCTTCCCGGCCAGCCAGCGGCAGACATTGCCCAGCGACACGATGTAGTTGCCGCGATTGTTCATCATCGGCGGCATCATGATGTTGGGCAGACGCATCGATCCGGAATGGCCAAGGACGAGAAAGCGGTCGGCGGTGACCGGAGTCCTGAAAGGATGGCCCTCTTCGTCCCGCCAGCCCGGAAACAAGGCATCGATGCCGATCGGATCGACAACGGCGCCGGACAGGATGTGCGCGCCGACTTCCGCGCCCTTTTCCAGAACCACGACCGAAAGGTCGGGATTCAACTGCTTGAGCCGGATGGAAGCCGCAAGCCCCGCCGGGCCAGCGCCCACGACGACAACGTCGAATTCCATGCTTTCGCGTTCGACTTCACCCATTGCGACCTCCGAAACCAAAACCCATCGCACACGCCGTTTCGGGCGCTATTACAGCAAAGGCGGTTCCGTGTGAAACCGCAATCGGTACCGATTTCCAAAAATGGCGGCGCTTCGGCGGCGCGCTTGCCGCGTATTGCGTAAACACCGGTAAACTTCCGGACTATCGCGCTTCGATCGCTCACGCGGAATTGCGCATGGCCGCGGATTGGCGAATCCGCGATTTTCGGGCAAAATCTCCGTTCGTCGGCCAAGGCGTCCGACAAGGGAGAAACCGATGCCGCGTCGCGCCGCAGCACTGTGTCTGGCAATGATCGTGGCGTTCGCGACCGCCGTGGCGGGCGCCGGCATGGCTTCCGGCAAGAAACCGGGCAGGCTTTGGCATGCCGGCGCATACTCCTTTTCCGATGAACTCGGCGGTTTCACAATCAAGGCCGTTTCGGGAATCGGCACCCGCGAACATCCGATCGTGATCGCGCAGGAGCTCAATTCGGCAAGTCCGGTAACCATGGTCATCCGAGCGACCCGGAAGATAAAGCCGTTCGCGTTGGCCGGAGACTACGCCAACGGCATACTCCACATGAGAATCGAGACGTTCAACGCCAGCGGCCTGCCCTGGCTCGAGTTCGAGTTCGAACTGCAGGAGGTGCTGCGCAAACCGAGCGTCTATGGCGATGGATTGTCATTCGATCAGCGTCGCACCGACAGCACGGCGATCCTCTCGGATCGCTTCAACAAGTTCGACGACACCTTCGAACCCCATGACCGGCTGGTGTATTTCGACGGCCATGTCGATGCGCTGGATACGGCGAGTTTCCGTTTCATGATTACCGATTTCACCCCGCAACCGGAGTTTTACCTGCTGCAGGATCCGCGCATTCCGGCGTCCTGAGCTTGAATCGCATGCGCGTTTCTGCCACTCATGATCATTGATAAGGACGACGAGGCGACATGGCGGACTTGCGCGAATTGCTGATGTTCTATCGCGATGCGGGCGTCGATGCGGCGCTCGCGGAAACGCCGTTCAACCGGTTTTCGGACCCCGCGCCGACGGAACCCGCCGAAAAGGCGGGCAAGATCGGCAGGCCGGTCCGGGGCGGCCGGTTCACCGCGCCCGCTCCTTCCGCGACGCCGGTCGCGAAGCCCGCGGGAATGTCGGCGCCGGACGGCAGCCAGGCGGCCCGCGCCCGCGAACTGGCGTCGAGCGCGACATCGCTCGATGAGCTTCGCGACCGTTTGTCGGCATTCGACGGCTGCAATCTGAAGTTCACCGCCAAGAACCTGGCGTTTTCGGACGGGAACCCGGAAGGTCCGCTTATGGTGATCGGCGAGGCGCCGGGTCGCGACGAGGATATCGAGGGGCTGCCGTTCGTCGGCCGGTCCGGGCAGTTGCTCGACCGGATGCTGGCGGCGATCGGCCTCGACCGGACGCGGGTTTACGTCGCCAACGTGATCCCGTGGCGGCCGCCGGGAAATCGGACGCCGACGCCGCAGGAAACGGAAATCTGCCGGCCGTTCATCGAGCGGCAGATCGAATTGGCGAATCCGGACATCATCGTCACGCTCGGCGGACCCGCCACCAAGGTTCTGCTGAAATCGACCGAAGGCATCATGCGCCAGCGCGGCAATTGGAAGACATACGCCGGTCCCTCGGGAACCGGGATTACGGCGATGCCGAGCCTCCATCCCGCATATCTCCTGCGCAATCCGGCCCACAAGCGCCTGGCATGGCGGGACTTTCTGGCGGTGAAAACGCGGCTGCTCGAAGCGGGAAAACCGCACCGAGGATCAAGCGGCGGCGCCGGATGAAACGGTCCGGGACGGCGCAACCGGTCACGATATTGTCAGAGGTGCGTTCATTTCGGACAATCGAGTGTGATTGGACCGTGACCGGCCTCGACGCACAAAAACTTCGGCGGGGTATTTGACGATGACGCTATTCAGGCGAAACGCCATTTCGAAAACGATCGGACGACGGGCTGTCCGCGCCTTGGCCGCGGGACTGGCGTTTGCATGCGCCGCGCCTTCGTTCGCGCAAGACGGCGATATTGCGGCCGGCGAGAAAATTTTCAAGAAATGCGCCACCTGTCACAAGATCGGCGATGACGCGAAAAACGGCGTCGGGCCGGTATTGAACGGTGTTTTCGGCCGCACGGCCGGCACTTTCGAGGGCTATAAATACGGCAGGAGCATCGTGGCGGCGGGCGAAAAGGGTCTCGTCTGGGATGAGGAAAGGATCTTCGCCTATATCGGCAATCCAAAGCGGTTCCTTCGCGACTACCTCGGCGACAAAAAGGCCAGGGCGAAAATGACATTCCGGCTGAAGAAGGAAGAGGACCGGATGAACGTCATCGCCTATCTGAAGACGTTCTCTCCCGGCTATCGGCGGGCGGACGCTTCGCGGTGAACCGTCTCGGATTTACAGGCATTTCGTCCGCGGTATCGCGGCGACCGGCGTTGTGTTGACCAACGGCGGAGCCTCATGGCGGGCAGGGGTTCAGGCCGCGCGGCCATAAAATCCAATTCTCTCCGCCTCCGAGAACGTCACTCCCGGTTTTTCATAGTACGAAAAGACGGCGATAATCCGCTCTTTGGATCCGGCGACGGGCGTGACCCTGTGGGCGGTGTTCCTGCCGCGAAAGACGTTCAGCGTACCCGCGGACAGGTTCAGCGTCCTGACCCGATCGTCCCGACCCCGCAGCAGGCTCGCGACGCCGCCGTAATTCGGATCGTCATCGGTACGAAGATCGGACCGGTACTGAAACGCGCCCCCGTTTTCCGGTGCCTGCAACAGCAGGGTCGTGGTGAATTCCGATCGGTCGAAATGCCAATTGAGCGCCTCGCCATCGCGATATTCCATGACATTCGCGCGCGCCAGAGGATCGGCCATCGGATGCAGTTTGTCCTTGCCCATCGCGGCGGCAAGGAATGCCGCCAGTGGCGGATACTCATAAATGACCATCACGATTGAATCGGCCATCTGATCGGCGCAAATGGTGTGGTTCACGGTTTCGCACTGTCGCAAGGCCGGATGAGAGGCGTCCAATTCGGGGATTTCCGGCTTGAAATAAATATTGTGGGCGCGGCGATGCTCAAAGGAAGACGACGTGATGACCGGCCTCAGTTCGGCCGTCGCCCGCTCCGCGATACCCGGCTTGAGGAATCCTTCGAGGTTGAACATTCCGTTTCGGAGCAGTTCCCGCCGGCAGTTTTCGACGAGATCCGACCAGGGTTGCGATCCGACCCGATCAAGCGGAAACCGGTCGAAATCCATAATCGCATTCAGATCGGCATTGCTCATATCTTCATCCTCCCGTCATCGATGAAACCGCGAAAGCATCCGTTGTCAGTTTGCCACGGGGTCGCGGCGGCCTTGGCGGCGCGGCGACATCGATCGTCGCAATTCTATTCGACCATGGCGAAATGATCATATCCGCCGGCGGCGCTTGCAGGCATGGTCAACGGAATTGCCGGAGCCAGGCGCGATGGTCGCACAACTGATTCCCGTATCGGCGCTGCTCGTCAGTACGTTCTTCATGTTGGCCGGAATCGGCCTCGGAGGCGTTTTGGTGCCGCTTCGCGCATCGATGGAGGGCTGGAACAGCACGGACATCGCCTGGGTCGGCACATCCTTTGCGTTCTTTTTCACGCTCGGCTGCATATTCATGCCCTATCTCGTGCGAAGAGTCGGGCATATCCGGGTGTTTGCGGCGTTGCAGACACTGCTTGCGATGTCGTTTCTGGCGCATGCGCTGGCCATTCATCCGCTCGCCTGGGCCTTGATTCGCGGTCTCGGCGGATTTGCCGCGGCCGGCGCCTACATGGTGCTCGAAAGCTGGCTGAACGAGAAGGTGTCGAACGAAAACCGCGGCGCGATTTTCTCCGCCTATATGATCATTTCGATGTTCGGCGTCGCCATCGGGCAATACATCATGCCGTTCGGCGATGTCGGCGGTGCGGAGATGTTCATGATCGTGGCGATCCTTTTCGGCTTCGCCCTGCTGCCGACGGCGCTCTCATCGGCGCCGGCGCCTGTCCCGCTGGCCCGGGTCTCGCTCGACCTGAAGGGCCTGTACCTGACGTCGCCCGCCGCGGTGGTCGGCGCATTCCTGACCGGCGTGGTCAACGGCGTCTGGCTGTTCTTTGCGCCGATCTATGGCGAGGATGCCGGCCTGACGACCGCGAATATCGCGACCATGATGGCGTCCGGCATGATCGGCGGCGCGGCGGCGCAGTTTCCGTTTGGCCGCCTGTCGGACAAGATCGACCGGCGTTATGTCATGGTGATGGGCGGCGCCCTGGGGACGGCGATTTCCACGGCGATGATGCTGTTCCAGCCGGAAAACCCGGTGATGATATTCGCCGGCATGTTTCTTTTCGGCGCCGCGCTGTTTCCGATCTATGCGTTGAATGTCGCGCACGCCAACGATCTCGCCGACCCGGAAGAATTCGTGAAGGTCTCCAGCGGCCTGTTGATCGTCTACGGGGTCGGCACGATGATCGGACCGCAGCTTTCCGGGCGATTGATGGATGCGACCGGCCCATCGGGATTCTTTGTCGCTTCGGCGGCCGGTTTCGCGCTTTACACGGCCCACACGCTTTGGCGGACATACCGGCGCGAGGCAACCGGTCTCGATGAACGTCAGGACTTCCACGTATTGCCGGTGACGGCGGCGCAGACGCCGGAAACCGTCCATCTGGATTCGCGCATTGAAGAGGTGCCGGAAGACGAGCGGCAGCGCGACGAGGAAGACGTGTCTCTATGGGGGTACGAGTTCAACTAGCAGGACTCGTTGATCTCATTCAATTCCGTCTGGAAGGAAAAGTCTGAACGGATGCGAACAGGCGCGATGGAGGGTCTTCGGCCTTTTCGGATATTGCGAACGGGCGGGCGGACCGTTCCCTGCCGGTCCCGAAGGGCGTGGCCCTTCCGGCTTCACGCTGCAACGGATGACATCGACCGGCCCTGCCCCGGGCATCCATGCGCGGGACTGCCCGCGCCCCGCCGTGTGTGTTACGTCAGGCGGCGGTTTTCCGGGGGGCGGCGGCGAGAGGCCGCCGCGCGATGGCCGGCAATCCCCGCAACCCGTTTCGCGGCGACGAGAGGCCGCGCCGATATGCGCGCAAACGGCATTTCCGGTATCAGACGGTCGGCCCCCACGAGGTCGAGATATTCGTCGTAATTGTCAAAACCGGACCGCCCGACATAATCGATGAAGCTTTCCGCGGGAACGCCGCCATTGACAGGAACGACCTCGTGGTTCTCAAGCTCCACATGCCACCAGGTGAAACGCGTCGGCATGTCCGAAAGCGGCAGCAGGCGGATTGTGGTTCCGTCCTCCGCCGGCGCGCCGGCATTGATCAGCATGTCGCCGAACAGCAGGGCGTGGTCGGCGGTCACGGTCAGCGGTCCGTTGGGCAGGTCCGGGCCGAGGGCGCCGGCGTCGATGCGCACGGGTTGGCGACGGTCTGCCGCGCCACCCAGATCGCCGGCGTCGACCTGCCGTCATGGGTCAGCACAAGGTCGCCGGGTTTCAGGGTCTCGATGGCCCGCTCGCCGCCACTGCGTGGCGGTCCTCGCGCCGGTGGCGAAACAGTTGAACACCTGCGCCGAGGTTTCCATGAATCCCGTCGAAGCGCCGCCTCCCGTCAAAGACGCGAGGTCAAACGCCTCCTTTTAACCCGCTCCATGTTGAGGCAAGAGGAGAGAGACTCTTATTTTTGATTCGATACAAGAGTGTCACGAATAGGGTAGAGTATTTCCTTAATTTCTTTAAATATAGAATTATAAGTATCGACAATTTTCAGTTCCGCCTCATCAATCTCAGGGCAATAGGCAAAAACTGTTTCATCAGATCCTATATCCTTACATCTGTCCTGATTTAAAATAAGCTGTCTTTTCATATAAGCTGATTTTAAAAGCTTGGCTTTCTCTTCATACATAGCACAAACTTTTATATAATAAGGAGAAGAAGATTTATCAAAATGTCTCTTGAGAGGAAGGTTTTTACAATTCCCCGCATGCTCTATTGCTAAGTTAATATAACCCATAATATTATCTCTGTATTCAGGATAAGTTTCTAAGTTACGATCTCCTTCATAACTGGGAGAGTTAAGCAACCTAACACCGTAGTCACCAGAAACCCCTTTATAAAACATGGCTAAATAAACAAGAGGTAATTGATAATAAGCTGTCATCTCTATGTTATGATTTGCCTCCCACATAAAGTAATCAAGAGGAGGGTAGCTATTATAAGTCTTGATGATAGCCAGTGTTCTGGAATAATAATGGGCGGCTAAATCCAAATTTCTATCAGCTATACCTGTTTTGAAATCCCCTCCTGAAAGATGGTATTCTGCTATCCAATAATTAGCTACAATATTGCTGTGTTGATCAGCTAAACTATGTAAAATCAACATTCCCTTGGAAACATTGTCTTGATTGTTAGTCACCTCACCTTTTAATAAGAGACAGAGAGCATAAACTAAGGTCACACTCACATAAGGATCAGGATCATTTAATTGTTCTTTATACTCTCTCTCGGTATCCTCAAAATCACCACATCCAAAACTACCAGATCTATATACTGTCCCAAAACCAGGGCTCGTCGCAAAAACGAAAAAGGCGATCACACTCAATATCGACACGATTTTTCTCATAGCTCTTTCCACATCCTCCAAAAAACCGCTATGGCGACACACCGCTCAAGGAAATTATATAAACCCGACCCAAACCGTCAAGAGCCTTTTGCACAAACGGACAGCGCGGCGGCGGACCTGTCGATGTCCTGCGCAACACCGAACTACCGTGCGTGCGCCGAAGCGAGATAATCTCCGACCCGGTCGAGCGCCCTCGATATGTTTTCTTCGGAGTTGGCGTAGGAGATACGCACATATCCTTCACCGAGAATTCCGAAATCCGGCCCGCCGATCAAGGCGACGCCGGCGTCTTCCAGCAGAGCGGCCGCCAGCGGTTTGGCCTTCCAGCCGGTTTCGCCGATATTGGCGAAGGCGTAAAATGCGCCCCTGGGCGTGATGCAGGATACGCCGTTCAGGCGGTTGGCGCGTTCCACCACGAGGTTTCGCCGGCGGTCAAACGCCTTCATCATGGCGTCCACGTCATCCTGGGGACCGTCTATCGCCGCGATGCCGGCAAACTGGCTTGGCGCGTTGACGCATGACCAGCAATTGACCGCCAGCTTGCGCATCCTGTCATAAAGATCATCCGGCCAGACCGACCATCCCATGCGCCAACCGGTCATGGCCCAGGTTTTCGACCAGCCGTTCAGGACGATCAGGCGGTCGCGAATTTCAGGGTAGGTCAGAAGCGATGTATGCGTCTCGCCGTCGTAGGTCATTACATCATAGATTTCGTCCGACATGATCGCGACGCGCGGGCGGTTTGCCAGACCGGCGACCAGCACGTCGATTTCCGCCTTCGGCGTTACGCCGCCGGTCGGATTGGCCGGCGAGTTCAGGATGATCAATGCGGTCCGGGGTGAGATCAGCGACAGGGTTTCATCGGCCGAGAAGGCAAAGCCATGCTCTTCACGGACGGGGATCGGAACGGGTTTCGCGCCGGTATATTCGATCAACGAACGGTAGATCGGAAAGCCGGGATCCGGATACATGATTTCAACGCCGGGTTCGCCGAACATTGCGATGGCGCCGAACATTCCCGGTTTGCCGCCGGGTGTGATCATGACGTTGTCGGGAGATAGTTCGACACCCGTCATCGCCAGCGTCCTACGTGCGACCGCTTCGCGGAGCGGCAGTATTCCGTTCGCCGGCGTATAGCCGTGGTGGCCGTCGCGCAGCGCCTTGACCGCCGCTTCGACGATATGGGCGGGGGTCCGGAAATCCGGCTGGCCGATGCCGAGATTGACGATGTTCCGGCCCTGATTTTGAAGCTCCGTCGCCCGCGCCAGGACGGCGAAGGCGTTTTCTTCTCCAATACGGTCAAATGCGGAAACTGTCCGGATCATCGAATCGATCATGTCTGGCAAAGGTGGCGAGCTTGGAATAAGTCTCATACTTGACATCGAATTACCAGAGATGGCGCATTGATCGACATGCCCGACGATCTGAAAAACTGGACCGCGCGCCCGAGCCCGGAGCGCATCGTCTTCGAAGGCCGTTATGTGCGCCTGGAGCCGCTTGAGGCGGGCAAACACGGTGACGGCCTATACGAGGCGTCGACCTGCGCGGACACGGAAGACCGTTTTCGCTGGCTGCCGGAATATCCGCCGGCCGGCCGCGCCGGGTTTCAGCCCTGGCTTGAAAAAGCCGAGGCCAGCGGCGATCCGCTTTATTTCGCGGTCATCGACAAGGCGACGGGCAAGGTCGGCGGCCGCCAGACCCTGATGCGGATGGATGAGGGAAACGGAGTCATCGAGACCGGACACATATATTGGGGACCGTTGCTCTCACGGCGGCCGGCGTCAACGGAAGCCTTTTTTCTGTTTGCCCGCTATGTCTTCGATACGCTCGGCTATCGCCGCCTTGAATGGAAATGCAACAATCGCAACGAGGCGTCCAAGCGAGCCGCGCTACGCTACGGCATGCGGGCCGAAGGCGTGTTTCGCCAACTCGGTGTCGTCAAGGGCGAGAACCGCGATACGGCCTGGTTTTCGATGATCGACAAGGAATGGCCCATGGCAAGAAACGCCTTCGAACAGTGGCTGGCGTCCGATAATTTCGATCGTGACGGCGCCCAGATCGGTCGGCTTGAAGAGATAAGGTCGCGCGATGCGAAGTGAGAACGCAAACGCGGCGCTCGCGGCCCTGGTCATCGTCATCGTTTTCGGATTGGGGGCTTATTTTCTTCCGACGATGATGCTGGCGGTCGGAGAGGTTTCGACCATTGCCGCCGGTGTCCTGGCGGTTGCATTCGTGGCGGCGTTTTTCCTTCTATTCTGGCTTCGGGGCCGATCCCGCCGATCGAACGATTCCGGTTGAAGGCGAACCGTTCTAGGCGTTGAGCCTGGCGGACAGCAAAAGCGCTCCGATCAGGAGGATCAGCAACGCGCCCGCGATCTCTATGGCGGAATGAACCGCGTTTCCCATTGCTCCATGGCCCGACACGCGCATTGCGGCCGATTTCGCCAACACGGCCATCGACGCAAGCATCGACACGGTGACGGCCGTGCCGATGGACATGGCCAGAACGGAGGCTATTCCGCCAAGCCAAAGCCGGTTGAGAAATGCGAATGTCAGGACGATCAGCGCACCCGAACATGGCCTGATGCCGACCGCCGCGATGGCCGTCCATGCCGACTTCCAATCGAAGTCGTCGCCCTTCAACATCATCGGGTCGGGCGCATGCGCATGACGGCAGGCGGCGCGGAGGTCTCCATCGCCAGGGGGGGGGCCGTGGTCGCGGATACGCCCATGAAAATGTCCCGTATCGGCCGCCGGGAGGGAAACGGGCGCCGCCCGCCGCCGCAGATACCGGCCCGCCTTTCGCCACAGCAGCCAGGCGCCGAAACCGGCGATCAAGGCGTAGCTCGCAACCTCCAGAAAACCCGCTGCGTCGCTCATTGAAACCGAAGTTCCGCGGAACAGGAGAAACACCAGGCCCATGACGACCAGCGCGGTTGCGCCCTGCGCGAGCGCCGACAGGAAGGACAACAGGATACCGCGTCGCAGAACGATTTCGTTGGCCAGCATGTATGAAGAGATCACCGCCTTGCCATGGCCCGGCCCGGCTGCGTGAAATACGCCGTAGGCGAAGGAGAGCCCGATCAGAATCCACAATTTCGTCGGATCGTCGCGCATCGCCTTCAGCGCGCCCGTCAACGACCGGTAGAACGCCTGCTGCATCGAATTGATCCACGCGAGCGCGCCTGACGACAGCCCGGTCGACGGAACCGCGGCTTCGCCCGCGCCTATGCCAAGCGAATTTTGCGCGAATACCGCCGACGGCAGGAGCGCGCAAATCGTCGTCACCGAAACGGCGGATAACAAAAATGCCGTGTCCGGACACTTCGGCCTCAGCATGTCAGTTCCAGACGGGTGGCGAAAATCCTGCTCAGATCGTTCCGGTCGGTCGGATCGTAGAACGCCTGCGTCAGGCTTTGCCGGTTCTGCGCGATCGCCTCTTCCGGGTCGGGCCTCACGACTTCGCGTGAACAGGACGCGGGCATGTTCTCGACGTTCATCATGCTGTCTTCGACAAAGTCGATCGCCGTATAAAACGTCGGATCGTAAACGCCCACCGCGAACTTGCCCGTCAGCGCCGGAGCGTGTTCGGGTCGGCTTTCGAACAGGATGACGAGCCGGTCGTCGTGAATATCGGCGATAAGCCGTTCCGGCGCCATCATGGCGATGTCATCGCCATCGGCGGTGACCAGTTGAAAATAGCCGAAATCGGCGAGCGATTCGTGCACCGTCCCGGCGACTTCGTTCAATTCGGCGTCATCGAACTTCAGATCGCTGTTCCGATCGAATTCAACGAGAACGGTTGACGTGAACAATTCATCGAACCGCCAAACGTGCCGAAGCGCCGTCATCTTGCCGTTCTCGATGACCACATCCAGACGGGCGTCGGCAAACACATGGGGGTGCGATTGCGACGGCGCCGGAACAAACAGACCCAGCGCCGCCAGCGCCGTTCCGAAAGCCGTTGTGCAAAATCGCGCCATTGATCCCCTCAATTGTCATGTCCCCCGTCAACTCCACCACAATAGGGCGGAATTTTGGCCGTTATCCTGCGTTCATGCGGCGTTCCTTGAACCGGTCGGCCGGAAAATCCTTCCGCATCGGCGGCCTTCATGAAGGCCCGCATTCGGGTCGGCGTTCCCATTCGTCAACCGTCCTTTCCGGCGGCCTTCAGAACACCGCGCCCCAGTTTTATCAATGCGCGGTCGCGACCCGGCGGGCCGAGCAGCGATATTCCGAATGGCGCATCGTCCACCTTCGAAAGCGGCAATGTAATCTGCGGAAATCCCGTAAGGCCCGCGAGGCAGAGCAGGCGCAGCGCGCGTTCCCGATATGCCTTCTGTTCCTCGAACGGGGCGGCCCGCGGCGGAGCAGGCCCCGGAACGGTCGGCATCACCATGTAGCCATCCGGGCCCAGCAATCCGGCGAGATCCGACCTGAGCTTGTCGCGCCGCGACGTTTCGCCCGCCACCGTCGCCTTATCGACTTTCGATCCGAATTCAAACCGCTCCTTGACCCCCGGACCCAACCCGCGATCGCCAATCGCCAGCCAATCCTTGTGTGTTCGCCAGGCTTCCTCCGCCTGCAGATTTCGAAAGCACCGGTAGAGATCGTCGATCCCGTGACCGATATCGGCGGCAATCGCCGGCATTCCGGTTGCATCCCCGATTTGCGACGCCGCCTGCGCGTATGCGTCGCCGGCTCCGGCGTCTGTCAGGCTTTCCGGCATCGCAAGGCGCATGGGCCTTGAAAGCGGCGCATCGTCGGCGTCGGCGCCGAGCAGGACGCTCCCCACCGCTTCGTAGAGCGCTCCATCAGCCGCAAACCAGCCAAATGTGTCGAATGACGGCGCGAGCGGCATGGCGCCCGCCAGCGATATGCGTCCGTGGGTCGTCCGCAATCCGATCAGGCCGCAATGGCTTGCGGGCGCTCGGATGGAGCCTCCCGTATCCGAGCCTGTCGCGATGTCGGCAAGACCTCCGGCCACCGCGGCGGCCGATCCGGACGACGAGCCTCCCGTAACCCGATCGGGCGCCCCCGGGTTTATCGGTTGCGGATAGTGCGCATTGTGGCCCGTGAGCGAGAATGCAAGCTCGTCCGTCTGCGTTTTGCCGATGAAACGGGCGCCGGCCTCCAGCAGCGCTTCGATTGCGGGGGCCGAACGGTCGGCGGGTTGCGCCTCGGCAAGTTTTTGCGGGTTCCCGCATCCGGTGGGGTAGCCGGCGACATCGAAGATGTCCTTGACGGCCAGAGTCGCGGCGGCAAGAGGTCCGCTGTCCGCATTGGCGACGGGAACGTGCGCGCCTGTCACGAATGCGTTCAGTGTGTCGGAGTTCATCGCGAATCTTCCCAAACGTCCCCGTACAATCGGCTGTTCGGGATAAAAGTTCAAGCTCGGCGCCGCTCGGCGCGGCCGGATCGTTCTAGATAATCCGGCTCAGTGCCATGGCGATCGACATGTCGCCGTCGATCTTCAGTTTGCCCTGCATGAACGCCGCCGTCGGGTCGATATCGCCGGCAATCATTGCTTCCAGGTCGTCCATGGACAACGAGATCGTGCACTCGGCGTCCCGATCGCCGGTCGAAACGGCTTCCCCGTCGACGACGATGACGCCATCATCGCCGCAATCGAACTTGACCGATCCGGTAAAGCCGCTGCCGCCGGCGCTCTTGCGCATCTTGTCGGCAATTGCATCCATGCTCATCTTTGTTCTCCGGCTTGTTGGGGTCGGGACTCGTTAATCTCCGCCGGCATTTCATGCGGCGCGCATCTCCGTCACTGAGCATACAATATGCCGGAACGCAAGCGATCGACATTTACGTTAACGTGATTTGGCGTCGCTTTGCCGGCGGCGCCTTTGGTGGCGTTCGCCACGGTCGGGACGGAAATGGACCGAATCGACGGCCTTTCGCTGCGCGAACTTGCCGATTACCCGCTGGTTTTACGCGAATCCTGCTCGAAAACCCGCGAAAACCCGAAAAGGCGGCGGGGAAATCCGGGATTCGGCCGGTCGCGGATTCTCATGGAGAAAGCGTCGGTCTGCCTGCGTGAACGCCCCGGCGGCAAGAAGACCCGCGCCCCGGTTTCCATGAATCCCGTCGAAGCGCCGCCTCCCGTCAAAGGCGCGAGGTCAAACGCCTCCTTTTAACCCGCTCCATGTTGAGGCAAGAGGAGAGAGACTCTTATTTTTGATTCGATACAAGAGTGTCACGAATAGGGTCGAATATTTTCTTAGACTCTTCAAATATAGAATTATAAGTATCGACAATTTTTTGTACTGCTTCCTCATTTTCAGGACAATAGGTAGAAGTTATTTCATCAGATCCTATATCCTTACACCTGTCCTGATTTAAAATAAGCTGACTTTTCATATAAGCTGATTTTAAAAGCTTGGCTTTCTCCTCATACATAGCACAAACCTTTATATAATAAGGAGAAGCAGGCTTTTTAAAATGTCTCTTGAGAGGAAGATTTTTACAATTCCCCGCATGCTCTATCGCTAAATTAATATAACCCATAATATTATCTCTGTATTCAGGATAAGTTTCTAATTCACGATCTCCTTCATAACTGGGAGAGTTAAACAACCTAACATGGTAGTCACCAGAAACCCCTCGATAAAACATGGCTAAATAAACAAAAGGTAATTGATAATAAGCTGTCATCTCTATGTTATGATTTGCCTCCCACATAAAGTAATCAAGAGGAGGGTAGTTATTATAAGTCTTGATGATAGCCAGTGTTCTGGAATAATAATGGGCGGCTAAATCCAAATTCCTGTCAGCTATACCTTTGAAATCCCCTCCTGAAAGATGGTATTCTGCTATCCAATAATTAGCTACAATATTGCTGTGTTGATCAGCTAAACCATGTAAAATCAACATTCCCTTGGAAACATTGTCTTGATTGTTAGTCACCTCACCCTTTAATAAAAGACAGAGAGCATAAACTAAGGTCACACTTACATAAGGATCAGGATCATTTAATTGTTCTTGATACTGTCTTTCGGTATCCTCAAAATCACCACATCCAAAACTACCAGATCTATATACTGTCCCAAAACCAGGGCTCGTCGCAAAAACGAAAAAGGCGATCACACTCAATATCGACACGATTTTTCTCATAGCCCTTTCCACATCCTCCAAAAAACCGCTATGGCGACGCACCGCTCAACGCAATCATATAAACCCGACCCAAACCGTCAAGAGCTTTTGCAACCCGGCCTCTTGGAGCCGGCTCATTGATTGGCCGTGTTCTCCACGCCGGCTTCAATGCGCGCCATGTCCTCATCGCTGAGGCCGAATTGCGCGCCCGCAACCGCCGGCATGTCGCGGATATGAGTCCCGGCCCTATTGCGGCGCAACCGCGAGCCGCAACGGCCTTTCGATCATTCTTGCAAGCTGCTCCAGCCGCCACGACGGTCTGTCGCCGTAAAGGCCGGCGAGATCGGCCGGCAGCCGCAGTTCCAGACCGCCGTTGCTGGTCGCAACCCATTTCAGTCGCGGGATAACCCCGGGCATGGCCGCGGACAGCAGATATCCGACCCGCATCAAACCCGCCGAGAGCTTCGCGCGCTCGAACGATCTCGCTCCGGCGACTTCAACGAGCGCGGGCGAGACCTTCGCCGTCAGACCTTCGTGCCGGAACGCGGTGGCGAGGGCGATAAACGCCCGCCCGGCGGCGGCAAGCCATTCGGCCGCCCATTACGGTCACACCCGCGCAACAACAATCCGTATTGTTGAATGAAAGGACCCGTTCCGGACCAAATCTCCCGGCGGTATTACCCTGTCACGGAACAGGGAACCATCTGACGCAAGGACGGCGAAACCCGAGGGGTTTTTTTCGGCGCGGGAACGACCGTGAAGCCTGTCAGCCCGTCATTTCGCGCCAGCGGCGTCTGAGCGCCTCGTAGTCATCCCCGGGTTGAAGTTCGTAGACCAGTTCTTCCGGTCCGAACCGCACGAACGGTTGCGCCGAGCGGGTCCAGATGTGACCGGCGGGCCTTAGCCAGGACGTGTCGTCGAGCGTTCCGGCCTTGAGGTTCACTTCTTCGCCGCCCTCCGTTCCGTGCACCAGCCGCACGCCGCAAGACGGGCAGAAATGACCGAAGAACCGCCGGCGCCCGGACTCGGCCATGCGCCACGTGGTCGCCACGTCGCCCGCGACCGCAACGTCTCCGGCGCGAAACCGCAGCGACTCGCCGAACGCACTCGATGTGTGGCGCTGGCATTCGGTGCAATGACAGAGATAGAAGACGAGCGGCTCGCCGGTTACCGAATAGCGGACCGCGCCGCACTGACAGCCGCCTTCGATCGGCAATTCAGGCGGGAAGACCCGTTCCATCCGTTCCCCTTTCCGCTTTGACGCAAACGGGCAATATACCTATAAGCCGCGGCCAATCCAGCAATTTCAACAATCGTCGCGGGGATGCCATGGCGGGCCATTCGCAATTCAAGAACATCATGCACCGCAAAGGCCGGCAGGACGCGGCGCGATCGAAGATGTTTTCCAAGCTCGCCCGCGAGATCACGGTGGCGGCGAAACTCGGCGCGCCGGACCCCGCCATGAACCCGCGTCTGCGTCTGGCCGTTCAGAACGCAAGGGCGCAGTCCATGCCGAAGGACAATATTCAGCGGGCCGTCAACAAGGCGTCGGGCGGCGACAGCGAAAACTATGAGGAAGTGCGCTACGAGGGTTACGGTCCCGGCGGCGTGGCGGTAATAGTCGAAGCTCTGACCGATAACCGCAACCGCACGGCATCTTCCGTCCGCGCCGCTTTCGCCAAATCCGGCGGCTCGCTTGGCGAGACCGGTTCGGTGGCTTTCATGTTCGACAGGGTCGGCGAAATCCTTTATCCGGCGTCCGCTGGAGACGAGGACAAGGTGATGGAAGCGGCGATCGAAGCCGGCGCCGAGGATGTGCGGTCGCCCGGCGACGGCCATGCCATCATCTGCGGTTTCGAGGATATTGGCGATGTGTCGTCGGCGCTGGAGGGCTCGCTTGGCGAGGCGGAATCCGTCAAGGCGATCTGGCGCCCGCAGACCGGCGCGCCGGTCGATGAGGACAGGGCCCGGTCGGTCCTGGGCCTGATCGAGGCGCTGGAGGACGATGACGACGTGCAGAATGTCTACGCCAACTTCGAGGTCGACGACGAGATGATGGCGAAATTGAGCGCGGCCTGAGAGCGAGAAAGGCGGAGGCGTTTCTGACGCTTGGAAGGACAAGCCCGTACAAGGACCGCGCCGCCCGCTGGACGCTCAAGCGGGGCCGCAAATGGCACAGGGCGCACAAACGGGCCGAAACCAACACCCGGAACAAGGATGATCAGGTGGAAAAGCGCCGTGCGTAACGCCCTGGATCGAATCCGAAGCCAAGAAGCCGGTACCGGAAAAGCATGGACCGGCAGGTTTCATCAGCGATTGACAGCGCGTTCGGCATTGCGGACTGGCTTGCGCGCCCGGTCAGGATGGGACAAGAAGGTGCGATCGGAATGCGGCAGGATTCGCCGCGCCCACCGGGAACATGATCATGGCCTTTTTTGCCGATACCCTGACAAGGGTAAAACCGTCCGCGACGATAGCCGTCAGCCAGAAAGCGCGTGAACTCAAGGCCCGGGGAAGAGATATTATCGGACTTGGCGCCGGTGAACCGGACTTCGATACGCCGGACAACATCAAGGATGCCGCAATCGACGCCATCAGGCGTGGCGAAACAAAATATCCGCCCGTTTCCGGGATCATGCCGTTGCGGGAGGCGATCGCGGAAAAATTTCGCCGCGAAAACAATCTCGATTACGAGCCGACCGAGGTGATTGTCGGCACCGGCGGCAAGCAAATCCTGTTCAACGCGTTCATGGCCACGATGAACCCGGGAGACGAGGCGATCATTCCCGCGCCGTTCTGGGTCAGTTACCCGGACATGGTGACGCTGTGCGGCGGCACGCCGGTCTTTGCCGCCACCTCAACCGAAAACGGTTTCAAACTGAGACCCGAGGCGCTTGAGGCGGCCGTTTCCCCCAGGACGAAATGGCTCGTGTTCAACTCACCTTCCAATCCGTCCGGCGCGGCTTACAGCAGGGAAGAGTTGCGCGCGCTCGCCGACGTTTTGCTGCGACATGAACACGTCCGGGTGCTGACCGACGATATGTACGAACATCTGACCTATGGCGATTTCAGATTTCATACGATGGCCGAGATCGAACCGGCGTTGAAGGGCCGGACGCTGACCATGAACGGTGTGTCGAAGGCCTATGCCATGACCGGGTGGCGCATCGGTTATGCGGCCGGGCCGATCGAGTTGATAAAGGCCATGGACACGATCCAGGGGCAGCAGACTTCGGGAGCCTGCACGATCGCGCAATGGGCGTCGGTCGAGGCCCTGAACGGCCCGCAGGACTTCATCCGGCGCAACAAGACGATATTTCAGGGACGGCGCGATCTGGTCGTTTCCATGCTCAATCAGGCGAACGGGATTTCATGTCCGGCGCCGGAAGGCGCGTTTTACGTCTATCCGTCGTGCTCGGCGTTGGCCGGCAAGACATCGCCGTCGGGAAAAGTGATGGAAAACGATGAGGACTTTGTCACCGAATTGCTCGAAGCCGAAGGCGTCGCGGTTGTTCACGGGTCGGCGTTCGGTCTTGGCCCGAATTTTCGCATCTCCTATGCGACCGGTGAAGAACTGCTCGAAGAAGCATGTTCGCGCATCCAGCGGTTTTGCGCCTCGATCAGGTGACCAAAGCGACCCTTGGGCGCAGGGTGTTCGCTGCGGGCATTTGGAATGTTTCGGCCGCAACCGTCAACCGTTTACTGACTGTTCCAACGCGCGCGGTTTCACGATTGCCGCGATGCCGAAATTGTCCGGCCCCGGGGTTTCCGGGAATTGTTATCGTGTTTCCGCATTTTCGTGCGCCGGCGGCAAGTACCGCCATTTGCGTCGTTCATGGCGCGCAAGCCGCCGCGGCGGTCCCGGCGAGCCGACCGGCGTCGCCAAACCGGCCGTCGATCGGGCATTGATTCGGACTTCGATTTGACGCCGGCATCGCCAGAATATCCGCGTCGGCGCTGCCTGGCTCGATTACGCCGGGGTGCAGCGCGCACTTTCCGGCGCAATCCCGATGTCGCGGCCGGCGCGGGATGAAATGGCCCCGCCGGGCCAGGCGTCCGAAGGTTTTTCTTCCGGCTTGCGCGCGCAAATGTCGTCCTGTTACGGCTATGACTCCCGACCCAATTCGCCGATAGACCCGGCCGCCGGATCGATTGCCGGTCGCGTGGATGTTCCGCAAGTCGCTAATGTGCGCAAATCACAACGCTTACGGGAAAACATGTCAGACAAATCCGCCGCGAACTTTCCGGATTCGATCGAAGCGCGCTTTTCTTTCACCGATATCCCTCGCCGGGAAAACTCGAAATCCAGGCGACGAAGCCGCTTGGCAACCAGCGCGACCTCGCGCTTGCCTATTCTCCCGGCGTTGCGGTTCCCTGCCTGGAGATTCGAAGGAAGCCGGCCGCGGCGTCCGATTATACCGCGCGGGCCAATCTGGTCGGCGTCGTTTCGAACGGTTCGGCGGTGCTCGGTCTGGGCGACATCGGACTGCCTGCCTCCAAACCCGTCATGGAGGGCAAGGCCGTTCTGTTCAAGAAGTTCGCGGGAATCGACGTGTTCGATATCGAGGTGGACGCCGACACGGTCGACAAGATGGTTTCCACGATCTCGGCGCTCAAGCCGACTTTCGGCGGGATCAATCTGGAAGACATCAAGGCGCCTGAGTATTTCGAGGTCGAAGAGCGGCTCAAATCCCGAATGGGCGTTCCGGTCTTCCACGACGACCGGCACGGGACCGCGATCATCGTGGCCGCGGCGGTGCTGAACGGTCTGGAACTGGCCGGAAAGAAAATCGAAGAGGCGAAGATCGTCACCTCCGGCGCCTGAGCGGCGGCGCTTGCTCGTCGAACTGGGCGCAAATTCTGACAACATCCGGATCACCGACCGTTTTGGGGTCGCCTATGTCGGCCGGACCGAGGAAATGGACCGGTGGAAAGCGCCTTATCTCAAGGACACGGAGGCGCGGACGTTTTCCTGGGACTTTCGGCCGCCGGTGTGCTGAAATCGGAATTGCTGAGCGAAATGGCGGACACGCCGCTCATCCTCGCGCTCGCGAATCCGGTTCCGGAAATCATGCCGGAAGAAGCGCGAAAGGCCCGCCCGGACGCGATGATCCCGTCCGGGACGCTCCGATTTTCCCAATCAGGTGAACAATGTCCTGTGCTTTCCCTACATATTCCGGGGCGCGCTGGACGTCGGCGCGACCGCCGCGCTCGCGCGCGAAGAACCGTCGGACGTGGCGGCCAGGGCGTATTCGGGCGCGACACCCGTTTTCGGCCTCGATTTCCTGATCCCCTCCCCGTTCGATCCGCGCCTGATTTTACGCATCGCCCCGGCCGTCGCCGAGGCGGCGATGGAAAGCGGCGTCGCCGGGCGACCGGTCGCGGACATGGATGCCTATGCCGACCGGCTGAACCGGTTTGTATTCCGCTCGGACCTGATCATGAAACCGGTGTTCTTCGCGGCGGCATCGGCCTCCGGCAAGCGGGTGATCTACGTCGATGGCGAGGATGAAAGGGTTTTGCGCGCCGCCCGGATCGTCATCGAAGAAGGACTTGACGAACTGATTCTGATCGGCCGGCCAAACGTGATCAAGACGCGGCTGAAACGCCACGGCCTGAGAATAAGACCCGGAACGGACTTCGGCCTGGTGAATCCGCAGGACGATCCGCGCTATCGCGGCTACGTCGATCTGCTGGTCGGGCGAACGGGCCGTCGCGGCGTGGCGCCGGAGGCGGCGCGCACGCTTGTCCGCACCAACACCACCGTCATCGCGGCCCTGGCGATGCTGCGCAATGAAGCGGATGCGATGATCTGCGGCCTGGAGGGCAGATTTGAACGCCACCTGAGGAATGTCGGCCTGATCATCGGCAAACGATCCGGCGTCCGGGATCTATCGGCGCTCTTGATGCTCATTGCCCGGCGCGGCGTCGGCTTTTTTACCGATACCTACGTAACGATCGACCCTTCGGCGGAAGAAATCGCGGAAATGGCCATTCGCGCCGCGGAGGAAATCCGCAGATTCGGCATAGCGCCCAAAGCCGCCCTGTTGTCGCACTCCAATTTCGGATCGCGGGACTCGGAAAGCGCGAAGAAAATGCGCCTGGCCGCGTCAATCCTGCGTGAACGCGCGCCGGAACCGGAGGCTGACGGCGAGATGCACGGCGATTCCGCGCTGTCGGCCGCTCTTCGCGAACGCGTATTTCCAGGCTCCGTTCTGGAGGACGAGGCCAATCTTCTGGTGTTTCCCGATCTTGATGCGGCCAACATCACCCTGACGACGGTCAAAACCATGACCGATGCGCTGCATGTCGGGCCGATCCTTCTCGGTACGGCAAGACCGGCGCATATTCTGACGCCTTCGGTAACTTCGAGGGGCGTGGCGAACATGACCGCGCTGGCGGTCGTCGAGGCGTCTCAGGCGGATGCGGCGCTTGGGCAAATCGAGCGATGATCGTTGATCCCGCCTGCAAAACGCCACATGGCGAAGCCGGGATCGACCTCACCCCGCAATGGTGAAAAGCCCGGCGTGATGCTCGTCGCGCCGGATGACGGGGGCGGAGGGAAATGGCGTGCAATGCCGATCGCCGGCCGACGGAAAGGTCAGGGTCGCCGGGCCCGCGTTTCTTCCCGGCCCATAAGGAGCAACAGACCCGCGAGTTCGGGACCGGCGGTCCGTCCGGTAAGGGCAATCCTCAACGGCATGAACAGCGTCCTGCCCTTGCGCCCGGACGTGGCCTTGACGATATCGGTCCATTGCTTCCAGCTATCCGGGCCCCACGGTTCCGGGGGCAGAAGATCGAAAGCGGCCCGAACGAACTCGACATCGTCCGGATCGATCGCCGCATCGTTTGCCGGCCCGTCGGCGATTATCCGCCACCATGAACCGGCCTCGCCGACCCTGGTGATGTTCGCGCGCACCAGCCGCCAGAAAGCCTCCATCATATCGGGGGGAACCCCCATATCCTCCAGGGCGTCCTGGACACGCGCAACCGGCATCGCGCGCACCAGGGACGCATTCAGCGTATCCAGTTCCGCCGGATCGAATTTGGCCGCGGACCTCGACGCCATGTCGGCGCGGAAGATTTTTGCGAGCGCGTCCATGTCGGCAATCGCGCCGACGGCTTCCGATGTCCCGATCAACACGGCGAGCGAGACAACCGCCATGGGCTCATAGCCCGCGTCCGCAAGATCGTGGACCGACAGCGAACCGGAACGTTTGGAAAGCCCCTGCCCGGTTGCGGCCGTCAGCAGGTTGTGGTGCCCGAACGCCGGCGCGCGAGCGCCGAGCGCCTCGAACAGCGCGATCTGCGCCGCCGTGTTGGTAATATGGTCATCGCCCCGGATAACATGGGTCACGCCCATTTCCACATCGTCGACGACGGAGGGAAGCGTGTATAGATAAGTACCGTCCTCCCGGATGAGAACGGGATCGGACATGGATGCGAGATCCACCGTCTGAGAACCTCTGACGACGTCATCCCAGGAAATGTCCGTGCGCCGGGGCGAGAACGGGTCGCCATCTCTGAAATTCGGCAACAGGAAACGCCAATGCGGTCGTCGCCCCTCGGCTTCGAGAGCCTTTCTCCCGGCCGCGCTCGGCTTTAGCGCTTCCCGCCCATAGACCGGCGGCAGCCGGCGTGAAAGACGGACCTTGCGGCGACGCTCCAGTTCGTCCGGTGTCTCATAACAGGGATAGAGAAGACCGGCGCCTTTCAATCGTTCCGCGGCGGCGGCGTGACGTTCGGACCGTTGCGACTGGCGCTCGACGCGGTCGGGTTCGATACCCAGCCAGGCCAGATCGCGTTCGATCCGGTCGGCAAATCGTTGTTCCGAACGCTCCTGATCGGTGTCGTCAAAACGGAGAATGAACCGCCCGCCGGCGCTTTTCGCAAACAGCCAGTTGAACAGCGCGGTGCGGGCGTTGCCGATGTGGATGTAACCGGTGGGAGCCGGCGCGAAACGAACCGTTGTCATGGCGCCTGACTATCCGGCCCGCGGCCGGGATTCAAGCGGTCGCGCCAGGGCGATTCGCGAAGCGAGCATCATGACCAGCAGAGCGCCGAAACAATAAACGCCCATTGCCGTGATCTGGCCCGGATACCCGATGCCGACATCGATCAGATATCCGGTCACACCCGGACCCATCGCGGTTGAAAGCACCATCGCGGCGACAACGATCGCGCGGATCGATCCGAGATGTTTCAACCCGTAAATCTCCGGCCACAGCGCTCCGAAAAGCGTGGATGAAATACCGTAGGACGCGCCCAGGAACGCCATGAAAACAAACGCGCCCCACTGAGCCTCGATCGTCCCCAGCACCAGGCAGGCGACCGCCAGAGGCAGGAGAAATCCCGGCAACAATCTCACCGCCGAAAATCGGTCAACCAGATATCCGGCGATCAGGGCGAATGTGATTGTCAGCGCCGCCATCGTGACGAATGACGCGGCAAACGCGTGCAGCGACCAGCCGCGCAGTTCAACGAGGTAGACCTGGTGAAAAAATATCGTCGTTCCGATGAAGCCCGGCGCCATAACCCCCGACAGGATCAGGTAAAACAACGGATCCCCGAGGACTTCCGAGCGCGTCCAGTCCCGCGCGACGCGACGCGCGCCGGCGGTCTCGCCCGTCCGCGGCGCGCGCTCCTCCCTGACCAGCCAAACGGCGAGCGGGAGCGTAAACGCCAGCAGGCACACCGCCGCCAGCCCCCACGTGCCGCGCCAGCCGACGAACGCGGCGGCGGCGACGAATATCAGCGGGAAGACGGCCTCGCCCACATTCAACCCGAGGGTGACGAGGGATATCGCCCGTCCGCGATTGCCGGCAAACCAACGCGCGGTCGACGTGAACGCGGTTTGCGTCATCATGCCCTGCCCGAAGAGGCGGAGCGCGAATATCACCGCGACGAGCACGACCAGCGAGGTATTCAGCGCCATCGCCATGCATGCGACGCACAATGCCGGAACGACAATGGCGATCACCTTCCGCGTGGAATACCAATCGACGATTCTGCCGATCCACGGCAGGGTCATCGCGCTGGCGAGCGTGGCGACCATGTACAATATCCCGAAATCGCCGTGCGAAAGCGCGTATTCCCGTCGGATGTCGCCGGCGGACAGCGCAATAAAGAAAGTCTGTCCGAACGAGGAAAAGAACGTCAGCAGAAATCCTCCGGCCAGCCATCGGGCATTGCCGCGCAGGAACACATACATCTGCATTTATCGCACCCGGGATAGAGGAAATTCGGATTGCGTCGCGGGCCGGGGGAGCGTCGGCGCGAATATCGCCGGTCGGCTTTGATCAGAACCACCAGGATATGTCACGCGCTTTTCTCAGGCGTCGATGAAGCCGGGAGCACGCAATTCCGCGCGTTCCGGCGCCGGAGCGATGCGCGGATTTGGGGGCCGGGATAGCGAAAAGCCCATATCCCCATGGTGTTCAATCCGCTTGAACGGGGTGCTTCCATTCCCATGTTAAGGAACCGCCCCCCACTTCGTTCCGGCGCCCGAAAGCAAAACCCATGTCCAAGAATTTCCTGTCCTACGTCTGGACCTACAGCGCACGGCAGCAGATCGTCATCTTGATCCTGACCGCGGTCTCGTTTCCACTTTTGTACATGACGCTGGAACTGCCCAAGCAGATCATCAACGACGCCATCGGCGGCGATCGATTCCCGTACGAGATTCTGGGGATTTCGTTCGATCAGATCGAGTATCTGGTTTTCCTGTGCCTGGCCTATCTGTTTTTCGTGCTCGCCGGCGGCCTGCTCAAAATGCGGACCAATACATACAAAGGCGTAACGGGAGAACGTCTGCTGCGGCGGCTGCGCTACCAGCTGATCCAACGCATCATGCGGTTTCCACTGCCCTACTTCAGACAGACCTCGCAAGGGTCTCTCATTTCAATGGTCACGGCGGAAACGGAAGCCGTCGGCGCAATGATGGGAGAAGCGCTGGCTCGACCGGTCTTCGCGGCGGGTCAGATGCTGACCATTTTGACGTTTCTGTTCGTCCAGAGCATCTGGCTTGGACTGGCCGCCATCGCGATGATTCCGATCCAGGCATGGATTGTTCCCCGGCTGCAAAGGAAAATCAATCGGCTCAACAAGAAACGGATCATCAGGGTTCGGGCGCTGTCCGAACACATTGGCGAGACGGTGAACGGCGCCGACGACCTGCGCGTCAATGGCGGCGTCATGTACTCACTGGCGCTGTTTTCGCGGCGCTTTGGAGATATTTTCAATATCCGGCTGGAAATCTACAAGAGGAAATTCTTCCTCAAATTCCTGAACAACACGCTCAACCAGGTCACCCCGTTTTTCCTCCTTCTTATCGGCGGATACCTTGCGATCATCGGTCAATTGACCGTCGGCGCATTGGCCGCCGCGCTCGCATCATACAAGGACCTGCTGGGACCCTGGCGGGAACTGCTGGCCTATTACAGCCAGATACAGGACACCTCGCTGCGCTACAGGACGATAACGGAGCAATTCGACCCGCCGGACATGATCGACGAATCGCTGTTCTTCGATCAATCCGATGAAATTCCAAGCCTGCGGGGGCCTGTGGTCCTCAAGGATGCGACGATCACCGACCAGTTCGGAACCCCCGTTCTCACAAACATGAACGCGGAGTTCCCCGCCGGCGGCATGATCGCGATCCGGTCGCAAAGCGCCAGCGTTCGCCAGGCGTTCGCGCGAACCCTGTCGCGATCCGTCATGCCGTCTTCGGGAGGCGTTTCCGTTGGCGGACGCAATCTGGCGGAGCTTCATCAAAGCATGATCACCGCGCGCATTGGCGTCGTCTCGGCGGAGCCGGTCATTTTCAACGGCACCATTGAGCAGAACGCGCAGATGTCGCTGTTCCGGCGCCCCGGATTGGACGACGTGGTTTCCGATGATATCGAGGCATTCGTCCGTGAAGCGGAAAAGGTCGGCAACAGCGTCAATCCGGTAGACGCATCCTGGATAGACAGTTCCATCGCCGGCGTCCAAGACGAAGCGGCGCTGCGCGATTGGTGGGCCCACATTATCGGCGAGATCGGGTTCGAACCGTTCCTCATGCGCAGGAGCCTGCGCTCGACCATGGATTCCTCCGTCCATCCGGAATTGGCGGAGAAGCTCGCCGGTTTACGGCGCGTCGTCATCGAACGTCTGAGGAAAGAAAAACTCGACGCCCATGTTCGCCATTTCGACTTCGACGAGTTCAATCCGTCCTTGACCGCGATCGAAAATGCGCTTTACGCGATCCGGCGGTCCGCCGCGCAAACGCCCGGGGAGCGGATTGATCCCGATGTCTGGAAATTGATCGAACGGATGGGCGTCGCGGAGTATCATACCCGCTGGTCCCACGACCTGCTCGAGACGATTGTGCAGACGTTTTCCGGTATCGGCACGGATCACCCGATGTTTCGACGGCTTGTGGACATCACGCCGGAATCATTTGACGAATTGAAGCTCATTCACCGCAAGAAGCAGCGTGGAGAAACGCTGACCGGGGACGACAATGCGCTCGTGCGCACGTTGCCGTTGAGCATTACGGCCGATCAACTCGGCGATGCGTTCCCTTCGGAGTTGCGGCAATTCGTCATGAATGCGCGCAAGAACGCCGCGGTCGATTTACAGAAATTGTCGGCCGGATATTACGACCCGATCAGGCGCCGCCATTATATCGACGCCCTGCCGATGCTGGAGAACATCGTCTACGGGCGTATCGCCTGGAGTGCGCAGGCCGAAGCGGAGAGAATCCAGGCGCTGGTCGTGGACGAACTTGAAAGGGCGGGCCTCGCCAGGGATGTGCTTCTCCTGGTCGGCGATCTGGAAACCGGCTTCTCGGGATCGAAGATCGATCCGGTCGCGTTCGAACGCATCGCGTTCGTCAGGGCCGCGATCAAGCGTCCAGACGTGCTGATCATGGACAGGCCGTTTGCAAACGCCCCGCCCGAAATCCGGCAGGCCCTGCGCAAAAATCTTCGCGCGTTGCTGCCCGACACGACGATCATTCAACTCGAAGCCGATCTTCCGAAGGGGCAGTTTTTCGACAAGACCTATGAGATCCGGGACGACCGGCTGGTCGATCTGGACGTGGCGGTATCCGCGACTCCATTCGATACCGGCGAACGTGCGGGGTCCGCCACCGGCGATCTCATGCAAAAGCTGCGCGTGCTTTCGCAGGTTGAATTGCTTTCGCAACTGAAGCGTTCGCAATTACGGCTGCTTGCATATGGCGCGACCTGGATGAAAGCGAATGCGGGCGACTATATATTCCGGTCCGGCGACCGGCCCGATGCCGCGTATGTTCTGGTTCGCGGAACCGGTGAACTCAGATGGCCGACGGCGCATGAGGGGGAAGACCCGATCACTGAAATCGAGCCCGGCCGCCTTATAGGCGATCTGGCCGTCATCCTGAACGAACCGCGCACGCTCGACATGATCGCCACGTCGGATATTGTCGGACTGAAAATCGGCAATCAGGTGCTCAACGATGTGATCAACAACGATGCGGAAGTCGCCGCGAGCCTGCTGCGCACCGTATCGGGACACCTGGTCAGTGCGGCCGAAATGCTGGGAGCGACGCGAACGGAATTGGATGCGTTAAAGCAGTTTGACGACAACTGACCGGATTTGAAGAGATGGCGACCGTCTCCTTTTCGGACCGGTTGGCATTTGACTCCTTACCGATGTTTTTACATTCTCTCATCCGTGAGTCGATCATGGAAAATGGGGCGCAATTCCAACCGCAACAAAAGTGTGTGGTTGGGCGGCCATGATTGTCTCTTGTCGAAGTGCATTTGCAGGGAGAAAAATCATGACATTGCGAAAAATCCTACTGGCCGGGGCGATATCGGCGGCGACCGTTTGGACAGGTCCGGCCCTCGCGCAGACCGAAATTCAATGGTGGCACGCTTTCACGGGTCGCCTGGGCGAACTGCTGGCCGAGCAGGTCGACAAATTCAACGCATCGCAATCCGACTACAAGATTGTCGCCGCGCACAAAGGCAACTATTCGGAAACGCTGAATGCGGGTATTGCCGCGTTTCGCGCCGGTGAACACCCGCATATCCTGATGGTGTTTGAAGTCGGCACGGCGACGATGATGGCCGCCAGGGGCGCGATCAAGCCGGTTTATGAAGTGATGGCCGAAGGCGGCGCTCCGTTCGACCCGGATGGCTATCTGGGACCGGTCAAAGGCTACTACACGACGCCCGAAGGGCAAATGCTGTCCCTGCCCTATAACTCGTCGACGCCCGTTCTGTATGTCAACAAGGATGCCTTGAAAGGCGCCGGCATCGACCCGGGTGTGGACCTCTCGACCTGGGAAAATGTGGGCGCGGCGCTGGATCGGCTAAAGGCCGCCGGCCACAAATGTCCCCTGACAACCGCATGGCAAAGCTGGGTGCACCTGGAAAACTTCTCGGCCTATCACAATGTGCCGTTCGCGACGAAGGACAACGGGTTTTCCGCATTGGATGCCGAACTGGCCTTTAACGGCCCGACGCAGGTCAAGCACATCCGGACCATGGGTGACTGGGCAAAGGACGGGAAGTTCTTTTATGCCGGGCGCCGCAACGAAGGCGGCGCCAATTTCCGAGGAGGCGAATGCGCGTTCTTCACCGAGTCGTCGGCCGGTTATGCCGGTGTGAAAAAGGAAGCGCGGTTCGAGTTTGAAATCCGTCCGCTCCCCTATTGGCCGGACGCCGAGGGCGCTCCGCAGAACACCATTATCGGCGGTTCTTCGCTTTGGGTTCTCGCCGGCCATGAGGCCGATGAGTATAAAGGCGTGAGCCAGTTCCTGAGCTTCCTGTCGACTTCCGACATCCAGGCCAAATGGCACCAGGATACCGGTTACCTGCCGATCACCTTGGCGGCGGCCGAACAGACCAAGGCCGAAGGGTTTTACGAGGAGAATCCAGGCACGGACATCGCCATCCTGCAGATGACCGACAAGGCGCCGACACCCAACTCCAAGGGTTTGCGCCTGGGAAGTTTCGATCAGATCCGCGGGATAATCGATGAAGAACTCGAGGCGGTGTGGTCTGGCGACAAATCGGCGCAGGAAGCGCTCGACAGCGCGGTCGAGCGCGGCAATCAACTGCTTCGCCGGTTTGAGCGGGCCAACCGCTAGGACCCAACGGGATTCCGCCGGATGCATGTCCGCATCCGGCGGAGCCCTTTTGGCGGGGAAGGATGGAAAAGCGCGTAACTTTCAGGGGCTGGATGCTGCCGCTGGCTCTGCTGGCGCCGCAGGTGCTGGTTACGGCCATATTTTTCTTCTGGCCCGCCGGACAGGCGATTTATCAATCGGCGTTCATTCCCGACCCGTTCGGATTGAAATCCCAATTCGTCGGCCTGGGAAATTTCGAGTTCCTGCTTGGCGATCCCTTCTACCGGGCATCGTTTTGGACCACCGCGTTGTTTTCATCGCTGGTGACCATCGTATCCATGGGTTTTGCCCTTTGGCTGGCGGTCATGGCCGATCGCCTCATCAAGGGATCCGGCGCTTACCGCACGCTGTTGATCTGGCCATATGCGGTCGCGCCCGCGGTGGCCGGCGTGTTGTGGCTGTTCATGTTCAGTCCCAATGTCGGGTTGATCAGCTGGTATCTCGACATGCTCGGCTATCGCTGGAACCATGTGCTCAACGAGGGTGAGGCGATGGGGCTGGTGGTTCTCGCGTCTTCCTGGGGACGGGTGAGCTACAATTTCCTTTTCTTTCTCGCCGGCCTGCAGGCGATCCCGAAAAGCGTGATCGAGGCGGCCGCCATTGACGGCGCTCATTTCTGGAAACGATTCTGGACGATCGTGTTTCCCTTGCTTTCGCCAACCACGTTTTTTCTGCTGGTCGTCAACGTCGTCTATGCATTCTTTGAAACATTCGGCGTGATTCACACGATCACGGCAGGCGGTCCGCAGCAGGCGACGACGATACTTGTGTACAAGGTCTTTGCCGACGGATTCGTTGGCCAGGACCTGGGCTCGTCCGCCGCGCAGTCGGTCATACTGCTGATCGTGGTGGGCATTCTGACGGTAATCCAGTTTCGCTACATCGAGCGGCGGGTCCACTACTGATGAGCGGCATGGTCGAAAAACGCGGCGGCGGTCTCTGGCTCACCCATGCGGGGTTGATTTTCGGCGTCGCTATCATCGCCTTTCCGATTTACCTCGCCTTCGTCGCCTCGACGGTGGAGCAGAACGACATCATCCAGCCGCCCATGCCCCTGCTTCCGGGCGGTTATTTCGTCGAAAACTACACCAAAGCGCTTCTGTCCGGCATCAACGCGCCGGTGTGGCGCATGCTGATGAACTCGATGATCATGGCGATGGGCATTGCGCTTGGAAAAATAGCAATATCGTTGCTGTCGGCATTCGCGATCGTCTATTTTCGTTTTCCGGGCCGACAGGCGTTCTTCTGGCTGATTTTCCTGACCCTGATGTTGCCGGTGGAGGTGCGTATCGTTCCAACTTACGAGGTCGTGGCCGGTTTCGGGATGCTGAACTCATATTCGGGTCTGATCCTGCCGCTGATTGCCTCGGCGACCGCGACATTCCTGTTTCGGCAGTTCTTCCTGACGGTGCCGGATGAACTCGCCGAAGCCGCCCGCGTCGACGGCGCAAGGCCGATGCGGTTTTTCATCGATATCCTGCTGCCAATGTCGCGCACCAATATCGCCGCGCTTTTCGTGATCCTGTTCATCTATGGCTGGAACCAGTATCTCTGGCCGCTGCTGATCACCACGGACCCCGAGATGAACACGATCGTGATGGGCATCAAGCAAATGTTCCCGTCCGGCGATGACTGGGCCGACTGGCCGGTTATCATGGCGACCGCCATTCTGGCGATGCTGCCGCCGGTCGCGGTGGTCGTCTTCATGCAGAACCTGTTCATCAAGGGCCTGGTCGAGACCGAGAAATAGAGCTGTTCATGGCAACCATCTCACTGAAAAACATCCGGAAATCCTACGGCAGGACCGCGGTCATTCATGGCATCGATATGGACATTGCCGACGGCGAACTGATTGTAATCGTCGGGCCGTCCGGTTGCGGAAAATCGACGCTTTTGCGGATGGTTGCGGGCCTTGAAACGATAACCGGCGGCACGATCGAGATCGATGGCGAACGGGTCAACGAACTGGAGCCGATGGACCGAAATATCGCAATGGTGTTCCAGAACTACGCGCTCTACCCGCATATGAGCGTATTCGACAACATGGCCTATGGCCTGAAGATCGCCCGGGTTCCGAAAGATGAAATCGCCGAACGGGTGCGGAAAGTCGCGCAAATGCTGCAACTCACCGAGTTTCTCGAGCGCAAGCCGCGCCGGCTTTCGGGCGGCCAGCGCCAGCGTGTCGCCATGGGCAGGGCCATCGTTCGCAAACCGGCCGTCTTTCTGTTCGACGAACCATTGTCCAATCTCGACGCCAAACTGCGGGTGCAGATGCGCTTGGAAATCAAAGAGTTGCAGAGAGATCTCGGAGTCACCTCCCTCTATGTGACGCACGACCAGGTGGAAGCGATGACCCTGGCTGACCGCATGATCGTCATGAACGCCGGGGTTGCCGAACAAATCGGCGCTCCGCTTGATGTTTACGGCGATCCCCGGACGGTTTTTGTCGGTGGCTTTATAGGCTCGCCGCCGATGAACTTCCTGTCGCCGGAGGCAATCGCCGGCAATCCGGCGGAAAAAGCCAGATCGACGCTGGACAGGATTCTCGGCAAACGAAACGGCGACGGATTTTCGGTCGGCATCCGCCCGGAGCACATGGCGGTCTCCACCACGGAGCGGGCGGTTCTCGCGGGCCGATTGCGTTATGTCGAACCGCTTGGCGCCGAAACGCTGATTCATCTGGAACTGCCGGGAGGCGAGCAGATAACGGTCCGCCGGGACGGCGCCGATGGCCTGCCCCAGGCCGGGGCGGATTGCCATGTCTCATTCTCAATTGAAAACGCCTGCGTATTCGGCGCTGACGGGCAAAGGGCTTAGACCAGCCTGCTCTGCTCGACCGCCGCGGCGATAAAGCTCGCGAACAGCGGATGCGGCTCAAAGGGCCTCGATTTCAGTTCCGGATGATACTGAACGCCGATGAACCACGGGTGATTTGTGTACTCGATCGTCTCCGGAAGCACGCCATCCGGCGACAGGCCGGAAAATTTCAGACCGCAGCGCTCCAGCTTCTCCAGATATTCGACATTGACCTCGTAGCGATGCCTGTGGCGTTCGGAAATTTCCGTATCGCCGTAAATTCCGGCAATATTCGATTCCGGATCGAGCCGCGCGATATACGCGCCACGCCGCATCGTGCCGCCGAGGCCGCCGGAGGCCTTGCGCTTTTCCAACATGTCGCCTTTCAGCCACTCCGTCATCAGCCCGACGACGGGTTCGTCCGTCTCGCCGAACTCGGTCGACGACGCATTGCCGATTCCGGCGAGATTGCGCGCGGCCTCGATGCAGGCCATCTGCATGCCGAAACATATGCCGAAGTAAGGAACCCGCCGCTCGCGGGCGAATTTGGCGGCGAGGATCTTGCCCTCCGCGCCGCGTTCGCCGAATCCGCCCGGAACCAGAATTCCATGTACTTTTTCGAGAAAGGGCGCGGGATCCTCGCTCTCGAAAATTTCCGATTCGATCCATTCGGGTTTCACCCTCACCCTGTTGGCCATGCCGCCATGAGTCAGCGCCTCGTTCAGCGATTTATACGCGTCCTTCAGGCCCGTGTATTTGCCGACGACCGCGATGGTCACATCGCCTTCCGGGTTGTGAATGCGGTCGGCGACCTCGTCCCAGCGCTCCATTCTCGGCTTGGGCGCGGGATCGATGCCGAACGCCGCGAGCACTTCATTGTCGAGCCCTTCTTCATGGTAAGCCAGCGGCACATCGTAGATGTGATCGACATCCAGCGCCTGTATGACCGCGGATTCGCGCACATTGCAGAATAGCGAGAGTTTGCAGCGCTCCTCCGCGGGTATCGCGCGGTCCGCGCGAACCAGAAGAATATCCGGTGCGATACCGATCGAACGCAGTTCCTTGACCGAGTGCTGGGTGGGTTTGGTCTTCAGTTCGCCCGCGGCGGGGATATACGGCATCAATGTCAAATGGACATAGACCGCCTGCCCCCGCGGAAGATCGTTGCCCAACTGCCGGATGGCCTCCAGGAACGGCATTGCCTCGATATCGCCCGCCGTTCCGCCGATTTCGCAAAGAACGAAGTCATACTCCTCGTTGCCCGACAGGACGAAGTTCTTGATTTCATTGGTTACATGCGGAATGACCTGAACAGTTGCACCCAGATAGTCGCCGCGGCGCTCCTTGTCGATGATATCGTTGTAAATGCGCCCGGTGGTCACGTTGTCGGCCTGGTTCGCCGACCGGCCGGTGAACCGCTCGTAGTGGCCGAGATCGAGGTCGGTTTCGGCCCCGTCGTCGGTGACGAACACTTCGCCATGCTGATATGGCGACATCGTTCCGGGATCCACGTTGAGATAGGGATCGAGTTTGCGAATGCGAACGCGGTATCCGCGCGCCTGCAAAAGCGCTCCCAGAGCCGCCGCGGCAATGCCTTTTCCAAGGGAAGAAACCACGCCGCCCGTGACAAAAACGTATCGCGCCATGGGAGTCAGCGCATAGCGCGGGCAAAGCGATTCCGCAAAGAAAAAATCGCGTTGGCGTCAGCTTGTCCCACAACGCCTGTCGCCGGAACGCGATGGCGCAAGGCGCCGGAACCCGCCGTCAAGCGCCTCCGGGATCAAAATCCGCTTAGTTGTCCGTCGGAACCGTCGGCTCGGTGGCCGTCGGTTCGGCAGGCTCGTTCGGTCCGCCAAGTTGATCCAGCACCCCGCCGGAACCGGTGTCCCGTTCGCCGGAAGCAGCCGGAACATTGTCCAGAATGTCGATGGGACGGTCGCCGTAGCGGGCCAGAATGGAAAGCCCCAGCGACGTGGCGAAGAATGCAACCGCCAAAATCGCCGTGACGCGCGTCAGCGCATTGGCGGCGCCGCGAGCGGTCATGAATCCCGAACCACCGCCGATGCCAAGCCCCCCGCCTTCCGAACGCTGTAGAAGCACGACGCCGACAAGGGCGGACACCACCATGAGGTGGACGACAATTACCACGGTTTCCATGAACCACTTCCCGGTATTGCGGCCTTTGCGAAGGCCTTGACCAATGAATTGCCGGCGGCATTACACCGGTTTTCCGGCATTTCCAAGGCCCATGGGCAAGGACTCATTGATGTTGTCCGTTCCGCGTGGGGTGAATTGGCCGGCGAACGGGATCGAAGGCAAAGGAAATGCGCATATTTTCAAGCCTTTGCGACACATTCGGCGGCCAAACGGTCCTCGCCCCCGGGTTTGACGCCCGCGCGGGATATGGTGCGGGGCAATTCCAGTTCAAGGCCGGTCTCCGGCATCATATGGCGCGGTACGCGTCGGCAATTCCAAGAAAATCCCCGGCCTTCAGGCTGGCGCCGCCAACAAGAGCGCCGTCGACATTGGAGATGGCGAGCAACTCGACGGCGTTCGCCGGCTTGACCGATCCGCCATAAAGCAGACGCATCTTGTCGGCTTTACCGCCAAACCGGTTTTTCAGCACGTCACGCATATGGGCGTGCGCTTGTGCGATATCGCGCGCGGTCGGCGTCATTCCGGTCCCGATTGCCCATACCGGTTCGTAGGCGATGACGGTATTGTCCGCCGACGCGCCATCGGGCGCCGATCCCGCGATTTGATCGGACAGGACATCCAGCGTCCGTCCCTCGCGCCGTTCCGCTTCGGTTTCGCCAATGCAAATGATGGCGGACAGACCCGCTCTCCAGGCCGCCTGCGCCTTGGCGGCGACCATTTCGCCGGTTTCCGCATGATCGGTTCTGCGCTCGGAATGCCCGACGATGACGCAGGAAGCCCCCGCGTCCTTCAACATTTCAGCGGAAACATCGCCGGTATGGGCTCCATTCGGGTTTGCATGACAGTCCTGACCGCCGGCCCCGACCGGAGACGCCGCAAGCGCTTCCGCGCCACGGGACAAGAGCGTCGCGGGAAGGCAGACCAGCGCTTCGGTCGCGGTGTTTAGCCCGCTCATGAATCCATGCGCGATCGATCCGAGTTCGCCGATGGATGCGCCGGTCCCGTTCATCTTCCAATTGCCCGCGACCAGGGGACGAATGCCGGGTGTCATGGCGAAGCCTCCAGATAACTGCCTTGAATTGCGCCCCGTCTAGCAAATCCGCTCCGCAATGCAATCAAGATCGCTCTTGCGGCGCGCGACCCGTCTGGCATACAAGGCCTTGTTCCGAATTCCTGTCGTCAACCATCCGGAAATCACCATGCTCCATGCCTTGCGCAATGCCGCCGGAACCTGGGTTGCAAAATTGCTTCTCGTACTGCTGGTCGCCAGTTTTGCCGTCTGGGGAATATCCGGACAGATCGTCGGCGGTATCGGCGGCAATTCCGTAATCACGGCGGGAGACACTTCCGTTTCCGTTATCGAATACCGGCTTGCATATGACCGTCAATTGAATGTGCTGTCGCAGCGGCTTGGCCGGCGGATAACCCGCGAACAGGCGCAGGCGCTGGGCATCGACAATCAGGTATTGGCGCAACTGGTCGCCGGCGCCGTGCTCGACGAACAGGCGCGCGCAATGGGTCTTGGGCTGTCTGATCAGAGGCTGGCGGCCCTGACCGCGGAAGACCCGGCATTCCGGGGGGCGAACGGCCGGTTTGACCGGAACCGGTTCGAGTATGTTTTGCGCCAGATCGGAATGCGCCCGGAAGACTACTTCAGAAGCCGGAGTCAGGTTGCGATCAGGCAGCAGATCGTGGAAGCGGTTTCCGACGGCATGAACGCTCCGGATACGTTTCTCAAGGCGGTTGCGATCTATCGGGGCGAGGACCGCACAATCGAATTCGCGACATTGCCCGCCAGTGTTGCCGGTGAAATCGGCGATCCCGGGGAAGGCGCCCTGGCAACGTGGTTCGAATCAAGAAAATCGAACTACGCCGCGCCGGAATACCGCAAGATAGACTATATCAAGCTTGAGCCGGAGGACATCGCCGATCCCGAATCCATAGCCGATCAGGATGTGCGCAAGGATTACGAAGACAATATCAACCGCTACACGACGCCTGAAAAACGCACCGTTGAGCAGTTGGTTTTCGCGACCGAAGGCGAAGCCCGGGCCGCAAAGGAAAAAATCCAAGGCGGCTCAACCTTCGCTGATATCGTGGCCGCCGAAGGAAAGACCGGCGCCGACACGTCTTTGGGGATTGTCGCCAGGTCGGACATCGCCGATGCCGCGGTCGCCGATGCCGCGTTTGCGATCGCGGAAAATGAGGTCAGTGACGTCGTCGCGGGCGCATTTGGACCGGTTCTCGTGCATGTCAGGCTGATCACACCGGAAATCGTGCAACCGTTCGGCCAGATCAAGGACCGGATCCGCAAGGAAATCGCGGAAAACGAGGCGGCGCGCATCCTGCTCGATGTCCATGACGATTACGAGGACTCGCGCGCGGCCGGCGACACGCTCACCGAAGCCGCACAAAAGCTCCGGCTTGCCGTCAGGACGGTGGATGCTATAGACCGGACAGGTCGTGATCCGGCGGGTGAGATTGTCGACGATCTGCCGCAATCGTCGGAACTCATCCGTGGCGCATTCGAAACCGAACCCGGGGTCGAAAATCCGGCCATCAATATCGGCAGCAGCGGGTTTGTATTCTATGAGGTTGTTTCGACGACGCCTGCGCGAGACAGGACGCTGGGGAAGGTTCGCGATCGTGTCGTCAAGGACTGGAAGGCCGAGGAGCTTTCAAACCTGCTGGCTTCTAAGGCGGCTGAAACGGAGGCCATGCTCAAGGACGGCAAGACCATGGAGGAAGCGGTCGCAAACCTCGGTCTCGAACCGCGCACGAAGTTCGGCCTGAAACGAAACGGCGACGATGCCGATATCGGACAGGCCGGAATCGCCGCCGTATTCGGTGTGCCGGTCAATGGTACGGGAACCGTCCGTGGCCCCCGGGACGACAACTGGATCGTTTTCAGGGTCACGGAGAGTTTCGAACCCGCGGGCGCCGGGCCGGATGCCGTGCCCGAAGAGGCGCGAAACTCTTTTGCCTCAGGAATGGCCGATGATTTGCTGGATCAGATGGTGACGCGTTTGCAGGAGGACCACGGCGTCGGCGTCAATCAGTCGGCGATCAACCGTGCGCTGAGCTTCTGACGATACCGGCATGGCTGACTTGAAACAACACATTGCCAAAATCGCGAACCGCGACGCGCTGACCGTCGGCGAGGCTCGCGAAGCGTTTGACATAATCATGTCCGGCGATGCCTCGCCGAGCCAGATTGGCGGCTTCCTGATGGGTTTGCGGGTGCGCGGCGAGACGGTGGCGGAGATATCCGGCGCGGTTTCGACCATGCGGGCGAAAATGCTGGCGGTCCATGCGCCGGATGACGCAATCGACATTGTGGGTACGGGAGGGGACGCTTCCGGATCCTACAACGTGTCGACCCTCGCTGCGCTCGTAGTCGCGGCAACCGGTCTGCCGGTCGCCAAGCACGGAAATCGCGCCCTTTCATCGAAGTCCGGCGCCGCCGACACGCTTGCGGCGCTCGGCGTCAATATCGAAGCCGGCCCGGAGACGATCGCCGCCTGTATTCGCGAGGCCGGCGTCGGGTTCATGTTTGCGCCCGCGCACCATTCGGCCATGCGGCATGTCGGGCCGACGCGAGTGGAATTGGGCACCCGAACGATATTCAATCTGCTGGGGCCGTTGTCCAACCCGGCGGGAGTGGATCGCCAGCTCATCGGCGTCTTCGCGCCTGAATGGGTAGAGCCGCTGGCGGAGGTTCTCAAGGAACTCGGCAGCACATCGGCCTGGGTCGTGCATGGCGACGGACTTGACGAGATGACCACGACGGGCGCGACGAAAGTCGCGCAATTAAGGGATGGTCGGATAACCACGTTCGAAGTGTCTCCCGAGGACGCCGGACTTGAACGGGTTGAATTTGCTCGGCTGAGAGGTGGCGATGCGCGGCGCAACGCCGAAGCGTTGCAGGCGGTGATCGGCGGTGAAAAAAACGCCTATCGCGACATCGCCCTTTTGAACGCAGCGGGCGCGCTGGTCATGGCCGGTGCGGCCTCAGACCTCTCCGATGGCGTGGCGAAAGCCGCAAAGGCCATCGACAACGGGTCGGCAAGCAAGGTTCTTGCGAAGTTGGTCGAATCGTCAAATCGCGAGGCGAAGGCGTCCGCATGAGCGATATCCTGACCCGCATCGAGGCCTACAAGCGCGATGAGATCCAGGCCGCAAAGGCGATGATGGGCGTCGATGATCTAAGGGCCCGCAACCGGGATATCGAACCACCGCGCGGTTTCGGGGCCAGACTGCGCGCGCGGCGCGAAACCGGCGATTTGGCGCTTATTGCCGAGATAAAGAAGGCCAGTCCGTCGAAGGGCCTGATTCGGGAGGATTTCAACCCTCCGACGCTCGCGAGAGCTTTTGAAGCGGGCGGCGCGACATGTCTGTCGGTTCTGACTGATGCGCCTTCCTTTCAGGGTGCGCCGGAGTTTTTGACCAACGCGCGCGGTGCGACCGTGTTGCCGGCGCTGCGCAAGGATTTCATGTATGATCCCTACCAGATTTACGAAGCGCGAAGCTGGGGCGCCGATGCGGTTTTGATAATCATGGCCGCGATAGACGACGATACGGCGCGCCGGCTGGAGGACGCCGCCCTCGAATGCGGAATGGACGCCCTGGTAGAGGTTCATGACGAGGTGGAAACCGAGCGGGCGCTGCGTCTGGAAACAAAATTGCTCGGAGTGAACAACCGGAACCTCAGAACATTCGACGTGGATCTTGCAACCTCGGAACGGCTGGCCTCAATGGCGCCGGACGATCGTCTGCTGATCGGCGAAAGCGGCATTTTTACCCATGATGACTGCATGCGGTTGCGGAAATCGGGAATTGGCTGCTTTCTGGTCGGTGAAAGCCTGATGCGTCGGGATGACGTCACGGCCGCGACGCAGGCCTTGTTGGGAAATCCGGTTTCCATGCCGGCGACTGCATAAGGCGTCATTTGTGAGCAACGATCCGGTATCACGTCTGACCCACATTTCGCGGAGCGGTGAAGCTCATATGGTCGACGTGGGCAGGAAGGGCATGACGGCGCGGCGGGCTGTCGCCACAGGCGCAATTCGGATGAATGCCGATACTTTGCGGACGATCCTCGCCGGCGACGCGAAAAAAGGCGATGTTGTCGGAACGGCCAGGCTGGCCGGTATCATGGCGGCGAAGAAAACCAGCGAGTTGATCCCGCTCTGTCACCCGCTCAATTTGTCCGGAGTGTCGGTGGACATCGATCCCGATGAGGCGCTACCGGGACTGCGTGTGAAGTCGACCGTGCAGGTCGACGGCAAAACCGGTGTGGAGATGGAGGCGCTGACCGCCGTGAGCGTTGCCTGTCTGACAATTTACGACATGGCCAAGGCCATCGACCGCGCCATGATCGTCGAAGAGGTCCGACTGCTCGAAAAATCCGGCGGCGCATCGGGCGACCGGCGCGCTGACTGATCCGAGAATGGCCTTGTTGCCGGTCAAAGACGCCCTCGCCCGGCTGTTGGACAGCGCCGGCGCCTTGCCGTCGGAATCTGTCCCTGTTGGCGCGGCTGCCGGACGGGTTTTGGCTAGGCCGGTCGAGGCGCTGCGCACGCAACCGCCCTTCTCCGCATCCGCAATGGACGGTTACGCGGTTCGCGCCGAGGATCTGGCCGACGCGCCGACCAGACTGAGGGTTGTCGGCGAGGCGCTGGCGGGACACGGATTTTCAGGCGCAGTTTCGACCGGCGAGGCAGTGCGGATATTCACTGGCGCGCCCGTACCGGAAGGCGCGAATGCGATTCTGATTCAGGAAAGTGCCGAAAGCGACGGCAATGATTGCATAAATGCGCTCTCAACGGTTCAGGCGGGCCGGTTTGTGCGAGGGACGGGGCTTGACTTCCGCGAGGGCGACCTGCTGCTTGAACCTGGAAGAAGCCTTGATGCGGCGGCGCTGTCGCTTGCCGCCGCCGCAAATCATGCGGAACTGGAAGTCGTGCGGCGGCCCGACGTCGCCATACTGGCTACCGGCGACGAACTTCTCGCTCCCGGTTCGGAACCCGGACCGGATCAGATCGTCGCGTCGAATTCCTACGGTGTCGCGGCGATTGCAGCCGATTCAGGCGCTCTTACCACCGATTTCGGCATCGTTTCCGACGAAAAAAGGGCGATTTCGGCGGCGGTCGGCAAGGCGATCGGCGAAAAGGCGGATGTAATCGTCACTTTGGGCGGCGCATCCGTCGGCGATCATGACCTGGTGCGCGAAGTGCTGGAAGACATCGGCATGGTTCTCGATTTCTGGCGCATCGCCATGCGGCCGGGCAAGCCGCTGATGGTTGGCCGGCTGGGCGATATCCATATTCTCGGATTGCCCGGCAATCCGGTATCGTCGATAGTCTGCTCACATCTGTTCCTGGTTCCGCTCGTTGCGAAACTGGGTGGCCGCCACTACCGGCCCGACATTCGTGAAGCACGTCTGGCCAGGCCGCTGAACGCAAACGATGAACGCGAAGACTATATCCGCGCCCGCGTCGTTCGCGGCGCAGGCGGACTGGAAGCCCATCCATTTGGCAAACAGGATTCCTCGATGCTGAAGGTTCTCGCGGAGGCGAACGGCCTCGTCGTGCGGCCCGCATTCGCCGAGGCGGTCGAGACCGGCGGGATTTGCAAGGTGTTCATGCTGCGGGAGCCGGAATGAACCCGGCGCCTGCGCGAACGGGTCCTTGATCCGACGACCGGTTTCGTTTGCCGGTTGCGGTGGTTCTTCGTCAGAACTTCCCTTTTTCAAGCGGACACCGGCGCCATGAACATCAGCACACGGTGCGAAACCGCTTCACAATCGTGTCCAGAACCTCTCCCGGATCACGCTTCCACCAGTTATTTGCCGAGAAGATTTCGACCTCGCACGGCCCGGCATATCCGGCATCTTCGACGGCCTGCCGGATCGCCTTGAGATCGGCTACGCCATCTCCCATCATACCGCGATCGAGCAGCATATCCCGCGTATCTTCCAGCCAGTCGCACAAGTGATATCCAAACAGCCGGGAAGCTCCGGCCCGCGCCAGACTCCCGGCAAGAGTCGCGTCCCACCAGACATGATATACATCGACCGCGACGCCGACATTTCCGGCGCCGACCATGTCGCAAATCCGCATCGCGTCGCTGACGGTCATGATGCAGGTCCGATTGCCGCCGAACATCGGATTGAGCGGCTCAAGCGCCAGTTTTACGTTCCGCTCCGCCGCATAACCGGCGGCAGACGCCAATCTGTCCGCCAGAACCCTCTGACTTTCCAGTATGCCCCTGGTTCCCGGTTCCGTCCCGCCGGTCACGATCGTCAAAACCGGCGCGCCCAGTTCCGCGGCCATGTCGATGGATGCCCTGACCTCCGCCGGCAGATCGTTCGGAACCGCCGAACCGACCAGATAAGGCGTTCGGCACAGGCCGACGACCTGCATGCCGCACGCCCGGACCAATTCTCCGATTTTCACCGCCCGATCACCGATTTCGCGGCGCCAAAACACGATTCCGCCCAGACCGCGTTCGGCGCAGGCGTCGATGATCCGTTCGGGCTCCCAACCGGCGCCCTGACCCTCGACATTGTGCCCGAGCGTCGCGGTGTTCAACGCCAGCGCCGAATGATCGTCGGAAAAATCCCGCATCACGCACCATAGAGCGCCAGCAGCGATTTCATGCGCCGGACGGCGAGTTCCGGGTTTCGCAACACGCAAGCTTGGTCGGCCAGTTTGAAACAATCGACAAAGTAAGGGAGCGGCCGCATCGATTGTGCGCCTCCCAGCATAATAAAATGATCCTGAAAGCCATTGAGCCAGGCAAGAAACACGACACCGGTCTTGTAGCGCCGCGTGGGCGGACGGAATATCAATCTGGCCAGCGGAACCGTCGGATCAAGCGTAGCGCGGAAACCGGCGATGTCTCCCGCCCCAAGCCGATTGACGGCCTTGGCCGCCGCGCCGGCCAGAGGATCGAATATCCCCAGCAACGCATGGGAAAATCCTTCGTCGTCACCCGCGATCAGTTCCGGATAGTTGAAGTCGTCTCCCGTGTACATTTTCACGCCGTCCGGCAGCCGGCGGCGCATCGCGATTTCCTTGTTCTTGTCCAGAAGCGATATTTTGATGCCGTCGACCTTGCCGGCGTTGCCGTCGATAATCGCCAATGCGGCATCCATGCCCTGCTCGAATGTCGGAGTTCCCCAATATCCGGCGAGAGCCGGATCAAACATGTCGCCAAGCCAGTGGAGGATGACGGGTTCATCGCATGCCGACAGGACATCTCCATAAATGCGAACATAGTCTTCGGGTCCGGCGGCGACCCGCGCAAGGGCGCGGCTCGCCATCACGATGATGCGCCCGCCCGCTTTCTGAATCGCTTCGACCTGCTCCAGATAGGCGGAGCGCACATGATCGAGCGATCCCGCCCCGCCGGGTGGAAGGTGATCGGTGCCGCATCCATTGAACACCAGCGCATCGGGGAGTTCGCTCCTGGTGCGCGCGACCAGTTCAAACGCGCCCGGCCAGTCAAGCCCCATCCCACGCTGCGCGGTGTCCATCGCCTCCGCAATTCCCAATCCGAGCCCTGCCAGATAGCGACGAAAACGCATCGTCGCGTCCCAATCGACAGTCGCCGCGCCGGAAGGATCGTTGCCGGTAAACGGATCGGCGACAACGTGAGCGGCCGAAAAGACGACACGTCCGGCATTCGCTTCCAGCGGCGTTTCCTCCACCGGCACGCCGGCAAGTTCGTAATCGGAAACAACGCCTGCCGCATCAGGCAATGCGATCTTCATTCGGGCTCCTCAAAATCTGGGCAGCAACATGCCGCCATCGACCGAGATCGCCTGCCCGGTCGTGTAGGGTATGGCCCCGGTCGCCAGGGAGGCTACGACCTCGCCCAGTTCCTCCGGCCGGCCGACACGCGGGAACAGGCAGAGCCCCTCTTCGGCCCGTTTCCGATATTGCGCGATGACGGTTCTGGTCATTTCGGTGGCGATCAATCCCGGCTGAACGTCGAACACCGGGATGCCCTCCGGGCCCAGCCTGGCCGCGAACACCTTCGAGATCATCGCGGCGGCGGCCTTGGAGGCGCAGTATTCACCTCGCGGAGCCGCCACGGCGACCGCATTGGCGGACGTAATGTTTACGATTGCATATTTCAACGCCGGGTCGCGTTCCCGGTCCAGCAGCCGCCTGCAAAAAGCCTGGGTCAGGAAAAACAGCGCCTTGGCGTTCACATTGAGACACCGGTCATAGCTTTCCTCGGTGACATCGAGTGGATCTCCCCGGCTGATAACACCGACACCGGCGTTGTTCACCAAAGTCGTCATCGGTCCGAGCGCCCCCTCGATTTCATCGAGGATAGCGTCATGATACTCGAGTCGGCTGACATCGAACGCCGCCTTGAAAGCCTTTTGCCCTTCGGCCTCGACCGCGTTGGCGGCCGCATCCAGTTCTTCGCCCTCATTGCGCGAATTAAGTGCGACGTCGAAACCGGCGCGCGCCAGCCCAATGGCGGAGGCCAGGCCGATCCCGCGACTCGACCCCGTGACAAGGGCAATCTGTCTGTTCATGCGGCGGCTCCGTGTCTGATGAGTTCCCGGGTGATTATCATGCGCTGGATCTGATTTGTCCCCTCGTAAATCTGGGTGATCTTGGCATCGCGATAAAGTCGTTCGACCTCGAACCCGCGAATATAGCCCGATCCGCCGAAAACCTGCACCGCATCGGCGGTGCGCGCGACCGCCACATCGCCGGCGAAGCACTTCGTCATCGAACACGCTTTTGTGGCTCGCTCTCCGCTATCGATTTTCGATGCGGCGGAATGCACGAGCAAACGCGCTGCCTCAATATCCTTCGCCATATCGGCCAGGAGCCATTGCACGCCCTGGAATTCAACGATGGCCCGTTTGAACTGCCGGCGCTGCCGGGCATATTCGACGGCAGCCTCCAAACCCGCCTGAGCGATGCCGACAGCAAGACCGGCAATGCCGACCCGCCCCTTGTCGAGAACACTCATCATCATGTGAAATCCGCGGTTTTCATCTCCGAGAAGCGCGTTTTGCGGCAGGCGAACGCCGGAAAAATTCAACGCGCCGACCTGGCTGGCCCGCTGACCCATCTTGTGCTCTTTGGGCCCCTTTTCAACGCCTTCGGAATGAAGATCGACTATGAAGATGGACATACCCCGATTACCGGCATCCCGATCGGTTCTCGCAAGCACAAAACCGACATCCGCCACCGGCGCATTGTGTATCCAGATTTTTCCGCCATTAAGTATCCAGCCATCTCCATCCCGTACCGCTTCGGTTCGAATGCCCGACACATCGGTTCCTGCTTCCGGTTCGGTGATGCAGTAGGCCGCCCGCTTTCTGGCTGAAACCACGTCCAAAAGCCAAAGTTCACGCTGCTCGTTGCTGCCATGACGCACCAGCAGCGTGGAAATCAGTTCGACCAGGCCGCACTGATCTGCAACGGACGCATAGCCGCGCGACAACTCCTCCATCACCAGCGCATAAGTCAGCGTGTCAAATCCCGGGCCGCCCATCTCTTCCGGGACACAGATTCCAAACAGGCCGAGATCGGCCATTTGTTCGTATATTTCACAGGGAAAACGTTCTTCCCTGTCCAGTTCCCCGGCTTTCGGCCGGATGACTCCATCGGCAAAATCGCGCGCCGTTTCCTGAACCCGCCGGTGAATTTCGGTGAGATACATATCCAAATCCATTTGTAACTGTCTGGTTACTTTATCGAAGAAAAAGCCTGTTGGTCAAGTGTGATTTCAGATTCCGTCTTGCCGTGGAACGGGTCGCAGGTTATATAACCATGCAGTTACTTAAGGAGGTTCGTGAAATGCAGCCCGACACAAAAAACACGCTTGGACGCGTTGATTTGGAAGTTACCGCATTCGGCTTCGGCGCCGCGCCGATCGGCAACATTTTTCGTGAAATTGACGAGGCCACGTCGGACGCGATGATTCAAGCGGCATGGAGTGCCGGCATCCGCTATTTCGATACAGCGCCGATGTACGGACATGGGCTCAGTGAACTGCGAACAGGTCACTCGCTGCGTTGGAAAAATCGCGACGATCTTGTTCTTTCATCCAAGGTCGGGCGTGTTCTCAAGCCGTCAAAACGCACCGACATAGATTTCACGCCGTGGACCAACGCGGCGCCCTTCACGATGCATTTCGATTACAGCTACGACGGCGTGATGCGAGCATTTGAAGACAGTTTGCAGCGGCTGGCGCTCGAAAGGATAGATATCTGCTTCATCCACGATATTGACGTGTTCACCCGCGGCGCCGAGCAGCCGAAAGTATTCGAACAAGCGATGGATGGCGCATGGAAAGCGCTTGAATCCCTGAGGAATCAAAGCGTCGTCAAGGCTATCGGTGTCGGGGTCAACGAGTGGGAAGTCTGTCATGCGGCGCTGCAGGCGCGCGACTTCGACTGCTTCCTGCTGGCGGGACGTTACACATTGCTCGAGCAGGATGCACTCGATGCGTTTCTGCCGCTTTGCGAGAAACGAGGCGCCGCGGTGGTCGTAGGCGGCGGGTTCAATTCAGGAATTCTGGCGACCGGAGCCGTTGAGGGAGCAAAGTATAATTACGCTCCGGCGCCTGCTGACATCATGGACCGGGTAAGGAAGATTGAAGCCGTTTGCGCCGAATATGACGTACCTCTCGCCGCGGCTGCGCTACAATTTGTCGTCGCCCACCCGGCGGTGCCCTGTTTCATCGCCGGTACACGCACGGTCGAGCAACTCCGACAAAATCTCAAATGGTTCAGTCACCGGATACCTGAGGCGTTCTGGTCTGATTTGAAGGAGCGGAATCTCCTGCGCGAGGATGCGCCGACACCGGCATGATCCGCTGCCTAGGGTGTAGACCTCTAAACGAGTTTGTGGTTCGAAATGTGCAACGAAGGAGTTTGCATGTCTTTGAATTTCTGGCTAACAATAGTTCTTATGAGTTTACGCCCTAGGAAAAGGAGGTTATGGCTTCGATAAGGAATGGTTCCTTTTCCAAGAACCTTAACAAGGGAGAGTTCTAAATGAGAGCGGTGGTGATGGCGCTTGGTCTTTTTCTGGCAATGGGTCAGATGGCATGGGGTCAAAAGATAGATGTCCGGCGAGAGGTCCTGAATTTTGAAGCGTTTAAGGCAAACACCTGTCAACACGCTCGACACGAATACGGAATGAGGTATATCGCCCAAAACTTCCCGGATGTTTCCAACTCAAGAAATTTGCGTTTGAAAGCAGACAAACTGAGAGCACATTGCAATGCTGCAGAAAGGATTTCTGCAAATGACTACGCAGGAATGGAGAAATGGCTCAGAAGGTTAGATTCACTTTCTGTCACTCCAGCAAACGAAGCTGCCCGGCGTGTGTACAGGCATTCTCGCGCCTATGAGATAAGAGCCCGTCAATATTTTATCTGTGATGAAAGGGGGCGTAACAGTTTCAGCGCATTACTCGGAGTTGTGATTCAATACTCCTTGCCAAAATATCACAGTAAGGTGGAAAAAGCATTTGATAAATGGGTTGCAATGCGAAATAGCGTATGCCCCATAACAAATGCCAGTCTCTCTAAAGCTCGAAAAGAGCTTAGAATAAGGGAGAAATTCTTCAGTACTGCAAAAAGAGCAACAAGAAAAAGCACGTAGCGCAAACTTCAACCGATGTCGACGAAGGCAATGTCGTCAATGCCGGTTCAGCCTGTATTCTCGCGGCAATCATCGACAAATTTGCAGATTTGGCCGGCGACCGGTTCGAAATTCACATGAGTGCGGAAGCCGCCGCACGGCCGCACGGCGCGGGTTCGGCTGCCGCGTTGCGCATGGTTTGCTTGTCCAGTCATTGGTCGATGGTCTGAAAAACCGGGCTCCCGTCCAATTTCCGGCGCAAGCCTTATTCGGCTGGAACTGGCCGTTCAGGGAGGCCGTTATTACAGGCGACACGATATCCGTCGAAATCCGCGTCGCCGAGAAACGAGAGATCGGCGACCCGAAGCGCGGGATCCTTCGCCTTGAATTCAATGTAACCAATCAGCGTGGCGAATGTGTCCAACGGGGAGAAAATCTGCTCATGGTTTATCGTTGATCCGAATGGAATCCGGTCAGTCACGCAGCTTCAGATCTCGAAATCGAACACAAATACGCCGTCGGCGCCCCCTTCCAGTTCAGCGACGATCCGCGCGCCAATCGCCCGATGCGCCTCGTCAGCCAGATAGCGGTCCCGCGTTTCCACGTCGCGAAAATCGAACCAGAACAAATTCCGGTAATCGCGCACCAGCGGATCCTCCACGCTGACATTGGCGCGAAACTGGAAGTCGACGGTCCCGTCAATTCGCTCCGACAGACCCGCGAGCTGATCGTAGAGGCTCTGCTTCGTTTCTTCAGTGGTTCCGGGCTTATAGCGCAGAGCGACCAGATGACGGATCATGATTTGTCTCTTCTGAAACTATGTGGTTTTTTCGCTCTGAATGCCTCCACGCCCGCCGCCAGGTCCTCGGAGCCGGCCGCCAGCGCTCCCGCGATCGCATCGATGATGCGTTCGCCCTCCTCGCCTTCCGCCGCGTTGATCATCATCTTGGTCAGTTCGGTGGCGCGCGGACTGCGATCGCAAACCGCCGAGGCCAATTCTTCCGCCGCGGCAATGCCGATACCGGCGCCGACAACGCGATCGACAAGTCCGTTTGACAGCGCCTGTTCCGCCGACAGGATTTCGCCGAACACCGCCATACGACGAACGATCTGCGCACCGAAGCGCCGAACCGTTCGCTGGGTTCCGGACCATCCGGGCACCACACCCAGTCCCGCTTCGGGTTGCCCCACCCTGATGTGCTGTTCCGCAATCCGGTAATCCGCGCAGGCGGCAAGTTCCAGGCCGCCGCCCAGCGCATCGCCGTCCAGAACCGCGATCACCGGCTGACGAAGCCGGGCAACCGCGTCAAACGCCATGTGCCCCTCGCGCACCCAATGACGACCAAACGCCTCCGGTTCCATCCGGCTCCAGGCCCCGATGTCGCCACCGGCGCAGAAGGCCTTTCCATTTCCCGACAGGATGACGACATGAATCCCGTCATCATGCTCGATTTCGCGGCAGCGATCGGCCAGTTCGGCGATCATTGACATATCGAGCGCATTCAGTTTTTCCGGGCGATTGAGCCGCAGGTGCGCAACGCCGCTCCCGACCTGCAATTCGACAAGCGGCGTCTTGCTCACAACGACAAACCCATCGGCCCGGGCCGGAAGAGGCAAGGTTCCATTTCGCGCAAATCGTCGGCTACGGCAAGCGGAGCCGCCGCCCGGTCAAGGACGTCGCGCCGCAGATCGATTCCCGGCGCGATCTCGGTAACGACAAGCCCGTCGGCGGTAAGCCTGATGACGCACCTTTCGGTAATGTATGTCGCTTCCTGCCCTTGCGCCACGGCCCGCCGGCCGGAGAACGAAACCTGATCGACCTTTGGTACGAACTTGGCGATTTTGCCCTCGCTCTCAATGACGATGCGACCGCTCTCGACGCTCATCCTGGCTCCCGCGTTGAAATTGCCGGAGAATATAATCCGCTTTGCCCGGGTTGTGATATCGACGAATCCGCCGGCTCCCGCGGTGCGGTGCGGCGTCGCGGCCAGTCGGGACACGTTGACCGATCCCTCCGCATCCACCTCAAGGAACGAGAGCAGCGACGCATCGAACCCTCCCGCCTGGAAATAGGAGAACTGATGTGGCGATGCGACAAAAGCCTCGGCGTTGGCCGAACAGCCGAACTTGAAATCGAGCAGCGGAACCCCGCCAACGGCGCCCTGCTCGATGACCCAGGTCACCGCGCCGTGCCGGCCCTCTTCAAGAAGGATGCGCGGAACGTTGGCCGATACCCCGAACCCTATATTCACGGCCCATCCCCGCCTGAGCTCCCGTGCGACACGCCGCGCGATGATTTTTCCGACACCGAATTCGGGCACGCTGAAACTGTCCAGAGGTCTTGTCAGTTCGCCGGATATCGCCGGGTCATAGACGGTCGCCGTCGTCTGCAGCATGTCCGGCGCCTCGACCACGAAATCGACCAGGATGCCCGGCACATGCACATCGTGAGGGCGTATGGAGCCGGATTGCGCCACCCGGCGCACCTGCGCGATCACCTTGCCGCCGGTATTGTGCGCCGCCAAAGCCATTTCCAAGGCGCCCAGATATGCGCCCTCGGATTCGAAACTCAGATTGCCGCGCTCATCGCCGGTCGTCGCGCGAATAATGGCCACATCGGGTTTTATTGCCGGGAAATAGAGCCACTCCTCGTTTTCGAACGTCCGGCGCCGAACGATAGGTTCGTTTCGCGCCGCATCGTTCATGGCGCACCCGTCCTGATCGGGATCGACAAAGGTGCCCATGCCGACCTTCGTCAGTACGCCCGGCCGGTGTCCGGCCGCCTCGCGCAGCATGTCGAACACGATCCCGGAGGGTATATTGTAAGCGGCGACCTCGTTGTTCGCGATCATCCGCCAAATGAGTGGCGGTTCGGCGCTTGACGGCCCGGAGGGATAAGAACCACCGATGATGCGCCCGAGGCATCCGGTTTTTGCGATGTGATCAATGCCTTTCGTTCCGAAGAAATCTCCGGCCGCGATCGGGTGAATTGTGGTCAGATCAATCGGATGGCCTGTTTCGTCGAAGCGGTTTCCGAGCGCCTGAAGAATGGCGTCCGGGCAACACAGGCCGCTGGAGGAATTGACCGCGACCACCGCGCCATCCGAAACGGCCGAGACCGCTTCTTCCGCTGTCACCTGCTTTGTCACACGCTCAGTCCTTCAACAAAAAGGCACCGTAAGTAACTAAATAGTTATTATAATATGCCCCTGTATCCTCTACGAATCAACCGCTTAATCATCGATCGTTCAAATTCCCCGTCCAAAGGGTTTTCTTTCAGGTAACTATATGGTTATAAAAGGAAAAACAAAAGACGGACTCTGATATGAACATCTATTTCGAGAAAACGCACCAACGCGCGTTCGGAACCTTCCCTCTTGGCGGTGATACCGCCCGCAAGGCAATCCTTGCGGCGGCTGAAGCCGGATACAGGGCTTTTGATACCGCTCAGATGTATCGGAACGAAGCCGAAACCGGCGAAGCGCTGGAGGCGACCGGCGTCGATCGCGATGAGTTTTGCATCACCACCAAAGTTCATCCGGACAATTTTGGCGAGAACCTGTTCATGGCTTCGGTGGAGCAAAGCCTCAAAGACCTGCGGGTCGACTACGTGGACGTGCTGCTTTTGCACTGGCCGCCAATCGGCGGGGATATCGCGCCATCGCTGCGCTTGCTCCAAAGCGCACTGACGCGCGGGCTTACGCGAAACATCGGTGTTTCAAACTATACGGTCTCCATGATGAAGGAGGCGACATCAATCGTCGACGCGCCGGTCGTCACAAATCAGGTCGAGTTCCATCCCCTGCTCAATCAGGACAAGCTGATTGCCGGGGCGAACGAAGCGGGCATTCCGCTGTCATCATACTCCTCCGTCGCTCGTGGCGAAGTCTTCAAACATCTGGAATTTGATGAAATCGGAAAACCCTATGGAAAAAGCGCCGCCCAAATTGTGCTGCGCTGGATCATTCAGAAGGGCGTCAGCGTTAATACCATGTCGACGAAGCCCGAAAACATCGAGGCCAATTTCGACATAATGGACTTCACGCTTTCGCACGTCGACATGCGCCGCATTGAGGAGAAGACAAACACCGGCTATCGCATTGTCGGCAAGGACCTGGCGCCCTGGGCGCCGGATTGGGATTAGAATTTCTCAATCCCTTTTCTCGAAAGCCGCTTCCTCCCGATTGACCGCCAGGCTCTGATTGGCGGTCTTTTTCAACCTACGTCCGACAGGTCTTACCGATTGCCGCGGATCATGTCGCTTGCTTTTTCGGCGATCATGATCGTCGGCGCGTTGGTGTTCGATCCGATGAGACTGGGCATTATGGAACTGTCGCAAATCCGAATATCCTCCAGACCGCGCACACGCAACTGGGGATCGACCACCGCCATCTCGTCAACGCCCATCTTGCAGGTGCAGGTCGGGTGATAGGACGTACGCCCGTAGGCGCGCGCGTAATCCTCAAGATCCGTTTGTGTCCGTATGTTTTCGTCAGGAAAACGGAGCTTTCGTATATGTTTTTGCAGGCTGGGCTGCGAAAATATCTCGCGGCTGATCCTGACGCCTTCCACCGATGTTTTCAGATCATCGGGCTCGGCCAGAAAATTGGGATCAACGATCGGCAGTTCTTCAGGATTTCCCGATCTGAGGCGCACGGTTCCGCGGCTTCTTGGCCTCAGCGCATAGGAATTGAGCGTAATGCCCGAGGAGCCTTTCGGCACGCCCGGTACGCCCGCTTCCGCACCCGCTCCGGCCAGAAAATGAAACTGTAGGTCAGGTACGTTGCCGGAGTCATCGGCAAACCAGAAGGCGCCGCCCTCAACGATATTCGATGTCACGGGCCCGGAATTGAACAGATAGTACTGAGCGCCCGCCCAGACGGCCCAATGCCACTTGTTATATTTGTCTAGGCTGTAGTGTCCGTTCAACTCGGCTACGATATCGATGCCGAAATGATCGTTGAGATTCTCGCCAACGCCCGGCAGGTCATGCACCACCTCGATCCCGTGCTGGCGCAGATGGTCGGCCGGGCCGATGCCCGACAGCATCATCAATTTCGGCGTCCCGATCGCGCCACATGTGATGATGATTTCGCCATCGGCCTTCGCGGTCCTGGTTTGGCCGGCGTGGACGTACTCCACACCGCAGGCGCGATTGCCGTCAAATCGGATTTGCCTGACCAGACATCCGGTTTCGACGGTCAAATTGGGCCGTGACCGTACGGGGTTGAGATAGCCCACCGCGGCGGAACAGCGTCGCTTGTTCCTGATTGTCGTCTGGTAGACGCCGCATCCTGCCTGCTCGGAACCGTTGAAATCCGGCGAATAGGGAATGCCGTACTCCTGGCAGGATTGAACGAATGCGCGGGTCATCGGCTGAGGGTCGGCAATATCGGAGACGCCGAGCGGTCCGTCGGTGCCGTGCCAGTCCCCCGAGAGGATGGTATTGCCCTCCGAGCGGATGAAATATTGCCGGATTTCGGCAAATGACCAGCCCTCACAACCCTCCTTCTCGGCCCAACGGTCGTAGTCTGCAGGATTGCCTCGGGTGAACACCTCGGCGTTGATCGAACTGCCGCCGCCAATGATTTTGGCCTGGGCGTAGGGAATTTCGCGGCTATCGGCATGTTTCTGCGGTGCAGTGGCCAGGCCCCAGGTGTGCGGACCTTCGGTCATCTTCGCAAAGCCGACCGGCATGTGGATCAGCGGGTGCCAGTCTCGGCCGCCTGCTTCCAGCAGCAATACGCGAACATCGGGATTCTCACTAAGTCTGTTTGCGAGAACGCAACCTGCGGAACCGCCCCCGACAATCACATAATCGTAACCTTTCTCGGCCATCTAGCTAATCCAATAGGTTCGTTTGCCGATTTCGATATGCACCGATTTTATCTGCGTGTATTCCTCCACTCCGTAGATACCCGATTCGCGCCCCCAACCGGATTGCTTGAATCCGCCAATCGGCAGTTACGGCCCGCCCGAAAGCGTTGTGTTGACCCAAAACCGGCCCGCCTGCACCCGCCGGGTTATCGTCAGCGCCTTATCGATATTCCTGGTCCAGACGCTTGCCGCCAATCCGTACTCGGTATCGTTCGCGATTGTTATCGCTTCTTCGACGGTGTCGAACGGCATGACCGTCAACATGGGTCCAAAAATCTCCTCTCGCGCAATTACCATATCGCCGGTCACGTCGGCAAAGAGCGTCGGTGAAGTACCGGGTCACAATCCGATTATGGATCAAAAGCGTCAACGCATCACGCATATCCTGTCCCATTCCGGCAACCGAACCCTTGATCGAGTTTTCTCGCAAGACCGTTTGGAGCAGGTCGAGCGGCACGCTATCGCCTGGGTCGGTGATTCCGAATGTCGTCACATGTCCGCCCGGACGGATGAGCCTGAATGCCTCCTGGTAAAGGTCCGGATGTCCTACGCTTTCAATCACCACATCGGCGCCACGACCCGCAGTGTTCTTCCGCACCGTCTCACTCAGAAGACCGGGATTTGTCACCGCAATGTCGGCGCCGGCTTCACATGCCATTTCGGCCCTTTCGGGAGACGTCTCGGCGACGATGATCGGTGCTGCGCCAACAAGGCGCGCCATCTGCACATGGAGGTTGCCAATCGGGCCCGCGCCAATCACGACGACCGATTGCCCAAACGTCATTCTGGACTTGCGCGCCGCACGAACCACGCAGGCAAGCGGTTCGGTAAGGGCCAGAACCTCAACCGCCGTATCGGATGGCGCAGGAATGATCAAATTCGCCGGCGCACAAACATATTCGGCGATCGCGCCATCGCACGAAATGCCGATTTGCTGTGCTTTGACACAGTTCAGTATCTCGTTACGCCGACAGTAGTAGCAGATTCCGCAACCGACATTTATGTCGACCATCAATCGTCCCGGCTCAACGAGCACGGCTGCATGCATCGTCGCCATCTACTTGACCACGCCGCGCAGTTTGCTGCGATCGATCGTCAGCGCAATCGCCGCGATCAATACAATTCCGAACACCATCTGCTGCTGGGTTGCATCTATCTCAAGATAAACCATCGCCGTCCGGATCACCATCACGATCATGGTTCCGATTGCCGTGTTCAAAACACCGCCGACGCCGCCTGTAAGCGGCGTACCGCCGACAAGCACCGCGACGATCGCCAGAAGCAGGAAACCATTGGCCAAATGAGCGTCACCTCCCGACAGTTTCACCGAAAACACGAGACCGGCAATTGCGGCAAGTCCTCCGGAAATCGCGAATGCGAGGATCTTGATCCGATCAACGCTGAGACCGGATGCGACGGCTGCCGGTTCACCCGAGCCGACAGCTTTTAAAGCCCGACCAAAGGTCGTTCGTGTCTGGAGGAACCAAGCAAGACCGAGCAAAACCAGAGCAATGACCGACTCGTGCGGCACGCCGCCGGTATTGCCGACCATCCAGCCGAAATTGTCGTTTCGCTGCGTCGCATCCATTGAAAGCGCCCGCTGACCGGAAAGATATTTGGCCGTCGACAGCGCGATGAACCCCATCGCCAGGGTAGAAACGAAGGAAGGCACGTACAATCGGTTCGTCACATAGCCCGATATCGCGCCGAAGACGACGCCGGCCGCGATGCAGATGAACATCACGCCGATGCCGAACCGGGACAAATAGACGGTGGCGATGACCGTGACCATGTTCGCCAGTTGCTGCGCGGACAGGTCAATACCGCCGATATAGATGGCGAACGTCATTCCGAGCGCCATTATGAACAGCGGCACGACGTCATTGATCAGCGACAGCAGCCCGGCCGGATCGAAGAAACTCGGATTGACCACCCCAACCGCAAGCGCCAGCGCAAGCAACGTGATCCAGGGAAGATGCGGCCTCAGGCGTTCAAAATCCATGGTCCGACCCCTAAATCATGTGGTGGACAAGGTCATAGAGCGACGGCTTGTGACCAGGAGCGCAATCGAAACGTTTCTGGTATCCACCGTCCTTGACGACGATGATGGTGTGAGACAGACCAATCGCCTCTTCCAATGTATCGGCGACCAGAACGATCCCGACCCCGGCGTCCGACATCTCGCGCACCATGTCATAAACGTCTTCCCGGGCGCCGATATCGAGGCCGCGAGTGGGATGGTCCAACAGAATTATGTCCGATCCGCCGGAGCGCCATTTCGCCAACACGACCTTTTGCTGGTTGCCGCCTGAAAGTCCGCCGCAATCCTTCATGACATTCGGGGTCTTGATGGCGAGTTTATCGCCCCAGTTTCTCGCAAGCGCTTTTTCTTCGGCGATATTGAGAATGCCAGCGGTGGCGAATTTGCCCATCTGGCTGAGTGTCATGTTTTCATAGACATTCATGCCATTGACGATGCCTTCGATCTTTCGTTCGCGCGGCACATAGCCGACACCCCGCCTCACGCCGCCCTGAGCTGTGAAGCCGGATACCGAAACACCCTTGATTTCGACCTTGCCGGCGGTCGGCGTATCGAGTCCGAAAATTGTTCGCAGGATCGCTTCACGCCCCGATCCTTCAGTCCCCACAAGGCAGAGCACCTCTCCCGCATGGAGTTCGAACGATATGTCTCTGTAGCGGCCGCCAACGCTCACCCGGTCAAATTTTGCCAGCACCCTCCGGGTATCGTAGGAACGCTGCTTCTGCTCGCGATAATATTCCTTGTCAACGTCGCGGCCGACCATCTTGTGCTGGATGGCATCGATCCCAGCTTTGTCACGAGCAACAACGTCCACGATTTCGCCATCTTTCATCACGTAGATACGGTCGCTGAGTTCCAGAACCTCATCCATACGATGACTGACAAAAATGAATGAGGCCCGCTTGGTAAGATCGCGAACCAGCCGGAAAAGAAGTTCAACCTCTTCTCGCGCCAGGATAGACGTCGGCTCATCAAGAAGAATGACCAAATCACCATCGACCCGCTCTTCGAGCGTCAGCACTTTTGCGAGTTCAACAAGCTGCCGCTGCGCGAATGACAGTTGGGAGGTGATTACAGCGGGATCGATGTCAAGCTTGACCTTTTTGAGTTGGCGGCGCGCCGCCTCGGCCATGGCCTTCCAGTCGATGACGCCGAACTTCACGAATTGCTGTTCATAGCCTAGAAAGATGTTTTCCATCACGGTGAGGTTCGTGATCAGCGACTGCTCTTGGAACACCATGCCGATACCATGATCCATCGCCTGGCGCGGGTTCCGAAAACGGACCGGCGTACCATCGATCGCCATGGTTCCACCGTCTGCTTGGTATGCACCGTAGATGACCTTCATCAAGGTGCATTTGCCGCGCCGTTTTCCCCTACCAGTCCAACAATCTCGCCGCGGTTCACCTCGAAATCCACGGCTTTCAGCGCATGGACGCCGGGGAAATGCTTGTCGACGTTTTTCAGCTCATACATGTCGCCGCCCCTACTTCACTAAACTGACGGATTTGCGGTCGGTCGAGAGCACGACGGCAATGATAACGAGCAGTCCGAGCACGCCGTCCTGAACGTAGTTCGGCAATCCGATCACGACCATGCCATTGTTGATTACATTCACGATCAGCACGCCCACCAAAGTGTTCCAGACGCCGCCGATGCCGCCCCAGAGCGCCGTGCCACCGACAACAACGGCGGTGATGGATATGAACATGAAATTGTTGCCCGTCGCCGTTTCGGCAATTCCGATACGCCCGACCGCCAATAGCGCCCCGACCGCGAAATGTCTGGTCAGCGCGTTGTGGTTGAATTGCGTTCAGGTCGAACGCAGATACAAATCATGTGCGGGAGGGTAACCCTCCCGCACATATGACATCATTTATACATGATCTGGCCATTCGACGGGCCCCAGAAATCGATCCAGTTGTATTTCGGCACATTGTCCAGGTACTTTACCTTGAAATCGGCGGCATCCCGAGGCGTGACAAATATTGTCGGGCCGTAAAATTCGCGATGTTCATGCGGCTCATCCGACGGTTTAAAGGTTCCGACCGCCGCATGATAGGCCAGGGCCGCGGTGATGCCTCCTCCCCAATGCGGATTGGTGAACACGGTTGCAAGGATTTTACCCTGTGCGACCAAGTCGACGGCTTGAGGATTGCCATCATAGGTGACGATCGGAATATCCATTCCCTCGGCACGCAATGCTTCGAGCACACCGTAACCAATCGTGTCGTTGGCGCAGTGGACGCCGGAAATTTCATCCCCGTAGCGGGTAATGAAGGAAGACATGATCTGATTCGCCTTCTGGGTATCCCAGTCGGCCGGTTGGGCATCCAGAAGTTCGACGTCCGGATAGTCCTTGAGCGCGTTCTTCAATCCGTTCAGACGTTCGATCGCCGGGTTGTTCGAGGCAATGCCGCCGAGATGAACGACACCGCCCTTTCCACCTATCGCGTCAAGAAGGATCCGCGCTGTCCTCTCTGCGGGCCCCTCGTCCGACCAGTTCATATGGCTGACATAATTGTCACCGAAATCCCACGGATGCAGGTCATCGGTCTTGTTCCAGAGTGTGGAAACATAGGCGCCCGCATCCGCACATGTCTCGACAACCGGGCGCGCATTTGGCGCATCGTTCGTGTCGATTGCAAGCGCAAGGTCGCCATTGGTCTTGGCAAGCAGCGCTTTCACGTCGGCAAGCGACTTTTCCGATGATCCCTCATTTATCAGGTGAGTCAGGAAATCCTTCGGCTTGCCCAGACTTTCCACAAAAGCTTCACCGCCCGAGACAATTTCGTTCCAGTACGGGTTTGTCCGGTTACGATAGTTCCAGGCAATCGTCGGATCGGCACTGGCCGCCCTCGCCATGCCCGGCCCCATCAGGCCGGCTGCGGCAGCACTGCCCAATCCGAATGCAGAGGCGAGCAAAAGATCGCGGCGATTGACCTTCTCCTGCTCAATGAACTTGTTGATAAACGACATGGGAACCTCCCTGATTGATTCCTTGGCGCTGTGTTGAAATCGAGAGTTGCCTGGCTCCGACAACCGCTTGATCGGCTTATCATCGCTCTTCAGCAGCATCGTCAATATGTAACGCACCAGTTAGTTACTTCGATGATTGTGCATTTGTCAATTGGACTTGGAGGCATCGGACAACTAAAAGGGGCGAAATTCGGCCTCCCGTGATGGCAGGATGCCAAAGAGGCGGCAGGGAGCGGTTTCAGTGGCGGAAATCAGGAAGCGAAAACGTAACGCGGATGCCACCAGAACGCGCATTCTGGCTGCCGCAAAGAAGGAATTTGCCAGATTGGGCCTCGGGGGGGCGCGGGTTGACGAGATCGCCGATCGCGCCAGGACCAACAAACGGATGATCTATCACTATTTCGGCGGCAAGGAGGAATTGTTCCGAACCGTTGTCGAACTGGCCTATCTCGATATTCGAAGCGCCGAACAGGAACTGGCGCTGGATCACCTTCCGCCGCGCGATGCGTTGGAGACCCTGGTTCGCTTCACCTGGAAATACTATCTGGACAACCCGGAATTCATCACCCTGGTAAACAGCGAGAATCTGCACAAGGCGCGGCATGTGAAGGGTTCTGAAAAAATTCGAGTGGCGAGCCGTCAACTGGTCGGCATGGTTGGAAAGCTGCTGGATCGGGGCGTCGGTGACGGTGTTTTCCGCCCCGGCATCGATCCGGTCCAACTCAACATCACGATCGCCGCCATCGGATATTACTATCTGACCAACCGCTTCACCGGGTCCTTTCTGTTCGAGGGCGAATTCATGACAAAGGAGGCGCTTGATGAACGCCTCGAATTCAATATCCGGACAGTTCTGCGGCTTGTCGAGGTTTGAATTTGCTCAAGAAAGGCCACCGCCAGGTCATAAACTCCTAATAATTATACCACCGGCCAATGGGCCTGACGCCTTTGTGGATTTCCATATGGTGCAGGTTCCGGTTCACTTTCATCGAAGGATGGAGGTTTTGATGACGGTTGCGATCACGCGGACGGATTTGACGTGGAGGGAACTCCATGCTGCCGGCTCCCGGAGCCATGATGCCAGGGCCGCGCGGCGTATGGTGGCGGTCGCATTGGTTCCGGAGAGCGCCGACCGCAAGTCGGCAGCCTCAAGCTGCGGGATGGACCACCGGCCGCTACGGGATTGGCTCCATCGCTACAATGAGGGAGGTCTTGAGGGGCTTGCCGGGCGCCGGGGGCGTGACCCACGCCTCGACGCGGCGCGGAAGGCCGCGCTTGCCGCGCGCGTCCGCGCAGGCCCCGGTCCGGAAACGCACGGTGTTGTCGGCTGGCGGCGTGTCGGTCTGCAACGCGAGGTCGAAAGGCGCTTGGGTGTGACGATGCAGGAACGCACGGCAGGCAGGCAGCTTGCCGCGCTCGGGTTTCGGCGCCTTTCGGTGCGCCCGCACGAAATCCGACCCGCAGGCCCGGGAGGCGTTTGGAAACTTTGCCGCCAAGGTACAGGCCGACCTGCCCGATGCGGTGCGCGGCAAGAAAATCGAGGTGTGGCGCCGGCACAAAGCGCGTGTCGGCCGGCAGGGCGCCGCGCGATACCGGATGCGAATGGACCCGCATCTTTGGCGCCGTCTGTCCCGAACGCGCCGAGACCGCCGCGCCGGTCATGCCATACGCAAACACCGCGGCCATGACCTCGCCGAAATCTCGAAGACCGTCGCTGAAGGCGCCCACGCAATCCTGGCGCCGGACGGGACGGGCCGGGCCGGCACGGCGCAAGGGCGCTGCGCGTTCCCGATAACATCACGCTCATGCCGCTGCCGCCCCACGCTCCACAGATCAACCCTGTCGAAAACGTCCGGGCCTGCCTGCACGCCAACAAGACCGCCATCTCAGTCTTCAACTCATACCACGATATCGTCGACCATCGCTGCAAAGCCTGGAACGTCTTCGCCAACAAGACCGCCATCTCCGTTCAATCACAACACGCGATTATGCAAATAGGATCAACATCTAGGACCAGTGGTATGACAGGCTGCTGCCGGCACAACAGGCGGTCCCGCATCAATGGCGGTGATTGGCGAATACGGATTGTCGACTTCTTGAGCATCGCTATTGGCCGAAATAGGCCGAATTCAGTTCCGGATCGGCTTTCAATTCGTCGACTGCGCCGCTCATTCTTATATCGCCGGTTTCAAGGACATGAAGGTTGTTTGCCAGGCTGAGCGCGAAATTGACGTTTTGCTCCGTTACGATGATGGTCAGGCCAGTTTCTTCATTCAGCCTTTTAAGTGCGTCGGCGATATCGACGCACACTTTGGGGGCCAGACCGATTGTCGGCTCGTCGACCAGCAAAAGTTTCGGGTCGGTCATCAAGGCTCGCCCCAGCGACACCATCTGGCGCTCACCGCCGCTTTGGGTGCTTGTTTCCTGGTCTCGCCTTTCGGCGAGCACAGGGAACAGCCGATGAACAAGATCGAGCTTCCGGTCGATTTCATCACGCGACGTGTAGGCGCCGACCATAAGATTGTCGCGCACGCTCATGAACGGGAATAAATGCGCCCTTTCCGGCGCATATCCGACACCCTGCTCGACGATTTTGCCGGTGGGCCTGCCGGTCAGTTCCTCCCCTTGCAGCCGAATTGAGCCGGTGGTCCTGGTCAGTCCCATGATGGAGTCCAGCAGGGTCGATTTGCCGGCGCCATTTGGCCCGATAATACCGACGATATCGCCATCCTCCACATTCAGCGAAATGCCATGGAGCGATTGCGCCATGTCATAAAATGCATAGAGGTCGTCAATCTCCAGAAGCGCCAAACACCCTCTCCCGGTTCGTCGTCAGCGCCCCAGATAGGCCGCGCGAACCTCTTCATTGGCCAAAACGGTTTCGAAGGATCCCTCCGCCACGGCCCGGCCGAAAATCATCGCGACGGCCCGGTCGATCAGCGGTTCCAGCGATCTTAGGTCATGGCTCACGATCACGAACGTCAAACCTCGCTTGCGCTTTTCGGCCAGCAAGTTCGAAATCTGCTCGATTTCGCCGACCGTCAAACCGGCAAACACTTCGTCAAGCAAAACAATCTTCGGATCGGTCGCGAGCGTGCGCGCCAGTTCCAGTTTGCGAAGATCGCCCATCGAAAGTTCGCTTGGCAGGCGATGCAGATCGGTCTCGCGCATTCCCACGCTCTTGAGCAACTCCAATTCCTTGTCCCGATCGCCGGATTTGAAGACCATGTCCATAATCCGGTTGGGCGTCAGTCCCACGCGAATGTTTTCCGCCACGTCCATATCTGCAAACGGCTGCGGAATCTGATAGGTTCTCGAAACGCCGCGATTGATGCGCTCGTGGGTCGGCAATTTCGAAATCTCTTTACCGTGGAGCCTGATCGAGCCGCTGTTCTGACGATGCTCGCCCATTATCAGGCTGAATATGGTGGTTTTTCCTGCGCCGTTGGGACCAATCAATCCCAATGACTCGCCTTCCTCGACATGAAACGAAAGATTGTCGGCGGCGACAATGCCACCGAACCGTTTGACCATGTCGGTCAGTTCGAGAACCCTGGCCATGTCAACCGCCCGCGCCCCGAGCCAGGGCCAACCGGTTTTTGAGTTGCGCGGCGATCTCGTAAATTCCCCTTGGCTGGCACATATAGAGCACAAGCGCGATGCCGCCGTAGATGAAATAACGTTCCGCGCCCGGCAGAAACGGGCGGAGATATTCCAGCAGAAATGTCAAAAAGAACGCGCCGATCAGCGGCCCGATGATCGTGGAGGCCCCGCCGATCAGCGCCGCGACGATGATCGTGAACAGGAAATTGATGTCGAACAGCGCGCGCGGCGCAATCGAACCAAGGTAGTGCACGTAGAATGCACCGCCGACACCCGCGACGAACGCACTGACCATGAATGCGAACAGTTTGAGTTTCGTGGTGCTCAATCCGCTGCCGCGAACCGAATTTTCGTTCATCCCGATCGCCGATAACGCAGTGCCGAGCCGCGAACGCGATAGCAGCCAAAGGCCAATCGCGATCGCCAGCATAAGGACGACCGACAGATAGAAGTTGTTGACGGCGCCGCGGGTCAGCGTCTGGATTCCGGAGATGCCTCGCGTGCCTCCGGTTATATCCGGCCGGATCACCTGCACGAGCTGATACATGAGCTCCATGAAGGCAAGCGTGACGAGAGCGAAATATGTGCCGCGAACACGCAACGCCGGCAGGAAGAACAGCGTGCCGCCAACCATTGTGACCAACACGGCGATGGGAATGCTCAAACTCACCGGCACTTCGAAACGATAGGACAAAATCGCGGTCGTATAGGCGCCTATTCCGATCAGGAAGGGGTGGCCGAAGCTGATGTAGCCGGTGCGGCCTGAAATGAAATCCCAGCTCATGGCGAATATCGCGAGAAAATTCGCGAAGATGATGGTGCGCAGCATGCCGCTGCTGACGAACAATGGCAGAAGCAGCATCGCGGCCGCAAACAGCACCCAGTAAAGCGCATGGCGCCGGGTAAGCAGCGAGACCAACTACAACTCCCCCCTGCCGAACAGACCTTGCGGACGTGCCACCAGCACGAAGATGATCAGAAGCATCGTGAATACGCCGCGCAATTCAGCGGCGATCAGCGAGGTCGATATCACTTCCAAGAAGCCGATGATGTGTGCGACGATCAACGTGCCGACGATGCTGCCGATGCCGCCGACGATTACTATTGCGACAGCGATGATGAGAGGCGCAACCCACATCGACGGATTGAGTTGCGTGTAGCTGGCGAAGAAGACGCCGGCGACGGCGCCAAGCGCACCGGATATCGCCCATGTGGCAAGGTTGATCCGGTCGGGATCAATACCGCTGATTGCGGCACCTTTTATATCCATGGACACCGCTTGCATTGCCCGCCCGACATGGGTCTTTCGGATAAAGACAAACAGTCCGATCAGTATGATCCAACTGGCGAGCGCGGCGCTCAAGATGTTGAATGTGACCGTTGCGCCCGCCACACGCCACACGCCGTTGACGATCGGATGCATGATCTTGGCGCTGTCATTGAAGAGGAGCACGACGCCAGCCTGAATGACCACGGCCAGTATCAGCGTCGATATCTCCACCGCGACGTGACCACCCTTCAGCGGTTTTACGATCAGCAGGTATTTGAGAATCCCGACGCCCGCTCCGACCGCAAGCGCGAAGATCATCCCAAACGGTTTGGGAACGCCCAACAACTGCACAAGCCAGAAATACGAGTAGGCTCCGATCATCAGGTAGGCGCCATAGGCAAGATTGAGCACCCTGCCGACACTGAAAATCAGGGTAAAGCCGACCGCGATAAGCGCGTAGAGACCGCTTAAGAGCAGACCCTGGATAACGATCTGGCTCATCGGATGAATTTATCCTTGATCCCGGGCCCGTCGCAATCGAATGGTCCGGGTGAGACTTCAACGCCCGGACCGGCTATTTGATGCTTATTTTACCCAGGAGGGAACCTTGAACTCTCCGGTGGCGTATTTTTCCGGATATACGACGGCGTTGGTGCCGTCTTCATACCACTGGATCACCACCATCGAAGGTGAACCGTCATCGTAGGGCTTGGTGATATCGAAGCGCGCATTATGCGGGTATGTGCGACCGGTGCGCGGTTCGACTTCGTCGTTGCCCCAGAAACCGTAGCGCAGCCACATTTGACCGTCCCTCTCCAGGATCAGATCCTGCTTTTCCATCGCGACGACCCAGGTGGAGTTGTTGAAGCCGCCGACTTCAGACGCCGCCGCAAAGGCCTGCTTCACACCGTGGTAGGCGTTAAACCCGTTGAAGTGCGGGAACTTCGGTCGTGACGTGTACTTCGCCTGATAAGTCTCGACAAACTTCCGGCTGACAGGATCAAGCGCAAAACCGACCGATGGAACCGGGCTAAGCGTCGAAATGCCTCCACCGGCGCCACCGGTGTCTTCCCAGTATTCCTGGCCAAGTGCGGCGACATTGACACCCGTCATACCCATCGGAACCTGCAGCTTCACGTACTGCGAGGAGACTACTTGCGAGTTGACCGACGAAATCAGGTAGATGAAATCCGCTCCCGAAGCCTGCGCCCTGGAAAAAATCGGGGCGAAATCAATCGTGGCCACATCGTAGACGATTGTGTCGATAACCTCGATGCCGGCATTGGGCGCCAAAGCCTCGGTCACCAGTCCGTTGATGGCGCCTCCGAAAGCCGTATCCTCCTGCAGGATAACGACCGATTTCCAACCCATCCTGTCAGCCAGCACATCCTTGCCGAAATCGATGTACAAGGTCGCGAGCGCCTCATCGGACGCTATGTTCATGAAGTAGGGTTTGTAAGACTCATAGTCCTTCACCAGATTGTCGATGATGCCGATATATGAGGTCCAGGTGTCGAGAGTCGGAATCTGGTACTCCACCATGCGCGGCAACCAGCCGAGCGATACATCGTCGATCGAACCAGAGACGATAAACTCCACCTTTTCCGTTTCGGCAAGGAATTCATAGGCCTTGATCCCCTCGGTGACATCTTCGCCGGTATCGGCTTTCACCAGTTCAATCCGTTTGCCGTTGAAACCGCCGCCGGCGTTCAATTCCTCGACCGCGATTTCGGCGCCCCGAAGCGTGCTCAGACCCGTGTCGGAAGACAGCGAGCCGATAAAGCCGATTTTGACGGTATCGGCCGCGTATGCGCAAACCGACGCCAATACGGCGCTGCTCAGAGCGGCCGCGGCAGTCATTCTCGTGAAGGATTTCATACTTCTCTCCCCTATAGCCGAGTGTCGTTTTTTGCTTTTGTATACTGTATACAATTGATCACAGGCATCATTCACGGTCAAGGACCAAAGCGTCCGACAGGTGCGTGAACCGCCTTATTTTTCCGAATTGAGCGTCGAAGCGTCATCATTCATCATGAATGATCGCGTCGGCCTCGACCTCGATCATCATTCCCGGCGTGGTCAAACCCGCTTCGACGCCGCTGGTGACAGGATCGATTCCCCTGAACGTTTCTCCATGCGCCCTGACAAAATCCCCACCGCCCTTCGCCATATCGGTCAGGTAAGCTCGCGTTCTGACCACATGGCGCATCTCCGCGCCGGCCTCGTTCAGAGCGGCTTCGATCCGGCCGAAAATATAAATGCTCTGCGCATAGGTGTCTCCCGGCGCATGCAGTTTCCCGCTCGGTTCAATCGCCGTCGTTCCCGCGACAAACACGAACCGCCCAACGCGCTTGGCCCGCGCATACGAACCGGCTTTCTCGAGTCTTCCACCTGAGCCGATTGTCCTGACGATCATGGCTTAAACCTTCAGCCGCTTTTTCATGGCTTCGCCAGCATTCCGCAATGCCCGCATCTCCTCCTCAGTCAACGGCAGTTCCACTACCGACAGCAACCCTCCCCGGCCGAGGTGACACGGCACACCGAGCACGACACCCTTTATGCCGTACTCGCCATCGAGTTGGACGGAAACCGGCGCCGGACCGACTCTGGCGCCTCGAATATGATCAATCAACTCAATCGAGGCATGGGCCGGGGCCAATGTCGCCGACCCCGTTTTGCGAAGCGCGACAACCCGGCCGCCTCCGGTGATGGCATCACGGACGCATTCATCGATCTTTTCAGTGCTCAAGAAGACGCCGAGCGGCCTGCCTTTTATCCGGGCCAGCGAGGTAATCGGCGCCATTTCATCGCCGTGGGAGCCGAGCGCGATTGCCTCGACATCGGCGCACGTCACACCCGCCGCCTCGGCAAGCGCATTGCGAAACCGGCCGCTGTCCAGTGTACCCGCCATGCCAAGAACCTGCTCGCGCGGAAATCCGGTCGCGCGCAGCATTTCAATTGTCATCTCGTCGAGCGGGTTTGTCACGACGATTACGATCGCAGACGGCGCAAAAGACCGAATGGCTTCAGCGGCGGCATGAATCACCCGGTGGTTGACGTCGATCAGGTCGGCGCGGCTCATGCCGGGCGTACGAGGCCTTCCCGCCGTTACGACCACAACATCCGATCCCTCGATCAGCGCAAGATCGTAACCACCGGTCGCCCTCGTCCGGCAACGCGAAATTCCAGAAGCGTGATTGAGATCCAGAGCAACCGATTCCGCCAGACCGGGGACGATATCGACCAGGGCGACGTTATCGCAAATATCATTGTTGGCGGCTAAATGAGCGATACTCGCACCGACGCCGCCGGCGCCAATGAGGCCCAGCTTGCCAAGCCGCCCGGCTCCGCGGACGGCCGCCGGTCTGGGAGAGCTCCATTTGGGCGAACGCCTGTGCAGCACGCGGCGCATCGATATCGCGCCACCGGTTTTGGATACCGATGGCTTTTCTAACGGCCCTTCCACCAGTTGCACGCCCAATCGCCCGGCGGATTCCCGCGCCATCGGCGTCACGATGTCACCGGGCAACAGCTCGAACGATTTGCGGCCCTTGGCGCTTGCCTCGGTTACATGTTCAGATCCGATGACGCGACGCCCGCCGGTCATTTCTCCTCATTCCCGTCGACGGCCTCGACCGCGATGACCGCCGCATCGACTGCGGTTTTGACTGAATTCTCCGTTCCCGAAATAAATAGGCGGCCAAATCTCCCCACGGCTCGCACTTCAACGATATCGATCTCGGCGGATTTTTCCGCCTCGTTCGCCGCAATCGAGATGTAGGCGGCCGGCGCGCATTCCACGACGCCAAGTGTTTGACCCGGCACAAGCAGCGAGCCTTTGCGCCATTTGTTGAGCAACTGGGCCTGATACGGCTCAACGGACGTGATGATCTGTCGCGACGCAATATGCGGCTTGACCCGATCGCTCATCGAAGCGCCAAGCTCGTCGAGGATGGCCTCGCGCGCGGCGCTGACTTCCGCGTTGGACGGCGAACGGAGAATAAAGAAGCCGAACTCGCGTTCCACCAATTGTGTGGTCGCTTCCACCGCACTTGCTTTCAATGCCTTGTCGATCAGCTTGAAAACACCGTTGCCCGGCGCGAATTCGCCGATCAGAACGGTGTCGCCGGAAAGCGGCACGGAGCCCTGAACGGTAGCGCCGTTGTAAGCGGCGAACCTGGGCTGAAGATTGTCGATCTGCATCAGCGCTCTGATGGTAATGTCCGCAGCCAAGATTATTCTCCATACTCGTCGTAAATGTCGCGCCAGGGCCGGTTTTCGTAAGCCACCCGCTTGATGTTGATCAGATGGAGCGCGGTTACGTTGTCGGATGTGATCGATCCGGACCATGTGCCCGTTCCAAGCATGAAACTCGGCTCCAGATCCGTGGAATAGCCCATCCCGCCCATTATGGCGGGCGTGTTGACCAATACCCTGCCGGTCGGCACGGAACTGTATCGGGCCACGACCTGCGGATCGTCGCAATGGATCACCGCGGAGTGCCCCCAACCCTCGAATGTCGCAATGTCGTGAGAGAGATTGATGCCGTGTGCGGTATCGTTCGCCTCGTAAAATGCAAGCACGGGATTGAGCTTTTCGGCCGATAGCGGGCGTTGCCAGCCGATTTCGGTTTCCTCGGAAACGAGGCAGCGGGTTTTCGGCGGTATCGAAATATCCGCCTTTGCGGCCAACACCTGCGGCGACTGGCCGACATGGTCCGGATCCATGGCTCGCCTGCCCTTGAAAATTACGCCGGTAAGCCGATCGGCTTCGGCCGGCGTGCAGAAATAGGCGCCGCGGAGTTTCATCTCGTGCCGTAATTCGCGTGCGATGTCACGATCCGTAATCACCGCCTGTTCGGAGACGCATGCGGTGCCGTAGTCAAAGCATTTCGATGTGACGATCTGTTCAGCCACTTCCGCGATGTCGCCAGCCTTCGATTTGTGCACGTAGCAGGGAACATTGCCGGCGCCTACGGCCAGCGTCGGCTTGCCTGAAGAATAGGCGGCGCGCACCATTGCGGGGCCGCCGGTCGCCATCACTATCGAAGTGCGACGGTGTTTCATCAATTCGGCCGTACCCTGGATGGTCACGCGATCGAGGCACTGGATCAGACCCTTCGGCGCGCCCAGTCGTTCGGCGGTTTCCGCCATGATGCGAACCGTCTCCAAACCGCATGCCACGCCGCGCGGATGTGGCGCACAGACGATTGCGTTTCCCGCCTTCACCGCGGAAAGCACCTTGTAGACGATTGTCGAGGTCGGGTTGGTGACCGGGATCAGCGCGGCGACCACGCCCATCGGCTCGCCGAGCGCGGCGACCTTGGCGGCGTCATCGCGCCAAAGCACGCCGAGCGTCGTGATATCCCGAAGATAATCTGCTACCGACAGGGAATTGAACAGGTTCTTGACGCGCTTGTCTTCGACATTCCCGTAGCCGGTTTCCTCGACCGCCATTTCACCGAGGCGTTTTGCATCCACCTCGATTGCCCGGGCCATCGCATCGACCATCAGATCGATCTGACGCGGATCGGCGCCGAGAAACCGCCGATAGGCTTCAAAAGCGGTCTCGGCGCAGCGCCGGGCGGACGCGATCGATTTCAGGTCGTCGTCCATCATCGCGATCCCCTGGCGATGTCGTCCAGAATCTGGCGGACGTTTTCGATGCCGTCCGCGTCGATGCCGATGGTATCGAACCGTCTTCCGGCGGTCGCGATGTCGGCGCCAAGGACAGACGACGCCAGCGCGATCATGGCGTCGGTCACCGGCGCTTTAATGCCGCACACCCTGGCGGCGGAGGAGAGTGGAGCGAGAGAACCGAGCGTCGCACAGCGCACAATGGCGCGCGCCTCGTCGGAAGACGGTACAGGCCTTGCACCCTCCCCCTTCGTCGCGCCTGCATAGATGTCCAGCCATTTCTCGATTGCGGGAAGATCGCGAATGCCGAATTTCGAAGCGACACGAGACCTTTCATCGGCCATTGCGGCCATTGCCGGAATATGACGATCGCCGATAAGGGTTCGGAATGTCCGGTTTTGCTCGAGCGGCACGCCGCCTGACGGCACCACTGGCGTCCCGTCGCCCACGGCCGGCCCGCCAAGCATGAGCGCAGGCACTTCAATTAAACCCGACCCATCGGCAAAACCGCTATGAACGGTGCTTTGCAACGGTTCGATATTTCCAAGATAGGATCGCACCCCCTCCAGGACATTGATTCTGCCGGCGGGAAGGGTGGCGGCGGGGACTTTGCCCACCCGCGAGGTGTGCAACGCATTTCCGCTCTCTGCGATCCAGTAAGGAAGGGCTTGAACCTCCACTATCGTGCAGTCGGCCCGACAACCGCCCACGCGGAGCAACCACGCCGCTTCGGCCGCGCCAAACGAACGTCCGGGCGCAAGCGCCAGAACCTGTCCGTCACGCAAATGATCGGCAAGAACCATCGCGTAGGTACGCTGCTTGTGGACCGGCCCGGTGAGGAAAATCAGCTGAGCGCCGGCGACTGCGCGATCCAGTTCCGCAGTTGTGCGAACGGACGGCATCCCGTCCTGATCGACCTGATATGTCCCAACAGGTCCGTCTCCGCGAATGGTGATGCCCGATCCGTCCCGCAGCGTCGCCAATTCGGCGCCATAGGCCGAGAACAGGGTCACCTCCGCATCCTCAGCCAGGCAAATTGCCGCGAGCAAACGCGCATCCCTGCCGCCGCCGAGAATTGCGACATGGTCAAGATCGGGCGCGGGGGCCTGCGAAACCGACGGCCCTTGCGCGGCAATTGCCTCGGCAAACTCCTCGAACGCCGTACCGGTCATCGCGGACTGTTCCTCCAAGCGCGATTGGCGAACCTTATTCGGCCGAACCGCCGCCAAGGTCGGAGATAATGCCTTCGAGTTCATCATGCGGACGTGGAATTACATGGACCGCCACGACTTCGCCGACCTTGTTCGCCGCCACGGAACCGGCGTCCGTCGCCGCCTTGACCGCACCGACCTCACCGCGCACGAGGGTCGAGACAAGACCGCCGCCCGCCTTCGTCTGGCTGACGATTGACACGCTTGCCGCCTTGACCATCGCGTCCGCCGCCTCGATCGAAGCAACAAGCCCGCGAGTTTCGATCATGCCGAGGGCCGCCTGGCCACTTACTGGTTTCGCCATTTTTACGCTTCCTTCCGTTTGACTGTTGTGTATCCCTGTCAACCGTCCAGGCTGAGGTGATCGACGATGGCGACAATCGTCGCATCGACGGGAACGCCCCCGACGTCCGCCGGCAGGCGGGCGGCCGAGCCGATGACGAGAAGAACGAGGTCGCCGGGACCCGCGGCGCAGATATTGGCGGCGACCACCGACTTTTCCTGCACCCTGCCGTGTCCATCCTGGATGTCGACCAGCAGCAACGGCACGCCCGACAGATTGCTGTCCTTGACGGTGGCCGTGACCGAACCTGTGACGCGGGCGATCTTCATCGTCACAAATTGCCCATATACCTGTCGATCTCGACCGGCGTGACCTGGCCGTCGAAGAACCCGATCTCGCGCTCGGCCTGTTGCAGAATCAACCGATGAAGATCGTCGCCGAGAACCGATTTCAGGAATTCGGAATTCCGAGCAAGCCCTACAGCATCCGCGATGCTCGCCGGAATCGGCTCGGCGTCATCGACCTCATAACCGTTTCCCGTCGTCATCTCGCCGGGCTCGATCGCCTGCTCAATGCCGTCAAGTCCGGCGGCAATTTCGGCCGCGAGGAGGAAATACGGATTGCAGTCCGCGCTTCCGTCGCGCTTTTCAGCGCGCACGGCGCTGTCGCTGCCTTCGATGATCCGTATGCCAACCGTCCGGTTGTCCAATCCCCATGTCGTGTTCGTCGGACAGAACGTGTAGGATCGACGACGACGATAGGCGTTTGGCGTCGTGGCGCCGCATATCGCCATCTCGGCCATGCGCCGTTGCAGGCCGCCAACGAAATAACGGCCGGTCTCGCTGAGTTTTCCGTTGTCCGAGAAGGCGTTCTCGCCACCTTTCCATAGCGAATAATGGGTATGAAATCCGTTGCCGGATTGCTCGTGGAAAGGCTTCGCCATGAATGTCGCCAGGTAGCCGCGATGGGCGGCCAGCTGTTTGACAAGCGACCGGAACATGACGACACGATCCGCCGCCAGCAATGCCTCGTCGTAACGAATGTTCACTTCCACCTGACCCGGCGCATATTCGGGATTGGATTGTTCTATCGGGATTCCGACCTCGTTGATCTGCTGGCGGATGGGTCCGAGAACATGTTCGAGTTCAGCCGCCCTTGACAGAGAGTAAACCTGAATTCCCTCGTCGCGCGGCTGCTTCGTCTCCGGGTCGAGCAGATAGAATTCGAGCTCGGTTCCGACGTTGACCGCATACCCCATCGAAGCGGCCCGCTCGACCTGTCGCGTCAACACCGTGCGAGGGTCGATTGGCACCGGTTCGTGGTCCGTCCCCTCAGCGCGGGCCATGCAGATGGCGACACCCGGCTCCCACGGCAGAGCGACCGGCCTGGTCAGTGGAAACATGTGCATGTCGGGATAGCCATTGTCGAAATTGGCGTAGGGCGTATCCCAGACATCGCTGGTCATGTCGATCGCGAAAAGGGCGGTGGACAGCGCGTTGCCGCCGTCGCAGACCGCCTGCCAATGAGTCGACGGAACGCGCTTGCCGCGCATGATGCCGTTCAGGTCGCCAACTCCCAACGCAACCGTGTGTGTGCCTTCAGGTAATGAGAAATCCTCGCCGGCCAATGCCTTTCTCCTCCCATCGCAGTCTTGATGACCGTCTGTATTCTGAATACAGTATGCAGAATAAAATAGGGAAAGCAAGAGGGAATTGGCGGATGGGTAAACAGGACGCGGTCGTCGTCGGAGCAGGTGTCGCCGGGACCATGACGGCCTTGGCTCTGGCGCGACGCGGTTTCAAAACGATCCTGATCGATCGGTGGGAACCGGGGCATTCGCGCGCTTCATCGACGGACTACAATCGCATGATCCGTTCGATCCACGGACGCGATGAATTCTATACGCTCTGGGCCCGTGAAGCGCGCGAACGCTGGCTGGAAATGCAGGCGGAAACCGGCCGGAAACTCTACTACGAGTGCGGCGCGCTGATCCTCGCAACCGAAGGACATTGCGATTGGGAAGACGCCACGGCGGAGACTTTCACCAAGCTTGGCGTGCCGTTTCACAGGTTTGCGCGCGATGAGATCGAATTGCGATTTCCCCAGTTCGACGCCTCCGGCATTTCCTATGCCTTGTACGAGCCGGAAGCCGGAATGATCATGGCGCACCGGGCGGTTCTGACCGGAATCGACTTGTTCAGGAAAGCGGGAGGCGTCGTCGAAAGAGGTCATGTCACGATCGGCGGAGATGAAGCGCCGGTTCTTGACGGCAAACCGATCGATGCCGGTTTGATCGTTATTGCGACCGGCCCGTGGATGGCCGAAATGTTTCCCCGCACGGTCAAACCGATTTCCACCGTGGTCGGCGTCAATGTGCTCTATACCTCAACCCCCAGCGGCAGCACGTCATTCGATCAGGAAAACATGCCGTGCTGGATCGATCATGGCGAGGGGTCGTTCGGATTGCCGTCTGTCGAAGGGTCGGGCGTCAAGGCGGCCGTCGTGATTCCCGACAAGATAGACCTCGATCAGGACGAACGGTTGATCAGGCGCGAGACGCTTGCCCGGACGCGCGGCTACATCAGGAAGCGCTTTCCGGGCCTGGTTGGAGAGCGGGTCGTCGATTCAAAGTTCAACCAGATCATTCTGACACCCGACACGCACTTCATCGTCGATTGGCACCCTAGGAACGCCAATGTCCTGCTGGCCGGCGGATGTTCGGGCCATCTGTTCAAGCACGGACCCGTTTTCGGTGACTTCGTGGCGGGGGTGGGCGTCGGCGATTTCGGGACGGCGGATCGATTCAAGATCGCGGGTCGCAGGAAACTCTCGCCAAAGGAAAGCCCTTCGGGCCGTTGAGGCGCAGGATCTCAAAAAAAGCATCGCTTCCTCTGCATGCAGGTTCGAACTGACACCCTCGCTCAACATCGACGCACGAACCTCCTCAAGGACCGCGCCGATCGGAGGATTTTGCCGTCGACCGGGTCAATGACGTCCTTCACGGTCCGCCGAGTGTGCTCCCATTTTATCCCGAAGACCAATCGAAGGCGCGGTCAATGCCCGCCATTTTCACGCCGGTAAACGCGGAGGCCTCAAATGACAGGGCGCGCAAGTCCTCGACCTCGAGATTGTGGACAGAGGATTTTCCGCAAGCCTTGGCGAGTGCGGTGATTTCCATCGTCATCGCCGTCAGATATCGCGCAACTCTTTCGGCACCGGCGACCGGGTCCATTCGCTTTTGCAGCCCATCGTCCTGCGTCGCGATTCCCACCGGACACATGCCGGTATGACAATGGTGACAGGCTCCCGGAGATGTTCCCAGCTTCCGGTAGTCCTCTGGATAGCGCGGCGAATTACAGCCGAGAGCAATCATCGCGGCGGTGCCGATCATGACGGCGTCCGCGCCCAGCGCCAGACACTTCGCGGCATCGACGCCCGACCGGATTCCGCCAGCCGCCACAAGATCGACCTTCCCGGTCATGCCGCATTCGTCGAGCGCCTCACGCGCGGCGCGAATGGCGCTCATGTTCGGAATTCCCGTATGGTTCAGCAGTAGTTCCGGCGATGCTCCGGTTCCTCCCTCGGCGCCGTCGACAACGACCACATCGACGCCCGCCTTCGCAGCGATGGCGACGTCAAATCGCGGTCTCGTCGCGCCCATTTTCAGAAAGATCGGCACCCTGTAGTCCGTCGCGATACGCAGTTCCTCCACCTTCACGGCCAGATCGTCTGCGCCGAGGAAATCCGGATGGCGGATCGTCGAACGCTGATCGACCCCTTCGGGAAGGGTGCGCATTTCCGATACCCGCGGGCTTACCTTCATGCCAAGCAGAAGACCGCCGGTGCCGGGTTTCGCGCCTTGGCCGACAACGATCTCAAGCGCGTCGGCCCGTCGTATGTGATCGAGATCGATCCGATAGCGCGCCGGCGACATCTGGTAGACGAGCGTCCGCGAGGCTTCACGCTCCTCTTCAAGCATGCCGCCTTCACCGGTGCAGGTCATGGACCCCGCCTTTGAGGCGCCATAACCGAGCGACGCCTTTGCGGGGGCGGAAAGCGCACCGAACGACATCGACGCGATATAGATCGGTATTTTGAGTTCGAGCGGTTTTTCGACGATGCCGCGCCCGGCTCCAAGGACGGTCTTTGTGTCACAGTTCTCCCGGTAACCCTCCAGCGGCAGGCGCGTCATCGTCGCCGGCACGAATGTTAGATCGTCGAATGTCGGCATTCGTTTGTTGAATGTGTTGTAGCCGCGGACCTGATACCGACCGAGTTGCGCAAGCGCATGGACTTCCGAGATCGCTTCAGACGTCCAGCGTGTCGAACCGCCTTCATCGTACGACGAGGGAACGCCAGCAGGCCTGCCGGGTATGGCGCCGTCGCCAAATTTGACATCGTCCTCCGACGGCATGTCGAAGGGATATTCATATGCTTCGCTTATATCATCAGCCATGCGTTCGCATCCCGGCTTTCAAAGTGCCAAAGGCGTTGCCCGGAGATCATCTTACGCCAATCGCGAGACCGGTCGACAAGGCCGAGCGGCTCCAAAATGGCATCGACTTCCTTGATATCTTCGGCGGCCGGCTCGACGACCGCTACATCGACGCCTAGGCTTTCCACGTCCCCGGCGACCCAGACTTCGCCCCGCCAAAGCGCATCGGCGCAGGACCGCCCCGCCCCGCCCAGCGCTATTATCCTGCCGGAGTGGGCCATGAAACCGGACTGGTAGCCGATCTTGCCTTCGACAATGATGTTCCCACCTTTCATGGCGACGCCGCAGCGTGGACCGGCGTCGCCCTTGATGTGGATTGTGCCGCCGGTCATGGCCGCTCCCGCCGACATGCCGGCGTAGCCGCCGACGGTGACGTGCCCGCGCGCCATTCCTTCGGCAACCGCCCAGCCGGCATTTCGCTTGATGACCAGCGTTGCGCCGTCATTCAATCCGCCGCAATAATAACCGACGCTGCCCTCAAAGCTGACTTTGGCCCCCACGGGAAGCCCGACACCGAGATTGTGACGGGAAAGCGTATTGCTTACGATCACCTCATGTCCGGCCTCGCAAGCCGCCTGTATGTCACGGTTGATATCGCGAATATGGCGGTCTCCGGCCTCAACTTTCACCGGGTTCAAGCGGCCATCCTCCGATTGCCGACGCCCCAGATGCCGAACAGGCTCGGGCCATCGTGGTTGATGACGTCGCTTTCGCCGGGAAACACACGCCGTACCGCCTGTTCTTCCGTCGCCGCGGCGAGTTCCCCGTTCCTTTCGATGACGACAAGCGGCTTCATCGCAAATCGATCCTTGGCAAATCCGATGCCGTCCGGACGGGCGATCATATAGGTGAAAACCCCATCGATGGCGCCGATCGATTTTTCCAGCGCCCGCTCCATCGTCAGGCCGTTCTTGATCTGATCCGATACCCAGACCGCGATCAGTTCGCTGTCGTTCTCGGTCAGAAAGCGGTAGCCCTGCCGCAACAGGCGTTCACGCCATGTGTAGTAGTCGGTTATCTGGCCATTGTGGACAATCGCCACATCGGGAAACGGCCGCGCCCAGAAAGGATGGCTTGCATTCGGAAGCACCGAACTTTCAGTGGCCAGCCTCGCATGTCCCAGTCCGTGCGTACCGGTGAGGTCGCGGACGCCATGCTTTTCGGCGACCTCAATGGAACTGCCGACATCTTTGACGATTTCCAGCGATCGGCCGCAGGACTGGACCTCGAAACGATCCGACATTTCGTCGGCATCGGAGATCCAGCGTGCAACATCGCGCGGGTCGCTGATAACCAGTCTCGCGCAATAATGACCGGCATTGTCGGTCACGAAAGCGGGCTCTTCGACGAAGTCTGAACCATGGTCTCTCAGCAGCAGACGAAATTCTTCCATATCCGCCGACCGATTGTCCTTTTGGAATCCCATTCCTCTGAGAACATATCCGCTGTCTCGCGGCGTGCCGTAGATCGCAAAACCGGTACTGTCCGCCCCGCGGTGTTCCTGCGCATCCATCAATTCCACTAGATCATTGCCAACGGGGCCTGGCGCATCAAGTATGCGTCCGGCTATGCCGCACATGTGTTTCCTCCTGTATTTTTTGAATACTGTATACAGTATCCATCGGATGCGCAAGTTGATGCGACGGGCGGATTCCGCCTTTCTGCGGCCGCCTGAATACAGTATGCAAAGTACAGCGGTTTAATGGACCGGAGGCTCGGTGAAGTTCGAATGGGGCTAAACAAAATCAGTCGGGATCGCAGGCGTCTCGCCGACATCGTCTACGATCAGCTGGTCGACGCAATCCAAAGCGGCGCCATTGGGGCGGACGAACGTCTGGTGCAGGAAAAGCTTGCCGACGAGCTGCAGATCAGCCGCACACCGGTACGCGAAGCGCTGCTCAGACTGGAGCAGGACGGAATTCTCGTTTCGTCGTCACGCGGCGGATTTCTTATCCACAACATGACCGATCAGGAGGTTCGCGAACTATACCAGGCGCGCGCGGCGATCGAAGGCCAGGCGATGCGAATTCTCGCTACGCAGAACGATCCGAGGAAGAATGCCGACTTGCGCGAGACGGTAGAGCGGGAAGAAAATATATCATCGCCTTCGGTCGCCGCGTATTTCGAGGCCAACCGGACCATTCACCGACGCTTTCTGGAACTGAGCGGCAACCGGTATCTCATCGAGATGTTCGACAACATCTGGAACCGCGGCGTGTCCTACAATTTGTTTGCGGCAATCGAGAAGCTTGATCTCGACAAGTCATTCGGCGACCATATCCGATTGGTCGATGCGATTGAGACCGGCGATGTCACGGCGGCAACCGACGCGATTATCGATCACATCCAGCACGGGTATGAATTGCAGATCGAAGCACTGAACAAGAGGGCTGATGCCCAACGGTAAAAGATTGGGATCGGAGTTGAGTTCGTACGCATCGCCATCCTGTTTGCGGACTCGCATCCCACGGAGATGCCCGCGCCTCATTCTGAGGATGACGCGAAGTATCGTAGGCTATCGCAGTCCTTGAGGCCGGGTCGGCAATTTACCACCGTCCCGGTGCATAACGACGTGTTTCCGGCGGAAGACAGCGCGTTCGATAGTCATATCTACACCTCTACACCGCACCGATTTCCAGACCGCAGAGCCATCGCCACGCTCGAACCGCTGTCGCCAGTCCCACACCCCACCGTTGGTGGGTTTACGAAGATGCCACCTACTGCACCTCGGTAATGGTGATCTCCAAAGCGCCATCCGGCTGAATTAAGCAGCGAGCTCGATATTCAAGCTCAAGGCCGAAGCTGTTTTTCGCGGAGAACTCCTGTATGACTGTGCGATTGCCGTTGTTATGAATTTCAGTGGCATAGCCAAGGAGGTTGTGAATATCGAGCGTCGAGGGGTGCGACACTCGGGCTTTGATGGCGCGTTGGCACGCTGCCCAGGATCGCGTCTCGGGATAAGCTCTGGGAACCGCGAGTGTGCCGCCAGTTTCAACCTCTCCGGGGGTGAACCAGACATTGAAAGGAAGGCCGCCATTCTTGGCGTTGCAGGTAACGTAGTAAGCGCCTTTTCGCGAACCGCTGCGGTAGCCTGTAATGATCTCGGCGCAGTTGGGCTCGTCTTTCAGAACCTTGAGCGCACCCCGTTTTATCACTTGCTTTTCTGCGTCTGTGAAATCGCTCTCACCGTCGATATCCCAAAGCAGTCCGGCTTTTATGTCATCAGAGGCTTCGCCGGAGACATACTGTTTTTGGACCCAGCCGGTTTCCCAGCTAACGGTTCTGCCGTCCACCTTGACAATACGGGCTTGCAGCCAATCGGCTGTTTCGCAGTGGCCCTTGAGCACCATGGACGGCCAGAGGGTGCGATACTGGGTCTTCCCGAGTACCTTGGTGGCTTTTGAGTTTACGACAGGGTTGTGGTCGGCACCCGGTCCACTTCGGAAATTGACGCTGCGGCCTTGGACGTAGAATGTACCTGAGGTGGGTGTCCCGTGCTCACAATCGGCCCCGGGGCGCTTGGTATATTCGGCTTCAGAGCGCGCCGTGACCTTGGTGCGGTCTTGTTCGTTGGAGTCGACGAAAATGCCAATGAGGATCAGAATTCCGATGATGACGGCGATAACTTTAAACAACTTCAACCAGATCTCTCCTCCACCCGAAACCAGAGAAAAAATACCATGCCGCTGGAGTGCAATCAAGCGTCGAAAGGTCCAGTTTTCCTCCCTGTCGCGACGCTAGCGATCCCGTTTCCGCCTCACCGTCGCAACGATGGGCGTTTCGCGCCCTCAAGAATCGTCGCGGATAGCGATCCGGCGGTGTCCGTCAACATCTCTGTGGCATCGGCGGCATATCCGTCAGATCACATTGAGTTCATACAGCGGTTCGTGCGCGCAATCCGGTCGGAACAGCGGGATGAGAATATCAAATGGCCTTTGACGGTTTTGATCCGAAATGGAAGGATTTTCCCGATTTCATCATCGGAATAACCGGGGAGATCCGGGAGGACCGCGGCATCGCGACCCTCAATCGCTACTATGCCGACCGGGCCGCCTCCGGTTTTGCACGACACATCGAACCCCGGCTGACCTCTCTCGCTTGTCGGCACGGTTTTCATACCTGCCGTTTCAGGTGCGTCGCCTGAACGTCTTCGGGCGGGAAAATGCGATTGCACGACTTTCGTCTTAGAATTTTTTACGTTTACGTAATTCCCTATTATACCAACCGATTGAATTTGTTCATGTCAAAATAATGATTTGAAATTTACCGGAGTCGAGGTTAAGCAAATTGTGAAGAAACCGGTTCCCCGGAGCCGGTACCCGGCCATTCGGGGAATCTGCCCCGAATTTATCGGCGACCACAAAACAAGGGACGGCATTTCCAACATGGCAAGAAACAAGATTGCGCTGATCGGTTCCGGCATGATCGGCGGCACATTGGCGCATATGATCGGCCTGAAAGAGTTGGGTGACATCGTATTGTTCGACATCGCCGAGGGCATTCCGCAGGGCAAGGGGCTTGATATAGCCGAATCGTCGCCTGTCGACGGTTTTGACGCCAGGGTATCGGGCACAAACAGTTATAAGGCGATTGAAGGGGCCGATGTCTGCATTGTCACCGCCGGCGTGCCGCGTAAGCCGGGTATGAGCCGGGACGACCTTCTCGGCGTCAATCTGAAAGTCATGGAACAGGTCGGCGCAGGCGTCAGGAAATACGCTCCGAACGCATTCGTCATCTGCATCACCAATCCGCTCGACGCCATGGTCTGGGCGTTGCAGAAATTCTCGGGACTGCCGGCGAGCCATGTCGTCGGCATGGCCGGCGTGCTTGATTCGGCGAGGTTCCGTTACTTCCTGGCGGATGAATTCCAGGTGTCGGTGGAAGACGTGACCGCATTCGTGCTTGGCGGTCACGGCGACGCCATGGTGCCGCTGCCGCGCTATTCCGCCGTCGGCGGCATACCGCTTCCGGACCTGGTCAAAATGGGATGGACCACAAAGGACAGGCTCGACAAGATCATCCGGCGCACACGCGACGGCGGTGCGGAGATCGTCGGTCTGCTCAAGACCGGTTCGGCCTACTATGCGCCGGCGGCGTCAGCCATCCGGATGGCCGAAGCCTATCTGAAGGACAAGAAGCGGCTGTTGCCGTGCGCGGCGCGCCTGACCGGTCAATACGGCGTCAAGGACATGTATGTCGGCGTGCCGGTCATCGTCGGCGGCAATGGCGCGGAACGGATCATTGAGATCAATCTCAACCGCTCCGAACGGAAGATGTTCGACAAATCGGTTTCCGCCGTGCAGGGCCTGTGCGAGGCCTGCCTGACCATTGCTCCCAATCTGGCCGGGAAGTGAGGCTCGCCATCCAATGAACATTCATGAATATCAGGCCAAGCAGGTCCTGAAGGGTTTCGGCGCGCCCGTCGCCGAGGGCGTGGCGATCATGGATGCGGGCGAGGCCGAAGATGCGGCGAAATCGCTGCCCGGTCCGCTCTTCGTCGTCAAAAGCCAGATCCATGCCGGCGGCCGCGGCAAAGGCCGGTTTAAGGCGTTGGGAGAAGACGCCAGGGGCGGCGTCCGATTGGCGAAGAGCGTCGATGAAGTCGTCGCCAACGTCAACGAAATGCTTGGCAACACACTGGTGACAAAACAGACCGGCCCGGCAGGCAAACAGGTCAACCGGCTTTATATCGAGGATGGCGCGGATATCGCTCGAGAGCTTTATCTCTCGATCCTGGTCGACCGCACGGTCGGACGCAACGCCTTCGTCGTTTCAACGGAAGGCGGCATGGACATTGAGGCGGTAGCGGCGAAAACGCCCGAGAAGATCGTCACCAGGCCGATCGATCCCGATACCGGCGTGACGACGGAAGACGCCGCTGCGTTATGCGACGCGCTCAAACTTGAGGGCGCGGCGCGCGAGGACGGCATGACGCTGTTCCCGACGCTCTACAAGGCGTTTTCGGAAAAGGACATGAGCCTGCTGGAGATCAATCCGCTGATCGTCATGAAGGACGGTCGTCTGCGGGTGCTCGACGCCAAGGTGTCCTTCGACGACAATGCGCTGTTCCGCCATCCCGACGTCATGGAACTCAGAGATGTCAGCGAAGAGAATGAAAAGGAGATCGAGGCGTCCATGCACGATATTGCCTATGTCGCGCTCGACGGCGATATCGGCTGCATGGTCAATGGCGCGGGTCTCGCCATGGCGACGATGGACATCATCAAGCTCTATGGCGCCGAGCCGGCCAACTTTCTCGATGTTGGCGGCGGCGCGTCGAAGGAAAAGGTCACTGCGGCCTTCAAGATCATCACCGCCGACCCGGCCGTCAAAGGCATTCTGGTCAACATCTTCGGTGGCATCATGAAGTGCGACGTGATTGCCGATGGCGTGGTCGCCGCGGTCAGGGAAGTCGGCCTGCCGGTGCCGCTGGTGGTTCGCCTTGAAGGCACCAATGTGGGCAAGGGCAAAAAGATCATCAACGAGAGCGGCCTGAATGTGATCGCCGCCGACGATCTCGACGATGCGGCGCAGAAGATCGTCAAGGCGGTGGGTGGATAATGAAGATCGTCAAGGCGGTGGGTGGATAATGAAGATCGTCAAGGCGGTGGGTGGATAATGATGTCCGTCCGGAGATTCTTTCTGGTTTTGCTTGCGGCCGCAGGCGCGGCTGTTGTTGGCTGCGGGGCGGCGCTCTCCTCGGAATCGGCCTCCGACGCCGACCCGGTTCATGTCTTCAACGAAGTCTGTTATTCTAAGGTTCCGGCAATCGAAGCAATTCGTGATATGGCGGCGCGGCTCGCTTGGAACCCGATCACCGGCGATGACCTGAAGCGCTTCACTTCGCTGAAGAACCCCGCCCTTCTCGAAGGCTGGGACATACAGGTCGGCGAACGACTGTTCCGGCTGGGCATTGTGCAATCAAGACCGGTCGCTTCCATGGCCGGGTCCTTTCCCGATTTTGCCGACGGCACGGCAACCTCATGCACCCTGGTGCTCGACGGCGAGAATGACGGCGCCGAAATTACCGTGCGCATGCGGACGCTGGCGGGCAAGGAGCCGGTAAGCCGCGACGTGCCGGAAGGCGACCTGAATACGACGACCTGGGCAGGCGGCAATGCCGACTTCAAGGTTTTCCTGTTCTCTAAGGTCGACGCAACCGACGGCGGGCTTTTGAACGTGACGATATTGGCGAAATAGCCGAAGAGATTATGAATTCGCGACAAGGGATCGAACAATAAAGCAATGTCCATATTGATCAACAAAGACACCAGGGTTCTCGTTCAGGGCCTGACCGGCAGGACCGGCGCCTTCCACACCGAGCAGGCGCTCGCCTATCACGGCACCGGGATGGTCGGCGGCATACATCCGAAAAAGGGCGGAACCACGTGGGAAGGCTCCGGCGGCGACAGGTTGCCTGTTTTCGCGACCGTGGCCGAAGGCAGGGACGCCACCGGTGCGAACGCCTCTGTCGTCTATGTGCCGCCGGCAGGCGCGGCCGCCGCGATCGTCGAGGCAATCGACGCGGAGATATCGCTGATCGTCTGCATCACCGAAGGCATACCGGTTCAGGACATGGTCAAGGTCAAGGCGAGGCTCGACAAGTCGAATTCACGCCTTGTCGGCCCCAATTGTCCGGGAGTGCTGACGCCGGAGAAATGCAAGATCGGCATCATGCCCGGCAATATTTTCAAGAAAGGTTCCGTCGGCGTCCTGTCGCGCTCCGGCACGCTCACCTATGAGGCGGTTTTCCAGACCACCAACGAGGGACTCGGACAAACGACGGCGGTCGGCATCGGCGGCGATCCGGTCAAGGGCACCGAATTCATCGACGCGCTCGACCTGTTTCTCGACGATCCGGAAACCGAATCCATCATCATGATCGGCGAAATCGGCGGATCCGCGGAAGAAGATGCGGCCGAATGGCTGATCGAACAGGCCAGACAGGAGCGCAGGAAACCGATGGCGGCGTTTATCGCAGGACGCACCGCGCCTCCCGGTCGTACCATGGGCCACGCGGGTGCGGTGATTTCCGGCGGCAAGGGCGGCGCGGAAGACAAGATTGCGGCGTTGGAGGCGGCGGGCGTGCGCGTGGCCGCATCGCCGGCGCGGCTGGGGAAAACACTGGTCGAGGTTCTCAACGGATAAGACCGGAATGGGAATTCGGGTGGCCGAACCGTCCGGGACGGCCGACAACAGACCGGTTGAATGGCAGGGAGCCGATGCGGAAACCCCGCAACGGGTGACAACAATGGCACGGTCAAATCAGGCTAACGAAGCCTTTGCTTCAACCTCATTTCTGTATGGCGGCAATGCCGCGTACGTCGAACGATTGTTCGCCGCCTACAAGGAGGATCCGAATTCGGTCGGCGACGAATGGCGCGACTACTTTGTTTCGTTGCCCGATGACGGGGCCGACGCGCGCAAAAATGCCGACGGCGCTTCCTGGAGAAAACCGAACTGGCCGATCGCATCGAGCGGTGAGCTTGTCTCCGCGCTCGACGGCGATTGGGCGCCAAGCGAAGCCGAGATCGGCGCGAAATTGAAAGACAAGGCCAGGGCGAACGGAGTCGCTGTCGATTCGGCCGATCTGGAAAAGGCCGCGCGCGAATCCGTCCGCGCCCTGATGATGGTGCGCGCATACCGTATGCGCGGTCATTTGCACGCCAATCTCGATCCGCTCGGACTTGCCGGCAACAAGGAGGATTACAACGAACTGTCGCCGGAGGCGTACGGTTTCACGCTTGATGAACGCGACCGGCCGATCTTCATCGATCATGTGCTCGGACTGGAATATGCGACCATCCGCGAGATGCTGGGCATCCTGAAACGCACGTATTGTTCGACACTCGGCATCGAGTTCATGCACATCTCCAATCCGGCCGAAAAAGCGTGGCTGCAGGAACGCATCGAAGGGCCGGAAAAGGGCATTTTCTTCACCAGGAACGGCAAGCTTGCCATCCTGCAGAAACTGATCGAGGCCGAAGGCTTCGAGCAGTTTATCGATGTGAAATACAAGGGCACCAAACGTTTCGGCCTTGATGGCGGTGAAGCGCTGATCCCCGCGCTGGAACAGATCGTCAAACGCGGAGGCTCGATGGGTCTGAAGGACATTGTGCTCGGCATGGCCCATCGCGGCCGGCTCAACGTGTTGAGCCAGGTCATGGCGAAACCGCACCGCGCGATATTCAACGAATTCAAGGGTGGTTCGTTTGCTCCGGACGATGTCGAAGGCTCCGGCGATGTCAAATATCATCTCGGCGCGTCATCGGACCGGGAATTCGACGGCAACAATGTGCACCTGTCGCTGACGGCAAATCCGTCCCATCTGGAAATCGTCAATCCGGTGGTCATGGGAAAGGCGCGCGCCAAGCAGGACCAGGTCTTCGGCCGTACGCGTGAAGAAATCGTGCCGCTCGCGGAGCGCGCCAAGGTGCTGCCGCTGCTTCTGCATGGCGATGCGGCCTTTGCCGGTCAAGGCGTGGTGGCTGAATGTCTGGGCTTGTCCGGCCTGCGCGGCCACAGGGTTGCCGGCAATATTCACTTCATCATCAACAACCAGATCGGATTTACCACCAACCCGCGCTTTTCGCGGTCGTCGCCCTATCCTTCCGACGTGGCGAAGATGATCGAAGCGCCGATTTTCCACGTAAACGGGGACGATCCGGAGGCGGTGGTTTATGCGGCGAAGGTGGCGACCGAATTCCGGATGCTGTTCCAGAAACCGGTGGTTATCGACATGTTCTGCTATCGTCGTTTCGGCCACAATGAGGGCGACGAGCCGGCATTCACTCAGCCGATCATGTACCGCAAGATCCGCACCCACCCGACTACCGTACAGATATACGGAGAAAAGCTGGTCGGAGAGGGCATCGTCACCGAAACCGAATTCGAGAAGATGAAAGCGGATTGGCGCGAGCATCTGGAGACGGAGTTCGAGGCGGGAAATTCCTACAAACCCAACAAGGCCGATTGGCTGGATGGCGCGTGGAGCGGTATCCGCCTTGCCGACAATCAGGACGAGCAGAGACGCGGCAAAACCGCTGTTCCAATGAAGACGCTCAAGGAAATCGGTCGAAAACTGACCGACATGCCCGAGGAGTTCGAAATTCACAGAACCGCCAGGCGTTTCATGGATAATCGACGTAAGATGCTCGATTCCGGCGTGGGAATCGACTGGGCCGCCGCCGAAGCGCTGGCCTTCGGTTCGATTCTGTCCGAGGGCCATCCGGTACGCCTTTCCGGCCAGGATTCCGAACGGGGGACTTTTTCGCAGCGCCATTCGGTGCTGTATGACCAGCGCGATGAAAAGCGCTACATCCCGCTCAACAACCTTGGCGCCGGGCAGGCAAACTACGAGGTCATCAACTCGATGCTGTCGGAAGAAGCGGTTCTCGGTTTCGAGTACGGCTATTCGTTGGCCGAACCTGACGCTTTGACGCTCTGGGAAGCGCAGTTCGGCGATTTCGCCAATGGCGCTCAGGTAATCTTCGACCAGTTCATTTCGTCGGGCGAGCGCAAATGGCTGCGCATGTCGGGCCTCGTCTGCCTGTTGCCGCATGGCTATGAAGGTCAGGGACCGGAACATTCGTCGGCGCGGCTGGAGCGATTCTTGCAGCTTTGCGCGGAAGACAACATGCAGGTGGCCTTTTGCACGACGCCGTCGAACTATTTCCACATTCTGCGCCGGCAATTGAAGCGCGATTTCCGCAAACCGCTCGTGCTGATGACCCCCAAATCGCTGCTCAGACACAAGCGAGCGGTGTCCACGCTTGCCGAGATGTCGGGAGAATCCTCCTTCCATCGCCTGCTGTGGGACGATGCGCAGTTGCTGAAGCATTCTCCGGTCAAGCTGGTGACGGATTCGAAAATCCGCCGCGTGGCGATGTGCACCGGCAAGGTCTATTTTGACCTTTATGAGGAGCGTGAAAAGCTGGGAATTGACGACATCTATCTGCTGCGCGTCGAGCAGCTCTATCCCTTCCCGGCAAAGGCGCTGATCAATGAGCTGTCGCGCTTCCGCAACGCGGAGATGGTCTGGTGCCAAGAGGAACCGAAAAATATGGGCGCCTGGGCGTTTGTCGATCCCTATCTGGAATGGGTGCTCGCACATATCGACGCCAAGCATCAGCGGGTGCGTTATGCCGGGCGGCCCGCCGCCGCATCTCCGGCAACAGGCATGATGTCAAAACATCTCGCGCAGCTTCAAGCGTTCCTTGACGACGCGCTCGGAGACTGACAACGACAGCAATTCTGGCAACGGAAACGAGGACCATGGCAACTGAAATTCGCGTACCCGCACTGGGAGAATCCGTCACCGAGGCGACTATCGGCCGCTGGTTCAAGCAAATGGGCGAGGCGATCTCGGCGGACGAGGCTGTCGTTGAACTTGAAACGGACAAGGTAACGCTGGAAGTGCCGGCTCCGGCAAGCGGAATGCTACAGGAAATCTCGGCCAATGAAGGCGATGTTGTCGCCGTTGGCGCGCTTCTGGGCCTGATTGCCGAGGGCGCGGCGGGGGCTAAAGCGCCGGCCGCCGCACGGACGGAGACGGCGAAGACCATGGAAACCGGGGATGCGGCGGGCGATGGCGGCGCTCCGTCGCCGGCGGCGACGAAGATGATGGCCGAGAAAGGCATTGACGCCGGTTCGGTCGAAGGATCGGGTAAACACGGCCAAATCCTGAAAAGCGACGTGGTCGAGGCGTTGGAAAAGAGAACCGCCGGGACCGTAAGGGCTAAACCTGCCGCCGCGCCGGCCGCCGCCAAATCCGCGCCCGCGCCTTCACCGGGTCCGGCGGCGACACCCGACAACGATGAGGAGCGTGAGGAGCGGGTACGCATGACGCGGCTGCGCCAGACGATCGCGCAACGGCTGAAGGAAGCCCAGAACACCGCCGCCATGCTGACGACCTTCAATGAGGTCGATATGGGCGCGGTGATGGATCTGCGGAAGAAGTACAAAGATCTGTTTGAGAAGAAACACGGCGTGAAGCTCGGCTTCATGGGTATCTTCACCAAGGCGGTATGCCATGCGTTGGCCGAGATTCCGGCCGTAAACGCCGAGATCGACGGTACCGACATCATCTACAAGAATTTCTGCCATGTCGGCGTTGCCGTCGGCACCGACAAGGGATTGGTCGTGCCGGTCGTGCGTGACGCCGATCGGATGTCCATCGCCGAAATCGAGAAGGAGATCGGCCGGCTCGGCATTGCGGCGCGCGACGGCAAACTCTCGGTCGCGGATATGCAGGGCGGCACGTTTACCATCTCCAATGGCGGCGTCTATGGTTCGCTGATGTCGACGCCGATCCTCAACGCGCCGCAATCGGGCATTCTGGGTATGCACAAGATTCAGGAGCGTCCAATGGCGATCGGCGACGAAGTCGTCATTCGTCCGATGATGTATCTGGCGCTTTCCTATGATCACCGCATTGTTGACGGCAAGGAGGCCGTCACCTTCCTGGTGCGTGTAAAGGAAAGCCTTGAGGATCCCGAACGGCTGGCGCTCGATCTCTGACGATGGAGAATGACGGCGGGACCCTGCTTGTCACCGGCGTAGGATAGGAAAAACGATATGCCACTTGCAATCAGGAACTTTGGACATTTCTGGAACCGAGACGATGTAGATTGGGGTTCGCCCGGAATACCAGGCTCGCTCAAAGGCTACCCGGCTAAACACCGTAAACGGGAAGAGACTGATTTCAAAGACCAGATCGGGATTTATGTATTGTTCGACGACAATCGCGAGGTGATTTACCTCGGACAAACCGGTTCTAGTGAGAAGAACCGAATGTTGTCTAGGCTTCGGGATCATACGCGAGATCATCTGAGGGACCGTTGGGCATATTTTTCATGGTTTGGATTCCGGAAGGTAAATAACAATAGATATTTGTCAGATAATCAAGGACCAGATAGTGTAAAACAAGGTAAAGGAACAGATGCCTTGAACGAAATTGAAGCGGTGCTACTCCAATTATTTGAACCAAAAATCAACAAACAGGGACCGAAATGGGGCGGCACAGAGGAATATCTTCAATTTATCGACTATGACGATAACGAGCAAGATCAGTTTGAAACAATAAATGATCGGCTAGACGAGATTTACAAGAAGTTGGAGGAGCGGTAATGGCGTATGATGTGATCGTGATCGGCTCCGGCCCGGGCGGCTATGTGTGTGCGATCAAGGCGGCGCAGCTCGGTCTTGAAACCGCCATTGTGGAGAGAAATCCGACTTTCGGCGGTACGTGCCTGAATATCGGCTGCATTCCCTCCAAGGCGCTGCTGCATGCGTCCGAACAGTTCGCCCATGCCGAGCATTCGCTGGGCCGCCTCGGCGTGACCGTCGCAAAACCGAAGCTCGACCTGAAAAAGATGATGGCGCACAAGGATACGACCGTCGAATCGAATGTAAAGGGCGTCGAATTCCTGCTGAAGAAAAACAAGATCGACGTGCTGCACGGCACGGGCGTCGTTCTCGGCGAAGGCAAGATCGCCGTGCGCGCAAAAGATGGAGCGACCGACGAATACGAAGCCAAGGACATCGTCATCGCCACCGGATCGGATGTCGCGGGCATTTCGGGAGTGAAGGTGGAATTCGATGAAAAGGTCGTCGTTTCCTCGACCGGCGCCCTGTCCTTCCCCAAAGCGCCTGACAGGCTGGTAGTTGTCGGCGGCGGTGTGATTGGACTGGAGCTCGGTTCGGTCTGGGCGCGGCTCGGCTCCAAGGTGACGGTTGTCGAATATCTCGACGCCATCCTCGGCGGCATGGATGGGGAAATCGCCAAACAGTTTCGGCGCATTCTCGCCAAGCAGGGCATGATGTTCAAACTGGGCGCCAGGGTCACCGATATTTCGAAATTGGGCAAGGGTGTTTCGGTAACCTTCGAGCCCGCCGGCGGCGGGGAAGCGACCACGCTGGACGCCGATGCGGTTCTGGTCGCGACCGGCCGGATTCCTTACACCAAGGGGCTTGAACTGGAGAAAGCGGGCGTCGTTCTGGATGAGGCGGGCCGGGTGCGGGTGGATGGACATTTCCGCACGTCGGTGACCGGGATTTACGCCATCGGCGATGTCATCGCCGGCCCCATGCTGGCGCACAAGGCCGAGGATGAGGGCATGGCTGTCGCCGAAATCATCGCCGGTCAGGCAGGCCACGTGAACTACGACGTGATTCCGGGTGTCGTCTACACCAGTCCCGAAGTGGCCTCGGTCGGCAAGACCGAACAGGAATTGAAGGACGCGGGAATCGAATACAACACCGGCAAGTTTCCGTTCTCGGCCAATGGCCGTGCAAGGGCAATGCTGGCGCCGGACGGATTCGTCAAGGTGCTGGCCCACAGGAAGACCGACCGGGTTTTCGGTGTGCACATAGTCGGCCTTGGCGCGGGCGAGATGATACACGAAGCTGCGGTGTTGATGGAATTTGGCGGATCGGCGGAAGATTTGGGACGTACCTGTCATGCCCATCCGACTATGTCGGAAGCGGTCAAGGAAGCCGCGCTCGCGGCATTCGGCAAACCGATTCACATGTAGAAGAAGCCCGGCCCGCCAGGTGGTCAAGTAATTCTCATGAGAATTATATATCTAACTTAATTGACAGCCTGTTAATCTATCTGCTAATTCATCAATATCTCAGTCTGAATTTTTTGAAATATATCAACCATTGGTCTGGAGTATTGGTGTGAAAATCGCATTCGGCCTTTTGGTCGCAGCATGCGCCAAAATGCCGGACCAAATTCCGGCGGCTAGGGTCCGGACTCATTAGGGTCATGACCTATTGTTTAACGTGTTTTCAGGTTGATGCAAATGAGGTTGGAGGAGGCAAACGCCCGGAGGTTTGCGATGTCTGCTTTGTTTTGGTTGTCTGATCGTCAGTTCGCGTTAATGCGCCCGTATTTCCCACTCGCTCACGGCGTACCGCGCAGTGATGATCGCACGGTCCTTTCCGGGATTGTCGATGTGATCGGCAATGGTCTTGGCCGGCGCGATGCACCCATCGATTACGGCCCGCACAAGACCCTCTACAACCGCTTTGTGCGGTGGAGCCGATTGGGCGTCTTCGATCGACTATTCAGCAGCTTGGCGGCAAGAACGGGTGAGCCGGACATCGTGCGGGTCGATGCCACTCACCTGAAAGCGCACCGGACTGCTTGCAGTCTGGCAAAAAAGGGGATGTTCCCCGCCACATTGGGCGAACAAAAGGCGGGCTGAACTCCAAACTTCATGCCGTCGTCAACGATGAGGGTAAACCCATCGTCATGGCGCTGACGGCAGGGCAGGCGTCCGATCACATTGGAGCCAAGATCGTCTATCCCGGATTACCAAATGCCGGAACCCCGATTGGCGACAAGGGATACGACAGCGATGAATTGCGCGCCGCACTCAAAACCAAGGGGATTGGCTCTTGCATACCGCCACGCGCGAAGCGCAAGAACCCCGCCAAGTATTGCAAAACGTTGTATAAACAATGCCATAAGGTCGAAAATGCCTTCGGCAGACTGAAAGACTGGAGACGCATCGCAACCCGTTACGACAGATGCGCCGACACCTGCTTCGCAGCAATAACAATCGCTGCAACCGTAACCTTCCAGCTCAATTAATAAGCCCTGAACCTAGAGCCCCCATGTGACGGTGGCTTCGATGGCGATTGTAGCCATGAATGTCTTGATATTGCGGTCGAAGCGTGTGGCGACCCGCCGCCAGTGTTTGAAGCGGCAGAACATGCGCTCGACGACGTTGCGCTGGCGGTAGATCTGGCGGTCGTGCTTGATCTGGACCTTGCGGTTGGACTTTGAGGGGATAACCGGGCGTGGCGCCGCGTTCGATCAGCCAGGAGCGCAATGCGTTGCCGTCGTATCCCTTGTCAGCGACCGGATATTCGGATGGCGGCGCGGCATTGATCGCCAGTATGGCGACCTTGGCATCGTGCGTGTTGCCGGACGTCAGGAGCAGGACGTGGGGGCGTCCCTTCTCGTCGCAGATTGCGTGGAGCCTGGTGTTCCTCCCGCCTTTGGCGATGCCGATACCATGAGCCAAGGCCCCCCTTTTGCGCCTCCGGCGGTGCGGTGGACCTTGATACAACTGCTATCGATGAACAGCCTGGCAGGCACACCCTCGACCCCGGCGAACCGAGCGAAGATGCGCTCCCACACACCGCGCCCGGCCCAGCGCCGGAACCGGTTGTAGAGCGTCTTCTTCGGACCGTGGACATGCTCCGGACAGTCGCTCCAGCGACCGCCGCTCTTCAAAGCATGGACGATCCCGGAAAGAACGCGTCGGTCATCGACCCTTGGCATCCCGCGCGTATCCTGCGGCAGGGCCCACTGCTCATCCCAAAACCAGAAGAAATTCGCCATTCAACATGCCTCCTCGCCGGAGGCTTGTGAATCACAATCCAACGCCGTTGTGAACCCTGTCTATGGGGCCAGACCCTAAAAGGCCTCATATCCATTTGCTATGAAGCAGTTGCAGCATTTCTCTTCCGAGAAGAGGTCGCGGACATGTCCGACGGCTTGCCATAGCTGATCGCAGGTCCGCGCCGCGGCCTTTCGGTTTCAGTGTCTTCAGCTTTGAGAAGGCCATCTCTATTGGATTGAGGTCAGGGCTGTAGGGCGGCACAGGAAAGGGAACCGGGCTGCGATGTCTGGCACGGTCTGTGCGCCGCCGGGACTTTTATGACCGGAGCGGTTGTCCGGAATGACCGCATCGCCGGGACGCAGGGTCGGAATCGGTTGGGTTGGAACTCGACCATCTTGCCGTTCATCGCGCTGGCGATCACCCATGGCGCGTCCGGTCGGTCATGGCGCAGGGCCCCGATGAATGTTTGCGTGCGCCGGCGCCCAAACGGCGCGTGATCGACAAGGCGCTGCCCGCGTGGGGGCAGCGACGCCATCGCCGTCAACAGCCGGGGCGGCATTGACACTTTCAAGATTCCCAGCCGACAGAGGCGATTTCAGCGTATCGCCGCCCGGCGACAGGGGCGAATTGTTGCGAGATCGCACCCGGCCTACGCACGCGGATGCGCGGAATCGTAGATCTCGAGCAGACGCGTGGCGTCGACATCGGTGTAAATCTGCGTCGTGGAAAGACTTGCATGGCCCAGCAGTTCCTGGATCGTGCGCAAATCCCCGCCGCGGCCGAGCAGGTGGGTGGCAAACGAATGACGCAAGGCGTGCGGCGTCGCGGTTTCCGGCAGGTTCAAGGCCGAGCGCAGTTTTTGCATCGCCCGCTGGAGTATCGCGGGTTGCAACGGTCCGCCGCGCGCGCCACGGAACAATTTGGCGCCGGTGTGAAGGTCATGGGGACAAAGCCGCCGATACTCCAGCACCGCCTGAACCGCGACGGGCAGAAGCGGCGTCAGCCTCGTCTTGCCTCCCTTGCCGGTTATTCTGAGCGAACGGCAATCCGGCGAGGCGATCTCGCCGCCGTCGAGGCCAAGCGCTTCGGATATCCGAAGGCCGGAGCCGTAGAGCAACGTGAAAACCGCGGCGTTTCGCGCTGCAATCCACGGTTCCTCGTCGAGTTGCGCCATGGCGGAAACGGTCTTGCGCGCATCGGCCGTCGTGAGCGGCTTGGGAAGGGATTTCGGCTGTTTCGGCGCGCGAATGGCCGAAGCGCCCGCGGCATTGGCCAATCCTTCACGCTCAAGAAAGCGGATCAGCGAACGGACGCCGGCAAGGCCGCGCGCCAGGGTTCGCGCACAGGCCCCATCCTTGCGGCGGTGCGCCAGAAAGGCGCGGAAGTCCGCCGGCCTGAGCGAAGCAATATCCCGGATTGCAACGGGTTGGGCGAGATGATCGGCCATGAACCGCAGAAACTGGCGGGTATCGCGCTCATATGCGTCGACCGTCAATGACGCCAGACGCCTCTCGCCGGCAAGCGCGGCAAGCCACCGCCGCCGCGCTACGATCAATTTGGGCTTCATATAGACCAACGGCGCTCCGGTGCTTGAACCCTTTGGCAATTCATTCTCCCGATGTGACGCCGCCAATATAGGACGGTCAGGTTACGGAGCGGTTGATATCGGATCGCGAAAAATCGTTGCCGGATATCGGGGCGGGCTGTATGCCGCCTGACCATGAGCAAAAACGACTTGCCCGGGCCGGTAGATTTTCCAGAGCGCATGGTTGTGCTGGGAATCGGTGGCGCGCCGCATGGCGTCAAGGGTGAATTGCGCATCAAACCTTTTACCGAAGACCCGTCGGGAATAGGCGCGTATGGTCCGCTGACCGGTTCTGACGGGAATATATACAAAATCGCCTCCGTTCGACCGGCGAAAAACATGGTTGTGGCCCGGCTGAAAGGGGTAAACACTCGAGAGGAAGCGGAAGCGCTGAACGGTGTTGAATTTGCCGTTCGCCGCGGGATGCTGGAAGATAAGGCGTTTGATGGCAGTGAATTTTTCCAGGCGGATCTGATCGGCCTGGCTGCGATTGACGCTGAAGGCGGTCGCTACGGCAGAGTGGTCGCGGTCCATGATTTTGGCGGTGGCGACATGCTGGAACTCCGTGGCGGGGGTCGCGACAGTGTGCTGATACCGTTCAGTGAAGCCTCGGTCCCGAGCATTGATCTGGAAAGCGGTTCGATTATCGTTGAGCCGGTGGCGGCAGGCCTGACGGACGGTCCCGAAGATCGGTCGCAATGAGTTTTGCCGCGACCGTGCTTACGCTCTATCCGGAGATGTTCCCCGGGGCGCTGGGCCTGTCGCTGGCCGGCAGGGCGCTTGAACGTGGCGACTGGTCGCTCCGGACCGTACGGATCCGTGATTTCGGGATCGGAAAGCATGCCGGCGTCGATGACACTCCGGCGGGAGGCGGCGCGGGTATGATCATGCGGGCCGATGTGCTGGCCAATGCCATCGATGCCGGCACCGAAGTCGATGATCCGCGCCCAAAGCTGCTGATGAGCCCGCGCGGCAGGCCGCTGACGCAGGAACGCATCCGCGAACTCGCCCGGGGGCCCGGCGCCATCATGGTCTGTGGACGTTTCGAAGGGGTGGATCAGCGGCTGATCGACGCCTGCGGTCTGGAGGAGATTTCGATCGGAGACTACATCCTCTCGGGCGGAGAACCGGCGGCGCTCGTGTTGCTTGACGCGGTTGTTCGCCTCTTGCCGGGGGTCATGGGCAATGAGGATTCCGGCACGGAAGAGAGTTTCGAAAACGGATTGCTTGAACATCCGCATTATACCCGGCCACGGGTATTCGAAGGCATGACGATCCCGACCGTTCTGACATCCGGCAATCACCGGAGGATTGCCGAATGGCGCCGTGAGCAGGCGGAGAAACTGACTGCCGAACGCCGCCCGGATTTGCTCGAAACCCGCAAGTGAGCGAATCATCCGGCGACGGGGTGACAAGCCGGCCAAATATGTGTATGGGCCGCCATCCAAACGGGGTAAAGACCCTGTGATCCGCCAACGATTAATGGTGAATTCGCCCCTGCCGGCCCGCTACTGGGATAATCCGGCAATGCCGGGCGGTTCGATTGTGAACCGCAGGCAGGCGATGGGCGCTCTGGCTGTTCGAAGAATGAACAAAGGGATTTGAGACGATGGACATCATTCGCCAGCTTGAGGCCGAACAGGCCGCTAGGATCGAAGCCAAGCGCACATTGCCCGATTTTTCGCCGGGCGACACGGTTCGTGTTCATGTGCGCGTCACCGAGGGTACGAGAACCCGCGTACAGGCCTATGAGGGCGTCTGCATCGCCCACGCCGGTTCCGGCATGAACGAGAATTTCACGGTGCGCAAGATTTCCTACGGTGAGGGCGTTGAGCGCGTTTTCCCGATCTATTCGCCGCTGGTCGAGGCGGTGGAGGTTGTCCGGCGCGGCAAGGTCAGGCGCGCAAAGCTTTATTATCTGCGTGACCGCCGCGGCAAGTCGGCTCGCATCTCGGAGAATACCGGTGTGCGCGCGAAGAAGCTCAATGAGGCCGTACGCCAGACGCTGGCCGAGGAAAAGGCCCGCCTCGAAGCCGAAAAGATAGCGACCGCACAGGCTCTGGCTGCCGAGAAGGAGGCCGCAGAGGCATCGAACTCGGCGGAGACGGAAGCCGCGGAGGACGCTGCCAAAACCGGGTAGGCGATTTGGTTTCCGCGTTTTGGAGCAAATTCCTCGTCTTCAGACGAGAATGCTTTGGTATTGCTGAAATCCGATAACTGATATTGCGGCATTCGACAAGGCAGGGTCAATTATGGCGCTGACAATCCGCCTCGACTTGTTCTAGGCTGACCGAAAGCGTTCAAGTGGAGGACCTGTCAGCATGTCGATGTCGAAAACAGTCTTTGCCCTCGCCGTGTCACTAATTCTGACGCCGGCAGTTACCACGGCTCAATCCCTGCCCGACCTGGGCGGTCGCGACGTGGTCGTAGTGACCGAAAATGCCTATCCGCCATTACAGTTCATCGATCCGAAAACCGGCGACCAGATCGGTTGGGAATATGATGCGATGAACGAGATCGCCAAGCGGCTGAATTTCAAGGTCGAGTACCGGAACACGTCCTGGGACGCGATGATCCAGGCGGTGTCCGACGCGCAGTATCATGTCGGCATGACCGGCATCACCATCAAGGAAGAGCGCAAGGAAAAGGTCGACTTTTCGGATGCTTACATGTGGTCCGAAATGTTTATGCTGGTGCGCGGCGACGAAAGCCGGTTTACCGAAGCGGCAAGTTTCGCCGCATTCGAGGACGGCCTGGTCGGTGCGCAACCCGGCACGACGCCGTTTTATGTCGCTGTCTACGACATGCTTGACGGCAATGAGCAGAACCCGCGCATCAAGCTGTTCGAGACCTTCGGCGCTACGGTGCAGGCGCTCAAAGCAGGCGATGTCGATGTCGTGCTGACAGACGGCACCGCCGGAAATGGCTATGTCGAGGCCTCCGATGGCGGTTTGAAGATGATCGGAGATCCGCTTGGTACCGAGGATTTCGGCTTTATTTTCCCGAAAGGTTCCGATCTGGTCGAGCCGGTCGACGCCGCAATCGCTGCGATGAAAGCCGATGGCGCGATCGATGCGCTGAACAAGAAATGGTTCCTCGACTACAAGTTCGGCGAATGATCTGATCCGATGCGGCAATTTCCCGCGCCGGCCCATGAACTCATGAATTCGCCTGTCTCTGCCGAGGCCGACAAGGAGTTTCCCTGGTGGCTGGTTGCCGCCGGCGCGATTGCGATTGCGATTGCCGTCATCATAGCGGCCAACAGCCTGTACACCCAGGTCTTCAACATCGTGTCGAAAGGCGTGATCATCACGGTGTTTGTCACCGTGGTCGGGTTTGCGCTGGCCTCGGCCATCGGCCTCGGCGTCGCATTAATGGCGTTGTCGGGCTCGACAGCGCTGCGCCAGACAGCGCGGTTTTATGTCGAGATCATCCGCGGCGTGCCGATCCTTGTCCTGTTGTTCTACATCGCCTTTGTCGGCGCGCCCGCATTTGTCGCCGGCTGGAACTGGCTGACGACGCCGCTCCGTGAAACCGGCCTGATCGGCGAGATAAAAGTGCGCGACCTGTCGCTGTTGTGGCGGGCGATCATCGCGCTTACCATCGGCTATTCGGCCTTCATTTCAGAGGTATTCCGGGCCGGTATCCAGTCGGTCGATCCGGGTCAGATCGAGGCCGCGAAGGCGCTGGGTTTATCGCGCTTCCAGCGGTTCAGGCTGATCGTCCTGCCGCAGGCGGTCCGCACGATCCTGCCGCCGCTTGGCAATGACTTCGTCGCCATGGTGAAAGATTCCTCGTTGGTTTCGGTGCTCGGCGTCGCCGACATCACCCAAATGGGCAAGGTCTATGCGTCGGGTTCATTTCGGTTTTTCGAAACCTATTCCATCGTCGCCTATATCTATCTCATACTGACTGTAGGGCTGTCGCTTGCGCTTCGACGGCTTGAAAGGCGAATGCGCCGGAAAGAAGAGGCGTAATGAGCGATCCGCTTGAGACGGTTTATGCCGCGGCGAGTGATGAGGAGTTGGCGGAAGCATATGCGAAGTGGGCGGTGGATTATGACCGCCAGACCGCCGAAATGGGCTATTGCCTGCCGTGGATGATCTCTGGGTGGGTTGCGCGATATGTGGACAAGGGCGCCGGGCCGCTGCTGGACGCCGGGTGCGGCACCGGACTTTCCGGGCCGGCCCTGAAGGCGCTCGGCTATCACGATCTCAAAGGGCTTGATCTGTCGGAAGAGATGCTGGCGATTGCCGGCAGCCGAAACGCTTACCGCGAACTCGAATGCGCGACACTGGGCAAGGAACTACCCTGGCCGGACGATCATTTCGTGGCATTCTTTTTGACCGGCGTGTTCACCGAAGGCCATGCGCCGGCCTCATCGCTGGATGAACTCGTTCGCATCACCCGACCCGGCGGCCACGCCATTCTGACGGTGCGTGAAACGGTGCTGGAGGCGCACGGATTCGTGGCGAAATTCGACGATTTTGAACAGGCGGGAGTTTGGTCGCCCGTCGAGCGAAGCAAACCGTTCCGGGCGTTCATACTGGATGAGCCGGATCTGCTGGTCCGGGCTTTCGTATTCCGGGTGCTGTGATGTCGACGAGCGCCGAATTTCGACATCCGACCGGTATGGCGGTCGGCGCATCCGTGCGATCTTCCGTCGCAACGGCTGGCGGGCGACAATGATTGCGGGCGTTTTCATCAACGCCAGGACGGCAACCATGTATCCGGCTGCCGGCATGACGCTCCGGATGAGGACTTCCATCCCGTAATGCGCGGCGGCAGCCGCGCCGGCCGAGCGTGTTCTTCTTGACCTGTAGATGCGCCGGAAGTACATCTCCGGGTAATTGATCCACCCGCACAAATGGATGCAGACCATGGCAGGCGAGGCCCGTACGCTTTACGACAAGATCTGGGACGACCATCTGGTTGATGAACAGAAGGACGGTACCTGTCTTCTATATATAGACCGCCACCTCGTCCATGAGGTGACCAGTCCTCAGGCTTTCGAAGGATTGCGCATGGCCGGGCGTAAAATGCGGCACCCGGAAAAAACGCTCGCCGTCGTCGATCACAATGTGCCGACCACGGACCGCTCGCACGGCATCGCCAATGAGGAAAGCCGGATCCAGGTCGAGGCGCTGGCCAAAAATGCCGCGGATTTCGGCGTTGAGTATTTCAACGAGGTCGACCGGCGGCAGGGCATCGTCCACATCGTCGGCCCGGAGCAGGGTTTCACGCTGCCCGGCATGACGATTGTCTGCGGCGACAGCCACACGTCGACCCACGGGGCATTCGGCGCGCTTGCACACGGCATCGGCACGTCGGAAGTCGAGCATGTGCTCGCTACGCAAACGCTGATCCAGAAGAAGGCGAAGAACATGCTGGTGCGCATTGACGGCCGTTTGCCGGAAGGCGTGACCGCCAAGGACATCATTCTGGCGATCATCGGCGAAATCGGCACGGCCGGCGGCACCGGCCACGTGATCGAATTTGCCGGCGCGGCAATCCGGTCTCTTTCCATGGAAGGCCGTATGACCGTCTGCAATATGACGATCGAGGGCGGTGCGCGCGCGGGCCTGATCGCTCCGGATGAGAAGACGTTCGACTATATCAGGGGACGCCCGCGAGCGCCGAAAGGCGAAGCCTGGGATATGGCGATGGCCTACTGGAAAACACTGCGCACCGATGACGGCGCGCGGTTTGACCGCACCGTCGCGCTCGACGCCGCCAATCTGCCGCCGATCGTTTCCTGGGGTTCCTCGCCCGAAGATGTTGTTTCGGTAACCGGAACGGTGCCGGATCCGGCGAAGATCAAGGACGAAGCCCGGCGAGCCTCCAAGCAGCGCGCGCTCGACTATATGGGACTGACCGCCGGCACGAAGATCACCGATATCGAACTCGACCGGGTCTTCATCGGTTCGTGCACCAACGGCCGGATCGAGGATTTGCGCGCGGTGGCCAGGGTCGTTGAAGGCCGCAAGGTCGCAGAACGCGTTGACGCGATGATCGTGCCCGGTTCCGGTCTGGTTAAGGAGCAGGCGGAGGCCGAAGGGCTGGACAGGGTTTTCACCGAGGCAGGCTTCGATTGGCGCGAACCCGGATGCTCAATGTGTCTGGCCATGAACGACGACCGGCTCAAGCCGGGCGAGCGTTGCGCCTCGACCTCGAACCGCAATTTCGAAGGACGTCAGGGTTTCAGGGGCCGCACGCACCTGGTTTCACCGGCAATGGCCGCCGCCGCCGCGATCGCGGGACGCTTTGTCGATATCCGGGAGCGAAAATAGCATTGGCCGGACCCGGACCGATCCGAACGGATTTGGATGGCGCCGGGTGGGAATGCCCATGCGAATTGGTGACGATTGGCGCCACCATGGGCTTTGACGCGGCGCAAAAAGCCTCCTAGAACGGAGCATCGGTTCCCGTGCGCCACCCGGTTGGCGGTCGCCTGAGAACCGGAAGCCGACCGGAGGACCAGTTGAGCAAAAACACAACCCTGCGCCCGCGCCCGCTTTCGCCGCATCTAGGCGTCTACCGGTTGACCCCGACGATGGCGATGTCGATTGCGCACCGCATCACCGGCGCGGCGCTCTATTTCGGAACGCTGCTTGTGGCTTGGTGGCTGGTCGCCACGGCGACATCGGCTGATTCCTTCGAGACGGCCAACCGGTTTTTCGGATCTATTCCCGGGCGGCTGATCCTGTTTGGCTACACGTGGGCGCTGATGCATCACATGCTGGGCGGCGTTCGCCACCTGATCTGGGATACCGGCGCGCTTTTCGACAGGGAAACCGCTACAAGGCTCGCTTGGGCGACGCTGGCCGGCTCCATTGTGCTGACGATCCTCATCTGGATTGCCGGCTATGCGATGCGTTGAGGATGGCGCGGTGACCGATTTACGCACTCCGCTCGGCAAGGTTCGCGGCTCGGGTTCGGCGAAAGAGGGTACGGAGCATTTCTGGCGCCAAAGACTGACCGCGCTCGCCAATATCCCGCTGACGCTGTTTTTTGTCGGCTTGTTGATCTCGCTGAACGGCGCCGACCACGGGACGGTAAGTTCAGTTCTGGCCAAACCGTTGGTTGCGATATTGATGATCCTGACGATCGGATCGGCGCTCTACCACATGCGGCTTGGGATGCAGGCGATCATTGAGGACTATGTGCATGGCGAGGGAATGAAGATCGCCCTGGTCATACTCAATACCTTCTTCACGGTCGCCATGGCGGCGGTATGTGTGTTTTCCCTGCTGAAACTGGCCTTCGGAGGCTGACGTCACAACCATGGCGACCGCGGCAACACCTGCCTACAACTATTTCGATCACGAATTCGACTGCGTCGTGATCGGCGCCGGCGGCGCCGGGTTGCGCACCACGCTCGGCATGGCCGAACAGGGCCTGAAGACCGCGTGCGTCACCAAAGTGTTCCCGACCCGCAGCCACACCGTGGCGGCGCAGGGCGGTATTGCGGCCTCATTGTCCAATATGGGTCCGGATTCGTGGCAATGGCATATGTACGACACGGTGAAAGGCTCGGACTGGCTCGGCGATGTCGACGCCATGCAGTACCTCGCCATGGAGGCGCCGGCCGCGGTCTACGAACTGGAGCACTACGGCGTTCCGTTTTCCCGTACGGAGGAAGGCAGGATCTATCAGCGGCCGTTTGGCGGTCACATGCAGAATTTCGGCGACGGACCGCCGGTGCAGCGCACGTGCGCGGCGGCCGACCGCACCGGTCACGCCATTCTGCACACGCTTTACGGTCAATCGCTGAAAAACGACGCGCAGTTCTTCATCGAGTATTTCGCCATCGACCTGATCATGGAGGATGACGGCCGTTGCACCGGCGTCGTCGCCTGGAGCCTGGATGACGGTATGATCCACCGGTTTTCCGCCAAAATGGTGGTGCTGGCGACCGGCGGCTATGGTCGCGCCTATTTTTCATGCACGTCGGCGCATACATGCACCGGCGACGGCGGCGGCATGATCGCGCGCGCCGGCCTGCCCATGCAGGATATGGAGTTCGTGCAGTTCCACCCGACCGGCATCTATGGCGCCGGCTGCCTGATCACCGAGGGCGCGCGTGGCGAGGGCGGTTATCTGGTCAATTCCGAAGGCGAACGCTTCATGGATCGCTATGCGCCCTCTGCCAGGGATCTGGCGTCGCGCGACGTGGTCTCGCGCTGCATGACGATGGAAATCCGGGAAGGGCGCGGCGTCGGCCGGAATGCCGACCACATCTTCCTGCACCTCGACCATCTCGACCCGGCCGTGCTGGCCGAGAGGCTGCCGGGCATATCGGAAAGCGCGAAGATTTTCGCCGGCGTCGATGTAACAAGGGAACCGATCCCGGTCCTTCCGACCGTGCACTACAACATGGGCGGCGTGCCGACCAATTACTGGGGCGAGGTGCTGAACCCGGCCGCCGGCGATCCCGATGCCGTCGCGCCCGGCCTGATGGCCGTCGGCGAAGCCGGATGCGCCTCGGTGCACGGCGCCAACCGTCTTGGTTCGAATTCGCTGATCGATCTTGTTGTCTTCGGGCGCGCGGCGGCCATTCGCGCCGGAGAAACGGTCAATCGCACGGAACCGGCGCCTACACTCAACGAAGCGGCCTGCGACAAGATCATGGACCGGTTCGATCGGCTGCGCCACGCCGACGGCGGTACACCGACCGCCGCGTTGCGCGACAGGATGCAGGCCGCCATGCAGGAGGACGCCGCCGTGTTCCGCACATCGGATTCGCTGAAGAACGGTTGCATGCGGGTGTCGGCCATCTGGGAAGAACTCGCCGATATCAAGGTCTCGGACCGCTCGATGATCTGGAATTCCGATCTGGTGGAGACGCTGGAATTGGAGAACCTGATGGCTAACGCGATTACCACCGTCCATTCGGCGGAAGCGCGCAGGGAAAGCCGCGGCGCCCATGCGCATGAGGATTTCTCCGGCCGCGACGACGAGAACTGGCGCAGGCACACGCTGTCGTGGGTCGATGGCGAAGGCGGGGTCAGGCTGGATTATCGCCCGGTGCACACGAACCTGATCGCCGACGGCATCGACTACGACAGGATCAAGCCAAAGAAGCGCGTGTATTGAGGATTGATGGCATCCGCCGTGAGGATATCGCCATGAACATGATGGGGCACAATGTTGGAACAAGGTTGTTGGGAAAAGGGAGTTCCATGTACGCTATTGCGTTCGATCTGGATACGGATACGCTTAAGAAGAGCTATCACAATGAATCGTGGCAGAATGCCTACAACGATATAGCCAGGTTCTTGAGAGATCAGGGTTTCGACCGCCAGCAAGGCAGCGTCTATTTTGGCGATGAGTCCGTGGACATGGTTATTTGCCAAACAGCCGTACAACGATTGACGTTGATATATGATTGGTTCGCTCCCTCTGTTCGGGATATCAGAATGCTTCGCATCGAAGATAACAACGATCTGACGCCGGCAATCGAACTTGCCTTGGAAGCAAAGAAGATGACGGGTTAGGCATGGTTGAACTCACCCTTCCAAAAAACTCACAATCTGTCGAGGGCAGGACCTGGCCCAGGCCCGAAGGCGCGGCCAATGTCCGCGAATTTCGCATTTACCGCTGGTCGCCCGACGATGACGAAAACCCGCGCATCGACACCTATTTCGTCGATCTGGACGATTGCGGCCCGATGATCCTCGACGCGCTGTTGTGGATCAAGAACAGGGTCGATCCGACCCTGACATTGCGCCGGTCCTGCCGCGAAGGCATTTGCGGATCGTGCTCAATGAACATCGACGGCGCCAACGCGCTCGCCTGCACCACGGGCATGGACGAGGTGTCCGGGGCGATCGGGGTTTATCCGCTGCCGCATCTTCCCGTGGTCAAGGACCTCGTGCCGGACCTGACCGATTTCTACGCCCAGCACCGTTCGATCGAACCATGGCTGAAGACCGAATCGCCCGAACCGGCGAAGGAATGGCTGCAAAGCCATGACGACCGCCGGAAACTCGACGGCCTTTACGAATGCATCCTGTGCGCCTGCTGCTCGACCTCCTGCCCGTCCTACTGGTGGAACTCGGACCGTTATCTCGGCCCGGCCACGCTGCTTCAGGCCTATCGCTGGCTCGCCGACAGCCGCGACGAGGCCACGGGCGAGCGGCTCGACGACCTGGAAGACCCGTTCCGGCTCTATCGTTGCCATACGATCATGAATTGCGCCCAGGTCTGCCCCAAGGGCCTGAACCCGGCCAAGGCCATCGCCGAGACCAAAAAGATGCTGGTCGGGCGGAAGGTTTAGGCCGATCACCGCCGCCTCACAATCTCGTGTGACGGTTTGATTTCAAATCCTCGATTTACCGCGCTAGGTGTGTCCCGAACGTTCCCGGGAGACCTTCCACCATGATCCGCTCGACCGCCGCCGCCTTGGCGATTGCCGCCGTTTCCACCCTTTCGGCCCCGGCGATATCGGCCGACACCGAAACGGCGATTTTCGCGGGCGGTTGTTCCTAGTGCGTGGAATCGGACTTCGACCATGTCGACGGCGTGGTGGCGACGACTTCCGGCTATATCGGCGGCAGGGGTGAAAATCCGACCTATCGCAATCACTCAAGCCGCGGCTGGCGCGAAGCGGTGAAGATCGACTTCGATCCGTCCAGGGTCAGCTACGCGCAACTGTTGGATTCATTCTTCCGCTCGGTCGATCCGACGGATGCCGGCGGACAGTTCTGCGATCGCGGCCACTCCTACACCACCGCCGTCTATGCGACGACCGGACAACAGGCGAAGACCGCTGAAACGGCCAAGGATGCGGCGCAGACCGAATTGGGAAAGGCCGTGGTCACGCCGGTCAAGGCGGCGGGCAAATTCTATGCGGCGGAAGACTATCATCAGGATTACTACAACAAGAACCCGGTCCGGTACAAATACTACCGCTACAGATGCGGGCGCGACAAGGCGGTCAAGGCGCTTTGGGGGGCGGCGGCGCGGCAGGGGCTTGGTTCGTAACCACCCTCCCCCTCCGACGACTCCATGATCGTGAAACCTGTCGCCGCGGCGTAGCCTGCCGTCGCATTCACGGCGTCGGCACTTGCGGCAGACGGCTGAATCGCCGGAAGGGCGCGATGTCCGCTGTCGGCTTCAAATTGTCATTGGACAGGCTTCCCACCGGTCGGTCGGACCTGTATTCATGCGGAATCCAGGCGCCCCATTTCGCTTCGAAGACCTCCCGGTTCCGCTCGAACAGCCGCCGTTTCTCATCGCCGCCGATCGTCGAGAACGTGCCGGACAGGTGGTGATGCACAAACGCGTCTTCCGCCAGCGCGCAGATGAAACCGTGCTTTCTTATCGTCTCGCAGTGATCGTCGTCCTCGAACATTCCGCGCCCGTACTCTTCGGGCAACAGGCCGAATGTCTCCAGGTCGGCCGTGCGGAACATCGCCGCGAAATACGCCGATACGCGCACCGGAGAATACATGCCGCGATATCCGGTCGTGACCGAGCGCGCCACGTCGATCATTTCCGCCATGTCGGCATAGTGCACATCAAGCCTGGCCTCATTGCCGATATTGTTGGTCAGCGGACCGACCACCCCGATCCCGGGATTGTCGCGAAGGTGGCGGACCATCGCATGGATGGCGCCGGGCGCGAGATAGGTATCGTTGTTGAGCAACAGGACATATTCGCCCGCGGCGGCGGACAGTCCCGCATTGTTTCCCCGGGCGAAGCCCAGGTTCTCGCCGTTTTCGATCAGTCTCACGCCGGGATGCGAGGCGCACGCCTTTCGCAGTTCGGCCAGGGTCGCGTCGTCCGATCCGTTGTCGACGACGATGACCTCCAGATCGGGATAATGATCGCCGCCATCGAACAACGATTGGAGGGTCGTCCCGGTCCATAGGGCGTCGCCGAACGCAAGGATGACGACCGACACTTTCGCAAACCGGCCCAGCGCCGCATCGAACTCTTCGCCCCGGTGCGCCCAACTGTTTTCGGCGGCGTACAGCCGCAATTTGTCCCGATACTCGGGCAGCGCGCCGGCCGCGCATGCATCCCTGATCCGTGCGCCGTACTGTTCGGCGGTCTCGGCGAAGTAAATCAGTTCCTCCGCCCGCATCAGTTCCGGAAGCCTGGTCGACACCGTCGGCTTGCCCATGGCCGAATGCTCATAAAACTTGACCGGATCGCAGGCATGGATGATCGGAAGCAGCTTGAACGGAATCGTCATGACGTCCATCTGCCGGATGAACGCGGGCACGTCGTCATAGGCGACCTCGCCGTACAGATGCACGTTGTCCAGATCGTCCAGCGCGGCCGGCTCCGGCACCGTCACATCTCCGCAAATGTGAAACCGTATGTCGGGGTTCTGCGTCGCCGTCCGCCTGATCAGTTCATGATCGAACCATTCGGCGACCGCGCCCACATACCCCGCGTCAATCGTTCCCTCGCGCTTTTCAAATCCCGACCCGGCGAGAAACGACGGCGCCGGACCCGCCGCCGCCGCGGCGCTGAAATGATTGATGTCGCCGCCATTGCGGATCAGCGCCGGGGCCTTGAATTCACGATGCTTGTCAAACAGATATTGTGAACTGACCACGAGTTTGTCGCAGCCCTTCAGCAGATCGTTCTCAAGATCAATGACGGCCCGGCTCGTGTTCGAGAACCCCGTGATATCGTCCATGCAGTCGAAGACGATCTCGAACTCGGGCGGAAGATGCCTGACCAGGTTCCACCAGAACGGGTGCTGAACGACAATCTGCTTGAACGGAGAAGCATCCACAACCCGGCAAAACTCGAAAAACGACCGCACCCATGCCGCCTGCCGGTCGGCATCCGGTTCTCCGCTATAGGGCTGAATGTGGCCGGCGCCGTCCATCGACAGCCGTACGGCCCAAAGATTGTCGGCGATCTTCCGCACCGCCGGCTCCTCTCGTTCCATCATCATTTCGACGTAGAAAACCCGACGGTCGGACGAAAGAGCCCGCGCGATATGTTGAGGACGCTGTATCCGGAAGTCCCAGTCGATGATCGAAAGCACGAAAACGTCCGGTTTGCCGCCGCCGGGCGAAACATCTTCAAGACGGGCGGGTCCGGTCGGCGCATAAGGCAAATCCAGGGAAGCGCCATTGAACCGCGCGCCGTCCGGGTCGGGAACCTTGTCCTTTACCCAGTGCACAACGGATTCCGGCAGGACGCCGCGCATCAGCCTGCCGCCCGCGCCGTAAACGTTCCGGTAGATCGGTCGAAGAACGGTTGTCTTTTCGCGGCGAAGATCAAGGCTGGCCGCGTCGTACGCCGCCCGCAGGTCATTGTTCGCCGCGTTCAGATATTGCGCTTCGCCGGAAATGGCGTCGCGCTCATCGCCCAGCGATGCGACCTGACCCGTCAGCCTGTCCTTTTCCCGCGCGAATTCCTCCGTCCGGGCGGCCAGCCGCTCCTCATAGTCGGCGGCCTGACCATCCAGACGCTTTGCATAATCCTCGCCCAGCGATGCGATCTCGCCCGCCAGCCCGTCCTTTTCCCGCGCGAATTCCTCCGTCCGGGCGGCCAGCCGTTCCTCATAATCGGCGGCCTGACCATCCAGACGCTCCGCATAATCCTCGCCCAGCGACGCCATCTGATCCGTCAGCCCGTCCTTTTCCCGCGCGAATTCCTCCATCCGGGCGGCCAGCCGTTCCTCATAATCGGCGGCCAGCGATGCGATCTGATCCGTCAGCCTGTTCTTTTCCCGCGCGAATTCCTCCGTCCGGGCGGCCAGCCGTTCCTCATAATCGGCGGCCTGACCATCCAGACGCTTTGCATAATCCTCGCCCAGCGATGCGACCTGACCCGTCAGCCTGTCCTTTTCCCGCGCGAATTCCTCCGTCCGGGCGGCCAGCCACTCCTCATAATCGGCGGCCTGGCTGTTCAAAATCCCTTCATAACCCTCGATCTGTGCGTTCAACCGTGAATCGTATTCAGCCTGCAGCGACTGCAAATGTGCGCCGATCACCTCGTCAATCGTCCGGTTGTCGCCTTCCCGGACATCGAACAGGCGGCGTATCGCATCGAGTTGCCCGGATTGCTCCCCGGCGATCCGATCAAGCGATTCGATCCGCGATTTCTGCTCCTCCGTCAGCCGGTCGAGACCCTCGAAATCCAGCCGGATTTGCTCCCGTTCCTCTTCCAGTTTGTGTTTGTGAGCGAGAGCTTCTCTTGAGGCCGTGCCGAACGCATCAATCACCGGAAGCGAGGCGCCGAATGCCTCGTTCACCCGGTCCAGCGTCTTTCGCGCCTTTTTGGAGCCCGGATTGCGTTCCAGCGCTCTCATCGCCGAGAAGGCGTCCTCCACCCAGCCCCGCAGCATCGGCTCAAGCGCGGCTTCCCCGCCGCCTTTCTCATGACCGCCGGACGCCGGATCAAGAAATTCGCGAATATCCTCTCCCAATCCGTCGACCTTGTTCGGAAAATCCAGTTTCGCCTTGCGTTCGATCCTGGCCAGCGCCGCGACCGGATCCGACACAATAGAAGCATGGCTTGCGATCGATCGCTTCACACCTCTGGTCGCAGCCTCGCAATCCAGCACATGACGCAGCCAGAGAAGACAGGCATCCGCCGCCGACCGCTCAACCGGCCAGTCGCCGCGCCTTTGCAGCGACGCCATGACCTCAAGCGGATTGCGGAAAATAAGCACCGGCGACAAGGCAACGCCCATGTCCGACAGAACTTCCCGATAAATCGGAACAAACCGGCAGATGCGCGGTTCCTTCAACACCCATAGCCGGCGGCCGCCAAATTCATCGGCCAGAATGGACTTGATGTCGGAATGGATCGTCTTCCGGTCGCTCAGCGGCAGGGAAGGAAAATCAAGCGGCTTCCAGTCATGCCAACCCGATCCCAGGTCCGACAACAGCCGATCATGATAGCGGACAAGCCTTTCCGGCTCCCAACACCCGGTTTCGTCGGCTTCATCCGCTCCAAGCAGCGTGCGGGGCAGCGCCGCCCCGGCAAGGCTGAACATTCGCGTCAGCGCGCTTGTCCCGGACCCGTACATGCCGAGAACCAGAATGCACCTGACCGCATTCCCGGATTTCATGAACGACACCCCCACATGGCGTATCCCGTCCCACTGCCGAAACCATCCGCCCATCTCCGAGCCAGAAGGCGCGCATCACACCGCGCCCGCCTCACCACGGCGGACCGCGAATATCCCGGGTTCTTACCTTACAATCTCGCCGATGACCACAAAAAATTCACTCCCACTCGATCGTTCCCGGCGGCTTCGACGTCACGTCATACACAACCCGGTTTATCCCCGGAACCTCGTTGACGATCCGCGTCGCCAAACGACCGAGAAACGCCATGTCGAAGGGGAAAAAATCGGCGGTCATGCCATCGACCGACGTAACCGCGCGAAGCGCGCACACATGCTCGTAACTACGACCGTCGCCCATCACGCCAACCGTCTGCACCGGCAACAACACGGCGAACGCCTGCCAAATGTCGTCATAAAGGCCGGCGCCGCGAATTTCCTCGAGATAAATCGCGTCCGCCCGGCGGAGCGTATCGAGTTTTTCACGCGATAAACCACCCGGAACACGGATCGCCAGCCCCGGTCCCGGAAACGGATGGCGGCCGATAAAGTCGTCCGGCAGACCGAGTTCGCGGAAGCATATAATTTGTTGATAGTGAGTTGATAATTCGCATACGGGATTATGCGAACAGCAAGTCGCGAACCATGTCCGGGATGATCCGGATGTGTTTGAGTGCGTCCTTCAGATCGGCCCGCCGATCGCGATCGAGTGCGGTGATTTCGACCAGGTTCGAAACCGGAACTCCTTCGCGCAGATCACGCGCCTGTTGCCGCAGCATGGCCGACAGAACGATCTCGTGGGCGTCGAGAATTGCCTTCATGTCGGCGTCGCCGCCGATGTCCATTTCGATCAGGCGGGCAAGCCGTGCGGCGGTCGAACGCTTCTGAACGTTGTGACGGATGGCGAGCGCCCGCGCACCGGCGACAATCGGGAACAGACCGAACTTTTTCAGATCCATGCGCCCGTTGCCGGTCTTGAAATTGCCGATGAAAGTGAACGGGAGTTCCCGGTTCTCCAGTTGAGCGGCCAGCAATTTGGCAAACGGCGCGTGCTCCCGGCCGATCGTGAATGCATCCGAAAACAGCGACGTGGCCAAATCACAATCATCGTGGACCGGCATAAAATCGAAGACAATATCGACATTGAGCAGATCGGCCGGCGACGCGCGGCGCACCCAATCGGCAATTCGTTCACGCCAAAATTCCGCGTCGCCGCGCCAGTCGGCATTCTTCGCCATGATGCCGCCCTTGCACAGCGGGATTGACGCCTCATCAAGCGTTGTGGCGATACGTCCCCCTAACTCGGCGAACCATTTGTCCTCGGTTCCTTCCGGTTCGCCGCGTTCAAAAACAATCGCGTTGTCCTGATCGGCGGCAAGTAGGCTCTCGCCCCTTCCGCCGGAGCCGAGCACGAGAACCGCGTACCGGCACGGCGGTCCGCCGAGACCGTCCGCCTTCATTGACGCCTCGGCCAGCCGGGCTGCCTGCCGGGTCATCGCGCGCAATTCGTCGCTGACGATTTCGGCGATTGCGCGGGCTTCCAGTTTTTCCTCGATCAGACGCTCCGCAACCTCCGGCAGCGTCGCCCAGGCGGCCGCCATTTCCGCGGATGAACTCGCGTTCCGGATGCGGTCGTCGAGCGAGATCGCGGCGCCGGCGCGCAAATTAAGCAGGTCGCGCGCCGATACGGCGCCGACAAGATTGCCGGCGACATCCTGAACGGCCAGGTGGCGGATTTTCAGATCGCTCATCCTGCCCATTGCGCGATAGACAAATGTATCCGCACGGATGGTGGCCAATGGGCCGGAAGCGATGTCGCCGGCCTTGTCATTGAACGCGCCGGCTCCTCCGGACGCCAGCCTGCGCATGACATCCCGCTCGGTCAGGATGCGATATGCGGAGATTGGTCTGCCCGACCTGCCGGCGTCGGATACGAACAGGGAACTTACCTTTCGACGTGTCATCGCGGCGATGGCGTCCTCAATCGTCGCCTCGCTACTTATCGCAAGGGGCGGGGAGTTCATCACATCGCGAACCCGATGACGGTAGGCGTAGGGATCGACCTTGCCGAGCGTGGTTGCTCCGGGTCTGGTCACCGGCTCGGTCCAGCCGGCGCGAACATGGGTTTCCAGTTCGGATGTCAGGCGCAGACAGGCGCGTTCGGCCTCGGCAAGCGTGCGAATGCCCTTCGCCCTTAGATGCGGAATCAGGCCGGTGAAAATCTGTCCCGCGGCAATCGCGTCGCCCACCGCGCGATGACGGTCGGAGATTTCGATGTCCAGCCATGCGGCAAGCGTTTCCAGAGCGTTGTTCGGCAGGTTCGGATTAGCGATTCTTGCCAGCATGCGAACGCACAGGGTTCGCGGCCGGCGCCAGGCGACGCCGTGGCGTCCGGTCTCGCAATCGAGAACCGCCAGATCGAAACCGATCGCGTAACCGATCAGAACCCGGTCTCCGCACCAGTCGGCAAACCGGCTCCATGCTTCCACGAACATGGGCGCGTCAGCCACCATGGCATCGGAAATGCCGTGAATCGCCTCGGATTCGGGTGGTATCGGGATTTCCGGATTTGCGAGAACCGACCGCGTCTCGCCGTCGACAACGTTCCCATACCGCATTTGCGCCCCGCCGAGCTCGATTATCCTTGCCGCCGCGACATCCAGTCCGGTCATTTCGGTGTCGATGGCGACCGCTTCCAATGCAGATAGCGGCGTTGCGCCGTAAATAGCTCGCATCGAACGGATCCTCCTTGTTGGCGGGAGAGATTGCCAGTCGTCGTGCGCGCAATCCTTGACCTGAATCGCGGCCGGTTCAAGAGGCTGGCGGACTTGACCCGGTCGGCTCTCCACGCGACACAACGGCAATGAACAAGTCGTTCTGGAAATCGAAAACACTCGCGGACATGAGCGATAGCGAATGGGAAAGCCTGTGCGACGGCTGCGGAAAGTGCTGCCTGGCCAAGCTGGAGGACGCCGATACCGGAGATATCCGTTGGACCAGCATCGGATGCCGACTGCTTGATGAGCGGAAGTGCAGGTGCCGCGACTACGCAAACCGGTTGAAGCAGGTTTCCGATTGCGTCAAACTGACACCCGAAAATGTCGGCGACATCGTGTGGTTGCCCGAAACCTGCGCCTATCGCCTGATCGCGCAGGGCAGGGAGCTTGAATGGTGGCACCCCCTGGTTTCAGGCAGTCGCGAAACCGTTCACGAAGCCGGTATTTCGGTTCGCGGCCGATTGACCGGGCTGGAATCGGATATGGCCGACGAAGAGGCGTATCTGGAACATGCGCTGGATACCGAACTCTGAGTGCGAACGCCGCCGGGGTTGGACGATAAGCAAACCGGGAAAATGAACTCCACCGATCAGGCGGTTTTTCGAGATCCTGAACGCAAGCGGCGTCAATGCCGCTTCCGACTATGTTTCAGAGGACGTCGTGGTCAAGGCGGGCAACGCGGAACGCACTTTCAGCAAAGCTGCGGTGAGGGACTATCCGTTGGCCGATCCGGGCCAGGTCGAGACGAACATCGGCGTCATTGCGGCGATGGTGAGCGCCGATGGAACCCCGGGCGGCGGCTTGGGCAACGGTAGGTGCCGGCGGGTTTCATCAAGAGAAACGACCTCATACTTAAGTCGAGTTTGCCGTTTCGGTCCCAAGGTGGTTAGTTCTTCAACTCGCTCTAAATGAGCGTGGATCGAACGACGACCATCTACCAGGGAGGAAATAATGATGAATCATGTAAGTCGCAGAAAGTTCCTGAAAGGGAGCGCGATAACGGCTGCCGCGACGACGGGTACGCTTGCGGTGCCGGCCGTGTGCCGGCCGTGGCGCGCGCGGAACCGGCAGTTTTGAAGATGCAGGCGGCATGGGGCGGCGGCATCTTTCTGGAAAACGCGCAATCTTATGTCGACCGCGTGCATGCGATGGCCGGCAAGGACCTGAAGGTCGACCTCCTGCCTGTGAACTCGGTCGTGAAAACAAGCCAGATGCAGGATGCTGTCCACCGCGGCGTTCTTGATGCGGCCCACTATGTCCCGGCATACTGGTATTCGAAATCCAAGGCTGCTTCGCTGTTTGGCACCGGCCCGTGTTTCGGCTGGTCGAGCCAGGAAGTGCTCGGCTGGGTGCACTATGGCGGCGGCATGGACCTGTTCAACGAACTGATGGGCGCACTCGGCCTGAACGTCATTTCGTTTTTCAACTCGCCGATGCCGGCGCAGCCGCTGGGCTGGTTCAAGGAACAAATCACCGATGCATCGCAAATGGACGGGCTGAAATACCGGACCGTCGGTCTGGCCGCCGACGTACTTCTCGAAATGGGCATGTCCGTCGTTCAGCTGCCAGGCGGTGAAATCCAGCCGGCCATGAAGTCAGGTCTGATTGATGCGGCCGAGTTCAACAATCCGACCTCGGACCGCGATTTCGGCATGCAGGACGTGTCGAAACATTATCATCTCGCTTCGTTCCATCAGAGCCAGGAATTCTTTGAAATCACCTTCAACAAAGGCAAATACGAAGCATTGCCGGCTGAACTGCAGGCGGTTCTCAAGCATGCGTCGGAGGCCGAGAATTCGAACTTCTACTGGCACAACACCAAGCGCTACTCCGAAGACCTCGTAAAGCTGCGCGATGAGCAGGGTGTCAATGTCCATCGTACGCCCGACTCGGTGATGTCGGCGCAGTTGAATGCCTGGGACATAGTCGTCGACAGGATATCGGGCGAAGATGCGTTCTTCGCCAAAGTGGTCGAGTCGCAAAAGGCGTACGCCAAGAATGTGATGAACTATCTCAACCTCAACCAGCCCGACTACAAACTGGCCTATAAGCACCATTTCGGCTGAGGTTGATTCCTGCTATGAAATTGCATCGGGGGTTGTTTGGTCCCCGATGCGAGGGGATGTCGGGCGGAGGCTTATGTGGCCGGTTTTATCCACACAATTGAGGGATTGAGCACGTGGACCGGTCGCGCGTTCGGCTGGTGCATCCTGATATTGACCTTCTCGGTATCCTATGAGGTTTTTGTCCGCTATGTGCTGAACGCGCCGACGGTCTGGGCCTTCGACATGATGGTGCAGATGTATGGCGCACTGTTTTTGATGGCGGGTCCCTATGCGCTCGCGCAGGATGCCCATGTCCGCGGTGACGTACTCTATCGGCTGTTTCCGGTCAAATGGCAGGCGCGGATTGATTTCGTCCTTTACCTGTTGTTCTTCTATCCTGGCGTCCTCGCCCTGTTCTGGTATGGCTGGGAGATCGCCGCCGATAGCTGGCGCTACCAGGAAGTGAGCTGGAACAGCCCCGCGCGCATTCAAATCTATTTCTTCAAGACACTTATACCACTGGCCGGATTTCTGCTGCTTTTACAGGGATTGGCCGAGTTGGCGCGGTGTTGGCGCGCGATGAAAACCGGTGAGTGGCTGGAACGGCTCGAAGACGTGCGCGAGACTGAGGACATGCTCATGCACATGCCCGAAGAAAAAACACCTTAACGATCAACAACACGACGGCAGGCGCGTAAGAGACGACGATGACAAATCCGGAAGTCGCCATTTTGATGTTGTGCCTGTTTATCGTGCTGGTGCTGCTCGGCTTTCCGATTGCGTTCACGCTGTTGGCGATGGGCGTCGGCTTCGGCTACTATGCCTACTACACTGGCGCGGACGGCTTCGCCGATCTGTTCAACAATAACATCTTTTACTTGCTGAACCAGAACACCTACTCGGTGATGGAAAACGACACACTTGTCGCAATCCCGCTGTTTTTGTTCATGGGCTACGTGGTCGAGCGCGCCAATATAGTCGACCGGCTGTTTTTCTCGCTGCAAATGGCGGCGCGCAATCTGCCGGGTTCGATGGCGATCGCGGCGCTGATTACCTGTGCCGTGTTCTCGACGGCATCCGGCATCGTCGGCGCCGTCGTGACATTGATGGGCCTTTTGGCGTTTCCGGCAATGGCGCGCGCCAACTATCGGAGCGAATTCGCATCCGGTGTCATCTGCGCCGGCGGCACGCTCGGCATCCTGATCCCGCCGTCGATTATGTTGATCGTTTATGCGGCGATCGCCGAACTGTCGCCGCTCCGCCTCTATGCGGCGGCGATGTTCCCGGGATTGCTGCTGGCGGGACTTTATATTCTCTACGTGATCGTTCGGGTTTACATCAATCCGTCGATCGCACCGAAGCCCAAGCAGGACGACATTCCGCCGCGCTCCAAGATCTACATGGATCTGCTGGTCTCGTTCGTGCCGCTGACCGTTTTGATCATGCTGGTGCTGGGATCGATTCTGGGAGGTCTCGCAACGCCGGCCGAAGCGGCGGCAATGGGCGCGCTTGGCGGGCTGGTTCTGGCGGCGCTTTATCGCTCGCTGACCTGGCGGAAAGTCAAGGAAAGCGTCTTCCTGACCGCCAAGGCGACGGCGATGGTGTGCTGGCTGTTTGTCGGTTCATGGACATTTGCTTCCGTGTTCTCCTATCTCGGTGGACACGATATCATCGAACACTGGGTTCTCAGCCTCGATCTGGCGCCATGGCAGTTCCTGGTCATGGTTCAATTGATAATCTTCCTGCTCGGCTGGCCGCTGGAGTGGTCGGAGATTCTGATCATCTTCGTCCCCATCTTCCTGCCGATGCTGGACACGTTCGGGGTCAATCCGTATTTCTTCGCCATGCTGGTCGCGCTCAATCTGCAGACGTCGTTTCTGACGCCGCCGATGGCGATGTCGGCATATTATCTGAAGGGCGTTCTTCGGGATCAGATCGAGCTTGTCCAGATATTCAGGGGGATAGTGCCCTATCTGGGCATCGTCATCCTTTGCATGGTGCTGATGTACCAGTTTCCGGGGGTCGCGCTGTGGCTGCCTGACTACCTGTTCGGCGTGTATATTCCGTAACGGCGGAATGACCGGAAGCGATTCACATACGCTTACGGCGCTTGAGGCCCTCAGGCGCATACGCGAAGGCTTGCTGACATCCGTCGACCTGATCCGATCGTGTCTGGCGCGGATTGACGAAACCGACGCTCAGATACGGGCATGGGCGCATATCGATCACGAGCGCGCACTCGCCCGTGCCGAGCAAATGGACGCCATGCGTCGTGCGGGCAAAGCCATCGGCGCCCTGCACGGCATGCCGGTCGGATTGAAGGATATCATCGATACAAACGCTTTACCGACCGAATGCGGCACGCCGATATTCGCCGGACGTAAACCGGAGCGGAATGCCGCGCTCGTCGACCGGTTGCTGGAGGAAGGCGCCGTCATCCTCGGAAAGACGGTGACAACCGAGTTTGCGTTCATGCATCCGTCCGCAACACGGAATCCGCATAATCGCGACCACACGCCGGGCGGTTCTTCGAGCGGGTCGGCCACCGCGGTGGCGGCGCGGCAGGTTCCGCTTGCGGTCGGAACACAGACAAACGGATCGGTTATCAGGCCGGCTTCGTTTTGCGGCGCCTTTGGATTCAAGCCGACACGGGGGATCATTTCCCGGCGCGGCGTGCTTCGGACATCGGAAAATCTCGACCAGGTCGGTGTCTTTGCCCGATCGCTTGAAGACACCGCGCTGCTGGCGGATGTCATTGGCGGCTATGATCCCGACGACCTGTTGAGTTTTGACCGGCCCCGGCCTGCCATGCTGAACGGGAGTCGGGCGGAGGTTCCGATAGAGCCGAACCTTGCGTTGTTCGATTTGCCCTGCGATGACCGGATGCGGCCGGATGCGCGGGAGGGGCTGGGCGAACTGGCGGATGCGCTTGGCGCGCAAGTTGAACGGATTCCGGCGCCTGGGGCATTTTCCGGCCTGATCGAAGCCCACAGAATCATTCAGGAACATGAGATCAGTCGCAATCTGGGCGATGTCCTTGCCGACAGCCGGGACAAATTGAGTTCGTCGCTTCAGCCTGCCGTCGAGCGGGGACGCGCTGTCAGCGTCGACCAATACGAGGATGCGCTGGACCAAATGAACCGCGCCAACGCCTATTTTGAAGCCTTTTTCAGGGATTTCGACGCCGTGCTTACACTTGGCGCTCCCGGCGAGGCGCCCATGCTGTCGGAAGGAATTACCGGCGATCCGGTCTATTGCACGATCTGGACTTTGTGCGGTCTGCCGGCCGTCACCATGCCGCTCCTGCTCGGCGCCAACGGCCTGCCCATCGGGGTGCAGCTCATTGGCGCCGTGGAGGAGGATGACCGGCTGCTTAGAACAGCGAACTGGTTGTTGAATTTTTTGAAGACCGGCGCCGACTGATATGCGAGACTGAGGACATGCTGACGAGAACGAGCCGAATTATCGTGGGTTTGATTGCAACCGCCCTGATGGGTTTGTTCGTGCTCGGCCTGGCGCACAGCATATCGACCGGCTTTGCCGGTTTCTGGGGCGGCCTGCCGTTCTGGGTCATTTCGCTGACCGTGCTGGGCATGGCGGCTTACGATTATTGGGACGAGTGCGTCCGGCGCGATTAGCATCTTTGGAAATCGGATTACAGCGCATCCCACGGCTGCGCCTCTTCTCTATGGACGACCTTTTGTGGTTTGAAGGCGGAGGGATCATCCAGCGTCGCGGCGTGGATGAACAGAGAATCAGGATATCCGGAATTGCGGTTGAACATTGGTGAACCGCATGTGGGACAAAAGTCCTGACTGACGACATTGCCGCTTGCGGTTTGGCGTTTGTAATACTGAACCTCGCCGGTCAGATTCACGCATTCAAGCCTGACAATAAACGACGATGCGTGGCCGCCGCCTGACGCCCGCTGGCAATCACGGTACTGGCGGTGGAACGAAAAAACCGCCTGGTCGTTGAAAACGTATCTGATCGCTCCGCAAGCGCAGCCGCCTTCCGTAATGCCGCTCATTCAAGCCTCTCCGCATGAACGTTTTTCATCCGGTTGACGCATCAATCCGGCTGAATCCTACATGAACGCGCGATGAATGGCAGGTTCGCGCCGGGTTCAGGACCGGTCTGACATTCTCCGGGTGTCGCTTCGGCGAATGTGAATCCCACAGCCCAACCCTGGAGAGATGAAAATGTTTGGCAAAATCGGAAAGATCGCAGTATCCGCGATGGTAAGCCTCGGCGTTCTCGCGGCAATTCCTGTAACGGCACAGGCGGTTGACTTCCAAATTGGCGGCGCTGTCGGCGGCGGATCCGGATTTGGCGTCTGGTTCGGCAATGGCGGCCATTCCCATTGGCGTCGTCCAGGTCATGGTCATCGGCGCGGCTGGCGCGACGGGCGCCGCTACAATCCGATTGGCCGGCATCACCGCTGTAGTGTGCGCCGCGCCTTGAACAAGGCCCGTCGCATGGGTGTCCATCGCCCGCGGGTCAGGGTCGCAAACCGGCGTGTGATCAAGATCAAAGGCCGTTCGCATGGTCATCGCGTACGCATCTTGTTTTCGCGTGCGCCCGGTTGCCCGGTGATCCGTTACTGATCCGGCAAGGGCAAGACCGCCATCTGCGCTCCGCTGCTTCGGCCGCTAGGCGTAAATCCGTTTCGGCAGGTCGGGATTATTGTTCGATGGCGAATGTCGCGCATCCGATGGATGTTTTCGCGGGAAGTGATGAAAACCGTATTGGAAGCCCGCATGGCCGTTTCGGCGCACGCCACAGGCATCGGCCGCGGCTTGAATGACCGCTCGGCGATGGTCGGCGCTTCTTACGGTTCCACACCTGCCGCTTCGATAAACGCGATTGCCTTGACCATCGCATCCGCCATGGCTCCCTCCGCGCTTTGGCGATGGCCGCCGCCGGATCATCGTTGGCAAACGTGATGTTGCCGCCCCGGTTCACGCGAGGCGAGACCGACATATTGATGATATTGTGCCGGGCCCGGTAAACTCACGCACGCGAACCTTCGGCGAATTGGTGACCTGACAACCGATCATGCGCGGTGCGCTCTCAACGGTCGAGCGCCGGGGATGGATATATCATAGCGTGATCGAAAACCGGGGTCTGCAGGTCCCACGCCTCCATACCTTCGCCGCGCAAGGCCTCATGCACATCCGTCATGGCTTCAAAGTTGGCTTCGAGGATCGCCCGTACGGTCTTTTCCTCGCCCAGGACCGAGAGAGGCGACACCGCCATGTCCGGCGGAATTGCCTTTTCGCCTTCACCCGTAACCGTGACCCGCGGCACTTGCCGGTTCGCCGCCATCGAATGCGGTGCGCCGGAGAACGTAGCTGCGAGCGCTGCGGTAATCTCCGGAAATAGTGAAACGGGATTCATGCCAGCCTCCCGGTTGATGGTCATGGCGACGGTATGGCGAATGCGGGCTCATTGCGGTAGACGGGCTTGTGTGCGGACTGAAAACGGCCTAATCAGCCGCGGCGTGGGGCCTGTAGCTCAATTGGTTAGAGCCGGCGGCTCATAACCGCTTGGTTGGGGGTTCGAGTCCCTCCGGGCCCACCACGCAGTCTCCGTGTTTCGCAGGTTTTCCGGCTGTCATGGCAAAATCCTCGACATTTCCTCTATCGCTTCCGCAATCCTATTGCCATCAAGGGAATAACGAATGCTCTTGGTCTTCCCGCTGGTGAGTTGCAGCGACCACGCACGCCTCTGCCGCGTATGGAGGTTGAAACGAGAATACAAATCATACGCGAGTCTGGCTTGCAACCAAAATTATAAGGCAAAGGGTTTCTACTCCAAAAGAGCGAGGATGTGGAATTTTGGAGATCGATCACGCTTTGAGAAGGATTAGGTCCGCTGTGGTGGTCTATCTCGTTGCGACCATGAGCCCTAGTCCGGCCAACCTAGCTATATGACGGCTGCTATCCTAGCTATATGACGGCTGCTATGCGTTTCGGTTGCAGCGCAGGCATGTGGCTGGCAACCGGCGTTTTGATCGGCTCTTTGTTTTGGGAGCTGCTCGCCGCTGCCGATTTATCGATCATGATCATGGCTTACCGCGGAATCGCTGCCGGAATTATGATGTTTGGAGGGTTTTACCTCGCCTTCCTCTCTTATCGGGCGCTCCATTCGTTTTGGCGGACGTCGACCGGCGTTACGGTTTCGAGCAAAGCTTCGGTCAGCTCCGAACATGGACTTTTTCTGAAGGGGTTCGCCATCCATCCGACCAACCCGAAATCTGTGCTGGCATGGGCAGCGATCATCGCCATTGAGCGCGCCGCCAGCGCCAGCGTCCGCCGCTTGTTCAGGCGTCGCCATGTATTCGGCCAAGCGCCGGAACGCTTCGTCAACGATGGGCGGAACGTCGCCGGGGAAGTCGCCAGATATTGCCCCCTGTCAAATCTGTTTCGGCGGGCGGGCGCTGAAATCGAGGAAAACCGGATGCAAAAAAACGCCTGACCGCATGAATTGGCGGGAATGGCGCGAAGGAGCCGTGTCGTAATCGTGGCGTCCTGATTGTGGAGGCCACGAGATAATCTTTCTTTCTCACCTTTGGAACTCGACTTTTCAAAGTAAGCGCTGTTCCAGGATTTATCTTTGCAGAGGTTATCCGGTTGTGAACCAAAACTGATACGTTTGGAAGAATAAATAGCACTATTCCGATCGGGCACACACATCAGGCCGCGCTTTGATATTACGTTAGTGAATTTCAGGATCGAAAACACAGAACATGATAACTTCATATATTTCAATAGTTTTTTTATCATGCCAAGCCCAATCATCCGAGAAGTTAGCGCCAATAATTGCCAGTTCAGTAAAATCAGTACCAGATAAATTCGCATCTAATAGATTCGCATCTTCTCCCTCATCACTTGGCGAATCTTCAGAAGATAAAACTCGAATGAGAGGGAAAACTGTCACAATCGTCGTAACCTGCATTCGAAACCCGCTCGGATGACTGACGATAAACATTGGATCTCCGGCGTCAGTCATTGGGTTTGCAAAACTCAAGGGTTCATAATTTTCGGGAAAAGCGCCTTCCGATATCTCCACCGGCTCTCGCTGAAGCCGGAAGAACTCGCCGGGGTCTGTGTCCGAAAGATGCCCAAACATTACGCCAAAATCTTCGGGCGCCGACCGAATTCCCATATCGGGATACAAGTGCGGTGCGGCACAGTGTCTGTTAGTCATTATATGACGTTCGCTAATTAACACGGCCGAACAGGGCAGCAGGCACGTCGCACCGCTTGATCTTGATTCTGCCAAAACATGAAAACGACCGACCGAGTTGCGTGGAGCACCTAAGATTTCAAGCCTTGGAACGTCGATAAAATCAGTTTGGTATTTCCTACGTTGGGGATCCCAAATTACAGATACTTCATCACAACGCTCCATCCCAGGAACACCTTCACCGAACGCTTGTAAATCTGGCCTTAAATTGGCGCTCGCGAATTAGGATGGTTTGAATGTACACGTTCTCTCTTCAGCGCTTTATGCGTGTACCATAGTAGATACGCCTCCCAAAAAGATGAAACAGGAAACTACCGATAGGACTTTAACAGCAAAAAAATTGTGTCACTTTACCGCGTACCTTCTGGATATTGCAGCGTTGGCTCCATTTCCGGTAGCTCTTACATAACTATCTCTAAGAACTTCGAAATGGAAGCGAACGGGGCTATCAAAGGATAATGAACTAGGCGTCGATCTTCTAACAGTGTAACTTATTACACCCCTTTCGCAAATACATGGATGTGGAGTCGTGTTAGGCGCGGCTGTTATTACCCCTGCAATTTCAACACCGTGCGCTCTCAAAGCATCATCAATGTTGTTTGATGCCGTTTACCAATGAATTGACGACACTGCCACTACGTGCCCCTTAGGCCATCAAACGATATATTGTATGTTCCCCAATGCTCTATTCTAGTTCCGTCATTGTAGATTAGAGATGTCGCATAGGATCCGTCGGGTCTCAGACGTGTGTGAGCGGCCAGATCGCCCCGCGACGGATCTGTCATCCTTGTTGCCCAGACGCCATACCACCACTGTCGGCTATGGTGAGGTTGATACTGCCCCATGCCGACGGAATGGCTCCTGCTATTTCCGGTGACTGTGCTGGTAGAGAAGAGGGAATGGCTATAAGGAATATGGCGCTAATTAGCGATTGTATTTTAATAGTTTTTACCATTGCACAACGTATCCCTTACGTCTGAAGCCGTGTTATCCGTGCTGACCACATGGCGCAGTCAACGACCATCGGCACTTGCCGCCGAAGTCACCGTACATCTCCGGATGAAGCCAAATCGTCGGTCGATGCTCATGTGAGACTTGTAACCAAAGATGGGGATCGCAATCATTGGCAGCAGTGCGCCATCGGGGCGATATCGAACCTTGCCGCCGGTCTTCAATGTCCAACGGGCATCAATATCCTTCTGTACGGCCTTATTGCATTTGTTCGGCCGGATTTCTTTGGCCGACTTGTCTGCTTTCACTGCCGCCTTCTCGTCCTCGGTGTTGCCCCACCCGGGCGCGGGAACGAGAGAGGCATCGACGATCCGGCCGGACATGGGGATGTAGCCCTTCTTTTGTAGTTGCCGGTCAAACGCCTTCATCATACGCTTCAGCGCGCCTGTCTCCGTCAAGCGATCGCGAAAGTGTCGGATCGTGTTTTCGTCCGGTGTGGCGCCGCCCGGTTCAAAGCTCACAAACCGCATCCATGAAAGCCGATCACGGATCATGAACTCCATCTTCGCGTCGAAAAGATTGTGCCGGGCCTGCAGGATCGGCGCTTTGAACATCGACACGGGATCAAAGGCCGGCCGCCTTTGGAGCCATCGCCATAGCTCAGACCGGCCATCCGCGGAAATACTCAAAATCCACGCTTCGCTCGAGAACCTCAAGAGGTTCGCCATCTTAGCTCAACTTCTCAAGATGGTCGGAAAAACTGAAAAGACCGTGTGGGTTCATGATCGCACCTCAATGCAACCATTAAATCACAATCCAGCCGTCAGGAGGACGTTATGCGGGCGTCCAGCTTGTCAACAGCAGCAATTGCGCTGGGTCGATGCGCCATGACAACGACACAGGAACCGGCATTTCGCAGTTCCAGAAGCGCTTTGGTCAACGCTGCATCGCCTTCCATATCGAGATGGGCATTGGGTTCGTCGAGGACTACAAGCGGTGGCATCCGATAGACGGCGCGAGCAAGCGCAACGCGTTGGGCCTGACCGCCGGAAAGGGAGATTTTATGAGTTCCAAGATCGTTTTCGTAGCCATCGGCAAATTTCAGGATCATATTGTGAACGCCAGCGAATTCAACCGCCGCGACAACGTCCTCATCGCTTGCATCTTCACTAAATCTGACGATGTTCCGGGCAACCGTTCCCGCCAACAATTCCACCGATTGACGCAAATAGCCGATAAATTTTCCCAGCTTATCCCGGTCCCATTGATCAAAATGGGCGTCATCAATGCGCACTTCACCTTGCTGGTCTGTCCGGCCTCCACAGGCCTACCAGCAAACGGGCTAGGGTGTAGGCTCATAAGAACCTTATGACGGTTGCTGCGATGTGTGCGGCTGCCAGGAATGTTTTTGGGCATCGAAATTGTGCGCAGGCAGAGCTGCCGCCGATCTTCGATGCGGTTGAACATGCGCTCGACGATGTTTCCGGTTTTGTAGAGTTCGGTGTCGTATTGGAGTTGTATCTTGCGGTTCCTGCGCGGTGGGGCCTGGCCTCGGCTTCCACAAGCCGATCGCATAGGTGGTTAGCATCGTAGCCACGATCTGCGATCACAGTTGCGCCTTTGCGCACATATGGCTCAAGGCACTGACGCGCTTGGGCGATATCGGCGCGATTGCCCGCGGTCAGATGTCAATGAACCGGGCGACCCTGGCCGTCGCATACCGGATGCGGCTTGGGATTCAGCCCGCCTTCGGTCTTGCCGACGGCACGCCCGTCGCCCTTGTTTTTTTGACGCCACTGGCTGCGATGCGATGTGTTTCGATGTGACCGGCATCGATCATGAGCGTGTCGGCATTTGCGCCTTCGCGCGCAAGAGCATCGAAAATCCGCTCGAACATTCCGGTTTCCGACCGGCGTTTGTAACGATTGTAGAGTGTTTTGGCCGGACCGCATTCGACCGGACAATCGGACCGACGACAGCCCGTTGGAGGCGGAAGATGATGCCGGACAGCACGCAACGGTCATCAACACGGGGCGCGTACGCCGCGTGACTTGTCAGGGTGTAACGGCCTGATCCTTTGGCAGGTCGGTCGGTATGGATCGCTGTTCATTCCCGCCGAGATAATTCTTCAACCGACTGTATGCGAGTCTTGCATGGACAAAGTTTTTCCAGTTGCCGACAGCCGCATCGACCGGGGAGAGAGCACGACCGGCCAAAATCGACGCCGCGATCATGGTTCCCGAGGAAATTTCCCGAAAGATGGCAAGATAGGCGCCCAGAGCCAGCATACCCGACTGTATCAACATGCGGATGGCTTTGACAAAAGAAGCTATAAATCCCGAGCGCCCGCCTGCAGTTTGTAAATTCCCAAGCGCGATATGGCGTATTGCTTCCCAATGACGGATGATGTCGCCCGTCATGCCCATGGCAATAATGGCTTCCGCATTCCGCTTGGAACTCTCGGAAAAGTTCAAATCCCGGACATTCCACGACACGCTTTCCGATATTGCCTTTTTGGTTACTATTTCACCAACAACGGTCGCAGCAAGGACAATAACCGCTCCTGCCGTTGCCAGCATCCCAAGTCAAAAATGTAACAAAAATACAATGGCCAGATAAAACGGAATCCATGGCAAATCGAACAGGGCTGGCTTCAAGGTCTTGCCGCGGCGCCGGTCGTCAAACGAACCTTTGGATGGATGACGCGCCGGCAGCGGCTCGTACGCGACTACGAACAATCTTGATGTCTCCAAAGCCATGATCCATGTCGCCCTCGGCAACCCGTTACTGCAACGCATCGCCAACCCATCAGAAGTCTCAAACAGCCTCTAAGAAGTTCGTGTTTTTGGTTTATGTGGTTGATTGTGGCTGACCGGATACGGAGGCTTTTGGTGTCTCATTCACCCGGACTATTTGACCTTGATGAACGGTATGCGGCGCGTTCAAGGACCGGCGATGCGCTTGAGCGGCTAGCTTCGGTTGTGGATTTTGAGATGTTCCGCGCCGGTCCTGATGCGTCATTGCTGCGGTCTGATCGTTCGAAGGGCGGTCGCCCTCCGATGGATGCGGTGATGATGTTCAAGGTGCTTGTCTTGCAAAGCCTGTACGGGCCGGCGGACGAGCGGACCGGGTTTCGGATCGGGGACCGGCCGAGTTTCATGCGCTTTCCCGGTCTCGACCTGCACGGGCGGGTTGCTGACGCGCGGACGATCCGGCTGTTGCGCAAACACCTGACCGGGGCGAAGGCGGTAGATGCGCTGTTCGCCCGGTTTGACGCGCATCTCAAGGAACGGGGCTATCCGGGGCCATAGGCGACCGGACGATCGACACCTCGATTATCGAGGCTCCGCGCCGGCGCACCACGGACGCCGGGAAGGATGCCCTGAAGGCATGCCGCCTTCCCGATGCATGGTCGGCCAACCCGGCCGGATTGCGCCGGATGTAGCGTGACGGGCGTTGGACACTGAAGCGCGAGCGTGGAAAGAAGCGCCCGAATGGCTCGGCCATGATCATGATGGAGACCGCCATCCCCGTCTATGGCTACAACAGCCATAGAGGCGCTGATCGCCGGTACCATCCGCACCTGGACAGCGACCGACGCCGCCCGGTATGACGGTCGCGAACCGGGCGGTCTGTCTGCCGGACAAGACCGACACCGCTTCATCGGTCTGGGCGGACACGGCGTATCGATCAAAGAAGAACGGGAAGAAGACCGCCAAGGGCAGGGCCGGTCTCGAAGGTTCATTTCCGCACACCGCCCGGCAAGCCGATGCCCGAACCAAAGCAGCGCGGCGAAGAGCGTGGTGGCGCCGTTTCTCTTGTAATCGTGGGTCATCATCGTCGCGCCCCGTCCCTTCTTCAGCGGCAGGCCGGGCTGGGTCCGGGAGCATGTCTTCGCAGACCGAAAACATCGCATGGGCCTTTTCATCGCAACGATCGGGATGGCAAGAGCCAGAACTGAAATCGGAATGGCGAATATCGCCCACACCCTACGAAGATATGTGTTTCGGGAGATGAAAATCGCCGTCGGGTAGCGTGGCCCGAAAGAGGAGGGAGGTCCCGTCGGAACGTAAACCGCCCTCATTCATGCGCCGATGCCACGATAATAGAATAAGCCACCGTCACCCATCGTAAATAGAAATGTCCTTCTATATCGCCGAATTAGGACAGTCACAGTTGTGAATGCAATCATTGCGGCGTTGAAAAATTATCTGCATACGCTCACCGAAATTTTCCAGCGCCGTCTTCAGCCATGAACTACAAGAGTTCCGTAAACGGATCGCCGTTCGCAAGACGCGGCGAAATCACCCATGCCTGAACTGCCTGAGGTCGAAACCATGCGCCGGGGTCTGATCCCCGTTCTTGAAGGCGCTGTCATTGAAAGCCTTGAACAGCGCCGGCCGGATCTGAGATTTCCGCTGCCTGACCGTTTTGCGGAGAGAGTGAAGAGGCGAACAATCACGGGGCTGGCGCGACGCGCGAAATTCCTGCTTGCACATCTGGATGGCGGAGAAGTTCTTGTCTGCCATCTGGGAATGTCCGGTTCCTTTCGCGTCGGGACGAGAGAAGCGGAGGACGCGCCGGGCATATTCGCGCACGACCGTTCAAAGGACAGCAAACATGACCATGTCGTGTTCCACGTGCGGCCGGCGGGCGCTTTGAACTGCACGGTGACATACAATGATCCGCGCCGGTTTGGATTTATGCTGCTGATCGACAATGAGGAACTACCCAATCATCCGATGTTCGCGCGGCTGGGAATTGAGCCGACCGGAAACGGGATGGACGGTTTCGCCATCCGGCATTTGTTCGGAAACAGGAAGACACCGCTAAAGGCCGCACTTCTCGATCAAAAGCTCATAGCCGGCCTCGGCAACATCTATGCCTGTGAGGCATTGTGGCGCGCGGGCCTGGATCCCCGGCGGCAGGCCGGTACGATTGTGAGATTGCGGCGGGGAAGCGCGGATAGGTGTGGGCAGCTGGCCACGGCAGTTCGCGAAGTCATTGCAGACGCGATTGAAGCCGGCGGCTCTTCTCTTCGCGATTATGTGCACGCTGACGGTTCGCTCGGATATTTCCAGCACAAATTCAGCGTTTATGACCGCGAGGGTCGGCCATGTGCGAGAACCGGATGCATTGGCGTCATAGAGAGAATCGCACAATCCGGCCGCTCGACCTTTTTTTGCCCGTCTTGTCAGCGTTAGTTCAATAGCGATTGCGTCCCAACTGAGATATGAGATGGACCGAACTCCTCAAATCACGGAACAAACAACGAGGTTGTGATGGGCTACGACACGATAATTGTCGAAACGAAAGGCAAGGTGGGACTGATCCGGCTGAACCGGCCAAAAGCGCTTAACGCGCTGAATTCGATCGTAATGGGCGAAATGACCACGGCACTAGACGCTTTCGATCAGGACGCCAAAATCGGAGCAATGGTGATTACCGGCTCCGAAAAAGCGTTTGCCGCGGGAGCCGACATCAAGGAAATGCGGACGCTGTCCTATGCCGAAGCCTACGCGCGGGATTTCTTTGCCGGTTGGGAACGGCTCGCCCGCATCCGCAAGCCGATCATCGCGGCGGTGTCGGGCTACGCCCTCGGTGGCGGATGCGAGTTGGCGATGATGTGCGATTTTATCGTCGCATCGGAAAGCGCGAAGTTCGGCCAGCCGGAGATTACCCTTGGCGTCATTCCCGGCATGGGAGGCTCTCAGCGGCTTGCGCGCGCGGTCGGCAAAGCCAAGGCGATGGACATGTGCCTGACGGGCAGGATGATGGATGTCAGGGAGGCCGAGAGCAGTGGTCTGGTTGCACGCGTCGTGCCGGATAACGAACTGATCGAGGAGGCGATCGAGACGGCCGGCAAAGTCGCCGAATTTTCGATGCCTGCTGTTATGATGGCCAAGGAGGCCATCAACCGCGCCGATGAGGGGTCGCTCGCGGAAGGCCTGCGATTTGAGCGTCGTCTGTTCCATTCCCTGTTTGCGATGGACGATCAGAAAGAAGGCATGAACGCCTTTGTCGAAAAGCGCACCGCGAACTTCAAAAACCGTTAGGACGAGAGGTGTCGCCACCCCGATACTGCGTTGACGCGGCATGTCTTTCGCACTATAAGCGCACCGGTTTTGAGGCGGCCCGTTGGTTGCCCCGCTTGTTTTCCGGCCATCGACGCGCGACCGAACCGCCAAATCTTGTCGCCCTGCAGCCAGCAACAAAGGAAGAGAGAGCATGGCCAATACTTCTTCGGCTAAGAAGGCAACCCGCAAGATCGCCCGCCGTACTGCGATCAGCAAGAACAGGGTATCCCGCGTGAGAACCCATGTCCGCAAGGTGGAGGAGGCGATCGCGGCGGGAGACAAGGCGGCGGCGGAGGCCGCATTCAAGGCAGCCCAGCCGGAACTAATGCGCGCCGCCTCGAAAGGCGCAATGCACAGGAATACCGCTTCGAGAAAGGTGTCGCGATTGGCCGGCCGGGTAAAGGCGCTCGGCACCTGACCGGCCTGTAATCTTCAAAATCAAGGCTGGCGCGATGACCCGGCCATTTTGCTTGCAATCCATCAAAATCGTATTGCGCCGCAAAATACGGAATTTTCTTCGATACGCCCTCTGATCGCGAAGAAAAGTGTTGAAAAACAGCTATATAGCCTGTGGATAGGCGCTATTGTGCAGCGCTTCCGACGTATATTTTTCAATAAGATAACGTCATTTTTCCCCGCTGTTCATCAAGGTCGGGATTCGCCCTGCATCAAGAATCCTTAGTCAAGCGAATTTTTCGAATATTTTTTGCCGCAAGGCATATTTTCTTATACCCGCGAAAGAGATTGTATCAGAAAGATTTATCGGGTCGAAGCGATTGTCGGTGCGTGACAATCATGCAATTCGGTGGCACGATCGTTAAAAAACCGTAACCGGTGGGCTTGCGTTTTCCGCAATGCATTCGCTAGTGTTCGGCCATCGAAACGGACGGGTCAGCAGCCTGGTCGTCCAGCAAAATGTCCAGTAATGTGGCGGCGGCTTTCAAGTCGGCGAACGGGCATGTATTGCCGATTTCGTGGCGGCGGATTTCCGGTGTCTTGTTCAAAATATTGTCAATTGTATTTGGGAGAATTGTTATGTCGTTATGTATTATTAGATCATTATTTGGTATGAATTCGTATATCAAATTTTTTATTGCATCATGGAAAAGAGGTGGAGGTTATTACTTTCATTATTATTTGCGGAGGATTACCGGGAGTGGCGTCTTTGATGCGATCAACGTCTCCTGAGGGGTAGCAAACAGCGGGAATGGTGGCGGTCTAAATGAAAATTCACGGCAACGCTGCAACGGCGCCGCCATCGGGCGGCAATTCATTCACAGGACGGTCGGGGGAGCGGAACATGACATCAAGCAGCGCGGCGGGCATTTTCGAGCGGACAAAGACTCAATTGAAAGCCCGGCTCGGCAAGGAAGTTTATGCCAGCTGGTTTGAACGGATGAAACTGGTCGAGGCCGACTCCGGCGTTGTCCGTCTTTCGGTCCCGACGACGTTTCTGCGTTCCTGGATCACAAGTCACTATCTCGATCTTATTCATGAAATCTGGAGTGCGGATTCGCCGGGACTGCTGAAGGTCGAAATTCTGGTTCGCAGCGCCGTTCGCAATAGTGCGTCCGTGGCCGACAGGAATCCGACCCGGGCCGAAAAGCACAGCGGTGAACCGGTTGGACAAAAATCTCCTTCCAAGATCTCCCCGCAACTCGCAACCAATCGACCGGCCGACCGCGCCGGCGCGCCGGCGCGGCGGTTACGAAGCGCGGTTATCGGCTCACCGTTGGACGGGCGATATACATTCGCTTCATTCGTTGAGGGTCCTTCAAACCGAGTCGCATTCGCCGCCGCCCGCGCGGTCGCCGAGAAAGCGTCCAGCGCGGTCAGATTCAATCCGCTTTTCATTCACGCTTCAGTCGGCCTTGGCAAAACGCATCTGCTTCAGGCAGTTGCGGCAGAGGCGTTGCTGCGCGAATCCCGATCGCGTGTCGTCTATCTGACGGCCGAGTACTTCATGTGGCGCTTCGCCACCGCGATCCGCGACAACAATGCACTGACATTCAAGGAACAATTACGGGATATCGATCTTCTGGTCATCGACGACATGCAGTTTCTGCAGGGAAAGTCGATCCAGCACGAGTTCTGCCATCTGATCAACATGCTTCTGGATAGCGCCAAACAGGTTATGGTGGCAGCGGACCGTCCGCCGTCCGAACTGGAGTCGCTCGAACCGCGCGTCCGTTCGCGATTGAACGGCGGCGTTGCGCTGGAAATCGCCGCACCCGACTATGACATGCGGCTCGCCATGCTTCGGCAGCGTCTTGAGGAGACAAGGGTGGAGGACCGGACGCTGGATATTCCGGAAGCCATCCTGAAGCATGTGGCGCGTGTCATCAAGGGCAGCGGCCGCGAATTGGAAGGCGCGTTCAACCAGTTGATCTTTCGCCAATCCTTTGAACCGCAACTAACGGTAGAACGGATTGATGACCTCCTCGGCCATATATACCGATCAGGCGAACCCAAGCGAATTCGCATCGAAGACATTCAGCGCGCCGTCTCAAGGCACTACAACGTCTCCAGAACGGAATTGCTGTCAAACCGCCGAAAGCGCGCGATAGTCAGGCCGCGCCAGATTGCGATGTATCTCGCAAAGACGCTTACGCTGCGGTCGCTTCCTGAAATCGGCAGGAGATTTGGCGGCAGGGATCACACTACGGTCCTGCATGCCGTAAAAAAAATCGAGGGCCTGTCAGATACGGATGAAAAACTTGCCCGCGAGATCGAACTTTTGGAACGGCTCATTAAAGAGCAAACCTGACCGGCGATTGGCTAAGTTGGCCTTTCGGCGCTGGTTCAGGGGCATTTCCGGCCAGGCGGCGGGCCTGAAATCCATTAATGCGGATGTTATCCCCAACAAGCCCGCGAAGCGTCAAGATGCGCGCTTCGCGGGCTTGCGTTTTCGGTCGAATTCCTGTCATTTTGCATCGATTCTGATGGTTGCGAACGCTTTGGCCAAGCGCCACCGCCAATTCCACGATTTATCAGGCAAGATCGGTTTGACATGCGTGCCACCCTTGAAAGGTCCAATCTGCTAACGGCCCTCAATCACGTTCATCGCGTGGTGGAGCGGCGCAATACGATTCCGATCCTGTCTAACGTTCTTCTGAAGGCCGATGGCGCGAGCCTTGAACTCAAGGCCACCGATTTGGATCTGGAAATTACCGAAGCGACACCGGCGCAAATGGAGCAGGCCGGAGCCACGACGGTTCCAGCTCATTTGCTCTACGATATTGTCCGAAAACTTCCCGATGGAGCAGAAGTAATGCTGAGGTCGGATGAGGACGGCAATGCCATATCGGTGGTCTCCGGTCGCGCCAGTTTTCGGCTTCAGTGTCTGCCGCAATCGGATTTCCCGGAACTGTCGGCCGGTAGTTTCAGCCACATTTTCGAGCTTGATTCGACTGACGTCAAGAACCTCATCGAGAAAACACAATTTGCAATCTCCACGGAAGAGACGCGGTACTATCTCAATGGCATTTACCTGCACATAATCGAAAATGACGGTGCGCAAAAACTGCGCGCGGTCGCCACCGACGGACACCGCCTGGCACGAACCGAGACGGGCGCGCCTGCCGGGTCGGAAGGAATGCCGGATATCATCATTCCGCGAAAAACTGTCGGCGAACTGCAGAAGCTAGTCGATGACTCGGATATGAAAGTTACGGTCGAACTTTCCGATACGAAAATCCGCCTCACGATTGGAAGTGTGGTTCTGACCTCGAAACTGATCGACGGCACATTTCCAGACTATCAGCGGGTGATACCGACCGGCAACGACAAGGCGCTTGTTATTAACCGGCACAGCTTTTCACAGGCGGTCGACCGTGTTTCCACGATATCCTCGGAGCGCGGAAGAGCCGTAAAGCTCTCCATCGCGGATGGCCAAGTCACGCTGACGGTCAACAATCCCGATTCCGGCAGCGCCACGGAAGAACTGGCCGCGGATTATTCATCCGACCCGATCGAAATCGGATTTAACGCCAGGTACCTGATGGACGTTTCCGGGCAATTGTCCGGCGATGAGGCTCATTTCATGCTGGCGGATTCCGGTTCGCCTACCCTGATCCAGGATGCATCGGACAGGGACGCGCTTTATGTGTTGATGCCGATGCGGGTATAGTTGACGGACAACGCTTGGCCACCGGTCGGATAAATGCCGCCCGCAGATCACATTTCCCGCAACAAGAGTTCCCTGCCGCGCACCGAGATTACGCGCCTGCACCTCACTGATTTCCGGAATTACCGGAGCCTTCGCTTGGATCTCGATTCCGGACCGGTTGTGCTGACCGGCGAGAACGGCGCCGGAAAGACAAATCTGCTCGAAGCTATTTCGTTTCTGACGCCCGGTCGCGGATTGCGGCGTGCGACACTTGCCGATGTCGCCCGGACCGGTTCAGAAGGCGGATTTGCGATCCACGCAAAACTCGAAGGACCGACGGGGGAGGTCGAAATCGGCGCCGGCACCGTTTCGAATGGCGGTTCGGACGGCGCTCGGCGGGTACGAATAAACGGCGCGAACGCCAAATCGGTCGATGCGCTGCTTGAATGGGTGCGGGTCATCTGGATAACGCCGGCAATGGACGGCATGTTTACCGGGCCAGCCGTCGACCGAAGGCGATTTCTCGACCGTCTTGTGCTTGCCGTGGATCCGGGGCACGCACGCCGGGCCGTGGATTACGAAAAGGCGATGCGCAGTCGCAACCGGTTGTTGGCGGACAATGCCACCGACGGTTCGTGGTTCGACTCGATCGAAGCGACGATGGCTGCTACCGGGACCGCTATCGCGGCAGCCAGGCTTGAGCTTGTTCATCTCCTGGTTGGAACAATCGGCGGTTACGGCGACAACGATTACTTTCCGCAAGCCGCAATAACGCTGGCAGGCACGCTTGAAGCGGTGGTCGACGACATTCCCGCCAACGATGTCGAAGAGGAATTCAAGCGCGTGCTGCGCGACGGGCGGCGCCGGGACCGGGCGGCGGGGCGAACGCTTGAGGGGCCCCACCGGAGCGACTTGTTGATTCGCCACTTGCCAAAGGACATGCCGGCCGGTCTATGCTCAACCGGCGAACAAAAAGCTCTGCTCGTCGGCATCATCCTGTCCCACGCCCGGTTAACAGGTGAGTTGTCGGGCATGGCGCCCATCCTGCTTCTTGACGAGATTGCGGCCCACCTCGATGAAAATCGCCGCGCCGCTCTTTTTGCAATGGTGGAAATTTTGAACGCTCAGGCCTTCATGACCGGCACCGACCGGTCCCTGTTTTCGAAAATCGGCAGCAATGGCCAGTATCTCACCGTGGAAAACGGTTCAGTCACGCTCCAATTTGGCGAATGACAGTTTGCGCGCTCGCCGCTAAGGTTGTCGAATGACGCGACACCAACAGCCGCCGCTGTCAGCAGACGAACTTGAGCGATATGCCCGCCACATCGTACTGCCGGAAATCGGCGGCGCGGGTCAACAGCGCCTCAAGAGCGCCCGCGTGCTTGTGATCGGGGCGGGAGGCCTGGGAGCGCCGGTGCTACAGTATCTGGCGGCGGCCGGTGTTGGCGCGCTGGGTATCGTCGACGACGACACGGTCTCGCTTTCGAATCTGCAAAGACAAATCATCCATTCAAATTCATCCGTCGGGCGGCCCAAGGTCGATAGCGCGAGAAAGAGTATCGCGGCGATCAACCCGCATATCGCGATCGAAACCCACCGGCTGCGCATTGAAGAAGGCAATTCGGACGATCTGGTGAGCGGCCACGATGTCATTGTTGACGGGTCGGACAATTTTGAAACGCGGTATGCCGTTGCGGATGCAGCGGAACGGCAACACAAGCCGCTCGTTTCGGCGGCTGTCGGACGATTTGACGGATCGTTGACCGTCTTCATTCCATGGCAAGCCGACGATGACCGCGGGCAAAATCCCACATATCGCGATCTGTTTCCCTCACGCCCACCGCCCGGCGCGACTCCGACTTGCGCGGAAGCCGGCATACTCGGCGCATTGACCGGGGTCATGGGTACATTGCAGGCCATGGAGGTCATCAAGCTGATCACCGGCGCCGGCAAACCGCTCATCGGCCGTTTGTTGCTCTATAATGCGCTGGATGCGGAATTTCAGACGATTAGATATCGCAGGCGAACCGCTTGATGACAGGTACACGGAATCGAACATGTGAGGTTGACCGCGACAGCGCCCGGTCTGCTGTTTTGATTGAGCCGGCAACGGGCGGTTTCGCCCGCATGGTGAGGAGGATCGGTCGGCCTTCATCGTTCACTCGCCTTACCGGGAAAGCCAAGGCCGCGCGGACCGCGGCGGAAAACACCCTTGCTGCATGGCCGGGCGCGGGCATATTCACCCGTTCAGGCGGGGAAAGTGCGATGAGATTTCGGGAACCCGGTCGAGCCGCACATGCCGGATTTGAAAATTCAACCGCGGGCGCAATGAGAAAGTCGGTATCCGTTTGTCGGTAGCGCTTACATACGAGGAACGCGCGATTGCCGCCGGAAATTCAGGAGACGGCAGCGCGATCGCCATGCGGATTGTCGCCGAGGCCGCCCGACTGCTTGGCGCGGCGCGCCTAATCCCGATTGAGTCGGCCCACATAGATGGTGCGGTCTATCACGGCGATTCCGGAACATTGTTCGCGGAGAAACTTGTGTCCGGCGGCGCGAAGGTTTCCGTCCCATCTACGCTCAATGTCGGCGCCCTCGACCTCACCGGTTGCTCGGCGCAGCGGATGGGCGAACGAGAACGCTCAATGGCGCGTCGGATGATGAGCGCCTACCGGGCGCTCGGATGTCAGCCGACATGGACATGCGCGCCGTATCAGGCGGGTCATCGCCCAAGAAAAGGCGTTGATGTCGCCTGGGGCGAGTCCAACGCGGTTGTTTTTTGCAATTCCGTTCTGGGCGCGAGAACAAACAGATATGGCGATTTGCTCGATATCGCGTGCGCAATATCCGGAAAGGCGCCGGATTGCGGCCTGCACCGGCCGGAAAACCGGATTGCCGCCTTTGTATTCGATATCGGCGAACTCCTCGCGGAATTTCTGGCTTCCGAAACGGCCTGGCCGATACTCGGAAATCTCTACGGGCGCCATGCAGGAAGTGAAATCGGGGTAATCGACGGATTGAGCCAGCACCCGACGGAAGACAATCTGAAGGCCTTCGGCGCCGCGGCGGCTTCTTCCGGTGCGGTGGGACTGTTTCATATCGCCGCCATAACGCCCGAAGCGCCAACCGTCGAAGCGGCCGGAGGCGGCGCCATGCCCGGCGAAATAATCTCCGTTACTCCGGCCATGGTGCTCGACGCGCAATCGCGCCTGTCAACGGCGGTCAGACCGGGTCGCATTGATGCGGTCGCCATCGGCAGTCCGCATCTTTCGTACGACGAATTCGTGCGCCTTGAACAGTCGGTTGCGGGACGCAAATTGGCCGTCCCGTTCTATGCATGCACCGGTCGGCACGTCCTTGAGCGTCTGGAGGCCGGTGGCGCCCGCGCCCGGCTTGAAGCATTCGGGATTACAATTGTCGCCGACACCTGCATCGTGGTCACCACGATCCTGCCTGATTTGTCCGGAGCGGTTTTGATGACCAATTCGGGCAAATTCGCCCACTATGCGCCGGGAAACACCGGCTATGCGGTCCTGTATGGGATGCTTGAGGATTGCGTCGAAAGCGCCGTGACAGGCCGGCCGGTTTCAAGTGAGATCAGGTTGTGACCGAGGCGCGGGCCACGGTTGTCGTTGACGGCGGACCGGCGGAAGGCGAAGCGCTTATTCTGACCGCGCCCATCAGTTTTTGGGGCGGGGTCGATCCGAAAACCGGCGCAATCATCGACGTGCGGCACCCGGAAAACGGCATGAACATTTCCGGCAAGGCGCTGTTTGTTCCGGAAACAATCGGATCATCTTCCGGTTCGACGATTTTGCTCGAACTCGTCTATTCGGGAAACGCTCCGGCAGCGCTTGTTCTGCACGAACCCGACGCAATATTGCTGCTGGGCCTGATCGCCGCCGGAGAGATGAATTTGGAGATACCTCCGGCTCTTGTTTTGCCACGCGATGCGTACGGATCATTCGACGGCAGGCCCATCCGTATATCCGCCGATGGAAAGCTTTCGGCCGCTTAGGGTCAGAAAACCCGCTAATGCGTGTCCAAAGCACGATCAGAAAGCCGCACGGCCCCGGCGGTCGCTGGGGCAAAGGCCGTCGCCGGTCAGCCGTCACCAATGCTCTTCAGTTCCTCAAGCCTTGGCATGGACACGATGTTATACCCTGAATCGACATGGTGAATTTCGCCCGTGACGCCGGAAGCAAGGTCTGAGAGAAGATACAAGGCCGAGTCTCCGACTTCCTCATTCGTGACGGTGCGCCTCAATGGCGAATTGCGAGCCTGATAGGCGAACATATGCCTTGCGTCGGAGATTCCGGCGCCGGCCAATGTGCGAACCGGTCCGGCCGAGATACCGTTCACGCGAATTCCTCTTGGACCGTAATCGTTCGCCAGATACCGCACACTTGCCTCAAGCGCCGCCTTGGCTACACCCATCACGTTGTAGTTGGGCATGACGCGCACCGATCCCGCATAGGTCAGGGTGATCATCGATCCCCCGCCATTCATCAAGGCGGCCGCCTTTTTCGCCACTTCCGTAAACGAGAAACACGAGATCAGCATCGTACGCTGAAAATTTTCGCGCGTTGTGTCCGCGTAGAGCCCCTTCAACTCGTTTTTGTCGGAAAATCCGATCGCGTGAACGATGAAATCGAGGCTCCCCCATTCGGACCGTAACCGGTCAAAACAATCTTCCACCGTGGCGATATTCTCGACATCACAAGGCATGACAATCGACGAATCGAGTTTCTCGGCAAGCGGTTTAACTCTGCGACCGAATGCTTCGCCCTGATAGGTGAAGGCCAATTCGGCCCCCTGGCCAGCCAGTTTCCTGGCTATCCCCCAGGCTATGGAATGGTCGTTGGCGACTCCCATCACAAGGCCGCGGCGGCCTTCCATCAGTTTGCTCATTTGGTCGATTTCCCTCAGGCGTCGCAACGCTGGAATACCAGCGTCGCGTTGGTGCCCCCAAAGCCGAACGAGTTGGAGAGTACAGTGTTTAGTCCGGCACTATCCTTACGAGAGAGTGCAACGGGAATATCCGCAAATTCGGGATCCATCTCATCGATATTCGCGCTCTCGCAAATAAAATCATCGTTGAGCATCAACAGTGAGTAAATGGCTTCCTGAGCGCCCGTCGCCCCAAGCGAATGACCGGTCAATGATTTCGTGGCCGAAATCGGTGGAATATTGTCGCCAAACACCTCTCGAATCGCCGAGATTTCCCGCCGGTCGCCCACCGGCGTGGAGGTGGCGTGCGGGTTGATGTAGTCGACCGGCTCTTCAACGGTCGCAAGCGCCTGCTTCATGCACCGGACCGCCCCCTCGCCGGATGGCGCCACCATGTCATAGCCATCCGATGTCGCGCCATAACCGACTACTTCGCCGTAAATCTTCGCGCCGCGGACCTTCGCCTTGTCCAATTCTTCGAGAACGAGCACCCCGGCTCCGCCTGCTATGACAAAGCCATCCCGGTCCTTGTCGTATGCACGTGAGGCCGCTGCCGGCCTGTCGTTAAAATTCGACGACATCGCCCCCATGCCATCGAACAGTACGGACAAGGTCCAATCCAGATCTTCGCATCCGCCCGCGAAGACGACGTCCTGCTTGCCGAGTTGTATCTGTTCGTAAGCATTGCCAATGCAGTGGTTCGATGTCGCGCATGCCGAACTGATGGAATAGTTGACACCCTTGATCTTGAACCATGTCGCCAGCGTCGCCGATGCGGTCGACCCCATGCATTTCGGAACCGCGAAAGGACCGACCCGCCTGGGCCCGCGTTCGCGAGCGGCGGCCGCGGCCTCGACAATCGTGCGGGTTGAAGGTCCGCCGGACCCCATGATGATGCCGGTCCGTTCGTTGGAGATTTCATTTTCCTCCAAACTGGCATCGCGGATCGCCTGATCCATCGCAACGTGATTCCAAGCGGTGCCACCGCCATGAAAACGCATCGCTCGTCTGTCAACCAGCGCTTCGGTATCGACATCCGGCGCACCGTGGACCCGGCAACGAAACCCCAGTTCGGCGTAATCGGTTGCAGCGACGATGCCGGATTTGGCTTCCCTCAACGAGGCCAAAACCTCCTGGGTGTTGTTGCCAATCGAGGAAACGATCCCCATTCCGGTGACTGCCACTCGTTTCATTTCATTTCCTCCACCGCGGATGATCGCGTTATCAGAAATCCTGCTTCGCGAGCCCCACGCGAAGATCGGTCGCCTTGTAAATGAGCTCTCCGTCAGCTTTCAACCACCCGTCCGCCATTCCAAGCACCAGCCGACCGCGCAGGATCCGCTTGAAATCAACTCCATACTCGACGAGCCGGGTTTTCGGGGTGACCATTCCCTTAAACCTAACCTCACCGGTGGACAATGCCATGCCGCGGCCCGGTTCGCCCAACCAGCCGAGGAAAAAACCCGTCATCTGCCACAACGCGTCAAGTCCGAGACACCCCGGCATTATCGGATTGCCCGGAAAATGACAGGGAAAGAACCAATGGTCCGGTTTGATCGCAAAGTCAGCGCGCAAAAACCCCTTGTCAAACTCGCCGCCTTCTTCACTGATCCCGGTAATCCGGTCGAACATCAGCATCGGCGGAGCCGGCAATTGCGCATTGCCCGTACCGAACAGGTCTCCGCGGCTGCATGCAAGCAAATCCTCGTAGTCATAACTCGATTTTCGTTCGGCCATTCATGGTTCCTTCGCCAGCAATCCGACCGCCGTGTGCGACCCGACCTCGCCATTCCCTATCACAGCTTGTTTCCCGCCGGAAACCGCAGTTTTCGGTTTTCATACCCAAAATCGGGATGTTGCGCCGCTATTGATCGGCAAATGCCAAGCGAATATATTCGCCCGGAAATTTGCGCGCGTTTGCTCCATATTCAGCTGATTTGGGGCAGGATTGGAATTGGAATTTTATACGTCGATGTCAGTTGCCGGTGAAGCCGCCAGAACCGAGGCCGAAAGAAAAGTCAGAAGGGCCGGACTGCGACCGACCAGGCAGCGCATTACGCTCGCGCGGCTGTTGTTCGCCCAGGGCAACCGGCACCTGACCGCGGAAGAGCTTCATGCCGAAGCGGAAGATGCCGATCACATGATCTCACTGGCGACGGTTTATAATACGCTGCATCAGTTTACCGAAGCCGGGATGCTCAGAGTTCTCGCCGTGGAAGGCGCGCGAACCTATTTCGATACAAACACATCTGACCACCACCATTTCCTTGTCGAGGGCACAAACACCGTGCTCGACATCGAGGGCGGCCCATTTTCCATATCCGACCTGCCGGCGCCGCCGGATGGCATGGAAATAGCAAATGTCGACGTGGTCATCCGGTTGCGCCGGAAAGACAAATAGCAGCGGGCAGATCGCCCCAATCGCATTTTGATCCTGTTTAAATGAGTCCCTGCCCTACTCTTCGTAGGTCTCGCCGGGGTACACGCCCCAGATTAAGGCTTGTCTCACCCAACCCTTGTGACCTTTGAACGTCATCCGGCACCAATCGCCATTGCACAAATGCACGCGGCCGATTGCGCCGGGTTCGATTACCGCAAAGATTCTCCCGCTTTCCCCGGGTTTGCGGCGCATATCCACGGCGGTATTCTTGCCGCGATGCCATGGCAGCGCCATTCCCGTACGGCGACCTGACAGAAGCGATTGATAGATCCAGCCCTCGGCGCCTTCCGAATCGCGAACCATGCGCCAGTTATCGTATTCCTGGATAATTTCCAGCGGCAGGCCTGACTTGAGATACAGCCAATCGATCGCATAATCGCGCCCGGGACCGATCCTCATGTTGACACGGCCGGATTTCAAGCTGACGAATCGAGGCAACGGAAGTCCGCTCCGGCCGCGTTGAACCGAACCGATGGCCTGCGCTTGAGCGGTCTGCCCGAAGACCGGGAGGGATTGCGGCGGACAGGATGCCGCCGCCAATGCGAAGGCCGCCAGAACATATCTGCCGGGAATCAATCGAAACACGGTCATTCCTCTGGTCCGGTTGATTTCGTACCGGAAACGCGGCTGCCGGAAGCCACTTCCCGCTCCGTGGTTTTCCTTTGTCAACAGGCCCGCCTCTTGGTAGACAGAAGTCAGGCTCGGACGTCTTTCCAGTGTCGCCCGCCTTGGTTAATGACGTCTCAACAAGGCTGCGATTTGAGGATTCCATGACAGGCAAAAAGAAGCCCAAAGTTGTCATAACCCGCAAACTGCCGGATCCGGTTGAGACACGCATGTGCGAGCTTTTCGAGGCGGAACTCAACATTGAAGACGTCCCGATGACACAGCCTCGGCTTGTGGCGGCATTCAAGCAAGCCGATGTCATCGTGCCGACCGTAACCGACCGCATCGACAAGGCATTGATCGATCAGGCGGGGCCGGACCTGAAACTGATCGCGAACTTCGGCAACGGCGTCGACAATATCGATGTCGCGGCTGCGGCCAAAAAAGGAATCACGGTCACAAATACACCCAATGTGTTGAACGAAGACACTGCGGACATGACGCTGGCGCTGCTGCTGGCGGCGCCTCGCCGCCTGACCGAAGGCGCCGATATTCTCAAGGGTGACGGCAAATGGGCGGGCTGGTCGCCAACCTGGATGCTGGGGCGCCGTATTTGGGGCAAAAGGCTCGGCATCGTGGGGATGGGGCGCATCGGAACCGCCGTCGCCAGCCGTGCGAAGGCTTTCGGCCTGTCGGTCCACTATCACAACCGCAACAAGGTCTCGGAGGCCACGGAAGAGGAGTTGGAAGCGACCTATTGGGAGAGCCTCGATCAGATGCTGGCCCGGATGGACATCATTTCGGTGAACTGCCCCTATACGCCGGCGACATTTCATCTATTGTCCGCAAGGCGGCTGGAATTGTTACAGCCGAGCGCGTTTATCGTAAACACCGCGCGCGGCGAAATCATCGACGAAGACGCTCTCATCTCTTTGATACAGAGAGAAAAAATTGCCGGCGCGGGGCTCGACGTGTTCGAGCATGAACCGGCGGTCAATCCCAAACTCGTCAAGCTCGCCGAACTCGGCAAAGTCGTTATTCTGCCCCATATGGGCTCCGCCACGATAGAGGGGCGCATCGATATGGGAGAGAAGGTGATCGTCAATATACGCACCTTCCATGACGGGCATCGTCCCCCCGACCGTGTTTTGCCGTCATTGGCGTGATGCTGAACAAAGCGGCGTTTCGGCCTGTTTTGTTGACCGGATGACCTTGTAACCGCCCTCATCGGCCAAAAGCTCCGACCGGGAAAAGCTCGCCTTGATCGCATTTTCATACGGAAGCCGACGGTTCGCGACCAAAAACAAATCGCCTCGGTTTTTCAGTGCCCGGGCGGCAGTCTCGATAAGCCCTGCTCCAATATCCGGTTCCGCCTTTCTCCCCCGGTGAAATGGCGGGTTCATGACGATCGCATCGTACTTGTGCGGTATCGGCTCGCTCCGCAAATCCCGCCAGTAAAAGGCGAATTCGCATTTCGTGACGCCGGACAGGTTGTGCCTGGCAGCTTCGATGGACGCGTGATCGGCTTCATAAAGATGGAGTTTCTCAATCCTGTTCTCCCGATCCAGGATCCGCGCCGACAGATACCCCCAACCCGCACAGAAATCGGCAACTTCACCGGACAGGAAATTTGGCAGGCGATCCGCCAGCAACCGGGAGCCGGCATCGATTTTGCCATGAGAGAACATGCCCGGTGAGGTTGTGTATCGGCCGTCGACCAGCGTTTCCACCGCCGTTTCAAGACGGGCTGCGACGCCTTTCCGGCCCTTGTCCGCCTCAAACCAGAAAACAACACCATGATCGAGCGAGGCGTGATTGAGACCGATTTCAAATCCGGCGATGCGTTTGCTCAGACTGGCGGCGCCGTCGGTTTTACCGCCGGCGGCTGCAATCAATCCGCCGTGCCTGACGGTTCGCAAAGCCGAAGCCAACCAATTCTCGTTCTGCTGCCTGTGGCGTCCAAGGCGAATGAGCACCGCATCGAATGGAACGCCGGTCGGGACCGCCGGTCCGACACGGCAACCGGCGCGGTCCAGCGCCAGATAGTATGGCCTGAAGCCCTGTGCATAGGTGATGTCGGCTCCCGATAATTCATGAACCGGGATCTGCTCGCTCAGCCCGATGCACAGAACTCTGCAGGATGATCGCGGCAGCGCCACCAATCCGGACCTAAACGGATGCAGAAGCGTATCAATGCGCATATCGGCAAACATGGCGTTCGCATAACCCGGGATCAGGATCTCGACAAATGCAGATGACAAAAAAGCGCGGGTTTGGCGCCCGCGCCTTGAAAATTATTCTGGTGGCGATCAGCTTTCCCGCTTTTCCGGACGCGGCTCTCGCGGAATTTCCTCGCCGGTCTCCTGATTGACGATTTTCATCGACAGACGGACCTTGCCGCGTTCGTCGAAACCCATCAGCTTGACCCAGACCCTGTCGCCCTCCTTGACCACGTCGGTGGTTTTGCCAACGCGCTCCCGCGCAAGCTGGGAAATGTGAACCAGACCGTCCTTCGGGCCGAAGAAATTGACGAAAGCGCCGAAATCGGCGGTTTTGACGACCGTACCTTCGTAGATCACGCCGACTTCCGGTTCGGCGGTCAGCGAGTGGATCCATTTCTTGGCCGCTTCGATTTCCTTGGCGCTGGAGGAAGCGATCTTTACCGTGCCGTCGTCCTCGATATTGATCTTGGCGCCGGTTTTTTCGACGATTTCGCGGATCACCTTGCCGCCCGTGCCGATGACATCGCGAATCTTGTCGGTCGGAATGTTCATGACTTCGATACGCGGCGCGAATTCGCCCAGTTCCGCGCGGCTCTCCGACAATGCCTTGGCCATCTCGCCAAGAATGTGGATGCGACCGTCTTTTGCCTGTGCAAGCGCGGTCTTCATGATCTCTTCGGTGATGCCGTCGATCTTGATGTCCATCTGCAGCGACGTGATGCCTTCCTCGGTTCCGGCAACTTTGAAATCCATGTCGCCGAGATGATCTTCGTCGCCGAGAATATCGGAGAGAACGGCGAACCGATCGCCCTCCTTGATCAGACCCATCGCGATACCCGCCACCGGGTTCGACAGGGGCACGCCGGCATCCATCAGCGCCAGCGAAGCGCCGCAGACAGTGGCCATCGACGACGAGCCATTGGATTCGGTGATCTCGGAAACCGCGCGGATTGTGTAAGGGAACTGCTCCGCGGTCGGCAGCATAGGATGAATGGCGCGCCATGCGAGTTTGCCGTGGCCGATCTCGCGGCGGCCGGGCGACAACATGCGGCCCGTCTCTCCCACCGAGTAGGGCGGGAAATTGTAGTGCAGCATGAAGGATTCCTTGTACATACCTGTAAGCGAATCGACATATTGCTCGTCTTCGCCCGTGCCAAGCGTGGCCACGACAATCGCCTGGGTTTCCCCGCGGGTAAACAGCGCCGAGCCATGCGTACGCGGCAGGATGCCGACCTCCGACACGATCGGACGAACCGTTGACAGGTCACGCCCATCTATGCGGCCGCCGGTGTCCAGAATGTTCCAGCGAACGATCTTGGCCTGCAGACCCTTGAATACGGTGGCGACCTGTTCGGCCGTCCATTTCGTCTCCTCGTCTTCCGCTGGCAGCGTATAGGTCTCCTTGACCTTTGCCTTGGCGGCATCAATGGCGTCGTAGCGCTCCTGCTTGTCGATGATCTTGTATGCTTCACGCAAATCGGCCTCGACCAGCGAAAGCAGTTCACCCTCAAGCTCCGAAAGATCCTCGACGACATGTTCGCGCGGTCCCCTGGCGGCCACCTCGGCAAGCTTGATGATCGCATCAATGACCGGCTGAAAGCTGCTATGGCCGAACATGACCGCGCCCAGCATGGTGTCTTCGTCAAGCTGCCGGGCCTCCGATTCGACCATGAGCACCGCTTCCCGGGTGCCCGCGACCATCAGGTCGAGTTTGGATTCGGGCATTTCGTCTATATGCGGGTTCAGTACGTATTCGCCGTCGATGTAACCGACGCGCGCGCCGCCGATCGGTCCCATGAACGGAACGCCGGACAATGTGAGCGCCGCGGAAGCCGCAACCATGGACAGCACGTCCGGTTTGTTCTCCAGATCGTGCTGCACGACCGTAATGATAACCTGCGTTTCATTTTTGTAGCCATCGGCGAACAGCGGACGGATCGGACGGTCGATCAGGCGCGAAACCAGCGTCTCGTTTTCCGATGGGCGACCTTCGCGTTTGAAATATCCGCCGGGTATCTTGCCGGCCGCGTAGGTCTTTTCCTGGTAGTTGACCGTGAGCGGAAAAAAATCCTGCCCGGGTTTTGCTTCTTTCGCCGAAACGACCGTGGCCAGCACGACGGTTTCGCCATAGCTTGCCAGCACGGCGCCATCCGCCTGACGGGCAATCTTGCCCGTTTCAAGCGTCAGCGGGCGTCCGCCCCATTCGATTTCGACTTTATGATGATTGAACATGTCTTGTCCTTGTCATGGACGGGAATCCCGCCACGGCCTGTTCCGGGGCGGCTTCGATACCGTCGGCTTCGTGTTCGGACGAGCCATGGGCAAGACAGAGGGGTGCTTTCAACCGCCATGACAAACATGGCCAAGCAGCCACCAATCCTGCCCCATGACCTGTCCATGGGCGGTTTCCCTCAAATTCGGACTTCCCGGAGAGAAACCGATGATGAGAACCGGCAATCCGGCCATCAATTATGTCGGCGGCGGATATCTTCCGACAACCGCCGGCCAACCGTTATCGGCGCAAGCCGAGTTTTCCGATCAACGTCCGGTAGCGCTCCTGATCCCTGGACTTCACATAGTCCAGAAGGCGGCGGCGCTGAGAGACGAGTTTCAACAGGCCACGGCGGGAATGGTTGTCCTTCTTGTGGTCCTTGAAATGTTCGGTCAGGTTCTTGATGCGTTCGGAGAGGACCGCTACTTGCACTTCCGGCGAACCGGTGTCGTCCTTGGCGGTTGCGTATTCCTTCATCAGTTCCTGCTTGCGTTCAGCGGTAATCGACATCGCGCTTTTCCTTTCTCTTCCACTGTAAGGAAACAGGACGCCCACAGCCGGGATGTCGTCCAGCAGGGGCCAGTGAACAATCGGCAAAGCCGGTTACCGTGGCGCATATAGGGGATATTTTCAGGAAACGCCAGCGAATTTTCGCCATTCGTCAATATGCGTTCGTCATTGCGACCATGGCGCTTTCAACCCTTGAAAACCCGCCTCGGCTTGAACCGCCCCGCCTCGATTGCGCCGATGGCCAAGAGCTTTCCGCGCGCGGTGACACAGGCTTCATCAGCCTCAACAGGTGCGTCGCGACCACGAATGATGGCGGAATTGCCCAATCGAACGCGATGCGCCGCGTCATCGCCCAATGCGATATGCGGCAGGTCACCGAGCGCGGCATCTGTTTCAACCACCAGCCCATCGATATCGGCGTATGGTTCGTCGGTCCAATCGCTTCGGTTGCCGTTTTTCGGGCTCGCGGTCTCAAGCGAATCGAGCAACACAAAGTCATCGGCAGTGAACGGCCAGACTTCGGTGCGTCGCAATTCGCCGATGTGACCGAAGCAACCGAGGTCGCGTCCCATGTCGCGCGCCAGCGAACGCACATAGGTGCCTTTGCCGCATTCAATTTCAAAGACCGCCCGGTTCTCGTCCGGCATCGTGACCACATCCAGACGGTTAATTTCGACCGCGCGCGCGGGAATGTCGATCGTTTCGCCGTCACGGGCGATATCATAAGCGCGCTCGCCGCCGAGCTTTACAGCGGAAAACCGGGGCGGAACCTGCATGATGATGCCGGTGTATTCGGGCAGCAAGGCTTCGACGGCGGTCCGGCCCGGTCTGAGCACCGCCGATCTTGTGACTTTTCCTTCCAGATCATCGGTCGAGCGTTCTTCGCCCCAGATGACCGTGAACCGGTAGATTTTCGCACCGTCCATAACATAGGGAACGGTCTTGGTGGCTTCGCCAAGAGCGATCGGCAGCATGCCGGAGGCAAGCGGGTCGAGTGTGCCCGCATGGCCGGCCTTTTGCGCATCAAACAGCCATTTGACCTTGGAGACGGCCTCGGTCGACCCCATGCCGACGGGCTTGTCGAGCACCACCCAGCCGGATACCGGCCGGCCCTTTTTTTTGCGTTGACGAACCACTAGGCTTTGAAAATCCTGGCTTGATCGGCAACGCAGCGTTTCGGAAGGTCTCCGCTTTTTTTATCAGTATCCTTGAATCCCAGTTGACGCATCTTTTTTGCCACAAGATCACCCGCCCTAGCGGTGGCTTGATTGTGCCCGCCATAGTGCTCGCCGAGGGCTTTGGCGAGCATGGGGTCAACACCGGCCATAGGCGGCCATCCGTCGGCGACGGCTTTCCTCATAGCCGCTTCGGCTTCCTTAGAGTTTACGATCTCCCGGATTTCGATCATAATCGGGTTATCATCGCTCAGGCCGCCTTCTTCACTATAGGGAAGTCCGCTCGCCTCGATCAAATCAATGATCGCTTGCGCCGCCGCAATGTCCTTCTTGGGATGTGTTAACTTATTCTTCGCATTCTTATAGAGTTCATACCGCTTCGATCTGGACATGGCCGCGATTTTGGCAACGTCATATTTGGGAGTCATCACGTATCCTTTTCATCATCGTGCCCGAGGTCCCGCGCGACTTCGGGCGCGCGCAGCAGACGTTCGATGCGATCGAAATTGTCGAAGCTGGTGTCAAGCCGAAAGCGGAAATCCGGCATGTGTTTCATTTGCCGCAATGCAGGCGTCAGTCGGCCACGTATGAATTTTGCGTTTTTCGCCATTGCCTTGACGATTGCCTCGCCGTCGCTATCGCCAAGCAATGAAATATAGGCGGTCGCGATTTTCAAATCCGGGGACATGGCGACCTCGGATATCGAAACCACCGAACGCTCAAGCATCTTGTTACGAATTTCGCCGCGACCGATCAATTCCGCCAGTGCATGACGCACCTGCTCACCGACGCGTAGCTGGCGCTGGGAAGGCCCTTTGGAAGAGAATTTTGACATTGGTTTGGCTCCGGTTCGCGCAACGGGCCGGGACCGTTTACGGACCAAGGACGGCGAGGCGGGATGAGACTCAATCCCGCCTGTTCGAGTGCAACAACTACAGCGACCTTGCCACTTCCTCAACGCGGAAGGCTTCGATCACGTCGCCCCGGCGAATGTCGTCATAATTGGCGAACGCCATGCCGCATTCCTGGCCGGCCGGCGCTTCGGCGACCTCATCCTTGAATCGCTTCAGCGTTTTCAGCGTACCTTCGTGGATGACGACACTGTCGCGCACCAGCCGTACGCCCGCACCGCGTTCGACCTTGCCTTCCGTCACGCGGCAGCCGGCCACCTTGCCGACCCTGGTGATATTGAAGACTTCCAGAATCTCGGCATTGCCGAGGAAGGTTTCGCGGCGCTCCGGCGACAACATGCCGGACATGGCCTGTTTGATGTCGTCGACCAGGTCGTAAATGATGTTGTAGTAGCGGATCTCGATGCCAGCGGCATCCGCCGCGTCACGCGCCTGCTTGTTGGCGCGGACATTGAAACCGAGAATGACGGCATTCGATGCTTCCGCCAGCGAGATGTCGCTTTCGGTTATCCCGCCGGCGCCGGAATGCACGATGCGGGCCTGAATCTCATCGGTCCCCAGATTTTCAAGCGCACCGGCAATTGCCTCGATCGATCCCTGTACGTCGCCCTTGATGACAAGCGGGAACTCTTTCACACCTGCGGTCTGCAACTGAGTCATCATCTGCTCGAGCGACCCGCGCTGTCCGGCCTGCCTGGCAACCGCCATCTCGCGCGCCTTGCGCCGGCGGTACTCGGAAATTTCACGGGCCTGGGCCTCGTTTTCGATGACGGCAAAACGGTCGCCCGCCAAAGGCGTCCCCTGAAGGCCGAGCACTTCGATGGGCATGGCGGGGCTGGCATCTTTCAAATGGGTGCCGCGATCGTCGATCAGCGCCCTTACCCGGCCCCATTCATCACCGGCGACAACGATATCTCCGGTATTCAGCGTGCCGGCCTGAACAAGCACCGTCGCCACGGAACCGCGGCCACGATCAAGCTTCGCTTCGATCACCACGCCTTCGGCGGTCCTGTTCGGGTTGGCTTTGAGTTCAAGCAATTCTGACTGCAACAAAATCGTTTCCAGCAGTTTATCGAGATTGGCGCCCGTGGTCGCGGAAACCTCCACGTCAAGTACCTCACCGCCCATCGATTCCACGAACACCTCGTGCTGGAGCAATTCGGTGCGCACCTTATCGGCGTCGGCCTCCGGTTTGTCGATCTTGTTGATTGCGACAATCATCGGAACTCCGGCGGCCTTGGCGTGATTGATCGATTCGATCGTCTGCGGCATCACGCTGTCTTCCGCCGCAACTACCAGAATGGCGATATCGGTCGCCTGCGCCCCACGCGCTCGCATTGCGGTAAAGGCAGCATGGCCGGGTGTGTCGATGAAGGTGATCTTTTGACCGTCCTTCTCAACCTGATAAGCGCCGATGTGCTGGGTGATGCCGCCGGCTTCGCCGGCAACGACATTTGCGCTGCGGATCGCGTCGAGCAGCGAGGTCTTGCCGTGGTCAACGTGACCCATGATGGTCACGACCGGCGGCCGCGACTTCAAGTCATCGGCTTTGTCCTCGATATTAAACAAGCCCTCTTCGATGTCGGAATCGGCGACCCTCTTGACCGTATGACCGAATTCGGACGCAATCAATTCAGCGGTATCCGCGTCGATCACATCGCCGGGTTTCAGCATCTGGCCCTGCTCCATCATGAACTTGACCACATCGACGGCGCGTTCGGTCATGCGCCCGGCCAGTTCCTGTACGGTAATCGTTTCCGGAAGCGTCACCTCGCGCGAAATTTTCTCACGCGGTTCCTGGTTTTGCGTTCGCTTGAACTTCTCCTGGCGGCGGCGCATCGACGAAAGCGAACGTCCGCGGGATTCCTCGCCGGAAAGCGCTCGGTTGAGAGTCAGTTTTCCCTGACGGCGACCACCGCCGCGCGGCCTTCCGGAATCGGGTCTGGACGGCGCCCCGCGCTTTCCGGGCGCCTGTCTACCGCGCCCGCTCTCATCTTCGGCGACAATTTCGGTTTCGGGACTTCTTTTGCGCGCCTCTTCTTCGGCGCGACGCCGCGCCTCGGCTTCGGCCGCGACCCGTGCTTCTTCTTCTGCCTGCCTGCGCGCCGATTCCTCACGCTCACGGGCACGACGTTCATCTTCCTCGGCTCTGCGCCTGGCGTACCGCGCGGCCCGCTCGCGCTCCTCGACTTCACGAACCTTTGCGCCCTCCAAAGCCCGCCGGCGCGCTTCCATCTCGTCACTGGAAAGTTCATTGAGGACCATGCCGGTCTTCCCGGCCGGTTTGGGCGTTGCGGCCGCTTCGGCAGCGTCCACCGGCTTCGGCGCGGCAACGCGCTTTTTCAGGACAACTTGCGGCGCGGCATCAGGTTCGCCGGTTTTGGTGAACTTGCGCTTTTTCGTCTCCACGACGACGGATTTGGTTCGCCCGTACGAGAAGTTCTGGCGCACCGTGCCCTGCTCCACACCTGAACGCTTCAGGGTGAGGGTTTTTTTCGTGCCAACGCTCAGCGTCCTGTCGTCACTGGATTTCGTATCGCTCATTCCAAGTCCTTCTGCGACGCCGCACCACCGCTTATGGCGGTTACATCCTTATTATCCCATCCGGGGCCTCCCCGGTATTGCACAAGCGCATTTACGCGTTTCAGCGCCGCCTTGCCAGCGGGTCCAGCGAGCAGGGCAACATGTATCACATTTGCACCCCCCAATGCCAAACTCAATTCTCCCTCGGAAAAGAGTTTGTGGGCGGCAATGTCCGGCCCGTTCGACAAAACGACCGCACGACGGGCCTGATCCAGCTTGCGGACGCCACCGTCAGATGCCTCGATTGCGTGCAATATCGCGACGGCGGAACCCTTGCGGGCAGACGATTCGACTTTCGCCGCGCCCAGCAGCACGTCTCCGGCCTTGCGCGCAAGCCCGACGGACCCGAGCGCCGCCTTGACCAGCAACTGATCCAGCCTGTCTCCGAGATCGGCGGAGGGTTTTGCCCGCGTCCGAAGCGCCCGTGTAAACAGGTTCTTTCGAACGGCCAAATCGATATTTGCGCGGGTTCCCGTAACCCAACAGCCGCGTCCGGGCAAATTTTGCTTCAAATCCGGAACAACGTCACCCCGCGGGCCAGCGACAAATCGGATCAGCCGTTCGCGCTCACCGCAATTGCGGGTGACTATGCAGGTACGATCGCTCATGCTGGACAGACACCGCCCCCGACCTTAAACGGCTTCCGCCGCGCCGGCTTCGAGATCTTCTTCCGAGGCGAGATCCTCTTCCGTAATCCACCCCATTCTCAATCGCGCGAATACCACCATCTGTTCAGCTTCGGCGCGTGAGACACCGTGTTTGGTCAGTACGCCTTTGAAGAAAGTCGTTTCGCTATCCTTGCGTTCTTTCCAGCCGACAAGATCGTCGATCGCATATCCTGCGAAGTCCTCGATTGTCTTCACATCGTCTTCGCCGAGCGTAACCATCATGGCCGTCGTGATGCTAGGAATTTCCCTTAACTCATCCCGTACGCCCAATTCCGTGCGCCGGGCATCGAATTCCGCCTCGATCCGCTCAAGATATTCGCGTGCGCGGGTTTGGATTTCCTTGGCCGTTTCCTCGTCAAATCCGTCGATGGAGGAAATCTCCCCTGACTCGACATAGACGACTTCCTCGACAGCGGTGAATCCTTCCGACGCCAGAACCTGGCCGACCATCTCGTCGACATTGAGCGCTTCCATGAACAATTCGGATCGTTCGACGAATTCTTTCTGGCGGCGGGCGGATTCCTCTTCCTCGGTCAGGATATCGATATCCCAGCCGGTTAATTGCGAAGCAAGCCGTACATTCTGGCCGCGTCGCCCGATTGCGAGCGATAACTGCTCGTCGGGAACAACCACCTCAATTCGCTCGGCGTCCTCGTCCAGAACGACTTTCGCGACTTCGGCCGGCTGCAATGCGTTGACAATGAATGAGGCCGCATTGTCGTTCCACGGAATAATGTCGATCTTCTCGCCCTGAAGTTCGCCGACAACCGCTTGAACCCGGCTGCCGCGCATGCCAACGCATGCGCCAACCGGATCGATGGATGAATCGCGCGAGATCACGGCAATCTTGGCGCGGGAGCCAGGGTCGCGGGCAACCGAGCGGATCTCGATTATGCCGTCATAGATTTCCGGCACTTCCATCGTGAACAGCTTGGTCATGAACTGTGGATGTGTGCGCGACAGGAATATCTGTGGGCCGCGCTGCTCGCGCCGCACATCGTAGACATAGGCGCGCACTCGGTCGCCGTATTTCAGGTTCTCACGCGGAATCATTTCGTCCCGACGGATAATCGCCTCGCCGCGGCCAAGATCGACGATGATATTGCCGTATTCGACCGCTTTACGGTTCCGTTTACGATATCGCCGATCCGGTCCTTGAACTCCTCATACTGGCGGTCGCGTTCGGCCTCGCGCACCTTCTGAACGATGACCTGTTTGGCCGACTGAGCTGCGATGCGGCCAAAATCCATCGGCGGCAACTGTTCGGCGATTGAATCGCCGACCTGGGCGTCGGGGTTGCGATGCCGGGCGTCCGCCAGCGAAATCTGGACGGTCGGTTCTTCAACGGTTTCCACGACTTCCATCAAACGCTGAAGCTTCATCTCTCCGGTATTCGGATTGATATCCGTGCGGATAACGGTCTCCTGACCATAGCGCGACCGGGCAGCTTTCTGTATCGCATCGGCCATCGTCTCAATCACGGTGTCCTTGTCGATCGACTTTTCGCGGGCCACCGCATCCGCAATCTGGATCAACTCGAGTCTGTTCGCACTGACTGCCATTTCTGTCTCCCTGGCATGGTCTACGCGCCATATTCGACGCGGTTTGAAGCGTTACGTTTCCTATTCCGCCTTGTCGGTGGATTTGCCGCCCCCGCGGCGGTTCCTTTTGCGCCACTGACGCAGTTTCCTGTCCTGTTTCAGCGCATCCTGAATGAGATCGTCAGTCAAAATCAGCCGCGCCCCGGCGATTGCATCAAAGGGGATTTGTACCGTCGATTCATCGTCATGGCACGCAACATCGCGTTCAATCATGACCGTGTTATCGCTCACCCCGGCAATCTTCCCGCGAAACCTTTTGCGCCCGTCAAACAATATGAATGTCTCCAGTTTAACCAGATGACCCCGCCAACAGGCAAAATCGGACGCGCGGACGAGCGGTCTGTCGATTCCGGGAGAGGAGACTTCGAGATAATAGGCCTGATCAATCGGATATTCCACGTCAAGAACCGGCGAGATCATGCGGCTGAGTTGCTCGCAATCCTCCACCGTCATCGACCTGTCGAATCGCTCGGCCATAATCTGCAGCGTGGCGCCGTTTTGACCGGAAAGGCGAACACGAACCAGTCGAAATCCCAACGGACCGAGCAATGGTTCGACAATCGCGGCCACGCGGGCGTCCACGCCGGTTTCGCGTATGATGCGATCATCGCCGCCGCCCGTGACGATATCCAACTCCGCCGCAGCTTTTTCCAAGTCAAATTCCAACCTTGACGTTCCTGAGACCGGTAACGAAAAAGAGCGGGACCGGGTGGACCCACTCTTGTTCAACAGACCAAGAATTTGGAACCGATATAGGCGAATTCACTTCACTAGGCAAGAGTATCGCCGCTCGGAAAATGCCGCTCCGCTAGATTCGCTGAAAACGCAAATAGGTGGGCCGCCGGCCCTCCCGCAAAGCTTTTGCTTCGTATCGTGTTCCCGGCCAGCCAGCATAAGGATCGTTCCAGTCGGACGCCGATTCGGCCAGCCATTCGAATGCCGGGTGCGGTCGGCAGCGCAGCAATGTCCAGTTGACATAGGTCTCCATGTCGGAGGCGAAGCGGAGGATCGCTCCAGGCCTCATGACGCGGGCGAACCGATCGAGATTGGTCTTGCTCACAAAGCGGCGCTTCCAATGTTTCTTCTTCGGCCACGGATCGGGATAGAGTATGTCGACGCCGGCTATCGAGCGGTCCGGCAGCCAATCGAGAATTCGCGTCGCATCGTCTTCGTAAAGGCGCAGGTTTTGCGGCGGCGTCCGGCCAAGAGCGGCCGCGAGTTTGGCCATGCCGTTCACGAAGGGTTCAATGCCGATGAAGCCGGTTGTCGGACAGGTTCGTATCCGATGCAGCAGATGCTCGCCTCCGCCGAAGCCGATTTCCAGGCGCACTTCGCTCACGGATGCCGAAAACAGATTTCGCGAATCCGCGGGTGCGGGCTTGTCGGGTTTGATTGCGAGAGCTGCAAGGCAATGCTCCAGGGCCGCCGCCTGACCGGCGCGCAACGTCTTGCCGCGCCGGCGCCCGAAAAAGGCCTCCGTCGGACGCTCAGGTCGTTCGGTTGTCATTCCCGGACGTGTCAGGCCTCGGCGACCGCCTTTTTCAGCAGCTTCACCAGGTCGGTTTTCTCCCAGGAGAACGAGCCGTCACGCCCGGTCTTGCGACCGAAATGGCCGTAGGCCGACGTTTTGGCGTAAATCGGTTTGTTCAAATCGAGGTGTTTGCGAATACCGGATGGCGACAGGTCCATGACGTCACGCAGCGCCTTTTCGAGCCTGGCCTCCCCGACTTCGCCGGTTCCGTGAAGATCGACATATATCGACAGGGGCTGGGCGACGCCGATAGCGTAGGAAAGCTGGATCGTGCAGCGGTCCGCCAGTTTGGCCGCGACAACGTTCTTGGCCAGATAGCGCGCCGCATAGGCCGCCGAACGATCGACCTTGGTCGTGTCCTTGCCGGAGAAGGCGCCGCCTCCATGCGGCGCCGCGCCGCCATACGTGTCGACGATGATCTTGCGTCCGGTCAGGCCGGCGTCGCCATCGGGGCCGCCTATAACGAACTTGCCGGTGGGGTTGACGAACCAGTTGCAATTATCCGCGATCTTGAGTCCGTCAAGTGCATTGAGAACATAGGGATCAATCACCCTTCGCACGTCCGATGATTCCCAGTTGTCGTCGAGATGCTGGGTTGAAACGACGATTTCGGTCACCTCTTCAGGACGGCCGTCCTCGTAGCGGACGGTCACCTGACTTTTGGAATCCGGACCCAGTTTTGCCGCTTCGCCTTCACCTGCGTGGCGCGCGCGGGCCAGTTCTTCCAGTATCTTGTGACTGTAGTAGATCGGAGCGGGCATCAACTCCGGCGTCTCGCGGCAGGCGTACCCGAACATGATGCCCTGATCGCCCGCGCCTTCTTCACCCTGACGGTCAGCGGCATTGTCGACGCCCTGGCCTATATCCGGCGACTGGCCATGCAACAGCACATCGATTTTGGCCTTTTTCCAGTGAAATCCCGATTGCTCATAGCCGATGGCGCGAATTGCCCGGCGCGCCGCCGAACGGAACCGGGACGGATTGATGACAGGGTTGCCCGAAGCATCCCTGACAGACACACCGTCCTTTCCCCTGAACAGCGTTTCCGGCACTCGCACTTCTCCGGCAATAATCACACGGTTTGTCGTGGCCAAAGTTTCGCAGGCGACACGAACCTTCCAAGGATCCATGCCTGTCTTGCACGCTTCGCGATAAATCAGATCGACAATTTCATCGGAAATGCGATCACACACCTTGTCCGGATGTCCTTCCGAAACCGATTCACTGGTGAAAAAAAAATCGCCACGCACCACAGGATACCCCTCTCGTATTGTGTTGATCGGCCAACATCGCCGGTAATCACGCTCGTGCGCCCGTTTCGGCCGGTTCAATGGTTCAACCACGGCACCCGTCGCAATCAGGCGGTTGATTGTTATGGTTGGCGCATCCGATAGACAAGTGGAACCGCCACCGTCAAGCGGCGTCTGCCGGATGAAGCGATTTGGTCGCATGATCAAGCCCGCGCGGACAAAACGCCCGCGAAAAAGGCATGAACCCGCTTCGTGCACCGAGCCATTCAGGTTTTAGTGTCGCCCGACAGCGACTTGACGAGATCGGCGGTCTTCTTGCGCACCTTGCGGTCGGTGATCGTCACAAAAGATCGGTTGAGTTGCAAACCCTCCGCGCTGTTGAAGAAGCTGACTACATGGCTTGTCGAGTTGTCTTCAGCCGACCCGGGAATTCCGCCGGTCGATCGACCGGGTGCGTCCTCAAAGAAAAACATGACTGGCACCCCCGGAACAGAGGAAATCGCCTCTGAAGACGACTGGCCTCGACCCTGTTCCCACCTTTTTTGTATTTCTGGATTTGCTGAAATGTTGTGCCCAGACCACCGCCAAGTTTCTCCTGACTCATGCCTAGCATATTCCGGCGCAACCGGATTCGACCACCCACATTTATGTCGATCGGATTTGGTTTTTCTTGTTCGCAATCATAACTTCCAGACCGTTTTTACGGTCCTTCCAGTTGTCACCCTCCCTATTATCATCAAGCGGCGGACGGATCCAGGTTCTGTTTGCATACGAGCGGATGGCCAGTATGTGACGCGAACGCACGGCCGTCAATTCAGTATCCGGATGTCAGAGGAATTGCCTGAATAGGGGCGGTAGTTTTGCCAAAGAGGTTTGTCTCTAATTCAGTTTTGCAAAGCCTGTGCATAGAAGGTCTTGCTTTGGAGAATACCGCGTCTTTTCAATCTTTTGTGTCGGCTATCGCTAATCCACGATAACAGGCGAAGGTGCTCTACCCACTTGATGAGGTTCTGCTTCTGAGCCTGTGCAGTGTTGTGTCTGGCTGCGAGAGTTTTGTCGATGTTGCCCTCTATGGTGACGAAAAGATTGGATTTTCTCTTTCTGGAGGGGCGGTCGTGACACTGGATGCGATAGAGCGTGAGATTGCCACCAAAATCTGCTGCGGTAAGGGCGCTGAATATGTGCTGGCCCTGAAAGGCAATCAGGGCCTCCTCCATGAGGACGTGAAGCTATGGTTCGAAGAAAGAGACCAAGAAAATACCGAATCATTGCAGAATGTTGATGGCAATAAAGGCAGGATTGAAACTCGAACCTATGCCCAATGCGACACAACAGACTGGTTGCAAAAGCATCATCCACAGTGGGAGGGATTGGCCGTGTCGTCCCGGTTCGGGAAAGTGGCGGAAAGACGACGCGGCGAACGAGATATTTCATCTCCTTTCTGCCAAAAGACGCGGCACACTTCATCCCATGCAATACGTTCACATTTGGGAATTGAAAACCGCCTCCACCGGGTGCTCGATGTGACCTTTCGCGATGACGACAGCCGGGTGCGAAAAGACACCATGCTCCCGCCAACGTCGCGGTCATCAAGCACATCGCAATGAACCTGATCTCCAAGGCCAAAGGCAAGTACTCTCTCAGGGGTATGCGGAAAATGGCGGGCTGGAACAACCGATTCCTGCTTCAAATCCTCGCTGCATAAACTCATGCGGTTCCCCTGCCGACGCCAGCGCGGCGGACCGTCAAAGCCGTCGATGTGTTCCGGTATAGCCATCCCGAACGCGGTCCCGACCCGCGATCATCATGGGATGCTTACGGACAAACCCGCCATCGACGGCCAGACCGGTGTATGACGGGGTTTCAACGAAGGGCGTGAACGCGGCCCGATTGTTCCGCGATGTTAAGCGGAACCATCTCTTTCACCGGGGACGGTCCTGCGATGCGATGTGCTTTGAATTGTCGGCAGTGCGATGCGTAAAAACACGAAAGGCGCCAACTTTCGCCAGCGCCTCCCTGTTCCAAAACGGTGCAGCCAATCGAGACCACTCATTATCATCCGAAAAGACGATACCGAATACATCATCCGAAAAGACGATACCGAATACTCCAAATCAACTCCGCCCGAAGGCTTCAGCGGGTCCGCCGCGGTTTCGGTTTAGCTGCCGCTCCACGGTTCGCCGGCGCGAATACGGTTCTGTGCACATCCCGCTTCCGCCTCCCCGGTGGCTTCCCGCCTGCGAACCGTCTTTCCGAAAAAACCCTGTCCGCCCGCGAGCCGGGTAGCCCGTTTCGACCAGTCCGTTTCGCCGCCGAGCGGAACTTCACTGTCAAGGGATGCTGCTTCTGAATTGCCAAATCGGTCAAACAGCATCTGTTGATATGTGTGGACAATGCAAAAGCAGCCTGCGAATCAACATTTTGGACAGGTCGACCGGTGAATAACCAAACCGGCTTGCAAACGGAATGTCCGGCAAAAACCGATTCCAACGGTCTCTATCGCAGCAAGCCCTTGACGATACCGGATGCTTTTCCAAAGTCCATTCTGCTGGGATATTTCCGTTTAAGGGCGTTCATGCACTTGCCCATATCCCGCAGACCGTCGGCACCGGTCTCATCGACAATCTCAGCGCAAGCAGCCTTTACATCCTCTTCGCACAATTGTTGCGGCAGAAATCTGCGGATAATTTCGACCTCAGCGCGCTCCTGTTCGGCGAGTTCCAGCCGGTTGCCTTCCTCGAAGGCCCTGGCGGAATCTTCGCGCTGCCTGACCATCTTCGCCAGTATTTTCAGAACTTCAGCGTCACCGACAGGATCTTTTCCGGCGCCGCGATGGGCGATATCGCGATCCTTGATCGCGGCTTGGATAAGGCGCAAGGTGGAGACGGTGCGTTTGTCCTGCGATTTCTGCGCCTGTTTCAGCGCTTCGACGAACTTGTCGCGCATGGCCGGTTCACACTCCGTAACGAGCGGCGGACCATACCGCTCCGTTTGTTGCATTGCAACGGCTTTCTTTCAATTTATATTATTGATATTGTTATATTTTATCTATCGCGACCCGACGCCCTGCATTCATTGACGCCGTTCGGTCCTTCCACTATTGTCCGCTGCCCGCATGGGCAATTCGAAGCCTCTGCCCGCCGGTATCATGCCATGGCGCCGCGCATATGCGGTGTGCGGAACATCATCGTCACGTCCCGCTCATCGCGATGGAGGATTCAATATGGCAATCGAACGCCCGGCCGCCGGGCAACCGAACCCGCCGCGGCCATGGACAGCGCTGACGACGACCGGAATTCTGGCGCTGGCGGACGGAACGGTCATCGAAGGCGCAGGATTGGGCGCGACCGGCGTCGCCGAGGCCGAGGTGTGCTTCAACACGGCAATTACCGGTTATCAGGAAATCCTGACGGATCCCTCCTATGCCGGGCAGGTCGTCACGTTCACGTTCCCTCATGTCGGCAATATCGGCGCCAACGGTGAAGATATGGAAGACCTCGAGCCGGCACGGTGCGCCGGCGCCGTCGGCGCCGTTTTCAGGGCGGCGGTCACCAACCCGTCGAATTATCGGGCCACGAGCCACCTGGACGCATGGCTCAAGGATCGCGGCATAATCGCCATATCGGGCGTGGACACACGCGCGTTGACCGTACACATTCGCGAGAAAGGACTCGCCAACGCCATCATCGCGCACGCCGCCGATGGCCGGTTCGATCTGTATGATCTCAAGGAACGGGCGGCAAAGTGGCATGGACTTATTGGTCTGGACCTGGCAAGGGACGCGACCTCGGGCCAATCGTCCGACTGGTCCGAGACGCCGTGGGCATGGGATGAGGGGTTTGGCGAAGCAGGCGAACGCCCGATGCATATTGTCGCCGTGAATTTCGGCGTGAAACGCAACATTCTCCGACTGCTTGCGAGCCTCGGCGCGAAAGTCACCGTGGCGCCGGCGGAAACTTCTTCGAAAGACATTCTGGCGCTCTCCCCCGACGGCGTCTTTCTGTCAAACGGGCCAGGCGATCCGGCGGCAACGGGGAAATATGCCGTTTCGGAAATCCGTGCTCTGGTCGCGAGCGGCATTCCGCTGTTCGGCATCTGCCTCGGGCATCAAATGCTGGCGCTGGCGCTCGGCGCCGAAACGGTCAAGATGCATCAGGGTCACCACGGCGCAAACCATCCGGTGAAGGATTTTACGACCGGGAAGGTGGAGGTCGTTTCAATGAACCACGGATTTGCGGTTGACGGCGACAGTCTGCCCGCCGGTGTCGAGGCGACTCATGTCTCCTTGTTTGACGGCTCGAACTGCGGTCTGCGGGTGACGGGCAAGCCGGTATTCTCGGTGCAGCATCATCCGGAAGCTTCCCCCGGCCCACAGGATTCTCACTACCTTTTCCGCCGGTTTGCGAATTTCATCCGCGAACGGCGCGGTGAGCCCGCTGTGGCGGAACGATAGTTTTCGACCGGGAGCGCCGGAAACGCGCGCGGACGGGCGAGCGGCTGACGACGGGCACGGCCATGCCGGAACCGAACAGCCTTTATCGGCCAATGCGCGTATCGGGATTATAGAGCAGGTTCCGCAAAGCGGGCCATCGCTCGGTCCCGGCGGCGGCGATGCCGAATTGCGACAGACAAAGCCGACCGTTCTTCCACAGATCAATACCATCAAGCGTGATTGTGGGATCGAGCACCATCCAGCATATCTCACCCGGCGCGTAAGCGCCGCAGGTGTGAAAATGCAGGTAGCGCGGATTGCCGAATACGTTGTTGGACCATCAATCCGGATTGTCAGCCACCTTGTCGGTACAAAAACAGGCGGGATGGATGCCAGCGTGCCAAGAATGAACAGCAGCTTTATCAATGCCGAACAACCCTGCGGCGTGCTCGTAGTGGCGTTCCGTGCGCTTGAAGGATTTGGGACTGCCGGAGAATCCTTTGATACGCCCCTCGCGAACCTCTGCGAAGACAACTCCATCGATGGATATGTCGGCCGGCTAATAGAGCATTGATCCGGTCGGTGTGAGGTAGCGGGTAAGAGCCACGCGGCTGGAAAAGCCGGACGCCAGAACCGGGGCGGGCAAGGCCAGGGGAAAGCGTGCTACGGATACATACTCCAATTCATCGGCGCTTCCGACGGCCGGTTTGCCGGTGAGCATTGTACCGAGTTCGCAGCTTATTTCGATGCAATCTGCCGCCGCGCAGAGTTCATCGACACGGTGCTTAACCTCCACCATGGTCCGGTGATCGGTTCCGCCATAGGCGGAGGCGAGTACTTCCGCGTTGCGCGCGTAGACCATGACCGAATCGTGCAATCGCGTTGCCGCACCGCCGTAGTGATCTCAGTACTGATTTGGCTCTCCGGCCCGTCGACTTCCAGAATGGTCGGTTCCACGCCGATTGAGCGCGCTTCGCGAATTGCCGCTTCGGGCACCAGGGCATCATACCGGCCGAGCGACGGGCGCTCGCAAATGATCAGCAGGGATTCGCCGTGGACCTGTCGCGGTTTGATGCCGCTCCTTTGATAGCATTTACTGCAACAAAGGAGACTGACTATGGGACTGAAACGGACAGACGAATTTCGCCAGGATGCGGTGCGGATCGCGCTGACAAGCGGGCTAACGCGTAAGCAAGTGGCCGACGATCTGGGTGTTGGCATGTCAACACTGAACAAATGGATCACCGCGCATCGAGACACAGACGTGGTTTCCAAAGAGGATTTAAGCCTCGCCAAAGAGAATGACCGGCTTCGGCGGGAGAACCGGCTCCTGAAGGAGGAGAGGGACATCCTAAAAAAAGCCACCCAGTTCTTCGCGGGCCTAAAGCAATGAGGTTTAGGTTCATCGAAGAGCACCGTGACAGCTTTCCAGCCAAACGCTTATGCCATGTTGTCGGTGTCAGCCCGCGCGGATTGCGGGCTTTCCGCACCTATGTATGATATCAAAGGTAATCCCACCCACGGTGTCAGCCCGCGCGGATTGCGGGCTTTCCGCACCCGTCCGGCCAGCCGCAGACAGCGGTCTGATATGGTGACGTTGGCGCACATCAGAGAGCAGTCGCGTCTCAGCCTGGGCAGCTATGGTCGGCCAAGAATGACCGAGGAGCTAAAGGAGATCGGCTTGGATGTTGGCCACCGCCGTGTTGGCAGGTTGATGCGCCAGAACGGCATATCTGTTGTTAGAACACGCAAGCACAAAGTGACGACAGACAGCGATCACAAGTTCAACATCTCACCGAATTTGCTGAATCGGGACTTCACAGCGGGCAAGCCCAACCAGAAATGGGCGGGCGACATCAGTTATGTTTGGACGCGGGAGGGATGGCTGTATCTGGCAGTGATCCTGGACCTGCATTCCCGGCGCGTCATCGGCTGGGCCGTCAGTAACCGGATGAAACGCGACTTGGCCATCAGAGCGCTAAATATGGCCATTGCCTTCCGGGCACCACCGAAGGGCTGCATCCATCATACAGACCGTGGCAGCCAATATTGTTCTCACGACTACCAGAAGATCCTGCGCCAGCATGGGTTCAAGGTATCGATGAGTGGAAGGGGAAACTGCTACGACAACGCCGCTGTCGAAACCTTCTTCAAAACCATCAAGGCAGAGCTGATCTGGCGACGGTCCTGGGAAACAAGGCGGCAAGCTGAGATGGCAATCTTCGAGTACATCAACGGCTTCTACAATCCGCGCCGCCGTCACTCAGCACTGGCTTGGAAAAGCCCCGTCGCCTTCGAACGAAAGCTGGCTTAAACGAGCACTTGGGGCGGCACAAAAGCGTGACAGGTCCAGTTCGTTTCAGGCATCGCGCCGATGACGTCGGCTTTCAAAATGTCAGTGGGAGATAGGTCCAGGCCACGATCGTTCATCACGGAGAAGATTCGGTATGCGGAATTCTGATCGGAAGCGGTAACAACCACCAGATGACATCGCCGGACCAGAAACATGGTCAAACGATCGCGTTCCGCCTGGTCAAGTTTCTCAAGCTGATCCCATAGGTATTTTGCATTCTCGAATATTCGCCGTTGGCTGTCGGTACGGGTCGCTTTGTCCTGCTTTAGAAACGCAGCGAGTCCATCGACAGTCTGTACCTTTTTCCTGAAGAATTCTCAATCAAGCTCTCTCAAGCTCAGGCGAAAACGATCCTTACTCCCCGCAAATTGGTTGCCCCTCTCGCATACATACTCATTGAAGCTTCCACGTGTGTAATCATCCTCCGATAATTCCCGCAGAACACAAAAGAGTATCCTGAGCGTCGTCAATCTCTGTTGGCCATCCACAACCTGCGCAAGGGTTTGGGCGTACATTTGATCAGAACGATGCTGCCGAGGAAATAGAGCGGGATTTCTTCCATATCGCCGCCATCTTCTATAGCCGCCAGCAAATCGTCAAGCAACTCCGACGTCTGTTCCGTGGTCCAGGAATACGGCCTTTGATATGCGGGGATTTCAAAGAGATAACCGTCGCTAAAGATACTCTTTAGCTCTTTTTCTTTCGCTTCGATCGTCTGATTCATTGCGACTGTGCGACTGTCTCAAATTTTATCCCACTGATCCACGTATTTTGCCCGTCCGCCGGAAGGAATGACACAGGCAGCGAACGTTCATTTATGGCCTTTCAGATTCCCGTCAATCACATATTGCAGGATTTCGACCACTTCCTCCGGAGTTTGTGTCACGGCAAGCGCCGCCGCGTCGACTTCCTTCAGGGCGTGTTGATGTTCGGGCGGGTGCATGATGATCAGCGGTTTGCCGAGGGCCGACGCATAGCCCGCATCGAAGGCGGCATTCCATTGTTTGTATTTGTCGCCAAAGCGCACCACCACGATATCGGCCTTGCCTATCAGCGTCCGGGTGCGGATCGCGTTCATCCGCGCGCCTTTGTGGTCATGCCAGTATTTGTCCGGCTCCGCTCCGAGTATCGCTACGCCGCAATCGTCCGAGGCTTGATGATGGGTCACCGGTCCGGCAAACAGTGTCGGCAGGCTGGCCGCCTTGGCGCCGGCTTCGATTGCGTCACGCCAGTCCGTGTGGATTTCGCCCGAGAGGTAGACCGACCAGCTCATCAGGCGTCGCCTTTTGTTGCAATGCCTTTTTCGCCGAGAAAAGTCTGAAGTTCGCCAGCCTGAAACATCTCGCGGACGATATCGCAACCGCCGACAAATTCACCCTTGACGTAGAGCTGCGGGATGGTCGGCCAACTGGAAAATTTTTTGATGCCTTGGCGCATATCGTCCGAGGCGAGCACATTGACGCCATGGTAGCCGATACCGAGATAGTCGAGAATCTGCACCACCTGGCCTGAAAATCCGCATTGCGGAAATCCCGGCGTACCTTTCATGAAAAGTACGACATCGTTGTTTTTGACTTCGTTGCCGATGAGTTCAGCGATACCGCTCATGATGATGTGTCCTTCTGCGTTTCCGGGTTCAAGGCCCGGCGGTGAACGTCGGGATTTCCCCTATGTATGTCAGCCGTCTGAAAGGTGCAATACGGCACGGAGCGCATACGGATCCGGGATTCCGACTCCAACGGGAATTGACATCCCCGGCGCGATGGCAGTCGCCCGGCGCGGCGATCCGGCCGGTCCGGATACGGTCGGGCGTCCTGCATCTTCCGCTCCTCGATCAGGTTGCTGACGCCCGATACAAAACAGCGGCGATACAGTTGAGAGTTTCGAGCATTGCCGCTGCGGTCTGTGCCGGTATTCCCGAAAACTCGAACAAAATCCTGTCCGTTAATCATGTGTTAAGCTTTACGAGTGTTTACTGACGCCAATTCAGTTTTCTGGATTCCTGCCGGGTGGTTCCACCACTCTGTTTGACGCCTCCCTGTTTAAATCTCAGAGCCGCCTTTGCAGCGGCTCTTTTTTTCTGCTTTTGCGGGCGGTCGGCGGTCGGGATCGGGCATTTGCAATGTCCAGCCGCGCGTTAACCCTTTGCTAAACAATTCCTTGCCTTCAGACCGTGTCGGGCGCAATTTGCCCGCCGCTAACCGGGCCGGTCTTGCGATGTGGCGGGTTTGGCGTATGTATGAGGGGCCGACAAGCGGCATGAACGAGCCCGGCAAATCGAATTCCGTGACCGTCAATCTGGCGGAGCGCCGGGCGTTTTCCGGCTCTTTCAAGCCGCTCTACGACGAAGGCATGAAGCTGGTTGAGCAGGCGGCCGAATATCTCGACGGAGAAGGGCGGGCCGAGGCCAGGAAGCTGTCGCGCATCGCGGCAACGTTCTATGCCGCCGAATCGATGCGTCTGACCACCCGGCTTATGCAAATTGCATCCTGGCTTCTACTCCAACGCGCCGCCAATTCCGGCGAAATGACCAGGGAGCAGGTGGCCGCTGAAAAGGCGAAGGTTCGGCTCGATACCTTGTCGGCGGCGCGGGATTCGCCGGCTTGGCCCGAGCTTCCGGACGCTTTCCGCGACCTCGTTTCACGCTCGTTGAGCCTGCAGGGCGTCGTGCGGCGGATGGATGAGGAAATTTACGGCGAGGCAAAAGCTGACCCGGGCACATCGGCGGCAAATCCGGTCAACGACCAGATTTCGCTGCTCAACACCGCTTTTTCCCGCCGCTGAATCCGGTTTGCGGGCAAGTTAGGCATGGCGTGCGCCGGCGGGGGCGCTATGCTTGGGTTGATGAACCAGACGATTCGAATTATCGGCATTGATCCCGGCCTGCGCCGCACCGGTTGGGGTGTGATTGAGATGCAGGGCAATTCGCTGCGGTTTGTTGCCTCGGGCGCCGTGAAATCCGATGCGAAGGCGGAACTTGCCGTCAGACTGCGCGAACTTCATGACGGTCTGACCGCGGTCATGGATCAATTCGGGCCTGATGAGGCGGCGGTTGAGGTGACGTTCGTCAACCGTGATGCCGTCGCGACGCTGAAACTTGGCCAAGCCCGCGGAGTTTCCATGCTGGTTCCGGCGAAATTCGGCATAGCGGTGTCCGAATACGCGCCCAACGCGGTCAAGAAATCGGTGGTCGGGACCGGCCATGGCGACAAAAAGCAAATTCACATGATGGTCAATGTCTTGATGCCCAGGGCGGAATTTGATACCGACGATGCCGCCGACGCATTGGCCATCGCCATCTGCCATGCACATCACCGGCAAAGCGCTCGAATTCGACAGGGGGCATTGGCGTGATCGGCAAACTCAAGGGTGTTGTGGACGAAATTGCCGAAGACCACGTCATCATGGATGTCCATGGCGTCGGCTATGTCGCCTTTTGCGGCACGGGCACGCTTTCAAATCTGCCCGGACCAGGCGAGACGGCCGTCCTGTTTATCGAGACATTCGTGCGCGAGGACCAACTGAAGCTCTTCGGCTTCGCCTCGACGCTGGAGCGCGAGTGGTTCCGTCTTTTGCAGAGCGTTCAGGGCGTGGGCGCCAAAGTATCGCTGGCGGTCCTTTCGACATTGAGTCCGTCGGAGCTTGCGAACGCGATCACCCTTCGCGATGCGGTCATGATCAGTCGCGCGCCGGGAGTCGGCAAGAAAGTCGGCGAGCGTATCGTCACGGAACTGAAAAACAAGGCGCCCGCGCCGGCCGGCGATGCGACGGCCGCAATCGGGCTCAAACGGGAACTTGGCGAGGGTTTGGCCGCCGCACCGATAGCAGACGCCGTGTCCGCGCTGGTCAATCTCGGTTATAGTCGCGATCAGGCCGCCAACACCGTGGCGGCAGCCGTCAAGGATGCCGGCGAGAACGCGGCCTCGGCAACGCTGATCAGATTGGGTTTGAAGGAGTTGGCGCGGTGAATCGGGGTTGTGCCGGGCGCGCGTTCGATGGCAGTGAAGCGCAATGAACGACCCGGCCCGCCTGCTTTCTCCGGACCGGATTGGCGAGGATGCCGACGGTACGCTCCGTCCCCAGCTTCTTGACGAGTTTGTCGGCCAGCAGGCGGTGCGCGCCAATCTGAAAGTTTTTATCGAAGCGGCGAATTCCCGCGGCGAGGCTCTGGATCATGTCCTGTTTGTCGGTCCGCCCGGTCTGGGAAAGACGACACTGGCCCAAATCATGGCTCGCGAACTGGGCGTGAATTTTCGCTCCACTTCCGGTCCCGTCATCGCCAAGGCCGGCGACCTGGCCGCCCTGCTTACCAATCTGGAAGACCGCGATGTCCTGTTCATCGATGAAATTCACCGGTTGAACCCGGCAGTGGAGGAAATCCTCTACCCCGCCATGGAGGACTACCAACTCGACCTGATCATCGGCGAGGGACCCGTCGCCAGATCGGTCAAAATCGGACTGGCCGACTTCACGCTCATTGCCGCCACGACGCGGCTCGGTCTTTTGACCACGCCCCTGCGGGACCGCTTCGGCATTCCTGTTCGCCTTGATTTCTACGCAACCGAAGAACTGGAACTGATCGTGAGGCGCGGCGCCCGCATAATGGGTTTGCCGATCGCCGAAGACGGTGCGCTTGAAATCGCCCGCCGCGCCCGTGGAACGCCGCGGGTCGCGGGCCGTTTGCTGCGGCGGGTGCGCGATTTCGCCGATGTCGCCGGAGCGGGTGAAGTAACACGGGCGGTCGCCGATGAGGCGCTCTCCAGGCTGGAAGTCGATACCCTCGGGCTCGACCAGCTTGACCGGCGTTATCTGACGATGATCGCCGGTAATTTCGGCGGCGGTCCTGTCGGTATCGAAACCATAGCTGCGGGGCTGTCGGAACCGCGCGACGCGATCGAAGATATCATCGAGCCATATCTGATCCGGCAGGGGATTATCCAGCGAACCCCGCGTGGCAGGATGTTGACCGCAAACGCCTGGAAACACATCGGGCTCGACGCACCGCGAGATTTCGCCGCGGTTCAGGCAGGCCTGTTCCGGGAGGATCAGGACTGATCGGTCGGTGGACGACGGATCGCCTGTGTACGTACGCGGGCGAATGTGCCTGATTCCGATATCGCGCCATCAAAATCCGGCGACCGTTGCGCCTGTGCCATATCATCGGGGCGGGCCGCGACCCAATTGTTTCAGGCGATCCCCGATATTCCATCCTACCGGTGGGCGCCCTGAAATCGCGATCATCGAATTCGGTCGACTTCAACGATGCGGCAACCACTTGCGTGAAGCGGACCGGTGCGGATAAAAGATGCGGCGCGGTCCCGTAGCTCAGCAGGATAGAGCAATTGATTCCTAATCAATAGGTCGCAGGTTCGAATCCTGCCGGGATCGCCAAAATCGCCTGAAGATTCAAGTTTTCGCTTCACCTCAAATTGTTCTCTCCTCGCGCATCAACTCGCTGGATTCTTAAACCAGGTGCAACACCCGGTATATATGCGGTTTCGCCATGGGCTTACGGGCGCGATGCTTGCCGAAGCCCGAAAAAACGAGCGTGAGGCCGGTCCGGTCGAGGAACGGGTTGATGCGCTGCCGCTACTTCTGGTTCAACATCGGATCCATCACCGCGGCCAGGCGTATGCGTAGTCGCGGCACGCCGGGACCGTGCCGTCTCAAGCGGACGGGTTCCACCTTGAATTTGAACGAGCGCCCCCGGTGGAAGGCTTATTGGAAATGATTGCGCTCAAACTGAATTCGGTTTGATGGTTGCAAATGAAACCGATAAAATTCACGTCGTCGGGCAAATGGGCGCCAACGCCGGAAATCCGAATCCATGAGCAAGATATTCGAAACACCGCTTTATCCCTATCGGCGCTCCGTGGATCAGGACGCCGCCGCGCCGGCGAGACATCCGGTCGCGGTGATCGGGGCCGGTCCGGTCGGGCTTGCCGCCGCGATCGACCTTGCGCGGCAGGATGTTCCCGTTGTGGTGCTCGACGACAATGACAGGGTCAGTTTCGGTTCAAGAGCGATCTGCTTTGCCAAGCGACCGCTCGAAATCCTCGACCGGCTCGGCTGCGGCGACCCGATGGCCGGCAAGGGCGTGACCTGGAAAACCGGCAAGGTGTTTTTCGACGAACGTCAGGTTTACGGCTTTGACCTCCTGCCGGAGGACGGGCACAAGCGACCGGCATTCATAAATTTGCAACAATACTATTTCGAGTTCTATCTGGTGGAGCGGGTGCGCGAATTGCAGGCGCAAGGCAAGCCGGTCGATCTGCGGGGCAAGACGCGCGTGCTCGGCATCGACCCTAGGGGCGACCACGTCGCCCTGCTGGCGGAGACGCCCGATGGCCCGTATCATCTGGAAGCTGACTGGCTGATCGCCTGTGACGGCGCCGGCTCGCCTGCCCGCGCGATGCTGGGGCTTGATTTCGCGGGCCGGGTTTTCGCGGACAATTTCCTCATCGCCGATGTGATCATGGAAGCCGGTTTTCCAACCGAGCGACGGTTCTGGTTCGATCCGCCGTTCAATCGTGGCCGGTCGGCTTTGCTGCATAAACAACCCGACAATGTCTGGCGCATCGACCTGCAACTGGGCCGGGACATCGATCGCGACAGGGAAAAGAAACCGGAAAATGTGATCCCGCGGCTGAAAGCCATGCTGGGCGAGGATGCTAAGTTCGAACTGGAATGGGTGTCGATCTATACGTTCCAATGCCGACGCATGGAAAAATTCCGCCATGGGCGGGTCATGTTTGCAGGCGACGCGGCGCACCAGGTCTCGCCCTTTGGAGCGCGCGGCGCCAATTCAGGCCTGCAGGATACCGATAATCTGATCTGGAAGCTGAAGCTCGTCATCGACGGGCTGGCGCCGGAAAGCCTGCTGGACTCGTATGATCATGAACGCATTTACGGCGCCGACGAGAATATATTGAGCTCCACGCGTTCGACCGATTTCATCACGCCGAAATCGGAGATCAGCCGAACGTTCCGGGATGCCGTGCTCGATCTCGCCGAACACCACGATTTTGCACGCCCGATTGTCAATTCCGGCCGGTTGAGCGTGCCCTGCACCTATGATGGCTCACCGCTCAACGGGCCGGATGCGGCGGATATGCCTGAACGTACGCGGCCCGGCTCACCGGCGGTGGATGCGCCGCTTGGCGGTCGCTGGCTGCTCGACAGGCTCGGTGACAGTTTTCAGTTGATGACGATCGACGCGGACGCACCGGCCACGCTGGACGTGAACGGAATAACGATCGAGCGCGTGCCGCTTTCCGCCGCCGATGACGCAAGCGGAGCGCTCGCCGCGCGGTATCTCGGCGAGGCGGGCAGGGCGGTCTATCTTCTGCGCCCGGACCAACACGTGGCGGCACGCTGGACGGACTTCGATGAAAACGCCGTGAGAACGGCGCTCGACAGGGCTGTCGGTCACGTTTGAGGGAAGAGCAATGAGCGAACTGAACACCAAACCCAACATGGTCGCCGCTGACGATTTCTATGCCGAATTGCTTGCCGCGCATGAGGGAATGTCAAAGGCGGAAAGCGACGCTTTCAACGCGCGGCTGATCCTGGTTCTGGCCAATCATATCGGTGACTCCAAGGTGTTGAAACAGGCGCTGGAGGCGGCGGAACGAAATCGGCAGACGGCCTCATTGGATTGAGTGTCAGTCGGCGATTATGGAGTGCATGTGGCTCGGAATCGCCGTCGAAGATCAAATGGGCAAGCGTCTCGCATCGATTGCCAAGGAACTCATACCTGCCGGAATCATGCGTGCCGGGACGACGCCGACAGGCGAGCGACCGCATCCGCTCAGAACGGTATCTCGTCGTCCATGTCGCGGGAGAAATCGCCGCCGCCGGGGCCGGATTGCCCGAAGTCGGAACCACCACCGCCTTTGCCGCCGCCAAAGTCCCCGCCTTGTCCGCCCTCGCCGGCGTTGCGGCTGTCGAGCATTTGCAACTCGCCGCGAAACCGCTGCAGGACAATCTCCGTGGTGTATCGCTTCTGGCCTGACTGGTCCTCCCACGAGCGGGTCTGAAGCTGGCCTTCGATATAAACCTTCATGCCCTTCTTCAAATATTGCTCGGCAACTTTTGCAAGGTGATCGTTGAAGATAACCACACGGTGCCACTCGGTTCGCTCGCGGCGTTCGCCCGATTGTTTGTCGCGCCAGCTTTCAGATGTCGCGACCGAAAGGTTGACCACGGGGTCGCCGGAATTGAGACGCCTCACCTCGGGGTCCGCGCCCAGATTGCCGACCAGAATAACCTTGTTGACACTTCCCGCCATTGTGACAGCTCCAAAATTGTGACGAAACCGGTGCGGTCACACCGGCGTTGATGCTCGCCTGTTTAGACCAAACCCACACGGGAAACTTCACCGAAACCATCTTTCCACAGATCGGTTGCCGGCGGGAACGATGCAGCAACCGTATGTTCATGATACGTTCTTGTCAATCCCGGAGCAAACACCGGTCCGGTCGCATGCCTGCCATCCGGCATTTCGAAACGCGACGGTCAGGGGATCGAACCGACGGATCGGATTGAGGATCGCGCACTGTAGCGTTGGCGTGTTTCGCTTTCGTTGATCAGCCAATTCCTGACCACCTCAAGCTCCGGAAAACTCCTCCTGCCGACCCTCTTCATCGGATAATAACCGGATTCGGTACGGACACATGTATCGCCCAACGGACGGACAAGCCGGCCGGAATCGAGGAGCGGGTCCACCAGATGCCGCCAGCCAAGGGCGACGCCCAGACCGTCGAACGCGGCCTGAATTGACAGCGGATAGGTGTTGAAACTGGTCGTGCGCTCCAATTCGACTTTCTTCTGGCCATTATGTACGAGCCAGACAGGCTAGGTCATCCACTCCGTGTGACTGCTGTCGACGGTGATCAGATCAAGGCGGGGGAGTTCCGATATCTGAGTCGCCTTGGGGTTCGCGTCGAGATATTCCCGGGTACAAACGGGAAAGACGGTTTCCCCGAAGAGTATACGGCATTCATAGCCGGGCCAGTTGCCTTCTCCGCGCAATATCGTTAGATCCATGTTTTCGGCGAGGCACTCCTCGTCGCTGTCCGAGGACACAAGCATGATCTTGATGCGCCGGTTCGCCTTGTTGAACTTGCGCAAGCGCGGCATCAGCCACAGCGATGAAACCGAGTTGGTCGCGGCGAGATTGACCGCATTCTTCTGCTGTTGGGAGAACATGGTCCGAGACGCGTTTCGCAGGATATCCAGAGATTGCTCGACAGAGGTCAGCAGGCGCTTTCCCTGGGTCGTCAACGCGATCGAACGGTGGCCGCGTACGAACAAGGCGATGTCGTAGTGTTGCTCGAGCAGACGCACTTTTCGGCTGATCGCCGTTTCACTGATATTGAGATCGCGACCGGCTGCCGCAAATATAATCGAGCGGCGGAAGCACCTTGGCTTTGCTGCGAACCATTGCCTGCTACCTCACCGCCCGGTGCGATGCGATCGGAAAATCGGTGTGCCTTTGCGCGCAAAAATATTGCGTCGGTAAACAAGCCATTGCAAATCAGCCCTATTCGAAATTCTCTCCAAGGTATTGATTAGACGACAATAAACAGATTTTGCCACCAATTTTTATGGGCATTGCCAATCAAATTTCTTTGCAGGAATTTTCGAGACTCTTGGCAAACTCGCTCCACGCCGAAGAGGAGAACGCTTCGGTCGCCGAATTTGAACAACGATTAGGGAGCGAAAATGAAACTGACAACTCTTCTATCAGCAACAGCGATTGCCTTCGCCGGCATGGGTGGCGCTCTGGCCGAGAACAGCAAGGATCCGATCATTATTCCGATCCACAACTGGTCGAGCCAGATCGTGATGAGCCACATTGTCGGCCAGATGTTCGAATCGATGGGCGACAATGTCGAGCTCGTGACAACTGACAGCCAGGCTGTTTACGAATCGGTTCGCATCGGCGACGTGCACCTTGAGTTGGAAGTGTGGGAGGGGGCATTTGGCAAGTCCTTCCGCACCGCGCTTGAAAAAGGCGGTCTGCATGATGCCGGTGACCATGACGCGGTAAACCGCGAGGACTGGTGGTATCCGATATGGACCAAGGAATCCTGCCCGGGTCTGCCGGACTGGAAGGCGCTTGACGATTGCGCCGCGATGTTCGCTACCCCTGAAACCGGCGACAGGGGCCGTTATCTCGATGGGCCGGTTGACTGGTTGAAGCACGCTCAGGAACGCGTCGACGCGCTCGGTATGAACTTTACCGTTATCAATGCGGGTTCGGCTGCCGCTCTGTGGGCCGAAATCGGCGCCGCCGAGAAGGACAGGAAGCCGGTCGTGGTCTTCAACTGGACGCCGAATTTCGCTGAAGCCGTGTGGCCTGGCGAATTTGTCGAGTTCCCGACATGGGAGGAAGGCTGCGACAAGGACCCGAAGGTCGGTCCCAACCCGGACGCCATCTATGATTGCGGCAACCCGGCGAACGGATACTTGAAAAAGGCCGCCTGGGACGGCATGAAAGACAAGTGGCCCAACGCTTATGCAGTCCTGACCAAGATCAGCTTCACAAACGCGCAAATTGCCGAAATAGCCAAACTCGTCGATATTGACGAGATGGAGCCTGAGGAAGCGGCCGAGGAATGGCTTGAAAACAATGAAAGCGTCTGGAAGTTCTGGATTGAGGCGGTGATGTAGGCATCTCGGTCGGCAGGATTGCGGCAATATACGGAGGCCGTCCCGGTGACCCGGGACGGCCGGATGCGCGGAAAACAAAATGGCGGTAAGCGAAACAGTCATCGAATGCCGCAATGTCTGGAAACTTTTCGGGCCGGAGCCTGAACGTTTTCTACGACAGATGCCGGCGGGGATGAGTTTCGAGGACATCAGACAGGCGGGTTACATTGCGGGCGTCCGGGATGTTTCGATTGATGTCGGACGCGGCGAAATGCTTGTTATCATGGGTCTTTCGGGTTCGGGAAAATCGACATTGGTTCGCTGCTTTTCGCGCCTCCACGAGATCACCGGCGGCGAGATAACGGTCGATGGCCAGAACATCGCGGAACTGGATGAAAAAGAGCTGATTGAGCTTCGACGGCGCAAAATGGGGATGGTTTTTCAGAATTTTGGTCTGCTGCCGCATCGGACCGTGCTGGAGAATGTGGCCTTTCCTTTCGAAATGCGCGGCCAGGATCGTCACGAACGGCGCAAGAGAGCGCTGGATGTCATAGAACTTGTCGGCCTGGCCGGGCGCGAGGAGTACTTCCCGCACGAATTGTCAGGTGGGCAGCAGCAGCGTGTCGGCATTGCCCGTTCACTGGCGATCGAGCCTGATATCTGGTTTCTGGATGAACCGTTTTCAGCTCTTGATCCGTTGATCCGCCGCGAAATGCAGGATGAATTTCTTCGCTTGCAGGCGATGCTGGGCAAGACGATCGCATTTATCACCCACGATTTTGACGAAGCGCTTCGGCTCGCCGACAGAATTGCCATCATGAAGGACGGTGCGGTCGAGCAATGCGATACTCCCGACCGGATCGTTCTCAACCCGGCGACGGAGTATGTGGCCAGGTTCACCGAAGAAATCGACAAGGCCCGTGTGGTTCATGCCGGATTCCTGTCCAGACCGCTCAATGGGCAAGAAGTATCCGGTGAACCGGTCGATGCAAAGACGACCATTCACGCGCTGGCCCGGCTACTGGTCGAAGACAAACGGGAACTCCTGCCGATCGCCGACGCGAGCGGAAAGTTTACCGGCGTGCTTGAACGGCAAGCCGGCCTCGACATCCTGCTGGGTCAGCATTGATGGCGGCGATAGCCGATGCGGTCGCCGGGCCGGTGAAAAGTCCTACAAACATCCAGATCGCATGGTTAATGTTTGCCGCCGCCTTGTTGTTCGCGGCGGCAAAACCGATCCTGCCCGATGGCCTGATCCGTTTGCCGGAATGGGCGTTGCTTCCTTGGCAGGAATGGATGCAGTCGCTTTTCGACTTCATAAGGGAAGATCTCGGTCTGATATATGTCACACGTGGAATAGCGTCGGGGCTCGAAGTTCTGCTCGATGCGACCGCCAATATCCTGTATGGCAAGCATCGCTGGCCAAGAATTGGTCCGGCGCCGTGGGCCGCCGTAGCCGGCGTTGCCGCCGTACTTGGCTATTGGCTCGGCGGTTGGCGCCTCGCTCTTCTTGCGGGCGGGACATTCGTATGGACGGCCGTCGTGGGGCAATGGAAGCTCGCGATGGAAACGATGTCGGTCATCGTGGTTGCCGCGCCGATCGCGTTCCTGGCCGGTTTGGGTCTCGGCATTCTCGCCTGGAAGCACCGAAGCGTCGAAAAAGCGCTGCGGCCGATGCTGGCCGTGCTTCAGACGCTTCCGTTTTTCACCTACCTTTTGCCCGCCGTCATCTTTTTCAAAGTCGGCCCGACCGCGGCCGCGGTGGCGACCATCGTCTTTGCCGTTCCGCCAATGGTAATGATGGCGACACTGGGTCTGAAGAAAGTATCGCCGGAAGTTGTCGAAGCCGGAAAGATGAGCGGTTCCACCCGCTGGCAGATGCTCCGTCATGTCCATCTGCCGTCGGCCCGCGCCGAAATCCTGGTCGGCGTCAACCAGGTTATCATGCTTTGTCTGGCGATGGTCGTCCTCACCGCATTCATCGGCATGCCGGGTCTTGGCGCCAAACTGCTGGCGATGATGAATTCCTTCAAGCTTGGGCGGTCGTTCGAAATCGGGGTGACGATCGTCCTGATAGCCGTCACCCTTGATCGTCTTTCAAAGGCGTGGGCGGTTCGGCAGCCGGAGCATTTCGAGAAAGGAACGCCCTGGCGGCGGCGGCACATATTTCTGCTGACCGGGATTGGCGTCTTTGTCGTTCTCACGCTTCTGGCGCTGGTCGAGCCATACCTGTTCAAGGTCGGGAGACGCCAGGACCTTTCCATGGGGCGGGAGATCGATGACGCAATCAAATGGGCTCTCGACGTCGATTGGGTGCAAAGCGCCACCGAGTCGATCAGGTGGTTCTTGAATACCAGGGTCCTGATTCCGTTCAGAGACTCGGTTCTTTGGCTGCCCGTGCCCGCTGTGCTTCTGGCGTTTGGCGCGCTGGCTTACGGCGTCGGGGGGCGGCGCTCCTGCGTCACCGTTCTCATCTTTTTCGGCGTCGTGGCGGTAACGGGCTGGTGGGATCGCTCGATGATCACCCTGTATACCGTAATCTCGGCGGTGACACTGGCGACCTTGTTTGGAATTCCGTTGGGAATCCAGGCCAGCCGAAACCGAAAATGGTCAAACAGGATATTGCTGGCCTGCGACACCGCGCAGACATTCCCGAGTTTCATCTACCTCATTCCGGCCATCATGCTGTTCGGAGTGAACGACGTCGCGGTCATCTTCTCGATCCTCATTTTCGCGATGGTGCCGCTGACCAGATACACGATCGAGGGACTTCGCGGCGTGCCGCCGGAGCTGATTGAAGCTTCGGACATGGCGGGGGCGACACGCCGGCAAAAACTCTGGAGCGTCCAATTGCCGCTCGCCCTGCCCACAATGGCGGTCGGCTTCAACCAGGCGATCATGTTCTCGTTCTTCATCGTGATCATTGCCGCCTTTATCGGCACGCAGGATCTCGGTCAGGAACTGCAAAAGACGTTGGCGGGAAACGAATTGGGGAAAAATTTCGTCCTCGGCATCAACGTGTCGCTGATGGCGTTGGCTTTCGACAACATCATCATGCGGTGGGCATCCGGGCGCAAGGCGAAACTGGGACTCGATTGATGAATGTAAGACCTGTATTGGAAACGTCCCATGAACGGCGGGGTATCGCCATGGCCCGCATGCCTGTTCTTCCGCATGGCGTGGAGCGCTATCCCGTGCCGGGAGGAGGAAGCCGGACCGTATCCATCCGCAAGGGCGACGAAATTTCGGTGCTGGACTGCGAAGGCCTGAAACCCGCCGAACTTGTCTTTATCGACGCCGATGGGGTGAGCGACCCGGCGATGATCGGTGCCGCCGCCAATGGCGATGCATCGGGAATCAAGGCTGTTCTGGCCGAGAATGCTTCCGGCGCGAAGGTGCTCGGCAAAATGTCGGAAGCCGAATTCGATCTTGGACGGGCGAAATCGGCGCGGCTGTTTGCCGACGGGTCAAGGCCGGGGGACATGGAAACGTTTTTTGCCGGTTGCGATGGCTTGTTGATCGCCGCCGCACCGGGTGAGCCGATGTCTCCCGGCGATCAGAACGCGCCGACGGAGTTAGTCCTGTATGTCCGCCGTGCCGAACCCGGCGATGGAAAATCCGGTCGCCCGCCGCCCGACCCGCTGGCGGAACCGCTGCAGGACATCAATATCCAACCGGGCGAGGCGAAAGGTTTTGAAGTCAAGGCCGGGCAATTCATACAGATCGTCGATGTTCAGGGGCGCGAGTGTTCCGATTTTCAGGCGTTTTCGCGCCGGGCGCTCGACAGGGGAATGGAGCGTGAGATCGACCCGACAACCACCCGATCGCTCATGGGCTCTTTATACCCGGCGCCTGGCATCTATTCGAAGTACTTCAGCATCGACCACGAGGCGCTGGCGGAAATCGTTCAGGACACGTGCGGACGTCACGACACGTTCGGACTGGCGTGCACCGCCCGTTACTACGAGGATCTTGGCTATCCGGGTCACGTCAACTGTTCAGACAATATCAACAAGGACATGGCCCGGTACGGCATCAAACCGCGCGGTGGATGGCCGGCTATAAACTTCTTTTTCAACACGATTCTCGACGACGCGAATGCGATCTGGATGGATGATCCGTGGTCCCGTCCCGGTGACTTTGTCCTGCTTAAAGCGCTGACCGACCTGGTGTGCGTTTCAACGGGTTGTCCCGGCGACGTCGATCCGGCCAATGGCTGGAACCCGACGGACATACAAGTTCGCGTTTACGGCGAGAAGGAACAATTCCGGCGCTCGGTCGGCTGGCGCATGACACCGGAGGCGGAAGTGGAAGAAACGAAACAGACCGCGTTTTATGAGGGTTTCGCCCGGCACACGCGCGATTTTATCGAGTACAATGGCTATTGGCTTGCCAACACGATGATCAATCATGGTGCGATAGCCGAATATTGGGCGTGCCGCGAGAAGGCGGCGATCATGGATTTGTCACCCTTGCGGAAATATGAGGTGACCGGGCCGGACGCCGAGAAGCTCATGCAGTTGTGCGTCACCCGCGACATGAAGAAGGTGTCCGTTGGTCAGGTGGTTTACACCGCCATGTGTTACGAACACGGCGGCATGATCGACGACGGGACGGTGTTTCGCCTCGGCGACAATAATTTCCGCTGGGTTGGCGGCAGTGACGACAGCGGTCTATGGTTGCGCAAACAGGCCGAAGAACGGGGATTGAACGCTTGGGTGCGTTCATCGACCGTTCAACTGCACAATGTGGCGGTGCAGGGACCGCTTTCGCGGGAAATATTGTCGAAAGTCATCTGGACGCCTCCGGTCCGGCCGACCATCGAGGAACTCCCTTGGTTCCGTTTCACGGTCGGGCGTGTCGGCGACTTCCACGGTCCTGCGGTTGTCGTGTCGCGTACCGGATATTCGGGCGAACTGGGCTACGAGGTATTCTGCCATCCCAAGGATGCGATAGACGTGTTCGATGCGATATGGTCCGCCGGCGAACCGATGGGCATGGCGCCGCTCGGTCTTGAAGCGCTGGACATGCTGCGCGTCGAAGCCGGATTGATATTCGCCAATTATGAGTTCGACGACCGGACCGATCCGTTCGAGGCGGGGATAGGGTTCGCGGTTCCCTTGCATTCCAAAAGGGACGACTTTGTCGGCCGTGCGGCGATCGAAGAACGCAAGGCTCATCCACGGCGCAGGCTCGTCGGCCTGGACATTGAGGGCGGAACCGTGCCGTCGAGCGGCGATTGCATCAGAATCGGCAAGGCGCGGGTGGGTGAAATCACTTCGGCGATTCGCTCGCCCATTCTCGGCAAGGTGATCGCGCTGGCCCGCCTGGACGTCACGCACGCCGAGGCCGGCAGAGATATCGAGATCGGGCAGCTTGACGGTTTGCAAAAGCGGCTGAAGGCGAAGGTCGTGACATTCCCTCATTTCGATCGGGCCAGGAAAAGGGTCAAGGGCGACTACCAGACAGCGTAATTCAGCCGGACCCTGTTGTGTGATACACTCCCGGTTTGGCGGAGCCATCGCGAGACGGATCATTCGGGAGGCGGATCATGCGAACATTGAATTTCCTTCGCCCGGTCATGGTTACCGGCATTGCGGCGGCCATGCTCGCCGCGGGGGCGTCCGGTGCGCGCGCGGATCGAATCGACGGCAGTTGGTGCAACGCGGAAGGGGACAATCCGAGGATCGACGGACCGAAAATCGTGACGTTGAATATGCTGCAACATTTCGACGAACCGATGGGCATGCGACTGCCGGATGGAACGGCGCAGCCTTGGCGACGATGCGAAGTAATAAGCTGATTCGTCAATCCGGCGCGCTTTTGAATGGCCGCGAACGCCACGCAAGGCCGGAATTGACATTGCATTCCAAAAGGAAGCGCGGCCGCCTCGATGCCGGCGGGACCGCTGTCCCGGGAAATGCGCTCGAGAACCGGCCATCCGCCATGTGTCGGGTGCATGGCGGAAATGTTCAATCGGTATGTTTCGCTATCTTGAAAGAGATTTCACGTTATGGCTTATCGACGGTGGAGGCCGATTCACCGCCGGAATTTCCATGAATCCCAACACGAAAGGCGCACTGCTCGCGGTTCTCGGATTCGCGATATTCGCCACACATGATGTTATCGTGAAATATCTCGGTGCGACCTACAGCCCGCACCAGATATTGTTTTTCAGCGTGCTGTTCGGCTTCCCGTGGCTGTCGTTCATGCTCGTAGGCGATTCCCGGGAGGCCAATTTGCGGCCGCGTCATCCCTGGTGGACCGCGCTTCGAACCGCCTCGATCGTCGTTTCGTCGCTGTGCGTGTTTTATGCGTTTTCCATCCTTCCGCTCGCACAGGTGTATTCCATTCTATTTACGGTGCCGCTCATCATCACGCTTCTGGCGATTCCCGTCCTCGGCGAGCGGGTCGGACTTCATCGCGGCGGGGCGGTGGTCGTGGGGTTGATCGGTGTGCTTATCGTCGTGCGGCCGGGCGCCGCCGAATTCACCTTCGGGCATTTGATCGCGTCGATCGGTGCTTTTGCCGCCGCGCTCAATTCCATCATTGTGCGCCGCATCGGCCGCGACGAACGCGATCTCGTGTTGCTGTTGTTTCCGCTTCTCGGCAGCTTTCTGGCGATGGGGGCGCTGATGCCGCTCGGCTACAGGCCGATGCCCCTGCACGATCTCGTTGCCGTGGCCGTTTTGTCGGGTCTGGGATTTGTCGCGCTCAACTGCATGATCGGCGCCTACAAGTCCGGCGAGGCGGCGATAGTCGCGCCGATGCAGTATTCGCAGATCATATGGGCGATGCTCTATGGCATGTTGATTTTCAACGAGAAACCGGAGCGGATAACGCTGGTTGGCGCGGCAGTCATCATCGCGAGCGGGATATATGTCGTCTTTCGCGAGAGCCGGAAGAATGTTTCCGAGAACCGACCGGTATTGCGCACCCGCAACCGGATCGCCGGCGGAACCTACATTCGCGTCGGGCCGATGATTCGCGCGATGCGGAGGCGCGCCGAAGACGCCGGCGATGCGGCCGGGGACCGTTAGCTTTCGCGCCGAAATCCCCAACACCGCAAAACCGCCGTCTTGGCGGAGAACCGGAAAGATGCAGGCCTGCCCTATTTCCCGCGCCTCGTCGCGGATGTTGAGGACCGGACCGAGACCGCTGCCTCGCAAGCGCACACCTTCCTGACGATGGACATTGCAATCTCGGCCCGGATGAAGGCGAAACAGGCGTGACCCGAACGGTCGCGATCGTCGGCGCCGGGATTGGCGCGCGACATATGGCGGGCTTTGCCGCCCTTCCCGAATATTTCCGGGTCAAGGCGATCTGCGACCTCAATGCAGCGCGCGCCGAGGCCGTGGCAAAGGACTATCCCGGTGTCAGCGTCACGACGGATTTCGACGCCGTGCTGACCGACCCGGAGGTCGACATCTGCCTGCCGCCGCGTCTGCATTTCCGCAACTGCATGGATGCGCTCGACGCGCGCAAGATCGTCATCTGCGAAAAGCCCCTTGTCTCATCCCTGGCCGAAGCGGACCGGCTTGCCGAGAAGGTCGCGCAAATCGATGGCGTCCTGTCGCCGGTGTTCCAGTATCGCTATGGGTTCGGCGCCGCCCAGCTTCATGCATTGATCGAGGCGGGTCTTGCCGGGCGCTGCTACGCCGGCAGCCTGGAGACTCACTGGGACCGCCCGGCATCGTATTACGACGTCGACTGGCGCGGCACATGGGCCGGTGAACGGGGCGGAGCCCTTCTGGGGCACGCCATTCATGTACACGACCTCCTGCCCTCGCTTCCGGGTCCGGTGGCACGGTGCGATGGGACAAGGCCGAAACTCCCGTGCATGCTCCGCATCTCCGCAATCGGACGCCCGCCGGATCGAGGCCGGACCCTGTTAATCCGTTTGCGGTCAGCCGCGCGCCGGCCTAAACGAGGCGTTGTCGCGGGAAGGCCGCCGGAGAGAGACCGAACGAATGAACCCGTTGAAATCGCCCCCTGCCCTTCTGCTGTTGGCGGGTCTTTTTTCCATCGACGCCCATGCCGGGGCCGTAAGCCCGGACCTTCATTCGGGAATGCGGGGCGGCGACGAGCGCGGAGTGCGGTCTTCCGACGGCGGGGCTTCCCGGCCCGATGGGATCGATTGCATGTCAAACCCTGAACGCTGTGTTCACAAAGCGGCCTGGTATCAGGATCGGGATAATTCCATGAGTCCTGTTTCAACTGAAGAGGGGGTTGGGGCTGCGATGGCTTCAGTTTTTACTAAGGATGGTAGAAGTCAAGCAATACAAGTTTGCCCAGGTGTATATTTATCTACAGCTCATGGAGTTTTGGATGATCCAAAAGAGGCAAGACGTAAGGAAAGACCACAAGAAACCCCTTCTGGAAATATGCATGGTATGTCTCCTTATCCGCTTTCTAGAAAAACAGTAATGACTGCTAAAAATAATAGTAGCTATGTGTCCCCTAGAATAGGAAATTTTTATGCATGGGGAATTCCTTCTACTGATTATGTTTTTATAACAGTTGATAATCCATTAAAGCCAGACCATTTTGTAAGACTCATAACAAGTTCAGATCAAAGATTAGTTTATTCTTCAATAATAGGTGAAATAGATATTCATATTTATAGACCTAAAACAGTTTTTTATACAGACAGTGAAGGAACACCAATTTTTTCTAAAGATTTGCAGGCAAAAACTTTTGAGCAAATCAGTCCCTTATACGATGCTCCAATGAGAGTGAATCAGCCCTGTCAAACTGTTCCAGTTTATAAGGGTTTAATTGGTTCAGATTGCCCTAATGAACAGTCTGTTTCTGGGAGTCCTCAAGTTACTAATATCAACGGTCAAGACTATCTTGTTGGAATTGTTGCTGGTGGTGATAAGAATAAACATACACCATCATCAATTTTTGAAGCGCATCATGTCCCAAACGACATAATACAGTCTTCTCATTTTTGTGAAGACTATGAATCAGTATGCGGCCAACCCTGTGCTGAATTGGATGAGGTGCTGCCGCAATAGGGCGATGGCGTCCCGCTTCGATACGAGGCATGGCTAAGGAGCCAATCCGAATTCCCGTCAGGGCGCGAACCCGGTTCGTCGTTCTCCCGACGCTCGTTCGGGTTTCCGGTTCGCCGCCGGGAAAAGGCGGCAACCGTGGCGGGATTCGATTTCAGCGATGAAGAACGGGCGACGGTCGAGCCGTTACTTCCCGGGAAAGGGCGCGGCGGCATGATGACGGGCGCCGCCCGAGGAACGCCGCTATGGCGGCCATGATCGTCCGGGCGCGGCGCAATCCGATTGCGGCGTGACACGCGGTATTGGAATTCTTGACACCGGGTTTCACAACGGCGCGCCTCGCCTGCAACGCGCCGTTCAACCGCCCTTCGACACCCGTTCGAGGGCCTTTCACACGGCATCGGGTCGCCTCCGGTTGGCATTCAGGAATCCCGCCGGCGATGCGCGACCCGCCGGGCCATCCGCGATGAAGGCCATGCGACGGCTGACAATGCGATGATGGCGAAAGGCCGAAACTCCCGTCCATGCTCCGCATCGCCGCAATCGGACGCCGGACTAAACGAGGCCGGACCCTGTGAATCCGTTTGCGGTCAGCCGTGCGCCGGCCTAAACGAGGCGTTGTCGCAGGAAGGCGCCGGAGAGAAAGAATGAACCCGTTGAAATCGCCCCCTGCCCTTCTGCTGTTGGCGGGTCTTTTTTCCATCGACGCCCATGCCGGGGCCGTAAGCCCGGACCTTCATTCAGGAATGCGGGGCGGCGACGACCGCGCAGTGCGGTCTTCCGACGGCGGGGCTTCCCGGCCCGATGGGATCGATTGCATGTCAAACCCTGAACGCTGTGTTCATAAAGCGGCCTGGTATCAGGATCGGGATAATTCAATGAGCCCTGTTTCAACTGAAGATGGGGTTGGGGCTGCGATGGCGACCTTTTGGACTTTGAATGGCTTTAGTCAAGGAATTCAAGTCTGCCCTGGAGTTTATTTAGCTACAGCCCACGGAGTTTTGGATAATCCACTAAAAGCGAGAAAAGCAATAAGAGGGCCTCTTCAAAACTCAGTTACAGTTGCTGCTTATCCTATAAATCCAGAGAATGTGACAAGGGCCAGCCAAAGTGACTCTCAGTTTGTGTCTCCCACAATAGGAAATCCTTCTGCGTGGCGTGATCCTTCTACAGATTATGTTTTTGTAAGATTAGATAAAGCTATTAGGCCAAATAATTTTGTAAGACCTTTAAGAAGTTCAGATCAAAGATTGATTGATGCTTCGAGAAGTGGTAAAATAGATGTTCATCTTTATAGGCCACAAACCAGGTTTAATACTGATTCAAATGGAACTCCCGATTTTAATTCACAAACATTAAGTCAGCAAACTGCTAATGACGTTGCAGCACTTTATCAACAACCAATGAGAGTTAATGAGCCTTGTAAAAAATTATTTGATCCGAGTTATTCTTTGTTGATAGGTTCAAATTGCCCAACAGAGCAAGGTGTTTCAGGAAGTTCATATGTTATTAACTCCAATAACGAAAATTATTTATTAGGTTTACATATAAGTGGCGATCCAAACTCATATGAAAAATTCTCTGATGATAGTGTACCAAATGGCTTTATTCAGTCTTCTCATTTTTGTGAAGACTATGAATCAGTATGCGGCCAACCCTGTGCTGAATTGGATGAGGTGCTGCCGCAATAGGGCCGATGGCGTCTCGACAAGGCATGGATAAGGAGCCAATCCGAATTCCCGTCAGGGCGCGAACCCGGTTCGTCGTTCTCCCGACGCTCGTTCGGGTTTCCGGGCCAGGAAAAGGCCGGCGCTCACGGATCGCGGGCGACAAGCGACACGGCGCCGCCCGAATGGCGTTCCAGCCGGCCGGCCAGGTCCAGTTCGAGCAGGATCATGAAGACCTGCGCGGGGTGAAGCCCGGTATGGCGGATAATGTCGTCCTGCGACACGGGCGCCGGTCCAAGCGCCCGCGACACGATTCCGCGTTCGTCATCGTCAGGCGGGGACGTCGCCGTGAAATCGGGCGGTTCGGAAAAAAGATCCCGTTCGGGGACTGGTTTTCCGGTCAGGGGAGCGATTTCCCCGATGATATCCGCGACATCGGTCACCATCACCGCGCCATCCTTCAGCAACCGGTTGGTTCCGGCGGCGCGCGGGTCGAGCGGAGAACCCGGAACGGCGAACACGATCCTGCCCATTTCGCCCGCAAGCCGGGCGCTGATCAGCGATCCGGATCGCCCGGCCGCCTCGACCACCACGAGACCCAGCGACAATCCGGCGATCAGACGGTTGCGGCGAGGAAAGTCTTTCGCCCTCGATTCCCAGCCGAAGGGCATTTCGGTGATCAAGACGCCGGCTTTTGCCGGAATCTCGCGGTAAAGCGCTTCGTTTTCGGGCGGATAGGGCCTGTCGATCCCGCCCGCCAGAACCGCGACCGTGCCGTAAGCCAGCGCCGCTTCGTGAGCGGCCTTGTCGATCCCCCGCGCCAGCCCGGAAACGACGGAATGGCCGGATCGACCGAGCCCGGCGGCGATGTTTCGCGCCATGCGCGCGCCGGCGGCCGAAGAATTGCGCGATCCGACGACGGCGACAGCGGGAAGATCGAAGAGGCGCGGCTCGCCCATCATGGTCACGAGCGGCGGCGGCAGGTCCATGTGGGAGAGAAGAGCGGGATATTCGGCCTCGCCGATCGCGACCAGCCTTGCGCCGAACTTCGAGAGCGCTTCCAGTTCGGCTTCGGCCCTGGCGCGTTCCGGAATGACGACCTTTCGCTTTCCGCCGCCGTGAAGCGTCAGTTCGGGCAGCATTTCGAGCGCGACCCCGGCCGAGCCGAAGCGATTGATCAGATCGCGAAACGCGGCCGGCCCGACATTGTCCGACCTGATGAGACGCAGCCATTGCAGCCGTTGCGTATCCGAGAGTCGCGGCGGTCCTTCGACCGGCCGCTTCAACCCTTTGCTCCGATTCGGGTTTCGGTTCCGGCGACGAGACGGGAGATATTGGCGCGGTGTCTGACGAACACGATGACGCCCATCGCCACGAACAGCCAGGCGACCGGCCCGTATCCCATGTAAAACAGACCGGCGGGCACGGCGACGACGGCGGCCAGCGCGGCCAGCGACGAGTACCGGGCGGCGGCGGCGACCGTGAGCCAGACCGCGCCGAAAACAAGCGCTCCCTGCCATGAAAGCCCAAGCAGCACGCCGAGATAGGTCGCCACGCCTTTCCCGCCTCTGAACCCCAGCCACACCGGGAACAGGTGGCCGACAAACGCTCCGAAACCCGCGGCGACCGCCGCATGCATGTCGAACCAGGCGAGCGCCGCCAGCACGGGAATCGCACCTTTCGCGGCATCGGCCAGCAGCGTCAGCGCGGCAAGGGCCCTGCTTCCCGTCCGCAACACGTTGGTTGCTCCGATATTGCCGGATCCGATCCGGCGGACATCGCCCTTGCCGCCGGCTCCGGCGATCAGAAACCCGAACGGAACCGATCCGCACAGATAGCCGCCGACCGCCGCCGACAAACCCGTCACCGTGAACAATTCCGGCATGGCGCCCCCTTTACTCGGTGGAGAACACCGTGCGCCCGGCGACCAGCGTTTGCAAGACCATGCCCTGCAACCGCGCGCCTTCGAACGCGGTGTTCTTCGAGCGCGACCGCAATTTCCGCTCCTCGACAACCCACGGCCTGTGCGGATCGACGACGATCATGTCGGCCGCGCTACCCGGCGCCAGCGCGCCTTTTTCCAGTCCGAGCAACCTGGCGGGAGCCGTGGACAATGTCTCGATCAGCCGCAACATCGTCACATCGCCGTTGTGATACAGGCGCAGCGCGACCGCCAGCAGCGTCTCAAGTCCGATCGCGCCATCCGCCGCGTCGGTGAAAGGCAGGCGTTTGGTGTCCACGTCCTGCGGGTCGTGGGACGAAACGATCAGATCGACCGCGCCGTTTTTCAACGCCTCGATCATCGCAAGCCGGTCCTCCTCGGCGCGCAGCGGCGGCGAGAGCCTGAAAAAGGTGCGGTATTCGCCGACATCGTTCTCGTTGAGCGAAAGGTGGTTGATCGACACGCCCGCCGACACGTTTCCGCCGGTCTGCCTTGCGCGGGCAATCGCCTCGGCCGCCATCGCCGTCGAGATTTTCGCGGCATGGTAGCGCCCGCCGGTCAGTTTCGCCAGCGCGAGGTCACGCTGCAACGGAATGATTTCCGCCTCGCGCGGAATGCCCGCAAGCCCCAGCCAGCTTGCAAAAAGCCCCTCGTTCATGACCCCGGAACCCGCCAGATCGCGATCCTGCGTCTCGTGCGCGACGACGGTGTCCAGATCGCGCGCATAGGTCAGCGCCCGCCGCATGACCAGCGAGTTGCCGACGGTCCCGCGGCCGTCGGTAAACATCACCGCGCCGGCTTCGCGCATCAGCCCGAATTCGGTCATCTCCCCGCCCTCAAGGCCCTTGGTGATGGCGGCGGCCGGATAAACGTTGACCGCCGCCGTCTCGCGCGCGGTCCTGAGCACGAATTCCACCAGCGCCACATCGTCGATCGCCGGCGACGTATCCGGCATCATCACCAGGGAGGTCACGCCACCGGCCGCGGCGGCGTGCGAAGCCGACGCGATCGTTTCGCGATGCTCGTTTCCCGGCTCGCCGATATGAACGCGCGCATCCACGAGACCGGGCGCGATCATGAGACCCGAACAATCGAAAACGTCGGCGCCCTCGGGGACGCCCTGATTGAGCGCATCGGCCCCGGCCGCCGCGATCCGGTCGCCCTCGACGATGACGGCGCCGATCTCGTCCAGCCCGCGGGACGGGTCGACAATGCGGGCGTGTCGAAAGACCCGGACGGTCATGCCGCGACGCCGTCCGGGTCGCGGCGGGGATCGAGCAGCGCCTCCATGACCGCCATCCGGACGGCCACGCCCATCTCGACCTGTTCCTCGATGACGCTTTGCGGTCCGTCGGCGATGTCGGAGGCGATCTCGACACCCCGGTTCATCGGGCCGGGGTGCATGACCAGCGCGTCGGACCGCGCATTCCCCAGTTTCTCGCCATCCAGTCCGAAGTAGCGGAAATATTCGCGCACCGAAGGCACGAACGATCCCTCCATGCGCTCCCGCTGAAGCCGCAGCATCATGACGACATCGACGCCGGCGAGGCCGTCCGGCAAGCTGGTGAAGACCTCCGCTCCCATCTGCCCGATGCCGGTCGGAAGCAGGGTCGAGGGGGCGACGGCGCGCACTCTCGCACCCAGGGCGTTGAGCAGAATGATGTTGGACCGGGCGACGCGCGAATGAAGGATATCGCCGCAGATGGCGACGGTCAGGCCGGGAATCGCGCCTTTGGCGCGGCGGATGGTGAGCGCGTCCAGCAATGCCTGGGTCGGATGCTCGTGAGCGCCGTCGCCCGCATTGATCACCGGACAGCCGACCTTTTGCGCCAGCAGCGCCGCAGCGCCGGCCGAAGCGTGACGAATGACCAGTATGTCGGGCCGCATGGCGTTGAGGGTCATCGCCGTGTCGATCAGCGTCTCGCCCTTTTTGACCGAGGAACCGGCGACCGCCATGTTCATGACATCGGCGCCGAGGCGCTTTCCCGCCAGTTCGAACGATGATTGCGTCCGGGTCGACGCCTCGTAGAACAGATTGATCTGGGTGCGTCCCCGCAGCGTGGACGTCTTTTTGTCCGACTGTCTCGATATCGAAACCGCCGCGTCCGCGCGGTCGAGCAGCAGCGTGATGTCGGCGGGAGAAAGATCGCGGATGCCGAGAAGGTGACGGTGAGGAAAAAGCGGGTAAGCTCGGTTCTCGGGCATGTCAGGCGCCTGCTATAGGGACGGTATCGGCAATCCGCAAGCGCGATCGGGAACAACGCACGGAATTTTCGTCGCGCTTGCCGCCGACAATCGCTATGGTGCGCCGCGCACGCGCGAGGTGAACGGAATCGATAATGCGGCGGGACGGATCAGGTGAATCATGAAGTCGTAAACCAACCGCCATTGCTTGTCGGCGGCAACGCTTATCGCGACGATCCCCTGCTCGCGCGGATTTGCGCGCCGATGGCGGCGCCGGTGCGTGAAAGCATCGACAAGCACGGCCGGTTCATCCGGACAGCCGAAGCGCAGAACCTCGCACGCCTCGCGAACAGCGAAATTCCCCGGCTGAAAACCCATGATCGTCAGGGGCGCCGCATCGACCGGGTCGAGTTTCATCCCGCCTATCACGCTCTGATGCGCCGGTCGGTGAGCATGGGACTGCACTCATCGGTGTGGGATGAAAACAACGAGGAGGCCGGCATGCGCCACCGGGCGCGCGCGGCGAGATTCTATCTCACGGCGGAGCTTGAGTGCGGCCATTTGTGTCCGATCACCATGACCGGCGCCTCCCTCGCGGCCTTGATGGCCAGCGAGGCCCTGTTCCGGAAGTGGGCGCCGCGAATTGTCGCCCGCGAATATGATTCGAGCCATCGTCCACTCACCGAAAAGACCGGTTTGACGATCGGCATGGGCATGACCGAAAAGCAGGGCGGAACCGACGTTCGCGCCAATGCGACCCGCGCCGAACCCGCGGAAAACGGTTTGCACCGGATCGATGGACACAAATGGTTCATGTCGGCGCCCATGTGCGATGCGTTTCTGATTCTGGCGCAGGCCGTGGAGGGGCTTTCCTGCTTCCTCGTTCCGCGGATGCTGACGGCGGAGCGGAACAACGGGCTGGAAATCCAAAGACTCAAGGAAAAGCTGGGCAACCGCTCGAACGCATCCTGCGAAGTCGAGTTTCGCGGCGCGCTCGGGCAGATGGTCGGCGAGGCGGGCCATGGCGTCCGGACGATCATGGACATGGTGACGCTGACGAGGCTCGATTGCGTCGTGGCATCCGCCGGCATCATGCGCGCGGCGTTGGCCGAGGCGGTGCATCATGCGCGGCATCGTTCCGTCTTCGGCAAAATGCTGGTCGATCAGCCGATCATGACAAGGGTTCTGGCGGACATGGCGCTCGACGTCGCCGCGGCCACCGCGCTTTCCTTCCGGCTGGCCAGATCGTTCGACGAGGCGGCGAACAGCCGGGCGGAGGCGGCCTTCGCCCGGGCGATGACGCCGGCGGTGAAGTACTGGGTCTGCAAACTGGTTCCGGCGGTCGCCTATGAGGCGATGGAATGTCTGGGCGGAAACGGATATGTCGAGGAAGCGCCGATGGCGCGTTACTATCGCGAGGCGCCGCTCAACGCCATCTGGGAGGGGTCGGGAAATGTCATGGCGCTGGACATCCTGCGGGTTCTGGCCCGCGGCGGAGGGCTGTTCGACGAAGTGCTGGCGGGCATCGCCGACGACCTCGGCGACAAGGCCGGCGCCACGGTCGAAGTGCTGAGGGCGGCGGTCGAGGTCACGCGGAGCGACGAGGGGTCGGCCCGCATCCTGACCGAGCAGTTGGCGCTCGCCGCCGCCGCCGCCGAATTGAAGCGCCTGGGCATTGAACGGGTCGCGGATGCGTTCATCGACACCAGGCTTGGCGGGCAGTGGCGCGGCACATACGGCATGCTGGACGCGCGCCACGACGGAAACGCGATTATCGATTCGCTTTACGCTCCCGCGATATAGCGGGCGACCGCCGGAACGGCCGGCTTTTCGGATAGACATATTCGTCCACACCGGTATTCATGCAGCGCTCGCCTTTCGGCGCATGTTTGTCGGGCCTCCGCCTCGCGAATGACGCGGTCATCGCCGCCCTTCGTCGATAAACGGCGTTGCACACGCGCCGTGACCGCGGTCTTTGGGAGGTATGGATATCGTTGTCCCGGCCTTCATCTCGGCCACGCTCGGTCTGATCGTGTTTTTCCTCGGTGCGTTCCTGACCCGGCGCGCGGGATTCTTGCGCGACTACAATATACCGGAACCGATCTCCGGCGGCCCCGCTCTCGCGGTGGTGTCTGAAACAGCGCTTTCGGTATTCCTCGCCATGTCGTTGATGAGCATGCAGCTCCGGACGCTGGCGAGCCTCGGCGGACCTCTTGTGGCGGTGCTGGCAATGCAAGTGGCGACAACGGTGGTCTTCATCGGCTTTGTTGTGTTTCGCGCCGTCGGGCGGGGTTATCTCGCAGCCGTCCTGTCGGCCGGGTTCGCGGGTTTTGCTTTAGGAGCAACGCCGACCGCAATCGCAAACATGATCGCGGCGACCAAGCGGTATGGCCCGGCGCCTTTGGCTTTCATCGTGCCGCCCCTGGTCTCGGCGTTTTTTGCCGATCTCGCGAACGCCTTCGTCATCGGGGTTTTCGTGGGGCTTTGACATGCGCCGGAAAAACCTTCCGGCGGCGTCTCCGACCGTCATCGCCGCGATCGGATCGCGGGGCATTCTCGACCCAGACGGGCTTGCGTCGGCGACGTCGGGAATCGTCGGTCGGCACTTCCGCAGTCGGGGCCGGTTTGCGATGCTGGCGGCGTCGGGGATGTTGCTTATGTGCGTGACGCTCGCCGCGTCGCCGCGGGGCGCTATCCGGCCGGGCGCCGGCGACGACCGCGCCCCGAGTTCTCGACGCCCTCCTTGATCGCGATGCTCTTCGCCGCCGGCATGGGCGTCGAGCTTTTGTTCCGGGCGGTCGCGGAACCCCTGACCCACTATCGTCCCGGGTCGCAATTCATGGCCCCGCCCGTTGCCGCGCGGCAGGCGTCGCTTGCGACGAACTTCCACCGGGGCTTTCACGCTTGGGTCGTCTACGGCGCGACAGCGTTCTGCATCGCGTATTTCTCTTTCCGGCCCGGGACGCCGACGCCGGTAAGCGCGCCGGTCGAGCACCTGTTTCCGGGTGAACCCCGGGCGCGCGTCACGGGCCGGTTGTCGGACTTCATGGCCATTGTCGCCATCGTGATCGGGGTCGGCGGCTCCATCGCCGCCGCAATCCCGCGCGGCTTCCGGATGCCCGCCTTCTTTCCGGGCGAGGTCACCGACCGGTTTCGCGACCGGACGCCGACCTGCATGGTCCGGTGGATCGCCTGGGGCCTTTCGTTGGCGTTTTCGTCGCGCGTATCTCAAAGGGACGCACCATCCGGGAGTTCATTGTCGGCGTTCCGATGGCCCCTACCCTGTTCTCGGTTCTCCGGTTCGGTGCGTTTGGCGGAATCGGCCTCTACGATGTACCGCGCGGCACGGGCGAGCTTCTTCAACCGACCAAAACGGATGTCGAGCGCGTGACCTTCGCACCGCTCGAACGCTTGCCGCTGACGACGCCGGCCACGCCGGTCGCCGCGTTCCTGTTTATCGTGACCCCGGTCGTGTCGGCGGCCTTCGTATCGGGCGCGTTTTCGACCGGGGGCGATCCGAACCCGCGCCGCGTATCCGCTTGATCCGGGGCGGGCCGCTCGTCCGTCGACCGGTCCGCGACGCGGGAAAGGCAATCAGCGCCTACCCGGCCGGAACGGCTTCGGTCGGCGCGGGGTCCCGTTCCGCTTCCCCTATCCGGAAGAATACCGCGTAGAGCGTCGGCACGATTATGAGAGTGAGGATCGTGGCGAAGCTCAGTCCGCAGATGATGACCACCGCCAGGGACTTGAAGAACGGATCCCACAACAGCGGCGCCACGCCCAGCACAGTTGTCAGCACGCCAAGAGACACAGGCCGCACGCGGCTTACGGCCGCATCCATCACCGCCCGCATCCGCGCCTTGCCGGCCAAGATCAGCGTGTCCGTCTCGTCAATCAGAACGATGGCGTTTTTAATGAGCATTCCGGTCAGCGACAGAATTCCCAGAATCGCCATGAATTCCAATGCCGTCCGCGTCGCGACAAGGCCATAAATCACCCCGATCAGAGCCAGCGGAACGACAAGCCAGATGATGATCGTCTGCCGCCACGCGTTAAAGAGGAACAGAGTGACGAGGAACATCGCGCCAAAGCCCAGCGGCATCGTTGCGGCAAGACCGGCATTTGCTTCAGCGGAGTTGCCGAATTCACCCTTCCATTCGAGCGCATAACCGGGCGGCAGATCGATTTCCTCGACGGCGGGACGTACGGCGGAGAAGAGATCGCCCGACAGGACTCCGGGCGCCGGGTCGGCCTGCGCGGTAATGGCGAGTTCGCGATCGATGCGGCGCAGGTTGCCCGCCTCGAACACGATCTCGAACCGGTCCACCACCTGGCCGATCGGGATGTAACCGCCCGCGACCCGGCTATAGACCTGCACGTCGCGCAAGGCGCCCACATCGTTTCGGGCCTCGTCGACGGGGCGCATCACCACATTCCGCAATTCGTCGCCCTCGCGATAGACGCCGAGTATGGTTCCGGTCAGGTGAGAGTGGAGCGCGGAGGTGATCTCGCCCCGGGTCAGGCCGAGACGGCGCGCATCTTCCAGGTCGATCACGGGGCGTATGACGGGCACTTGTTCGCGCCAGTCGTCCTTTATCGCCACGGCGCCGGCTTCGGCGTAGATCGCCTTTGCCCGGCCCGCGAGGTCGCGCAGTACGACCGCGTCGGGCCCGAAGAACCGCGCCTCGATCTTCGAGCCGCCGCCCGGGCCGAGAACGAAGTTCCAGACTTTCGCGTTGGACTCGGGAAACGTCTCGGAGAGATAGGCGGCGATCTCGGTCCTGAGCCCGTTGATCAGAGTGTAATCCGAGACGTCGACGAGGATTTGACCGTAGGCAGGATTGTCGCTCTCGGCTTCGTAAATCAGCATGAACCGCAAATGCCCGCCGCCGACCGTGGTGTTAGTGCCCGTGACGCCTTCGAATCTGCGGACATGATCGGCAATCTTGAGCATATCAGTGCGGGTCTGCCCGATATCCGATCCTTCGTGCAGGAAGTAGTCGATCACGAATTGCGCGCGTGTCGAGGCCGGGAAGAACCCCGCCGGTACGGCCGAGAAAAGCGCGATGGCCGACAGGAACGACGCCGCCACCAGCGTAACGGTGATCCATCGCGCCCGGATCGCGAGGGACAGAAGGCCGCGATAGCCGCGAAGGATGGCATTCTCGCGCGTTTCTGCGGTCATTTCGCCGGGCTTAAGCAGCAGGGTGCAGAAATAGGGCGTCAGCCAAATCGCGACCAGCCAGGAAAAAAGCAGAGCAATGGCGATGGTCCAAAACAGGCTGCCGGCATATTCGCCGGTGTTGTCGGGTGAAAAGCCGATGGGCGAGAAGGCGAGGATGCCCACGATCGTGCCGCCCAGCAGTGGCCATATCGTCCGGGACACGACCGCGCAGGAGGCGCCGGCCGCGTCCTCGCCCTTCTTGACGCGCACAAGCGTGCCCTCGACCACGACGATGGCATTGTCGACGAGCATCCCCAGCGCGATGATCAGCGCGCCGAGGCTGATGCGCTGCATATCGAGGCCATGGAGATACATCCCCATCAGGGCGCCGGCGACGGTCACCAGCAGGATGCCGCCCATCAGAATGCCCGAACGCAGTCCCATGAAGACCAGAAGCGTTCCGATCACGATGGCCAGCGCCAGAACGACGTTCACGACGAAGTCGTCGACGGACGATTTCACCGTTACCGACTGATCCGAGACCGGCGTGACGTCGATGCCGATCGGCCGTTCGACCTCAAGCGCGGCGATCGCCGCGTTCACGGCGTCGCCCATGTTCACGACATTGCCGCCAAGGGTGTTGGACACGCCGATGCCGATCGCCGGTTCGCCATTACGGAAAAGCATCGCACCGGCCGGTTCCCGCAACGCCCTCCGCACCGTGGCGATGTCGCTCAACCGGAACGAGGCGCCGGTCGACGGATTGGAAACCAGCAAATCCTCGATCGCCGAAACCGTCCCGACGCCGCCCTCGGGCCGCACGGCGAGCCGCATCGCGCCGGCGACAACCGTTCCGGCGGGCGCGACGAGGTTTTGCCCCTCCAGCAGTTGGGCGATCCGGGCGGGCGCGAGGCCGAGTTCGGTGAGGCGGGCCGGCAGGTATTCGACATAGATCACCTCATCCTGCACGCCGCTCAGAACGACCTTGGACACGCCGTCGATCGTGACCAGTTCGCGCTGCAGATCCTTGGCGTATTCATGCAGTTCGGACAGCGAATACCCGTCGCCCGTGATGGCGTAATAGAGCGCATAAACGTCGCCGAAATCGTCGTAGACCCGGCTTGCGAGGGCATTTGGCGGCAGCCGGCGCTGAGCGTCGTCGATCTTCGCCCGCATCTGGGCGAATCGTTGATAAAGATCGGGATAGTCCGGCGCCGCGCCAATAGTAAACTCGACCGTCACCGTCGATAGTCCCGGCGACGAAACGGACCGAACCTCGTCCACCCCTTGCAATTGCTGTAGCGCGTTCTCGACGACTTCCGTGACTTCGTCGGCGACTTCCTCCGCCGTGGCGCCAGGGTAAGGCGTAACGATGTTCGCCTGCCGGATGATGAACTCGGGATCCTCAAATCGTGGCAGGACGGTGTAAGCGAAATAGCCCGAGGCAAGTATCAGGACGGTGGCGACCGCCGAAATCAGCCGTTTCCGAATGGCGAACGCGGCGGGGTTCACGCGCTCAGTCCCCCACCGACGCTATGGGCCGGACGGTCTGCCCTTCGACCAGCCGACCGACGCCTGCCGAGACGATGGCGGTCCCGGCCTCAATTCCCGCTTCGACGGCGACCATATCGCCCGCCGCCGGGCCCAGCGTCACGGGCCGGGCGCTCACTGCATTTGCCGCGTCCACGACCCATACGAACGGCGCACCGTCGGGGAAGGAGGCGATAGCGGTAATGGGAACGCGCAAGTGTCGATCGTTTCGCGGCGCGGTCAAGATCACACGGGCGACCATTCCCGGCAGGATGAGCGCATCCTGGGGCGAATGAACGGCGACGCGGCCGCGATAGGTCTGGCTGGCGCTGTCGGCCTGCACCGAAAACTCGACCAACTCGGTATCGAACGCGCGGTCGGGAAGGGCGTCGAAGACGGCGACGGCCTTGACCGCGTCCGTTCCCGCCCGCGCCAGCGTCGTCACATCAGGCCCGGGAATGTCGAAGGCGAGATGCACCACATCGATGGCCTGGATAAGCGCCACGCTCTGCCCGGCCTGCACGTTGAGGAAATTCTCGATATAGCGGCGCGCCACAATCCCGTCGAAGGGCGCGCGAAGGGTCGCGTCATTCAGATTGTCGCGCGCAACCCGGAGCTGGGCTTCGAGCCCATCGAGGGCCGCCTCGGCTGCCGCGATCTCTTCCGGTCGCCCGCCCGCCAGGCCGATCCGCAATTGCTCCTCCTGCGCGCGGAGATTGGCCCGCGCCACGCGGAACTCGGCCTCGGCGGCTTGCAGATGCGCGGTTGGAGCGACGCCGCGGTCTCGCAGGGTCCGCGTTCGCTCCGCCGCGTCCCGCGCGGCGTCGAGTTGCGCTTGCGCGGACTCGACCGCCGCCTCGAGTGCGGAAATCTCTTCCGGGCGCGCACCTGCGCGCAACGCATCCAGTTGAGCGTCGGCCTGGGCGACCGAGCTGGCGACCCGCGCCACCTGTGTCTCAAAGTCACGCGGGTCGACACGCGCGATCACGTCTCCCGCGGCGACTTCCTGGGAAGCGCGTATCGGCAGGTCGATCACCCGCCCCGAGACCCGAAAGGACAACTCGACCTGTCGCGAGGGCAACACGATTGCGGGATATGTTCGGCGCAACACGTCCTCCGTTGCCCTCACGACGAACACCTTCGCCGGTCGCGGTCGCGTGTCCTGCGCCGCAAGCGCGCCTCCAAGCCAGACCAGCGCAAACGCAAGCGCGCCGATCACCATGCCGGCTCTGAAAAAGTTCATTCCCCGCTCCAATCCGTGCTTGCCGTTGCACGCGGCCTAGGCCATCCTCGCATCTCCGATAGCATGGCGTCTTGGCTTACGATACCGGTCTTCGATCTGTTTCCGGCGTTTGGATAACCGCATGTTTCCGACTTTTCCTGCGGATTTACCCAGATCGATCGTTGCCTGTTTCGCTAATTCGATGTCCAGCCCCCGGTTTTCTTCCGGTCGAGGTTGAAGGGCATGAATGCCGAACCTGCCGCGAGCGCAACGAAGAAAGCAGACGGGACGGGGCTACCGGCAGTGCGCGCCGATAACCGCGCGCGATCCTGGACGACATGATTTCATCCGCGTCAGATTGGCGACGCCTCGCGAATGCGGGGTCGGCATCAATGCCCGTTTGACGAGATCGCCTGGGCGCAACGCCAATCCGCAACCGCAATGCGTTTTCCCGCCGGCTTCTCAGGCGATGCTCTGGCCGGTCTTCGCCCAGTCGGCCAGAAACGCGTCCAGCCCCTTGTCGGTCAGCGGGTGTTTTGACAGCGCCGTGAGGATTGCCGGCGGAATCGTCGCCACATCCGCGCCGATCAACGCGGCTTCCTTCACGTGATTGACCGAACGAATCGACGCGGCGAGGATTTCGGTGGCGAAGTCGTAATTGTCGTAGATGGCGCGGATTTCCCCGATGAGGTCCATTCCGTTCAATCCGGTGTCGTCCAGACGTCCGATGAAGGGCGAAATGTAGGTCGCTCCCGCCTTCGCCGCGAGCAGAGCCTGGCTGGCCGAAAAACACAGCGTGACGTTGGTCTTGCGGCCCTGGCCCGTCAACGTCTTGCACGCTCTAAGCCCGTCCATGGTCAGGGGCAGCTTTATGCAGATATTGTCCGCGATCCTTGCGAGGACTTCGGCCTCGCCGACCATTCCGGAAAATTCCGTCGCGGTAACCTCGGCGGATACGGGTCCGGAAACGATGTCGCAGATCTCTTTCGTGACCTCCACGATATCGCGACCGGATTTCATGATCAGCGACGGATTGGTCGTGACGCCATCGACCAGTCCGGTCTCGTTCAGTTCACGGATCGCTTCGACATCGGCGGTGTCGATAAAAAATTTCATGCCGCTCTCTCTTTTTACATATGCGGGGTTGTGTGAATCGGGTTTCCCTTAAATCAAGATCAAGGCAAGGTCACGCCCGATGAACGCAGATTCGGCCGAAAACGAAAAAAAGCCCGCAACGGTTCCGGTCTGGGCGCCGACGCCGTCTCCGGTTCCGTACAGCTACCGCGTCCCGGACGGTATGGACGTCCGGCCCGGTTCGATCGTGCGGGCGCCGCTTGGCCCGAGACCGGTCAGCGGGCTTGTCTGCGAAACCGGAGGCGGAGAGGTGGACGCCGCCAGGCTGCGGCCGCTCGACCATGTGTTCGATTGTCCGCCCCTTGGCGCCGACATGCTGCGCTTCATCGAATGGATCGCGCACTATACGCTGTCGCCGCCCGGAATGGTGGCCCGCATGGTGTTGCGGGTTCCGTCGGCGTTCGAACCGGAAACGCCGGCGGCGGGGGTCGTGCTGACCGCCGAGCGGCCGCAAAGGATGACCGACGCCCGCAGGCGCGTCATCGATGTCGCTTCGGACGGCCTCGCATGGACGCGATCGGGCCTCGCACACGCCGCCGGCGTCTCCGTCGGGGTCGTCGACGGGCTTCGCGCCCAGGGCGTCCTTGAAACGGTTTCGATACCGCCGGGCCCCGTTGTCCCCCTTCCGGATGTCTCCGGGCGGCGCATGGACCTGTCCGAGGATCAGGACCGCGCGGCGGCGGCCCTTCGCGACAAAATCGAGAAAGGCGGGTTTTCGGTCGCACTGCTGGACGGCGTAACCGGTTCGGGCAAAACGGAAGTGTATTTCGAGGCGTTGGCGGAAGCGCTGCGCCGAGGCAGGCAGACGTTGATCCTTTTGCCGGAGATCGCCCTTACACAATCGTTCCTTGACCGGTTTGAAGAGCGATTTGGCGCCAGACCCGCGCAATGGCATTCCGAACTGGCGCCGCGGGTCCGCGAGAAGGTCTGGCGGCAGGTGGCGGAAGGCCGGGTCCGCGCGGTCGCCGGCGCGCGCTCGGCGCTGTTTCTTCCGTTTCGCGACCTGGGCCTGATCGTCGTCGATGAGGAACACGACGCCGCTTACAAGCAGGAGGACCGGATCTTTTACAACGCCCGGGACATGGCGGTCGTGCGGGCGCATATCGGAGGAATTCCGGCCGTGCTGACCTCGGCGACGCCTTCGGTGGAAAGCCGCGTCAACGCCGACCGGGGCCGATACGATCGCCTGAGGCTGCCGGCCCGGTATGCCGACGCGCCGATGCCGTCCATCGCGGCGATCGACCTGCGCCGAAGCCCCCCCGGGCGCGGGCGGTTTCTGTCTCCGCTTCTGGTCGGTCATATCAGGGACACGTTGGAGCGCAATGAACAGGCGTTGCTGTTTCTCAACCGACGCGGATACGCCCCGTTGACGCTGTGCCGCGTCTGCGGACACCGTTTTGAATGCCCCCACTGTTCAAGCTGGCTGGTCGAACACCGGTTTCGCGGGCAGATCATGTGCCATCACTGCGGTTATCGCGAGACGCGACCGGATGCGTGCCCGGCGTGCGGAACCCTCGATCATCCGGTCGCCTGCGGTCCGGGGGTTGAGCGGATCGCCGAAGAAGCGGCGGAACTGTTCGCCGAAGCACGCACCATCGTGCTGTCATCGGACATCGCCGGCGGCGTCAAGCGACTGAGGCTCGAACTGGAGGCGATCGCGAACGGGGAGGCGGACATTATCGTCGGCACGCAACTGGTCGCCAAGGGCCACAATTTTCCGCACCTGACGCTGGTCGGCGCGCTCGACGCGGACATCGGATTTTCCACCGGCGATCCGCGAGCGGCGGAACGGACATTTCAGCTCTTGTCGCAGGTAACCGGTCGCGCGGGTCGAACCGGCAGGGCGAGCCGCGGATTTCTGCAAACATATCAGCCCGACCGTCCGGTGATCCGCGCGATCGTTTCAGGCGATCATGAAGAGTTCTATCGCCGTGAAATCGCCGAACGGCAACGCGCGACCCTTCCGCCTTTCGGCCGGCTGGCCGGGATAATCGTAAGCGCCGCCGCACGACCGGAAGCCGAAACCCATGCCAGGGGCCTGAGATCGGCCGCGCCGTCTTGCGACGACATATCGCTGCTCGGCCCCGCGGAGGCTCCGATGGCGCGTGTGCGCGGCCGACATCGCTTTCGCCTGCTCGTACACGGAAACAGGCAGGCGGACATTCAGGCATTTGTGCGGGCGATGCTGGACAGGGCGCCCAAACGGCGCGGGAGCGTCCGCGTGCAGGTGGACATCGATCCGCAGAGCTTTTTGTAGACCGCCCCAAGGCGCTTCAACAGGCGTTCGAAGACGGTTTGACGCCGGCGCGGCTGAGTTAGGACGGGCAACGACGCGGACCGCCTCAAGACCGGTTGTCCGTCCGAAAATCCGGTAGTGTCTCAGTTTGCAATTGATTTATGCACTCCATACTATACATCCAACATATATCAGTTATAAAAACACAATGGTGACATTCATGGGAGGATGCCCAAGCCAGAAAAAGGTGTGGGTGATGATGTCAAAAGGACCACAGGGTCGGCAACGCCCGGCGGATGTGATCGGCAACGCTGTACATGTCGCCAGGATCGCGGCGGGCGAAATCGAGGAAACGGGCTATAAGCAGCCTGACAGGGTCAACCCGGGCCGAGCGGGGGCGAAAGTTCGTGCGGAGTCGATGACATCAGAGGAACGCAGCGCCGTCGCCAAGAAGGCCGCTGCGGAGCGGCGGGAGTGATGTCGGCGGGTATCCCAGAGGACAAGACCGGAAAGGTTGTCCACTACATTGTGGGCCACACCGAGCCGTCTCTGTTAGGCGCCACCAAGCTAAACAAGGTGATGTGGCACGCAGACGTTTTACACTACCGCCGTTATGGCAAAACGATCACCGGTCAGATGTCATATGTCCGGTTACAGAACGGGCCGGTGCCAAATGGCATCTACCAAACCTTGGAAGCACTCAAGGACGATGGTGCAATTGTGGAGCGGTCTGCGCCAACACCGGCCGGCACACGGCGCGAATTCTTCGATGCCACCCGCCCCGATCCATCCTGGTTTGAGCCCGAAGAGGTCGAGACCCTCCACGAGGCAATCAGATTCATCGTTCCGTTGAGCGCCGCGCAAGCCAGCAACCGAACGCACGGACCGATCTGGGAAGAGCTTTCGAATAACCAGCAAATGTCTATTCGGGCGGCATCGGTTATCCCATCCGAGCTACGCCCCGATGAAATTGAATGGGCGCTTGAAAATTCAGACGCCTTTAATTACGAGCCTGGTTAATTGATGCAGATTGCGCGCCCGCCTGATGGGTTCAAGATCATATGGACACCCACCATTGATAAGATGCTTGAGGCCGAGCGTTCGGCTCGACCGGGCTTTGACCGGTTTTGGGGCGACTTAGTAGAGCATCTGAAAGTTGTTGCTCACAAGGCGGGTGACCCCGAACCTCGTCTCGGGAATGGCTGCCGTCTCTTCGCGACGGGGCCAGATCCGATTTCCGGGCAACCGCGCATAGTCGTGGGCTATCTTGCCCTCGGGGACACCGTCTCCATACGCTTATTGCAAGTTTCGTAAATGGATTGTCGGACTGATTGACGCCCGCGCCACGGCACCCAAGAAACGTGGCCCTTACAAGAAACGGGCCAAGGAAATTTCAAACTGAGACACTTCCGCCGGTGGCGGCAGCGGCGGCGGTCGAGGAGTAAGAACGGTTGAAAGTTATCGATACGGGCCAGGCCGAAAGCCGCCCGGGCAAGAGCGGGACGGAAGAATGACGGATCGTGCCATCTACAACAGGATCGTCTCCCACGTCCGCGGCATCGAAGCCGCCCTCGGCTCGCGTTCGCATTTCGCGCCGGGCGGTCGGACGCTTTCAACCTATGCGAAAAGCAGCGAGTCCGCGCGATGGCGATGAACACACCCGAACGCGATCTCGAAGAGGACCTTGTCGCGAAACTGCGGGACCTCAAATACGACTATCGTCCCGACATCCGCGATCGGGCCGCGCTCGAGGCGAACTTCAGGGAAAAGTTCGAAGCCCTCAATCGCGTCACGCTCACCGACGGCGAATTCCGGCGGCTCCTCGACGGGATCGTCACACCGGACGTGTACGAAGCCGCGCGTTCCCTGCGCAACCGGGAAGCGTTCGTCCGCGACGACGGCACGCCGCTCAACTACACCCTGGTCAACATCAAGGACTGGTGCAAGAACGACTTCGAGGTCGTCAATCAACTCCGCATCAATACCGACAACAGCCATCACCGCTACGACGTCATGCTGCTGATCAACGGCGTTCCCGTCGTTCAGATCGAACTGAAGACGCTCGGGATCAGCCCCCGGCGGGCGATGGAACAGATCGCGGACTACAAGAACGACCCCGGCAACGGCTACGCCAGGACGCTTCTGTGCTTCGTCCAGCTTTTCATCGTCAGCAACCGCACGGACACGTGGTACTTCGCCAACAACAATTCGCCGCACTTCGCCTTCGACGCGGACGAACGGTTCCTTCCGGTTTACCAGTTCGCGGACGAGGACAACACCAAGATCACCCGCCTCGACGATTTCGCCGACCGCTTCCTCGCCAAGTGCGCGCTTGGCCGGACGATCAGCAGATACATGGTCCTCGTCGCGAGCGAGCGGAAGCTGCTGACGATGCGCCCGTACCAGATCTACGCGGTCAAGGCCATCGTCGACTGCATCGACCAGAACTGCGGCAACGGCTATATCTGGCACACGACCGGCTCGGGCAAGACGCTCACCTCGTTCAAGGCCGCGACGCTGCTCAAGACCGACGAGAACATTCACAAATGCCTTTTCGTCGTCGACCGCAAGGACCTCGACCGCCAGACCCGCGAGGAATTCAACCGGTTTCAGGAAAACTGCGTCGAGGAGAATACCAACACCGCGGCGCTTGTCCGCCGCCTCCGGTCCGACGACTACGCGGACAAGGTCATCGTCACGACCATCCAGAAGCTGGGGCTCGCCCTCGACGAGAACAGCAAGCACAACAAGAAAAGCATCGCCCGGGGGCGGTCGACGTTCAAACAACGGCTGGAGCCCCTGCGGGACAAGCGGATGGTCTTCATCTTCGACGAATGCCACCGGTCGCAGTTCGGCGAGAACCACAAGGCCATCAAGGAGTTCTTTCCGAACTCCCAGCTCTTCGGCTTCACCGGCACCCCGATCTTCCCGGACAACGCGACGGTCAAACGGATCGACGGAGACGCCGCCACCCTTCGAACCACCGCGGACCTGTTCGAGAAAGAACTCCACGCCTACACCATCACCCACGCGATCGACGACCTGAACGTCCTGCGCTTCCACATCGATTACTACACGCCCAAAGACGCCGCCGCCCTCAAGCCCGCCAAGCGGGCCGTGGCGGAAGCCATTCTCGACAAGCACGACGCCGCGACCGGAGACCGACGCTTCAACGCGCTGCTGGCCACCGCCTCGATCGACGACGCCATCGAATATTACGAAGTCTTCAAGAAGCTCCAGGCCGAACGCGCCGCCGACCCGGAGTTCGTCCCTCTCAAAATCGCCGCCGTCTTCTCGCCGCCGGCGGAGGGCGACAAGGACGTGCGGCAGATTCAGGAGGACCTCCCGCAGGAGAAGGAGGACAACCGACACGACCCCGAGGGCAAGAAGGCGGCGCTCAGGGCCATCATCGCCGACTACAACCGGCAATACGACACGAACCACGACATCGCCAATTTCGACCTCTACTATCAGGACATCCAGCAAAGCATCAAGAATCAGCAACTCCCCAACCGCGACCTGCCCAAAAAGGGCGAGGAAAAGATCGACATCGCCATCGTCGTCGACATGCTTCTCACCGGCTTCGACGCAAAATTCCTCAACACGCTCTATGTCGACAAGAATCTCAGGCACCACGGCCTGATCCAGGCCTTTTCGCGCACCAACCGCGTTCTCAACGCGACCAAGCCCTACGGCAATATCCTCGACTTCCGCAACCAACAGGACAGGGTCGACGACGCCATCGCCCTGTTCTCCGGCGTACAGGCCGACCGGGCGCGCGAGATCTGGCTGGTCGAAAAGGCTCCCGTCGTCATCGGCAAATTCAAGCAGGCGACGGCCGACCTCGGCGAGTTCATGCGGACGCAGGGCCTCGAGGCCAGGCCCGAACAGGTCGCCAACCTCAAGGGCGACGCCGCGCGCGCCCGGTTCATCAAGCAGTTAAAGGAGGTCCGGCGCCTCAAGACGCAACTCGACCAATACACCGACCTGACCGAAGAGCAGCGGGGAGAGGTCGAGCGGACCCTGCCGAAGGACGATCTGCAAGCCTTCGACGGCGTCTATCTCGAAACCACCCGGCGCCTGAAAGAGCGGCAGGGCATGCCCGGAACGGACGGCGAGCCGCCCGACCCCGAAATCGACCAACTCGATTTCGAGCTTGTGCTCTTCGCCTCCGCCGTCATCGATTACGACTACATCATGAAACTGATCGCCGATTACTCGGGGCAGAACCCGAAGAAAATGAAAATCAGCCGCGACCAGCTTATCGTGCTGATCCGGTCCGACGCCAAGTTCCTCGACGAACGGGAGGAGATCACCGAATATGTCCGTTCGCTCAAGGAGGGCGAGGGCCTCGACGAGGCCGCCATCCGCGCCGGCTACGAACGGTTCAAGGCCGGGAAGCAGGCCGGGGAGATCGAGGGTCTCGCTCAAAAGCACGGTCTGACGCCCGCATCGCTGGCGGACTTCGTCGGGACCATCCTGCAACGGATGATCTTCGACGGCGAACGGCTCACCGATCTGATGGAGCCGCTCGGCCTCGGCTGGCGCGAACGGAGCGAACGCGAACTCGCGTTGATGGCCGACCTCGCGCCGCTGCTGAACAAGCGCGCCGACGGCCGGGAGATTCCGGGTCTCAGCGCCTATGAGAACGCGTGATGAACGCCGGCACGCCGTTGGCGCCGAAGCTGCGGTTTCCGGAGTTTTGCGACGCGGGACACTGGCGCTTCCAGCCGTTCAGCGATCTTGCCGAGCCGATCTCAGACAAGGTTGGGACGACGAAGTGCGTGCCCATGAGCATCACGACCGGCGTCGGCCTCGTGAGCCAAGAGGAGAAGTTCGGCCGCATCATCGCTGGCGACTCGTACAAAAACTACATCCGGCTTCAGACGAACGATTTCGCTTACAACAAGAGTGCGACGAAGCAGTTTCCGCAGGGATACATCGCCCGATACTCCGGCACGAAGGATGCTGCTGTTCCAAACAGCATCTTCACATGCTTCAGGCTGGATACCGCTGCCGTCATTCCAGAGTACATCGACCATCTCTTCCACGGGAATCACCACGGTCGATATCTGCGCAATTACATCACGGTCGGTGCGCGTGCCCACGGCGCGCTGAGTGTCAGCGACGACGACCTTATGTCGATGCCGGTGCCGCTCCCGCCGGTCGCAGTATCGCGTCCCGAGCAGCGGAAGGTCGCCGATTGCCTCGGTTCGCTTGACTGTCTGATCGCGGCGGAGGGCCGGAAGCTCAAAACCCTGCGGCAACACAAACAAGGGCTGATGCAACAACTCTTCCCCCGGCCCGGCGAGACCGCGCCCCGGCTGCGGTTTCCAGAGTTTCGAGATGCGGGGGAGTGGGATCATGGGTTGCTGAAGGACTTCGTCAAGAGCATCCGAACGGGAAAACTTGATGCCAATGCAATGGTCGAGGGCGGGAAATATAGATTTTATACATGCGCAAAGAACTACTACTGGATAAACGATTATGCGTTTGATGGAGAAGCACTATTGATTGCTGGAAATGGTGCCTATCTGGGTTACGTCCATCATTACACAGGAAAGTTCAATGCTTACCAAAGGACTTACGTCTTGCAGAATTTCGAGATCGACGTTCCTTTCCTAAAATCTTTTCTTGACCGTAAATTACCAGCCAGAATTCAGATGGAAAAGAAGGATGGGAATACGCCATATATTGTCTTGGCAACAATAGCCGATATGCCACTATTGATCCCGCCCACCGCTGCCGAGCAGCAACGCATTGCCGACTGCCTCGGTTCGCTCGACGCCCGGCTCGCCGCGCAGTCGCGGAAGCTCGACACGCTCAAGCAACACAAACAAGGGCTGATGCAGCGGCTTTTTCCCTCGCCGGAGGGCCGGTGAGCCATGGGCGACGCAACGCCGTTCACGAACCTCAACGCCCTCGCCACACATCTGCGGCGGGAACTGGAGGACAAGAAGTTCATCCTGCTCTATGCCCACAACGGCACGGGCAAGACGCGATTGTCCACGGCCTTCAAGGATCTGGGCAAGACCGTGAACGCCGAGGCTGAAACCGACAGACGCGACACGCTGTACTTCAACGCCTTCACCGAAGATCTTTTCACGTGGGACAACGATCTGGAGAACGACCGCGCGCGGAAGCTGAAGCTCAACACGGATTCGAGCTTTTTCGCGGGCCTGGAGTCGATGGAAATGGACAACCGCATCCGCGCCCTGCTCAATCGTTACGCCGACTTCGAGTTCCGGCTCGACACCACCACCTGGGAGGTGGTCTTCGACCGGGAGTTCAGGGTGAAGAAGGGCGGCGGCGAGGTCGACAATGCGGACGCGGGGCAGGGCGAATACAAAACCCGCCGCGAGGAGGCCGTCAAGGTCTCCCGCGGCGAGGAGAATATTTTCATCTGGTGCTTTTTCCTCGCCATCGTCCAACTCGCGCTCGATGACGACGGAACCGGTCCCTACAACTGGGTCAAGCACATCTACATCGACGACCCCGTCTCGTCGCTCGACGAACACAACGCCATCGCCGTGGCGAATCATCTGGCGACGCTGCTCAAGCGGCCGAAGAGCCCGCTTAAAACCATTATCTCAACGCATCACACGCTGTTCTTCAACGTGCTGTGCAACGAGTTGAAAAAGGCGAACAAGTATTTTCTCGGCCGCGACGGGTCGCCGGAGGGGTTTCTCCTGCGCGAGACCGGGCACACGCCCTTCTTCCACCATGTGGCCGCGCTCGCCGAACTCCACGAGGCGGACCGCGACGGCAGGCTGTACACCCATCACTTCAACATGCTGCGCGCAATCCTGGAGAAGACCGCCAGCTTTCATGGTTACGAGAATTTCTCCGCGTGCATCAAACGCGATTCCGACGATGAAGACGGCATACTTCACACACGCCTGATCAACATCCTCAGCCACGGGAACTACTCGTTGTTCGAGCCGCAAGAGATGCTGGAGGAAAACAAACGGCACTTCCGGAAGATCCTCCACGAGTTCATCAAACGGCATCCCTTCAACCCCGAATTGTTCCAGAGTGAACCGGCAACTGAAACGAGCGACTCGACATGACCGACCAGGACCGAAAACAACTCGGCAGGACGCTGTGGGCCATCGCCGACCAACTCCGCGGGGCGATGAACGCCGACGATTTTCGCGATTACATGCTCGCGTTCCTGTTTCTGCGCTACCTCTCGGACAATTACGAACAAGCCGCGAAAAAGGAACTCGGGCGCGACTACCCCGACGCCGTCGGCAATGGCGGGCGGTCCTCGCTGTCCGTCTGGTACGAACGGAACCCCGGCGTCGCGGCGGACTTCGAGAAACAGATGCGGCTCAAGGCGCATTACGTCATCCGCCCTGAACATCTCTGGGCCGGCATCGCCCACATGGCCCGCACCCAGGACGGCGCACTGCTCAACACGCTCCAGGCCGGTTTCAAATACATCGAGAACGAATCGTTTAAGAGCACGTTCTCCGGGCTTTTTTCGGAAATCAATCTCGGCTCCGAAAAGCTCGGAAAGAATTATGAGGAGCGAAACGCGAAGCTGTGCGCGATCGTCACCAGGATCGCCGAGGGCCTGGCGGAGTTCTCCACCGACAGCGACACGCTGGGCGACGCCTACGAATATCTCATCGGCCAGTTCGCCGCCGGTTCGGGCAAGAAGGCCGGCGAGTTCTACACGCCGCAGCGGATTTCGGACATCCTGTCCGAAATCGTCACGCTGGACGGCCAGGAGCCGAAGACCGGCAGGCGAAAACGCCTCGCCGCCGTGATGGATTTCGCCTGCGGCTCGGGTTCGCTGCTGCTCAACGTGCGCAAACGCATGGGGCCGCACGGCATCGGCAGGATCCACGGACAGGAGAAGAACGTCACCACCTACAACCTCGCGCGCATGAACATGCTGCTGCACGGGGTGAAGGACACGGAGTTCGAGATCCACCACGGCGACACGCTGACCAACGACTGGGACATGCTCCGCGAGACCAACCCGGCGAAGAAGCCGTATTTCGACGCGGTGGTCGCCAATCCGCCGTTCAGCTATCGCTGGGACCCGAACGAAACATCGGGCGAGGACGTGCGTTTCAAGAATTACGGGCTGGCCCCGAAGTCGGCGGCGGACTTCGCCTTCCTGCTGCACGGGTTTCACCATCTCAAGGACGACGGCGTGATGGCGATCATCCTGCCGCACGGCGTGTTGTTTCGCGGCGGCGCGGAGGCGAAGATCCGCCGCAAGCTGCTCGACGACGGGCATATCGACACGGTCATCGGCCTGCCGGCGAACCTGTTCTATTCGACCGGCATCCCGGTCTGCGTCCTCGTATTGAAGAAGTGCAAGAAGCCCGACGATGTCCTGTTCATCAACGCGGCCGGGCATTTCGAGAAGGGCAAGCGACAGAACCACCTGACCGACGAGCATATCAGGAAGATCGTCAACGCCTACCGGCAACGCCCGGAGCGGATAGAGCGCTACGCCAGACGCGTGGGAATGGACGAGATCGAGGCCAAAGACTTCAATCTGAACATCTCGCGCTATGTCAGCACCGCCGAGCCGGAGGTCGAAATCGATCTGTCGGCCACGCATAAAGAGCTGGTCGGGATCGAGAAGGATATCCGGGACTCGACGGCGGAGCACAACAGATTTCTGGAGGAACTCGGACTGTCGCCATTGCCGTCGCCCGATCGACCCGAGCCCGGCGGAAGCTAGATTTCCTTCCGGGCGAACGCTCCCGACATCGCAGTCAAGGGGCGTTCGGACCCGGCAGGGTCATCATGTCAACGGCTTGCGGGGTCTTCGCCGAATCGGCGCGGGCGTGCGGGTTCTCGAACGGAGGTGAATCGGACAAACTCAAACCCGGGAACCCCTGTCGATCCGAATCGAACGCAATCCGCTTCAGGGCCAGAAAACGCATCCGCGAGGCGGTTGCGAGTCCGAAATGCCTGTGCTAGAGGGCAATCGGCTTCCGACCGGGGGATGCGGCCAGGCCCGTTATTCGGTCAAAAGATGGCGACAAGGTCAACGATTCGGCCGGAGGCTCGGACTCCGGCATCGAATCTCAAGACCTGTCTAGCAAAGAAAAGACCGTTCGTGGCTCAGTCGACCTCGCTCATTTCCGGTGTTGCCCAGCGCTATGCGGGCTCGCTGTTCGAACTGGCGGAACAGACCAGATCGGTCTCGAGGGTCGAAAAAGAGCTCGACCGATTTGAAAAACTGATCGACGGCAGCGGGGATCTGAAGCGCCTGATCGCAAGTCCGGTTTTTTCGGGCGACGATCAGCTTCGCGCCATTGCCGCGGTCGCCGACAAGGCGAAGATCACCGGTCTGACCGGCAATTTCCTGCGGGTCGTCGCGCGCAACAGACGCCTGTTCGCAATTCCCGGCATGATCGGGGCCTTCAAACGGATCGCGGCGGAGGCGCGTGGAGAGATGGCCGCGCAGGTGATCTCCGCGCACGCGCTTACGACGGCTCAGCGAAAGGAACTCGCCACGACGCTCAAGGGCGTCGCCGGCAGGGAAGTCGCGATGAACCTGACTGTCGATCCCGCATTGCTTGGCGGCATGATCGTCAGACTGGGGTCCCGGCAAATCGACACGTCGCTCAAAACAAAACTCAATTCGCTCAAGCTTGCATTGAAAGAGGTCGGCTGATGGATATCCGCGCCGCGGAAATTTCCGCAATCCTGAAAGATCAGATCAAGAATTTCGGCAAGGAGGCCGAAGTCTCCGAAGTCGGGCAGGTTCTCTCCGTTGGCGACGGCATCGCCCGCGTCCACGGTCTCGACAATGTCCAGGCCGGCGAGATGGTCGAATTTCCGGGCGGAATCCGCGGCATGGCGCTGAACCTGGAAACCGACAATGTCGGTATCGTCATTTTCGGCGCCGATCGCGACATCAAGGAAGGCGACACCGTCAAGCGGACCGGCGCCATAGTGGACGCGCCGGTCGGCGTGGAACTTCTCGGCCGCGTTGTCGACGCACTCGGCAATCCGATCGACGGCAAGGGCCCGATCGAGGCGAAGACCCGCGCCCGCGTGGATGTGAAGGCTCCCGGCATCATCCCCCGCAAATCGGTGCATGAGCCGATGTCGACCGGCCTGAAGGCGGTCGACTCGCTGATCCCGATCGGCCGCGGCCAACGCGAGCTGATCATCGGCGACCGCCAGACCGGCAAAACCGCGATCATCCTCGACACGTTCCTCAACCAGAAGCCTCTGAACGAAGGCGACGACGAAAGCGCCAAGCTTTATTGCGTCTATGTGGCGGTCGGACAGAAGCGTTCGACCGTCGCGCAGTTCGTGAAGGCGCTCGAAGAACGCGGCGCGCTGGAGTATTCCGTCATTATCGCGGCGACGGCCTCCGATCCGGCGCCGATGCAGTTCCTGGCCCCGTTCGCCGGCTGCGCCATCGGCGAATATTTCCGCGACAACGGCATGCACGCCGTGATCGCCTATGACGATCTGTCCAAGCAGGCCGTCGCGTACCGCCAGATGTCGCTGCTGCTGCGCCGGCCGCCGGGACGCGAAGCCTATCCGGGCGACGTCTTCTATCTGCACTCGCGCCTTCTGGAACGCGCGGCGAAGATGAACGAGGACAATGGCGCCGGTTCGCTGACCGCGCTGCCGGTCATCGAAACTCAGGCCAACGACGTTTCCGCTTACATTCCGACCAACGTGATTTCGATCACCGACGGGCAGATCTTCCTCGAGACCGACCTGTTCTATCAGGGCGTTCGCCCGGCCGTGAACGTCGGTCTTTCGGTGTCGCGCGTCGGCTCGTCGGCTCAGGTCAAGGCGATGAAACAGGTTGCCGGATCGATCAAGGGCGAGTTGGCGCAATATCGCGAGATGGCGGCGTTCGCGCAGTTCGGCTCCGACCTCGACGCCGCCACCCAGCGCCTGCTCAACCGCGGCGCCAGACTGACGGAACTCCTGAAACAGCCGCAGTTCTCACCGCTCAAGACCGAGGAACAGGTCGCGGTGATCTTCGCCGGCGTGAACGGTTATCTCGACGGGCTCGAGGTGAACCGGGTCGGCGGGTTCGAGCAGGGTCTGCTGACCCATATGCGAGGAGAGGGCAAGTCCGTTCTCGATACGATCGCCAGGGAAAAGCAGATCAGCGACGAGACCGGGGAAGCCCTGACGAAACAGATCGACGCTTTCGCCAAAAGCTTCGTCTGACCGGAAGCGGCGCGGGAGCGAATGGAACGTTAAAGCATGGCTTCACTGAAAGATCTCAGGGTCAGGATAGCCTCGGTCAAGGCGACGCAGAAGATCACCAAGGCGATGCAAATGGTCGCCGCGGCGAAACTGCGCCGGGCGCAGGAAGCGGCCGAGGCCGCAAGGCCGTATTCGCGGCGCATGGGCGCCGTACTGGCCAATATCGCCTCCGCGGTCGCCGGCGGTTCGGATGCGCCGAGACTGATGACCGGGACCGGCGGCGACCGGACCCACCTGCTCGTAGTCTGCACGGCCGAACGCGGTCTTTGCGGCGGATTCAACTCGCAAATCGCGCGGTTGGCCCGCGATCGCGCGCGCAAGCTGCAATCGGAGGGCAAGACGGTCAAAATCCTCTGCGTCGGCAAGAAAGGCGCCGACATTCTGCGTCGCGAACATGGTTCGCTGATTATCGACCGCGTCGATCTGCGCGAGGTAAAGGCGGTCGGATTCGCCAATGCCGACGACATCGCGAAAAAGGTGATCGGCCTGTTCGAGGAAGGCGAATTCGACGTGTGCACACTCTACTATTCGGAATTCAAATCGGTCATATCGCAGATCCCGACCGAACAGCGGATCATCCCGGCTTCCGCGCCGGCGGCGGAGGAAGCGGCGGGAACCGGCGGCGGCGGCGTCTACGACTACGAGCCCGAGGCCTCCGACATTCTCGGAGATCTGATTCCGCGCAACATCGCGGTGCAGATATTCCGGGCGCTGCTCGAAAACGCGGCTTCCGAACAGGGCGCGCGCATGTCGGCGATGGACAGCGCCACGCGCAACGCCGGCGAGATGATCGACAGGCTGACGCTCGACTACAACCGTCAGCGTCAGGCGCAGATCACCAAGGAACTTATCGAAATCATTTCGGGCGCCGAAGCGCTCTAGCAGTCAGGGAAAGAGGAAGAGAGATATGGCCAAGGCAGCTAACCCGGCCAGGAAAACCGCAGCGGCGAAGAAGACGGTCGCCGCGGGCAGATCCGTCGGCAGAGTCGCGCAGGTCATCGGCGCCGTTGTCGATGTGTCGTTCGACGATGATCTGCCGGCGATCCTGAACGCGCTGGAGACCGACAATGGCGGCAACCGCCTGATCCTCGAAGTGGCGCAGCATCTGGGTGAAAACACCGTGCGCTGCATCGCCATGGACTCCTCCGAAGGTCTGGTCCGCGGACAGGAAGTCAGCGATACGGGCGAGCCGATCGCGGTCCCGGTCGGCGATGAGACGCTCGGTCGCATCATGAATGTGATCGGAGAGCCGGTCGACGAGGCGGGCCCGGTCAGGACCGGGGGCAAGCGCGCCATTCACCAGCCCGCCCCCGAGTTCGTCGAACAGTCGACGGAAGCCGAGATTCTCGTGACCGGCATCAAGGTCGTCGATCTGCTGGCGCCTTACGCCAAGGGCGGAAAGATCGGCCTGTTCGGCGGCGCCGGCGTCGGCAAGACGGTTCTCATTCAGGAATTGATCAACAATGTCGCCAAGGCGCATGGCGGTTATTCGGTGTTCGCCGGTGTGGGTGAGCGCACCCGCGAGGGCAACGACCTCTACCACGAAATGATCGAATCCGGCGTGAACAAGGCCGGCGGCGGCGAGGGTTCGAAATGCGCCCTCGTGTTCGGCCAGATGAACGAACCGCCCGGGGCGCGCGCGCGCGTCGGCCTGACCGGCCTGACCGTGGCCGAACACTTCCGCGACCAGGGCCAGGACGTGCTGTTCTTTGTCGACAACATTTTCCGCTTCACGCAAGCCGGTTCGGAAGTGTCGGCGCTTCTCGGCCGCATTCCTTCCGCCGTTGGCTATCAGCCGACGCTGGCGACCGACATGGGTGCGCTGCAGGAACGCATCACCACCACCCAGAAGGGTTCGGTCACCTCGGTGCAGGCGATCTATGTTCCCGCCGACGACCTGACCGACCCCGCGCCGGCGACATCGTTCGCCCACCTCGATGCGACGACGGTGCTCAACCGCGCGATTTCGGAAAAGGGCATCTACCCGGCGGTGGATCCGCTCGATTCCACCTCGCGCATGCTCGATCCGCTGATCCTCGGCGAGGAACACTATCAGACCGCGCGTCAGGTGCAGGAAATCCTGCAACGCTACAAGGCGCTTCAGGACATTATCGCCATTCTCGGCATGGACGAACTTTCGGAAGAGGACAAACTGGCCGTGGCCCGCGCGCGCAAGATCGAACGCTTTCTGTCGCAGCCGTTCTTCGTCGCCGAGGTGTTCACGGGTTCACCGGGCAAGCTTGTCGAACTGGACGACACGATCAAGAGCTTCAAGGGCCTCTGCGCCGGTGACTATGACCACCTTCCCGAAGCCGCCTTCTATATGGTCGGCACGATCGAGGAAGCCGTCGGAAAGGCGCAGCGTCTGGCGGCGGAAGCGGCCTGACAATCTTTGGCCGCGCGACCGGGATGAACTGATATGGCCGATAGTTTCAAATTCGAACTGGTGTCGCCCGAACGGCTTCTCGTTTCCGAGGACGCGACCGAAGTCGTCGTGCCGGGCACGGAGGGCGAGATGACCGTAATGGCCGCCCATGCGCCGGTGATGACAAGCGTCAGGCCCGGCGTCGTAAGCGTCAAGACCGCCGCCGGCGCGCAAGACAGGTACGTCGTGTTCGGCGGCTTTGCCGACATTCTGCCCGAGGCGCTGACATTGCTGGCGGAATCGGCCGTGCCGGTCGCCGACATCGACCGCGACGACCTTGCCCGACGCATCCGGGACGCCAGGGAGGATGTCGCCGACGCCGGGGACGATGAGGCAAAAGCCGGGGCGAACGAGCGGCTGGCGCATCTGACGACGCTGGAAGGCGCGTTGGGATAGAAACGCGGATCACCGGATTTATCAAGACCGGGCGGTGGCGCCCGGTTTTTTGCATCACATCCGAACTGCGCCAATCCGCGCGCGATACTCACGCCAGCTTCCGAAACGCCGCCATCACCTCCTCATAGGCCTTGCGCTTGAACGGGACGACAAGCGACGGCAGGTCCGCCATGGGTTTCCAGTCCCACGCATCGAATTCCGGTTTGTGGCCGCCCGGCGGCGGGTCGATTTCGATCTCGGATTCGTCGCCGACAAAGCGGAAAGCGAACCAGCGTTGCTTCTGGCCGCGATATTTGCCTTTCAGGCCGAATCCGGTCAGGCGCGCGGGCAGGTCGTAAAATATCCAATCGGGCGCTTCCGCGATGAACGATACGGAGCGAATTCCGGTTTCTTCATGAAGTTCGCGTTTCGCCGCCTCCAGCGGCTTCTCGCCCTTGTCGATACCGCCTTGCGGCATTTGCCAGAGTTGCGGAGCTCCATCGGATTCGGAGTTGCCTGCGGAAAGCCGCCGGCCGGTCCAGACCAATCCTTCGGCGTTCAGCACCATGATTCCGACGCATGGCCTGTAGGGCAATGATTGGGGATTGACAGTCTTCACCTTCGACATTCGCCGCCACCCGCGCCGGAGACGATTCACGCGGCGCGTCGTCGCTTCTACCGGTTCAAGACCGGTTTGTCAGGATCGGGCGGGAATGCGGGATCCTGTTTTTCGCCGCGCAGAAGTTCAAGCGCGAAAGCCAGTTGCTTGTCGTCTTTGGGGTCCGGTGGAACATAGACCGACGATCCCGATCCCTCGTCGTCCTCTTCCGCGCCCTTTATATGGCCCCGAAGTTCGGATTCGCCGCGGGTCACGTCACGGCCCTTCAACTCGTCGGGCAAGGGTTGCGCGACTTCGATGTCGGGCGTGATCCCCTTGCCCTGTATCGACTTGCCGGCCGGCGTGTAATAAAGCGCCGTCGTCAGCCGCAGCGCACCGTTTTCCGCCAGCGGTATGATCGTCTGAACGGAGCCCTTGCCGAATGAGCGGCTTCCGACGATCGTGGCGCGACGCTGGTCCTGAAGCGCTCCCGCAACGATCTCGGAGGCGCTGGCCGAACCGCCATTGACCAGAACGATCAACGGCCTGCCATTGGCCAGATCGCCGGGCCTTGAATCGAAACGCGTAACGTCGTTCGCCTCGCGCCCCCGGGTGGAGACAATCTCGCCGTGCTCAAGAAAAGCATCGGACACGCTGATCGCCTGATCCAGCAGCCCGCCCGGATTCAGCCGCAGGTCGAGAATATATCCCTTCAACTCGCTTTCCGGAATGTCCGCATTGATCCTGGCCAGCGCGTCCACCAGGTCGGACTGGGTCTTCTCGGTGAACGAGGTGATTTTCATGTAGCCGACATCTTCTTCGACGCGGAACTTGACGGCTTTCACCTTGATGACGTCGCGAACGATCGTGATTTCGATCGGCTTGTCGGCGCCCTCGCGCAGGATTGTCAGATCAATCGGCATATTCACCCGTCCGCGCATCTTGTCGACCGCTTCATTCAGCGTCATGCCGCGCACCTCCTCGCCATCGATCCTGGAAATCAGATCGCCGGCGAGAACTCCGGCCCGTGCGGCGGGCGTGTCGTCGATCGGTGTGATGATCCTTATCAGTTCGTTCTGCATCGTCACCTCGATGCCCAGACCGCCAAACTCGCCCCTGGTCTGGACGCGCATGTCCTGCGCCGCTTCGGGATTGAGATAGGAGGAGTGAGGATCAAGCGACGTCAACATGCCGTTGATGGCGTTTTCGATCAGTTCGCTCTCCGATGGCGGTTTGACGTACTGGGCGCGAACCCGTTCGAAAATATCACCGAAAATGGTCAACTGCCGATAGGTTTCCGAACCGGCGGCGGCGGCTTCATATCCGGGAGCGGCGTTGATCAGGCTGATCGCCGACGCACCGATCAGGGCGCCCGCCGCCAGAAGCGATAGCTTACGTATCATTTTCTGTCCTTCCAATGCTTCTATCCGCCCACCAGGAGGCCGGATCAAACGGTTTTTTGTTTTTCCGGAACTCTATATAGAGTTCCGTTCCGCCATTTCCCGCTCCGTGCGCCACGGCGCTCGCCAACCGGACCTCACCCATTACACCGACGGGCTCTCCCGCCAATACCGATTGGCCAGGCGCCGCATTGATTCGGTCCAGCCCGGTCATGACGACCTGATATCCATCGCCTGCATCAAGGATCAAGACCTGCCCATACGATCGGAACGTCCCGGAATATTGCACGATCGCATCCGCCGGTGCGGTCACGATAGCTCCCGATTGCGTTTGAACGGTATCGCCGGTCCGTTTGCCGCCGACGCCATTGCTCATTCCGAACCTCGCGACAACGCGTCCGACAACCGGCAATGCGATCTTCCCTCTTAGACGCCGGAACGGTTCGCCGGCGCCAAGCCGGTTTTCGCGGGGCACGGGGCGGCTGGCGAGTTCCGCTTCACGCCGCCGCCGTTTCTCTTCCGCCAATCCGGCCGCTTTTTCCCGCGCACGGCGAATGTCGCCGGCCTCGCTTTCAAGAGAGGCGATCAGATCCTTGAGATCGGACGCTTTGCCGGACAGTTCTTCGGCTTTCCGCCTCTCGGCCATCATTCGGTCCTCGGACTGTTTCCGCAGCAGTTTTCGTTCCGCCAACAAGCGGCCCAGGCGTTCCTTTTCGGCGATCTGCTCCGCGATTCTCCCGGCCAGCCGTTCGCGCTCCCCGGTGATCGAGTCGGCGATTCTCGCAAGCGTTTTCAGGTCCGCGATCAGAATTTCGGTTTCCTCGCGCAATTCCGGCACCACGGCGCCGAGCAGAATGGCGCTTCTTACCGACGCCAATGCGTCCTCGGGCCTGACCAGCAGAGCCGGAGGCGGATTGAGCCCCATGCGTTGAAGCGCGCCGAGAACTTCAGCCAGAATTCCTCGCCGCGACTTCAGCGAGTTTCGAACATCAGAATCGCGTGCGTTCAAGGTTTCGAGACGATCCTCGATGACTTCAATGTCTTCGGAAATCTTCTTTTCGGTCTTGGCCGCCTGAATCAAGGCGGCGGTCAGGCTGGCATTGTCCTTGCGAATCGCGGCGACGTCCCGTTCCAGCGCCTCGAGTTTCTCATCGGAAAGGCTTATGCGCCGTTTCAGCTTTTCGTATTCACGCCGGTTCTGGACGTTTCTCTCTTCAAGTTCCGCGGGATCCGGCGTTTGGGCCGGGGCCGCCGTCATGGCCAGCAGCACGCAAACGGTCGCCGTCAAAAGACGTCGGACGATTGATGTGCATGTGAGTGCGGTGTCCACTTCATTCCGCCTTGAAGGGCCGGGGCGCTTGTGCGCGATGATGCCCGCCATGTCGTTAACGCACCACTAACCATATCGACCAATATGTCAAAACGCCGCCGCGCCGTTGCAACGGCCGAAGAGAGACCGCCTCACTCGCGGCGATAGGGACGGCCGCTCAGGATTGTCGTCGCGCGCGCCCGGCAAGCACGATGCGGGCAAGCTGACCGTCTGGCCGCCGCCACGCGATTGATCAAGGCAACCCGCTTCCTCGCGGCGGCGGGATTGCGCATTTGCCGCGCGACTTTCGGGGATTTCGCGGACGCCATCGAACGAAAAACCCGAAAAGGACCCGGTTTTGGCGAATCGATTCAGGTATTTTTCGCACAATTCCCGTTCCGGGCCGCGCTTCAGCCGCCCGCCCGCAACAATTTCCATGCGCGCGACCGGTCGGCCGGAACGGACCTAATGGACCGTCTGCTCATCAAGATCGGGGGCAAGCCACATTTTCTCGATGTTGTAGAAGTCGCGAACTTCCGGGCGGAAAACATGCACGATGATGTCGCCGGCATCGATGAGCACCCAATCGGCGCTCTGCCGGCCTTCCACGCGAGCCTTGCCCGCGCCGGCATCCTTGAGCGCCTTCAGCAGGCGATCGGCCACAGCCGATACATGCCGGTGCGAACGCCCGGAAGCCACAACCATGTAGTCGCCGAGGCTCGATTTGCCCTGAATGTCGATTGGAACGACGTTTTCGGCCTTGGAGGCTTCGAGACTGCCAAGAACGAGGTCAAGCGCCGCGGAGGAGTCGTGTTGAACGCTCAGGTCGGCGGGTGAAGGATCGATGGACGCCTTCCGCGTATGTGCTGTTCTCAGAGTCTTTCCTTTCCTGACAAGAACAACCAATTTTCCGATCATATAACCGGACGCCTCAGGATATGCAGGAATTTTTTGAAATTTCAAGACAATCGGACAAATCTAAGGCCGGTTCCGGCCGGTTTCCTCCCCGGATTCGGGCCAATAGGCCAGATCGGCCGGAACCGGCGCCTGCGCCGACATCGGTGCGAATGAACCGCTTTCTTCGGTTGGAACGGCGTCAACCTTTACCAGCCGCAACGCGACGAAGGCGCCGTAAAGCGCGGCGGTCACGATCGCGAGAACGATGAACATCGCCGTGCCGAATATCGCGGTCAGCATCGTGGCCAATGCCGGTATGAGAAATCCGGACAACGACCAGGCAAACAACATCGTGCTCGCCACCTGGACCAATTCACCCTTTTCGGCCCGGTCGCTGGCATGGGCGTTGGCGATGGAGAATATCGATTCGGTCGAGCCAGCCCAGATAATGTAGATCATAATCAAAATCGATATAGGCGATCCATCCATAATCCAGGCAAACACTCCGGCGCCCGCCACGGTAACCGTCGCGACAAGCAGGACAAATCGACGGTCCGTGCGGTCCGAAATCCAGCCGGCGGGCAGTTGCACCAAAAGCGTGCCGAGCGGCATGGCGAGCATCATCAGAGCGATGTCGGCCTTGGAATATCCGGACGCCGACAGGTGAATCGGCGAGAATCCGGCAACCATCATGGTCAGGCCGCCCACCGCCAGCATTCCGACCATCGCCACGGGAGAAATGCTCCAGACGGCCCGTATGGCGATGGAAGCCGTTTCCGGCGGCGTCGGAGGGCGCAGCCGGGTCAGGCCAACCGGAACGATCGATAGCGCCGCGAAGGCGATCGCCACGGTTTGCGCGTGCGGGCCGACGATGTCGATATACGCGATGAGGTAGGAACCACAACCTATGCCGATGACATAGGAGACATAGAAGATGGCCATCACCCGGCCGCGAATCTCGTTGCCGACGACATCGTTGAGCCAGCTTTGCGAGACAATGAACAATCCCGTCACCGCAAAACCGTAAATTCCGCGGGCAAACGCCCATGCCGGCGGGATTGTCCAGGCCGCCAACATGACATTCGACAGGATGACAAGCGCGGAAAGCGTCATGAACACGCGCGCATGACCGACCCTGCCAACCAGTTTTCCGGTCAGGAAGCAGCCGGCGATACCGCCTGCCGACAATGCGGTGATCATCATTCCGGCCCAGGCCGGTTCGAAACCCTCGGCGGCCAGACGCAACGGAATGAACGCAAACATCAATCCGTTGCCGACGGCGATCAGCGCCATCGAGACGATGATACCCGTCACCGCGATTGCCGGCGTCGGCAGATCGCCAACGCCATAGCGGTTGTCCTCGAAATTCCGCGCGTCCACACTCACATGGGAAACATCCGCCGATTTGCTCTTTCCGGCATCCGGAAATGCGACACGAATTTCACGAAAGCTCCGCGCTTAGCGGCCGGTGCGCATCGCTGTTGAGGACAGCGAACATCGGGGGCCGTGAATGAAGGTCCATGCCGGCGCGCGCAGCCGCGGCAACAGAGCGGCGTCTTCCTCGTCAATGCGCGCGAAGTCATACGACCTGGCCATGATCGAAGACAGGAAGGACAGCGTGGAGCCGGGCCTGTCGACCACCGCTATCGGTATCGAGTCCGCGATCAGACGCCAGCGCCGCCATTTATGAAAATTTTTCAGATTGTCGGCGCCCATGATCCAAGCGAAATTCACGCCGGGATTGCGGTTGAGAACGAGTGCCGTCGTGTCAACCGTATGGCGGATTGCATGGGTCGCCTCGAAAGCCGTTACCCGGATGCGGGGGTCGTCGGCGAGAATTTCGGACCGCCGGATCCTTTCGCCGAGCGCCGCCTGGCTCCGGCCTGTCTTGAGCGGATTGCCCGGAGTGACGATCCACCACAATTGCTGAAGTTTCAATCGCCGCAGCGCGATTTCGGCGACCAGCCGGTGGCCGGCATGCGGTGGATTGAACGAGCCGCCGAAAAGGCCCACGGACAGGCCTTTGGCCGCCCTGGGCATGCGAAGGTGGCGATCCTCCAACGGTTCAGCCAGATCGTCCGGCGCGCTCAAGGCCGTGTCTGACCCGTGCCCCGAACGCGGTATTTGAACGAAGTGAGCTGCTCGACACCGACAGGTCCGCGCGCATGCATCTTGCCCGTTGCGATGCCGATTTCGGCTCCCATGCCGAATTCGCCGCCATCCGCGAACTGCGTCGAGGCGTTGTGCAGCAATATCGCCGAATCGATTTCGGAGAAGAACCTCTCAACCGCCGTCCTGTTCTCGGAGACGATCGCCTCGGTATGACCGGACGAATACCTGCCGATATGGCTGATTGCGCCCTCCACGCCGTCCACGACGCCGACCGCGATGATCGCATCGAGATATTCGGTGGACCAATCTTCCTCCGTGGCCGGTTTGGCAGGACGAAATCCGCGAATTGCGCCGGTGTCCGCTCTCACCTCGCAACCGGCGTCGACAAGCGCCCGCATGAGAGGAATCGCATGGGTTCCGACCGCGGCCCGATCGATGAGAAGCGTTTCCGCGGCGCCGCAAATTCCGGTGCGGCGCATCTTGGAGTTGACAACGATCCCGATCGCCATATCCAGGTCGGACGTGCCGTCCACATAAACATGACAAACGCCCTCCAGATGGGCGAAGACGGGGACACGCGCCTCCGTCTGCACGCGCTCCACGAGGCTCCGCCCGCCGCGCGGCACGATCACGTCAATCGCTCCGTCCAGCCCTTTCAGCAATTCGCCGACCGCGGCGCGGTCGGTCGTGGGAACCAGTTGAACCGCGTCCGGCGGCAGCCCGGCGGTCTCCAGCGCCTCGATCATGCATCGGTGAATGGCGCGCGACGAATGGGCCGAATCCGAGCCGCCGCGCAGGATTACGGCATTTCCGGCTTTCAGGCATAGCGCCGCCGCGTCGGCCGTTACATTCGGCCGGCTTTCATAGATGACGCCGAGAACACCGAGGGGGGTGCGAACCCGTTCGATCTTCAAGCCGTTCGGACGGTCCCAGGCGGCAATCGTTTCACCCACGGGATCGCGCAGATCCGCGATGGCCCGTATTCCTTCGGCCATGGCCCCGACACGCTTTTCGTTCAGGGTCAGCCGGTCGACGAATGCCGGATTCAGCCCCGCCGTTCTGGCGTTTCCGACATCCTTGGCGTTCGCTTCCAGAATTGAAGAAGCCTCACCCTCCATGGCCAGCGCCATGCCCGACAGGGCATTGTTTTTCACATTCGCCGGGGCGGTCGCCAGCCGCCGCGACGCAATTCGAGCTTTGGAACCCATCTCTTTCATGAGAGACGGGATTCCCGCGGAGGGTCGTTCCGTTTTATCCAGCATGGGTCAGTCCCCGGTTGCGCCGGCGGCTTTCGTCAGCATCACCAGATCATCGCGATGAACCATTGCGCTGCGCGCCTCATACCCCAGCCTGCTTTCAATTTCGCCGCTTTTCAGGCCGATGATCTTTACGGCATCGGCCACGTCATAGGCAACCAGTCCCCGCGCGATCGGTTGCTTTTCATGATTCACCACCGCCACCGTGTCTCCGCGGGCGAAAGCGCCGGTGATTGCCGTCACGCCGGCCGGCAGCAGGGATTTTCCCGCTTGCAGCGCCCGCACCGCGCCGTCGTCCACCGCCAGCGTGCCGGCCGGCTCCAGATTGCCGGCAATCCAGGTCTTATAGCTTTTGACCGGTCGCGAGGAGGCATGGAAAAAGGTCGCTCTCGCACCGTCGTCGATCGCCGCCAGGGGGTTCATTCGCGCGCCGCGGGTGATGATCATTTCCGTCCCGGCTTCGGTGGCGATGCGTCCCGCGTCGAGCTTGGTTCGCATGCCTCCGCGCGACAGGCCCGAGCCGGCGTCGCCCGCCATGGCCTCGATTTCGGATGTGATGCGGTCGACATCCGCGATGAAGCGCGCATCCGCGTTCTTCGAGGGAGGCGCCGCGTAGAGCCCGTCGACATCGGACAGCAACACCAGCAGGTCGGCCCCCATCATTGTCGCGACGCGAGCGGCAAGCCGGTCATTGTCTCCATAGCGGATTTCCGACGTGGCGACCGTGTCGTTTTCGTTGATGACGGGCACCGCGCCGAGTTTCAGAAGCGTGGAAATCGTGGCGCGGGCGTTGAGATAACGCCGCCGCTCTTCCGTGTCCCCGAGCGTCACCAGAACCTGACCCGACATCAGGCTGCGACCGCCCAGCGTTTCCGACCAAGCGCGCGCCAGAGCGATCTGCCCGGCGGCGGCGGCGGCCTGGCTTTCCTCCAGTTTCAGCCTCCGGCCGCCCAGTCCCAGCATCGTTCGTCCAAGCGCGATGGCGCCGGATGAAACGATCATGACCTGAACGCCCGATTGCCGCAGACGGGCAACGTCCGCGCAAAGCGAGGCGAGCCAGTCGGCATTGAGCCCCGAATCTGGTTCGACCAGCAGAGTAGAACCGATCTTGACGCAAATCCGGCGATAGTCGGACAGCGGTCTCATGGCATGCCGTCCGCTTTTTGCCAGCGCACATCGGCAGAAACCGGCGTCCGTGCGTCACGGGCATCCGGGATTGCCCGCATCAACCGCCGAAGCGAGGATTCGATGCCTTCACCGGTCGCCGCCGAAACCGCGAGCACATCCCCGCCACCGGCTTCGGCCAGGGCGGTTTGCACATTCCCGCGTTCACCCTCGTCAAGCAGATCGGATTGCGACAAGGCCACGATTTCGGGCTTTTCCGCAAGGCCATGATCATAAGCCTCGAGTTCGCGGCGAACGGTTCGGTAGGCGCCAACGGGATCTTCCTCGCGCGCCGATACGAGATGCAGCAGGACTTTCGTTCGTTCGACATGGCCAAGAAAGCGGTCGCCGATACCGACGCCTTCATGGGCGCCTTCGATCAGGCCGGGGATGTCCGCGAGAACGAATTCCCGCGTATCGACCCGGGCGACGCCAAGGCCCGGATGGAGAGTCGTGAAGGGATAGCCGGCGATTTTCGGCTTCGCGGCCGTCACCCGCGCCAGATAAGTGGATTTTCCGGCATTGGGCAGGCCGACAATACCGGCGTCCGCGATCAGTTTGAGCCGGAGGCGGATTGTCCTTTCTTCGCCGGGCAAGCCGGGATTGGCGCGTCGAGGCGCCCGGTTGGTCGACGATTTGAAATGCATGTTGCCAAAGCCGCCATTGCCGCCCCTGACCAGCAAAAAGCGTTCGCCGATTTCAGTCAGATCGCAAATCGGGGTTTCATCGTCGTCCTCGAACACCTGCGTTCCGGCCGGCACGCCGAGGACGACGTCGGCGCCCCTGGCGCCGGTCTTGTGCCGGCCCATGCCGTGCGGGCCGGTCCCGGCCTTGAAATGCCGCCTGTAGCGGTAGTCGATCAGCGTGTTCAGCCCGTCGGTGACTTCAACCCATACATCGCCGCCGCGGCCGCCGTCTCCGCCATCGGGTCCGCCGAATTCGATGAATTTCTCGCGCCGGAAGGAGACGCTCCCGGCACCGCCGTCGCCGGACCGGATATAAATTTTCGCGGTGTCGAGAAACTTCATGACGATACTGCCGTAGGGTCGGGCCGCGTTGAGTTGAGCCGAATGGGACGTCGCTCTATCGCATGGCGCGCAAGGAAGCGACGGGAACTTCTCCGCCGTGAGGTGAATGTATGACAATGGAATGCGTGACGCACAACGTTCAATCCGGCCTCGGGATGGACTGGCGATACGGCCATGGCGGCCTCCAACGGCAAAAGCAAAGGGGAGACGGCGGCCCATCTCCCCTTCAATTCCTTCGCCGCTGTCGGCTTTCAGACTTCCGGGTCCGGGATGGGACGCCGGTGTTTGAATTTGCGGAACCGGCTACTCCGCCGCCTCCATGATCGGGTCGACCGACACAAACGTTCGGCCGCCGGCTTTTTTCCGAAATGCCACGGAACCATCCGTGAGCGCGAAGAGCGTGTGATCCTTGCCCATGCCGACATTCGCGCCCGGATGCCATTTGGTTCCGCGCTGACGAATGATGATGTTGCCGGCGATGACTTTCTCACCGCCGAACTTCTTCACGCCAAGGCGCTTCGATTCGGAATCGCGACCGTTGCGCGACGAACCGCCGGCTTTCTTGTGTGCCATTTCAATTCTCCTTCGCGATGATCGTTCGACGCTTTCGTGTCGTTATGCGCGGCTCTGCGCGTTGATTCAAGCTCGACCTATTTCGACAGTTCTTTCGCCTGGGCGCGCCAATCGCCCATCTGGCCGGCGGAGAAAGGCATGGCCTCGTCGATACGTTCGATATCCTTGTCCGTCAGCGTTGCAATCTGCGCGTAGGTCGTAATGCCCTGCTCGCCAAGCTGTCCGGCTGCGACCGGACCGATGCCTTTGATACTGGTCAGGTCGTCGCCATCTCCCCTGGGCGCCGTGAAGAGCGGTGCGGCCGCGGCCTCCTCTTTCTCGGCAACCGGTTTGGCTTCCGCCTTCGGCCCGGGTTTTTTCGCCGGCGTCTTCCTTGCAGTTTCCTTCCCGGCGGCGGCCTTTTTCGACGGTTTCGCGCCACCGGTCAGGATTTCGGAGATGCGCACCGTCGTCAGCAATTGGCGGTGGCCCCTGGTGCGCCGCGAATTCTGACGACGACGCTTCTTGAAGGCGATCACCTTCCTGGCTCGTCCCTGCCCGACGATCTCGGCCGTCACGAGAGCGCCGTCAACGAACGGACTGCCGATGGCCGCGTCCTTGCCCTCGCCGACAACAAGCACGCTGCCGAATTCCACGATATCGCCGGTGCCGCCGGAAATTTTTTCGACCGTCAACAGGTCATTGGCGGCGACGCGATACTGCTTGCCGCCGGTTTTGATGACTGCGAACATCGTTTTTCCTTTCGCGTGTTCCGCACGGCGCGGGAATCGGGTCGTCCGGCCGTCTTTTTGTCAGTCGTTCGGTTTCTTTGCTTCAACACATAAAGGCGCGGAAACTTTTTGTCAGTCGTTCGGTTTCTTTGCTTCAACACATAAAGGCGCGGAAACGGGTCCGCGCCGAAAGCCGGCGATCTCATGCCGAAACGGCGGGGGAAAGTCAAGGAAAACCCGCCGCGTTCCCGCGCCGCCGCCATGGCGACGATTGCGCCGCTCGCCGAAATTTCACTTGTGCGTATCGCGGCCAATCGCTATTCAAGCGCCTCATTGCACATTTTCGGGCAACCACATGAGCGGTGAGGTGGCTGAGTGGTTGAAAGCGCCGCACTCGAAATGCGGTATAGGGGCGACTCTATCGGGGGTTCGAATCCCTCCCTCACCGCCATTTAGGGTCTGTTGACAATCATCTGGCTGCGATGAGCATTGCAGTGAGGTTCCAGTTTGCGGCGTAGCTGGTGTCGGTCTTGCCGTTGCGAGTGGCTATACCTCTGAATTCCTTGACCTTTGCGAAGTAATTTTCAATCAGATGACACCACTTGTACATGTTTTTATTGCATTTGCGCTGCTCTTTGCGATTCGATTTGGGCGGGATGACAGCGGCAGCGCCGCGCTTGTCAAGCTCTTGTCGAAGCCAGTCGGTGTTGAAGGCTTTATTGGCCAGCAGCGCCTCAAAGGAAACGTCGCGGGTCAGAGGGGCGACACCTTTCATGTCCTGCGCCTGTCCGGGCAGAAGCAGGAAGCCGAGCAGATTACAAAGCGGACACTTCTATTTACGATCGGTGACGGCTATTTACGATCGGTGAGGGCGTTTGCCACTTGGCGCTTACAAAAGGGTTGGGGATCTCTCCGGCTACAGCAAAAAACGAAATCATTTTCACAGTTTTGACAGAAGCGGGACGGATTGGCGGACAGATAGAAATGACCAGATCCTTCTGGTCAGTCCATTTGAATGTTGCGACAGGCGGTGCAATCGAATTTCAAGCCGAATTTGCAGGTCGGAGTCGCTCGCCTGAACCATCAGTCCGGCGTCCAGATCAGGCGCCACCAGAGTTTTGGGCAACCATGCGACCCCCGCACCTTCGCGAGCCCGAATTCGGAGCGCGCCCGCCATCGAATTCTCATAGGAAACATCAAGCCGACGGTTGAGGTCGTGCTCCGCGAGAAGCGGTTCAATGTGGCCGTTTATCGGGGCGTTGTCCCCGAAACGCAGATAGGGAATCGCGCCTGTGTTCCCGCCGCGCAGACCAAACAGAGGCCGGCCATTCGACCGGCATTTGCAAACCGGTATCAGGGTATCATGGCCAATAATCACTGAATCAAAATCATCGTTGGTTCCGACATTTGGTACATACCGGCTTGTGTAGGCGATAACGAAATCGACTTCACCTTCGGCCAGGTCTTTCAGGCAATTTGGGAGGTCGTCGGCCCGCAATCTTGAAATTATGGGGCCAAACGTGTTTTCGAAGGTCTGAAGCCAGGCGGGGAAGAAACGCCAGCCGATGGAGTGTTGAGCACCAAACTTCACCACGTACTGATCCGGAAAAGACCTGGCCTCGCGAATCTGGTTGCGTTCGCTTTCGATACGGGCAAGCGCCTGTTCACCCGCTTCGAGCATCTGTGAACCGGCGCTGGTCAGCGAAACCGGGTGTTTCGACCGGTCGACCAGCGGAACGCCAACCCAGTTTTCAATCGCCTTGATACGGCGACTGAAAGCGGGTTGGCTTACATTGCCCATTTCGGCGGCCTGGGAAAAATTACCGGTTCGGGCGAGATGGGCCAGGTCGCGGAACCAAGAATAGTCCATGCATATTTCTCATGCATTGTCTGCATAATGCTATTCGAACATAACATTGGCGACAAGCCTGGTTTTCCGGCAGATTGTCGTTTTCAAGATTCTGTCTGGACCATCAGATGAACGTAGCGGCTGCCCTCTCACGTGAAGTCAACGAAATTGATTTCGGACAATTCCCCCGCATGGATTTGTGCCATCGACCGACGCCGGTCGAGCCAATGGTCAGACTTGGCGAGGCGCTGGCCGGTCCGCGGCTATATGTAAAGCGGGACGATTGCACCGGCCTTGCCTCCGGTGGCAACAAAACGAGAAAACTGGAGTTTCTGGTTGGCGAAGCACTGGCGCAGGGCGCCGATATTCTGGTTACACAGGGAGCTGTGCAGTCCAATCATGTCCGTCAAACCGCGGCGGCGGCCTGCCGTGCAGGATTGAAATGTCATGCGTTGCTTGAGCGCCGCGTACCCTGCATGCCTGACGGGTACGAGACGACCGGAAATGTGCTCCTGGATCGTCTGTTCGGCGCGACGCTTGAGTTTCGACCTGCCGGATTGGACATGAATGCCGAAGCGACGGCGGTGGCCGAAAAACTGAAAGACGAAGGCTGCAAACCCTATTTTATTCCCGGAGGGGGGTCGAATTCGATCGGAGCGCTTGGATATGCTTCCTGCGCGCAGGAGATCGTCGCGTATTGCGAATCCGGGGGAACGTTCTTTGACTGGATCTTGGTGGCGACGGGCAGCACCGGAACGCAGGCAGGCCTTGTGGCGGGATTGCATGCGCTGGGGTATGAACTACCGGTGATGGGGATCAGTGTGCGTCATCCGCGGGACAAGCAGGTGGCGGCCGTTCATGAACTGACGAAGGCCACGCTGGAAAAACTTGGTGCGCCGGCTGTTCCATCGAGCCGTATTCTTGTCGACGACAACTATGTTGGAGACGGATACGGAATTCCGGCTGTCTCGACGCTTGAGGCAATCGCCATGGCGGCGCGCTATGAGGGCATCCTGCTCGATCCGGTCTATTCGGCGAAAGGCATGGCGGGCCTGATCGGATTGATCGGGCAGGGATTTTTCAAGCCGTCCGACAAGGTGCTGTTTATTCACACCGGCGGGTCGGCGGCTCTATTCGCTTATGAAGGCAGCGTAGTTAGCGACGGGAACCACTGAACGGCAAAACTTTCACTGATGGGAGGAAATCATGAAATTCAAACTTACATCGCTGGCAATGGCGACAGGGCTTGCCCTGACTACCGGATCGGCACTTGGCGCTGAAAAGGTCAATATAGGCGTACCGTCATGGACGGGCGCGCAAGCTATCGCCCACCTGCTCAAGGCGGTTGTCGAAATGCGCATTGGCGGAGAAGCCGGGCTGGTGCCGGGTAACAACGCCACGATCTTTCAGGCCATGGATCAGGGAAACGGCGACATCGATGTTCATCCGGACGTCTGGCTGCCAAACCAAGAGAGCTTCACCAAGAAATATGTCGATGGCGCGAAGACGGTAACCCTCTCCGGCAATCCATATGAGGGTAATCAGGGATTCTGCGTTTCCAAGGACTTTGGCAAAGCGAACAACATTACCGACATTGCCGATCTTGGCCGGCCGGACGTGGCCGCCAAGATGGACAGCGACGGTAATGGCAAGGGTGAGATGTGGATCGGCGCGCCGGGATGGGCTTCGGCCAATGTGAATGAAGTCAAAGTGCGGGATTACGGATTGCTTGACTTCATCGAGCCTATTCGTGCCGAGGAAAGTGTCAAGACCGCTCGCGTCCAGGACTCGATCGCGAAAAGCGAAGGCTATGCATTCTACTGCTACAAGCCACATGCCATCTGGTACCTGTTCGATGTGGAGATGCTGTCCGAACCGAAATACGATCCGGCGGACTACGTCATGGTCCAGCCATCGGATGATCCTGACTGGTATAACAAGTCAAAAGTGGCCACCAAGGATGCGCTGAAGAATGTTCAGATCGCTTGGTCCAATTCCCTCAAGGAGCGCTCACCGGCAATTTCGGAGTTTTTTGAGCGGTTCTCTCTCACCGCAGACGACGTCAGCGGATTTGCTTTCGAAATTTCCGGCAATGGACGGGACCCGGCCGAGGTCGCAAAGGAATGGATCGATAACAATACCGGTCGCGTTGACGCCTGGCTCGGCCTGTAGTTCGAGAAGCGGGGGCAGACAGCAGTGCCGGCCGGAGAGCGGCCGGCACTGCCGGCATTGTGGAGGAGACAGCAGTTGCCATCGCTGTTGGCCTGCGGTTATCCCGGAACGCGGGCGGATGGTAACGTATGACAGAGACGGTCGTAGAAGTTTCGAAAGTCTGGAAGGTGTTCGGCGACAACGCTGCGACCGCTATGAAAGCGATAGAATCCGACGGGCTTTCCAAGGCCGAGGTTCTCGCCAAATTCAACGCTGTGGTTGGTGTTGCGGATGTCAGTCTTGATGTGAAACACGGCGAGATATTTTGCGTTATGGGCTTATCAGGCAGCGGCAAGTCGACGCTTGTGCGCCATTTCAACCGGCTGCTGGAACCGACAGCCGGCAGCATTCACGTTGAAGGTACGGATGTCATGGGGCTCGGCCCCAGGGAACTGCAGCAATTTCGCAACCGCAAGATCGGCATGGTGTTTCAGAATTTCGCCCTCTTGCCGCATCGCTCGGTGCTGGACAATGTCGCCATGCCGCTTGAAATCCGCCAGGTCAACAAAAACGACCGCATGCGCCAGGCGGCAGAAATTCTGAATATCGTCGAATTGGGCGCGTGGGGCAACAAATTTGCGCACGAACTGTCGGGAGGAATGCAGCAACGCGTCGGTCTTGCACGCGCTCTGGCGGCCGATCCGGACGTTTTGCTCATGGATGAGCCGTTCAGCGCGCTTGATCCGCTGATCCGTCGTCAATTGCAGGACGAATTTATCAATTTGTCCCAAATGCTGAAAAAGACGACGATCTTCATCACCCATGATCTCGATGAAGCGGTGCGGATTGGAGATCGTATCGCCATCATGCGCGACGGCCGCGTCGTGCAGATCGGCACGGCGGAGGAAATTGTCATGAATCCGGCCGATGATTACGTGGCCGATTTCGTGGCCGGCATTTCGAGGCTCAAGGTCGTGCGCGCCCATGCGGTCATGCAATGCCTCGATGCATTCAGATCCGGCGGCGGCAAAATCACCGGGAACGCGAAGCGCATCAATGAAAGTGAACCGCTCAGCACCCTGATTCATATGGCCATGGAAGAGGAAAATCCGATCCTGGTCGAAGATGCCGGCAAAGACGTTGGCGTCATTACACGAAGCGACATCCTCAGAACGGTGATCGAAGGCACGGAAGTATCATGAACCAGGCGCTCCAAAATCCGATGCCAGCGTCGGAAAACGGCAATGCCCAGGCTGCTGCGACCGAGCCCGGGAACGAGATCGCACGCTTTGTCCGCACCAGCCCGAAATACTACGCGGAGCAGTTTGACAACATCCGCAGCAGCTCTCGGTTCACTCCGACATTCAACCTGATGGCAGGTCTGTTCGGGCCGGTATGGTTTGGCGCACGGGGCCTTTGGAAATGGGCGGTTGCATTCCTGATCGTCGAGACATTTGCGTATGTCCGGATCGCACTGGGATTGTTCGGGGATCTCGCGGCGGAAGCACGCGAACGAATTTCCTCCATCGAGGGCACACTGGAACTGAGGCGGGAACAACTCGCCGCGGCGATTGAAAACAACCCGGACAAGGTGGACGTCTACAAGCGCACGGTTGAATCGCTCGAAGCCGCAATCGGCGGCATTCGCGAAGAGGCCGCCCAACTTGCCGAACAGGGTGTTTGGATTGCCCTGACCGGTCTGGCGGTGTTGCTGATTGCAAAGGCCTTGCAGGCGATCGTTGCCAATACGGTTCTGGAAGGACGTTTCTCGGATTGGCTTTCCGATCCGCAATTGCCGTCCGGCGTGCCACCGCAGCAGATGATTTTTAGCGGTGTTTTCATGATAATTATCGTTGCTGCCGCCATGCTTCATTACAGCTTTCCCGGCGGTTACCCGCTTTTGAGCAATTTTCCGACATTGCCCGAAATCCGATTGACGGCGATCGGATGGGTGGAGGCGTTTTTTGCCTTTGCGGTCATCAATGGCGATGCGCTGTTTGATTTCATCACTTATGGAATTCGGCTGATACTGGATGCTCTCGAACTCGTTTTTGCACAGACACCGTGGATCGTGGTCGCCAGCTTTATCGTATTGATGACCTGGCTGTCGGCCGGCATCCGCACCGCGGTTTACTCGATAGCCTTTCTCACCTTCATCGGACTGCTTGGATTCTGGGAAAAGGCAATGACGACGCTGGCATTGCTCGGAACGGCGGCATGTCTGTCCATCGCTATCGGCATACCTTTGGGCATGTATTGTGCGAGGCGGCCGCGTTTCTATTCGTTCATTCAGCCAATCATGGACTTCATGCAAACAATGCCCGCTTTCGTTTTCATGATCCCCGTGATCGCCTTTTTTGGCACCGGCAAACCTGCGGCTGTCGTTACCACCATGATATTTGGCGGAACGCCCGTAGTGCGCCTGACCGTGCTCGGATTGCGCGGTGTGCCGGAACATGTCCGCGAGGCGGCAATCTCGTTTGGCGCAAGCAAGTGGTATCTATTGACCAAGGTCGACCTGCCCCTTGCCAGCCCGTCCATCAGGGCCGGAATCAATCAGACCATCATGCTGTCGCTGGCAATGGTCGTTGTGGCATCGCTGATCGGCGCCAAAGGTCTGGGTGAGGATGTACTCGAAGCGTTACAATACGCCAATGTCGGGCAGGGAATACTGGCGGGATTTGCCATCCTTTTCTGCGCCATGATGCTTGACCGCATCGTCCAGGGCGAACGTAAGTAAAGCAGACTTCCGGCAACCGATAATCTGCTCAACGAAAGTCGGGTATCCGGTTGCTTATATGTCGGGCGATTCGGATATTGGGGTAAAAGCTCCGCCGAACGGTTTTCTGTAAGGGCAAGGCCAAGCGTTAAAATATGAGCGATTTCTTTCTGAAGCTCTGAGCAATCTGAGCCGATCTAATACCACTGGCCAATGGGCCTGACGCCTTTGTGGATTTCCATATGGTGCAGGTTCCGGTTCACTTTCATCGAAGGATGGAGGTTTTGATGGTGGTTGCGATCGCGCGGACGGATTTGACGTCAAGGGAACTCCATGCTGCCGGCTCCCGGAGCCATGATGCCAGGGCCGCGCGGCGTATGGTGGCGGTCGCATTGGTTCCGGAGAGCGCCGACCGCAAGTCGGCAGCCTCAAGCTGCGGGATGGACCGCCGGCCGCTACGGGATTGGCTCCATCGCTACAACGAGGGAGGTCTTGAGGGGCTTGCCGGGCGCCGGGGCGTGACCCACGCCTCGACGCGGCGCGGAAGGCCGCGCTTGCCGCGCGCGTCCGCGCAGGCCCCGGTCCGGAAACGCACGGTGTTGTCGGCTGGCGGCGTGTCGGTCTGCAACGCGAGGTCGAAAGGCGCTTCGGTGTGACGATGCAGGAACGCACGGCAGGCAGGCAGTTTGCCGCGCTTGGGTTTCGGCGCCTTTCGATGCGCCCGCCCGAAATCCGACCCGCAGGCCCGGGAGGCGTTTGGAAACTTTGCCGCCAAGATACAGGCCGACCTGCCCGATGCGGTGCGCGGCAAGAAAATCGAGGTGTGGTGCCGGCACAAAGCGCGTGTCGGACGGCAGGGCGCCGCGCCGGTCATGCCATACGCAAACACTGCAGCCATGACCGCGCCGAAATCTCGAAGACCGTCGCTGAAAGGCGCCCACGCCATCCTGGCGCCGAACGGGCCGGGCCGGGCCGGCACGGCGCAAGGGCGCTGCGCGTTCCCGATAACATCACCGCTCATGCCGCACCGCTCATGCCGCCCTACGTTCCACAGATCAACCCTGTCGAAAACGTCCGGGCCTACCTGCGCGCCAACAAGACCGCCACCGTCCGTTCATGAGCTACTCCCCGGAATTCGGGCACTGACGTAAGCTACGATTTTCTGTCTTCCGGTTTTCAACACGAAGGAGGTCGGAAATATCGAAACGGAAGCACCATCGTCCGGAGTTCAAAGCCAATGTCGCGTTGGCAGCGCTGAAAGGCGAGCGGACGGTGAGAGAATTGGCCGGGTCGGTTCGGCGTGCATCCCACGATGATCCATCCATGGAAACGGGCCTTGCTTGAGGGCGCATCGGGCGTGTTCGAGCGGGGTGGCCGAAAGCCGCCAGAAATCGTACCGGCCTATTTGAACGGGCTACTGGAACGCTGTCGGAGAGGTTCGCCTTCAAATGGAGGCGTTTGAAGACGAGCCGCTCGGGCGTCGGCGTCTTGGCTTCTCCGGCAGCGCGACAACCTCGACATGCGGTGACCAAAGGAATTGGTCAATGGGCGTAACGCTCTTCAACCGATAACCGCCACCGATCAGAATTAAAAGATTGCGCGTCGGCGTTGCCGGATTGGCGGTGTCGGCCTTGTCCGGCAGCCTGCCCAACTCGCGACCGTCATACCGGCGACCAGCACCTATGGCTCTTGTAGCCATAGGCAGGGGTGGCGGTCTCCATTATGGCTGACCCGCCCGCGCTTCAGTGTCCAACGCCAGTCGCGATCCTTACCGGCGCAATGTGGTCGGGTCGGCCGGCATCGCCTATAACATGCGACGCCTTGTCCGGACCGACGGAACCGTCGTCACTTGTTCCTGTCAACGATCTTTTATCCCGCCGAGCAGAAATTCGCGATTCCCGTCACGTCCCTTGATTGGCGACCGGCGAATCCCAAGCGAACGCCATCCGTCGTTTGTTTCCAACCATCCGGACAAGTCCCCGGCGATCCGGTCGGCGTCTTGCGGATTGCGCAGCATCCCGCCTTTCGCCATCGCCTCGCGTCCGGCCTCGAATTGCGGTTTGACCAGAAATACGCCGCGAGCGCCGCTTTCGGCCAGCCGCAGCGCCGGAGGCAAGGCCAGTTTCAGCGATATGAAACTGACATCCGAAACCACCAGATCCGGAGGTTCTCCGCCGATCGTATCCGGACCAAGATCACGCGCATCAAAGCCCTCGATCGACGTCACTCTCGGGTCATTCGAGACGGCCTCGTCAAGTTGGCCGCGTCCGACATCGATCGCGCAGACGCGCCGTGCACCGCGTTCGAGCAACACCTGGGTAAAACCTCCGGTGGACGCGCCGATGTCAAGCGCCGTGCTGCCCGCGGCATCAATCGCGAAACGGTCAAGGCCCGCAATCAGTTTGAGCGCGCCGCGCGACACATAGCGTTGAGCGGGATCGGCAACGGACAGAACGCCGCCGGGTCCGACCGGCAATCCCGGTTTTTGCGCGACGGCGCCATCGACCGAAACAGTTCCGCGGACGATGGCGTCCCGGGCGCGCGATCTTGTCTGAAACAAACCGCACTCGACCAGAACCCGGTCCAGACGTCTTTTCGGCGCATTGTCCGGAAGAGTGATCATCCGGGCTCATTGGCGAATGGCCAGGTCAATTGCAAGACCCCGCCATGTATCAGGCGCGGACCGCGCCTCTTCCCTGGCCAAGCGCGCCGAACACGGCATTGACGATTCCCGCCTTGTCCAGACCGGCATCGGCATACATCTTCTCGGGCCTGGCCTGATCAACGAATGTGTCCGGAAGAACGAGAGGCCTGATCTTCAGTCCCGCGTCAAGATCGCCCGCCTGCGCCAATGCTTGCAGAACATGGCTCGCGAACCCTCCCACAGCGCCCTCTTCGACGGTGACCAGCACCTCGTGCTCGCGCGCGAGCCGAAGAACGAGGTCACGGTCGAGCGGTTTCGCAAACCGGGCATCCGCCACCGTGGCGGGCAATCCAGAGGCATCAAGCTCTTCCGCTGCGGCCAGACAATCGGCCAACCTCGTTCCGAAGGACAACAAGGCCACCTTGCCGCCTTCCCTGACGATGCGCCCGAGCCCTATCGGCAAAATCTCGCCACGCTCCGGCATATCGACGCCAACGCCGTTACCGCGCGGATACCGGAACGAAATCGGGCCCCGATCATAGGCGGCCGCGGTGCGAACCATATGCTTCAGTTCCGCTTCATCGGCCGCGGCCATAACCACCATTCCGGGCAGGGTCGCCAGATAGGCGGTATCGAACGCGCCACAGTGGGTCGGCCCGTCCGCGCCGACAAAACCGGCGCGATCGACCGGAAAGCGAACAGGCAAACCCTGGATGGCCACATCGTGGACAACCTGATCGTAAGCCCGCTGAAGGAATGTGGAGTAAATTGCGGCAAACGGCTTGTAGCCTTCGCTCGCCAGCCCGGCGCAAAAGGTCACGGCATGCTGTTCGGCGATGCCGACATCAAATGTCCGGTCGGGAAAGATGTCGCCAAAATGGTCAAGACCGGTGCCGGAAGGCATTGCGGCCGTGACCGCAATGATTTTTTCGTCCTCGCGCGCTTCGCGCACCAGGCTTTCCGCAAATACCTTCGTGTAGCTCGGCGCATTCGACGGCGCCTTGGCCTGTTTTCCGGTAATCACATCGAAATTCGACACACCGTGATACTTGTCCGCCGCCGCCTCGGCCGGTCCGTAGCCTTTGCCCTTTTGGGTCATCACGTGGACAAGAACCGGTCCCGTGCCGTTGTCGCGCACATTCTTCAGCACTGGCACCAGATGCTCCAGATTATGTCCGTCAATCGGGCCGATATGGTAGAAACCCATTTCCTCGAACAAGGTCCCGCCCGTCACATAACCCCGAGCGTGCTCGACCGCCCGCGTGATGGCGCGATCCACCCTTTTGCCTAGATAGGAGGTCATCTTCTTTCCGAATTCGCGGAATCCCTGATAGGTGCGGCCTGACGCGAGCCGCGCGAGATAGGCGCTCATTGCTCCGGTCGGCGGTGCAATCGACATGTCGTTGTCGTTGAGTATAACAATCAGCCGGGCATCCAGAGCCCCGGCATTGTTCATCGCTTCGTAGGCCATTCCCGCCGACATCGCGCCGTCGCCGATCACGGCGATGACGTTTTCGGATCCGCCCTCAAGTTCTCGCGCGACCGCCATACCCAGGCCCGCGGAAATCGACGTCGATGAGTGCGCCGCTCCAAATGGATCGTATTCGCTTTCGGCGCGTCTGGTGAATCCCGATAATCCGCCTTCCTGGCGAAGCGTGCGGATACGGTCGCGCCGGCCGGTCATAACCTTGTGGGGGTAACATTGATGGCCGACATCCCAGATCAGCCGGTCCTCGGGCGTGTTGAAAACGTAGTGTATCGCGACCGTGAGTTCCACGACGCCAAGCCCCGCACCCAGATGACCACCGGTTTTCGAGACCGCGTCGATGACCTCGGCGCGCAGTTCATCGGCCAGTTGCGGCAATTCGCTCTCGTCCAGACGGCGCAGGTCGGCCGGCAGAGTCACCGTGTCCAGAAGTGGCGTAACGGATTGAGCCAAGGATTCGATCGCCTTTGCGAATTATACACCGGACATAGGACGCGGCAGCCGATATGTAAACGTGCGGCGTTGTCTTCCGTATTCACCGCATCGGCTCACCTTGCCGGCAGCGGAACGAATTCCTCTTCGTCACCGGGCGCGACCGCCATTTCCGCGGCAGGGAAACCGCGTATCAGGTGGGCAATATTCGCGCCCGTTTCAGCAGGTCAACTCTCTTTTCCGTAATCCTCAACGACAGCGCATTTCGTTTATTCCGGATCAAGCGGCTCCATTCCTTCGGGCGTTCCCTCGCGCGACAGCCTGATTTTTTCGACCTTGTCCTCTGCGGATTTGAGCAGTTTGTCGCAATGGATTTTGAGCGCTTCACCGCGTTCATAAATCCGGATCGACCGGTCAAGGGGAACGTCACCCTTCTCCAGATCGTCGACAATGCGCTCCAGCGCGGCCAGAGCCTGCTCAAAGCTCATCGCGGCGATATCTCCGTCTCCGTTTTCCCATGCGTTGTTTTCCGCCATACCCTATCCCTTCATCAACCGCGCGACATGGGCCGCGGTCGAGTACGCCAGACCCCGCAGATCGTAACCGCCCTCCAACAGGCTGACGACGCGATTGCCGCAAAACCTCTCCGCACAATCCATCAACCGGCCCGTGGCCCAGTCAAAGTCGTCTTCCTCAAGATCGATCTGCGCCAGCGGATCACGGTGATGGGCATCGAAGCCGGCCGAGATGATTATCAGGTCGGGATTGAAATCGTTCAGCGATCGCAATATCCGATCGCGAAACGCCTCGCGAAACCGGAATCCGTCATCGCCGGGCGACAACGGCGCGTTGACGATGTTGCCGGCTCCGGTCTCCTCCCTGGCGCCGGTGCCGGGATACAGCGGCATCTGATGGGTCGAACAATAGAGCACCGCGGGATCATCTAGGAAGATATTCTGGGTTCCATTGCCGTGATGAACGTCCCAATCGACGATGGCCACGCGCTCGGCTCCATGTGCGGACTGTGCATGTCTTGCCGCGATCGCCGCGGTATTGAACAGGCAAAAGCCCATTGCCGTTGTCTTCTCGGCATGATGCCCCGGCGGCCGGGCCGCGACAAACACATTGTCGGCCTCACCCGAAAACACGGTGTCCACGGCGGCATTGGCGGCGCCGATCGCGGTCAGCGCGGCCTCAAAGCTCCTCGGACCGGCGGTCGTGTCGGCATCGATGCGGGCAAGCCCTTCCTCCGGTATTCGCGAGATGACCTTATCGCGGAATTCCTCGGGATGCGCATACAGGATCGTATCCGGATCGCCCCCGGGCGCCTCGACGCGATCAAGGTCATCGAAGCGAACGTCACTCAGGATTTCCGCGATCGCCCTAAGCCGGTCAGGGCGTTCGGGATGACCGGGCGGTGTCGAATGCTCAAGAAATACCGGATGGGTATAAAGCCGTGTCGTCATGGGTCGACTGTATCAGGTCGGCGCAGCTTTACCACCTTCAAACGGCTTTTCCATGCCCGCGACCGCCTGATCCGGCGGCGAACGCCGCCCGACGGCGGATTATTTGATCGGCGACGTCATAACTATACCGAAACGGGAAATATGACGATAAGGTTTTCTTCGCCAGATCATGGAGGGCCGGGCCGCAATGTCTTCTCACGATTATGAATCAGGACGTCTCAACCTGCCGTTTGTCGGCATATGCACGTTTGGCAAGTTTCCCTATCAGGGCGATTGGGACGCGATTGATGCGGATATCGCCGTCCTGGGAGCGCCTTATGATTTCGGCTGCCAGTTCCGGCCCGGCGCCCGTTTCGGACCGAGGTCGATCCGTGAGGCGTCGACGCTTTTTTCGTTCGGACATGCGGGTGCGTATGATCACGAAGACGACGTGACATATCTGCCGGCCGAAACCACACGCATCGTGGATATCGGTGACGCGGACATCATCCATACCGATACGATCAACAGCCATAAGAACATTGAGGCGGCGGTCCGGAAAATACTTGAATCGGGCGCAATTCCCGTGGTGCTCGGCGGGGATCATTCCGTCAACATTCCCTGCGTCAACGCCTTCGACCGCGAGAACCCGATCCACATTGTGCAATTCGACGCCCATCTCGATTTCGTCGATGAACGGCATGGCGTTCGTTTTGGTCACGGCAATCCGATGCGCAGGGCGGCCGAGCAGGATCATGTCGCCGGCCTCACCCAGATCGGCATCCGTAATGTCTCCTCGACCGCAAAGGAAGGATATGACGACGCGCGATCAATGGGATCGGACATCCTGTCGGTAAGACAGTTCAGAAAGCTTGGCGTCGACGGCGTGCTCGAACGTATTCCGTCCGGCGCACGATATTATGTCACGATCGACATCGACGGATTTGATCCGTCGATTGCGCCGGGTACGGGTACACCGAGCCATGGCGGGTTTACATACTACGAAGCGCTCGAACTTTTCAACGGCCTGACAAGGCGTGGCTCAATCGTGGGGCTCGATCTCGTGGAAGTCGCCCCGGACTATGACCCGGCGGGATCGACATCGACGCTGGCGGCGCAACTATTGCTCAACATCATCGGCCGGATGCTTCACAACCGCGACAGGTAACGGCGGCGGTCCGGTTTCCGTACCGGAATCACAACGAGATGACTCCAAAGCGGGGGACCCGGGCATATCCTGTCGGCCGGGTCTTCGCGCTCAAATGCGTTTGTTTGAACGAACCGGGTATCGCAAACCGGTATTTCCGGTCGGCCAAAACCGAATTCAGGGATGGATGACCATCAACCGGCCATCGGTGCCGACGGTCACAATAGCGTTTCCGACCGTCGCCACGGCATGCCCGATGCGGACCGGCAACCGGATCGACGTCAGGCCGAGCCGTGTCGCAATGATCATCTTTTCGCGGTCCGCGGAGGGGATCGCCAGATCAGTTACGCCGTCTCCATCGAAATCGCCGGATGCCGACAAATCCAGTTCACGCGAGCCAATGAAATGATTCGAGAACCCATTGTGACCATTTGACAGTATTTTGATTTTTTGCCTGTCAAACACACCCATGCGCAGAATTCCGCCGATGTGCGGCGTTTCCACCCAGGCGATGGCATTGACGCCGGCGCCGGAGAAATCTCCGATGCCGGCGATGTTGAGCCAACGATGGGACCGGCCGATCTCCTTCGTCTTCGCAAGCAGTTTCAGCGCGCCGTCCCGCAGCAATCGCCGCACCCTTGTCGAGTGAAGAGCGAATTGCGACGATTTCATTCCGGCCATCGCGATCAAGGTCGAAAAGGCGCGGAGTGATGTCCTCGAAGGCAAATGAACGATCGAGAACGAGTTCGTATCGCCCGCCATCGAAATCCTCGGCGAGAATCGATCCGCCTTCGATATCGTCTCCAAGCACGCCGTGGCGATAACGTCTTGTCGGACGGCCATACCATGCCTTCGCCAGATCGCCCTTGGACGCTGTCGCTACCTTGCCGTCGGGGAGACCCTCGTCCGGCGCGTTGCGCAACGCTCCTTCAATCGCCGCCCGGCGCAGGCAAACGCTCGCATTGGCGCAGGCCTCAAGCCTGAATACGCCGTTCGCGATCCTTGCGTACACGCCTGCCGATGTTTCCGAAATCCATCCGACAGGTCCCGGGGTATCGACCACGCGCACTTCAACCGCCTCCGCGAGGGTCGCCGCAACAACCATGGGGATGCATAATATCGCGCGGACGTATCTTCTCATCCGTCGCGGTCGATGATCTCGGTGTCATTGATCTCGATGCCGAAGCCCTCAAGACCGACATAGTGACGTTCGCGCGAAGCGATCAGCCGGATCGATCCGATGCCGATGTCCTTCAGGATTTGCGCACCCAGCCCGATTTCGCGCCATTCGTTTTCGCGCTGAACCGCTTCGTCGTGATTCTCCGCGTCATCTCCGGGCCTGACGCGAACGTGATGCGCCACACCCACCGATCCTTCCCGCAAATAGACGATCACCCCGCGCTTGCGCCTGCCGAAGGAGCGAATGACATCGCGTAATTCGTCGCCGTTTCCGAATACGTCGTTGACCACGTCTTCAGTGTGAAAGCGGACCGGAATATCGACGCCGTCGCGAATGTCGCCGAATACGATCGCCAGATGATGCATAACATCCCATGGCAGACGATATGTGTGCGCGGTCGCGGCACCGGCAGGCGTTTCGATTTCGAAATGCTCAATCCGCTCGATCAGGGTTTCCTGACGCTGTCGATAAGCGATCAGATCGGCGACCGATACCTGCCTTAATCCATGTTTCCCGGCGAAAGCGGCAACATCCGGACCCCGCATGACGGTCCCGTCGTCATTGACCAGTTCGCAGACAACGCCAACGGGAGGCAGATCCGCCAGCTTGCACAGATCGACCGCTGCCTCGGTATGGCCCGATCGCATCAGGACGCCGCCTTCGCGCGACACCAGAGGAAAGATATGGCCGGGCCTGACAAAATCGACCGCACCCGAATTCGGATTAGCCAGGTTGCGGACGGTCAGCGTACGATCGTCCGCTGAAATGCCGGTGGTCGTGCCGTGCTTGTAATCTACGCTGACGGTAAATGCCGTCGCGTGCGGCGCATCGTTTTCGGCCACCATCGCAGTCAGATTGAGCCGTTTTGCCTCGGCGCGCGGCATCGGTGCGCACACGATTCCTGAGGTGTGGCGAACGATGAACGCCATCTTCTCCGGTGTGCAGTGCACGGCGGCCACGATCAGGTCGCCCTCGTTTTCGCGGCCGTCGTCATCCGTCACGACGACGATTTCACCTGCTTCAAAGGCGCGCAGCGCGTCGACGATCTTTTTCTGATCATAGGCCATTGATGCCGAATTCCCGTCAGGCGCGACCGGTTTGACCGCGATGTCTGAGATAGTGATCGGCTATGGCGCAGGCGACCATCGCCTCACCGACCGAAACCGCGCGAATGCCGACACAGGGGTCGTGACGTCCCCTGGTAACGATGTCGATCTCTTCGCCATCCTTGTCGACGGAACGCCGCGGCGTCAGAATCGAGGACGTCGGCTTGACCGCGAAGCGTGCGACAATGGGCTCGCCGTTTGAGATGCCGCCCAATACGCCTCCGGCCTTGTTTGAAAGAAATTCCGGCTTGCCACTTTTGCCGGCGCGCATCTCATCGGCGTTTTCTTCTCCGGTGATGCGCGCCGCCTCAAATCCATTGCCGATCTCCACGCCCTTGACCGCGTTGATCGACATCAGGTTCGACGCGATCTCCTGATCAATCTTGCCGTAGACCGGCGCGCCGAGCCCTGCCGGCACGCCTTCGGCCACGATCTCGATAACGGCGCCGACCGACGAGCCTGATTTGCGGATGCCGTCCAGATATTCAGCGAGTATGGGCACCGAACTCGGGTCGGGTGTAAAGAAGGGATTGTCCGTGCTGTTCACAAAATTCCAGTCCCATTTGGCGCGATCGATCGATTTTTCGCCCATCGAAACCAGCGCGCCACGCACCTTCAGACCGGGCGCGACAAGCCGCGCCAGAGCACCGGCGGCAACGCGCATCGCGGTTTCCCGGGCCGAAGAGCGACCCCCGCCACGATAATCGCGAACGCCGTATTTGGCATCGTAGGTGAAGTCGGCGTGACCCGGGCGATACCGGCGGGCAATATCGCCATAATCCCTCGACCGCTGGTCCGTATTGCGAATCAGCATCGAAACCGGCGTACCGGTTGTCACCGGCGATTCGTCATCCTCCACAACGCCTGAAAGGATTTCGACAACATCAGCTTCACGGCGCTGCGTGACAAACTTTGACCGGCCCGGCCGTCTTCGATCGAGGTGATACTGGATATCCGCCGGAGTGAATCGAATTCCCGGCGGGCAGCCGTCGATCACGCAACCGATCGCCGGCCCATGGCTCTCGCCCCAAGTTGTCACGCGAAACAAATGGCCGAATGTATTGTGGGACATCAGATTTCCAGCGGCTTCACTGCGAGCCTTCTATTGAGTAATCAAATTTCGGTCAAACCGGCATTGGCCGGTTCCCTCATGCGCCGGAATGGAAGTACCGACCGCCGACATGGAACCTGTTGAGCAGGCTTTCCGGAAACCGCTCTACAACCATTCAAGCCGATGTTCCTTCAAACGCAGAATCCTGTCCTGCGGAATGATCAATTGGCCGGCCTCGTCCGCAGAGATTCCAGCGGCGATTTTCCACGCGCATCGCAATATTCCGCCATGGGTGACGCAGACGGTGTTCCGGCTTACTTCGTCCAGCCAGGGTTCAAATCGCGCGGCCTGCATTGCATAACTCTCGGCGCTTTCGCCCGGTGGCACAAAATCCCATTTGTTCCGGTTTCTTGCTTCGTTCATCCCCCCGTGTGAGCGCCGTATTTCCTCAAGGGTCATTCCCTCCCAATCGCCGTAGTCGAGTTCAAGCAGTCGCCCATCGGTGCGATAGCCGTGCAAATCCAGGCCGAGATTTGATCTGACGATCTCCATGGTCTGGCGGGTTCGCGCCAATGGGCTGGCGACAAAGTCGAAACTGGCGGGTTCGCGAAGCAATTGTGTTAGCAACGCGCCGTTGCGGGCCGCCTGTCGGCGTCCGAGAGCGTTGATCAGAATATCCTGCCGGCCCTGGAAGAGAAACCCCGCGTTCCAGTCGGTTTGTCCATGACGGACAAAGTATATCGTGTGATTCATGCGCCCGGGGCCGGTTTTGGGAAAGCGGTATCCTCAGTCCTTGACGACCGAAATATCCGGCGCATCGACGGATTTCATACCGACCACGTGATACCCTGAATCAACGTGATGGACTTCGCCGGAAACGCCCCGCGACAAGTCCGACAACAGGTAAAGCGCCGAATCGCCGACTTCCTCAATCGTAACGACACGCTTGAGCGGTGAATTGTACTCGTTCCAGCGCAGAATATACCGGAAGTCGCCAATTCCAGAGGCTGCAAGCGTCTTGATCGGGCCGGCCGAGACCGCATTCACGCGGATTCCGCGTCCGCCCAGATCAACGGCCAGGTAGCGCACGCTGGCTTCCAGCGCGGCCTTGGCAACGCCCATCACATTGTAGTGCGGCATGACTTTTTCCGCGCCATAATATGTCAGTGTGAGTATCGAACCGCCGTAATTCATGATCGCCTCGGCGCGACGGGCCACGGATGTGAAGGAGTAGACGGAAACGTCCATGGTGCGGGCGAAATTGTCGCGGCTGGTTTCGACATATCGACCGGTGAGTTCATCCTTGTCCGAGAACGCGATTGCGTGCACCATAAAGTCCATCCTGCCCCATCTGCCAGCAAGTCCGTCGAATACGGCGTCGAGACCGGCCTCGTCGGTGACGTCGCAATGGCCGGCCAAAAAGGCCCCCAACTCGTTCGCCAACGGCTCAACGCGCTTTTTCAGAGCATCGCCCTGGTAAGTCAGCGCAAGTTCCGCGCCCTGCGCGGCACACGCCTTTGCGATCCCCCAGGCGATGGAGCGGTTATTCGCAATCCCCATGATCAGGCCGCGCTTGCCCGCCATAAGGCCGTTGCCGGACGCCATCCCTCATCTCTCCACGATTTGTCTTTCGACCAGCCTATCGCACAGCATCCGGCGGCTATCAAGCCCGCCGGCGAATCCCGTTTGAAACAGGCCGGATCAACTGCGGCGTTTTCTCATCAACGCTTCGAGTTCGGCGTCACGCTCCGGCAATTCGACGCGCAACTCTACAAAAAGGTCGCCTTTTGAACCGTCCTTTTTCGGCAGGCCCCTGCCCTTCAGCCGAAACGTTTTTCCCGAGCCGGACCATGGCGGCACGGTAACCGCCACCTTTCCGGAAAGCGTCTCGAAGGGCAGTTTTGCGCCAAGCACCGCGTCTTGAAGACCGACAATCAGATATCCGTGCAAATCGCGACCATCGACCCTGTATTTCGGGTGGCGCTTGAAACGCAACTTCACGAGCGCGTCACCCTTTGCCTGGCCGACAGGAGGCAGATGCCCCCGGCCCTTCAGGCGAATGACCTGCCCGTCCTCGACAAAGCGGAGCAGTTTGACGGCGACCTTGCGGCCTTCCGGGAGTATCGCCGTCACCCTGGCGGCCGATGCGACTTCCTCCAGCGTGACCGCGAGAGACGCTTCAAGGTCGGCGCCCTTTTGCGGACGCGCCGCACTTGCGCCCGCCCGGCCGAATAATTCGCCGAAAATATCCGCCCCTCCGGCGTCAACGGGGCCGCCTCCGCCTGATGTGCGAAATTCGAAATGGCCGCCGCCCGCCCGCCTGAATCCGGCAAAAGGATCGGTGCCCGCCCCCTCGAATCCGTGAAACCTCTCCTTGCCTTCGGCATCGATCTCACCGCGGTCGAATGCGGTCCTGCGCTTCTCGTCGCCGATTATTTCGTAGGCCCGGTTGACCTCGGCGAATTGCGCCTGCGCAGACGGATCCTCCCGATTCCTGTCGGGATGATGCTTCTTGGCCAGTCTGCGAAAGGCCGATTTTATGTTCTGTCGGGAAGCATCCTTGGACACACCCAGAACGGAATAGGGATCACGCATGATGTCAACCCGTCTACAGATGAACACGGTCGGTGTTCATATGCGTATTTCTAGGAAGAAATTCCAGTGCTTTGGCCGATTTCTCCCGATTCATATATCCGCGGAGCCGAATTCCCGCATCGGCCAAGGACCGTCGCCCTGAAGGCATGCCGTTCCCTCGCGGAGCGAAACGCCCTCGAAACCTTCACGCGGGGCAACAGATTTGCGACAGCGCAATCCGTCGCCTTCAAATTTCCCGATGTGCGCGATTGTTTCGGGCCGACCATTGTCCGCGCCGGCATCCGAAGGAAAACGGGTCAATGTTCCGTCAGCCACTTGCGCCGCGCGCGACAATACGCAATCTCCACGAAAGGAAACCACCGGCGCCAGGGCGAATATGAGCAAATCAGGGTTGACAGGCGGTGACTTTACCGAGGCGCGCGACCCGATCGCTCTGTTCGGCGATTGGTTGAACGAGGCCGGGGAAACCGAGCCCAACGATTCGACGGCGGCGGCGCTGGCGACCGTGGATGCGGACGGCCTGCCCAATGTCAGGATGGTGTTGCTCAAGGGTTTTGATGAGACCGGATTTGTCTTCTACACCAATTTCGACAGCGCCAAGGGAACCGAAATTCTGGCGTCGATGAAAGTCGCCATGTGCTTTCATTGGAAGAGCCTTCGTCGGCAGGTCAGGGTGCGCGGTCCCGTTGAAAAGGTCTCGACGGAGGAAGCGGACGCCTATTTTGATTCAAGACCTCGCGGCAGCCGCATCGGCGCGTGGGCGTCAAGACAGTCGCGACCGCTGGAAAGCCGCTTTGCGCTCGAAAGGGCGGTCGCCGAATTCACGGCAAGGTTCGGCATCGGCAAGATCCCGCGACCCGACCATTGGTCGGGCTTCCGGATAAAGCCGGTGCGGATGGAATTCTGGCACGACCGGCCGTTCCGGCTGCACGACCGGCTGGCGTTCAAAGGCGACGGCGACGGCGGATGGACGACCGAGCGGCTTTATCCCTGAAGGGAACAATCTCATTTGCGGGTCATGAAGGCCGTCAACGCGGCGACCGCCTCCTTTGACTTCAGTCGCTCCCGGAACAATTCGCCCTCCGCCCGCAACCGTTCCGCCAGTCGGGTACGGTCGCCCTTGAGGAAATCGCGCGCCAGTTTAAGCGCTTCGGGCGGTTTGGCCGCGATCTCGTCCGCCTTGGCAAGCACGGCCGGTTCAAGCTCCGTTTCGCCGACAACGGAATGGATCAGACCTGCCTGCAATGCCCTTTCGGCCGGGAAATCCTCGCCGAGTGCGAGGAGCGCAAAAGCCGTTTGCGATCCCAAGGCCGCGGGCCCGAGCATGGTCGAACCGGCCTCCGGCACCAGACCCAGATCAATAAAGGGCGCGCGGAACAAGGCGTTCGGCGTCGCAATCGTCACGTCGCAATGAAGTTGCATCGTCGTCCCAAGCCCGATCGCAACGCCATCAACTCCTGACATCATCGGTTTTGCCGAATTCGCCAATGCGAGCAGGAAATCGTAAACTTCGGCGCCCTGCTCTCCGCCGGTGGCATAGGAGAGAAAATCCGCCAGATCATTGCCGGCGGTAAAGGCGCCCGGAACGCCGAGGAACACATGCACGCGAATATCCGGATCAGCATCGCCGTTCGTCAACGCCCCGGCCATTGCGGCATACATCCCGCGAGTGAGCGCGTTCTTCTTTTCCGGCCGGTTCATCCGAACGATCTGGACCGCGCCTCGGCGCTCTATGACGACATGTTCGGTCATGAAATTTCCTTTCTCAGGCCATCAAGCAGGCCATGGCGGCCGCGAGTCCGCCCGCACCGGTGGAAATCGCGCGGGCAAGCGCCGTTGTTTCGCCGATCAGGTTCTCAGCGAAGAAACGGCAGAGCGCGACACGCCCGGCGTCATTCGACGCGACGGCGCCACGGGCGATCATGCAGCCGCCCGCCGCCAACGAAATCAGCCGCAAATAGGGCGTCGCGCCGGCAAGCGCTTCCTCCATGCGTCCTTCGGCCATTGAACCCCTGAGATATTCAGTGGCTTCTTCCAGCGCCTCCACAGCCGCATTGAGACGGTCGGCGGTCATGCCGAATCCAGGCAGGCCGGAAGCCCGGACGGCTTCGATATCGGATTTCAGTGCGTCAATGAAACCGGCTATGTGCCCGCCACCCGCCATGGGGAGCTTTCGGGTCACCAGATCGATCGCCTGAATGCCGTTTGCGCCCTCGTAAATCGGCGCGATGCGCGCATCACGCAGCAAGGCCGCGGCGCCGGTTTCCTCGATATAACCCATACCGCCATGGACCTGCACGCCGATGGACGCCACCTCAACGCCGATATCGGACGAGAATGCCTTGGCCAGCGGCGTCAGCAAATCCGCCCGCTGTCGCCAAAATCCGCCATTGTCGGGATCGGCCCCGACCATATCGAGCGCATGTGCGCAGCAATAGGCGATCGAGCGCGCCGCTTGCGTCAGGGCCTTCATCGTAACCAGATTTCGCCGAACGTCCGGATGCAGCATGATTGGCGCCATTGCGTCGCCGTCATGGCCGCGCGCCCTGCCTTGCCGACGTTCTTGCGCATAAGCGAGCGCCATCTGATACGCGGCTTCCGCGACCGCGACGCCTTGTATTCCGACGGCTAGGCGGGCGTTGTTCATCATGGTGAACATACAGGCCAGACCGTGATTCTCCTCGCCAACGAGAAAACCAACCGCGCCCGGACGATCGCCGAACTTGCCGTCACCGAAAATCATGGTGCAGGTCGGCGATGCATGAATTCCGAGTTTGTGTTCGAGGCCGTGGCAGAAAATATCGTTGCGATCACCGGGATTGCCGTCGTTGTCCGGCATATATTTCGGCGCCAGAAACAGCGACAGGCCGCGCGTTCCGGCCGGCGCACCGGGCAGCCGGGCCAATACCAGATGAATGATATTGTCCGTGAGGTCGTGCTCGCCATAGGTGATAAATATCTTCTGGCCGAAAATGCGATAGGATCCGTCACCCGCCGGTTCCGCTTTTGCTTTAAGCGCGGTAAGGTCCGAGCCCGCCTGCGGCTCGGTGAGATTCATCGTGCCCATCCACTCGCCGGAAACGAGTTTTTCCAGATAAACCGCTTTCAGTTGCCCGGAACCATGCTTGTCCAGCGCCTCGACCGCACCCATGGTCAGCGTCGGACCGATGCCGAAAGCCATTGAGCCTGAATTCCACATTTCCAGCGCCGCGACGGCCATGGTTTGCGGCAGGGCCTGCCCACCGAACTCTTCCGGACCCGACAGGGCGTTCCAGCCGCCGTCAATCCAGCGGCGATAAAGGTCTTTCCAACCCGGCGGCATTGTGACCGCGCCGTCGGTCATGACCGCGCCTTTTCGGTCTCCCACCTCGCGCAGAGGCGCGATCTCCTCGGCCGCGAAACGGCCCGCTTCTTCCAGGACGGCGCTCACAAGATCGCCGGACAGTTCCGGGAACCTGTCCTCCTCGATGGATCGGGACATTCCCGCTATGTGATTCAAGGTATGGATTATGGTCGCCAGCGGTGCGCGATACATGTCGGATATCTCCAAATCCCGCGCTTGAAGCGGCGGCGCAATACTCGGTCCGGTGGACGCGCAGCGCAACCGCGCAAATAATTTCCTTTGACGTGAAAGTAAATATCAGCATGTCAACGTTGCTCATCGCCGGGCCGGCGAATAGCGGTCGGCCGCGCCGGTGGATGTGACGTTGACCGCAACCGTTTCAAACGCCAAACGCAAGGGCGGGAGCGAAATCGGGATTAAGCCAAAATTGCGACGGCACCAGACGGCGATCGACCTTCAGGCCTCCCGCTCGATTTCACGCCATCCGATATCACGCCGGCAGAAACCTTCGGGCCAATCGATCGCGTCCACGGCCGCATAGGCCGCCCCTTGCGCCTCGACAACCGTCGCGCCGAGCGCCGTCACGTTGAGCACGCGCCCGCCGGCGGCGACAAGACGCCCGTCCTTCATCGCCGTTCCCGCATGAAAAATCGCGGCGCCTGCGCCCGTCACTTCCGGCACGCCTGAAATGACCGTGCCGACCTCCGGCGATCCCGGATATCCCCTGGCCGCCATGACGACGGTCAACGCCGCATCGTCGCGCCAGTCAACCGCCGTTCCGGAAAGATCGCCGTCAGCCGCAGCCTTCAAGATCGGCAGCAGATCGCCTTTCAGCCGCATCATCAGCACCTGACATTCCGGATCACCGAACCGCACATTGTACTCGATCAGCTTCGGCCCGTCAGCCGTCAGCATCAATCCGGCGTATAACACACCCTTGAAGGGCGATTCCGCCCGCTTCATGCCTCTCACAGTCGGCTCGATGATCTCGCGCAAAACCCGCTCGACCATTTCATCATTCATGACACTCGCGGGCGAATAGGCTCCCATTCCGCCCGTATTGGGGCCGGTATCGCCCTCGCCGACCCTCTTGTGATCCTGCACCGTGCCGAAAGGCACTATGGTTGCACCATCGCACAGACAGAAGAAACTCGCCTCCTCGCCTTCCAGATATTCCTCGACGACAATCTCCGAGCCGGCTTCGCCAAATCCGCCTTCGAAACAATTGTCGATTGCATCGCAGGCCTCCTCGACGCTCATGGCCACCGTGACGCCTTTCCCGGCGGCCGGACCATCGGCCTTGATGACAATCGGCACACACCGGGATCTCACATAAGCCTTGGCTTTCGGCGCGTTGTTGAAGCGCTGACAGGCTCCGGTCGGAATATTCATGCGCGCGCAAAGATCCTTGGCAAACCCTTTGGAGCCTTCCAGCCTGGCCGCCGACCGCGAAGGGCCGAAAACAGAAACGCCTGATGCGGAAAGAGCGTCGGCAATGCCGTCGACGAGCGGCGCCTCCGGACCGACAACGACCAGATCGATTGCGTGATCGGCGCAAAACGCGATTACCGCGTCATGGTCGGATACGTTCAGGTCGACGCATTCGGCATCATGGCCGATACCCGGATTGCCGGGTGCGGCATACAGCTTCGTCAAGATCGGCGACTGCGCCAGCTTCCATGAAAGGGCGTGTTCGCGCCCGCCCGACCCGATCAGCAATACGTTCATCGGCCGCTCCGTTCCCGGCGAAACAGTTCACGGCCTATGGTCTGCGGCCATGCCGGTCAAGAGTGGCGATTGCAAACGCGTCGATGCGTCCGCTTGACCTCGGCGGCCACGCCTGCCACTTCGCGGAAATGAATGACCTACAATCCAAGCGGGCGCAGGGCCGGGTCGCGGATGCACCGTCGGGCCACTGGGTTTACCGAGTTTTGCCGAGAGCGGCATGGCCCTATGCGCAATTGGCCCGTTGGGACAGGCCAATCGGCTGGTGGCTGCTCCTGTGGCCGTGCTGGTGGTCGGCGGCGCTCGCCGCGTCCGCCGGCGCGCGGTCGGGCGTTCCATTGTCGGATGCCCTGCCGTCGATTTGGCATCTGGCGCTGTTCCTGCTCGGCGCCGTCGCCATGCGCGGCGCCGGTTGCGCCTATAATGATATCGTCGACCGGGACATCGACGACCGGGTGGAACGGACCCGGTCGAGGCCGCTGCCCTCCGGTCAGGTGACAATCAGGCATGCCTGGATTTTCCTTGTCGGCCAAGCGCTGACCGGTCTGCTGGTTCTGATCCAGTTCAACGGGTTTGCCATTCTTTTGGGGATGGCCTCGCTCGCCGTGGTGGCGATATATCCGTACATGAAACGAATCACCGACTGGCCGCAGCTCGTTTTGGGATTTGCGTTTTCCTGGGGCGCGCTGATGGGCTGGGCCGCCGAATTCGGCAGTCTGACGATCGCTCCTTTCCTGCTGTACGCCGGGTCTGTTTTATGGGTGATCGGCTACGATACGATCTATGCGCACCAGGACAAGGAAGACGATGCGCTGGTCGGCGTTCGCTCAACCGCGCAGCTGTTCGGGAACCGCACGAAGGGCTGGCTGATAGCCCTTTACGGCGGCGCATTGCTTTTGTTCGTTTGCGCCTTGTCGATCGCGGCGGCGCCGCCGCTCGCATTTGCCGGGCCGGCGGCGGCGGGCATTCACATGATGCGGCAGATCCTGATCCTCGACATCGACGATCCCGCGCAATGTCTGCGTTTGTTCCAATCGAATTCCGTTGTCGGCTGGTTCATATTTCTCGGGCTGCTGGCCGGCGGCCTGTGGATGTCAGCCGGCCCAGGCGGGTGACGGCGGGTATTCGGCCGGTGCGGGCGATCAGCTGCGCGCGATGATTTCCTCACCGTCAACGACGAGCCGAAGGCCGAGTTCGCCAACCTTGCGCCGGGCGAGAAACCGCGGGCGGCGCCCGGTGGCGGGAGAAGCCCGGCGACGCTCGTGCGCCCGTTCCCGCTGAACCCGATTAACCGATTCTTCCAATGTAAGCGCGACGCCATCGGCTTCGATCAGCAGCATCGGCAAACGATAGGCGTCCGACCAGGCGCGCCAGTCGGCGGCGATGTCGTCAAGATCGTTGGCGACGAGCAGCGGAACCGAAAGCGCCGGATCTTCGTGCAGCAGTTCGAGCGTGACGGTTATGTCGCCGGACTCATCCTCGATCGCGCGGGCGGCGACCCCGCAAAACGCTTTCGTGGGAAACACTATCGACACGGGCAGGCCGCTCCGCGACAAGTTGCGACGGACGACGACACGGCGCTCATCGATTGTGAATGTCACGTCGCCGATATCGTCACGGGCGGCATAGCAGGCCACCTGCGGCAGACGAAACGGATCAAGCCGCATGTTGCGGCCGGCCCAGACGGGCTTGAGCCGAGTGCTCATGAGAATCTTGCCTTCCTGCGTATTTTCGACCCGGTTGTCCGGGTTCTTGCGGGCCGGTTTCCGGCCTCGTTGATGCAGGAGATATTGGCGCAGGGGCCTTACCGACCGGCTTACAAATTCGGTTAAGTTTTTCCTGATGCAACCGATGGTTAGCAGTTGCTGACCGCGACCAGTCAAATCATCTTGCCCGGATTCATGATCCCGGAAGGATCGATCGCGCGCTTGATCAGACGCATGAGATCGATCGCAACCGGCGGTTCGTTTGCCAGCAACTCGTCCCGCTTGAGCCGACCGATACCGTGCTCTGCCGAAAATGAACCGCCCAATGACCGGACAACGGTATGAACCGCGTTGTTGACCCGCCGGTATTTCGCCGCAAACGCCGCGCCATCCCCTCCGACCGGCTCGGAGATATTGTAATGCAGATTGCCGTCGCCCATGTGACCGAAGCAGACGATGCGCGCACCCGGCGCGATCTCAAGCACCTTCGGACCTGCTCTGTCGATGAATTCGGGAATTGCCGCCACCGGCACCGAAATATCATGCTTGATCGAAAAGCCTTCCGGCTTCTGCGCTTCCGACATGGTGTCGCGCAGCCGCCATATGGCGTCAAACCGGGCAATGCTGGCCGTGATCGTGGCGTCGTCGAGAATTCCGTCATCAAACGCGGCTGAAAGAATGTCCTCGATTACCTCCCGCGCATGTTCCGGTGAACGGCCCGATGAAATCTCCATCATCACGAACCACGGGTGGCGGGAGGCGATCGGCCGGACATTGCCCGCGACGTGCTTCACCGCAAAATCGACGACGATCTCGCCGATCAGTTCAAAGGCGGTGAGCGACGGCCCCGCGCTATCCGTCGCCCTTTGCAACAGTTTCAGCGCGTTTGACGGTGAAGGCAGTCCAACCCAGCCGATTTCGCGGCCTTTCGGTTTTGGAAACAGTTTCAACACCGCCGCGGTGATGATCCCGAGCGTGCCTTCGGCGCCGACAAACAGGTTTTTCAGGTCGTAGCCCGTATTGTCCTTCTTCAATTTGCGAAGATCGTCGAATACGCCGCCGTCCGGCAGCACGACCTCAATTCCAAGACACAGGTCGCGGGCATTGCCGTAGGCCAGAACGCCGGTTCCCCCGGCGTTGGACGACAGGTTCCCCCCGATCCGGCAGGTTCCCTGGCTGCCGAGCGCCAGCGGGAACAGGCGGTCGGCGCCATCGGCCGCCACCTGGATATCCTGCAGAACGGCGCCCGCCTCCGCGGTTATCGTATTGGACGCCGGGTCCACCTCACGGATCAGGTTCATCCGCTTCAACGAGACGACGATCTGGTCTCCGCTTGTGTCGGGAACGCCGCCGCCGACAAGTCCGGTGTTACCGCCTTGCGGCACCACGGGCGTGCCGGTTTCGGTGGCGAGTTTCATGATCGCGACCACTTCGTCCACCGATCCGGGAAGCAGCACAAGCGCGGAATCGCCCGGAAACAGACCTCGCGTTTCGGTCACATAAGGTTCGATTTCCGGCTCCGAGACGAGTGCATTGCGTTCGCCGACGATATGCGCAAACCGCGCGATCAAGGCGCCGTCCACGCTCACTCGCCTGATTCCCCGCGCGGCGCCGCGGCGCGCGCCAGCCGATCGTTGATGGCCGCGCCGAGCCCGTGCGCCGGTATCGGCTCGACGGCGATCGAACGCACTCCGCCTCGATCGAGCCGGCGCAGAAAGGAGAACAGATTGGCGGCGGCCTCGCGCAGATCCTCGGTTTCGCTCAGATTGACGATGTCGATTGCGCTGTCGGAATTCCCGGCCCGCTTCCGTCCGAAGGCAAGGAGCGATTCGCCCGCGCTCACCGATTTCACATCCATCCGCACCCTTGCGTGTGGGGCGTAATGGGAAATCAGCATCCCCGGCGCTTCCACGGCGGCCGCCGTGTCGATGCGCTCCACCGGTTTGCCGGCGACGCTTTCGACCTCTTCGACCGGCACGCCGCCGGGGCGAAGGAGGGTCGGTGCTCCATCGACGATCTTCACTATCGTGGATTCCACGCCAATGCGCGCCGGACCGCCATCCACGATCAGGGACACTTTGCCGCCAAGACCCGCTTCCACCGCATCCGCGGTGGTCGCGCTCAGCCCGCCGGACGGATTGGCGCTCGGCGCGGCAAGCGGTTGACCGAGTTCCGCGGCGATATCGCGTGCGACACCGACCGGCATGCGAACGGCGATCGTTTCCAAACCCGCAGCGACGAGCGTGCTGACGCCGGCGCTTTCGACAAGCGGCAGGACAAGCGTCAGCGCGCCGGGCCAGAACCGGTCCGCCAGACCGTCGGCCAGCGGACCGAACCAGGCGATGCGGCGCGCCATCATTCGATCCGCCACATGAGCGATCAAGGGATTGAAGCGGGGGCGGTTCTTCGCCTCAAATATCCTGGCCACGGCCCTGCCGTTGGCGGCGTCTGCCGCCAGGCCGTAGACGGTCTCCGTCGGTATGGCGACGAGTTCGCCCCGTGCGAGGAAATCCACGGCCTCGGCAACCGCTCCATCGGCGTTGATAACTCGCGCCACTGTTCGACCGCTCCCGGATCTGATCGTGGGCTTCCCTATCCGCCAACCTAGGGCGGAGCAAGAAAATCCGGCCAATCGACAAATTTGCGGCGATTTCCGCAATCCGATTCCAACCGGGTCCTCCGGCGGTCCGCAAGAAGACCCCGGAACCGGGCGGACCGGATTTCACCCGGCGATCTTTGAAAAATCCGCGACCCGGCCGGTAGCCGCGCGGATGCGGGACAGCAAGGCAAGCCGGTTGGCCCGTACATTTTTGTCTTCGGCGTTGACGAGCACCTGATCGAAGAACGTATCGATCGGCCGGCGCAACCGCGCCATGAAGGTCATCGCCCCTTCAAAATCTTCGGCGGCAAGCGCCTCATCGGCGAATTTCTCCGCTTCTTTCAGACTGTCGAACAGAGCGCGTTCCTCATCGGTCCCGAACAGGGCCGGATCGACCGCTTCGGCGACCCGCGTGTTTTTCCTTTCTTCGGCGGCAAGGATATTGGCGGCGCGTTTGGTCCCGGCGAGCAGATTGGCTCCGTCGTCGGTCGACAGGAAACTTCCCAGCGCCTCGACCCGGCGGACGATGAGCAGAAGATCGTCCGATTCCGGCGTGATCACCGCATCAATCAGATCGTGCCGCGCACCGGAATCGCGAAGATACACTTTCAGGCGGTCGTGGAAGAAGGCGAGGAGGTCGGAAAGAAACGCGACCGCCTTCTGACCTGTCTTTTTTCGATCCAATAAAGAGAAACCGGCGCCGATGAACACCACGCGATCAAAATGAGTGGATGTATTTGCCAGCAATCCGATCCGCACCTCGTTCTCCAGCACAATCCGGATCACACCCAGCGCCGCGCGTCTGAGTGCATAGGGGTCTTTTGAACCGGTCGGCTTTTCGTCGATCGCCCAGAAGCCCACCAGCGTGTCGAGCTTGTCGGCGAGCGCGACAGCGACGGAAACCGGATCGGCCGGCAGCGCGTCGGACGGTCCGCGCGGGCGGTAATGTTCCTCGATCGCGACCGAGACCGAGGGATGTTCTCCCTGCAATTCGGCATATTTTCGGCCCATCGCCCCTTGCAGTTCCGGAAATTCGCCAACGACTTCCGTTTCCAGATCCGACTTGGCGAGCGCCGCGGCGCGGCGAACAAGGGCGGGGTCGGCGCCGACAAACGGCGCCAGTTCCGCGGCAAATCCGGCAATGCGGGCCACGCGCTCGCCCTGCGTGCCGAGCCCGGCGTGAAACGTCACGCCCAGATGATCGAGCCTGGCCATGCGCTGGTCGAGCGGTTTGGCCAGATCGAGCGCGAATTTTTCGGCGGAAACCCGCATATCGCCGACATCCGGGAGATCGGCCCGGTCCGTCCGCCAGAAATGCACGGCGTCCGACAGCCGCGCCCTCACCACCCTGGCGTTGCCCAGCGCGATCTCCGCGCCGCCGTCGCGCGCCTCGATGTTGGCGGTCAGAACAAACCGGTTGGCGAGGCCGTCGGCCCCCGGCCTGCGGCAAACGAAACACTTCTGATTCGCCTTGATCGTCAAGCGAACGATATCGGCCGGAATGTCGAGAAACTCCTCCTCGAACTCGCCCAGAAGAACGACCGGCCACTCGACAAGGCCGGACACTTCCTCCACAAGCGCGTCATCCTCGATCAGTTCCAGCCCGTTGGCGAAAGCCAGGTTCCTGGCGTCCGAGAGGATCGTCTCCTTGCGGCGCCCGGCGTCGAGAACGACTTTCGCCCGCTCGAGCTTTGCCGCATAGTCGTCGAACCGGCGCACGACAATTTCGTCCGGCGCGTGGAACCGGTGTCCGAAGGTGACGTTGCCGGAACGAACGCCATCGACTTCGAAGTCGACCACGACCGGTTCCCCGGTTTCAGGTCCGAATGTGCACAGAACCGATTGCAGCGGGCGCACCCAGCGCAGCGAACCGGGCTTTGTCGAAGCCTCCCCCCAGCGCATGGATTTGGGCCAGGAAAATCCCCTGATGATCGCCGGTATGATATCGGCAATGATGTCCTCGGCCGCCGTGCCCGGCTTTTCAATCACCGCGACAAGAAAATCGCCCTTTTTGGGATCGGTTCGCACATCGGCCTGATCGACCGATGTCAGACCCGCGCCGCGCAGAAAACCCTCGATTGCCTTGTCGGGCGCGTCCGTGCGCGGGCCCTTGCGCTCCTCGCGAATATCCTTCGAACGCGCGGTCACTCCTCGAACGTCAAGCGCCAGACGGCGAGGCGTCCAGTATTCGCGCGCCGCCTCATAGGCGAGGCCAGCCTCCACCAGCCCGTCGGCGACCTGCTTTTTCAGATCGCCGGCGGCGCGGCGCTGCATGCGCGCGGGTATCTCTTCCGAACGGAGTTCCAGCAACAGATCGGGCATTTGATTTCAGTTTGGACACAAAGACTACGCGGAGCTTAGCAAGCGCTGGCCTCATTGTCATCCCGAAAGCCGCACACGGCGACGAGCCGGTCCTTGTTTTCGGGATTCGGCAGAATTTCGAATGCGCCGGCAGGCGCGAAAACAGTCGGATTTTCGCCGGTCGCCAGAGCATCCGCCGGGCCGGAGGCTTTTGCCGCGCGCCCTACAGCGCCTTGTGGCTGCCGTCGCAGAATGGCTGACCGTCGGTCTGTTTGCAGGCGCAGAAGAACCTGGCGCCGGAAGCGTCGGCGGTCCATTTGACCGGCGAAAATCCGGTATCCTTGTGCGAACCGTCGCAGAAGGGCTGCTTGCGCGACCTGCCGCATGCGCACCAGAAATAGTTCCTGCCTTCCTCCACCTCGACCCGGACGGGCTCTTTCGCGGCGATTTGTCCTTTGGCCATGTTTTCCCTCTGAACGATTGGTCCCGGTGACGAACTTATACGGTTGCGTGGAGATGTGAAGTATGCAGCATGACAGACACGGCGTTCAAAGTCAGGCGTTTTCGACCCTGTTCACGCCGCCGGCGTCGGTTCGCAGAAACGCCTCGCCGCACGCCTTGGCCAGATCGCGAACCCGCAGAATATAGCTCTGGCGTTCCGTAACCGAGATGACGCCACGCGCATCAAGCAGATTGAAAATGTGCGACGCCTTGATGCACTGATCATAGGCGGGCAATACGCACAGATGCGGCGAGCCCTCGTTTTCCGCCGATCCGGCCCGGAGCAGAGCCCGGCATTCGGCTTCGGCATCCTTGAAGTGTTTCAGCAGCATCGCCATGTCGGCATACTCGAAATTATGCCGTGAATACTCCTGTTCAGCCTGCAGGAACACATCGCCATAGCTGACTTTCGAATCGCCGCCGTCGCCGTTGAAATTCAGATCGTAAACATTGTCGACGCCCTGAACATACATGGCGAGGCGTTCCAGCCCGTAGGTCAGTTCGCCTGAGACCGGAGCGCATTCGATGCCGCAGACCTGCTGGAAATAGGTGAACTGCGAGACTTCCATGCCATCGCACCAGCACTCCCAGCCAAGCCCCCATGCGCCGAGGGTGGGGCTTTCCCAGTCATCTTCGACGAACCGGACATCATGCAGCAGCGGATCAATGCCGATCGTTTTCAGAGATCCGAGATAAAGCTCCTGCAAATCCGGCGGATTGGGTTTCAGGATGACCTGATATTGATAATAATGCTGCAAACGATTGGGATTTTCACCGTAGCGGCCATCCCCGGGCCGGCGCGACGGCTGAACATAGGCCGCCTTCCATGGCCTCGGTCCGAGCGACCTGAGTGTTGTCGCCGGATGAAACGTCCCCGCGCCGACCTCCATGTCGTAAGGCTGCAACACGACGCATCCCTGAAGCGCCCAGTATTCGTTGAGCGCGAATATCAGACCTTGGAATGACCTTCCGGGGTCAAGATGCGGAGGTGTTTCCCTGGCCATTGGCGATGCCCTGCGGGTGAATTGCAAAAACGCCGGACGAGTGCCATGGCGCGTCACCCCGGTCAAGCTTTCGAACCGGTTCTCTCGCAATCTCTTTCCGGTGCGAGAGGAGCGGGGAAACCGGGAAGAAACCGTCGGGCCGCCGGATTCGGGAAGCGGAAGCCTGACGGGATTTGCCGTCCGGCACCCCGGCGAGACGGGGACCGGACCGATGCGGTCGCCGTCACAACAGTCGCAACTGGTCGCCCTCCTTTACCGGCGGCATGAACAAATCGCAGCGCAAAATCGTCTTCCGTGTATTGAGGCCGAGGCGATTGGTCGCGATTTCAAAACGGCGTCCGATCTGCCAGGCGTAGGGGCCTGAACCGCGCATGCGCCGACCCCACTTCGAGTCGTAATCCTTGCCGCCGCGCATCGAACGGACAAGCGACATCACATGCCGATAGCGATCCGGGTAATGCCGCAGCAGCCACTCCTTGAACACGGGACTGACCTCAAGCGGCAGGCGCAGCAGAATATATCCGGCCTCGCTTGCTCCCGCCGCCCTGGCCGAATCGAGGATGCGCTCCAATTCGCTGTCGTTCAGACCAGGCGCCAGCGGCGCCGCCATCACGGAAACCGGAACCCCGGCACCGCTCAGCAGTTTCATTGCTTCAAGCCTCCTTTCCGGCGTCGAGGCCCGCGGCTCCATGTTTCGCGACAACTTCCGGTCAAGGGTCGTCACCGAAAGCGCCACCTTGACCAGTCCCCTCTCCGCCATGCCGGAAAGAATGTCGGCATCGCGGGTGACCAACGCCGATTTGGTGACAATGGCGACCGGATGATCATACTTGTTCAGAACCTCCAGAATTTCGCGCATGATCCGCCATTTTTTCTCAATCGGCTGATAGGGATCGGTATTGGTTCCAATGGCGATCGTCGCGGCCTTGTAGCCATCGCGGCCAAGTTCACGTTTCAGCAGTTTCGCCGCGTCAGGCTTGGCAAACAATTTCGACTCGAAATCGAGCCCGGCGGAGAGCCCCATGAAGGCATGGGTCGGCCTCGCGAAGCAATAGACGCACCCATGCTCGCATCCCCGGTAGGGATTGATCGAGCGATCGAATGAAATGTCCGGCGAGTTGTTACGCGTGATGATCTTCCGCAGTCGTTCGACCTGAACCTCGGTCTTGAAGGGCGACAATTCCTCGATCGATCGCCATCCGTCATCGAAAACGTGACGTGTTTGAGGCTCGAACCGCCCGGACGGGTTGATGGCCGACGCCCTGCCCCGTCTTCTGTCGCGGCCTATGCGGATACCGCTTTCGTCGAGGATGCCGTTCGCGGCGTCGGCCCGCATGGTCGGGAGGAGGCCTGTCCGCGCGGAATCGGCCCGACCGCGAAATGCTTCACCATCCGCCTGCTCGATTGCTTCCATCAAGATTCTCCCTGCCTTGGCGACCATCGCCGCGCCGCCCGAAATCGATGAATCTATTCCTACTCGCCGAAAGAGAACAAATCAAGAACTTTTTTTGAAATCAGCGATATCTTTTCGAGCGGAGAGATTTGGAGCGACCGCCGCATCCTTCTATTAAAACATTGTAATTATTATGTTATTTACCACCACGGCGCAAATGCTCATCCAGCCGTGGCATGATTTCCACGAAATTGCATGGCGTATGACGATAATCAAGCTGCGCCTTCAGGATACCGTCCCACGCATCCTTGCAAGCGCCTGGCGAGCCGGGCAGCACAAACACATAAGTTGCATTGACGACGCCACCGGTGGCGCGTGACTGGATCGTGGAAGTGCCTATCTTGTCATAGGAAATGCGATGGAACATGTCAGAGAACCCATCCATTTTCTTCTCGAACAGGGGTTCGATCGCTTCCGGCGTCACATCCCGTCCGGTGAATCCGGTGCCGCCGGTCGTTATGATCGCATCGATCGCGCCGTCCTTCGACCACTCCGTCACGATCGAACGAATTTTCCCGATATCGTCCGGGACGATGCCGCGACGCGCCAGCCTGTGCCCGGCTTCTTCGACACGTTTTGAAAGCGTGTCGCCCGAACGATCGTCATCCGGCGTCCGGGTATCCGAAACGGTCAGGATCGCGATGCCGACGGGTATGAATTCGCGATGTTCGGGTCCGCCATGCGCCATCAGTTCGCGCCCTGTTCGGTTCCGGTCGCGGAACCGCCGGTTGTCGTCGCCTTTACAAACCACCCCGGCTTCGCCTTTGCAATCGCGCTTTTGGCGGAGTTGGCCGCCGAAGCATCCGCAAATATTCCGAAGCAGGTCGCGCCGGAGCCGGACATCCGGGCAAAACCGGCCCCGCTTTGCGACAGAATATCGATCGCCTCCGCGATTTCGGGATAATTCGCCACGGCCGGAACCTGCAGGTCATTGCGCGTCGTCTTCAGCCATGCGATGATGGCCTCGGTGGACCGTGCGGACGGAAGCGGCGGAAGCGCGGGGTTGTCCTTGCCCGTCAGGCTTGAAAATATGTCGCCTGTCGGCACGTGAACGCCCGGATTCACGAGCAGTACATGAAGCCGCGGGAAATTGTCCATGTTCTCGATGCTCTCTCCGATGCCGTGCGCGACCAGCGGGCGGGCTATCAGACACATCGGCACATCGGCGCCGATCGAGAGCCCGAGTTCCGCCAGCCCGCTTGTCGTACCGTCCCGGTTCGGCAAGCCGGAGAGAAGTTTCAGCGCCGCCGCGGCGTTGCTCGATCCGCCGCCCAGTCCGGCCGCGACAGGAACGTTTTTTTTCAGTGCAATGGCGACCGGACCAACCTCCCGGCGACCGAAGCGATTACGCAGCAGATCGCGCGCCTTCGCCACCAGATTGGCGTCGTCGGACGCGGTCGCGCCGGCGAATGGTCCGGTGATCCCGAAACTGTCACCCGCCGCGCTTTCAACCGATATCCGGTCGCCGAAATCCGCAAAAACGCAAAGCGTTTCGATGAGATGGTAACCGTCTTCCCGCTGCCCGGTGACATGCAGAGCCAAGTTGATCTTTGCGGGTGCGAGCGCCGAACGGCAGCCTAGAGACCGCGCGGGACTACCGGAAGCACGCAAGGGCGATCAGTCCTTTTGAACATGGTATTCATCGGTTTCAGGATTCCACATGAGGTTTCCCCACGCCCTGTTGCGCGCTTCATCCTCGGCCCTGCGAACCCGTGCGCGAACGCGCCCCGCCTCGCGCAGAAACGCCTTGTAACCGATCCAGCCGACAATGGCGACAGCGGTGAAGACAAGTATCTGCGGCATGGTTTCTCCCTTCCACCTCCGGCCCATCGTCCGCCGGACGGAAACGCCCTTCCTCTCAGAGGCCGAAGCGGCCCCAAAGCGCGCGTTCCTCCGCCGCTTGCGCAAGACCGCCTGCGGCGCCGGTCGCAATATCGATCGCGGATGCGCCAAAAATCCCGAGACGCCGCCCGAACAAGCCGCGCGGAGGGGTAATCAGGCGCATTCGCGTTTTTGGCCCATAGCGTGTTTTCAACACCGAACGCATATCTCCGATGTCGTCGACAAGGCCCAACTCCTTCGCCTTTTCGCCGGCCCAGAACGCGCCCGTAAACAAATCCGGATCGTCGGCCAGCCGCGTTCCGCGACGTTCCTTTACCAGGTTGATGAACACGTCATGGATATGGAGCTGTATCTTCTTGAGCTTATCAACGTCGGCTTTCTTCTCCGGCTGGAAAGGATCAAGCGTCGCCTTGTTCTTTCCGGCGGTATGAACGCGGCGTTCCACCCCCATCTTCCTGATCATTTCCTGGAAACCAAAAGATGCCGACACCACGCCGATGGACCCGACGATCGACGATGGATCGACGAAAATTTCATCGCCGGCGACCGCGATCATGTAGCCGCCCGAAGCCGCCACATCCTCCACGAAGACCAGCACCTTCTTGTCTTTTTCCTCGGCCAGCGAACGGATGCGTTTGAAAATCAGGCGGGACTGGACCGCAGAGCCGCCGGGCGAGTTGACCGCTATCGCCACCGCCGGCGCTCTCTTGTCGGCAAATGCCTTTTCCAGAAGGGAGGCCACGCCGCCGATGGACAATGCGGGGCGAAACTGGCCGCCTGACGCCATGATCGCGCCCTGCAGCCGTACGACCGGAACGGTCACCGCATCCGATCTCATCGACTTTGGTAACAGGCGCTCAAGATATCTTTTCAAACGTGTGTCTCCCGGAATTTCCGTCTACATGTAGGTCGCTGTCGCCCGCGTGCAACAATGCCGGTCTTGACGCCGTTCAATCGCCGAACAGGGATTGCCACCCATTGCATATCGCATCCGCATCGTGCGAGAATTTTTTATCTTCGTTCTCATGGAGGATCAGCGGCGGTTCCATCGTCATTTGCGCGCGCGACCCTCGAACACCGCGAATGACAATGCGTATCGCCGGTTTATCCGCCCGCGGATGGACGGATTTCAGCCGAAGGCCGCCGAAGCGGCCCGCGCTTGCCGGCAATATATCCGCCAGCGACTTCGGCCGGGCGATTACCGCGAGGCCGCCGCCCGGCTTCACGATCGCGGCGGCCGTTCTGATCCAGGATTCGAAAATCCCTTCATCCATCACATGCGCGCGGCGTTTCAGTTCATCCGGGGTCTGCCGGTCCGATGCATCGTTGAACGGCGGATTCATGATGGCGAAATCGAACGACCTGTCCCCAAGCCCGGCGGTTTTGCGGGCCGATCCGGTCAAGGAAACATCGGCGGCCAATACGGACAACCGTTCCCGCAAATGACGGTTTTGTTCCAGCCCCGTGCTTCTTGATGCGTATTCCGCCATCTCCGCGTCGCGCTCGACCAGGGTCGCGTGTGATCCGGAACATCGCGATACGACCGCAAATCCGGCGGCCCCCGCACCGGCGCCCAGATCGGCGACCACGCCGTCAAATCCGGCGGGCGCCGCCGCGGCGAGAACCATTGCATCCATACCCGCACGATGGCCGCGCCGAACCGGCTGCAGGAGCCAGAACCCCCCGCGATGAAAAACATCCAGCGTGTCGATTTGCCGTTTCGGATTGCTCATGCGATCCGGTATATCGTCACTCGTCGCGCAATTCATGCGCGATGCCGGCGTCCTTCAAAAGCCGCCGGGCCGCCGCCTCGTCATCCTCGATCACCATGACGCGACGCGCCAGTATCCCGATTGACCCCTCGGCAATGCTCATATTCCGGTCGGCTACGAAGTAGCCGATACCCGCATCGCGCATCAGCGCTTCGATATAGGAAATCAATACCGCGTCATTGGTGCGGACAAGTTCGATCATGCCTCCAGATTAACCCGCTGGCCGTCATTGTAAAAGGATAAAGGTCTTGCATCGTTCAAATCATGGCGATCCGCGCCAATTCGCCACTTGCGAAAATCCCCGCCGTCACCATAAGCTCAATCCGGGCGAAAAGCGGAAATCCACCCCGCCTTCGGCATTCACGTGGCGATTCCGCGAGCATGGGAGCATGAGCAAAGTGGGAGTTGTCGTTTCGCTCGCGGACGAGGGCCGGGATACCGCGTCTGTCAAACCGCTCATGGAGTTGACCTCCGGCGACATGGCGCGCGTCAATGAAATGATCCTCTCCAGGGCGGGTTCCAACGTCGAGTTGATCCCTGAAATCGCCAATCACTTGATTTCGTCCGGCGGGAAACGTCTGCGTCCGATGATAACGCTGGCGGCGGCGCAGATGTTCGGCTACGGCGGCGATGGTCACGTCAAGCTCGCAACAAGCGTGGAATTCATGCATACGGCGACGCTGCTCCACGACGACGTCGTCGACGAAAGCGGGATGCGCCGGGGCAGGCGGACAGCCAGAATGATCTGGGGCAATCAGGCGAGCGTTCTCGTCGGCGATTACCTGCTGGGGCAAGCCTTTCGCATGATGGTCGAGGTCGGCTCGCTCCAGGCGCTTGAAATCCTGTCCAGGGCCGCATCCGTCATTGCAGAAGGCGAGGTGATGCAGTTGGCAGCCACAAAGAACCTCGAAACGACCGAGGACGAATATCTCGCGGTTATCGGCGCAAAGACCGCCGCGCTGTTTTCGGCGGCGGCGGAGGTCGGACCGGTATTGGCCGATGCGCCGAAAAGCGACCGGGCCGCATTACGATCGTTCGGGACAAATCTCGGCCTGGCGTTTCAGCTTGTCGATGACGCGCTCGACTACGGTGGCGATGCCGGCGATCTCGGCAAGAATGTGGGCGACGATTTCCGCGAGGGCAAGGTCACCTTGCCTGTTGTGCTCAGCTATCGGCGGGGCACATCCGAAGATCGCGAATTCTGGAAACATGCGATCGAAACCGGGGCTTCCGACGGTTCTTCGCTGGACAAGGCGGTCGGACTGATGACAAAGACCGGGGCGATCCGCGACACGGTCGGGCGCGCCCGTCACTTTGGCGGGATCGCTCGCGATGCCTTGGCGCCTCTCGACGATTCCCCGCAGAAGCGCGCCATGCTCGAACTCATCGGGTTTTGTATCAGCCGCGTGGCCTGACAGGCGCCTTGTACCGTTCATTAACGCGTATCCGATAGTGTGAGCCGGTGCGCCATTGAACGGCGACCGTAAAAAGGCCATGCTTGGCGGGCCGGGTGCGCGAGCGGCAAGTTGTGGGGCATGGGAAGGATCGGATGCGGGCATTTCGCAAGCTCTGGCTCGGAGCCGCGATCGCGGCGACCCTGCCGCTGGCGGCGGGCGCGGCCCTTGCCGAAAACGATGACTTGTCCGGGGTGTCGATAAGGTCTTTCTCGGGCGCGTTCCTGGCCGCGCGCACCGCGGAATTTGACGCGGACTTCGATGCTTCCGTCAAATTTTACCGCAAGGCGCTGAATTTCGACCCGTCGAATGAACAGCTTCAGCGCAGCCTGATGCTGGCGCTTATTTCAAACGAGATGTTTGAGGAAGCGCTTCCGCTGGCGGAGAAACTGAAATCCGTTCCCGAGATCGAGCGCTTTTCGAGACTGGCCTTAGCGGTTGATTCCTTTAGGAAAAAACAGTTCGACGACTCCGAGTACTGGCTGCGACTGGCGCTTGAGTCCGATCTGGACAGGTTGATCGCCGGTATCATGACCGCCTGGGCGAAGCACGGACAGGGCGAGATCGACGAAGCATTTGCCCATTTGCGTAAAATTGAAGGCCCGGAATGGTTCAGTCTGTTCAAGAATCATCACCGCGCATTGATCGCCGAACGGGCAGGTCTGACCGATCTTGCCCGGCAGGCGTTTGAAACGATCACCGCAAACGAGGAAGGCGGGCGCTCCGCACCGGATACCTATTGGCGGGCGGTGACCGCAAGGGCGTTGTTTCTGGCCCGGCTGGGAGAATCGAAGGCGGCGGCCGAAGCTGTCGACGCAGGCGAATCATTCGCCCCCGACCGACAGGCGTTGAAGGCGATCAGAAGCGCGATTGAAGCCGGTGAGGATGCAAAACCGCTCATTGCGAACGCAGGAGATGGAGCGGCGGAAATACTTCTGAACATCGGCGCGGCGCTCAATCGGGGTGGTGGAGAAGCATTCGTGCGTCTGTATCTGCAATATGCGCGTGCATTGCGCCCCGACAGCGCGGCGATATTGATCGAGCTCGGCCAACTCTCCGAACGACAAGGCCGCTCCGAAGAGGCCATCGGGTTCTACGAGCGGGTTTCGGCGGATTCGCCGATGAAACGGCTCGCGGAAATGCAACTTGGCCTGAATCTGGCCGATGTCGACCGGCACGACGACGCGATTGAACACCTTTCCGCGCTGGTCGAGGCCGGTCCGGACGATATGCGCGCATATCTCGCGCTTGGCGGGGTACACGGATCGCGGAAAGATTATGCGGCGGCGGTGGAAATCTATGACCGCGCAGTATCAAGGCTGAAATCACCCGCAAGAGAGCACTGGAACATTTTCTACCAACGCGGCATCGCCAATGAGCGTTTGAAAAAATGGGAACGGGCCGAACCGGATTTCCGCAAGGCGCTGGAGCTTCGCCCGGATCAACCGCAGGTGATGAACTATCTGGGATACTCATGGGTCGACATGAACATGAACCTGGAGGAAGGCCTGGACATGATCGCCAGGGCCGTGTCGCTGAAACCCAACGACGGCTACATCGTCGATTCGCTCGGCTGGGCCTATTACCGGCTGGGCAGATTCGACGATGCTGTGCGCGAGCTTGAAAGAGCCGTGTCGCTGAAACCGGACGATCCGATCCTCAACGATCACCTTGGCGATGCCTATTGGCGCAACGGGAAGAGATTGCAGGCGGTATTCCAATGGAATCACGCGCGCGATATGAAGCCGGAACTCGATGTGCTGGCTTCGGTCAAGCGCAAGCTCGCCGAGGGCCTCCCGCCATTGAAGCCGAAAGAAAACGTCGCTATGGCGACTGGAATTGTGCTTGACGCCGCCGCCGACAGCGATGCGCGGCCCGCCGTCTACAAGGTCAAGGCCGGTCAGTCGCTGTGGGGGATCGCCGGTGAGATTCTGGGCGACGGTGAGCGCTATCGTGAAATTCTCGAACTGAATCCATCGCTCGCAAACGACCCGAACCGGATTTTTCCGGGGCAGGAATTGCGATTGCCCGCCTCACCCTAGATATTCGATCCCGGATTTCGATGACGGGAGTGAGGTTTTTGGGGTGGACCGGTTGATGCCCGAAAGTGGGCAATGTCCCGATTTTTCGCTCGAACTCGATGCCATGGGCGCGTGGCCGTGTGCGGGCGTCGATGAGGCCGGACGCGGACCGCTCGCCGGACCGGTGGTCGCCGCGGCGGTCATCCTGGATCCGGGAAACATTCCGCAAGGTCTGGACGATTCGAAACGCCTGAGCGCCGCACGGCGTGACGGCCTGTTCGGAAAGATCGTCGAAACGGCGGTTTCGATTTCCCTCTCGGCGCAATCGGCCGAATCTATAGACGACAGCGATATCCGCAAGGCGGCCTTGATCGCCATGGCGCACGCTGTCCGCGGCCTCGCGATCAGGCCCGGATTTGCGCTGATTGACGGACGCGACGTGCCGGAAAACCTGCCCTGCAAGGCGCGAGCCGTAGTGAAAGGCGATGGCAGATCGCAATCGATCGCGGCAGCTTCAATCGTCGCCAAGGTACTGCGCGACCGGATGATGGCGTGCGCCGGAAACAGTTATCCCGCGTACGGGCTGGAAAATCATGCCGGTTATGGAACGGCCGCCCACCGGGCGGCGATACGGGAACATGGAGGCGTCAAGCGCCTGCACCGGTTCAGCTTTTCTCCGCTGAAAACGAAACGCGCCGGGCGAACCGTTTGACGGCATTCGGCCCACGCCACGGGCGAGGGCGATTTATCGGCCGATAACGACAAAAAAACCACCGGAACGCCTCCCGGCGGCGGTCGTATTTCGCCATGTGACGGCAAGGGTCAGTTCAGCCGCGACTTGACCTCGGCCAGCGACGACTTGAACAGCGACGCGGCGGCCTTGCCGTCCATCCTGTCTTCCAGCAATTTTCCCGCTGCCGCAACGGCGATCTCAACGGCGTCGGAACGGACCTCGTTGACGGCCTCCCGCTCGGCCCGCGCGATCTTCTGTTCGGCGAGCGCGGTGCGGCGGGCAACGTAATCCCCGGTTTTCCGCCTGGCGTCGGCAATGATGGCTTCCGCCTCGTGTCTTGCCGCCGAAATCATCTCATCGGCCTCTTTTTCGGCTTCCTTGCGCTTGCGTTGATATTCCGCCAGCAATTGCTGGGCCTCCTCGCGCAGTTTGCGGGCTTCCTCAAGCTGGTTGCGAATCTTGTCGGCCCGATCGTCCAGCGATTTGCCGACCATGCCCGGCACTTTGACGTAGAGGACAATGCCAAGGAAAATGACGAGCGCCACAAGCGTCCATACGCTGGCCATGGATGTCGCGTCCATAATGCCTCCTAATCCCGCACCGACTTGATGGCGGCGGCGACCTGCGCCCCGGTCACCTTGCCGCCCGCCAGGTTTTCGACAATCAATGCGGCGGTTTCCTCCGCGATCAATCCCACCTCCTTCATGGCGTCCGCCTTGATCGAGGCGATATGCGTTTCGGCTTCAGCCATCTTTTTCTCAAGTTCCGTTTCGACCTTGCGGCGCTCGGCGCCGGCTTCCGCCTTGGCCGAGTCGCGGGCCTCCTGCCCGATCCGGCCGGCTTTTTCCCGGGCTTCGGCGAGTTCCCGCTCGTAGGCGGCAATCGCCTCGTCGGCTTCCTCCTTCATGCGCGCGGCCTGATCCAGATCTTGCGCGATGCGGTCGCCGCGGTGTTCCAGAATGTCTGACAGACGCGGCAACGCGACCCGCTTGAGGAACAGGTAAAACAGACCGAAGGTGATCGCCAGCCAGAGAATCTGCGATGGAAATGTCGCGGAATCGAACGGCGGGAACGCGCCGCCGCGGTCACCTTCATGGGCAACGCCGGTTTCGGTGTGCGTTTCCTCGTCTGACGCCGCATATGCGGATACAACGAACATGGCTTTCTTTCCGTTACATCTTCACCGGTCGCTGACACGACCGGCGAACTCAGACGGCGAAAAGCAACAGGAGAGCGATCAGCAGGGCGAAGATGCCAAGCGCTTCCGTCACGGCGAAGCCGAAGATCAGGCGGCCGAACTGACCGTCGGCGGCCGACGGGTTGCGCAGGGCGCCCTGCAAAAACTGGCCGAAGAGGTTGCCCACGCCAATACCCGCGGCGCCGGTGCCAACGGCGGCAATACCTGCGCCAATCAATTTTGCTGCTTCCGCTTCCATTTCGATGCTCCTTGCTTGGAATTAGATTCTCAATTCACGGTTTCTGTTAAGGCGCAAACGCCGTTAAAACTTGTCAATGGCCACCCGGATGCAGCGCATCGTTGATGTACATGCAGGTGAGCATGGCGAACACGTATGCCTGCAGGAAAGCGACCAGAAATTCCAGGGCCGTCAAACCGACAGCCATGGCGAGCGGCAGGATTGATCCGACAATGCCGACGAAGCCGTACGCGCTGAGCGACACCACGAACCCGGCAAAAACCTTCAGTGTGATGTGACCGGCCAGCATGTTGGCGAAGAGACGGACAGAGTGGCTGATCGGACGGGCCAGAAAGGAAATCACTTCAATCGCCACGACCAGCGGCATCAGCACGGCCGGGACGCCCGACGGCACAAACAGTTTCAGGAAGCCGAAGCCGTTCTTCATGAAACCGTAGGCCAGAACGGTCGCGAACACCATCAGCGCCAGCATCGCGGTCACGATCAGATGACTCGTGATTGTGAAGAAATACGGGAACATGCCCAACAGATTGGCCACCAGGATGAATGTGAACAGCGCGAAAACGAAGGGAAAAAACTTCATCCCCGCCGAACCGGCCGAATCCCGCAACATGCCCGCGACAAACTCGTAGAGAATTTCGGAGACCGACTGTCCCCTTCCCGGAACCAGCCCGCGGCTTGATGTCGTCAGGTACAGAAAGGCCGAGGCCAGAACGACGGTGATGACCATGAACAGTGACGAATTCGTGAAAGACAGGTCGTAACCGCCGACTTCGATGGGGATCAGCCGGTTGATATGGAACTGGTGAATCGGATCGACCTTGTCAGGAGAAGCCAATTTCAAACCCCGTTTTCAGTTCCGCGCAGTGCGGAAATTATTTGTCTTCAGACGCTTTCGCGCCATCTCTCCGTGTCGATTGCTCGGCGACAAGTCCCGCCGAGCGCAACACATTGAGTATGCCCGCGCAAAACCCGAGGAGAAGGAATGCGATCATCCCCCAAGGCGTTGTGCCGGCGAGTTTGTCGATCATCCAGCCGATCGCCGCACCCACCAGAATTCCGGCAATGAACTCGCCCGACAGTTTCAACGCGGTTGCAAATCCCGCCGCACTTCCAGCCGTCGATTTCTCCGCTTTTCTCTCCCTGTGGCTTCTTTCGGCCAAGGCGGCGTCAAGTTGCTTCCGGCGGCGGTCGAGTTCATCGTCGTCGAAGGCCGGCTTGCCCGTGTCCGTTTGGCCGGTCTTTCCGGCGTCGTCCGGTCCATTCGTTCCGGCCACCGCAACCCTCCAGCCCGGTCAGACCGGGTGACCGCTTCAAAGTCGCGCGCACCATAGTTATACGCCCCCTTGCAGTCAAGCGGGGAACGCAATGCGCAATGACTGTATTTTCCCTTTTATTTTCAATTATTTATCGGACTGCGACAATGCGCCCTCCGCCGCGTGGCGCAATCGCCGAACAAATCCGGCAACGGTGCGTTCGCGATCATCTCCATCCACCGCCGTGGCGAATTTGTCGGTCTTGTCCGATTGGAAAAGCGACGGGGAACGCTTCAGAACCGAAGCCGCGTTGAATCCCCCGGCGACGCAACCGGCGCGACCTTGATCAACAGGTTGCGCTTCCCGGCCCGGTTGACGCGCATTTCATCGGGCGTTTCATTCGCAGCGGAATTTTCCGGTTCGAGAGTGATCTTTCCCGTTCCCGGCCTATCGACGCCCCCGAAAATCGATCCCGTAACCAGATCGCCATCGGCAAATTTCATTTCCGCCTTGCGAACCGGACCGGCCGTGGCGAGAAATGAAATCCAGGCGACGACGCCGGTCGCAATGGGGGCGAGGAGGAAACGATTGGCGCCGCTCTTGCGGCGCATCGCGTGTAAACGCACGGAACACTCTCCGGAACTGTCCATTCGGGCGGCGGAATGGTGCCGCGTCAATCTTGATCGGCGATTAACGGCGCATGAAAATTTTGAAAACGACTAACGTTTCCCTGCCCTCCCGGCATAGGGATTCCAACCGGCCCGGAACGCCAGCCGGATCGGTACGCCCGGCATCTCGAAGTCTTCGCGCAGCCCGTTGATCAGATACCGTTCGTAGGAACGCGGCATGGCCTCGGGCCGGGTGCAGGAGGCGACGAATCCCGGTGGGCGGGTCTTGACTTGCGTCAGGTACTTGATCCGCAATCTGCGGCCGGACACGGCGGGCGGCGGATGTCGGGCGACCGCCCGCTCCAGCCAGCGATTGAGCCTGCCGGTCGGGATACGGCGATTCCAGATTTCGTGCGCGCGCGCCACGGCCTTGAGCAGTCGATCGAGGCCTTTGCCGGTCTCGGCCGAAATAGGCGCCGACCGCAGCCCGCGCACCTGAGGCAGCAATCGCGTTGTCTGTTCGCGCAAATGAGCCAGCGTGGCCTGTCGGTCCCCGATCAGGTCCCACTTATTGAAGGCGATCACCGGCGCCCTGCCCTCGCGAATGACAAGGTCGGCGATTTGAAGATCCTGCTTTTCGAACGGTATGGTCGCATCAAGAACGATGATCACGATTTCGGCGAAGCGTATTGACCGCAATCCATCCGCAACGGACAATTTTTCAAGCTTCTCCCGGACTTTCGCCTTGCGTCGCATGCCGGCCGTATCGAACAGCCTGATCCGCCGGCCACGCCAGGTCCAATCGACGGAGATCGAATCGCGGGTAATCCCCGCTTCCGGGCCGGTCAGCAGGCGGTCTTCGCCGGTCAGCGCGTTGATCAAGGTCGACTTGCCTGCATTCGGCCTGCCCGCAACGGCTATCCTGAGAGGTTCGGATGCGTCGTAGGCGGGAACATTTTCGCCGTCCGGATCGTCGATATCATCGCCGGGAAGACGGAAAATCTCGCCGGTCGGTTCCAATCCGTCCTCATCGACGCTCAAAGCCCGCTCCTCTCCCAGCGCTTCGACCATTGCGTCACGCAGATCGGGCATGCCCTGTCCATGTTCGGCGGAAATCGGAACCGGTTCGCCAAGGCCCAGTTCCCAGGCGTCAATTAGGCCGCCTTGCGCCTCCTTCGCCTCGGCCTTGTTCGCCAGCAGGACCATCGGCCTGCCGGCACACCGGACAAGATCGGCAAATTCATGGTCGGATGGGGTCAGTCCGGATTTGGCGTCGACCACAAACAAAACGAGATCGGATTCATCGATCGCGCTGATAATCTGCCGTCGCATACGGCCCTCGAGGCTGTCATCGGCCGCATTCTCGAAGCCCGCCGTATCCACGACCTCGAAATTCAGGTCGAAGAGTCCGGCGTCATGAATGCGCCGGTCGCGGGTCACGCCCGGCATGTCGTCAACGAGGGCGAGCTTTCGACCGGCAAGCCTGTTGAACAGTGTCGATTTACCGACATTGGGCCGGCCGACAATGACTGCCTTGAACGACATCGGCCCGGTGTCAGGAGCCGCCTGAACCGCGGATCAGTTCGGCCATGATCTCCGCGCGCCGGCGATTGTTGCGCGGCGCGGATTCGTCGGCGGATACCTGTTCGAAAAGTTTTAACGCGTCAGAGGCGTTGCCGGCCTTCCAGCCGGCCAGCGCCAGCGCCTCCCGCGCCGAATGCCGGAGCGGATTCGCATCGGATGTCAATGGCTCGATTCGCGCGGCGACGTCTTCGCGGACGCCATGATCGACAAGCAGGAACGCCGCTCTCAATCGCGCCATGTCGCGGATGGCGTCGGCGATTGCGGTGTCGGCGGCGACCGCGTCGAAACCCTTCACGGCCGCGTCGAACTCGCCCTTTTCCGCCCGCACGGTCGCCGCCCGCATGCGCGCGAGGACGGGGTAGGCCCCGTAACCGTCCTTCTCCAGGCCGGCCAGCGCTTTCAGCGCTTCGTCGGATTTGCCGTCATTGGCAAGCGTCATGGCCTGCAGAAACGCATCGCCCGACGCGTTGGCCCGCGATTCGACCCAATATTGATACCCGCGGATACCGGCGGTTCCGGCGACGATGGCCACCGCCCCGGCAATCGCCCAGATGCCGTAACGGCGCCACAGGTCCCTGGCTCTGTCTTGGCGAAGCTCTTCGTCGACCTCGCGAATGAAACTGTCGTCGGACATGACACCGCCGATCTGAAACGCATTTCGTCGTGGATCACGCCTTGTAGCGTTTTTTTGGGGCGGCGAAAGGGCTTGTCCGGGAAAAATCGACGAGAGGCCGATTCCTTACCCGAACGGGAGAACGCCGAACAGCCAGGCGTGCAGCCGCCAGACAAAAAGCAGGTAGATGACAACGCCGGATACGATCGCCGCGATATCCCAGTGGACTGAACCTTCCGATGGCGATGGCTCGTCGCGTCGTCCGACCGAAATACGGTCGAGCACCGCCCACGCCAGAAATGCGCCGAACAGCAGAATGGAGGCAAGGTCGCCATTGGCCGCCAGATGTGCGATGGCCCAGATCTTGATCGATACCAGCATCGGGTGCTTCAGAGCCGGTTTCATTTTCCCCGGCGGCAGTTGCGACACCATGAAGATGATCAGGGCGACCGGCATGACAAGGGCCACCGCGTGTTTCATCCATGCGGGCGGCTCGTAGAAAAACGCCGCTTCCGAGCGCGCCAGACCATATCCCCACACAAGCAGGACAAGCCCGACAACCGAAACCAGCGAATAGACTCCCTTCCAACGTCCTTCACCCATTGCGGCCACGCGCGCGTTGCGCCAATCCGGCGCGAAAATGCGAACCGAATGGATGCCGATAAACAGTATCAGTCCGAGGATCAGGACCAGCATTGCGAATCTCCGTCTTGAGCGACCGGATGTTAGCGATCGCTCAATCGATGGCAAGGATGAATCGCAATGGCCGCGTTGCCGTTGAGGCCGGACGCGTCTACATCGGTTGCATGACGATCGACCGCAAAATGGCGCGCAAGCGCCTGACGGCCAGAAAAACCGACCTGGTGGAATTGTCGGAGCTTTCGGAAGATGCGCGGGCGCCGGTGGAGCTTGATCAGCAGGCGGTTGGACGCCTGTCACGCATGGACGCGTTGCAGAACCAGGCCATGCAGCAGGCGACCGAAAGGGCGCGCAAACGCGATCTCGTGCGTATCGAGATGGCCGAAAGACGCCTTGCCGAAGGCGGTTATGGCTATTGCGAGGAGTGTGGCGGGGAAATTCCGGACGGACGACTTGCCATCGACCCGATGGCCGAACGATGTGTGAACTGTGCCGGGCGGCCGGGCGTTATTCCGCCGGTTCGCCCCGGCCGGCGATAAATTCCTTGTCGATATCGGGAAGTTCCCGGCCGGCGATCGCCGCCTCGAATGCTTTCAGGCGTTTGTAGACGGACATGAGCTCGACGATCGTCGTCCAGGCGTTGACGAGATACTGAAAGGAGCTTTCGACCCTGCCAAACGCCCGGATGATCTGTTGCATGACGCCGAGCGTTATCGTGCCGCTTACGATGGTCGGCGCAAGGGCGATGTAGGGAACCAGATTTCCGATCTGCAAATAAAATATCCGCACGACATTGAAGTATAAGTAATTGAAATACAGGCGAAAATAGTTTTTTCGTACATTTGCGAACAACTCGCGGACCGACGGCGGCCGCGCTCTCAGCTTATTGTCCTCGCCATAAACGAGTTCCTTGCGATAGGCGGCTTCGACCCGCTGGTTGCGAAACTCGAGACCGGGAAGCCTGATGCCGACCGCGGCGAGCAACGCCGTGCCGATTATCGACCAGACAATCGCGACGAAGACCAGACCTTGACTGACTTCGCCGATTATCGGCAGTTCCTTCACATGCCCGGACAAGCCCCACAGGACCGGAAGGAACGCGATCAGCGTCATGATCGAATCGAGAAAATTGACGCCGAGGCTCTCGGTAATCTGGGCAAAACGCATCGTGTCTTCCTGCACACGTTGCGACGCACCTTCGATATGGCGCAATTGTCGCCACCGCTCCATGTAATAATCGTTCATCGCGGTGCGCCAGCGGAACACATAGTGCTGGACGAAAAAGCGAAACAGCGAAGCGATAAAGACGTAAACGAGAGCAATCTGCAAAAAAGCGGCGATTCCGAGATAAAATTCGCCGATTGTCACCGCGTTCGGCGCGCCGAGCGCCCTCTGCACCATATCGTAAAACGTCCCGAACCACTCATTGATCATCACATCGAGCTGGACCAGAAACCAGTTGACGAAGAAGATCAGGGCCGAACCGGCAACCGACCAGCGTTGCCAGGGATGTGGCGAATATCGCATCCAGAAACCCGTGAAAAGGCCGATGACGATCAGGAAAAACTGGTAGAACCAGAAGTTATCGGCCGATGACCTGGCCGCCGCATAGGCCGCCCTGGCGGCATCGTCGGCATCGGTGGCCGGCGTTTCCGGAAACCCGAAACCGGCCAAGCCTCCAAGGCTCAAGGATGGCCCGAAATCGACGAAAACGAAAAACCAAAGCAGCACGCACGCCGGCGCATAGACCGCGAATGAAGAGAAAAACAGCTTCGGCTTGGGAAAGAACGAGAACACGGATCGGAAACCCCGATTCTGATGACCGGTCCCGGGCTTCTACATGAAAACGGGCCTTCAAGGCGACATGGCGGATAAATTCGCCGTGACCGGCGTTACCGGACCGGTTTCGTATCTCCCGGCATGATGACCGCGGCCGCAAGCAACATGATTGCCGCCAGCGCGCTGCCGGAAACGAAATTACCGGACCGGTCGGCCAGATGGCCGGCGACGACCGGCCCGATGATCTGACCGGCGCCGAATGACGCGGTCATGAGCGCCAGCGCCCGCCGGGGCGCATCCAGCGCCAGCCGGCGCGCCGCCTGCAAACCCTGAGCCGTGACCGCGATAAAGGTGCCTCCGAGCAATACGGCCGCGATCAGCGGCCCGGAATAGCCCCCTATCCCGACGCTCGCGGCCACCCCCGCCGCTTCGACGAGACAACCGACCGCAAACGTCCTTGCAAGTCCGATGCGGCGCACCGACATGTTCCACAGCCGGACCGAGATCAGACCGGCCAGTCCGGTCGCCAGCCATACGCCGGATTCAAACAGGCGCCCGCCGTCGCCCCGCCGCACGATGGCGACAAGAAACGTGGCGGTGACCACGTATCCAAATCCGAAGAACCCGTAGGCGACGATAACCCGGCGCAGGCGCGTGCTTTTTGGCAATGGCGGCTCCGCACCGGCGGGACCGGCCGCGGCGGGACCGCGATCCACCAGCAGCACGGTCGCCGCACACCCGATTGCCGACAATCCGCCGGCCCAAAGCCAGCTTGCCTGCCACCCGGCGTTGGTCAACACCAGCGCGCCGGTCATCATTGACGATATGGCGATGCCCAACCCGACGCCGCCGAAATGCATCGCCTGCAAGTCGTCCCGGCCCGCAGCGGCCAGTTGCGAAAAGACAATTGTCGACAGGAACACCATCAGAAAGGCGCTCGCCACGCCGGCGAAAAAACGGATCAGCAAAAATGCGGCCATGCTCTCGGTCAGCCCCATGAGCACAGCCATGACCGCCGAACCGCCCAGCCCCGCCAGCATGACAGGACGTTCGCGGCCCTGCCCCCAGGCACCGGAGGCGACAATCGCACCAACCAGATAACCGAGATAGTTGGCGGAAGCGATCAGCCCGGCATCCGAGGCCGACAGGCCCAGTCCTTCCATCATGCCGGGGAGGATGGGCGTATAGACGAACCGGCCGATCCCCATGGCCACGGTCATCGCGATCATGCCGCCGACGGCCAGGCGCAACGGAGAGGCAGGCGCGGTCACGGGAGCAATCCAGCCTGGAATACCGCCAACGCCACCCGAATTCCCGCCGCCAAACTAAATGTCCAGATTGGCCACGCTCAGTGCGTTGTCCTGAATGAAGGCGCGGCGCGGTTCGACGTTATCGCCCATCAATTGCGAGAACAGTGTGTCCGCATCGGTCGCGTCGGATATCTTGACCTGAAGCAGCGAGCGAACATTCGGGTCGAGCGTGGTTTCCCAGAGCTGTTCGGAATTCATTTCGCCGAGACCTTTGTAGCGCTGAAGCGCGATTCCCTTGCGCCCGACGGAGAATACCGCATCCAGCAGCGACATCGGCCCGAAAATCGCCGTCGCGGTCTCCTTGCGCCGCAGTCTCGCCGGTCTGGCGTAGATTTCCTGCATGCGTCCGGTGTACCGATCAAGCGCGCGCGCATCGGCGGACGCGATCAACGCCGCATCGAGGATCGCCGCCTCTTCCACGCCGCGAACCGTCCTCTCGAATATGAAACCGCCGGCTCCGTCATTGGCCGGGTTGGCGCGCCCCTTCCAACCCTTCTCCGATTCTTCGGCGATGGCGTCGAGCCGGCACGCGACATACTCGGCGGCGGCCGACGCCTGACCGGGGTCGGAAAATATCTGCGGATTGAGAGCCCCGGCGATCGCCGCCTGTTCCACGACGGGGCGCGGGTAACGTGTATGCAGACCGTCGATCAGGCCGCGCACCGCCACGGCATCGTTGACGATTTCGCGCAGGTCGGCGCCCATGCGCGCCTCGCCGGACCCGAGTTCGAGCGTCGCCTCCTCGGTTCCGCTGTCGATCAGGTAGCTTTCAAACGCCTTCTCGTCCTTGATGTATTGCGAGGATTTGCCGCGGGAAACCTTGTAGAGCGGCGGCTGTGCGATGTAGAGGTGGCCGCGCTCGATCAAATCGGGCATCTGCCGGAAGAAGAACGTCAACAGCAGCGTGCGAATATGGGCGCCGTCGACATCGGCGTCCGTCATGATGATGATCTTGTGATAGCGCAATTTCCCGATGTCGAATTCGTCCTTGCCGATACCGGCGCCGAGCGCGGTGATGAGGGTGCCGACCTGATCGGACGAAAGCATGCGGTCGAAACGGGCGCGCTCGACATTGAGGATCTTGCCGCGCAGGGGCAGAATCGCCTGATTTCGGCGCGATCGGCCGGATTTGGCCGAACCGCCCGCCGAATCGCCCTCGACCAGAAACAGTTCCGATTTCGCCGGGTCCCGCTCCTGACAGTCGGCAAGCTTTCCCGGAAGCGAGGTTATGTCGAGCGCGCCCTTGCGCCGGGTCAGTTCGCGCGCCTTGCGGGCGGCCTCACGGGCTGCGGCCGCCTCCACCACCTTGCCGACGAGTATCCTGGCCTCGGCCGGGTGCTCCTCGAGCCAGGTTCCGAGCGCCTCGTTGACCAGGCTTTCCACGACCGGGCGGACCTCGGAGGAAACGAGCTTGTCCTTTGTCTGCGAGGAGAATTTCGGGTCGGGCGCCTTGACCGACAATACCGCCGTCAACCCTTCGCGGCAGTCGTCGCCGGTCAACGACACTTTTTCCTTTTTCGTCAGGCCCGAGCTTTCGGCATAGCCCGTCACCTGTCGGGTCAGCGCGCCTCTGAAACCGGCAAGATGGGCGCCGCCGTCGCGTTGCGGGATGTTGTTGGTGAAGCACAATACGTTCTCGTGGTAGGAATCGTTCCACCACATCGCCGCCTCCACGGCGATGCCGTCCTTCTCGCTCGAAATGACGACCGGCATTTCGATCAGCGGTTTTTTGGCGCGGTCGAGATATCGCACGAAGGCTTCCAGACCGCCCTCGTATACCAGTTCCTCCTGTCTCACGTCGGCATGACGGGCATCGGTCAGGATGATGCGCACGCCGGAATTCAGGAACGCCAGTTCACGCAACCGGTGTTCAAGCGTGTCGTAGCTGAATTCGGTCATGGTGAACGTGTCGGGAGAGGGAAGAAAGGTCACTTCCGTGCCGGTCCCGCCGCCGGCGTCTCCGGTCACCCGCAACGGTCCGTCGGCAACGCCGTTGGCGAACGTCATTTCGTGGATTTCGCCGTCACGGACGATTTTCAGCTTCAGCCACACCGACAGCGCATTGACCACCGAGACGCCGACACCGTGCAGGCCGCCGGAAACCTTATAGGAATTCTGGTCGAACTTCCCGCCGGCGTGAAGCTGCGTCATGATGACCTCGGCGGCCGACACACCTTCCCCGGCGTGCAAATCCGCCGGAATGCCGCGCCCGTTGTCGGTCACCGTGCAGGAACCGTCCGCGTTCAGAGTGACCGCCACCCGCGTGGCATGGCCGGCCAGCGCTTCGTCGATGGCGTTGTCGACGACCTCGTAGACCATGTGATGCAGGCCGGAACCGTCATCCGTGTCGCCGATATACATGCCGGGCCGTTTGCGGACGGCGTCCAACCCCTTCAAAACCTTGATGGAATCAGCACCGTAGTCGCCGGCATTGTTTTCAGGCGTGTCACTCATGAAATCGCATGTCCGGTTACGCTGGAGCGGCTCGCGGAAAATCCCCGCGAATCGCGAGCCGAAATGAAACTTCAATATAGTGGTTTTCGGCGGTTTCTCCAAATGCTCGAGCCGATTTCGCCGCATGCCCTCCAACGACGAAAGGCGCGGTCCATACAGGCGACAGGTCAACCAGACCGGGGCGGCGGAATACGATGCTTGACCTTCCCCTTACTGGAAGGTTTATATGGAAGATGCATTGAAATTCCGGAGTTCGCGCCATGGCTATCGCGGCCAATGTTTCGGGTATCGGCTGGACCTGCAAAAACACCTGGAGACGCGCGTCGATCAATACGGCATGGTGTCTGCTGGGTTGCGCGATCGGCGATTTCGGCACGATCCTGTTTTTTCAGATCACGGGGATCGGCTGGCCGGTGTTTGTCATCTTCACGCTTGCCATCATCAATGGCCTGATCACCTCGATCCTGCTGGAAACCTATATCCTTTCACGCCAGATGGCGTTCGGTCCCGCCCTGAAAACAGCCATGGGCATGTCGCTGATCTCGATGATCTCGATGGAAGCGGCGATGAACATTGTCGACTATTTCCTGACCGGCGGCGCGATGCTGACCTGGTGGGTTGTGCCGATCATGCTCGCGGCCGGATTCATCACGCCCCTGCCCTATAATTACTGGCGGCTGAAGGCTCTCGGGAAAGCCTGTCACTGAGACCGCGATGAATATCCGTTCCGCCGCGAATTCAGCCGACCTTCCGGTCAAAACCGTCCGCTACTACGATGAGATCGGGCTGGTGTCGCCGCAACGGGCGGGCAATGGCTATCGCTCCTATGGCGCCGAAGACGTGCATAAATTGTGTTTTCTTGGCCGCGCGCGCGGACTGGGCTTCACGCTCGACGACTGCCGCCAGCTTCTGTCGCTGTATGAAGACCGAAACCGGGCCAGCGCCGATGTGAAGGCGTTGACATTGGCCAGGATCGACGAAATCGATCGCAAGATCGCGGAACTGAAATCTCTGCGCAAGGCACTTTCATCGCTGGCAAGATCCTGCCACGGCGACGACCGGCCCGACTGTCCGATAATCGAGGGCCTCGCAAGCGGTAATCCGCGATGAGAAATACGGCGATCATCGCATTTTTCTGCCTTTTGGCGACGAACGTCACAATCGCGGCGCATGAGAGCGCCATCGGCGCCGTCAAACAGCGAATGGATGCGATGGAAAACATCGCCGGCCGGATGAAAATTCTGGGCGGGATGATGAAGAAGCAAACTGATTTCGATCCGACCGCGGGCGCAAACGCCGCCGAAATCATAGCGGACCATGCGCCTCGGATGCCGGGCCTGTTTCCCGAAGGAAGCGACAAACATCCAAGCGAGGCGCTGCCGGTAATCTGGACCGATTGGACCGGGTTCGAGGCGATGGCCGAGGAACTGAACCGGAGCGCTTCGGAATTGTCCGCAGCCACGGGCGGCGGCGGAAATGCCGGGGAAATCGCCGCCAAATTCGGCAAGATCGCCCGCACCTGCAAATCCCGCCATGAAAAATACAGATTGAAGAAATGAGCGCCGTCATCCGGATTCAGGCGGGCAGAGTCACTGGGGCACCGTCGCGATCCTGAATATTTGCGGTGTGAATACACGGTGCAATTGCGCGACACCTTTGATTTCAACGGACCAAACCATTATGTGAAGGGTTTGGGATTTGCAAACATAATATCCGCGCACAACGCTAAGCGAGGCCATTTTGGAACACATCGGTGACGGATTTTTCCGTTCCAGAATCAAAAAAACACGCGGACGGAGCGGAGGTTACATACGAGCCGCCAAGCGCGGAAGAAATTGAGGCATATCGGGCCGATCTCTATTTGATCGAGAACTTCGAACTGACGGAACTTGCGAAAAAGTTGGTTGCCGAGGTTTAGGCATGACGCCTACCGTCAATCGGACCTCATTAATTATTACGCCAGCCTTTTGTTGTTGGCCAAAGAATGCCTTGTCCGCGCCGCGCCGAATGCCAATCCGCTGCAAGTGATCGGCGCGAAGGTGAAGCCAGTCTCGGACGGAATTGGCGGGGTCGAGGTGGCGGTTATCGGTTGGAGCACCATCGACTTCAATCAGATGAGAGAACGCTTTGAGGACTTCGGACTGAAATGGCCGAAGGGTGATTTTGACAAGCTGCGGAAATTGCGGAATCAGGTCGAACACCATCATTGGACGGAACCCGTCACTGCCTTGACAGAAGCCATCGCTTCCTCTTTACCGATGGTCGTCGACTTCTTTGCGATCCTTGGCCAAGACGACCCGAAAGAGAAACTGGACTCGGCGTGGGACGCGATCCTCGAATGCCGCACGGCGTTCGAGAAGGTTCAGAAGGCATGTCTCGAAGAACTCGACAACATCAATTGACCGGGACCGGTCAAGCGCCTCAACCGCATGGCGTGCGATAACTGCGGGTCTTCCCTGATCCGGCAACAGGACAATGAAGACCTTTGCAGCTATTGTGGATATGTGACCGCGAAGGTAATGGCTGAGTAGTCTCAAATAGTTGGATTGGATATACTGTTTTATCCGGCCGCAAAAGCCAGGTTTGAAGTTTGTCGTCCTCTTGATCGAGATTACTGTTGGGCTTCGGAGTTCGCCTATGGCAGTGTCGCTACACAGCGGTTGCTATCATTCCTTTGCGACGACCGTGTCGTATAGTCCGTAGCGGGTCAGACCCTCATGACTCTCGATGCCCGTGTACCGCAGCGACGCATCCTCGTAGCGCCGGAACGCGAAAACGGCCTGGTTCATCTGTTCGGTGTTGAAAACCCTGAGGCTTACGAGCAGATGGAAATCCTTAACCGTTAGGCCGGTGACGGCGAGAAATAAATCCGGCTCCAGTCTGGTGATCACGTCCTGCAACGTGTTTTCGCGGAAGTCGGTCAGGTACATGAACGCCGGGATCCGTGTTGCGAATTTGATCAGCTTTTCCTGCACGAGCCTGCGCTTGGATTTGTATTCCTTTTCTTCGGCTGTGAGTTGCTTTTTCTCCTTCTCCGTAAGCGCGTCCTCCTTGGCCTTGTTCTTGAGTTCCTTGACCTTCTCGCTCCTGTTGATGATGGTCTCGATGATGCCGCCGCCAAGGGAGCGCCAACCCTCGATGCGTTCCACGGCGGCCATCGCTTCGGGGCTGTCAAGGACGCGGCGCAGCGTCTCGTTGTCCACGTTCACCAGCATCGCGCTTTCCCACTTGCGCGCCAGCAGCGTGGCCGAGGTTCCCGCCATGGCGATATCGAGTATGCCGCCGGCATCGATCTGCGTCATGTTCGCGCCGTCATAGGCCAGCACCGGCAGGAACGATACGAGGTCCCTGACCGCGTTTTCCGGGTTCGGTTCGTCGGGCGAAAGCCCGATGCCGTATTCGGAAAGCTGACGGAGCGCGCGCGTCGGCGCGAAGTCGAACACGAAGCACGCGGGCTTGAGGATTTCCTCCTCGTTGGGATTGTCCCCGTTCGGATTCTTGATGGACCACGGCGACTGTACGCGAAACGCTGCCTGGAAATAGGTCTCGGGCGATTTCAGGTTGCGCAGCATCAGGATGGACGACCACTGCGGCACGGTCACGCCGGTGGCAAGTTTTCCACATGAGAGCGTGATGGTCTTGGTGTCGAAACCGCTCCCGATTGCCTTTCGCACCGGCGGCAGCGCGTCCAGTCCGATACCCGCCGGCGCGCCGGCCGCGACGACGACCTCGTACTCGCGCCAGAAAATGTTGTGCTTCTCCGCGAGCAGATTCGCCATCGCGCGGCACGCCGCCACATCGGGCAGAAACCAGAACGCGTGCTGAAGGTACGGCAGCAGACGCACGTCGGAATACGGGAACGGCGGACGTGTTCCCGCCCTGAGGCTTTCGACCGCCTTTGACGCATACTGGCCACGAATGATATCCAGCCACTTCTGCACGTCGCTCTTGTGCTTGAACCGCGCGCCGATATCCGCGCCGGTTGCGGCAAAGAACTCGTTCAGGTCGAATTCATCGAACTCACCGGCGCTCGCCACCGCCAACAGTTCATCCGGCATCTGGTAGGTAAGCAACCGCATCCGAGGCAGCGCATCGTATGGGTTCCACTTGTCCGGGCGCCTGGCGGCGAAGTCTTTTTTGGTGCGCTGCTCGTCGGTGTAGGTCCAGTTGAAGATCTGCTCTTCGATGAACTCCCCCGTGGCAAGCGCCTTGAAGGGCGTGCCGGAGAGATAGAGATAAGCCCCGGTGGTTATGGGCAGGAAATCGGCCTCCCTTTGCGACAGGACGTTGAGGTCCTCGTTCACCTCCTCCAGGCCGGCGGCATATTCCAGTCTGGCTTCCTTTCCGGAAACCGCCTTTTCCTCGCCCTCGAAAAGTTCCTTCGCGGTCTCCCGCCATGCGCCGAAATGATATTCGTCAAACACGACGAGGTCCCACTTCACCCGATGCAGCCACTCGTTTTTCGGCTTGACGTTGCCGGCGGAATCGCGCCCCAGCAGGTCCTGGAACGAACCGAAATAGACGACCGGCCTGGAGCCGTCGGTCCGGGTCGGGTTATCGCCGGAGTTCTTCGACAGGTACCGCCAGCCATCGAAATCCGCGTGGCTTTCAAGGTCGGTCCGCCACGCATCCTCGACAGCGGGCTTGAACGTCACCACGAGAATGCGTTTGGCCTCGAGTTTTCGCGCCAGTTGATAGGCGGTGAAGGTCTTGCCGAACCGCATTTTCGCGTTCCACAGGAAACGCGGAACCGCATTCGGGTCTTCCTCCCGGCGCGACCGGAAGTAGGCGTGCGTCATGTTTACCGCCTCCGCCTGCTCCCGGCGCATCGGGAACGTCCGGTGATGGCTGCCGCTGAACTTTTTTCCCGTCCGCAGTTCGGTCAGCACGGTCTTCACGTCGCCGACCGTGCAGCGCATCCACTCCAGTTCGGCGTTCTCGAAGCCCTTTTTGGAAAGTGCGGCGCGCACCTCGCGGTCGGTGAAGACCGTCCCGTCGCAACGCTCCGCGGGTTCGTCCAGTTCGATACGGTAGTTCCTGATGGCGGCGGTCTTGAGCTGCTCGGCCACGCGCCGTTTCACGTCGCGCATGGTTTGCCCGATCTTGAGGAGGTCCGCATGCGCCTCGTCGGCGATCGAATAGGCGTAGATGCGCGGCCGCGCTTCCGGTTTTGGCGTGAGGATTTCGTCGATACTGGGCCTATTCATCTTCACTGTCATTGAGGTTCATCGCCCGGACCTGAGACTCGATGTAGGTTTGCTCTTTTCGGGAAATTCCATACTTTCTGTTTAGTTCTTCATCTGTCCAATTGTGGTCCCAATTCTGCATCGGCACCCAAGCGTAGGTCGAGTGCGTGGCATGTTGCGTAATTTTTCGGGCCGAGACGAGGAACCGGAAAAAGCGCGTCAAATAGTATGAATATATACTATTGGCTTCTGTCTTGGATTGGACGTAGAAGAACAAGAATGATTGAGTGCATACTGATGGAGAAGGCGCTATCTGCGGCTTTCCTAAGATTTGATGGGGAATCGCGTCCCCTCCATTGAATGCTTGGGGAACCAGAACCTTCCAAGTGTCAATGAGATGGCTGCTCTTGGTGACCGCTTCTCTGTTGATATATCCGGTGCCCCGTTTCATCTTTCGAATGAAAAATGATGGAATATCTCCTGCACGCTTGCGTGAATGGAAGCCGTCGAAGTTTGACGTCCAGCCAAATTCCTTGTCGCGTGCGAGTATTGTATTTATTGAGGGTTCGCCAAGCTTGAGAACCTTTTGCAGAATTGAAACGGCGAGCGAATCTCGAACGAAGACATCATATTCTCCGAGGTTCCGCGACACTGGCCCGATGATTTCCCCGCTACGCACGGTTCTAACTGAGCAATCACCATCGTGGGCGGCGTCCCAGAGAAAATAGCAGACGCCAGCCTTTACTTCGACATTTGGGAACACATCACTTGCCGCAGGGAAATCGACAAGTTCACGTATGCGCCGGTCTTCCAGCATCGTTCGACGAAACTGAGTAAGGCCAAGTCCAGAAGCCATCCACCGCGAGGGGATAACCATCGTCAAAAATCGAGGCTGGAGTGCTTTCGCCTGATCGACGAAACGATGATAGATTGGCACGTCTCGGGTTCCCCCATCGGAGCCGAGCTGATATGGTGGGTTGCCGATGATCACGTCGAACTGCATGTCGCCTCCAAACGACTCGGACATCCGAGCCTTGATGTTATCGGTGTGGATGAACGCGTAAGCGTGGGTTTCGAGCCCTTCGCCGCGGTCGAGCGATTTCCGACTTGCACCGCAGTATTTGCATCTCCCTTTCACCCACATGTGCTCGGTACGCTCGAACCGGATATTGCCGTCGTCATTGGTGAATCCGCCGGCAATCGAGTGCGCGCCATTGGCATGCTTCGAGCAATAGACGCTGCGCCGCGCCAGCATACCGGTCAGATGGGTGATGCCGATGCCGAACACCTGTTTTGTCAGGATGTGATCGACACGCTCCTGCAGGTCCGGAATTTCGCCGGCCAGTCCCTCGGTGAGGCGGTTGGTTATCTCCCGCAGGAACACCCCCGATTTGACGCACGGATCGAGAAACCTCACATTCCTGTCCGCCCAGATGTCCGCCCCGCCGCGGTCGGCGGCCCAGGCTTCCGCCAGCGTGTCCAGCATCCGGTTTGCAAACCCGGGCGGCGTGAAGACCTCGTCGTTCGACAGATTCGCGATGCACGTCAGCACATCCGGGTTGCGTCCTCGCAAGGCAAAACCGGCCTGCATGTTCATGCGGCCTGCTTGGGCGTTCCGCCGCTTCCGGCGGCGAGTTCACGTATCGTCATGGACGGATAGGTCCTGGCCGGGGTGAATATCGCGTTCTTGCCGAGGCGGGAAAAGAGCGATCCCTCCGCGCTGAAAGCCGAAGCGCCGGTGAGAACGTCGAGGCGGAAGTCGCGACGCTGGAACCTGCCCTTGCCGATATAGCCCCACTCGGCAAACGTGATCGGCCGGCCGTCATGGGTGCGCATCGTCAGCGCATCGCCATGGACGAGATTGCACGACAACACGGCGGACGCGGCATGATACGGACCGTCCGACTCATCCGGATCGAGATAGCCGGCAAAAACCTCGATCAGGTTTTTGCGGCATTCGGCGATGTTGTCCGCCAGCAATTCAATGCCGTAAATGCACATCAGGCCGAGAAGAGCGTAGTGTTTCTTTTCGAATTCGGATTTTCCGAACTTGAGTTCGACGGCGGCAAGTTTCCGCCGCAAGACCCGAACGAGGAAGTTCCCGCTCCCGCAGGCCGGTTCCAGGAAGCGCGAATCGATGCGGTCCGTCTCGTCCGTGACGAGGTCGAGCATGGCGTCGGCCAGCCATGGCGGAGTAAACACCTCTCCATGGTCGGCGACTCGCTTCTTCGATCTGATCAGGCTCATGAGTCGATAATGTCAGCTTACATCCTCCCGGTAAATATGCGACCGGAGCGCGGCGGCCGCTCGACGCGCGCCGACGATCGGAACCGCGGCGAACGCCGCCGCCAAAACGCGCGATGACCGCATTCGTCCCGGATTGAACTATCCGTCAAGGCGGCCTATTTTCATCGCGTCGGAGGTTCGCCATATATGGATGCGACACCATTTGTTCCGCCCGCGCCGACACCGCGGTCGCGCGAAAGAATACCCTCCATTCTCGAGGTGATCCAGACGGTGTACCGGAATCCGCTGGAGATGTGGGGCGAACCCTCCTATGAGGACAGGTGCATCCACACCAAGTTTCTCAACGAGCGGGTGCTCATCGCCAACGATCCGGGCCTGATCCGGCACGTCCTTGTCGATAACGCAAAAAACTACCGGATGGCCGCCATCCGTCAACTGATCCTGCGGCCCATTCTGGCCGACGGTCTGCTGACCGCCGAAGGAGACGTGTGGAAACGTTCACGCCGGGCGATGGCGCCGGTATTCACGCCTCGTCACATCGACGGATTCGCCGACGTGATGCTGTCGGAAACGAAGGCGCATGCAACCCGCTACCAAGCGGGTGACGAAGGATTTGTCGAGCGCGATATCGCGACCGACATGACGGAACTGACCTTCGCCATTTTGTCGGCGACGCTGTTTTCCGGCGAGGTCGCCACCCCCGGCGCCGATTTCGCCGCGGAAGTCGACCGCCTGTTGTCGACCATGGGGCGCGTCGATCCGCTCGATTTGTTGAAGGCGCCGAAATGGATGCCGCGCCTGACCCGTATTCGCGGCCGCAAATCGCTGGCGTTCTTCCGCACGATCGTCGCCGACACGATCGCCGCCCGCCGCGCCGGACTGCGCGCGGGCGACGAGGTTCCCGATGATTTCCTGACCCTGCTTTTGCGACAGGAAGGCGATGACGGCCTCTCGGCGACCGAAATCGAGGACAACATCATCACGTTCATCGGCGCCGGCCACGAAACCACCGCGCGGGCGCTGGCGTGGACCCTCTACTGCCTCGCCAATTCGCCGGAAAACCGCGCCCTGGCGGAGGCGGAGGTCGATCGCGTCGTATCCGGACATCCGCCGCCAAAACAGTGGCTGGACTTGATGCCGCTGACCCGGGCCGCGTTCGAAGAGGCCATGCGGCTCTATCCGCCGGCGCCTTCCATCAACCGGGCGGCGATCGAGGACGATCGCTGGAACGGCGTTGACATACCTGCGGGCGTCACGGTTTTGGTCATGCCGTGGACGCTGCACCGCCACCGTCTGCTCTGGGACCGGCCGGATGCGTATATGCCGGAGCGGTTCTGGCCGGAAAACCGCGACAGGATCGACCGGTTTCAGTATCTCCCGTTCGGTGCCGGTCCGAGAATTTGCATCGGCATGGCATTCGCGTTGCAGGAGGCGGTGATCGCGCTCGGTGTGCTGCTCCGCCGGTTTCGTTTCGATTGTACGGAGAAAACCGATCCGTGGCCGGTGCAGAAACTCACGACTCAGCCGCAAGGTGGCCTGCCCATGCGGATCTCGCCGCGCCGATGATACGTTTTCATCAATTCCGCCCCTGCCACGCATTCTCGACATGCACCGGCCAGCGCCAGGGAAGAACCGCGACCAGATCGAACCGCACCGAAAGGTTTCCATGGTCGGGCTGGCGCGACAGCCACATATCGGCCGCCGCTTCAATGCGCCGCTCGGCCTCGTATCCGACCGCGTTCATCGCGTCGATCAATGTCGGCCTCGCCTTGACTTCGACGATGGCGACCAGATCGCCGCGCCTGGCGATCAGATCGATTTCGCCCAGCCCGGTGCGATAGCGCCGGGCGACAATTCTGTACCCCTTGATCGTCAGGGAGGCCGCGGCGAGCCATTCACCGAGGCGGCCCTTTCTGAACGCCCTGCGGCGCCTGTTTGTTTTCCGGGTCATTGCCGTTCATCCCGAAGCGCCAGCAGTCGACGATAAAGTTCGCGTTTCGGACGGCCTGTCAGGGCCGCGGCTTCTCCGGCGGCCCTGGAGGCGGACTGGAATCTGGAGAGTTCCAGCAGCAGACGGTCTGTTTCTCCCTCGGACACCGCTTTCACCTCGGAAGGAGGACCTACGCAAATCACGATCTCACCCTTAGGAGAACCTTCCTTTTCATAATGTCCGGCCAGTTCCGCCAAACGCCCGCGGCGAAATTCCTCGAATCGCTTCGTCAGTTCCCGCGCGACAGCGGCTTCCCGGTCTCCGCCGAAAATTTCGGCCATTGCCGAGAGGCTCCTCGCCAGGCGTCTCGGCGATTCATAAAACACCAGCGCGCCGTCGACCGTGGCAAGTTCAGCAAGCCTGTTCCGGCGCGCGCCGGTTTTTGCCGGTGGAAATCCGGCGAACAAAAAACTGTCGGTCGGCAATCCGGAGACGGTCAGGGCCGCCAGCAATGCCGACGCTCCCGGAATCGCCACGACCGGCAGGTTGCGGGTGACCGCCATTCTCACAATCCGATATCCGGGATCGGAGATGAGCGGCGTACCGGCATCGGAGATGAGCGCGACGCTCCTTCCGGACGCCACGATATCCAAAAGCCCGCCGCCGGCGCGTTCCTCGTTGTGTTCGTGGCACTCCATGAGTTTGCGCCGAATGCCATAGTGGGTCAGCAGCACTCGAGACACGCGCGTGTCTTCCGCCGCGATGACATCGGCGGCAGCCAGAGTCCGCAAGGCGCGCAACGTCACATCCCCGAGATTGCCGATCGGCGTGGCGACCAGATAAAGCGCCGGGTCCAGCGGCGGCGCATGGACTTCATTGCCGAAAATATGAAATGTTCCGGGTCGGTTTTGCACAATTGTCGTCCGTTACGGCAGTACGCCTGTCAAAAGGACTCTTTGACACGCAAAGGCGCCGGTTGCAAAATCGACGATTAAACGCCATGCGAAGGCGTCCGGAATTAGCGGATTGCGGGGATAATGATCATGACTCGGTTAAATGCGGCACGTTATCGCGCGATTTCGGTCGCGGCGGCCCTGCTGGCGATGCCGATTCTTGCCGCTTGCCAGAGTGGTGGTTTCGGCCTGCCGGCGCCGGACGAACCGCCGAAGGCGGAACTTCCCCGACCGAAAGGCGAAGTGATCGGCAATGGTGACGTCCGCGTCGCGATGCTACTGCCGCTTTCGGCTCCAGGCAATGCCGCAAAAATCGCCGGCGAACTGAAAAATGCGGCCCTGCTCGCCATGGAAGACTCGGGCATGGAGACGCTGCAACTGGTCATCAAGGACACTCTGGGTACGCCGAACGGCGCGGTTGACGCCGCGTCCGAAGCGTCGGCGGAGGGTGCGGCCCTGGCGCTCGGGCCGCTGTTTGCCGGCAATGTCACCGCGGTGACGGGCGTTCTGCGTCCGGCAGGCAGACCCATTATCGCATTTTCATCGGATTCACGCGTCGGCGGGCAAGGCGTCTATCTTGCATCCTACCTGCCGCAAACCATTATCGACAGGACGCTTTCCTACGCGGCATCGGCCGGTCAGCGCGACATTATCGCGATACTGCCAAATGGCGGCATCGGCGATATCGCCGAGACCCAGATCAGAAAGACGCTTTCGCGAACCGGGGGCAGGCTGGTCGACATGGTACGCTACGACTACAACGACGCCTCGGTGGAGGCGGCCATAGAGGCGATTGCCCCAAGCGTTCCGGAAGCACAGGCCATTTTCATTCCCGATGGCGGCAGCACCCCGGGCGCGATTGTCAACACCATGCAAAGGCGCGGCGTCTCGCTCGCCGGCAAGAAACTTCTCGGGACCGGACAGTGGACGAGTTCGGACCTGAAGAACCCGGCGCTGGACGGCGCATGGTTTGCGGACACCGACCGGGCCTCGATTTCAGGCTTCAAAACCAAGTATACCGACAAATACGGCGAGGCGCCATCGGCGGTGGCGCCTCTGGCGTACGATGCAGTCGCGCTCGTTTCAGGTATCGTCAGGCGCTTCGGAGCGACGGGTATCAGCCGAAACGTGATCGAAAGCCGGACAGGTTATTCCGGCTATACCGGCGTGTTTCGCTTTCGCCCGGACGGCGGCAATGAACGGGGTCTGGCGGTTTACGAAATCTCCGGTGACGATCTTCGGATCGTCAGTCCCGCGCCAAAAGCGTTCGGTCCGGCCAGTTGACCGGCTTCAAACCGGTGAGGATGATGTATCACAATCCCCATCCGCCATCGATGATATGAGTCTGACCGGTGGTGAACGCACTCTCGTCGCTGGCGAGATAAACGACCAGATTGGCGATTTCATCGACCGTTCCGAACCTGCCCATCGGCTGGCGGGCGATGAATTCCTTCATCGCCTTGTCATGGTCGCCGGTGGCCGTCAGCCGCTCGTGAAGCGACGGACTGTCGACCGTTCCCGGACAAATCGCGTTGCAACGAATGCCCCTGGTGATGAAATCGGCGGCTATCGCCTTGGTCAGGCCGATCACGGCAGCCTTTGAGGCCGAATAGACAAACCTGTTCGGAACGCCTTTCAGCGATGAGGCCACCGACGACATGTTCACGATGGAACCGCCGCCGCTTTCCAGCATGGCCGGAATGGCCAGTTTGCAGCTCCGGTACATCGCCTTGACGTTGAGATTGAAAGAAAAATCCCAGGCGTTTTCGTCACATTCCAGGATTGAGCCCGCATGGACAAATCCGGCGCAATTAAACAACACGTCCATAGGTCCGATCCGCGCCATCGCGCGCTCAACCGAAGACCGGTCCGTCACGTCCAGCAGCAGCCCCGTTATACCGTCAATGGCGTCGAGTTCGCCGACCGCCGCCTCGTTGATATCCGCCGAGAACACGGCGGCGCCTTCAGCGGCGCACGCTTCGGCGCTGGCGCGTCCAATTCCCTGCCCCGCTGCGCTGATCAACATTTTCTTTCCGGCCAGGCGGCCTTGAATGCTCTCGCTCATTGACAAACATCTCCATCGTGCGCGGCGCGAAGCCGCTCCCAGTCGAATGTCACGCCGATACCGGGGTCGGAAGGCGCCACGGCCAGATGGTCTTCAACAACCAGCGGCCGCAATGTGAACCGGTCGATCGGAAAAGAATGAACTTCGACCCAGCCGGGGTTTGTCTGACCGGATACCAGGCTGACATGCAATTCCTGCATGCCATGGCTACAAACCGGCATTCCCGCCCGTCGCGACAAATCCGCCACCCGCAGCCAGCCGGTGATGCCGCCGCAATTGGAGGCGTCGGGTTGTATCCATGACAGTTTCGAGCGCTCGAACGCCATCGCGAATTCATGAATTGTGTGAAGGTTTTCGCCCATTGCGAGGGGCATTCCGGTTTCGTCCGCGATGCGACCGTAACCGGCATAGTCGTCGGGAATGGTCGGTTCCTCGAACCATAGCAGGTCGAACGGCTTGAATGCCCGGGCCGCCTCAATCGCCTGATCAACGCTCATTGAATAGTTCGCATCGACCATGAAAGCGATATCCGGACCGATCAGATCACGCACCGCCGATATCCGCGCGACATCGTCCGCCAGCTCCGTTTGCCCGATCTTTATCTTCACACCGTCAAAGCCTCGGTCCAGATAGGACCGGACGCTTGAAAGCAGTTTTTCCGGCGGGAAGTTCAGGTCGATTCCGCCACAATAGGCTTTGCAGCGGTCGGCGGTTCCACCGGCCATCTTCCATAGCGGCTCGCCGCGCGCCTTGCCACGCAAATCCCAGAGCGCGATATCAACCGCCGAAATCGCAAACGATGCTATTCCACCCCTGCCGACATAGTGGATATGCCACTGCATGGCTTCGTAAAGCCGCTCCACATCCGTCGGATCGCGGCCGTTGAGGTAAGGCGCCAGATCGCGATTGATCATCGCCTCGATCGCACGCCCGCCGCGACCGCCCGTGTAGGTGTACCCCGTGCCGGTCGCACCGTCGTCTGTCTCTATTGTCACCGTTACGAGTTCGAAATGGGTGTGGTCGCCATGCCTGGCGTCGGTCAGAACCTCCGCCAGCAGCACCTCGAACAGGCGGCAATCGATCGACCGGATCTCAGCCGCCATCGCAAAGCCTTCCCGGAGCCATCATTATGTCCGCGCATTCCGGCACGGGACTGATCGCCCTGCCGGTCGAGAAGAATGCGTTGAGATTGTCCACGGTCAAATCACCCATCGCCTGTCTCGTCTCGACCGTGGCGCTGCCGACATGGGGCGTGAGAACAACATTGTCCAGTTCAAACAATCCCTCCGGCATATCCGGTTCGTTCTCGAATACGTCAAGCCCGGCATTGCCGAGACGTCCATCCGTCAGCGCGGCGACCAACTCCGGTTCATCGACGACGGAACCGCGCGAAACGTTGATCAACGTGCCTTCCGGTCCCAACGCCTCCAGAACCTCCCGGTTGACCAGCCTGTCGGTGGCCGCGCCTCCCGGCGTTATCACGATGAGGCAATCCACATCGCGCGCCATCGCGACAAGATCATCACGGTACCGCCATTCCACGCCCGGCTTCTCATTGCGGGAGTGATAGACGACGTCGCAATCGAAGGCCGCAAGTTTGCGCGCAATTGTCTCGCCTATTCTGCCAAGTCCGAGTATTCCGACCTTTGTGCCTTCAATTGAGCGGGTCAGCGGCGCATTCCCCTTCGCCTTCCAGTTTCCCGAACGCACCCAGCGGTCGTCACGGACAAGCCTTCGGCTGACCGCCAGCATCAACATGATGGCGGTGTTGGCGACATCGGCGTTCAGCACGTTCGGCGTATGGGTCACGACCACTCCCCGACCGGCGGCCTTTTTGGCGTCGATGGCGTCATAACCGACCCCGTAGCAGGAAATGATCTTGAGATTTGGAAGCGCGTCCATGATTTCCGGACGTAAGCCGTCGTGGCCATTTGTCGCCACGGCCTCGAATTCGGCGCCTCGACCGGCCAGAAAACGATCGAGGTCGTCAAATCCGCCATCGCGATGAACTTCGAAGCTCTCGCCGAAGCGTTCGAGCATTCGCGGCGTCGCCTCGCCAATGAGCAACAACTGTCTTTTCATGCTTTCACGCTCTCCTGAAGAATATGGCGGGACGGGTAAATTGAATTTGTTTGTTTGTGTACAAGCGCAGGCCGGTCCCGATCAATGCCGTGACGGCCCTTTTTTGAGGCCGCTGCAAACGGGATCGGAAATCCGATCGTTGCGATGCGCTCATTACCGGTCTAATTCTCCCGTAAACGTGGAGCGGGAGCATGACGATGCGAGTATTGATCATAGGCGGCGCCGGAATGGTCGGACGGAAACTGGCTCGTCGCCTTGCAACGGAATCCGGGTGGTCCGGACGCATCGGCGAACTCATATTGTTCGATGTTTCCGAGCCGTCCCCCCTCTCCGCCGGGTTCCCCGTCCGCGCGATGAGGGGCGATTTCTCGGATCCGGAAATCTGCGATCGGCTCGGTGCGCTGAAGGCCGATCTGATTTTTCATCTGGCCGCCATTGTTTCAGGAGATGCGGAGAAGAATTTCGACCGGGGCTGGAACATCAATGGGCACGGATCCTGGCATCTTCTGGAAGCGCTCAGGCGCGAACATGACCGAAGCGGCGGCGGCTATGTCCCAAAACTGATATTCACGTCCTCGATCGCCGTGTTCGGGCCGCCCTTTCCCGACAGGATCAGAGATGAATTTCTGTGTGCGCCGCAAACCTCCTATGGCGCGCAAAAAGCGATGACCGAACTGTTGATCGCCGACTACGGCCGCAAAGGCGTGATCGACGGTTTCTCAATCCGGCTGCCAACGATCTGCGTGCGGCCCGGCAAAGCCAATCTTGCGGCGTCATCGTTCTTTTCCGGGATCATCCGCGAACCGCTCAACGGTCAGGAGGCGATCCTTCCCGTTTCCGAAGATGTTCGCCATTGGCATGCTTCGCCGCGATCCGCCGCTCGTTTTCTTACCCGCGCGGCCGAACTCGACACTTCGAGCCTGGAAGGACGGCTCAGCCTCAATATGCCGGGAGTATCCTGCACCGTCGCCGAACAGATCGAAGCGCTGAGATCGGCTGCGGGCAACGACGCCGTAAGGTTCATTCGCAGGGAGCCGGATGAAACGATCATGCGGATCGTCGGCGGATGGCCGCGCAACTTCGATCCGGCAAGGGCGCTCGAACTCGGGTTTGAAGCCGAAAGCAGTTTTTCTGAAATTGTGAGTATTTACATTGAGGACGAAGTTTCCTCCCGTGCCTAGACCATGAAAGGTTCCTCAAGGTTTTTCATCAGGTGAATCCTGATCTTCTCCGCGCAAAGGTCCGGATCGCGGGCAAGCGCCGCCTGGAGAATCGCCTCATGCTCCGCGATCGCCCGCTCCCGGAAACCGTAATCTTCAAGGAGCGTCAGCAAATGGAGTCGAAACCGGTCATAGACATTGCGATGCATTTCGAGCAGCAGAGCCGATCCGCACTCCGAAATGAGGCTTTGATGAAACTCCCATTCGGCGCGACACCAGACTTCGATATCCGTTTTGATCCGACCGGTCGAACGCAGCTTCCGTTCAATGTGGCGCAGTTTGTGGTGGGCCGCAGTCAATCCGGCCTCCCAGTTGATATCGCCGTTGTCGATAGACCGCACCGCGCCTTCGCTTTCCAGTATGATGCGCATTTCGGCGATCTCGCGCAGCCAGTCGCGGGTCACCCGCGGAATGCGAAAACCCTTCTGACCGGCGAAGTCCACAAGACCGTCGCAGGAGAGGCGGAACAGCACCTCGCGAATTGTGCTTGCCGAGCACCGATAGCGCTCACGCAATTCGTCGGATTTCAGCTTGGCGTCCGCCTTGAACGCGCCCATCGTCAGAAGGGACCGCATATCCCGATAGATTTCGGCCGAGTTCGAAGATTGTCGCACCTGCTCCAAATCCATGTTCTGTCAAGAGGGTTAAAATGCTCGACATTCGCGTAGTTTTCGAAAAATGTAAAGAACCACGAAATTTTCGAAAAATTTATTTTTGCTTGTACAGAGCGGTTCGCGGCGCTAACGTACAGGAATACGTGCGGCGGACAAAGTCGCCCGCGCGGAGGTAAAGTGCTTTCTTGGAGGAATTTGCATGAGACTCGTATCCAAAATACTGACGGCTGGCGCGTTGGCCGGCCTGCTGTCAACGGCGGCATTCGCGCAAACGACAAAACTGCGCATTCAGACCCATTTCTCGCCGGAAACACTCTCGGGCAAGCTGGCCGCGGAATTTATTGAAGATGTCACCGCCATGTCGAATGGCGAGATCGAAATCGAAATGTTCTATTCGTCGTCGGTGGTCAAATCGGCGGAGACATTCGATGCCGCCGCAACCGGCATTCTCGATTGCGACATGACCGGCGGTTCCTATCAGACCGGCAAAAATCCCGCGTTCCAGTTTGCGGGCGACCTGAATGGCGGTTACGCCAATCCATACCAGCAATACGCCTGGCTGCTGCATGGCGGCGGATATGAAAAGCTGAACGAGCTCTACAACGCCCACAACATGGAGTTCATCGGCTGGTGGATTCCGGGTCCTGAATCGCTTTCGTCGACCAGGCCGATCCGTGGCGTCGAAGATTTCAAGAACTGGAAGTTCCGTTCGCCGCCGGGCATCATCACGCTGATCTTCAAGAATCTCGGCGCCTCGCCGATCGTGATGGATTTCAACGAGATCTTCACGGCCCTGGAGACAGGCATCATCGATGGCGCGGATGCGGCAAACCTGACCAACAATATCGGCCTGGGTCTTTATGACATCGCCAAGCACACCAACTATCCCGGCTTCCACTCCATGCCGGCCGATCATCTTGCCTGTCGCAAGGACGTCTGGGACTCCATGCCCGACAACCACAAGGCAATCCTGAAAGTCGGCATGCAGGCTCTTGGGTTGAAGAATACGACCATTAACGAGGTCAATAACGCGAAAAACTCGGTTTCGTTGAAGGACAAGGGCGTCAACCTCTACGAATGGTCGCCGGAAGAGATGGCCAAGTACCGCGCCGCGGTTCAGGCCGGATGGACCGAGTTTGCCACCACGCCCGAGGCCAAGTCGCTTCTGGAGAGCCATTTGTCCTTCCTGCGCGGCATCGGAGCCATGAAATAGCAAGCGAAGAAGTTCATACTGTCATTTGGCGGGTCCGGTTAGGCCCGCCATTTTCAACCCCACCGCAATGCCGCCGCCAGGGGGTGGTCTGTTTCAAAGCCGGCCTGCGCACGAATTGATGAAACCGACGACAAATATTGTGACATGCCGCGAACCGAACCGCCGAATAAACAGGATCAGACCAAAAAGAACGGCGACAGGGTAGCGGTCCTGGGCGGAACGGAGCCGGACTGCGAATTCACGGGCTGTTGTGTGGTGACATAGGTCCTGGCGCTGGGAGGAGTTGCGGTGGAGGACAAAACCGGCGGCATTTGGGAATGGGCCGTCCCGTTCGCATTCTTCTTTTGCATGGGTTGGACCGTCTGGCACACGCCGGCCTACATTCTGGATTTTCTCCCGCCCGCCAACCAGAGCCTGCTTGACCAGATCAGTGAACTGCACCGGCGCAAGGACGTGACGCCCGGTCTGCCGGGCTTGTTTGGCGGCTATGCCGATCCCGTCGATTGGGCAATGCTGATTCTGATACCGATCATCTTTTTTATCGGCGCGCGTGAGGTGAAGGTCGCCCATATGGAATTTCAGGCGTGGCGGCCGATCGATCGTATCTCGCTCTTTGTCGGGCGCGTGACAATGCTGATGATCATATCGATGACCATGATCATGTTGTATGAAGTGTTTCTGCGATATGTGGTGGAGCAGCCAACGCTCTGGGCCAATGAACTGACGCTGTGGATCGCGGGTTTCGTGTTTCTGTGCTCCGGACTCTACGCCATGCAGCAACGCTGCCACATACGGATTTTCATCATTTACGACATTATTCCGCGATGGTTGCAGCATGTGTTCGACGTCACCTGGGTTGCGATGTTCGCCGTATTCGCCTTCTTCCTCGTGTATGGCAGTTTCTATCAGGTGTTCGTGATCAAATTCTATAAATGGGAGATGTTCGGCACTGCTTTCGATCCTCCAATTCCCGCAACAATACAGCCGATGATCCTGATCGTGGTTACGCTGATCGCCGTACAGGCGGTGATAAACCTCATTGCCGACTGGAATCTCGAGCCAACCGTGCACACGGCCGCGGACGATATTGACGAAGACGAACTTGAGACGATCAAGCGCAGCGTGGGTGGCGATTGATGGACGTTGGCACCATTTCAATCGTCCTGGTTCTGGGCCTGATATTTCTGCTGGGGATCGGCATGCCGCTTGGCTTTGCTTCGGCTGTCCTGGCGCTGGTCGTTCTCGTGATGAAATTCGAGCCGACGCTTATCACCGATCCGCTGAGCTTCGGCGAAGGGCTGTTGACGCGATCGCCCGGCACCGGTCCGCTTTATATCCTCACTCAAAAAATCTTCGACCTGATGACCGAATACGTTTTGATTTCGGTTCCCTTGTTCATTTTCATGGCGGCCCTGCTGGAACGGTCGGGCGTTGCGAAGGAAATGTACGATTCCCTCGACTACTGGCTCAGCCGTGTGCGTGGCGGGATCGCCATCGTAACGTCGCTGATGGCGGTGATCCTAGCGGCGATGTCCGGAATCATAGGTGGAGAGGTTGTCCTGCTGGGCCTCATTGCCCTGCCGCAAATGCTTCGTCTCGGTTATAATCAGAACCTCGCTATCGGAACCATTTGCGCATCGGGTTCGCTGGGAACAATGATCCCGCCCTCGATCGTATTGATCATTTACGGCCTGATCACCGAAACGTCGATCAAGTCGCTGTTTACCGGGGCATTTGTCCCTGGCTTCATGCTGGCGAGTTTCATCATCATCTACATCGTTGCCCGTACGCAGTTCAACCCGTCGCTGGCTCCACTGCCGAAGCCAAAGGAGGATGACCCGACCGGATCGCAGAAGCTCGGCATGTTCGGTTCTTTTCTGTGCCTGATCTTTGCCGGTGTTACGACGCTGTTCCTGTTGAGAAACCTCTATCTGACCGCAACCGGCCGAAACGTCGACACCGGCGAGGGTTTCGAGCCGTTGTTCATGGGTATGACCGGAGATCTGCCCTGGCTTGCCGGAGCGATTGTCGCGGCGCTCATCGCCGCATTCTTCGTGTTCGGCCGTGAGCGCACACGCCTCGGGTGGCGCCATGGCAAGGGTCTGGTTCCGCCATTGACGGTAATCGGAATCGTTATGGGTTCGATTTATGGTGGCGTGACCGGCATAACCGAGGCGGCGGGCATGGGCGCATTCGCCGTATTCGTGATCGCCCTGCTCAGGGGCGAGGCTTCGATCGGGCTTGTGTGGGACAGCCTGATGCGCACACTGAAATCAACCGGCACAATCATCTGGGTGACCGTGGGGGCCGCCGCATTGTCCGGCGCGTACACCCTGGCCGGCGGCCCCAACTATATTGCCGAACTTATCGTTGGCGCGGAAATGCCGACCATGGTGGTTCTGCTGACGATGATGCTGATCCTGTTGTTCATGGGCGCGTTCATGGACTGGGTCGGGATTGTCCTTTTGATCATCCCGGTGTTTCTCCCAATCGTGCAACGCTTGCCAATTGAAGAGATCGGATTTATCGGACAACTTGCGCCGCACCATGTGGCTGTCTGGTTTGGCGTGCTGTTCTGCATGAACATGCAGGTCAGCTTCCTGTCGCCGCCATTCGGGCCCGCGGCCTTTTACCTCAAGTCGGTAGCGCCGCCGCACATTTCGCTGACGGATATCTTCCGCGGCTTCCTGCCATTCATCGGCGTGCAATTGCTTGCGCTGGCCGTTCTGCTGTTCTGGCCTTCCATCGTTACCTTGCTGCTTTAGGAGAGGAGCATCCCCATGCTGAGCAACGGCGAAATCGACCGGTTCAACGCACAAGGGTATCTGGTCGTTGAAGACGTCGTCGACGAGGTGACGCTGAAATCGATCCGGCGGGAATATGGCGATCTGATGGACTGGCTTTATGCCGACTGGCACGCTCGGGGACTGGTCGCACGGATGCCGGACGGGCTCACCTTCTGGGAAAAATTTGAGCAGTGCCACGGGGGCGATTTCGACTGGTTTCAACCGCTGGATATCAGCCTGCCGCACGACAATATCCGTGAAGATACGCCAATGCATTTCGGTCCGGCGGTATTCGACCTTGTGACTCACAAGAACATTCTCGACATTGTGGAATGCCTGATCGGTCCCGAGATCACCTCCAATCCGATCCAGCACGTGCGTATCAAACCTCCGCAACGGGCGGTGTCCGAATCCGAAAACCGCGCTCATATCATCGCGACGGACTGGCATCAGGACAAAGGCGTCACGCTGGAAGAGGCCGACGATACCGAATTCGTGACCGTCTGGCTTGCGATAACAGACGCCAGGATCGAGAACGGTTGCCTGCAGATCGCGCCGAATACATGCGACGTCATGCTGCCGCATTGCCCCAAAACGCAGGTCGGAATCGCCGATGGCTACATTCCTGCCGACGGCGCCATCCCGACGCCGGTCAATGCCGGCGGCGCGGTCATCTTTCATCCGCTGACGCCACATGCCTCACTGCCGAATGTGAGCGACGATTTTCGCTGGTCGTTTGACCTGCGCTACAATGTGACCGGTCAGCCGACCGGGCGAAGCCATTTTCCGGAATTCATCGCCCGATCTCGCAGCAATCCCGCTGCGGAACTGATGGATTGGACGGTCTGGCGGGACATGTGGGAGCAAACGCGCCTCACCCTGGCGAACTCCGCGCATATTCCGCAGCATCGCTGGGGTTCCGACAGCCCCTACTGCGCATAGGAACCCGCCAATGAACAATTCGGTTCGGCTCGGTCCGTCCGACAATGTGGTGACCGCCATCAGTGCGCTGGAGACCGGCGCGGTTGTCGAAGACATCAAGACGCGATCGCTTGTTCCGCGCGGGCACAAGATCGCGATGCGGGCAATCGCCGCCGGTGAGCCGGTGCGCAAATATGCGCAGGTCATCGGCTACGCCGCCGCGGATATCCGGCCCGGCGATCACGTCCATACACACAACGTCGAATTTCGCCCCACCGACGCCGACCATGATTTCTCGACGGATCTTCGTCCGGTCGCGGCGGTCTGCGAGGCGGAACGTGACACATTCATAGGATACAGGCGCGCCAACGGTCGGGTCGGCACGCGCAACTACATCGCCATTATCACGTCGGTGAACTGCTCGGCGACGGCAGCGCGAAAAATCGCGTCCGCCTTCGGTCCGGAAGAACTGGCGCCCTATCCCAATGTCGACGGCGTCGCCGCCTTCGTCCACGGTACAGGCTGCGGTATGGCGGGATCAGGCGAAGGTTTCGATGCGCTGCAGCGGGTCATGTGGGGTTATGCGCGCCACCCGAACCATGCAGGCGTGCTCATGGTCGGACTGGGTTGCGAAATGAACCAGATCGACTGGCTGCTGGAGGCGCACGGCATCGAGAAAGGCCCGCTGTTCCAGGCAATGAACATCCAAGACGTCGCGGGACTGACAAAAACCGTTGAAACCGGCATCGACAAGGTCAGCGCCATGCTTCCGCTCGCCAACGAAGCAGCACGCGAACCCTGCCCGGCATCCGGCCTGACGGTCGGGCTGCAATGCGGCGGCTCGGACGCCTGGTCCGGGATCACCGCCAATCCGGCGCTGGGCTTTGCCTGCGATCTACTGGTGGCGCAGGGCGGCTCCGGCGTATTGGCGGAAACGCCGGAGATATATGGCGCCGAACATCTGCTGACCCGGCGGGCTGTTGACGCCGGCGTCGGACGCAAACTGGTCGAGCTGGTCCGCTGGTGGGAAGATTACACCGAGCGCAACAAGGGGTCGATGGACAACAACCCGTCGCCCGGCAACAAGAAGGGCGGTTTGACCACGATACTTGAGAAATCGCTTGGCGCGGCCGCCAAGGGCGGTACGACGCCGCTGACCGGCGTCTACAAATATGGCGACCCGATCACCGCCAAAGGCTTCGGCTTTATGGATTCGCCGGGCTACGATCCGGCTTCGGTCACCGGTCAGATCGCCAGCGGCTGCAACCTGATCGCATTTACCACGGGCCGCGGTTCGGCCTTCGGCTCCAAGCCCGCGCCCTGCATGAAGATTGCGACGAACACGGAAATGTACAATCGGATGACCGGCGACATGGACTACAACGCCGGCGCGATGCTGAGCGACGGCAAGACATTGGAGGAGGCGGGGCGCGAGATATACGGGTTCCTGCTGCGCATGGCGTCGGGCGAAATGTCCAAATCCGAAATACAGGGTCTCGGCGATTATGAATTCGTGCCCTGGCAGATCGGCGCAACGATGTGAACGCGGCGGGACAGTCAATGGAGTTCCTTTCACGGGATCAGATCGCATTCTACCGGGAGAACGGCTACCTCGCTCTTCCGGCGCATCTGGCGGGCGACATCGTGGAGCAAGCCAATCGCGAGATCGATCGGCTGTCACGACATGCCGCCGGTATCACGGGAAGCGATGACCTGATCGACCTGGAAGACACACATACGCCGGAGGCGCCGCGCATACGCCGCATCAAGCGGCCCGATCTGCAAAGCACGTTCTTCGACACGCTGATGCGCGGCGGTCTCATTCTCGGACCCGCCCGCAACCTGATCGGCCCGAATATCCGCATGCATACGACCAAGCTGAACATGAAGAAGGCCGGCTATGGCGCCGAAGTGAAATGGCATCAGGATTTCGCCTTCTATCCTCACACCAATGACGACGTCCTCGCCGTCGGCGTCGTATTTGACGACATGGGCCTGGAGAACGGACCGCTTCAGGTTCTTCCGGGGACCCACAGGGGACCGACGTTCGATCATCACGAAAATGGCGTGTTCGCGGGCGCCATCGATCTTGCCGGGGCCGGTCTCGATCCTGCCGATGCCGTCCCGCTCACCGGTCCGGCGGGAACCGTGACCATCCATCACGCCCGCATCGTGCACGGTTCGGCGCTCAACACGTCGAATCGCGACCGCCGGATGTTGTTTTACGAGATGATGGCCGCGGACGCTTTCCCGGTTATGGGTTCGATGACCCGGTTCGACACTATCGGGGATTATGACGATCTGATCCTGTGCGGAGAACCCACGTTGCGGCCGCGGCTGGAACCCGTCCCCATCCGCATTCCGCAACCGCAGCCGGAACGCAACCGCTCAATCTACGAAATACAATCGGGCCGAAAGGAATAGAATATGTCAAAACCGGTAATCGGCTTCATCGGTCTCGGCCTGATGGGGTGGTCCATGTGCCGGCGGTTGCTCGATCTCGGCTACCCCCTGACCGTGATCGCCAACCGTTCGCGCGCCAATGTCGAGGCGGCGATTGCGCGCGGCGCGACAGAAACCGCAACCGCGCGCGAGCTTGCGGCCGCAAGCGATATCGTCATGTTGTGCGTCGATACGTCCGCGTCGGTCGAGACTCGCATGCGCGGTGACGCCGGAGTGAGCGCCGGTCTCAAACCCGGCACTATAGTCGTCGATTTCGGCACATCGTTGCCGGCTTCCACAAAGGAGCTTGGCGGCGAGGTGGCTGCCGCCGGCGGCATCTATCTTGATGCGCCGCTGGGACGAACGCCGTCTCATGCGCTCGAAGGGAAACTGAACATCATGTGTTCCGGCGACAAGACCGGATTTGACAAGGTCGAACCCGTGCTTGACGATCTGGGCGAAAATGTCTTTCACCTCGGCGCGCTCGGCAGCGGGCATACGATCAAACTGATCAACAATTTCTTCGCGATGACAACCGCCAGCGCCATGGCGGAAGCGTTCGCCATGGCGGATGCCACGGGGATAGACCGCAAGAAGGTTTACGATGTCATGGCGGCCGGTCCGTTGCATTCCGGCATGATGGATTTCGTCAAATCCCATGCGCTTGAGGGCAATCCGAAGATGCTCGCCTTCGCGGTAAGAAACGGTCTGAAGGATGTCGGCTATTTCCGCACGATGGCCGAACAGGCGGGTGTGGACTCGATTATGTCCAAATCCGCCTTCGAAGCTCTTACCGCGGCGAATGAGAACGGTTTTGGCGAGCGGATGGTGCCCGAGATGGTCGACTTCTTCGCGGAACGGTTTTCAAAATCCGGCGATTGACGCCTGAAAGCGCATGAAGGGGCTTGCCGCCAGGGCGAACAGCGACCGGCCGATGGCGGGTATCGTCATGATGCTGGTCGCCTACGCCTTTTTCTCCTGCATAGACGCCAGCGCCAAATGGCTTGCGCTTGCGGGGTTTGCCGCGTTGCAACTCGCATTCATGCGCTACTTCGGGCATTTCGTGATTTCGCTGGCGCTGATTGGGCGCGGCGGCTTTGGGGTCGGCCGTTTTACAACCGAACGCCCGTTGCTTGTTATAGTCCGCGCGGCTCTGCTGATGATTTCGACGGTCGCGAATTTCTTCGCGGTCCGCTACCTGCCGCTCACGCTGACCTCGACAATCCTGTTCTCGGCGCCGATCATCACCTGTGTGTTGTCCTGGCCGCTGCTGGGTGAACGGGTGGGCGTCTGGCGATGGTGTGCGATAGCCCTCGGATTCTGTGGAATCCTGATCGCGATCAGGCCCTTCGATGAAAGTTTCCACTGGGCCGTCTGCCTGTCCTTGACGGCCGCAACCGGGTTCGCGTTCTACTCGGTGCTCACCCGTAAACTTTCCGGCGTGGTGGCCACCGACACGATGCAGTTCTATTCCGGCCTGATCGGAACCGTCGCGCTGCTTCCGTTCGCGATTGCCGAATGGCGGTCGCCCGAGACCGCCTGGGGATGGGCGCTGTTGGTCGGCATGGGCGTTTTCGGCTGGCTGGGTCATGAACTGCTGACCCGCGCCCACGGGTTTGCACCGGCGACCGTGCTTATGCCTTTCGGCTATGTCTTCATCATCTACCTGACCGTCTGGAGCTACTTCCTTTTCGACCGCCTGCCGGACCGCTGGACGGTCGTCGGGGCCGCAATAATCGTATTCGCCGGCATGATCATATGGGAGCGTGAACGCCGGCTGAGGCTCCAACGCCGCGCCATTCCGACCGGATAAGCGCAATTTGGCGAATGAAAACCGCCGCGCCGTCCCGAAGATGGCCTGGGCGCAAAGCCGCATGAGGCGACCGGCGCCCCGGGGTCGGGACACCGGGCAGCGGGTTGATCAGAACGGCATCGCCTGAAGCGCGCCGCCATTGCGCTTGAGCCAGCTTTTGCATTTTTCGGTTTTTGGACAAAGTTTCTCGCACAGGCGCCAGAAATCGGAACCGTGGTTCATCTCCTCAAGGTGAGCCACCTCATGGGCGACCAGATAGTCGATGACGGCAGGCGGCGCCATCATGATACGCCAGGAAAAGGACAGATCGCCGTCCGCCGAACACGAGCCCCAGCGGCTTGTCGTGTCCTTGAACTTCACCGACTTCACCCGCTTGCCGATTGCCGAAGAATGCCGGGCAATGAGCGGAGATATGTCGATCCCGGCCTGTTTCTTAAGAAAATCCGCAATTCTCCGCCCGATAAACCGCTTGTCTCCGAACACGACCAAAACCGGACCGTCCGCGTTCCGGTCAACTTTCGTTATTCCGCGCCTGCCTTCCACGTGAACGATCCGGTGAGATACGCCGCGCACGGGGACTTTCATGCCCGGTTTCAATTCCGGCCGGTCGGGAAGGCGGCAAATCCTGTTTTCGAGCCAGTCGCGATTGCGGTCGACAAATTTGTCGATTTCCGCTCTGCCCACGCCGGGCGGCGCGGTGACGCGCACACCTCGGCCATCGGCTTCTATTCGGAGCGTAAGCCGTCTGGCGCGTTTGTGCTCGACGATCGTCAGCGAAACGTCGCGGCCGGCGATTTCAAGACGGCCACCGTCGCGCTTCCGGGTCAACGGTTCCCTGTCCGGTTTCAGCAATGCAGCCATCGGACCGTATCCAACTGATTCGCGGCGGCGCCGTCGGATTGCATCATCACCCCGATGCCGGCCTCGTCGCAATCGCTACCGCATCAAACAAGGCGCCGCAACTTCCGGTGCCTTGCGACAGGCCGCTGTCTTCCTTCAATGGCGATGCTTACTCGCCGCCGTTGAAATCAGGGACCGACTTGCCGCCCGTTTTCTTTGATTTCCTGCCTCGCGCCTTCATGAAGCGGTCAAATTCTTCCTGGTCTTTGGCGCGGCGCAGTTCGCGCATGTAATCATCGAACTCCTCGCGCATTTCGTCCAGCTTACGACGCTCTTCGGCAAGCCGTTTCAACTCGCTTTCACGCCAGTCGTCAAACGCCACGTTGCCGGTTCTCGGCGCAGCCCGCCTGCAGCTCCTGAACATGCCGTCGGCGGCGCGGTTTACATCGCTTTTGAGACCATCCAGACGGTCGCCCCAGAGGATGTAGGCGAGCATGGCCAGGCCCAGCGGCCAGAACGCGATGAAGCCGAGCACCATCAAGGCAATGGTCGCAGGGGTCCACGCGGGACGGATCAGGGCAGTATTGGTCATCGTCGGTTTGTTCCTCTCGTTCAGGTGCGGAGCGGGTTGCCGCCGCATGTGATCGACATGGGAACGCAATCGTGAAGATTCAAGCCGCTTGCTCGTTCAATTCGCATAAACATCTGTTATTATTGAACTATACGATTGATTATATCGCAGTCAGCTTGTGAGCCGCACCATTTTTTCAACGGTTCCGATCAGCAAATCAATATCCTCGGGACGGGATAATCGATGATCTCCATCCTTGATCAGGGTCAGCGTCACGTCATCCGCCGGCAGATGTTCGACGATTTTCATTGCCAGTTCGCAGGGAACGTCGGGATCCGCCTGCCCTTGCAGGATGTGAATCGGACAATGGGTGTCGATCGGGCCGGTCAGCACCCGGTTTTTTCGCCCGTCGTCAAACAGCGCCCTGGTGAAAACATCCGGCTCGTCGGAATAGTCCGAACCCTTCTCGAAGTATTCCTTCTCCTCCAAGTCGCTTTTTTGTTCGCCGGTCAGTTCCGGTTCCATCAGTTCCGTCGTGAAATCCGGCGCCGGCGCAAGCAGAATCAATCCGGCGATACGGTCCTGCTCGCCGGCCGAATTCAGCTCCTGGATCATGCGCAACGCTATCCAGCCACCCATCGAAGAACCGATCAGAATCTGCGGTCCCCGTGTAAACTGCCGGAAAACCGCGAGGCTTTCGGCAAGCCATCTCGATATGGTGCCGTCGACGAACCGGCCTTTCGACTCACCATGGCCGGAATAATCGTGTCGTGTGCAGGCGCGACCGGTTTCCGACGCCCATCGGTCGATAGCTTCCGCTTTCGACCCGATCATGTCCGATCGAAATCCGCCCAGCCAAACCAATCCGGGAGATTTACCGGACCGGGCCCTGACAGCGATTTCGACGCCATTGACCGCGATATGTTGAAGGGTGTTCACGCATGTGCTCCCGAATAGTCCGGCGATGGTACTGCCACGGAATTGAACACGATGAAAGTCGCGGCCGCGGTGGGGAGGGCGTCGGCCTTCCGAACGGTAATTTTTTCCGCACGATTGTGCTATTGACAGCGACCGGTGGCAAACGGCATAGCCTGTGTCGCCACTTAGTCGAAACATATCGGGAGATCACGACCATTCGCAGACCATTCAGATCGACACAACCAGTCAAGAAAGGCCCGCGCGCCAATTCGGATATCGGGGTTCCCCGAGTTCAGCTTATTGATAACGAAGGCAATAATCACGGCGATGTTTCAATCGAGACCGCGCTGGAAGCAGCGGAAGCAGCGGGGCTTGATCTTGTTGAAATCTCACCGAATGCCGAACCGCCGATCTGCAAGATCCTCGATTTCGGCAAGCTGAAATACGAAAATCAGAAGAAGGCCGCCGTTGCGCGCAAGAAGCAGAAGATCATCGAGGTCAAGGAAATCAAGATGCGGCCGAACATCGATACTCACGACTACGAAGTGAAGATGAAGGCCGTTCGCCGCTTCTTTGACGATGGCGACAAGGTGAAGGTGACGCTCAGATTCCGCGGCCGCGAGATGGCCCATCAGGAGTTGGGAATGGAACTGTTGAATCGCGTCCGCGAGGAAACCGCCGGGATCGCCAAGGTCGAAGCCGAACCCAGGCTTGAAGGCCGGCAGATGATGATGGTCCTTGCACCGCGATAGCCTTCTTCAAATCCGCAGGCGGTCGTTCTAGATGAAAAAACCGGGCGCTGTTTTTCATTGAACGTCTGTTGCCGAGACGGTCCGTCAGCGATTTCCTATCGTTTCACGATGACTCTGGCGCCGACATCGGCGCGTTCATAAAGATCGATGATATCCTGATTCATGAGACGGATGCATCCCGAGGACATGGCCCTGCCGATCGACCGCCATTCCGGCGTGCCGTGCAGACGGTACATGGTGTCGCCACGCCGGTTGTAAAGGTAAAGCGCGCGGGCGCCCAGCGGATTGGACAGTCCGGGCTTCATTCCACCGCGGTATTTGGCCAACTCCGGTTGACGGCGAATCATGGGCTCCGGCGGTGTCCAGCGCGGCCATTCGCGTTTCAAACCGACCCGCGCTGTCCCTGACCATTCAAAACCCGCGCGGCCAACGCCGATGCCGTAGCGCATCGCCTTACCCCCGGGCATGACGAAATACAGGAACCTGGCGCTCGTATCGACGATAATCGCGCCGGGTTTCTGCCTGGTGTCGTATTTGACAATCTGTCGAAGATACTTGTGATCCACCTCTTGGATCGGGATCGAAGGCAACCGATATCCGGCGTCCTTCCTGGAGCCATAGGAATTTGAGAATGTATCGGTCCCGCTTGTCGCGCACCCGGCAAGGGCGTTCGCCAGTCCGACCGCGACAAGCAGCGATCTCATCTTCATGTCGATTCCAATTCCCGGCGAATACGTCCCGGCACCTTGTTAAGGTCGCATTTTTGCCAATTTCCTCAATCTGTAAAGCAGGTTCTGGCTAGGAGGTTAATTAACCGCTAAAATGTGGTTTTTCGCTTTCCGCCTTCCATGACATTCGCGCAACATGTCCTCGGCGCCGGCGGTCGCGGCCCGGGTCGCCAAATCGCAGGTGTCGGAACTGATTTTCTCCGCATTGCCGTCTATTGATTCGCCTGCGCGCTTGTCCCAAATCGAATCGATGCCGATAGTCAGTCCCCACAACAACAATCCATTGGCCGACGGAAGGCAGTCGAAGCGCGCGCTTCTGGTGCGCAGGGGTGTCCAGCGGCTATTCTTTGAACTCGGCGCGGTCGTGCTGCCGGAATTGACTTTGGTTTCGGGCCGTCGTGCGGATTTGATTGTTCTGGGACCGAAGGGCGATTTCACGATCGTCGAAATCAAATCATCGGTCGAGGACTTTCGGGCCGATTCGAAATGGCCGGACTATCGGCGGCATTGCGACAGGTTCTATTTCGCGACCCATCCGGATGTGCCGGCGGACATTTTTCCGGCGGAGGCCGGTTTCATACTTTCCGACGGGCACGGCGCGGAAATTTTGCGGGAAGCGCCGGAGCATGAACTGGCCGGTATTGATGTGCCCGTTTCCGCGGACGAATAGCGGGAGCGATCGCCGATCAGTTGAATATCCGGTAGAGCGCCTGGGCAAAATCACTTTCCAGCGGAAACGAAAGCATGCCCATGACCGAGTAGCCGAGCAGCAATGGCATCAGAAAAAACCGGACCATATAAAAGAACCAGGCTACGAACAACGGCACCAGTTGAGGCACAAGAAAGCCGGGCGTTACCGGTTTGAAAACGCGGATAATCGGGTCGGTGGTTTTTACGAATATCCGCATGAAGAAGAATTTGGAATCTTCCGCCAGGAAAAACCCCATCGCGGTGCGGCCGATCAGCGTCCACATCACCATGCCAAGCATATAGTCAATGGCAACTAGCCAGACCGGAAAGAAATCGAGCGGATTCGCCGGTTGTTCCATTTGTGAGCGATCCCGTGAAAACGGGGGCGGAAGAAGCTCCCGCCCCCGGCGATATTCAACAGATAACCTGCTTAGTGCGCCGCATCAAGAATCGCCTTGCCTTTCGGATTGCGAACCTCGTCGACCATAGCCTGTGTCTCCATATCCGGCTCGGGTGTCATCAACGAGACGACGACCATGGCGATCAGGCTGACCGGCATACCGATGATGCCGAAGCGCAGTCCGTCGAGACCAAGGATCGGCGTACCACCATTCTGCACGTAGATCAGGTACAGTGTACCAGCCGCAAAGCCGCATATCATGCCTGCGATAGCACCTGCCCGGTTTGCACGTTTCCACCAAATGCCGAGCACCAGCGGGAAGAACAGACCGGAATTGGCGAAGCAGAACGCCCACGCCACGGCGCCTAGAATTCCGGTAAGCTTGAGCGAGGCCACGAACGCGCCGGCCGCACCGATCACGATAAGCAACACGCGCGCCACGATAAGGCGTGTGCGGGTGTCGGCCTTCGGGTCGATGATCTTGTAGTAGAGATCATGCGACAGGGCATTGGCAATCGCCAGCAGCAGGCCGTCGGCGGTCGACATGGCAGCAGCCATGCCGCCGGCGGCGACCAGACCCGAAATCACATACGGCAGACCGGCAATTTCTGGCGTCGCGAGGACGACAATACCGGAGCGCATGAAGAATTCGTTGATCTGCAGGACACCATCGCCGTTGCTGTCGGAAATCGCCAGCATGCCCACATTGGCCCAGTTCTTGATCCACTCGAGGCTCTGCACCTCTTCGATCGACTTGCCGATGACGCTGGTTGCCAACTCGGGATCGAGCAGCTGCAGCTTGGTCAATGTGGCAAGCGCCGGAGCGGTGAAGTAGAGCAGGAAGATGAAGAACAGCGACCATGCCACCGAGCGGCGCGCATCACGCACGGATGGCGTGGTGAAGTAGCGCATCAGAATGTGCGGCAGAGATGCCGTACCGGTCATCATGGCGACGGCCAGCGTGACCATCTTCCATGAGTCCCACCCACCTTGCGGATCGTTGTGCAGCACCGTCAGCGCCTTCATACCGGCGAATTTTTCGGTCGGTGCCGCTCCAACGCCAACGAGGCCTTCGAGTTCGGCGATCCGTGCCGCTGCATCTCCGTAGGAGAAATGCGGTATGATGCCAAAGCCCTGAGCATTCGACATCCAGATCACCGGCACCAGATAGGCGATGATGAGCACGATATACTGTGCCACCTGCGTCCACGTCACGGCGCGCATACCGCCCAGCATGGAACAGAGAAGAATGCCGGCCAGACCGAACCAGACGCCGTATTCAAACGGGATCTGCAAGGCACGGGCGGCAATAGTGCCCGAGGCGTTGATCTGCGCGGTAACATAGGTGAACGATGCCACCACGAGAATGACCACCGCACAGAAACGCGCCAGATTGCCGCCATAGCGGGTGCCGATGAAGTCGGGCACCGTGTAGCAGCCGAACTTGCGCAGATATGGCGCCATCAACGAGTTGACGAGCACATAGCCGCCGGTCCAGCCGACGATGAAGCCCAGATAGCCATAGCCGCCGAAATAGATACCGCCGGCCAGCGCCACGAATGACGCACCCGACATCCAGTCGGCTGCCGTCGCCATGCCGTTGTAGACGGCGGGCACCTCGCGGCCCGCGACATAGTAGGCCTCGACCTGCATGGTGCGCGACAGGAACCCGATCAGCGCATAGATCACGATGGTGAACGCCACGAACAGGATGCCGATGGTCGCCGCGCTGACACCCATCTGTTCGAGGATTGCCATCAAAATGATGAAGACAACGAAACCGCCGGTATACATACCGTAGATGCGGCCGAGATTGTCGATGAAATTGCCGGATTTACCGCTTGAAACACTCATGATCCGAACCTCCTATTCATCAAGCCCAAGCTCGTCGTCAATCGCGTCCTGCCGCCAATTCTGGAAGAATATGAGCAGAACGAAAACGATGAGCGAGCCTTGGACGCACATGTAATATCCAAGCGGAAACCCGAGAAACGAGTATTCATTAAGGCCGCCGGCGTTCCATGGAATGATCATGGAAAAAATGAACCACAGCGCCAGAACCAGCCAGGTCAGGTTCCGCGTCCGGGCCCAGTGCCGCTGATGCGCCTCGGTATTGTTACCAGACATATTAAGCGTCTCCCCTTCATTAATGATTCCAGCGGAGCCGGAATACCCATACGAACGACCGCGCCCGGAATCGGACGCAATCAACCAGCCCGATCATTAATCGGTTGTGGCTTTTTGGCGAGCCAGACATTAGTCGTAGCGAATGCCGACCTTTGGAGAGCACGAGCGGTGACGATATTGCGCAAATTTGTGGAATTCTGGCCGGAATTTGCTGCCCGGCTTACCGCGCGGACCGATCGCGAACCCATATCCGACATCCGCCAGTTGCGTCATTTCGTTGCAACGCGATCCGCGTTCGTGGCGCAAAAAACGCTTTATGGATACCTCAAAACACGTATGGGCACGCGCTATCCATCCATGTTCGAGGACGATCAGATGATCGCTTCAATCGATATTGCGAAAATGCACGTTTATTCGGCCTGCGTGGCTGATCTGTCGATGTTTTGCATTGCCCATGCGGTAGCGGATGTCAGGATTGAAGAAACCGGTCTGCGCGAATTGTGCCTAGACTGTCACGATTACGCGGTATCGGAGAATGTTGGCGGTTCGGTTGGAAACGAACAACGGACCGAATGGCGCCTGGCCTTTGTAAGCCGGCTGGAAAAAACCGATTGGCCGAGGGCGGCCAACGACGCCGAATACGGCTTGGAAAGCCCGCGCGCACTGCTCGAATGGGCGCCGATCGCCCCGGAGCTGAAGAAACTTGATGTCGAGATCGTAACCAACTCGGTGCGCTTTGCCTGGCACGAAGTGCGCGCGCAATTTCGGAAACGATGCGATTCGGAAACGATGCGATACTGAGTCTTTCGCTTCCATGTACGGCGCCGGCGAATAATTCGACACTCCGGAGCTTCAGGCATCAATTCCCGCGGGAAACAGCCCGGCTTCCTCGTTGCATCGTCCGGTTCGCCGTGGACGCCATTGCTTCGCCGATCTCAAGATTGAGAGCGGTTCGATGCAAAAACCCCGCCGAATGACGGCGGGGTCAGAATGGCCGCGATCCGGATATTTTGAAATCAGACCGAATAGTACATCGCGAATTCGACCGGATGCGGGGCCATCTCGAAGTGGAGCACTTCCTCCATCTTGAGTTCGATATAGGCGTCAATCTGGTCATCGTCAAACACGCCGCCCGCTCTCAGGAAGGCGCGATCCGCATCAAGACTGGCCAGCGCCTCGCGCAGGCTTCCGCACACGGTGGCTATGTCCTTCAACTCTTTCGGCGGCAGATCATATAGATCCTTGTCCATGGCATCGCCCGGATGAATCCTGTTCTTGATGCCATTAAGCCCGGCCATCAGCATGGCGCCGAAGGCAAGATACGGGTTCGCGGTCGGGTCGGGGAAACGGACCTCAACGCGCTTCGCCTTCGGTGATGTGCCAAAAGGAATACGGCATGAAGCGGACCGGTTACGCGCCGAATACGCCAGCAGAACCGGCGCTTCGTAGCCGGGAACAAGCCGTTTGTAGGAGTTTGTCGAAGGATTGGTAAACGCGTTCAGCGCCTTGGCGTGTTTGATGATGCCACCAATATAGTAGAGGCAGCTTTCGGAAAGACCGGCATATTCATTGCCGGCAAACGCGGGCTTGCCATCATTCCAGATCGATTGGTGGACGTGCATGCCGGAACCGTTGTCGCCGAACACCGGCTTGGGCATGAAGGTCGCGGTCTTGCCGTAGGCATTGGCGACCTGATGGACCACATATTTGTAAATCTGGGTTTTATCGGCGTTGCGAACGAGCGTGTCGAACTTGATGCCGAGTTCGTGTTGCGCGGCGCCGACTTCATGATGGTGCTTTTCCACCACGACCCCCATTTCAGCCATCACGGTCAGCATTTCTGAGCGCATATCCTGGGCCGAGTCTATCGGCGGCACGGGGAAATACCCGCCTTTCGTGCGTGGCCGGTGACCCAGATTACCGGTTTCATATTCCGCATCGTCGTTGGACGGCAGTTCCGAGGAATCGAGCTTGAATCCGGTGTTATAGGGATCGGCCTTGTAGCGAACATCGTCAAACACGAAGAACTCGGCTTCCGGGCCGAAATAGGCGGTATCGCCAATTCCCTCGGATCTCAGATAGGCCTCGGCTCTGCGCGCCGTTCCGCGCGGATCGCGATTGTAGGCTTCGCCAGAGATCGGATCGAGGATATCGCACATGATCGCCATGGTTGATTGGGCGAAAAACGGGTCCATATGGGCGGTTTCGGTGTCCGGCATCAAAACCATGTCGGATTCATTGATCGCCTTCCAGCCGGCAATCGATGATCCGTCAAACATTACGCCATCGGCAAACATGTCTTCATCGACGGCGGAAACGTCCATCGATACGTGCTGCAGTTTTCCCTTTGGATCGGTGAAGCGGAGATCGACGAATTTGACGTCATTATCGCTGATCTGCTTCAGGACATCGCTTGCTGAACTCATGATTTATCCTTGCTGTTCAATTGGATCATTGCGTTGAAATTTCTGATCGGCCTTGTCGATCAGATTGCGGCTTCACCGGTTTCGCCCGTGCGAATGCGGACGACTTCCTCCACGCTCGACACGAAGATCTTTCCATCTCCGATGCGGCCCGTCTGCGCCGCATTGCGTATCGCTTCGACCGCGCTCTCCACCGCGTCGTCCGCAAGCACGACCTCCACTTTCACCTTTGGCAGGAAGTCGACGACATACTCGGCGCCGCGATAAAGTTCCGTATGGCCCTTTTGCCGCCCAAATCCCTTGGCCTCCGTGACGGTGATGCCTTGAAGGCCCACTTCCTGCAGCGCTTCCTTGACTTCGTCGAGCTTGAACGGCTTGATGACGGCTTCGATTTTTTTCATGGCTGAAATCATCTCCGTGAGAAGTCCTGGCGCGCATGCGCCCGGTTCACATGCGTAAAAGCATGTTGCGTGCCAACTTCAAACGGAGGGATAAATCAGCGAAGTCGGCAAGAAAAGCCTTATTGCATACATGCGCGCTCGCGCAATTGAGAGGTTGATTCCGGATTGACGGAACATATGTGCGACTTTCGACTGCCCAAATGTTGATCGATCTGCCTAAATAATAGGCATATCAACGATTTTCCCATTCGTTCTTGCCAAGCTGAAATCATTGGGCAAGAGACGGATTGGATCGTGGAATTGGCTCGAATGCTCGAATTGCTGACACCGGTGGAAATGGGAATTGCCGACCGATTGGCGATTGCCGGCAGGCCGTATTCCGGCATCGGGCTGATGCGAAATGCCGGCCTGGCGATAAGCCGCGAAATACTGACGCGCTATCCCGAGATGCCGCATGTCGATGTTTTGTGCGGACCGGGTAATAATGGTGGCGACGGCTATGTGGCCGCGGGCGAACTAGCCCGTGCGGGAGTTTCGGTTGCAATCCACGCAATGGCGGCGCCCGGGCCGGATACCGATGCGGCTCTGGCTGCTTCGGTATCCGGCATGGAGACCGCGCCGCTGGAGGATTTTTCTCCGTCGCCCGACGCACTCGTCGTTGACGCGTTGTTCGGCGCCGGTCTGGAACGGCCGCTCCACGGAACCGCGCTTGCAGCGGTCGGATTGGTGGAGGCGGTCGGTTGCAAGGCTGTCGCGGTGGACCTTCCGTCCGGCCTTTCCGGCAAATCCGGCAAAGTGCTGGGCGGCGCGTGCCCGGCTGACTTGACGGTCACCTTTTTCCGCAAGAAGCCGGGACATCTGCTTTATCCCGGTCGCAAGATGTGCGGCGAACTGGTTCTGGCGGATATCGGCATTCCGGACCGGGTTCTGGGTGAAATCGGTGCGACATGTTTTGAGAACCTTCCTGAATTGTGGCGCGTTCACTTGCCAATTCCCGAACCTGGCGTTCATAAATATTCACGCGGCGCCGCCGGCGTCTTCTCGGGTAGTCAATCTTCCACGGGCGCTGCACGGCTGGCGGCGATGGCGGCGCAACGCGCCGGCGCCGGTGCGGTCACGGTCTACTCGCCCGGCAATGCGCTTGCGGTTAATGCGTCTCACCTGACGTCAATCATGCTGGCCAGGCTCGACACCGCCGATGATGTCGCGGCAATGCTGCGCGACAGCCGCTGCCGGACCTTCATTCTCGGCCCGGGATTCGGCGTCGGCGAAAAGGCGCGGGATTTTGTGACGGCGCTCATCGCCGCCGATCCGGATCGCTTGTCCGGCAACCTGCCGCGAACCCTGGTTCTCGACGCCGACGGTTTGACTTCATTTGCCGACAATCCGCCCCCTTTGTTCGAGCGCCCGAATGGAACTCCCGACCTGGTGCTGACACCGCATGAAGGAGAGTTTTGCAGGCTCTTTCCGGATCTGGCGGACGATGAATCGCTTTCAAAACTTGAACGCGCCCGCAGCGCGGCCGAACGTGCGAGCGCCGTGGTTGTCCACAAGGGGGCCGATACGATCATCGCCGCGCCCGATGGCCGCGCCGCGATCAATACAAACGGCTCGCCACGGTTAGCCACCGCGGGTTCGGGAGACGTTCTTGCCGGCGTTATCGCGGGCCTTGCCGCGCAGCAAATGCCGGCGTTTGAAGCCGCATGCGCTGGCGCGTGGCTGCATGGCGAGACGGGAAACCTTGCCGGATGTGGCGCAATTGCCGAAGACCTCATCCACCTGCTACCCGCCGCGTTTGCGGAACTGGTGTGACAGGTCAGGCAGTCACAAGCTCCATGAAAGCCATCGCACCATGGGGTGCGCGCACCTTGCCTTCATGGATGAAATAGACGAACACATCGCGTGGCATGCGGCTGGTGTCCAAGCAACCGGCGGCATAGGGCAGGTCATCCGGCGTCTCGCCTTCAGCCCACAGTTTCGCCCGTCGCGCCCAGCAATTCATTTCATCCGGCGGATAGCAGATATCGATGTCGTCAGTTCCACGTTGAAGGCGCGCATAGACGAAGTCTGACGTCACATCGGCGATTTCAGGATATTTTTCATGGTGAGCGCACACAATCGCAACATTGTGGCTGCGCGCCAGCGCCACAAAGTCCGGATTGAAGAATGTGGAGTGCCGAACCTCCAGCGCATGCCGCAGCCTCATGCCGTCGTGTTCATGCGGAACAAGGTCGAGCCACGCACCGAAGTCATCCGCGTCGAACTTCTTCGTAGGCGCGAACTGCCAGACGACCGGACCGAGATGGGGCCCGAGTTCTGTGACGCCGGAATTAACGAAACGGTTGATGGACTCGCCAGATTCCGCCAGCACTTTCTTTATCGTCGTAAAACGATTGGCCTTGATCGAAAAGACAAAACCCTCGGGCACCTCAGCCGCCCAGTTGGCGAATGTCGCCGGTTTCTGATCGCGATAATACGTGCCGTTTATTTCGATGGTCGGCGCCTGCCGCGATGCAAATTCGAGTTGCCGCCGTTTGGCGAGCCTCGGTGGGTAGAACGAGGTGTTCCAGGGATCGAACGTCCAGCCGCCGAAGCCGGCGCGAATTGTCCCGGTCATCGGTCGTCTTCCCGCATCATTGTCGCAAACCGGGCTTCGATTTCTTCAGGGGTCGGATTTTCCATGTTCATCCCGACCTGCCAGAGATGCCCGAACGGGTCGCGCAACCTGCCGGCGCGGTCACCGTGGAACTGATCGGCGACCGGACGCAATTCCACCGCGCCGTCGCAGACGAGACAGGGTGTGATCGTTGCGTATCCCGGACGTGAAGGCATGATGACTCCGACCGAAACCGGCCTACCGCCAGCGGTTTGATCGCCGAAAAGGGCGCTTCGGTTCCCGCGGCGAGACTGCCGGGTGTGTGTGGAGAGTAATCGGATCGGGTTGCATCACACAATCTCATTCAGGCACCGCAGGCGATTTCTGCCGCCAGGTCCTCCGCGGCTCCGGCCTCCGGCCATTAAGAATCAGCCTTTCGGCGCTAGCCTGTTTGCCGGGCGCATAATGGCTGTGGCAGTGTTTCCGTGGCTCAGTCGTGGCAATCACCGTCTCGATCAAGGATAAGGCGGCATTGGACGGGACATTCGTGTTTTTGCGGGTGGAAGGATTGCCATGACGACGCGAACGGCGACCTGCCACCCAAACCGGACAGGCAGTTTGCCGCTACGGGCGCATAATCCTGGACGAAGCGCGTTAAATCAGGATCAGAACCGCCATGGCCAGAGCCGGCAACACGAAATTGGCGGCGCCGAGTTGCTTGTCGTTACGTACGATCCATTCGCGTTCGGCGACCGACTCACGTCGTGTGCGCTCGCGCTCGTGCAGGTCGTTGTTCGGGCGTGCGTGCATTTTTTCAAAACCCTCTCGGTTCACTGAACATCATATGGGAACCGATTGCCGCGATTTCGAGGAGTGATGACAAAACTGTAATGTGAAGCAATGGCGGCTTTGGCCGGCGGTCAGGCGCGCCGACAGGGCAAAAGAAAGAATTTTCAGCGCCTTAACCGCAAGCAGAATAAGGAAAACATCCGATGGCGTTCTTTATGCCGGTAGCCGCTCGTCGGTCGTTTCCACCTTACCGATGGGCCGCCCTGCCGGCGGATCAACGGAAACCCCACCGGCGAAGAGGAAGGAGCTTTTCACTCCGCGGCTTCCACCTTCCCGCCGGGCCGTCGCGCCAGTAGCGCCTTCAAAAATGCGCCGGTATGGGAGTGCTCGTTGGCCGCGACGTCCTCCGGAGCGCCTGACGCCACCAGTTCGCCGCCGCCGTCACCGCCTTCCGGTCCGAGATCGAGGATCCAATCGGCCGTCTTGATCACTTCCAGATTGTGCTCGATGACGACGACCGTGTTGCCCTGGTCGACCAGTTCGTGCAGCACTTCAAGCAGTTTCGCCACATCGTGGAAATGCAATCCCGTGGTCGGTTCGTCGAGAATGTAGAGCGTGCGGCCCGTCGCCCGACGCGACAATTCCTTGGCCAGTTTGATCCGCTGCGCCTCTCCGCCCGACAGCGTCGTCGCCTGCTGACCGATATGGATATAGCCGAGGCCGACTTTTTTGAGCATTTCCAGCTTGTCGCGCACGGCCGGCACCGCCGCAAAGAACTCGCAACCCTCCTCCACCGTCATGTCGAGCACATCGGCGATTGACTTGCCTTTGAAAATGACATTGAGCGTTTCGCGATTGTAGCGCTTGCCGTGGCAGACATCGCAAGTGACATAGACGTCGGGCAGGAAGTGCATCTCGATCTTGATAACGCCGTCGCCCTGGCATGCCTCGCAGCGCCCGCCCTTGACGTTGAAGGAAAAACGTCCCGGCGCATAGCCGCGAGCCTTGGCTTCCGGCAGGCCGGCAAACCAGTCGCGGATCGGCGTGAACGCGCCGGTATAGGTCGCCGGATTGGAGCGCGGCGTGCGACCGATGGGCGATTGATCGATGTCGATCACCTTGTCCAGATGTTCGAGCCCGGTGATCTGATCGTGCTCGGCCGGCTGCTCGCGCGAACCCATGATGCGGCGCGAGGCGGCCTTGTAGAGCGTCTCGATCAGCAGCGTCGACTTGCCTCCGCCAGACACGCCGGTAACACAAGCGAACAAGCCGATCGGAATTTCCGTCGTAACGTCCTTCAGATTGTTGCCGCGCGCGCCCGTGATCTTGATCCGTTTGGCCTTCGTCGGCCGGCGGCGCCCGGCGGGCACCGGAATCTCCAGCGTGCCCGACAGATATCGCCCGGTCAGCGATTTCGGATGCGCCATGATCTCGGCGGGCCGGCCCTCCGCGACGATGGCGCCGCCGCGTATTCCGGCAGCCGGCCCGATATCGACCACGTGATCGGCGGTGCGAATCGCATCCTCGTCGTGCTCAACCACCACAACCGTATTGCCGAGATCGCGCAAGTGCCGCAGCGTGTCGAGCAAACGGGCGTTGTCGCGCTGGTGCAGGCCGACCGACGGCTCGTCGAGCACGTAGAGCACACCGGTCAGGCCCGAACCGATCTGGGAAGCAAGCCGGATGCGCTGGCTCTCGCCGCCCGACAGCGTGCCGGAACCGCGCGACAACGCCAGATACTCCAGGCCGACATCATTCAGGAAGCGCAAGCGCGCGCGAATTTCCTTCAAAATCCGCCCGGCAATCTCGTTTTGCTTGTCGTTCAGCTTCTCCGGCAACGCCTCGAACCAGTCGCGCGCATCGCGGATCGATTTGACCGTCACTTCGCCGATGTGTTTGCCGACGATTTTCACCGCCATCGCTTCAGCCTTGAGCCGGTAACCATCGCAGACCGGGCAGGGCGTCGCCGACATGTAGCGCTCGATCTCTTCGCGCATCCATGAGGAATCGGTCTCCTTCCAGCGCCGCTCCAGATTGGGAATTACGCCCTCGAAACTCTTCCTAGTCTGGTAGGTGCGCAAGCCGTCGTCATAATTGAAAGCGACAAGTGTGTCTCCAGTGCCGTGCAGGATGGCGTTCCGCGCATCTTTGGACAGTTCGCGCCAATGGTCGGCGGCCTTGAAGCCATAGACCTTTCCCAGCGCTTCCAGTGTCTGCCGGTAGTAGGGCGATGCGGACTTGGCCCATGGCGCAATCGCGCCATTGCGCAGTGAAACATGCTCCTCGGGCACGATCAGCGTCGGATCGATCGCGCGTTGGGTGCCGAGGCCGTCGCAGGCCGGACAGGCTCCGAACGGGTTGTTGAAGGAGAACAGCCGCGGCTCGATTTCGGTGATGGTAAAGCCGGAAACCGGACAGGCGAATTTTTCGGAAAACATCACCCGCTCATGCGTCTCGTTTTTCGACTTGTTGGCCGATTCTCCCGACAGTTCCTCCGCCGGCAGCGGTTTGTCGGCGAATTCGGCGACAGCCAGCCCATCGGCGAGTTTCAGACAGGTCTCGATGGAATCGGCCAGCCGCGCGCCGATATCGTCGCGTATGACGACGCGGTCGACAACCACATCAATGTCATGCCTGAACTTCTTGTCGAGCGCCGGCACGTCGCCGATCTCGTGGAAAGCGCCGTCAACCTTGATGCGCTGAAAACCCTTCTTCCTCAGTTCGGCCAGTTCCTTACGGTATTGGCCTTTGCGGCCACGCACGATCGGCGCCATGATATAGAGTCGCGTACCTTCTTCAAGTGCCAGAACCCGGTCGACCATCTGGCTCACCGTCTGGCTTTCGATCGGCAGACCGGTGGCCGGCGAATAGGGAATGCCGACGCGGGCAAACAACAACCGCATATAGTCGTAGATTTCGGTGACGGTAGCAACCGTGGAACGCGGATTGCGGCTTGTGGTCTTTTGCTCGATCGAGATGGCCGGTGACAGACCTTCGATCTGGTCGACATCTGGCTTCTGCATCATTTCCAGAAACTGCCGCGCATAGGCCGAGAGCGACTCGACATAGCGCCGTTGGCCCTCGGCATAGATCGTGTCGAAGGCGAGCGACGATTTTCCCGAGCCCGACAGGCCGGTCATCACGGTCAATCGGTCGCGCGGAATGTCGAGATCGACATTCTTAAGATTGTGCTCGCGCGCACCGCGCACGGAGATGAATTTCTGCTCGCTCATCAATTTCCGGTTTCATGTCTGCGGCTGCTGATGCGTCTCCATGAACAAAAGTCGAACGTGTGAACCGGTACAGGAATCTTCGCAACCGCGCAATCGGGCATTTTCGATCCATCCCTATATAGTTCGATTCACGACGACCCCAGCTGCCACATCCCGCCAATACAGATATGGGGAAGAACCGTTTGCATTCGCGTTTTTTGCCATCGCAACGATATTCGGTCTGGCCTTATCCGGGTTTTCCGTCAAGGCCTGCGTAATTGCGGACGGACCGGATTTCCGGCGGGTGTGGAATATCGCTGCCGACGATATTTCGATCTACCGGTTCGGACCGGGGACCGAATGTCCGCAAAAGGATCATATCGTCCACAATACGCGCGAGATCAGAACCTTGATCCGCGTACCGACGACGATTCAGCCGTGGCGGCGCTCTCGGCCGTACTGTCATGAAACGTGCCCAGAGCCAGCCGTCGTTTGTCCCTGATCAGAAGATTCTCATAAGACGATAATTCCATGTCCCCGCGGACTTCTTGCTTTTCGGCGTTGCCAGACATGGCGCACTCTTCAAGGTGGATGCGGCAGACTTGCCGGAACATTGCGACCGGCTCGTTTGAAACTGCGACGCGAACTGGCGGAAAATGGATGCCAGAATGAGGATTTTGTCGCTCCGAATGCGTTCGCGAATTCAGATGCAATGCTTGACGAATCAATAATTCAAAGCGCACATTTCAGATGTCCCGAAGCCGTGACGCCGGATGGATGCGGTTGGACCGCCCAAAGGTGGCGAATGGATGAAAATAGTGTTGAAGCAGTAAAGGGCTAACGCGATGGGGCTAAAACTTTCCAAAATCGTCGTTGATTTCCTCGCCAGCCATCCGGAACAAAAATTCACGGTACGCCAGATCGCTGAATGGATTTTTGAGCAGTATCCGTCTGAGTGTGAACAGAAAAAGAGCGACAGTACATCCATCGAAAGTGATGCGGATCTAGTCCAACAGATTGTTGCGGAAATAGGTTCGAGACGACCGGCGCTGCAAAAGAAAAACCCACGAATGAAGGGCGTCCCCGAAAGTACTATTGGACGATGAAAACTGATGAAGCGGAGGTGGACGAGGCTGAAACAGAGGGAGAAGAATATAATATTATCTCGGATGCCGCCTCGTTCAATGAGAGCGATTTATACCCTATTGTATCTAATTATCTTCGATCAGAACTTTTTATATATTCCAAACGCATTGAAGATAGGAGATCTTCGAACAGACAAGGTCCAAAAGGCAACAGGTGGCTCTTCCCTGATCTTGTCGGAATGGAAGACTTGACGGCGGACTGGCATACAGAAATCAAAGGTGCGGTCAAGGAATATGCAGATAAAAAGACGAAGCTGTGGTCTTTCGAGATAAAATTACTATTGAATAGATCAAATCTGCGCGAATCTTTCTTCCAAGCGGTTTCAAATTCCTCATGGGCAAATTACGGCTACCTCGTCGCCGCCGAGGTCGAGGGGGCAGACACGATGAAAGAGATGAGAATGCTCTTTTCACTTCACGGGATCGGACTGATCCAGATCGACCCTGAGAACCCTACCGAGAGCCAGATTCTTATTCCTGCCAAGGAGAAACCTGAGATTGATTGGGCAACCTGCGACCGGCTTGCGCGGGAAAATAGGGATTTCTTGCAGTTCATTAAGCTTATCCGGCAGTTTCATCAGACAGGAGACCCAAGACCGAGAGATTGGGATATACCAAAAGAGGAATAGCCTAGGACACCGGCTCATACCTCCGCAATCAACTGCGGATAGAAGCGGGCTGCACGGAGGCGGGGGAATCGTCATCCCGCTTGTTACGGCGTGTCGCTACAGCACGGGAGCGTTTGATCTTGTTGAAGAAGCGCTCCACGTGTTTACGCGCCTTGTATTGCGACCTGTCGTGCTTGATAACCGGGTTTCTTTGCGGCGTCGACGGGGTCACGGCTTTCGCCCTGTGCGCCGCGATCAAGCGGCGGACCGCATTGCTGTCATAGGCGTGATCGGCCAGTGTCCAGCATCGGGCGGACCGGTGGGACGTGATCGGAACCGACGGGACCGTCTATTGCGAGCGGGCGCTGCTGCATCCGCACGAGAACGAACAGCCCTTTACCCTCTCTTGGAGTCGAAACGAAAACACATCTGTCACTCGGCCTGCGATCGCGGTTCGGCCCGCGCGGAGCGCAGGCTTCGTTCGAGTTCGGCGCCCAGGGCGCGAAGGGTCGGGGAGACCAGGCGCCGGTCTGGCATGACGATCATGATGTTGGCCGGGCTGCCCTGCGTCCATTCAGGCAGGACGTGGACGAGTCGTCCGTCGTCGAGCGCCCGCCGCACATCCCAGAACGATTTGAGCGCCACTCCGAGATCGGATGCGCACATCGCCAGGAGTGTGTCGCCCGAAACGCATTTCAGCCGCCCCTCGGCCTGGCGATGTGAATGCGGCCGTTCGGACCCTGTAGCCGCCAGGTCGGAGCGTTGCCGAGCAAGGGCCCGTCGCAGACGTCAAGGTCTTCCACGCACACGATCGGGCGCCGTTCAAGGTAGCGCGGAGATGCGACCAGAAGTTGGTGATTGTCGGCGATCCGACGGATCACGTGGTGATCTTCTCCGCTGGAGCCGATGCGCACGGCAAGGTCGATGCGGTCCCGGTCGAGGTTCTGGACAGCGTCGGTCAGGTGCAGGTCGATCGAGACTCGCGGATGCGCATGGAGGAACGCGGCGAAGACCGGCGCCACGCAGACCTCGCCGAGCCGGGACGGCGCGGAGACGACGATATGACCCGTCAGCGCCCCATCCGTCCGGGCTCGACGAAGGCGGCGGCCGCGCGCGCGTCAGTTCGCGCGCCTGGCTCAGCCTGCGTGCCCCGGTGTCGGTCAAGAACAGCCCCGTGGGCGCGCGATTGAACAGGCGCCCCCCGAGCCGGTCTTCGAGCCGGTCCAGGCGGCGTGCGATGCTGGACGGAGCTTGTCCCCGGCAGCGGCCGACGGCGGAGAAGCTGCCATGCTCGGCCAGTTCCTGCATCAGTTCCAAATCGCCAATCAGGTCCATGTCGGGTCGGCTTCCAAGGTTACCTTTTGCGCCAGGCGCAAAGGAGGCTCGCACAAGGCGTATATTCTGTAAAGCGCTCTGATGGCCGATGTTGCCGGGATCCCAACCCCGGAGACTGCGCCATGGGCATCCGCGACCAACATCTCTTCGTCGAAGATATCGCCGCTGTCGATCTCGACGGCGACCGCCTCACCGTGCGTTGGATCAAGGGCGGCCGATCCCGCTTCCGGCGCATCGTCCGGAGAAAGGCGCGCGCGATGAGCGCGTCCCTGATCGGCATCCCCGCCCTGTGCGCGTTGTTCGTCGTTCTGTGGAGCTCGGGATTCGCGGGCGCGAAGTACGGACTCGACTACGCCGGAACCTTCACGATCCTGTTCTGGCGCTACCTTCTGGTCGCGACCGTGCTCGCCCTTCTGGTGACGCTCACCCGGCAGTGGCGCCGGATCGCCCCGCGCGATCTCGTCCGTCACATGACGGTCGGCGTGCTCGCTCACGCCGGTTGGCTCGCCGCTGTTCTGGGCGCGATCGATCTCGGACTATCGGCGGGTCTGGCGGCCTTCATCACCGCGTTGCAGCCCATCATGACCGGAGCGTTGTCGGCCCGCATGACGGGTGAACGGGTGACGGGGCGCGAGTGGGCCGGACTGGTCCTAGGTCTCGTTGCGGTTGCGATCGTGATCGGCGATGGCATCGCGCTCGGCGGCTCGCCCGTCGCCTACGCACTGCCCTTCCTGGCCGTCGTCTCGATCACGATCGCCTCGCTGACCGATCGGGGTGCGACGGTCGAGGACGAGAAACGGAGCGGCAACGTCGCCCCGCTGCTGCTCATCACGTTCTGGCACTGCGCGGCGTCGTTCCTCGCACTTGCACCGCTGGCGATCGGTATCTAGGGTCTGGAGGCCGACTGGAACGGCAACCTTGTGTTCGCCATTGCCTGGCTCGCGTTCGTGGTCTCGCTCTCCGCCTATGAACTGATGTTCGTGCTCTTGCGGCGCATGTCCGCGGCACGGGTGGCAAGCCTGACCTACCTGTCCCCGCCGGTGACGATGGTCATGGCGTGGCTGGTGTTCGGAGAAACGCTGACGCTCGCGGGGCTCGCTGTCGCGGCGCCATAGCCGTCGGCCTGACGTTGACGGCCCGACGCTCGGAGCCGACGGCACACTAGGCCCGTCCATCAATGGAATCGCAAGAGGAAATGCCGCAATGTTGTGGATCACGTCTTTCGTGATCGCTCTTTCGGAGCCTTTTTCGCGCCACTGCTGACGGCGTTCGAAAACCATTTCGAAGGCGTCACCGAGCGTTTTTTCGAGCCAGGCAAGCCTGTCATCGATGCCGGTCGGTTCACCGAGCGTCCGGCAGACCGAAAGGCGAAATTCGGCCGTCATCGGGGGTCGTCCGTTACCATTATTTCGCGCGGGTAGTCAGTCAAATAGGCATAACCCGTTTCCGTGACGACGACCGAATCGCCGATGCGCCCGGCGGTGATGCCATCAATGGATATGCCTCCGTCCACCGCAAAGGTCATTCCCGGTTCAAGAATGGTCGTATCGCCCGCCTTCAGTTCCGGCGCTTCCAGATAGGCAACGCCGATTGACCGTCCTGTGCGATAACCTGTTTCATAGCCGCGAGCCGCATAGACCTCATTGGCCGCAGCGGCGACGTCCCGTGCCTCAACTCCGGGCCGGATCGTCCCGATGGCGGCCTGTTGCGCGTCTATGGCCGCCTGCTGCACCCTGGCCGCTTCGTCGTTGATATCGGCGATATGAAACATGCGGTCGAAGCCGAGCTTGTATTGCTTGAACTGCGCCGTGTTACAGAAGCAGAAATAGACCGCATCGCCGCGCGCATAGGGTTTGACCGAAGCCCTGCGGTGAACCATCGACGTATCCGCGCCGCTCTGCATGATTTGCAGATTATGTATCATCGGCGAGACAAAACGTTCCCGGCCTTTCGCCGTCAGAAAACCCGCGGCGGCTCGCGTGCCGGCATTTATGACCGCAAGCGCGCTTTCGTATTCCGGCGCTCCCGCCTGAAGAGATTCATGTGCCGCTTTCATCATCTCGCCTGCTATCCGGCCCGCCTTTCTCATCACCTCGATTTCGAGCGGTGATTTGATCATGCGCTGGGCGCCAAGAACCGGACCGATGTCCTTCAATGCAACGCCGGGATATTTTTCCTCCAGATAGTCGCGAACAAATGACGGAATACGATCCCGCTTGATCCACAGCGCATCCATGCCGTGCGGCAGCACTTCCGATAAAACGCGTCCCCAACCGCGTTGCCCTGCATCCTCCCAGACCCTGATGTCATCCACCCATGTCATTTCGGCCGCCATCTCGCTTTCCATTAGCGGTGTGATAACGACCGGGTCGTGAATGGTGGACAGGACCAGTATCGTTGGCCGGCCGAACTCGATGCCGAGATATCCCCAGAATCCGGCGAGATAAGCTATTGAGCTTTCGTCGGTGAAAACCGCCGTGTGAATGCCTTCATCCGCCATGCGCCCCATCAGGACGGTCGTGCGTCTCCTGGCTTCATCCAACATGCCGGCGCCCTCCCGATGCGGCAATTGCGATCTAAAAGAACCAGACATTTTCGTGCCGATCAATGCGACGGCGCAGATGAAAAAACCGGCGACTAACCCGAAACCAGCGCCCTGACGCCATCGGCGACGAATTGCACCGACAGGGCCGCGAGGATCACACCTAGAAGCCGCGTCAGAATCGTCCGACCGGTCTCGCCAATCAGCCTATCGAAGGATTACGACAACAGAAACACCAACCATGCGGTTGCGATGACCGCAAATATGACGCCGATCAGGATGACGCGCTGTTCCACGGAGGCAAACTCATCCGATAGGAGGGTCGTCGCGGAGATTGCGCCGGGCCCGGCCATCAAAGGCAATATAGAACAGTAGCAGCCCGCCTGCGACGCGAAACGCCGGAAGCGTTATGCCGAGGACGGACAAAATGTTCGCACAGGCAATCGAAAACAGTGCGAGAATGCCGAATCCGATCACGGTTGCCCGGGTGGCTACCTGCGTCGCTCCGCGCGGTTTATTCAACCGGTCAGCGCTAGGAACAGCGACGCCAGCCCCGCGGGATCGACAATAACCAGCAGCGTTACGAAGGCGTTCAATATGGCGTCGGCACCCGGTATGGCGGCTACTCATCCGCATTATCAATCGGTTTGGAGAACATGGCATCCACCCTTTCCGGTGGGGAAACCGGCCGCATTTGCCGGGATTTTGCCACAACAAATTGCTGCGCTGCGAAAAGACCAAACTATCTATCTGATTTAATTGAGATAAATGGCCACTAACGGCATCCGGGAAATTGGCGTTTTCGAGTCGGGTCGGCTATAAAAGGTCAACTGATTCTTTTTCGATTGCGACAGACGTTTGACAGACCGGTCACATCCCGGAGAACCCGGCGGCCCTGACGGCATCGAGCCAATCTCGATCATCGATGAAATGGAGCGTTCCTATCTCGATTACGCCATGAGCGTGATCGTTTCCCGGGCGCTTCCCGATGTGCGCGACGGTTTGAAGCCGGTGCATCGGCGCATCCTGTTCGGCATGAGCGAACTGGGCATCGACTGGAACAAGAAATACGTCAAATGCGCCCGGGTGACCGGCGACGTTATGGGTAAATACCATCCGCATGGCAACCAGGCGATTTACGACGCCCTGGTGCGCATGGCGCAGGATTGGTCGCTGCGCCTGCCGCTGATCGACGGGCAGGGCAATTTCGGCTCCATTGACGGCGATCCCCCGGCGGCCGAGCGCTATACCGAGTGCCGGCTGGCGAAGCCGGTCCATTCCCTGCTCGATGATCTCGACAAGGAGACGGTGGATTTCCGCGAGAACTATGACGGTACGCTGCGGGAGCCTTCGGTTCTGCCGGCCAAATTCCCTAATCTGCTGGTCAACGGCTCAGGTGGCATCGCGGTCGGAATGGCGACCAACATTCCGCCGCACAATCTGGGCGAAGTGATCGATGGCTGCATCGCCATGATCGATAATCCGGCGATCGAATTGTCGCAATTGGCGGAGATCGTTCCAGGGCCCGATTTCCCGACCGGCGGCATCGTTCTCGGCCGGTCGGGCATCTCGTCGGCCTATTTGACGGGGCGTGGCTCGATAATCATGCGCGGCAGAACCTCGATCGAACGGATACGCAACGACCGCGAGGCAATCATCGTTACCGAGGTGCCTTATCAGGTCAACAAGGCGGCGATGATTGAGAAAATCGCCGAACTCGTACGCGAAAAGCGCCTTGAGGGCATTTCGGACATCCGCGACGAATCAGACCGTGACGGCTATCGTGTGGTCATCGAATTGAAACGCGATGCCGTGGCCGACGTGATCCTGAATCAACTCCACAGATACACGCCTTTGCAGACATCGTTCGGCGCCAACATGGTTGCGCTCAACGGCGGCAAACCGGAGCAAATGACGCTGGCACACATGCTGCGCGCTTTCGTTGCTTTCCGGGAAGAAGTTGTGAGCCGGCGAACGAAATTCCTGCTGAAGAAGGCGCGTGAGCGGGCCCATGTTCTGGTTGGCCTGGCGATCGCGGTTGCCAATATCGACGAGGTGATCGCGCTGATCCGCGCAGCGCCGGACCCGCAAACGGCGCGCGAACAACTGATGGACCGGCGCTGGCCGGCGAAAGACGTGGCACCGCTGATCCGGCTTATCGACGATCCGCGTCATCGCATCAACGACGACGGCACCTACAATCTGTCGGAGGAGCAGGCGCGCGCCATTCTGGAACTGCGCCTGCAACGTTTGACGGCATTGGGCCGCGACGAAATCGCCGAGGAATTGAACATCATCGGCGAGGAAATCCGCGACTTTCTGGACATCCTGTCATCGCGCGCGCGTATTCAGCAAATCGTCAGGGACGAACTGACCGCGATCCGAGACGGGTTCGGCACGCCGCGCCGTACCGAACTCGCCGAAGGCGGGTCGGATATGGAAGACGAAGATCTGATTGCGCGCGAGGAAATGGTCGTCACCGTCAGCCATGCCGGCTACATTAAGCGCGTGCCGCTTTCGCTCTATCGTTCCCAGCGCCGTGGCGGCAAGGGCCGAGCCGGCATGTCGACCAAGGATGAGGATTTCGTCAGCCGCATCTTCGTCGCCAACACGCATACGCCGGTGTTGTTTTTTTCCTCGCGCGGCATCGTCTACAAGGAAAAGGTCTGGCGCCTGCCGTTCGGTTCGCCGCAATCGCGCGGCAAGGCGCTGATCAACATGCTGCCACTCCGGCAGGGCGAGCGAATCACGTCGATCATGCCGCTGCCGGAAGATGAGAACAGCTGGGGCGAACTTGACGTGATGTTCGCCACGACACGCGGCACAGTTCGGCGCAACAAGCTGTCAGACTTCGTGCAGGTCAATCGCAACGGCAAGATCGCGATGAAACTGGATGAAGAGGGTGATGAAATTCTCGATGTCCATACCTGTTCTGAAAATGACGATGTTATTTTGACCTCCGCGTTCGGACAGTGCATCCGCTTTGCCGTAACCGATGTCCGCGTATTTGCCGGTCGCAATTCCGTCGGCGTGCGGGGCATCAACCTCGCCAGGAGCGACGAGGTCATTTCGATCGCCATTCTCGGCCATATCAAGGCCACACCTGCCGAGCGCACGGCCTATCTCAAACTGACAGCAGCCGAACGGCGCGGCGAAGGCGAAGAAGCCGAAGACCCGGTTTCCGATGAGGCGGATGGCGAAGCCGATCTCGACGAGGCGCGGACCGCCGAACTGCGAGCGAAAGAACAATTCGTGCTGACGATCAGCGAGAAGGGTTACGGCAAGCGCACGTCATCCTATGATTTCCGCGTTGCAGGACGTGGCGGCAAGGGCCTGAAAGCGACCGATACATCGAAAGCGAGGGAAATCGGGCTGTTGATTGCGGCGTTCCCGGTCGAAACGGACGATCAGGTCATGCTGGTGACCGATGGCGGAAAGGTCATTCGGGTTCCGGTCGACGGGATCAGGATTGCCGGCCGCGCGACAAAGGGCGTGACGATCTTCTCAACGGCGGAAGATGAAAAAGTCGTGTCGGTCGAGAGGATATCCGAGCCCGAGGAGGCGGCGTCCGGCGAGGATGACGATGACAGCGAAGGCGACTCATCTCCGTCAGGGGCGGAACCCGGTCGGCAAACGCCACGATGAACTCAGCGAATCCGACCGGGGCGGAACGTGCGTTTCTGAACCGTCCCGGTTTGCACACGCGGTTTGCCGGCTTCGTTGACCAGGGCGACGGCGGGCATGAAAATCATCATTTTGATCCTGCGGCATATCCTGTTCCACAAAACACCGGTTCTCTTTCAGGAACCGTGGAGAAAGTCCGCCGCATTCGATTTGAATGCGTTCTGATCCTTCCTTTCATCGGCGTTCATCTTTCCGTTTGCCCGATCCCGTACGCGATATCGGTTGCATTTCACGGTTCCGCGATCATAACTGCGCGCCGGAAACGCAATATGGAGGCATCAGTGCCGGAGTCATCAGTTCTTCTCTCATATGTGATTTCCTCGCTACTAGTTGCGATCGTGCCCGGGCCGTCTGTGACGCTCATCACGGCGAATGCGCTGAAGCACGGTGCGCGGGCGGGCCTTTTGAGCATGTGCGGAACCCAGATCGGCGTCGGTTCGGTGGTTGCGGTCTTGGTTCTGGGTTACGCGGCGATCGTCAACACCATGGGGTTCGCCTTTGAAATCCTGCGTTATATCGGCGCTGCCCTGATCTGGCTGGGTATCAGGATGTGGCGATCGGATGGCGGTCTTGCCGGTGTCGAGGCCGGGAAGCGGCCTTTCGGTTCTTTCATGGCGCAGGGATTTTCGTCTTGTGGGCAAATCCCAAGGCGCTCTTGTTCCTGGGCGCCTTCATTCCGCAGTTTGTAGGTCCGGGCGGCGATACGAGCCTTCAAGTGGCGTTTCTCGGTGTTGTATTCATGATTGTCACCACCGTCTGCGACAGCATGTATGTCTTGGTGGCCAGTGGCGCGGGCGCATGGCTGTCGAAGCGGCGGGTTCGCCTGCTGGAACGGGTTTCGGGCACATTTCTGATCGGTGCGGGTGTGTGGCTTCTGGCCACACGGCGATAATGGATAAGGAAACAGCGATGAGACATCACGGAATTCGGCTTGTCACAGCCGTGCCGGCACGGCAATGTTGGCGTTTTCATCGAATGCCCATGCAACCTTCACCGACAGATACTACATCACCGGTTGCGATGGCATCGGCTCGGATGCGGAAGCCACACCCGACATCGACTCGATGCCGGTCTTGCAAATCCTGCGCGCCACGATTGCCGCAGGCGGTCAGGCGACGGAAACATGCTGGCCACCGATGTTACCGACAATGAGATTGGCGGCATCGTTGCTCCTCTGCGATTTTTCTCTGCTGAAGGTGATGGCACCCTCGTAGGCGGCTGCGCATTGACGATAGACGGACATAGAGCCCATGCGGAATGTGTGTGGCAGTAGAACCGAAGTCCCCGGCATTTACCAAGCCGATTGCGTTAAACGCTCCACACGGCTAGAAGCGGGCCATGTCCAGAACCGCCATTTATGCCGGATCGTTCGACCCGTTGACCAACGGGCATCTTGATGTGCTGAAAGGCGCACTCGCCGTCGCCGATACGGTGGTTGCGGCCATCGGAATCCATCCCGGCAAGGCGCCGTTGTTTTCGTTTGAAGAACGCATGGCGCTGATCGAGAAATCGTGCACTGACGAATTTGGCGAGGATGCCGGTCGAATCGGCGTTGTCGCCTTCGATAGTCTGGTGGTGTACGCCGCGCGCCGGCATGAAGCGTCGATCATCATTCGCGGCCTTCGCGATGGCGCCGATCTCGACTACGAAATGCAGATGGCGGGCATGAACGAAATCATGGCGCCTGAGTTGCAGACGGTGTTCATACCAGCCAGCCCGCCGGTTCGAACCATTACCGCCACATTGGTGCGCCAGATCGCATCCATGGGCGGCGATATTCGTCCGTTCGTACCCGGCGCGGTTGCGGAGGCGCTTGCTGCGAAATTTTCTTCCTGAAATCCTGTTGGAGTATTCAATGACCATTTCACGCCGCCTTTTGCTCGGCATGTCCGCCGTAGTGATGATTTCGTTCCGCACCGCCGCGCAAGCCGCCGAGCCTGAAAACACCGTGATCGTCACACTGAAGGATGGCGATGTTGTCATTGCGCTTCGCCCCGATATTGCACCGAAACATGTCGAGCGGATCAAGGCGCTTGTGCGGGCCGGCGAATATGACAATGTCGCCTTTCATCGGGTGATCGACGGATTTATGGCGCAGACCGGCGATGTAGAGTTCGGCGATATGGAAGACGGTTTCGATGCGCGCAAGGCCGGCACCGGCGGATCGGAACGCAGCGACGTTCAGGCCGAATTCACCAATACGGCAGGCTTTGAGCGCGGTACGGTCGGCATGGCGCGCGCAGGGGATCCGAACTCCGCCAACTCGCAGTTTTTCATCATGTTTTCACCGGCGCCGCACCTGAACGGTCAGTATACGATCGTTGGCGAAGTTGAGAGCGGCATGGAGCATGTCGACGCGATCAAGAAGGGATCGCGGTCGCAAAACGGAGCGGTCACCAAACCGGACCGCATGATCAAGGTCCGGACCGCGGCGGACGGATGATTTCAATACGACCGGAAGGAGCGAAACACATGGCGGACACAAAAGATCCGGAAAACACGATTGTGATGGGGACGACCCAGGGCGAGGTCGTCATCGCGCTATATCCCGACCTTGCACCCGGACACGTAAACCGGATCAAGGAATTGTCACGCAAGAACTTTTACGACGGCATCGTTTTCCATCGCGTCATTGACGGATTCATGGCGCAAACCGGCGATCCGACCGGTACGGGCACGGGCGGTTCCGATAAACCGGATCTTCAGGCGGAATTCTCCAATGCCAATCACGGCCGCGGCGCTTGCTCAATGGCGCGGGCGCAAAATCCGAATTCCGCCAATTCCCAGTTTTTCATCTGCTTCGACGATGCGTCGTTTCTCGACCGTCAGTATACGGTCTGGGGTCAGGTGATCGAAGGCATGGAGAACGTCGACAGGATCAAGCGCGGCCAACCGGCGCGGAACCCCGACAGCATCGTCACGATGCGCGTGGCCGCGGACGTCTGACGCGGCTCACGGAGCGAGGGTGCGATGCGGGTCGACCGGTTCGACTTTGATTTGCCGGAGGATCGCATCGCGCTGCGCCCGCTGTCTCCACGCGATTCCGCCCGCTTGCTGGTTGTTAGCGGCAGCGGCGCCCTGAGCGATCGTTCGGTGCGCGATTTGCCGGACTTGCTCAATCCGGGCGATGCGCTGGTGTTCAATGACACCAAGGTAATTCCGGCGCGGCTCTCCGGCTTGCGGCTTCGCGGGGATACGTCCGCGCGCATTGAGGCGACACTGCACATGCGTACGGCGCCGGATCGCTGGAAAGCGTTTTTGAAACCCGCCAAACGGGTAATCAAGGGTGAACGGATCGCATTCGGCGGAACAGGTGAAGCCTGCCACGCGACGACACTCGACGCGACGGTAATCTCAAAGAGCGAAGGCGGAGAGGCAGAACTTGCATTCGAGTTCTCGGGCCCCGCGCTGGACGCGGCCTTGCATGCTTCCGGCGATGTACCGTTACCGCCCTATATTGCCTCGAAGCGGCCCGGCGATGACCGTGACCGCGCGGATTACCAGACGATCTATGCGCGCGAGGAAGGCGCGGTCGCAGCACCCACGGCCGGTCTTCATTTCACACCCGAATTGATGGACCGGCTCGATGCCGCCGGGATTGAGCGCCATTTCGTGACGCTGCATGTGGGCGTGGGCACGTTCCTGCCGGTCAAGGCGGATGACACCGATGATCACATAATGCACGCCGAAACCGGCGAAGTCAGCGCCGCTACCGCCGCCGCGCTGAACGATGTCAAGGCCCGCGGCAACAGGATCGTTTCGGTGGGCACGACTTCGCTCCGGTTGCTCGAAAGCGCAGCAGGGGCGGACGGGGCGGTCGAGCCATGGTCCGGAGCGACCGACATATTCATCACTCCGGGATACGGGTTCGGGACCGCCGATGTCCTGATGACCAATTTTCATCTGCCGCGTTCGACCTTGTTCATGCTTGTATCCGCCTTTAGCGAACTTGAGACGATGAAGTCCGCCTACGTGCATGCGATCGAAACCGGTTATCGGTTCTATTCCTATGGTGATTCCAGCCTGTTGTTCAGGAGCGGTCGATGACCGGCGAATTCAGGTTCAAGCTCGTCGCGAACGATAAGAGAGCACGGCGCGGCGAGATCTCGACGCCTCGCGGTAAAGTCCGCACGCCAGCTTTCATGCCCGTCGGCACCGCGGCGACGGTGAAGGCCATGTATATGCACCAGGTGCGCGAACTCGGCACCGATATCATCCTCGCCAACACCTATCATTTGATGTTGCGGCCCGGCGCGGAGCGGATGGCGCGGCTTGGCGGTCTGCACGAATTCTGCAGCTGGAACGGGCCTGTCCTGACCGATTCGGGCGGCTTTCAGGTCATGTCGCTGGCGCGACTGAGAAAGCTTGACGAAAACGGCGTGACATTCCGCTCGCATATCGATGGCTCGCCGTTTGAAATGACGCCGGAACGGTCGATCGAGATTCAGGGGGTGTTGGGATCCGATATCCAGATGCAGCTCGACGAATGTACCGCGCTGCCGGTGGAAAAAGCGGAAATCGAGCGCGCCATGGAACTGTCCCTGCGATGGGCCGAGCGCTGCAAGAACGCCTTCGGCGAACAATCCGGCAAGGCGATGTTCGGCATCGTTCAGGGCGGCGATAATCCGCGTCTGCGGATGAAGTCGGCAAAGGCGCTGACGGGAATGGACCTCAAGGGTTATGCGCTTGGCGGCCTGGCCGTTGGCGAGCCGCAGGTCGTGATGCTTGACATGCTCGACGTCACATGTCCGGCGCTTCCCGCAGAAAAACCACGTTACCTGATGGGCGTCGGGACGCCGGACGATATCATGAAAAGTGTAGCCCGCGGGATCGACATGTTCGATTGCGTGATGCCGACACGGGCAGGTCGACACGGCCTTGCCTACACGCGCCGCGGGAAGATCAACCTTCGAAATGCCCGTCATGCGGAAGATCCGCGCCCACTGGATGAGGAAAGCGATTGCCCGGCGGCCCGCGACTACTCACGCGCATACCTGCATCATCTGGTCAAGGCCGGCGAACCGCTCGGCGCCATGTTGTTTACCTGGAACAACCTTGCCTATTACCAATGGCTGATGGCGGGCATTCGAAATTCAATTGAAAACGGCTCATTCGACAGTTACCGCGATGGCGCTCAGGAAATGTGGACCAAGGGCGATATCGAACCGTTGTAATACCGCCGAAACCGTCAGGGTGTCATCTCGGCGCGCGCTTGGCCAATATGCGCTGCAGGGTCCGGCGGTGCATGTTGAGACGGCGAGCGGTTTCCGAAACATTACGGTCGCAGCTCTCGTAAACACGCTGAATATGTTCCCAGCGCACCCGGTCCGCCGACATCGGATTTTCCGGCGGCGGGGCTTTCTCGCCCGGCTGGCGCGTCAACGCAGCATATACATCGCCCGCGTCGACCGGTTTTGACAGATAATTGATGACGCCGAGTTTTACCGCGGTCACCGCCGTGGCGATGTTGCCGTATCCGGTCAGGATGATAGCCCGAGAATCATCGCGCCAGCCTTGAATAGCCTCAATCACGTCCAACCCGTTGCCATCGCCCAGCCGCATGTCCACTACCGCAAACGCCGGTGGTGCGCCGCGGGCCTTGCGGATTGCCTCGGCCACCGTTTCGGCTGTGTCCACGGTAAATCCGCACTGTTCCATAGCACGGGCAAGGCGCGTCAGAAAAGGCTTGTCGTCGTCGACAATCAGCAGGCTATTGTCGCTGCCCGGTATGGCATTGTTGGATTGTCCGTTTTCCCTCATGGTCGTCTTTTCCATGCAATTGTCTTTTGACGACGCTTTTATTGCAGTTTTTCAAGGTTTCCAAATCAGGCAGGCGTCAATTCACCGGCGCCTGCCGGATTTCCGTGCATTATCGCCGTGATGGACGTCGTCGGCCAGCGCCCTTTCCATTTCCCTTGCCACGAGCGCGATCGTTGCAAGCGGGGTTCCAAGTTCGTGCGCCGCTGCCAGCTTGCGCGCCTCATCGGCAACCCGCCATGCGTAAATGGATGTGAACAGTATGGTGGACACGACGGCGAACCAGACGCCGGCGACATAAATCCGCGGAACGGACAACTCCGCGCCCGGCAACCAGGGCAACGGCAGATGGTAAAACGCCAGGATGGTGACGATGGCGACAATCAGGACGCCAAGCAGCGCCATATGTCTCACGGGCATTGATGTAGCCGATATGACGGTCGGCGCCGCCGTCAGCAACGCGAACGGATTGGTCAATCCGCCGGTCAGGTAAAGCAGTCCCGCCAGTTGCAAAACGTCGTAGGTCAAAATGGTCAGTGCCGGATAGAGCGTCAGCCGGTGACTGGCCGGATATCGCAGCGCAAGATAGACATTCAACACCGCCGAGCAGGCGATCAGAACGCCACATTCGAGTTCCGGCAGCGGAAATCCGATCACATAGGTTACGATCACGACCGCCACGCTCTGACCGATGACCGCCAGCCAGCGCAACCGGATCAGGGTATTGAGTCTGAGGCAGCGGCTCAGATTGAGATTTGTGCTTTCCACTTCCACCATTTCGGCGTTTTAAGCGCGAATGGCGGTTACAGGCAAAACCTTATTTGACTCGCGGTTTGGCGCGGCTGGTCGGCTCCGTGGTCTCTGGATGCTCCGACCGGCCATGTTTCGGATAGCGTCCCTTCATCTCGCGGCGTACATCGCTCCAAGATCCTCGCCATTCGCCTCGCCGCGGCGCAGTTCTATCAGGATTATGCGGCCATCGCCCGTCCATTCTTCCCGGATCGAGTCAGGTGGTGCGATGGTGGTTTTGCCGGCGCCGGGCGGTGTGGCCAATGCGGCGCGGTTTCTCTGTCGAAGAGCCCGCCGCGACCCGGGCAGCGCATCGCTTACCGGTAAATGGGGTGGAACGCACATGCTTCACTCGCAACCGATGCGGATGATTTTGCCCTCTGCCGCCTCGGCGTCAGCCTGGTCATGGGTGACAAGAACAATGGCGAGACCCGTGTCGCGGGCCTTGCCGAAAACGAGCTTTCGCATCTGTTGCCGCAGGCCAGCGTCGAGCTTGGAGAAAGGCTCATCCAGCAACAGCATGCGCGGGGCGGAAATCAGGACGCGGGCGAGAGCCACCCTTGCCTTTTGGCCTCCCGAGAGCGTGTCGGGATCACGGTCGGCCATTCCTGACAACCCGACCCCATCAAGCATCCCGTCGGCGAGTTGTTTGCGGTCTTCGCGCTTTCCCATGCCCGGCGGGGCCGCAAACACCAGGTTTCCACCGACGGACATGTGCGGAAACAGAAGCGGGTCCTGAAAGAGAATTCCCGCGTGGCGATCCTCCGCGGGCAGATTTGTGATCTCTTCGCCATCGACGAAAACGCTGCCGGTCGCATCGAATTCGGAGTCGAGAAATCCGCCGATATACGCCAGCAGCGTCGACTTGCCGGACCCGGACGGACCCATGATGGTCACGATATCGCCGGGCGCGACATGCTGCGTGAGACTCAGCAACCGATGGCCGTGAAGAGAAATCGATATTTGGTCGAGAAACAGCCCCGGCTGTCGCATCTGGTTTATTTCGCTCCGGTCATACCCGCATTGCGCGGCGCGACCGGAATAACAGCGCCGGTACGGCTGTTGCAACGAGAAAGCCGATGGCGGGCAGCGACATCTGAAGAAAGGCATAAACCCCGATCACACGCCGGTTTCCGCCGGATGCGAGCGCGACAGCCTCCGTGGTGATGGTTTCCAGCCTGCCGGCGCCGATCAGCACTGTCGGGAGATATTGACCGATGGAAACGGCGAATCCGACCGCCGCGGCGGTCAGTACCGCGCGTATCAGCATGGGCAAACGGATGCGAAACAAAGTCACCCAGCGGCGTTTTCCAAGTCCGGCCGCCAACGCATCGTAACGGCGATCAAATGCGCGCCACGGATCGCTCAACGAAAGAAACACATAAGGAAGCACAAATATCAGATGGACGAATACCAGCGCGGGAAAGGTGGCATCGACGCCCAGGATGACGATCAGCAACTGCAATCCGAACAGGAAGGCGGCTTGAGGCACCAGAAGCGGCAGATAGATCAGCCAGATCGACCGATTGCCTCGGCGTTGGGTCCGGTCTTCCCGCATCAGGCACAGGATGGCCAGCACCGCCGCAAGTCCGGTTGCCAGCGTCGCGACCGCAAGCGTCGTGATCAATGGCTCGGCTATGCGGGGTCCGGCCTGCATCCATGTGCGTAGCGAGATGGTATTCGGAAGCGCGTCCGGAAACTGCCACAGCCCGGCAACCGACCAGACCGCCAGGGTCACCAGGCCGCCGGCAATCGCGAAGAACGTCACGATCATCGCCGCAAGTCCGGAATAGGCCAGCAACCGGTCGTGGCGGAATCGTGCGCCCGAATCACAAAACCAAACGAGAAGGAACGCACCCAGCCGCTCCAGGATTATCCAGATGCCCAGTGCGAGCGCGGTCAGTATCAGTTGCAGCACCGCACCGGCGGATGCGACATATCGGGCGGACAGATCCGGATCGCTCATCCAATCAACGATGCGCACCGCGAGCGGCGCGGGAGTCGTCGGGCCGAGAATGGCCGCGACATCGACAACCGACGTCGCAAAGGCAATCACCGCAAAGACCGCCAACCGAATTTGACGATAGATGTTTGGCCAGAGCGTATAGAGAAAACCGGCGACCCCGCCATAGCCCAATGATGCGGTCAGCGCCCGTGTTTGCTGCAACCTCACTTGCGGCAGGGCGGCCAGCGTGACAAGCAGCAAAAACGGGATTTCCTTCACGATAAGGCCAGCGACCATCGAGATGCCCGTCGCGTCGTTGACGATCAGGAGGTCGGGGGGGCGGGTCCAACCGGTCAATCCGGGGGAGATGATGCGTGAAACAATGCCCGAAGGCGATATCAGAAAGGCAAGTCCAAATGCGGCGGCGGCATGGGGAACGGAGAGCAGCGGAGAAATCAGATGTTGAACGCGGTCGAAAAGCCTGGTTCCGGCGAATGCGGCGACAAACAGAAACACCGCCGCCAGAGAAATCGTTACGGTCACGAGACCGGCCAGAAGGCTCATCGTCATGGACGTAACCATTCCGGGACGGGAAATCGCGTCCGCCATGTGGTCGAGCGTGAACGCCATGCCACCCAGTGCCGGAAGGAAACCGAGCGCGGGCAGCAGCGTGCCGATCAATCCGAGACCGATCGGACCTGCGAGCAGAAATATCGTCAGCGGAGGGCCGAGCCTGATCAGCACGGCATCGGCCATTCCAACGGACCAAGCGCTAATTGGCGACGCCGTAGCGCATCTTCCATTCTTTTTCGAGACGGTTCATCCAGGTCGGATGAGGTTCATCGATGGCGGGTCCCAGTTCTTCGGGTTTAAGTGTCGCGATACCGAGGTCCAGCGCATCGAACAGCGCGCGGTCGTTGCCGGTCAGCGAGGCCATATCCAGCACGGTCGGATCGCCCCAGAAATCCGGGTTCTGCTTGCGCGCCTGAGCCTCCGGTGAAATCAGAAAATCGGCAAGCACGAGCGCACCGGCTTTCGCCGCGGCATTGTAGGGTATGGCGACGAAGTGCGTGTTCGACAGCGTGCCTCCCGGGAAAGTGAAGGAACGTACCGTGTCGGGAAGCTCGCCATTGGCGATCGCGCTGGAAGCTTCAGCGGGATTGAAGGCAAAAATGATCTCGACTTCGCCGTCCGCCAATAATTGTTTCATTGCCGGGTAGTTTTGCGGATAGGCCCTGCCGGAGCGCCACATCACCGGATGAAGTTCGTCCAGATAGGCGAACAGCGGTGCGGTCACTTTGACGAAATTCGCTTCGTCTACCGGCTTCAACAGGACAGATCGGTCTTCGACAAGTTCGGAAAGCACCTGTTTGAGAAACGACGACCCGATGAAATCAGGCGGTTGCGGATAGGAGAAACGACCCGGATTGGCCTTGGCCCATGAAAGCAGGCTCTTTGCATCCGTCGGCAATTCAGCGGGTTCGGTGCGCGCCGAATCGTGAAAAAAGACAAGCTTGCCCATTCCCCACGGGCTTTCCAACCCTTCAACCGGAATCGTGAAGTCGGTCCGTATGGTCGGTTTGTTTTCGACATCGACATATTGCCAGTTCGGCAGTTTTTCCGCCCAGCCCGGTGAAAACAGAAGGTTTTGCCGCTTCATTGAGGCGAAATTCTCGCCATTGATCCAGATAAGGTCAACCGACCCGCCATCATGCTTGCCGACCGCCTTCTCTCCGACCACCTTGGCGACGGCATGCGCAGTGTCGTCAAGTTTCACATGCACGAGCCTGACATCGTGTTTGCTCTTGATCTCGGCTCCCACCCATTCGATGTAGGCGTTAATGTTTTCCGAACCGCCCCAGGCGTTCCAGTAGACCGTCTCGCCTTTTGCGTCTTCCAATACCATATCCCAGTTCGCGAGATCGGGATCGCCGGCATGGGCCGAACCGAGTCCGAGCGCGAGAATCGCAGCGGCTGCGAGGAGTTTTCTCATTCAGTCATTCCTCCCTGAAGAAAACCTGGCGCTGATGAACATGGGCCGAACGCGGGGTCAATGCGCGCCGGTAGTCAACTTGACGTGACCCGCTCCGACTGCCGGCCTACATGCCGACCGCTACAAACGCTTCCGCCAAGCGACCGAGTTCGTCCTGCGGCAGGCCGGCGACATTGATGCGGCCATCGCCGATGACATAAATCGCGTGATCGTTTTTCAGTGCGGCGACCTGGTCCGGCGTGGCGCCGGACAGTGAAAACATGCCTCGATGGGCGGCGATGAATGAAAAGCGGTCGGATCCGGCCGCACTGCGCAGGCTGGCCGAGAAACGTTCGCGCAGCGACAACATGCGCCGCCTCATTTCCGTCAATTCGGACCGCCATTCCCTTGTGAGAGCACGATCTTCCAAGATCATTCGCACGACAGCCGCGCCGTGATCCGGCGGCATGGAATAATTCACTCGCGCCAGGATACCGAGCGCCGCCTGAACATTTGCTTTCGGTCCCGGTTCGGACAGCGCGATCGCACATCCCACCCGATCACGATACAGGCCGAAATTTTTTGAACAGGACGCCGCGATCATCATCTCGGGAACTGCAGAGGCAAGCAAACGCACGCCGGCGGCGTCTTCCTCCAACCCGCCGCCAAATCCCTGATAGGCTATGTCAATGAGCGGGATCAGACGGTTGTCGCTTAAGAAATTCGTCAGTGATTTCCACTGATCCGAATCGAGGTTCGCGCCCGTCGGATTGTGGCAGCAGCCGTGGAGCAAAACGCAGTCGCCCGGCCTGGCGGCCTGAAGACTCTCAAGCATGGCTTCGAAATTGACCGACAGGGTTTCCCGGTCGAAATAGGCGTAGACATCGCGATTGAGGCCAACCTGGTCGATGATCGCACGATGGTTGGCCCAAGTTGGATCGGACAACCAGATCGTCGTTTCCGGGCGGGACCGTTGAACCAGTTCGAACAATTCGCGAAGCGCGCCGCCACCGCCGGGCGCCTGCACGGCGCTCAGTCGCGCCTCGTCCAGCGCGTCGCCCAGAACAAGGCGGCTCATCGCCTTGTTGAAGCCGATATCGCCGGCGAGCCCGACATAGCTCTTGCTCCGTTGTTCTTCCAGCAGGCGCGTTTCAGCCGATTTGACCGCGCGCATGATCGGCGTATCGCCATTGACATCCTTGTATACTCCAACGCCGAGGTCGATCCTGTCGTCGCGCGCATCGGCGCGAAACTCGGCCATCAGCGCCAGTATTGGATCGCTTTTCGGCCCGGGAAGCAGTTCAAACATGCCTGTTATGTCCTTTTTTGGAGGAATTCTTATCGGTGATACGCCCGCCGGCGCGGGGTTTCAACTCGCAAAAACCTCAAATTATGAAGATTTCCGCCGACTTTGGTTAACATGACACATTTGCGACCGGTGATGATTGTAGGAGACAGAGGTGACGGTCGGGAGAATAGTGCGGATTCAACTAATTTTCTTATCGATTGAAATTGCAATCCGCGAAAGATAGAGACGGTCCCCACAGGAGACCGGCTTTGACCGAAAGATTTGCGCGGCGCGCAATTGAATTCGACCGCAACGACCCGCTTGCGGCGCTTCGAGACCGTTTCCATTTGCCGGAAGATATCATCTATCTCAATGGCAACTCGCTCGGTCCGATGCCGATAGGGGTCGCCGAACGGCTGACGACGGCTACCGGAACCGAATGGGCCAAGGATCTGATAACGAGCTGGAACAAGGCGGACTGGATTGGCCTTCCCCGGAGGATATCGGCCAGGATTTCGCCACTAATTGGCGCGGATTTCGATTGCATCGCGGTTACCGATTCCACGTCGATCAATCTGTTCAAAGTGCTTTCGGCGGCGTTGGCGATGCGGCCGGGCAAGACCCGCATTATTTCCGAAAGGGACAACTTCCCGACCGATTTATACATGGCCGAAGGTCTGTCGGCGCTGATGGCGCAAAACCATGAACTTGTTCTGGCGGAAGGTCCCGAGGGCGCCGCAGCCCAAATTGACGATCGTGCGGCGGTTCTCATGCTCACCCATGTCAACTACAGGACCGGCCGTATTTGTGACATGGCCGGCCTGACCAGGACGGCCCATGACGCGGGGGCGCTCACCATCTGGGATCTGGCCCATTCGGCGGGTGCGGTTGAAGTCGATCTTGCGGGAGCCAAAGCGGATTTTGCCGTCGGTTGCGGCTATAAATATCTCAATGGCGGACCGGGCGCGCCGGCCTTCATTTACGCCGCCCGCGAACATCACGGCGTGGCGCGCCAACCTTTGACGGGATGGTTCTCACATGCGGCGCCGTTTGCGTTCGAATCAAAATATTCGCCTGCCAGCGGTATCGCCCGGTTCTACACGAGTACGCCGCCGGTGCTTTCGTTGACCGCGCTCAATGCCGCGCTCGACGCATGGGACGGGGTTTCGATGGCGGATGTGAGGCGAAAATCACTCGCTTTGACCGACTTCTTCATAGAAGCCGTGGAAACACGTTGCGGCGGTCATGGATTGACACTGGCTTCGCCGCGCGATCAGGAGCTTCGGGGAAGCCAGGTATCGTTTCATCTTCCCGAAATCGGTTACGCTGTCATACAGGCTCTGATCTCGCGTGGTGTAATAGGTGATTTCCGTGCGCCTGATATTATCCGTTTTGGTTTTGCGCCGCTCTATACCCGGTTCGCGGATGTGGCCGCCGCCGTTGAAATTCTGGCGGGAGTTCTGTCCGATGGGAGTTGGGATCAGGACGGTTTCAGGTTGAAGGCGGCCGTCACCTGATCGGACCGCCCGGAACTCCGACAATTCAGCAGGGAACTGCGCCCGGTGCGCCGGCTTGTATGCAAGCCGATAATTGGTCGTGGAGGCTGCTATTCGGCCTCGTCGGGCGTTTGAGTTTCGACCGGTTGCGCAATCATCTGGATTATCTTTAAAAACAGGCCGATCCCCGATGCGGCATAGAACATCGTGAAAATTTTCGCCGCGTCGGATTTTGGCGTCAGGTCGCCATAGCCGATTGTGGTCAAGGTGATGAAACTGAAATACAGCGCGTCGAGTATGCGCCAACCTTCGATCTGAACGTAAAACCAGGTGCCTGAAATGAGAAGCAGGGAAATCGCACCGGCGGTGTTCCGGAACGCCGGACTGTTCCAGGACCCGATAAAGGCTCGCACCACGTGATAGATCGGCAACAAATAGGAAAGCATTCGGTTTTCTCCACAATATCGATTGCAACCATATTCACCGATTGCCACAATTCGTTCAATCGCGGTTTGGCCGAAGCCGGATTTTGCACATCGCATTGTTGAGGATTGAAATCCCCCGGCAGGTCGGTGTTTAAGCAAGCCGGTCGTGAATGTTTCAATCCGGAAAGACGGAGTTCATGCAGGAAGCCTTTATTTGCGATTATGTCCGTACGCCAATCGGGCGTTTCGGTGGCGCGTTGTCCGCCGTTCGCGCCGATGATCTCGGCGCCATCCCGATCAGGGCTCTGATGAAGCGCAACGGCAAAACCGACTGGGAAGCCGTCGATGACGTGATCTACGGCTGCGCCAATCAGGCCGGCGAAGACAATCGCAATGTAGCGCGCATGAGCCTGTTGCTTGCCGGCATGCCGGAATGCGTGCCCGGCGCAACGATCAACCGCCTGTGCGGCTCGGGGATGAACGCGCTGATCGACGCGGCGCGGGCAATCAGGACGGGCGAAGCCGAACTGATGATTGCCGGCGGCGTGGAATCGATGTCGCGCGCTCCCTTTGTGATGCCCAAAGCGGACACCGCTTTCTCGCGCAAGGCGGAAATTCACGACACGACGATCGGCTGGCGGTTTGTCAATCCGGTGATGAAAAGGCAATATGGCGTCGACTCCATGCCTGAGACGGCGGAGAACGTGGCGGAGGACTTCCGGATCAGCCGCGCCGACCAGGACGCTTTTGCCGCGCGCAGCCAGGAAAAGGCGATGGCGGCGCAGGAAAACGGCCGGCTGGCCAGGGAAATTGTCGAGGTAACGATTCCCCGACGCACGGGCGGTCCCGTCGTCGTGGAAAAGGACGAGCATCCGCGCGCCGGCACGACGGCGGAAAATCTCGCCAGGCTGCCGACGCCGTTCCGCCGGGACGGCACCGTCACCGCCGGCAATGCGTCGGGTGTGAATGACGGCGCCGCGGCCATTGTCGTTGCATCGGAAGCGGCGGCGAAAAAAAACGGCTTGACGCCGGTCGCGCGCATCCTCGGTGGTGCGGCGACAGGTCTGGCGCCGCGGATCATGGGATTCGGGCCGGCTCCCGCAACACGCAAGCTGTGCGACCGTTTGGGCCTCATGCCACAGGATTTTGATGTCATTGAATTAAACGAAGCCTTTGCCTCGCAGGGTTTGGCAACGCTCCGCAACCTGGGTGTCGCCGATGACGCTGATCACGTAAATCCGAATGGCGGCGCGATCGCGCTCGGCCATCCGCTGGGGATGTCCGGAGCACGCATAGCGGCCACCGCGGCGCTGGAACTGTCCGAGCGCAAAGGCAAACTTGCCCTCGCCACGATGTGCATCGGCGTCGGTCAAGGCATCGCGGTGGCGATGGAACGGATTTGAATTTGCCTGACGGCGGATGGCGACTCGCCATATACCCGGGAAAAGGCGCGGGAGAATGTGCCGGCCGAGGAGAATCCGGTGCGTTCCGCCACCTCGCCCAGGGTGAGGCTCGTGTCCGTGACCATCCGGCGCGCGATCGACAATCTGAGACGTAGATTGTAGGCGCCGGGCGTCTCGCCGGTCGATGCTTTGAACAGTTTTTCCAACCCGCGGGCGGACAGTCTCAGCCGCTTGGCGATTGCCCCGGCGGTCAAGGGCCAGTCGATGCAGCTTTCCATCAGGCGCAAAGCCTCGGCAAAGCGCGGATCGTGGTTATCCAGGCCGCCAAGTGCGATCAACGGCTGGGCGTCTTCCGCGGCCTTTCCTTCCTCATGGATAAACACGCCGGCCACGTCGAGCGCGGTGGCGACACCAAGACGCGCCCGCACCAGATGCAGCATCAGATCGAAGGTTGGCGAGGCGCCGCCGGCGGTGAACACCGGACCGTCGATGATATAGCGGTCACGGCGGACATCCGTGTCGGGATAGGCGGAGGCGAAATCCTCAAGATCCTCCCAGTGCGTTGTCGCCGCGCGTCCGTCCAGCAATCCCGACCGTGCAAGGAGCCATGAACCGGCTTCCACACTGCCGATGGCGCGAACGTGTCGAGATGATTGTCGGATTCGCGACAGCAAGCGCGCCGTCGCCTGGACGGCAACGCCAAATCCCGCAAGCATGACAAGGACATCGCCGCAATTCGACGGTTCCAGCGGGCCGGAAACATGGATCGGCAGGCCACATGTGGTAACCGCCGGATTGCCGTCCGGGGAGACAAAGCGCCAAGTAAACGCCTGCCGTCCGGAAACGCGATTTGCCGCGCGTAGAGGATCGACAGCCGATGCAACGCACATGATCGAAATGGACAGCATGACAAGAAATGTCACGTCAAGCGACGTGTCTTTGTGCCGTAATATGTCTCGGAGTTCGTTTTTTGTCATCTATATTTCGTAATTCGCAAAGCAATTTTCGGCAAGCGCGGCATGATGTCCGCGATACCGTAAGGAGGAAGTCATGCCGCTTGCCATGAATCGTGAGGTATTCATCACTTGCGCCGTCACCGGATCGGGCGGCACCCAGGATCGCAGTCCGCATGTTCCGCGTTCGCCTGAACAAGTCGCGGCAAGCGCCATCGATGCCGCGAAGGCCGGCGCGGCGATCGTGCATTGCCATGTGCGGGATCCGGATACAGGCGAACCGAGCCGAAAGATCGAATATTATCGTGAAGTTACAGGGCGCATTCGCGAAGCGGATGTCGATGTGGTGCTCAATCTGACCGCCGGCATGGGCGGCGACATGACCTTTGGACCGACCGAGCGGCCTTTGCCGCTGAACGAGGCCGGCACGGACATGGCCGGCGCGGCCGAACGGGTTGAGCATATCGCCCGGTGCCTGCCGGAAATCTGTACGCTCGACTGCGGCACCATGAACTTCGCGGAGGCCGACTACGTCATGACCAATACACCGGGCATGTTGCGCGCGATGGGCGCGATGATGACCGGACTTGGCGTCAAACCCGAGATCGAGGCGTTTGATACCGGCCATCTGTGGTTTGCCAGGGAACTGGCGAATGAAGGCGTACTGGCCAGCCCCGCGCTGGCCCAGCTTTGCATGGGTGTTCCCTGGGGTGCCCCGGATGATCTCAATACTTTCATGGCCATGGTCAACAACGTCCCCGAAGACTGGGTCTTTTCCACCTTTTCTCTCGGTCGCAACCAGATGGCCTATGTGGCCGCGGCGGTGCTTGCAGGCGGCAATGTACGCGTCGGACTGGAGGACAATCTCTGGCTCGAAAAAGGCATTCTGGCCACGAATGCGCAATTGGTCGAGCGCGCGATCACAATCGTTGAGAACATGGGCGCGCGCGTCATCGGACCTGAAGAAGTGCGAGCGAAACTCGGCCTGCAAAAAAGGGCGCCGAAGTGACGGGCCGACCGGGAGTCGAGGCAGAATTGACGGTCATCGGCCATGACGCGAGAACTGTTTGCGAATGGGCATCGCTGTATTTTGTGTGTCTGACGCCGAATTCTCTCGATCATGACCATGATCACACGCCGCGCTGTTGTGAAAACCGTTTACCGGCTCATGTTGCCGCCGGTGATATGGTTCGTATTGATCGGCCCGCCCGAAGCGATGTCACCCGGAAAGCGGGGATTTCGATTTCACTCCAATCCGGCCCTGCCGGTCGCCGTCCACGCCGCCTTCCATATCCGGCGCCAAGTGCGTTTGAAAGACATTGCGCCGCGCATAATGGTTCCAAGGTTTTCGCATCGGCTCCTGCAAGGGTAAAAACCGGGCGCTTTTTCGGAGCGGGTCGATGATCGGCAAGGCGGCCATCATCGGTGGCGGGGTGATCGGCGCCGGCTGGGCGGCCCGTCTTGCGCTGAACGGCATCGATGTCTCGATATTCGATCCCGATCCGGACTCGCAAAGAAAGGTCTCCGAGGTGCTGGCGAATGCTCGGCGCGCATACGTGAATCTTTTACCGGATGGCGTACCGATGGAAGGAACCGTATCGCACGCGCGGTCAATCGCGGAAGCGGTCCGTGAAGCGACGCTCGTTCAGGAAAGCGTGCCTGAGCGGATTGAGCTAAAGCACAAAGTTCTGGCCGAGATCGACATGCACGCGTCCGACGATGTGTTGATCGGCTCGTCGACATCGGGTCTGAAGCCATCCGACATGCAGATGGCGACAGCACATCCCGAACGGCTGTTCGTGGCCCATCCGTTCAATCCGGTTTACCTCCTGCCGCTGGTCGAGATAGTGGGCGGCAAGAAAACATCCGCCGACACGATCGACCGTGCGGTCGACGTCTACACGAAGGTCGGCATGAAGCCGGTGCATGTGAAAAAGGAAATAGAAGCCTTTGTCGCGGACCGGCTTTTGGAGGCGATCTGGCGTGAATCCCTGTGGCTGATCAAGGATGGCGTCTGCACGACCGAAGACCTTGATGACATTGTACGCTTTGGCTTCGGCCTTCGCTATGCCCAGATGGGTGTGTTTGAAACCTACCGCGTCGCCGGCGGCGAAGCCGGAATGCGTCATTTCCTTGCACAGTTCGGTCCGTGCCTGAAATGGCCGTGGACGAAGCTGATGGATGTGCCTGACTATGACGACGCGCTGGTCGATTTGATCGCCGAGCAGTCCGACCGACAATCCGGGCGCATGTCGATTTGCGAGCTTGAGCGCGCGCGTGACGACAATCTCGTTGCCATCATGGATGCGCTTAGCCGGCAAAAAGACGGAAAAGGCTGGGGCGCCGGCAAAGTTTTGAATCGCTACCGGTCAAGATTGGCCTCGGGCAAGGAGGGTTGAGACAATGGACTTCGCCCTGACCGATGAACAGCGCCTGATTGTCGATACGACCCGCGTTTTTGTCGAAAATGAACTCTATCCGCATGAACCGGATGTCGAGCGAACCGGCAGGCTTGAGATGGACCTGATCCGCCGGATACAGGCAAAGGCGCTGGAAGCGGGGCTTTACGCCGCCAACATTCCGGAGGAATTCGGCGGTGCGGGTCTCGATACGCTGACATGGCTGCTTTACGAGAAAGAGCTCGGCAAGGCGAATTATGCGCTGCACTGGACTTGCGTCGCGCGACCGTCAAACATCTTGTGTGCGGGTACCGATGAACAGCGGCGAAAATATCTGGAGCCTTGCGTGCGCGGTGAAAAATGGGATTGCCTCGCCATGACGGAGCCGGGAGCGGGCTCGGACCTGCGCGGCATGAAAGCAACCGCCAAGCCGGATGGCGATGATTGGATACTGAACGGAACCAAACATTTCATCAGTCATGCCGATATCGCGGATTTCGCCATCTGCTTCATGAAGTCCGGCGAGGAGGAAACGCCGCGGGGAAAGCGCGCGCTGATCACGGCTTTTTTCGTCGACAAGGAAACACCTGGATTTGCGGTGCGCGACGGATATCGCAGTGTTTCGCATCAAGGCTATACAAATTCCGTTCTGGAATTCGACAATTGCCGGGTGCCGGCCGGCGCCATACTCGGTGAGGTCCACAAGGGATTCGAAGTCGCCAACAAGTGGCTGGGCGCTACGCGGCTGCAAGTGGCGGCCACATGTCTTGGCCGCGCGGAACGGGCATTCGCCCACGCTGTTTCCTGGGCCGCCGAGCGAAAGCAATTCGGTCAGCCAATCGGCAAGTTCCAGGGCGTGTCGTTCAAGCTCGCCGACATGGCGGTGGAACTGAAGGCGGCAGAGCTTCTGACGCTGGAAGCGGGATGGAAGTTCGACCGGGGGTCGGTGACCGATTCCGACATGGCCATCGCAAAACTGAAGGCAACCGAGATGCTGGCTTTCGTCGCCGACGAGGCGATCCAGATACATGGCGGTATGGGTCTGATGGATGAATTGCCGCTGGAGCGTATCTGGCGCGATGCGCGCGTGGAGCGTATCTGGGAAGGAACCAGCGAAATTCAGCGCCATATAATCAGTCGTGCACTGCTCAGACCGCCGGGAGCGTGACGAATGACCGTGGCGGCGAAAAGCGCAATTCCGGAGACGGCACTGTATCCACCGGTCAAGGCGCTGCTTGAAGGTCAGGGCTATGTGGTCAAGAGCGAAGTGGGAGCCGCGGACGTCGTTGCCGTGCGGGGGGACGAGCCGCCCGTGATCGTGGAATTGAAAACCGGTTTTTCGCTTGCCCTGTTTCATCAGGCGGTCGAACGGCTGAAGGTGACCGACGCGGTCTATATCGCCGTGCCGAAGTGGACGGGACGAAGCGGCTGGAAAAGCTTCGTCGCCAACCGGACGTTGTGCCGCCGGCTCGGCCTTGGGCTGATGACCTTCAATGCGGCTGGAAATCATGTGGATGTTCATCTGGATCCCGGGCCTTACGCGCCAAGGCAATCAAGACAGAGGCGTGAACGGCTGCTAAGGGAATTTCAGCACCGTGTTGGCGATCCAAATACGGGCGGACAAACCCGACGAGGGCTTATGACCGCCTACCGCCAGGATGCCCTGCGCTGCCTGAAGCATCTATCCGTCAACGGACCCACCAAGGCGTCGGACGTCGCGCGGACGATCCTGGTATCGAGAGCGCGGCGGATCATGTCCGATGATCACTATGGATGGTTTGAGCGCACGGGTCGCGGCGTCTATTCAATCGCGCCGAAGGGGCGGGAGGCGATCAAGATCCACAAAACCGAATTGGGGGCGCTTGCGTGACCCGCTCGATGTCCCGGCTTCTGGCGCCGCGTTCAATCGCGGTGTTTGGCGGACGATGGGCGGCAGCGGTCATTCGCCAAACGCGGCGGATGGGATATGCGGGCCGGATCTGGCCGGTGCACCCCGACAAGGACACTGTAGAGGAACTGCCGGCTTTTCGCTCGGTTGCCGATTTGCCGGCTGCGCCGGACGCGGCATTCGTCGGCGTCAATCGCAGGGCTGCAATCGGCATCGTCGGCGAACTCGCCGAGCTTGGAGCGGGCGGGGCGGTCTGCTTCGCCTCCGGCTTTCGCGAAGCCGATGCGGGCGACGTCGATGCCGGTCGATTGCAGGACGAACTGGTCTCGGCCGCCGGCGACATGCCGATCCTCGGTCCGAATTGTTACGGCCTGATCAACTATTGCGACGGAGCGCTGTTGTGGCCGGACGAACATGGCGGCGTGCGCCTTGACGAAGGAGCGCGCGGCGTCGCCATCGTCACCCAGTCATCCAACATTGCGATCAACATGACCATGCAAGCGCGCGGCCTGCCGATTGCCTATGTGTTGACCGCCGGCAATCAGGCGCAGACCGGCATATCGGAAGTCGCCTCCGGCTTGCTGGAGGATGACCGGGTCTCGGCTCTTGGCCTGCATATCGAGGGTTTCGACAGTGCGCGCGGGTATGAACAATTGGCGGCGCGGGCGCGTGAACTCGGCAAGCCGATAGTAGCCATGTTCGTCCGGCAAAACCGAAAAGGCCCGGGCGGCGACTGTCACACACACCGCGTCGCTTGCCGGGACGGATGCCGCATCGGACGCTTTCCTGCGCCGCCTTGGAATTGGCCGGGTATCTTCGGTCCCCACGTTTCTGGAAACGCTCAAACTGTTGTATTTCTGCGGTCCCCTGGACGGGTCGGATATTTCGTCGATGAGTTGCTCGGGCGGCGAAGCCGCGCTGATGGCCGACGCGGGCGAAAATCTGAACGTCAACTTTCGGACATTGACCGAAACGGCGAACAGTCGTCTCAAACGGTCGCTCGGGCCGCTGGTCGCAATCGCCAATCCGCTCGACTACAGCACCTTCATCTGGAATGACGAAGCAGCGATGACCGAGGTGTTCTCCGCCTTGGTGTCGGACGGATTCAACTTCAATTTCCTGGTAATTGACTTCCCGCGCGCGGACCGCTGTTCGGATACCGATTGGCATTTGTGCGTACGCTCCTTCGCCGACGCGCTAAAGAAATCAAGGGCCAAAGGGGCCGTGCTGGCGTCATTGCCCGAAAACCTGCCGGAAGACTGGTCTCACATCTGCCTCAAGAACGCCATTGTTCCGATGCACGGGTTGGACGATGCGCTCGCCTCGATTGAAACGGCGGCATCAATCGGCCGAGCCTGGAATGGTCCCGTCCCGGGACCGGTCGCCGGTGATGCTCACGCCGGAAAGCCGGGCCGAACCCTGGACGAGGCCGAGGCGAAGCGCATGCTGCGGGATGCCGGCCTCCCGGTTCCCGCCGGAAAGTTGGCCGGCTCCGTCAGCGAAACCCTGCGCGCCGCCGAAGAGGTTGGCTATCCGGTGGTATTGAAGGCGCTTGGTGTTGCCCACAAGAGCGAGCATGGCGCAGTCCGCCTTGATCTTTCCGACCGGCGCGCGGTTGAAAATGCGGCAAACGAATTGATCCGATCGGAAAACGGCCTGCTGGTCGAGCGGCACGTCGCCTCCGGTGTAGCGGAACTGATTGTCGGCATCACCAGTGATCCGTTATTTGGACCGGTGATGACCATTGGCGCCGGCGGCATGCTGGTCGAACTGCTGAATGACAACCGCACACTCCTGCTTCCCGCGACAAGGCAGGAAATCGATGAAGCGCTTCGCTCGCTGAAACTGTTTCCCCTGCTTGATGGTTATCGCGGACGGCCGCTGGCGGATGTTGAGGCCGCCATCGACGCCATCGACGGATTATCACGTTTTGCGCAGAGAAATAACGGCAGGATCAAAGAGATGGACATCAATCCGCTAATCGTATGTGAACATGGCCAGGGGGTAGCGATTGCCGACGCCCTGATCGTGACCGCAGAGATAACGACATGAACGACGTCATCCACACCCGGCGCGAAGGCGCGATTCTGGAAGTGACGCTCGACCGGCCCAAGGCCAATGCCATCGACCTGACAACGTCGCGGTTGATGGGAGAGACATTCAAGGCATTCCGTGACGATCCGGATTTGCGTGTGGCCGTCGTGCAGACCGCGGGCGACAAGTTCTTTTCCGCCGGTTGGGATCTGAAGGCCGCGGTGGACGGCGATGCAGTCGACGGCGACTACGGCGTCGGCGGTTTTGCCGGATTGCAGGAGTTACGCGACATGAACAAGCCGGTAATCGCCGCGGTAAACGGTATGGCGGTTGGCGGCGGATTCGAACTGGCGCTGTCCTGTGACCTGATCTACGCCTCGGCGCATTCCTCATTTGCCTTGCCGGAAATTCGTGCGGGGACCCTGGCGGACGCCGCCACGGTGAAACTGCCAAAGCGGATACCGTATCATGTCGCCATGGATCTGCTTTTTACCGGCCGCTGGATGGATGCCGCCGAGGCAAATCGCTGGGGTCTGGTCAACGAGGTGCTGGACGACAACGAAAAACTCATCGGGCGGGCGCGGGAAATCGCACGGCTTCTTGCCTCGGGGCCTCCTTTGGTCTTTGCTTCGATAAAGGAAGTTGCCCGGGAAGCGGAGTCGATGACGTTTCAGGAGGCGATGAATTGGATCACCAAGAGGAAATTCCGAACCGTCGACGAACTTTATGCTTCGGAAGACAACATGGAAGGGTTCCGCGCTTTCGCCGAAAAACGCGAGCCGGTGTGGAAAGGACGATAGTGACGGAGAAGGCCGACTATTCGAAACTGATTGATGAAGAGACCTGGGCTTTTATCAAAAGGACCGCCGCCCGGTATCCTGACGATACGGTCGACAGGCCGATTGAAGAGCAACGAAAAATCTATGACGCCATGTGCCGCGAGTTCTTTGCCGGCTACCCGAAAGAGGTGACGGCGGAAACATCCGCGATTGACGCGGGCGATCACCGGATTCCCATCAGGTCGTACGCCAGGCAAGGCGGAGATCAATCTGCATTTGTCCTTTACTACCATGGCGGTGGATTTGTCGTCGGCGGGCTCGAAAGCCACGATGACGTTTGTGCCGAAATCTGCCACCGAACCGGTTATCCTGTCGTGTCCGTCGATTATCGCATGGCTCCGGAAAATGCGTTTCCCGACTGTTTTAATGATGCGCTTACCGCATTCGAATGGGCGAGTTCGCAGGTAAACGCGCCAATTGTTCTCGTTGGTGACAGCGCCGGGGGAAATCTTGCCGCCGCCGTCTGCCATGCGACACGGTCCCATGCGATAAAGCCGGTCGGGCTAGTTGCGGTGTATCCCGGATTTAGCGGCGATTACGCCAAGAACTCCTGCCGCGTTCACGCCGAAGCCCCTCTGCTTACGCGTCATGATCTGAAATTTTACAGCCATGTCCGTGCCCGCGGCGCCGATGTAACCAGCGACCCCCGCGCGGCGCCGCTGGCTGACAGCGACTTTTCGGGCCTGCCGCCTGTTGTGATCATTTCCGCTGAATGCGATCCGCTTTCGGATGACGGTCGTGATTACCGCGACGCCATCCTGGCCGCGGGCGGCAAGGCGGTCTGGTTCAACGAGAAGGGCCTCGTCCATGGCTATCTGAGAGCGCGCAATACGGTCAAGCGTGCTCGCGGCAGCTTCTCACGGGTCGTTGCGGCGGTGGACGCGCTTGGAAGGGGTGAATGGCCCTATGACGCAATCGGGGACTGAACTGGCCATCGAAAACCGCGTGAATGAAACCCGCCCCCGGTCCGGCGAACCTGCGAACCCGGTTTCGCTCACCTGAGGGCCTTGATTTACTCGCCAATCTTGGCTGATTATGGTTCACTCGCGCCATGAAGTGAGGGGTTATGGATGGTTCAGCAGGCTGGATTTTTCGACGTTGATGAACGGCTTGAGCGTTTGAGCGATTTGGGCGCTCAACTCGAAGCCTGGGTTGCGGCGGTGGACTTCGAGATTTTCCGTGCTGATCTGGACACGGCACTGGCGTACGCGGATGGCAGGAAGGGCGGACGCCCGCCCTATGACCCTGTGCTCATGTTCAAGATCCTGATCATTGAGGCGCAGAACAATCTCTCGGACGACCGTGCGGAGTTCCTGATTGGCGACCGGCTGTCGTTCATGCGTTTCCTGGGGCTGGGCCTGCAAGACAAGGTCCCCGACGCGAAGACGATCTGGTCGTTTCGCGAGCGCCTGACCCGGGCCAAGGCGGTCGATGCTCTGTTCGCCCGGTTCGAGACCGCCATCGCCATGTCAGGGCAATTGGTGGACAGCACGCTGGTCGCCGCACCCAAGCAACGCAATACGGACAAGGAAAAGAAAGACATCAAGGCAGGCAAGACCGCCGCCGGGATTTGGCCCTCACATCCCGCCAAAGCACGCCAGAAAGCCATCGATGCGCGCTGGACCGTCCAGTTCGGCACGGCGAAGACGCCCGTGGACGGCGGTCCCGCGCCGCCCGACATCGCAATTCCGTCTTTCGGGTACAAGAACCACGCAGGCATCGACAAAGCGTTCCGCTTCATCCGCCGTTGGGATGTCACAGATGCCGCCCGCCATGACGGGCGAATGCTGCGCCAGGGATTGCTGGACAAAACCAACACTGGCTCTGGCGTCCGGGCCGATAGCGCGTACCGTTCGAAGCAGAACGAAGCGTTCCTGGCGCGCCACGGTTTTGTCAGCCATGTCCACCATCGCAAACCCAAGGGCAGGCTAATGCCGAAGCATATCCGCCGTGGCAACAGGACAAAGGCAAAACACCGCGCGCCGGTCGAGCACGTCTTTGCCGTCCACAAGCACATGATGGGTATGGCAGTCCGCACCATCGGTCCGGCCCGCGCAAAAACCAAAATCGGCATGACAAACATCGCCTGCAACATCCGCCGCTTGGTCCAACTCGCAGGCAGCGTCACCGCCTGATCACAGGACGTGTCCGTTCAATAGCAACCAGAAACACTCCGAAAGCGGTGCAAGTCGCTGCATCCAAAACACAAGACCAGTTCAGATGACCACCCCGCGCCAAAATCACAGAAAATCAGACAAACAAGCAGAATTAATAAAGACTCTCACCTGTTTCAATGGCGGCATTGCCGGTTTTGCAATACCTGCCGCCGCGACAAGTTCGAAGCGTCGGTCAGACATTTCGAAAGATCGTTAGCCCGGAAATAAGGCAGTTCACGTGAGAAACGGTTGCGCTTTCATCGTTTCGGGAACCGATACGTCAAATCGTTTCAGAATTGTCGGCGCGATCTGCAACTGGTCAAGCAACGTGTCATCGGGCGGCCCGTCACCGCCGCCAAACCAGTAAAACGCGGCATCCTGCTGCAAATCCTCGCGCCCTCCATGGTGGCCGCGTTCCGTTTGCCCATGATCGGCGGTGACAATGACTTCATAGCCGTTGTTCAACCAGCGCGGCAGAAAGGCGGCCAGCATGACGTCCGCGACCTCGCAGGCGTAATCCATCTCAGCGCAGTCGTGTCCGTACCGATGACCCATGGAATCCAGTGTGCATGAATGGTGGATCCCGTAGTCGATGCCAAAGCGCTCGGTCAGCATTGTCAATGTCGCGAACAGATCGGCGTCAGAGGGGGTCATTTGATTGGTGCGGCCGTAGCCGGTCATGGAATGAAACCGGCCATGAGCAATCGGTGCGCCCGGTTCGTCATATTCCAGGTCTCGCACCGGGTCGAACGGATGACGGTGGAAAAACTCGCTCCAGTAGGAATGGGCGACCGCTCCCGTCCTGCCTCCCGCCTTCGTCACCTCGAAGAAAATATCCGGTTGCTGGACCCGGTGGCGGATTTCATTCGCCAGCACACCGTGTGCCTGGGGCGGAACACCGGTATGGATCGAGGCGTAGCAGGGCCCGGAGATCGACGGCAAGACCGAGCGGATTTTCCAGACCCTGGCGTCGCCCGACCGGACCCAGCCTTCCAGATTGCCGAACAAGCGGCGCCAGTTGCGGAACGGAACGCCGTCGAGAACGATGAGCAGAAGTTTGTTGTCGATCGCCATTTTGCAGCACCTGATTTCGTATGAACGTCGTTTGTAACCCGACGGGTTTTCCGCGCTTTAGCGATAGCGGCGGCGGTTTATCGCGCCGCGCCTCAAACAGCGCCAAATCGTTGAGTATGGAATGTCCGGTTCCATCAGTTGCCGGCGCTTTCCATCCTGCGGGTGGACAGCACCTTCTCCAGCCAGCCAAGTTCCATTTCGGGAACCGAAGACAAAAGGAGGTCGGTGTAGTCGTCGAACGGCGGCATCAAGACTTTGGATTTGGGTCCGTAGCGAACGACCTCGCCCTGATACATGACCGCGATGGAATCGGCGATCGCCTTCACGGTGGCCAGATCATGGGTGATGAACAAATAGGCGACGTCCTCGATTTTTTGCAATTCGAGCAGCAGCTTCAAAATTCCGTCGGCGACAAGTGGATCAAGCGCGCTGGTCACCTCGTCGCATATGATCAGCTTGGGTTTGGCCGCCAGCGCGCGCGCAATGCAAACGCGCTGTTTTTGGCCGCCGGAAAGTTCGGCGGGATAACGGTCGGCGAATCCCGTACCCATCTCGATCTCATTGAGCAGTTCGCCAATCCGCTTTTCCTTTTCCGCGCCGCGAATGTCGAAATAGAACTCGAGCGGACGGCCGATGATCGTCGCTACCGTCTGACGCGGATTCATCGCCACATCGGCCATCTGATAGATCATCTGCAATTCGCGCAAATCCTCGCGTTTGCGGTCCGCGAGCGCACGCGACAAGCGGCGTCCGGAGAATGTCACCGAACCTTCCATTGGCGGCAGCAAGCCGGTTATAACGCGGGCAAGCGTCGATTTTCCGGAACCTGACTCCCCGACGATGGCGAGCGTTTGCCCCGGATGCAGGTCGACCGAGACATTTTTCAGAACCTTGACCGAACCGCCTCCGTAGGCCGCGGTTATATTTTCCGCTTGCAGCAATGGTTCAGGTGTCGGCTTCTTTTCCTCATGTTCGATCGAACGTACCGAAACCAGCGCTTTTGTGTAATCTTCCTTTGGCGTTTCTATGATTTGCCTGGTCTCGCCGTGCTCAACCGTCTTGCCGTGTCGCAGCACCATGATTTCGTCCGACACCTGTGCGACCACCGCGAGATCATGTGTGATGTAAAGTGCGGCGACATGATAATCGTGAATGGCGTCCTTGATCGCGGCCAGCACGTCGATCTGCGTCGTCACGTCAAGCGCCGTTGTCGGTTCGTCGAACACGATGAGGTCAGGCTCCGTGCACAGCGCCATCGCCGTCATGGCCCGCTGCAACTGCCCACCCGAAACCTGATGGGGGTAACGGTTGCCGATATTTTCCGGACCGGGAAGCCCGAGTTTGGCAAACAGCGTTTTGGCGCGCCGTTCGGCTTCCTTGCGGGTAGCCGTCTTATGCAGCAAGGCGGCCTCGACCACCTGTTCCATGAGTTTGTGAGCGGGATTGAACGCGGCAGCGGCCGATTGGGCGACGTAGCAGACTTCCTTGCCGCGAAGTTTGCGCAGGCCGCCGATCCCCTGTTTGAGGATGTCGCGGCCATTCAGAAAGACCTCGCCACCGGTGATCTCGACGCCGCCGCGTCCATAAGCCATGGAAGAAAGCCCGATGGTAGACTTGCCGGCGCCGGACTCGCCGATGAGGCCCAGCACGCTGCCCTTGGCCAGTGTAAAGGAGACGCCGTCGACGATCGTGATATCCTTCGGGGCTTCGCCTGGAGGGTAGACGGTGGCGCCGATCTTCAGGTCGCGCACGTCCAGCAGTGTGTTGTCTTCAGCCACCGCGGCCTCCCTTCAGGCTGGTCGTCCGGTTGAGAATCCAGTCGGCGACCAGATTGACGGAGATGGCAAGCAACGCGATCGCGGCGGCCGGGATCAGCGCCGCCGGGATTCCGAAGACGATGCCGTCCTTGTTCTCCTTGACCATTCCGCCCCAGTCGGCTTCCGGAGGCTGAACACCAAGGCCAAGAAACGAAAGCGTCGACAGGAAAAGGACCTGGAAGATGAAACGCAATCCAAGTTCCGCCACGAGAGGCGACAGTGCGTTCGGCAGTATTTCGCGGAAGATGACCCACATTCGTCCTTCGCCGCGAAGCTTGGCGGCCTCGACGAAATCCATGACATTGATGTCCACAGCGACGGCGCGCGACAATCGATAAACGCGGGTCGAATCCAGAATGCCCATAACCAGGATCAGCGTCAGCAGGTTGGCGGGCAATACCGAAAGCACGACCAGCGCGAAGATCAGCGTCGGGATCGACATGATCAGATCAATGAAGCGGGAAAGCGCTTGATCGAGCCATCCGCCTACGACAGCCGCTGTAAATCCGAGGACCGACCCAAGCGAAAATGACAGAATCGTCGCCACCGCCGCAATGAAAATCGTGGTGCGCGCGCCGTAGATCATGCGGGACAGCAGATCCCGGCCCAAATTGTCGGTTCCGAGCCAGAATTGTGAAGACATCGGCTCCCATACGCCGCCGCCGATTTCCGTCAGCCGATGCGGCGCCAGCAGCGGCGCGAACAGCGCGGCAAACAGAAACAGGCAGGTGGAAACGATGCCGATCCAGGCGCTGAGCGGAATTCGGGTAAACATCGCCGCTCCGCTATTTTGGATGCCGCAAACGCGGATTGGTGAGTATGGCAATGATGTCGGCCAGCATGTTGAGGCCGATAAAGATCGCGGCGAATATCAGGCCGCATGCCTGAACAACCGGTACGTCGCGTTTCGCGACGTGGTCAACGAGATACTGACCCATGCCCGGATAGACGAAGATCACTTCGACAACGACGACGCCAACCACCAGATAGGCGAGATTGAGCATGACGACATTGACGATCGGAGCGATGGCGTTGGGGAAAGCGTGTCCGCGAATGATATCGAATGCCGAAACACCTTTCAATTCGGCCGTCTCAATATAGGCCGATTGCATGACATTGAGGATTGCCGCCCGGGTCATGCGCATCATGTGGGCGAGCACCACCAGCGTCAGCGTTGCCGCCGGCAACGCAACCGCGGCGAGACGCTGACCAAAACTCATGCCGTCGAAAACCGTGGCGACGCTTGGGAACCAGCCCAGTTGCACCGCGATGAAAAAAATCAGGAGATAGCCGATAAAGAACTCCGGAAGAGAGATCGACGCAAGGGTGACCGCCGAAATGAGCTTATCGGGCCAGCGGTTGCGGTATCGCACCGCCAGAATCCCCAAAAGGATTGACAGGGGCACAGCGACAACCGCGGCGACAGTCGCGAGAAACAAGGTATTGTACAATCGCCTGCCGATTGCCTCGGCAATATCCGTCCCGTTGGCCAGCGATGTTCCCAAATCGCCAACCAGCACTCCGCCCAGCCATTTTAAGTAACGGAAATAGGCCGGGTCATTGAGGCCCAGATCGCGGCGCAGATTGGCGAGCGCCTGCTCAGTCGCGGATTGTCCGAGAATGGCCTGCGCCACATCTCCCGGCAAAATCTGAGTGCCGACAAAGATGAGCGCGGAGACGGCGAACAGCAAAAGAATGCCCAGCGACAAACGCTGGGCAATCAGTTTGAGTACCGGTGATGACATACCGGCGTCTAAGCGGCGACCCAGCACTTCGACAGGGAGAACCCGTTCATCTGTTCGCCGTTGGGGTCGGGATCGAATCCACCGCATCGGGCGCTGCTTGCGTCAATGAAGTCATTGAACATCGGCAGGATCAGACCGCCCTCATTGTGGACGATCAGCGCGGCGTCGCGATAAAGCGCCTTGCGCTTGTCTGCATCAAGCTCCGCGCGCGCGGCGATGATGATCTTGTCGAAATCCTTGCGGAAAAATTTGGTGTCGTTCCAGTCGGCGCCTGACAGATAGGCCGTCGAGTACATCTGGTCCTGCACCGGCCGTCCGCTCCAGAACGAGCAACAGAATGGCTGCTTGTTCCAGACCTCCGACCAGTATCCGTCACCCGGTTCGCGTTTGATCTCGATATCGATGCCGACCTTGGCGCAAGACTGCTGATAAAGCTGTGCGGCATCGACGGCGCCGGGGAACGCCACATCGGACGTACGCAGCACGACCGGACCTTCGTGGCCCGACTTCTTGACGAAATGCGCCGCCTGGTCCGGATCATATTGGCGTTGCGGAATATCGTCGGAGAACAGCGGATAGGACGCATTGATCGGAAAGTCGTTGCCGACACCGCCATAACCGAACAGGATCTTGTCGACCATCTCCTCCCGGTTCATGGCCAGTTTCAGCGCCATGCGCAGGTCGTTGTTGTCGAACGGCGCGGTATTGCAGTGCATGACGAAGACATAGTGACCTCGACCGGAAACATTCTGGATCGTCACGCCCGGAAGACGCTCGACCAGCCCGACGATCTTCGGCTCAAGGCGATTGATCATGTCGACCTGACCGGACTGAAGCGCCGAAGTTCGAGCCGTCGTGTCATTGATCACCACAATCTCGACCTGATCTGCATGACCCCGGCTATCGTCCCAATAATTCTCATTGCGTTCGCCGCCATGACGGACGCCGGGTTCGTTCACCGCGATCTTGTATGGACCCGCGCTTATACCGGCATCCGGCGCATCCTTGCCGCCGCCGGGCTGGATGATCAGGTGATAGTCGGCCAAAAGATAGGGCAGGTCGGCGTTGGCTTCGCCGAGCGTGATGACTACATTGTCGCCGTCCACGCGCATGTCGCCAATACCCTTGACAACGCCAAGCGCCCCCGACTTCGATTCCTCGTTCGAATGCCGTTCAAGCGTCGCGACAACGTCGTCAGGCGTCAATGTTTTGCCGTTGTGAAACTCCACACCTTTGCGGATTTTGAATGTCCACACCTTGGCATCGTCCGATGCGCCGATTTCCTCGGCGATGCGAAGGTCGAGTTCGCCGGTTGCCGACACATTGACGAGGGTTTCGCCCCAGGCGCGGCCGAATGATTGCGGCACCTGACTGAGGAATGTCGCCGGATCAAGACTGTTGGTCGATTCACCGCCCACAAGACCGGCGCGAAGCGTGCCGCCTTTTTGCGCTCCCTGGGCTTTTGCCGCACTTGTCAGCATCGAAGCCGCCACTGGCGCCGCCACACCCAACGCGGCGGCCCTTCCCATGAAATCGCGGCGGTTCATCTTTCCCTTGGTCACGCGGTGGCTCAGATATTCAAGTTCTTTGGTCATGTTCGATATTCCTCCCAAAACTGCGGTTGTCCCGCATGGCTGCCATTCACGACGGTTATATTGAACGCATGTTCAACTTGAACGCAATAGGCTCCCGCCACATTTTGATTTGCGCATGCCGACGCAAAACAAAGCAGACCGGTTGAAAGCTTGCAAGCGGCAAACCGCCGATTGCCACGCACCGGTGCGTGATCGCTTTCTTTTTGTCAGTATAGCGGAATGGCGTTTTCGGATTTGGATGACTGATAGACAGCCGACATCTCGTCGTATTTTGCGCAGAGGGAGGTTATGCGGGATTCAAGCATTTCGGCGTCTTGATCCGACATTCCCTTCGCAAGGTCTTTGATCGAATGGCTTCTCCAGAACGCGTTGGTCCGATTGTAACCACCCGGATCAAGCGTGAAGACCTCTTTCAGAATTTTCAGGTCGTGCGGAATGGCGAATGAATCGCGTGTGTCTTCGTGACTGAACAAATAATGGAAGTTGTCGTAACCGGTCCATGTAATCGCAGAAAGGCACAGCGGGCACGGCTCGTGTGTGGCGATGAACACGCAATCTCCCGGATCAGGCCTTTGGTTCTCCGGCATTTCGTAAAAGCGCTTCAGGGCATGGATTTCGCCATGCCATAGCGGGTTTTCCAGTTCATTGTTGGTTTCGGCCAGAACCAGCGAAAGGTCGGATTTCCTCAATATCGCCGCGCCGAACAGCTTGTTGCCCCTGGCGACTCCGGCCTCCGTCATCGGAATGATGTCGAATTCGATGACGTCAAGCAGCCGGTTTACAAATGCGGCGTCATTCATCGTCAAATTCCTCCGGCAAATGAATTTCGCACGGCTGATCGAAAGTGTGCTTCTCAAGATTGGAACCATCGCCACCGCGGTCGATGACAAGGAAGTCCTGCTGTTCGCCTATGGGCGTCAGCACCGCATGCCAGACATTGCGGGCATAATTCACTCCCTGACCGGGTTCGGTTACAAACGCTTCCGGTTTGCTGGGACCATCCGCCGTATCCTGACACACCGCGACCAGAAAGGGTAACCCTCCCAGCGGCACGAACGCCTGGCTGCCGAATGGATGGCGTTCGACAAATGACAGGGTTAGCGGAAATTCGTACGGCAGCCCGCGGAAAATGTTGATCAACACTCTCGCGTTCGGTCCTTCCGCCTCCACATTGGCGAGGTCATGAATTCGGGTGCACTTTCCGCCATTGATCGGGAACTGCTCGGCTCCCTCCGCATCGATGACTTCGCCATAGGGATCGAAAGCCCTGCGTGTAAGCGGTTTTGCGACGATCTTCATTGTTGTCGCATCTGGAACGAACCCAGTTTCATGTGCCGGTTCACATCCTTGTAAAGCAAATAGCGGAATGGTCCGGGGCCGCCGGCGTAACAGGCCTGCGGACAGAAAGCGCGCAGCCACATGAAATCGCCCGCCTCGACTTCGACCCAATCCCGGTTGAGCCTGTAAACCGCCTTGCCCTCCAATACATAAAGCCCGTGCTCCATAACGTGGGTTTCAGCAAAGGGGATCACGCCACCCGGCCGGAAATTGACAATGGCGACATGCATGTCGTGGCGCATGTCCTCCGGACCGACAAATCGCGTCGTCGACCATTTGCCGTCGGTATCCGGCATAGGTATCGGCTCTATGTCTCTTTCGTTGACGACGAATGCCTCGGGGCGGTCGATGCCGTCGATGGCTTCGTAAGCCTTGCGGATCCAATGAAATCGAACGGGCGACGATGCGGAATTGGCCGCCGACCATTTTGCACGGGGGGGGATGAATGCGTAGCCCCCTTCTCCCATCTCATGGGATATGCCGTCGATTGCAAGCGTCAGCGAACCCTCTACGATGAAAACGACCGCTTCGGCCTGCGGGTCGGGCTCCGGTCGGTCACTGCCGCCGCCTGACGCGACCTCCACGATATAGTGTGAGAATGTTTCGGCGAAGCCGGAAAGCGGGCGGGCGATCACCCACGCCCGTGTCCCGCTCCAGAACGGAAGTCTGCTGGTGACGATATCGGTGAGAACACCCTTTGGAATGACCGCGTAGGCGTTGGTAAAGACTGCCCGATCGGTCAGCAACCGGGTTTGCGGCGGCAGGCCGCCCGTCGGCGCGTAGTATGGTCTGGCTTGCGTGGAATTTGATCCGTCTTGCACTTGCGTGTTCCCCGTCCTCGCCTATGGCAACAGATCGCGCAGGCGCAGAAGCGCTATGCGTTCGACCTGCCGGCAAGCGGTTTCAAATTCGGTGTTCCGGTCGTTTTCGATGCGAGTCGCGAATGCTTTCATGATGTCATCCTTGGCAAGGCCGCGTACCGCAACAATAAAGGGAAAACCGAATTTGCCGGTGTATGAACCGTTGAGCTTTGTGAAGGCCTCGCGTTCCTCGTCGGTCAGGGCGTCGAGACCGGCGGAAGCCTGCTCGGCGGTTGATTCCGCGGTCAGTCGCTTTGCCGCGGCAAGCTTGCCGGCCAGATCGGGATGAGCGGCGAGCACACCCATGCGCTCCCCTTTGCCGGCGGAGCGGAACACGCGTGAAAGCGCGTTATGGAGGCCGGCCGCGCTGTCATGCGCAGGCCCCAGCTCGTTATTCCAGGTCCGTTCGGCAATCCAGGCGGAATGCTCGAACACGCTGCCGAAATGCTCGACGAACGTTTTCTTGTCCATGCGCGACGGGCGGTTTGCTTGAGGCTTGTAGGGATGCTCCGATTTCCAGTGATCGGCGATATCGATGCGCCGGGCTATCCAGACGTCACCATGGTTCTTCACATACTCTATGAACCGCCGAATGGCCGCCGCACGGCCCGGCCTGCCCGCCAACCGGCAGTGAAGCCCGATATTCATCATTTTCGGAACGCCGGCCCGTCCCTCCTGATAAAGCGTGTCAAACGTATCCTTGAGGTAGGTGTGGAACTGATCTCCGGAATTAAAGCCCTGCGGCGTGGCAAACCGCATATCGTTTGCATCAAGCGTATAGGGGATGATGAGCTGTGCGCCGCCGTCGTGCTCATGCCAATAGGGCAGGTCGTCGGCATAGCTGTCCGAGACATAGTCAAAACCGCCTTCGCCGGCTGCGATATTGACGGAATTCACCGATGCTCGCCCGAGATAAAATCCGCGCGGCCTTTCGCCGGTAACTTCGGCATGAATGCGGACCGCCTCGCGCAAATGCCGGCGCTCATCATCCTCGGAAAAATCCTTGTACTCGATCCATTTGTAGCCGTGGGTGGCCAACTCCCAACCGGCTTCCTGCATTGCCGCGACCTGCTCAGGGGAGCGTTCCAGCGCCGTGGCGACGCCATAAACAGTCACGGGTATCTGCTGCTCGGTGAATATACGATGAAGCCGCCAGAAGCCGGCGCGCGCGCCGTACTCGTAGATCGTTTCCATGTTCCAGTGGCGCTGCCCCGGCCACTGTGCCGCGCCTACGATTTCAGACAGAAACGCCTCGGAGGCCTGATCGCCATGCAATATGCAGTTTTCACCGCCTTCTTCATAGTTTATGACGAATTGGACGGCGATGACCGCCCCACCGGGCCAGTTGGCGTTTGGCGGATTTGGGCCATGGCCGCGCATGTCGCGTTGGTATCGAACCGGATCAGCCACTTGGCGGCCTGCTCCTGCTTGTATGTTTCTCGTTGTCGATAATAATGGAACGGTGCGCTCGCGGCTCATGCAAAAATTTTTGAAAGTCTTTTGTCCACGTCCGTTCAAGCTGAAATCGCGTCTGGCTCTGAAACGCGAATTCAGCGCAATTCACCGAGATCGAATTTGTGGACATCGATCAGCAACTCAGCGAGACCTTGCGCTGCATGGTCGAGAATGGCCGCACCGGCTTCCGCGTTCGCCGCGGCAGCGTTTCCAACAACGCCCTCCGCGCTCAAGTCCTGTATTTTCCAGCCGAATGCATTGGGGCCGCAGGCGCGAAGGCGCTTGAACTTCCGCGTCCAGTCCGACTGGCGGGACGGAAAATTCTTCGCCGCGTTCATGTCAACCGCCTCCGGTCTGAGCGTCAGCATGACCGAGGTTTCGATAAAACCGCCGTGAATTCCGATGGTGCGTTCCGTCTCATTGACCAGTCCGGGTGGATATCCGAATCTCGTCCAAGAAGTCGCGACAGCAAGCATGGTGTGCCGGATACGCAATTCCGTCACCACAATGGTCATGAGCGGTGAATTGCCGCCGTGTGCGTTTACCAAGACGAACTTGCCGATGCCCGCCGCTTTCTGTTCCGCGCCGACCGCGATCCACCGTTCCGTCGCTTCGGAATATGTGAGCGATTCCGTGCCGGGCGTGTCCAGATGTTCGATCGAATATCCCACTCTTTCTACCGGTAACAATTTCACCGGGATTGATTTCGGGAGCCGGGCGACCGTACGCGATGCCACGGCTTCGCCAATAATCGCATCCGTGTCGAACGGAAGGTGCGGTCCGTGTTGCTCGGTCGCGCCGAGCGGCAAGAGTGCGATTTCACAATTTTCGCCCATCCCGCGCCTGCCTTTGATTGATCGCTCGAAAACGGAGTGTCGGGCTCGACCCGTAGTCTTTTGAAACCGCCATGACAAGCAAAGCGGCCATCCGCTTGTCTTGCGAAGACGCGACGTTAAAGTTGAATTGGCGAAATGTTTGCGGCCAAGGGGAGCAAAATGGCAAAAACCAAGAACAACAATGACACAACCATCGCTAAATTGAACAGCGCGGCCAGGATGGCGCGTACAGCCCTTGCCGGGCGCCTTCTGGCCCACGGATTTTACGCCGGGCAGGACCAGATCATGCTGGCCCTTCATACCGATGACGGGTTAACGACCGGCCAACTGGCTGAACGGGTCGGTGTGCGCCCGCCCACGATCACCAAAACAATTAACCGGTTACAGGATCAAGGTTTCGTGGAGCGCCGGGCGTCCGAGCGTGACGGCAGGCAAACGCATGTCCATCTAACCGAAACCGGCCAATCCGCCCTGTCGGCCATAAACCGTGCGATTCGCAAGACAGAGAAGAGCGTTTTGGCGGGCCTGACCGAAAAGGAGCGAAAGAGGCTCAAGAAATTGTTGTCGCAAATCGAGATGAATTTGATCGCCAAAACCGGCCGGCTTGCCGGCTGATCATCAAGAGGCTCTTTTCGACAAGAAGAAACGGTGCCATAAGCTTTTAAACAGTTTAAGCCGAGATTGCCGGTATCCGGCTGAGGATGTCTCCTGGTCCAAAAAATCAAGCTATCAACCATTGCCGATGCGTTGGGAGTGTCAACGGCCACCGTGTCGCTGGCGCTTCGGGACAGTCCGCTGGTCGCCGGTCACACCCGCGACAGGATCAAGACGCATGCGCGCGCAATCGGTTACATATACAACCGCCGGGCCGCCAGTCTGAGGACATCGCGGTCAGGTATCGTCGGCGTGATCGTACACGACATCATGAATCCGTTCTACGCGGAAATCCTGAGGTCGATCGAAAGCGAACTGGATCGTTCCCGTCAGACATTCATTCTGTCCAACCATTACGATCAGTTGGAGAAGCAAAGGATATTCATCGACACGTTGCTGCAACTTGGCGCCGACGGCGTCATAATGTCTCCGGCCATCGATACGCCTCCCGAAGACATACGCATGGCCGAAGAAAACGGGCTTCCCGCGGTGCTGATCGCGCGGACGGTTCAAGACGCGAAAGTTCCCGTATTCAGGGGAGACGACGCCTACGGCATCGGACTCGCGACCGATCACCTCATCGGACTGGGCCATCGTCGGATTGCCATGATCGGGGGGACGGACGAAACGTCGACGGGACGCGACCGCTATCGGGGATATGTCGTTGCGATGGAACGGGCCGGCCTGGCAGCCAAACCGGCGTGGCGTCTGCCCGGACCGCGTACGAAACAGGCCGGGTTTGAAATGACGGGTAGTTTTCTGGCGCTGAAAGACAGTCCGACCGCGGCGGTTTGCTGGAATGATCTCGTCGCCATCGGTTTGATGAACGGACTGGCTCGCGCGGGTTTTACGCCGGGCGAAGATATTTCGGTCACCGGATACGATGATTTGGAGGAGGCGGCAATCGCCATGCCCGCCCTGACAACGGTGTGGAACGGGCAGCGAGAGGTTGGACGCCTCGCGGCGCGAGCGCTGCTCGATCGCCTAGAGGGCGCGGCGGTCGATGCCGAACAGAAGCTCATCCGACCTGAACTGCATGTCCGCCGGTCGACCGGCAATCCCGCCGAACGATAGTCCGGACATCAAGCGCTTCAGTTTCGGGTCAGGAATGCGTCAACCATAAACTGCCACCATGCCGATTTTGAGACCTGCAACCGGCGGCAGGTAACCGATCGCCGAATTCACCTAATCCAGTTCAATCGGCTTTCCGTGCGGCGTGGTCCGCGCCGCCCGTTCCCACTCCGCCCGTCTTTCCGAAATCTCACGCTCTTCAACCAATCCCTTGTCATGAAAGATGAATTCGAGAGTAGAAAGCCATGCATTGTGATAGCCCTCATTGCCATCGCCGTGAATACCGGATGCGATCTCCCGCACCAGAATCCGCGTCCATTCCGGCCATGTGAATGCTCCTCGTTCATGCAAGGCCAACGTCATGGTGAAGGCTTGCGCCTGCCAGGGCGCATCGAACACGGGCCCACCATCTTTATCGACCGGCGAACCTGGAATTGGTTCAGGCCGGTTCAAGGTAGGGTTCCCAGCAATCGGCGACGACGGAGCAGCGCGCATCCGCATCTTCGCCCCACAGTTCAAATGCGGAAAATTCGACCGAATACAGCCACCGGGGGCATTCGCCCTGCCCGGCCGCATTGCGGTCCGGAAAGACATGAAAGCCGTGGATTTTGCGGACCGCGCCGTTATGGTTTCGCAAATATCGCGGCAATCTGGTATGGCCCGTCGGATGCATGTTCTTTGTGACCACCGCATCGCCGACGGCGAATTTCGCCGGAGCCGTTTGCGGGCGGTCAACAGGTCCGCCGCGCGCAAGCGTTTCGGCGACTTGATCGGCAGCCAGGACGCCGGCGACCGGCTTCGAGATTCCGGCCGCCATACCCGATTCCAATTCGCCGCCGGTCGCCAGTCCCCGTTCGAGCATGAGCTTTTCGAGGGCCGCGAGCCATATCTCATAGTAGGTCGAGTTCAGATATTGCGCCGGTGGCAGGCTCTCTCGCGCAAAGCGGGATTGGTCAAGATTCCACGATCCGGTGGCTCCCATCGCCAGCGTGACGGCAAAAATCCGGCGTTCCCATTCGTGATGGAACGGCGGCCCGCCGGATTCCGGGTTGATCGGACCGAATCCCATCGCACCGCCCAGGTCAGCCGCGCCGTTCATTCGACCTCTCCCGGCGACCGCGCCAATCCGGCGCCGATCATCGAATCGCGCGAGACGAGACCTGCCAGGTTTTCCTCGTCCATATCCTCCGTGCCGGCCGGTCGTTGCGGAATGACGAGGTAGCGCACTTCGGCAGTCGAATCCCAAACACGGATGTTCTTGTCTTTTTGCAAATTGACGCCGAATTCCGACAGCACCCCGCGAGGGTCGATGACGATGCGTGACCGGTACGGCGGCGATTTGTACCAAACGGGCGGAAGCCCCAGTATCGGCCAAGGGTAACATGAGCAAAGTGTGCATACGACGACATTGTGCACATCATCGGTGTTCTCGACCGCCACCATGTGCTCGCCTTGCCTGCCCGTGAAACCCATTGAGGCGATGGCGGCGGTGGCGTCTTCAAGGAGCCGGCGTCTGAATTTTGAGTCCGTCCACGCCCGGGCGACAATTTTCGCTCCGTTTCGCGGCCCGATTTTCGTCTCGTAGGTATCGATCAGGATATTGAGAGCCTCCAGTTCGATATAGCCTTTCTCGACCAATAACGATTCGAGAGTGTGGACGCGCAATTCGGTTTCGGACAATTCCGACCGTTCATGGTCGTGTGAATGGTTCGACGCCATCGTCATCCGGCCGCGGTCCGCGGCGCGACCCTTCCGGCGGCATGCGCGCGAACGGCATCGCCAAACGCCTTGAGAATCAGAGCGGAAGGACGATCGCTGGCCACCCAGTATTCGGGGTGCCATTGAACCCCTACAGCGAACGCTTTGGCACCCCCGACCGAGACCGCCTCAATGATTCCGTCCGGCGCCACAGCCTCGATCTCAAGACCCGAGGCAGGTTCGCCAATCGCCTGCCGGTGCAGCGAGTTGACCTTCAATTCGCCCGAACCGAGCACGTTCGCGAGACATGAACCGTCTTTGACCATGATCGTCTGATGGATCGAAAACCGTTCGTCCTGGTTTTCGCTTACGACAGCCCTGTGATCCAGAATGCCGTCCCTCTCCTGTATCTCGGTGGCAAGGGTGCCACCGAGCGCCACATTCAGTTCCTGGACGCCACGGCAGATGCAAAGCAGAGGCACGCCGCGTTCTATGGCCATCCCGATCATCGGAATGGATGTGGCGTCACGGCCCGGATCGTAAGGCCCGTTGTTCTCCGTGGCCTTCTCACCGTACAAGGGGGGGTGCACGTTGGACTTGGCGCCGGTAATCATGACCCCGTCCACCACATCGAGAACCCGTTTCAGGTTTATCCGGTCGGCGCCAAATGAAGGTACGCCCAACGGCGTGACCTCGGCGGCGGAGATTGCCGCTTCGAGATAAGGTTGCGGAACGCCGTGCCACAGATAGTTGTCGAAGTCGCGAACATCCGTGGGCACGGCGACAAGCGGCATGTCATTGCTCATGGTCGATTTCCGGCTGAAACGGCCGGTCCCGGCTGCATTGCGCCGCAGATTACTCGATTCCGCATATGATTCCAGTCCAAACGGCAATTCGAACCGGGATCGCCGGAAGCGATATTGTGGACAAATTATTTCACCGCTTTGGATATTTCGGGACCGTACCGCCTAGACACAGGCGTATCATAGTGTATTCATGGTGGCCACGGGCTGGCGGAAGCGTCGCTATAAGCGCGACTTCCGTCGGCGCCGCAACGATTTCATCTACGGGAGGTTCTTTCATGGATCGTCGTTCATTCATCAGGAAAGCCGGGTTGACCGGTGCAGGCGCGGCTGCCGCGACAACGCTTGCCGCACCGGCCGTTGCCCAGTCGATGCCAAAAGTGACATGGCGCCTGACGTCATCGTTTCCAAAGGCGCTCGACACAATTTATGGCGCCGCGGAAACGATGGCGAATTTCGTCAGGGATGCGACCGACGGAAATTTCGATATTCAGGTTTTCGCCGATGGCGAAATCGTTCCGGGCCTGCAGGCGGCCGACGCGGCGATTGCCGGCACTGTCGAACTGGCTCACACGGCATCCTACTACTATTGGGGCAAGGACGCGACTTATGCGCTCGGCACGGCAATTCCGTTCGGCCTCAACGCCCGGCTTCAAAACGCATGGTTCTACCATGGCGGCGGACAGGAGTTGATGTCCGAATTCTATGCAACTCAGGGTCTGGTTGGATTTCCCTGTGGCAATACAGGCGCCCAGATGGGCGGGTGGTTCCGCAAGGAGATCAACACGCTGGATGACCTGAAGGGTCTTAAAATGCGCATCGGCGGCATGGGCGGCAAGATCATTGAGAAACTCGGTGTCGTGCCGCAGCAGACCGCCGCCAGCGACATTTATGCGTCGTTGGAGAAGGGCGCCATCGACGCTACGGAGTGGGTGGGTCCCTATGACGACGAAAAGCTCGGCTTCAACAAGGTCGCCCAGTATTATTACTATCCCGGCTGGTGGGAAGGCGGACCGGTTCTGCACACATTTGTCAACCAGGCGAAATGGGATGAACTGCCCGGGTCATATCGGGCCATCCTCGAATTCGCTTGTCGTGCAGCCAATTCCGACATGATGGCCAACTACGATTCGAAAAACCCGGCCGCGCTGAAGCGCCTGGTGCAGGGCGGAGCGCAGCTGCGGCCTTTCAGCCAGCAAATTCTTGAAGCTTCGTATGAGGCGGCCAAGTCCACCTATGCCGAAATCTCGGCCGAAAATGCGACGTTCAAGGAAATCTACGACCAACAACTTGAGTTCAAGAAAGACGCCTATCTGTGGATGCAGTTGTCGGAGTATACATTCGATACGTTCATGATGATCCAGCAGCGCGCGGGCAAACTCTGATTGGAGCCGCTTCACCGGTTGGAGTCATTGAGGTTTGCGAGGCAGCAACCGGGGTCGTGCTCCTGTGCTCCGAACAACTCCGGGGGGCGGAAGCCGGAATTGTCCATGACGACGCGACGCCTTTGTCTTGGGATGGGAGCCGATTGTCGCTCCCATCCGGACACGAAGGAATTCGTCGCTGACCGGGACTGTCCGGCACATGAAGTGCAGCGCCTCGCCGCTTCGCAAGGCGCAAGGCACCTGGATATCTCCGGAAACTGGTTTGCTCGGCGTGATTTGGCGGAGGGGTTGTAATGCAGGGACAATGCGGTTTGTGGGATTTCGAGGATTGACTAAGTATATTGTAGGCGCAGGGCGATGCGCTTTCGAAGCTCGCCGCAAAGGCCGATCACGCCCTGCTGTTCGGCGACATGCTGGTCAATGCCGGCACGCTGGCGGAGGACGGAACCCCGGTCCGCTTCCTGTCTCTTGAGGAGATGCCGACGAAATTCACCTGATGGCATGTGGAGCTTGAGAACCACGAGGTCATTCCGGTCAATGGCGGCGTTCCTGCGGAGAGCTTTATTGATTATGTCGGCCGGTCCGGCTTCGACAATTACGACGAGTATCTCGACCTCGCGGCGGCCGACCGTCTGATTGCGGAAATGCCGTTTGCGCGCATATCGGCGCGCCGCCTGATCGGCGGGGCCGGGTGCCGGCCATCGCGCGGCGGCCTCTCGTCGCCGCCCCCCGGAAAACCACCACCTGACGCAACACTCATGGCGGCGCTTGCTGGAGAGATTTCAAGCCGGGCCGGGACCTGACCGCATCGGGATGCAATCAGGCGGCAGTCCCACACAAACCCGCGCCTGCCCGGCGGCAACGACACATCCCGGCCGGCCGCGCTGCATCGCGTTCCGAACCGACCGAAGAAATCAGTCTCCGTGGACAAACGGTGACGGAACGCGAACAGCTTGAGCCGGAGCCCATTCCTCATCCGTGCCGTCCGCACGACGACTGCCCACCGGTCATGGCGGGCGATTTCACTCCGGGGCATCGGTTTTTCCATGTCCGGCACCCGAAGAGACCGGATGAAATCTATCAACCCGGTTTTCGGTTGGGCTATAAGGGTTTAAACGGAGTCGATCGGCCAATGTATCTGGGAATTGATTTGGGCACGTCGGGTGTCAAAACGCTGATCATCGACGAAGATCAGAAAATCGTCGCTTCCGCCGCCGCTGAAATTCGGGTCATGCGGCCAAATCCGGGCTGGTCCGAACAGGATGCCTCCGAATGGATATATGCGATTCAAGAAGCGCTCGCCTCGCTTGGCGGCGGGCATCGGGACGCATTGACCGCCTTGCGCGGTATCGGTTTGTCGGGCCAGATGCATGGCGCGACGCTGCTTGCCGCCGATGGCGCCGTGCTGCGGCCATGCATGTTGTGGAACGACGCGCGCGCAAGCGCCGAGGCGGACGAAATGGATGCCGAGGGTTGCTTTCGCGATATCACCGGGAACATCGTTTTTCCCGGATTCACCGCGCCAAAGGTCGAATGGGTCCGGCGAAACGAATCCGGGATATTTGCCGAAACCGCGATGATCCTGTTGCCGAAGGATTACATACGCTACTGGCTCACTGGCGAATTCGCGTCGGATATGTCCGATAGCGCCGGCACGTCCTGGTTCGACACCGGGCGGCGTGATTGGTCCGGGAAACTGCTTGAACGTTGCGGCCTTGCGCGCGAGCAAATGCCGAGGCTCGTGGAGGGGTGTGAGACGAGCGGATTTCTGCGAACCGAAATCGCAAATCAATACGGCATGACGCCCGGCATTCCCGTCGCCGGCGGCGGAGGCGACAATACGGCCACCGCGGTCGGGATGGGGACGGTCGGCGCGGGCCAGGCCTTCGTTTCGCTCGGTACGTCCGGGGTTCTGTTCGCGGCCAACGATGCCTACCTGCCGAATCCGGAAGGCGCCGTTCACACGTTCTGTCATGCGCTTCCCGGAACCTGGCATCAAATGGGCGTCATTCTGTCCGCCGCCGACGCCTTGAACTGGTACGCCGGCATCGCGGGCGCCGAACCGGTCGAACTGACCAAAGAACTCGGCGAAAACCTCCGCCCTCCGGGCGACGCAGGTTTTCTGCCATACCTCGCGGGCGAGCGTACTCCGCACAATGACGCCGCCATTCGCGGCGCCTTTCTCGGCTTACGGCACGGTCAGGCCCGGTCCGACCTGACCCGGGCGGTGCTCGAAGGGGTGAGTTTCGCGCTCGCCGACAGCCTGGCCGCGTTGCGTCAGACCGGAACCGGGCTTGACCGCGTTATCGCGGCGGGCGGCGGTTCGCGGTCGCGCTATTGGCTGAAATTGATCTCCACCGTGCTGGCGATACCGGTGGACGTGCCGGCCGATGGCGATTATGGTGCCGCGTTCGGCGCCGCGCGGCTGGGCTTGATCGCGGCCGAGAAGGCCGACCCGCTCCGCGTCTGCACACCGCCCGCCATATCCGAAACAATCGAGCCGGACAGGGACTTGATCCCGGCATTCGCCGAAGCCTATGAACGGTGGAAGGCGTTGTATCCGGCAATCAGGGGAGTAACCGCATGACCACCGGCTTTTTCGGCGACATCGAGACAATTCCCTTTGAAGGAGCCGGGAGCGCGAACCCGCTGGCTTTCCGGTTTTACGATCCGGGCGAAATCGTGATGGGCAAACGACTGGAAGAGCATTTGCGCTTCGCCGTTTGCTACTGGCACAGCTTTGTCTGGCCGGGCGGCGATCCGTTCGGCGTTCAGACTTTCGAGCGTCCCTGGTCTGCGGGCCGGATGGGCAATACGATGGACGCGGCCAAACTGAAAGCGGATGTCGCCTTCGAGATGTTCTCGACTCTCGGCGCGCCATATTACTGTTTTCACGATGCCGACGTGCGTCCCGAGGGTGATTCCTTCAGCGAGAACACGCGAAACCTGAGGGAAATCGTCGATTATTTCGCCGGCAAACAAGAAGAGACGGGGATCGGCCTGCTTTGGGGAACGGCAAATCTTTTTTCCAACCGGCGCTATATGGCCGGCGCCGCGACAAATCCCGACCCGGAAGTGTTCGCCTATGCGGCGGCGACCGTAAAGACCTGCATCGACGCCACTCACCAATTGGGCGGCGCGAACTATGTGCTGTGGGGCGGGCGCGAGGGCTACGAAACGCTGCTGAACACCGATTTGAAGCAGGAAGACCGGCAATTCGGCCGGTTTTTGAACCTGGTCGTCGAATACAAACACAAGATCGGGTTTGAAGGCGCCATCCTGATCGAGCCCAAACCGCAAGAGCCGACGAAGCATCAATATGATTACGATGTCGCGACGGTTTTCGGCTTTCTTAAGCGGCACGGGCTGGAAAACGAAGTGAAGGTCAACATCGAACAAGGCCACGCCATTCTGGCCGGGCACTCGTTCGAACACGAGATCGCGCTGGCCTGCGCGCTGGGGATATTCGGTTCGATCGACATGAACCGCAACGATTATCAGTCGGGTTGGGACACCGATCAGTTTCCCAACAATGTTCCCGAAGTGGCATTGGCCTATCATGAGATATTGAAGGGCGGCGGCTTTTCCACCGGCGGCACGAATTTCGACGCCAAATTACGCCGTCAGTCGCTTGATGCGGAAGACCTGCTGATCGCGCATATTGGCGGGATGGATACATGTGCGCGCGGCTTCAAGGCGGCGGCCGCGATGCTTGAAAGCGGCGAACTCTTTGAATTTGTTGAAAAACGCTATGCCGGCTGGAAGCAAAAGGGCGCCAGGGCGATGCTGAATGGCGAGCGCGGTCTTGAGGGAATAACCGGTTGGGTCGAAGCATGCAACATCGATCCGGCACCTGTCTCCGGCAAGCAGGAGATGCTGGAGAACATCGTCAATCGTCATGTCTGAGGAGACCGTCTTCGCCGCGCCATGGCGTATCGTCGAATGAGGCCGCCCGGTCTTTCGATCCGCTCACCCGTTGTCGATCTTGATCAGGTTGGCGGCCTTTTCGCCGATCATGATGGCCGCGGCGTTCGTGTTTGACGAGATCACCGTCGGCATGATCGAAGCGTCGGCGACACGAAAATTGTCGATGCCTTTGAACCGAAGTCGGTTGTCGACCACGGCCTCCGGGTCCGTGCCCATGCGGCATGTCCCCGCGGCGTGATGCGAAGTTTTGGAGTGTTCGCAGATGAATGCGAAACAGTCTTCGTCCGATTTGATGTCCGGACCGGGCAATCGCTCGGCCCTGATGAACGATTTTAACGGTTCCTGGGCCAAAATCCGCCGGGTCAGTTTCAGCCCAGCGATCGACAATTCGCGATCGCGCGGATCTTGAAGATAGTTCGGATCAATCAAAGGCGCGGCGGCGGGATCGGCGCTCCGGAGGCGGACAGCGCCTCTCGATCCCGGGCGAAGATAGCAGGAGTTCAGCGTCACGCCGCCCCGGGGCATGGACACGACGCCGTGCTCGATCCCCGTGCCCAGATCGAGATGCATCTGGATATCAGGTGAGCGTGCGTCCGGATCCGCGTACCAGAAGCCTCCGGTTTCAAACAACGGCGAAGCCACCGGTCCTTTTCGCGCGATCAGGTACTGCAATCCCGCGATCGCCGCCCAATGCGGTCTGGCGTAGCGATCATATGTATGCGGCCCGGACACCTCACATATGCAATAAAGATCGAGGTGGTCCTGTAAATTCGCACCGACCTGCGGTTTGTCCAATACCACCGGTATTCCAATCTTCCTGAGGTGGTCCTCCGGGCCGATGCCGGAATGCTGGAGCAGGCGGGGTGAGCCAATCGCGCCGGCGCACAATATGATTTCGCGCGCAGCCTCTATCCGCGTCCCGTCGACCAGTTCAACCGCGGCGGCGCGTTCGCCCTCAACTTCTATTTTCCGGACATGGGAGCCCGTTCACACATGCAAATTCCGCCGATGGCGGTTCGGATGCAGGTAGGCCATCGCCGCCGACGATCTGCGCGCCTTGCGCTGGGTCAACTGGTAATATCCGACGCCGTCCTGCTTTTCTCCGGTCATGTCGCGGTTCAGGGGAATGCCCAGCCTTGCCGCCGCGTCAAAATAGGCTTCGCAAATCGGCAGGGGCGACGCGGGCCTGCTTACACCCAGCGGCCCGCCGGTTGCGTGAAAACGGTCTTCGAAACTGTCGTTGTCCTCGGCCTTCTTGAAGTAGGGAAGCACGTCTTCGTAAGACCATCCCTTGCAGCCCATATGCCGCCAATCGTCATAATCCCGGGCGTTCCCCCGCGTGTATATCTGGGCATTGATCGTCGAACCGCCGCCGATGACCTTCGCCTGCGTGTATCGGAACGTCTTGTTGCGCATATGCCGTTGCGGAACGGACGACCAGCCCCAACTCCCCATGCCCTTGGTCATCTTCGCAAATCCGGCCGGCAGATGGTAATATGGGTGTCCGTCGCCGCCTCCGGCCTCCAGCGCCAAAACCTCCATGTCGGGATTTTCGGACAGGCGGGCCGCGACCACCGAACCGGCGGACCCGGCTCCGACGACGATAAAGTCATACCCGGATTTTATACCCGCTCTCCATGGGTCGATTTGTCGATACCCCATCCCGACCGTCGCGCGATACTCGTCGCCAAATCCGGCAGCCAGGGCCAGTTCGGCAAGCGAATATCGTTGATCAAAAGATAGACGTCACGGGCAAAGGCGGGCGCATCGCCGATCAGGAACAATGAGCCTCTTTCGACGTGCGGCGTTGCGAGCGTCTCCGGCAGGTAGACCGAACCGCCGTGATCAAGGATATGGTCAAGCGCCCATGACGCCTGACCCAGGCTATGCCGCGCCGCGCCGGCGTCAAAAAACTCGGCGGCATGGTCGCGACCGAAATCCGGCCCCGCGTCAAAATATACGTAAAGCGGACCGGCACGCATCGGACTGCCTTCGCGGGTGGATACAAGTACGAGCTTTTCGCGGCCGATCAAATGCCCGGAAATGTTGGATTTTCGCGCCGGACCGTAGGACAAAGCCGCATCAATGACGCCGACGCCAAGCCAGTCTTCCAGGTGCGCCGCGTTTTCCTGCGATATCGCCAAGGCCGTTTTCGCATGTTCGACGCGGATGCGTCTCGAAAGCTCCCGGCCGGCCAGAAATCACAAATCCTGCTCGCAGCCCAGATTACAGACTGTTTCCATGTCTTTCGGCAACGAGGTTTCCAGCAACACCTGTTGCCACATATTCGAAATGGCTTCGGCGTAGCGCCGGAACTTCATGCCCGGCGCGGTCAACGCGACGCCCGGCTTCCGCCGATGGACCAGAGGTTGGCCCACATCATCTTCCAATGACTTCAGGCGCGCCGTTACCGTCGACTGAGTGACATTCAGCCGCCGAGACGCCCTTGCCAGACTGCCTGTCTCGACAATCGCGAGGAACGTTCTGATCAGGGCAATGTTCATTGAACGACCCAATAATTCGATTTTTCCGAATTTATAATGGAATTAATATCGTTTTACAAAATTATCGAAATTTGACAGGCTTTTCTTTGGTTGCCGGTCATGGAAAGAACGGAACCAAGATGTCGAACCGGCATTCAGAGGAAAGAAATGCAGGCGATGGCGCGGGATGATTTCATCGCGGCAATGCGCAATGTGGCTCATTCGGTCGCGGTGGTGACAACCGACGGAACCGCCGGTCGCCACGGCGCCACGGTCAGTTCGTTTTGTTCGGTATCCGCCGATCCTCCGCAAATGCTGATTTGCCTGCACGACAAAAGCCGGATCGCCCGGCTTGTGCGCGACAACGATCGTTTCTGCATCAATGTGTTGCCGCAGGAACTCGGCAATGTGGCCGACCGGTTCGCCGGGCGGGACGACGCGGTCGTGGTAGATCGGTTCGACGGGGTTGAGTGGAACCGGTCGGACGCGGCGTGTCCGTCGATCAACGGAGCGATTGCCTTTCATTGTCACGTCGATACGGGCCATGTCTCCGGCAGTCATGGCGTTTTTGTCGGCAATGTGAAGCGTGTGGAGGGAACTTTCCATCGGCCGTTGACCTATCTGGACGGGTCGTATCGGCCATGGAGTTATTGATTCGCAGGAATACCGGAGTTCAAAAGACGTTTTCACCGGCGCAATCTTTGTGAGGGCGACAATGGGATCGATTGCCAGTTTTCAAATGCTGATCGACGGACGGTATTGCGATGCGTCCGACGGACGAATGTTTGACAGCATAAATCCGGCGACCAACGAAGTCTGGTCGCGTGTGCCCGAGGCGACAGCGGACGATGTCGACCGGGCCGCCAAAGCCGCATGGAAGGCCGGTGGCGAAGGCCCATGGAAATCGATGACGCCGACCGAACGCGGGCGCTGCCTGCGCCGGCTGGGAGACCTGCTCGCGGAGAAATCGGAGGAGCTCGGCCGGATAGAAACAATCGATACCGGCAAGATGTTCAAGGAAACACGCTGGCAGGCCGGATACATTTCCGAATTCTTCCATTTCTATGCCGGCTGTGCCGACAAGATCGTCGGTGACACTTTGCCAATCGATAAACCTGACCTGTTTGTCTTCACCAGGCGGGAACCGTTGGGAGTCGTGGCCGCAGTGGTGCCGTGGAATTCCCAGCTTTTTCTGAGCGCGGTGAAGATTGGCCCGGCGCTGGCGGCCGGAAACACGATCGTGCTGAAAGCATCCGAACATGCGTCGGCGGCAATGCTGGAATTCGGCAGGCTGATCGGCGAAGCCGGTATTCCCGACGGGGTCGTCAACATTGTCACCGGCCATGGCGATCCTTGCGGCAAGGCGCTCACCTCACATCCGCTGGTCGCGCGGGTTTCCTTTACCGGTGGTTCGATTTCGGCGCGGCATGTCATTCGCAACACGGCGGAGAACTTTGCCGAGGTCTCGTTGGAGCTCGGCGGAAAGTCGCCTTTCATCGTGTTCGATGACGCCGATATCGAAAGTGCGGTCAACGGATCGGTCGGCGGAATTTTCGCGGCTTCCGGTCAAAGCTGCGTCGCGGGCTCCCGGCTTTATTTGCAGGAAGCGGTTGCGGACGAATTCCTCTGCCGAATGAAGGAGGTGGCGGACAATGTGCTGATTGGCGACCCGATGGCGGAGGAAACCGAAATGGGTCCGCTGTGCACGACCGGGCAACTGGAAAATATCGAGCGCGAGGTCGCCTATGCGCAGGAACAGGGCGGTAAGCTCATTTGCGGCGGCGAAAGGCCCGATGATCTGCCCGGATTGTTCTACAGACCGACAATTATCGAATGCCCGCGCAACGACTTGAGAATCGTCGACACCGAACTGTTCGGACCTGTTTTGAGCGTGGTGCGTTTCAAGACCGAAGACGAAGCGGTGCGGCTGGCCAACGAAACCGTACATGGACTGGCCGCCGGAATCTTTACCCGGTCAAGCGCGCGCGCGCTGCGCATGGCCGATGCCGTGAGGGCCGGCATTGTCTGGGTCAACACCTATCGCGTGATCTCTCCCATCGCCGAGTTCGGCGGCATGAAGAATTCAGGCTACGGCCGCGAAAGCGGTTTCCAGGCCGTGCTCGACTACACGCGGCCAAAGACCGTGTGGATGAACACATCGGACGAACCGCTGGCAAGCCAGTTTGTCAGCCGCTGAACGTTTCAGATCCGGTCGAAAGGAAGATAGCGATGAAGTTTCATCTGGCGATCAACATGGAACGCATGACGCCCGAGACCGATATGAGGGCCGTTCGCGACCATACGCTTGAGATGGTCAAGATGGCCGATGCGGCCGGCTTCGAGGTCGCATGGGCGGCGGAGCACCACGCGCTGGAAATGACGATTGCGCCCAATCCGTTCCAGATGCTGACCTGGTGGGGCGCACATGCGCCGAACATCCGTCTCGGTGTCGGCGTCGTGAATACGGCTTACTGGCATCCGATCAATCTGGCCGGTGAGGCCGCTTTGCTCGACCTGATCAGCGGAGGGCGGCTGGAGTTCGGCATCGGGTCGGGCGCATACCAGCGCGAGTTCGACCGCATGCTCCCCGGTCTCGACCAGAAGGATAGCTGGCGTTACATGCAGGAGATGCTGCCGGTCGTACGAAAGCTGTGGCGGGGCGACTACGAGCACAATGGCGAGTTCTGGAGATTTCCGCGGTCCACATCCTGCCCGAAACCGGTGCAGAAGAATGTGCCCGTCTGGGTGGCGGCCCGTGCTCCGATCACATTTGACTATGGGGTCGAGAACGGCTGCAACATCATGTCATGGCCGCTGACGATGCCGTTTTCCGAGGTCGAGGCTTATCGCGACCGCATCGACGCATCGATCGCGAAAAGCGGCGGCGAATTCGACGGCACATGGGCGGCGATGCGCCACTCGGCGGTTTACGAGACCGAGGATGACCGACAGGCGGCCATTGCCGCGATACGCGCCGTTCTCGGTCGGTTCGGCAATTTGATGACCAGGGCAGGCGATGTCGTAAACGGATTTCCCGATTCTGTTTCACCTGAAAGCCTGGAGGGCAATTTTCGCTACGATCCGGCGACGCTGGAGGAAAACCTGATGTTCGGCTCTCCCGACGAGGTTGCCGCAAAACTGAAACGCTACGAAGAAATCGGTGTAGACGCTTTTATCTATTATGCGTCAATGGGAATGGACGTGCGGCGGCAAAAGCGCTCGCTGCGGTTGTTTATCGACAAGGTCATGCCTGTATTCGCGGCACGGGAACTCGCGCATGCCGGCTGAAATCCGCCGGACGTCGCCCGGCGTCCGGACTACTCATGCAGGGGGCGGGGAACCGGGGGGCCACGGCAAGACCCCGGTCGTCGGGACGGGCGGCGAGACCGAACACGCGCGGACCCTGACACACACTTTGTGGTTCAGCATCCGGTATCGCGATACGGTAAAGACGAAACCCCATCCTGCGTTCACCAATGCACGCGCCACCGCGGGCTGTCCGCTGATGAATCCGCTCACGGACAAGGACGATGCCGGAAGGCGATCGCGGACGATCCATGTGAATGTGCCGGATGCACCGGCGGATGACGAAATCGTCATCGCATCGGGAGCGTCGGTCGGCGGCAATCCGCATCGCCGCATCGGTGACCGCGACCGGGAACTGATGGAAACGGGCCGTGACGTCTGCAATCCGGCAGGTGTGTGATCTTGGCGGAGAGAACGTCAGACGGAACGGTATTTGAGATGAGCGGTCCGGCCAACGCGCCGGTGTTGGCGCTGATTCACGGCCTGGGGCTGACGCGCGAAACCTGGGGCGGCATGTTGCCGGCCCTGTCGGAACGATATAGCATCCTCAATTATGATCTCTATGGTCACGGTCAGAGCGCGCCGCCGCCGCAAAAGCCGGACCTGTCGCTCTATGCGCGACAACTGCGCGATCTTATGGACGAAACCGGGATTGGGGAGGCCGCGCTGGTCGGGTTCTCGCTTGGCGGCATGATCAATCGCCGTTTTGCCATGGATTTTCCGGGCCGGGCCGCCGCCCTCGCAATTCTGAATTCTCCACACGAGCGTTCGCCGGAAGCTCAGAAAACGGTCGAGCAGCGCGCCGCCGACACCGGGGCGGGCGGCCCGGGCGCGACGCTGGACGCCACGGTCGAGCGCTGGTTTACGCCGGAGTTTCGCCGGCGGCGCGATGACGTCATCCGGAAGATCAGACGACGGGTTCTGGCGAATGATCCGATAACCTACGCACAATGTCGAGAGGTGCTGGCGCACGGTGTGATCGAGTTGATCCGACCGGAACCGCCGATCACCCATCCCACGATCGCGATCACCTGCGAGAACGACAGCGGCAGCACGCCGGCCATGAGCCATGCGATTGCTTCGGAGATATCGGGCGCGGAGTTCGTGATCATTCCCGGATTGCGACATATGGGCCTCGTCGAACGCCCCGAGATGTTCGCCGATCCGATTCTGGAGTTTCTCGACAGAACCCTGAATTGAATTATTTCGTGTGAAGGACCGACGATGACAAGAATGTCGGGCGGCCAGGCCGCCGTCGAAGCGCTCAAGGCCGAGGAAACAAGACACGTCTTCGGCCTGATCGGATCAGCCACGATGGAAATGTTCGATGCTCTCCACGATGCATCCGGGATCGAGTTCATCGGTGTGCGTGATGAACGCACCGGCACGCATATGGCTGACGGTTATGCGCGAGCGTCGGGCCGGGCGGGCGTCATTCTTGCAGGGCAGAACGGACCGGGCGCGACCAATCTGGTGACCGGCCTGGGTCAGGCCAGGGCGGCGTTCTCTCCGGTGGTTTCGATTGCCGGTTCGCTATCGACCGCGCATCTGTACCGCGACGCGTTTCAGGAAGTCGACCAGCAGGCGCTGTTTGCTCCGGTCACCAAGAAGACCTGGACGGCGACAAGCGCCGACCGGGTGCCGGAGATGTTCCGTGAAGCTTTTCGGGTCGCGATGACGCCGCGGCGCGGACCGGTGCAACTCAACCTGCCGCGGGATGTTTTGTCCGCCCAAGCGGAATTCGATGATTGGCAGGCGCCAACGGGTTATCGGCCTCATTCGGCGCCGGCGGCCGACAGCGACCGGATCTTCGAGGCGGCCGGATTGCTGAAGAAGGCGAACCGGCCGGTCATTGTCGCCGGTGGCGGCATCAAGAATTCCGAAGCCCATGCGGACGCTCTGGCGCTCGCCGAGGCAATTGAATGCCCGATTGTCACTTCGCCGGGCCATGGCGACGCGGTTCCGTTTGGCCACAGGCTTAACGCGGGTCAAATGGGTCCGCGTGGCAATCCGGTGGCGTCGCGGCTTGCGAAGGAAGCCGACGTCATCCTCGCGCTGGGAACCAGGCTGGGCTTCAATTCGACTTTCTACACGTATGACTATATCAATCGCGATGCGGCCATCATACAAGTTGAACTGGAACCGACAGCGATCGGCCGCCATTTTCCGGTCAGAATCGGCATCTGGGCGGATGCGCCGACCGTAGCGCGCCAACTGGTTTCGGCGATCGATACGCTGCGGAATCACGCCAGGGCGCGGGCCTGGACGGAAGCCTGCCTGATCGAGCGGCGAGCGTATCTGGAAAAGCGGGACCGGGATGCGGATACGCAAACCGCTCCAATCCGGCCGTCGGGCCTGTTCAAGACCCTGCGCGATGTGCTGCCCGGGGATGCGGCCGTAACCATGGATGCCGGCACGCTGTGTCTGCAGGCGACGGACGCGTTGAACTATCACTCGGCGAAAAGCCTGTTCACACCGCTTGATTTCGGCCTTGTCGGATTTTCTTTCGCCTGCGGCCTGGGCATCAGGCTGGCCCGGCCCGACCGGCCTGTCGTCAGCTTGATGGGCGACGGCGGTTTCGGCATGACCGTGTCCGAACTGTCGACAGCGGTTGATCACAATATCAGCACGGTGACCGTCGTGATGAACAACCGGTGCTGGGGCGCGGAGAAAGCCTATCAGCGCGATTTTTTTGACGGCCGCTATATCGGCGCGGATATTTCAAGCCCCCGGTTCGACAAGCTTGCCGAACTCTATGGGGCAGTCGGGTTCAGGGCGGAAACCTGCAAGGAAGCAGGCGAGGCGGTCGAGGCGGCGCTGGTCTGCGGCAAACCGGCGGTTGTCGACGTCATGGTCGATCCGGCGGCGCTATACTCGTTTCGTCGCGACAGTTTCAAACACCGAGGGGGATGACCGCAAAATCCGGGCTTGCCGAATTCGACGGACCAATGCGAGAAGCATTCGGAACGGACCTTCGCGGGATCGGCCATGGCGAAAGAACACGACCGAAGCATGATGGAGAACCTCTACTGGTGGGGTATTCCGACTTTCTTCCGCTGCCCGAACGATGAACTTGGCAGACAGGATATCGTGCTGGCCGGAGTGCCTCATTCGACCGGCAACGGCACGACGGAGCGTGACCAGCATCTGGGTCCGAGAGCGGTTCGAAACATATCGGCGGTCCAGCGAAGGGTTCACGGCGAGTTCGGAATCGATCCATGGAAGGCCGCCAGGATTTCCGACATCGGCGACGTTCCGTTTCCGCGCGCCAATGACAACGAGGACTGCATTGAGCGGATTACCGACTTTTTCCGCGACATTGACAATGTCGGCGCGCGTCCGGTCTCCATTGGCGGCGATCATTCGATCACCGGCGGCATCGTGCAGGCGCTCGGCCGTGGCAGGCTTGCCGGTGGCAAACCGGTCTCGTTTCTGCATCTGGACGCCCATACCGACGTCTTCACAAAGGTCGATCATTTCCTTGGCGCCAGGAAATCGGCGGCTCATTGGGGCGCCTATCTGGCCGATCAGGGACAAGTCGATCCGAAACGGTCCATGCAAATCGGGTTGCGCGGACATCCGCGAACGCTGGATTGGCTGGAGCCGTCGTATGAGTACGGTTACAATGTCGTCACCATGGCCGAATACCGCAAACGCGGCGCAAGCGATGTCGTGACGCAAATCGGGGACGTTCTGGCCGACCGGCCCGTCTACATCACATTCGATCTCGATTGTCTCGACCCGACCGTCGCGCCGGCCGTTTCAAATCTCGAACCGGGCGAGAAGGGCTTTGACATCAATGAAGCCATCGGGCTGGTACGCGCCGTCCGGGGCCTGAACGTCGTTGGCGGGGACATTGTGTGCATGATGCCGACCAAGGACAGCCCGAACAACATCACCGCGCTGGCCGCAGGCGCGATCATGTTCGAGATGATTTCGATGATCGCGGAAAACGTGACGGCGGAAAAATCAGGTCGATTATCGCGAATTAGCCGACGATCTTCTCGAAGTAGACCCGGTTGAAACCGTCTTCCTCGCGGCGAGCGGTTTCGAGGTAACCGAGCTTTGGATAGAGAGCCAGGTTTTCGGTCATTTTCTCGTTGGTATAGAGGTCGACCTTGTCGAGACCGATCTTGCGTGCCGACTGCTCGCAGAACTCGATCATTTTTCTGCCGATGCCGCGACCCTGCGAAGATATCGATACGGCAACGTTCTCAAGGTGCATGTTTCCACCACGGGGATAGAAAACGATGAACCCTTCGATCGATCCTGACATGTCGCACGAAACATGGACCTTGCCATCGGCAACAAGAGTATTGAAATCGGCGACCATCGGGGCGGGTTCGCGACCGATGCGGGCGACATATTTGTTGTATGCTTCGTGCGCGCGGCTTGTGATCAAGGGCACGTCGTCCGCATTTGCCCTTCGAATCGTCATATATCGCTCCCGCATTTGTCAAGAACCATGCACAATTGGGTCCATTAGCGCGGAAAATGTGCCAACAGAGGCTCAAAAATTCAAGTTTGCTCGCCGGCAAACGGGCAATTTGTCCAGATATCGAAAGGCCAGGCAATGAAAGACGATCGATTTCAGCCGGTATCGGGTTTCGACCTGCCGCGCTTTGCCGGTGTGCCGACATTCATGCGCCTGCCGTACGCGGACCGGGATAGCCCTCTCCATGGCGATGTGGATGTCGGTCTGATCGGCATACCGTGGGATGGCGGGACCACCAATCGACCCGGCGCGCGCCATGGTCCCCGGCAACTGCGCGACCTGTCGACCATGATCCGCTCCGTGCACCCGACCAGCGGTGTCCGGCCGTTCGAAATCGCCAATTGCGCCGACCTCGGCGACGTGCCGCCCAACCCGGTGGATGTCGACGATACGCTTGAACGCGTGACGGAATACTACAAGAAGCTGACCGACGGCGGCATTGCGCCATTGACCGCCGGCGGCGATCACCTGACCTCGCTTCCCGTCTTGCGGGGCATCAATCAGGGCGAACCGCTCGGCATGATCCATTTCGATGCCCACACCGACCTGTTCGCGGGGTATTTCGGCGGCTACCGATATACCCATGGAACGCCGTTCCGCCGCGCGATCGAAGAAGGCCTTCTCGACCCCGGACGCGTTATCCAAATCGGTATCCGCGGCACCATGTACGACGGCGAGGATATCGAATGGGGCCGCAGCCGCGGCGTCACCATTCTCGGCATCGACGACCTGATGGAAAGGGGCCATGAGGATGTGATGAGGCAAGCCCGGGAAATTGTGGGCGATCGTCGGACCTATGTCAGTTTTGACATCGATTTCATCGACCCGGCTTTCGCGCCGGGTACGGGAACGCCCGAAATCGGCGGCCCGGACACGTGGACAGCGCAGCAACTGGTTCGCCATCTGAAAGGGCTCAATCTGGTCGGCGCCGATCTTGTCGAAGTGTCGCCTCCCTTCGATTCCACCGGCAATACGGCCTGGGTCGGCGTTTCGATCATGTTCGAACTTCTGTGTGCTCTCGCCGATGCGGTCGCCCGGCGGGGAAAATTGAGCGGCGATGTTGAAAATGTGGATGACGGCAAATCGTCCGGGTGATATATCTTCATACTTTCGGAAGGTAGATTACGAATTTCTCGAATTTGCAAAAATTGGTCGACATCGCCGCTCACCCGGTCATGTTGACCGGGTGAATGGAGGGGAAAACCTGCAATCGGTTCGTTTACGCCGACCCGCTCCTGAAACCGGACGCCGCGCCAAGCGATCCTGCGGGTTCGGGAGCGTTCAAGCTTCATCCATTCGAAATTCAGATTGCGTCCGGGCGGCGTGGGCGCGCGGAAATACAACGAATACACCAGCTCAAACAGGGAGAAGAGAACATGAAGCGTAGTACATTAATGACAACCGCGGCAGCGATGCTGATCGGCGTTCCGGCCTTCGCCGCGGACGTTGTGATTGGCGTGCCGAATTGGCCGTCGGTCGCCGCGACCGCAAATGTGTTGAAGGTTGTGATCGAAGACAATCTCGGCCTGGAGGTCGAACTGCAGAATGGCACCAATCCGATCGTGTTCGAGGCGATGGACAAGGGTTCGATGCACGCGCATCCCGAGGTCTGGATGCCGAACCAGCAAAACCTCCACGAAACCTATGTCAAGGACAAGCAGACCGTCGCGATGAATCCGAACGGGGTTGAAGCTTTCCAGGGCATCTGTGTTCCACGGGCGATTGCGGACAGGCACGATATCAAATCGATCAATGATCTGACCGATCCGGACAAGGCTGGCATTTTTGACACCAATGGCGACGGAAGCGGTGAACTCTGGATTGGCGCTCCCGGCTGGGCGTCGACGAATGTGGAGAAGATTCGCGCCAAATCCTACGGCTATGGCGAAATCATGGAGTTGACCGAGTCGGATGAGGCGCTCGCCTACGCCAATCTGGACAACGCGATCAAGGCAGGCAAACCATGGGTCGGCTTCTGCTACACGCCGCACTATGTGTTCGTGCTGCATGATCTGCAGATTCTCGAAGAGCCGCCGCATGATCCCGCGGGCTGGAAAGTCGTTCAGCCGACCGACGATCCGGCATGGCTCGACAAGTCATCGGCGGCCATGGCATGGGATACGGCCTATCTTCACCTGCACTATGCCAAGTCGGTCGAAGCGGATCACCCGGAAGTGGCGACGCTGTTTGCCAACATGAAGCTTGATACGGACACGGTGAGCGCCATGACCTATGCGCTCGTGGTCGACAAGAAAGATCCTGCCGAATATGCGAAAGAATGGGTCTCGGCCAACGAGGATCAGGTGCTTGGCTGGCTGAGTCAGTAGTATCTGGACGATATTGGCCGCCCGTCTCCGGCGGGCGGCTTTTCATCTCCGATTGCCGCTTGGGAGGGCCGCAGATGAGCGAGATCGTCGTCAGGCTGACGGACGTCTGGAAGGTGTTCGGGGTGGATGCGGACAAGGCGATGTCCGCCATCAAGGAGCGAAACCTCACGAAACCCGAAGTGCTGGACGAGTTCGGTTGTGTCGTAGGCGTGCAATCGGCGACTTTCGAGGTGCCGCGCGGAGAAATCTTTTGCATAATGGGACTGTCGGGATCCGGCAAGTCGACGCTGGTGCGTCACGTCAATCGTCTGATCGAACCGACGTCGGGCAAAATAGAAATCCTCGGCCGAGACGTCAGCGCGATGTCCGAGTCCGAATTGCGCGCCGTTCGGGCAACGCAAATCGGCATGGTGTTCCAGCACATGGCGCTTATGCCGCATCGATCGGTTCGCGACAACGTCGCCTATCCGCTTGAAATCAGAGGCGTTCCCAAATCCAAACGCTGGGCTGTCTCGGACCATGCGCTTGAGCTGGTCAACCTGGTCGGCTACGAGGACAGGCTGCCGAAGGAGCTTTCGGGCGGCATGCAGCAGCGGGTCGGCATCGCGCGCGCACTGGCCTCGGATCCGGAAATTCTGTTGATGGACGAACCGTTCTCGGCGCTCGATCCGCTAATCCGCATGCAGTTGCAGGACCAGTTCAAGGCCTTGGTGGCGCAACTGAAGAAAACCACACTGTTCATTACCCACGATCTCGATGAAGCGATCCGGATCGGACACCGCATCGCCATCATGAAGGATGGCGTGATCGTTCAGATCGGATCGCCCGAGGAGATCGTCATGAACCCGGCCGACGATTATGTCCGGGACTTCGTTCAAGGTATTTCGAAACTCAAGCTGGTCAAAGCGCATTCCATCATGGAGCCGCTCTCGAAATTCAAGGGTGCGAAAACGGATGCGCCGCGAGCGGATGTCGGGGCTGACCTCGATCAACTGATCGATCATGCGGTGGGAACCGAATTGCCGGTCATCATCACCGAGAATGGCAGGGATGTCGGCGTGGTTACAAAGCCGCGCCTTCTGCGCGGCATTCAGGGAGGCAAGGAATGACCGACACGACCGAAATGAAAGTCACGGCTGCTTCCGATATCGAAATCGATCGCGAGGCGCTTGATGCCTCGATTTCGGAATTTGCCGGTCAAAATGGCGCCTACTACGCACCTGCATTTCACAAGATACATGAATCGACAGGATCGATTCCGACGACATTCAACCTCGCCGCGGCCCTTCTCGGTCCCGTGTGGGCGGCAATGCGGGGCGTATGGGGTTTCTTCTGGGGCTTCCTGATCCTTGAGATGATCGCGTGGGTTCAGATCGGCGGCGGCGGCTGGGGAAACCCTGGCGCCAAGTTCTCCGACCGGGCCGCCGCACAGTTGGACAGGGCGGAAGATTTTCTGGCGCGGGCCGAGCAAACTCGCGAAGCGGGTGAAGATCCGTCGCGTTTCGAAACCCTGGCGGCCAACATGACGAAAGCGGCCGAGCGAAGCCAACAGACGGCCGACGCGGCCAATGCCGAGGCCTTTTCCATTCTCGCGCTTGGCATCGTCCTGCTGATCGTCTTCAAGGTCATTCAGGGTCTTTACGCCAATGTGGTCTACGAAAAACAGTATTCACGCTGGCGGATATCGCCGGAAGGGGTTGAATCGGGATTGAAAACCGCGAACCTCATTCTGGGCATCGTTCTTGTGGTGGCAATTGCGCCATTGACGATCTATAAATTCACCGTGGCCAGTCCGCTGGAGTTGCTGAACGCGTTTCCCGAAAAGGGGTTCAGCCATCTGTTTATCGACAATCCGAACGAGACGATCTTCACACAACTCGCCAACTGGCTCGAAGCCCGCATCGACGCGGCCGCGGTCGCCGGTCAAGGTGCGTTCGACAGCATTACGGCCGGGGTTCGTTCCATCCTCAATGCGATGACCCTGGCGCTCATCGTCACACCATGGCCGGTGGTGATGTTGGTGATCTGCGTCGTTGCGTGGCGGGCGGCGGGACCGCGTGTCGCCATCTTCACGGCGGCAGCGCTGGCCTATGTGGCGATCCTGGGTTATTGGGAAATCAGCATGGAAACCGTCGCGCTGGTTGGCGCGGCCGTGGTGATTTGCGTCGTGTTCGGCATACCGCTTGGCATCTGGTTCGGGAAGTCGCGACGCGCTTACAAAATTGCCGAACCGGTGCTTGACCTGATGCAGACGCTTCCGGCTTTCGTCTATCTGATTCCCATCATTGCGTTTTTTGGAACCGGTAATCCGCCAGGTATTCTCGCGACGATCATATTCGGCATGCCGCCGGTCATCAGATTGACGGCGCTAGGCATGCGCGGCGTGCCGGAGAGCATCAAGGAGGCGGCAACCGCTTTCGGCGCTTCGCGCTGGCAAACATTGAAGGATGTTGAAATTCCGCTCGCCCTCCCGTCTATCATGGCCGGGGTCAACCAGACAATCCTGATGTGCCTGTCCATGGTGGTAATCATATCGCTGATCGGCGGCGGAGGTCTTGGCAAAGTCATTCTCGAAGCGCTTCAGTATGCGGCCAAGGGTCCCGGTCTGCTTGGCGGGTTTGCGATCCTGTTCTGCGCCATGGTGATCGACCGGATTGTGCAGGGCGCATTCAGGCGCGCCGATCAGGATTAGCGACTTGCGAAATCGGCGTTTGCGGCGGCAATTGACATTGCCGCCGCGAGCACGTCCTATCGTTCGCTGAGCGGGTGACGACTCCGGGCAAACGAACAAGAGACAGCAATTCATGGCGGGAGACCATATCGGTCCATCCGATCGCCAACGGGAATTGGCGAACCTCAACTTCAAGGCGCTCTCGATCTTCATGATCGTCGCCGATGAGGGGTCAATGGTGGGGGCGACCAAGCGGTTGAAAATGAGCCTTTCGGGCGTTTCGCAACAGATAACAAACCTCGAAACCGCGCTCGGCGTGAAATTGTTTGACCGTCGCGCGCGCCCTATCGCGTTAACGCCGGCGGGAGTCTTGCTGCGGCATCACTCCGACAACATTGTCGATGTCGTCACAAAGGCGCAAATGGAGTTGGCTGAACTGTCGGTAACTTCATTGCCCGAGTTCAGGCTCGGTATCATCGACGACCTTGACGCCTCGATAACGCCTGACCTGGTCAGACTGTTTCAGACCGCGTATCCACGCTGTCTTATCAGCGCTTCAACGGGCCGGTCCGATCATTTGACGGACGCTTTCATTCGCAGGGACCTTGATGTTGTCGTATCCGGCCAATTGCCCCGTGACGGTCACCGGTTCGATGTTTTCCCGATTTTGCGCGAACCGTTCATGTTGGTCACCGCGAAAGGAGTTTTGAGTGCGCGACGCCCGATCATGGAGCAACTGGAATCAATGCCTTTCATCGGCTTCAACGATTCCATGCCGCTGGGTCGTCTCGTAAGCCAGCAGTTTCGTCGGGTCGGAATGAAAGTGGAGAAGCGGGTAGCATTTGATGCAACGCGCGCCGTTCACTCCACGATCGTCAAAAGCGGAGGGTGGACGGTTTCGACACCGCTGTGTGTGCTGGATACACCGCGGTGCGTTCCCGACCTTGAATTCGCGCCGTTGCCATTCGCCGGATTTTCAAGGCGAATTTACCTGGTGAATCGAATCGGCGAACTGGGATCGCTGCCCAAGCGGCTCGCGGAACTCTGTCAACAATTGATCCTGGAGCAACTGAAGCCGCAGGTCGACACGATCGCTCCGTGGTTATCGCGTCATTTCCATGCGGGCGAGGTGGGCGGATTTGCCGATGAAGTTGCGGATGCCGGGTTTCATTCCAATGCAGCGGGTCGCGCGCCAAGTCGGAATTACCTGCAAATATGAGCCATGAGGTCAGGACGCCGATGAATGGCGTTCCCGGCATGGCGGAGCTTTTGGCGAAATCCCTGGCTTCTCAAGGATCGGCGCCGGCCGGTTGGAGCCTGATCCGGCACATTTCAATTCCTGTCACCGCATGTCCGTTGAGCATCAGGGTTCAATCGCCAGCGTCCTCAAATACACAGTCAAGGCGAGGCGGTCTTCCCCGGAAGCGGCGTTATAGGAATCGCGCGACAGTCTTGCCTCTCCCTCGTGCGCTCCGATGATTTCGTCGATCGTGGCATGATCGTTGCGGTGCCCGTAAGGAACCGTGCTCGCCAGCCCCCACAGTTCGGCGGTCATGAGGACGCCCGGTTCGACGCCCCGCCGAGACAGCCGCTCATTGGCCAGGGTCCCGTTCGCTTCGGCGACAAGGTGCCGTTTCAAATCGCCGAAAAGCGGCACCAGGATCCGGCCTTTATCGTCCCGCGCAAGCGTCGGCGCCCATTCCAACGCCGACAGGTCATAGATAGCCGGCTCCGATATGTCGCCGGCGGACAATGTGCCCCGCGAATTCAGCGGACCCGGATCGGCGAATTTCAAGTCTTCCAGCGGCAGGGCGGGAATGTGGCACGAACCGCATCCCAGTTTCGTGAAAACACGACTTCCGCGTTCAGCGGCGCCCTTGCGTTGTTCGTCCTGCGGAATGAGCTGTGTGGGTGGCTTCAGCCCGGCCTGCCACGCAACCATGGCCGAGACGTCCCCCCTCGAAATTTCCAGTTGCACGCCATCGCCGTCGAAATCAAGCGCTCCGGTTCGCGCAAATCCGAAGCGCTCTTCGGCCTGCATGCCGTGGTGATGATTAAGGACATGGACGGTAATTTCGCGAAGCGAGACAAATACGCCTTTTTGCCCAAACGGCCTGATTGTCAAATCGTCATGGACGCCTTCAACTGCGGACGTATCGATTCGACCGTCGGCCAAAGCCTTTATCGTCCCGAAGCTCACGCCCTTGGTTTCGAGCGGCGCGGAGACCGCTATGCCCTGCTCGCGCGCCGTCACAATCGCGCCGTTGCGTAGCGAATGAAGTTCGGCGGTCATTTCGCGTGCAAGCAGTTCGATCAGGCCGGCGCCGAAAATGTGCGGCGCGCCCCGCCCGTTCGCAAGCGACGGACCCGGCATCGGGGACCGTTCGTCTTCCTTCGTCCCGGCGACGAAAATGCCGGTTGCAAGATCGCCCGCTCCGCCCGCGACAGGTTGATTGTGGCAATCCGAGCATGAATTGACATCCGGCCCGCCCGTGCGATCAAAGAGTTCTTCTGGGCGCGCAGCGCGGCTTGTCGGTACGGTTGACCGGGCCGCCAAAGGTCTTCCAACGCCGTCCGCCGGCGTGAATCTGGCGGTAAACAACTCCTCGCCGCGCCGGCGCAATTCTTCCAGAACCGGTGCAGGTAGCTCGCCTCGCAAATCGCGTTGATTTACATGCACCCGTATCGCCCGCTCTTTATTCGCGAAATCCTGCGCCGGGCACGGCACTGTCGCGAGAAAAGTCGAGATGAACAGCGCGCCGCAGCCGGCAATCCTGTTTGAAAACCGCGTGATGAAATTCACCGCCACCGCCTGCCGTTAAATCGAAGGCAGCTTATATCTTTGGAACTCAATGGCCAATCACGGCCGATTTGTCCCGCGGGACAGCGCACGACGTGGATTTTCGGCGCGCGGGACCGCGCCATCGGCCATAGCCCTTCCGCGCCGTACGCCCCGCCGGATATCCCGCGCCGGCGCCGACCGCCGGAGAAACGCGTTCTCAGGGCGAAAGTCCGGCAACCGGAAGCGAACCTGATTCCGATACGCGATTGACCGTTATCGCGGATCGATCGGCGTAATTCCGGCATAACCGACCGCCTCTTCGATAGCTCTCGCCGCCGCCAGCAGCCTGGCTTCACCTCTTGGCGGCCCGACAAGCTGAATGCCGACAGGCATGCCGCTCCTTGTAAATCCGGCCGGCATTGACAGCGACGGCAGCGATGTCGTCGCGGAAAGAAAAGAAAATTTCAGCCAATCGACATAGGATTTCATTTTTTCACCCAGCACTTCGAGCGGGAATTCCTGTTCGACCGGTCCCGGCTCCAGACCCACAACAGCCGTGGCAAGGACATCAAAAGATTCCAGAAATTCGCGGCAGTTGTTATAAAGGATCGAACGGTTGCGTTCCGCGTCAACAATCCGGTCGGTGGACAGACTGCGCCCAAGATCGATATTCTCGGCCAGGGTTTTCTTGAAGTGGCGCTGGATTTCGGGCGGCAACCTGCCGGGTCCGGATTCCCAGAACAAGGCCCTGATTGCGATGTATGTCGATTCCAGTTCCGGCAAATCCGGACAGGCTTCCTCGACATGGGCGCCACCCCGTTCCGCCCGCTCCAATGCGGAACGCATCACCTGTTCGATTTCGGGCTCCACTGGCGCAAAACCACCGAGTGTTGGAGCCCATGCGATCCGGACGCGAGCATCAGTCTGATGCACCGCTTTCTGGAAAGGTTCGACCGGCGCTTCGATCGTCAACGGCTGGCGCGGATCGTAACCGGTCATCGCATCAAGAAACAGCGCCGTATCCAACACATTTCGCGCCATCGGCCCTTGTACGCCGGCATTCTGGAAAACCGCCTGCGGTGGTCCGCCGCCCGCCCTGCCAGGTGAAGGCCGCAGCCCGATGACGCCGCAATAAGCGGCGGGTGTTCTGAGCGATCCCGCCAGGTCCGATCCGTGACTGAGCCAGACTTCGCCGGTTGCCAATGATACCGCGGCGCCGCCGGATGAACCGCCCGCGTTTTTCCGTATGTCCCAAGGATTGCGGGTCATTCCGAAAATATCGTTGAACGTATTGCCGCCAGCGCCCTGTTCGGGCGTATTTGTCTTACCCGCAACGATGGCTCCGTTGCATTCAAGCCGATCTACAAGCGGATCATTTTCCTTGGCGATGAAATCCTTGAATCCCTTCGTTCCGAATGTGGTCCTGACACCGGAAACGTTGGTCAAGTCCTTAATCCCAATTGGTAATCCAGCCAGCCAACCGGGATTGCCGTGACCGTCGGCATTCAGGAGTTCCAGTTTGGCGATCTTTTCGCGGGCGCGGTCCGCACAAACCGTGACAACCGCGTTCACGTCGGATTCGACCTGCTCTATTCGAGTGAGGCTGGCTTGGAGCAGTTCCGTTGGTTTTATTTCGCGGTTGCGAAGCAGCCTGACCGCCTCGGATGCGGTGAGTTTGCAAAGTTCCGGACCGGAATATTCTATCTCGGGCGCATTTGGCGGCACAACGCGTTTCCTTTAGAGCAGGTCGATCAGGATCGGTATCACGGGTTCGTCCGCGGGAGGCATTGGATAGTTCCGCATGTCTCCGGGTCGAATCCACTTCAGAATCTGGGCCTCCCTCGGTGTCGGCACCCCCCAAAACCGCCGGCAAACGAAGAGCGGCATCAGGAGATGAAACCGTTCATAGGAATGACTTGCGAATGTGAGCGGCGCAAGGCAGGCGATCCTGGTCTCGATATCGAGTTCTTCCTTCAGTTCACGAATAACGGCCCGCTCGGGTGTTTCTCCGGCTTCGACCTTGCCACCGGGAAACTCCCACATGCCGGCCAGGGTTTTCCCTTCCGGGCGCCGGGCCAGCAGAACCCGATTGTCCGCGTCGACTAGCGCGCAGGCCGCAACGAGCAGGAGCGGCTTCTCCACATTCGGCTTCAATTTGCCGCGCCCGCCGGAGGGCATCGATAGTGATAGCGATAGGCTTCGCGAAATCCGAGTTGCCGGTAGAAGCTTATCGCGGCCTCGTTGTCGGATTCAACCTGCAGCCATGCGAAATTGGCGCCGCGCAACCTGGCCCATTTGAGCGCCGACCGCACGATGGTCCGGCCGTATCCCTTGCCGCGCTCCAACTCATCGGTGGCGATTTCAAAGAGTCCGGCAAGATTCCCGTCATGCACGCAGATCGCCGTCGAAACGGCCCGGCCATCTTCCTCATGGACGAACAATCCGGCCTCCGCCTGTATGGCGGTTATGACCTCCGACAAGCCCGGCCTGATTGCAGGATCGTCGGCATGCACGGCAAGCGCGGCGACGATGAAGCGGCTCAGATCCTTCATTGGTATTTGGTCGATGACACCATCGAAGTCCACGGAATCCAGCGGCAGGGCCATGACGACGGATTCCGAGAATCTCGACCAGCCCAATTCATCAAGGTGCTTTGGCAGCGTGACACCGGCCAGGGGGGAGATGCGAAAGATCATTGGCCGGCCATAGGCCTCAAAGCGCCGCGCCGCGCCGGCAATGCGCTCGTCGAGATTATGCGTGTCGCCGGGATCGAGCAGGTTGACCGAGTTCAGTCTCTTTGCCGGATGGCCTGCCGTCAGGCGGATGACCCAGGTTCCGTCATAGCGGACGGAGGTTGCCGGCCAGGCGCGGAATCCTGCAGCTTCAAACTGCCTGACGTGGGCTAGGAACGGTATCTTTTCGCGTTCTTTGGCCATGGCTGGAGAATATCTAACTTCGATAATCGCCGTTGATGGCGACATATTCCCTGGTCAGATCACAAGCCCAGACAGTCGCGCGGCCATGCCCGACGCCAACATCGGCCCGTACCAGAATCCTGTCGTTTTTCATATACCGCGTTGCGACATTCTCATCATAATCCGGATCTCGTTCTCCGAGATGGGCGAGGCGATGATTACCGAACCATATTGACAAATTGTCGCGATCAGCCGGCTCACCGGCCTTTCCGACCGCCATGACCACGCGGCCCCAATTGGCGTCCTCTCCGGCAATCGCGGTTTTTACCAGCGGAGAATTGGCTATGGCCAACGCGATCGTCTTCGCCGAACTGTCTGATACCGCCCCGTTGATCGTGACTTCAATCAGTTTGCTCGCACCTTCGCCATCACTAACGACCTGCAAGGCGAGATCCTTGAGAACCTTGTGGAGAGCGGCGCGGAAATGCTCAATCCGACTATCATCATGTCTGGCGATGAAAGGTGCTCCGCGTTTTCGCGCGGCGCCGGTCGCGAATACCAACAGCGTATCGCTCGTGGAGGTGTCGTTGTCCACGGTAATCGCATTGAAGGTCGTGGTGACCGCTTCATTGAGCAGGGATTGCAGCACGGCCGCGTCGACCGCCGCATCGGTGGCGACGAACGACAACAAGGTCGCCATGTCCGGCGCCATCATGCCGGCGCCTTTCGCCATTCCGTTGAGGGTGACCGTCGTGCCGTCAATTTCAGCCATGGCGGTCGCCAGTTTGGGGAAGGTGTCCGTGGTCATGATCGCTTCGGCCGCTTCACGCCAACCCTGTGTGCTTGCTCCGTCGCATAATCGGGGCAGAAGACCGGTTATCCTGGAGGCATCGAGCGGCTCGCCGATGACACCTGTCGAGGCTGCGAATATTTCCCTTTCGGAGCAATTTACCGCAGCCATGCCCGACCTGACCGTCACCGCGACGGCCTCGGCGCCTTTGAGGCCGGTAAATGCGTTGGCATTGCCCGAGTTCGCGATCAGCAGGCTCGCATGACCATTGCCGAGATTGGCGCGGCAAAGATCGACCGGAGCGGAGGGACATTTCGACTTCGTCAACACCCCGGCAACCGTTGCGCCCGGTTCGAAACGCATGATCATGAGATCGTTGCGACCAGCATACCTTATGTTCGCGGCGCCCGCGGCAAGTTTCACGCCTTCGATTTGCGGCACCACGACAATCGTCTCGGGTGCCAAAGATGATGTCGAACCAGGTTTCATTCTCGTTTACCGGAATCAATTGACGGTCGGTCAACGACCGATTTCCTCGACCTGCCTTTTCAGTTCCTCGTTGGCGATCTCCACCCGGGCCTTGCTTCGCAGGTCGCCGACCATCCTGGCGTAAATTTCACGGAAAAGAACGCCGCGCATCTGCTCCCGGACTTCCTCATAGGCCGGTGGTTGTCGGGTACGCCTGTCCTCGACAAGTATGACATGCCAGCCGAATTGGGTTTCGACCGGCTCCTTTGAGAAAGAGCCGACTTGCAGCTTGAAAGCGACATCCTCGAATGGAGGAACCATTTGACCGGGACCGAAATAACCAAGGTCACCCCCGTTGGGTCCGCTGGGCCCGGTGGATTTCCGTTTGGCAAGCGCAACAAATTCGGCGCCGCCGTCGAGTTCGCCAATAACCGCCATGGCCTCGTCTTTGGTCTTCAGAAGAATATGGCGGGCTTTAATCTCGTTGACGGGCGGAGTGTTGGCGACTTCCAGATCATAGCGCCCGCGCACTTCCTCCTCGGTCACTTTTGCGGCGACTTCCTGTTCGAGAAACCCCGCATGTAACGTGCGTTGCCTGAGCATCCGCATTCGCCGTTGAAATGCCGGCGTCTCATGCAGACCGGTTTTTTCGGCCTCCACCGCCAGAAGGCGTATCTCGACCAAGAAGGACAAAGCCGCCGCACGGCGCCGTTCGGCCGGTACGTTGACGAGTTGCTGTTCCAGATCGTTGACGGCCAGATCCAGTTCCGCCTCGGTAATCGGTTGCCCATCGATGCTTGCCAGAACGTCTTCAGGCGCCGCGAGGCCGCGATTCGATGCTGCGAAACCGACAATCATCGCCAGTGAAACAGCACCTGCCAAGAAGCGGGCGGAAAATAGCTGCATCGGGTTTCTCCAAAAGTTGTTCGGGCGGCTGTCCTGTTCACTGCCAACCGACGCCAAACGCTCGCCAAAGCAAGCGGGACGACGGCGTTGACAACCTCTCGACCCCCTCTTATCTGTCCCCAAACTGTGCGTCCAGAACCGTTTTCCTGGCGCATTTTTGATGTTCCGTCATGCAGGGTTGACCGGACGGGCTCTTGTCCGCCGGCAGGGCCTTAGCCGGATAAGCGAATTGAAAGGACCTTCTATGGTCAGTCTCGGCGCGTTGGCGCGGAAAGTGTTTGGCTCTGCGAACGACCGGCGGATCAAGGCCATGCAACCATCGGTAAACGCGATCAATGCGTTTGAAGATGAACTTGCCACGCTTTCTGATGACGAACTGCGAGCCAGAACCGATGAATTCCGGATGCAGATCGAAAACGGCGCAGAACCGCAAGACCTGCTTGTGCCCGCGTTCGCAACCGTGCGCGAAGCATCCAGGCGCGCTTTGGGAATGCGGCCTTTTGACGTGCAACTGATCGGTGGCATGGTTCTCAACGGTGGCGGGATCGCCGAGATGCGAACCGGTGAGGGCAAGACGCTGGTCGCTACGCTCCCGGTCTATCTGAACGCCCTGGAAGGCAAGGGCGTCCACGTCGTCACGGTCAATGACTATCTCGCGGCGCGCGACGCCGAGTGGATGGGGCGGGTTTACAAGTTTCTTGGACTTACCGTCGGCGTGATCACCCATGGGCTTGACGATGAGGAACGCCGCGCGGCTTATGCCTGCGATGTAACGTACGGCACAAACAACGAACTCGGCTTCGACTATTTGCGCGACAACATGAAGTATGAGCGCGAGCAAATGGTGCAACGCAGCCACAATTTCGCAATTGTCGATGAAGTGGATTCAATCCTGATCGACGAAGCTCGCACACCGCTGATCATTTCCGGTCCGCTGGAAGACAAGTCCGATCTTTATGTTTCGATTGATAAATTCATCCCACGGCTCGCCAAGGATGACTACGAGCTCAACGAAAAACATCGCACCGCCACATTTACGGAGGACGGCACCGAAAAGATCGAGAAAATGCTGCGCGAAGCAGACCTGTTGAAAGGCGACTCTCTGTACGATGTGGAAAACGTCGCAATCGTCCACCACGTCAATTCGGCGCTGAGGGCGCACGCGCTCTACCTCAGGGACCGTGACTACATCGTTCGAAACGGTGAGGTTGTCATCATTGATGAGTTTACCGGACGGATGATGCCGGGCCGGCGATTCTCCGAAGGTTTGCATCAGGCCTTAGAAGCCAAGGAAGGCGTTCGGATCCAGCCCGAGAATCAGACGTTGGCTTCGATCACTTTCCAGAATTATTTCCGCATGTATGGCAAGCTTGCCGGCATGACCGGCACGGCGCTGACGGAGGCCGAGGAATTCGGCAACATTTACGGTTTGGAGGTTACCGAGGTGCCGACAAATCTCCCGATCATGCGTGCCGACAAAGATGACGAGGTCTACCGTACTTCCGAAGAAAAATTCCGTGCAATCGTGCGCGAAATCAAGGAAGCCGCCGCTAAACGGCAGCCGGTTCTGGTCGGCACCACTTCAATCGAAAAATCCGAAGCGCTGGCCGAACGGCTGAGAGCGGAAAAGTTCAACGATTTCGAAGTGCTGAACGCACGACATCATGAGCGCGAAGCCCAGATTGTCGCACAGGCCGGCAAGCCCGGCGCAATTACGATCGCCACCAACATGGCGGGTCGCGGAACCGATATCCAATTGGGCGGCAATGCCGACATGAGGATTGACGAGGAATTGGCAAAAGTGCCTGCCGGAGAGGAGAGGGATAAAAAGGAAGCCGGGATCAGGGCCGATGTGCAGCGGTTGAAGGAAGAGGCGCTGGCTGCCGGCGGTCTTTACGTTCTGGCGACCGAGCGTCATGAAAGCCGGCGCATCGACAACCAGCTTCGCGGCCGATCCGGGCGTCAGGGTGACCCCGGCCGTTCGAAATTCTTCCTGTCGCTTCAGGACGATCTCATGCGGATCTTCGGCTCTGAACGTATGGACGGGATGCTGAAGAAACTCGGCCTGGAGGAAGATGAGGCTATCATCCATCCCTGGATCAACAAGGCTCTCGAAAAGGCGCAAAAAAAGGTCGAGGCGCGCAATTTCGACATTCGCAAAAACGTTCTGAAATACGATGACGTGATGAACGACCAGCGCAAGGTGGTTTTCGAACAGCGTCTTGAACTAATGGACGGCGAAAATCTTTCCGGGACGGTCACCGAAATGCGTGAGGATGTGATCAGTGATCTTGTCGAGCGCCATATTCCGGAAAAGGCTTATGCGGAGCAATGGGACGTTTCCGGCCTGAAAGAGGACGTGGCCGCGTATCTCAATCTCGACCTCCCGGTTGACGAGTGGGCCTTGGAGGAGGATATCGCCGAAGAAGAAATCCGGGAACGCCTGCAAAAGGCGGCAATCGAGGCCGCTGAAGAGCGCGTGGAGCGGTTCGGCCCCGAGGTCATGACCTATGTCGAGAAATCGGTGTTGCTTCAGACCCTGGACCACCTGTGGCGCGAGCATCTGGTCAATCTGGATCATTTGCGTTCGGTCATCGGGTTTCGCGGACTTGCGCAACGCGACCCGTTGAACGAGTACAAAAGCGAATCCTTCGAAATGTTCCAGGCCATGCTCGCCAATTTGCGCCAGGCTGTCACCGCCCAGATGATGCGCATCGAAATTGTTCGTGAAGCCGCGGAAGCATCGCCTCCGGAAGCGCCGGAAGGCGAGGGTCATCATATCGATGCCACCACGGGGGAGGACGATTTCGGCGATACCGGCGTCCTGCTGCGATCCGTGCAAAGCAGAAACGTTGCGGCGGAAGACCGCGACCCTGGCGATCCGTCGACCTGGGGAAAGGTGGGGCGTAACGAACCCTGTCCTTGCAGGTCGGGCAAGAAGTTCAAACACTGCCACGGTGCGTTCAATCGGTCGCGGGCCGGGAGCCGGATCGCTTCCATCTGACGACGGAGCGCTCTATTCCACCGGCTGTTTCTTCAGCAACAGGCCAACGAGCGCGAACGAAGTCAGCGCCAGGATGCCGACAGTCGCAATGCAATAAAGCGCGGCAGTCGCTCCGGCCTGTTCGAAGACCACGGCTGTCACAAACGGAGCGCCGGCCGACACATAGAGGCGGAACGCGTTGAAACGCCCGGTCAGAAGCCCAAATCCATCGCTCCCGAACAATTCAAGCGGAAAGACGCCGCGCGCGATGTAGGTCAGACCCTGCCCGACCCCGAACATGATGGCGAAAGCGATCGCCGCGCCGATCCATGGTGCCGCGAATATGAGCAGCAGAAGCGCGACCGGGAGCAAGGCTGCCGATACAAGTGTGACCGCGAAAATCGGTAACTTGCTCGACATGACGAATTCCGCCAGGCGACCGGCCACCTGCGATGGACCGATGAGCGCGCCGATCAGTGCCGCGGAAGCGGCAAGCCCTATGCTGTCGAGCAGTCCGATCAAATGCAGGTGCAGCGAGGTTATGGCGAAGTTCATGGCGGTGAAGCCCATTGCCAACAAAACAAAAGCCGTCCTGCGTGCGCGTTGGTCGGTCAATCTCGGTTGGATTCTGTTGGCTTCGTTCATCTCATCGCCGGATGCCCTGCCGCGTTTGCCGGAGTGAATTTGCGCCAATCGCAGATGCGGCAGCAGGCAAAAAATCAGATGGAAAACTGCAAAAGAGTAGTAGATTTCGCGCCACGACCATGTTTCCAGCAGCCAGGCCGTCAGCGGCCAGAATATGGTCGATGCAAATCCGGCGATCAGGGTGATCCCGGTTATGGTGCGACGCGCTGATGTCGGCACATAGAAGGCCGCGGTTACGAAAGTCGCCTCATAGAGCACGAGCATTGAGATCGCCTGCAGGGCGACAAGAAAAAGCGCATAGGCCCATTGGCCATGAAAATGAGCCCACAGCGCCAAGAAAATCGCGGCCAGCACCGATCCGACGGCCATGATCGTCGCCGGGTCGAAGCGGTCGAACAGTCTTCCAGTCCGCGCCGCCAGCAGACCGCTCAAAAATAATCCAAACGAGAATATGCCGTAGACCGAAGTCAGGGAGAAGCCGGTATCGGCTGCCATGTCGCGCGCGAGCACACCGAATGCGTAGTAAAGCGTTCCGTAGCTGACGGTTGTCGATATGCCGAGCAGGATCGCAACTTCCAACGCCGCACGCCGTTTGGGCAATTCGGATTTCCCGGTTGTCGAAGTCGCCATTTCCATTCCCGGTATTTGCCTCAAAGCCATATCCGCGGGACATCCGGGCGTAAATGCCCGCAATCGTGTCCGACTGTTTACAAACCGGTTTTGGCAGTCCGCGATATGAAACGGTGGATGGACAATATGAGGATGCAGTCGGAATTGCGCTGTTCCGCCGCGTTGAAAGCTGAAAAGCATGTCCATGCGGGCCGGATTTCACCAGCGGCTTTCAGCATCGGGGAATTTTCGGACGGCGATGGTCAACCCGTGTCCGTTTCGCTTTTCGCTCTTTCGCGAAATTCGCGCCTGATGACCTTGCCCGTCGTCGTCAGCGGCATGGAATCGATGAATTCGATCTCGCGGGGATATTCATGCGCCGACAGGCGGTCCCTGACCCAGGCCTGTATTTCCGACGCGAGCGCGTCGCCGGGTTCGCGGCCAGGTTTCAGAACCAGATACGCTTTTACGATCTCGGTGCGAAGTTCGTCCGGCTTGCCGACCGCGGCAGCCAGGGCGACGGCCGGATGACCGGTCAGGCAGTCCTCGATTTCCACCGGCCCTATGCGATAGCCGGCGGAAGTAATGACGTCGTCGTCGCGGCCAAAGAAATGAACATAACCGTCAGAATCGACGACGCCCAGATCGCCCGTCGTCATCCAATCGCCAATGAACTTTTCGCGGGTCGCCTTTGGATTGTCCCAATATTCAAGAAACATCACCGGGTCCGGGCGGGCGACGGCGATCCGGCCGGTTTCACCCGTCGGGACGGAATTGCCGTTTTCATCGATCACCGCGACGCGATGGCCCGGCACCGGAAGTCCGATTGCGCCGGGTTTGGCGACGCCAATTTCGGAACAGGCCGACAGCACCAGATTGCATTCGGTCTGGCCGTAGAACTCGTTGATCGAAAGGCCAAGCTCGGCGCTTGCCCATTCGAATGTTTCGCGCCCGAGCGCCTCGCCGCCTGAACCGATGGTGCGAATGTCGAGGTCGAAGCGGCCGCGGATGTTTTCGATCATGCGTAACATGCGCAGCGCTGTCGGCGGAACAAACATATTCCGGATCTTCTGTTTTTCGGCCAGCACAAGCGCTGATTCCGGATCGAACTTCGCAAAACGGCCGGCGACAACCGGCACACCGAGATAAAGCCCGGGCAGCAAGACGTTCAGCAGACCGCCCGCCCAGGCCCAGTCCGCCGGCGTCCACAACCGGTCTCCGGACCGCGGCATGAATTCGTGATGCATTTGCACGCCCGGCATGTGACCGAGAAGAACGCGGTGCGCATGCAGCGCACCTTTGGGCAATCCCGTCGTGCCGGAAGTGAATATCATCATCGACGGATCGGCGGCGGCTGTGTCGACCGGATCGAAATCCGTGGGTGTCTCCGCCAGTATTCGCTCAAACCCAACCGCATCGTCACAATCGCCTTCAACGGATATGACGATTTCAAGTTCGGGCAACGCATCGCCGATGGACTTCAATTTCACCAAAGCGCCGCGAGCGGCGATGATTGCCCTGGCGCCTGACGTTTTCAATCGGTATTCAAGGGCTTCGGCGCCAAAAACCATGGCGAGCGGCAGTGCGATTGCACCGAGTTTACAGACCGCGACATGTGATATGGCGGTAGCGAAACCCTGGGGCAACATCAGCGCAACGCGGTGGCCACGGGCGACGCCGTTTGCCGCGAGCCAGACAGCCAGCGAGTTCGATTTTTCGGCCAGTTCGCGATAGCTGAGCGTCGGCGATTCGCCTGTCTCATTGTGTTCGATCAAGGCAATGCGATCGGGTTCCCTTGTCGCCCAATGATCGGAACAGGCGGTACCGATATTGAATCGCCGCGGAATCTTCCAGACGAAATTCCTGTAGAGTGCTTCGTAGGTATCGCTACGCTCCAGCATGATCGATGTTCGCTCCCGCGGCAGCGCCTCAATGCTGCTTTAAGCGCTCCGGCAACAGTCCGCCTGGTGAGAACCGCAGCACAAGCAGCAGCACGAGACCCATGACGATTACCCTCATGTGTTGCGCGCTATCAAGCAAATGGCTCCGCACCGCGCTTTCATCACCCAGCCATCCGGTTGCCGTGTCGATCAGCCACGCACCGGCAGGCTCGGCCTCGATCCACAAAAACCAGATCAGGAAACCGCCGATGACAGCGCCGAGGTTGTTGCCCGAGCCGCCGACGATCACCATCACCCATATGAGGAAGGTGAATCGCAGGGGATTGTATGTTCCGGGCGTGAACTGGCCGTCAAGCGTCGTCAGCATTGCGCCGGCAACCCCGATCACCGCGGAACCGAGAACGAAGATCTGCAGATGACGCCCGGTGACGTCTTTTCCCATCGCTTCCGCCGCGGTCTCGTTGTCGCGTATGGCGCGGATCATCCGGCCCCATGGCGAGTTCAGCGCCAGCACGCAGAGCGTAAGGATGGAAACAAGGACGATCGCGAACAGCCCGGAATAACAGAGCTTCACAAAGAGGCTGGATCCGTCGATGACCAGTGACCGCAGCGCCGCTTCACGATTTTCGTCCGACAGGGTCTCAAGCGTTCCGGCGTTGAGCCATTCGACCCGGTTTCTGAACCATTCCGCCTGCTGCAGATCAAATTCGTAGGGCACGGGTCTGGGCAGGCCGGTTACGTTTTTGACGCCGCGCGTCAGCCAGTCCTCATTTTTCAGAATGGCGACGATGATCTCGGAAATCCCCAGCGTCGCGATCGCCAGATAGTCAGCCCTTAGTCCGAGAGCGATTTTGCCAACGAGCCATGCGGCGCCCGCGGCAAACAGGCCGCCGACCAGCCAGGAAAGCAGTATCGGAAGTCCAAGGCCGCCCAGGTAGCCATATTTGCTAGCCTCAAACGTCTCGATCGCGTGCACTGCCGGATCGAAGAAAAACCTTATCGCGAAGAAAGCGACAAATCCGGTAGCGATCATAACGGTCGTGCGGAACGGGTTTCCTTCCAGTTTCCTGTAGAGAAACATGATGAGGAAGGCCGCCGCCAGCAGAGCCAGCGCGGATAACAGCAGGTTCACCCCGCCCGCCGCCCAGGCGCCGGTGACCGGTGCTTTGGAAACAAGCAATGCCGCCACGCCGCCAAGAGCGGCAAAGCCCATGGCGCCGACATTGAACAGTCCGGCGTAACCCCATTGAATATTGACCCCAAGCGCCATTATCGCGGAAATCAGACACAGGTTCAGCAATCCAAGTGAAACCGACCAGGACTGACCGAATCCGACACCGACCAGCAAGACCGCCATCGCGGCAAAAACAAGAACGGCGCGAAGCGCATTGCTCATGATACCCTCCCGCGGAATATGCCCGTTGGCCGGAACAAAAGCACGATCACGAGAATGACGAAGGAGACGGCGAATTTGTAATCCGTCGACAAAAGCTGCACTAGTCCTTCGGGTGCCCAGTTGTCCGGGACCAGATAGATCAGGAACTTCTTGTACGCATAGGTAATCGTCACTTCGGAAAAGGCGATGATGAATCCGCCTGCGATCGCGCCGAACGGTTTGCCCAGGCCACCGACGATCGCGGCAGCGAACATCGGCAACAGGAGTTGGAAATAGGTGAATGGTTTGAATGACTTGTCCAAACCATAGAGCGTTCCGGCAATCGTCGCCAACCCTGCCGCTATGATCCAGGTGATCCGGACCGCCTTGTCGGGGTCGACGCCCGACAACAGCGCCAGATTCTCGTTGTCCGAATAAGCGCGCATCGACTTGCCGGTCTTGGTTTTCTGTAGAAACCAGAAGAGGACTCCGACAAGCACGACCGCCATTACAAGGGTCAGGCACTGCGACGTCTTGATTGCGAGGCCCTCATTCAACCCGGTTGCCTGTTTGAATTGCCTCGCGGTGATCAGGAAGCGGTTGCCGTCACCGAAATTCCGATCATCGGGCCCGATGACAAAACGCACAATACCGTTCATCAGAAACATCACGCCCGTCGATGCGATAACGAACGTGATAGGTGTCGCCCTGCGATGGCGATAGTATTCGTAAACCGCCTTGTCGGTTATCAGGACAACGAGCGCCGTCGCGATGATGCCGACCGGCAACGCCAGCAATGCTGTCGGCATGGGACCAAGGCCGGCGCCCAGGGATTGCAGCCACCACGTCGTCAGCACGACAACCATGGTTCCGAACGCCATCGTGTCACCGTGGGCGAAATTGGAAAACCGCAGAATGCCGAACACCAGGGTTATGCCCAGCGCGCCAAGCGCCAGTTGCGACCCATACGCAATCGCCGGGACGACGACGAAGTTCGAAAACAGTACAAGAGCGTTCAGGAGTTCCATCCCGGTCATCCTCCCAGGAATGATCTGCGCACTTCGGGATCGGCCAGAAGCGCCGTGCCGGTATCCGTGTGACGGTTTTCGCCTGTCACCAGCACATACCCACGGTCGGCAATGGCAAGCGCCTGACGGGCGTTCTGCTCCACCATGAGTATGGCCACGCCCGTTTGCTTGACCTCGATAATGCGGTCGAAAAGCTCGTCCATGACGATCGGTGAAACACCGGCTGTCGGTTCATCCAGCATCAGAACCGTTGGCCGGGTCATCATGGCTCGGCCAACCGCAACCTGCTGGCGTTGTCCGCCGGAAAGCTCTCCTGCGTTCTGGTGGCGCTTTTCCTTGAGAATCGGAAACAGATCGTAGATCTGGTCCATGATCTCCGTAATGTCGTCATCGCGCAGAAAGGCGCCCATTTCCAGGTTTTCCTCCACGGTCATTCCGGCAAACACGTTGTCCGTCTGGGGAACAAAGGCGATCCCTTCGGCAACCCGATCCTGGGGTGACAAATCGGTGATGTCCTTGCCGTCAAGCACAACATTGCCCTCGCGCAAATCGAGCATGCCGAGCATGGCTTTCATGGCCGTGGATTTGCCTGCGCCGTTGGGTCCGACCACGACGGCGATTTCGCCGCGACCGACCTTGATGGTGCAGCCTTTGAGAATATCGGCGCCGCCATAGCCGCCGACCATGCCCTTCCCGGCAAGGTAACTCATTGCTTCGTCTCGCCGGGTTTGTTCTTCAGACCATGGCCGAGATAGGCTTCGATGACGTCTTCGTTGTTCCTGACCTCTTCTGCGGCGCCCTGCGCCAGCACCGCGCCTTCCGCCATCACGATCACCGGGTCGCAGAGACGGCCGATGAAATCCATGTCGTGCTCGATCATGCAAAACGTATAGCCGCGCTCCCGGTTGAGCCTGAGAATCGCATCGCCGATTTCGACAAGCAGCGTCCTGTTTACGCCCGCACCGACCTCATCGAGCAACACGACCTTGGCGTCCACCATCATCGTGCGGCCCAGTTCGAGCAGCTTCTTCTGGCCGCCCGAAAGGTTGCCGGCCCGTTCGTTGGCGACATGGCCGATCCTGAGGAAGTCGATCACCTCCTCGGCCTTCCCCCGCACCCGCGTTTCCTGCTCGCGGATTGCGCCGCGCCTGATCCAAGTATTGAGGATGCGCTCCCCGAGCTGTCCGCCGGGCGCCATCATCAGATTTTCCGTGACGGTCATGGATGAGAATTCGTGGGCGATCTGGAATGTGCGAAGCAGACCCTTCTTGAACAGATCGTGCGGTTTCAGTCCGGTGATGTCCTCACCATCCAGAAAAATCCGGCCGGCGCTCGGCGCATGGAGGCCGGCAATGATGTTGAAAAGCGTGGTTTTACCGGCGCCGTTCGGGCCGATCAGACCTGTTATCGAACCCTCCCCGATGGTCAACGAGGTATCGTTGACGGCGCGTACTCCGCCGAATTTTTTGGAAACAGACCTGACTTCAATCATCCGCCACGCTCCTCCCGCGGCGCGGATTGCAGGCGCTCGGTGAGTTGGCACCCAATACTTCCCCGTCTTTTTCCCGCCTTATGGCAGGTCGCGCGGGAAAAAATCAATGTGGATGTGGTTTTTGCCGGGATTTGCAGGATTTGCCGAAAGCAGGCGGCCGGACACAAGACTTTGCCCGACCGGAAGGAGGCATCGGGCTCGCCTCACCGGGTCTTGTTCGGATCGTGCCGCGCTCAAACTCGCCAGCCTTGAGCAATTGCGGGACCTCGCCGAGTTGCCCCAGTGAATCACTTTGAAGTCTGTGGCGAGCACCCGCGCAGGTCTGGCTAAAGACTTTGATCCAACAAGGTTTCAATCTGCGGAAGAACTACATCCACAAGTTTAAACGCCGCGTCCATGGCATCTTCGACAACCGCAAGTTGGCCATCGAACGGTTCGGAAAGATCGACCGTATCGACAGGCGCAACGAGATAGTCGCATTTGCGCTCATGATCTTTGGCCGCCTCAAGGCTCACGCCAACCGGCAACTCAATGCGCTCCGCCAAACCCTGATACTCGTTCATGAGCTGCAGGGTCATTTGGTTTGTTGCCACCTTCCACCAAAGCCTCTTTTTATCGCTGTCATCGCGATATCTGATAATGGGGCCGCTCCGGTCCTTTCCGGGTTTGTGCCAGAAGTTGGGAGCATACCTCTCTGCGAGATATCGCGAGAAAGCACGGCTGAAACGTACCACGTCCTCGGTCGAGGCGTTCATGCTTCTCGAAAGCCCGTTCAGCAAATTTTCAAAAGCTTCTCTGCGCCACATCGCGTGATGGCCCTCGCACGTGCCGAACCAATCGGCGATTTCCTCAATTGGCAATCTGCATTTCCACGGCTCGAACGAAGGTATGCTTTCAAGGTATACTGACGGTGCGACAAGTACCGTAAGGAAACGGTCTGCCTTGCCTTCCAAGACCAGCGCCTCACCTCTTTCCACATACTTTTGCGCCTGCTGATGAGTAAAATCAGCTGAGATATTGTCTTCAATAAGCACGGCGCATGTTTCGTTTTCGCCGCGAAAGAAAGCGAGCACGTCCGTTTCACCGGACTCGCCATTTACTGTTGCCCATACGGAATGTGCGGCGGACTGAAATTTTAGGCCGGCAAGGCCGATACGCTCGGCAAACCAAATTGAATAGCCGTTGTCTGCGTGCAACTCCTCAAGCTGAATAAGATCAAGGTCTCTCTCAAGAAAAGAAAATTTCAATGAACTGCCTCCTCGACTGAAAGATTCGGTATTATTCACAGCGCCCTGCTGTCGGCAAGCTTTGCCCGCCTTCCGGCTTCGAGACCGTGGAAACTGCGCGGACGTGCCCGGCCTCGATATCACGCCAGATGTTGCCGACGGCAGACCGATCACGGTCGCTGAACCTGATGTCGATATGATTGATGTTGGATATTTCGAGCATTTTGATTTCTCCGAATTGTTTCGTTGCGATCAATATAATTGTTGTCTAAACTCACTTTAATAGCTTATTTGGAACGACATTATTTCCGAATAAATGGTAATCGTGACTTATTTGATGGGCTGCTGATATTTTGCGCCGTTGCGGAGGCGGGAGGGTTTGCGGCCGGCACCGTGCGAATCGGTCACACGCCTTCACATATGAGCAAGGAAGTTGCCCGTCTGGAACGGCGGCTTGGCGTACGGCTTTTCAATCGGACGACGCGTTCGGTCAGCCTGACCGGCGCCGGCGAAGATTTCTATCGCGATGCGCGTTAGATTGTCGATGACGCCAAACGCGCGGAAAGCAGAGTGCGCGAGACGGTCAATTCGCCATCCGTTGCTTGCGGGTCAGCGTGCCGGAGGCGTTCGCGCGCGCCTGCCTCGACGAGTGGTTGCCCAGGTTTCTCGACGCTTATCCTGACTTGCGGATGGAGATCGAAGCAAGTGAGCGCGTGGTGGATATCGCAGCGGAAGGTTTTGATGTCGTTGTGCGTGCCGGTATTCTGGATGACAGCGGATTTGTAGCGCGGAAACTCTCGACGTCGCGCCGCATCGCGGTTGCTTCGCCAAAATATCTTGCGCGAAGCGGGACGCCTCGGCCACCACAGGAATTGAGAGATCATGTGCTGATCGATTTTTCGCGAAGGCGAATTTCCGGCACGTGGGAATTTCTCGACGGCGACGGCAAACGTGTCGCCGTTTGGGTCGCGCCGAAGGTGGTGTGCAACAATGCCGATACCGAAAAGACGCTTGCGATCGCCGGACTGGGCATCACCCGGCTTCCCGAATTTGCCTGTGCGACGGAAATCGCGGCCGGATCGCTGACGCCGATCCTTGAAGCGTATGAAGAGGAGCCCATCGGGCTCTACGCCATATATCCGAGCCGCCAGCAGCTTGCGTCGAAGGTTCGGGTATTCGTCGATTTTCTGGCGGCCTAATTTATCTCCGAATCGAATGGAAAAATTTGACTATTTGATAAAATTCATTGACTCTACCCATGGTCGAACCTAGGGTCAGATTTGGGTTTCAGGGACAATTGGGAGGATTAATTATGGTCACGAAGATCAATCGCAGGACATTCAACCAGTTAGCGAGTGTGGTTGCCGGTACGTCGTTTTTTGGCATTTGTCCAGCCTATGCCGACACGATCAGGGTTGCCGGCATCTATACCCAGCCGATCCAGCAAAAATGGGACGCGCGCCTTCATCAGGGACTGGAAGCCGCCAAGGCAAAGGGCGATATTGAGTATGTATTTTCCGAGAAGGTCGCCAATACCGATTACATCCGCGTATTGCGCGAATATTGCGAGAGCGGTGTCAAACTGATCGTGGGCGAGGCGTTCGGCATTTCACGCGAGGCTCGAAAAGTTGCTGATGAATATCCGGATATCGCCTTCCTGATGGGTGATCCATTCGAGCCTCACGGCAGCAATTTTTCGGTATTTGACAATTACATCCACGAACCCTGCTACCTCATGGGCATCTTGGCCGGTTCAATGTCGAAGTCCGGCAAGCTGGGTATGGTCGGCGGCTATCCCATTGGTGAGGTCAACAGACTCTTCCACGCATTCATCGATGGCGCGAGGTCGGTTAATCTCGATATCCAACACAAGGTTACTTTCATTGGCTCTTGGTACGATCCGCCCAAGGCCAAGGAAGCAGCATTTGCACAGATAGAGGCGGGAGCAGACGTGATGTATGCGGAGCGCGCCGGCGTGGTGGATGCATGCCGCGCAAAGAGCGTGCTCGCCTTCGGCAACGTCAATGACATGAACAAGGAAGAAAACGGCACCGATGTGGTGGTGACTTCCGCATTGTGGCACATGGAAGCTGCGATTGCGTATGCGATCGATCTGGTCAAGGCAGGTGAGTTCAAGGCTGAGAACTACAAGGAATGGACCATGATGCAGAAGGGCGGTGCCAGTCTCGCTCCCTATTACGAGTTCGAGGATAGGATTCCAGCGGGCGCCAAAGCCACGGTCGAAGAGGTCAAGGCAAAGATCCTGTCTGGCGAATTCGTCGTGAACATCAACGACGAAGAGCCCAAATCGTCCTTCTGATCTGACGAAGATGTCTGACAAGGTCCTGGAGTTCCGAAACGTTACCAAGCGCTTCGGAGCGCTGACCGCCAACCGCGCCATTTCGCTGTCACTGCGGCGGGGAGAAATTCTTGCCCTGCTTGGCGAAAATGGCGCCGGAAAAACCACGTTGATGAATATCCTCTTCGGTCACTATCAATCGAATGAGGGAACGGTTCTGGTTGAAGGGGCGCCATTGCAGCCGGGTTCCACCCAAGCAGCGCTCAAGGCGGGCGTGGGCATGGTTCATCAGCACTTTACGCTGGCGGGCAATCTGACGGTACTTGAAAATATTGTCTTGGGCAGCGAGCCGCTTTTCTCCTGGCGCCGGCAATCAGGCGCCGCTCGCAGCAAGCTGAACAAATTGTCCAAGGGTTACGGCCTCGCCGTTGACACTGAAGCCTTTATAAACACACTCTCGGTAGGCGAGCGGCAACGGGTCGAGATACTGAAAGTACTTTATCGAGACGTCCACATTCTCATACTTGATGAACCAACTGCTGTGCTGACTCCGCAAGAAGCCGAAAACCTGTTTGCAACATTGAAATCAATGACTGATCGTGGCCTTTCAGTCATCTTCATTTCTCACAAGCTGCACGAGATACTGGCGGTAAGTGACCGGGTGGCCGTATTGCGGCGAGGCGAACTGGTCGGCGAGATTGAGACCGCTAAGGCTGATCGGCGCAAGCTCGCCGAAATGATGGTCGGCCGTACTGTCAGAAGGCCAAAACTGACTCCGATTGATCCCGGCGAAGACGTACTGGAGATAAAGGGTCTGACCACTACTGGAGACAGCGCGGAGGCATTGCGCGGGGTTGACCTGACCTTGCGGGGACATGAAATCGTGGGAATTGCCGGCGTGGCAGGTAACGGTCAAAGAACGCTGGCGGACATACTCTCTGGATTGCGAAGTGAATATTCAGGTTCAGTAGCGTTGAGCGGAGAACCGCTTCCCCGCGGTGACCCGAGGGCAATTGTCGCTTCCGGTGTGGGACGGATACCAGAAGACCGGCACGCGCGCGGTGTCGTTGGAGAAATGGAACTGTGGGAGAACCTGATACTGGAGGATATCCGGTCGGCGGAGGTTACATATGGCTTCTTTTTCATAGAGCGCAACCGTGCGGCCCGTCGGGCAACAGAGCAAATCGAGGCGTTCGACGTGCGTTGCGAAGGGCCGGAGGCGCAAACGAAACTATTGTCCGGCGGAAATATGCAGAAACTCATCTTGGCTCGCGCATTGTCGCGCAAGCCGTCATTTATTCTTGCGAACCAGCCGGTGCGTGGATTGGACGAGGGAGCCATCGCTTATGTTCAGAAGCAATTGCTGGAAGCCCGTGCTCGAGGTGCGTCAATCCTGCTGATTTCGGAAGACCTTGATGAACTGGCATCGCTGTCGGACCGCCTTGCGGTGATGTCGCACGGTGAATTGTCTGAGGCGCTTCCCACTGGCGACCGAACCACAGCGGAGATCGGTCTGATGATGACCGGTCACAAAACAAGCCAGAAAGCGGCTTAATGATCATCGAACCCCGCCAATCAATATCGATTTTGCGGGCAGGTCTTGCGCCGGTCTGGGCCATATTCGCGGCGATGATCATATGCGCTGTCCTCATTGTTTGGACCGGGACTAATGTGTTCACGGCATATGCGTCGTTGCTGAAAGGCGCATTTGGCTCGTTGTTTGCCATCAACGAAACGCTGACCCGCTCGATTCCTTTGATCTTCACTGGTTTAGCTGCGGCGGTCGCATTTCGCGCGAAGTTCTACAATATCGGCGGGGAGGGTCAGCTCTATGCCGGAGCGTTGGCGGCGACCTATTTTGGAACCGGCCTGATCACATTGCCTTCTGTGTTGATGATACCGTTTCTGATAATCGCGGGCGCTGTTGCGGGCGGCCTGTTGCTGCTGTTTCCGGTTCTGCTCAAGACTCAGATGAAGGTCGACGAAGTCGTAACGACACTGCTGCTGAATTTCGTCGTTTTACTTTTTGTCGGTTACCTGATCGAGGGTCCCTGGAAAGATCCGATGTCACTTGGCTGGCCGCAGGCGGCGCCGATTATTGATGAAGGCATCCTTCCGGCATTGTTGGCAAAAGGCCGGTTACATCTGGGTTTCATTATCGCTTTTGTGACGGCGATTCTGATCTGGATCATGATGCGATTCTCAGTACTTGGTTTCGAGATCAGAGCGGTGGGGCACAATGCGGGAGCAGCCGAATTTTCAGGGATAAAAGTGGGCCGGACCGTGATCATCACAGCAATGATTTCGGGCGGTCTCGCCGGTATGGCCGGCGTCAGCGAAACCGCTGGATTGAAAGGTTACCTGACGCTCGATTTGTCGCCTGGTTTCGGTTACACGGGCATTGCAGTCGCAATGCTAGCGCAGTTGAACGCGCTGGCCGTCATTCCGGCAGCCATATTTTTATCGGCGGTTTATGTCGGTGCTGATGCGATGAGCAGAGCCGTCAACATTCCCACTTACATAGCAGATGTTCTGGTGGGCGCTTCTGTTCTTGCAGTGCTCTGCAGCGTGCTTTTTTCGCAATATCGGATCAGATTCCGCTGATGATCGATATTTTAGAAATCCTGCTCACAGCCGGTTTCTGGGCGGCCGCGATCCGTATTGCCAGTCCGCTTATATTTGGTACGCTCGGAGAGTTGATCTGTGAAAGAGCCGGCGTTTTGAATCTCGGCATTGAAGGTATAATGACCGTCGGAGCGATGACCGGCTGGATGTGGGTTTACCAGGGCGGTAGCCTCTGGGGCGGCGTCATTTTTGCTGCGGCGATGGGAGCGATGTTCGGATTGCTGCATGCCGGCTTTACCGTGCATCTCGGCCTGTCTCAGCATGTCACGGGTATCGGCATCACACTGTTTGCTTCATCGCTCAGCTATTTTGTCTACCGCATGCTGCTGCCATCAGCGACGACTCCGCCAAAGATCGAGCCATTTGACGAGGTCGCCATTTTTGGTCTTTCGGATTTGCCGATCGTGGGCGAGGCACTGTTTTCCCAGTCGCCGATCACTTATTTGGCCTTTTTCTGTGTCCCGGCTGTCTGGTATATCATGTACCGGACGCCGCTCGGTTTGGCGGTGCGTATGGCTGGTGAAAATCCAGTTGCAGTCGAGGCGCAAGGCATTAATGTTCTGACCATTCGTACCGGCGCCGTGATGGTCGGAAGTGCTCTGATGGCGATCGGCGGCGCATTCGTCACCATGTCTTGGTTCGATGCCTTCTACTTCGGAATGATAAACGGTCGTGGCTGGATATGTGTCGCGTTGGTCATCTTTGCTTCGTGGCGGCCTGGACCGGCGCTGGCGGGAGCGATTATTTTCGCCGGTCTGGAAGCGCTTCAGGTTCGCGCTCAACAATCGGCAGGTGCATTTATCCCCTATCAGTTCTTCTTGGCTCTTCCGTATGTGATGTCGATCACTGCCATGATCATCATGGCCCGCCGGACGAAATATCCGCAGGCGCTCCTTGTTCCGTTCAGGCGGGGCGAAAGGGTCTGACCACACGCAACCCTGTTTTCTCGCCAGGCGCGCCGGAAGCTGATCGGGGCATGGCGCCGAGAATTCATCCGGGACCGACAAACGATTGTCGCCGCATTTCGCTGAATCGGCCGCTGTGGGTTGCCACCGCCCGCTTTTAAGGCGAAACTGAACAAGGAAGCGCCGCCGGTCTGCATGGAGGCGCGCGCCACCGGCGTTTCGAAAAGAACAAAAAACGGGAGAAATCGATGATTTTAAGAACCCTCAAACTTCTCGGCGCCGCTTTCGCGGGTGTGATTATGGCGTCAGCGGGCGCGCAAGCCGAAACCTTCGTGACGATCGGCACCGGCGGCCAGACAGGCGTCTATTATCAGGTCGGCGGCGCAATTTGCCGGCTGGTCAACAGGGGAACGGCGAACCACGATATCAAGTGCACCCATACGACCGGTGGTTCGGTCGCCAATATCAACGGCATCCGCGCCGGTGATCTCGACCTCGGCGTTGCGCAATCCGACTGGCAGTACCATGCCTACAACGGCACGGCCCCCGACAAGTTCCCGGATGGCGCGTTTCCGGAACTCAGGGCGGTGTTTTCGGTGCATCCGGAGCCGTTTACCGTGGTCGCTCGCGCCGATTCAGGCATAAACACCTTTGAGGGCCTGAAGGGAAAACGCGTCAATCTCGGCAATCCGGGATCGGGTGCGCGCGCGACTTTCGAGGTTGTCATGGAGAAAATGGGCTGGACGGTCGCTGATTTTGCGCTCGCCGCGGAACTGAAGTCCTCCGAGCAGGCCGCCGCTCTCTGCGACAACAAGATCGATGCGATCGTGTTTACGGTCGGTCACCCGGCGGGCACGATCAAGGAGGCGACGACATCATGCGAGTCGAAACTGATCGATGTCGAAAATGACAAAATCAGGGAATTCGCCAACGGCGCCGACTACTATGCGATGGCGACGATTCCGGGTGGCATGTACAACGGCACGCCGGATGACGTGACGACATTCGGTGTCGGTGCGACCTTTGTCGCTTCGACCAAAACGTCGGAAGATGTCGTCTATGAGGTCGTCAAGGCGGTCTTCGACAATTTTGGCAGGTTCAAGAAGATGCATCCGGCTTTCAACAATCTGGTGGAAGCGGATATGATCGAGAACAATCTGTCGGCGCCGCTTCACGACGGTGCGGTGAAATACTACAAGGAAAAGGGCTGGATGTAACGGCCCGGCATCGCGGCGGCGTGGCGTCAATGTCGCGCTGCCTTGACATTCGCAATCGGTAAATCTGCCTTTGGCCAGCGGCGGCCTTGAGGCGACGGAACGCGAAATGGGGATCAGTGGCTGGCGTTCCTCCCACGGGGAGAGAGGGAATGGCGAGCGAGGAAACCGGCTCGAAACTCAGCGAACGGGAACTGGACGATCTCGTCGCCTCGACGGATACGGGAGGCCGGGCTCCGTCCAATGCGCGGGTCGCGCTGTTTATTTCAGCGGTGGCGCTCATCTGGTCGCTGTTCCAGGTGTGGATCGCGTCGCCGCTGCCGTTTTCAACCGGTATAGGTGTGTTCTCCAGCCGCGAAGCACGTCCGATTCACCTCGGATTTGCCATCTTTCTGGCCTATCTGGTCTTTCCGGCATTCAAATCCTCGCCACGCAAATACATTCCCGCCGCTGACTGGTTGCTGGCGGTCGGCGGCGCGTTCTGCGCGCTCTATCTGTTCATCTTCGACACCGGCTTGATCAAGGAGATAACCGGATCACGGCTGTCGAATCGCCCGAACAACCCGAACGCCCTTGATGTGATTGTCGCGGTAGCGGGCATTTTGTTCCTGCTCGAAGCGACGAGGCGTGCGCTCGGACCGCCCCTCATGGTCGTTGCGCTCGTGTTTCTCGGATACACGTTCCTTGGACCTTACGCGCCCGGTTTTCTGGCGTGGAAGGGGGCGAGCTTTAACGCGGTCGCCGATCATCAGTGGCTCTCCACGGAAGGCGTGTTCGGCATTGCGCTTGGCGTGTCGACGGATCTGGTGTTTCTGTTTGTTCTGTTCGGCGCATTGCTCGACAAGGCGGGTGCCGGCAACTATTTCATCAAGGTCGCTTTCTCGCTCATGGGCCATTTTTCCGGCGGACCGGCAAAGGCGGCCGTCGTCGCCTCCGGTATGACCGGCCTGATTTCCGGCTCGTCGATCGCCAATGTCGTCACGACCGGCACGTTCACCATTCCCATGATGCGCCGGGTCGGATTCACGGCCGAGAAGGCGGGCGCGGTGGAGGTGGCCTCTTCGGTCAACGGCCAGATCATGCCGCCGGTGATGGGCGCCGCCGCGTTCCTGATGGTGGAGTATATCGGCATCTCCTATTTCGAGGTCGTCAAGCACGCGTTTGTGCCGGCGGTAATCTCATACATCGCGCTGGTCTACATTGTGCATCTGGAAGCGATGAAGCAGGGCATGTCGGGTCTGCCGAGGGCCGGCGAGCCCAAACCGCTCAAATGGGCCTTGTTGTCGTTCGGCATCACCATGGCGGTGATCATGGCCGCAGCGAGCGCCATCTACCATCTGTTCGAGGTGTTCCGGGCGCTCGGCTCATCCGGCGGACGTTTGCTCGCCGTTGTGATCGTATTGGCAATCGTCGCCGTTTTCGCGATGTCGATGAACAGCAAAGCGAGCGAGGACGTCCGCATAAGGGCGCTGTCCACCGGCGGGCTGGTTCTCGGCGCCACCGTCATTTCGGCATTCGGCGTTTTCTACGTGGTCGACCTCATCGGCTCAGCCTCCGGAGGCGCCGCGCCATGGATTATTGGCGCCGTATTGATAGCGGCTTATGTCGGACTGGTGCGATTCTGCTCCGCTTATCCTGAGTTGGAGCTGGATGATCCCAACGAACCGGTTGTGCGTCTTCCCGAACCGGGTCCAACGATCAAATCAGGTCTGCATTTTCTGCTGCCGGTCGGTGTTCTTATATGGTGTCTGATGGTGGAACGTCTTTCGCCGTCACTGTCGGCGTTCTGGGCGACCGCCCTGATGATCTTCATATTGCTGACCCAGCGGCCGCTGTTTTCGATGTTCCGCGGCGAGGGCCAATCGGGATCATTTTCCCGCGGGTTCAATGAACTCATCAATGGCTTGATCTCCGGCGCCCGCAACATGATCGGCATTGGAATCGCGACGGCGGCGGCCGGTATCATTGTCGGGGCCGTTTCCCAAACGGGTGTCGGAGCGGTTCTGGCCGCCTTGGTGGAATTCCTGAGCCAGGGTCAGATTCTCCTGATCCTGATCTTCACCGCAATCCTCAGCCTCATTCTCGGAATGGGCCTGCCGACGACGGCGAACTACATCGTGGTCTCTTCACTGCTCGCGCCGGTGATCGTGGCGCTCGGCCAGCAAAACGGGCTTATCGTCCCGTTGATCGCCGTGCACCTGTTTGTGTTTTATTTCGGCATCATGGCCGACGTGACGCCGCCCGTGGGCCTGGCGTCGTTCGCAGCGGCGGCGGTTTCCGGAGGCGATCCGATCAGAACCGGATTTGTCGCGTTTTTCTACTCGTTGCGCACGGCGCTTCTACCGTTCCTGTTCATCTTCAACACGGACATTCTGCTGATAGACGTCACGCCGCTTCAAGGCGCAATGGTCTTCTTAATAGCGACCGCAGCGATGCTGGTGTTTACAGCCGGATCGCAGGGCTTTTTCGTTGCGAAGTCCCGAATTTGGGAATCGACCGCCTTGATTCTCATCGCTTTCACGTTGTTCAGGCCCGGTTTCTGGATGGATATGGTCTCTCCGCCCTATCAGCCCGCCGAACCCGCGCAGCTTGTCGAGGTGATGGGGGCAGCCGCGCCCGGATCGGAAATCAGGGCGATAGTGGAGGGATTGGACGACGTCGGGGACCCCATAACCCTCACCATGATCGTCAAGGTGGGCGATGAGGCGACCGGCCAGGATCGGCTTGATGCGTTCGGACTGGAGCTTTTGGAGCAGGATGGGGAAATTTTGGTCGACAATGCCGTTTTCGACAGTCCCGCCCAAGTCGCCGGATTTGATTTCGATCAGGTGATCTCGCAACTGCTCGTCCCTGCAAATCAACCGGCGAAGGAGTGGTTCTACATTCCGGCTCTTGGTGTTCTTGCGCTGATCTATCTTTTGCAACGGCGCCGTCGAAAACCGATCGAAGCCGATTCAACCGGGATGGCGGGGAGCGCATAATGGCCACCAATCTGTTTCGCAAAGTCCTCGCCGCGGTCGATCCGGGCGATCCCGCATCTTTCGTCCGGGTCATTCAGGCGGCGCTTGAGGTGATAACCGACGGCGATACGCTGCATGTCGTTTGCGTGGTTCCGGACTTCGGCATGAGCGTGGTGGGTTCGTTCTTTCCGGCCGATCACGAGGAAAAGGCGCTCGCCAAGGCCAGGGATTCCCTTCACGCGTTCACGTCGGCCAATGTTCCGGATGGCATACCCGTCCAACACATAATTGCCCATGGCAATGTCTATGAGGAGATACTTGAGGCGGCAAAGACGGTTTCGGCCGATCTGATCGTGGTTGGCTCGCATCGGCCGGAGTTGAAGGACTATCTTCTTGGACCGAACGCGGCTCGCGTGGTGCGGCACTCACAACGCTCCGTGCTCGTCGTCAGGGGAAACTGACGGATCATTTTCCGCACACGGGCGATGCCCGGACTTCCCGAAATTGTTTTCGTAACCCGGTCAGCCAGCCGGTCTGAGGCCCGCCGCTCTATGAAGGCCACCGGTGTCCGGGGATTGATGCTTCGGCGTTAATGGAACATTTAGCCGGTCGTGAAATGTTTCCCGATCGGTTGCGGCGCATGCATTTGCCCCGCGACCCGTTTCGAGACCGGGCAGTCGGGTGATGTTGTCTGAAAGCGAGTGGGAAGTGGCGAGAGGCAGAGGATCGGATCTGACCGCTTCCGCAGGCATGGGCATTTTGCGAGTGGCTTTATTGTTCGGTTCTTCCGCGATAGCCTTCGCATTGCTGGTGACTCCGCTATTGAGCCGGTTTTCCGAGCCGGAGAGAACACCTTGGAGCGGTGCGGCGGGAATCGAATATCCGCAAACAGGATCGATCGGCTACCAAGGTAGCTACACGATCCGCCGCAATGTCCTGCGGGGGTCGGCGGGTTCGATATGCGTCATACGCAACAACGGCACCCGGTCAGGCGACTGCTACTGACCGAAAGATGCGTAAACCGCGGTCGTCGTGGGCGACTTCCCGTTTAAGTGTCTGTTCCTGACGAGCATTGCCGGTTTCGGCAATTCGATAAGCACTATGTTCACCGATAAGGTGGCCATGCTCGACAATAATCAGGGTTCATCTCCCGGTTTTGCCGAGATTATTCATTCGGCCTGTCAGGTTCCCGCTTTTCGATTTCCCGCAAGGCCCGTTCCAATCCGGTCTTTGCCGAACCGGGTTTCAACGGTTTTTGCTGCGACTCATGGGGCGCCCATCCCGAGATCCAAATCGTATTGAAAGTCGCGCGAATGCGCCCATCGGAATCCGCAAAACGGCTTTCATACAGTTCGCAACATCGTTGAATGACATGCCGTCGCAGTGGTTTACGCGACCGCTCTTTCAAAGAACTTGTCGCTCCCATTGCGCGCAAATCATGCATGAGATCAATCGCCGAATCGTATCGAACGGTCGCAGTCTCGACATCGGCGACGGGCAGAGCATAACCGGCGCGCTGCAGCAGGGCGCCGGCATCGCGAACGTCGATGAAGGGATAAACGCGGGACGCCGCTCCTCCGGTCAGTTCGGTTTCCGCGGCAAGCAGGCATTCCCGCAACTCGGACAGCGTTCCGCCGCCGGGTATTGCGGCCAGGAACAGCCCGTCGGGCCGGAGTGACAGCCTGATCTGCGTCAGCAGCCCCGGCAAATCGTTGATTTCGTGCAGCGCCAGCAGCGAAACGATCAGATCGGCATTCTCTCGCGGGACCGGAACGACTTCGCGGCGTTCGACGGTTCCCTTGTCCGAGCCGAGAAGTTCCGCATCCATTTCAATGCGGGCAAGCTGCTCCACTTTGCCGCATTTGTGCAGCGCTCGCGCCGGTTGATCGCTGCAGCAGAACAATGAAACCGCATTTTCGAACCTGCGATCCACCAATGTCAGTCGATCCGACAGTTCCTCACATGCTCTCCACATGAGAAAATCGCAGCCGTCCTGCCGCATCCACAATGCCCGAAGCCTTCTGCGTATGATCAAATCCCTGTCAAACAGGTTTTCCATTTTCCCTCGCTTGCGATTCCGCGAACCGGCTGATCATATAGCGGAACCGTCACGCAGGTGGTGATTTCGATGAACTCGATCAGGAACGCGATACATGTCGCTTCGCATACGGCCAGTGCGTTCCTGTTCCCGCCTGTCTGTTGCGGATGTCAGCGGCGGACCGGACAGCCGGGGATGCTGTGCGCCGGCTGCTGGAGAGAACTGCGGCTTATCGAGCAACCGTGGTGCGATGTATTGGGCATCCCGTTCTCGCAGGACATGGGTTCCGGAATTCTGTCGGCGGAGGCCATCGCCAATCCGCCTCCGTTCGACAGGGCGAGAGCGGCCGTCGCCTACGAAGGGGTCGCAAGGCGCCTTGTGCAGAAACTGAAATTCAACGATCGGACCGATCTTGCCGTGTGGCTGGCAAAATGGATGATGCGGGTAGGTTCGGACCTGGCTCGCGACGCTGATCTGATTGTACCGGTTCCCCTGCATCGAAGGCGTTTCCTGGCCCGGCGGTTCAATCAATCGGCCGAACTGGCCCGGGCCTTCTCCGGAATTGCGGGCGTTCGGTTCGAACCAAGTGCGATTGACCGAAAAAAGGTCACACGCCAGCAGGTGGGTCTCGGTTTGCGGGAGCGGGAGGCGAATGTTCGCGGCGCTTTCAAGGTGCCGGTGGAATCCGATATTCTGGTTCGCGGGAGGAGAGTGCTGATCGTCGATGACGTCTATACGACGGGGGCGACCGCTTCGGCTGTCGCACGCACATTGAAGCGATCCGGCGCGGTTGCCGTCGATGTGCTCACATTCGCGCGAGTGCTGCCCGGGGCCTTTTCGCGATAGGCCGAGACGATTATATACCCTGCATCTTATCGGACAGTTTCTCATGGTCGATGTAACGATTTACACGCGAATGATGTGCGGCTTTTGTTCTGCCGCGAAGCACCTGCTCGATTCCAAGGGTGTCGCTTATGTCGAGTACGACGCCAGTTATTCGCCCAAACTTCGGCGGGAGATGATCGCCAGGGCGAATGGAGGAGGCACGTTTCCGCAGATCTTCGTCGGGGACGTGCATATCGGTGGCTGTGAAGAGCTCTTCACACTCGACCGGCAGGGAAAGCTCGACGGATTGCTCCAGACCGGGATACTCGCATAGCCCACAGGCGGTGACCAGACCATGACCAGTTTCAAGGCGGCGGTTGTTCAAATGCGATCCGGTGTCGACCCGGCGGCAAATATCGCCGTTCTGCGCGATTTGGTGCGAGACGCGGCGGAACGGGGCGCTCGCTATGTCCAGACCCCGGAAATGACCGGCGTCGTTCAAAAAGACCGTGTCGCTTTGGCGGCTGTACTGAAGAACGAAGACCGCGATGAGATCGCACAGGCGGCGTCCGAACTCGCGAGCCAATGCGGGATTTATCTTCATATCGGATCGACGGCGGTCAAGCCGCAGGGCGACCGCCTTGCAAATCGCGCCTACCTTTTCGGCCCCGATGGCGCCGAAATCGCCCGTTACGACAAGATTCACATGTTCGACGTCGACCTGGACAATGGCGAAAGCTGGCGTGAATCGGCGGCGTACCGTCCCGGCGAGCGATCGGTCGTTGCTAGAATTCCAATGGCGTCGGTAGGTCTTTCCATCTGCTATGACATCCGTTTTCCGGACATCTTCCGGGCGCAGGCTGCGGCAGGCGGCGATGTTCTGACGGCTCCGGCGGCGTTTACGCGTCAAACCGGCGAAGTTCACTGGCATGTGCTTCAAAGATCCCGCGCCATTGAAAACGGCGCATGGATGATCTCCGCTGCGCAGGGCGGCGTTCATGAGGATGGCCGGGAGACCTTCGGTCACTCGATAATCGTTGATCCATGGGGTCGTGTCGTCGCGGAAACAGACCATGACCGACCCGGTGTTGCGATTGCGGAGATCGACACCGGACAATCGCGCGAAGCCCGCCGGAAGATACCGAACTTGAGCAATTCGAGAGATTTTGTGCTAGATATCACCGACGGTCGAACCGGGAACAGGAAAGCGTCGTGATCAGTTTTACGCTTGTTTGCAGCAATGCCCATGAGTTTGAGGGCTGGTTTTCGTCAAGCGGAGACTATGAATCGCAAAAGGAACGAGGCCTGGTGGAGTGCCCGCTGTGCGGCGATCAAAGTGTCAAAAAGGCTTTGATGGCGCCCTCGGTATCGTCGGCACGCGGAGAGGAGAGCGCCGTTCCGGTCGCCATGAACGCCGAACAGACCAAAATGATGGCGCAAATCCGGGAACTCACGAACAAGATGCGCGAAGGCGCGGAAAACGTCGGAGAGAAGTTCGCCGAGGAAGCGCGCAAGATCCACTATGGCGAGACCGACGCGCGTGGAATTTACGGCAAGGCGACGCCGGTCGAAGCAAAGGGACTGGCGAATGAGGGCATCGAGTTCATTCCGCTTCCGACGCTACCTGAAGATCAAAACTGAATCCGTGGTCGAAAAGTGCGGCTGAATGCCGGTTTTTCGCGACGTGCGGCGGTTCATGCGGCGCGCAAACCGTGGGTTGCTTCATGCCGAACCGGATTGGCGATGAGGTTGCACGGGCGACCGGCATTGCGCGCCATGCGCCGGGTGCGTCAATCTGATCGCAATTTCTCCGCCAGCAGTATGTAATTGACTTCCATATCCCGTGACCGCCGCCATTCGTCGGCAATCGGGTTGTAGCTGACGCCGGTGCGATCGACGACTTTCATACCGGCTGCCGACAGAGGCCCCTCGATTTCATGAGGCCGGACCAGCCTGTCATATCGATGGGTGCCTTTTGGCAGCCAGCGCAGCACATACTCCGCACCGATGATCGCCAATCCGAGCGCTTTGAACGTCCTGTTGATCGTGGCGACAAACATCAGGCCGCCGGGCGTGACCATTTCGGAACATCTGGTCAGAAAGAGTTCCACGTCAGCAACATGCTCAACCACCTCCATGTTGAGAACGACATCGAAATTTTCGCCGTTTTCGGAGAGCAATTCGGCGGAAACAGCGCGATAATCGATGTCGATTCCCGATTCCGCGGCATGTAATCCGGCAATCCCGATATTGGTTTCGGATGGATCGGCGCCGACAACTGCAGCGCCCAGCCGGGCCATCGGTTCGCACAACAATCCGCCGCCACAGCCGATATCAAGGAACCGAAGGCCCCTGAACGGCATGGGCGCGTTGATGTCGCGCTCAAATTTCTTCGCGACGCGATCACGAATGTAGGAAAGTCGCACGGGATTGAATTTGTGCAGCGGCCGGAACTTGCCGCCCGGATCCCACCATTCTTGCGCCATGCGGGAAAACCGCTCGACTTCGACATCATCGATCGTGGTTCTTCTGGCGGCAGTCATCGGCGCACTCCGATTGAGATCGAATTCAGTCTCACGGCGCGAAATGTCAAGCCTGGAGCGCCAAACCTTGCGAACCGGTCACCCATTGGCTATGGAGGGCGCGATTTTGCCCGGGTCTGTCCGGGTTGCCGTTATCGCAGGAAAGCCGGGCGAACATGGCGCGCATCGTGATGAAATTCGGCGGCACCTCGGTCGCCGATCTCGACCGCATCCGCAATGTGGCGCGCCATATCAAACGTGAGACGGAGGCCGGTCACGAAGTGGCGGCGATCGTTTCCGCGATGGCCGGCAAGACTAACGAACTGGTTGACTGGGTTCAAAACATGCCGCTCATCGCCGGCACCAATGCGCCCTTCTACGATGCGCGCGAATATGACGCCATTGTTTCTTCCGGTGAGCAGGTGACAAGCGGATTGCTGGCGGTCGCACTACAGTCGATGGGGGTCGATGCACGGTCCTGGCAGGGTTGGCAAATCCCGGTTCGGACAGACAACGCCCATGCGGCGGCGCGGATCACCGATATTGACGGGACCGAGTTGATCAAGCGTTTCGGCATGGGGCAGGTTGCCGTGGTGTCGGGTTTCCAGGGCCTGGGTCCGGACAACCGCGTCGCGACATTGGGGCGTGGTGGTTCGGATACAAGCGCCGTCGCCCTCGCCGCGGCGGTGAATGCCGGTCGTTGCGACATTTACACGGATGTGGATGGCGTCTACACGACCGATCCGCGAATTGTTCCGGAAGCACGCCGGCTTGTTAAGATTTCATTTGAGGAAATGCTGGAAATGGCGTCGCTTGGCGCCAGGGTGCTACAAGTCAGATCGGTTGAACTGGCGATGGTCCACAATGTGAGGACATTCGTGCGTTCATCGTTCGCGGAACCGGACGCCCCCGGGATGGATGACATGGACAGTCCGCCCGGCACACTTATATGCGATGAGGATGAAATCGTGGAACAACAGGTTGTAACCGGTATCGCCTATGCGAAGGACGAGGCGCAGATTTCCCTGCGCAGAGTTGCTGACCGGCCGGGTGTTTCCGCGGCGATATTCGGTCCGCTGGCCGACGCGCATATCAACGTCGATATGATCGTCCAGAGCGTGTCGGAGGATGGTACGAAAACGGATATGACATTCACCCTGCCGAGCGGCGATCTCGAAAAGGCGCTTGCGGTTCTGGAACCGGTCAAGGATGAGATCGGTTTTGATGTCGTTCAATCGGAAGCCGGCATGGTCAAGGTGTCCGTCATCGGAATCGGCATGCGCAGCCACGCCGGCGTCGCCGCCACTGCGTTCAAGGCGCTGGCCGAACGCAACATAAATATCCGGGCAATTACGACCTCGGAGATCAAGATTTCCATATTGATCGACGGTCTGTACGCTGAATTGGCGGTGCGGACTTTGCATTCCACCTACGGTCTCGATAAGCAATAGCTCATCGACATCGCGGCATCTGACGCGCCGGAATATCGGTGCGCGGCGACGCCGTTGGAGAAGCTAGGTTATGCCACATCAGGCAGGCGGCCCCCGCGTTCTGTTGAAACGGTTGCGGGAATTGATGGCGGAAGCGCTTGATCCGCAGGCCCGCCTTGACAGCATCGTACACGAGATCGCCGGCAACATGGTCGCCGAGGTGTGCTCGTTGTATGTATTGCGCGCGGATTCGGCGCTCGAACTTTACGCGACCGAAGGCCTCAACCCGGATGCGGTGCATCATGCGCAGCTTCGCATCGGTCAGGGTCTTGTCGGCACGATTGCCGCGAGCGCCCGTCCCCTGAACTTGCCGGATGCCCAGAACCATCCGGCGTTTGAATATCTGCCCGAGACCGGCGAGGAAATATACCACTCCTTCCTTGGCGTGCCGCTGCTGCGCGCCGGGCGCACGCTGGGTGTCATCGTTGTGCAGAACCGGGCGCGCAAGACCTACAGCGACGACGAACTGGAGGCTCTCGAAACAACCGCGATGGTGGTCTCCGAACTGATCGCCACCGGCGAATTGGCCCGCCTGAGCAGACCCGGCCTAGAACTGGATCTGACCAGACCGATTACGATTTCCGGTACGGCATTCAGTGAAGGCGTCGGCCTCGGCCATGTCGTTCTGCACGAACCGCGCATTGTCGTCACAAATCTCTTCAATGAGGATTCGGATACCGAACTGGAGCGCCTTGAAGAGGCGATAAGGTCCCTGCGGCTCTCGATCGACGACATGCTGTCGCGGGGCGACGTCGCATTCGAGGGCGAACACCGCGCCGTATTGGAAGCGTACCGGATGTTCGCTCATGACCGTGGCTGGGTCCGCCGGTTGGAGGAAGCGATCCGCAACGGTCTGACGGCGGAGGCGGCCGTCGAGAAGGTCCAGAGCGATACCCGTGCGAGGATGGCGCACGTCACCGACCCGTATCTGCGCGAACGGCTCAATGATTTCGACGATCTGGCCAACCGGTTGCTGCGCCAACTGATGGGAAAGAGCCCGGAAATCCTGAGCGCGGAATTGCCAAAGGACGCAATACCGGTCGCCCGTTCCATGGGCGCGGCGGAACTGCTCGACTATCCGCGCGGCAAGCTGCGCGGATTGGTGCTTGAGGGCAGTGCGGCGACCAGCCACGTCGTGATCGTGGCCCGCGCACTTGGTCTGCCGGTGGCCGGCCAGATGAAAGGCGCCGTTTCCGTGTCCGAGGACGGTGACGCGATCATCATCGATGGCGACGAGGGAAAGGTCTGCCTCAGGCCCCCGACCGACATTCAGACCGCCTATGCCGAAAAGGTTCGGTTCCGGGCCAGGAAGCAGGCGCTTTACCGGGAACTGCGTGACAAGCCGTCCGTTTCCAAAGACGGCGTCAATGTCGAACTGAACATGAATGCCGGACTGGCCGTGGACCTTCCGCAATTGTTCGAATCGGGTGCGGCCGGAATCGGGCTTTTCAGAACCGAACTGCAATTCATGGTCGCCGCAACCTTTCCCAGGGCCGAAGCGCAGGAGAAATTCTATCGCGAAATTCTCGATGCCGCGCGCGGCAGACCCGTTACGTTCCGTACGCTCGATATTGGTGGTGACAAGGTCCTTCCCTATTTCTCCAATGATCTCCATGAAGAGAATCCGGCGCTTGGCTGGCGGGCCATCCGGTTGACGCTGGATCGTCCCGGATTGCTGCGCACGCAGATCAGGGCATTGCTGAAGGCCGCCGGCGGACGTGAATTGAAGCTCATGCTGCCGATGGTGACCGAGATAGACGAAATTCGCCAGGCGCGCGGTCTGATCGATCGGGAAGTCAGGCATTTATCCAGGTTTGCACATTTGCTGCCGACCAGCCTGAAGCTGGGCGCCATGATCGAAGTTCCGATCCTGTTGTGGCAGTTGGATGAATTGATTCGGGCAGTTGATTTCGTGTCGGTCGGGTCGAACGACCTGTTCCAGTTCATGACCGCGACGGATCGTGGCAATGCACGGCTTGCAGGGCGGTTCAAACCGCTTTCCGTTCCGTTCCTGACAATGCTGAAGCAAATCGTCGACGCAGGTGAAGCGGCTCACACTCCGGTTACGTTGTGCGGAGAACTTGCCGGCGGGTCACTATCGGCAATGGCGTTGATCGGGCTCGGCTACCGGTCAATATCGATGGCGCCCGCGGCAATCGGTCCCATCAAGGCGATGCTCGCCGAATTGCCGGTCGGCGAACTGCGAACGGTCGTGAACGAAATGCTCGGCAAGCAGGACTCCCGGCAGGATGTAGCCGAGATTCTCGGCGAGTTTGCCGGCAAGCACAATATCCCACTATGAGGCCCGATTGATGGTCGACCTGCCGCAAGACAGGCTTGATGCCGTACTGAAACGCTTCGACATGCTGGAAGCGCAAATGGCCGAGGGACCGCATTCGGAAACCTATGTAAAACTCGCATCGGAGTATTCCGAAATCCAGGAACTGGCCGCGAAAATCAGGGAATTGAACGGCATCAAATCGGAGCGCTCCGATTTGCAGTCCTTGCTCGACGATCCGGAAACCGACGCGGAGATGCGTGAACTCGCGGAGGCTGAACTGTCTGCCGTGAGCAAAAAGACTGACGGTCTGGAAAGCGAAATCCAGATACTGATGCTACCGAAGGATGCCGACGACGACAGAAGCGCCATCCTGGAGATACGGGCCGGCACAGGAGGTGATGAAGCGGCCCTGTTCGCGGGCGATCTGTTCCGGATGTATGAACGTTATGCTTCCGCGCGCGGATGGAAGGTGGAAATCGTGTCCGTGAGCGAAGGAGAGGTGGGCGGATTTAAGGAGATTGTCGCGTCCGTAACCGGTAAAGGTGTGTTCGCTCGGCTCAAGTTCGAATCCGGCGTGCACCGCGTTCAGCGTGTGCCGGAAACGGAGGCCGGCGGACGGATCCATACATCCGCTGCGACGGTCGCGGTCCTGCCGGAAGCGGAAGAGGTCGATATCGGCATCCGGGCCGAAGACATCCGGATTGATACGATGCGCGCATCGGGGGCGGGCGGGCAGCATGTGAACACCACCGACTCGGCGGTGCGGGTCACGCATTTGCCTACCGGAATCGTTGTTGTCCAGGCCGAGAAGTCGCAGCACCAGAACCGGGCGCGGGCGATGCGGATATTGCGTGCTCGCCTCTATGACCGGGAGCGTTCCAGGGCGAACGACGAACGTTCGGAAGCGCGTAAACTGCAAGTGGGGTCGGGGGACCGGTCCGAGAGAATCCGAACATATAATTTTCCGCAAGGCCGTGTGACCGACCACCGCATGAATCTGACGCTCTACAAACTCGACAAGGTGATGGAGGGTGACCTTGATGAAGTCATAGATGCGCTGATTTCCGATCATCGGTCGGCCCTGCTGGCCGAAATGAGCAATGACGGTTGATCCGGGATTCTCGGTCGGGCTGCGTTCACTTCTGATCGAATCGCGAACGCGCCTCGCGAGCGCCGGTATTAAAGATCCGATGCGCGATGTCAGGCTGTTGGCCACGGAGGCGACAGGTTTGGCGGCGATTGATCTGATGACGGGAACGGGTCGCAAAGTCTCCGACGATGACGCGCGACGGTTGCGGTCGATAATCGAACGGCGCACACACGGAGAGCCGGTTCATCGAATACTGGGATATCGGGAGTTTTTCGGTCTGCGCCTGTCACTGACCGAATCAACTCTTGAACCAAGACCCGATACCGAAACACTGGTGGAACTGGTTCTGCCACGGGCGCGCGATTTCGTCGATTCGACCGGTGCTTGCGACATCCTGGATTTGGGAACCGGCACCGGGGCTGTCGCGCTGGCCGTACTGAATCAGGTCGCGGATTGTTCGGCGGTCGGAACCGATATCTCCGCGGGCGCGCTTGGCGCGGCGGCAAAAAACGCGCGGGCGCACGGGCTTGAGGGCCGGTTTGAAACGATCCGGTCAAACTGGTTTGAGAATGTGAACGGCCGATTTCATTTAATTGTCGCGAATCCGCCCTATATTGCCACCGACGAGATCGAATTGCTCGAAATCGAGGTGCGTTGTCATGATCCTGTCATCGCGCTTGATGGTGGTAGTGATGGGTTGGAAGCATATCGCCGGATCGCCCGGAAATCCCGCGAGTTTCTTCATCCCGGCGGATTCGTTGCCGTGGAAACCGGGTTTGACCGGCGCGAAAGCGTGAGCGCACTGTTCCGCGCCGTCGGTTTTGTGGAATCCGGCAATGCGGTCGACCTGGCCGGCAGAGACAGGGCGCTGCTTTTTGCCGGTTGAGGTTCGATTATGGGCTTTGTGAAAAAATGCTTGGCAATTGATGCGATAGCGGCTAGGTTCCGGCCACCGGATAGGAAGAACTGGGCAGTACGGTTATCAATTCGGTTCCCGTAATTGCAATCTGCCCTTGAGCGTGGATGGTCACGCGTGGAGCGTTCCTTGCAGGGCACAAGAAACCGGAAACAGGACGGTAGTTTGTGACAGTTCGCCTGAGGCGGGTTGGACACTTCTGAAACGTAGAGTGTACGGCTCCATGGGAGCCTGCCGACCGGTCGCGTTATTAGCATTTCGAAACGATGGATATCGAATGAGGCCAAATCAGCAAAATCGTCGTATGCGGGGCAGAGGCAACCGCAAAGGTCCCAATACGTTGACCCGCAGCTACGAAAGCAATGGTCCGGATGTGAAAATACGCGGTTCGGCCCAACAGATCGCCGAAAAATACACCACTCTCGCACGAGACGCGCAGGCATCGGGCGATCACGTGATGGCGGAAAACTACCTCCAGCACGCTGAACATTACAATCGAATCATCGCAGCGGCTCAGGCCCAGCAGCAGGCATTGCGTGAAAGCCGCGAAGAGCAGGAAGAAAGCGGCAATCAGGGGCGGAACACGCCGGAGACGGCCGGACCTCAAGCTGCGGCCTCCGTAGGCGAGGAAGGATCAGGCCCGCAGCCGGTGATCAACGGAACACCGGCGGAGGTTACGCTGGAAGAACAGGTAATCACTGACAGCGATGGCGCCACAGCGGACAAACCGGTCGCAAAAGCGCCGCGCCCGACGGCCGCGCAGGGACGAATCCAAACCGGCGGATGCGGCTGAATCCGCTCCTGTGGAGACTTCCGAAAAACCGGAAGAAACCGCTTCCGACGATGAAACGACGCTGGCGGCGGCCAGCAGCTGACATCTCCACCGCCCGATGAAGCAGGCCGTGCCGGTCAGGCATGGCCGGGACCGCTGGATTTGCGATCATCGAAATTGGGCGAGTCGAACTTGCAAACGCAAGAATCTATTCCCATATCCACCCATGATCGGGGCTTGCTTCCAAGCGGAGGAGCCCGTCACGTGCAAACCGACCCTGTGCCTTCAACAGGGCAGGTGAAAAAGCGGAGACATGATCCATGAATATGGAAAAATACTCGGAAAGAGTGCGCGGTTTTCTGCAGGCCGCCCAAACTCATGCGCTGGCGGAGAGCCACCAGCAATTTTCGCCTGAACATCTCCTGAAAGTCCTGATCGACGATCCTGACGGCATGGCGGCATCCCTTATAGAGCGCGCCGGCGGACGCGCCGGCGATGTGCGTCTGGGCGTGGAATCCGCACTCAATGCGATGCCGAAAGTCGAAGGCGGAAGCGGCCAGCTTTATATGGCTCAACCGATGGCGAAGGTATTTGCCACGGCGGAGCAGGTGGCCAGGAAGGCCGGCGACAGTTTTGTGACCGTGGAACGGCTGCTGACGGCGCTCGCAATCGAGAAATCGGCCAAAACAGCCGAGATCCTGGCCAAGGCCGGCGTGACGGCCCAGGCGCTCAACCAGGTCATCAACGATGTTCGCAAAGGCAGAACCGCCGACACCGCGTCGGCGGAAGAAAGGTACGATGCGCTGAAAAAATATGCCCGCGACCTGACCGACGACGCACGCTCGGGCAATCTCGATCCGGTGATCGGCCGCGACGAGGAGATAAGGCGCGCTATTCAGGTTCTGTCGCGGCGCACCAAGAACAACCCGGTGCTGATCGGGGAACCGGGAGTCGGCAAGACGGCTATCGCGGAAGGTCTGGCGCTTCGAATCGTCAATGGCGACGTGCCGGAGTCTCTGAAAGACAAACAGTTGATGGCCCTTGACATGGGCGCATTGATCGCCGGAGCGAAATATCGCGGCGAGTTTGAAGAACGTTTGAAGGCGGTGTTGTCGGAAGTGCAGAATGCCGCCGGTGAAATCATTCTGTTCATTGACGAGATGCACACGCTCGTCGGGGCCGGCAAGACTGATGGGGCGATGGATGCCTCCAACCTGCTGAAGCCGGCTCTTGCACGCGGAGAACTGCACTGCGTGGGTGCGACGACGCTGGATGAATACCGAAAGCACGTTGAAAAGGATGCGGCGCTGGCGCGCCGGTTTCAGCCCGTTTTCATTGAGGAGCCGACCGTTGAGGACACAATCTCAATTCTGCGCGGGCTGAAAGAAAAATACGAGCAACATCACAAGGTTCGGGTTTCCGACTCCGCACTGGTTTCATCCGCGACCTTGTCCAATCGCTATATCACCGACCGGTTCCTGCCGGACAAGGCGATCGATCTGGTGGACGAAGCGGCTTCGCGGCTTCGCATGCAGGTCGATTCCAAGCCGGAAGCGTTGGATGAAGTCGACCGACGCATCATTCAGCTCAAGATCGAACGTGAGGCGTTGATAGTCGAAAAGGATGTCGCGTCCAAGGACAGGCTGGCGAAGCTCGAAAAAGAGCTGGCCGGACTGGAAGAGGAATCAACCGGCCTAACCGCGACATGGGCCGGCGAAAAGGAGAAGCTGGGTCTTGCGGCAGATTTGAAGCGTCAACTCGACGAGGCGCGAAACGAACTGGCGATCGCTCAGCGCGGCGGTGAGTTTCAGAAAGCCGGAGAATTGGCCTATGGTCTGATTCCGGAGCTCGAACAGAAGCTGGCCGACGCCGAAGGTCAGGATGATGCCGCATCAATGGTCGAGGAAACGGTCACGCCTGATCACGTGGCGCATATTGTCTCACGCTGGACCGGCATTCCGGTCGACAAAATGCTTGAAGGCGAACGGGAGAAACTGCTTCGCATGGAGGATGAACTCGCTGTCCGCGTCGTCGGACAGGGTGAGGCGGTTCAAGCCGTTTCCAAGGCCGTGCGCCGGGCGCGCGCCGGCTTGCAGGATCCAAACCGCCCCATCGGCTCTTTCATGTTCCTCGGTCCGACGGGGGTCGGAAAGACCGAACTCACCAAGGCGCTCGCCGACTTCCTGTTCGACGACGAAACGGCCATGATCCGCCTCGACATGTCGGAGTATATAGAAAAACATTCCGTCGCCCGTCTCATCGGCGCGCCTCCCGGATATGTCGGTTATGAGGAAGGCGGCGCGCTCACCGAGGCGGTTCGCCGCAAGCCATATCAGGTTGTGCTCTTCGACGAGATCGAAAAGGCCCATCCCGATGTCTTCAACGTGTTGCTTCAGGTGCTCGACGACGGCCGCCTGACCGACGGGCAGGGCCGCACCGTCGATTTCCGCAATACGCTGATCATCATGACTTCGAACCTCGGTTCGGAGTTTTTGGTCAATCTTGGTGAAAACGAGGATTCGGCAAAAGCGCGCGACGAGGTGATGGCGGTTGTCAAGGCATCGTTCCGGCCGGAATTCCTGAACCGGGTCGACGAGATCATCCTGTTCCACAGGCTGCGCCGGGAGAATATGGGAGCCATCGTGAAGATCCAGTTGAAGCGGCTTGAGGCGCTGCTCGCGGAAAGGAAAATATCGCTCGCGCTCGACGAGCAAGCGATTGCCTGGCTTGCGGAAAAGGGATATGATCCGGCTTATGGTGCCCGCCCGCTGAAAAGGGTGATCCAGAAAGAGTTGCAGGATCCGCTCGCCGAGAAAATACTCGGTGGCGATATCCTCGACGGATCGACGGTTGATGTCGGTACCGGCTCCGATAGGCTTCTCTTCGTTTCAAACGGCAAACCCGTGACAGAAGAGGCCGCGTGAAGCCACCATCCACCATGAGACTTTTCGCATTGCGCGGTTACGGGCTTTGAGCTCATAACCATGCCGTGTCATACGGATTTGCGCTGTATATGGTGAAGGGCGTTTCTCGTTGAAAACGGGTGGACAACTGATCGTCGATTGCCTTGAGGCGAACGGCTCCGACCGCATCTATTGCGTGCCCGGCGAAAGCTATCTCGCCGTCCTGGACGCACTTCACGATTCGCCGGTCCGAACGATCGTCTGTCGGCAGGAGGGCGGCGCGGCGATGATGGCCGATGCCCATGGCAAGCTGACCGGCGAACCGGGAATCTGCTTCGTCACCCGCGGACCGGGCGCGACGAACGCCTCGGCCGGCCTGCATATCTCAATGCAGGATTCCACACCGGTCATGCTGTTCATCGGCCAGGTGGCGCTGAAAGCCCGCGAACGGGAAGCCTTTCAGGAAGTCGAATATCGCCGCGCATTCACCGAATTCGCCAAGTGGGTGGTTGAAATAGACGACCCCGCCCGCATTCCCGAACTGGTCACCCGCGCCTATTCGGTCGCGACATCCGGCCGTCCCGGACCTGTCGTCATCGTCCTGCCTGAAGACATGCTGCTGCGCCGGACCGATGCGGCGCCGGCCCCGCAACGTTATGTGCGCGTGGAAGCGCAGGCCGGCGGCGATGAAACCGCCGCTGTCGCCGAAACGCTCCGGTCCGCCAGAAATCCCTTCGTGATCGCGGGAGGAGCCGGCTGGAGCGAGCAGGGGACAACCGATCTTCGCGCCATGTCCGAGGCGTGGCGCCTGCCCGTCGGGTGTTCGTTTCGACGCCAGATGTTGTTCGATCATCTGCACTCCAACTATGCCGGCGACATCGGCATCGGGCTGAATCCGAAACTGGCGGAATATATCAGGCAATCCGACGTCGTGATCCTGCTTGGCGGGCGGCTTTCCGAAACGCAGTCATCGGACTATTCGCTGTTGAACGTGCCCTATCCCGAACAGAAGCTGATCCACATCCACGCCGATCCCGATGAGCTTGGCCGCGTATACCGGGCCGATATCGCGATAAACGCCGGCCCGGCCTCATTTGCCGCGGCGCTGAACAGAATTCAGCCCGACGGCGCACCTCCGTGGGCCGACGAAACCTCGCGGCTGCACGAGAACTACCTTGAATGGTCGACGCCGCCAATGACCGGCCCCGGCGACGTGCAGATGGGCCCGATCATGAACCGGCTGGAATCGATCCTTCCCGAGGACGCGATCATGACCAACGGAGCGGGAAATTTTTCCACCTGGCTGCACCGGTTCCACCGCTTTCGCCGCCATGGCACACAGGCGGCGCCGACATCAGGCTCGATGGGCTACGGTACGCCCGCCGCCGTCGCCGCCAAGGACCTCTTCCCGGACCGGCTCGCCGTCGCGTTTGCCGGGGACGGGTGCTTCCTGATGAACGGTCAGGAATTTGCCACCGCGGTGCAATACGATGTGCCGATCATCGTCATCATCATCAACAATGGCATCTACGGCACTATCCGCATGCATCAGGAACGCGAATATCCGGGCCGGATTTCCGCCACCAATCTGACCAACCCGGATTTCGCCGCGCTCGCCCGCGCCTATGGCGGTCACGGGGAAACGGTGGAAAAAACCGCCGAGTTCATGCCCGCCTTCGAGCGCGCCCGCGACAGCGGCAAGCCCTCGATCATCGAAATCAAACTCCATCCGGAGGCGATAACACCGACCAGAACCCTCACCCAAATTCGCGACGAAACATGATACTTTTCAACAAATTGCGACCGAAAGCAGGATCGGATTGCGGACCGAATCATGTGGAAATCAAGTTCAACTACGCGGCATCGAAATCGAGCGCCAGTCTTTCCGAAGTCGGACGCGTCTGGCAAGCAAGCGTAAATCCGGCCTTGATCTCCCAGGGTTGCAGTGAGTAGTTGACCGCCATCTCGCCGGTACCCTCGACGATGCGGCAACGGCAGGTGCAGCACATCCCCCCCGCGCATGAAAACGGCAGGTCCAATCCGGCGTCCCGACCGGCTGCAAGCACCGTTTTTTCCGGATCGGCGATCGTGAAATCGCGCCGCACCCCGTCAAGCAGAACTTCAACGGTCACGCCTTTTTCGGCTGCCCGGCGCGCGGCTTTCGATCGCGCTTTCGGCGGCGCCATCTTACCGTTAACCGTAAAGCGTTCATATCTGATCCGCCTGCCCGGAACACCCAGCCCCATAATGGCGGCGGAAACGGAATCAATCATCTCGCCGGGTCCGCAGATGAAAGTCAGATCCGCGCCTGCCGGATCGATCAACCCGCATTCCGCAAGCCGCCCGATCCGCGTACCGTCAATGCGGCCGTGCAATAGCTCCACGTCCCGCGCTTCGCGCGACAACACGTGGACAAGCGAGAAGCGACCGAGATACCGATCCTTCAAGTCATTGAGCTCTTTACGGAACATGATTGTTTCGGTCGCACGATTGCCATAGATCAGCGTGATTTGCGACTTCGGCTCGTTGGCGAGGACGGTTTTCGCAATCGACATCATCGGCGTGATCCCGGAACCGGCCGCGACAAGCAGATAGCGATGATCGCCGCCGGATTCCGGCGTGAAACGGCCTTCCGGCGGCATAACGCGGATCGTGTCTCCAACAGCCAGACGGTCATGGACGAAACGGGACAAGACGCCATCCTCAATTCTTTTGACCCCGACTTTCAGACGCCCGTCGCCGGGAGCGGAGCAGATCGAATAGGATCGGCGCACATCCTCGCCATCGACCGTTGCGGCGAGCGTTAGATATTGCCCAGGCCGATATTGGAAATCGTCCGCGAGTTCGGGTGGAACATCCAGCGAAACGGCCACCGCGTCCGATATATCCCGGTCAATTCGCGCAACCGTGAGATCGTGAAATCGACTCATTCATCCGGCCCTAGATACATTTGAAATAATCGAATGGTTCAGCACATGCGCCGCAGCGGTAATGCGCTTTGCACGGCGTGGACCCGAACTCCGATATTCGTTCGGTATCCGACGAGCCGCATTTTGGACAGGTCACCGTGGTCTCGCAGAACAAGGCGCGAACGGAGTTCGATGTGCCGACCGGCGGCGCAATCCCGTAGGCGCGGAGCTTTTCGCGCCCATCCGCGCTGATCCGGTCTGTGGTCCACGGCGGTGACAGGACCCGCTCAATCCGCGCATCGAAGCCCGCGTCGCGCAGCGCGGCTTCAATCGCCAGTTCGATAGCCGCCGTTGCCGGGCACCCGGAATAGGTTGGCGTGACCCGGGCCACCGCCACACCGCCCTCCATCGTCACCTCTCGTAAAATGCCCAGATCGGCGGCGGTGACGCACGGAATCTCGGGATCCGGAACTGCGGCGGCGGCGGCCCAGGCGGCGGCCACGTCGCCGGTTTTGGTCGCCGCAATACTCACCATTGCGCTCCCGGATAGGTGCGCTGCATGTGCTGGAACTCGGCCAAAAGAAAGCCCATGGATTCGCCATGGATGCCATAGCGACCACCTTGCCGCCGCAGGGAACCGTCAGGCATTCGCAAGCCGGCTTCAGTAAAGATCCCGCCGACAATCCTGTCCCACTCGGGTTTCAGCGATGCGGGATCGGGAAGAATTCCGGATTCCGCGAGCCTGGCGGATATATCGTCGCTCTGAAACAACTCTCCGACATAGGGCGACAATTCGCTCACCGCCGCCCCCGTTCGGGCCGCGCTTTCGGGTGTGCCGTCACCCAATCTGATGACCCATTCGCCGGCATGGCGAATATGGTACGCGACCTCCTTGATCGCTTTGCCCGCAATCGCGGCGAGCGTCTCGTCCGGTGAGGTCATGGTCGCCTTCCAACAGGTCTCCATGAAAGCGGCAAACCATAGTTGCTTCAGCATCGTATGGGCAAAATCTCCATTGGGACGTTCGACCAGCAGGCAATTGAGGTATTCGCGCTCGCGCCTCAGATAGGCCAGATCGTCTTCGGTTCGTCCTTCACCCTCGATTTCGCCGGCATATTGATAAAGCGAGCGCGCCTGACCAATCATATCAAGCGCCATGTTCGGCATGGCGAGGTCTTCCTCCAGCATTGGCGCGTGTCCGCACCATTCCGAAATCCTGTGACCAAGCACCAGATGATCGTCGGCAAGCCTCAATACCGCTGTAAACAGGTCGTTCGTGCCGCCGGCCGGCATCACATGTGCCCCACTTCATCCGGTATCTTGTAGAAAGACGGATGCCGGTAAATCTTCGATGCGGTCGGCTCGAAATTCTCATCCCTGCGGTCCGGGTCGGATGCGGCGATCGCGCCGGAAGGCGCCACCCAAATCGATGTGCCCTCGCCACGCCTCGTATAGACATCGCGCGCCGCCTGAAGCGCCATCACTTCGTCGGCCGCATGCACCGAGCCGCAGTGTTTATGCGCCAGGCCGTTGCGCGGTCGTATGAAAACTTCCCAAAGCGGCGTTTCATTCATCGTCATGATTTTCTCCCTGTCCGTTTCCTGCATCGCTCACCTGTAGAACGGGCATTGTACGTAGAGCGGCCATCGGCATCGACCTCACTCGGCCGCGGTTTTCGCCGCTTCCACACGGGCTTTGCGTTTCTCCGCATGGGCAAGCGCGGCGGCGCGCACCCAGGCGCCGTCATCCCAGGCCTTCCGGCGGGCCGCCAGGCGCTCCCGATTCATGGGACCATTGCCCTTGACCACGTTCCGGAATTCATCCCAGTCAATTTCCCCGAAATCGTAGGAGCCTCGTTTTTCGTTCCATTTCAGGTCCGCATCCGGGAATTCCAAGCCGATGAACTGGCCTTGCGGCACGGTGGCGTCGACGAACTTCTGGCGCAGATCGTCGTTGGAAAACCGTTTGATTTTCCACTTCATGGACCGGTCGCCATGGACACTGTCGCTATCGTGTGGACCGAACATCATGAGAGAAGGCCACCACCAGCGGTTCAAAGCATCCTGCGCCATTTCCTTCTGTTCGTCGATGCCGCGCATGAGCGTCATCATGATCTCGTAGCCCTGACGCTGATGAAAACTCTCCTCCTTGCACACCCGGATCATAGCTCTTGCGTAAGGTCCGAAAGAGCACCGGCAGAGGGGAATCTGATTCATGATCGCCGCGCCATCGACCAGCCAGCCGATCGCGCCGATGTCGGCCCAGGTCAATGTCGGATAGTTGAATATCGAGGAATATTTGGCTTTTCCGGCAAGCAACTCCGCGGTCATCTCATCGCGGGAAATGCCAAGCGTCTCGGCCGCCGAATAGAGATACAGACCGTGACCGCCCTCGTCTTGCACCTTGGCCAGCAGGGCGGCCTTGCGCTTGAGGCTTGGCGCGCGCGTGATCCAGTTGCTCTCCGGCAGCATGCCGACGATTTCCGAATGCGCGTGCTGGCCTATCTGCCGGACCAGCGTGCTGCGATACCCCTCCGGCATCTCGTCGTTCGGCTCGATTTTCTCCTCGGCGTCGACCCGGGCCTGAAAGCGCTCAAGAAACGCTTCGTCTTCGTTTGTCTCGATTTTCGCACCGATAAGGCCTTGGCTGTACACGGCTTTTCCTTCACCATGGCGGTCGGCGCATTGATCGCGCCTTCAATATGTAACAAAAAATATGAGAATTTACAAATCTTTGTAACATGAATGGAGGGAAATTTGCCGGAATTTTCGATCGCGGACGCCAGGTCGTTGATGAACAGGATATTTGCGCCCTGGATCGTCGACCTGGGTCTGGAACCGCTATCGTTCGACGCCACAGGCGGCAATTTCCGGCTGCCCGGGAACCCGGCGCTGGTTCACGCCGGCAATGTTGTGTGCGGGCAGGCGATCGCATCGGCCGCGGATTCGGCGATAGTCATAACGCTTGCCGCGATCAACGGCCGGTTCCGCATGTGTACGACGGTGGATTTCGTCACCCATTTCATCCGACCTGTTCCGCCCGGCCCCGCCGACATGCGTGTCGATGTTCTGTCGAGTGGCAGATGCATGGCCTATTGCAGGGTGGAATTCCGGGCGCCCGGCGCGGAAAAAATGGCCGCGACGGTGACGAGCACGTTCGCCTATCTGGAGGATTGAAATATGCCGAACCGTTCCGCGAAACGGATTGGATCGGTCAGCGGCGGAAGTCCGGCGTCATCCAGCCACTGCTCGCTCGCAGGCGCCAGTTTCGTGTAGATTGCGCGCACCTGCGCTCTTGCCTTTTCGCCGGGCCAATCGGCGGGCAGCAGTTCGGCCGGCAACCCCGGATCGTTCAACACCGCTCGCCGCCAATCGTGTATGAGAATTGTACGTGCGGCAATCGCCTCGAGCAATTCGAACCGGCTTCCGTGCTCCAGTGCCGCCGCGAGAACCGAAAATCTCTCGATCAGCGTATCGTAGGAACCGGCGACCTCGTCAAGCCGCCAGAATCGATCGGGTTCGCGAGGTGTTGCAGAGGCCCGCGATGTCAACACAAGCATATTATCCGGCCCGTCCGGCAATGGCGATGACAAGCCCGTCTCCGCCCTGACCCACGCATTGCCGCCGCCGCTCACGAAGCCCGATTTCCGCAATGGAACGCTCTGCTCGTTATCCGGTCCGCCAAACTGGGCGATGGCCACGGTCCACCGCCCGTCCCACTCGGGCGGACCGGCCGCATAAATCCGGCGTGTGGCTTCATCGAAGGCGTGTCGCCCGGAGCCTGCCAAGGCGTAAATGGAACTCCGGCCCGACTTTTTCCGTTCAACCCATCCGTCGGCCGCAAGCCGCGACATGGCCGTGCGCAAGGCGCCGTTTTCGATGCCCAGTCGCTCCATGACCGCCTGCGGCACCGAAAACGGCGCCTTCCCCCCGCGTGGCGCGATGGCGTCGCCGAACAGGGTGATGACCAGCGACCAGACCCTGAGCCGGCCTCGCGCGTGCAGCCCCGCCACCAGCATGTCCAGCGCGGCCGCCGCGTTGTTTTTGCCCGTCGCCATGAGCGAGCCATGCCATGGATTTGCAAATCGTGGCAAGGCGTATGAAAACGTCCGCAGACAGCGCGGGACAGAGGGGGTACTATGCCCTATGCGTGGATGGCCTTTGCCATGACCGAAACGGCCAAAGGCAACCCATCAGACAATGCAGGCGTGGCGTTTGTCGCCTACTGCAAGAAATCTGAAAACCAAACAGGTTAGGCTTGATGAGTAACGAAAATATCGAACGAAAATCCCTTCCCGAAGAATTTCCAGCCCCGGAGATTGATTGGTTCCTGCGCCAACAAGTCGGCACCGCAAATTCCAGGAAAGGTCTTGGCGTCAGCCTGAAGATTCTTCTTGCGGCCCTTGTTGCGATGACGGCCGGTTCGGCAATCGCCCAAGGCTTTGAAACGACGAAACTGGCCATTGAACTCAGCGCAATCATCGGCAGTGCAGATGCCTGCGAGTTGGAAATCGATACCGATGCCGTCGCAGCGTTCATTGAGAAAAAAGTCCCGGCCGAAGATATGGGCTTCATTGGAGAGCTTAACCTGATGACGGACGGCACCCGCTCGTAAGGGAAATGGGCGAACTGCAACGCAAGATCCATTGCATACAGGTCCGCATGCATACAGGTCCGCAGAGCGGCCAAGGCCAATGGATTTGCGAAGGAGTGACCGATGGCGCTTGTGAAATGTTCGGAATGCCGGTACCCATGTCATCACTTGCGCGCCATGACATGTTACTGCCGAAAACAAGGAAATCCGCGGTGCGTATTCTCGAAGCATATCGCCGGCAACAACCGCTCGGGAAACATCGCCGCGATCTGTCGAAGGCGCTTACAGCCCTCTCACTCCGCTTACCATGATTTCCGTCGCAAGTCTGGCATAGTCGCGGCGACTTACCGGCCCGCCGTCGCGAAACCACATGTAGAACCAGTTGAGCATGCCGAACAGGCTCATGGTGACGGGCTTCAACAGCGGTTTGCCTTCAAACGCGGAGGGATTGATTGCCCGGACGGCGTCTGAAAACCGCAACACCAGCTTTCGCTCCAGTTCTCTCAGGCGCTCTTGCTGTTCCGGCGGCAGGAAGGCGAGTGCGCCAAGCTGAACCTTGTGCTTGGCGTCGGCGTCGCGATAGGCCTCCAGCAAGCCGGCCACCAGCGCTTCGAGCCGGACTTCCGGATGGGCGTTCGTCCGGTCCGCCTCTTCCACCGCATCGATCAGATCGCAAAGATGAGTGTCGATAATATCGAACAGCAACGCCTCTTTCGACGCATAGTAATGATAGATCAGCGCCTTTGACACACCGCATTCGCCGGCAAGCTGCGCCATTGACGTGCGGTCATAGCCGCCATCGGCAAATATGCGCGCCGCCGTCTCCATGATGGCGAGGCGCTTGTCGTCGTGGTCTCTGGCGCGAGTGCGGGGCACCTCTATCCTTTCTGCCGCTTGTCGATAATGCGCACTGCCTTGCCCTGGCTGCGCGCCACGCCTTCCGGTTCGGTGACATCGACCTTTACCGAAAGGCCGATGACGCTCCTGATGTGATGGATCAACGCGCCGGCCGATCCCCGGCGGCTTTGTTCGTCCGCATGGGTTCCGGTCGCCTCGACATGAATGACCATCTCGTCCATGCGGCCTTCGCGGGTGAGTTCGATCTGAAAATGCGGCGCAAGCCCCTCGACCCTCAGAATCTGCTCCTCGATCTGGGTCGGAAACACGTTCACTCCGCGCAGGATCATCATGTCGTCGGAACGGCCGGTAATCTTCTCCATCCGCCGCATCGCGCGCGCGGTACCGGGCAGCAACCGCGTCAGATCACGCGTACGGTAGCGGATGATCGGGAAAGCCTCCTTGGTCAGCGACGTAAAGACAAGTTCGCCCCTTTCGCCGTCGGCGACCGGCCGGCCCGTTTTCGGATCGACGATTTCGGGATAGAAATGATCCTCCCAGATATGCAGCCCGTCCTTGGTCTCCACGCATTCATTGGCGACGCCAGGGCCCATCACTTCCGACAGCCCGTAAATGTCGACCGCATGCATGTCGAACGCCTGCTCGATTTCCTCCCGCATGGCGTTGGTCCAGGGCTCGGCCCCAAAAATGCCGACCTTGAGCGGGCTCTTTTGCGGATCAATGCCGCTGGCGCGGTACTGATCGAGTATCGACAATATATAGGACGGCGTCACCATGATGGTTGACGCGCCGAAATCCTCAATCAGGGTCACCTGGCGCTCTGTCATGCCGCCCGAAACCGGCACGACCGTACAACCGAGTTTCTCCGCGCCGTAATGTGCGCCCAGGCCACCCGTGAACAGCCCGTAACCATAGGCGATATGCACGACATCGCCCGGCCGTGTGCCGGAAGCCCGCATCGAACGCGCGGCAACCGTCGCCCAGGTATCGATATCGTTTTTGGTATAGCCGACGACGGTCGGCTTGCCTGTCGTACCCGAGGAAGCGTGAATTCGGATGACCTGCTCGCGCGACACCGCAAACATGCCAAAGGGGTAGTTGTCGCGCAGATCGGTTTTCACCGTGAACGGGAATTTGGCGAGACCGGAGAGTTGCGTACAGTCGTCCGGGCGCACGCCCGCAGCATCGAATATCTGCTTGTAGAACGGAACATTGTCGTAGGCGTGCTTCAGCGACCATTTGAGGCGCTTGGTCTGCAATGCGGAGATCTCGTCGCGCGAAGCGATTTCGATCGGTTCAAGCAATTCACGCGGCGGCGTCAAATCTTCCAATGTCACCCTCCCTGGCGGCGCCGTTGATCCGGCGGCTATTGTCGGCCTTCGTCAAAATTGGTTCCCTTGATCGTTCGCGACAGGCCGCGAAACGCGGCGACCAGCGCACCATCTCCGCGCCGCACCTCAATGTCGTAAATGCCGGAACGGCCCTGCCGCGAAACCTCCCTTGCCTCCGCTACCAGTCTGTCGCCGGGTTTTCCGGGTTCCGCGAATGTAATGGATACCTGTTGGGCCACGGTGTTCTGATTGTAGCTGTTGCAGGCGAAAGCGAATGCGGAGTCCGCGAGAGTGAATATGAACCCGCCGTGGCAGATATCGTGACCATTTGTGTGGTGTTTTCCGACGGTCATCGACATCACCGCCCGACCCGGCGCAATTTCGTCCAGCGACGCGCCAAGCCATTTTGACGCACGGTCTCGCGCCCACATCGCCGCGGCGCTTTTTTCGGCGATTTCCTGCGGCGTCACGTACGTACACTCCGCTCTGTCCAACCCGCAATTCAACCTTGCATAAACCGACCGGTCAGTCAATAATACTTGAAAACGGGAGGAGGCGCCGGAATGGCCGACAAGGCGCTGGCCAACGTATTCGAACTGAACGAACTGTCTGACGGCTTCGTCGAAGACCCGTTTCCCGTCTACCGCGCTCTTTTGGAACACTTGCCGGTAAAGCGCTTCTCCGACGGCTCGATCATGCTGTCGCGTTTCGACGATCTCGACCGCGTCTATCGCGATACTTCGACATTTTCGTCCGACAAGAAGGCCGAGTTCCGGCCCAAATACGGTGACACGCCGCTCTATGAGCATCACACGACCAGCCTCGTGTTCAACGATCCTCCGCTGCACAGCCGGGTCCGCAAAATCATGGTCGGCGCGCTCAATCCCAGGGAGCTCCAGGCCATGGAACCGGGGCTGATCGCGCTCGTCGAAAGCCTGATTGAGGGACTTGAGAACAACGGCGACGCCGATCTGATCGCCGATTTCGCCTCGGCGATTCCCATTGATGTGATCGGCAATCTGTTTGCGATCCCGCATGAAGACCGCGGGCCGCTGCGAGGCTGGTCGCTGGCCATACTCGGCGCTCTGGAACCCGTTCTGACAAAGGAACAGAAAGACCTCGGCAACCGCTCGGTTGTGGAATTCAAGGCATATCTCAAAGAATTGGCCGACGATCGCCGCAAGAATCCAGGCGACCCGTCCGTCGACGTTCTCACGCGGCTGATCGACGGCGTCGGCGATGAAAAGCTGACCGAAACCGAACTGCTGCAAAATTGCATTTTCATTCTCAACGCAGGCCACGAAACGACCACCAACCTGATCGGCAACGCGTTGGCGAGCCTGTATGAATGGCCGAACGAGCGCCGCCGTCTCATTGAAAATCCCGAACCGATCGACACCGCCGTTGATGAATTTCTACGCTTCGAAAGCCCCAACCAGCTCGGCAACAGGATGACCGCCGCGGAGTGCGAGTTTCATGGTGAAAAGATTGCGGCCGGCACACGCATCCACCTTTGCATCGGCGCCGCAAACCGGGATTCGCGCCGGTTTCCGGATCCGGACCGGCTGGACCTCGCGCGCAAACCGAACAAGCATCACGCCTTTGCCGGTGGGCCGCATCTCTGTGTCGGTTTTTCACTGGCGCGAATGGAAGGCCGCATTGCGATCTCGCGATTTCTTCGACGGTTCCCCGCCTATGAACTGACCGGGAACGCGGTCAGAAATGGCCGCGTCCGGTTTCGCGGCTATGCATCGCTGCCGGCCCGGCTCGGCTGATCGACAGGAGTAGACGATGTCCCTGCTTCAAATTCACAGTTTCGCGGCCGGTCAATGGGTGGCGCCGGGCAGCGCCGGGACGGCGTTGAAAAGCGCGATCAGCGGTGAGGACTTCGCTGAGATCGGCGGGACGGCGCTCGACTTCGCGGCAATGGCCGACCATGGGCGCAATGTCGGCGGTCCCGCGCTTCGCTCCATGACATTCCATGATCGCGCTTACGCACTCAAGGCGCTGGCGCAATATCTGAACGAACGCCGGGAACCTCTCTATGAACTTTCCTACGACACCGGCGCCACCAAATCCGACGCGATGATCGATATTGACGGCGGCATCGGCACGTTGTTCGTCTATTCGTCAAAAGGACGCCGCGAACTGCCCGATGACACGGTCATGATCGACGGCGATCGCGAGCGGCTTTCGCGATCCGGCAATTTCCTCGGCCAGCACGTACTGACCTCACTGCAAGGTGTCGCCGTTCACATCAACGCCTTCAACTTTCCGGTCTGGGGCATGCTGGAAAAACTCGCGCCCACCCTGCTCGCCGGCGTTCCCGCCATCGTCAAACCCGCTTCCGCCACCGCCTGGCTGGCCGAAGCGGCATTCCGCATGATTATGGAATCGGAAATTCTGCCGCAAGGCGCGGTTCAGTTGATTGCCGGGTCGACCGGAGACCTTCTCGACCACCTCGGTCCACAGGACATTGTTTCCTTCACCGGTTCGGCCGCCACCGCCCGATTGCTGCGCGGCGGCATCAACCTGCTCGACAATTCGGTACGCTTCATCGCCGAACAGGATTCGCTCAACGCCACCATTCTCGGTCCCGACGCGGAAGCCGGTTCACCGGAATTCGACAACCTCGTCCGCGAAATCCATCGCGAAATGACGGTAAAGGCGGGCCAAAAATGTACGGCGATCCGCCGAATAATGGCGCCCCGGTCAAGCCGCGACGCCGTAATCGAAGCGGTATCGGACAGATTGGCAGGGACGAAGGTCGGCAATCCGCGCGACGAAACCACCCGAATGGGAGCGCTTGCAAGCCTCGCCCAGCGCCGCGATGTGCTTGAGAAGGCGGCGATCATCGGTTCCGAGGCGCGGTGCGTCTTCAGTGATCCCAAAACCCAATTGGCCAATGGTGGCGCGTTCCTGTCGCCACAGCTGTTCTGTTGCGATGATCCCGACGGCGCGACGGAGATTCATGCGACGGAAGCGTTCGGGCCTGTCTCCACAATCATGGGCTATCGCGACATCGACCACGCATTGGAACTCGCCAATCGTGGCCAGGGATCCCTGGTTGCCTCTGTTTTCACCCGCGATCCGGCGGTGGCGCGGCGTGCGGTTGACGTTTCGGGAGCCTGGCATGGCAGGCTTTATTTCGCCAACCGCGACACCGGCGGGGAGGCGACCGGCCATGGCTCACCCCTGCCCCATATGGTCCATGGGGGCCCCGGCCGCGCCGGTGGAGGCGAAGAAATGGGCGGCATTCGCGGCGTAACCCATTATATGCAGCGCACGGCTATCCAGGGCAGTCCGGACATGCTGGCGAGCATCACAAAAAGCTACGTACCGGGCGCGAAAACGATCGAAAAGCCGCGTCACCCCTTCCGTATGCGATTCCCGGAACTCGAGATCGGGCATTCCATCGAAACAGGGCCACGCACTGTCACAATGGACGATATCGAGCATTTTGCGGAGTTTACAGGCGATACCTTTTACGCGCATACGGATGAGGAAGCCGCCGCTGCAAATCCGTTCTTTCCAGGTCGCGTCGCGCACGGCTATCTGATTCTCAGCTTCGCCGCCGGTCTGTTCGTCGACCCCGATCCCGGCCCGGTTCTTGCCAATTACGGTCTGGACAATCTGCGCTTCCGGAAACCCGTTTCCGCGGGCGACACACTCAGGGTTCGCCTCACCGCCATGCACAAGACAAGGCGCAACGAGGAGTACGGGGAGGTTCGCTGGCATGTTATCGTGCGCGATCAGGATGATGAACAGGTCGCCGAGTACGAGTTGCTGACGATGAACGCTATGTAGAAACACGGCCGCTTCGTGAACGCCGCCACCGGATATTGCCGATCAGACTGACTACACATACGATCAGCAGGCAGGAAGCGAACGCGGTTGTGCTTTCTCCGACGAACACAACCAGCGCGGACGCGATGATCGAGCCGCCGACCTGGCTGACAAATCCGAAAAACGATGCGGCAAATCCCGCCATGTCGCCATGCGGATCAAGCACCATCGCGGTGCTGTTTGCGTAAACGATCAGGTAGCTGGTGGCGAACAGCACAAACAGCGCAGACATCGAAAACGGCCCGATTTGTTCCGTCAGCGCGCCGATCAACATCAAAAACGCGGACGCAAGAAGCACCAGGCCGGCAAGAATCATCGTTGGCACCGGACCGCGTTTCCTGATCAGATGCCTGTTTGCGATCTGGCCGACGATAATGCCCAATCCGTGGGCCGCGAAGAAAACGGAGAACAGCAATCCTGAAATACCGAAATGTGCATCATAGATCACCGGCAGGCCGGCCAGGATCAGTACGATTGACGAATTGACGATCGCGGCAAAGAGCAGAAAATGCCGCGATTGCGGGTGCGCCACAAGACGCATCGATCGTCTTAATATGACGGCAGGTTTCGTTGCATCCGCGGTTTTGGACCGGTTGGTCTCCGGCATGCGAAGCAGGAAAACAAGCAACATTCCCGCATACCCCGCGAGCAGCATGAAGATCGTCCGCCAGCCGGAGAACTCGGCGATCAACCCGCCTGCCAGCGGGGCGATGATCGGACCGGCCGCGAAAATGGCCGTTGCGAGCGCGAGACTGCGGGCCAATTCATCGCCGGAAAACAAATCGCGGATAATCGCTCGCGAACACACCATCGCCGCCGCGCCGCCCAGGCCCTGGAGTACGCGGCCGCCGAGCAGAAGTTCAATTGCCGGAGCCAATGCGGCCAGCAGACAACCTGCGAGATAGACGGACAAGCCGATAGCCAATGCCGGCTTTCGGCCGAACCTGTCAGCCACGCCGCCCCAAATAATCTGACCGACGCCCGCGGCAATCAGGAATGCGGTGATCGTCCATTGAACGAGCGTGTCGTTCGTGGCCAGGTCGGATTCGATTTCAGGAAATGACGGAAGCGTGATGTCAATCGAGAAAGCTCCGGCGGACATGAGAAGTCCGCAATATATAACGATCGTGCGCGGTTGCATCGGGTCAGTCGATCCCGACGAAAGATATCGATTGGAAAAGACCCGCGGCAGTCCGCAACGCAGCGCCCGCGGCCAACATCATTTGCGGCAACACCATCCACTCCAGCGTCCACGCCGAACCTGACCGCTCGTTCTCGTGAACCAGCGACAGGTGCATCCCCGGCAGCAGCAATGCATTGAATCGCGCCAGCGCGACCAGCGTCTCCGCCGCCACAGGATTGACCTTGTGGGGCATTGCGGACGAACCGCCGCCTTTCGAGAGTTCGATCTCATCCATTTCCTGCTGCGCAAACAGCGCGATATCGGCGCCTGTCTTGCCGAGGCTGCCGGTAACCAGCGACAGCCAGTTCGCCAGATCGGCCAGCCCGTCCCGCTCGGTGTGTCTCGCCTGCCCGCAGGGCGATAATCCTAGCGTTTTTGCCAATCTTTCAACTACTGCCGGACCCCTGTCTCCCAAACTGTCCAGATTTCCGACCGGGCCGCCCAAATGCAGCACCGCGGCGCCGTCACGAATGGCCGGTAGCCTCTCGCGGTGTCGCATCAGAGGATCGCGCCAGCTCGAAATCTTTCGCGCGACCGTGACTGGCATTGCCGCCTGCATGCGTGTGTGCGCCATGACCGTCTTCCGCCCATCGCGCCCATTCAGCGCGTCCAGCGCGCCGACGACCCGCGCCAGACCAGCGTCAAGGCTGGAAAGCACCGACAAAGTGCGTATTGCAAACGATGTGTCGATCACATCCTGGCTCGTCGCGCCGAAATGAAGCGCCGCCGCCGCTTCTTCATCGAGCCGCGCCCTGACCTGCTTTAACAACCCGGGAACGACCACCCCGTCACGGCCGGCCGCCTCGTTCAGGGCGGGTATGTCGGGAACGAACTCAGTAATGGCGGTTTTTATGCGGGCCGCGCAACCGGCGGGAACGAGGCCCTCGACCTCTTCCGCCATGGCCAGCGAAACCTCGAAATCAAGCATTGCGTTCAAATCGGCTTCAGCCGACAGATGCGCTGCTACTTCGCCACTCCCGAGCAGGCCGGACAAGCAGGGATGATCGAAAACACTCATCAACTATCGAAAAAAACCGTTTCCCGCTCGCCCTGCAAATGAATATCGAACGTGTAGGTGTTTCCGTCGCGCGGCGCAACAAGCGTCGGCACACGAACCCGGTGCTCGATTTTGCACAGAACCGGATCCTCGGCATTCGCCGCCGCTTCATCGCCAAAATACATGCGCGTATGCAGCCCGATATTGATGCCGCGCGCAACAATCCAGAACGTGACGTGCGGCGCCTGCATTCTGCCGTCGCCATACGGCGCCTGCCCTGGTTTGATCGTATCGAAACCGTACGCGCCGCTCTCCGTGTCGGTCGCGCAACGGCCCCATCCCCCAAAAGCCGGATCGGCCTGGCCCCGCGTTTCTTCCGGACTGTTATAGAGACCGGACGCATCCGCCTGCCAGATTTCCAAAAGCGCGTCTTTCAAAGGTGTTCCCGCGCCATCAAGCACATAACCCACTATGGTTATCCGCTCGCCTTTTGTCTTGTCGCCGGTCAGCCTCGAACCAATATCCGAAGGGAAAACTCCGGGTATGCCGGAGAAATTCGGCGTCGCCCCAATGTGAACATAGGGACCGGCGGTCTGCGAAGGACTTTCTTTTAACCGACCAAGATCCTGGACCATGTCAATTACCCTCCGTGCGGTTTTCAAACATCGTCGAACGGCGGCCGCGCAAAACAATGTCGAACTTGTAGGCCAATGCGTCCATCGGGAGCGTTGCCTCGATATCGAGCGCTGCAACCAACTGCTCGATCGCCTGTTTGTCCGGTATGGTTCGCACGATCGGGCATTTCGAAATCAGCGGATCGCCCTCGAAATACATCTGTGTAATCAGGCGCTGTGCAAAGCCTTGACCGAATACCGAGAAGTGAATGTGAGACGGTCGCCAGTCATTGGGCCCATTCGGCCAAGGATAAGGTCCCGGTTTGACGGTGCGCAATTCATACGAGCCGTCCTGCGATGTGATTGTCCGCCCGCAACCGCCAAAATTGGGATCAAGCGGCGCTTGATACCCATCTTTTTCGTGCCGATAACGCCCGCCGGCGTTGGCCTGCCAGAACTCGACCAATATATCGGGCACGCCACGGCCATCCTGATCAAGCACGCGGCCGTAAACGACGATCCGCTCGCCGACCGCGCTTTTGCCTGAAGCCGCAAAATTGTGAATCAGGTCATTGTCGAGCGGTCCGATGATATCGTGACCGAATACCGGCCCGGTAAGTTCGCTTGGCGTATTGTCGAGCGAAATCAGCGCCTTTTGCGGAGAACGCAAGACCGACGTCTTGTACCATGGCGTGCAGGCCGGAGGGTGCCATGTCCGATCGCGTTGGTAGAAGGAACTTCGTCGCGGCGGTTTGCTGTTCATTCTTATTCGCTTTGTTGTTTTTCCATTTCATCCAATGTCCGCTTCGCCACTTTCAAGGCGTGGTTGGCGGCGGGGACGCCAGCATATATGGCGACATGCAGCAGCGCTTCCCGAATATCTTCGGCGCTGGCGCCGGTGTTGGCGGTCGCGCGTATATGCATGGCCAATTCCTCTTGGTGACCCAGAGCGGCGAGCAGCGCGATGGTGATCATCGAGCGCTCACGCCTCGATATGTCGGGCCGTGACCACACGTGGCCCCAGGCGGCGTCGGCGATCATTGCCTGAAACGGTTCGTCGAAAGCCGTGGCGGCGCGTTTGGCCCGGTCGACGTGAGCATCGCCCAATACCAAGCGTCTGGTGTCGTCCCCTATCCGCGCCCGATCGCTTTCACTCATCAAATTGCTCCAAAAGTCGGCGTCAATAGGGTAATCCCACATAGTTCTCGGCCAGCATGGAGGAAGCCGTCTTTGAACTTGCGAGATACTCGAACTCTGTCCGCTGCATGCGCCGGCCAAATGAATCGGTATCCGGAAACCGGTGCATCATGTTTGTCATCCACCAGGAAAAACGCTCCGCCTTCCAAACCCTTGCAAGCGCCCGATGGGAATACGCATCGATCCCCGCATCGGAGCCGTCGCGAAAATATTCCTGAAATCCCGCAAACAGGTAGTGCACGTCGCTTGACGCCAAATTCAGGCCTTTTGCCCCGGTCGGCGGAACGATATGGGCCGCATCGCCAGCCAGAAACAGCCGTCCGAACCTCAACGGCTCGGCAACGAAGGACCGTAGCGGCGCGATCGATTTCTCGACCGACGGGCCGGTGACAAGAACCTCCGCCAGATCAACCGGCAATCGTCTGCGCAGTTCGTCCCAGAACTTGTCATCGGTCCAATCTTCGATCTTGTCCTGCAACGGGCACTGTACATAGTATCGGCTGCGCGTTTTCGATCGCATGGAGCACAAGGCGAAACCGCGTTCGTGACTGGTGTATACAAGCTCATCGTCTACGGGGTGCGCATCGCACAACAAACCCATCCAGCCAAACGGATAGACCCGCTCGAAACGGCGAACGGCGCCGTCCGGCGCGGACCGCCTCGATATCCCGTGGAAACCGTCGCATCCGGCAATGAACTCGCAGTCTATCCGGTGGGTCGATCCGTTTTTTTCGTATGTGACATAGGGGCGGTCCCGGTCGAAATCGCAAGGCGCAACATCGACCGCCTCATAGACGGATTCGAATCCCGCCGATTCACGCGCGTCCATCAAATCGCGGGTAAGCTCGGTCTGTCCGTACACGATGACATGTTTTCCCGCGGTAAGGTTTTTGAAGTCGATTCTGTGGCGGAGGCCGTCAAAACCCAAACCGACCCCATCATGCGGCAGGCCCTCGCGGCGCATGCGTTTCCCGGCGCCTGCCTCCTCCAGCATCGCCGCGGTTCCCTCTTCCAGCACCCCCGCGCGAATACGCCCGAGGATGTAATCCCTGCCGGCCCGGTCGAGGATGATGTTCTCGATACCGGCGCGTCCCAGCAACTGGCCCAGCAGAAGTCCGGAGGGCCCGGAACCAATGATGACAATTTGTGTGCGCAATGGATCACCGCCATATTGGTTCTATCCGCGAGCGGATCAGCTTAAGCCGTTACGCCGAGATGAAAAAGGGGGCGGTCGTCCGCCCCCTTGCTTGATAACGACCGATTAGCCTGCCTAGTTGAGAGCCTTGTCGGTGATCATGTGCGTCCATGCGCCTTCCGGCGCCTCGGTGATCACGGGATCGGAGCCGCCGCCCTTCATGAGTGTCTCGACCGTGCGCTGGTAATCGACTTCGACCAATGCGCCGTTGGAACCTGCGGTGAGCTTGGCAATCTCACCCATCATGCGCTTCTGGTGTTTCTCCGTCTGCGCGCCGGTCGCATCGTTCTCAAGCACGATTTCGGCGGCCGCGTCAGGGTTTTCCTCCGCCCACTTCCAGCCTTTCATTGAGGCGCGGACGAAACGAACCATTTTGTCAGCAAATGCCTCGTCTTTCAGGTTGTCCTCAAGCACGTAGATGCCGTCTTCCAGCGTCGCCACGCCTTGATCTTCGTATTTGAAGACGATCAGATCATCGGCCGACAAACCGGCATCAATGATCTGCCAGTACTCGTTGTAGGTCATCGTCGACACGCACTCGGCCTGTTTCTGCAAGATCGGATCGACATTGAAACCCTGTTTCAGTACGGTCACGCCATCGCCGCCATCGGTCGAAAGGCCGAGCTGACTCATCCACGACAGGAACGGATATTCATTGCCGAAAAACCAGACGCCAAGCGTCTTGCCCTTGAAATCGGCGGGCGACGTAATCCCGCTATCCTTGCGGCAGGTCAGCATCATGCCGGACGATTTGAACGGCTGCGCGATGTTGACGAGCGGTACGCCCCTCTCACGCGCCGCCAGAGCCGCCGGCATCCACTCGAGGATGACGTCCGCGCCGCCGCCGGCAATCACCTGTGGCGGAGCGATATCGGGCCCGCCGGGCTTGATTTCGACATCGAGGTTTTCTTCGTCATAGAAGCCTCTGTCCCTGGCGACGTAGTAGCCCGCGAACTGCGCCTGCGTGACCCATTTCAATTGCAGCGTCACTTTGTCGGCGGCAAAAACCTGTCCGGCAGCCAGCGCAAAGGCACCGGCCAGCGTTGCTTTCATTAATGTTCTCATGTTTCACTCCCTTGTTGTTGTTTCACCTGATTCTAATGGATGGATGCCAGAACGTCACCATGCGTTCGATGGACGCCACGACTCCGTAAAACAGCGAACCGGCGACCGCCGCGACGGCGATTTCGGCCCAGACCATGTCGACGTTCATGCGGCCGACTTCGGTGGAGATGCGAAAACCCATGCCGACAATCGGCGTTCCGAAAAACTCGGCGACAATCGCCCCGATCAAAGCCAGCGTCGAGTTGATCTTCAGCGCGTTGAATATGAACGGTCCGGCCGCCGGCAGCCTGAGCTTTACCAGTGTCTGCCAGTAACCGGCGGCATAGGTGCACATCAGATCCTTCTGCATGGCGGCGGCGGCGGCCAGCCCTTGTACGGTATTCACCAGCATGGGGAAGAAAGTCATAATGATGACGACAGCCGCCTTTGACGGCCAGTCGAAACCGAACCACATCACCATGATCGGCGCCACGCCGATGATCGGAAGCGCGGAAACGAAATTGCCGAGCGGCAGCAGACCGCGCTTCAGGAACGGCGACCGGTCGATCATGATCGCCGCCGCGAACCCCGACCCGCAGCCAAGCGCATAGCCGATCAGAACCGCCTTCAGGAACGTCTGTCGAAAGTCGGCGGCCAGGATCGGAATTGAGTCGACAATGCGGTCCCAGATAGCCGATGGCGGCGGCAGCAGCACCGGCGGGATATTGAATCCGCGCGTTATCCCTTCCCAAAGGATCAGCAGGCAGACCCCGAATATGAAAGGGACCGCAAATGCGATGGCGCGGTCCGCCGCCGGACCGCTCACCTTCAGGCGGACCAGTCGCTCGTTGAGCAGCCAGCCGCCGAGCCAGATGGCCACCGCGAAAACGATCCAGCCCCCGCTCATTCCGCCGCTCCCATTCGCGCCAGAACCAGGCGCTGACCGAGACCGACCAGCGCCACCAGTGTCGCCGCCAGAGCCGCGGCGGCAAACAACGCTGCCCAGATCTGGATTGTTTGGCCATAATAGGATCCCGCCAGCAACCGCGCGCCGAGCCCGGCGACCGCGCCTGTGGGCAGTTCGCCGACAATCGCGCCGACGAGGCTGATGGCGACCGCGACTTTCATCGAGGTGAACAGGAAGGGCATGGCCGACGGCCAGCGCAGTTTCCAGAAGGTTTGCGCCGCGCTTGCATTATAGGTGCGCATCAGATCCATCCGTATCGCCTCCGGCGAGCGCAGGCCCTTCACCATGCCGACCACAATCGGGAAGAACGACAGGTAGGTCGAAATCAGAGCCTTGGGCAGTAATCCCGATAGTCCGACCGCGTTCAGCACCACGATGATCATGGGTGCGACAGCAAGGATCGGGATGGTCTGGCTGGCAATCACCCAAGGCATGACGGACTTGTCCATGGCGCGGTTGTGGATGATGCCGACGGCGAGGAGAATGCCGAGCCCGGTTCCAATGGCGAAGCCAAGCAATGTCGCCGACAGCGTGATCCAGCTATGATGGACAAGACTGCGCTTCGACGTGATTTTCTTTTCAACCGTCGTCTTCCAGATTTCATTTGCGACCTGATGCGGCGCCGGCAGCACCGGTCGTTCCTGCGCCATGGTGTTCTTGACGAGCCGGGAGAATCCGATCCCGGTACCCGCGCGTTCCGCCTGATCGCGCTCCCACGGTGCGTTGAGCACGACGACAAACACATACCAGAGCAGGACAATCGCCGCGACGACGACGATGACGGGACCGGTATTTCCTTGCCGGAGACGGGTCATGAAGCCTTGCTACTCCTCATGTCCGGCCCTCAGGCCTTCGCGCACACGGTGGGCGATATCGAGGAATTTCTTCGTCTCCCGGATATCGAGCGGCCGCTCCTTCGGCAGCGTCGAATCGATCACGTCGGTCACCCGGCCCGGTCGTGGCGACATCACCACGATCCTGGTCGAAAGATAAACGGCTTCCGGAATCGAGTGTGTGACAAAACAGATCGTCTTTTCCGTCGCCGCCCAGAGCTTCAGAAGCTCCTCGTTCAGATAGTCGCGCACGATTTCGTCAAGTGCACCGAAAGGTTCGTCCATCAAGAGAAGGTCGGCATCGAAAGCGAGCGCCCGTGCTATCGACGCCCTTTGCTGCATGCCACCGGAAAGCTGCCAGGGATATTTTTTCTCAAAGCCTGACAGATTGACGAGTTCCATGGTCCTCTTGACGTGCTCGGTCCGCTCGGCCCTCGGCATGCCGATGATTTCCAGCGGCAATGCGATGTTGCGTTCGATTGTCCGCCACGGATAAAGCCCCGCCGCCTGGAACACATAACCATAGGCGCGGGTCTTGCGCGCCTGCCCAGGCGTCATTCCGTTGACCGAGATCAATCCCGCCGTCGGCTGCTCCAGATCGGCAATCACGCGCAGGAAGGTCGTCTTGCCGCAACCCGACGGCCCGATGAAGGAAACGAACTCGCCCTTGCCGACCTCAAGGTCGATATCCTTGAGCGCGCTCACCGGCCCGTCTCGAGTCTCGAAGGTGAGCGAGAGGTTTTGCGCCGAGATGACCGCCATCAGACGGGCCAACCAGACAGGTTCTGTTGCGCTTCGGAATGCGGAATGATCCGCTCAAAGTTGCGTAAGCGTTGGTCTTGAAGTGACTCGTCTCCACAGAAAATCACAGTTGTCCAATCGTCGTGGGCGTTCAGCGTTTTCCTTTGCCGATGCGTTCTTGCGAAGCAGGCTGCCCTCAAGGGATAGCATTCTGCCTGTCCGTAACCGGAACTTTCTTGCGGGTGCTTGTACTCGACATGGACGGCGAGGCGTCTGCCCTTCAAGTTCTCGAAAAAGAAAATTACATCTGACTCCAAACCCTTGCTGCCGTCGACCCGGCATTCGCAACGAGTGTCCTTTCCACACCAATAGTTCGCCCAGAAGGGTTGCTTGGTCGACTTCGAGGCCCACCGAACTGCTCGTTGTTCGTCAATGAGCACACGCGCCAATTCATAGGTCTCTTGCGCCGACGTCCCAAGAATGAGCCAGTTTCTCACGGCCTCCGAGGAGAACACGCCGCAAGCTATGGCATCCAGATAGGGCTGCGCTTTTTCGGAGTAGGCCGGCATATCCCCATCAAACCCCGCTCGCGGGAATACCAGTGCGCTCGACCTTGCGCGGCGCGACCAGTTCCTTCCAGGTCGACAGCGCCTTGTTGACCGCCATGTGCGGTTCGCGGGCGACAAATTCGCCATGGCCGGGCCTGGCATCAACCTTGCCGTCATCAACGACGATATCGCCGCGCGACAGCACGAAGCGCGGCAGGCCCTGAACCTTCTTGCCTTCGAACACGTTGTAATCGATGGCCGATTGCTGGTTCCTGGCGCGAATGGTCTTTTCCCTTTCCGGATCCCACACCGCGATGTCGGCATCCGCGCCTTCAACAATCGCGCCCTTCTTTGGATACATGTTGAGGATCTTGGCGATATTGGCGGAGGTGACCGCGACGAATTCGTTCATCGTCAGCCGCCCGGTGCTGACACCGTTTGTCCACAGCATCGGCAGCCGATCTTCAAGCCCGCCGGTGCCATTGGGGATTTGCGTGAAATTGCCGACGCCATTTCGTTTCTGCTCGGTGGTGAAGGCGCAGTGGTCGGTCGCCACGACCTGCAGCGAACCGGCCTGCAGCCCGGCCCAAAGCGAATCCTGATGCAGTTTGTCGCGGAACGGCGGGCTCATCACCCGGCGCGCGGCATGATCCCAGTCCTTGTGGGCATATTCGCTCTCGTCCAGGGTCAAATGCTGGATCAGCGGCTCACCGTAGACGCGCATCCCCTCCTGCCGCGCCCGGCGGATCGCTTCGTGCGCCTGCTCGCATGACGTATGCACCACGTAGAGCGGCACGCCCGCCATATCGGCGATCATGATCGCCCGGTTGGTCGCCTCTCCCTCGACCTCCGGCGGGCGGGAATAGGCATGCGCCTCCGGCCCGTTGTTGCCCGCGGCCAGCAGCTTCTGTTGCAGCGAGGCGACGACATCACCGTTTTCGGCATGTACGAGTGGCAGCGCGCCCAGTTCCGCGCAGCGCTGGAATGATGCGTACATTTCGTCGTCATTGACCATCAGCGCGCCCTTGTAGGCCATGAAATGCTTGAACGAGGTAATGCCTTTCGACACAACTTCCGGCATCTCGTTAAACACCTGCTCGCTCCACCAGGTGATCGCCATGTGGAAGGAGTAATCGCAGTTTGCGCGCGTGGATTTGTTGTCCCACATACGAATCGCTTCAAGAAGCGACTGTCCCGGCGACGGCAGGCAGAAATCGACCACCATCGTCGTGCCGCCGGAAACGGCGGCGCGGGTGCCGCTTTCGAAATCGTCCGACGAATAGGTGCCCATGAACGGCATTTCCAGATGCGTGTGCGGGTCGATCCCGCCCGGCATCACGTAGCAGCCGGTGGCGTCCAGTTCGTGATCGGCATGCAAATCCGGCCCGATGGCGATGATCTTGTCGTGCTTGACCAGCACATCGGCCTTCCATGTCCGGTCCGCGGTGACGATGGTTCCGTTTTTTATGGCTTTGGACATGTTTAAACACTACCTTTCAGAATGTTGGATACGTCTTTTGCACCCCTCGCTTTAAAGCGAGCCATGAGCATGACAGCTCGTGCAGATGCTCGTCCTTCTGGATTATTTAGCGCCCATACTTGGATCAAATCACGTTCTGTGAATGCACTGAGCCCAAATCCTTGAAAATCATCTATGCCTTCAATCATAATATTGGCCTCGTCTTTGGATGGCACTCCGGAAAGCGTGTCATTGTCGATTTCAGAGTAGAAACTTGAAAAGGGAACTGCGATCCTGAAGTTAATATATTTTACGCCGCGTTCAGTATATGATTTCTGTCCAGCAGCCCATTCAGATTCTGATATCATCGTCATGCCTTTTTCTAAGCCAAAGATTCCAAGTGCGTCGCGGGCGAAGTGAATATAGTTTGACAAAAACCCGTGAGCTTTGTTGGCATCTTTCGTTACAGAAAACAGCCCAAACATTCGTCTCATCCATCTACATGAACGAGTAAATCGGTATCACCAAACGCCTTTTGGGGGTGAATGGTGACTCATATAAATATCGCGAAAGAATCTGACCGAGTCTTTGTCGAGGAATTGGCATTCTCGTCGAATAAGAATAGCCAGCTCTGTCGAATTTTCCTATTATCCCCACCCATTTGACCGTCGCTGCGCTCGGTCTCGTGTGCCTTTTCTCAAGGGGTAGGCGGGAAATCAGCGAGTATTTCTTACAAGATTCCAAGCACTTCAGCATTTTGCGCCCCAAACGCAATCGGTGCCCCACCTTCCCTTGAGGGAGGTGGTGATCCGATGCTCTCCACAAATTCTCACTCCACGATCTCCGCCGTCTCCACGACCGCGTGGAACAGCACGTCGGCGCCGGCGCGCGCCCATTCGGGAAAGATTTCTTCCGCCTCGTTGTGCGACAGACCATCCACGCACGGACACATCACCATTGCAGTCGGCGCCACCCGGTTGATCCAGCAGGCATCGTGCCCCGCGCCCGATATGATGTCGCGGTGCGAATAGCCCAGCCGCTCGGCGGCATTGCGCACGGCCGCGACGCAATCCTTGTCGAATTCGACCGGATCAAACCCGCTGGCCTTTTCGAATTCAACCTCGAGTCCCATCTCGTCGCAGATTTTCCTGGCGCCGGCCTTCAAGCGGTTTTCCATGTCTTCGATAACGTGAAGCCGCGGGGAGCGGAAATCGATTGTGAACACGACCTTGCCCGGAATCACATTGCGGGAATTCGGGTAGACTTCGATATGTCCGGCCGCGCCCACGGCGTCCGGCTTGTGCGACCATGCGATTTGATCGGCAAGTTCCAGAATCCGCGCCATGCCCAGGCCGGCGTTCTTTCGCATCGGCATCGGCGTCGAACCGGTATGCGCATCCTTGCCCGTCACCGTGACCTGCGTCCAGGAAAGCCCCTGCCCATGCGTGACGACACCGATATCTTTCTCCTCGGCCTCCAAGATGGGTCCCTGCTCGATGTGCAATTCGAAAAACGCCTTCATCTCGCGGTCGCCGACCTCTTCATCGCCACGCCAGCCGATGCGTTGCAATTCGTCGCCGAATTTCCTGCCTTTCGCATCCTCGCGGTCATAGGCCCAGTCCTGCGCATGCATGCCGGCAAACACGCCGGACGCCAGCATGGCCGGGGCGTAGCGGGTGCCCTCCTCGTTGGTCCAGTTGGTGACCACGATCGGATGCCTGGTCCTGATGTCGAGATCATTGAGCGTGCGCACGATTTCGAGCCCCGCCAGCACGCCCAGCACGCCGTCATATTTCCCGCCGGTCGGCTGTGTATCAAGATGCGAACCGACATAGACGGGCGGCGCATCCGGGTCCGCGCCCTCGCGGCGCATGAACATCGTGCCCATCCGGTCGACACCCATCGTACAGCCGGCGTCTTCACACCATGTGCGGAACAGGTGACGGCCTTCGCCATCCTCGTCGGTCACCGTCTGCCGGTTGTTGCCGCCGGCGACGCCCGGACCGATCTTCGCCATCTCCATGAGCGAATCCCACAGGCGGTCTGAATTGATTCGAAGATTTTCGCCCGGCGCGGCCATCGGTCTCCTCCCCTGGTGGCGCTGATTGTCGGTTCCGGTCCCGAGCGCGCTCTTGAACCGGAACGCTTCTTGACCGTATGGTCAGGATAGAGCATCATATTCTGACCGTTTGGTCAAGATGTTTTTGGGAGTGCGCCCGGCGTGGAGAAAACGGCGAAAATTTCCGGCAAGGCCGCAATACGCGAGGAAAACGAGCGTAACATCCTGCGCGCGGCGGAGGTCGTGTTCGCCGAAGCCGGATACGGCGGCGCCACCATGCAACTCATCGCCGACATGGCCGGGCTGCCCAAGGCCAATCTGCATTACTATTTCCCGACCAAGGAAGCGCTTTATCGTCGTGTCGTCGCCAATATATTCGAGATCTGGCTCGACGCCGCCGCGGTCTTCGATGAAGCGGAAGGACCGGTTGAAGGCATCGGCGCCTATATCGACGCCAAGATGGATTTGAGCCGCAGCCATCCGGCAGGCTCAAAGGTCTGGGCCGCCGAGGTGATGCACGGCGCGCCGGTGATCCAGGATTATCTGGAAACCACATTGCGCGAATGGACGGAAGGCCGCGCTGAAGTCATCCGACGCTGGGTCGCCGAGGGCAAGATGAAGCCGGTCGACCCGCGCCACCTGCTTTACATGGTATGGGCGACCACGCAGCATTATGCGGATTTCGGCCATCAGATCGTCACGCTCAACGATGGTCGCCCGTTCTCGGACGAACAGTGGGAAGCCGCCAAGCGGACCGTCAAATCGATCATCCTCGACGGCATCGGCGCGACGACGGCGGACCGGCCCCGGACGGAACCGAGAATCATTGCACTTCGCTGAGCACGGTCCGGATACAGTCAACCAGTTCGTCTATCTGGCCTGTTTCCACGATCAGAGGCGGCGACAGCGCGATGATATCACCGGTCGTGCGGATCAGGCAACCCTTCTCGAACGCCTTCACGAAGGCGGAAAACGCCCGCTTGGCGGGTGCGTCCGCGATCGGTTCAAGCTCAATCGCCCCGACCAGGCCGATATTGCGGATATCGATCACATGCGGCGCATCCTTCAGCGAATGCAGCGCATCTTCCCAATAGGGCGCCAATTCGGCGCCGCGGGTCAAAAGTCCCTCTTCCCTGTAGGTATCCAGCGTGCCGAGCGCGGCCGCGCATGCCATGGGATTGCCGGAGTAGGTATAGCCGTGGAAGAACTCGATCAGATGCTCCGGCCCGGACATGAAAGCGTCGTGGATTTCCTTCTTCACTAACACCGCACCGATCGGGATAACGCCGTTGGACACTCCCTTTGCCGTGGTGACGATATCGGGCGTCACGCCGAAATAGTCGGCGCCAAACGGGGCGCCGAGGCGGCCGTATCCGGTGATCACCTCGTCGAAGATCAGCAGGATGCCATGCTTGTCGCAGATTTCGCGCAAGCGCTTCAGGTAACCTTTCGGCGGGATCAGAACCCCGGTCGATCCGGCAACGGGCTCGACAATGACCGCCGCGATGGTCGAGGCGTCGTGCAACCCGACAATGCGCTCCAGTTCATCGGCCAGTTCCACGCCGTGTTCGGGCTCGCATCGGGCAAAGGCGTTCTTGTCGGGCAGATGTGTGTGCGGCAGGTGATCGACACCGGACAAAAGCGTGCCGAACATTTTTCGGTTTGGCACGATGCCGCCCACCGAAATGCCGCCGAAATTGACACCGTGATAACCGCGCTCGCGCCCGATCAGTCTGAAGCGGGAGCCATCGCCCTTGGCGCGATGGTAGGCGAGCGCCATTTTCAACGCCGTTTCAACCGATTCCGAACCGGAATTGGTGAAGAACACATGCTCCATCCCATCCGGAGCGATATCGATCAGCCGGTTGGCCAGTTCAAAGACGGCGGGATGACCCATCTGGAATGCCGGCGCGTAGTCGAGTTGTTCCGCCTGGCGCCGAATGGCTTCCGTAATCAGCGGTCGCCCGTGACCAGCATTGACACACCACAGGCCTGCCGTCCCGTCCAGCACCTTGCGACCGTCGGTCGTCGTATAGTGCATGTCCTTGGCGCCGACGAACATGCGCGGCGCCTTCTTGAACTGGCGGTTGGCCGTAAACGGCATCCAAAATGCGCTCAGGTCATTCGGCGTGATGTCTAGGCGGCCGGACATGGCGGTCCTCCTCGGAAACTGTTCAAACATATCCGTTACGGCTTTTGGTGTGGCCACGCAACCACGGCGGCGCAAGAATTGACCATTTGGAAAAATATGAACTTTGTGGCAGGACACGCCTGCTTGTGGGAGCGGCAAGAACAGAATGGCTATCGCGCGGACAAGGCCCGAAACACGAATTCAGACAGAGAAGCGCCAACGCATTCTCGACGCCGCTCTGGACGTTTTCTCCGAGAGCGGATTTCGCGGGTCGACGATAGACCAGATCGCGGACGCCGCCGGCATGTCAAAACCCAACCTGCTCTACTATTTCAAAAGCAAGGGAGAAATCCACGAGACGCTGATCTCCCGGCTTCTGGAAACCTGGCTCGCGCCGCTGGAGGAAATGGACGAGAACGGCGATCCATTGGCGGAAATCATCGGATACATTCGCCGCAAAATAGAAATGTCTCGCGATCTGCCACGCGAGAGCCGTTTATTTGCAAATGAAATGCTGAACGGCGCTCCGCTAACGTTGTCAATGCTCGAAGGCGAGTTGAAAACCCTGGTGGACAAGAAAGCAGCCACCATGAAACACTGGATTCGCGACGGAAAGATCGCCGATTTTGATCCTTGGCACCTGATCTTTTCCATCTGGGCCACCACGCAGCATTACGCCGATTTCGACGTTCAGGTCCGCGCGGTTCTCGGACCGCAAAAGGCTGGCGACAGCCGGTTCAGTGACGCCGCCGCGTTCCTTGAGATATTTTATCTTCGCGCGCTGAGGCCGCGGCCGAAAGGTCCGCAAGACATTGCGGACACTCGAATGACATCGCGCTCCGACAATTTTCCGTAAGGAAATCGATGCTTCAACTGATCGGGTCGGGTCATGGCCCGCGTTTCGAATTTGAATGCTGCTGGGCTACATCATGGAATAGCGCCTGCGGTGCGGCAAACTCACATATTAGCGCTTGACTTGGCTCGGGATATTTTTTCCGCTTTGAACCGGAGTCCGCCCCATTGAAGGGACGGAGGATGGAGAGAATGAAATATGGCGACGAACGGATCATCGGCATTGACCGCCAGCGTCCGGCGGTCACAATGCACCGGCCACCGACGCTTCATTTTCGCGGTCATTTGGAGCACTGCTTTTCGTATCCTTCCAGTGCTATTTGCAGAAGACCCGTGATGATCTGATCGCCCAAATTGTTCAAAGCTGGATTGGAGCTTGTCTCGCCAATCTCCATGAACCGTTTCAGAAGGTCAGGATGGTGCTTGTTGATTAACGCTGCCAAGATGAATCCTGTTCCTATTGCTTCCTGATCATCAGCCGACTGCACGAAATCAATTGAAGCCTGAGAAACACCAAGCTTCGAAAAACTCTTCAGGCGTTCCTCCTCGGGAAGCGTCTCCGCGACGGCGAAAATTGCCACAAGTTCGGCAGCACCGTGGGAAGCGAGCACTCCTTCAAACTCCTTGTATGTGGAGCACGCTTGTTTGCTCAACCCATCTCCCTTGTCGTCCCTTGGAGCATTGGCGTTATCTGCTTCTTCTCGATCCTTGCTCGGGCAACCCTTGAAGGGACGATAAAGTTCCCCGCCCGAAAGTTTCTCGCCAACGTGTCTGCGGCGAGACTTCACGTTTTGCGCCTTGATCCGTTCATACACGGTTGGATTAGAAATCGCCGCATAACATGCATCTTTCATATTTTCGATGCCAATCATTTGACGTGTTTCAGCAGCTCGGTCGGCGGCGGTCCTAAAGCAAATCCAGACTTTCTCAAAAGTGTCGTTTCTCTCACGGCAACCATCGACCACTCTCTGGGCACTCGGTCCGTAATAATCATCATGGAGCACCAATCCGAGCATCTCGTATGCAACGGTACCCTCCTTCAGACAATCCGGCATGTTGCCGTATGACTCGGCGTTTACCTCATGGCATTCATCGATCACTGGCCGAGGGACTTCGGCTCGCGCAACTGACGCGAACGCGGTAAGCAAACTTGTTATGAGTAAATACTTCATGGATCTTGCCTAGCAGAGGGGGAAATCGAAAGTATGGTAGCAGAAGTCTTACCTTGTTGGAAGGTCGCTGGTTGTATCGCCGTTCAGCCTCCTTGAGGTGCGGATGGAAAGTGTGTTTTGGCAGGCTCTTGAGCCCGGCAAGGCGCACCTTTGCAACCCGATCATCGGCCCGGGGCTGTCGTTGGGACAAAAGGGTTCCGGGTGCGCCGTTTGCGCATCCTTCAGCCAGAAAAGACCGTTCATGTCATTGCTCCGTTTCGAGCGGCGGCAATCCGGAAGATCGAATCAGTATCAATGGGGTCTGACGCTGATCACATTGTTGCGTCGCGACATATTTTGGACATTTTGACGCCTTCGCCGCCTTGCGTCGGTCGTCGGCAGCGTTATTCAATCGCCCGATTGGCCCATTTTTTGAAGACGGGATCCGCCGGCTTCGTCAAAACCCTGCAGCGTGTTGACTGTATTAATTCCGACCTCCTCGACCGCATAACCGCCTTCCATCAGAAAAGCTGTCGGCAGACCGAGCGAGGCAATATCCTCACCCAGCGCGGTGAAATCGTCCGACTTGAGCTTGAAGAAGCTGATCGGGTCTTTTTCGAAAGTGTCGACACCCAGCGAGACGATCAGAAGGCCGGGGTCGAAACGGTTTATGTGATCGAAAGACGATCTAAGCGCCGAACTCCAAATTTCGAAGTTCGTTCCGGGCGCCATTGGATGGTTGAAATTGCAACCTTCTCCCGCGCTTTCCCCTCGCTCTTCGGCGAAACCCAGATAGTGCGGAAACGCGAAATCCGGATCGCCATGAAGCGAAACGAATAAAACGTCTTCACGCCGGTAGAAGATATTCTGCGTGCCGTTGCCGTGATGGAAGTCGACATCGAGAATGGCGACACGTTTGACGCCATTGTCGCGGGCGTGTTGCGCCGCTATGGCCGCATTGTTGAAGAAGCAATAGCCGCCATACTGATCGATGGCGGCGTGATGACCGGGCGGACGGCACAGACCGAATGCCGAGCGCGCGCCGGACAGTACATTGTCGACCGCGGACAAAGCGACGTTCTTTGATGCGCACGCCGCTTCCCAGGTTCCTTTTGAGATCGATGTTTCGTTGGCGAGGCAATAGTAGCCAAGCCTGGCTTCGAAATGTTCGGGAATGATGTCCGACCGCATCGTTCGTGTCGGCCAGACATTGGGAATCGCCTCGCCATTGTAGCCAAGAGCGGACCACTCCTCCCAGGCCGATTGCATAAACGAAACGAACTCTGCGTCGTGCACGGCAAGAACCGGATCGATACCGAAATCCTTCGGCGGGGCGATCTCTCCAAACCGGCGCTTTTCAAATTCACCTAGAATGTAATCGATCCGCTCCGGACATTCGAAGGGGGCCCTGAGTTCACCGCCATACAGTTCGCTCTTTGAACGGCGTTTGCGGTGTTCTTCGGAATAGAAAACCTTCACTTGGCTCCCCCTAACTCAAGCCTCTTGCCTTGTGGATCTTCACGCCTTCCCGCCACCGACGCGCCCAACCGGGTAAATCCGCCCGCAAGTCCCTTCGGCAAAAACAGGACAAACAGGATGAGTGACAGGCCGAGAATGATCGAGCGCGCATCGCCCAGTTCCTTCGAAAACTCGACGACAATCATCATCGCGGCCGCGCCTACCAGCGGTCCCCAGGTGGAACCGAGTCCACCGACGATCACCATGGACAGAACGAACATCAACGTGGAGAATTCGAACAGGCTCGGTCCGGCAAAGCGAAAGTGTCCCGCATAGACAGCCCCGGCAAGACCGGTAAAGAATGCCGAGAATCCGAATGCGATCAACTGAATCCGGCGTCGGTCGACCCCGCGGCTGCTTGCATATCCCGAATTGTCGCGAATTGCGCGAAACGCCAACCCCAGGCGACCGTGGATGACCAATACCATCGCGACCAGTGCGAATACAAAAACACTCCAGACGACATAATAATTGCCGAGTATCCAGCTTCCGCGCAGCAACGGTCTGAACCCGAAATCGTCAAAGCGCGAGAACCCCGTCGCGCCGCCGAACAGCTGCTGGCAATTGTTGCGGACGAGCGTGTAGCATTCCGTATCGGTGATGATCAGGATATGGATCATCTCGGCGATCGCATAGGTGAGCAGAGCCACATAGGCGCCGGTCAGCCGCAGGCAGGCCGTTCCAATGACGATCGCAAGCAGCGACGCCGCAAGTGAAGCCGCGGGTATCGCCGCCCAAATGGACATGCCGACAAACTGCACGGCCATGGCGACACCATATGCGCCGCAGATGAAAAACAGGATCTGCGCCAGCGAAAATACACCGGCATGCCCCATAAGAAGGTTCCAATTGCAGGCGACGATGGCCCAGATGAAGAAAACGATGACCTCGCCAAGAAGATACCGCTCGGTCAGCAACAACGGCACAAGCGCGAACACGGCCCCAATTGCCGCGGCAATGGCCAAATGTTTGCGAAGCTCCGTGTTTCCGATCACAGGCGCACCACCGTTTCACGGCCAAACAGGCCTTGTGGACGCCAGATCAGCACCAGAATCACCAGCATCAACATGACCGGAAATCCAAACCGTACACCGAGGTAATATTGTATGGCCGCCTCCAACAGCCCGAGCATGAAGGCGCTGATGCCGGCGCCCCAGACATTTCCCAGCCCCGCCACCACACAGATGACAAATGCTTTCAGAAGCGGATCTCCTCCCATTTGCGGCGACAGTGTGGAAAGCGAGGAAATCATCAAGCCCGCCGCTCCCGCCATGGCGCCGGCAAGAGCCATGACCTGCAGGTAGACGCGCGTCGTGCGCACCCCCATCAACGTGGCCGCCTCGCGGTTGATCGCCGTCGCCCTGATCGCCATTCCGAACCGGGTTTTCAGCAGAAGGGCGGCGACGGACAGAATGAGGACCATCGCGACCACAATAATGGAGATCGATTGCAGGGAAATGGTCACACCGGCCAACCGAATCGTCCCCTCCACCCTGACCGGTTGCGCGTACGGATAGCCTCCATATCCCTTCAACAACAAATCCTGCAGCAATATGGCGAGTCCCGCTGTCGCCACCATTATATTCGTCTCAAATGACTCGCGCGACAGCATGAAGCGCACAATCGTCAAATGGGTGATCAACCCGATTGCCGCGCCGGCCGCCATGGCAAGCAGCAGACCCAGCATCAAGGGAACGCCAAGATACTGTCCGACAGTGAATGCAGCGTAGGCGCCGATCGTCATGAACAGGCCATGCGCCATGTTGAACATGCCGAGCGTGCCGAATATCAACGCCAGACCGACAGACGCCAGAGCATACATGGCGCCCAGGGTCAGGCCGGTCACGATGATCTGGATGAGCACCTCCATATCAATGCCCTCCCAGATAGGTGGCGAAAACGTCTTGCGACGACGCCACGTCAGCCGATGTCCCGGACCACACCACCCTGCCGGCGTCCATCAGGCAGATTGTATCGGCGATTCCGATCAACCGGCTCGGGTTTTCTTCGACCACCAGGATTGCCCGTGAAGAAGCGATCAGCTTTCTGAGCGCCCCGTATATCTGTTCGATGACCAGCGGTGCCAACCCAAGAGAAGGCTCATCAAACATCAGAACTTTGCCGTCCGACATCAGGCCCCGCCCGACAAGCTGTTCGCTGACTGCTCGCGACGTTCGCCCAAACGCGGAAACAGGGAATACACCTCGTCGAGCGAACGCTTTACGGCATCCCGATCCGACCTCAGATAGGCTCCCATTCTCAAATTCTCCTCGACGGACATTTCGCCGAATAGCCGATTGCCCTGAGGTACATGGACCAGGCCGATCTCAACACGTTCGCAGGCCGGCCTGGCCGTTATTTCCTGTCCCTCGAAATGAATATGGCCGGCCCGGACATTCACCAGTCCGGAAAGCGTCCGCAACAGGGTTGTCTTGCCATGGCCGTTGGGTCCGATCAGACCCAGCATCCGGCCGTGTTCCACCGCCACGGATACGTCATGAAGAACCGGCCGGTTGAGATAACCCGAAACCAGTCCGCTCGCGCTCAGAGCCGTCATTGAATTTGTGCTCCGGTTGACGACTCTTTGGCGTCAAGCTTCGCCGAACCGAGATATACTTCGCGAACAGTCGGATCCTCGCCGAGTTCGGCCGGATGTCCGTCAAATATTATCCGGCCCTGATGCATGATCAGCGCTCGATCCGCCAGCGTCGTCAGGAAGCGCATTACGTGCTCAATGACGATAATTGTCAGTCCTTCCGCCTTAAGCGCCTGCATCAGTTCGATGAATTCATCGGTCTCCGATGGCGTGAGCCCGCCGACCGGTTCGTCAAGCAGCAGCAATTCGGGCTCACTGGCAAGTGCGGTCGCCACCATCAATTTCTTGCGCACCAATATCGGTACGTTTGCGACAAATTCACCGGCCGCATCTTCCAGACCGAAGCGTTGAATTGATTGCCAGGCTTTTTCGCGGTCCGCTCCGCTGGCCAGGAGCGTCCCGCTTGATGATTTCCAGCCGAAAACGATCGCGGTCAGCATGTTCTCAAATACGGACAAAACGTCAAATCCGGAGTTGAACTGAAATGTCCTCGCCAGGCCAAGCTTGCAGATATGATGAGGCGGCAGGCCGGCAAGCGAACGGCCGCAAAATTCAATCGATCCTGAAGTCAGTGTCCCAAGCCCCGATATCAGATCAAAAAAAGTCGTTTTGCCGACGCCGTTGGGCCCACCGATACCGACCGTCACGCGGCGTTCGACGGTCAGGTCCACATTGTCGACAGCAACCAATGCCCCAAAAGACTTGGTAACGCCTCTGCAGCAAAGCAAAGGCGCCACCAAATGAGATTTGGGGGGCTCGGAATTCAAGCTTTCATCCAGATTGGCCGCTTGAACGAAGCCACATCATAGGGCTGGGCGCAATCAGGACGCCATCGGCCTTGTGATCGCGGATCTGGCTGAAGATGTGTGGCATGCCGAGAGACGGATCGTTGGTCTGAGACGTATAGCAGAATGCAGACTGGCCGTCCGGATTGATGCGCATGGTTCCCATCGGTCCGCGGTAAATGAGATTGCGCAGACGGTCTGCAACCGCCCGGTTCCGGTCCTCCTCGTACGGTTTTCCCGGACCGCCAGCCAGCGCGGCGGCCACCGTATAGGCATGCAGAGCCTGGTAGGTTTGACCGCCACCGTTGGGCGAGGAGTTGGCGCCGAACTTACCGATGTATTTGTCGGAGAAGGTCGTGCCGATTTCGTCCTGCAATGCGCCGATCACGGTCGCATAGATCACTCCCTCCGAGTTCTTGCCGGCGATATCACGGAACGCGGCAAGCGAAGCTCCGTACTGCATGTACACCAGGCTGTCAGTCGGATCTTCCATGAACTGGTTCATGAACTGAGCCTGATCCTGCGGATATAAATGCGTCACCGCAATAATCGCCGGAGGATCGGCGCGAAGTTTCGCCAGCGTCGGACCCCATTCGGAAATGGGTACTTTCACGCTTTCGAAGAGCGAAACCTCCAGACCGTACCTGGCCGCGTTGTCATTCATCGCGTTTGCAATATTGCTCGAATAGGTGCCCGGGCCGGTCACGATGGCGAATTTGTCATTCGAGCGCTTGAATTCACCACGCTCTTCCAGAGCTTTCACGAAATCGAGAAAGCCTACGCCGTAAAAGATTTCCGGCGGATCATATTGGAATGTGCCCCAGAACCGGTCCGGATTGGAGCGGACAAGTTCGTCGTGAACCGCAACGGTGTTCGAGTGCATGACGACAATGCCTGCATCGGCGGCCACATCGTGCATGGCCGTGCCGGTTTCCAGATTGTAACCGGCGATCAGGGCGCTCGCACCATCGCGATCGACAAGCCGCTGCGCCGCTTGAATGACGACGTCATCGCCCTTGCTTTCCGTATCGACAAATACGAGTTCGACCGGGCGGCCGAGAATACCGCCAACGGCGTTGATTTCTTCAGCGGCAAGCTCCAGCCCGCGCCGAAATTCAATACCGTCCGCCGCGACAATTCCGGTCAGCGGCGCCGGACAGCCGATAATGATCGGATCGCTAGATTGCGCGCGGGCCGACCGGTTTAATCTGGCCAGCAGCGCAGCTGACCCGGCCGAAGCCCCGGCGATCTTCAAGAAATCGCGTCTTGACGACGCGGTTGGATTTGATTTGGCCATGTTTCATCCTCCCAAGACCAGTTCAGATATTCATGAGCGCCGACGGCGCCCTTGTACATGTCTCAGTTCCTTAGACCGCAAACGCCGCTGCCTTGGCATTGGCAATTGCCGCTGTCTGATGGCGCTGCAGCGCTTGGCCGCCATATCCGACGATGTGTTCGTCGAACGGATCGATCACTCCCGTTTCCACGCCGCTCAGCGTTTCAAGAACCGCCAGCCCGCAGAACGGTACGTGCATTTGCGAATAACCGCCTTCGTGAGTCGCGAGGATTCGCCCTTCACAACACGCTTCGGCGAACTCCACGATTTTTTCGGTCATCCAGCGAAAATCGCCGGATGACAGCATCATTGTTCCAAGCGGGTCCATCGCGGATGCATCATAGCCGCAGGGCAGGACGATCATGCCGGGCTGGAATTTTTCGAGGGCCGGCATCACGACTTCTTCGAATGCATGCCGATATGCGCCGGTTCCGGAGCCGGGCGGAAGCGGGATGTTGATGTTCGCGCTGGTGCCATCCCCTTCGCCTGTTTCATCCACAGTTCTGGAATCTGGCGGAAATAGATTGTCCTGATGCAGCGAAATCGTCAGTACGGACGGATCAGCATAGAATATCGACTGCGTTCCGTTCCCGTGGTGAACATCCCAATCGACCGCGGCAACCATGCCGATTCCCCTGCTTTGCGCGTGGCGAATGCCAATAGCGGCATTTGCCAGGAGACAAAATCCCATCGCCATCTCGCGTCCGGCATGATGCCCTGGCGGCCGGCATAAAACGTAGCCGTTGTCGGCGAAGTCATCGAGAACGGCGTCAACCGCGCAGATCACGGCGCCCGCGCCAAGTCTTGCTATCTCCAGGCCGGTGCGACCCGCCGGGGTCAGCGCGCCCGTTTCGCCGCCGCCGCTATAGCAAACCGACCTGAGGTGGTCGAGATGCGCCTGCGAATGCACGGCCAGAAGCTGCGCATCAGTCACTGCCGAAGCCTCGGCGGCCATCAGGCGACGTTTCAGTCCGCTGACCTCAACCAGATTTTTCAGACGCCTTTTGGTTTCCGCGTTTTCGAAATGCTCGCCAAGTTGAAGCGCCAAATCCGGCTCGAAAAATCCGGCCCAGTTCTGTGTATGGTGCCACAGGCATAGTTCGGGCGCGATCCACGCCGTGCGCCGCTTGGCCGCAAGTTTGTGAGTTTGATTCACGGATTTTCTTGCCCTGTTCGCGAATGTAGATCAACCGGAAAATGCTGGGTGTCATGCCCGCTCTTGAAAAGGACGCGGGAGGAAAGAGCCCGGATGCCACACCTGATTGCCTCGGCAACGAGTTCTTCCATCTCCGCGAAGCAGCACGGAGAGAACAGGCGGGTGAACGGCCTAGCTCTCCGTCGGCCGGCGCATAATGCCTTTGGTCGATTGCGCCTAGCGGGCACAAGCGCTTAACATGCCCTCCAGTTCGACGTTTACGCAATATGGGAGTTTTACATGATTATCGACGGTCAGGTCGCCATTGTAACGGGCGGCGGTTCGGGACTAGGGGCCGCGACGGCCCGCGCGCTTGCCGCAAGGGGAGCCTCCGTCGCCGTGCTTGATGTCGCCACGGCCAATGCCGCAAGAATCGCCGGCGAGATCGGCGCCCATGCCGTCCATTGCGATGTTTCCGATGCCGAAGCGGCCGAAATCGCGCTGAACGCGGTCGTCGACCGCCTCGGCGAACCGCGAATCCTGGTCAACTGCGCAGGCATCGGCCTTGCGATGAAGACCGTATCGAAGGACGGCGTTCATCCACTGGACATGTTCGATAAAATCGTCCGGGTGAACCTGACCGGTTCGTTCAACATGATCAGGCTCGTCGCCAAAGTCACACAGAATCTCGACCCGCTCGAAGACGACGAGCGCGGCGTCTTTGTCAACACCGCGTCCGTGGCGGCCTATGACGGCCAGATTGGCCAGGCCGCGTATTCGGCCTCCAAGGGCGGTATCGTCGGCATGACGCTGCCGGTCGCCCGTGACCTCGCCCGCTCCGGCATCCGGGTCGTTACGATCGCGCCGGGACTTTTCAAAACGCCCTTGCTGGCCGGCCTGCCCGAGAAAGCTCAAATCTCGCTTGGCCGGCAGGCGCCTTTCCCGCCGCGCCTCGGCGATCCTTCCGAATACGCCGCGCTCGCGGTGCATATCGCCGAAAACCGGATGCTCAATGGCGAGACCATCCGATTGGACGGCGCGATACGCATGGCGCCGAGATAGGTCTCCCCGAAACCATGTCCGGCCCGGCAAATTCCAACGAAAGCGGCCCGCTCGCGGGCGTCCGTATCGTTGAAATGGCGGGCCTCGGCCCCGTGCCGCTCGCGGGATATTTGTTGTCCCGGCTTGGCGCGGAGATCATCCGGATTGAGCGCAACGGGTCGGATGCGCCGTTCTTGACGCTGCCCGACAAGGTCGATATCGACCGGCTTGGCCGCGCGGTTGTCGCGGTGGATCTGAAGTCGGACGACGGCAAGGGCTTCCTTCTCGATCTGTGCCGAAAGGCCGATGTGCTTTTGGAGGGATTCCGCCCCGGCGTCATGGAGCGGCTAGGCCTAGGACCCGATATGTGTCATGCTGTCAACCCCGGTTTGATCTACGGGCGTATGACGGGCTTTGGACAGAACGGACCGCTGGCGCAACGCGCCGGCCATGATTTGACCTATCTCGCCATGACCGGCGTGCTCGGCGCGATCGGATCGGCAGGCGGCAAACCGGTTCCGCCGCTCAACCTGATCGCCGACTATGGCGGCGGAACCATGTTCCTGATCACGGGCGTGCTTTCGGCATTGATCGAACGGTCGCATTCGGGCCGTGGCCAGGTTGTCGATGCGGCCATGATTGACGGGGTCTCAAATCTCGCATCGCTGTTTTTCGCCATGTGCGCGGCCGGCTTGTGGCGAAAGGGGCGCGGCTCCAACCTTCTCGATTCCGGTGCGCCATTCTATGACACCTATGAAACCGGAGACGGCGAATATGTGGCCGTCGCATGTCTGGAGCCGCGATTTTTCGCCGAATTCGCCAGGCTGCTTCCCTTGGAGCCGGCTCTCGCCGGTTCGCAATACGATCGCGAGAAATGGCCTGATCTCAGGGCTGCGATAGCAAAGCGGCTGTTCGAAAAAACCAGGGACGAGTGGGCTTCGCTTTTCACCGAAACCGACGCTTGCGTCGCGCCGGTGCTCAATTTCGACGAAGCGCCGCGCCATCCGCACAATCAGGCGCGCTCGACATTTTCCGGCGGCGACGCGACGCGTCCTTCACCGGCGCCCCGCTTCTCTCGCACACCGTCCGGCGCGCAAGGCGAGGCCTCATTTGAACAGGCGAAAACCGCGTCGATTTTGGCGCATTATGGAATAACGCCCGCGACGGCCCGCGAACTGCTGGAAAAGGGCGCGATCGCATTTCGATCATGACACCGGAAGCCAAAAACAGCAGCCTTGTGCAGCCGGCCGGCGATTCCGCGATTGCACTCGCCCGATCGTTGTTGCGCACGGCGCGATATGCGGCGCTGGCGACATTGGATCCGGCTACCGGAGCGCCTGTCGCCAGCCGCGTCGCCACCGCGACCGATACCGACGGCACGCCGATCATCCTGATTTCCACCCTTGCACCCCACACCGGAGCGCTGAAGGCGAATTCCTCCTGTTCCCTGCTAGTCGGTGAACCCGGCAAGGGCGATCCGTTGGCCCATCCGCGCATGACGCTGAAGTGCCGGGCGGATTTCGTGACGCGGGAAAGCGACGCCGGGCGCCGCGCGCGCCGGCGTTATCTCAACCGGCATCCCAAAGCAGCGCTATACGCCGATTTTGCCGATTTCTCGTTCGTTTTTCTGAACGTCCAGTCCGCCGGCCTGAACGGCGGATTTGCAAAGGCTTATGCGCTGAGCACCGATCACCTTCTGCTCGATGAAGAATCATGCACGGCTGTCGCGGAAGGCGAAAGGTCGGCCATCGAGTACATGAACGGCGATCATCGCGATGCGATCGGAAAACTGGCGGACGCGGCGGCGGGGAAGAATGAGTTCTGGTCATTGACCGGCCTAGATCCGGAGGGTTTCGATCTCGCCAGGGGGGACACAGTGCGCCGTATGCTGTTTCCCGATCCCGTGCGCACGCCGGAGGATGTCCGCGATGCTTTTATCGGAATGTTGAAATCAACCGGAAATACCGGGCCGTAGTTCGCATATTCACATTCGGGGGCCATGAGGCCGATTGCTCCGTTGCATTAATTGAAGGCCGGACCCGGCCAAAAGAAGCGCGCCGGTTTTCGGCGACGACGGGCCGGCGTTGTGGCCGCCGCATCTTTCCGCGGCGGACTCGCACGGACGGATTCCGCTCCCAAAGAACCCGGTCGATCGCCCAAGGAACGAACGAGCAGCTATTCAATCCTGGCGCGATGCGCTGAAAGGGCGGATTCACGCAGGGCCCGCATACGATCCGCGATGCCGGATGAGCGGTCGATGCGCCCCTCACCGCCGCGAACGATCCCGGTGATTTCGGAGTCCGGCCCGGCGAGCATCGCGGTCAGGTTGACGATTCCGGTGGCCAATTGATTGATCTGCATTCGCAATTCGGCATTCTCGCGTTTTTCACTTCCCGATTCATCATTACCCGAAGCCACATGCGCGTCGTTTGCCGATTTCAATCTCCCGTTTTCGGCGACGACTTTCTTCAACCGGACCTCAAGGCGCGAACGGTCTTCCTCCAACCGACGGACCTTGCGTTCCAGTTCGCTATTGTCTTCCCGCGTCACCTTCTTCCTCCATCATCCCGTGAGCCGACCGCGTTTCCGGCTTGACGCGCCGCCGCCCGGATTCCTCCAACCGGAGGTGAATTTCCGTATCTGTCCCGATGCGTCGCCTTTGTCGCACACAAGCGGGCATCCATCCAGTGCTCTTCGTCACATGCCTGTCGACATGTCAAGAAACGCCCGGCGGAGGAGTTGCCTGGCGTTTGCCTTGATCGGGTTTTTTGGAGCCGTATCCGGTCCGTGACATTCACAAAGGCGTCAGAACGGATTCCAAGTGGGCTGCGATGTCACTTTCAGATATCCGATATTCACGCCTAGGCGGGCGCCGATGCCGGTTCTGACCGGTACAAGAAAAACATTTTCATTCCTGAGCACGTTGAAGCCCAAGCCTGCGATTACATAGGCAGACCCGGCGACGCCACCGTAACGGCGGTAAAGCGAGTTCACTTCATCCAGATTGTAAACCAGGATCATCAGCCGCGAGCCATTGGCGCCAAAATCCCAGCCGAGCGACGGGCCTTGCCAGAACACATCATGATCGCCGGCGTTCTTTGTGTAGAGGGTTCCCTCACCGTAGGTCAGGCCGCCAACAATGGCGCCCGCCCCCTCTTCACCGAGCACATATCCGTTCGGAAGCCCGTATCGGGAGAATATTTTCTCGACAATGGTCGCCAGACTGCCGGACGTGGCGCCAAAGAACTGATGCCCGGAATCGACTATTTCCTGCGCCGTGTAAGCCTGCGCGGCGTGACCGTCGGATGAATGGGACACGGCGAGAGCGGCCGAGAGGACCAGGGCGGCGGTGAATGTGACCATGCGTCTGCGAATCGATTTCAACATCATGACGAGTTACTCCGTGCTCATAACGAGGTGTAAATCCGGATTTTCGCGCCAACCCGCGCCAACCGGACCTGTCAACGGTGCGGTAACGCTACCGCGTAATCCTTTTTCAACCATTAATGTTCGTGTTCAGGCTGGCCGAAAAAGAGGCGGTTTGTGGGCAATTTGGTGACAAAAACCCGATTCCTGCTTTGTAGAACGCGGTTTCTTGCCGTCGTCCGAGCGCGCATATATCGCTCTTTCACGGATGGGGATGCGATTCGGCGCGCTCGTTTCATACTCCCTTCGCCCGTATCGGACGGGAACATCAGGAACGTTGGCTTCATGAGCGACAATCTTTCACTCGACGCAACGGAACTGGCAGCACTGCTGTGCAGCCGCGTCTGCCACGACATCATCTCACCCGTCGGCGCCATCAACAATGGACTGGAACTGCTTGACGAAGGCGGTGTGGATGAAGATGCGATGTCGCTCATCCGCGCGAGCGCACGCAACGCCTCTGCCCGCCTTCAATATGCAAGGATCGCATTCGGGGCTACCGGTTCCGCCGGGATGCAGATCGACACCGGCGATGCCGAAGCCGTCGCGAGTGCTTTTATGGCCAATGAAAAACCGGAATTCACCTGGTCGGGAACACGTGCGCTGCTTCCCAAGAACCAGGTCAAGTTGCTGCTCAATCTGCTTCTGATAGCCAATGCGGCCATTCCGCGCGGCGGAGAGATTGGCGTAAGATTGGATACCGGTTCAGATAGACCGGCATTCACGCTCACGGCGACGGGTCCGATGATGCGGTTGCCGCCAAAATTCCTGGAACTGCATTCCGGACAACGGCCCGACGAGCCGGTCGACGCCCATGCGGTTCAACCCTATTTCACGCTGCTCCTGGCGCGGGAAACCGGCATGTCCATCGACATCCGCATCAATTCAGATGACATTGTGCTGTCGGCGCGTCCTGAAATCCGGCCGGACTGACGTATCAAGCAATCGAAATTAAACAGAAACCCGGCATTGCGGCCGGGTTTTGTCTATCTTCCGATCCAACCGGCGGCAATTACGCGCTTTCGCGAATATCCTCCGGCTCACGCAGCACATAACCGCGGCCCCAAACGGTTTCGATGTAGCTTTGACCGCCCGATGCAAGATCCAGTTTCTTGCGCAGTTTGCAGATGAATACGTCAATGATCTTGAGTTCCGGCTCATCCATGCCGCCATAAAGATGATTGAGGAACATTTCCTTGGTGAGCGTCGTCCCCTTGCGCATGGATAAAAGCTCGAGCATCTGGTATTCCTTGCCGGTAAGATGGACGCGTTGCCCGCCCACTTCCACCGTTTTGGCATCGATATTGACCACCAGGTCGCCAATCTGAATGACCGACTGTGCGTGACCCTTCGAACGGCGGACGATGGCGTGAATCCGTGCGACCAGTTCATCCTTGTGGAAGGGCTTGGTCATATAGTCATCGGCGCCGCAGCCAAGCCCCCGCACCTTGTCTTCGATGCCCGCCGTGCCGGATAGAATGAGAACCGGCGTCTTGACCTTGGACAACCGCAACGTCTTGAGAACTTCATAGCCGGATATATCGGGAAGATTCAGATCAAGCAGTATGATGTCGTAGTCATACAGCTTGCCGAGATCGACGCCTTCTTCGCCCACATCGGCCGTATCCACGATGAAACTCTCGGATTTCAGCATCAACACGATGCTTTGTGCTGTTGCACTGTCATCTTCGATCAGCAGAACGCGCATTTCATTCCCCTTGCTCCACCGCACCCCCTCTGCAAACCAGCCGGACGCGGTAGTCATTGCCTTAGTCAGAGTTTGCAGCCAAATGGTTAACAAATTCTGATTCGCCTTGGCAAGTGGTTGCACAAAAATTAACAATTCCAACTATCACACTGAATCCATTGGAATATCAGATTATCAAATTTTTAATATATTACCTTAACAAATCGTTACAAACGATTCATCGGACTCGACTTGTTCGAACCGGAGAATCCGCCGGAATTTTTACCGGGCCTTAAGTCCTTGACCGTTATGATTAATGATGTCCGTAAACGAAAGGTTACCGGACGCTGGCGAATGCAGATGTTTCTTGACGTCAGGCGTTGGTGATCGTGTGGGTGTTTGGGTATCGCGGTTCCACTGATTCGGCGCCGGTTGTCCGATTTTGGAGTATTACGTCATGAAATCACGGGAAAATCTCGTCCGTCTGAATCGATTTCAGGTAAACGAGAAGAGCAGACAACTGACTCAACTCGACATGATGATAGCGGAGTTCGAACGCAGGGCCGGCGAACTCGACCTCCAGATCGCCGATGAAGAGAAAAAGTCGGGAATTGCCGACGTAAATCACTTCGCCTATCCGACATTCGCCAAAGCCGCGCGCCAGCGGCGCGACAATCTGATGGAATCCCGCGGCGATCTTGATGAACAGCGCGCCGCGGCCGAAATCGCTTTGGCCGAAGCAGAGGCCGAACTGGCCAGGGTGGAGGCCCTAGAGACACCCCAGCCTGAACCGGAAGACCGGCGTGCAATGATCGGATAGCCGGTTCAGGCGTCCCTTTGCCCCGACCCGGACAATATGGCGCCCCTCGTTTCACTTTCCCGGCAATGACGCCCTTGGCTACAGCCGCGTTGTGAAAATGGCTGTCGCGCTGTTTCCGCGGGCCGCGACATTTTGTTTCGCGCTTACGCCGATGGAAGCCCCCTCCGGTTTTTCGCCGTTTCGGTCGTTCCGGCGGCACTCGCTCCCTCACTCGCGAGGCAGCATGAAAATACCGGCCAGCCGCGGGACGAGCCGGTTTGAAACCGTCGACAAACGCTTGCCGATCTAGTGCCGGTATTGCTGGATACGCGTCGTTCGCAGACCGGCGAGGCCATATTCGTCAATCGACGCCTGCCACGACAAGAACTCTTCGATCGTCAGTTTGTAGCGATTGCACGCTTCTTCCAGACTCAGCAATCCGCCGCGCACCGCCGCGACAACCTCCGCCTTGCGGCGAATAACCCAGCGGCGGGTATTTGTGGGAGGCAGATCGGCAATGGTGAGCGGACTGCCATCCGGGCCGATAACATATTTCACACGCGGTCTAACCAGGTCGGACATGATACTCTCTGCGAACTCATCAATCCCACACACTCAGGACCTCGACAACGCGACCCTACGCAAACGGCTTTAAAAAAAAACTAAGCCGCCGATAACGGGACGGTAATGAAGCTGAATCGACTGTTAGCGGCTTCGTCAAGGCGGCCGACAATGGTGAACGCGGACCTCTTGACCTATATAGGGCAAGTTGGCATGGGAGCCCGCCAAGCCTGTGGTCGGTCGAATGAACAGTCCTGATCCCGATACCGCGCCGGAAAACACCCGCGTCGTCGTGGCGATGTCGGGCGGCGTCGATTCATCCGTTGTCGCCGGACTGATGAAGCGTCGGGGCCATGATGTCGTCGGCGTGACGCTCCAGCTTTACGACCATGGCGCCGCCATCCATCGCGCGGGGGCATGTTGCGCCGGCCAGGATATCGACGATGCAAGACGGGTGGCCGAAACGCTTGGCATCCCGCATTATGTGTTGAATTATGAAAGCCGGTTCCGCGAAGCCGTCATCAATCCGTTCGCTGAAAGCTATGTCGCCGGCGAAACGCCAATCCCCTGCGTTGCATGCAATCAGACGGTAAAGTTCGCCGATCTGTTGGCGACGGCAAAGGAATTGGGCGCCGATGCGCTCGCGACCGGCCACTACATCCGCAGCCGACAAGACGGCGACCGCCGGACGCTCCACCGTCCCGTGGACGCCGAACGCGACCAGAGCTACTTTCTTTTTGCGACCACACAGGAGCAAATCGATTTCCTGCGCTTTCCGCTCGGCGATATGTCGAAGCCGGAAGTCAGGTCGATCGCCGCGGAAATGGGGCTGGCGATCGCAAACAAGCGGGACAGCCAGGACATCTGCTTCGTACCGCAAGGGCGCTATTCCGACATCATTGCAAAATTGAAGCCGCAAGCGGCGTCTCCGGGAGACATCGTCCACATCGATGGACGGTTGCTCGGCCGGCATGAAGGAATTATGCGCTATACGATCGGTCAGCGCCGCGGCATAGGCGTCGCCACGGGCGATCCGCTTTACGTCGTGCATCTGGACGCGGAACGCTCACGCGTCATTGTCGGTCCGCGCGAGGCCCTCGACACGGTGAAGGTCTTTCTGCGGGACGTGAACTGGCTTGGCTGCGAACCGCTGGGAAACCTGCCGGACAACGGCATGGAGTTGTTCGCCCGCGTGCGCTCGACACAGCCGCCCCGCGCGGCAATCCTGCGCCATGCGGGCGGTTTGACTTCGGTGGAACTGATTGGCGGCGAAACCGGCGTCGCGCCGGGGCAGGCCTGCGTACTCTATTCGGATGACAATTCCGAAGCCCGTATCCTTGGCGGCGGTTTTATCGACCGCGCCGAACATGCGGCGGAAACCGAGGCGATGCTGCGCGAACTGGAAGCCGAACCTAATTCGGCGCGGCTATGAAAACGGCGCCTCAAAGCCATATCGGACCGGTCCGAACGCCCTACTCCCCCGCCTCGGGTCCATTGCTCAGCACAAACTGCCGGATACAGTCGATCACCATGTCCTGATCGGCCTCCGACAGATAGGGATGCATCGGCAGGCATAAAACATCGTTCGCAATCGCATCGGCAACCGGCAAACCATCGGGCGCAACCGGATACATACTGTAAGCGGTCTGTCGATGCAGCGGTTTGATGTAGTAGATCGCGGAGGGTATGCCATTGTCGCCAAGATGCGCCTTCAGCCCGTCGCGATTGCCGGTTTCAATAGCGTACTGCGCCCAGGCCGGGCGGCTGCCCGTTGTGGTCGCCGGCACTTTGACGACATCGCGAAGTCCGTCCGCGTAGCGTGTCGCCACGCGCTGCCGCGCCTCCATCTCGTCTTCCAGGATCGCCAGTTTCTCGATCAGGACCGCCGCCTGGATCGTATCGAGCCTCGAATTGACGCCGACGCGGACGTTGTCGTACTGTCCGTCACCCTTGCCGTGAAAACCGAGCGAGCCCAGAACCTCGGCCAGATCGTCGTCATCGGTGAACATCGCACCGCCATCACCATAGCAGCCAAGCGGTTTCGCGGGATAAAAACTGGTGGAGGCAACCTTCCCGAAACTGCCGCACATCTTCCCGCCAAGCCTGCCGCCGATCGCCTGAGCGGCATCCTCGATAATGATGAGACCTTCTCGCTCGGCGATTGCCTCAATCGCTTCGTGGTCGGCCGCATGACCGAAAAGATCGACGGGGATGATGGCCTTGGGGTGCAAACGGCCCTCGGCCCTGATCATCGCAACGGCCGCTTCGAGACTGGAAACATCCATGTTGTAGGCGTTCGCCCCGACATCCACGAATACCGGCTCGGCCCGGCGCAAGGCAACCGCTTCGGCTGTCGCCGCAAAGGTGAAACCGGGAACGAACACCGCATCACCCGGACCGGCATCATGAGCCATGAGCGGCAACAGCAATGCGTCGGTTCCGTTGGCGCAGCCTATTGCATGTTTGACGCCGACATAGCCGGCGATCCTGTTTTCGAATTCGGCGACTTCCGGACCGAGGATGTAGCGGCCCGAGTCGACGACCTTGGCGACCGCGCTGTTGAGCCGGTCTCCGATACGGGCCCGTTGAGATCCCAGATCAATGAATTGCATGGCCGAATTCGCCCCCGAAGCAAACGCCGGTCAAGCCGGCAAGCCGTCTCGGCTCGCCCAATTAGTCCGAACCGCGGCGAAGCGCCAGCGGCCGGCTATCAAAGGATGAGGCATCGTGTAATCTCGGGTGAACGCACATGAGACTCAGGACGGCTTTCCGTCGTGCTTCACCGTGCCGGCCGTCACGATGCGCAGTACGCTGATCGCCTCGTCGCCGCCGGTTCGCGGCTCATCGCGTGTCTCGATGCAGTGGATGAAGTGTTCCAGTTCGCGCGTCAGGGGCATTCCCTGCCGAATCGCCACATAGGACGGTTCGTTGGCGGTGAACGCCCACCGGCCGCTGTCCTGCCACACGGCATGGCGATAGACGGCAAGTTTCTTCTCCCAGGTCTCCACATCATCGAAGACCGCCATCGCCTTGGCGCCGACGACGGTCAGTCGCCGCTCCCGATACGGATTGAGCCGCGACGTGAACAAATGGCTGCGTACGCCATTTTCAAACAGCATGTGCAGATGGGCAAAATCGCTCAGATTGTCGAGCAGCGCCGCGCCCTCGCCGCGCACCTCCATAGGCGCCGCGCCGGTGATCGCCAGGATCATCGACAAATCATGCGGGGCCAAGTCCCACAGAGCATCGTTCTCGGTATGGAATTTGCCAAGACCCAGCCGATGCGAATGGATGTATTTGATCTCGCCCAGTTCACCATCGGCGATCAGCCGCTCAAGCATCTCGAAGGCGGGATGAAAACGCAGGACGTGGCCAACCATGAATATGCGATTGTTGTCGCTCGCGGCGTCAACCGCCGCTCTGGCGTCCTCGACCGTGAGCGCGATCGGTTTTTCAACCAGAAGATCCTTGCCGGCCCTGGCGGCGCGAATGGCGTATTCGGCGTGAAACTGCGGCGGCAACGCCATGATTATGGCATCGACGTCATCGCGGTCAAACAACTCGTCCGGCGTTATCGCAAGGCACTCCTGCTCGGAGGCGAAACCTTCCGCGCGCGCTGCATTGGCGTCGGCGACCGCCCGCAAAGCGCCGAGTGCCTTTAATGTACGGATATGGTTGCTGCCCCAATAGCCACATCCGAGAACTGCGATACGCGGCGCCATCAAATCCAAGCCGGAAGTTGGAAACGCGGCGACACTTATCGGCCAGGTCCGGCGAACTCAACCCTTCTTTCGACGCACAGGAAATCGGTCGCCGACGGCAAAATGCCGTTCAGGCCGCCGTCTGGATCGTCCAGGCCAAACCAGTTCGTGGTCGCGGAACCGCGGAAGGCTTCGTTCCGGTCGCCGAACGCGGCGTGGCCGTTGTGCCGGCAAGCGCATGATAAACGGACATTTCCCGATCGCGGGCCGATGCGGCTTAGCCGGGCGCATCCGCTTGACACCGGGGCTCGCGCCGCATTATATCCCGCGCGTCCATGAGGCGACGCATATCGCTGCCCGGATTTATGAACGGCCACCGCGAAATTCACGACCGGGATTGTAAGAATGAAGATTCCCGCGGCTGATCGAACGAAGGGCTTTTGGTGCGGCGGGGTAGCTCAGTTGGTTAGAGCGGCGGAATCATAATCCGCGTGTCGGGGGTTCAAGTCCCTCCCTCGCTACCAAGTTTTCCCCTTGGTTATCAAGTGGTTGATGGGAAAGCTTACCGATGCAAGGCAAGGCGAAAATCCGTTTGTGTGCGCATTTGTGTGCGTTGTGCGCGCGCTACGGACACGGTTTTTTCATCACGCCCCTTGCAGGCGTCATCCGCGCGGCAATGTCGCCAGGGCTTCCCGGTATGCCCGCGCCGCCTGCCCTGCTATCAGATCGGACGCCCAGCCTTGGATTTTCACATCGCCGGAAGGCGGCTTCACGTCGTAAGCGGCCTTGCCCTTGCGTGCTATCAGCACGCAATCGCGCACCCGCAGCGGCGCGCATAGCAGCGTGAACAGCGCCAGTTCGCGCCCCCCGTCGCGCCGGTTGATCGGCGGCGCTAGAATCGCCAGATCGACAATTCGGGCATTCAGCTTCGGCGGGGCGCGTTCAGTCATCGGCCAGCGCCACAAGTTCGAGCGCGCGCCCAGGATCGATCCCGGCGGCCTTGGCTTCCGCCAGCGCCGCAACGATGCCGGACAAGGCCCGCGCCCGTCCGCCGGCGTCGTAAGCCTGCAAGGGGCGCATCACGTCCAGCGCCACCGGTTCGCCCAGCTTGTCGGTCGCTTCCTCACCGATCAGCGCGGCAATCGGTTGAAGGCACCATTGCGCAAGATGCCGTTGACCTTCGCGCACCACCAGCCCGGTCGCGCTCGAAGCCATCATCGCAGGCAGAATGCCGAACGCCATGCCGACGGCTTCCCGCGCCGCCTGGAGCGTTTCCGCCGTCATCGCCCGCGCCAGGTCCGGCGTCATCGCCATGGGCTTCCAGTCGGCCATCGGAGCCGGTCCGCCCGCCGCCGCCACGTTGACGCTTTCGCGGATCATCACCTTGCCCCGGTTGCCGCGAAAGCCGCGCGCCAGGGATTCCAGATCCGTCGCCGCAGCTTCCGGGAAGGGAAGCACCGCCGTGCCTATCGGCGCCAGCTCGTAGACTTCGGCCAAAGCGGTTTCCACCGCCTGGAGCATTCCGGCGGTCAGGTTCGCCCGGCGTAGCGGCGCTTGCCCGTAGTACGGCGCGGCAGGATCGGCCCCGATCCGAAAATGAAGCACTTCGCCGGCCAGCGCCGTTTGATCCCGTCCGCCGCCAGCCTCCGATACCTGGACGCGATAGGCCACCGGCTTGCCGTCCTTGGTCGTCAAATCCCAATCCGCCGCCGGGATCGCGCCGGCGTCGCGGATCAGGAACAGGGCTTCACCGCGTAGCACCATTGAGCGCGCCGCCAGCGCCAGCGTCCGCCGCTTGTTCAGGCGTCGCCATGTATTCGGCCAAGCGCCGGAACGCTTCGTCAACGATGGGCGGAACGTCGCCGGGGAAGTCGCCAGATATTGCCCCCTGTCAAATCTGTTTCGGCGGGCGGGCGCTGAAATCGAGGAAAACCGGATGCAAAAAAACGCCTGACCGCATGAATTGGCGGGAATGGCGCGAAGGAGCCGTGTCGTAATCGTGGCGTCCTGATTGTGGAGGCCACGAGATAATCTTTCTTTCTCACCTTTGGAACTCGACTTTTCAAAGTAAGCGCTGTTCCAGGATTTATCTTTGCAGAGGTTATCCGGTTGTGAACCAAAACTGATACGTTTGGAAGAATAAATAGCACTATTCCGATCGGGCACACACATCAGGCCGCGCTTTGATATTACGTTAGTGAATTTCAGGATCGAAAACACAGAACATGATAACTTCATATATTTCAATAGTTTTTTTATCATGCCAAGCCCAATCATCCGAGAAGTTAGCGCCAATAATTGCCAGTTCAGTAAAATCAGTACCAGATAAATTCGCATCTAATAGATTCGCATCTTCTCCCTCATCACTTGGCGAATCTTCAGAAGATAAAACTCGAATGAGAGGGAAAACTGTCACAATCGTCGTAACCTGCATTCGAAACCCGCTCGGATGACTGACGATAAACATTGGATCTCCGGCGTCAGTCATTGGGTTTGCAAAACTCAAGGGTTCATAATTTTCGGGAAAAGCGCCTTCCGATATCTCCACCGGCTCTCGCTGAAGCCGGAAGAACTCGCCGGGGTCTGTGTCCGAAAGATGCCCAAACATTACGCCAAAATCTTCGGGCGCCGACCGAATTCCCATATCGGGATACAAGTGCGGTGCGGCACAGTGTCTGTTAGTCATTATATGACGTTCGCTAATTAACACGGCCGAACAGGGCAGCAGGCACGTCGCACCGCTTGATCTTGATTCTGCCAAAACATGAAAACGACCGACCGAGTTGCGTGGAGCACCTAAGATTTCAAGCCTTGGAACGTCGATAAAATCAGTTTGGTATTTCCTACGTTGGGGATCCCAAATTACAGATACTTCATCACAACGCTCCATCCCAGGAACACCTTCACCGAACGCTTGTAAATCTGGCCTTAAATTGGCGCTCGCGAATTAGGATGGTTTGAATGTACACGTTCTCTCTTCAGCGCTTTATGCGTGTACCATAGTAGATACGCCTCCCAAAAAGATGAAACAGGAAACTACCGATAGGACTTTAACAGCAAAAAAATTGTGTCACTTTACCGCGTACCTTCTGGATATTGCAGCGTTGGCTCCATTTCCGGTAGCTCTTACATAACTATCTCTAAGAACTTCGAAATGGAAGCGAACGGGGCTATCAAAGGATAATGAACTAGGCGTCGATCTTCTAACAGTGTAACTTATTACACCCCTTTCGCAAATACATGGATGTGGAGTCGTGTTAGGCGCGGCTGTTATTACCCCTGCAATTTCAACACCGTGCGCTCTCAAAGCATCATCAATGTTGTTTGATGCCGTTTACCAATGAATTGACGACACTGCCACTACGTGCCCCTTAGGCCATCAAACGATATATTGTATGTTCCCCAATGCTCTATTCTAGTTCCGTCATTGTAGATTAGAGATGTCGCATAGGATCCGTCGGGTCTCAGACGTGTGTGAGCGGCCAGATCGCCCCGCGACGGATCTGTCATCCTTGTTGCCCAGACGCCATACCACCACTGTCGGCTATGGTGAGGTTGATACTGCCCCATGCCGACGGAATGGCTCCTGCTATTTCCGGTGACTGTGCTGGTAGAGAAGAGGGAATGGCTATAAGGAATATGGCGCTAATTAGCGATTGTATTTTAATAGTTTTTACCATTGCACAACGTATCCCTTACGTCTGAAGCCGTGTTATCCGTGCTGACCACATGGCGCAGTCAACGACCATCGGCACTTGCCGCCGAAGTCACCGTACATCTCCGGATGAAGCCAAATCGTCGGTCGATGCTCATGTGAGACTTGTAACCAAAGATGGGGATCGCAATCATTGGCAGCAGTGCGCCATCGGGGCGATATCGAACCTTGCCGCCGGTCTTCAATGTCCAACGGGCATCAATATCCTTCTGTACGGCCTTATTGCATTTGTTCGGCCGGATTTCTTTGGCCGACTTGTCTGCTTTCACTGCCGCCTTCTCGTCCTCGGTGTTGCCCCACCCGGGCGCGGGAACGAGAGAGGCATCGACGATCCGGCCGGACATGGGGATGTAGCCCTTCTTTTGTAGTTGCCGGTCAAACGCCTTCATCATACGCTTCAGCGCGCCTGTCTCCGTCAAGCGATCGCGAAAGTGTCGGATCGTGTTTTCGTCCGGTGTGGCGCCGCCCGGTTCAAAGCTCACAAACCGCATCCATGAAAGCCGATCACGGATCATGAACTCCATCTTCGCGTCGAAAAGATTGTGCCGGGCCTGCAGGATCGGCGCTTTGAACATCGACACGGGATCAAAGGCCGGCCGCCTTTGGAGCCATCGCCATAGCTCAGACCGGCCATCCGCGGAAATACTCAAAATCCACGCTTCGCTCGAGAACCTCAAGAGGTTCGCCATCTTAGCTCAACTTCTCAAGATGGTCGGAAAAACTGAAAAGACCGTGTGGGTTCATGATCGCACCTCAATGCAACCATTAAATCACAATCCAGCCGTCAGGAGGACGTTATGCGGGCGTCCAGCTTGTCAACATGACCTAGAATCTGCCTTGTCAGGTTCATTCACGTTCACAGACTTATCGGACATTATTTTCCTCCCGGTCACAAGCTTGCATCAGAAGTTTCCATACATCTTCTAATAGAATAAAACGAAGCACATAAAAATGCACATTAAACAAGAAAAAATATTGTCTCCCCTTTATCCATAATGAATATCTTCTCATATAGAAGCTATCAGGAATAATTAAAAATTTAAATCCAATTGAGAATAATAAAGAAAATAACCATATAAAGAGCATTAAATTTCCGGTAATAAACAATAAAATGCCAGTAATAAATAAAATCCCCAATATTTTAGAATAAGATTCTTTCCATTTGTGTTGAGCATCAAAATATTCGGAACTTGTGAAATAACCTAAAATTAAAACAGAAAAAAGTATTAAAATAGGTTATATTAGAATCATTCTCTTGTGCATTTTTCTTGTCATGGCGCTAGCCTCCCATCAAAAATCCGACACCAGCCAAATCCCGGCAAAATTCAAACGCACCGACCGTTCATTATCCGTATTTTTAACATGTTCGAAGAACGGTGCAACCTCGGTGTAATACGCCCCTGTCTCTTCGAATCGCGGTCCACAAATCCATCCGCGTCGGCCTGCCAGTTTGTGAGTTTGATCCACAGACCCTGCCCTGTTCGCGATCGCAAATCGACCGGAAACAGCCGGGTGTTGCGCTCATGTTCGCCCTTGAAATGCGTGTAGGAGGAAAGCGCTTTGGCATTGCGCCCGATCGCTTCGGCAACGAGTTCCTCCATCTCCGCCATGCCGAGATTGTTTTTCTCCGCCTCCTTATCGTAGCGGCCAAGCGCGCCGACATTCTTGAAACCGATATCTTGAAACCGATATGCGTTGAGCGGCATCCAATTCTCCGCTAAGAGGCCGTCAGATTTTCCAGCGGCGGAGAAACGTCAGTGCCCGAACCCGACGGCGTGAAAAAGGTCGTGCTCGCCTATTCCGGCGGCCTCGATACTTCGATCATCCTGAAATGGCTACAGACCGAACTCGGCGCGGAGGTTGTGACATTCACGGCCGATCTGGGTCAGGGCGATGAACTGGAACCGGCGCGGCGCAAGGCCGAAATGCTCGGCGTCAAGGAGATCTACATCGAAGATCTGCGCGAGGAATTCGTCCGCGATTTTGTGTTTCCGATGTTTCGCGCAAATGCGGTCTATGAGGGTGTTTACCTGCTGGGAACGTCGATTGCCCGGCCGCTGATATCCAGACGTCTTGTCGAGATCGCCGAGGAAACGGGCGCCGACGCGATCGCCCATGGCGCAACCGGCAAGGGCAACGACCAGGTGCGGTTCGAACTGTCGGCCTATGCGCTCAACCCGGACATCAAGGTGATCGCCCCGTGGCGCGACTGGTCATTCAAGTCGCGCACCGACCTAATCGACTTCGCCCGCGATCATCAGATTCCGGTGCCAAGGGACAAGCGGGGCGAAGCACCGTTCTCGGTCGACGCCAACCTGCTTCACTCGTCGTCGGAAGGCAAGGTGCTGGAGGATCCGTGGTCGGAAGCGCCGGAATATGTCTACCGGCGCACGATCTCGCCGATGGATGCGCCCAACGAGGCGACCGGGGTCGAGATCGGATTCGACAAGGGCGATGCGGCAACGCTGAATGGCGAATCATTGACACCGGCGCATATGCTCGCCGCGCTCAACGATCTGGCGCGGGACAATGGCGTCGGACGTATCGATCTGGTCGAAAACCGCTTTGTCGGCATGAAATCGCGCGGCGTCTACGAGACGCCCGGCGGCACGATTCTTCTGTCGGCCCGCCGGGCGATGGAGTCGATCACGCTTGATCGCGGAGCCGCACATCTCAAGGACGAGCTGATGCCGCGTTATGCGGAACTGATTTACAACGGTTTCTGGTTCTCGCCCGAGCGCGCTATGCTGCAAGCGGCGATCGACAAGAGTCAGGAAGAGGTCGAAGGCGCGGTCCGCCTGAAACTCTACAAGGGCAATGTCATCATCACCGGGCGGCGGTCGGCGAAATCGCTCTATTCCGATGAGCTGGTCACATTTGAGGACGATCGCGGCGCTTACGACCAGAAGGACGCGGAGGGCTTTATTCGCCTGAATGCGCTTCGGTTGCGCACATTGGCGGCGAGAAATCGCAACATATAGGTTTCGATCGAAGCCGGCATTCGGCGGAGCGCTTCGGGCTGCGCGGCGCCGATGGCGGGAAACGGCCCGGAGAGCGCATGTTTCGTTGAGGGAAATAACGGCGCGCCTGGTCAATTGCAATTCATGAACTACCTGATGGGCATGATTGCCCCGCTACGTCCTATTTGGCTGACGGTCGGCATCCTCGCCGTCGGACTTGCCGTGACCGGCATATTCCTGCCGCTTTTGCCCACCACGCCATTTCTGCTGGTTGCCGCGTTCGCATTCGCGCGGTCGTCGCCACGCCTGCACGGCTGGCTGGTCAACCACCGCCGGTTTGGACCGGCGATCGAAAACTGGCGGCGACATGGCGCCATCTCCCGGCGCGCCAAAACCGCTGCCGTCGGCGCGATGACCGCCGCCGTCGCCATCTCGTGGATTACCGGGTTCAGCGCCACTGTCATCGCAATTCAGGTGGCGGTCATGGGATGCGTTTCGCTGTTCATCCTCACTCGCCCGGACGTTCCGGACGGTTGAGCGCGCCCGGCGTTGACTTCGGCCCGGTTTTGCTGTTTACATGCGTCGAATTCCGCGACGAGTAATTTGCTCAGAGCGCCGACCGGGACCCGGCAAGGTGTAAACAGATCCCGGAGGTCAACGCCCAGCAGCGCGATGCGCCCCCGGGTGCGAATCCGCTTTGGCGACTGAATTCGCAACGGAAACGCTCGACCATGAAGCGGACAACGCTTCGACGGATAAAGGAAAAATATGTTTGAATCGCTGCAGGAGCGCCTTGGCGGCATATTGAACGATCTGACCGGGCGCGGCGCGCTGTCGGAAAATGACGTCGCCGCCGCCCTGCGCGAGGTGCACCGGGCGCTCATCGAGGCCGACGTGGCGCTGGAAGTGGTGCGCGGGTTTACCGACCGGGTGCGTGAGAAGGCGGTCGGCGCCGAGGTTCTGAAGAGCATCAAACCGGGCCAGATGGTCGTCAAGATCGTCCATGACGAACTGGTCGGGATGCTGGGAGCGGAAGGGGCTTCGATCGATCTCGGCGCGCCGGCGCCGGTTGTCGTCATGATGGTCGGCCTGCAAGGCTCGGGTAAAACCACGACCTCCGCCAAGATCGCCGCGCGGATGGCGCTGAAGCAGGGCAGGAAAGTCCTGATGGCGTCGCTCGACACGCGTCGACCGGCGGCGCAGGAGCAGTTGCGGCAGCTTGGCGAGCGGGCGGGCGTGCCGACGCTGCCGGTCGTCGAAGGTCAGTCGCCCGTCGAAATCGCCCGACGCGCGGTGCAGGCCGGCAGGCTCGGCGGCCACGACGTGGTCATTCTCGATACCGCCGGACGCACCCATATCGACGAGCCGCTGATGCTGGAAATGGCCGACATCAAAAAGGCTTCCGGCCCGCATGAAATACTTCTGGTTGCCGATGCGCTCACCGGTCAGGATGCGGTCAATCTTGCAAGGAGCTTCGATGAACGTGTCGGGATCACCGGCCTGGTTCTGACCCGCATGGACGGCGATGGCCGCGGCGGCGCGGCGCTGTCGATGCGCGCGGTCACAGGCAAACCGATCAAACTGATCGGCACCGGCGAGAAGATGGATGCGCTGGAGGAATTTTTCCCGAAACGCATCGCCGACCGCATTCTCGGCATGGGCGACATCGTTTCGCTGGTCGAGAAGGCCGCCGAGACCGTCGATGCGGAAAAGGCCGCCGCGATGGCCAAAAAAATGCAATCGGGCAGGTTCGATCTGAACGACCTTGCCGATCAGTTTGGCCAGATGCGGAAGATGGGCGGAATGGGCGGCATCATGGGCATGATGCCCGGCATGGGCGGGATGAAGGACCGGATGGCCGCCGCCGGGCTCGACGACCGGATGTTCGTCCGTCAACTGGCCATCATCTCCTCGATGACCAGGCGCGAACGCGCGCACCCGGAAATTCTCAAACACAGCCGCAAGAAACGCATTGCCGCGGGTTCCGGCGCCAACGCGGCCGAAATCAACAAGCTCCTGAAAATGCATCGTCAAATGGCGGACATGATGAAGGCGATGGGCGGCGGCAAGGGCAAGGGCACCGGCATGATGCGTTCGCTGATGGGCGGCATGGCCAACAGGATGGGTCTCGGCGGCATGGGTGGAATGCCGGACCTGTCGGGCATGGACCCCAAACAGCTTAAGACGCTGCAAAAGCAGGCCGAGGCCGCCGGACTGGGCAAGGGCGGTGGCCCCGGTCCGGGCGGACCGAAACTGCCGGGCCTCGGCGGGCCGTCCCTGCCGGGATTGGGCGGGAAGAAATGATTTCGGAATTCAACCTCGTTCCGATCCTCGAAACCGAGCGGCTGATCCTGCGCGGCTTCCGGCAGGAAGACCTTGAACCGTTCGCCGCTTTCTATGCGACCGAAGAGTCGCGCTTTGTCGGCGGGCCTGCCGACGATGCCATGGCCTGGCGCAAACTGTCGGGATACGCCGGCAGCTGGATGCTGCGCGGTTATGGAAAATTCGCTTTGGAAGAAAAGGCGAGCGGCGGATTTGTCGGCCTGGTCGGTCCGTGGTTTCCGCGAGGCTGGCCGGAACCGGAAATCTCCTGGACGGTAATGCCCGAATTTCAGGGCATGGGCTTCGCCAGGGAAGCCGCCTTGCGTTCGCTGCGCTTCGCCTATGGGCGACTCGGCTGGACGAAAGCATGTTCCTGCATTGACGCGGACAACATATCGTCGATCAGACTGGCCGAAAGCCTCGGCGCCGTCCGCGAGAGCAAAACCGAAATCCGGCCGTTCGGCCCGGCGCTGCTCTACCGTCACCGCCCGCCCGCGGAGATTCTGGGCAGCGACGGTTTGGGGAGCGCGGCATGAGCGGCGATGAAAAAGTCATGGCGATGCTGAATGAATACCGGCGGTCGATCGACAATTTCGACGCCATGCTTGTTTACACTCTGGCGGAGCGTTTTCGCCGCACCAAGGCGGTCGGCGAATTGAAGGCCGCGCACGATCTTCCGCCGGCGGACCCGGCGCGCGAGAAAATCCAGATCGAACGGTTGCGCCGGCTGGCGAAAGAAGCCGATCTCGATCCGGATTTCGCGGAGAAATTTTTGAATTTCGTGATCCGGGAAGTCACACGGCATCACGAGAAAATCGCCGCCGATAACGGCAATTGAGTTTCGACGAACAACGTCCATCGGGAGATAATCGACATGGCGCTGAAAATCAGACTGGCCCGCGCGGGCTCGAAAAAACGTCCTTACTATCACGTCGTCGTGGCGGATGTGCGCAGCCCGCGCGACGGCCGCTTCATCGAGCGGGTCGGATCTTGGAACCCGATGCTGCCCAAGGACGGCGAGCGGGTGAAATTGAACGAGAATCGCATCAGGCATTGGCTCGGTCATGGCGCGAAGCCGACCGACCGGGTGCTGCGTTTTCTCGACGAAGCCGGCCTTGCCGGACGTGAAGCGCGCGACAATCCGAACAAGGCCAGGCCGGGCAAGAAGGCTATGGAGCGGGTGGAAGCGGCAAAACAGGCCGAGGAAGACGCAAAAGCCAGGGCGCAAGAAGAAGCCGCGGCGGCAAAGGCCGCCGGGGAGGCGAAAGAGGCGGCAAGCCCGACGGAGGACGCCGGCGATGCTCGCGCGAAAGAAGAAGCGAAAAAGGAGGAAGACGCTTCCTGACCGGGCGGACCCGACCGTCATTCGTCAAACGGCGGGCCGGGGCCTGTCCGCCCTGCCGAAAAAGCGGACCGACGCCACGATGGCGCGACAGGAACGTTGTCGGACCTGGTTTCCACCATCCGCGCCGCCGGCTGGAAGCCCATGCGCCCTTTAGAAGAGTTATACCACCGTTCCTAGATGTTGATCCTATTTGTATGATCGCGTGTTGTGGTTAAACGGACGGTGGCGAGCTTGTTGGCGTGCAGGCAGGCCCGGACGTTTTCGACAGGGTTGATCTGTGGAGCGTGGGGCGGCAGCGGCAGGAGCGTGATGTTATCGGGAACGCGCAGCGCCCTTGCGCCGTGCCGGCTCGCCCCGTCCGGCGCCAGGATGGCGTGGGCGCCTTCAGCGACGGTCTTCGAGATTTCGGCGAGGTCATGGCTGCGGTGTTTGCGTATGGCTTGACCGGCGCGTTCGGGACAGACGGCGCCAAAGATGCGGTTCCATTCGCATCCGGTATCGCGCGGCGCCCTGCCGTCCGACACGCGCTTTGTGCCGGAACCACACCTCGATTTTCTTGCCGCGCACCGCATCGGGCAGGTCGGCCTGTATCTTGGCGGCAAAGTTTCCAAACGCCTCCCGGGCCTGCGGGTCGGATTTCGTGCGGGCGCACCGAAAGGCGCCGAAACCCAAGCGCGGCAAACTGCCTGCCTGCCGTGCGTTCCTGCATCGTCACACCGAAGCGCCTTTCGACCTCGCGTTGCAGACCGACACGCCGCCAGCCGACAACACCGTGCGTTTCCGGACCGGGGCCTGCGCGGACGCGCGCGGCAAGCGCGGCCTTCCGCGCCGCGTCGAGGCGTGGGTCACGCCCCGGCGCCCGGAAAGCCCCTCAAGACCTCCCTCGTTGTAGCGATGGAGCCAATCCCGTAGCGGCCGGCGGTCCATCCCGCAGTTTGCGGCTGCCGACTTGCGGTCGGGGCTCTCCGGAACCAATGCGACCGCCACCATACGCCGCGCGGCCCTGGTATCATGGCTCCGGGAGCCGGCAGCATGGAGTTCCCTCCACGTCAAATCCGTCCGCGCGATCGCAACCACCATCAAAACCTCCATCCTTCGATGAAAGTGAACCGGAACCTACACCATATGAAAATCCACAAAAACGTCAGGCCCATTGGCCGGTGGTATCAGTTCACGGCCATCAAAGGCGCCACTCGGATTTCAGCTTCCCGATTAAATTGGACTGCCTCTCTTCGAGGACTTCGGGCGTCCATTCCGATACGCTCAGGACTTGGGAAGTTATCGCAAAGGTGGCGACCCCTTTCTTTTGAAAATACTGGTTTTTCTTCCGTTCGAAGTCGAAATTCCGCGCTTGAGTGTTTTTCCGCCGTGAGAGCAGTACCAGATTGGCAAGCCGATGGGTCCAGAATTCGCGCCGATCCGGGGTCCGGGAACCAGCTAAGCCAAACCGAGTCCGCGGAAGGTGTCTGAGGCAAGACATGCTCATGGACCTGTCGCGGTTTGATGCCGCTCCTTTGATAGCATTTACTGCAACAAAGGAGACTGACTATGGGACTGAAACGGACAGACGAATTTCGCCAGGATGCGGTGCGGATCGCGCTGACAAGCGGGCTAACGCGTAAGCAAGTGGCCGACGATCTGGGTGTTGGCATGTCAACACTGAACAAATGGATCACCGCGCATCGAGACACAGACGTGGTTTCCAAAGAGGATTTAAGCCTCGCCAAAGAGAATGACCGGCTTCGGCGGGAGAACCGGCTCCTGAAGGAGGAGAGGGACATCCTAAAAAAAGCCACCCAGTTCTTCGCGGGCCTAAAGCAATGAGGTTTAGGTTCATCGAAGAGCACCGTGACAGCTTTCCAGCCAAACGCTTATGCCATGTTGTCGGTGTCAGCCCGCGCGGATTGCGGGCTTTCCGCACCTATGTATGATATCAAAGGTAATCCCACCCACGGTGTCAGCCCGCGCGGATTGCGGGCTTTCCGCACCCGTCCGGCCAGCCGCAGACAGCGGTCTGATATGGTGACGTTGGCGCACATCAGAGAGCAGTCGCGTCTCAGCCTGGGCAGCTATGGTCGGCCAAGAATGACCGAGGAGCTAAAGGAGATCGGCTTGGATGTTGGCCACCGCCGTGTTGGCAGGTTGATGCGCCAGAACGGCATATCTGTTGTTAGAACACGCAAGCACAAAGTGACGACAGACAGCGATCACAAGTTCAACATCTCACCGAATTTGCTGAATCGGGACTTCACAGCGGGCAAGCCCAACCAGAAATGGGCGGGCGACATCAGTTATGTTTGGACGCGGGAGGGATGGCTGTATCTGGCAGTGATCCTGGACCTGCATTCCCGGCGCGTCATCGGCTGGGCCGTCAGTAACCGGATGAAACGCGACTTGGCCATCAGAGCGCTAAATATGGCCATTGCCTTCCGGGCACCACCGAAGGGCTGCATCCATCATACAGACCGTGGCAGCCAATATTGTTCTCACGACTACCAGAAGATCCTGCGCCAGCATGGGTTCAAGGTATCGATGAGTGGAAGGGGAAACTGCTACGACAACGCCGCTGTCGAAACCTTCTTCAAAACCATCAAGGCAGAGCTGATCTGGCGACGGTCCTGGGAAACAAGGCGGCAAGCTGAGATGGCAATCTTCGAGTACATCAACGGCTTCTACAATCCGCGCCGCCGTCACTCAGCACTGGCTTGGAAAAGCCCCGTCGCCTTCGAACGAAAGCTGGCTTAAACGAGCACTTGGGGCGGCACAAAAGCGTGACAGGTCCACCGTGCTTCAATTCCGCGCAATTGAAAAGCAGGTTACGCGCGCCGACGGACAATTCGGACCTTCCGGTCAACACCTGCGCTCTGCCTGGACGGTCAGGAACGTAAATTCCGGCGAGACGACGCGCCTGAAGCCATGGCTGAGTTCAGCATCGATTGATAAGCTGTCGCCTGTTTTTGGGCATGATCTCGCGCTGACCGTATCCATAGACCACTTCACCTTTGACCACATAAACAAAAACGACGCCATGTTCGATATAGATAGGTTGGCGGGCTAGCGCTTTGGCGCACCAGCGTCACCATCCGTGCCTTAAATTGCAGGTCGCGGCGGGTGGTGTGGAAGGCCAGATTGGCTAACTCATGGCTGTGACCGCCAACGATGCAGGTGGACCTAAGACCTTCATTCGCAACCACGTGGGTGAAATCAGCATGGGCGGAGGCGATTTCGCGGAGCAGGCTGACAAGCGGTACATTGAGTGCGTTGGCCAAAGCGCCGAGCGTTGTAATTGACGGAGACGCCTGACCATTTTCGATTCTGCTAATTATGGCGGCTGAAACGCTCGATTGCGCGCCAATTGCCGGGCGGTTTGGTTGTCGCTTTCGCGCAAATCGCGCAGTGCCGACCCTATCGCCAGATCGATTTCACCTTCGAACAGGAAGCTTTCACTCTGATTCATGTCATTTGTCCTTGCGATATGAAAACGCCTTTTCAAAACGCCAGTTCAGATAGTCGCCGTAGCTTACCGGGGGGTGGCCTGCATTATGACCCGGTCCGAATACTTCCCGCGCGTCGACCACTGCCTTAGGGTCGGGATCAAAGACAAGGACCAGCGGCAACCGCTTGCGGCCCGAACTATTGACGACCCGGTGTGGGGTCGATTTGTAGGCTCCATCCGTCCACCGCGCCAACAAGCCCGCTACATTGACGATCAGCGTGCCCTTGATCGGCGCTATCCACTTGCCATTTATGTTTTCCACCTGCAGGCCGCCGACTAAATCCTGGCAAAGTGCGGCCCGACGCCAAACTGTTCCTGACCATTTCTTCGGGTTGCGGCGGATACTATACAAATGACGCACGGCTCAACGGTTTGGTTGCCGTCCTCAGGAAAAAATCCTCGTTGACGCCAAGACCCAGAGCAAATCCACGCATCAGATGATGCGCCACATCATGCGCATGCTTGAAATAGTCCATTGCAGCGACCCGGAGCCCCGGCAGGAAAGCGGGCCATAGATTTGCGCAGCGCAGCGCGTGATCCTCCAGCGTTTTGCCATTGGCTGTCCTCGAAACCCCATATGAAGCTTTCTTTCAGATCCGCCTTTGCGCCGCCCCGCAATGACCTAGAGCGTGTTGCGTTTAGGGTCTGGGCTCATTAGAGCCCCCATGTGACGGTGGCTTCGATGGCGATTGTAGCCATGAATGTCTTGATATTGCGGTCGAAGCGTGTGGCGACCCGCCGCCAGTGTTTGAAGCGGCAGAACATGCGCTCGACGACGTTGCGCTGGCGGTAGATCTGGCGGTCGTGCTTGATCTGGACCTTGCGGTTGGACTTTGAGGGGATAACCGGGCGTGGCGCCGCGTTCGATCAGCCAGGAGCGCAATGCGTTGCCGTCGTATCCCTTGTCAGCGACCGGATATTCGGATGGCGGCGCGGCATTGATCGCCAGTATGGCGACCTTGGCATCGTGCGTGTTGCCGGACGTCAGGAGCAGGACGTGGGGGCGTCCCTTCTCGTCGCAGATTGCGTGGAGCCTGGTGTTCCTCCCGCCTTTGGCGATGCCGATACCATGAGCCAAGGCCCCCCTTTTGCGCCTCCGGCGGTGCGGTGGACCTTGATACAACTGCTATCGATGAACAGCCTGGCAGGCACACCCTCGACCCCGGCGAACCGAGCGAAGATGCGCTCCCACACACCGCGCCCGGCCCAGCGCCGGAACCGGTTGTAGAGCGTCTTCTTCGGACCGTAGACAGGCTCCGGACAGTCGCTCCAGCGACCGCCGCTCTTCAAAGCATGGACGATCCCGGAAAGAACGCGTCGGTCATCGACCCTTGGCATCCCGCGCGTATCCTGCGGCAGGGCCCACTGCTCATCCCAAAACCAGAAGAAATTCGCCATTCAACATGCCTCCTCGCCGGAGGCTTGTGAATCACAATCCAACGCCGTTGTGAACCCTGTCTATGGGGCCAGACCCTAAAAGGCCTCATATCCATTTGCTATGAAGCAGTTGCAGCATTTCTCTTCCGAGAAGAGGTCGCGGACATGTCCGACGGCTTGCCATAGCTGATCGCAGGTCCGCGCCGCGGCCTTTCGGTTTCAGTGTCTTCAGCTTTGAGAAGGCCATCTCTATTGGATTGAGGTCAGGGCTGTAGGGCGGCACAGGAAAGGGAACCGGGCTGCGATGTCTGGCACGGTCTGTGCGCCGCCGGGACTTTTATGACCGGAGCGGTTGTCCGGAATGACCGCATCGCCGGGACGCAGGGTCGGAATCGGTTGGGTTGGAACTCGACCATCTTGCCGTTCATCGCGCTGGCGATCACCCATGGCGCGTCCGGTCGGTCATGGCGCAGGGCCCCGATGAATGTTTGCGTGCGCCGGCGCCCAAACGGCGCGTGATCGACAAGGCGCTGCCCGCGTGGGGGCAGCGATCCCGTCTCACGCCGTAGTTTCACCGGGTCATTCACGAATTCCGGAGAAGCCCCAAGAATGCCGGGTCGCCTCTACGGTGACCGTGCCCATCGTCGACATAGGCGGCAACACGCTCCCGCACCTCCATCGGTGTGGCTTGCCCATCTTGAACCTCCATATCTGCCTCAACACAAAGAGAACCACATCTCAGGCAATCCGGGAATCCTCAACCTCAAACGCAGCAACACGCTCTAGACGGCGGCCCAACCAGCCGCAGTACTTTGGCGAAACGGCGACCGTCTTCCTGCTTTCGACCGGCGCTCTGAAAAACGCGAATGCGGCTTCACGCGTCGCCCCGATAATTCCGGCAGGAATGCCATGCACCTTGATATAGATAAATCCCAACCCCCGGCTTGCTTGGTGCAACTGGTCGGCGACGCGTTGTGGATTGCGGCCGTCGCGAAGTGGCGTAATGTCGATTACCGAAATGAACTCAGCATCTGTCTTGCGGGCTTGGGCAAAGGTCATCATGGGCATCATCTCTCGTTCCGATATTGCATCATAAGCAATATATTGCATTTCATACAACAATTATCCACTTTTGTAGTAACCCACGGTATCTCCCTGTGTCGTCAAGCCGAGACCGTTAAGGGTGCGATTGGCATGGTTGAAGTAGCAAATGATCTGATTTGCCTCGAGGATTTGCCCGTCATCCAAACCTGATTCACGCAGGATATCGATATCAGCTTCCACCATGCTTTCCGGTGACAGGGCCAATTTCTCAGCATATCGCAGAAGTTTAAGTTCCCGACCGTCGAACATATCCTGTGGGTGGCGGGCGCGAAGCGCTTTTTCGATGTGGGCGACACGCTCGTCGTCGCCAATCAGATGGCGGGCGTTCTTCCAATGATTGGCCAGCGAATAGAGGCAATCGTTGAGAATTGAGACGTTATGAGCTAATCGTTTCCTGAAGCCACGACGGGAGGGTGTTTGCGCCATCATGCAACGCTGCGCTGTAGAGAACAACGTGCCCGCGCATCGTGCTTGACCTCAGCGAATGCACCCGCATGACATTATCAACGGTTCCGTGCGGCGTGCGCGCCAGGTCAAGAACGTCACGCAGGTCGGAATCGGCCTCCTCATCGGAGATCACATTTTGATCCATGCGGTCATCGGTATCTCATGTTCAGTCGCGTTCGTCGGCCTGCATTCGTCGTTCCAACCAGCGAACGAATGCCGATACGACCAGTATCAGCGCGAGATATTCGAGAACCAGCACGGTGTAGACTTCTAACGGCCGATACTCCGTCACGACCAGTTCGTTTGCCTTGCGTGTCAGTTCCTGCATGCCGATAACCGAAACCAGCGACGACATTTTAAGCATGTAGACCAATTGGTTGCCGAGCGCCGGAAGGATTAGCCTGATCGCCTGGGGTAAAATGACAAAGCGCATCGTGTCGGCGTAGCTCAGCAAAATGTAATGTGCCGCTTCGTACTGGCCGCGATTGATTGACTGGATGCTGGCGCGGAATGTTTCAGCCTAAAGGGCGTTATCCGACAGCGCCCGCGCAATTACGCAGGCCCAAAAGACGCTGATTGAAATATCGGCAAGTTGCGGCAGGCCATAATATACCCACAGGATCATTACCAGAACCGGAATGGCGCGGACTATTTCGACGTAAATGCGGTTGAAGCACTCAGAGGCTATTTTGCGCATGGTTTGCCGATATTGTTGTGGCGTTCTTCGCGCTTTGGATGTGGACCAAGGCAAGCCGTGGCCGGATGGCCGAACTTGAGAAGCGCACCAAGCGCTATCCAACTGACCTGACCGACGAGGGATGGGAGATTATCGATCCGTTCCTACCGCCGCCGCCACAGCGCGGTCGCAGACCGCCGACCTGCGCGAGGCGCTGACCGCGCCACGTTATCCTGCCCGCAGCGGTGGCGGATGCTGCCGAAAGACTTTCCGCCCCGGAACCCTGCGTGGCGGTTCCGGCGTTTTGTTTGCCGGTTGCTGTTGCGCCCTATCGCTTGACCGGTAGCGCGAAGGGCGTGAGCGGGGTCTGACAGCGGCGATTGTCGACCGCCGGTCGATCAAAGCTCCGGCGGCGCGAAAGCGCGGGGTCGACGCGGCCGGAAAGGTCGTTGGCCGCAAGCGCCACATAGCCGTCGATCATCTACCGGCGCGGACATTTCCGACAGCGCCGAAGTCCGGGAGATCGTTGCCGCCATCGGGAAACGGTGGCCATGGCTCAAGCATTTGTGTGCCGACGGTGCTTATGATCGCACCCGATTGATGGATGCCGCCGCCTGCCGGGATTTCGTTTTCGAAATCATTGGCCGCACCGAAAAGCAGGCTGGCTTCAAGGTTCTGCCGCGGCGGCGGTCGTCAAACGAACCTTTGGATGGATGACGCGCCGGCGGCGGCTCGTACGCGACTACGAACAACCCATTGATGTCTCCAAAGCCATACGTTGTTCGTGCAAGGCGAATATGCCCAATACGGTGACAAGGATTATCAGGACGATCTCGGTGTGATCTCTGTAGAGCTCGACGAGATCGCGGGCCGAATCGGTATCCTGTACAGCTTCTGATTTTGGATTTTCCGCCATGACGTTCGCAGCGGCGGGGACTCGGCATTCCCGCTGCTTTTGGCACTTTGGTATATAATTCTTTTAAAGCAGGTTGCGTTTGATTTGAATTGATAGGGGTTCCCAAGTTTGAGTTTGTCTGGTTCACTTCCGTTCGAGGAAGTGTGTGTTATGGGCAAGCCGTATTCATTGGATCTTCGTCAGCGCGTCGTTGGCCACGTCGCGGCAGGGCGCTCCTGTCGTGCGGTCGGTCGGGCCTTCGGCGTTAGTGCGTCAACGGCAGTACGGATTGTGTCGGAACACCGGTCGCGTGGGGATGTGTCTCCCAAACCGCAAGGTCGTCCTGCGGGCCGGTTCGGTAAGTTGGCGCCCCATATGGACTTGCCGACCGAGATCGTCCGTGCCGAGCCGGACATCACTCTGGCTGAACTCGGCAACGCCTTGGAAGACACCTTCGACCTGCACTCTCGTCGATCCATCGCGCACTGCAGCGAGCCGGGTTCTCATATAAAAGGACTTATTGCGAAGGAGCGTGACCGGTCGGCACTACGCCGGGAACGGGGGATCAATCGCCGCCAGCCGCGCATGCGCCTTGAGCTTCACCGGCCGGTCTTCATCGACGAGACGGCGGTCAAGACCGATCTTACCCGTCTGCGCGGACGAGCGCCTGTGGGCGAACGTCTCTATGGAGCCGCACCCTTTGGCAGGTGGGGCACACAAACATTCATCGCAGGACTGACCCACGATGCGCCGGTCGCGCCCCGGGTAATCCGGGTAGCAATGAACGGGTCCGCCTTCGAAACCTACATCGAAACTCGGCTCGCACCCACCTTGGCACCCGGAACGGCGGTCATTCTCGACAATCTGTCGACCCACAACAGCCAACGCACCGCACAGACCTTGCAAGACATCGGAGCCTGATTCCTGTTCCTGCCGCCCTATTCGCCCGACCTCAATCCTATCGAAATAGCCTTTGCCAAACTCAAAGCTCACCTCAGACGCATCGGCGCACGCACATTCGACACCCTAATCAAGACACTCGGCAACATCTGCCATCTCTTCAAACCTGAAGAATGCAGAAACTTCCTCAAAGCCGCCGAACATGCCTCACAGTAAATGCAAATCGCTTTAGGCGACATTTCACCGATTTCCGGCGGGAAATCGCCGTCGGAATCGGTCGAACACGCATCCGGTTTTCGTTATTTCCCTCATCCCCGACCACGCTTGTACCGGACGGGACGGGGCGAAACTTTCTTCTTCCGGCCCGCCGGTCCTTGATGTAGAAGCGCCTGCCATGTCCGATGCGATGACCACAAACCGGCAGTTCGTGTTCCTGTTGGTCGACAAGTTCTCGATGTTCTCGCTGTCCGCGGCCATTGACACGCTTCGTTCGGTCAACCGTCTGACGGGCCATGATTTCTATCAATGGACCACGGTATCGCCTGACGGGGAATCGGTTTTCGCGTCGAACGGTCTGCCTCTGAAAGTCGACTACGCCGTTTCGGACATGCCTTCGGGCGATATCCTGTTCGTATGCGCCGGCCTGACGACGGAATTCGCCGGTAAAAGCAAGGTTCTCGGCACATTGCGGAACTGGGGCCGGCGAGGCGGACGCATCGGAGCGCTCTCGGTCGGTTCCCACATACTCGCGGAGGCGGGCCAGCTGGAAGAACACCGCTGCACGATCCACTGGGAAAACCGCGCCGGATTTCAGGAACGCTTTCCGGACATCGAATGCACCGGCAATGTTTTTGAAATCGACCGCAAGCGCTACACATGCGCGGGCGGCACGACATCCATCGATCTGATGCTGGAGATCGTGCGCGGCGATTTTGGCGCCGAAATCGCCAATGAAGTCGCCAATCAGTTCCAGCATGAGCGGATCCGGACGGCCACGGACAGGCAGCGGGTCGGTCCGGAACGGGATCTGACCGGCAAATCCGAGAAACTACGCAAGATCGTCGAGCTGATGGCCGATAATCTCGACGAGCCGTATTCGGCCGTTCAACTGGCCAAATCGGCGGGATTGTCGGTGCGGCAAGTCGAGCGGCTGTTCTTGCGCCACCTCAACATGACCCCCGGCCGATACTACATGCGGCTAAGGCTTGAGCGGGCGCGCGAACTGCTTCGTCAAACCAACATGCCCATTCTGGATGTGGCGATCGCGACGGGCTTCACGTCGCACTCGTATTTCGCGCAAAGTTACCGCGTACTGTTTGGACGTCCGCCGAGCGAAGAACGGCGCACCGCTTATTGACCGGCGGCGGGGCGTTAGGACAAGGCGCGGCCTTTCGGAGTGCCGTTTTCGAAAGGTGTTTTTTCGAAGTTTGCCGGCTTTGAAATTCTGTATCATCACCGGAGCATTTGCATGGATTTGTGATCTAAAATATCGTCGCGCCCTTCTCCGCCGTCCCGACACGCTCTCTGAAGCCGGCAAACAATTCTCGTCCGAAACCGTATTGGTCCGAATCCGGACCGGGTTTTGGCGACGGTCGCGATTCCAGCTCCCCGGCAGCCACCCTGGCTTCCAGAACGCCCGATTCCGCGTCCAGACAAACGATTTCGCCATCGCGAACCTTGCCGACCGGGCCGCCGTCCATGGCTTCCGGCGTCACATGGATTGCAGCCGGCACCTTTCCGGACGCTCCGGACATCCGGCCGTCGGTCACCAGCGCGACCTTGAAACCGCGATCCTGCAAGACGCCAAGATAGGGTGTCAATTTGTGCAATTCCGGCATACCGTTGGCTCTCGGACCCTGGCGGCGGACAATAACCACGCAATCCTTGTCGAGTTCCCCCGCCTCGAAAGCCGGCCTCAAATCCGACTGATCGTCAAGAACGACCGCGGGCGCCTTGATGACGCGGTTCTCCGGCCTGACCGCCGAAATCTTGATGATCGCCGTGCCCAGATTGCCCCTCAGCACCCTTATTCCGCCGGTCGGTTGAAACGCCTCGCTGAAACGCGCGACAATCCCCGGATCTCCGCTCCTTTCGGGAGCCGGTGCGCGAACGACCGTTCCGTTCCCCGAGAGCTTCGCCTCAACCGCATAGGCCCGCAGACCGCCGCCCCACACGGTGCCGACATCTTCGTACAGCAATCCCGCATCGAGCAACTCGCGGATAAGGAAGCCAAGCCCTCCGGCCGCCGCGAAGTGATTCACATCCGCCGATCCGTTGGGATAGACGCGCGCCAACAGCGGCACCTGATCGGAAATATCCGAAATGTCCCGCCAGGTGAGGCTGATGCCCGCCGCCGCCGCGATGGCAATCAGATGCATCGTGTGGTTCGTCGAACCGCCCGTTGCGTTAAGGCCGGCCACCGCGTTCACAATCGACCGTTCATCTATCATCCGACCGACCGGCGTATATTCATCGCCGAGCGCCGTGATCGCGAGGGCGCGTTTCGCCGCCTCCGCCGTTAGGGCGTCGCGCAGGGGCGTTCCCGGATTGACGAAGGATGAGCCGGGTGTATGGAGACCCATGAATTCCATCAGCATCTGATTGGAGTTTGCGGTGCCGTAGAATGTGCAGGTGCCCGGACCATGATATGATTTGGATTCCGCTTCCAGCAATTCATCCCTGCCGACCCTGCCTTCGGCGTAGAGCTGGCGAATACGCGCCTTTTCGCTGTTGGGAAGCCCTGACGTCATCGGGCCTGCGGGAATAAAGACAGCCGGCAAATGACCAAAGACGAGGGCGGCGATCGTCAGACCCGGCACGATCTTGTCGCAAACGCCGAGATAGACAGCCGCATCGAACATGCCGTGTGACAGACCGACCGCCGCCGACATGGCGATGACATCGCGGGAAAACAGCGACAGTTCCATGCCGGGCTGGCCCTGGGTGACGCCATCGCACATCGCCGGCACGCCGCCCGCGACCTGGGCAACGCCGCCGGCCTCGCGCGCGGCCTGTTTGATCAGGGCGGGAAAGGTTTCGAAAGGCTGATGGGCCGACAACATGTCGTTGTAGGACGTGATGATGCCCAAATTCGGCGCCACGTCTCCAGCCAGACCGGCCTTGTCACCGGAATTACAGGCGGCGAAACCGTGAGCGAGATTGCCGCAGGAAAGACGGCTGCGTCCCGGACCTTCCTCGGCATATCGGTCGAGGCGACCGAGATAGGCCGCCCGGTCCGGTTTCGATCTTTCGGTAATACGCTCGGTGATCGCGGCGATTTTCGCGGTGACGGTCATGATGCGACTCCAGCCGCCCAGAAGATTTCCGCCGGTTGCGCGCAGCGTTCGAGAACCGTCCGGATGGGCGCGTTTTTCCTGCTTGCCAGAATGTCGGCAAGCAGTTCCTTTTTTTCCAGACCTTCAATATGCACGAAAATACGGCGAAATTGTTTTAAGCCGGCTAACGTCAATGTCAGTCTCGTTTCGCCGGCCGTATCGGAGCGCACGGCGAGAAACGGTTTCGGCCCTTCCGGATCGAGCAAGCAGTCGAGATTGCCGGCATCCGGAAAGATTGATGCGGTATGGCCATCCACCCCCATGCCGAGGACGGCAATATCGGGAGGAAAAGGCAACCGGGAATAGGCTTGACCCGCGACCCCGACGGCCTCGGCGACATCGCCCCGCCGATACAATCCGACAAATTTTGCCGCCGCGGCGTTGGCCTGCAGCAGATTGAGGGTCACCATGCGCTCATTGGAACGTTCGTTCGACGATGGCACGAATCGCTCGTCCACCAGCATGACGGTGACGGCGCTCCAGTCGATTTGTCTGCGCGCCAGGGCGCGAAAAAAAACAGCCGGCGTGGAGCCGCCGGATACCGCGAGCACGGCTCGACCGCGCTTTTCGATAGCCGTATCGAGCCGGTTCGCAACCGCTTCGGCCAAGGTCGCGCCAAGAAGCCGTGGCGTCGCGAATTCATGCCACTGAACCGCCATTACCCGCTCTCGTGCCATGTGCGCCCATCGCGCTCGATCAGCGCTATGGCCGCGGACGGCCCCCAGGTTCCCGATGTATAGCCGCGGGTTTCCTGGCGGGTTTCCTCCCACGCCGCCAGAATCGGATCGACCCAGCGCCATGCCGCCTCAACCTCGTCACGGCGCATGAACAGAGTTTGATTGCCGCGTATGACATCCATGATCAGCCGCTCGTAGGCGTCGGGATTGCGCACGGCGAATGCCGCCGCGAAACTCATGTCGAGCGGCACATGGCGCAGCCGCATGCCGCCGGGGCCCGGATCCTTGATCATGATCCATTGCTTTACGCCTTCGTCCGGTTGCAGCCGGATGACCAGTTGATTGGCGTGAACGTGACCGGCGGTTCCACCGAATATCGAGTGTGGAATCGGTTTGAACTGAATCACAATCTCCGAAACGCGGCTCGCCATGCGCTTGCCGGTCCGCAGATAAAACGGGACGCCGGCCCACCGCCAGTTCTCGACCTCCGCCTTGATGGCCACGAACGTTTCGGTGCTGCTTTCGCCATCGTTCAGTTCGGTCAGGTATCCCGGGACCGCTCCGTCGGTCGATGCTCCCGCCCGGTACTGCCCCCGAACCGTCGCCCTTGGGGCGTTCGCCGGGCCGACCGGCGCCAGCGCCCGAAGCACTTTCAGCTTTTCGTCGCGTACCGCATCGGCATCCATGGATGACGGCGCCTCCATCGCAACGAGACACAAAAGCTGCAAAATGTGGTTCTGCACCATGTCCCGCAACGCGCCGGCGCGATCATAGTAGCTGATCCTGCCTTCAAGACCCACGGTTTCGGCAACGGTGATCTGCACGTGATCAACATGGGCCGAATTCCAAAGCGGTTCGAACAGAGCGTTGGCGAACCGCAAAGCCATGAGGTTCTGCACCGTCTCCTTTCCTAGATAGTGATCGATGCGGAAAATCTGCTTCTCGGCGAACACCGCTCCGATCGTGTCATTGAGCGCCAAAGCCGATTCCAGATCCCGCCCGATCGGTTTTTCAACCACGATACGCGCATTGTCGCTGATCATTCCATTGTCGCGGATATGGTTGCAGAAATTGCCAAAAAGCGACGGGCCGACTGCCAGATAGAACGCCCTGCAGCGATCGCTTTGCCCGATTTCCCGCTTCAATTCGGCAAATCCGGCTCCGGATTTCGCATCGACGGAAACATAAGTCAGGCGATCAAGAAACGCCGCCAGACCGTCATCGGTGATTTCATCCGCGCTTACATGCGCGCGCAAAGCCTCCTCGGCGGACTGACGGTATTGCGCATCGTCCATCGCCGATCGCGATGCACCGATTATCCGCGTCGGCTCCGAGAACTGACCCGCCTGCTGACGATGATAGAGCGCAGGCAGAAGTTTGCGCTCGGCAAGATCGCCGGTCGCGCCGAATATGACAAAATCAAACGGACTGACCGGGATGGTTTGGCTTGTCATTCACACAAATCCGATTTTTGCACATGCTATAATCTAATCGATTTAAAAACGCCAGTGGCCCAATGTTACACCTTTGCGACACATGGCTTTGCCGCTACAGATAGTCTCGGCCCGCGACCGTCGACATCAACCTACCTTAGCGAAGGATGCAACCGATGGGTATGCACATTTCCCGAACGATCGCCGAAGGTTTTGCGTTCATGCAATTCATCGACGGAAAGGACATGGACTCCAAGTCGGGTGAGCGCGTCGATGTGGTCTGCCCTTCCGACGGCAGGATTTTCGCTTCCATTCCCGCATCAGACAAGGCGGATGTCGACCGCGCGGTGACCGCGGCGAGAAAGGCATTTGATGAAGGGCCGTGGCGATGCATGCCCGCCTTTGAACGGGGCCGGATTTTGAGCAGGCTTGCCCGATTGGTTGAAAAGAACGGCGAGGAACTGGCGGCGCTGGAATCCAGAGATACCGGAAAACCGATCCGGCAGGGCAAGGCCGATGTTGCGGCGGCCTGCCGGTATTGCGAATTTTATGGCGGGACCGGCGACAAAGTCCATGGCGATACAATTCCGTTTCTTGATGGTTATACGGCACTGACTCTCCGCGAACCGCACGGCGTCGTGGCCGGCATCATTCCCTGGAACTACCCGCTTCAGATCGGCGCCCGGATCATCGGCGCCGCGCTCGCCATGGGCAATACGCTGGTCGTCAAACCGGCGGAAGACGCTTCGCTTACCGCAATTCGGATTGCGCGGCTCGCATCGGAGGCGGGTCTCCCGGAGGGCGTTCTCAACATTGTGACCGGGTATGGCGCAACCGCCGGCGCCGGACTGTCGGCTCATCCCGGCGTCGATTACGTGACCTTCACGGGATCGCCGGCCACGGGAACCGCAATTCAGAGGGCCGCAGCCAAAAACAATCGCGGCGTCACAATGGAGCTTGGCGGCAAGTCGCCGCAAATCGTCTTCGCCGACGCCGATATCGAAGCCGCGCTTCCCGTGCTCGTCAATGCGATCATCCAGAACGGCGGCCAGACCTGCTCGGCGGGAAGTCGCGTGCTGATCGAGAGATCGGTCTACAAGGATGTCGCCCGGGAACTCGCCGACCGATTCAAAACGCTGACGGCCGGACCGCACGACGCCGATCCCGATATCGGTCCGCTGATAAACGCAAAACAGCGGGAACGCGTCGCCGGATTTGTGTCGGGTGCAAAGGAGGCCGGCGTCGAACTGCTCGCCGAAGGGTCCGTTGCCGCCGACGCGCCCAAGGGCGGATATTACTTCCCCGCCGCGTTGTTCGGCCCCGTCGACCCGGACGCGGCAATCGCCCGGGAAGAAGTTTTCGGACCCGTGCTGTCGCTGTTCGCCTTCGAGGACGAGGCCGACGCCATCCGGCTCGCCAACGACAGCGACTACGGTCTGGTCGCCGGCGTATGGACCCGCGATGGCGGCAGGCAGCACCGTGTCGCCAGGGCGGTGCGCGCCGGCCAGATATTCATCAACGGCTATGGCGCGGGCGGCGGAATCGAACTGCCGTTCGGCGGTTTCAAAAAATCCGGCCATGGCCGCGAAAAGGGCTTCGAGGCGCTTTACGACATGAGCGCGACGAAAACCATCGTCTTCAATCACGGCTGACAACCGAATCGCATTCCGGGAGAATCCAATGGGACGCCTTGCAGGCAAGACGGCAATCATAACCGGTGCGGCCTCCGGTTTCGGCGAGGGGATGGCGAAGCGTTTCGCGGAAGAAGGCGCAAAAGTGGTTGTCGCCGACCTCAATACCAGGGATGCGGACAGGGTGGCCGGGGAGATTGGAGACGCGGCCGCGGCGGTTTCCGCGGATGTGTCCAGGAGGGACGACATCGACGCCGCGGTCGACGCCGCGATGACCTTGTCGGGCCGGGTCGACATCATGGTCAACAACGCGGGATTTACCCATCGCAACGGCGACCTGACGCAGGTCGACGAGGACACTTTCGATCTGATCTATGCGGTCAACATGAAGGCGATCTATCACGCGACGCTTGCGGTCGCCCCGATCATGGAAGCGCAGGGCGGCGGCGTGGTCATCAACACCGCCTCAACCGCCGGGCTGCGCCCGCGTCCCGGTCTGACCTGGTACAACGCCTCGAAGGGCTGGACCGTTACCGCCACAAAATCAATGGCGGTCGAACTGGCGCCGAAGAACATCCGGGTCAATTGCCTCTGCCCGGTCGCCGGCGAGACGGGAATGCTGGCGCGGTTCATGGGCGAGGATACGCCGGAAATCCGGGAGAAGTTCAAATCGGTCATCCCGCTCGGGCGATTTTCAACACCGCTCGATATTGCAAACGCCGCACTCTGGCTGGCGTCCGATGAAGCCGAATTCATTACCGGCGTCGCCCTTGAGGTTGATGGCGGGCGCTGCGTCTGATCAGATGGCGACCATGATTCCTACGGCTGAATTTCCACGCCCGCGACCGGCATGACCGGCGAACAACTGTTTTTGTTCTGCCTGCTCGGCGCGATGTTCGCCATGCTCGTATGGGGCCGGGTGCGCTATGACATGGTCGGTTTCGGCGTGCTGATCGTCGCGGTCGGCGGCGGTGCGGTCGATCCCCACGATGCGTTCAGGGGGTTTGGCCACGAAGCCGTCATCATCATCGCGCTGGTGCTGATTGCGTCGCGGGCCCTGATCAATTCCGGCGCGGTCGAACTCCTGGCCGGCTTTGTCGTTTCGGCTACAAGGCCCTTGCCGGCGCATATCTCCGTCATGGCGGTCGCGGGTGCGGCATTGTCGGCCGTCATAAACAATGTGGCGGCGCTGGTGATCTTGATGACGCTGGACATGGAGGCGGCGCGAAAGGCAAGGCGAGCGATTTCGTTGTCCTTGATGCCGTTGTCCTTCGCCACCATTCTCGGCGGCATGATCACCATGATCGGCACGCCGCCCAACATCGTCATCGCGCAGTATCGCACGGGCGTGGCCGGCGAACCGTTCGCAATGTTCGATTTCGCGCCGGTCGGCCTGATTTGCGCCACCGTCGGAATCGTCTTCGTCGCCGCCGTCGGATGGCGGCTGATACCGCGGCGCGGCGCGGCAAGCGCAACGTCGGAAGACGATCCGCGATTTGTCGCCGAGGCCAGAGCGCCCGAAAATTCCGCATTGATCGGAAAGACGCCACGCGATCTTTATGAACTTTGCGAAGACAACGACATTCTCCTGGTCGGTCTCGTGCGCCGGGGAAAACGATTGCGCGGCCTTGCGGAGGATGAGGAAATCCGCAAGGGTGATTTTCTCGTGCTCGAAGGCCACGCCAGGGCGATCGAGGCGTTCGCCGGCGCGGCGGGACTGCAATTCGCCGGCGCGGAAAAACACGGCGGCATGACCGGAAAATCCCTGAAACTCGTCGAAGCCGTCGTCACCGATTCCTCGCGCATCTCCGGTCGCACCGCTTGGGATCTGCGAGTGCTCCACCGGCGTGGCGTCACGCTTCTCGGCATTTCGCGGCAGGGCCGGCGCATTCGGGACAGGGTTCGCAAAACCGCCGTGCGACCCGGCGATGTGCTGCTTTTGATGGGAACGGAGACGCGCATCGCCGAAACCGTCGAATGGCTTGGAGTTCTTCCGATCGCCGACCGCCGTCACGCCGTGATCCAGCGATCGAAGGCGGTGATCGCGATCGGTCTGTTTGCGGCGGCCATCGCCGCTTCGGTAACGGGGTTGACCGAATTGCCCATAGCGCTCGCCGCCGCGGTGGCAGGATATGCGTTGCTCAACATTATCGGCCCGAGGGAGGTTTATGAATCCGTCGAATGGCCCGTGATCGTGCTGTTGGCGTCGCTGATCCCGCTGGGCGCGGCGCTGGAGGAAAACGGCGGCACGAAACTGATCGCCGAAGGCATCGTTTCGCTTTCCGGCGGTCTGCCCGCCTGGGCCATCCTGACGATCGTCATGGTCACGACCATGACGCTTTCCGATTTCCTGAACAACGTCGCCACGGCGCTGATCGCCGCCCCGGTCGCCGTCGATGTCGCCGATGCGCTCGACGTTTCGTCCGATCCGTTTCTCATGGGCGTGGCGGTCGCCGCGTCCTGCGCGTTCCTCACCCCCATCGGCCACAAGAACAACACGATCATCATGGGCCCCGGCAATTATCGGTTCGGCGATTACTGGCGTCTGGGCCTGCCGCTGGAGATCATCATCATCACCGTGTCGGCGCCCGCAATCCTGTTCTTCTGGCCGTTGTGAGTTCGGCGTCGCCCGTTGCAATGGCCTCGACGGCAAACAGACTCCGGCACTCGATACCGTTTTGCAACTTGGAACACGGCCTCATTAAATCGCAACCGGATACGAATTGAAGCGAGTTTGAATCACAATCCGACTTCAAACGGAACCCGATTTATGAAAACGCGTCCTGGGAACCTAGCGCCTCCTTTCGTGATTTTACACACCGCCTTCGCTTCGCTCAGATTCACTGAAGAACGATCGGCGTTCAGGGCTGCATTCTGTTGGCCTCGAAAGTCCCCGACCCGCCCGAGCAACCGCATGTTGAGGGATGCAGGCACGACAGGCGGAAAAGCGATTCAAGACGGTCGGGCGAGGCGAACTCCAAATCCGTCAGTTCGAACCGCATGAAAGTGTCTTCGTCATTGGGGAGCGGATCATTCACAGCGACCGTCATCGTTGCGCTGCCCTCCGCAGGATCAATCCGGCTGTCGCCCAACAGACCGAAAGCGAGGTTCTTTTTATGGGTCGCCGAACCGCTCAGGAACCCCGCACCTTTAAATTCTTATCCGACTAAGTCAAGGATGAAAGCCAGATACCAGGCCACGCCGATCCCCTGAAAATCTCCTCTCAATTTCCCGGTCCAATATCCGAGAGTGAGACGCATCGTGGCCGGATGCCGCTTTGGCAGCATCGGGATGACCGTATTTCGGGCCGGCGCTGATCTTTCCAACAATTGAAGCAAGATGGCTTCCTCCTTTGTTAACTGTTGGTCCAAGAGGACCAACAGCGGAATTTTGACGCGGTCATCATATCGTCAAAGGTAAGTTCACCTCGATGCATCGTCTCGTTGTTTCGCAAACTTCTTTTTCACCTCCATCGGTACATTTTTCAACCGATATGCAGAGCTCAGCTGCGATGACATTGCTCACAGTCAGCGGGATAGCGAAAACGGTGGCCGAGACGATGACGGCAAGTGCATGATTCTTCATAACATATTCCCTTTCAAGTGATCAGTATCGGGTAGTTGGGGCTGGGGTGAGGGTGAGGCTCGCAGGACGGCTTGCAATGGAGAGGGGCGACGCAGGCGGTTTCTGCTCAGGCGGCTGCAGAGACGCCCAAGATGATGATGCTGATCGCCAATGTCGTCATTTCCATCGGATTGTTCATTTCTGATGATGCGAAGCGTGGTTAAGTTAGGCGACTGAATTGATTGTTTCAAGGAGCCAAAGGAATTCCCCATGTGCCCCCCGTTTGGCCCCCCTTTTGGGTAGGCGTGAAGGCTCCCGGATATCACCGTCGTAACCCTCCGATACGGCCTGCATCTATCCGATCCCACAGACCCGCTTTTCGCCAGCGTACTAACCGGTTGTAGCAAGTCATGTGTGGTCCTTAGCGTTCCGGGATATCCGCTCACGACGCGACGGTTCGCAATCGCCACGACATCCCATCGATGACCCAACGGTCATCAACACGGCCCACACCTCGAACCCTGGTCAGCAAAAGCGGCCGGATCACATTCCACTCAAAGTCATTGAGATCAAAAATTGATGGGTCCTGCTCCTGGGGCGGGAACCGGCAAACGCCATCCCGATCTATCTGAAATCGAATGCGCTCAGTCCGGTTACCATCTCGTCCAGTCCCAACGGCCGGGTGACGGGAGGCTCGGCCCGGGCCATACAGCCGGACCGCTCGCACAACCGGCAGGCGGGTCCGACGGGAATCGACGGGACGGAATCGCGACGCGATTTGCCTGCGGCGCCGGGGGCGACACCCGGCAACGCCGCTCCATAGACCGTCTCGTCGCGAAAGCCGATATCGCAGCCGATCAGTATCGCGGTCCTTCGCGGGCGCTCCGAAAACGCGCCCTGCGGACCCTCCAGCGTACGCGAAATCGTCAGGAACTCGGCGCCATCGGGCATTTCCACGGCCTCCACGATGATCTGTCCCGGCTGGCCGAAAGCCGCATGAACCGACAGTTTGGGACAACCGCCGCCAAAACGCTGCTGCGGAAAACCCTGCGAGCCGGCGCGGCGGAACCGGTTGCCCGCATTGTCGACTTCCAGCATGAAAAAAGGAACGCCGGAAGCGCCGGGCCGCGACATCATGGTCAACCGATTCGCGGCCTGTTCGAATGATACGCCGAAGCGGGATTTCAGCACGTCGATATCGTAGCGGGCGCGACTGCTTTCGGCCTGAAACGCCTGATAGGGCATCATCAGGGCATGCGCGGCGCAGCGGGCCAACTCGAACCTGGCGAGACGGCGCGCTTCACCGGTTTGGAACCGCAGCGCATCGATTTCGCCGGTAATCGCCACCTCCATTCGGATCATCGCGGCTTCCATGGCGATTTCCCGCAACCGGTCGAACGGCGACAGGCGTTCGGAAATGAAAAGGCGTTGCGAATGGCGATCGAAACGACGACGCCGGTCCGGCATGGCCGAGACCGGCAGGACACGCACCGCGATGCCGTGCTCGCGTTTCAACCAGTCTTCGATAGCGGCGCGTAATTTGCCCCTCGGGTCGAGCAACGCGGCGAAGGCCTCGGCTTCCTCCTCGATCTTCGGGAAATGATTTGGCCGGCCCGCAAACGCATCGCGCACTTCGTCCATCGGCAGGCGCGTCGCCGACAGCGCGGGCGCAAAACCTTCGCGGGCAAGCATTTCGGACAAATCCGACAGCCGTTCGCCCTGCTCGCGGTATGCGCGATAGAGCTTCGTTACAGCGGATGCGACGTTGGGCGCGGCGTCGGTCAGTTCGATGATCTCCTGGTCGCCCGGAAGCTCGCCGGCCAGCAGCGGATCGGAAAACACCTCTCTCAGCGCCGCCGCCGAACCGTTACCGGCGTCGCCCTGCAATTCCTCGGGTTCGATGTGAAAGGCGGATGACAGCTTCAACAGCAGTTGCACGGTGAGCGGCCGCCGATTGCGCTCGATAAGGTTCAGATATGACGGCGAAATACCCAGTTCCGACGCCATCGCGGTCTGGGTCAGGCCCTTCGCGTTGCGGATGCGGCGGATGCGCGGACCGGCAAAGATTTTTCGATCCGCCACTGGAAAACTCCTTGTCGCCGGAGAACGGCGGGTGGCGCCGGAATTTACAAATGTTTACAGATCGCCCTCGATCATCCGGCGGGCACCCATTTCACTGAATTTACATCTTTACAAGGAATTTTAGTCAAAATCAATACAGGTTAACCCGATTTCCCTGTTGAAATCGCTTAATTTTGTCGTTTTTTGCCGCAGTGCAATGTAAAGACAGTCAACCGAAGACGGATCGTTCACGTCGTGTGGATATCCTCCCGCTCGAAAATGTCGGATTGACGGAGAGTACTCATGACCGATTTTTACAATATCGTGCCGTCGGCGCCGGAAGGCCGGTTCGACGGGATCGCCCGCGCCTATGCGCCGGAAGACGTGCGGCGGCTGCGCGGATCGGTTCAGATCAAATACAGCCTGGCCGAAATGGGCGCCAACCGGCTGTGGAAACTGATCCATGAGGAAGATTTCGTCAACTCCCTGGGCGCATTGTCGGGCAACCAGGCGATGCAGATGGTCCGCGCCGGCCTCAAGGCGATCTATCTTTCCGGCTGGCAGGTCGCGGCTGACGCCAACACGGCATCGGCCATGTATCCGGATCAGTCGCTCTATCCGGCGAATGCGGGTCCCGAACTCGCCAGGCGGATCAACAAGACGCTGCAAAGGGCGGACCAGATCGAAACGGCGGAAGGCGATGGCCTGTCGGTCGATACCTGGTTCGCTCCGATCGTCGCGGACGCGGAAGCCGGTTTTGGCGGTCCGCTCAACGCTTTCGAACTGATGAAAGCCTACATCGAGGCGGGCGCGGCAGGCGTTCATTTCGAAGATCAACTGGCGTCGGAAAAGAAATGCGGCCATCTCGGCGGCAAGGTGCTGATCCCGACGGCGCAACATATCCGCAACCTGTCGGCCGCTCGGCTTGCCGCGGACGTGATGGGCGCGCCGACGCTGATCATCTGCCGCATCGACGCGGAAGCCGCAAAGCTGATCACATCCGATATCGACGATCGCGACAAGCCGTTTGTCGACCACGACGCCGGTCGCACGCCGGAAGGGTTCCATCATGTCAGGAACGGCATGGCGCCCTGCATCGCGCGGGCGGTCGCCATGGCGCCGTACTCCGATCTCATCTGGATGGAGACATCGAGACCGGATCTGGAGCAGGCCCGCGAATTCGCCGAGGCGGTCCGCAAGGAGCATCCGGACCAGTTGTTCGCTTACAACTGTTCGCCGTCGTTCAACTGGAAGAAGAACCTCGACGATGCGACAATCGCCGGGTTCCAGCGCGAACTGGGCGCAATGGGATACAAGTTCCAGTTCATCACGCTGGCCGGATTCCATCAGCTCAACCATGGCATGTTCGAACTGGCGCGCGACTACAGGGACCGGCAGATGTCGGCCTATTGCGAACTCCAGGAAGCGGAGTTTGCGGCGCAGGCCGACGGATATACCGCGACCAGGCACCAGCGCGAGGTCGGCGCCGGATATTTCGATGCCGTATCGATGGCGATTTCCGGCGGCCGGTCGTCAACCGCCGCCATGGGCGAATCGACCGAGACGGCTCAGTTCCGTCCGGCCGCCGAATAGGGCTTGCGAATGCGCGTCCCGGGGCGGTATGTCCCGGGGCGACCGAATTGACCGGCCACACGGAGAATTCAGATGGCACCCAAAACACGCGTCAAGGAACGGGCCGAGGAGCAATCCTCCTCCATGACATCGGACCAGCAGGCGGTAATCCGCATGGTGGCCAACGACCTGCATCGACTCAATCAGTCGGTGATGAAGGCGGTCGACGCCGGCGTGTCGGTCGAACTTGTCCGCTCGGCCCGCCATCATGGCGGCGACGGCAATTGGGGCGACCTGCTGATCCCGGTCATCGTTACGCAGGGATAGACCCCGAACCTCGATAGCGCCGTGCGCGGTCTATGGAATGCGGACGCATCGTCCGGTTCGGACCGGGGAAGACGGTAGGAGGAGGATGGCGTGAGGATCGTCGCTGCGATCACGGAGCTGTTCAAAGCCCGGGCCGCCAGGAAGGGCGTCACCCCGCTGCACGATGCTGCGGCGAACGGCCGTGCTGCCGCGATCATGGAGCTGCTGGAGCTGCTCAAGAGCGGGGCCGATCCTGACGCACGGGCCAAGGGCGGCCTCACACCGCTGCACACCGCTGCGGATAATGGCCATGCCGCGGTGATCGAGGCGCTGCTCGCCGCCGGGGCCGATTCCGGCGCACGGACCGAGGATGATGTCACCCCGCTGCACATTGCTGCGGTAAACGGCCATGCCGCGGCGATCGAGGCGCTGCTCAAGGGCGGGGCCGATCCCGGCGCACGGGGCGAAAGTGGCGTCACCCCGCTGCACTTTGCCGCGCAGGAAGGCCATGCCGCAGCGGTCGCGGCGCTGTGCGAAGCCGGGGCCGATCCCGGCGCACTGGACAAGTATGGCGCCACCTCGCTGCACATTGCTGCGTTGACCGGCCATGCCGCGGCGGTCGCGGCGCTGCTCAAGGCCGGGGCCGATCCCGATGCGCGAGCCGAGGATGGCGCCACCCCGCTGTACATTGCTGCGTTGAACGGCCATGCCGCAGCGGTCGCGGTGCTGCTTGATGTCGGGGCCCATCACGATGTGCGGGACAAGGATGGCGGCGCCCCGCTGCACTTTGCTGCGGCGATGGGCCATACCGCGGCGGTCGCGGCGCTGCTCAAGGGCGGGGCCGATTCCGGCGCACGGACCGAGGATGATGTCACCCCGCTGCACCTTGCTGCGGATAACGGCCATGCCGCGGCGACCGCGGCGCTGCTCAATGCCGGGGCCGATCACGATGCGCGGGACGAGGATGGCAACACCCCGCTACACCTTGCTGCGGATAAAGGCCATGCCGCTACGGTCGCGGTGTTGCTCAAGGGCGGGGCCGATCCCGGCGCACTGGACAAGTATGGCTTCACCCCGCTGCACCTTGCTGCGTTTAACGGTCATGCCGCCGCGATCACGGCGTTGCTCGACGCCGGGGCCGATCCCGACGCGCGGGACAAACATGGCCTCACCCCGTTCGATTCCATCGCGAGGAAGCTGATCGGCACGTCCGTCTACCGGCGGCTGAAAAACGCCCGCTGGGACTGAAATGCCCGACAACGGTACGGTCATTCCGAAGCCGATTATTTTTCCATACGCCGGTCGATTCGCCGGGTGAGAAAACGATCCGCGTTTTCAACGGGTTCGCGGTCATCGAATTGTCGGCCGGCGACGCGGTCGCGGCGCATCCTCCTCCGGCGGGTTCGGCGAAAATGACCATAGGAGGAAATTGCCCCGCCCGGAACCATGGCGCGCGGCGCAAGACCGGATCCCGACCCTAATACGCATGTTCAAGAAATACCGGTTCTATCGAACCGTCCCAGCGCGTGTTGTACGCTTTCAACATCTCTTCGGCGCTGGTCGCGCCGCGGGCGACGATTTCTTCCAGCGGGCTCAGAAAATCGGTTTCGTCAAAACCTTCCGCGTTCAGCCGGGCCCGGTTCTTCAGTCCAAGTCGCGACAATTCCAGCACGTCGCGAGCGACCCGGCTCAGCTTCGCGCCGCCTATTTTCGCATTCAATCCCGCCGCGGGAACCGATTCGCGCAACGCGAACACCTGCTCGAAGGTCCATTCTCGCGTGAGATCGTCGGCCCCCGCAAGCGCCTCCTCGTCGTAAAGCAGGCCGACCCATAATGCCGGCAGCGCGCAAATCCGCCGCCATGGCCCGCCATCGGCGCCGCGCATCTCCAGAAACCGTTTAAGACGAACATCCGGAAACACCGTGGACAGATGGTTGGTCCAGTCGCCCATGGTCGGCGTCGGGTCCGGAACGTCATCCTTCAGCCCGCCCGCCATGAACTGGCGGAACGTGACATGCGTCGCATCGAAATACCGGCCTTCGCGCAGAACGAAATACATCGGCGCATCAAGCGCCCAATCGACATAATCCGCGTAACCGTAGTCGGCCGCGAACGCGAAGGGCAACAGTCCGGTGCGGCGATTGTCGGTGTCGCGCCAGATATCGCCGCGCCAGGACTGCAATCCGTTCGGACTGCCTCCGGTAAACGGCGAATTGGCGAACAGCGCGGTCGCAAGCGGTTGAAGCTTCAGCGAAACCCGCATCTTGCGCCGCATGTCGGATTCCGACGAAAAATCCAGATTCACCTGGATCGTGCAGGTCCGGTACATCATGTCCAGGCCCTGGCTTCCGACCATGGGCATGTAGGCGGTCATGATGTCGTAGCGTGATTTGGGCATTCGGGGGGTTTCGGCCAGCGTCCATTTAGGACTGCCGCCGAGACCCAGAAAACCGATGCCGAGCGGGGCGGCGATCTCGCGCAACTGCGCCAGATGAGCGTTTCCCTCGCGGCAGGTCTGGTGAATCGTTTCCAGCGGGGCGCCGGAAAGTTCGAATTGACCGCCGGGCTCCAGCGAAATCGCGCCCCGGCCTGTCGGTTCGACGAGTCCGATAACATGACCCGCGTCAACGATGGGATCCCAGCCCAGCCGCTCCCGCATGTCTTCCAGCACGGCGCGGATGCCGTGGTCACCTCCGTAGGGGACCGGGCGGTTCCCGTCGATATAGAAGGGAAATTTTTCGTGTTCCGTGCCGATGCGCCAATCCGGTTTCGGCTTTTCCCCGCGCGAGATGTATTCGACCAGTTGGTCCGGCGATTCGACCGGTCTGGCATCCATGGTGTCGCGCGCCATTGCAAAACCCCTCGCATTCCGCCGGCTGGTCCGGATGAATGCGCTTGATGAACAACGCGGGCGCACGGATCAAGCAAAAATTCCCGCCGGGCGCGTCAGGGAAAATTGAAAGTCACCAATCGCCCGTTGTCGCCTGAATAACGGCAAGCGCCGCGACCGCGGCGGTGTCGGCGCGCAGGATGCGCGGCCCCAGCGGGATCGGCGTGACGAACGGGGACGCCCGCAACCGCTTTCTCTCATCGTCCGAGAAACCGCCCTCCGGACCGACGATCAGCCCCAGGGGTCCCGGATCAATCTCGGACAACCGGTCCAACGGATTGTCGATTCCGGAAGCCTCATCGCAAAAAAACAGACGCCTTCCCCTGTCCCATTTCTTCACAAACTCGACGAATTTCAGTGGCGGCCGCAGTTCGGGAACCGCCAGCACGCCGCATTGTTCGGCGGCCTCGACGATATTGGCGCGCATGCGTTTGTCGCCGGGCTTCGAGACCTGAGTATGTCGGGTGATGACCGGCTGAATGACGCCGGCGCCCATCTCGACGGCTTTCTGAACCATGTAGTCGAGGCGGCCTGTCCTGAGCGGCGCAAAACAAAATTTCAGATCCGGCGTCTCGGGCTGCACGCGTTCACGCCGCAGCAGTGCCAGCGAAGGTTTTTTTCGTCCCTCGACCTTCAAGACCGCGCGCCATTCGCCATCCCTGCCGTTGAATACCAGAATTTCGATCCCGTCGCGGAGCCTCAAGACATTCAGCAGATAATGCGCCTGTGCCGTGCTCGGAGAGATTTGACCGCCCTGCGTCAGCGGAACTTCGCGGAATATCCGCTGCATCTTGTGGTTTGCTCGCATGGATTTTCATTGCGCGCGCGCAGGCCGGCGGTCAAGTCCCGGCGGTCGAATGCTGGACGGGCAAACAGCCGCCGCCCGGCGTGTGCTTTGTCGTGAACGGTTACGGCGTCATCGCGGCGGCCCGCCGACCTCGATCAGCCTTTTATCCTGACCGTCGACGACCAGCGCGGTGAGCTTCCCGTTCCATACCGCGCCCGTGTCGACATTCACCCGGTTCGGCATCACTTCGGCCGCGGGGCACGGTGTGTGGCCGTGAACAACGATCTTCGGATAAAGGCCGGTATGATCGAGGAATTCCGAGCGAATCCACACGAGATCGACCGGATCCTGCTCATCCAGTGAAACGCCCGGCCTGATTCCGGCGTGACAGATGAAAAAATCCCCGAACTCGGCCGTCAGCGCAAGGGATGCAAGGAACTCGCGGTGGCGGCCGGGCACGGCCTTGCCGAGCGCTTCGCGGCAAATCCTCAATGCGTCCGGCGTGCGGGTATCCAGTTCCACGCCATATGAGGCGGCCGTTTCGACGCCGCCATATCGGCTGAACAGACCTCGCGGGTCCGGTCGCTTCAGAAATTCGAGAAAATCCCGGTCGTGATTGCCCAGCAGGGGAACTATACGGCTGTCTTCCGCCTGAATATCGATCAGATATTCGATCGTTCCACGAACGTCGGGGCCGCGGTCGCAATAATCGCCGACCAGGACGATACGCCAATCCCTTACGCGATCTCGCTCGATTTCCGCCATGATCCTGGCGTGCATGGCCTTGAGCAGGCCGATGCATCCATGTATGTCGCCGATTATGTGGAGACGGATCCCGTCCGGACCGCGCGCATCAAGATAGTGAACCAGTTTTTCCGGCATTCAACCGCCCCGAAGACACCTTTCGGACGCGATAATGAGCGCGGTCGGCGATTGCAAGTCTCCACGCCGGAACGGATGGCGACGTCAGCCCATCGTATCGCTTGGCCTGCCGGTCCCGGTCAGCTATAGGCCGGGAAAACCGGAATCCGGCGTATCGCGAACAGGAACACCGACATGGCAAAAGCGACAGACGTCCACGACCTGCAGGAACTGGCGCGACGGCGCGTGCCGAAGATGTTTTACGACTACACCGATTCCGGGTCCTGGTCGGAAGGCACATACAAGGACAACGAGGCCGCCTTCGCCAAATACCGGTTGCGCCAGAGAGTGGCCGTCAACATCGACCGGCGCTCGCTCGCCGCCAAAATGATCGGCCGTGACGTCTCCATGCCGGTTGCCCTGGCGCCGGTGGGGCTGACAGGCATGCAGCGCGCCGACGGCGAGATTCTCGCGGCGCGCGCCGCGGCCGAATTCGGCGTTCCCTTCACCCTGTCGACCATGAGCATCTGCTCGATTGAGGACGTGGCCGAAGCGACGGGCGAGCCTTTCTGGTTTCAGTTATATGTAATGAGGGATCGTGGATTTGTCGAGGATCTGCTTGCGCGCGCCAAGGCCGCACATTGTTCCGCGCTTGTTCTCACACTGGATCTTCAGGTGCTCGGCCAACGCCACAAGGATGTGAAGAACGGGCTGGCGGCGCCGCCGAAGCCGACGCCCGCCGTCCTTTTCGATTTGCTGCGCAAACCGCGCTGGTGCCTTGAGATGCTGGGCGCCAGGCGCCGGACATTCGGAAACATCGTCGGTCACGCAAAAGGCGTCGACAACATGTCCTCCCTTTCCGGCTGGACAGCGGAGCAATTCGACCCGCGGCTTGACTGGAATTCGATCGAATGGATCAAGCAGCGCTGGGATGGCCCCCTGATTCTCAAGGGGATCAACGATGTGGAAGATGCGAAAATCGCCGCCGCGACCGGCGCCGCCGCCATCATTGTCTCAAATCACGGGGGACGGCAGCTTGACGGCGCGGCCGCGTCGATCGATGTTCTGGGTGATATAGTGGATGCGGTCGGCGACGATATTGAAGTTCAATTCGATAGTGGGATCCGCAGCGGCCAGGACGTGTTCAAGGCGCTGGCGCTCGGCGCCAGGTCCACTTATATCGGCCGCGCCTTTGTTTACGGCCTCGGAGCGATGGGTGAGGAAGGCGTGACCAGGGCGCTGGAATTCATTCGCAAGGAACTGGACATCACGATGGGCTTGTGCGGAGAAACCGACATAAACAACGTCGGCCGGCACAATCTATTCAAGGCATGAACCGAATTTCACCCGGCGTCCGGCAGTTCACCGCTTCGCCCGCGGCGCAGTCCGGAAACCCGCTTCCGCCGCCGGATCGTTTGGCCCGCCGCCATGCGATGAAATGGAGCAACGGTCGTCCGCACACGAATTGGTCGTCAAAATTCGCTCGTGGCCATTTTATTGAATCCCAGTTCAGAAAATGATAAAGAGTTTTTATCATTTGAAGGCCCTGCGATGAGCGATATTGCGTTTCCCGAGCCGGACAGGTCCATTCTGGTTCGGCGCGCCGAGATTGCCGATGAATTAAGCCGGCTTGTGCCGACCGATTGTCTGGTAACCTCCGAACGCGAATTGGCTCCCTTCGAAACGGATGGATTTACCGCCTACCGGCGCGTTCCGCTGGCGGTCGTTCTGCCGGAGACAACGGCGCAGCTATCGAAAGTCATGCGATATCTTGCGCATGAAAGAATACCCGTCGTTCCCCGCGGGGCCGGCACTTCGCTTTCGGGGGGCGCGATACCCCAGGAGGACGCCGTGGTGGTCGGCGTCTCCAAGATGAACCGGATATTGGAAATCGATCTTTGCAACCGGTTTGCGCGCGTTCAGGCAGGCGTCACCAATCTGGCGATTTCGGAAGCGGTCGACGGCGCCGGATTTTTCTACGCGCCGGATCCGTCTTCCCAGCTCGCCTGCACGATCGGCGGCAATATCGGCATGAATTCCGGTGGCGCGCACTGTCTGAAATACGGCGTCACGACAAACAATCTGCTCGGCGCCAAATTGGTCATGTTCGACGGAACGGTCGTGGATATCGGCGGCGGCGCACTGGATTCGCCCGGCTATGATCTGTTGGGCCTGATGTGCGGTTCGGAGGGTCAGCTTGGCATCGTCACCGAGGCGACGGTGCGGCTGATCGCCAGACCCGAGGGCGCAAGGCCCGTCCTGTTCGGATTCGAGAAAGCGGAATCCGCCGGTGCATGCGTCGCCGATATTATCGCCGCGGGGATCATCCCCGTCGCGATTGAATATATGGACAAGCCGGCGATTGAAATCTGCGAAGCCTTTGCCGGCGCCGGCTATCCGCTTGATGTCGAGGCATTGCTGATTGTCGAGGTGGAGGGGTCCGACGAGGAAATGGACGCCATGCTTTCGCGTATCGTCGACATCGCCAAATCCCACGGCGTCGGGACAATCCGCGAAAGCCAGTCGGCGACCGAGGCCGCACTGATATGGAAAGGGCGAAAATCGGCCTTCGGCGCTACCGGTCGCATAGCCGACTACATATGCATGGATGGCACGGTGCCGCTCGGCCAGCTCGCTCACGTGCTCACAGAAACCGGCAAAATCGTCGCCGGATACGGTTTGCGGGTCGCCAATGTCTTTCATGCCGGAGACGGTAACATGCATCCGCTGATTCTCTACGATGTCAATGATTCGGACGAAGCGCGCAAAGCCGAACTGGCCGGCGCCGACATTCTCAGATTGTGTGTTGACGCCGGTGGCTGTCTGACCGGCGAACACGGCGTCGGCATCGAGAAGCGTGACCTGATGCGTCATCAATATTCGCAGTCCGATTTGGACCAGCAAATGATGGTGCGCAAGGCGTTCGATCCCGACTGGATATTGAATCCGTCCAAGGTGTTTCCGCTGGACGACCGTGTCGCGGAGCCGGACGCCGCATGAGCGATCTAGCCATGCTATCGCCCGGATCGGAGGAGGCGGCAAGCGAAATCATTGCCGAATCCTTCGGCGACAACGCGACGCTGGCAATTCAGGGAGGGGGAACGAAGGTTGATCTGGGACGGCCCGTATTCGCGGACAATATCATTTCCTCGGTAAACTTAGCCGGCGTGACAAATTACAATCCGGCTGAACTTGTCATCGGCGCACGGGCCGGAACGCCTTTGACCGAAATATGCCGGGAACTCGCCGCAAACGGTCAGCGATTGCCTTTCGAGCCCGTGGATCATCGCCTGTTGCTGGGCTCACGGGGCGAACCCTCGATCGGTGCGGTCGCGGCAATCAACAATTCCGGCCCACGCCGGATTCAGTCGGGTGCCGCGCGAGACAGCCTGCTTGGCGTCAGATTCGTCAACGGGCGCGGTCAGGTGATCAAGAACGGCGGGCGGGTCATGAAAAACGTCACCGGCCTCGACCTTGTCAAACTGCTGGCCGGCTCCTGGGGCACCCTTGGTTTCATTACCGAGGCGACGTTCAAGGTGCTGCCGGCGCCCGAAACGGAACAAACCCTGCTGCTGCGGGGCCTTGACGATGAATCGGCGGCAACGGCCATGGCCGAAGCGATGGCGTGTTCGGCGGAAATTTCGGGAGCGGCCCACCTTCCCGATCTTGCCGCGGCGCATCTGATCGGCGGCGGGGCGGCCACGTCCTTTCGCATCGAGGGATTTGAAGATTCGGTCAACAACCGGTTGGAACGCCTTTCGCGGTTGTTTGCGGGACATGCGGCGCCGGAGCGGCTGGATGCGGAGACCTCGCGCACGCTTTGGGCCGGTATCCGGGACGTTACTCTCTTTGCCGGCAAAAAGACGATCGTCTGGCGCGTGTCGATGAAGCCGTCGGAAGCGCCGAATTTCGTCATGTCGCTTCGCATGAAGGCGGCAATCGACGCCTATTATGACTGGCAGGGAGGATTGGTCTGGCTGTCGGTCGAGGACGATAACCCGCATGACGATCTGATCCGCGCCGCGCTGGCCAGGCATGGCGGCGGCCATGCCTTGCTGGTTCGCGCGGACAGCCAGTTTCGCTTGTTGGCGCCGGTATTTCAGCCGGAGGCGGCAGCCGTCCGGCAATTGTCGGAGCGGATCCGGCGGGCATTCGATCCGGCGGGCGTCTTCAATCCGGGACGGATGGTCGCGGCGTAGATCATGCGGACAGATTTCTCCATACACCAACTGGCCGATCCCGGCACCGCGGAAGCCGAAAAAATCCTGCGCAGATGCGTGCATTGCGGATTCTGCACCGCCACCTGTCCGACCTACGTCACGCTTGGCAACGAACTCGACAGTCCGCGCGGGCGCATCTACCTGATCAAGGAAATGCTGGAGAACGGCCGGGCGGCGGACCGCGATACCGTGATCCATATCGACCGATGCCTTTCCTGCCTTGCTTGCACGACCACATGCCCGTCGGGTGTGGACTACATGCATCTTGTCGATCATGCCCGCGCCCATATCGAAAGAACCTATCGCCGTCCCGTTATCGATCGCCTGATCCGAAGCGCATTGGCCGCCGTGCTGCCTTACCCGCGGCGATTCAGAGCGTCACTGGCGCTCGCCGGACTTGCCCGGCCGTTTGCCGGCCTGTTTGGCGTCACGCCGCAAACAAGACCGTTGAAAGCGATGCTGGAACTGGCGCCAAAAACCGTTCCGGCCGAATCCGGCCAATCAAGACCCGCTATCCACCGCGCCGGCGCAAAGAGGGTGGGGCGCGTCGCGATCCTTTCAGGCTGTGCGCAGCCGGTGCTCGATCCCGAAATCAACAAAGCCGCCGTCTCGCTTCTAACGAGGCTTGGCTATGAGGTTGTCGTGGCGAGCGGAGAGGGTTGCTGCGGAGCGCTGGTTCACCATATGGGGCGCGAGGACGCTGCGCTGGCTCAAGCCCGCAACAATGTGGACGCCTGGCGCCGGGTCATGGACACCGGCGAGCTAGACGCGATCATCGTTACCGCTTCGGGATGCGGCACGACGATCAAGGACTACGGGCATATGCTGCGGCTCGATCCGGATTATTCCGAAAAAGCGGTTGAAATTTCCGGCCTGACCAAGGATATCACGGAGTTCCTCGCCGAAATCGATCTGCCGGAACCGGAGATCGAAACCGGCGTCATCGTTGCGTATCATTCGGCCTGTTCATTGCAGCACGGCCAAAAGATAACCCGGCAACCGAGGATGCTGCTGACCGGAGCGGGGTTTGAAGTTCGCGAGCCGCGCGAGGGACATCTATGCTGCGGTTCGGCGGGCGTCTACAACATCATGCAGCCGGATATCGCCTCCGGATTACGTGACCGGAAGCTGAAAAACATCGAGGCGACCGGCGCCCACGTCATCGCGGCGGGGAATATCGGTTGCATAACACATATCGGTTCGGTAGCGAAACAACCTGTCGTTCATACGATCAAACTGCTCGATTGGGCCTATGGCGGCGAAAAACCGCGGAGTATCCCGGATCGAACGGGCGAAAGTTCATCTATCCGGTCTGTTTTATCGACTTGAGACCGAAATCGTTCGCAGCGGCATCACCGGCTTCTTCAACTTCGGCGCGACGGTCACCACAAAAACCACGCATGGGAAGCACTCTCCACACTTCGTCGCGCAAATAATACCACCGGCCAATGGTGTAGGTCCTGGTTCACTTTCATCAAAGGATGGAGGTTTTGATGGCGGTTGCGATCACGCGGACGGATTTGACGTCGAGGGAGCTTCGTGCTGCCCTCGCCTTCTCTCTACTTTTCAGCTTTCGCGCAACGAACAGGATCTCCGAAAGGTCGGTGTTCTCCGAGAAGCTGGTGCGACTGGCGTCGTGACTCGTGATGACTGTCTTGAGGTGGTAGCGTCGGCCAGATACTTGCGAACCGCTCCCCACGCCTCACCGCTGGCAAACGCGATTGGCAGGACGAAGACAATTCGCCCGCCGGGTTTCGGATGCTTATCCGCAAGTGGCACGAATAACGCCCCCAGCCCGGCGGTCGCGCTGATGCCGATCTTCTCAGAGTTCTAAGATTTCTGATGGTTTGGCGATGCGTTGCAGTAACGGGTTGTCGAGGGCGCCATGGATCATGGCTTTGGAGACATCAATGGGGTGTTCGTAGTCGCGTACGAGCCGCCGCCGGCGCGTCATCCATCCAAAGGTTCGTTTGACGACCGGCGCGGCGGCAGGACCTTGAAGCCAGCCTGCTTTTCGGTGCGGCCAATGATTTCGAGAACGCAATCCCGGCAGGCGGCGGCATCCATCAATCGGGTGCGATCATAAGCACCGTCGGCACACAAATGCTTGAGCCATGGCCACCGTTTCCCGATGGCGGCAACGATCTCCCGGACTTCGGCGCTGTCGGAAATGTCCGCGCCGGTAGGATGATCGACGGCTATGTGGCGCTTGCGGCCAACGACCTTTCCGGCCGCGTCGACCCCGCGCTTTCGCGCCGCCGGAGCTTTGATCGACCGGCGGTCGACAATCGCCGCTGTCAGACCCCGCTCACGCCCTTCGCGCTCCCGGTCAAGCGATAGGGCGCAACAGCAACCGGCAAACAAAACGCCGGAAACGCCACGCAGGGTTCCGGGGCGGAAAGTCCTTCGGCAGCATCCGCCACCGCTGCGGGCAGGATAACGTGGCGCGGTCAGCGCCTCGCGCAGGTCGGTGGTCTGCGACCGCGCTGTGGCGGCGGCGGTAGGAGCGGATCGATAATCTCCCATCCCTCGTCGGTCAGGTCAGTCGGATAGCGCTTGGTGCGCTTCTCAAGTTCGACCGTCCGGCCACGGCTTGCCTTGGTCCACATCCAAAGCGCGAAGAACGCCACAACAACATCGGCAAACCATGCGCAAAATAGCCTTTAAAACTGCCCGTGGAAGCAAGAGAGTGCAAAGTCCTTCGTGCTTTCGGGCGCGCGCCCGTGCTCAAGACTCTGTATGATCTCCATCGAAATCGGCAGTCATACCGCGATCGACTTCGATGACCTTCCTGAGATCGGCGATATGTATCTCGGTGAAGTATACAGTCTTGTTTTCCTGCGCGAGCACGACTTCCAGTTCGTTGCGCGTCAGCTCGGTGAATATCTTCATCATGAGGTCTTTGGTGCTGTTGGCGTGCCGGAACATCGCCGCGTGGTTCGGACACAGCGCGAGATAGTTCTGGTGATGTCTCTTCTTCAACTCGGACAGAAACTCGACCTTCTCGAAGTAGGCGGAGCCGTCATCAAGCTTGAACGGCATCGGTCTCCTGCAAACTTGACATATGATTTCGTCGCCAACGACGTATTGCTGCAGCAGATATTGCGCAGCTTCCGCTTTGACCTCTTCGCGGCCAACTGACACGCTTCGCATCCGTTTTTCGGTACGCCGGTCGGGGGCCTGCGCGGCCAACTCGCCAACCCGCGAAGCCCGCCGTTCAGGGTTTGCGGACGAGTAGTCAGACAGCCCAATCTCAGCGCTACGTTCTAGGTCAGCCAAGAAGCGTTCTTGATCCTCTGGCGGAAGTGCGGCGAACCGTCTCGCTCTCTCCAGACTCGACAGGTCTGAGAAGCCGAGTTCTCGTGCGAACGTTTCCTTCTGACGTTGCTGCTGCTCGGAGCGCTTGATGTCTTCCTCGCCCCACTCCACGGCCTCCAGCCAGCGTTGGCCTGGATCAAAAGAAAAGCCATCAGGAAGTAGTTCGGGCGACGCCTCTGCCGGGCGTACAAATGAACCTTCCCTCTGCGGAACCCAAAACGCAGCCCGTAGCACATGTACGAGAGAGGAATCAGCCTTCCGTGACCCAGCGCTTGCATTCCGACGATAGGTAGCCCCACCAAGTGGCGACCGTCGTTCGGCAGGCCAACCATGGTCCGCCAGACCAGTTGAGAAAGACGAAGCGTTGGCTTCGCAAGCATCTTTTCCAATCCATCAATTTCGTAGTCTTTATCGATGGGAGACGTGTGGCGCTCTCCACCTACTTGCCGCAAATAGTCCCATTCAGGGTTCTGGTCACAGCAGCAAGTGTCTATGTGGAGCTCCACCTTGGCGCCGACCGCCTTAGCGAATGAAGCGACCCTCTTCAGCGAAACGCCAACTTCTCGGTAAACATCATTCAACGGGTATGATTCGCCCCCATCTCCATCTGAGTCATAGTACGCGCTCAGCCCGGTCTCGATGTATGGTTCGTCGAGGTATACGCCATTTGGTTCGCGCCATTTGTCGTCGGCGCATTTGAAAATGTAGTGGTCCTTGAAAAGCTGTGACTGAGATGGCTCTTTTTCAACAAGAACCACGAAGCGCTTCAGGTCCCTTCGGTAGATCTTATTGTCCGGAATTTTCGCATCGTAGGTGTATCGTTGTTTGAGGATCAGTTCGACCTTCTCTGCTTCACCAACAACGCGAACGCCTATCTCTTCCAAGAACTTGCGGGCATTGTGCTGCTGGGTCTTGCTTCTTCCGGAACTGTAAACATCCGCCGCTACCCTCGGAAGGACGCTGTCGTCCTGATCGCCGTCGTCAGGAAAGAAGCATTTGGTGCCGACACTATACTTCACGGGAAAGAGTCGAGCTAACTGACAATCTTTGAAGCGGTCCAGTCCACCATCGGCTGCGAGTTCACTGAACAGAAGGGCATATAACTGCTGATGCCATTCATTCGATTTTGATGCGAGCCATTGCATGAAGTCGGAATCGGGATCTTCGACCCAATATGGCGCGCACGAAACATAGCGCCTTCCTTCGGATGTCCGATCAACTAACAGGTCGACGAATTCATCTAATCCCCAGCCTTGGATATTGAGCGAGTCTAGGAAGCGATCAGCGTTGGTGTTTCTTTGCGTCGCGCCCACCGCCCAGAGCGGGGGCTCTTCGTCATACTCCGCGAGATATTCGAGGTCTTTCTCTGAGAGAAGATTTTTCAGCAACGCCTTCGCTTGAAGAAGACGTCGTGCGGGTGCGTGCGACTTCTTATGCGTTGGCGTGAGCGCCTCATTGTTCATGGCATCAATTATGCCATTTCGTATTTTTTCGTATCGTGCGGGGATGGGATCCTGTTGGTTCGGCAAGACCGATAAAAAATCTAGCGTCATCAAGCCGTAGTTGCGAATCTCGTGCAGGGAATCTGCAGTCAGTTCGGCGAGTTGCTGAAACAGCGGCTCGTTTGCCGGTATGTCCTTAATGCTCGCACGGCTCAGTTCCGGGACGAATGGTGCATGTAGATGGAAGCGAAGGCCGGAAGTCTCCTTCTCCGCCGGGAAGAACACAGCGACCTGCCCCTGCACCGGCGCAATCTTCATCTGCTTCGCGATCGGCACGTTCTGATCGAACGCTTTCACCTCAGGCAGAAACTCGAGGGCGAATGCGACCGCCACCTTGTGCTGGGTCTGCTTCGCCAGGCCCTCAACCGGCCTTGTAAACCGCAGATAGTGAGAACTTGCCGTCGGCGCGCCATTGATTTCCTTGAGAACTTCGATGTGGTTTTCGGTGTGGCGGATCCGAAGCACGTCACCCGCTTTGCGGTCACCGATCTTCCAGGAAATTGACTGAAGGTGGTTCAGGAACAGGAGCGTTGACTCGGCGAGATCCTGCAAGCCGTCCTCGACTTCCTTGAAGGCTACATCTCTCGGCCTCTCAGCGTTGTTGAACGGGAACTCGAAGCGGGTTCTGCCATTCAAATCGGTGCGCTTATCGAGCAGGTATGGCAGGACCAACTCGTCAATCCGAAACGAATATGTTGGCGACCAAATCCGAGGTGATTCCGTGTATGCAAACACGGCCTTGAACCCGACTCCGAACCGCCCGATGGTGTCTTCGTCGTCAAACTTCGTGCCTTTGCCCACATCTGTTATGCCGAGGATGTCCTCCTTCGTGAAGGCTCTGCCATTGTGCTCGAACGACAGGCAGTCGTTCGTGAGGACAAAATCCACTTCGGTTGCGCGGGCATCCTCGGAATTCTGAAGAAGCTCAAAGATGAAATGAGCGCTGTCCGGATAGAGCTCCTCAACGAGATGCCTGATCCCTTTATGCTTCTTGAGCACTCGTGCGAGATCCGCGCGTTCGGCGTGCACCCGGTCGATTACCGACTGTTTGTCGGATTTGTCGCGGTGGGAGGCTTCGTGGTTCATAGTCATGCGTATCATTCGGCTCCCACAAAAACGGTTCCGAACAGCACAGGCGTCGCCCGAATGTCGCCGGTATTTTCGCCTTCCCGTAACTCCATAACGCGCCTGTCAAAATCAGCGTTCGCGCGTGCAAGTTCGCTCTGCTTCATGATGCGGATCTTCTCATTCGTCGCTTTTGAAAGTTGGTCTTCCAAGGCGCGCGTCCGGGCGCGATGGCTGACAGTAAGGCTCTGCACCCTGTGTTCGGTGATCTCCTGATTCCGTGCGATGTGGTTCGCTTGCGCGGCCGTCCATTTCGCGTGGTGCGGAGCATCCAGATCATCGAATGCACACGAAAGCACCGGGTGGGGCTTGATCGGCTCAACGGCCTTGTGCAACACCTTCATGAGCCCTGCTTCGACGGCGGGATCATCGGCTACCGCGACGAGTTCCTCATCGGGTTTTATGCCGAATTTTCTCCATCGGTAGAGCGCAAACCTGTGCTCGCCGGCGGGCAGCCCGTCAGCGGTCTTTAGGGTGCAATGCATCGCATCGTTGGTCTCCAGGAACCGCGCTGCCTGCCGTATCAATGGGTGCAGCACGGTGAGATGGATGGTTTTCGGGTCATCGGACGCCGTCGCCTGGTCAAACGTCACGGCAAGGCTCGGATTGCCGCCTTTGAGCCACTCCTCCCAACCCTTGGAGACAGGGTCCGTGCTGCGTTTCAGTTGCCTAAAATCTCCGAGTAGCGCGTTGCGCGCCTCGTGGCCCAAACGCAGCGTCTTGAGCGGCTTTTCTCCGAGCAGATGATCGGTGTCCGATCCCGTCCGCGCCTTCAGATAGATTGCCACGCATTGCTGGATGGCGGCGGGCGATAGCCACTCGCTTTCGGCATCCTCAATGTCCTCTCGCCACGATACCTTCGGTACGTTGAGGCCGAACAGTTCTGATTCTTTCTCTTCGAGTTCCTGTTCTTCCCGAATGCGGCGGATGCCGTTATCTGAAAGTTGCTGAAGCCTTGTCGACCGCTCTTCGTCGGTCAGAACGAAGCTCTCGGCGATGTCGTGGATTTCCTGTGTGATCTGACCAAGGATCTCTTCACTTCCGCCAACCGCATGCTGGAACACGCCGATCCGCATCAGACAACGTTGATAGATGTCCGCGTCAACCGTGCCCGGCGTGATAAGATTTACAATGCTGACTGCCTCGCTCTTCTGGCCATAGCGGTCGATGCGACCGATGCGTTGTTCGATGCGCATCGGATTCCACGGTAGATCATAGTTGACGAGGAAGTCGCAGAACTGGAAGTCGAGGCCCTCGCAGCCGACCTCGGAGGACAAAAGGATGTCGAGCGCATTCGGGCGGTCCTTCGGAAGCGAGAACCGCCTGCGTAATGTTGCGCGTTCGTCATCGGGAACATCGCCGTGGATCAGTCCGTATCGTAGGCCAGCCACTTCGGTGTGGCGGGCAATATATGCGAGCGTGTGTCGGAAAGTGCTGAACACAAGCGCCTTGTTGTTCTCCAGCTTCGTCTTGTCTTTCAGTGTACGAATGAAGGCGTCGAACTTCGGATCGGTCGGATCGAGATGCTCGGCTCGCGCGATGAGCCCCTCAATCTCTAACCTAATACCTTCCACAAAACTCAGATCGACTTCGTCCGCGCTATCGGCGGACTCGATGAGTTCGAGCTGATCAAGCTTACGGTTCAGAATATCGGACAATAACGGCGCAAGCCCGTAGAGACAGCTCGCCGCCTGTCTGCGAATGGTCGTCATCATAAACTTGACGTTCTGCCGGCCTTGGCAGCGCGCAAGGATGCGGGCAACTATGTTCAGAAGATCATCATGAAGCGCTTTCTGTTCGTCGGTGAACTCGACGGTGAGCGTCTGCGGTTTCCTTGTGGTGAACTCACCGATGTCGCGTCGGCGCGTCCGATTGATGATCGAACTGAAGGTGTAGAGCTCCTCCAGCGTCCTCGTCAGAATGACACGCTCCTCATCGGGGAGTTCTGCTTCTTCTTGCAGTTTGTCAAAAGCCGCTTGGAACGTTGGTCCCTCGCGCAGGAACAGCCGTCCCCATTCGGTCCGGGCCGCTTTCTGAAGCTGGGCGGCGGCCTCTTCCTGCCAGACCGGTCCCTTCTCATGACACAGCCTGACAGCCGCGTTGATGAAACGGTTCGGCTCCGCCATCTGCTCGAAGCTGTTGCGGTCGATCACAAGATCGGGACGAAGAACATTGAGCAGTGTGAAAAGGTCATTGCTGCCGAGCTGAACAGGCGTTGCGGTCATCAGCAGAACAGCACGTGCGTTGTCGCAGAAGTATCGGACTCCTTGGTGGAGAAAGGTGTTCGAGTTTCGGATATGGTGCGCCTCATCAACGATCACGAGGTCGAATGATGGCGCTGGGTCGAGCGCGAGCAGACCGCAGCCCTTGCGTCTCTTGTTCTTTTCCGATCCGAAGATCAACTCGGAGTCGAACAATGAAAAGGATAAGATCGCCTTTTCATATTGCTCCGGCCACTCGCCCTCCAGGTGGGTCTCGTGGAGGCAATGACGAAGCAGCGCTCCGTCGAGATGGGTGAAACTCTCGTCAAAGCGCTTCATTTCGGCCTGCCACTTGCGCCCGGCGACCAGCGCCCTCGGGCAAATGACGAGCACGGATGAGATGTCCATTCGGGCACGAAGCTCCTTCAGGATCAGACCGGCCTCTATGGTCTTACCAACACCGACCCCGTCCGCGATGAGCAACCGGGGACGATCGGAGCGTATCAGTTTCAGAACAGGCCTGTACTGACAGGGCACGAAGTTGACGCGACCCGACCGAAGCGAAAACAGATTCGCAGTTGAGGGTGACAGAAGATGAAGTGCTGTCAGCCGTGCCCGGAACTCATCAGTGGGTATTGATGGTCTCTCAGCAGTGCCAATACCGACGGCCTGCAGCTGGCTTTCGTAGTAGGTGGCCTTTGCACTATCTTGGAAGACACGATATCTGACTTCCGGGCCTTCGGTGATCACCTCGAGCACAGGAAGCTTGATATTCCTGTCGGAGCGAAGAGTGACGACGTCACCGATCTTGAAGAGATGTATTGGAGCTTTGCTCGTTGACTCAATTTCGCCCGTGGCGGCCTCTGTCTGAAATGGTGTTGTGACGCCTGCGCTGTCCGTCATGCTGGCGAGTGCTGCGTCCCTGGCCGCCTGAACGGCGTTTACAGACCTCTCATTGGCGTCGATCAGCGCCAACAGCCGTCCCAAAGTTTCAGCATCACGATAGACTTCGCTTGCCGGTGTTTCTTCCGCGGCCATATGCGCCCACCTATTGCGGACGGTTTGTAGCTCCTTAACCCAATTCCTTGCTTCGCGCGGAAGAGTGATTTTTTTTGAAAGGTCATACCAGTTCTGGTCCAGGATACGCAGGAGCGCGGCGAAATCGAGCTCTCTCAACACAGTGATCTTCTTCTCGCCGACAACTCTCTGTTGCTGAAAGCTCAAGCGCTCGACAACATGTTCTTGCCACCATTGGTCCGATAGCTCAGGGAGCTTTTCTTGCAGAAAGTTCGCGAGATCGGAGGTCGCCATTTTCAGTTCGTGATGCACTTGGATGTTTCCAAAGGCTTTGGTTCAAAAGGGTTCAATGGAAATTTCGGCGTCCGCGAAGTTCTCCACTAAATCGACCGGGTGGCCAATGCAACCTCGCCTCCGACTTTCTGCCCGCTTGAGGCCGGTATGCCATATTCGGATGGCGGTTCTTCATTGACGCTCCTCACTCCAGCAGGTCTCTGACGGCATGCGCCGTCTGCATTAGCAGAGCAGAGTCCAGCCTCGCGGCTTTGCAGAACCTGGGCCGCGTGTCGTCGGAACGGAATTCGGATATGCTTTTGTGACGACCGCTCTTCGACCCGCGCCTCCGACAAAACCGATCCGGGCGGGACCGGAATGAACACATGGACATGATCGCGGGCCGGCATTCCGTGCACGATATGAACACCCGGTTCGCAACAGGTCTGATGCGTGGTCTCATGCACGCGCAATCGAATGCCCCGCGCAATGTTTCATGGCGATATTTCATCGTTCAAACAACGTGATGCAGAAGGTGATATGTGGTATGGTCGGCTGTGGAACAGGTCATGAGAGGTCTCGCGGCCTTGAAACTTCACCCAAAGTCGATTTCAATATACGGCGGCTTCGTTATTCCCACGCCGAAGCGGGCCGGCCCGAAGCCGGTGACTTAAATCCGGCAGATGGAAAGTCAAATCAGCGTCAGGTAAGTTCGCGGCCCTGTCACTGGCGATATGGACACCTATAAAAAACGATGCATTTCACGTGGCAATGTGATTCACTGGTTTCAGGAGATTCTGGCGATGCATGAGCTTGGGCTGTTCGATTTTGCGGATCATCTTGAGCGCCTGTTGCAGACCGGCGATCTTTTTGAGGCATTGGACCGGTACGTCGATTTCGAGGTTCTTCGTCCGGTTCCGACCGGGGCGCCCGGGTATGGAGTTAGCCCGAAGGGCCGGCGCCCGCCCCGCGACCCGGTGTCGATGTTCGAGTTTCCCGTTCCGTTGGACGACGCAAAGCGCGCCGACCCCGAAGCGCTCACGAAATCCGGTTCGATGGCTGGATCGGGGGGAACCCTCGACGACATCTGGGAGGTCGTGGACGGTCCACGCGCGGTGAGCGTTGATTTTCCGACCGCCGGACAGTATCCGCAACCGGCGCCAATACATCACCCGATTGATCGGTTCCGGGTCCGGGAAGAATTCGCGCAGTTCGGGCGGATTGCCCGCGGCAAAGATTTTCCGGGTGTTTCCGCGCCGCCGCCGACGCGTTCGTCTTTCCACGCGGACGAGAACTTCACCGCTCTGAAACTGGCCTGCCCGAGAGCATCGGCCAACAGGGCTTAACCAGACGCATTTGGGAGGATTTCCATGGAAGCGTTAAACAATATAGTCGGACAGATAAACGGGGTTGTCTGGGGTCCCCTGATGCTGGTCCTCATTCTGGGCGTCGGCCTGTTTCTGCAGATCGGGCTGAAACTCATGCCGATCCTGAAGCTGGGCACCGGCTTCAGCCTTCTGTTCAAGGGACGCGAAGAACAGGGCGAAGGCCAGATCAGCCCGTTCAACGCCCTGATGACGTCGCTCTCGGCCACCATCGGCACGGGCAACATCGCAGGCGTCGCAACGGCCGTCTTCCTTGGCGGCCCGGGCGCGCTGTTCTGGATGTGGATGACGGCCCTGGTCGGCATGGCGACCAAATACGGCGAGGCCGTCTGCGCGGTGAAATTCCGCGAGACGGATGAGCTGGGCAACTATGTCGGCGGTCCGATGTACTACATCAAGAACGGCCTCAGTTCGAACTGGCACTGGCTGGCCTGGGCGTTTGCGCTGTTCGGCGCGATCGCGGCCTTCGGCATCGGTAACGGCGTACAGGCCAACGGCGTGGCGCAGGTTCTGGAAACGAACTTCGGGCTCAACACATCGATCACCGGCGTTGTTCTGATGGTTCTGACCGCGGCCGTGATCCTGGGCGGCATCACCCGCATCGGAGCGGTGGCCGGTAAACTGGTTCCGTTCATGGCCGTGGCCTACATCGTCGCCGGTCTTCTGGTTCTGCTGATCAATATCGGCTCGATCGGCACGGCTCTAAGCCTGGTCTTCACGCACGCCTTCACCCCGTCCGCCGCCGAAGGCGGCTTCGCCGGCGCGGCCGTCTGGGCGGCCATCCGCTTCGGCGTTGCACGCGGTGTGTTCTCAAACGAAGCCGGTCTCGGTTCGGCCCCGATCGCACACGCCGCCGCCTCGACCAAAGGTCCGGTGAACCAGGGCCTGGTGGCCATGCTGGGCACCTTCATCGACACGATCATCATCTGCTCGATCACCGGCCTCGCCATCATCGCCTCGGGTGCATGGACCTCGGGTGAATCCGGCGCCGCGCTGACCAGCCACGCGTTCGAACTGTCGCTGCCGGGCATCGGCGGGTATCTGATCGCGATTGCGCTGTCGATCTTCGCTTTCACCACCATCCTCGGCTGGTCATTCTACGGTGAGAAATGCGTCGGATTCTTCTTCGGTCACCGGGCGCTGACGCCCTACCGCATCCTGTGGATCGCCATGATCTACTTCGGTGCAACGGCCGACCTCGGCTTCATCTGGCTGCTGGCGGATACGCTGAACGCGATGATGGCCGTTCCGAACCTGATCGCTCTGGCCCTGCTGAGTCCGATCATCTTCAAACTCACCAAGGAGTTCTTCGACTCGGACGGCAAGTCGGAAGAAGCGGGCGAAGCCGCCGGATAATCATCAGGCGGAGGCCGTGGCGGCCCCCGCCCTCAAAATGAGCACTCCACATTTGTGAGGAGAGAAAAGATGGTGACAAAAATCCTGCTCCCGATCGATCACACCGACGAGCGTTCCTGGAAAAAGGCGCTGTCGGTTGCGATGGATCAAGCCAAATTCTATGGAGCCGATCTGCATGTCGTGTCGGTCATTCCCGACATCATTCTGCTGCCGAACCTGCCGGCAAACTACGGCGCCGGCGCCAGAGATTATGTCGCGGGCGCAATCAAGGAGATACTGGACCGCGGCGGCGCATCCGACCTGCCCATCCATATCGAACAGGGCAGCGTCCATCGCGAGATTCTGAAGCTCGCGCACCGCGAGGGCTTCGACATGATCGTGATGGCCTCGGCCAAGGGCGATTTTCCCAACTACGAGATCGGCCCGAACCTCGCCCGGGTCGTGCGCAACGCACATTGCACCGTCATGGTCATTCGCGACTGAGTAGCCAGGAAAGGCAAATGAGATGAATTACACTGCGAAACGGACCCCGCTCCACGACCTGCATGTCGAATTTGGCGGCAAGATGGTTGAATTCGCCGGCTGGGAAATGCCCGTCCAATATCCCATGGGGATCATGGGCGAGCATAATCACTGTCGCGAAAAAGCCGCCCTGTTCGACGTCTCGCATATGGGTCAGGTGATCCTGACAGGCGAGAATGTGGGCGAAAGGCTCGAGGCGCTCTGCCCGCAGGCCTATGCAACCCTGCCCGAGGGCAAGGCCCGTTACGGCTTCTTCACCAATGAAGACGGCGGGATCATGGACGATCTGATCGTGTCGAACGCGGGCGATCACTACTTCGTCGTGGTCAACGCCGCGCTGCGCCATCAGGACATTCCGCACATGCGAGCCAATCTGGACGGCGTCGAGGTGACCGAAATATTCGACCGCGCCCTGGTGGCCGTGCAGGGCCCCAAGGCAGAGGATGTGGTCGGTGATCTTTGCCCTGCCGCGCGCGATCTGAAGTTCATGGAAACCGCCGTGGCTGCGATCAAAGGTATCGAATGCCGCGTCTCGCGCCTGGGCTACACCGGCGAGGACGGCTACGAGATATCGATCCCCGAAGACAAGGCCATCGAACTCACCCGCGCCTTCCTGGCCCATGACGACTGTGCACCGGCCGGTCTTGGCGCACGCGACTCGCTGCGCCTGGAGGCGGGGCTTTGCCTCTATGGCAACGACATCGATCAATCCACGTCACCGGTTGAGGCATCGCTTGGCTGGGCCATGCAGAAACGCCGCAAGGAAGAAGGCGGGTTCCCCGGCGCGGCGCGGATACGGAAAGAGCTGGCCGAAGGGGCTGCGCGCAAACTGGTCGGCATCCGGCCCGAAGGCCGCGCCCCGGCGCGTCAGGGCGTCGAAATCCAATGCGCCGAAGGCAACGCCATCGGGACCATCACTTCAGGCTGCTTCGGCCCGACCGTCAGCGGCCCCGTCGCCATGGGCTACGTCTCGGCCGGCCACGCTGAGCCGGGCGAGCGCATCAACCTCATCATCCGCGGCAAGGCGCAACCGGCGGACATCGTCGCACTGCCCTTCGTCACACAGAATTACAAACGCTAACACATGGAAAGAACCAATGGCTACATACTACTCGGAAGAACATGAATGGGTCGCCGTCGAGGCCGACATCGCAACGGTCGGCATCACGCAGCACGCCGCGGATCAACTGGGCGACATCGTTTTCGTCGAGTTGAAGGAGGCGGGCGACGAATTCGGCAAGGGCGACGAGATCGGCGTTATCGAGTCGGTCAAGGCGGCCTCCGAAATCTACGCGCCCGTCAATGGCGAAGTGATCGAGGCCAATGAAGCGCTGGCCGACAATCCCGGCGCCCTGAATGAAAGCCCCGAAGGCGACGCCTGGATTTACAAGATCAAGCTCGCCGATACCTCGCAACTCGACGATCTGATGGACCTCGACGGCTACAACGTTTTTATCGGCTGATCTGATTTCCCCGCCGGCCCTTCCGGCGGGCCCAAACTTCACAAGGAGCGGACAATGGCATTCGAACTGACGACCTACCAAGCCTACGATTTCGCCAACCGTCGCCATATCGGCCCCTCACCCGGTGAAATGGACGAGATGCTCAAGGCGATCGGTTTTGACTCGCTGGATGCGCTGATCGACGCAACCGTCCCCCCCGCCATACGCAGCAAGGACCCGCTCGGCTGGCGCGCACCCATGTCGGAACGCGATGTGTTCTTCCACATGAAGCGGATCGCGGGCAAGAACAAGGTTCTGACCTCGCTGATCGGCCAGGGCTATTACGGCACGACCACGCCGGCGCCGATCCTGCGCAACATCCTCGAAAACCCGGCATGGTACACCGCCTATACCCCCTATCAGCCGGAGATTTCGCAAGGACGGCTTGAGGCGCTGTTGAACTTCCAGACCATGGTCAGCGATCTGACGGGTCTTGAGGTCGCCAACGCGTCGCTGCTGGACGAAGCCACCGCCGCCGCGGAAGCCATGGCCATGGCGCATCGCGGATCGCGCTCCAAGGCGAACAATGCGGCCTTCTTCGTCGATCGGAACTGCCACCCGCAAACCGTCGCCGTGATCAGAACCCGCGCCGAACCGCTGGGGATCGACGTGGTCGAGGCCGACCCCGACGAACTGGACCCGGGCGCCGTCTTCGGGGCCATCTTCCAATATCCCGGCACCTACGGTCATGTGCGCGATTTCACCGATCAGATCGCCGCCCTGCACGATCACAAGGGGATCGCGGTCGTCGCGGCGGACATTCTCGCGCTGTCGCTGCTGAAAAGCCCCGGCGAGATGGGGGCGGATATCGCCATCGGCTCGACCCAGCGCTTTGGCGTGCCCATGGGCTATGGCGGCCCGCACGCCGCCTATATGGCCACCACCGACAAGCTCAAGCGCACTATGCCGGGCCGCATCATCGGCGTGTCGATCGACAGCCGCGGCAACAAGGCATACCGTCTTGCGCTACAGACCCGCGAACAGCACATCCGCCGCGAAAAGGCCAATTCGAACGTCTGCACCGCTCAGGCGCTGCTGGCGGTGATCGCCTCGATGTACGCGGTCTATCACGGCCCCGACGGCATCAAGGCCATCGCGCAATCGGTGCACCGCAAAACCTCGCGCCTTGCCGACGGTCTGGAAGAGCACGGGTTCAAGGTCGAACCTGAGGTCTTCTTCGAAACCATCACCGTCGAGGTGGGCGCGCTGCAAAAGACCGTTATGGAAGCGGCCGTCGCCCGCGGCATCAACCTGCGCAAGGTGGGCGACACCAAGGTCGGCATCTCGCTTGACGAGCAGACCCGCCCGTCGGTCATTGAGGCCGTCTGGGGCGCCTTCGGCATATCCAGGAAGGACGACAGCGAGAAGAACCGCAGCTACCGCCTGCCCGAACATGCGCTGCGCGAAAGCGAATATCTGACCCACCCGATCTTCCACAAGAACCGGGCCGAGGCCGAGATCACCCGCTACATGCGCCGCCTGGCCGATCGCGATCTGGCGCTCGACCGCGCAATGATCCCACTGGGTTCGTGCACGATGAAGCTCAACGCCACCATCGAGATGATCCCGGTCACGTGGCCCGAATTCGCCAACATGCACCCCTTCGCGCCGGTGGATCAGGCCGCGGGCTATCAGGAAATGATCGCCGACCTGAACGACAAGCTGTGCCGGATCACCGGCTATGACGCGATCAGCCAGCAGCCGAACTCAGGCGCGCAAGGCGAATATGCGGGGCTTCTGACGATCCGCAACTATCACGCTGCGCGAGGTGAAGGGCGCCGCAATATCTGCCTGATCCCGACCTCGGCCCATGGCACCAACCCCGCCTCCGCCCAGATGGTGGGTTACAAGGTGGTCCCGGTAAAGTCGGACGACAACGGTAATATCGACGTGGCCGATTTCCGCGACAAGGCGGAACGGCACGGCGACAATCTCGCCGCCTGCATGATCACCTACCCCTCGACCCACGGCGTGTTCGAGGAGACCGTGCAGGAAGTGTGTCAGATCACCCACGATCATGGCGGCCAAGTCTATATCGACGGCGCCAACATGAATGCGATGGTGGGTCTGGTCCAGCCGGGCAAGATCGGCGGCGACGTCAGCCACCTGAACCTGCACAAGACCTTCTGCATTCCGCATGGCGGCGGCGGACCCGGCATGGGGCCGATCGGGGTCAGGGCGCATCTGGCCGAATACCTTCCGGGCCATCCGGAATTCGGCTCCGCCGTGGGTCCGGTTTCGGCGGCGCCCTTCGGGTCGCCCTCGATCCTGCCGGTCAGTTGGGCCTATGTTCTACTGATGGGCGGCTCGGGCCTCACGCAGGCGTCCAAAGTGGCGATCCTCAATGCCAACTACATCGCGGAACGGCTGAAGGACAGCTACAAGATCCTCTACACCTCCGCCACGGGCCGGGTTGCGCATGAATGCATCCTCGACATCCGTCCGCTGGCGGACGAGGGCAACGTCACCGTGGATGACGCCGCCAAACGCCTGATCGATTCGGGTTTCCACGCCCCGACCATGTCCTGGCCGGTGGCGGGCACGCTGATGGTCGAGCCGACCGAGTCCGAGCCCAAGGGCGAGATCGATCGCTTCTGCGACGCGATGATCTCGATCCGCCGGGAGGCGCAGGACATCATCGACGGCAGGATCGATGCCGAAAACAACCCGCTCAAGAACGCCCCCCACACGGTGCGCGATCTGGTGGGCGCATGGGATCGTCCCTACAGCCGCGAACAGGCCTGCTTCCCGCCTGGCAATCTCGGGGTGGACAAGTATTGGTCGCCGGTCAACCGCGTGGATAACGCCTATGGCGACCGCAACCTGATCTGCACCTGCCCGCCGATGTCGGAATACGCAGACGCCGCCGAGTAGACGGCGTCCGCCCGAATGAGGGTGATCGCGGACTGCGGGACTATTGGCCGCCCGCCTGTCCCTCTTCGGGATGTTCGACAACGTGCCGGCCGAAATCCGGCGCGTCGATTTCCTGACCGGCTTCGATGATCGAGCGGCGAATGGCGCGCGTGTGCGTGAACATGTCGAACAGCTTGCCGGCGTCTCCCCAGCGGATGGCCCGCTGCAATGCGGAAAGATCTTCCGAAAACCGGGCCAACATCTCCAGGATTGCGTCACGATTCGACAGGCAGACATCGCGCCACATGGTCGGATCGGAAGCCGCGAGGCGGGTAAAATCGCGGAAACCGGAGGCGGAATACTTGATGACCTCCGATTTGGTCACCGATTCCAGATCATCCGCGGTGCCGACAATGTTGTAAGCGATGATATGCGGCAGATGCGAAACGATGGCCAGCACCATATCGTGGTGATCGGCGTCCATTGTGTCGACCGTCGAACCGCAAGCCTCCCAAAATCGGGTGAGCTTCCCGACCGCTTCCGGATCGGAATCGGCGGCAGGCGTCAAAATGCACCACCGGCCTTCGAAAAGGGAGGCAAACCCGGCGTCGGGGCCGGATTGCTCGGTTCCGGCGATCGGGTGCCCCGGTATGAAATGAACGCCATCGGGCACGTGGGGGGCGACATCGCGGACCACGGATCCCTTTGTGGATCCGGCGTCGGTCAGGATCGCGCCCGGTTTCAGGGCCGGCGCAATCCGTCGCGCGACGGGACCGGAGGCGCCAACCGGCACCGACATGACGACCAGATCGGCATTTTGCGCGCATTCGGCGGCATCGGCGTGATAGCTGCCGCCCAGTCCGATCTCTTCCGCCCTTTGCAGCGTTGCGGCGCTTCGAGTTGAAATCGCCACATGATCGGCGAGACCTTCCCGCCGGATAATGCGCGCGAGCGAGGAGCCGACCAGACCAATGCCGACAAGAGCGACTTTTTCGAACAATGGTGAAGACATCCGATCAGGCTTTCATGAATTCGGTGAGCGCATCGATTACGCCCGTATTGGCTTCCGCGGTTCCCACACTCATCCGAAGCGCGTTGGGAAAGCCATAGGCCGCCACGCGCCGCAACACAAAGCCGCGTGCGCAAAGAAACGCATCCGCCGCTTCGGCGGATTTCGCCGCATCGTCCCCGGGAAAATGGATCAGCAGAAAATTCGCGGCGCTTGGCGTGATCCGCAAGCCGATCGCCGTGAGCGCATCGGTCAGTCTTTCCAGCCATTCTGTATTGCGCCGCACCGACATCTCGACGTGATCCCGGTCGCGGACAGCCGCCGCGCCCGCCGCGATCGCCGCTGAATTGAGGTTGAACGGTCCGCGCACACGATTGACGGCTTCGACGATCGCGGAAGGTCCGTACATCCAGCCGATCCTGAGCGCGGCGAGACCGTGGACCTTCGAGAAGGTGCGCGTCATGACCGCATTGCCGGCCGACGACACGAGTTCGATACCCGCCTCATAGTCATTGCACCGAACATATTCCGCATAGGCCGCGTCAAGCACAAGCAGGACATCTCCGGGCAATCCCGCGTGAAGCCGCCTGACCTCCCCGAAGGGCAGATAGGTGCCCGTAGGGTTGTTGGGATTTGCGAGAAAGACAATTCCGGTGCGTTCCGTCACCGCTGAAAGAATGGCGTCGACGTCGGCGCGTTCATTCGTTTCCGGTGCAACGACCGGATTGGCGCCCGCGGCCAGGATCTGGATTTTGTAGAGCGGAAATCCATGCTCGGTGAAAATGCCTTCGTCGCCGGGTGAAAGATATGCCTGGGCCAGAAGGGCCAGAAGATCATCCGAACCATTGCCGCAGACGATGCTGGCGGGGTTCAGACCGTGCGTTTCGGCGATCGCGTCGCGCAGCAACGCCGCCTGCCCGTCAGGATAGCGCTCAAGGCCGGCGGCGACGCCCTCCAGCGCGGAAACGGCTTTCGGCGAGGGGCCGAATGGCGTTTCGTTGGAAGACAGTTTCCATACCCTGGCCACGCCGGCGACGCTTTCACGGCCCGGCTCGTAGGTCGCAATGTCCAATACGCCGGCGCGCGGCTGTGGCTCTGTCGGTCGGCTCATCTTTTGTCTCGGGTTGCGAATTGCGGTCAGCGGCAATCCCGCGTTTGCGGCGGACCCGGCTTTAGAGCATTTTGCTTCCGATTGGAACCGCAGGCGCGTGGCTGCCGCATAACCCGCCATGGACACTTTTCGACGGTCGGAGCCGTTTTCAGCGGAGTGAATGGGGCAGCGGGAACACCTCCGGGACCGACAGGTCGGGATAGGCCGCCGGGTGACGAAAAAATCCTTGATCGGCCCACCGACTTCGACGGGCGTCAGAACCTTCACACCGTAGTCGCCGTCCCGGAAATACCCAGATAATAGTCAGAAAATTTCCAATAATTATGTCAAAAATTTCCAGATATATTTCCAAAAATGCGGTTTACTGATACCATACTAGATGTCAATACCCGACCGTCACAAGCGATGGAGATCAAGATGGATGCACCTTCCGAAGTTGCCGGCGAAAAGCCCGTTCTGACAAGACATGCTGAAGAACGGATGCTGGAGCGCCGCGTCACCGAGGCCGCTTGCAGTATCGTCTACAATCACGCCGACCTGATCCGTCCGTCCCGAGGATGCCGGCGTATGCGGATCTCCCGATCGGTCGCCCGGGAACTGGATCGACGGGAAGAATATCCCAGAAGGGATATCGAAGCGGCGAGGGAGAGCGAACTGATCGCGTCCGCGTCCGGCCGCATCGTTACCATCCTGCGCCACAAGGCGGACCTGCGCTTCCGCAGGATGGGCCGCAGGGCGACGAGGCAACGCTTCTGGCCCAAATGGAGGAACGAACGGTGATGAGCAATGTCGTCGAATTTCCCCGACATCCCGACTTCACAAAGACGCGGGATCGCAAAGAAGAAACTCATAAGCGATTGCGCGATGCGGATGAGATCGAGGCCGAACTCCGGCTGCCGGGCAATATAAGGAAGCCGGACAGGCCCATCCTTGCGAGGAACCTGGGCCGAATCTGGGAGCGGACATTCCGCGGGCGCGAAGCGCCGCCGCTCTCGGCGCTGTTCGAGGCGGCATTCGGCAAGCAGGCCGGTGAAGCGAACCACAAGAAGCGAAAGCGATTCATACGCTTCGACGGTGAGAATTTACCCGAACGCGAATCCGAGATTCGCGACGGGGATTTCGCGGCGAAGGGCCATCTCTTCGCGGACATCGCCCGGGCGATCAAGGACATCGACATCGCCAACCATGGGAAATCCGACCAGGAAATCCGGGACGAGCGGCGGCGCGCGATCCTGCAACTGATCGAGGACTCAAGTTTCGACAAGAAGGTCGCCCCGGCAGATCGTTACCGGGCGGAGGCTCAGGCCGAACTGCGCAAGCGACTGAGGCAGGTGACCGATCTGGTCGAGCGGGAGGTCGATCTTGAACGGATGGAAGAAATCGTCGAGCATGATCTCATTTATGCGGTTATCGATTGGCGCGACGGCACCAGCAGGATTAAACCGCCCCAATCAAACCACCGTCACGATCGGCTTGAAAAACGCCTTCAGCCACTGACCGGCGACGTGCCGCGCGATGTTCCTTACGAGAAACTTTCGCAACGCGACCGGGATCTGCGCGATGCCCGGCGCATGCTGTACGATCGTGAGGACGGTGGCAATCAGCAGTCCGTATGGTCAGGTTATGAAGACTTCGATGTGGGCGAGGAGTGGGTTCACAGGTGGATGCATGCTTATGAGAACTGGCCTTTTGTAATTGGTGGGGATATTATGTCGCCGCGGGTCGTGTTGGGTCATGTACTCACCCCGGTCAAGCCGAAGAACGGCGTTGTTCGCGTGAAAGTCGACGCCGGAGAACTCAGGGACGAAGCGGAGCGCTTGTCCAGGGCGTGCGGTTCGGTCGTCACCTCCACCTCTTCCGATTGGCTTGCCGGGCGGACCGACACGGGTTCCATGCTGGACCTCCTTGTTCGGCGGGATGCCATAAAGGGTTTGGCGCACGCGCACGGGTACACCGCGCACGACATCGAGAAACGCGACATGACTGATATTTCCGGCCTGGCGCGCGCAATCGAGGAAGACGGAAATGCCCCCATTGATCCCTGGGTGAAAGGTGAATCGATCGGGATTGTCGTTCGAAGACGCCTGGAGATTCTATTGGGCCACTATTTCGAGTCCGGTGCCTGGCAGCCGGTACTGACGCTGGCGCAAGGGGTCGCGGTAAACAATCCGGACGATCATGAAGGACGCGAGGGGGATGCTGGCGTCGAGGTTGGGGATAACCCCTTTGAGCCGGCCATCAATTTTGGACCGCAGAGTTCGGGAGTTTTTTCCGGGGATGCCGACTCTTTGTTTCTATGCAGGGTGTCGGATACGGATTATGTGTTTTTTAATCTCGACGGTGACGGCAACATCCGTGAGGAAGAGGCTCCATTTCTTGGAATGAGTGATGGCGGTATTCCCATCATGTCCCGGGAGGGTTGTGCCGCGATGCTAGAGCCACTGGTCGCGTGGCCCCATGGCCATGACTTTTCACTGCTACCATTCGACGAGCACCGGGACCGCCCTTGTCCCGCCAAAGCCGGCAGTCTCGCCAACATTGTGTTGAAAAATCTCGCATATTCGGACGAGCCCGAGAGGTATGACAAGCTTCTTCTCGCCGACGCCAGGCGGAAGGAGGAAGTGCTCAAGGCGTTCAGCAAGGCTCGACATGATGAGTACGAGCAGGCGATCTCGCGACTGGACTGAGTCGGCTTCACCCCACCCGGTTACCAAAACAACATTTGCCAACCGGACCTGAAATCGCGCATGATGAAAATTGCTCAATTTGCCGTTCTTGTGCGGTTCGGGGCGCATCCTGCAATGCTTTATGTCAATTTTTGTCGAAGGAAAAACACATGACCGTCCGCCCGCGTATCCGTTCGATCCTGGCCGCCTGCGCGGCTCTCCCGCTCGTCGTCGCTTCTCCGGTTTTCGCCTACGAGGCCGACGATGTCGCCGACAGATTGGCCGGAGCGCTGGCGAATTGGGGCTATAAGGTTTCCTGGACGTCGGCCAGCATGAACGGCGATGCGATCGTCATGGAGGGAGTCAGGGCCGATTTCGGCCACATGGACAGGCAGGTGGAAATTGGAGCGGTCGTTCTCGATGGCGTGGCGGAAACCGATGACGGGGCGTTCACCGTGGAGACGGTTTCACTGCCCGATTATTCCTTCGAAAGAAGCGGCGTCAAGCTATCCGTGATCGGAACGTCGTTCTCCAATCTCGTCCTGCCGCCGGAGGGCGCCGAAAAGACCTTGCAGTCCATCATCTGGCCTCATACCGGACTGTCTCTGGCAAGCATCAATATCGCGGGACCGGACGGCGAATTTTTCACCATGGCCAATTTCGATGTAACGACGAACGTTTCGAATGACGGCGGACAGATAGAACACAGTATGTCAATCGAGAATTTCACGTTGAATTTCGCCGCGCTTCCAGAACCGGAGACCGGAGCGGCTTTTGCGACCCTTGCGGCTCTTGGATATATAGTGGTTGAAGGATCGTATGATTCATACGCAACCTGGAATCCCGACGACGGTCGGACAGTCAGCAGGATGGCGATTGACGTCAAGGATGCGGGCACCCTGGATTTCAACTTCGACATTGCCGGCTACACGATGGAGTTTCATGAATCGCTGCAAACAATGCAGAAGCAGATGATCGAGGAAGGCGAAAACGAGGATGCCGAAGCCGTCATGCTCGCATTGATACGGCAATTAACCGTTCACTCGGCGAAGATTCGCTTCGATGACAATTCTCTTACCAACAGGGTGCTGGAATTTATTGCCGCGCAACAGGGGATGAAGCCATCCGATATCGTCAATCAAATCAAGGCGATCCTTCCGTTCGCACTTGCGCAGTTGAACGATCCGAAGTTCGCGGCCGAGATCACCGCCGCCGTCTCGACCTATCTGGACGACCCGCGAAGCATCGAGATCAGCGTCGAGCCGGGCGCGCCACTACCGATCGACACGCTCATCGCGGGCGCAAGAAGCGCACCGGAGCAACTGCCGAACCAATTGGGCGTCAAGGTGACCGCCAACCGGTAAAACTCGGGTATTTTCCAAAGAAACCGGGTTGCCGATTTCGTTCGGCGGCCTGTTTTTTCGCCATTGATCAAGGCAGGTATCGATAGCTGCCCGAGCGCCGCGCATCGGATCGTCAAGACCCATGCGCGCGGTCGCCGAATTGACCGATCTGGCGCGACTTCAGCCATGTCAGTCCTTTTTCGGATCCGGCATGACCCGCAGTCCCAGATCGCGAAGCTGTGCGGCCGATACGCCCGACGGCGCCCCCATCAACAGGTCTTGCGCCTGCTGGTTCATCGGGAACATCGTGACTTCACGCAAGTTCTTCGCGCCGGCCAGCAGCATGACAATGCGATCGATACCGGCCGCCATTCCGCCATGCGGCGGCGCGCCGTACTGAAATGCCCGATAGAGACCGCCGAATTGTTCCTCCACCGCATCGCGACCGAGGCCCGCGATCTCAAAAGCCTTGATCATCGTTTCGGGCAAATGGTTGCGCACACCTCCCGATGCAATTTCAAACCCGTTGCAGACAAGATCGTACTGCCAGGCCTTGATGGTCAGCGGATCCTGCGTTTCAAGCGCGTCCCTGCCTCCCTGCGGCATTGAGAACGGATTGTGCGAGAATTCGATCTTCTTGTTTTCCTCGTCCCACTCATAAAAGGGGAAATCGACAATCCAGGCCAGTTCGAACCGTTCGCGGTCGATCAGGTTGAGTTCCTCACCGGCGCGGGCGCGGGCGTCGGCGGCGAATGCGACAAACTTCTTCGGATCGCCGGCGGCGAAAAAGCAGGCGTCGCCCGCTTCCAGACCGAGTTGAAGACGAATGGCGTCGGTGCGTTCCGGCCCGATGTTCCTGGCGATCGGTCCGGCGCCGGCAGGCACGCCATCTTCCTCGCGCCAGAAAATATAGCCCAAACCGGGCTGTCCCTCCCCTTGAGCCCAGGAATTCATTCGATTGCAAAAGGCGCGTGAACCTCCGGTCCTGGCGGGAATGGCCCGGACTTCCGCCTTGTCGTCATTGGCGAGGATGCTGGCGAAGACTTTGAAACCCGACCCGCGAAAATGCTCCGACACATTCTCCATCACGATCGGATTACGCAGGTCCGGTTTGTCGGTGCCGTATTTGCGCATGGCTTCACTAAAAGGAATTTGCGGAAAAGTCCGCGTTACGGGCCTGCCGCGGGCGAATTCCTCGAACACGCCGCGCAGAACCGGTTCCATCGCGTCAAAAATATCGCGCTGCTCGACAAAACTCATCTCGACGTCGAGTTGATGGAACTCGCCGGGCAACCGGTCGGCGCGGGGGTCTTCATCGCGGAAACAGGGGGCGATCTGAAAATAGCGATCAAACCCCGACATCATGATCAACTGCTTGTATTGCTGCGGCGCTTGCGGCAGCGCGTAGAATTCGCCCCGATGAATTCGCGATGGGACGAGGAAATCGCGCGCGCCCTCCGGACTTGATGCAGTCAGGATCGGCGTCGAATATTCCGAGAATCCCGCTTCGTTCATCCGCGCCCGCATATCGGCGACGATCCTGGTGCGCATCGTAATGTTGCTGTGAAGGGTCTCACGGCGCAAATCGAGAAACCGGTATGTCAGACGGATGTCTTCCGGATAATCCGGTTCACCGAACACCGGCAGCGGCAGTTCCCCGGCCGCGGACAGCACCTCCATGTCGCGGGCGAACACTTCCACTTCGCCGGTCGGAAGGTTGGTGTTGATAGTGTCGTCGGTTCGCGCCTTGACCTCACCGTCAACGCGGACCACCCACTCGCCGCGAACGCCTTCAGCCGTCCTGAAACAGGGTGAGTCCGGATCGGCCACGATCTGCGTCACGCCGTAGTGGTCTCGCAGGTCGATGAACAGCAGCCCGCCGTGATCACGAACCCGATGAACCCAACCCGACAGGCGCACGGAAGCGCCGACATCCGATTTTCTCAATTGTACGCAGGTATGGCTGCGATAGCGATGCATGGCTCCGGCAATCCGCTTGAAGACATTTACGAGGAAAGGCGGGGCAAATCATCCGCGCGCAATTCGAGCGGAAAAGCGCATGAGCGCATCCGTTTGTCAAGGATGAGCCGCTCGGATGCCATCGGATCAGGTTCGGGAGAAACCGATCAAGTGGTTGAAAACCGTCATTTCAATCGTCTCCGTAAAGATTGGGCGATTGTCGGGCATCCGACTTTGTTGATTGACACCAAAGCAGGTCCAACGACAAATGCGTGATGCGATTGCAATTACCCGCGGGCCGCACCCTGCGGCGACAAGACGGGCACAAAAACCCGCCGCGATGGGCGCGATGCGACCGGTCTTCCCTGATAGAGCCGTTTTTGCGCCTCCACGACTATGACGCCGGAGAAAACCGGCCAGAACCTGCGTCCCATCCGCTCAAGCGTATGATGGAAACGCATAAGGGATCGCCGCTTGGTCGGCGGAAAATGCAGGGCATCCGACCATCCGCCCGGCGTGAAATTGGTTTCCCTGAGCAAATCCGTCATCTGCCCCTTGGAAAACGGTCGCCCGGTGCCAAAGGGCGTGTGCTCGAAACGCGCCCAGACGCCACGGCGGTTGGGCACGACGATCACAAGCCGGCCGCCGGGCGCCAATACGCGCCACGCTTCCATGAGTGTTTCGCGCGGATTCTCCGAGTGTTCAAGAACATGCACCATCAGCATCCGGTCGATTGACGAATCGGCCAGCGGCAACTCCTCCTCAAAGACGAGCACAGTCGCTGACGGTCCGTTTGGCGGCCAGAGTACAGCGCCTTGTCCTGCCGGCATGAATGCAAACACCCGTTCGGCATTCGCGCCAAACCGGTCGAGCCACGGCACTGCGTACCCCATGCCGACAAGGCGTTCGTCGGCGAGAGTTTCCCAGACCGAAGACAGCGCCATGGAAATCGAACGTTCCGCCAGCCGGCCCAGGACAGAACCATAGAAACTTCGCAAATCAACAATGTCGCAATACATGCGGCAAACGTAGCGACGCCGGGTCGTCACATCAAGGAATTGCCGGTACAACAAGGTGACAATCAAAAACCGCCAACCTATCCTGACGTCTTTGGCAAGTGAGGAAAACATGACCGTCCAGATCGAACAATTTATGTGCAGAAGCGACAATTTCGGTGTTCTTGTTCACGATCCGTCCGGTGGAGAGACCGCGATCATCGATGCGCCGGAAGAAGGGCCTATCGTTGCGGCCGTGGAACGCACGGGGTGGAAGCCGACCCACATACTGACGACCCACTATCATGGCGATCACGTGGAGGCGAACAATGCGCTCAAGTCCCGATACGGACTTGAAATCATAGGCCCGAAATCGGAGGCTTCCCGTGTGCCCGGCGTTGATCGGTCCGTTTCGGGCGGTGATGTGATCCATGTGTGCGGCGAAGACGTCCGGGTGATCGACACGCCGGGCCATACGGCCGGTCATATCGTCTACCATTTCCCGCACGGCGGGATACTGTTTGCAGGCGACACGTTGTTCGCGCTTGGTTGCGGTCGGCTGTTTGAGGGATCCGCGTCCGATATGCATGGCGCGCTGTCGGCGCTGCGGAACCTGCCCGACGATACGGTCGTCTATTGCGGGCACGAATACACCGAAGCCAATGCCGATTTCGCGGTCACGGTCGATCCTGCCAATGACGCTCTGCGGCAACGGGCAAAAGAAATTACGGCTTTGAGGGCGGCCGGAAAACCCGCCCTGCCGACAACGATGGCGGTGGAAAAGGCCACCAATCCCTTTTTGCGCTGGGACGATCGCGCGATCCGGTCTCACCTGGCCATGGAGAATGCCGGCGATGTCGATGTTTTCGCAGAAATCAGAAAGCGAAAGGATCGTTTCTGACATGGAGTACGGAGAACCGAATGAAGCTCGGTCGATCATCGAGACGTTGAGTTTGCAGCCGCATGCCGATGGCGGATGGGGAACAACCGGCTGGTGCGCGAAAGCCGCAACGACCGAAAACACCGGCGTTCCGTTTGAAACATCCATGATTTCGCCTGGAAACGGCGCTATTCCGCCTCCGGACCTTCGCTGGCATCGCCACCGAACAGCATCGATTTTGCCGCCAGTATCGCCCCGCCGGTAATCAACAGGCACGCCGCGGCGATGACCGGCGTAAGCTTTGCACGCCCGGCGGCCACGAGAATGATGGTCGACAGCAAGGGCGCGGCATAGCTGGCCGCGCCAAGAACCTGTATGTTGCCGCGTTTAACGCCGAAGTCCCAAGCATAAAACGCCGCGCCGACCGGAAACAGACCGAGGCCGGCAATCGCCAGCCACTGTAGCTGACCGACTGGCCATACGGTCTCCTCCAGAGCCAGATGGCAAACAAGCGAAAGCAACGCGGCGGACAGGCAAAACCATGCGACAATGCTGGTAGGCGCCTGGCTGTATCGTCGCGATAGCAATGAATAGCCGGACCAGACGATGGCGCATAGTCCGGCCATTGCGTAGCCGTAGATGTAGCGGCCGTCAAACCCGAAACTGTCGCCGCCGGTAATGATAAGTGCTGATCCGGCTAGGCCGAGCAATGCACCGGCGACGTGATTCCAGCGGAGCATTTCGCCAGGCAGCATCGCGGACCCCACGACGATGAGCAGCGGCCACAAGTAGGCGATCAGGCTTGCCTCGGCGGCGGGGGCGTTGCGCAGCGCCGTGAAATAGAGGAAATGATATCCGAAAAGGCCCGCTATGCCCGTGATCCATGCGCCAAACGGAATATCGCGTTTATCCGCCGATGGCGAAGACCGTGTAAACATGAAGCCGACCACGGCGCCGAGCGAGAACGCTTGGGCGGACAACTGAAATGGCGGAACATTTCCAGAAAGGTCGGTGAAGAGCGCCAGAAGCGCCCACATTGCAACCGCCGAGAATCCTATAATCGTCGCGCGCGCCATATCCCGTCCGAATGATGAGGGGCGTATCGCGCTTTATCGTGAGCGCAGTATTAACATCACGATGTTCTCGTTCGTCAATTGCTGGCGGAAAATGCGGCACCCGCCGCCGCCAAACCGACCGGTGATTTCATCATGTTTCCCGATTTTCCTCTCGTTGGCCTCGCACAAACCATATCAGGTTTTCAAGCACCTCATGAAGACAGATTGATGAGCTAGCGGCCGAACGGCGCAACGTCGGCCAACACTGCTTGACGCCCGCGCCGATTGCCACTATGGAAGCGTGACTTTTCTCGCGACGCGTCTTTGGTTTTGGTCCGCGATAGCATGCTAAGGTTAAAGAAGGTTTTTCGAAATGTCCCGCACGTGTGAGTTGACCGGCAAATCTGTCCTGACCGGCAATAATGTGAGCCACGCCAACAATAAAACCCGGCGGCGTTTTTTGCCAAATCTGGTGCATGTGACGCTGATGTCCGAGGCGATGGGTCAGAGCTACCGCATGCGTGTTTCCGCCGCCGCGCTGCGCACTGTCGAGCATCGCGGCGGCTTGGACTCGTTTTTGGCGAAAGCCGGTGTGAATGAGTTGCCACGGCGCGCGCGCCTTTTGAAAAAGCAGATCGCCAGGAAGCAGGGCGAAAGCGCGTCGACCTGACCAATCCACACGCTGGGTCGCTTGCGCGCCTGGATGATAGAACCGGTTCCATCACCCGGGACAAAAATGGCTGTGAATAAATACACGTTCGCGAAGCTGTTGCCCTTCATTACCACGATGGCGGCGGTGGTTGCCGCGTCAAATTATCTCGTGCAGTTTCAGTTTCCCTATTTCGGGCTTCAGGATTTGCTGACCTGGGGTGCATTCACCTATCCGCTTGCATTTCTGGTAAATGACCTTGCGAACACAAGGCTGGGACCGGCGGCGGCGCGCCGGGTTGTTTTCGCCGGATTTTCCCTGGCGCTGGCCCTGTCGGTCTGGCTGGCCACTCCGCGCATCGCTATCGCCTCGGGGTCTGCTTTTCTGGTCGCTCAATTGCTGGATACCTCGATTTTTGATTTGTTCCGCCGAGAGGCCTGGTGGCGGGCGCCTCTCCTGTCATCGGTAATCGGGTCTATCGTCGATACGGGGTTGTTCTTTGGAATAGCTTTCGCGCCGTATTTTGCGGCTCTCGATCGATTGTTTGACATGCAGGACGGTTCGCTCGCGTCTGCCGTACCGTTTTTCGGACGTGAAGCGCCATTGTGGATATCGCTTGCCATCGGCGACCTCGGGGTTAAGTTCCTTGTCGCGCTGGCGATGCTCGCACCCTATGGATTGCTGCTTTCGGTTTTGAAACCGGTTGAAACTCCATGATTACGACCGGCGTTTTTTGCGCGCTAATCCGTCAGGATGAGCTCAAGAAACAGATTGCGCTGGAGGATCGAAAGGTTGTCGTCCGACGTCAGAGATATCCGTTGCCGGTCTCGATTGTCGAAGCGGCGCATCCTCCGGGAATAGGCAACAACTTCGAAGCCCTTGTTCCATCGCAGTTCATGGACGGGCACCAGAAAGTCGATTTGGCCACTTCGCGGGCCTATACGTTCCGGCCTGATCCTGAATGTCGCTATACGGTGTTTGCACTCGAACGCCACGGTGGCCTCGTCACTGCGGACCACAAGCGCTTCGGCATCCGTATGCCGCTTTTCGTCGCTGGCAACGCCATCTTTGCCGACCATCGGCGGCATCGAAAAATCCGTGACGCCCACAGGCAATCCGTTTGCATCGCGATCGATCGTTCCATGGAGCCAGAATCCGGTATCCGTAACGCCGAGGAATTCTTCTCCGGGTGACAGGAATTCGGAATCCGGAGAGCGCACCGAAGTGATCGAGCGTAGAACGCATTTCCATGTCGCCCACGAATTGAAATGGCCTGAATTGCGTTTCCCGCGAACCGATCTTGAAGTTGCAGACCGGATAGGTGCGAATTTCTGCGGATATGGAGGATGCTGCCCGACAAAATGCGCCGTCTGCGAAGATCGCCGACGAAACCGCCGTCGCGCAAACAATTGATTTCAATGCGCGAAACGCCAAAGTCAACTTGCCATGCGCATCCGCGCCAAGGGATCGCCCGCGCCCTCTTCGGTAAACAGGGCGGCAAGCTGTTCGGTCATCGCCCCGGCCAGTTCCTCCGCATCGACGATTGTCACGGCGCACCGGTAGTAACGGGTCACATCGTGACCGATGCCGATGGCGAGCAGTTCAACCGGTGATCGGGTTTGGATCAGTTCGATAACGGCTCTCAGGTGCCGTTCCAGATAGTTTCCGGGATTGACCGAAAGCGTTGAATCGTCGACTGGCGCGCCGTCCGAGATCATCATGAGGATCTTGCGTTGTTCGGCCCGCCCGAGAAGACGTCGGTGCGCCCATAACAGAGCTTCACCATCGATATTTTCTTTCAGCAGCCCCTCGCGCATCATCAGACCCAGATTGCGGCGTGAGCGTCGCCATGGCGCGTCCGCCGATTTGTATACAATGTGGCGCAGATCGTTGAGACGTCCCGGATTGGCGGGCTTGTTTTCCTTCAGCCACTTTTCGCGTGTTTGGCCGCCTTTCCATGCCCGTGTCGTAAACCCGAGAATTTCAACCGAAACACCGCACCGTTCCAGTGTGCGGGCAAGGATATCGCCACAGGTCGCCGCAACCGTGATCGGCCGTCCGCGCATGGAACCCGAATTGTCGATCAGAAGCGTCACAACGGTGTCGCGAAACTTCGTGTCACGCTCCTGCTTGTAGGAAAGCGCGGCAAAAGCGCCCTTCATCTCGTCCATAATGAGCCGGGGCAGGCGGGCGGGATCAAGATAGCCTTCTTCCAGATCGAAATCCCAGGAGCGGCTCTGCTGCGCCATCAGGCGGCGCTGCAAACGGTTGGCGAGACGGCCGACAACACCCTGCAAGTTTGCGAGCTGCTTGTCAAGGAAGGCCCGCAGGCGTTCAAGTTCCTCTTCCTCGCAAAGCTCCTCGGCGCCGATGATCTCATCGAACCGTGTCGTAAACACGTTGTAATCGAAGTCTGCCGGCAGGTCGGCAAGAGGATGTTCGGGTCTGCGCGCTTCACCGGGCGTTTCGGCGTCTTCGTCGGATTCATCTTCGCTAATGTCTTCCGCCGTCGCGTCAGACGCCTCCATCTCTCCCGGCTGGTCTTCTTCGCTCTCGCCCTGGCTTTCCTCCGTTTCTGCCTGATCCGAACCGGAATCGGTTTCGCCGTCGTCTTCCGGCTGATCGTCACCCTGCTCCTGATCGTCGTCGCTGTCGTCCGCGTCCTCGTTTTCTTCGTCGCCAAGCTCGTCGGCCATCTCCATCGATACCAGCATGTCGCGGATCAATTTGGCGAAAGCCTCCTGATCATTGAGACTTACATCGAGATTATCCATGTCGCCGCCGGCTTTCTCGGTTATCCAGTCGCGCCATAGATCGACGATACTTCCACCGCTCTTCGGCGGCTCGGCACCGGTCAGCTTTTCGCGCACCAGAAGCGCTACGGCCTGTTCGAGCGGCGCATCCGCCCTGTCTGTCACCGCGCCAAGATTGGAGCGGGCGAACTTGTCCTCGAGCATATCGGCGAGATTGACTTTGACGCCGGGCATGGCGCGCGCGCCAATCGCCTCCACACGCGCCTGCTCGACGGCGTCAAATATGGCGCGCGCCTGTCGGCCTTGCGGCGCCAGCCTGTTGTGCACCACGGGATCATGACAGGCTTTTCGCAACGCCATTGAGTCGCCGACACCGCGCGTGATCGAAATATCCTCGGCGGTTGGTTTCCGCGGCAGTTCCGGCAGCCGGACGAGATTGCCGGCCATGGCCGGCTTGTCCTTGGAAAAACTCACCTCAAGGTCATGGTCGCCGGCGACCGCGCGGATACAGATGGACACGGCGCGCTTGAATCCGTCGGTATCGGCGACGATCTTCGCGCCGCTCCTCGAATTATCGCCCGGTCCGGCCATTTTGGATTTACGCGAGAACGACGTTGACGGCGCTTTCCGGCAGTTCCATGCCGAAGGCCCGCTGATAGAATTCCGCGACGACCGCGCGTTCCAGTTCATCGCATTTGTTAAGGAACGTCAGCCGGAACGCCATGCCGACATCGCCGAAAATCTCGGCGTTTTCGGCCCATGTTATGGCTGTCCGGGGGCTCATCACGGTGGAGATGTCACCATTGATAAAGGCGTTGCGCGTCATGTCCGCGACCCGCACCATTTTGGCGACGATATCCCGACCTTCTTCGTTCTGGTAATGCTTTGCTTTCGCAAGCACTATTGCCACCTCGTCGTCATGCGGCAGGTAATTCAGGGTCGTAACGACCGACCAACGGTCCATCTGCGCCTGGTTGATCTGCTGTGTGCCGTGGTAGAGGCCGGTCGTATCGCCGAGGCCCACAGTATTGGCGGTCGCAAAAAGACGGAACGCGGGATGCGGGCGTATTACCCTCGATTGGTCAAGCAGGGTCAGGCGGCCGGAAGATTCCAGCACGCGCTGGATCACGAACATCACATCCGGCCGGCCGGCATCGTATTCGTCGAAACACAGCGCAACATTGTTCTGATAGGCCCAGGGCAGAATGCCGTCACGGAATTCGGTCACCTGCTTGCCTTCCCGCAGCACGATCGCATCCTTGCCGACGAGGTCGATACGGCTGACATGGCTGTCGAGATTGACCCGTACGCACGGCCAGTTGAGGCGCGCGGCCACCTGCTCGATGTGGGTCGATTTGCCCGTGCCGTGATAACCGGAAATCATGACCCGGCGGTTGAACGCAAACCCGGCGAGGATGGCCATCGTGGTGGTCCGATCGAACTGGTAGTCCGGATCGATATCCGGCACATGGTCGTCGCGCGCAGAATAAGCCGGAATGACGATGTCGGTTTCGAAACCGAAGGTGACCTTTGCCGAAACAGTCGTGTCGGGAAGGTTAGTTATGTCGCGTTCATGTATGTTCATGATGTCTCCGGGGCGCTTTTCGGCAAAGCTCCCGTCATCGTCCAATCGGTTACGGGGTCTTTATCACCTGCCGCGTTCAACACAACCCTGCTTGACGGAGCAAACGGTAGGCTTGCAGCACTTCGCGGAAGCGTTCTTCCGAACTCCTGTCGCCGCCATTCGCATCGGGATGGTGGCGCTTCACCAACTCCTTATAGCGTATCCTTATGTCCTCGCCAGTCGCCTTTGGATCGAGGCCCAGCGTTTCCAGCGCCCTGGTCTCAAGCGGTCTGGGTTTGCGAGAGCCCGCGGAGCGGTTTTCGCTCTGACCGAACAAATTGTACGGATCCCGGATGCGCCGGTAATATCCGGCCCGGCCGGAGCGTTTTTTCGCCATGTCGGGCGCGACTTTGGCCGCCTCGCCTCCACCCATTTTCCACGTTGGCCGGTGGCCGGTAAGCGCTTCCTTTTGAAACTTGGCAACATCTGAATCCGGCAGACCGGAAAAGTAATTGTAGCTCCTGTTGTACTCACGCACGTGCTGAACGCAGAAGCGAAAATACTCACCCTCCTTGTGACGGCCGACAGGCGCCCTGTGGGCTCCGGTCTTCGTACATCCGTCCCATTGGCATTCGGGTTCGCGAGAACGCTTTTCCGCTTCCGGAGCCGATCGGACGCGGATTTTGTCAAAATATTTCGAAAACTCGCTCATCACCCAGATTTATGATTTGAATGCTCCTTCGAACAGGAATTGATATCCGGCCAATTTCGCGCCCGCTGCGGATTCGGCATCTCCAAAAGCCCAATAGGCGCATATGACGCAGGGAGCGCAAAATGTCCATAAAGGAAACAATCGAAGAGAAACTTATGAGCAGATTCGCGCCGGAGCGTCTGGAGGTGATCAATGAAAGCCACCGGCATGCCGGCCATCAGCCTCAATTTAACGGAGAAGGCGAGACGCATTTTCGCGTCAGGCTGGTCGCGAATGCGTTTTCGGGAATGAGCCGCGTCGAACGCCACCGGACGATCAACGAGCTCTTGGCCGACGAACTTGCCGCGGGAGTGCATGCCCTGGCGATTGAGCCCGCCGCGCCGGAAGAACAGGTCAGATGGTGAAGAGAGGAAAGACCTGAAGCGCCCGCATATGACTTCGTATTGACGGGAGGAGGGCATGGTGAAGGTTGTTGCGAAGAGCTGCCGGTTACCGGGGCGAGACCACCGCGCGGTTGCGGTCCGGGTATTTGCGCCTCGCCGGCGCCGTGGAATAGGAAAATCAGAGCGTCTCGACAGGTCTGATCCGTAGCTTCACGATCCGGTTTTTCTCACGCTTCATCACGACAAACCGCGTGTTGTGGAAGGTGAAGGCCTGCTTTTCTTCCGGAATCGACTGGGTTTCGTGGATGACCAGACCGGCGATCGTCGTCACATCGTCATCAGGCAGATTCCAGTCCAGAGCGCGATTGAGATCGCGGATCGGCACGGAACCATCAACCACAACGGAGCCGTCCGCCTCCTGCTTGACGCCCTGCATATCGACATCGTGTTCATCGGCAATCTCGCCGACAATCTCTTCGAGAATATCTTCCAGGGTGACGAGACCTTCCACCTCGCCATATTCATCGACGACGATCGCTATGTGAGCCTTCCTGCGAAGGAAAGCGTTCAACTGAACCTGCAGCGATGTCGTGTCGGGCACGAACCAGGGTTTGGACGCCACCTTGCCAATATCGATCCTCGACGAATCGTTGCCGCCGTCGTTCAGCGCACGCAAAAGGTCCTTGGCATGGACGACTCCGACAATATTGTCGGTGGATTCTCGCCAGACCGGTATGCGGGTGTACGGACTTCTCAGGATTTCCCGCACGATTTTCTCCGGTGGATCATCGGCGTTGACCGTCCGCATGCTGGTGCGATGGATCATCACGTCTGAAACTTCCAGTTCGTGCAAATCGAGGACACCGCCGACCCGATCGCGGTCATCTTTGATGAATGAGCCTTCCCGGTGCAGAACCTCGACCGTGCCGCGCAACTCCTCATGGGCGCTCAACATCGAACGGCCCTCCTCCAGATTGACGCCAAACAGCCGGAGAAGGCGGCGCACCAAGGCATTCGCCAGAGAGGAAACCGGTCCTGCAACAAACAGGAATCTCCGGATAAATGGCGCCATGAACAGCGCGAAGCGGTCGGGATTGGCGATCGCCCAGGATTTGGGCAAAATTTCCGCGAACACAACCAAAAGGACGGTCATCAACAGGGTTGCGTAGATCACGCCGGCTTCGCCAAACAGCGTCAGGAAAAGGGATGTCGCCAGCGCCGAACCCAGAATGTTAACCAGATTATTGCCGATCAGCAGCGCTCCGATCAGCCGGTCGCGCCTTTCGATCAGCCGGTTGACGATCTTCGCCCGGCTGTCGTCACCGGATTCAAGGGAGTGCATCCGTGCCCGAGACGCCGCTGTCAGCGCGGTTTCAGAGCCGGAAAATATGGCGGACAGGACAATGAGTGCGAGTATGATCGCACAGATGATCCAGACGGATATGATCATCCGGGATGATTCTCCTTCAGAAATGCCAATACCTCGGACGGCGGAACATCGTTGGCGATAAATGATCGTCCGATTCCCCGGGTCAGTATGAAACTCAGACTGCCGCGCGAAACCTTCTTGTCCTGAGCAATATAGGAAACAAGCACCTCGACGTCAGGAAGCGAGCCGGAAATATCGTCAAGACCTGTCGGTAGTCCGACCGCACGCAAATGGGCCTCAACGCGCCGCGCATCGTCCGGGCTGGCAAGGTTTAGCCGGGAGGAGAACCGGTGCGCCAGCACCATTCCGATCGCCACGCCTTCGCCGTGGACGAGACGTTGCGTATCGTATCCGGTCGCCGCTTCCAGTGCATGGCCAAATGTATGTCCGAGGTTCAGCAATGCCCGTTCGCCGCCCTCGCGCTCGTCGCGCGCAACCACGTCCGCTTTAGCCCGGCATGAAACGGCTATCGCCTCGGTACGCGCATTTCCGCCTGAAAACACATAGCGCCAATGTTCTTCGAGCCAGGCAAAAAAATCCGGTTTGCCGATCAACCCGTATTTGACGATTTCGGCATATCCCGCCCGAAATTCACGTTTTGAAAGCGTGTCGAGAACGCCGGTATCGGCGAGAACAAGTTTCGGCTGGTGAAACACACCCACCAGATTTTTCCCCCGCGGCGTATTTATCCCGGTTTTGCCGCCAACCGAACTGTCAACCTGCGCCAGCAAGGACGTCGGCATCTGGATGAAGTTCATCCCGCGTCTGACGATACCGGATGCGAAACCCGCCAGGTCGCCGACAACGCCGCCCCCAAGCGCGATCACCGCGTCACCCCGCTCCAACCTGGCTCCCAGGATATCGTCGACAATCGACTGAAGCGCTCCGAAGCTTTTCGACTTTTCGCCAGGTGGCAATGTGATCGCCACGGCATCGATGCCGGAAGCCGTGAGACTTCGGATAACGGAATCGAGATATAGTCCGCCAACGGTTTCGTCGGTGACGATGGCGGCGCGAACCCTGTTCAGTCGCTTCGCGATCAATCCACCTGAGCGCTCAATAAGATTGCGGCCGATCAGGATATCGTAGGATCGTGAACCCAATCCGACTTCGACGAGAACCGGTTCCTCAATATCGTTTTCCGTGTTCATGAATGTTGTTCGCTGCGATGCATATACCCGGCGATGGCCTTGATCACCTCCGCCGTAATCACTTCCTTGCGTTCGCCGCATGTTGTTATGGTCACGTCCGCGTCGCTGTAAACCGGATACCGTTTTCGGATCAGTTCCTCCATCACGGCGCGCGGATTGTCGTTTTTCAGAAGAGGCCGGTTCCGTTTTCGCATAACGCGGCTCATGAGCGTTTCGATATCGGCTTTCAGCCAGACAGATATGCCTTTCTTTCCAATGGCCCGGCGCGTCGCATCGTCCATGAAAGCGCCGCCACCCGTGGAAATGACGCCCGGGCGACTCTTGAGGAGCCGGGCGATCACCCGGCGCTCCAGCGAGCGGAATTCGGCTTCCCCATATTCATCGAACAGTTCGGGAATCGTCATCCGTGACACATGCTCTATCTCATGATCGCTATCTGAGAACGGTAGCCACAATTCATGGGCGGTGAGGCGGCCGATGGCTGTTTTGCCGGCGCCCATCAGGCCGATGAAAACAATCGAGCGCCCTTTGAGCCAAGCGGCAACCGATCGCGGCAAATCAGCTTCAATTTTCTGTCGGATGGTTGAAACCATGTCTGTTTTCGTGCCTGCCGCCGGTTCGACATGAAAATAAGACGGCGGTCAAGCAATTGTCTTGAAGACCGTTTGCTTGCAAAGGCATCGTGCGGGTTTCATAACATTGACCTGCCGCTTATGGATTCGCCGCAATGCCGCCCCTGTTTAAGTTTCTGACCATTCCGGCTGTTCTTGCCGGGATCATCCATGGCGGCATGATCGCGCTGGTGACGTTCGTTGAACCGAAACCTGGCGGGATGACGGTCAGAATTCCTGTTGAGAAGGTAAATCCACCCCGCGAGTAGACCGCAATGATCGGCAGCGCTGCCCAAATAGAAGCGTTTCTTGAAATGATGGCCGCCGAGCGGGGCGCCAGCGCCAATACGCTGGCGGCTTACCATCGCGACCTGGACGACGCGGCCGAATTTGTCGGCGGGGCGCTGTCGGCCGCCGGCGCCAATCATCTGCGTTCATACCTTTCCGAACTTGCAAATCGAGGGTTTTCACCCGCCACCCAGGCTCGCCGATTGGCCTCGCTTCGCCAGTTTTTCGGGTTTCTATATGCCGAGGGTTATCGCGATGATGATCCGACCGGACAGTTGATCGGCCCCAAAAAGCCGCAAAGCCTGCCGAAAACGCTAAGCGTCGCGGAGGTCGGCCGGCTCATCAAGCAAGCGGACACCGAGGCGAACGCCATCCGCGCGAGTTCGCAGGCGGGATTGTCGGCGCGGCGAATACACGCGCTTGTCGAAGTGCTCTATGCGACCGGAATGCGCGTATCCGAACTTGTTTCCCTCCCGATTGAGGTCGCCAGGCGGGATGAGCGGTTCTTCACGGTGCGGGGCAAGGGCGGCAGGGAACGCCTGGTTCCGCTGTCGCCTGCTGCTCGTGAGGCAATGGCCGCGTGGCTGACCGCGCGTGACGGCAATGAAATCTGGAGCGGAAACCGTTATCTGTTTCCGGCCGGCTCCGATACCGGACATTTGTCCCGTCAGGTATTCGCGCGCGAATTGAAATCGCTGGCCGCCCGGTCGGGCATTGCGTCGGCGAAAGTTTCTCCTCACGTCATGAGACACGCCTTCGCCAGCCATCTGCTGCAAAACGGAGCGGATTTGCGCTCCGTGCAGCAATTGCTTGGCCATTCGGATATTTCGACCACGCAAATTTACACCCACGTAATGGAAGAACGCCTCGCAGAACTGGTCAACGACCGCCACCCGCTTGCCGATTAGCATTGCGATGGTTATGTGAAAGGAATTGCTGGCTTCATCCGCCGGCGCCAAACTTCCGGTCGTCGTCGGCGTCGAATGTCCAATTGGTTTTGCGGCGTATGTATCACTATCTTGATTTTGAAAAACCTGTCGCCGATCTCGACGGTCAAATCCTCGAATTGAAGAAGATGAGCGAGACGGGTGAGGCGGTCGATGTCGCCGATGAAATCGCCCGGCTCGAAAAGCGCTCAATGGAGGCGCTTCGGGATGCCTACAAGGCTTTGACGCCGTGGCAGAAGGCGCAAGTTGCACGGCATCCCGACAGGCCGCATTGCATTAACTACATTGAACGGCTTTTCACCGACGTTACGCCGTTGGCCGGTGATCGTTGTTTCGGCGAGGATCACGCGGTCATCGCCGGTTTTGCACGATTTCATGGCGCGCCCGTCGCATTTGTCGGCCAGGAGAAGGGCGCCGATACCGCCAGCCGGCTAAAGCGTAATTTCGGAATGGCGCGGCCGGAAGGATACCGCAAGGCGGTGCGGATTCTGGATTTGGCGGATCGGTTCAACTTGCCGGTCGTCACCCTGGTCGACACCACTGGTGCCTATCCCGGTATTGGAGCGGAGGAACGTGGCCAGGCGGAGGCGATCGCCCGATCCACCGCCACGTGCCTGGACATGAAGTCGCCGATGATTTCTGTGATTATCGGCGAAGGCGGATCCGGCGGCGCGATCGCGATCGCGACGGCCAATCGCGTCTATATGCTTGAGCATTCGATCTACTCCGTGATTTCACCCGAAGGGGCGGCTTCCATCCTGTGGCACGACTCAACACGCGCCAGGGATGCGGCGACCAGCATGAAGATCACGGCGCGAGATTTGCTGGGCATGAAAATAATCGATGGCGTGATCTCCGAACCGCTTGGCGGGGCGCACCGCGATCCCGAAGCGGTGATCGGAGCAACCGGGCGGCGGATAGAGGAAGCGATGGCGGAACTGGCTGGTTCCAATCAGGATATGCGTGAGCATCGCCGCGAGAAATTCCTAGCGATAGGTCGCACTCTTTAGTGGACGGTTTCGCCGAGATCTAAAGGCGGACTGACAAAAAATTGACTGAATTTCGCCGTCACCTGCCTTACTTTTGCTGCGGCTTGGCGGCAATCGTCGCTGCCGCCCGCAACCGCGCAAGACGTGGCTGAGGTAATGATTTATCAAGGCTAACGAGTTTAGATTACGTGACCGGCTGAGTGGATAATCATTTGTTGAGGCGAGAGCGTTGAACGGATTAGGGGACGATCCCGGCTTGAAGTTGACGAATTTCAAAACGCTGTTTGCAGTTGGCGCTCTTTCGACTCTGGCCGCTTGCCAAGCTTCGCTGGAAGATATTGCGCCGAAAGCCGAAAAACCACTTCCTAGCAAAATCGTCATTGCGATGAAAGCCAAGGGTATGACCCGCTCCTCGTCCATCATGGTTCGCATCTTCAAGGAGGAAGGCGAACTGGAAGTATGGAAGCAGAAGGATACCGGCAGATATGAACTGATCGCCGGCTATCGCATCTGTAAATGGTCAGGAAAACTGGGACCCAAGTTCCGGGAAGGCGACCGCCAGGCGCCGGAGGGATTTTATACGGTCGGCCCGGCGCAGATGAATCCGAAATCAAGCTACTATCTGGCGTTCAATATCGGATTTCCCAACGCATTCGATCGGGCGAACGGGCGCAGTGGTTCGCACCTGATGATACATGGCGCTTGCTCTTCGGCCGGCTGCTATTCGATGACCGACGAACAGATCTCGGAGATCTATGCATTTGCGCGCGATGCGTTTCGCGGTGGGCAGAAGGCGTTTCAGGTACAGGCCTATCCGTTCCGCATGACGCCGGAGAACATGGCCCGATATCGTGACGATCCCAACTTCAAGTTCTGGCGGATGCTCAAAGAGGGTCACGATCACTTCGAAATCACCAAAATTCCGCCCAAGGTCGACATTTGCGAACGAAAGTATGTTTTCAACCGGATTGCCGAGAGAGGTGAGGAATTTTCGCCTTTGAAAGCCTGCCCGCCCGCCACTCAGCCGGAGCGGCTGACCCTGGCGTACGCCGATCACAAGGCGACCTACACAGCGGCATTTTCATCGGCGCTGGACAGGCGGAATTTGGCGTCTCGCAGCCCATCAATCGCCGGTGTTAGAGAAGCTGCGCTGGTTTCGAAATGGTCAAAGGCCCGTGCGCGCGGCGAGCGCGTATCGCGTGTGCCGCCATCATTGTCCAATCCGGCTGTTGCACCGGTTGTCGCGTCGGCGGAGGAACAAAGCCCGGTTGCAAATGACGCGGAAAGCGAAAACAAGAGCATGCTTGCAAAACTGTGGGCGAAACGCAAAGACATCAAACTGTTTGGCGATTGATCGCTGCCGGCTGAGCGGCTATCTGCCTGCCATGTCAACCGAAGTCCACGATCTCAAGGGTCTGAACTGCCCTTTGCCTGTTTTGAAGGCGCGCAAACGTCTCGCGGGAATGAAGCCGGGCGCGCGATTGTGGCTCGAAACCACCGATCCGCTGGCTGTTATAGACATACCCGCTTTCTGCTCGGAGAATGGCCACCGCCTAGTCGAGACGGAAACAGTGGACGGCGGACACCGCTTTCTGGTCGAATGCGGAAATTGAAGGAAACGCCGACCGGATTTTCCTTGATCGTGGTTGGCCGGCGAATGCATTGACGATGACTGCCGTATCCACCGGTGCCCGGAAACCTTGTGATCACCGTGACTGCCATGGGATACAAGATATCACCTAGCGAGTGGCGATCGGTCTGGGCGTGGGAATTGGAATGACGCCGCGAATTCTCAGGTTCGGTTCGATCGGTTGCCTAAGCGCCGCCTCCACAACGGCAACTTCCGGGCGCGGTGTCGGGATCGGCACGTTGGCGAATATCTCCGGCGCCGGCCCCGCAGTTCCGCCCAGCTTGACGGCGACCGTGCGCGGTTTGCGGGTCATTGGCGCAAGGTGCTTGCGGCGGAAAATCATTCGACCGCCGGAATCACGGCTATCCCGGCGAGCGGCCTGTGCTTTCCTGGTGCAGATGACCGGGCGCATATCGGGCGCCTTGTTTCGCGAGGCACCATAGGCGGCCAGTTCACCGATTCGCCTACCGGTGGATTTGCCTTTCCTGAAACCGTCGGCGAGAAGCTGCGCCGCTGTCTCGGCACGCCGCCGTTGCGAGGCCGCGCCGAGCACGACCGCCACCAACGTTCGACCGCCTCTTGTCGATGATCCCACGAGATTGAAACCGGAAGCGCAGATGAAGCCGGTTTTCATGCCATCGGCGCCTTTGAAACGCCCGAGCAGAATGTTGTGAGATTGCAGGAGCTTGTCACCCACCGTAATTCCCTCAAGGCGGAAATAGTGGTCGTGTTGCGGAAACTCCCGCCGTACGGCGGCCGACAGGATCGCCAGATCGCGGGCCGTCGAATACTGACGGCTGTCATGCAGCCCGTTCGGATTGACAAAATTCGTTCCCGTCATGCCCAAACGCCGCGCCTCGCTGTTCATGCGACGGGCAAATTCGCGTTTTGATCCGGCGATACTCTCGGCGATGGCCACGGCCACGTCATTGGCCGACTTGACGATCAGCATCTTCAGCGCGTTATCCAGCGTCATCTCCGAACCGGGCTTGTAGCCCATCTTGCTCGGCGGTTCCTTCGCGGCTTCTTTGGACATCCTGATTGGCGATTTCATCGTCAGTTGCCCGGCCTTGACAGCCCGGAAGGCGATGTAGGCTGTCATGATTTTCGTAAGCGAGGCGGGATACCAGCGCTGGAAAGCGTTATCGTGGGAGAGCACACGGCCGCTTTTTACATCAAGAACGATGGATGCGCTAGCCATGGAAGGAGAAGCGCCAGGAAAAATCGCGAAAATTGCCGGCAAAGCGATGCATGCGGCAATCAAACGAATCGAACCGCTCTTAAATGCCCAAGCCCGCATGATTCTCTCACATTCCGGTTCACCGCCATCTCGCAAAGAAATGCGATGGACAGACCGACATCGACTTGCAAAGCTGAATGCCAAGACCAAATGGACCATATCTAACGCATGTGCCGCCACTATGGCAAAGCAATGCGCCGTGATCGACCGCGAATAATGAAAAGACATCCGGTTTGACCGGAGCAATGACAGAGGGGAAATCCGCATGCCGATTTTGAATAGGGCAGCCGAATTGCAGGAAGAAGTCGCTGGCTGGCGCAGGCAAATCCACCGGAATCCCGAATTGATGTTTGATCTGTTCAAGACATCGGCGCTAGTGGAGGAAAAGCTCAATGCTTTCGGGCTGGATGAGGTCGTTCCCGGCATCGCGAAAACCGGCGTGGTCGGGATCATCAGGGGCAATCTGGGTGATGGCCCGACGATCGGCCTGCGCGCCGATATGGATGCGCTGCCGATCAGCGAAAATTCAGCCAGGGACTGGGCTTCGCAAACACCGAAAAAGATGCACGCCTGCGGCCATGACGGACATACGGCGATGCTGCTTGGAGCCGCGAAATACCTGTCGGAAACGAGAAACTTCGCCGGTTCGGTCGCCGTGATCTTCCAGCCCGCCGAAGAAGGCGGCGGCGGCGGAAACGTCATGGTCAAAGAGGGAATGATGGAGAAATTCGGTATCGAAAAGGTGTTCGGCATGCACAATATGCCTGGCCTTCCGGTAGGTGAATTCGCCACGCGGTCGGGTCCTCTGATGGCGGCGACGGTGGAATTCACCATCACCATAAAGGGCCACGGGGGTCACGCCGCCCAGCCGCACGGCACCATCGATCCGATCGTTATCGGTTCGCAAATCGTGACCGGGCTGCAGTCAATCGTGTCGCGCACGACCAATCCGGTGGACTCCCTGGTGGTTTCAACCACCAAGTTCATTGCGGGGACGGCATACAACATTATTCCGGGCGAGGCGCTTCTTGCCGGAACCTGCCGCTATTTGAGGAAGGAAGTCGGCGAAAAGGCCATCGAACGGGTGACAGAGATCGCCACCAACGTGGCGGCGGCGCACGGCGCGACCGCGGAGGTCAGGATCGAATGGAACTACCCGGTGACGGTCAATCACGAGAAAGAAACCGCGTTTGCCGCGGACGTGGCCGCCGACATAGCCAGCGACTGCAAAGTCGAACGCAACACCCCCCCGGTTCTGGGCGGCGAGGATTTCTCCTATATGCTTGAGGCACGGCCCGGTTCATTCGTCTTTATCGGCAATGGGGAAACGGCCGGACTGCATCACCCGGAGTACGATTTCAATGACGAGGTCATCCCTCACGGCATAAGTTACTGGGTAAAACTGACCGAGACCGCGCTCGCACCGGCGTGAGCAAAAACGCGTTGACGATAGGGATATAAAATCAACGGCTTGTCCCAAGCAGCTTTTTGACGATCAACGCGACGACCTCTTCGGTGGTCGCATTGATATCCACCTGAATGCCGGTTTCGTTGTCCTGAAGCGGTTCGAGTGCTTCAAATTGGCTGTCCAACAGGGAAAGCGGCATGAAATGGCTGCTTCGGTTTTTCATCCGCTCCGCAATGAACGCCTTGCCGCCGGTAAGGTGGAGAAATGCCAGCGGCTCGCCCACTCCTTTGCGCAATCGGTCGCGATAGACTTTTTTCAACGCCGAGCAGCCGGCGAATACTGTTCCTTCGCGGTTTGAAATCTTCGCCGCGATCCGGTCCAGCCATGGATAGCGATCTGAATCGTCCAGCGACATTCCGGCGCTCATTTTGTCGATATTGGATTGCGGATGAAACAAATCGCCCTCCAGATAGGCGCCGCCAATCTCGCCGGCGAGTTTCTTTCCGATCGTCGATTTACCGCATCCGGCGACGCCCATGACCACATAATATCGCGGCATCTCCGCCGGTGTCAGAGGCATGCCGTAATTCCACCATCGACATAAAGCGTGTGGCCATTCACGAAGGTTGATGCATCGGAAGCAAGAAAGATACATGCGCCGACGAGCTCTTCCACTTTTCCCCAGCGGCCCGCAGGCGTTCGTTTTTCAAGCCAGGCGCTGAACTCCGGATCGGCAACCAGGGCCGCATTAAGCGGAGTGTCGAAATATCCCGGCGCAATGGCATTGACCTGCAAGCCATATCCGGCCCAGTCGGTGGCCATTCCCTTGGTCAGATTGCCGACCGCGCCCTTTGTTGCGGTGTAAGGAGCGATACCGGGACGGGCAAGAGCGGTCTGGACCGACGCGATGTTGATGATCTTTCCACGTCCGCGGCTGATCATGTGTCCGGCGACGGCCTGACCGACATGGAAAACGGTAGCGATGTTGGTGTCGAGCAACTCTGCAAACTTGTCTGCGGGGTAGTCTTCCAGCGGAGCACGGAACTGCATACCGGCATTGTTGACAAGAATACCGATCGGTCCGTCGTTCGATTCAAATCGATCGATTGCTTTCTTTGCAGCGTCATGATCGGTCGCATCGAACGGTAATTCGTGCACATGACCGCCCGCATCCCGAAGCGATTTGGTCGCCTTGGCGAGTTTGCCGGCGTCCCGGCCATTAAGGATAATACCGGCACCCGCTTCGGCGAGACCTTTCGCCAATGCAAATCCAATCCCCTGCGATGAGCCGGTGATCAACGCGCATTCGCCCGACAGGCTGAAAAGGTCTGTTCCGCGTTTCAATGACGGTTCCTTTCACCACTGGCCACTTCCTGGCAGCGGGGCTATAGGGTATCTTTGGATTACTCAAGCCGATGAGCGCAAAATACCGGGCGCGGGTGTTTTCCAAGTGCGATCACGGCTTGTCGATTGGAGAAGAGCGATTGCGGGCGATCGTCATTCATGAGGCCGGAAAGTTATCCATCGAAGGTTTTCCGGTTGAACAGCCGGACCGGAGCCAGGTCTCGATAGATATCCAGATAGGAGGGATCTGCGGATCGGACCTGCACTATTACAATCATGGCGGTTTCGGGACCGCGCGCCTGAAAGAGCCGATGATCCTCGGGCACGAAGTTTCCGGCGTGGTCGCATCGGTGGGCGCCGGGGTGGATGGCCTGACCGAGGGCGACATGGTGGCGGTTTCGCCGTCCAGGCCCTGCGGTGATTGCAAATACTGCCGCGAAGGATTGCGCAATCAGTGCCTCAACATGCGGTTTTATGGCTCGGCGATGCCGTTTCCCCACATTCAAGGCGCGTTTCGGCAGCAATTGGCGGTGGATGCCGATCAGTGCATACCGGTTGGAACCCTGAGCGCGGCGGAGGCCGCAATGGCCGAACCCCTGTCGGTCGCCCTGCATGCTGTCAAACGTGCGGGTGATCTGGTGGGCAAACGGGTGCTTGTTACCGGTTGCGGGCCGATCGGCGCGCTGTGCATTTTGACGGCAAGGCAGGCCGGCACCATCGAAATAGTCGCGACCGACCTGTCCGACAATGCGCTCGGAATTGCAGGGACGGTGGGTGCGGACCGGGCGATCAACATTCAGTCCGAACCCGAGTCGCTGGATTCTTTTGGGGCCGGGAAGGGAACATTTGACGTTCTGTTTGAATGCTCCGGTTCGCAGCAGGCGCTTGCCGGCGGAATAGCTGTTTTGAGGCCGCGTGGCGTTGTTGTGCAACTTGGGCTTGGTGGCGATATGCAAATCCCGATGATGCAGATCACGGCCAAGGAACTCGATCTTCGTGGATCGTTTCGTTTCCACGAAGAATTTGCAATCGCCGTCGAAATGATGCGGTGCGGCCTGATCGACGTTAAGCCCCTGATCACGCACACATTGCTCTTGGATGACGCGGAACAGGCCATCAATATCGCCAATGATCGGCACACGGCCATGAAAGTGCAAATCCGCTTCGACGAAACACCGCGTGTTGCGGGGGAAAGCACATGACGCCGGATTTACCGACCGTCGGCCTGATCGGCCTTGGCACGATGGGCGCGAATCTTGCGCTCAACATAGCGGAAAAGGGTTTTCCGATCGCCGTCTTCAATCGCACGGTTGAAACAACCCGTCAGTTCCATCGGACCGCGGAAAAGCTCGCCGACCGGATTACGCCCTGCGATATGCCCGAAACATTCGTTCAGGCAATTACACGTCCGAGAAACATTATATTGATGGTGCCCGCCGGAAACATCGTCGACCGCCAGATTGATGCCTTGCGCCCGTTGCTGGCTGATGGAGACCTGATCATCGACGGCGGCAACGCCAATTTCCGCGACACGAACCGGCGCGCCGAAGCGGCCAGGTCAAACAATGACATGTTTGTGGGTATTGGCGTATCCGGTGGGGAACAAGGGGCCCGGCACGGCCCTTCGATCATGGGGGGAGGCGACCGTGAGGGGTGGGATCGCATCGAGCCGATACTCCAGGCGGTCTCGGCGAAATACCGTGATACGCCATGCGCGACCTACATGGGCGAAGCAGGCGCCGGACACTACGTGAAAATGGTCCACAACGGCATTGAGTATGCCGACATGCAGATGATTGCCGAAATCTACGGGCTTATGCGCGATGGGCTGGGATTTTCCCCGCACGAGATCGCCGAGGTTCTTTCCCGCTGGAACGAAGGGCCGCTTAAATCCTACCTGATTGAAATTTCGGCCGCCGTATCCGCCGCCACGGACCCTGAAACGGGAAAACCGGTGCTCGATATCATTCTCGATAGCGCCGGCCAGAAGGGAACAGGCCGGTGGACTGCAATCGAGGCGCTGCACCTGGCGACGCCGGTCACGGCGATAGATGCAGCGGTTGCCGCGCGCAACTTGTCCGCCCTGTCGCAGGAGCGCCGCGAAGGCGAAACCGTATTTGGTTCGGCTCCGCGAAAAATCGAACGGCAAGAGTTGACAATCGAGACGATGGAAGCGGCCTTGCTGGCCGGAAAGATCGCCGGCTATGCACAAGGATTTGAGATGTTGCGCACTGCGTCCGCGGCACATGGATGGAGTCTGCCTCTGCCGGAGATCGCGGAGGTCTGGCGCGAAGGCTGCATCATCCGTTCCGCAATGCTGAATGACATGGCCGCCGCGCTGCGGACCCATCCGCGCTCCAATCTGATGTTTGCACCGGCTTTCGCTGAAAAACTCGGATCCGCCCATATGGATCTGCGCAAGCTGGTCAGCGTCGCTGCATTGTCCGGCATTGCCGCGCCGGCGCTGTCAGCGGCCTTGTCTTATTTCGACATGGCGCGCACCGGCCGCGGGACCGCAAACATGATCCAGGCGCAACGTGACTATTTTGGAGCACACTCCTTCCGGCGGACGGATGCTGACGGAGATCACCACGGGCCTTGGGCGTATTGATGCCGGTAAAACATGGCCCATGTCGACCGCGCGGGCATGGATGCAGCCTGCCGCAACCTTGTGAGGAAGCCGGGAAACAACGGCTTCCTTGCGCATCGACGATGGCGGTCACAAGCCGGTTGTTCGAAGATGAGGCGCCGGTTGAGACCGAGGCGACCGCAGCATCGATCCCATCGGGATTTTGTGGTAATCCGTTATTCGCATTCCATAGCGGCCCGCAACGACGCCCTGCGCCGTTCATGCCCCATTTCGCCAATCCTTTCCACGGTTCCGTAGAAACGCTCATAGTCATGTGAGCAGATTTTCAACAGCCGCTCGAAAGCCGGCGCCAGATCGTTATAGACGGCGACCGTCGCCAGCTTCGCGTTGTTGATCGGTTCGTTGAACCATTGATCGTAACCGTCGTATCCGTTCCACCGATTGTTCTTCATCTGCCTGTAGCGGGCGCGCAATCTGCTGATTTCCAAAGCCTTCGCCATGCGCTTTTGCCGGTCGGTCGCCCGGCTGGCGTAGACCGCCGCAAGCGTGCGGCGCGCATCGGCGACCAGCCTCAGGAAATCCTGATTGCGCTTTCGTGCGGAATATGCGCGGCGCAGCTTCGCGTTTTCACCGCGGCTTTTCAGCCAGGCCACGGTTCCCGCTCGTTCCACGGCAACGGCGAAAGCCTCGTTGAATTCGGCGTCATCGGCGACATAAACCCGTTGATGCGCAAGCTCGTGGAAAACGATGCCGGCGAGATAGGTCTCTCCATATCGGAACATCGTATTGAGCAGCGGATCGTCGAACCATCCAAGCGTCGAATAGGCGGGAACGCCACCGACATACACATCAAGACCGCCATTTTCGATCTGGCGCGCGTACCGGTCCGCGGCCTCCCTGGAGAAATAACCGCGATACGGTACGCATCCCGCGACCGGAAAACACCATGTCTTGATACCGGGCGAAAGCTCCGGAGCCGCGAAAACCGACCAGATCGCATATTCCCTGCCGGTATCGACGTAGTTTCGGTAGCTGTAATTGTCCGGCAGCGCCAGTTCTTCGCTGGCGAATTGCCGGATGTCGCGAGCCAGCTTCAACTGTTCCTTCAGATCGGAATCCCGGGACGGTTCGTCAAGCAGCCTATCCACCGAACGGCCTGCCGAAACGATATTGAGATGGCCGTTGATGGATTGCGCATAATAAGAAACGCTGCCGCACCCGGTCAAACCGGTGAGCAGGCAGAACAGTGGAATTCGCGCCCATCGCCAATACGTCATCGCCGGGAAGATTGCACGGGACGGCGGATCTGAAAACCTTCACGTTCCGCTGTTCGCATTATTCTCCGATCGCTCGGCTTTGCACTTGAAACGCATGAATTTGTTGCCGCGATCGAATCGCGGCGGGCGGCGCCCGGTCCGTCAGTTGCCGTAGAGATAGCTCGGCAGCCAAAGCGCGATCTGCGGAAACAGGAAGATCAGAATCAGCCCGAGCAACTGGATGCCCATGAATTGCATCATGCCGAAATAGATGTCCTTCAAATCCCATTCGGGCACGACTCCCTTCAGGAAGTAGGCTGACAGCGCCACCGGCGGCGACAGCCAGGCCGTTTGCAGGTTTACCGCGACCAGGATTCCGAACCAGATGAGGTTGACGCCGAGACTTTCCAGCAGGGGAATGAGGATAGGCACGATGATCAGCACGATCGGGACCCATTCCAGCGGCCAGCCGAGCAGGAAAATGAGCGCCATGATGAAGATCAGCATGGCGGTGGTCGATAGTTCGAAGGAGAGCAGCAGTTCGGTCAGGAATTTCGGGGTGCCGAGGTTGGAGAAGACCGCGCCGAAGAAATTCGACGCCGCAACGAGGAACATGATCAAAACGGTGATTTCGAGCGTCTTGATCAGCGCGTCGTAAAAGCGGGTCAGATTGAACTTGCGATAACCGACGGACAGCAGGATGGAGCCGAGCGCGCCACAGGCCGAGGCTTCCGCGGGCGTGGCCCAGCCGGCGAGGATGGAACCGAGTGCGAAAGCGATCAGAATGGTCGGGGGCACAAGACCCATGAAGAATTCGTACCAGAGGTCGGAGAAATAGAAGCGTCTCCGAGCGTCCTCGGAATACAGAACCATTGATCTGTAGGCTGTGAAAACAAGGAAGCCCGTGATTACCGCCTGGCAAAAGATCGCAAACCAGCCACTGCCCGCGAAGACGTGAAGGTAGGGAAGCGGACCGATTGTCAGTCCGGTCAGCATGACAAAAAGGCCATGGACAAAACCGAGCGTGGTTAATGGCAGCAGTAAGGTCACCACCACTCTGGTCACCTGGAAAGAGCGGAAACAGGCATACATAATGGCGAGCCAGGCCAATGGGAAAACAAGGCCGGCCAGGGGAAACAGTTTCCCCAAAGTTCCCGACGCGCCCAATATCAACAATGCAGACAGCATCACGATCGAAAGAAGAACCAGACAGACCTCCAACGGATAATCGCCGGATGTCTCGGGCTGCTCTTCCGGCGGCAGTATCGGACCCATGGCCGGGTTCATCCAGCAGCGGCCGAGCGCATAAATCATGTAAAGCGCGGCAAGCAGAATGCCGGGAATGATCGCGGCGCGGAACAGGTCCGTGACGGGGACTTCAAGAACCGGTCCCATGACGATCAGCATAATTGAAGGAGGGATAAGGATGCCAAGCGTTCCGCCGGCGGTGATCGTTCCCGCCGCGAGACGGACATCGTAGCCCGACTTGTTCATGGTTTTCGCGGCCATGATGCCAAGGATCGTGACGGACGCGCCGACGATACCGGTGGCGGCGGCGAAAATCGTGGAGACGAACAGCACCGCGATGAACAGTGCGCCACGGGTGCGGCTCATCATCAGTTGCACCGCCTTGAAGAGCCGCTCCATCAGCCCCGCCTGCTCCATCATGATGCCCATGAAGATGAACAGAGGCACGGCGACCAGCTGGTCGCTGAGCATGGTGGAGTTCACCTGCAGCGTCATCAGGAAGAAGGTGACCGCGCTGTTGGTGCCCCATGCTCCGAAGGTGAAGGCCAAAAAGACCAGCGTGAAGGAGATCGGAAAGCCGACGAAAATCGAAAACAGCATCGCTCCCAGCATGAGCAGGCCGATGGTCGGTTTCGAGAAATCGAACAGGCCGGAACTCTTCGCAACAGCATCCCACCAATCGCCGAACGGCACGGTGTCGGAGAAGAAGGTGGTTGTGAAGACGGCAGCCAAAATGATCAGATAGACCGGCAAAAAGCGCACGAAGATGCGCTCCCGTTCCCGGCCCATGTCGTAGAAGGCGCGGAACAGTTCCGGGACGCCCTGCAACAGCAGCAGAAACGCGCCGACGGGCATTGCAAGGCGGGCGGGCCACAGGATCGGCGCCCAGGTGGAATCCATCGTCGTTTCGCCTTTGATAAAGGCATCCCACCAGAAATCCGCCGCCGTCCAGGTGAAGAACAGCATCGCCGGGAAATAAAACGCCATATAGAGCACCGCATCGACGGTGGCCCGCGTCCTGACGCTCCAATTGCGATAGAGGAAGTCCGCCCGGATATGAACGCCGCGCATCAGCGCGTAACCCGCACCCATCATGAACAGCACGCCGCCGGTCATGCGCGAAATGTCATAGGCCCACAGTGTCGGGCCAAGGCCGATGGCGCGGGCAACATCGTTCATGCCCCAGCCGGTCAATGTCCCGAACAAGGTGCGGGAGACAACCTCAAAGACCATCACGAGAATCAACGGCGCCAGGAGCAGGCAGGTGATCCGGCCGGCCCACAGGTTGAGCAGGTCAATCGATGCCGTGATCGGACGCTGCCATGGCGTCATGTCTTCGGGGGTCTGACCCGGCTCTTCGGCCCGGCGTTCAGCGATCAACTCGTCGGTGATATCGAGTTCGCCCGGCTCCACGTCCTCGGCCATAGCGGTGTCCTCCCCAGACGCTGAACTCAAATTTGCATTCTCTTCCCTTGAGGGAGAAGATGGTCCATCGCTGCGATGCAAAGCAGATGTTGAACCGTCCTCCCCCTCATCGGGGGAGGACGGGAAGCACTCACATTCCGGGCTACTTCTTCAGGCTGTCCGCATAGGCCTTGCCCAGCGCGGCATTGGATGCCTGTGCGCCGGCCCAGAAGGGAACGGCGACCGCGGCAAAGGCTTTCTGACTGTCCCAAACCTCCTTGAAGAAGGCGTTTTTGGACGCGTTCTCCTCAAGCAGCGCCTTGGCGGCGTTCATGTAGGCAGGGAAGTAGTCCGCCGGGGTGTCGTGCAACTGCACGCCATGATTGTCGGTCAGATCCTTCAGCGCCTTGCCGTTTTCATAGATGCGGTAGGACATCGCCTTCGACAGCGAAGCGTTGGCCGCGACTTCCATGGCCTTTTTCTGACGGTCGGTCATGGAATTGTAGACGTCGCCATTGACGTACAATTCGCCGTTGACGACGACCTGATGCAGGCCCTGCAGATAGTAGTGTTTCAGCACTTTCTGGAAGCCGAAAACACTGTCCGGCTTCGGACAGCACCATTCGGCGGCGTCAATGGTCCCTTTTTCCAGAGCCGGCAGAATGTCGCCGCCGCCCATGGCGACCGACGCAACGCCAATGTCCTTGTAGGCCTGTCCGGGGATGCCGGGAGGCGTGCGGAAACGGTATTTGCGGAAGTCGTCCATCGACGCGATCGGTTCCTTGAACCAGCCCAGAGCCTCCGGTCCGACCGGGTGCAGCATGAAGCCCTTGACGTTCACGTCCATCTCTTTCCAGAGCCGTTCGTAGAGTTCCTTGCCGCCGGCAAAGTGGAACCAGGACAGGAAGGCGAGGTTGTCCATGCCGATGCCGCCACCGGCCGGCGGGGAGCCGAAAAGAGCGGCGGCGGGATGTTTGCCCGACCAGTAATGCGTATAGGCGAAGCCGCCTTCGACGAGACCCTTGTCGACGGCGTCGAGCACTTCACTGACGCCAACAACGGCGCCGGCGGGCAGAACCTCGATCCGCACCGGATCGTCGGCGGTCAACGCCAGCACATCTTCGGCGAAGTCCTTCAGCATGACAGCTTCGTCGGCCTTTGCCCCAATCACGGACTGAACCCGAATGTTCACCTCCGCGGCGCTTGCCGGAAAGGCGGCCATCGCGGTCACGCCGACCGCGGCGGACGCCAGGCCCTTGGTAAGTTTTGAAAGAACGGACATTGCTATCCTCCCTGGTTTGAGTAAGTTTTCAAAGTAAGCCCCTGGCGCGACGATACGAACATCTCCGGATCCCCGGTGGCGCAAGGAGCGTTTACATCAGATGTAGAGCGATATCTCCCTTGCGCTGGTTTCATCTGAATTCGTGGCGCCGGAGCAGGTCATAGAGCGGCCGCTCCCGGCAGATTCATAAGTCTCGCCACCTGGGGCCAGCCATCATAGAGCATGTCGAGCGAGAGGTAAACGAGGAACAGCAGACCTGCCCAGGAAAGCCAAGGGTAACGATTCATGACATGCATGATCATGGTGGCGAAAAACGCCATGAAAGCAATCGCAAGAGCCAGACCGAAAACAAGCAGCACCGTGTTATCCCTCGCGATCGCCGCAACGGCGACAACATTGTCGATGGACATCGAAACATCAGCGACGGTTATCGTCACCAGCGCGTCGTAAAGTTGCTTTCTCGGCGGGCCCTGGTATCCCCTGGCGCTGAGTGTCGCTTCAGCTTCCCGCGGCACGTGCTCGGCGAGTTCCTGATAGAAACGCCAGCAGACCCAGCAAAGCAGCAGCCCGCCCGCAAAGAGGATTCCCGGAATGGCGAGCAGATAAGTCGCCGCAATCGCAAAGATGATCCGGAGGAACGCCGCCAGCGCCATTCCAAAAAATATCGCCTTCCTGCGAAGTTCGGGCGAGAGGCCTGCAGCCGCCATGCCGATGATAAGCGCGTTGTCGCCCGACAGGATAATGTCCGCGAATATGATCTGGAGGATATCCAGAGTTCCCGCCAAACTCATTCGATATCCTCCAGGACCGTATCAGGCGCCTTCATCGCAATCCCGAGTTCCGCGGCGCTCCGAAAACGGCCGGTCCACAATGCTAGCGCGTCCCGACAGCGGGACAGAAAATCCATGCTGTTCAGGCAGTCACTGAAGTTGTTGCCCGGAAGACTGATCAGAGCGCCCTCTTTCCACCGCATTTGACAAAAACATCAAAAATTGAGACTTTTTATCTCATTTATGTAATTTGAGCACAAAGGCTGCTTTGACACAAGCGGAATTTATGTGCCATCGCAGCTTGGCTAATTTCCGCCGTTTCAAAAGAAGGTTGACTGTGGATGAAGGGCGATGGGCGGATACCGACCAATCTGAGGACACTGCGCATCCTTGAGATATTGGGTAAATCCGACAGTCCGATGACGCCGACCGAGATTAACCGCGAACTCGGCCTGCCCAAACAAACGGTTCATCGCCTTTGCAACACGCTTACATCGGAGAGGTTTTTGATCCTCGATTCCGACGGCAAGCGCCTGAGGCCAAGCCGCCGGCTTCGAATGCTGGCCTCGGGTGTGTTGTACGCGTCGCGATTTCACGTCGCCCGGCGCCAGATATTGCTGGATGTCGCAAAACAGGTCCGCGAAACCGTCAACTTCGTGGTGCCGGACGATCAGGGCATGACGTATCAGGACAGGGTGGAAACCGATTGGCCGTTTCGCATCCAACTGCCGGTGGGCTCTCATGTGCCGTTTCATTGTACCGCAAGCGGCAAGACCTTTCTGGCGAGCCTGAAACCGGCGCCCAGAAAGACCATGATCGAGGGATTGAATCTCGAAAGGCTAACCGCGAATACACATACCGATGCCGACGGCCTGATGAACGAATTAATGGAAATCGCACGGTTGGGCTACGCGCTCGACCGTGAGGAGTTTATGGAAGGCATGGTGGCCATCGCGGTGCCGGTTCGCGATCCGGTGGGCCGTTTTTTTGCGGCGCTGGCGTATCACGGGCCGACACAGCGCATGTCGCTGGAAGCCGCCGTCAACGACGTCGGCCTCCTGAAGGACGCGGCTGAACGGCTTTCGGGCGCGATTTTCGCTTAGCCGCGCTATTTTTGACCCTGTTTAGGAGTCGACGACCCGGGTCGTTCGCTTCAAGTGCGCGGATATATCCGCAAACACATCGACGAACATCGCCTCGGTCAGCCGGCCGGTATTCGTGTTGTAACGTGAACAGTGATAGCTGGAGAAAATCAACAGTCCGGCCGCCTGATTTCTGGCCCCGTGGGAAAACGGATAGTCGCGAACTCTCAACCCAAGCGCCCTGATCGTTGACTGATGTGCGATCATGCCCAAAGTCAGGATGGCTTCAAGGTTTGCAAACCGGTTAATCGTGTTGCTCAGAAAGGTGCGACACGTATTGACTTCCGCGCCAATCGGCTTGTTCTCAGGCGGGACACAGCGCACCGCGTTGGTGATCGCCGTCTCGACGAGTTGCACCCCGTCATCGGGACGGGCGTCGAATTGGCCTTTGGACAACCCAAAACGATTGAGCGTCGAGTAAAGCAGATCGCCGGCAAAATCGCCGGTGAATGGCCGACCGGTCCGATTGGCGCCTCGCAATCCGGGAGCCAGCCCAACGATGAGAAACCGCACGCTGCCGTCGCCGTCCGCGGCGGCGAACGTGGGCACCGGACCGTTGCGCCAGGTCGGTTCCCGCAGGCGCCACTCACCGACATAACCGCTTAACCGCGGACAAAGAGCGCAGTCACGGGGAGGGTCGACGGCGCGCATTCATGACCCGGGATCAATAATCGTCTTCGCCGTATTGTTCATTCTCGTCCCCCCGACGCTGAACGCGTTCCAATGGATCACGCCCAACTTCGTCTTTCAGCGTTGAAAGCTCAAGAAAATGATCGGCTTGCCTGCGCAGATCGTCGGAAACCATCGGCGGCTGCGATTGCATGGTGGACACGACCGATACCTTGCGGCCCCGCCTTTGCAGCGCCTCGACAAGTGAACGAAAATCGCCGTCGCCTGAAAAGATCACATAGTGATCGATAACATCGGACAGTTCCATCGCATCAATCGTCAGTTCGATGTCCATATTGCCCTTGATTTTACGCCGTCCCGTCGCATCGGTGAACTCCTTGGCCGGTTTGGTGACGACCCTGTAACCGTTGTAATCAAGCCAATCGATCAGTGGTCGAATGGAGGAATACTCCTGGTCTTCAAGCATGGCGGTATAGTAATAGGCACGCAACAAATAGCCGCGTTTTTGAAATTTTTCCAGCAGCTTACGATAGTCGATATCGAAATTCAGCGATCTGGAGGCGGCATAAAGATTGGCGCCGTCAACAAACAGTGCAATTTTTTCCCTAGGGTCGAACATGTGGCAACCTCCCAGAAATTTTATAGCAATTCCAAATGCTCAGCGATACCCAAATATGTTTGATCCCGGGTACACCCGTCAAAGATAGCGGTATGCCACGAAAAATCCAGCCCATCGCCGAAACAATCGAGCGCTCTGCGTATGCGGAATATTAAGATGCCGGAGACGCGTCTGTTGTCCAAAATCCCGGGCGTGAAATCGCTATCATGCTTGAATTGGCGGTCCGATCCGGCTATGGAGCCGTTTAATTCCCGATAAATCCGGCATGAAAGGAACACAGACATGGCCCGTGTGACCGTCGAGGACTGCATCGAAAAAGTGGACAACCGGTTTGATCTCGTTCTTTTGGCCGGCCATCGCGCGCGGCAGGTGTCCCAGGGCGCGGATATTACCGTCGAGCGGGACAATGACAAGAATCCTGTCGTTGCGCTTCGCGAGATTGCCGATGAAACGCTTTCGCCAGGCGATCTGAAGGAAGATCTAATTCACTCCCTGCAGCGCTATGTCGAGGTCGACGAGCCCGAAGCCGAGGAATTGATCGAATCGGTCATCAAGGTCGGAACCGAAGAAGTTGCCGACGTACCGGACGCCGTCTCATTCGACCGCATGTCGGAGGAAGAATTGCTCGCAGGCATCGAAGGTCTGGTGCCGCCGGAAAAAAGCGACGATTTTTAGATCGCCCGGACCCTTCCGGGTTAACGTTTTCGTGTTATTTGAGAAGGTGCGCCACGGGAGAATGTGGCGCGTCTTTCATTTTGGGATGTGTTTGACGGAGTCCGCCCATGATGCGTCAATACGAGCTTGTGGAGCGTGTGCAGCGTTACAAGCCCGAGGTCAATGAGGCGCTGCTGAACAAGGCCTATGTCTATGCCATGCAGAAGCATGGTTATCAAAAGAGAGCGTCGGGCGATCCGTATTTTTCGCACCCGCTGGAAGTTGCCGCCATCATCACCGATATGCGTCTGGACGAGGAGACGATCACGATCGCGCTTCTTCATGACACGATTGAGGATACCGACGCGACGCGAAACGAAGTCGACGAGGTGTTCGGATCGGAGATTGGCAAACTCGTCGATGGCCTGACGAAATTAGGGAAACTTGACCTGGTTTCCAGGAAAGCCGAACAGGCCGAGAATCTGCGGAAACTGCTTCTGGCGATTTCGCAGGATGTCCGCGTGCTGCTGGTCAAGCTGGCCGACCGTCTCCACAACATGCGCACACTTGATCATGTGCCTCCGGAAAAACGGCGGCGCATCGCCGAGGAGACGATGGAAATTTATGCGCCGCTCGCCGGGCGAATGGGGATGCAGGACATGCGCGAAGAGCTGGAAAAGCTCGCATTCATGCACATGAATCCGGACGCTTGTCACGCCGTGACCGCGCGGCTTGAGGATGTATTGGAACAGAACCGGGATGTCATCGGAAAGATCGAGAGGGCCCTTGAAGACCTTTTTGCGAAGCGCGATATCAAGGCGCAGGTAACCAGCCGGCAGAAAAAACCCTTCTCGGTATTCCGAAAAATGGAAGCGAAGACTCTGTCTTTCGAGCAGCTTTCCGATATTTTCGGTTTCCGGGTAATCGTGGACAGTGTCGAGGACTGCTATGGAGCGCTGTGCGCAATCAATACTAGCTGGTCAATGGTTCCGGGCCGGTTCAAGGATTATATCTCGACACCCAAGCAAAACGATTATCGCTCCATCCACACGACCATCGTCGGGCCGTCGCGCCAGCGGGTCGAACTGCAGATCAGAACCCGTGAAATGCATCAGATCGCCGAATATGGGGTCGCCGCGCACTCGATTTACAAGGACTTCAACGGCGCGGCCAAAAAGATGAGCCACGCGGTTTCAAAAGACACCAATGCCTATGCATGGCTGCGCCGTACGATCGAGGCATTGTCCGAAGGCGACAATCCCGAAGATTTTCTTGAAAACACCAAACTAGAACTGTTTCAGGATCAGGTCTTCTGTTTCACACCCAAGGGGCGGTTGATTGCAATGCCGCGTGGCGCCACTCCGATCGATTTCGCCTATGCCGTCCACACCGAGGTCGGCGACAGCTGCGTCGGCGCGAAGGTGAACCGACGGGTGATGCCGCTGGTGACTGAACTGAAAAACGGCGATGAGGTGGAGATTGTCCGCTCCGCAAACCAGGCGCCGCCCACGGCGTGGGAATCGATTGTCGTTACCGGCAAAGCGCGTTCCGCCATTCGCAGGGCTTCGAAGATGGCTATGCGGAAACAGTTCTCCGGTCTCGGTTCCCGCATACTGGAAAGGGCATTCGAGCGATCGGGGCATGAATTCAAGTCCGATGTTCTCAAACCGGTGCTTCATCGGCTGGCAAGAAAGGACGTTGAAGACGTGCTGGCCGCGGTCGGGCACGGTGAACTGACCTCACCGGAGGTACTGAAGGCCGTCTATCCGGGCCACAAGGACGAGCGCGCGGCGCCCCGGCCCGGGAGCAGAGACGAGGGTTGGTTCAACTTGCGCAACGCGGCGGGTATGCTGTTCCAGATTCCGGGCCTTCGCCTGCGACGGAACAGAAAGTCCAAAGGCGGAAAAGACAACAAGACGGCGGTGCCGATACGAGGGATCAGCGGAGATTTGCCGGTGAGCTTTGCGCCCGAAGGCGCCGTGCCGGGCGACCGGATTGTCGGCATCCTGCAACCGGGCGCGGGGATCACGATTTATCCGATACAATCACCCGCGCTGACCGCGTTTGACGATCAGCCGGAAAGATGGATTGACGTCCGGTGGGATATCGACGGCGCCACCCGGGAACGCTTTCCGGCTCGAATTTCGGTCGTGGCGATCAACGAACCGGGTTCGCTTGCGAACATCGCTCAGGCTATCGCGGCAAATGACGCCAACATACACATGCTTTCCATGCTCAATACCGCGCCGGACTTTACCGAGATGATGATTGATCTCGAGGTTTGGGACCTCAAACATCTCAACCGCCTGATTTCCCAATTGCGCGAGGATGACAGCGTTTCGGATGCAAAACGGGTCAGTGGATAATTGATAGCCGGGGGTGACGAGTTCATGGACCGGGACGAAGTGCTGCGGATCTTTCGCGATTGCGGGGCCGTGCTCGAAGGCCATTTTATTCTCACCTCGGGTTTGCGCAGTCCGGTGTTTTTGCAGAAGGCCCGCGTCTTTATGCACGCCGAGCCGACCGAAAGGCTATGCCGCGCTCTTGCATCCAGAATTCGCGAACAGGTTCCGGGCGACATCGATTATGTCGTCGGACCGGCTATCGGCGGTCTGATACCTGCCTATGAAACATCGCGGCATTTGCAGGTCCCGGCGATTTGGGTCGAACGCGAGCAAGGCATGTTCAAACTGAGGCGATTTGAAATCGGGCCGAGTTCGCGCGTGGTCATTGTCGAAGACATCGTCACGACCGGATTGTCCGTCAGGGAAACGATTGAGTGCCTGCGGGCGATTGGCGCGAATGTTCTGGCAGCGTGCTGCATCGTCGATCGTTCCGCTGGGAAGATCAATGTCGGCGTTCCTCTCGTGTCGCTCGCGGAGTACGAAGTTCCCACCTACGAACCGGATGAATTGCCGCCCCGCCTTGCCGCAATTCCGCCGGTTAAACCCGGTAGTCGTAGCCTGTAGGATTCCTTTTCGTGCTTGCAACCGGCTCCGTGGACGCATAATCGAAAACTTGGCTGAAAATGCCAATTTTTGTTTAACGCCGTCGGGTTATACTGGGTGCCGGAGCCGCGCGCGACGGCTCTTTTTTGGGAATTGGAATGCTGTTCAGGCGCAGAAAACCGGCCGATGTTTGGGAAAGGCTCCGCACGGCGTTGTGGCCTCGTCGATCCTTTGGCCGGTCCGCACAGTATATCGCCAAAAGGGTTCTCAGGCTGACAGCGACACCGCATGCGATCGCCGCGGGAGTGGCCGCCGGCGTATTCGCATCCTTCACACCGTTCGTCGGCTTTCATATTATAATCGCGGCAATCGTGGCCTGGGTAATGGCCGGCAACGTGATCGCCTCAGCCTTTGGCACGGCGATCGGCAATCCGATTACGTTTCCGTTCATTTGGGGCGCTACCCTGCAAACGGGCCGATTCATCATACATGATCCACACATGCCGGGTGATGAGATGGCGGTGGGAATCATGCTCCGCCATCTGGAATTCGCGCAGTTGTGGAATCCCATTTTGAAACCGATGACGGTCGGCTCGATTCCGCTGGGCGTCGGGGCGGCGGTGCTGTTTTACCTGTTGACCCGTTCGGCGGCGGTGACATTCCGCGCGCAACGTCGCAAACGACTGGCCGAACGCGCGCGCCGCAGGGCGGCGGCGCAGACCGTCCGCGACGGCGCGGCGATCGGCCGATGATCATCGGCCTCGGCAGTGATCTGATTGATATTCGGCGGATCGAACGAGCGCTCGAACGCTTCGGCGAACGGTTCGTGAACCGCGTTTTCACCGATATCGAACGAGCGAAATCCGATCGTCGTAAGGAACGCGCGGCGTCCTACGCCAAGCGGTTTGCAGCCAAGGAAGCCTGCTCCAAGGCGCTTGGAACAGGCCTTTCACGCGGTGTTTTCTGGCGCGACATGGGTGTGGTGAATCTGCCCGGCGGTAAACCGACCATACGGCTTACGGGCGGCGCACTTGCCCGGCTGGAGGATATGACGCCCAACAGGCATGGGGCGCAAATCCATCTGACGATCACTGACGATTTCCCCTTGGCGCAAGCGTTTGTGATTATCGAAGCTCTTTCGCCACGATAACGAACCCGATCGATCCAAAAGCGCTTTCATAAGCGGGCTGTCTGCCCGTCAATGATATTGAAATGGTGCTTGCCCTCGTCATGCCGGCTCGAAATATCCGCACCCAAACCGGTCCGTATGTTGGCGAGCAGATCATTCTGGCGCGGAAATTCCGGCCGTTCGTCCGCACCGACTCAACAAACGATACGTGGGCCGGAAATGATGACGTTGAGCGCGGCGCTTTCCGCATGCGCTTCCGCCTCGTCCAGGCCCGGCACATCATTCATTGCCGTTTTCACCGGCGGGCGAAGATCATGAAGACCGTTGATCGACACGACGCGTTTCAGCCTTTGACGAATTGCATCCGCCAGTGGATTGCCGTCACAGACCATCCGGTTGACCGGATGGCCGCCCACCGAATGACCGCAAACGTGAATTGGGCCATTTATTCGGCGGGATGCAGCATCGATTGCAGCGGCAGCCTGTCCGGTAATCGCGGAGATGCGGAGGTCGGGGGTGAGGTCGTAGCCGGGAACCGCGACGGTCCACCCGCGCTCCACGGTCGCCACCCCCTTCTCCGCGTCGGTGACACGAATTTCGCCGGACATCGGCTTCCGGGATGAATGTAATTTACACGACCTCCGTGTCTTCTTCTTCGCGTGACGCCTCGGATGCCGTCCTGTCCACTTGCTCGGATTGCCAATCTCCGTAATTCATCTTCGAGCCGCTTACCTTCCAAGAAACGCGGCCGTTGTCCTGTCGCCCGAGAACCACCGCCGAAGCCGCGCTCGGGCTCCGGAATGCGACATCTTCCGCGAATTCCGCGAACCGCAGATGACCGTTGTTCCCCGGCGCAAGCTTTCCCGATCTGATCAGCCGGGCGTGCAGTTTCGAATAGCTATGATCCGGCTCGCCCGACCAGGCGGCGGCCGCGCCGGACCCTGCCAGCACGACGAACTCACCGTCGATCTCACGGGCCCGGGCTTCTATTCCATGTTTCTTGCTGACCAGGCGGAAGAGTGGCGCAGCCTCGGTTTCGGTCGGGGCTTCGGCATCATCCGCGGCCGTCTTCGTCGCGGCCCTGTGTTGACGAAGGAAATCGAATCCGAGGACCGGGAGGATCAGCCGCATCTGATCGATAAAGAACTCCATGTCCGATTGGTCGGCTTCGGGCAGATCAACCGGCGGCGGAGCCGTCCCGTTGATCACCTTCGCAGTCCCGGCCGCATTCGCAACGGCAATCAGCCGCGCCTCCAGGTAGCGCGCATGCGCCTTCGTGATGTTCTGGTCCTTGCTGGTCACGACACAGGTACGTTCCCAAAAGTCCTTGCCGGTGTCCTTGTTGTGCTGGACAAGGCGGTTCCGCACCTTGTCGCTTTCGCCGATGTAAAGTTGCGGAGTGTCCGGGTCTTCAGGATCGGGGCCGGTCAGGAAGTAGACGCCTGTCCGGTCAAGCTCCTGGCGCTTAAGGAATGCGGACAAGCCGCTTCGGGATCCGGAAAGGACATGGCCTGTCCAATTCATGATCTCGGCGGTCGTAATACCGGATGCCGTCCCTTCCGCCAAGAACAGCCGAACCGATCTTCCCGGTAGCGAATTCATGCCACGTCCTCCATCTTCCTCTCCGCATCGGTGACACGAATTTCGCCGGACATCAACTTCGCAAGAAGCAGGTCGCGGGTCCGGGCCAAGGTTATGTTTTCCAGTTTCGAGACTCGCTCATATCCAGGATACCACGAGAGTTGCAAGTGCATCTGTTGAAATGAAGTTTCTCGCAAGCTTGTAGTGGCGCGTTGCGATGCGTCGAAAGTCCTTCAGCCGACACAAGGCGTTGTCGACAAGATGGCGGTCTGAGTTGTGATCGGTTTACCTTGCAGGGCCGACAGCGGTTCGATTTTGGTTGCGCAAGTTGGTCCCCGGCTCTAAACAAGGTCTAGACCTTTCACAACGAGAGCGCTACGCAATGCATGTGAGTTTACAGTCGATGCGTCGGCAAGATGTTCCTCTCCACACCGAGGTCGCCGCCGTTCTGCGTCATCAAATTCGTTCAGGAGAGCTGCCATTTGGAACGAAACTTCCGGCTTTGCGCGAACTAACGGAAACCCTTGGCGTGGCGCGCATGACGATCATTCAGGCCATGAACACGTTGGAAGATGAAGGGCTGATCGAGCGCCATTCGGGTCGAGGAACTTTTGTCAAAAAGGTACCTGCTCCGAATCGTCATACACTACAAATGCAGGCAGAGATTTCCCAGATTTATGCCATGGTGTCGCAGCTTCAAGTCGATGTGAAAGATCAAGACACGGGCGCTGGGATTTCACGGATCGACGGGCGCGACTTTCAGGTTATCAGGCGCACGCACCTAAAAAACAGCAGACCGTTCTGTCATGTCGAGCTTCAGCTTGATGCTGAAGTGTTCGCAAAATCACCGGACCGCTTTCTTCGAGAAATTGTCGTCTCCGTACTCGAAGATATTGGGGTTGCAGTGGCAGCGGCCAAACAGCGGATAACGATATCCTATGCAGACTTCAATCTGGCCAACTCGCTGAAAATAAAAGTCAATGCAGCAGTCTTCCGGGTTGTCCGGGAGTTCTTTGATGAGGATGGCAGGCTAGTTTATTCAGCTCTGTTGATTTACCCTGGCGATCTCCTGGAACTGGAGATCGATTTTACATTGCCCGTCAATGAAACCCAGGGCGAACTGGCGGTTCGGCGCTCTGACCTAAGGACCGAATAATTATCAGGTCGATCGGAAGAGGTCGATTTTGCGAAGTAAAATCCCTTTCGAAACGGTGGTTTGAAAGTGGTATCCTCGGCGTTCATTTCGCGGGTGTCTTCCGTTTGCACTATTGACATCAACCGGAATTCGATGGAAAGGTGCATACATCTAGAACGGTAGAAAGTGACGACTATCCGAAGATTGGAGGAATTTATGAGAAAACTGAGATTGCTTGCAGCAGCCGCGGTGGCGACGCTCGGGCTGGGATTGAGCGCTGCTTTGGCGGAGTACCCCGATAAGCCGATTACACTGGTGGTCTCATTCGCGGCGGGCGGCAACGCGGACATCGTCGCGCGCTTGGGGGCAGAGGCGGTCAGTGCGGAGCTTGGCGTGCCGATCAAGGTCGTCAATAAGCCGGGTGGTGCGCATATCCCCGCGACGATGAGCGTGGTCGAGGCGCCTGCGGACGGATACACACTGTTCAACTGGTCGCCCCCCAGCTTCATGATCGTGCCGCTCACCCGCGAGGTGCCGTATGATCCGCTGGAAGATTTTATCCCGCTATTTGCGGGCATTTCAGCGTCCAACGCGCTCTACGTTCGCTCCGACAGCCCCTACACGACGTTTGAGAAGTTTCTTGGGGGCGCGAAGGCCAAAAAGTTGACAATGGGTGTCAACAACCTCGGTGCACCGCCTAACTTGAGTGCGGTGCAACTGGCCAGCGAGTTCGGGCTTGAGTTTAAGACCGTTGCGTTGAAAACCGTGCCTGCAACCATGACCGGGTTGATCGGCGGGCAAGTGGACGTAGCCGTGGGCCAGGTCGCCTCGATCAAGCAATACGGAGACGAGGTGCGTGCGTTGATCATCCTCGACAATAACCGGCAATCTTTCATGGAGGCTGACCTGCCGGGCGTACGCACGGTGGGCGAGGCCTTCCCAGGCAAGGAAGCCGGAGTGTGGGTTCATGGTGGTTTTGCGGTCAAGGCCGGAACGCCGCAAGAGGTGGTCGACAAATTGCTGGAGGCGACCAAGGTACTGGGCGAGGAAGAATATGTTTCCAAACTGCCCGCCGCCGTTGGCTACAATTGGGTTCATGGTCCGGAGAACGTGGAGGCGTTGATCCAATCCGGCCGGGACCTGTACTCGCCAATCCTTGATGGCCTCGGGCTTTTGCATAAATAACCTCCCGAAAACGCCCGGCGCCGCATGTCACGCGCGATGGCGCCGGGTCCCCGGCCTCCACTTCATCGTGCGGAGATGACCAATGCTGTCTCAGCGTCTGGCCAATATCGTATTCGTGATCGTGGTTCTTGCGGCGTCGGCATATTTCGCTTGGGTTGCGCAGGGGTTTGAGGCGGCAGGTCTTCTGGCGTCATCTGGTCTTCCTTCGAAATTCTTTCCGCAGTTCCTGCTTGCCGGGATCGCAATCTGCGCGGTTATCGTTCTGATCACGTATCTCACCAAAGGCTCAGCGGGCGGCGATGAGGGCAAGACTGTCTATGGCGCGCCTATCGAGGCCGCACGCGGTTTGTTGACGTTGATAGCCGCGATTGCCGCCTATATGATTTGGCGCGTTTGGGGCTTTGTGCCGATGGCGATTTTCCTGGGGGCCGCGACCTGCCTGACCATGGGAGTTCGCAACCCCATGATCTATATCGCGGTGCTGGCTTTGGCGGGACTCGTCTATCTCGTATTTACGCAGCTTCTTGGGACGCAATTTTAATGTTCGACCTCGCTGCAATCGGGGTCGCATTTGCGAACTTAACCGATCCTTTAACTCTACTGATGCTGGTCGTGGGGATCATTCTGGGTCTTGTCATCGGGATCCTGCCGGGACTTGGCCCACCGATTGCGATTGCATTGGCCCTTCCTTTCACATTCTACATGGACGCGGTGCCATCGCTGATCCTGTTGCTCGCCATCTATAACGCCGCGATCTATGGCGGCTCGATTTCCGCCGTGGCCGTCGGCATACCCGGGACGGGCGCCGCCATTGCGACCGTCATTGACGGCAATGCGATGTTCAAAAAGGGTCGCGGAGGGGAGGCGTTGGGCCTGTCTCTCACCGGATCAATTATCGGCGGGACCGTCAGCGTTGTCTGCCTGACCTTCATCGCACCCATCCTGGCCCAGGTGGCGATCAAATTTGGACCGCGGGAGTTTCTCGCAATCAGCATATTCGGCCTCGTGGTCGTGGTCCGCGTTGCCGGCGCTAATCTGTTTAAGGGCCTCCTCGTCGGCGGAATCGGTATCTTCCTGACCACTTGGGGACTGGATGAACTGAACGGGGCCGAACGCTACACATTCGGCACCTACCATCTCTACGAAGGGATCCCGCTCGTGTCGTTTCTTGTCGGCCTGTTTGCGGTCTCGGAAGTTCTGATTGGCGCGGAACGAGCGTTGCAGAAGGTCCGGTTCGATCGAACAAGTCTTACCGTGAAACTGCCTGGCATGAAGGCGTTGTCGCGCCTGAAGGGTAACCTCATGCGGTCGTCTCTAATCGGCACGATCATCGGTATCATTCCCGGCGAAGGCGCCGCCGTTGCCGCGTTCTTTGCCTACTCGGAAGAGAAACGGCGCTCCAGGGAACCCGAGAAATTCGGCACGGGTATCCCTGATGGCATAGTCGCTCCTGAGACGGCGAATAACGCGACCGTGGGCGGAGCGCTGATCCCAACATTGACATTGGGCGTTCCCGGTAGCCCGGCGGCGGCGGTTCTCTTGGGCGCGTTCCTGATACAAGGGCTGGCTCCGGGGCCGACATTGTTCGATGAGCGCCCTGACATCATGTTTTCGCTCTTTCTCGGGCTCTTCTTGATCAACATCCTGCTTTTGTTCATCGGTCTTGTCGCGATCCGTTTCGCAGCCAGGCTGATCATGGTGCCGATGGCGGTGATTGTTCCGACGGTCTTGTTGCTGAGTGTCACCGGGATCTACGCAGTGTCGAACAGCCTCTTTAACGTCGGAATTCTGTTGGCGGCCGGTGTGTTAGGGTATGTGGTGCGCAAACTGGGCTACTCGGTCGCACCATTATCGATCGGATTTGTGCTTGGCCATATCCTCGAAAACTCGCTGCGTCAGTCGATAACGATCGCCGATGGCAGTGTCGCTGAATTCTTCAATACGCCTATCGGTCTTGGCATCTATGCCGCGCTCGCGATGACGATCTCTTTGGGACCAATCATGTCCAAGATCAAAGGCGCCAACGCACAGCGGGCCGGGCACTGATGGCAAAGCAACCCAATATCCTGCTCATATACCCCGATCAAATGCGCTATGACGCGATGGGGTGCGCGGGCAATCCGGTGATCAAGACGCCACAGATCGACCGGTTGGCCAGCGAAGGTGTGCAATTCACCGAGGCGTATACCTCCTACCCGATCTGCTGCCCTTTCCGCGCTTCTATACAGACCGGCAAATATGCGCAAGGCCACGGGATGGTGCAGAACCATTTCCCGCTGCGTGGCAATCAAACCTTCTTGGCCGAGGTGCTGCGGGATGCGGGCTACAGGACAGGCTACATCGGCAAATGGCATCTCGAAGGCGGTCCAAAACCCGGCTTTGTCCCACCGGATCGTCGCTTTGGGTTTGAACATTTCGTGGGTTTCAACCGCGGCCACGATTACCTGTCATCAATATTCTATGACGATGCGGGCCAAGCCTATCATTCCGGCCGGTATGAGCCCGACTATCAAACCGACCAACTAATGGAATTCGTTCAATCCGCAGCGGCCGAGGATGGCAAGCCGTGGTTTGGCTATGTCAGCTACGGTCCGCCGCATTTCCCGATGGACATGCCGGATTACCTGCGACGGGTCTATGACCCTGATGAAATCCCCCTCCCTCCGGGTGCCCCCGATCCCGGCTTGCAGGAACGCGTTCAAAAGCGTCGCAACGAGGTGTACTGCGGTGGCGACCCCAAATGTGGTCACAAAAGCCATGCTGCGCACGAGGCCAAGAAAAAGGGCGAGCCCGAGACCGAAGCCGAGATCCGCGAATTCATTGCCGAATATTACGGCATGATCCATAACATCGACTGGAATTTGGGCCGTATTCTCAATCAGTTGGATGCGCTCGGAATAGCCGATGAAACCATGGTCGTTTTTTTCAGCGACCATGGCGACATGTGCGGTCAGCACGGCTCGTTCTGCGGGATCAAGAACCAAGCATACCGTGCGGCGATGCATGTGCCGCTCATCATCCGCTATCCTGCGCGTTTCAAACCGAAGAAGACAGATGCAATGGTCGATGTTGGCCCGGACATGATGCCGACCCTGCTTGAGATGTGCGGCATCACGTTGCCGGATGGTATGCACGGTCTAAGCTATCTGCCCGTTCTTGACGGGCGGACCGATCGGGCACGGGATGCGATTTGGTACCAAGTCTTTACCCAGACCGGGGGCAATCCCGGAGAGTTTGCGCCTTATGGCCAGCGCGGCATTCGCACAAAGGATTGGCTTTACGTGCGCCACAAGGACAAGCGTGTCATGCTCTATGACGAGCGCAAGGATTATCACGAACAGGCAAACCTCGTGGATGACCCGCGCTATGCCCCACTTATGGACGAATTCGATGCATGGTTGAGCGCACACATGAAGGCAACCGGTGACGATTGGGATATGGCCGCCGATTTCCCGCCGCCGGACTGGATCACCCACGCTGAAGCCAAAGAGTACCTGGAGCGCGAGCTTTTGCCGAAGGCAACTCTCGTGCCCTGACGCAACTCGCCGGACCCTGAATTGAGCGACCAACCCCGACCCTTGTCAAAGGGCCGAACCTAAAGAGAATAGATTACGGAGGACGAGCCGGATGTTGCTGTCGGAAGACCACGAGCTTGATCCCGCACCATTCGATGCGATCAGCTTTGATCTGTGCAAGCGCCGCAAAGAGGTCGTGATGATGAGCGCGGATCTGGGCAAATATTGCCAGATCGTCCGCGTGAAAAATGAACTGCCCAACCGGCATTTGGATGTTGGAATGGCCGAGCAGAACCTTCTGTCGGTGGCGGCTGGGGTGTCCAAGGCAGGATATATTCCGGTAGCGACCTGCTTTGCCTGTTATATCACACGTCGCGCCTACGATCAGATGATGATCTGCATGGGCACAGGCCCACGGACCAATGTGGTCATCGGCTTTACTCCGGGTATCGCCAACCCGGCACGTATTCACCACCAAGCCGCCGAAGACCTCGGAATGGTAAGGGCCATTCCAGATGCAACGGTCATCGATCCGATGGACGTCACAGACTTTCGGCAGGCGCTTGATGCTGCCGTCGATCTACCCGGTTTGATTTACATGCGTGGCCATCGCGGCAAAACGCCCCGGATCCTGGACTCCGACAAGTTCACCTTTGAGGTTGGGAAGACCTACAGGCTGACTGACGGCAAAGGGATCGGGGTCATCGCGACCGGTCATGGCACCCAATGGGCGCTGGAAGCGTCGAAAGTTCTTACAGATCGGGGTATCGACCATTCGCTGCTGCATGCCCCCACGATCAAACCGATCAACCAGCAAGAAGTTTCCGACTTCTGCTTTGCCCATGACCGGATCGTCACCGTTGAAAATCACCAGATCGTCACGGGCCTTGGCAGCCTGGTGGCCGAGATCGTGTCTGATGTTGGCGGCGGCCCCCGCGTCCAGCGCTTTGGTGTTCCAAATGCTTGGGCGCCCGGCGGCACTCTCCCCTTTATCCGCGGCGAGTTGGGACTCGATGCACAAACGCTTGCGGATCGGATTGAGGGGAAATCGCAATGACCGACATGTCCAACACCCGCATCGAGAAGTTGGAGTTGATGGCCGCAAAAATCCGGCGCAACACGCTTGATATCTGTATGCGGCGCGGAGGTTATGCCGGTCAGGGCGTGGCTCTGGCGGACATCGCGGCCTGCCTTTACTTCGATGAGATGCGGCCCGATGGAGAAAACTGGTACCATGACCGGTTTGTCCTCTCGAACGGGCATAACGCGATCATGACCTATGCCGCCTTGGCCGAAACCGGGCACTACACGATGGAAGAGCTGCGCACCTACAATGCCGACGGAACCTCAGTCGATATGAGCCCGATTGAGGGCCAGTTCGGGTTCGAGATCACGGCAGGCTCGCTGGGACAGGGGCCAAGCCAGGCGGCAGGTATCGCCTGGGGCGAACGAATGTCCGGCAACGACAAACGCATCTACTGCCTGTTTTCAGACGGGGAATTGCAGGAAGGCAACCTGTGGGAGGCCGCGATGTTTGCCGGTCACCATTCCCTCGACAACCTTTGTTTCATCGTCGACAACAACGATCTTCAGGCCACTGCGGCGACGTCGAAAGTTATGACCGTCGAACCTGTGCCGGAGAAATTCGAAGCCTTTGGCTGCCATTGCCGCCGGATCAACGGCAACAGCATTGTTGAAATTCTTGACGCTTTCGCGGAAGCCAAAAAGGTGAAGGGCAAACCTTATGTGATATGCGCCGACACCGAGATTTTCGAAGGTGTGGACATTCTGAAAGCGACTCTTCCCGCCGCCCACTACGTGGCCAGCGCAAGCGCGGATTGGGACGCCGGTCTGGCCGAGATCAACGCCGAAATTGCTCGGCTGGAGGCCGAGGTATCCGCATGACGATGGTACTCCCACGGCAAGGTTGCCGTTGTCGCGGGGCCGGTCGCGCGACCGCCGAAAGGTTCGCACGTGCCGGGGCCGGTATAGCCATCTGCGCGCGCACCTCGGCGGATCGGGTCTCGACCAAACGGAGGAGAACATGACTGAGAACCGCAATCTGGCCGAACTGGAAAAGATCGCCACGCGCCTACGCCTCAGAGTGCTGGAAATGGTGGCCCCGATAGGACAGGGCTATGTCCAGCAGGGCCTTGGCGCGACAGACATCTTCACCGCGCTTTATTTCTCGGAAGCACGCCAGAGGCCCGAGGATCCGTCCTGGCCTGACCGCGATCGGATATTCCTTACCACGGCTCACAACACCGCGGTCTTCTATGCCGCGCAGGCCGAGCGTGGGTATTTCGACACGGACCGCTTGAAGACTTACGTGAAGGACGGTTCGACACTGGAAATCAATTCATCCGAACGCATGGGGCAGTTTGTCGAAGCGACCTGTGGCTCGCTGGGGCAAGGCCTTTCGGTGGCTGTCGGCGCCGCGATGGCCGCAAAGAGGCAGGGCCGACCGACGCGATGCTACGTCGTCATGGGTGATGGCGAGATGCAGGAAGGTCAGGTTTGGGAGGCGCTTATGTCTGCCGGGGCCTGGAGCCTCGACAACCTTTGCGTCATCCTCGATTTCAACGAGCTGCAATGTGAGGGTCACATGGACAAGGTCATGACGCTGCGCCCCGTGACAGACAAGCTCGACAGTTTTGGCTTTGCCACCCACGATGTCGACGGCAACGACTTGGCGGCGCTCTTGAACGCTTTCGATGCCGCGCGCGTGACCAAGGGCAAGCCGACCTTCATCAATGCCAACACGCTGGTTGGCAAAGGTGTCAAAGTACTCGAGGGCCTGATGGCACACCAACTCATGTTTCCACCGGACCTGGCCGGGAAAGCCATTTCGGAAATCAAGGAGCAAATGGCATGAGTGAGCACACTCTTTCCAATTTCGAGGCGGCGGACTTCATCAACCGCACACGCAGGCCAATTCCACGATCCTACGGTGATGCGTTGCTGACGGCGGCGCGGAAAGACCCGCGCATCGTGGCGCTGACCGCCGACCTCGCCACCCCGACTGAAACGGACATCTTCCGAGATACGCTGCCAGACCGGTATCACAATGTCGGGATCGCCGAAGCGAATATGATTGGACTGGCGAGCGGCATGGCGCGGTCGGGAGAAATCCCTTTTGTTCATACTTTCTGCGCCTTTGCGACCAAACGATGTTATGACCAGATCACCATGCAGGCGGCATATCCGAACCTGCCGGTCAAGATTGTGGGATTTCTGCCCGGGGTCGCGACGCTTTTGGGCGTGTCGCATCAGGCGATCGAAGATGTAGCCATCATGCGCGCTGTCCCGAACGTGCTGGTTCTGGACCCGTCGGGCCCGGAATATCATGCCGCCGCTGTCAACGTTGCACTCGCGCATGACGGCCCGGTCTATCTGCGGCTGAAACGGCCGGAGACACCGCCCGAGACGGACATTGTCCCGAAGACTTTTGAAAAGGGCAAAGGCATCGTTGCGCGGAGAGGCCGTGATGCGACAATCATTGCCGCCGGCCTTTCCGTGGGGCATGCGCTTTCGGCAGCGGAGGCATTGGCGTCCGACTGCATCGACGCGGGTGTCGTCGACATGCCGTCAATCAAGCCGCCGGATACAGACCTGATCCGCGACTGCGCACGCGCCACCGGAGCCCTTGTCACTGCCGAAAACCATTCGATCATTGGCGGCCTTGGCTCGGCTGTGGCCGAGGTTCTGGCCGATGCCGGGATCGGCCTGCCGTTCAAGCGCGTAGGCCTTGAAGATCGCTTCGCCGAAGGCGGATCGACCGATTATCTATTTGAAAAATATCACTTGGACGCCACCGCCATTGCCGCGGCTGTCCGCGACGCCGTGGCGCGAAAAGGGAGTTGACCGATGACGAATCACTATGATTTCGGGACCAAAGCCAGCCCTGCCTATGACACACAACCCGGCGCGGCCGGCGCAGGCCATCGGCTGCTATACGATCCCGGATAGGACAGAGATGCAGGCTATAATCGCCCGCGCCAATGTGGCGGCGGCGGAATGGGCGCGGGTGCCGGGGTTGGAGCGCGGGCAAAGGCTTGATGCTTTTCTGGATGCCGTCGTGGCAGGCGCCGATGAGATCACCGAGGCGATCACGCTAGAGCAAGGCAAAATCCTGGCCGAAGCCAGGGCCGAAACACTCAAGGGCTGCGCCGAGGGGCGGTTCATGGTGGGTGAAGCCGCCCGGATGGGCGCGACCCCGGTGAGCACGGGCCGCCCGAATTTCTCCAACCAGATCCTGCGCCGACCGCGCGGTGCGATCTTTTGTATCTCGCCGTGGAACTTTCCGGCCATGACGCCCTTGCGCAAGATGTGCCCGGCCATTGCGTTCGGCAACTCGGTGATCATGAAGCCATCGCAATTCACACCTGCGGCGGCGTTCCTGTTGGCCGATATCGCAAAGGAGTTCTTCCCGGACAACCTGTTCCAAATCGCTATGATCGGCGGTCGCGCGGCGAGTGAAGTGGTGGCCAAAGGAAACATTCATGGCGTCAGTTTCACCGGCTCGGTAGAGGTTGGACGTTTGGTTTATGGTGCCGCGGCGCAGAACCTTATTCCAGCGCAACTGGAGCTCGGCGGCAAGAACGCCGTCATTCTAAACGACACCGACGATCTGGAGGGCACGATCCGGCAGATTGCGGGCGCGGCATTCCAGACGGGTGGCCAGCGCTGCACCGCGATTAGCCGCGTTTTGGTACATCGTGACTTTTCCAAAAAAGCGGGCGATCTGTTGGCGAAGCATGCCGACGCGATTGTCTTGGGCGACGGCATGGCTGATGGCACCCAAATGGGGCCGCTTTGCAATCTGCCGCATTGGGAAGGCGTTTGTGCGAACACTGCCAAAGCCATTGACGAAGGGGCAAAACCGCTCGCAGGTGGCTCTCCCGCTGACGGTGCGGGCTCCGAGGGCGGGTACTTCTACCGCCCGACCATCCTGGGCGATGTCGAACACCAAGGCACTGCCGCGCAGGTCGAGATCTTTGGTCCGGTCCTTTCGGTTCTGATCTATGACACCTTTGATCAGGCGATGGAGATGCTGAACGGTACCGAATTCGGCCTCACTTCAGCGCTTTTTTCGAACGATAACGCCTGTGTGCAGCGCTTCTTGCGTGAGAGCCAGAACGGGATGCTGCACGTCAATCATGGCACCATCCCCGACAACAACATGCCCTTTGGCGGGATCAAGAAATCGGGCGTCGGTGCCTATTCCGTCGGCCCCACGGCGGTGAATTTCTACACCTCCGAACATGCGGCCTATGTTGCCTGGTAAGGTGTAATGCAAACGGCCCCTGCAACAGACGAGATTGGGTTTAGCCGTGCGGTGAAGCTTGAATCCGTCGCGCTGTTTCCCTTGCGCGTATCCGGCGGTATCAGCCCGTCAATGGCATTGGGCACGATGCCCACGCGACCGGCTTTGCTGATCTCGGTCACCGACACGCATGGCGGCACAGGTTGGGGGAGGTCTGGACCAATTTTCCGCCATGGGCCAACCAACACAAAATCCACCTGATTGAGGACGTGGTCGCCTCAAAGCTTGATGGCTTCACCTTTGTGGATCCACGTGAGTTTGACCTGTATTTGCGTGAAATCCTGTCGGTCTATTTTCTGCATATCGGGCAGGAAAAAGTGTTTGAACACATCATTGCCTGGCTCGACGCGGCGCTTTGGGATCTGTCGTTGTGCAGTGCCGGTTGCAGCTTTGCCGAGCATATGCAGATTGGAAACCACGCCCTGTGCTATGCAAGTTCGATCAATCGTGATGATCTGGAACAAAAGCTCGCCAAGCATGGGAGACTTGGGCAGAGCCATTTCAAACTGAAACTCGGCTTCGGTGACGATGAGGATTTCGCCTTCGTTGAACAGGCCGCCCGGAATTGTCTGCAGGGTGCCGGCATCATGGTGGACAGCAATCAAAGTTGGGATCCTGCACAGGCGACCGCAATGCTGGCGCGGCTTGAGCATTTCGACTTGCTATTTGTCGCAGAACCGACCCCGGCGAATGCGCCGTTACAGAAATGGGAAACCCTCGCCCGATCGACCGAAATCCCGCTCGCTGCCGGCGAAAACGTCTATGGCGTGGACAGCTTCCTGGTGATGGTTGATGCAGGCGTTCAGTTTCTTCAACCGGACGTAGCGAAATAGGGGGAATTTCCGGCGCATATGATCTCGCACGTATCCTTCCGGATGGCGTTCGATTGTGGCCGCATTTTATGGAGACCGCCGTGGGCCAGGTTGCGGCGCTTTCGGCGGCGGCGATAGGCGATCCGTCCGTCTGCGAAATGGATGTGAACACAAATCCGTTGCGGACCGAATTGTGTGGAGATGTTCTGCACATTCAGGCAGGCTGAACTGTTCTGCCATCCGAGCCAGGTCTTGTGTTCCCGCCGCTTCCGGAAAGCGTCGGGAGATATCATGAAGCGGCGCACTAAGGAGCAAACATTGTCCGAGGCATATCGGAAACGGGCGATGCGGTTGTTGTGGACAACACGATGAGCACCCTGTCGCCATGCTGTGCACCCACCTCAAACGCAAAACCGGCGCATGCGAAACAGGACATGGAAAATGGCGAACGGCGCGTGCCAAAGAACGCGGTCGCCATTTCGGGAGGGGCATCGTTGGTTGGTACCGCATCACCTAAAATTTCCGAGGATGGCGAGGGACCGCTTCAAAAAACCAGGGTCAAACCCTTCCAAATCGGCGCGACCGCCGTATCGAATGAGGAGTTTTCCCGGTTTATTCAATCGACGGGATACATTACGGATGCCGAACGATTTGGCTGGTCATTTGTATTCTGGACGGATGTTCCTGCGGACGCCGTTGAAACCCAGGTTGTTTCCGGCGCGGAATGGTGGCGCAAATTCGATGGCGCCCGATGGGACCGCGTTGATGGTCGGCGCGAGCCCATGCCGGACCACCCGGTCGTGCATGTCTCCTGGAACGACGCGCACGCCTATGCTGCCTGGGTAGGCGGCCGGTTGCCGACCGAAGCGGAATGGGAGCACGCGGCGCGAGGTGGGCTAGGCGATGTGCGCTTCCCTTGGGCCGATCAAGAACCGGATGACACCTCACATTTCCCTTGCAATATCTGGCAAGGACAATTTCCAGACAAGAACGAGGGCGCAGACGGATTTCTGACGACCGCCCCAGTCCGGTCGTTCAAGCCAAATGGTTATGGCTTGTACAATATCGTCGGAAATGTCTGGGAGTGGACCGCGGAGCCATTTCGCGTGAAATCACTCAAAAAAGGTGTGCGGAAACGTCTTGCCCATATGCTCGGTTTCAAGCTACTCAAAGGGGGATCTTTTCTATGTCACCAAAGTTATTGCTACAGATATCGCATTGCTGCGCGGACTGGGAATTCGCCTGACAGCACAACATCCCATCAAGGATTTCGTGTCGTCTGGGACGCTGAGACCAAAACGCCGTGAAGCGAATAAGGACCTATTTTGGATAGTTTGTGACAGAAATGGCTTGACACATTTGCCGCATCTTTCGGAAGCGTTGATCTCCGATCGGTTACATTGTGATTTCAGGAAAACGGAATTTTGCTCTCTGATCTACTTCCCGATTGTTAGATATTATCTTGCGTGGTTTAAGCTACTCTTTTCAGGTTCCGATCGGGGTTGTCGGTTTCATTGCACTGCCAATAGGCCACGGCTGGCGGTCTGGCGCCAAGGGTGGAATGCGTGCGCTTGTTATTGTAGCAGTCCATCCAGGCATTGATGCCCGTATGTTCATGGTCTTTGACGGGTGCTATAAGTTGATCCATGCAGAAGGCGGTTTCCGTCCGATCCTGTTCGATCTTGAGACCGATCCGGATGAATTTGTCGATCTTGGCGAAAGCGCCGATCACACCGCTGAGATCGATCGCCTGTACAGATGCCTTGCGCAATGGGGACGCCGGCTGGCTCAGCGTGTGACCAAATCCGAGAACGACATCGAGCGGATGCGTGGAAAGTCCCAGCGCAAGGGCGTTCTCACGTTCCTGGCGGACGGCACCGAGGTGCCGGAGGAATGGCTTGAGAAATACACGGGCACGGTCAAGCAGAACTACGTAGGTCGGTAATGCCGCATCCGGATCTTATCGCCCACGGCGAACAAACCGCCAAAGACGTTGTCCGATTGGCGTCCGGCATATGGTCGAGGGGCGCAAGACGGTCACGATTATCGACACGACGGAGTCGACAGCGGCCGCGGAGAACATACTCGCCGAGTTCCGCAGGCGCACCGACAAGCCGGTCGGGCGGATCATCTACACCCATTCCCACCGCGACCACATTTCGGGCGCGACGATGTTTTCGGATGGAACGGTTCCGATCTATGCAAGCCACCTGTTCAGTTCCGACCTCATTGGCGTCGATGAGTCACGGACCGCGCCGAACAAGGCGCTTGGCCGGCGCACACAGGCGCAGTTTGGCATCGGACTGACGCCGCGGGAGCGCATCAGCCTGGGATGCGGCCCTGGCGACCGGCCGATGGAGGGGCTGGGCGCGGGATATATCGAGCCGACGAAACGAATCTCCGCGGACACCGCAATTGAACTCGACGGCATCGCGGCGAAACTGATCCTGATTCCCGGAGAGACGCCGGACCACATGGTGGTCTGGCTGCCGGACCGGAAAATCCTGTTCTGCGGCGACAATTGGTATCACGCCTTTCCCAATCTCTACGCGATCAGGGGAACCGCGTATCGCGACTTCGCGGCATGGGCGGCGGGTCTGGATCAACTCGTCCGACTCGATGCCGAGGTTTTGGCCCCGGGGCACACCCGACCGGTTTTCGGGGCGGACAAAGTGCGCGATGTTCTGACAAGCACGCGCGACGCGATCCTGTATGTGATGCGCGCGACGGCGGACGGTATGGATGCGGGTATGGCGATGGATGACATTGCCGCGAATATCAGTCTGCCGGATGCGCTTGCCGGCAAACCGTGGCTGAAGGAATATTACGGCAAGCTCGTGTGGTCGGCGCGCGCTTTCGCAGCCGGCACGCTGGGCTGGTATGACGGCAATCCGACCCATCTCGGCACGATTCCGACCGTCGAACGCGCACGGCACATGGCGGAATTGGCCGGCGGCGTCGATGCGCTGATGGACGCGGCGCAGCAAACATCCGACGCGCAGTGGCGGCTGGAACTGTGCGATCACCTCATCGTGCTCGGCCAGCCGGCCGAAAACATGAAGGCCGACACGCTGGTCGAACTAGCCGAAACCGAAATCAACGCGACGGCGCGCAACACCTATCTTTGGGAAGCGAACAGACTGCGGGGAGACGCCGAATGAGCCATTCGTCGGAAACCGGCCCCGCTGCCGCCCGCCGTCCGGTCGTGGAGGAGAGGATCGCCGATGCGCTCGCCTGCCTCTTCGCAATCGTCATCCTGATCTACGCCGCGTCAGGTCCGCTGGGCGAACTCGTGCGGTGGCTGATCGAGACAATGACCGACGGATTCCCGGAAATGTCCCGCCGCGACCAGCGCGTGCTGCTGAAAGAGCATTGGCTCGGCGCCGATTTCAAGAGTTTCGAGCGCGGATTCCTGCTGCCGACCGGCCTTATCCTCGGCCTGCCGATCATCTTCTCCTTTGCGATTTCCTATCTGACGCTGCACGATATTCGGCGCCACCGCCGGCTTAACTGGATACTGGCGGTGCTGTCCGTCGGTACGCTGGTGCTTTGGGTTGCCGACCTGTTCGCCATTGACGGCGGCGCTTTGCCCGCCGCGCGACCGATCGATTTCATTCTGTTCCCCCTGGCCACAGCACTGACACTTTATCTGACCTGGCGGTTTTTCGGCGCTTTTATCATCGGTTTCTGCCTGTTTTGGATCATCTATTTTTTCATTCGCGGCTGGTTGCCGGACTGGACCGGCATCCTTGCCGGATCGGAATCCAGCTTTGCCCAGAGCATGCGCTCCATGGTGCTGAACTTCTGGGCGCAGACCGGCGGCATGTTCGGGCAGCCGCTTCAGGTCGTCTCCGGCAATGTGCTGATCTTCATCGTCTTCGGAGCCGTCCTCATGACGTCGGGCGCCGGCGATCTTCTAATGAAAATCGCCAACCGGTTGACGGGCGGTTTGACCGGCGGCGCGGCGCATGCGGCGGTTGCGAGTTCCGCCCTGTTCGGCATGCTTTCCGGCGCGGCTGTCTCCAATGTCGTGTCCACCGGTGTAATGACCATCCCGGTCATAAAGAAGTCCGGGTTCAAACCGGCCTTTGCCGGCGCGGTCGAAGCCTCCGCATCCACCGGCGGACAGATCATGCCGCCCGTGATGGGCGTGGTCGCATTCTTCGTCGCCGGCCAGATAGGGCTTGAATATCGTTATATTGTTATCGCCGCCATCGTGCCCGCCGCCTTCTACTATCTCGGCACTTTCTTGACCGTCTATTTCGAGGCGCGCCGTCAAGGCATCGGCGCGCTGCCGGTCGAGAGTCGGCCGCGATTGAATCGAAGCGAGATGATCCAATGCCTCGTTTTCATTCTGCCGCTCGGCGCACTCTCCTACTTCCTGTTCGTGCAGCCGTGGGTGCCCAAGGCCGGCTTCTACGGTTTTGTTGTTGCGCTGGCCAGTTCGCTGATTCTGTTCAAGAACTTCCGCTCGCGCGAAAAAGTCTACCGGGCCTTCGTCGACGCGGGGCGGCTGTCGGCGTCGATCATCGTCATTGTCGCTGCGATCGGACTGATCGTCGGGCTGATCCAGGTCTCCGGCTTTTCCGGCCGCTTGTCGCTGCTGCTGGCGCAACTGGCTGGCGGACCGCTGTGGAGCACTCTGATCGTTGTCGCACTCGGATCGATCGTCCTGGGCATGGGCCTGCCTCCGGGTGCGACCTATTTCATTATCGTCATCGCGCTCAGTTCCGGCATTGACGCCGTCGGCGTTGCGCCGCTGACACTGCACCTGTTCGTCGTGTTCTTTGCCGTGATCTCGACCGTCACCCCGCCGGTGGCGCTCGCCGCCGGCGCCGACCCAGTGCGCACGAGCTTCGAGGCCGCGCGCCTGTCGCTCGCCGGCTTCATCATTCCCTTCGTTTTCGTTTACCACCCCGCCGTTCTCTATAAACCACAGGTGTTGTTCGAATGGTTTGGCGATGAATTGCCGACGTCGAGAGCGATGATCGACATCGCCACTGTCGGTTGGACCGACCTCGGCTGGATTGTCCTGGCCTTCGCGGTGTCCATGTGGCTGTTGGCTTCGGCCCTGACCGGACACGAAAAGAACAAGCTTCACATCGTCGAGCGGATATTGCGCGTCGCCGCGGGGTTCGGCGCCCTGCTCCCCGACATGTGTTTCGCCGTTCCAGCCGTCTGCATGAGCGCGCTGCTCATCGTCGGACACTGGTTTACCGGTTTCTCAAGAGAGAATCATCGACTGTCGACATAAAGTCGGCCTGACTTCTTACGCCTTACCCATAGGAGGAAATAACATGCGTAAACTGATCCTAGCCACGCTGTCCGCATTGTACCTGGCCGGTGCGGCCCACGCCGAAGACAAGACCCTAAAGATGGCGACAATCGCCCCTAGCCTGGGCCAGGCCATCACCATGGCGACGTTCGCCAATGTCGTTACCGACAATCTGGACGGCGTCAAGATCGAGGTGTCCGGCGGAGGCGCCGCAACGCTTCACATGATGGAAGTGGCCCGCGGTAATCTCGACATGTCGATGACCTCTCCGGTGGTCTACAATCTCATGGCGACCGGCAAGGCGATGTATGCCAAGGAAGCGGAAGCGCCGGAACTGGCTAAAAATCTGCGATTGCTGATGTGGTTCCCCTACGGTCAGTATCACTTCGCCGTGCGCGCCGACAGCGATATCCGGACGCTGGACGATCTTGAGGGCGCGTCGGTCTTTCTCGGTCCGGTCGGCGGCGGCGCCTTTAACGCGGCCAAGGGCTGGGTCGAGTCGACCACCGGTCTTGTCGCCAATGAAGACTACGAGGCCATCAAGGCCAACTGGCAGACGGGTTTTCAGGCGTTCCTCGATGGCAAGATCGACGTTTACGTCAACGGCTGTCTCGATCCGTGCGGTCAGTTCATCCAGTTCACCGAAACGGAGAACCTGCGCTTTATCGGCCCTGCCGATGACGCAGGCGAGGCTGTCGACAAATGGCTCGGCAGGTTCCGGCGCCGCGAAGAGATTCCGGCCGGCCTCTATGACGGTCAGAAGAACGATGGCCCGGTCACGTCTTTCAACACAGCCGTCGGCATCGGCGTGCGTGCCGACCTCGATGAGGAAACCGTCTATCAGGTCACCAGGACATTCTGGGACAACATCGAACAAGTGACATCTGAAGCGCCGTGGGCCAAGGCGCTCAATGTCGAATACGCCGCCTGCACCCTGGCGCTGCGCGCTACTATAAGGAAGCTGGCGCGCTGAAATAGCAGGCACATCGGCGGCGGCAGCGCCCGCGCCGAAGTCCTGCGCAAGGATGCAATCCGAAGTGGGCGAAGCCGATCCCGTTGAAGCTCATGTCTAGACGAAGTTCAAGGTAAGGAGGACGAAATAGCAATGGCGGACGGACCGATGCGTGTCGCGCTGACGGGCGGAGCCACGGGTATTGGTGCGGCTGTTTGCGCCAGGCTGAAAGCACGGGGCGCCGCGGTCACGGTTTTTGATCTGAACGAACCGCAGGACAATGTTGACCGCTGGATCGCAATCGATCTGGGCGATCCGGCCTTGATCGACGCGGCTGCAAACGCCGTTGATGGTCCCTTCGACGCGCTGATCAACAACGCCGGCATACCGCCGCGCGAAGGGTTGGCGGAACTGATTCTCAAGGTCAACTATTTCGGATTGAAGCGGTTCATGGACGCCATGCTCGGCAAGCTGAAACCGGGTGCGGCGATGGTCAACACGGCCTCGCGGGCGGGGGCCATGTGGCGGGACAACCTCGACGAAATCAGAGCGCTGATGGCGCTGGCCTCAAACGACGAGGTTGCGCGATTTGTCGCCGAACGCGACATAGACCACGTGCGGACCTACAACCTGTCCAAGGAGGCGGTGATCGTGCTGACGCTCGCGATGACGGAACCGTTGATCGGGCGCGATCTGCGCATCAACGCCGTCAGCCCGGCGGCAGTCTCCACCGGCATTCTCGACGATTTTACGGCAGCCTTCGGCGAGCGGGTGGCGAAAAATATCACCCGGGCAGGCAGGCCCGGCAATCCTGACGAAATCGCCGATGTGATTTGCTTTCTGGCGTCGCCGGAGAGCCGCTGGATAAAAGGGCAGGACATTACCGTCGACGGCGGCATGGGCGCGATGGCCGTCACAGACATGCTTGGAGTCGCAGATGGCGCCGCGAGCTGAAACCGTATTTCTGGCGATCGCCTTCGGCCGCACGGTCGCGGACCGCGCCGCGCGGATCATTCAGGTGGTCGAAATTGCGCTGATCTACCGGCGGGACGGATAAGCCTGCTACCGAACGTTCTTCGGCGCGGCCTCGATCGCCTTTATGTAGTACTTGGCAAAACGGTCTCGCCGGTTGCGTTGGCTCCCAGTTTTCTCGGGTCATGATGCCCATGAGCCCCAAAGTTGTTTCGGTGTTGAATGAGTTGGGTGATTTCAGCAGGTTGTGATTCTGTTCGTTTACGAAAGCGAACCGAGATCATGATGCCCTGGACCGAAACCACCCAACTCATTTCCGATCAGGTTCTGAGACGCTTCGACGACGGACAAGCAGGACAAGCCGCGAAGTGAAGATCGGGCCCATTGGCGAAATCGTCCGAAATGTCACCGCGAGCAGATGCCGTGCAACTGGGGTTCTTTTTTGCCGAAGCCTTAATTGCTTACCGGAATATCTCGCCCGTATCAACGTTCAAATACAGCCGATTAGCGACGGTCGCACCGCCGCAGTAGGTAAAATAGATAGGTTGATTGCTTTGGTTGAAAGACTTCACCCACCCTCCCATTTCGCGGAAATCTTGTTCGGTGCAGCGTCGCTGCGCGACCAGTGATTGCAAAGCTTCCGCGAAGGCAGTTCGGTATCGAGCGAAATCGTCTGACCCGGAAACTAGAGCGTTTTGCTGTGTTTGAGGTTGAGAATTCCCGGATTGCCTGAGATGCGGTTCTCTTTGTGTTGAGGCGGATATGGGAGTTCAAGACGGGCAAGCCACACCCGATGGAGGTGCGGGAGCGTGTTGCCGCATATGTCGACGCGGAGCACGGTCACCGTGAGGCGGCCCGGCATTCTTGGGGCTTCTCCGGAATTCGTGAATGACCCGGTGAAACCACAGCGTGAGACGGGACCGCTGCCCCCACGACCTCAGGGCAATGGCGGCGCGCATGGGAGTGACGGATTGGACCGAGGCCCGTGTTGGCGCGAAGGGCGAGAGCACACTCGATGAGTTCGTGTTGGACCCGGCCGAGACCCATGGCGTCACGATCCACCGCACTCCTGTTTGGCGGGCGCGGCACACTCTCGGGCCAACGCATGAAACAAGACCTGCAAGCCCTTGAACAAAAGCGCAAGGACGTGGCCGACCTGCGCCACATCCGGATCACGAAGCGCCGGCCCTTCATGGCCGACCACCTGGAAAGGCTTGCTTTCATTTTGGTTTCATAGAGGAGACCTCGGTCAAGACAAACATGGCCAGAACCACCGGGTGGCCCCCACGCGGGCAGCGCCTTGTCGATCACGCGCCGTTTGGGCGCCGGCGCACGCAAACATTCATCGGGGCCCTGCGCCATGACCGACCGGACGCGCCATGGGTGATCGCCAGCGCGATGAACGGCAAGATGGTCGAGTTCCAACCCAACCGATTCCGACCCTGCGTCCCGGCGATGCGGTCATTCCGGACAACCGCTCCGGTCATAAAAGTCCCGGCGGCGCACAGACCGTGCCAGACATCGCAGCCCGGTTCCCTTTCCTGTGCCGCCCTACAGCCCTGACCTCAATCCAATAGAGATGGCCTTCTCAAAGCTGAAGACACTGAAACCGAAAGGCCGCGGCGCGGACCTGCGATCAGCTATGGCAAGCCGTCGGACATGTCCGCGACCTCTTCTCGGAAGAGAAATGCTGCAACTGCTTCATAGCAAATGGATATGAGGCCAATCAACCGCAACACGCTCTAGGTCATTGCAGGGCCCCAATTCGTTCAGCAGAAGCGATGCTACCAGCCCGTCATGCGCCTGTCCGGGAACCGGAAGGGCGCACACTGCACAGGTTATCCATTCGGCAATCCATGCCGAGACGGTGAAATCGAACATCGCCTGACAAAGCCGACATGAACCAAGGGCCAGCCGAACGGATTAACCGGACCGCCAAGGACGCGGTGGTGAGACGCTTCCACTACGCGGCAGCCGCCTGAGTTGATGGCTCGAGTGATTAAGGCAGATCACAATCTTCCAATCCTTTGGAACGAGTGAAGAACGCATTTGGGCTTTGACGCTTAAACTGTAGGCTTGTCTGAATAGAAATTCAACTTATCCAAAAACTGCATTATTTTGGAAAAACTGAGAAAAATACAACTTGTCCACCTTCTGGCAAGCATGGATTTTGCGGACAATATACAGTTTGCCAATAGCAACGGGCCCAAAGGCCGACAACTCTCTCGAATAATTCTGAGAATCCAGGCGATCTCCAATATTTGCAACAGAGACTTAGCGACAAACATCCTAAAAACGGGGCGCATATCAGTTTCGCCACACCAAATACCGATAGGCTATCTCGTTAACCTCCTGATAATACAGTACCAAGAAGTATGTAATTGCCGATGATATCGAGAAAATGCATGGTGGAGCCAAGGGGAGTCGAACCCCTGACCTCTTGAATGCCATTCAAGCGCTCTCCCGACTGAGCTATGGCCCCACAAACTGGCCGCCCGTCGACAAATCCGCATCATCCATGGCGACGTCGCAGCCGACTGCGGCTTTAACGAAGCCACGCGGCAAGATCAAGAAGATTCAGACCTGCAAATCCCGACAAACGCGCCGGAAGACCAGGCGCTAGCTATCGTCGTCATCGCTTTCAACCTTGACGATTCCGGATACGTCCTCGTCATCTTCATCCGGAGTGAGAAACGTATCGCCCTCATCGCTGTCGTCGTCGATGCCGGCTGCATCGTCATCGGAATTATCGTCAACATTCGGGTCGGCCGGCGGGTCGTCTCCGATGTCCTCCTCTTCCGCATCTTGCAGCGAGACAATTTCCGCACCTTCATCCTCGGCTTCGGTTTCTGTTTCCTCGACCTCTTCTTTCTCCTCGGTCTTCAAGTCCGCCTCGAAAAAGGAAAGGGGATAGCTTTTGCCCGTATAGGGAGAAACGACAGGAACACGGTCCAGGTCGTAAAACTTTCGCCCGGTCTCCGGGTCGACACGCTTGGCGCCAAGTTCGGGTTTTGCCATGACAAACGCCTCGATGGTCGGGAACCGGATTCCGGTGCTCAAATTCAGTAAACCGGGCGATTCCGACACGAAAAATCCCGGTCCCCATAACTTCAAGAATCGGGTGTGTCAAAGCCTTATCCCGCTTCCGCCCGGGATATGATTTCGGGCCGCAAACAGGGATGACGGCGACCGGAAGCCGTGATAGACGTTCATCCGGTATTTCCGGTCAGCCATTGCTTCAATGAGAGGCTCGCGAGCATCCGAACCGCTCGGTTATCCATGCAACACATTCACAAAACGAAACCCGCAGTCTCTCAATTATCCGGTGCGCTCGGCGGAAAAGTGCGCGTACCCGGAGACAAGTCGATATCGCATCGCGCGCTGATGCTCGGAGGTCTGGCAAGCGGTCAGACGCGCATTTCAGGCCTTCTGGAGAGCGAAGATGTGCTTGCCACCGGTCGGGCCATGCACGATATGGGGGCGAGGATATCCCGTATCGATACGCGGTGGCATGTCGCAGGGACCGGAAACGGGTGCCTGCTCGAACCGGAAGAACCACTTGACTTCGGCAACGCGGGCACGGGGTGCCGGTTGGCCATGGGGCTCGCCGGCGCCTATGACATGAAGACCGCATTCACCGGAGACGCGTCGCTTCGGAGCCGACCGATGGGGCGCATACTCGATCTCTTGCGCCGGATGGGTGTGCAGGTCGAGGCCGGCGAGGGCGACCGATTGCCCGTCACGTTGCGCGGTCCGCGGTCCACATCCCCCATCTCCTACGAGGTGCCGGTGCCTTCGGCCCAGGTAAAATCGGCGGTCCTGCTCGCCGGGTTGAACACACCGGGCACGACAACGGTCATAGAATCGGTCGTAACGCGTGATCATACCGAAAAGATGCTGGCCGGGTTCGGTGCGAAACTTGAGGTCGAAACCGATCGCGGGGGCGCCCGATATATCAGGCTCCAGGGTCAATGCGAGCTGAAAGGACAGATGATCGATGTTCCCGGAGACCCGTCATCGGCGGCGTTTCCGTTGGTCGCGGCGCTGATTGCGCCCGGGTCGGATATTATGATCGAAAATGTGCTGATGAATCCGACCCGAACCGGATTGATCACAACGTTGTTGGAGATGGGCGGCAGTATAGAAGCGACAAATCCGCAGAAGGTCGGCGGTGAAGATGTCGCCGATTTGAGAGTCCGTCATTCCGACCTGAAGGGTGTCGGCGTACCGGCGGACCGCGCGCCGTCGATGATCGACGAATATCCGGTTCTGGCCGTCGCGGCTTCATTCGCAGAGGGCGAAACCACGATGGATGGCCTGGACGAATTACGGGTCAAGGAAAGCGATCGGCTCGCCGCCGTCGCCCGCGGCCTGGAAGCGAATGGCGTCGATTGCAGGGAGGACGGCGCTTCCTTGGTCGTGCGCGGCGACCCCGGAGGTGGTGGACTCGGCGCCGTATCATCCGGTGTGGCGGTCGCCACTCATCTCGATCATCGAATTGCAATGAGTTTCCTGGTGATGGGTCTGGCCGCGCATCGGGACGTGACAATTGACGACATATCCATGATTGCGACAAGCTTTCCGAATTTCGTCGATCTCATGAATGGTCTCGGGGCGAGAATCTCCTGATGGTCGCGATCGCGATTGACGGTCCGTCCGCGTCAGGCAAAGGAACGCTTGCGCGACGACTGGCGGTGGAATACGGATTTCACCATCTGGATACCGGATTGACCTACAGGACGGTGGCAAAGGAATTGCTGGATCGGGAGCAACCGCTCGACGAGGAGACCATAGCGGAAAACGCCGCGCGTTCCGTGTTCCTAGCGAGACTTGATCGTGATCTGCTTTCGACGCCCGAAATCGGTGAGGCGGCTTCAAAGATTGCCGTCATGAAGGGTGTGCGTCGCGTTCTCGTGGACAAGCAACGTGAATTTGCAACTCGGGAACCCGGAGCGATACTTGACGGTCGTGATATTGGAACGGTTGTATGTCCGGACGCGGTTGTCAAGCTCTTCGTCACCGCGTCGCCGGAGGTTCGCGCCGGGCGGCGTCACGCCGAATTGATCGCAAAAGGTTCGAATTTAAGGCTCGACGAAATTCTGGGCGATATCAGGCGGCGTGATGCCCGCGACATGCAGCGCGCCGTTTCGCCGTTGAGACCGGCATCGGATGCACACTTGCTTGATACCAGTGAAATGGATATAGAAACCGCGTTCGAAACCGCAAAACACCTGATTGACCGGAAGTTGCGGATTGGAACGGCATAGGACCGAAATCACAGTCCGTCACCGCATTTCAGCGCCGAACGATACGTTTGCGTATCAGTTGATCTCCATGAGCCGGAAACGTGGGCAGACGGGCTAACGCAACACGAACCCAGGCGCAATTGCCGTATGTATCGCGGCCCGATCAGGAGAAAAAATTGTCAAAATCCAATCCGTCGCGCGACGAGTTCGCCGCGCTGCTTGATGAGAGTTTTTCAGCGGAACGTTCAGCGGAAGGCTCGGTCGTCAAAGGCACCATCACGGCCATTGAGAAGGACATGGCCATCGTTGACGTCGGTCTTAAGGTTGAAGGCCGTGTCGCGCTGAAAGAATTCGGAGCCGCCGCGCGGGACGGATCGCTCAAGGCCGGCGATGAAGTCGAAGTCTATGTCGAGCGGATCGAGAATGCGCTTGGCGAGGCGATGCTGTCGCGGGAAAAAGCGCGCCGCGAGGAAAGCTGGGTTCAACTGGAAGCCAAATTCGAAGCCGGAGAACGGGTTGAAGGGATCATCTTCAACCAGGTCAAGGGCGGATTTACGGTTGATCTCGATGGCGCGGTGGCATTTCTTCCACGCAGCCAGGTCGACATTCGGCCAATCCGCGACGTCACCCCGTTGATGCACAATCCACAGCCATTTGAAATCCTGAAAATGGACAAGCGCCGGGGCAATATCGTCGTTTCGCGGCGCACGGTGCTTGAAGAGAGCCGCGCCGAACAGCGCTCCGAGATTGTCCAGAATCTCGAGGAAGGCCAGGTCGTTGAGGGCGTTGTCAAGAATATCACCGATTACGGCGCTTTTGTCGACCTTGGCGGAATCGACGGCCTGCTGCACGTCACCGACATGGCCTGGCGCCGCGTCAATCATCCGACCGAGATTCTGAATATCGGTCAGACCGTCAACGTTCAGGTCATCCGCATCAATCAGGAAACACACCGCATTTCGCTTGGCATGAAACAGCTTGAGGCTGATCCGTGGGGAGACATCGGCGGCAAATATCCGCTCGGCAAGAAGATCGCCGGCACGGTCACCAATATCACCGACTACGGCGCCTTTGTCGAACTGGAGCCCGGTATCGAAGGCCTGATCCACGTTTCCGAAATGTCCTGGACGAAGAAAAACGTTCATCCCGGAAAGATCCTCTCGACCACCCAGGCAGTAGAGATCGTTGTGCTTGAGGTGGATCCGCAGAAGCGGCGGATTTCTCTTGGTCTCAAGCAGACACTCGAAAATCCGTGGGAAGCGTTCGCAACGACGTTCAAGCCCGGCGCGATTGTCGAGGGCGAGGTCAAGAACAAGACCGAGTTCGGGCTGTTTATCGGGCTGGAAGGCGATGTCGATGGCATGGTCCATTTGTCCGACCTCGATTGGAACCGTCCCGGCGAGCAAGTGATCGACGATTACGAGAAAGGTATGACGGTCAAGGCCAAGGTGCTCGACGTCGATGTCGAAAAGGAGCGCATATCGCTTGGCATCAAGCAGATGTCCGGCGAAGGCGCTGGCGCATCGGCCGGTGAACTGCGCAAGAATGCGGTTGTTACGTGCGAGGTCATCGACCTCAAGGAAGGCGGGCTTGAGGTGAAGCTCGTCGAGAGCGGTATCGGAGCCTTCATCAAACGCGCCGACTTGAGCCGCGACCGCGGCGAGCAGCGCCCGGAGCGCTTTTCGGTCGGTCAGAAGGTCGATGCCCGGGTCACCCAGTTCGAAAAGAAGAGCGGCAAGATCGTCGTTTCGATCAAGGCTCTTGAAATCGCCGAGGAAAAGGAAGTGGTGGCGCAATATGGATCAACCGATTCCGGCGCGTCGCTGGGCGATATTCTGGGTGCGGCCCTCAAAAAGCAGGATGGCGAGGAGTAGGCGCTCAGCTTTGTGGCGTTACGGATGCGAAAGGGCCGCGGACATCGTCCACGGCCTTTTTCGACTATGCAACAGCATCCGCAATCGCCCTAATGTTTCGTGGAACTGCCGGAAATATCAGGTGACGGCGGCGCTTCCCCTTCGCTTCGAGGGGGGCGGGATGCGGCCTCCAGCTTCGCACGCATATCCGAAATCTGCTCTTCGGCCGCTTTGTGCATTGCCTGGTACTGAGCCAAACGCTGATTTTCAGCCGAGATACTCCTGATGGAATTCTTGAGCTCTTCGTTTTGCTGTTTCTGATAGTCTAGGCCCATCAGATCCGACATGTATCGCAAATTGACTTCCGAAAGATTGGCTGTCTTTGCGGACAATTCCCGTTTTGCCGAGTCCAACTCCCGTTGTGCGCTGTCGAGTTCCGCGCGCACGGTCATCTTCTCACGATCAGCGTTTTGTGCATATTGTTTGGCTTCCGCTAGTTGATCGTGCAGTTCGCGCTCGGACTCCTCAAACAGACGCAGGCGCGATTCGAGATTGTCCAGTTCCGACCGCTGGGCGTAAAGTTCACGCTGCAGCCGGTTTGACATCTCATTGCTATCTTCCTCAAGCCTGGATTTTTCAGTTCCGAGAGCATTGAGCCGGGTTTTGAGGTCGGCTCGCTCCTTCTGCAGCCGGGCAGTCTCCCGTTTGGCGGTCTCGTATTCGCTGGTCATCGAACGATAGCGCCGGGTCTCGGCGTCAAACCGGTTGACGAACTCGTCATACCTGCGGCGAACTTCCGACTCCTGTTTAAGAGATTTGCTCAAATCGGCCGCCAGCACCGAATTACGTTCGCGGACTGCCTCGTTTTCATGTTCAAGCTTGAGATTGTTCTCGGCCGCAAGGTTTACCGAGGAATTTGCCTTTTCAAGTTCCTTTTCCAAACGCTGGCCATTTTCTTCCGCGGCGGCAAGCGCGGTCCGGCCATCGTTCAGGCGCTTTCGCGTCATTTCAAGTTCTGAAGTCAATTCCGCCTCGCGGATCTTCATTGCCTCCATCATGGCTTCCTTTTCGGAAACCGCGGTCTCAATGACCTTTACCTGTCGTTCCCTGCGCAGGCTGTCATCGCTCAGCTTCGCGTTCTCAATCTCAAGTATCGCATTTCGATGAAATTCGGATTCGATAGACGGTAAAAACGCGCCGGTCTCATGCAGGTTGGAACGCGTTTTGTTCAATGCGTCGGTCAGCGTCTCGATATTTCCGACGATGTTGCGAAAATCACCGTGAAACTTCTCGAATTCATGCATTCGAGGGCTTTTGACAGGCGCAGGTTCAGGTTCGGTCGGCGCGGTCGCGATTTCGCCGACGTCAACGATAGATTGCGAAGCGCTATCCGGCGCCATTTCGATTTCCGACTTTGCTACCGCTTCCTGCGCACTCTCTTCCTCATCGGATTTTCGCGAGAACAGCGAAAAAATACCCATGGGTGTCTCCCAATTTCCCGCAAGCGAGACAATCTGGCCGGCTATGTACTCAAAACGCCCCGAGCCCCGCAGTCAGACTAAATGATCTCAATGCAGGTCACAACCGATTTCTCCGATCAAATTGCCGTCATTTCCATCTGATCGATATTGTTTATCAATATCGACCAAGTCCGCTAGCGACCGCAGCAAATAATCGCGCGAACCGCAGCGGAACCGCATATGTCGGAAATGCCTTGTTTGGCTCTTCCACACAACCGCGGAAACAAGGCTCAGGCGGCGTCCCGTTGACCGGATTCGTTTCCTGTTCCAGGTGCAAGCGTTAACGTCAGTCCGTCAAGCGCTTCCGTCATAATCAACTGGCAGGAAAGTCTGGAATTATGGCTAACGTCAAATGCGTGGTCCAATCGATCGATTTCTTCATCAAGCGCTTCGGGTAATTCGCCGGTCCAATCGGGCGCGACATGGACGTGGCATGTGGCGCAAGCACAAGCGCCGCCGCATTCCGCCCTGATGTCCAAACCCCAATCGCGGATGATCTCCATCACGCGAAATCCCTCCAGGGCCTCCAGACGGCGGTGCACCCCCTGCTGGTCGATCACATTGATATGCATGTCGGTCACGCCGCTTTCAGCTTCTTCTGCAGACTTGTCGAAGAGGTGGTGTATTGAAAGATCACCCGCTCTCCCGGGCTTGCTATGCGCTTTGCCGCCTGCGCCATCAGCGCGGCTTCGTGGAATCCGGACAGGATCAGCTTCAGCTTGCCGGGATAGGTATTGATGTCGCCGACCGCAAATATACCGGGCTCCGAGGTTTCAAATTTCTCGGTGTCGACAGGTATGAGGTTCCGCTCAAGATTGAGACCCCAATCCGCGACGGGACCCAGTTTCATGGTCAGTCCGAAGAAGGGAAGCATCCGGGAGGCGTCGACCTGACGCTCGCCCTCGGGCGTCCTGACGGACAGGCCGGACAATACGCCGTCGCTTCCCTGAAGGGCTATGACCTGGCCTTGCATGAAATCAAGCTCACCTTCCTTTTGCAGCGCCCACATCTTGTTGACGCTGTCGGGCGCGGCTCGAAATTCAGGCCGCCGGTGAACCAGGGTGATCGAGTTTGCGACTTTTCGCAGGTTCAGCGCCCAGTCCAGCGCCGAATCGCCGCCACCCACAATCACGACGTCTTCACCACGGAAAGCTTCCATTTGGCGCACGGCGTAAAATACCGACTTGCCTTCAAAGGCGTCGATACCCGGAATTGGCGGTCTTTTGGGCTGGAACGAGCCGCCGCCGGCCGCGATAATCACCACTTTTGCCGAGAATGACTTTCCCTGATCCGTCGATACGAAAAGGGCGCCATCGTCCCCGCGCCGAAGTTCGGTAACCATCTCACCGTAGTGAAATCGCGGATCAAACGGCGAAATCTGCTTTAGCAGATTGTCGGTTAGTTCCTGGCCCGAGATTTCGGGCAAACCGGGAATGTCGTAGATCGGTTTTTCGGGATAAAGTTCCGCGCACTGACCTCCGGGCTTGTCCAATATATCGATGAGATGACAACGCAGGTCCAACAGGCCCAGTTCGAAAACGGCGAACAGGCCGACCGGTCCGGCGCCAATGATAACGACATCCGTTTCGATCGCGTCCGACATTCATTTGTCCTTAGTTCGTTTCAAGCGGGCAGGCGGCGCCACGAAAAACCGCCCGCGGCTTTCGTTGTTTTGGCGGCCGGTTGATAGTGAAATCCGATACCTCCGATTTGCCCTTCGCGGAGGCGCGCAAGCGCAGTCTCATCCGTGACTTCGAACTCATTGATTCCGGTGCGCAGCATCAAAGGTATCTGATCGATCAGCACTTCGCCGGTGGCCCGAATCGCGCCCGGGTAATGGTGACGGTTCCGCAGCAACTGTGCTTTGGAGAAACCGCGGCCATCGCCAAAAGCCGGAAATACCAAGACAACCATGGTCAATTGATCAAGATATGGAACGATCTTATCAAGCTCGTCGCCCGGTTGAAGTTCAACACCGACTCCGTTCATGAAACCGGCATGGGAATTCCCGTCCGGTTTCAGGTACGCCTCCAGTGAGAGAATTGCGGGTTGATCCCGATCGGGTGAATCCGATCGAATCCACTTGTCGGCAAGAAATCCTTCCGGCGTCCACAACCGCGGCGGCGCTCTTTCTTTCATATCATTCATTCAACTCGCTCCGGCTGTGGCGGATAGCGGCGTTATCCCGCCGTCGGATGAGACATGTATTCCACACTCGATTTTGCCAATTCCAGACCAGCGGCCAGATTGGCCAGCGCGGTGCAGGGCAAGCAACCAATCGACAAATACCCATGGGCCACCAGCGGGTGGCGGCGAAGATTGTTTGTGTGCAAATAACTTTCTATATCCGCCGGTGTCAACAATGCCAACGGATTTATGCGGGTTCGCGCATCGACCGCCTCAAATACAGGCAGGGATTTTCGGGAACCCGACTGGAAACGCTTGCGCCCGGTGAACCACGCGCTGAACTGTTCAAGCGATTTCGCCATGGGGTTCATCTTGCGAATACGGCAGCACCCATCCGGGTCGGATTTGTGCAGATTGCGGGACGGATCATGTTTTGACAGCACACTCCGATCCGGGCGCACAACCCGCACATCGGTCAATCCGAGGTCCGTTATCAGCGCATCGCGATATTTTATAGTCTCTCCGAAGCGCTTCCGCGTATCCAGAAACAGCACCGGAAGCGAATTGTCGATTTCATTGTCGATTTCAGAGATCATGTGAAGCAGCACGGCGGAGTCCGCTCCAAATGATGAAACTGTCGCCACCTGTTCTTCAGGGAAAAAGTTATCGAGCGCCAGTTCAATGACCAGTTCCGGCTCAAGCCGCCCGTAGCGGCTTTCAAGAGCCAGCGCCTGCTCACAAACGGCCTTTGCCGACAATGTGTCAGGCTGCCCTGGTTTCGCCGCCATAGAGCGCCTCCTTGAACGGCGCCGCGCCGACGCGGCGATAAGCCTCAATGAAGCTCTCCGACTTTCCCGTCCGAAGTCGCAAATAGGTGTCGATTACCGTTTCGATCGCATCGGTGATTTCTTCCGGGCCGAACCCGCGCCCGACGATCTGGCCGATCGACGTTTTTTCGTCGGCCGATCCGCCAAGCGTGATCTGATAGAGTTCCGCCCCCTTCTTTTCGACGCCGAGAATGCCGATATGGCCGACATGATGATGTCCGCATGCATTGATGCATCCGGAAATTTTCAATTTCAGATCGCCGATTTCCTCCTGACGGGCGCGTTCCGCAAACCGGCGCGAAATATCTTGCGCGACAGGAATTGACCGGGCATTCGCCAAGGCGCAGTAATCCAGACCAGGGCAGGCAATAATATCGGTGACGTATCCCGCATTTGCCGTCGCCAAGCCGATGTCTCGCAGCCGGTCATAAACCCTTTTCAGGTCCGCCTTCGCGACATGAGGGAGCACCAGGTTCTGCTCATGGCTGACACGAATTTCGCCCTGCGCGAATTCCCCGGAGATCGCCGCCACGGCATCCATTTGTTCCGCTGTCGCATCACCGGGTGCTTCGCCGATGCCTTTCAGCGAGATCGTTACGATCGCATAATCCGTGTGTCTGTGGTCATCGACGTTGCGATCAACCCAATTGGCGAACGCATTATCGACCTGTCTCGCGGTATTCAGAATTTGTCGACCGCCAGGCCGGTCCCGCAGGACCGGAGAAGCAAAATAGGCGTCTATCGCCCGTATATCGTCATCCGGCAATTTCAGTTCGCCTTCACGCAGGGCTTCGTACTCCGCTTCGATTTTTTCGGTCAGTTCAGCGGCGCCCGTCTCGTGCACGAGTATCTTGATGCGCGCCTTGTATTTGTTGTCACGGCGGCCATGGAGATTGTAAACGCGCAATATCGCCGTACAGTATGACAGCAGGTCCGCATCAGGAAGAAAATCGCGGATCTTCTTTGCGATCATCGGGGTCCGGCCCTGTCCGCCGCCGACATACACAGCGAAACCGAGTTCACCCGCCTCATTCCGCTTCAAATGAAGACCGATATCATGAACCTGAATGGCCGCACGGTCGCGTTCCGACGCCGTAACCGCGATTTTGAACTTGCGAGGCAGGTACGAGAATTCGGGATGGATGGAGGACCACTGGCGCAAAATTTCCGCATAGGGCCTTGGATCGGCCACCTCGTCGGCGGCGGCACCGGCAAAGTGATCCGCGGTCACGTTCCGGATGCAATTGCCGCTGGTCTGGATTGCATGCATTTCGACCTTCGACAATTCGTCGAGAATTTCCGGCGTATCCGACAGTGCGGGCCAGTTATACTGGATGTTTTGACGCGTCGTAAAGTGACCGTATCCGCGATCGTATTTTCGTGCGATGTGAGCAAGCATCCGCATTTGCCGGCCGTTCAATGTGCCGTATGGAATTGCAACACGCAACATATAGGCGTGCAGTTGAAGATATACGCCGTTCATCAGACGCAGGGGCTTGAACTGATCCTCGGTAATTTCACCGGCCATGCGCCGGTCGACCTGATCGCGATATTCGGCGACGCGGGACGATACAAATCCGTGGTCGAATTCGTCGTATCGGTACATTGCGCCCGTCCTGGAGAATTAGGTTCGACCGTATGATCAGGCCGCAACCGCGATTCGGGAGTTTGTCCGCTTGCCAAGATCAAGGCGATTGGTCGGACCCACGGCCCGGATGCGCTCGCGCAAACGGACAGGCACCGGTACGCCATCGATCAGTTCAATATCGATGAGATTTACGTCAACGACTTCATTCTTCAGGAATGCGGCATGTCCCGCCCGCTCAAGCTTTTCTTTACTTTCGTTGTTTCGGGCAATTTCGGATCCCTCGATCATCTCGACCCATGAACGGTCGCCGGCGAGCCAGACGGCTTCGCCGTCGGTCAAACGATTTGCAGTCAGGATTTTCATGGCTCACTCCTTGTGAACAATTACGTTCAAGCGCTTTCTGTTTTCACTTGTGTTTTGTTGAAGATGGCCGCTAAAGGCGTCGAGTTTTCAAAACTGGCGCCGGCGACCGCGTCGCCTATGATGGTCATTACAGGTCCGCCAGGTTGGTGGCGATGCTGCAACGAGGGCAGGTCGGCAAGCGTTCCGTGAAAGCGCCTGCGTTCGTCAAGGCTGGCGTTTTCGACAACGGCGACGGCGGTATCCGCGGCAAGTCCGGCGTCAATCAGACGGGCAGCGACGTCGGCGGCGTTCGTGCGGCCCATATATACCGCTACCGTGGCTCCGGAAATCGCAAGCTTGGCCCAATCGGGAAGCGCTTTGCCTTTCAGGTCGTGGCCGGTGGTGAATACCATTGACGACGCCACGCCGCGCAAGGTGAGCGGCAGTTCGAAATCCGCCGCCGCCGCGAATGCCGACGTGACGCCGGGAACAACTTCATAGGAAACTCTCGCATCCCGAAGGGCGGCCATCTCTTCGCCCGCCCGGCCAAATACCAGCGGGTCACCGCTCTTCAAGCGTACAACGCGCTTTCCCGCGCGCGCCAGGGAGACCAGCAACTCATTGATCTCCTGCTGGCGCTTCGAGTGGCATCCCTTGCGCTTGCCGGCCGCAATCCGTTGGGCATCCCTTCGGCCCATTGCGATGACAGTCTCCGGCACCAGGGCGTCGTGGACGACCACGTCCGCTTCATACAGCAGCCGCTGCGCTCTGAGCGTCAGCAGGTCTTCCGCGCCCGGACCGGCGCCGACCAGGGCCACATGGCCGGCTACATGACTACCGTTCTCCAGTAGTTTGTCGGCGCGCCGCGCCGCCCTCTCGACATTTCCTTCGGCGACGTCGCGTGCGATCCGATCGTCGAAAAAAGATCTCCAAAACGCCCTTCTCGAAGCGCCGGGTTTCAAAATCCGCTCGGCTGCATCGCGATAACCGGCCGCAAGCCTTGCGAGGCGTCCCAAAGACGGAGACAGCATCGCGTCAATTCGACGGCGGATCGATTGAACAAGCACCGGACAAGCGCCTTCCGACCCGATCGCGATTGCTACCGGCGCCCGATTAACAAGTGCCGGAGTAAGGAAATCGCATAAATCAGGCCGGTCGACTGCATTGACTGGAATTCCCAGCGACCTTGCATCCGAAACGATCCGCCGGTCGTCGTTCCGGAACCCGGTGGCGGCGAATACCAACGCGCTACCCCGCAGCGACCGCTTTTCATAAGGATCGGTAACAAGTTCCAAGCCGTTCCGGGCGGCAAAAGCGTCAAGGTCCCGGGAGGGTGAATCGGCGATGATTTTGATTGAAGCCGATGTCTGCACCAAGAGACGGGACTTGGCCAGCGCTTCCTCGCCATTGCCGACGATGGTCAAAGTCCGGCCCTCAATCCGCAGGAATACGGGGAATGTATTCAGTTTCCGGTGGTCATGCGACAAAGATAGTCTCCCGATCAGAGACCGGAATATGGAGATTTGGCGGCCAAATCGGAAGGAATGCGGCTTTTGAGGCCCGCGTGAAAAGGAAATCCGTTTTCGTTGAATTGGCGAATTGTGAGAATTCTGTTCCGATAGGGCGGTCGCCGTCGCCACACGGATTTGCCGAACTGCTTTAGGCCATGAACCCATGAACAGGGTCGAAATGATGCTAGGCCGCGAGGCGAACCGGGGAAAGGCCGACAAGCGGCGGCATTGTCTGAAGTGCGTTTTTTGACGCCGGTTCGGGCGGCAGCTTCGGATGTCCCGAGGGATATGGCGAATTTACCCCGCGAATTCGTCACAACCCTTTGAAAATATGATTTTTTCTTGGAAACCTGCTGCTATTGCCCGACCAAATTCTCTCATCCCATTGTTGTTCCCGTTTGTGAATCCGTGACCTAGACGTGCTGTCCGCCGTTGATATGGATTTCCGCGCCGCTGACATAGGCCGCCTGACCGGAGCACAGAAAATAGATGATATCGGCCACCTCCGAGGTTGTTCCAAGTCGGCGAAGCGGAATGGTCTCCACGATCTTGTCGGTGCCGGGGGACAGGATCGCCGTATCGATTTCGCCCGGCGCTATGGCGTTGACCCTGATCCCGTGAGGACCAAAATCAGCCGCCATTTCGCGGGTAAGCGAGGCGAGCGCGGCCTTGGATGTCGCATAGGCGGTACCCGCGAACGGATGAACACGGCCGCCGGCGATGGATGTTACGTTGACGATTGTGCCCGTGGCGACGGCAAGCTCCTTGAACAGGCCTCTCGCCAGCATGATTGGCGCGAAAAAATTAACCTGAAACACATCGCGCCAGACATGCATTGGCGTGTCGAGCGAGTTCATCCGCTCACCGCCCTCCAGCTTTGGCGATATCGCGGCGTTGTTGACCAACGCCGTGAGCCGGTCGCCTCCCGCGTTGAGACGGTGACGAATTTCCGCGACGGCGGCGCCCACGTCTTCGGCATCGGAAAGATCGACCTTGATGTGATCGTCCGGTCCCGCGGGCCAGGGGCAATCCTCGGCGAATTCCTGTCGCGAGCACGTGATGACCCGCCACCCCTCGACCGAAAACCGTTTGACGGCCGCATGGCCGATGCCCCGGCTGGCTCCCGTCAAAACGAGCGTTTTTCTGGCTTCGGACATCGGCTGCGTTCTCCCGGCAACTTCTATTTAACCAAGGCAGGCAATGTTGGCGAGAGGCGAATGTTATTTTGCCAAATTCCGATTTGGCGGTTCCGTCGCGAAACGTTTCAAAAGGGACCGAGCCGTGTATCCCCTCCCGGAAAGGGCGAAAGGCACCGATCCCGCACGACGCGGCCCGGCATCGCGAACGCCAAGGGATCGGAAACGTATTCGCCCGGCCTGAAGACCGGCGTCGCACCGCCGACCGCCGCGAGAACTGCCCGAAGGTTTTCCTTTCGGCCTGCGCGCGACCGTCGTCCTGTTTCGGTTATGAGTCCCGATCCTGGTTGAATGTCAGGCGGCGTTACGAAACTGGCCGACGATGATCGTCCGATAGGATATCGCCTCCGCCAGGTGGATGCGGCAGACCCGATCGACGCCGTCAAGATCCGCCAGGGTCCGGGCGACCCGCAACACGCGATGGTATGCGCGCGCCGAGAAACCGAGTTTCTCGCTTGCTTCGCCAAGCAGAGCTTTGCCTCCCTCGTCGGGGTCCGCGACCTTCTCGATCAACGATGCGCTGCAATGGGCGTTTGTCATTCCGGCCGGCATGCCGAGCGCCATGAAGCGATCGGTTTGAATCCGCCTCGCCGCGGCAACGCGCCCCGCGATGATTTCACTGGTCTCGCCTGTCGCCGGACGTATGAGGTCGCCGGCGCTGACCGCCGGCGCCTCTATTCTCAGATCGATCCGGTCTATCAACGGTCCCGAAATCCGCCCGATATAGTCGCTTTGGCAGCGCAGGCCGCGAGCACATCGATAGCCCGGTTCGCCGGCCATTCCGCACCGGCACGGATTCATCGCGGCAATCAGCTGCACACGGGCCGGATAGCTGATGCGATGGTTCGCGCGGGCGATGACGCACTCGCCCGTTTCAAGCGGCTGGCGAAGGGAATCGAGAACCTGGGGAACGAACTCCGGAAATTCATCGAGAAACAGGACGCCATTGTGCGCTAGCGATACTTCGCCCGGACGCACCCTGAGGCCGCCGCCGACCATCGCCGCCATTGACGCGGAATGATGCGGCGCGCGAAAAGGTCTGCGGTCGGAGAGCTTTCCGTCCGCCAGTTCGCCGGCCACCGACGCGACCATGGACACGTCGAGCAGTTCCTTTGGCGACAAAGGCGGCAGGATCGACGGCAGCCGTTGCGCCAGCATGGATTTTCCCGAACCCGGAGGTCCGATCATGATCATATTGTGGCCGCCGGCCGCGGCCACTTCCAGCGCACGTTTGGCCGTTTCCTGACCCTTGATGTCCGCCATGTCGGGCAATCCGGTCGCAATCGCCCGGATTCTGGCCTCGGGCCGTGACAGAACCTGAGTTCCGCGAAAATGATTGGCTATCGCAATCAGACTGCGGGGCGCCAGAATATCGATATCGGATCCGGCCCACGCGGCTTCCGGTCCGCTCGCATGCGGACAAATCAGTCCCAGTCCCAGCCCATTGGCTCCAATGGCGGCCGGCAGGGCGCCGGCCACGGGGGCGATCGTCCCATCCAGCGACAACTCGCCCAAAACCGCATATTCGGACAGCGCATCTCCAGGCAGGGCGCCAAGCGCCGCCATGAGACCGAGGGCGATCGGCAGGTCATAGTGACTGCCTTCCTTCGGCAGGTCGGCGGGAGCGAGGTTCACCGTGACTTTCTTCGCCGGCATCGACAGACCGGAAGCATGGAGCGCGGCCTGGACGCGTTCGCGGCTTTCCGCGACCGCCTTGTCGGGAAGGCCGACAATGTGCATGCCGACTTTTCCGGGCGCGACCATCACCTGCACGTCCACCGGCGCCGCTTCAATGCCGTGAAATGCAACCGTACGCACTCGTGAAACCATTATCGCCTCCCGCCGGCGTCCACCGCGTGCGGTCGCCATCGCCCTGTAGCTTCGGCACGAAGCCAATCACAACGCTCTGATCAAATCAAGAACAAAATGAAAACAAACCGTCGTTATGGCCGCAATTCGCGGGCAACGACTTGTATCGACGGAACATTCGGATCATCGGAACGTCCTTGCCTCCACCGCATCCCAGAACAGGGCCGCGATATCGGCGCCGCCGAATTTCCTGATTTCCCTGACGCCGGTCGGCGACGTCACGTTGATCTCCGTCAGCAGCCCGCCGATGACATCGATTCCAACCAGGATGAAACCCCGCTCCCGCAGAGCCGGGCCGATACGGTCGCAGACCTCCATTTCGCGCCGGGTAAGGTCGGTTTTCTCGGCTTTGCCGCCCACATGCATGTTGGACCGGGCGTCCGTTTCGGCGGGCACGCGATTGATGGCGCCGACCGCTTCGCCGTCAATGAGGATAATTCTCTTGTCGCCCTTTCGCACATCCTTCAGATAGCGCTGCACGATGAACGGTTCGCGATACATTTCATCGAACATTTCGAGCAGCGACGTCATGTTGCGGTCGCCGTTTCGCAGATGAAACACTCCGGCGCCGCCATTGCCGTAGAGCGGCTTGACGATAATGTCTCCGAATTCCTTTCGGAATGACGCGACTTCGCCCGCGTCTTTCGTGATCAGCGTTTCCGGCATGAGGTCGGGGAATTCGGCGACAAAGATCTTCTCGGGGCTGTTTCGCACCCGGGCCGGATCGTTGACGACCAGTGTTTCCGGGTGAATGCGCTCAAGGATATGCGTGGTCGTGATATAGTTCATGTCAAAGGGCGGATCCTGCCGAAGCAGCACCGCGTCGAGCCGGGACAGGTCCAGTCTTTGCGGTTCGCCCAAAACAAAGTGATCGCCTTCCACATCGCGAACGATCAGCGGTTCGCAGGCGGCGGCCGCCACACCGTCCCGCAACGACAGGCGCTCCGGCGTGTAGTGATGAAGCCTGTGTCCGCGCGCCTGCGCTTCCAACGCAAGGGCGAACGTCGTGTCGCCGGCGATTGACAGCGTTGAGACGTGATCCATTTGAATGGCGATATCGAGCGGCATGAAACGGCTCCGAACGTGTTCGCGCGGCATGTTCTCTAGCCTTCCGCCGGTCGCGTGCCAATAACGAATAAACGGATTGCCGCGACCGGTATGCCGGAGGAGCGAGGCGCGGTCGTTTTCTCGATCCCCTCGGGGCGGTTTGCCGGAGGAAGGCGAACGGCCTTCGACCGAAGGCGCCGGAATCGTATCAGCCGGATCGATTTCTCCGCTTCGCGGAACGCTTCCCGCTCTCCGCCCCGGCGTCTCTCGCCAGGGGGTCGGCGGCCACGGCAAGCTCCACCTCGCGCAGCCGCTTGATTTCGTCGCGCAGCCGCGCGGCTTCCTCGAAATTCAGATCTGAGGCGGCGGCGCGCATCGCCTTTTCCAGATGTTCCAGATGGGCGGCGAGATTGTTGCCGACCAGCACGTCCGCATCCTTCGCCGTCGCGCTCTCGATATCCGCGGTGACGCGGTCGCGCTCGTAGACCGAATCGAGAATGTCGGCGATGTTCTTCCTGACGCTTTCCGGCGTGATGCCGTTGGCCTCGTTCCAGGCCCGCTGCTTGTCGCGACGGCGGCCGGTTTCGGCCATCGCGCGCTCCATCGAGCCGGTGACCCGATCGGCATAGAGAATGACCCTGCCGTCGATATTGCGCGCGGCGCGGCCGATGGTCTGCACCAGCGAGGTCTCGGAGCGCAGAAAACCCTCCTTGTCGGCGTCGAGGATGGCGACGAAGGCGCATTCGGGAATGTCGAGTCCCTCGCGCAGCAGGTTGATGCCCACCAGACAGTCAAACGCGCCCAGGCGCAGATCGCGAATGATTTCGATGCGCTCCAGCGTGTCGATGTCACTGTGCATGTAGCGCACCCGAACGCCCTGTTCGTGCAGATATTCGGTCAGGTCCTCGGCCATGCGCTTGGTGAGCACGGTCGCGAGCGTCCGATAGCCGGCCCGCGCCGTTTCGCGGATCTCGCCCAGCACATCGTCGACCTGGGTGGCGGCGGGGCGGACCTCGACCGGCGGATCGATCAGCCCGGTGGGGCGGATGACCTGTTCGGCGAACACGCCGCCCGACCGCTCCAGCTCCCAGCCGCCCGGCGTGGCGGAGACGGCGACCGTCGAGGGGCGCATGGCGTCCCACTCCTCGAAGCGCAACGGACGGTTGTCCATGCAGGACGGCAGGCGAAAGCCGTACTCGGCCAGCGTCGCCTTGCGGCGGAAATCGCCGCGATACATGCCGCCGATCTGCGGAATGGTGACATGGCTCTCGTCGACGAAGACAATGGCGTTGTCGGGGATGTATTCGAACAGGGTCGGCGGCGGCTCGCCCGGCCTGCGGCCGGTCAGATAGCGCGAATAGTTCTCGATTCCCGCGCAGGAACCGGTGGCTTCCAGCATCTCGAGGTCGAAGCGGGTGCGCTGGTCGAGGCGCTGCGCCTCCAGCAGGCGGCCGGCGGCCTCCAGTTCGGCGAGGCGATGCTTCAGTTCCTCCCTGATCGACCTGATCGCCTGATTGAGCGTCGGGCGCGGGGTGACATAGTGCGAGTTGGCGTAAATCCTGACCGATTTCAGGTCGCCGGTCTTCCGGCCCGTCAGCGGATCGAACTCGGCGATCGCCTCGACCTCGTCGCCGAACAGCGAGATGCGCCAGGCGGAGTCCTCCAGGTGGGCGGGGAAAATCTCGATCGTGTCGCCGCGCACGCGGAAAGAACCGCGGACGAAATCGGCGTCGCGGCGCCTGTATTGCTGCGCGACGAGATCGGCGAGCAATCGCCGCTGATCGAGGCGGTCGCCGATCTTCATCTCGAACGCCATCGCCGTGTAGGTCTCGACGGAGCCGATGCCGTAGATGCAGGAAACGGAGGCGACGATCACCACATCGTCGCGCTCGAGCAGGGCGCGCGTCGCCGAGTGGCGCATGCGGTCGATCTGCTCGTTGACCGACGATTCCTTCTCGATATAGGTGTCGGTGCGCGGGACGTAGGCTTCCGGCTGATAGTAGTCGTAATACGAGACGAAATACTCCACCGCATTGTCGGGGAAGAAGGATTTCATCTCGCCGTAAAGCTGGGCGGCGAGCGTCTTGTTGGGGGCCAGGATCAGCGCCGGGCGCTGCGTCTCCTCGATCGCCCTGGCCATGGTGAAGGTTTTTCCGCTGCCGGTGACGCCGAGCAGCACCTGGGTGCGTTCGGCGGTCTCCATCCCCCCCCCTCGCGGGGGGGGCGTCCCGTCGCCCGCCGCGCCGCCCAGCCCCTCGACCAGATCGGCGATCGCCGTCGGCTGGTCGCCGGCCGGCTCGAATTCGGACACCATCCTGAGCGGGACGCCGCCCTCGGACTTCTCCGGGCGTTCCGGCCGGTGCGGCGTCCACACCTCGCCGTTCTTGATCAGCGGATCGCCTTCGGAGATCAGCTTCGACAGCGCTTCGACCGTGGCGGTGACGCCGGAGGTCGAGGCCATGCCCCTGGCCTCCTCCAGCGTGACGTCGAGACCGGCGACGGGCATCAACCCGGCCGCGGCGCGCTCGCCCGGATCGTTGGAGCCGCCGATGGAGACGCCGCCGCCGCCGCGTTTGCCGCCGACGGCGGGTTTTTCGCCCGCTTTCGCCCGCTTTCCCTCCCCGGCGGGGGAGGCCGGAGCGCGCCGCACCCCGACCCGGTGCTTGCCCGCCTTGGAGCGGATGTCGCGCATCTCGGCCTCGCGCGCGGATTCCTCCGCCTCGCGCTCAAGCCGCGCCGCCCAGTCGGCGACGGAACCGTCGAGCGGAGAGCCGGTCGGTTCGGGCTGCGGAGCCTCCTCGAATCCGGAAGGTCTTCCTGTCTTCTTCCGCGGTCGTGGCATGGATCGAATATGGACGCCATTTCGAGAAATGGGAAGGTGCGCGACCTCGATTGCGCGGAGTTGCCGCCCTGTCCGATTGTGGAAAAGCGTTTTGACGGTCCGGGGCGAGGTTATATAATTGCCTCAAGCGGTGTGCGAGACTGCGAGACAACGGGAGCGCTGACCCAGTTAGACTCGCTGTGTTCCGACTTAGAAAGCCGCGCACAATTCATGGTACGGGTGGCATGGACATGTTTGAGCATGGTTGTCGTGTTGTTCATTGCGGCGGTCTGGGTGCTCTGGAAGTCCGGCGAAGTGGCAGGACAAGACATTGAAATAGTGCAAGGGATTTTTGCGGCAGAAACCCCGGATTGGCGAGACGTCGACTTCCGGGACGTAGCCGTCAATCCCGAGAACGGAAACGCGATCGCCGTCGGAAGAATATCCTTCATCCTGACGGCCACCGGCATAAAACCGATCCGGGACGACGGCGATTCACGGGATACCCTGCGCGCCGCGGCTTTCAGCGGCGACGGGCGGACCGCCGTCGCGGTTGGAAGACGGGGCCGGGTTCTGGTCTCCGCCATTGGCCTGGGTCTGGTCTCGGCCGACAGCGATGTCTCCTGGAGATCGCCCGACAGCGCCACCGGGAACGACTTCAACGACGTGGCGCTGAGCGACGATGGCGAAACGATCGTCGCGGTTGGGGAGAACGGCCTTCTCCGAACCTCCGTGGACGGCGGCAGGACCTTGGAGAATCCAGGGGCCGTCACGGCGCGGGACCTCAACGGAGTGGCGCTGAGCGCAGACGGCGACATCGCGTTTGCGGTCGGCGACAAAGAAACCATTCTGATCTGGACCAAGCAGGACAACATGTGGACTTCCGTTTCCGGTTCCGATGATTCGAGGATCGACTTCGAGGCGGTCGCGCTCCGGGAATACGGCAACGAGACCACCGTGGTCGCGGTCGGAGAGGACGGCGCCATCCGCCGGTTTTACGCGAAAAATGCGTCAGACAAGAAGCCGGACAATAAGAGAAACTGGATTGACATGGACGACAACAAACGCCGAGCGCCCGACTTCGATGCCGTCGCATTGAGCGGCGACGGGAAGATCGCCATCGCCGTCGGAAGGCGCGGCGCCATTCGGTTCTCGACCGACGGGGGCGGCACGTGGAAAGACGCCGCCAGCAAAGTCGGCGATCATTTCCGGGCCGTCAAGATAATCGGTGACGGTAATCGCGTCATCGCGGTCGTTGCCGGAGATGACGGGAACATTGTGATTTCTGAAGACAAAGGCGAAACCTGGACGTCTCGTGACAGCCGGACGGCAAGCGATCTGAATGCGATAGCGTTCGCCGGCAACGCGGCGATCGTGGTTGGCGACAACGCTACAATTTTCCGATTGAGCCCCCCCGCTTTCGATGTCGTTCGGTCCCCGCCCGAGAAAGAGCTGGCCGAAGCGTACGCAAGATACTGGGATAGAAAACAAAAGCCGGAAGTGGAGTTTGATCAACTGGCCTCCCCTTACTTTCTCAATCTTGCGCTCTTTCGCGGCATTGGAATCTTCATAATCTTCCTGCTCCCGGCGCGTTATCTGACCAATCTGGCGCGTTATTGCCTTCAACTCGCCGCATTCTACCGCGCCCGCCAGGACGCCATTAAACTGGCCAGGATCCGGCAGAAAGATCTCCGGCCCGAGAATATCGACCAGTTCGAACAGATGATGCACGCGCTGACGCCCTACGGCGTGAACCTGGCCCGCGGCTCGCTCCGAGGCGTTACGGAAATGGCGATTCAGATGATGGCCCAGTCCTTCATCAGCTCCAGATCCCGAAAGGGCGTCTCAAAAACCCCTTCCATCGGAAACGGGAAGGAATCGTGAATCCGGCTCTCCGGGTCATCCCGGCGGCGCCACGAACCGCAAGAGTGAGGAAAGACAATGCGCATCGGAACGTTTGAAACCGCAATGACGGCGGGGCAAAGGGTATTGCAGGCGGCCGCGGCCGCGCTGCCGCTCGCCTTCGCCGCTCCGGGCCCGGCCGCGGCGCAGGATTCGGAAGAGGTTTTGTACTCCATCCCCGATGAGTTGTTCAAAACTCCGATCCAGGAGAGCGAGGCAAGGGTTCTCGATTGGCTGCGGTCCAACCCTGACTTGCCCGACAGTGTTCTAGACGGGGCGAACAACACGTTCATGCACTATGCGGCGACCAATCTGTCGAGTATCCTGCGGGAAGCGGTCCGGCGCGGCGGGGACTGCAACCGGAAGAATGCGCACGGCGCCACGCCGCTGCATTTCGCGGCCGTGCAAGACGGTCTCGGCCCCGGCCCGGAAGCGCTCCGGATACTGGTTCGGTGCGAGGCGGCCCCGAACGTGGAACCGATGTGCGCAGCGGGGGAGCGGACGGCGGAAGACTGCCGGGCGGACCCGAACGCGCGGGACCGCCTCGGCGCCACGCCGCTGCATAGCCTGTACGAAGGCGTGGAGCCCGGCGGCTTTCCCATCAGAAATCTTCGGTCCCGAGGTGGGGGCGTCCCGAGATTCGATGTGGCCCGGGTGTTGCTGGAGGAACTCGGCGCCGACCCGAACGTCAAGGACAATAACGGCGACGCGCCGCTCATGCTGGTCGTCAGGACCGTCGACAGAGTCGTATTCTCTACGCCTGGCCACGCCTCCTTGCTTCTCAGTCATGACGCCGACCCCAATACGAGAAACGACAAGGGCGCGACTCCGCTCATCGAGATCGTCTCGTCGTTCTCCGCGTTCAGCGAAGACTACACCACGACAAGCAGGCTTATCCGTTTGCTCATCGGGCGCGGCGCGGATCCGGACCTGCGCGCGCGCAACGGCGACACGCCGCTCATCCGCGCGGCGAAGCACGAAGACGACAGCGTGTATGAAATCGAGGCGCTGCTCGCGGGCGGCGCCGACCCGTGCCTGCGCGACCGGAACGGCAGGCTGGCCTACGACCATGCGCGGGAAGAAGGCGCGCTGGCGCTGTACAAGGCCGGCGGATACCCCGATCCGATAAACGGAACCGGTCTCTGCGTCCGCGACCTGCACATGGCGGAGGAACGGGAAAAGAAGCTCGCCCTCGACCGGGGCGCGCGGCGGAAATTTCAGTCGTGTTTGCGGACCCTGGGGTTCGACCCCGGCGAACCGGACGGCCTGTTCGGTCCGCGCACGCGCGGGGCGGTTGCATCGAGGCACGGCCGGACAGCGCATACAGGAGTTCGGTCCGCGCACGCGCGGGGCGGTTTGACGATTGTCGCATGGCGTACCGCCGGGACAGGTTCGGTCCGCGCACGCGCGGGGCGGTTCCAAAGAAAATGCCCGCGATTCATTCACGGCTCGTTCGGTCCGCGCACGCGCGGGGCGGTTTATCGCATATGGCCGTCCCGGCGCCGGCGATGAGTTCGGTCCGCGCACGCGCGGGGCGGTTCCGGATACCCGACTTTCGTTGAGCAGATTATCGGTTCGGTCCGCGCACGCGCGGGGCGGTTCGCGCCTGGCAGGCGAGCGAGGGCCGCGAAGGCGTCGAAGCGGCGGGCTTCTTTTCCCGCGACGACGCGGATGCGCTGCTGACGGCCTGCGCCGCCGCCGCGCCGGGCGGCAACTGGGCCACCGGGGTTCTGTCTACAACTTTGCGTTCAGCCCGGACGGGCGGACGATCGCCAGCGGCGGAGGATTGTATGACAAGACGGTGCGCCTGTGGGATGCGGCGAGCGGTCGCCAACTGCGGGTGCTCGAGGGCCACGAGGATTCTGTCAGTAGCGTTGCGTTCAGCCCGGACGGTCGGACGATCGCCAGCGCGGGTGACAAGACGGTGCGCCTGTGGGAGGCGGCGAGCGGTCGCCAACTGCGGGTGATCGAGGGCCACGAGGATTCTGTCAGTAGCGTTGCGTTCAGCCCGGACGGGAGGACGATCGCCAGCGTAACGACATTGTGGTCGGACGGTAGGGTGCGGCTGTGGGAGGCGGCGAGCGGTCGCCGACTGCGGGTGCTTGAGGGCCACGAGCATGGTACCCAAGGCCTTGCGTTCAGCCCGGACGGGAGGACGATCGCCAGCGCGGGTGACAAGACGGTGCGCCTGTGGGAGGCGGCGAGCGGTCGCCAACTGCGGGTGATCGAGGGCCACGGGGATGATGTCTGGAGCGTTGCGTTCAGCCCGGACGGGCGGACGATCGCCAGCGGATCGCGGGACCATACGGTGCGCCTGTGGGAGGCGGCGAGCGGTCGCCAATTGCGGGTGCTCGAGGGCCACGGGGATGATGTCGACAGCGTTGCGTTCAGCCCGGACGGACGGACGATCGCCAGCAGCGGATCGGGTGACAAGACGGTGCGCCTGTGGGACGCGGCGAGCGGTCGCCTACTGCGGGTGCTGGAGGGCCACGGGGATAATGTCTACAGCGTTGCGTTCAGCCCGGACGGGCGGACGATCGCCAGCATATTGTATGACGATGATGGTACTGGAGTAATGCAGCTGTGGGAGGGCGACTAGGAACGATTGTCGGCCGCGCCGACGGGCGCAAAACGCCGGGAACTTCCGTCATGCGAACGTGCGGAAATCCGCGGCCGGTCTCCGCCGCTTCCCGCGCCTTTCAGGGCGGTCGCCGGGACGGCCGTTGCGACGGTCGACCGGCGTCAGACGGCGCCGCCGAGCGATTCTTCCGGTTGCGCCGGTTCCTTGCCGCCGACCATCATGTCCCGCAGTTCCTCGGGCGAGATTTCGCCTCGCGCCGCTTCGGCGAGCGTTTTGCCGCGGTTCAGAACCGTGAACCGGTCGCCCACCGCCAGAGCATGACGCGCATTGCGGGTGACAAACACCACGCCGACGCCGTTTTTTCTGACCTCGTCGACAATGGCGAGCAGATTGGCGGTCCGGCGCGCGCCAAGCGCCGATGTCGGCTCATCGAGGAGCAGGACTTTCGCGCCGAAATACACCGCGCGGGCAATCGCGACGGTCTGCCGCTCCTCGCCGGACAATGCGCCCGCCGCCCGGTCCGGTCCGCGCAGATCGACGCCCATCCCGCGCATTTCCTCCACGGTCGTCCGATTGGCGTAATCGCGGTCGAAAAACGGGATTCCGAAACGTTTCTTCAGGGGCTCGTTGCCCATGAAGAAATTCCGGCCGACCGACATCAGCGGGATCATGGCGAGGCGCTGATGCACCGTCGCGATCCCCACCGTCATCGCATCGCGCGGACCGGCGAAATCCGTCGGTCGGCCTTCGAAGTAAATTTCTCCCTTCGTCGGCCTGTGCACGCCGGACATCGTTTTGATGAACGTGGACTTGCCCGCGCCATTGTCGCCCAGAAGGCAGTGGCACTCTCCCGGGAAAACGTCCAGCGAAACACCGGCCAGCGCGATTACGGAGCCGAAACGTTTTTCAATATCGATCATCCTGACGATGGGATCGGCCATGTCACTTCCCCCCCGTTATCGTGCGCCGGATACAGGCGTTCAGGACGACCGCCGTCAGCAGAAGGATGCCCAGGAACACCCGGAACAGCGAACTTTCGACGCCGGCGAAGAACAGCCCCTGCTGCACGATGCCGAAGATGAGGGCGCCCAGCGCGGCGCCGATCACGGAGCCGTAGCCGCCGGTCAGCAGCGCGCCGCCGATAACCGCCGCGACGATCGCCTCGAACCCCTTCAGAAGACCCCGGTCGGCGCCGGCCGAACCGAACTCCATCACCTGGGCGGTTGCGAACACGCAGGCGCAGAAGGCGGTGAACATGAACATCAGGATCTTGACGCGATTGACCGGAACGCCCGAATTGCGCGCCGATTCGGCGTCTCCGCCCGAGGCGAATATCCAGTTGCCGAACCTGGTCCGGGTCAGGAGAACGTGTCCGAAAACGATCAGCGCGATGGCCCAGACAATCAGCATTGGGATGCCGTCGACCACCGGCTGTCCGATGCGGCTGCCGCGCTCGAATGTCGCGACGATTCCGACATCGCCGAGCCAGGCGAACAGACCGCCCAGTATCCTGCCGCCGAAAACCGCGGCCAGCCAGTCGCCCTCGGCCACATCCTTGACCCCGCCGATGATGGTTTTGCGTTCGACGGTCTGCGGCAGGTAGATCGTGAATCCGCGCAAAATGAACAGGAACGCCAGCGTCACGATAAAACCCGGCAGACCCGTTCGGATCACAATGTAACCGTTCAGTGCGCCGATCGCGACGCACATGGCGAACGTGACGACGATCGCCATCCAGACCGGCCATCCCATGGTGACCGCGAATATCGCGATCATCATGCCGCAGAAACCGATCATCGAACCGACGGAAAGGTCGAACTCGCCGGCGATCATCAAAAGACATGCGCCCACCACGATGATCATGAACTGCGCCGAAACCACCGACCAGCTCATGACGCCCCGCGAATTGAACATGCCGGAATCGAATGCGAAAATCAGAAAGAACGCGAACACGACGATCGTTCCGCAGACACCGCCCAGTTCGGGTCGTATCAGCGCCTTTCGGAACGTCGACATCTCCCTGATGCGTTCGTCAGCGGTGGCCATTCCTCGTCTCCGCGAATTTCGGCAAATCGGCCGTTTCAGCCGGCCTATTATGGGCCGGCCGCCTTTCGCTATCAATAGCGCCCGGTTTGTCCGGCGGTATTCGCCCGCATACTTTTCAATCGATCCCGGACCGTCGGCGGTCACGAAACCCGGGCCGAAATAGATGTCGCCGGCCATGCCGGTTTCATCGAGCGTCAGGATGGCGTCGGTGTTCGGGTTGGCGGACGGATACGCCAGAACCTCGTTCTTGATTTCCGCCGGATCCGCGCCGCAGTCGAGCATGGCGGCGCCCGTATTCATGACGATCACGTCGATGCCCGAACGGCGGCCTCGATCGGTCCGTTCAGCACGTCAAAATCAGCCAGTATGGTGATAATGCCGTTCGGGCCGGAGGCGGTCGCCCGCTCGATGATGCGCGTCATGTCGGCGATGTCGCCCGTCGGAGGATTGCGGTATTCAACCTCGACGCCCATCTGCTCGCCGGCCAGCGCAATACCGTTTTTGATGGTGTTCCACCGGCTATCGCTGTCAGGCGCGTGGCTGACCAGAACGTATTTCTCTCCCTCGGCCCATGCCGCGCCGGCTGCTCCGGCGACCGCCGCACCCATGGCAACGCCGATCAAGCTTTTGAACAAGCGTTTCATTTACATTCCTCCCGGGAATTTCACTTCGACATTTCGACAACCGGAATGCCGGTCGGGCTCCTCCGACTTCGAAAAACAAAAACATTCAGAGTCTTTTTGCAACCGGTTGCAAAATCTTTTGCGATTCGATACCGTTTGGCCATGCAAAGGCTCCGTTGCATTCGGAGAGCCGGAGGGAGGCGACATGGCGGCGACGCTGAAGGAGGTGGCGGAGCGCGCGGGGGTTTCGCGCTCGGCGGTCTCGCGCGCTTTCACCGCAGGCGCCAGCGTTTCGGCAAAAACCCGCGGCAAGGTGGAAAGGGCGGCCCGCGAACTTGGCTATAGTCCGAGCCTGATCGCCCGCAGCCTGGCGACAAACCGGACCAAGCTGATCGGCCTGATCGCCAACAATTTTCAGAATCCGGTCTTTCTGGAGGTCTTTGATCTCTATACACAGACACTCCAGCAGCGAGGATTGCGACCGCTTCTGGTGAATCTGACCCGGGAAACCGACCCCGCGCACTCGGTACGGATGTTGCGCCAGTACAGCGTCGATGGCGTCGTCGTCGCGACATCGACGCTGCCGCCGCAATTTGCGCAATCGTTCAAGGATGCGAACGTGCCGGTCGTTCACGCATTTGGCCGGTATAACGCGGAGACCGGAGTGCCGGTGGTCGGCATCGACAATCACGCTTGCGGCGTTCTGGCGGCCGAGGCGTTGCTGAATCGGGGATACGGGTCGATCGCCGTGCTGGGCGGACCTGAGACAGCGACCTCAACGCAGGATCGCCTGACCGGCTTCAGGGAGCGGATGGCGATGGCGGGACGGCCGATCGCCGACATCCGCTTCGCCGCCGACTATTCATATTATGCCGGGCGCGATGCGATGCATTCCCTGCTGTCGGAAAAGACGGTGGATGCCTTGTTCTGCGGCGACGATCTCATCTGCATGGGCGCCATGGACGCCGCCCGCGGCCGCGGGCGGAAAATCCCCGACGACATCGGTTTCCTCGGTTTCAACGACATGGATATGGCCGGCTGGGAGGCTTACGCGCTCAGCACGATCCGCCAGCCGACCCGCGACATCATTCTCGCTTCGGTCGATCTGGTGGCGGACATGGTCGAAAGGCCGGACCGGCCACATGAATCGCGTCTGTTTGAATGTTGTGTGGTCGAGCGGAAAACGTTGAAAGCGATCGCCTGAACCCGGTAAGGGGATCAGCGCGCCGAGGGCGGCCGCGCGTCGACCCAGCCTCCACCTCGGCGGGCCGATGCCGCCGCCGCTTCAATCGCCGCCATTGATCGCAGACCGTCTTCCGCCGTGGGATAGTTCAAGGCAAGCGGATCGGGCTCGCGCCCTTCCTTTCTCGCCATGACGACTTCGGCCAGATCCCGATAGATGTTGGCGAAGGCGGCAGGCGCGCCCTCGGCGTACCCGATGGCCAGCCATGACGCCCTTTGCGCTTCCGGAGCGAGCAAAGGTTCGCCCCGTTCCAGAACGCGAACGGACCGATTGATCGGATTCCAGTAGAGCTGATTGGGGTGTTCCTGCGCCCAGCGCAGGCCGCCCTTTTCGCCGAACACCTGCAGCGTCAGACCGTGCATGCGGCCAATGGCGATGGAACTCGTCCACAGGCGGCCAACCGCGCCGCCATCCATGCGCAGCGCCAACAGAGCGTCATCCTCCAGTTCACGTTCCCGCAGGCATGAAGCAAAATCCGCCGACAGTTTTTCGACTTCCTGACCGAGCACAAAACCGGCCATGTGCAGCGCATGAATGCCGCAATCGGCAAACTGCGCCGAAACGCCCGCCTGCTTGGGATCGTACCGCCAGCGCACCCTCGGATTGTCGAGGTCGGCGGCATCGGCATGGAATCCGTGTGAAAATTCCGCGACGAATGCGCGGATTTCGCCAAGATCGCCGCGCGCCACCATCGCCCGCATCTGACGCACCATCGGAAAACCGGTATACCCGTAATTCACCGCGCAGATCCGGCCGGCGCTTTCGGCAAGCGCGACGGTCTCCTCGGCCTCCGCGACGGTCATGGTCATCGGCTTTTCACAAAGCACATGAAATCCCGCTTCGAGAAACGCCTTCGTGATTTCGAAATGGGTTGAATTCGGCGTCGCCACCGTCACCAGATCGATGCGGTCATCGCGCGCTTTCTCCCCTTCGAGCATGTCCCGCCAATTGCCGTAGGCCCGGTCTTCATCCAGGCCGAGCCGTACGCCGTAATCGCGCGCGCGTTTCGGATCGATGTCCATCGCGCCGGCTCGAAACGCAAAGGCGTTATCCATTCCGGACGCCACCCGATGCGCCAGACCGATCTGGCTGCCCTCGCCGCCGCCGACAATTCCCCAACCGGGACCGCTCATGAAATTCGCCCTAAAACCCGATTGATTCCAGATATTCGCGGTTTGCAATCGCATCATCCATCGGGGGTGCCGCCGCCGCCGGATCACAGTCCTGCTCCACCGTGCACCAGCCCTCGAAACCGTGGTCCATCAGCAGCTTTCGAACGGCCGGAAAATCCGTTTCACCATCGGCGAGATTACAGAAGATGCCCTGCCCGCACGCTTCATAGAAATCGGTGCGATTGGCGATCACATCGGCTTTCACCGCGGGGTCGATATCCTTGAGGTGCATGTAGGAAATGCGGTCCATGTGCCGTTTCATGAAGGCGACCGGATCAAATCCGGCATAATGCGCATGACCCGTGTCAAAGCAAATCTTCAATATGCTCTCGTCGATTTCCCCCAGCAGACGCTCGGTCTCCGTTTCAAAATCCAGAAACCCCGCCGCGTGCGGATGCATGCCGACCGTCAGGCCATACTCCTGCGAACCGATCTTTGCCGCCGTACGGATGCGCTCGACATAGGCGTCCCATTCCGTCTGCCCCATCTGCTCGGCCTCCTCGGGGCGCCCGGCGGTGGGTGCGCGGCGCGGAGAAATCGAATCGATCAGCACCAGATGTTTAGCGCCATGGGACACCAGCGCCTTGCAGGTGCGATGGGTTCCGTCGAACACATTGTCCCACATGTCGGGATCGTGGAATGCACGGAACACGACGCCGCCAATGAGTTCCAGTTCGCGTTTTTCCAGTTCCGGTCCCAGTTCGTCGGGGTCTTGCGGCATGAAACCGACGGGTCCAAGTTCGACGCCATTGTACCCGGCCTGCCTGCACTCATCAAGTACGCGTTCCCAGGACGGGTTTCTCGGATCATCGGGAAACTCCACGCCCCAGGAACACGGAGCATTGCCTATTCTGATCGACATGGTGATCGTTCTCTATACTTCGTTGACTTCGACCCAACGGGCGTTCTCGTGGGAGAGCCACGCCGCTTCCACGATCTGATTGACAACCATGCCATCCCGAAAGGTCGGCCAGACCGCCGTCCCGGTTTCGATTGCCGTCAAAAAGTCCTTCGCTTCGATAATGATCTGGTCCTGATAGCCGGTGCCGTGGCCAGGTCCCTGACAGAATGGCAGATAGTCCGGATGTTCCGGCCCGGTCAGAATCTTCTTGAACCCGCGAACGGCCGGTTCGGCATCGGCTTCGTAAAGCCAAAGCGCGTTCTGATCCTCCTGATTGAACCGAATCGCGCCTTTTGTTCCGCTGATCTCGTAGATGTAACCCATCTTGCGGCCGGTTGCGACACGGCTGAAATAAAGCTGCCCCATCGCGCCACTTTCAAAACGGCACATGAAATGCGCCTGGTCGTCATTTGTCACCGTCACCGGACCGGCATCCGATGGCCGCTCCCGATGAACGGTCCGGATATCGGCGCAGAGCGAACGGACCGGCCCGGCCAGAGCCAGAGCCGCATTGATCATGTGCGGTGCAAGATCTCCCATCGTGCCGTTTGAGCGGCCTTGATTGCGCCATGTCGCCGGCCGGTCGGGGTCGGAGAAGAAATCTTCCGTGTGCTCGCCGCGAAAATAGCTGATATCGCCTAGTGTTCCGTCCCCGATCAACTGCCGCGCAAGTTGCGATGCGGGTGTACGGATATAGTTGAAGCCGGTCATGTTCGCGGCGCCCGCCCGATCCGCAGCGTCGGCCATTTCGCGGCTTTCCGCCACCGACAGACCAAGCGGCTTTTCGCAGAAAACCGGCTTGCCAAGTTCGAACGCCCTTAGCGCGATGTCGCGGTGCAACTCCTGCGGCGTTGCGATGACGACCGCCTCGACGCGATCGTCATCCACGAGTTCACGCCAATCATGCGTATGACGGGCAAATCCGAATTCCGCCGCCTTCGCCGCGGCGCTCTTCGGGTTTGACGTGCCGATCATTTCAAGCCGCGGCCGCAGCGCCGTGTTGAATACCGCGCCAACGGCCCGCATCGCCACGCTATGGGCCTTTCCCATATAGCCGCCGCCAAGAATCCCGATGCCGATTTCCCGCATACCGTCCGCTATCTCGAATTTTGTTTTTGCAACCGGTTGCAAAACAGCTAAACACCGATTACGCTTACGCGTCAAGCGGCGAATTCGATACGCCCGTATTTCAATTCGTGTTTTGCGGAGGCAGCATGTCGGCAGGCGGTAAGACAGTTAGGCTGACCATGGCCCAGGCGCTTGTGCGCCATCTGGCGAACCAGTTCATCGAGATCGACGGTGTAGAACGGCGCCTTTGCGCCGGCGGATTCGGCATTTTCGGACATGGCAACGTGACTTGCCTTGGAGAGGCGCTTTACGAAAACCGTGAAGCGCTGCCGCTGTGGCGCGGCCAGAACGAACAATCCATGGCCATGGCGGCGGTCGGCTATGCCAAGCAGAAATTGCGCCGGCGCTTTATGTTCGCGACGACATCGGCGGGACCGGGAACGACCAATCTGCTTACCGCGTCAGCCACCGCCCACGCCAACAGATTGCCGCTGCTGATGCTGAGTGGCGACACATTCGTAACCCGTCTGCCGGATCCGGTGTTGCAGCAGCTTGAGCACTTCGACAACCCGTCGCTTTCGGTCAACGACGCATTCAAGGCGGTTACCCGCTATTGGGATCGGATTGTCCACCCGGCGCAAATCGTCCAATCAATTCCGAACGCGATCGCCACCATGCTCGATCCGGCCGATTGCGGCCCGGCATTTGTCGGATTGCCGCAGGATGTTCAGGGCTGGGCCTGGGATTTTCCCGAGGAATTCTTCGAGCGCAGGATACATCGTATCCGCCGACAGAGGCCGGATGAGCGCGAGGTCGCCGATGCGGCGGCGCTGCTGAAAAGCGCCGAACGCCCCATGATCATTGCCGGCGGCGGCGTGCAGTATTCGCGGGCCGTGGCCGAACTGACCGCTTTCGCGGAAAAACATTCCATTCCCGTGGTCGAAACCATCGCCGGTCGCGCCAACATGGTTCATGCGCACACGCTTAACTGCGGACCAATCGGCGTAACCGGATCGAACTCCGCAAACAATATCGCCGGCAAAGCCGATGTCATCATCGCCATCGGCACGCGCCTGCAGGATTTCACCACCGGCTCATGGACGGCATTTCAGGCGGACGCGAGGATCATTTCGCTCAACGCCGCTCGCCACGATGCGGGCAAGCACCTCGCCCTGCCGGTTGTCGGCGACGCTAAATTGTCGATCGATGCGTTGAGTTCGGCGCTGGCAGGCTATCAGGCGCCGGAAAGCTGGACATCCTTCGCTCGCGAAGAACGCGCCGCCTGGGATGCCTATATCGACGACAATACGTCCCCCGCCGGCAAATCCGGCTCCAACCGCCCTTCCTATGCGCAGGCGGTCGGTGCGGTGAACGAGCTTTGCGGAGACAACGACCGCATCGTTGCGGCGGCCGGCGGATTGCCGGCGGAAGTGACCGCCAACTGGCGCACGAAAAAGACCGGCACCGTCGATGTCGAGTTCGGTTATTCCTGCATGGGCTACGAAATCGCCGGCGGCTGGGGCGCGCGTATGGCGCAGGCCGAGAGCGACCCGGAGGCCGACACGATCGCGTTTACCGGCGACGGTTCCTACCTGATCATGAATTCCGATATCTATTCGTCGGTTCTGACTGGCAGGAAGATGATTGTCGTCGTGCTCGACAATGGTGGATTTGCGGTCATCGACAAACTGCAAAACAATACCGGCAACACTTCGTACAACAATCTCATCGAGCATTGCAATATCGCCGTCGAACCCTTCGCCGTCGATTTCGAGGCACACGCCAGGGCCATGGGCGCCGAGGCCGAAACGGTGCAATCCATCGCCGAATTCCGGGAGGCGTTCAAACGCGCCAAGGCGGCGAAGCGCACCTACATCATCGCGATGAAAGTCGACGCCTTCGAGGGCTGGACCGGCGAGGGCCACGCCTGGTGGGAGGTCGGCACACCCGAAGTCTCCAATGACGCCGATGTTCGCAAGGCGCATGACGAGCAGGAAGCCGGTCGCGCGCGCCAGCGCCGGGGCGTGTAGGGGGTAATGGCGGACCTGAAAAAAATCGGCCAGAACGATTTCGTCGTCATCGGGCGAGCCGGCATGGATTTTTATGCCGACCCGCCGGGGACGAAGACCGAGGAAGCGAACCGGTTCTTCGCGTGCCTGGGCGGTTCGTCGGCCAATATCGCGGTCGCCATCGTCAAGCTCGGCGGCAAGGCGTCGCTGGTCACCTGCGTTTCGGACGACGCGGTTGGCCGCGCCGCTGTCAATCAGTTGGGATTTTACGGTGTCAAGGCCGATCACGTACGGGCGGCTCGAGGCGAGTTTCGCAACTCTCTGGCCATTATCGAAAGCCGTGTTGAGGATCATCAATCCGTGATCTACCGCAATGGCGCTGCCGACTTTCAAATGAATGAGGACGATGTTCGCGCGGTCGATTATGGCAAATATGCCGCTCTGATCACGACAGGCACCGTGCTGGCCATGGAGCCGTCGCGTTCAGCCACGTTTTCGGCATTTGGCCTTGCCGGGGAAGCCGGACTGCCGGTCATATTCGATATCGATTTCCGGCCCTATTCGTGGACGTCCGCACAAGAAGCGGCGAGTACGTATTCGCGCGCCGCAAGCTACTGCGACATCGTTATCGGCAATGACGACGAATTCGGCGTGATGGCCGGCGGCAAGGAAAAAGGGCTGGCCTTCGCGGAGAACCTCGCCAAAACCTCGGCGCAGATCGTCGTCTACAAAATGGGGCCGGAAGGCTCGATCACCTTTACGCCGGACATCTCGTTCCGTACCGGTATTTTCAAGGTCGACGCGCTGAAACCCACCGGCGCCGGCGATTCCTTCATGGGCGCGTTCATCGCGTCGTATGCGGCCGGGATGCCGCTGGAAAAATGCGTCGAGCGCGGCTCGGCCGCCGCGGCCATCGTCGTCAGCCGGGTCGGTTGCGCCCCCGCGATGCCGATGCCGGCGGAGGTGGACGAATTCACCGCTAACCATCCGGGAATATCGGCGGCCTGACAAGAGGACGAACAAATGCACCTACCGCCCTTCGACAATGCCAACAAGGCGATCATCGACGCCGGTGACAGCCGTGTGCCGCTCAACTATTTCAACATCGTGAAACTGAAGCGGGATCAGGCGTTCGAATATACGGTGCCGGGCTATGAGACCGGCGTCGTGCCGGCCACGGGTACGGTCGACGTTGACGTGGAGGGCGTTTCGTTTCCCGCGTTGGGAAACCGGGGAACCGATGTCTGGGACGGCGAACCGGAAGGCGTCTACGCGCCGTCGGGAGCGACGACATCCATGGTCTGCCGGAGCGAGGCGGCGGAGGTCTTCGTCGCCGGCGCCAGATACGACAAGGTGCTGGAACCGTTCGATGTGCGCGCCGACGGGCTCGACATGGTGCAATATGGCTCCGACGACACCAAGACCCATCGCAAGATCAAGCACATATTGGGCGCCAGGCATCACGGCAGGGTCGGCCGTTTGCTGGTTTCGGAACTGTTCACCGTCGGTCAGGGCGGCTGGTCCGGATTTCCGCCGCACAAACACGACACCGACCGCCTGCCCGACGAAAGCCGTCACGACGAGACCTACAATTTCCGCTTCAAGCCCGATCATGGCTTCGGCATGCAACTCGTTCAACGCGAGGACGGCAAGATCGGCGACGCCTATAATATCGTTGACGGCTCGACGATCATTCTCGACAAGGGCTATCATCCCTGCGTCGTCGCACCGGGTTACGAGATGTACTATTTCACCATTCTCGGCGGTTTTTCGCAGCGATCGCTGGTTCAGTTCTTCCAGCCGGTTCACGCCTGGCAGGTCGAAACGATCCCGGGCATCAAGGACATGATCGCGAAGTTCAAATGACGGCGGTCGCCCTGTCCGATGTGCTGTCGCCGGCGATGTCCGGCGGCTACGCGGTCGCCGGGCTTGTCGTGCTCGGCTGGGAGGATGCACGCGCCTATGTCGAGGCGGCGGAAGAAACCAGTATTCCGATCATTCTTCAAGCGGGTCCCGGCTGCCGCAAACACACGCCGGCGCCGGTCCTCGGCAAGATGTTCCGCACGCTTGCCGATCAGGCGTCCGTTCCGGTCGTCTGCCATATCGACCATGGCTATACGGCGGAGGAATGCTTTGAAGGCATCGACAACGGTTTCACATCGGTAATGTTCGACGGTTCGAAACTGCCGATATCGGAAAACATCGACAGAACGGCGGCAATCGCCGAACGCGCCCGAGCGACCGGTGTTTCGGTGGAAGGTGAAGTCGGATTTGTCGGCTATGCCGAGGGTGCGGCCTCGGCGGGAACGTCGCCGGAAGAGGCGGCGCGTTTCGACCGGGAAGCGAACGCCGACGCGCTGGCCATCTCGGTCGGCAACGTGCATCTGAAAATGGAAAAGACCGCCGGCATCGATTTCGCCGCCGTGCGCGCGATCGAGGCGGTGACCTCCCTGCCGCTGGTCTTGCACGGCGGCAGCGGCATCCCGGTGGCGACACGGCAAAAACTGGCGCGCGAGACCCGCGTGGCCAAGTTCAACATCGGCACGGAACTGCGCATGGCCTTCGGCGCGGCGCTCAGGAAATCGCTGGCCGGTCAGCCGGCGACTTTCGACCGCAATGCGCTGCTGTCGCCCGTGATCGGGCCGGTAAAGCGGGCGACGGTCGCGGTAATCGGCGCGCTTCGGCAGCCATAATCCCGGTCTTCAATCGAAGCTGCGTCGACGATCTTCCCGGCCTGTCCAATCGCGCCGGCCGCTCCTCGACCTCGGCTTTCACCCGGCCTGCCGCCTTCTCCCATTTTGCGCAAAACCGGGGTTAATCGGCGGCCAAGCCGCGTCCACGGTACTGGCGCCTGCCGAGAATCTGCCCAAGATCGTGGACCAATCCAGCGTCGGAGACGATGTGGAATAGTTTTTTGCACCGACAACATACCCGTTCCGGAGGCGGTTTCTCATGCTCGGAGCCTTTTCGAGAATTGGATGCGGACGAAGGCGTAGCCACAGGTGGCAAACCGGTCGCCGATCATTAAAAAATCAAGAGATTGCATATTCCGCAATCCTCTTTCCCGCCAGACCGGCAAGTTCTTCAACCGAAAACAATACCGGTTCAGGGATGGCGGCTTTCATGCCGCCATCTCCGTTCCCGCATTCAGCTCATCATTAGTTCTTCATTAGCCAAAGCATGTCGACCGGATGCATCTTTGGGCCTGCATCCTCGGCGATCAACAGACCTCCGGCGAAGGCGGCGACATTATCCGGATTGGCAATCCGATCCGGATCGCAACCGGTCTCACCCGACTTGCCCATCACCGCCGGTTCCAGCCGGGAGATATTGTAATCCGGGCCGATGGGCCCTGCGTAGACGCCACCACATCCCTCGACATCAAGCGCGATCATACCGCCATCGGATTCGTCGCGGGCGCCGGTATTCCATGGCGCGTGACCCCAGCTTGCGTCCATTGAGATGCCGACCTCGGATATTGCCAGATAGACGTTCTCGCCGTCCGCGGTCACACCTTCCATCTTATTCCACTCATAGGTCGCCCCGAGCGCCGCGGCCGCCTTGCGGCTTTCCAAGAAGGCTGGCCGGTCGTCGGGATATGCGCCGACTGTTCCGTCGCCGTTCAGGTCATTGCCGGCCTTGCCCTCGGCCCAGTTCCAGACATCGGCGTCGGAGACGAAGTTCGATTGCCCCTCGACATATCTGTCCGGGCCAATTCCCTCATATTCGTCGATCCAGCCTTCAATGGTTGCGTCATCACCGTGCGCCATCTTAACCCATTCGATGCTGAATCCCGTCGTTCGCGGATCGGTTCCCGCATCCTGCGTCGCCTTCGCCGCATAAAGAGTACCCGAGGACATGTCGCGCGCACGATCCGCCACAAATTTGAAGAACACGCCACCCGAGTTCGAATTGTACCTTGCGTCGGTGTATTTCGGGCTGTCGTCGTCGGACAGGTAAACCGTTCGACCATCGCCCATAACAATCCCGTTCTCGTGGCTGAATCTGCCCATTGCATAGCGGCGCTCCAGCGATGGCTGATCTGCGGTGAGATCGCCCATCTCGATCATGTAACCGTAGCGGTAGGGGTTGGAGATCCTGCCCAGATGCCGGTCCATCATTTTCGGCATGTGATAGCTGACATCATTACCGCCCGCGAACCCCGGTCGCTCATCCTCGTCGTGATTGGCAGGATGATTCCAAAGAGCCGTGTTGAAGAAATAGTATTCCTCCGCAAGCAACTCGGTGCCCCAGGGTGTGGTCGAGCCGAAGCAAAGCACCCAAGCACCCTCGATCGAGGAAAGATCCACCGCCTTGGATTCAGCCAGATTCGTCGTCCACCGACCACCCTGTCGCTCTAACTTAAGGCGGGAAATGGTGGAGACGCCCTTGCGGCTCGCGCCCTCGAAAGCCGTATAAAGATAGGCTTCGTTGTCGGACAACGGCACGAAGGCATTGTAGTCGACATCGTTGGAAATGAACATCAACCCGCCTTCGCTGTCGTAGACACCACCCAGCAGCTTGCCGTCACCCATCTCATCGCCTGACGTTCCGAGCACGACATAGTCGCCCGCGGCATGGACTTTGTCACGGGCGTCCTCCGCGGGAATTTGGATGCCGGGTCCTGAATAATTGTTGAAATCCGTCCCGGCGACATAGCCGATCAACGCCGCCGGGCCACCGTCCTTGACCTCGCCCTTGCCATCGGGATGCTGGGCATTGAAAAACAGTTCACCGGCCTCATTCACCAGAATACCGGTGACTTCGGCCTTGAAAGGCACCGCACCAATCCGAACCAGATCTCCGGCATGGACCGCTGGCATAATCATGCCGCAAAGCGTCAATGCCATGAAAAACCGTTTGCGTTTCATCATTGTCTCCTCCAAAATCATCCACGCGGCAGACGAAAATCCGACACGTTTCGATATTATCCGCAAATGACGGATGTATCCAGACCTTCTGTTGTGACTGTCTGTGATGCGATTCGGAAGGTCAATGACATGGCGCGGGATCGTTGTGGCGGCGCCATGTCCACGAAGGCGGAATGTCATTCACAATCCCGTGAAATTACCGGATGCGTCAACAATCCCGGTTGCGGCCCCTCACGGTTGGCGAGCGGGTCGTCCCGCGCCGACCTCTTCGCTGACCCACTTGTCGAGCGGCGCCATGGCCCGCATGAGGCCCGCGCAATAGTCTCCGCACTCGGCGGTGAACAATCGCGGATCATGACCGCTGCTATCGCTCATGGTTCTGGCGACAATCCCCTTGCGGCGCAGCCAGTCCGCGCCGGGCGCTTCCCTGTCATATCCGCGCGGAACGGTCTTGAGCGTCGGCTCGCCCAACTCGCAACCGATTTTCGCCGCTTTGGCGAGCGCGGCCTCCAGCGCGCCGCGTTTTGCGGCATCAAGCACCGCCGCCCGATAGCGTTCCAGCGCATCGCCCTCGAATGCCCAGTGTCCGGCACCATAACCGAACCCGTCATGCGCCAGAACCAGATGTATGCCGGACGAGCGATTGGGATGATCGCCGGTCCAGAAGATCATGTGGACGCATGGATTGTATGGCGTCTTGTCTTTCGAAAACCGGACATCCCTGTTCAGGCGCCGAAACGATCCATTGAGTTTCGCCGCGCTCTTGTGAGGCGGATCGAGTTGTTCGGCCACCGGCGACATCGCATCGATGAACGCCAATACCGGTTCGACAATATGAGCCTTGTAGTCGCCGCGATTGGCGTCAAACCACTCCTTGTTGTTGTTCTTCAAGTCCTTGAGAAACGCCACTGTCCTTTTCGAAAACCCGTCAAATCCCATATCGCTCTCCGCATTTGAAACCACGATTCGTCGCCGGCGAAGACAAGGCCTAAGACGCTCCCAATCCCGCCAGTCCGCTTTCCAGATACGCGCGTTCGGCCGTCGTCGGTTGAAGCGCAAGCGCTTTTCGATAGGCATCCCGGGCCTCCGCCGCGCGACCGGCCGCAGCCAGCATGCCGGCGCGCGTGGAATGGAAATAGAGATAACCGTCCAGAGGACCGGCAAGCGGCTCTATCAGCTCCAGTGCGGCGGCCTCACCTCGTGTCTTGGCGACCGCGACAGCCCTGTTCAGTGTGATTACCGGCGTCGGTTGCAGCGCTTCATAGAGCGCCGCGACCTCGCCCAGCCCATCGCCGCATCGTCGAAGCCCCGCAATGCGTCGCGGCTATGGCGGCCTGAATCTGATACACGCCCGGGTGCCCGCGCATCAGCGCTTTCTCGATCAGCGCCCTGCCCTCGGCAATGGCCTCGCGGTCCCACAGCGACCGGTCTTGATCGGCGAGCGGAATGAGTTCGCTATCGGCATCGATGCGCGCATGCCTGCGGGAGTGCTGTAAAGGCAAAGATCAGAAACACCGCGAGCACGATTACCATAATATCTTCCATGTCCAAGCCAGCAACACACCGATAGAACTGAAGGCGCATGCGGAATACCACATGAAGGGAGAGCGGAAGGCCGCATATAGGGCGAAGGCAAAAAAGTACATGCACGCCAGGAAGGCCGTGTACGGCAATTCCTCGGACCTGATCGTCATGTCGCCGCCCACCTCGTATTGTTCCATGTCCCTCACCGTCATATCCCGTCCTTCCGTCCGGTCAGCCGGTCGAGCGCCTCAGTCAGACGCCGCAGCGTGTTGAGCGTGCCGTTGCCGGTTCTGGCGAGCCGCGCCCAGGTCGAGCAGCAACCGGGCGAGCCTGATCGCCTCTTCGCAGAGTTCGGTCCTGATGTGAAGGTTTCCACCCCCGGCCGAATACCCCTCGTTGAACAGCAGATAGACCATTGCCGACACCGCGTCGAGGCGCCGGGCCCGTTCCTGAAGGGGGTCGGCGTATCCAGGCGAGCGACGGTCGCGGCCGCCTTCCTTTTTGCGCGAGTGATGCGTTGTTCCATCGCTTTGGGCCTGACCACCAGCGCGCGAGCCAGTTGATCGGAGATAGGCAGTTCCTCGTGGCAGCACATGAACATGAGGCGCAGGACATCGTCCCGCAGCCCGGAAAGGTCGATTTCCTCGGCCAGGCGGGATTCGCCGTCTTCGGGGTCGCGAGTTGCCGGGTTGTCGCGCGCATGGTCCTCGAAACGCTTCTGCCTGCGCAGCCTGTCGATGGTCGCGTTGCGCCCGGTCATTATCAGCCAGGCGGCCGTATCCCTTGGATGTCCATGTTCGGACCAGTTTTTCAGCGCCCTGACGGCTGCGTCCTGAAAAGCCTCTTCGGCGAGATCGATATCGCGAAAATGCCGCGTGAGCGCGGCCACAACCTTTGCTCGCTGCGCCGCGAGCAGCGAGCCAAGCATATGTTCCTGATGGTTGTAGGTCGCGTTCATCGGCAATGTGCGGGAGACATTTCGTTTGCGCGGCTAACCGTCGCTCATCGCAACTGTTGCTCCCCCGGTCCAGCCCACCGGGCGGACTTCGACCGAACCGATTTCGATCGGCAGCCTTTTGGCGTGCCCGATGGCCTCTCCGATGGTTTCGGCCTCGACGACGTACAAACCCAGCAACGCTTCCTTCATTTCCGCGAACGGCCCGTCGGTCACGACAACGCTGTCGCCCTGCTTTCTGATCGTCAGCGCGCCGGATGTGCCGGTCAGCCTGACCACCGGGCCAAGCTCTTTCCCGGCGGAAAGATCGGCCTGCAGATCACCGTGTTTCTTCATGAATGTCTGTTTTTGAGCTTTCGGCAATCGCTCAAAGACGCCCTCCACACCGTAAATCAAAATCGCGTAATACATGAGATCGTCCTCTCCCTGCTCCGATTGTTCAGCACTATAGACGACTTTGAAAGCATGATTCCGACAATCCGTCCGTTTGATGTCCGGAATGGAGCGTGCTTTCGGTGCTGTCGGATAGCCTGCTCGGCAGAATCACCGCTCATCCCGGCCGGCCGCCTGATCCGATACGCATGGCGCGCGGCAACGCGCGACAGATGATAGCCTGACCTGTCCGACGTCGGCGCTTGCTGGAGAGATTTGAAGCCGGGCCGGGATCTGGCCGCATCGGAATGCGATCAGGCGACAATCCCACACAAACCGCGCCTGCCAGGCGGCACCGGTCAGTCGGCTTCAAGGGAATGGAGCACGTTCGCGGCGCGGCAGATGATCGCCATCGACGAATTTTCGCGCGCCGATTTTCCTTTTCGTTCAGGCCACGTCGAGCACGATTTTGCCGATATGGCCGCCTTCCTCCATGCGTTCATGCGCGCGCCAGGCTTCCTTCAGCGGGAAGATCATATCCATGACGGGAGCAATCCTGCGCTCCGCCAGCAGCGGCCAGACCTTCTCTTCCAGCTCCGCGGCGATACCGGCCTTGAATTCGGTCGTGCGCGGACGCAGCGTCGATCCGGTGTGCGTGAGCCGCTTGATCATGAGGCGGCTGAAATCGACTTCCGCCCTTGAGCCGATCAGGAAACCGATCTGGACAATGCGGCCATCGACGGCGGCCGCCTCATGGTTGCGCGCGATGTATTCGCCGCCGACCATGTCGAGAACGACATCCGCGCCCTCGCCGCCGGTCTGATCCTTCACCGCCGCCACGAACTCCTCTTCGCGATAGTTGATCGCCCGGTCCGCGCCAAGCCTTGAGCATGCGGCGCATTTTTCATCCGATCCGGCGGTCGCGATCACCGTCGCGCCAAACGCCTTGGCCAGTTGGATGGCGGTCGTGCCGACCCCCGAAGAGCCGCCATGGACGAGCAGCGTCTCTCCCTCACGCAGGCCGCCACGCTGGAACACGTTGTGCCAGACGGTGAAACAGGTCTCGGGAAGCGCCGCCGCCTCGGTGAATGTGAAACCGCGCGGAACCGGCAGCGCGTTCGATCCGTGGACGACGGCGTATTCGGCATATCCGCCGCCGGGCGTCAACGCGGCGACCGTATCGCCTTCGCGCCACCGTTCCGCATTGTCGCCGAGCGCGGCGATTTCTCCAGACACTTCCAGACCGGGCAGGTCCGACGCTCCCGGAGGCGGCGGATAAGCCCCCTGACGCTGAAGCACGTCCGGCCGATTGACGCCGGCCGCCTTGACCCGGATCAGGATGTCGCCGTCGCCGGGCGCGGGAAGCCTCCTCGTTTCCGGTTTCAATACCAGCGGTCCACCGGGTTCGCGGATCGCCACGGCGGTCATCTTAACGGGAAGTTTCATGGCTTTCGTCACCTGCCGGCCATTGAATTGACTCGATATCGGAGTGTATTATCGAGTGTCGCGGCGTGCAAACGGGAGATGGCGATGAGCTTGTTCGACGATGAGGACGTCAGGAAAACACCGGTTCACGAAGTCGGACAGGACCTGTCGTTTCTTTCCGTCGATGAATTGCGCGAGCGCATCGAAATCCTGAAAGCCGAAATCGAACGCCTCAAGGCGGAAGCCGGCGGCAAGGGCGCAAGCAGGAACGCGGCGGAGGCGTTTTTCAAGTCCTGACGACAGGTTTCCGATCACGATTTTCCGCGCCGGTCCGGTTTGCGGCGATGGCTGCGGGCCGGTCTTCGCCGCCGCATCATGAGCAGAACGTCCGGCGCTTGCCGCCCTTGTAGGCGCGCGCCGCGTCGCGTGAGAGCATCAGGGCGGCAACGTCGCCGATGTCGCCGGCGGCGACATCGGCGAGCACCCGTCCAAAGTATTTTCCGCCGCCGATATTTCTGATCCTGACCGGCTGACGAATCAGCAGGTCCGACAGCAGCCTTTGCGCCCGCGCCGCGGCCGTCTTCTCCACCTCGCAGCCGGCTCGCGTTTCCGGGGCGTCGATGCCGCGAATGCGGACCCTCACTCGCACACGCTGGCCCGGCCAGATGAGCGCGTCGGCGACAAACGTGTCGCCGTCGAGCACCTCGATAACCCGCACATCGACCGGGCCGGCAATCGCCTCGTACCGGCCGGCATGAACCGGTGTCGCCGCGCACAGGCCGCAGAGGCAGATTATGAGCGCCGGAAAGAGCGGCGGACAGGCTGTTCTCATGATAAAGGAATATATTCTCAACAACGGTGAATTGTCAACGGCAATGTCGGTTGCGTCATGCGCGGATTCGATCAGGAATCCGTCGCGATCCCGTTCACTTCCCAATCGCCGTAGCGCACCGGCTCCCCGCCACCGCGTCCGCCCGTTTCGGGCGACAATTCCGCAACACGCCGTTCGGTCTTCTTTCGACGGGTTTCGGCCTCGGCGAGCGCACGTCGCGCCGCTGGCGTGAGACGCCGTTTCGCGTTCTTCGCGTCAGGCCTGTCGTCAATTTCCGACATGGGACGCTCAATCCATGAAAATCAGTCCTTTTTTGTCCAAACTTGCCAATCGGTGCGAGATACGGAGCAAAAACTACCGATTCGCACCGGTAAATCCGGCAATTCGCTTGACTTGTCGCCGGACAATGCGAACAGGCGCTCATGAAACGAAAAGGGACCGGTTGCGGAACATCGCCCGCCGGCGACGGAAAACGGCTTTCCGGCGAGCCCGACAGGCGACCGGGATTGGCCGCGCGCGAAACCGCCGCACGCCTGCTGGCGGCGATTGTCGACAAGCATGCTTCCGCCGACGGGCTGACCGACGACACGCACGGCCATCCCCGGTATCTGGGACTTGATTTGCGCGACCGGTCCCTCGTTCGAGCGATATTGACGACCGCGCTTCGCTTTCGGGTCACTGTTTCGACGTTGATCGGCGAACAACTTGAGCGGCCCCCGCCGGCCAATGCGCATACGCTCAACCACATTCTGCATGTGGCGCTGGCGCAGATATTGTTCCTCGATGTTCCGGACCGCGCGGCGGTCGACCTGGCCGTGGCGCATGCTTCCGGCGATCCGCGAACCAGGCGGTTCGCCGGATTGATCAATGCGGTCTTGCGAGCGATCGCGCGGAGAAAGAAAGCAGGACTGCCCGATGTGCTCGACCGCGTCATCGATGCGCCGGAATGGCTTGTCGCGCGGTTCGAGCAGGTTTACGGGCGCGAAAAGGCAAGCGCGATCTTGAAGTCGCATCGGCGTCCCGCTCCTATCGACCTGACCGTGAAGAGCGATGCCGAAGCCTGGGCCGGGCGTCTTGGCGGCGTCGTCACGCCTACCGGGTCGGTACGTTTGCGGAAACTCGATCGCCCGGTCAGCAATTTGATCGGATACGAGGATGGCGCATGGTGGGTGCAGAATGCGGCCGCTTCGTTGCCGGTGAGGCTGCTTGGCGACGTTTCGGGGGTTTCGGTGGCCGATTTGTGCGCCGCGCCCGGAGGAAAAACCGCTCAGTTGGCCGTGGCCGGCGCGCGGGTCACCGCAGTCGATATTTCCGGGAACCGAATGAAACGGCTTCAATCCAATCTCGCCCGGTTGCGATTGGATGCGGAACCGGTCGTCGCCGATCTGGCGTCCTATTCACCGGAAGTTCTCTTCGATGCGGTCCTGCTCGACGCACCTTGCTCGTCGACCGGAACGATCCGGCGGCATCCGGATGTCGCCTGGACCAAAACGCCCGGTGACGTGTCCAGACTGGCGGACGTTCAATTCAAACTGCTCGGCCACGCCGTGAAATTGGTCAGGCCGGGCGGTATTCTAGTGTTTTCGAATTGTTCTCTCGATCCACTGGAAGGCGAGGAATTGATCGGAAGATTTCTGAGAGAATGCCGGGAAGCCGAACCGGCGCCGGTCGAGAGCGGCTGTGCGCGGGGCGCCGAACCCTTCATGACGCCGGACGGAATGTTGCGCACGACGCCCGCCGACATGGATCATGGACAACCGGAACTATCCGGCATGGACGGTTTTTTTGCCGCCCGGCTGCGCCGAAAGGTGAAATAGCAGCGATCAACGGGATGAAATCCAGGTAGAGCTTCGCGCGAATCACCCTATATTCGACAGTGAAAGTCGGAAAGACGATGAGGTGAATTCGTTTGGCGGGTGTCGCGGCGGACACATCGAGGGTCTGGGGACTTGTGGCGCGCGAATACTGGCGGCGGGCCAAACGCCGCTTGCGCGCCGGGCCGGTTTACCGGTGGCGCTACGCTGGCCGCACTCCGGAACGTGTTCTTATCGCACCGCCGGACCTCAGGCTGGCCGATTGCGAGATCGCGTCTGATATCCATGCAAGCCGTTTTCCGTTCGCCGGACATTTCGTCGATACCGGAGGCGCGTCGCCGTTCACGATCGAGGTTCATCACCGTGGCTGGCAGGAATCGCTGCATGGTTTCCGCTGGCTGCGGCATCTGCGTGAAGCGGGGACCGAACCGGCCTCGGCCGATGCCCGTGCGCTCACGACCGACTGGATCGAAACCCATGGCCGCCGAATCGGAGGCGTCGGCTGGGAGCCTGAAGTAACCGCGCGGCGGATAATCGCCTGGCTTCAGCACTCCACGACCGTTCTTCAGGATGCCGAACTTCCTTTCTATCGCAGTTATCTGAAGTCAATCGCCATACAGATCCGCTACCTGCGTTCCATGGCGCCGGAGATGAAGAGCGGCGAAGACCGGCTGCGCGCGCGCATCGCGCTGGCTTTCTCCGCTCTCTCGCTTCCCGTCGCAAACTCCGCGCTGAGGTTCGCCTCGCGCCGGCTTGCCCTGGAACTCGATCGCCAAATCCTTCCCGATGGCGGACATATCTCGCGAAATCCGCATGTGCTTCTGGAATTGCTTGCCGACCTTTTGCCGCTGCGCCAGACCTATACCAGCCAGGGGGTCGAGACGCCGCCGGCGCTGATCGGCGCGGTGGAGCGCATGTTGCCGGCCCTGAGGTTCTTTCGTCACCGGGACGGCAATCTCGCTCATTTCAACGGCATGGGAGCGACGATCCCCGACCGGGTCGCGGCGATACTGCGCCATGACGATACGGCGGGCGCGCCGCTGCTCAATGCGCTGTATTCCGGCTATCAACGCATGGTGATGGGCGGCACGACGGTTATCGCCGACACCGGCGCACCGCCGCCGGTCGATGTTTCGGCAGATGCGCATGCAGGCTGTCTTTCTTTCGAAATGTCGTCCGGCCGTCAGCAATTCGTCGTCAATGCCGGGATCGATACGTTCGGACCGCGCGACTACCGGGCGCTTGCGCGGGTAACGGCGGCTCACTCCACGGCGACGCTCAACGATGCGTCTTCCTGCCGGTTCAACAATTCGCCGAAATCGGGCGAATGGCTGGGAACGCCGCTGGTCGCCGGTCCGGGGCGGGTGATCTGCGACAGGCGCGACGACAACGGCGTGCAGAGCTTTCGCGCCACCCACGATGGCTATCATTCCCGCTACGGGCTGATCCATGAACGCGCGCTGGCGTTGTCTCACGACGGCAGCGTGGTGGAGGGGCGCGACCGGTTCGCAAGGCCGGGCGGCGCGGTTGTCCGGGCCGGCGGCGACAAGGTGACAATCCGGTTTCATCTGCATCCCGATATCCGGCTCTACCGCGATGAGGCGGATCGGTTTGTTCTGACCGGCCAGGGAGCGGATACTTGGGTCTTCACCTGTTCGCCCGATGAGGCCGCGGCAGAAGAATCGCTGTATTTCGCGGGGATCGCCGGTCCTAGGAAAACGTTTCAACTGGTTATTTCGTTCAACGCATCGGAGACTCCGGAAGCCACCTGGCGTCTGACTCGCACGGCGATCGGCAAGGGCGCGGCGCGGGACCGATCATCCGGGGAATAGAGGTTATCCTTGTGGCGGATTGACATTCGCCGTGATAAATCCCGTTCAGCAGGAATTTCCACGCAGATGGCCGTTGCCTCAAAATTCATCCCGGCGCCGGATTTGACGCCGGTGCGCCGCGCATTGATTTCCGTTTCCGACAAGGCCGGTCTGGAGGGGCTGGTCGCCGCTCTGGCCGGCCGGAAGGTGGAACTGGTTTCGACCGGCGGCACCGCGAAAGCCATCGCTTTAGCCGGCTTCTCCGTCACGGATGTCGGCGAAGTGACCGGTTTTCCCGAAATCATGGACGGTCGCGTCAAGACTCTTCATCCGGGCGTGCATGGCGGATTGCTGGCGATCCGCGACGACGAGGACCATGCCGCCGCCATGGCCGAACACGGCATCGAACCGTTCGATCTGGTCGTCGTCAATCTCTACCCGTTCGAGGAGGTTCGGGGCGGCGGCGCGGACGCCGCGACCATGGTCGAAAATATCGATGTCGGCGGCCCGGCGATGGTGCGCGCCGCGGCAAAAAACCACGCCTATGTGGCCGTCGTGACCGATCCCGGCGACTATGGCGCGGTTCTGGAGACTCTCGATGCGCATGACGGATCGCTTCCGCTGGACTTTCGCCGGCGCTTGGCGGCAAAGGCCTTCGCGCGAACGGCAGCCTACGATGCGGCCGTTTCCGGCTGGTTCGCCGGGCATCTGGCGCTTGATGCGCCCGATTGGCGGGTTTTTGGCGGGCGTCTGCGGTCGATCATGCGTTATGGCGAAAACCCGCATCAGCAGGCGGGATTTTACCTGACCGGAGAAAAGCGCTCCGGTGTTGCGACCGCTCGGCAGTTGCAAGGAAAGCGACTCTCATACAACAATATAAACGATGCCGACGCGGCGTTCGAACTGGTTGCGGAGTTGGACGCCGCAGAAAGCGCCGCGGCGGCGATCGTAAAGCACGCCAATCCCTGCGGCGTGGCCACGGGCGGAACGCTGTCGGAGGCCTACCGCAAAGCGCTTGCCTGCGATCCGGTCTCGGCGTTCGGCGGAATTGTCGCACTGAATCGCGAACTGGACGAGGACGCGGCGGCCGAAATAGCCGGGACATTTACCGAGGCGATCATAGCGCCGTCCGCCAGCGAGGAGGCGATCGAGATACTGGGTTCCAGGAAGAACCTGCGTTTGCTGACGACCGGCGGTTTGCCGGATGCCGGCGCACCCGGCATATCCGTCAGGTCGGTGGCCGGCGGCCTGCTTGTACAATCGCGCGACAATGGACGCATCGCGGCCGCCGACCTGAAGACCGTCACCAGGCGTCCGCCCACGGATGCTGAATTGCGCGACATGATTTTCGCCTTTCGCGTCGCCAAACATGTCAAGTCGAATGCCATCGTCTATGTGAAGGACGGCGCGACGGTGGGAATTGGCGCCGGGCAGATGAGTCGGGTGGATTCATCGCGCATCGCCGCCCGAAAAGCTGAAGACGCGGCGGAAACCGCCTGCGCGGAGAAGCCGGCGACGATCGGCTCCGTGGTCGCCTCGGATGCGTTCTTTCCCTTTGCCGACGGTTTGCTGTCGGCGATCGAGGCCGGCGCGACAGCCGTGGTCCAGCCGGGCGGTTCGATGCGCGATGACGAGGTGATCGCCGCCGCCGACGAGCACGATATCGCCATGGTGTTCACGGGAATGCGCCATTTCCGGCACTGATCGGCGTTCAGGAGAAGGTCGCCCGGTTCACCATGTCCGCGAGGCCGGATGGTGCGCCAATTGAAGCGCCGATCTGGTATTATATGAAAATCCGCGCATCGGATACGTTTCCCGAAGCATTGCCATCGGGGCGCGGACGCGGAACAATGGCCGCGAGCAGTCAATCAGGGAGAGCGGATCATGCGAGAGATCGGTCATTACATCGGCGGAAAACAGGTTGCCGGCGCCGGCGGACGCACCGCGGATGTCTTCAATCCGGCAACCGGCGAGGTACAGGCGAAAGTAGCGCTGGCAAGCGCCGGCGAAGTGGCCGCAGCCGTCGAAAATGCGCAAGCCGCGCAACCCGCCTGGGGGGCGACCAACCCGCAGCGCCGCGCCCGGGTGATGATGGAATTCGTGCGTCTGCTCAATCGTGACATGGACAAGCTCGCCGAAGCGCTGTCTCGCGAACACGGAAAAACCGTTCCCGACGCCAGGGGGGACGTACAGCGCGGCCTCGAAGTGGCGGAGTTCTGCATTGGCGCGCCGCACCTGTTGAAGGGTGAATTCACCGACAGCGCGGGCCCGGGCATCGACATGTTCTCGATGCGTCAGCCGCTGGGCGTCGTTGCCGGCATCACGCCATTCAACTTTCCGGCCATGATCCCGATGTGGAAATTCGCGCCGGCGATATCATGCGGCAACGCCTTCATCCTGAAACCGTCCGAGCGCGATCCGTCGGTGCCGATGATGCTGGCCGGGTTGATGCGGGAGGCGGGGCTTCCCGATGGCGTCCTCAACGTCGTCAATGGCGACAAGGAGGCCGTTGACGCGATTCTCGCAAATCCGGTCATTCAGGGCGTCGGATTTGTCGGCTCGACGCCGATTGCCGAGTACATTTATTCGCGCGGCTGCGCCAATGGCAAGCGGGTGCAGTGTTTCGGCGGCGCCAAGAACCATATGATCGTGATGCCCGATGCCGATATGGATCAGGCCGCCGACGCTCTGGTCGGCGCCGGATACGGCGCGGCCGGCGAGCGCTGCATGGCGATTTCGGTCGCCGTGCCGGTCGGCGACAGGACCGCCGACGCGCTGATCGAAAAGCTGGCGCCGCGCATCGACAAGCTGAAAGTCGGTCCGTACACGGCGGGCGACGATGTCGACTATGGTCCGCTGGTGACGAAACAGGCGCGGGAGCGTGTCATCGGGCTGGTCGATTCCGGCGTCGAGCAGGGCGCCACGCTGGTTGTCGACGGCCGCGATTTTTCGATGCAGGGCTATGAAAACGGCTTTTTCGTCGGCCCGCATCTGTTCGATCACGTCACCACCGACATGGATATCTACAAGCAGGAGATTTTTGGGCCGGTCCTTTCGCAGGTGCGCGCGAATTCATACGAGGAAGCGCTCGGATATGCGATGGACCATGAATACGGCAATGGAACCGCGATCTTCACCCGCGATGGCGACGCCGCGCGCGATTTCGCCAACCGGATCAATATAGGCATGGTCGGCGTCAATGTGCCGATCCCGGTTCCGCTCGCCTATCACACGTTCGGCGGCTGGAAGAAGTCGGGTTTCGGCGACCTCAATCAGCACGGTCCGGACGCTTTCCGCTTCTATACCCGCACCAAGACCGTGACATCGCGCTGGCCGTCCGGCCTGAAGGAAGGCGGCGAGTTCCACTTCAAGGCGATGGATTAGCAAAAGCGTTCATCAAGGCGTCTCAAGGTTCGACTCAAAACTATTTATGTGATTTCCGCGTCGGCGCGCCATATCGCGCTTGTCTTCCGATTGCTGTTATCGGCAGCCATGCGTCCGATGACGAGATGGGGGATTCCCGGTCTTTCGCCTGCTTCGGCGGTTTTCACCGACTGGCTGTAAAACCCCCGCTTTGCCTGGCCGCTCCTTCCGCGCGGAGCGGGGCAATCCGGCGCCGGTCGGACAGGGAACGTGGCGCGTTGCGCCGCCGAACCCGTTCTTGTAGAATTCGCTGCACTACAGCGGCCGGTTCAGCCCATATCGGCCACCGGCCCAACCGTCGCACCGTCATCGAATTTCGGGATCGAACGCCTCAGATTCACGCGGTTCTCTACTGAAACGCCGTCTCGCTGAAGCTTCTCAATTTGCGCGAATGCAACCGTTCGGGCGGCATCTGGGCAAGCGATTCCAGCGCCTTGATGCCGATGGTCAGATGCTGGCCGACCTGGCGCTTGTAAAACGCGCTGGCCATGCCCGGCAGTTTCAACTCGCCATGCAGCGGCTTGTCGGAGACGCAGAGCAGCGCACCGTAGGGCACCCTGAAGCGGAAGCCGTTGGCGGCGATCGTGGCCGATTCCATGTCGAGCGCGATGGCGCGCGATTGCGACAGACGCTGCACCGGCCCGCCCTGATCGCGCAGTTCCCAATTGCGGTTGTCGATGGTGGCCACCGTGCCGGTGCGCATCACCCGCTTCAGATCGTAGCCGGCAAGGCCGGTCACTTCGGCCACGGCGTCCTGCATCGCCACCTGCACCTCCGCCAGCGCCGGAACAGGCACCCACACCGGCAGGTCGTCGTCGAGCACATGGTCCTCGCGCATATAGGCGTGCGCCAGCACATAGTCGCCGAGCGCCTGGGAGTTGCGCAGGCCCGCGCAGTGACCCAGCATCAGCCATGCATGCGGGCGCAATACCGCGATATGGTCCGTGATCGTCTTGGCGTTCGACGGGCCGACACCGATATTGACCATGGTGACGCCGGCATGTCCGGGCTTCGCCAGATGATAGGCCGGCATTTGCGGCAGTTTACCAAGAGCGGCGCCTTCGCAGGGACCGGCGTCGCCCGCCCTGGTCAGCACATTGCCGGGTTCGATGAAGGCCGAATAACCTTCACCGCCCCTCACCATCAACTCGCGCGCATATTTGCAGAATTCATCGATATAGAACTGGTAGTTGGTGAACAGCACGTAGTTCTGGAAGTGGCGTGGGCCGGTCGCGGTGTAGTGGGCGAGGCGATACAGCGAATAGTCGATGCGCTGCGCGGTGAACGGCGCCAGCGGCTGCGGTTCGCCGGGACCGGGCTCATAGGTGCCATTGGCGATATGATCGTCGGTGGCGTTGATGTCCGGCACATCGAACAGGTCGCGCAGCGGCCGGTCGATATTCTCCGCCGCCCTGGCGCCGACATTGGCCCCTTCGGCGAAGGCGAAGTGCAGGGGAATCGGCGTATCCGATTCGGAAACCTCGACCGGAACGCCGTGATTGCGGATGATCAGGCCAAGCTGGTCGGTCAGGTAGGATTCGAAAAGGTCCGGTCGCGTGATCGTGGTGGAATAGTAACCGGGCGCAGCCATATGCCCGTAGGCGAGACGGGAATCGATGTGGGCGAAGGAGGTCGTCGAGACGCCGACCTGCGGATAACAGGCGCGATAACGCCGCGCGACGCCTTTCTCGCAATAGTCGGTAAACGCATCGACGAGAAACCGCGTGTTGCGGCGGTAAAGTTCTTTCAGCGCCTCGACGACCCGGCGGGCATCGGTGAAGGTCCGGCGGGCAGACGGTCGCGGGCATGAAATGTCTTCGACCGGTTTGGGGAAAGTTCTGTCGTCCATGGCCTAATATAGAGATGAACGCGCCGCTTTGGGAGAGGGGTGACCGGATTTTGCGACATCTTGGTTTCTCCCGTCGCCGTTTTCGACGATTCTACCGGACCGACACCATCGGAACAGAGTCGCCGCCGTTTCCGCCGATATTGCCGCCAACCGCATTGCCCGGAAACCGCGTTTCCGGGCAATGTCCGCCATGCGTCCCGCGTGTCTCGATTGTCGCCGGAACGGATCCGATGTTTTCGGCGCGGCGGCTATTTCCTTTCCCAGTTCTGCGTCTTGCAGAAGATTTTCAGAGCACAACCCTTCAGCCGCATATTCGCACCGGAAACCGTTGCCGAACCGGAATATATCCTGTCATCGGCCGGATCGGTGACGGTGCCGCTGTATTTGCCATTGCCGCCGCTTAGCCGGCCAATGCGCTTTCCCGCATGGTCGCCGGTCTTGAGTATGATGCAATATGCTTCGCCACACTCTCCGATCGCCGCCGTTTCACCGTTCTGCGTGCGCCAGTTTCCCTCAATCGGATCCGCCAGCGCCGCGCCGGTCATAGCCGTACCGGCGATCGTTGAAAGCAAAATCCCGTATTTCATCACAAACCATCCATTTGTAATTCGCCGTTTCGCGCATTGTCTCTTTCGAACGAATATAACCGATTCGGCGGCAAAACGAAAGTGGCGGCATTCCGCTTCATCAACGGTCGAGACCGCGATTGCAGGATTCGTCATTCGCGGCCTTGGTTAGCAAAAACTTGAAAACGCAAAACGGGCATTTGCGGAAACTGTCCACGAATTCGCGCAATCCCAGCACTTGCCATCCTTAACGAATTCTCTCGTTAACGTGTTGTTTTTATTTCATTTGCCGGGCGTTAACGACACCGTTTAACCGCGAATTGAAACCTTGCCGCCATGATTTGTCCATCGAACAGGGAGCGCCGGGAGGGACATTGCCGACGCTTCGCCGCGAGTAAAAAGGGACAGGGCACATGGGGCATTCTGATATGCCGGAAGCCGGTTTCGGCGACATGAGGGCAATCGCTCAGGCGGATATTCTTCTTGAGTTGGGCATGATGTATGCGACGGGACGTGATTGCGATGTCGATATCGTTGCCGCGCACAAGTGGTTCAACATCGCCGCAATCAGGGGCTCGGAGCGCGCCGCCTCGCTTCGCATCGAGTTGTCCGAGACGATGACCAAGGCGGAGATCGCCCATGCGCTGCGCGATGCGCGCGAATGGATGACCATGCATTAAGGGTCAGATGCCGCCCTTGGAGCGGCGCATCAAAATTCAATGCCAAGAACGCGGTATCCAAACCGCGCATCGCGTGGAGGCGCAGGACGAAGCCGGGTTTCGCGAAAGCGGGGGCAAAAGGAGATGCTTCGTCCGAATTGACGACTGCGGATTGGGCTCAACCAATTCGCAGTTTTTTGGTTTTTTTGGCGGCGATTTCAAGGTCAAGCGCGTCAGGTCTCCTCGAAATGCGCCAGCATCGCGCCTTCCGAAACCTGCGATCCCTCGGCAACGATATCGGCGATGACGCCATCATGCGGCGCAATGATCGCGTGCTCCATTTTCATGGCTTCCAGCACCAACAGGGCGGCGCCCTTCTTGACCGCTTCTCCCGCGGTCGCGCGAACGATCTTGACCAGTCCGGGCATGGGCGCGGTCAGCCGGTCGCCGGCGCCGGACTCTTCGGCGGCCGCGAAAGGATCGGGAGTTTCGAAATCATGCGCATTCGGACCTTCAAATACGGTCACATGACCGGGCCAGCGGGCCGTGACGGCTTTCAGCGCATCAGGATCCATTACGACGATATCGTCGCCGGTCTGAATGCGCACCCTGCCGCCAACGGCCGGAGTGGCCCTGGCTTCAATCGCATCTTCGCCATGCTTGATCCGGACATTTCTGGTGAGAGGATGAAAATGACCATAGCCGGTTGCGACATCCCACGGATCGCCCGTCCGTCGCGGGGATCGGAAACCCGAAGCCGCCAGTATCGCCCGCAGAACCGCTGTTTTGTCCGGAGCGGGCGATGAGACCAGTTCGTCCCGGTTTCGCTCGATCATGCCGGTATCCACGTCACCCGAGGCAAAGGCCTCATTTTCCGCCAGCGCCTTCAAAAAAGCGATGTTGGCGGTGGAGCCGGCGATTTGCGTGCGCCCAAGCGCGTTTGCCAGACCGGTAAGCGCGGTCTCGCGGTCCGGTCCCTGCACGACCAGCTTGGCGATCATCGGGTCATAAAAGGGCGAGATCGCGTCTCCCTCGGCGACGCCGGTCTCAATACGCGTCCGGCACGGCGAACCGGCTTCGGCCAATCGCAGACGATGCAGCGTGCCGGTTGCCGCAGAAAGCCTCTTGCGGGATCTTCCGCATAAATGCGCGCCTCGAACGCATGGCCGCGCAATTCGATCTCGTCTTGCGCCGCCGGCAATTTCTCCCCGGCCGCCACGCGCAACTGCCATTCGACCAGATCGACGCCCGTCACCATTTCGGTCACGGGATGTTCCACCTGCAGGCGTGTGTTCATTTCCATGAACCAGAAACCGTCAGGCCGCGGCCCGTGTGATCCGTCGACGATGAATTCGATCGTGCCGGCGCCGGAATAGCCGATTGCCCTGGCCGCCTTGACCGCCGCTCCGGTCATTGCCGCGCGCATGTCTTCGGTAATGCCGGGCGCGGGCGCTTCCTCGATCACCTTCTGGTGGCGGCGCTGGGCGGAGCAATCACGCTCAAACATGTGCACCGCATTGCCATGATCGTCGCCGAAGACCTGTACCTCGATATGGCGCGGTTTATCGATGAATTTTTCCACCAGTACGCGATCGTCGCCAAATGAGGCTTTTGCCTCCCGCCGGCAGGAAGCGAGCGCATCCGCAAAATCGTCCGGATGATCCACCTTGCGCATGCCTCTGCCGCCGCCGCCGGCCCGCGCCTTGATCAGCACCGGGTAACCGGTCTCGCGCGCCTTGCCGGCAAGCAGCACCAGTTCCTGCGCCTCGCCATGATAGCCGGGCGCCACGGGCACGCCCGCCTTTTCCATCAACCGCTTGGCGGCGTCTTTCAGCCCCATTGCACGGACCGATGCGGCGGACGGGCCGATAAAGACCAGCCCTGCGGCCTCGACCGCCTCTACGAATTCGGGGTTTTCCGACAGAAAGCCGTAGCCCGGATGAATGGCCTCGGCGCCGGATGCCCGCGCCGCCGCGATGATCCGGTCCGCGACGAGATAGCTTTCCGCGGCAGGCGAGGGGCCGATATGCACCGCTTCGTCGGCCTGGCGCATATGCAGCGCATTGCGGTCCGCATCGGAAAAGACCGCGACGGTGAAAATACCCATCCGCTTCGCGGTTCGCATGACACGGCAGGCGATTTCGCCTCGATTGGCGATCAGGATCTTGCTGAACATCGCGCCTCCGCCGGTCAATCTGTAGGTTGCAGGTATTCGACTGGCCGAAAGCGCTCCCGGACCGCATTCATATCCGTCGACCAACCGCCGTTGCGCTTCAGATACGCCCTTCCCGCCATATCGCCATCTTCGCCTTCCGCCAATTTCTCGTCAACATCGCGAAACCTTCGAACGGAAATCCCGGTTGTTTCAATCATCGATGACGGTTTCCTGTCCCGATCAAGTGCAATGTCACGGCGTTCGACCGCCGGCATGGCCTCACCGCCGAATGTTGAGGTCTCGCGGTTCGGATGACGTGGGGGTAATTCGTCAAGCGGCATCGGCTCCCGTCCGCCGCCGATGTAGCGCCGCGCGTGACCGTTGGCCATCAGCCGTCCGTTTCGCCGACAGCCCGCAAAACGCTCGCAATCCCTTTCGCCGTGGTGACCGCGCGGTCATATTCCGGCGGGCGCAGCGCGCCGCCCATGAATACGGACGGATTGCGGTGCCGCATCGGCCCGGGCCGCGGTTCCATGGCCGCGAGATGGATTTCGCTTGCGCCGGTCTCCCTGACGATACGGGCAACATTGCGCGCGGTGATGTCGCCACCCGGCATGATGATGATTCGGCCCTCCCCGCGCCTGATCAGTTCGCGGATCAGTGGCGCGCCCTCCAGCACCGAGGGAGATTGTCCCGAGGTCAGCAGCCGGTCGATACCGAGGTCGATCAGCGCATCCAGCGCCGCGACCGGATCGGCCGCCATGTCGAAGGCGCGGTGAAAGGTGACGGATGCCGGCCTGCAAAGCGCGATCAGTTCGGCGGCGCGGGCTTTGTCGACATGCCCGTCCGCGTCCAGAAGGCCGAATACGAAACCGTGTACGCCGAGCGGTTTCAGCGCGACGATATCCGCCATCATCGCGGCGAATTCTTCGCCGGAATAGAGAAAATCGCCGCCGCGCGGCCGTATCATCGCCTGCACGCCGACGGAACCGGCCGCGTCCATTGCCCGCGCCGCCGTGCCGTAGGAAGGCGTCAGCCCGCCTTCCAGCAATGCCGAACAGAGTTCCACGCGCGCCGCGCCGGCCTCCTTCGCGGCAATCACGCCCGCAATGGAATCGATGCAAATCTCGGCGGTGATGTCGGATGTTTCAGGGATGGGCATGGGTCCGGCGGAGACGATCAATCATTCCGTATGAATATCACGGCGGCGGCGATAAACCAGATCCGATGCGGCAATCGGTTCAGGTCGCTGTCCGATCACCGTTTCAAGGTCGAAACTCCCGCTGTCGGACGGCGAGACCGAAGCGGTTTCACCCGAAAGGCCGGCAGCACGATCCGGCGAAGACGACAGCGACATTTTCCGCACTCCCGGGACCGTATCGCTCCGATCAATGATTACGGTCGGCGTCAGACCGGCGACCGGTCCGCCTGTCAACGGTGCAACGCGCTCCAGGGCGGACGTCATCCCGGTGGGGCCGTCGCACCGCGCCACGGTCGATCCGCCCGGCCGATCCCGGCAAATCAGGGAGAACACAATGGCGCGGGCCCAAGGCGCGCGGGTGCGGATTGCGTTCGAGACAGTCTGTGGAACGCCCCTGCGTATAATTTCACGAAGACGCCGTTCGCCAGCATTTCGCGGGGCGGAGCGGCCACCGCTCAATTCCGACATCCCGGTGTCGTGACCGGCCTGTCATTTCCGGCGCGGTTGACGAGAAGAAGCGGAGGGATGCGATGAAGGTGCGTGCCGTTCGGGTAGGTTCAACACCTGCAATCCCAACATGTATATGCCGACGAAGGGACCGAAATACCGCCGCTCGCCGTATCCGCAATCTCCAGGGCCGGACTTCACGCCATGCCCGCATCAGGCGGGGCGCCGATATGGTGCCCCGTCCTTCCCGACCCGGCCGGGCGGATATCAGCCGTTTGCGGCCGCGACCGCCCGTTTCGCCATCACTACCACGAGATTGGCGCGGTATTCAGCCGAGGCGTGTATGTCCGACATCAAGTCCTTCGATGAGACCGACACACCCTCAAGCGCGGAGGCGTCGAAATTTTTCGACAAGGCCGTCTCTATTGCCGTGGAGCGAAACACGCCGTCATCTCCGGCGCCCGTAACCGCCGCGCGCACGCCATCCTCGCCTCTGGCGACGAATACGCCGGTCATGGCGTAACGCGAGGCGGGATTCGGAAATTTCGCGTATCCCGATTTCGCGGGCGCGGAGAACGAAACCGATGTGATGACTTCGTCATCCCGCAACGCGATCTCGAACAATCCCTTGAAAAACCTGTCCGCGGCAATCTCGCGTTTGTCGGTCTTTATCGTCGCGCCAAGCGCGACCATCGCGGCGGGGTAGTCCGCCGCAGGATCGTTGTTGGCTATCGAGCCGCCGATCGTGCCCATGTGGCGCACATGCGGGTCACCGATATGTACGGCCAGATGGCAGATGGCCGGGCACACTTTCGCCAGTTTCTCATCGTCGGCGACTTCGGCATGGGTCGCACCGGCGCCGATCGTGACGTTCCCACCGGAAACCCGGATGCCTTTCATGTCGGCGATGTGGCTCAGATCTATGAGATCGCCGGGCGCGGCAAGCCGCGATTTCATGGCCGGTATCAGAGTCTGCCCACCCGACAGGAATTTGGCGTCCTCCGCTTTCTTCGCCGACCTGACCGCGTCCGAAACGGAGGCAGCCCTTGTGTAGTTGACCGAATACATCTGTTTTCTCCTCCGTCAGATCAGTTGGCGGCCTGGATTGCCGCCCATACCGCTTGCGGCGTGGCGGGCATGGCCAGATCGTTGTTGCCGATCGCATCCGTGATCGCATTGATCACGGCGGGCGGCGAACCGATGGCGCCGGCTTCGCCGCATCCCTTGATTCCAAGCGGATTTGACGGACAAGCCGTCTCGGTTGTCGACACGTCGAACGACGGCAGGTCATCCGCTCGCGGCATGGCGTAGTCCATATAGCTTGCCGTGATCAATTCGCCGTTGGCGTCGTAATGCGCGCCCTCAAGCAGCGCCTGACCGATGCCCTGTGCGATGCCTCCGTGAACCTGGCCTTCGACAATCATCGGATTGACGATCCTGCCGAAATCGTCTGCCGCCACGAACCGCACGATCTCGGTCGCGCCCGTGGACGGATCGACCTCGACCTCGCAAATGTAGCACCCGGCGGGGAAGGTGAAGTTGGTCGGGTCGTAGAAGGCGCTTTCCTTCAGTCCCGGCTCCATGCCGTCGGGAATGTTGTGGGCCGTGTATGCCGACAGGCAGACCTCGAACCATTGCAGTTTCCTGTCGGTTCCGGCAACCTTCACCTCGCCGTTTTCGATGACGATATCCTTGTCGTCGGCCTCCAACAGGTGCGCGGCGACCTTCCTGGCCTTGGCTTCGACCTTGTCAAGCGCCTTGACAATGGCCGACATGCCCACCGCGCCGGAGCGCGAGCCGTATGTGCCCATGCCCATCTGCACCTTGTCCGTGTCGCCGTGGACGATCGAAACGCTGTCCATGGGCACGCCGAACCGGTCGGACACCAATTGTGCGAATGTGGTTTCGTGGCCCTGGCCATGGCTGTGCGATCCGGTGAGGACTTCGATTGAACCGACGGCGTTGACCCGGACTTCGGCCGATTCCCAAAGCCCGACGCCGGCGCCGAGCGATCCGACGGCGGCGGACGGGGCGATGCCGCACGCTTCAATGTAGCAGGACATGCCGATTCCGCGCAGCCTGCCTTTCCTGGCCGCCGCGCCGCGGCGCTTTTCGAAGCCGTCATAGTTCGCAGCCTTCATCGCCGCGTCGAGAGAGGCCTGGAAGTCACCCGCGTCATAATTCATGATTACCGGCGTCTGATGCGGGAATTCGCGAACGAAGTTCCTGGAACGAAGTTCCGCCGGGCTGACGCCGAGTTCACGCGCCGCCGTCTCCATGGCCCGCTCGATCAGGTAACACGCTTCCGGACGTCCCGCGCCGCGATAGGCGTCGACCGGCGCGGTGTTGGTGTACACCGTGCGCACGTTGCAATGGATCGCCGGAATGTCGTACTGACCGGACAACAGGGTCGCGTACAGATAGGTCGGCACCGAAGACGAGAACAACGACATATAGGCGCCGAGATTGGCGATCGTATCCGCCTTCAGCGCGGTGATCCCATGGTCCTTGTCAAACGCGATCTCGATCGTCGAGACGTGGTCGCGTCCATGTGCGTCGGTCAGGAAGCTCTCGGCGCGGTCCGCAACCCATTTGACCGGCACGCCCGCGCGTTTCGACGCCCACAGGCAGACGATCTCTTCAGGATAGATGTAAATTTTGGAACCAAATCCGCCGCCGACATCGGGTGCGATGACGCGAAGCTTGTTTTCGGGAGCGACATTGTAGAATGCGCTCATCACCAGCCGGGCCACATGCGGGTTCTGGCTGGTTGTCCAGCAGGTGTAGTGGTCCTCGGCCTTGTCGTAATGTCCCAGCGCGGCGCGCGGCTCCATGGCATTGGGCACCAACCGGTTGTTGGTGATATCCATACGGGTCACATGGGCTGCGTCGGCGATCGCCTTGTCAACGGCCGCCAGATCGCCGATTTCCCAATCGTAAATCAGGTTGCCCTTGGCTTCGGGATGGATTTGCGGTGCGCCTTTTTTCATGGCCGAAACAGCATCGGTGACGGCCTTTTTCTCCTTGTAGGTCACATCGACGGCTTCGGCGGACTCTCGCGCCTGGGCCTTCGTATCCGCGATGACGACAGCTACCGCGTTGCCCACGTAGCGGACCGTTGAAGTAGCCATCGGCTCCCATGCGCCCATATTCATCGGCGAGCCGTCCTTTGACGTGATCGCCCAACCGCAGATCAGGTTGCCGATGCCATCGGCCTTCAATTGCTTGCCGGTGAGCACTGCGATCACACCGGGCATGGCTTCGGCGGCCCTTGAATCGATTTTCCTGATTGCGGCATGAGCATGCGGGCTGCGGACGAATGCCGCATGCTTCATGCCGGGAACCACCATGTCGTCGGTATACCGCCCGCCTCCGGTGATAAATCTCTTGTCTTCCTTGCGCGCCACCCTGGCGCCGATGCCTTCCATACCCATTTGGGAAACTCCTCCGCATTTGTCCGTGAGCGATTTGGCGGATTGCCTGACGGCGCGTGACCGTCCGCGTCTTCCGACGCCCGGTCCGTCAGGCGGCCTTCTTCGCCCTGTCCTTTTTGTTCATCTTTTTCGAAGCGGCGAGGATCGCCTTGACGATGTTGTGATAGCCGGTGCAACGGCAGATGTTGCCTTCCAGTTCCGCTCTGACCGTCGCCTCGTCCAATCCCTCCGGATGACGATTGATCATATCGACCGCGGCCATGATCATGCCCGGTGTGCAAAAACCGCATTGCAGTCCGTGGTTTTCCTTGAACGCCGCCTGCACGGGATGAAGGTCGGCGTCGCTGGCCAGTCCTTCGATCGTGAGAACCTCGGCGCCGTCCGCCTGGGCGGCGAGCATGGTGCAGGATTTCACCGCCTTGCCATCGACATGCACAACGCAGGAACCGCACTGCGACGTGTCGCAACCCACATGCGTGCCGGTAAGTCCCAGGTCCTCGCGCAGAAAATGCACGAGCAGGGTCCTGTCTTCCATGGAACCGGAAACATTACGGCCATTCACGACCATTGAAATCTCAGACATTCAACCTCCTCCATCGGCGAAACCTGTTGGAACCGCGCCGCTGCTGACGGCGACGGCTTGTGCCTAAACATGAACATTAGCCCAGCGGCGGGAATAGTCCAGACGGCGCGGCGGAAATTTTGGTCCGTCCATCGAAATTATACGAAAAGCCTGCGCCGCCAAACCGCTGTTTCGACCGATGATCGCCATAGTGACAAGCCGGGCCGGCGACGCCGGGCGTTGTCCCCCGGCGCGTCACATGTTCCCGCGCGCCCGCGAATCAACTGCTTGAAATGGTGAGATAATGAGAGTATCACGCCGCCAGCCGCCGGGGCGTATCGGCGGTCAGCGCCGCTTTAGCTCAGTTGGTAGAGCACATCATTCGTAATGATGGGGTCGTCAGTTCGAGTCTGACAAGCGGCACCACAAACCGGTTTTATCGACTTCATCTCACCGCGCGGATGCGGAACCGCCGTGCCTAGTCTATGGTTGGCGTGAACCGGGTGAGCGCGGATATGGCAACGTCTTTTTCCGAACAGCGCGAGAAAATGGTGGAGCAACAGCTCCGGGCGAGAGGGATTTTGTCCGTGCCCGTGCTCAATGCGATGAGCATCGTCGCCCGCGAGAAATTCGTTCCCGAACGCCGGCGTGCGCTGGCTTATCGGGATTCGGCGCTGCCGATCGGGAACGGACAGACGATTTCGCAACCCTATGTCGTTGCGCTGATGGCGCAGTCTCTGCTTTTGACCGGCGGAGAGAAGGTGATGGAGGTCGGCGCGGGTTCGGGTTACGCGGCGGCGGTGATCAGCCTTGTCGCCGTGGAGGTCCACACCATTGAGCGGATTGAATCGCTGGCCGAGCGCGCGGCGGCCGCGCTGAGCGCCGGGGGATATGCGAACATAACCGTTCACACCGGCGACGGATCGCTCGGACTGCCGGAGCATGCGCCTTTCGATGCGATCATGGTTACCGCCGGTGCGCCTGCGGTGCCCGAGGCGCTGCGGCGACAATTGAAGATCGGAGGCCGGTTGGTGATTCCTGTCGGTCGGCGAAGACATGAAGAGCGGCTGCTGCGGGTGACGCGACGAGACAGCGAGGTTTTTGAGACGGACACGCTTGGCCCTGTCAGTTTCGTGCCGTTGCTGGGCGAGGAAGGTTGGTAGCGAAGCGATCGCCCCCGGCACGCAACACGTATTCGGCTGACCCTAAGCAGGTATTGTTCCGTTCAGCCGCAGGGCTTCGCCGGCCTGACGGAGCGATCCGCAGACAATGATGCGCGGCGGCATTTCAGCCTCGCCCCATGTGTCGCGCAGCAGCTTCAACGCGCTTGCGATCGACGAGACCGGCTCGGCCGACAGGCCGGCTTCCATTGCGCGCACCGCCAACTCATCGTTTGGAACGCCGGCATCGCTGGAAGTAATCGGCGTCGCATAGACATGCCGGACTATGCCCTTGAATGGCCGGAAAAATCCGGTCTGATCCTTGGTGTCGATCATTCCAGCGATCATGAACAGCGGCGCCGGCCGGCGTTCCTCTTGCTCCGCCAACGCTTCGGCAATCGCCTGCCCGGCGCCCGGATTGTGCCCGCCATCGACCCAGATTTCCGCTCCATTCGGCGCGGCGTTCAAAAGCGCGCCGCTTCCGATCCGTTGCATCCGTCCGGACCACCGAACATCGCCCATGGCGTTTTCGGCGGCATTTTGCTCGACTGTAAATCCGGCAACCTTGACGACGGCGATCGCTGAAGCGGCATTGGCCAATTGGTGGCGACCGACAAGGCGCGGCGGCGGCAGGTCCATCAGCCCGGTTTCATCCCGATAGACCAGGCGGCCGCGTTCCTCATGGGCAAGGAAGTCCTCGCCATAGACAATGTGCTCGCAGCCATGCCGGTTTGCCGCGTCGCGCAACACCTCGCGGGCCGCGTCGTGCTCCTGGGCGCCGATGACGACCGGTACGCCGGGTTTGATGATTCCGGCTTTTTCCGCCGCGATCAGTTCGATCCGGTCACCAAGATGCGCCTGATGATCCAGGGCGATCGGCATGATCAGGTTTGCCGCCGGTTTTGCGATGACATTCGTCGCATCGAACCGACCGCCCAGTCCGACTTCGATGATCGCCGCGTCCGCCGGATGCCCGGAGAACAGGATGAAGGTAACGGCCGTCAGGATTTCGAAGACGGTGATCGCCTGCCCGTTATTGGCCTCGCCAACGCGCACGATCGCTTCAGCCAGAATATCGTCATCGACAAGCCGCCCGCCGCCTGGCCGGCCCATCCGGTAGCGTTCATGCCAGTTGACCAGATGGGGCGAGGTATGAACATGCACGGTGCGACCCGCTGCTTCAAGCAATGAGCGGGCGAAGGCCGCCGCCGATCCCTTTCCGTTGGTGCCGGCGATGTGGATCACCGGCGGCAGGTTATCCTGCGGATTGCCGAGCCGGTCGAGGAGCCGACGGATACGATCAAGCGACAGATCATAGCCCTTCGGATGAAGCGCCATCAGTTTGTCGATTTCCCGCTCGGCGGCGGTCAACCGGCTTACCGGGTCAATACTCATGATTGCACCTGACAATGCGGTCATCGCCTTATGCGACAAACGGCGAATTGCGGGTTGACGAAAATCAGCCGGCGGTCTTGGAAGTTTTGGCGTTTTTTTCTTCCGGAACCGCCGGTTCGTCCGCTTCGATGACTTCGCCCTCCGTGGCCGGAGCTTCCTCGGTCTCCGGTTCGGGCGGCTCGTTCATCAACAGTTTCAGCAAACGGGAGATGGTCGACTTAAGTTCCTGGCGCGGCACCACCATGTCCACCATGCCGTGTTCCATCAGATACTCGGCGCGCTGGAAACCCTCCGGCAGTTTTTCGCGGATTGTCTGCTCGATTACCCGCTGTCCGGCAAATCCAATCAACGCACCGGGTTCCGCGATGTGAACGTCGCCCAGCATGGCGTAGGAAGCGGTAACGCCTCCGGTTGTCGGATTGGTCAGGACGACGATGTAAGGCAGACCCGCTTCCTTCAGGCGTTGGACCGCGACGGTCGTGCGCGGTAATTGCATGAGTGACAGCGCGCCCTCCTGCATGCGCGCGCCGCCGGAGGCTGCGAACAGCACCATGGGACGTTTCTTTTCGATGGCCGTTTCAAATGCCGCGATGATCGCTTCGCCGGCGGCCATGCCGAGCGAGCCGCCCATGAAAGCGAAATCCTGCACGGTCACCACAATCGGCAGGCCGTCGATTTCACCAAGCGCATTTGTAATTGCGTCGTTACGGCCGGTTTTTGCCCGGTTGTCCTTAAGTCTGTCGGTGTAGCGTTTTTCATCGCGGAATTTCAGCGGATCAACGGCGACTTTCGGATTCTCCAGGACTTCGTACTCGCCGCCGTCGAAGAAATGATCGAGCCTGTCCCCGGCCGCAATCTTCATGTGATGCCCGGAAGCGGGAATCACATATTGGTTTTCTTCAAGGTCCTTGTGGAACACCATCTCGCCGGTCTCCGGACATTTAATCCAGAGGTTTTCCGGCATGTCGCGTCGTCCGAGCATCGAATTGAATTTCGGGCGGACAAAATTAGTGATCCAGTTCATCGCATCTGCTTTCCGCGAAACGTCACAAGATGGACATTCCGATTGATATATCAATCGAGGGGGTAAATGAGTTTGTGTCAATTCGCAAAGGCAGAAGCCAACGCCTTGCTATACTTTCTGTGTATTTCCCAGAGAGCAGGAATTTTTCTTATAAACTTCCTTTTCCCCTTTGATGTGTTTCGAGGTGTCGCACACACTTGGTCCCACTTTCTTTGCAAGCGTTTGCTTGCTTTTTTGATAGACCGAGTTTCAGAAGCATTTGCAAACATCAAGGCTATTCCTCTTGCTGTTTGCAATTCATGTTGCTGTTGTGCGTTTTTGTTCGCACAATAAAAAGATTCTTGCATATGAACCCTTTCATTCAGGTTACTCGCCCTGTATGTGCTACTCACAAGTTTGTACCTTGCCCCTCTGGTATGTTGAGAAATTCTCCTTTGCAGAGAGTTTACTTCTTCTGGGTTCCAAGGCGTCATATTGCAGAGAGTTTCAAACCCTCTTACAACCCTCTCCATCCTTTGCCTCAGTGAAGCCGTTTGGCTGAAATTTCTCAGCCTATCAAGATACGCATCAGTGCACCAGAGGAGCTTTGTAATCTGAAGCCTAGCTTCAGCTTTTGTTTGAGGTGCAGCATTTGCCATCTGACCCATTGCCAGAAAAAGACCAAGCATCATTACTATCGTTCTCATTGGATATCTCCCTTATCAAGGTTGTTGGAAAAGGAACCATTCAGGTGGAATGCGCAAGTTGAGACCTGGCCACGCCATTGGCGAGCGCCCTGACCAGTTTTGCAACGGCTTCAGCGGCATCTCCGCCGGTTTCGCCGGCTTTGGCGACCTCGTTGACGATCGCGGTGCCGACGACGACGCCATCGGCGCTGACGGCTATCGTTTCCGCCTGTTCCGCCGTCTTGACGCCAAATCCGACGCAGACCGGCAGTCGGGTGTGCCGTTTGATCCTCGCCACCGCTGCGCTTACCCTGCCGGTATCCGGCAATGCCGAGCCGGTGATGCCGGTCATCGAAACATAATAGACGAAGCCGGAAGTGTTCTCCAGCACCTTCGGCAGGCGCTTGTCGTCGGTGGTCGGAGTCGCCAGCCGAATGAAGTTCAATCCGGCCTTGATCGCGGGAAGACACAATTCTTCGTCCATCTCCGGCGGCAGGTCGACGACGATCAGTCCGTCGATTCCTGTTTCGGCGGCATGTTTCAGGAAATGATCGACACCATAGACATAGATCGGATTGTAATAACCCATCATTACGATTGGCGTGTCGTTGTCGCCGGCACGGAATTCCCGCGCCAGCGACAACGTCCTGGCGAGCGTCTGGCCTGATTTCAGCGCGCGCAGGCCAGACGCCTGAATCGACGGACCATCGGCCATCGGATCGGAAAACGGCATGCCGAGTTCGATGATGTCGGCGCCGGCTTTCGGCAGCGCTTTCATCACCGCCAGCGACCGATCGTAGTCCGGGTCGCCGCCCATGAAGTAGGTGACGAGGGCGGCGCGACCCTCATCTCTCAGTTTGGCCATGCGCGTGTCGATACGGGACGACATCGCTAAAGCTCCACGCCCAGATGCTTGCCGACGGCAAATACGTCCTTGTCGCCGCGACCGCATAAATTCATCACTATGATCCGATCCTTGCCCATATTCGGCGCCTGCCGGATCACCTCGGCCAGCGCATGGCTCGGCTCGAGTGCGGGAATGATCCCCTCAAGCCTTGTGAGCAGTTGAAACGCCTCCAGCGCCTCGCGGTCCATGATCGGCACATACTCCACCCGGCCGGTCTCCTTCAGCCAGGAATGTTCCGGTCCGATACCCGGATAATCGAGCCCGGCGGAGATCGAATGACCCTCATTGATCTGCCCGTCGGAGTTTTGCAGCAGATAGGTGCGGTTTCCGTGCAGCACGCCCGGCCGGCCGGCGGTGAGCGAGGCGCAGTGCTCCTCGCCGTCAAGCCCCCTGCCGCCGGCTTCCACGCCGACGATGCGCACGTTGCGGTCGTCGAGGAATGGATGGAACAGGCCGATCGCATTCGATCCACCGCCGACCGCGGCCACCAGCAGATCGGGCAGCCGGCCTTCCGCGGCCAGTATCTGCTCCCTGGTTTCCTTGCCGATCACCGACTGGAAATCGCGCACCAGTTCCGGATACGGGTGCGGGCCCGCCGCGGTGCCGATTATGTAATAGGTGTCCCCGACATTGGTGACCCAGTCGCGCAACGCCTCGTTCATCGCGTCCTTCAACGTGCCGCTGCCCGAGGTCACCGCGTTCACCTCGGCGCCGAGCAGTTTCATGCGGAACACGTTCGGCGCCTGACGTTCGATGTCGGTCACACCCATATAGACGATACAGGGATAACCGAACCGCGCCGCGACCGTCGCCGACGCTACACCGTGCTGGCCCGCGCCGGTTTCGGCAATAATCCGTGTCTTGCCCATGCGTTTTGCGAGCAAAATCTGGCCAAGGCAATTGTTGATCTTGTGCGAGCCGGTATGGTTCAACTCGTCGCGTTTGAAATAGATCCTGGCCCCGCCGAGATGTTCCGTCAGCCGCTTGGCGAAGTAAAGCGGCGAGGGTCGACCGGTATAGTGTTTGTTGAGATCGTCAAGCTCGGCCTGAAACCGCGGATCGCGCCTGGCCTCGTTCCAGTGTCGTTCCAGATCGAGGATCAGCGGCATCAGCGTCTCGGCGACGAAGCGGCCGCCGAATATGCCGAACATGCCTTCCGGATCGGGTCCGGAGCGGAAAGAATTTGGCTCGACCGAACTGTTCATTCCGTCTGCTCCACCGCTTCATTCAGCGCCTCGAAAAATGCCGCGATCAGCGCCGTATCCTTGACGCCCGGCGCATTCTCCACCCCTGACGAGATATCCAGTCCGGCCGGCCGGCCATGGCTCAACGCCTTCGCGACATTGGCGGCGTTGACCCCTCCCGAAAGCATGTATTCGATGGCCGGGTCAAGCGAATCCAGCAGTGTCCAGTCGAACGCGACGCCGTGACCGCCCGGAACCTCCGATCCTTCAGGCGCCATGGCATCGAACAGGAACCGGTCCGCGACGCCTCGGTAGCGATCGCTCCCGGCGACATCGCCGGTCCGGCGTATGGAGAACGCCTTCATCACCGGCAGGCCATAACGGACCTTGACTTCCGCCACGCGCCCGGGGCTTTCGCCGCCGTGAAATTGCAACATGCCGGGCTTTACAAGGTCAACGATTTTATCGAGATAAGCGTTGTCCGCGTCGACCGTCACGGCGACCGTCTTCGCGCGGTCGCCGACAATTTCGCGAAGTGCGGCGGCGGAGGCCATCTCGAGGTGCCGCGGGCTCGCGGCAAAGAAGATGAAGCCGCAATGCGTCACGCCGCCGGCGATCGCGGCTTCGATCGCTTCGGCGGTCTTCAACCCGCATATCTTGATATCCGGCGCCATGGCCGGGCATGTGGCACGGAACGGATAAAGAGTCGAGCATCAACGACGCGTCGGCCTTGAAAGGTCCCATCGCTCGCCGGGCGCCGCAACCGGTTGCGACTTCGTGACATTCTTGTCCGCAATGTGCCGGTCATTCGCCGTGCTCCCAAAGATAATGGCGGATCGATTGGGGAGATCCGGTCCCAATTTCTTGCTTTTCCGGGGTTGCTGGATTACCCTAAGAAGAATATTGCCTCCTTATAAAAGACAAAGTTGGCGCGCGTTAATTTAATTGCTGTTTTGACGCGCGGCCCTGATAGTTTTGCGATCAATACCGGGACGTTTGAGCCCGGTTGTAAAGATTCGAGGCCTGAAAATGGATGGCGGCAAAGTCAGGAACATGGAAGAATTCGCCGCCTCTCGGCATTCCCGGCAATGCAGCGGAACAGACCATCAGGGTAGCTAGTGTCATGACCTATTGTTTAACGTGTTTTCAGGTTGATGCAAATGAGGTTGGAGGAGGCAAACGCCCGGAGGTTTGCGATGTCTGCTTTGTTTTGGTTGTCTGATCGTCAGTTCGCGTTAATGCGCCCGTATTTCCCACTCGCTCACGGCGTACCGCGCAGTGATGATCGCACGGTCCTTTCCGGGATTGTCGATGTGATCGGCAATGGTCTTGGCCGGCGCGATGCACCCATCGATTACGGCCCGCACAAGACCCTCTACAACCGCTTTGTGCGGTGGAGCCGATTGGGCGTCTTCGATCGACTATTCAGCAGCTTGGCGGCAAGAACGGGTGAGCCGGACATCGTGCGGGTCGATGCCACTCACCTGAAAGCGCACCGGACTGCTTGCAGTCTGGCAAAAAAGGGGATGTTCCCCGCCACATTGGGCGAACAAAAGGCGGGCTGAACTCCAAACTTCATGCCGTCGTCAACGATGAGGGTAAACCCATCGTCATGGCGCTGACGGCAGGGCAGGCGTCCGATCACATTGGAGCCAAGATCGTCTATCCCGGATTACCAAATGCCGGAACCCCGATTGGCGACAAGGGATACGACAGCGATGAATTGCGCGCCGCACTCAAAACCAAGGGGATTGGCTCTTGCATACCGCCACGCGCGAAGCGCAAGAACCCCGCCAGGTATTGCAAAACGTTGTATAAACAATGCCATAAGGTCGAAAATGCCTTCGGCAGACTGAAAGACTGGAGACGCATCGCAACCCGTTACGACAGATGCGCCGACACCTGCTTCGCAGCAATAACAATCGCTGCAACCGTAACCTTCCAGCTCAATTAATAAGCCCTGACGCTAGTGGTGGTGTCCGAACGGATGAAATTTGTATTGGAGATTTCCAATGGCGTCTCCGCGTGCGAGCCTGAGGCATGCGAACGGGAACTTCCATCACGGTTTCGGCTAATGATCGACGACGACTTGAGAAGATCGTCTCGGACCGGAACGCGGCTCGGAAGCCTGTCTGGCGGTCCGAGATTGTCCTGCTGACGGCACGGGAGCTTGGGCTTGGGACGCATGCGATCATGGCCCGGACCGGCAAGGCGAAGGCCACCGTCTGGCGGTGGCGGCGGCGTTTTGCCGAGGCCGGGGTGGAGGGGTTCCTCTGCGATGCGACCCGGCCGCCGCACGAGGCGACGCATTGGACGGCGCGGGCTATGGCCCGGGCCGTGGGTCTTCAAGCTCTCCCGCGATCCTGCCCTTGTTGAGAAACTCGCCGATATCGCGGGGCTCTATGTCAGCCCGCCCGCGCATGCGGTGGTGTTCTCGGTGGATGAAAAGTCGCACATTCAGGCGCTTGATCGCACCCGGCCGGGGCTGCCGCTCAAGAAAGGACGGGGCGCCGGGCCGTGCCTATTGCAACGCGATGAACCTGATCCGCATCGGCGAGATCGACGATGGATTGACGGACCGGGCTGAAACTTTGGCCGCCACCTGGCGCGGCGCGGGGTCAAGGCGCAGGCCTTCGAGGACATCCAGCAACTGATCTGGGAGAAGTTCCTTTGCAACGTGACCTTCAGCGCGCCTTGCACCGTGTTCGACGTAACGGTTGGCGCGCTGATGGCGCATCCCGAGCGCTGGCAGATCGCCGTGAGCGCGAAGCGCGAAGCCTGCGCCCTGGCGCAGGTCTTGGACATTAATCTCGGTTTTGATGACCCGGAGGCCTATGTGACGGCCTTTAGTGCGCGCATGCCCGATGCCCGCCACTCGATGCTGCTGGACCACATGGCGCACCGCCCGTCAGAACTGAACGCAATTAACGGTCAGGTCCTGCATCTTGGGCGGCGACACGGCATTTCGACTCCTTACAATGACACGCCGGTCTCCGTTCTGCGCCAGCGCGAAGCGGCGTTTCAGGAGCCTCGGATATGAAATTGGTGAGTTTCGAGCGGGCAGGCCGGAACGGCAACGGCACGACGGATGGACAGACCCTCTTCCCCCCAGCGACAGTTTCGTGGAGCGCGATCAGGATCGGAAATCCGTGCTCGTCGCAGAGGCGCTGGTGCGATCAGCGGCGCGCGCCTTCCGATTTCTGACGTGCATCTGCCGCCGATACCAAAACCGGCCAAGATCATTTATGTCGGGATGAACTTTCACAAACCCTATCCCGTGGACGGCACGCCGCTTCCCGAGCCCGGCAATGTCATCCTCTTTGGCCACGAACGTCAGACCATCGTGGGACATGAAGCCGCGTTGGAGATTCCGCCGGGCCCAGCGGCCGAAAGCTTCAACTACGAGGCCGAGCGCGCGCAGGTGATCAGGCCGCGCCGGTCGATGTATTCCGCGTGAGACGGCAATGGCGATGTGGTGTGCTTCACGGCATTCAACGACAGCTCAGTCCGCGATTGGCAGAAACACAGCATCTATGCCGGCAAGAACTCCGAGGCCTCCGGTTCCTGCGACCCCTGGCTGGTCATCGCCGATGAGATCGGTGACCCGGGAGCGCTTCAACTCACGGCGTGGCTCAATAGCGCGGCGGCGCAGCAGGCCCAGGCCTTCGAGATGATCTTTTCCATGGCCGAACAGATCGCCTATGCCTCACAAATCATGACGCTGCCACCCGGCGACATCATCGCCACAGGCTCGCCGGAGGCAGTTTGGAGATCACTGTGTCCGGCGTTGGAACCTTGGTGAACTGCGTGCGATACGATGAGTGACAACGGTGGAAGCGCTTCGAAACTGCGGACGGCAGACCGGGTCGCCGTTCCTGTCGAGGCGGTGCGCGCAACGGCTCTTGACATCTTCGTGAAGAGGGGCTGCGCCCCGGACGAGGCTTCAAGGTCGCCGACCATCTGATCGAGCCGGACAAATGCGCTGTCGAGTCCCATGGTATTGTCCGGGTACTGCAATATGCGCGCGAGTATGAGTCCGGCCGACTGCAGGCCGACGCGACGCTGGATCGCTATGGCACCATCAAGGCCCATTTCGAGGTCAATGGCGGGACCGGCATCCGCGCCATGCGCCTGGTTGTCGAACATGCTGCGGAAGACGCGCGGCACGAGGGCTTGGCCATGGCGACACTGACCGGGGCGGGCCACACCGGGCGGCTTGGTGCGTTCGCTGAATGTAGCAGCAAAATCGTGCTGCATGACAATCGTTCTGGGCGGCGGCGACCGGAAACTCTGGCGCATGGCGCCGCCGCATGGCGGACGCAACGCGCTCTTGCCGACCAACCTCTATTGCATCGGCATCCCCGGTGGCGCGTATGGCCCGGTAGTGTTGGACGTTGCCACTTCGATGCTGACAGGCGGTTGGATCTATGCCGCCCGCGAAGCCTGGCTGACCTTGCCCGTCCGACCGTGGCGCCCGGGGACTATTTCGACGGCGGGGCGATCCTATCCAAAGGCGGGCACTTGGGCTATGGTCTTGCCCCGATCGTGGAAATCGTCGGCGAAGCCATGCCGGGGCCGGTTGCCAAGGGCGAAATCAACTGGATGCTGCTGGCGGTGCATTGCCACTGTGATCGTGCGTCGGAGGCCATGCGGGCCGCCGCCGAAGAAGTCCTGTCGGAAATTCGCGCCTGTCCACCGGCGCCAGGCTTTGATCGGGTCGAAGCACCCGGAGAGCGGGAGCGCGACCATCGGCATCACGGCCGGTCCGGGCGTTTTGCGCATCCTTGCACCGATCTGGGAACGAATAAGGGCGCTTGCCTCATCAGGCAAACGGCAGCGCTGAGACTTCTCCCGCGCGTGCCTCGCCGTCACTGCTCTGGACGATCACGCCTTGGCCCGGGGTCCAGAAATCGCGCGCGATCAATGACAGGCCGACGTTGCGCTTCAGTCGCGGCGACCGGGCGGCGCTGGTGATTTGCCCGACTTGCTGGCCGTCTACGATCACAGGCCAGGGCACGGCGCAAATGGGGCAAGGACCGCCATCGAACAGCACCCCCCGGATTTCGCGCGCGACCCCTTCGGCTGCGATGCGTTGCAGTGCTTTTCCGCCAAGGCACTCAAGCGTCCCGTCAAGACGGCGAAACTTGCCCAACCCGATCTCAAGCGGGGTGTTGTCGCGCGTCATTTCGTTGCCGTACGATAATAGCCCGCCTTCGATCCGTTCAATCAGGTTCGGACATCCGGGAGTGATCGTCCGGCGCGCCAGATTGCGTCCCACAAGGCGCCACCCAAATGGTTCCCTTTGAGATAGATCTCGAACCCGCCCTGGCGGGAATAGCCCGAGCGCGCGATCAATTGCTGCGTGCCTTCAAAATCGATCCAGCCGAACTTGAAGAAGCCGATCTCCCGGACATGATCGCCAAAGAGCCTTGCCAGAAGATCCTCGGCCTTAGGCCCCTGCACCGCCAGCGGCGCTACGTCGGGCTCATCCACCGCGCGGTGTACGGTGTGCGGCGCAGACGCCGCGAGAAGTTCAGCCCGTCGGGTATAGGCGCTACTCCGGCAGCGAGGCCCAGGTGGAATACCCGAAGGGCGACAGGATGATGGGGCTGTGATAGCGGGCGGAGGGGTCGGGCATGGCAAAACGCAGCACGATTTCCTGGATTACATGCGGGCCTTCGTGTCCCAGCGCCGCCCAGTAAGGGCCGGTCGCGAAGGTCAGTTCGTAGAAATCTCCAGGATCGGTCTCTGCCAGGTCGACGGTATGCGCTAGGCGCCCGCCCTCATCCATTGTGGTCGAAAACAGCTCCGCGCCCATGGACAGGTTCACCAGCCGCACGGCAATGCCGCCGGCATGCGTGCCATCGGCGCCGTTCAGGGTATGGGAAGAGACCACGGCCATCACTCGATCGACGCCTTGTCGCGCTTGTCAGAGGTGGCCGCCACGATTGGGGAGATCACACCGCGGCATTTCACGTTGACGCAGGCGGTCTTGCCCGATGCCATGGCCCGGCGCAGCGCAGGACCAAGCTTAGCGCGGGTTTCGACCAGTTCGCCGTGTCCCCCAAGCCCCTCGAACATGGTGTGAAAGGGGATGTCCCGAAAATCGGTTGCAAAGTGCAGGCCGCTTTCGAACAACCGTTCCTGCTGTTGGCTGATGCAGTCCAGACCGCCATTATTGTCGATGACAACGGTGATGGGCAGGCCCTCCTGAAATGCCGCCTCGATCGACAGGCCGCCCGACAGAAAGGCGCCATCGCCCGAGACGACGACCACGTTCCGATCGGGATGCACCGCCTTGGCCGAGATGCCGAAGCTGACGCCCACGCCCAAGAGCGAGTAGTTCCCCGGGTGCATGATGCCGCCCAGTTTCTGCCCGCGCCATCCGGTCATGTTCACGGCGATCTCGTTCCAGAAATGCGTGTTGCCGCCGTCGAAGACCAGCCAATCCTCGTCGCCCATCGCGGTCTGCACATCAAGCGCCAGTTGTAGCGGATGCATCTTGCTTCCCGAGGCCTCGTCGCGTGCAGTTTCTTGCACGATGTGCGTTTCCCATTCCTCGACCCAGGCCGCGCGCCGTTCCTTTTGCAGATCGAACCAGGGCGCCCAGGTCTTGCCGATACCGCTCAACGCGTCGATGAAAGCGTCCGGGTCGGACAACAAAACATTGTCGGCGGCATAGTTGTTCTCCAGTTCTTCCGCAGAACCGTTCACGCAGATCAGCGTTGTTTCGGCGCGAAAGAAAGGCGGATTGCCGAAGTTCATTTGGTTGTCCAGCCGCGCGCCGATCATAACCACCGCATCGGCCTCGTGGATGGCGGGTTTCGACGGGTGGTATTGGTGGAAATCGGCCAGCCCCATGTAGGCCTCGCACTCTTCGCCCAAAAGCTTTGTGTGATAGGGCACATTGAAGATCGGCATGCGCAGGGATCGGCCCATGGCCTCCAGCTTGGCCTCGGATCCCGACCACCATACGCCATGCCCGCCGATCACCACCGGGCGTTCGGCCTTGCCGACGATCCCCAGTACCCGGTCCAGCGCCGCGGGTTCCGGCCAGGCGCGCTGCGGGGCGCGTGGGGTACGGTCCCATGGGCGCTCGGCGCGGCCCGCGTCTTCGGCGAAGGAGGAAAACATGATGTCAACCGGCAGGCTGATATGCACCGGGCCGGGATAACCTGTGGTCGCCGCCGCCCAGGCCCGGTCAACAAATTCGCCGATCCGTTCGCCATCCCTGATCTGAACCGAGTACTTCACCAGAGCCGCCGCAATCGCGGCGTCGTCGATTTCCTTGAACCCCCCCGCGCCCTGGCGCTTGAGTGTGGAGGACCCGGTCACGAAGATCACCGGAGACCGCTCACCGCCCGCCTCCAGCATGGCAGGCACGGCATTGGCGAAGCCTTCCGGGCCCACAAGGCAGACCGAGGGTTTGCGGGTGATGCGCGTATGCCCATCCGCCAGGTGACCGGCGATTTGTTCGTGCGGGCAGTTGATGACCGGCATCTGGCATTCCATGAACCCTTCGAGTGCAGGATTGCAGAAGCCGCCCGCAAGCGTGAAAACGTGCTCTACGCCCTTTTCTTTTAGGGCTCGCGCCAGCAAGGCGCCGCCGCGGATGTGTCTGGGCTGCGTCATTCGGACGCGATCTCCTTCAGGTCTTTCCTGCGATGTGCAGGCTTGTTGCCGTGTTCGTCCGGGGGGTATCCTGTTCAATCGCCTGACCACTAAAGAGCACTTGCGGCCCGATCTCCGGAATCGTTTTTGTGCCGATTTGGGCCATGGCGACGCTGATATCGTGCGCAATGTACGTCAACAGATCGAAAAGGCCGTCTTTTCCGCCCGCGCCCAGGGCATACATGACTGACCGGCCCAACATGACGAAGTCAGCACCTTTCGCCAATGCTTTGACCACATCCTCGCCATTGCGGATCCCGCTGTCGAACAAGAGCGGAAAGTCCGGCCCGACGGCCGCGCGGGTCGGCGGTAAAAGGTCGATCGCGGCAGGAGAACTGTCGAGTTGCCGCGCCCCGTGGTTCGATACATAGATCGCATCCGCTCCGAGACTCCGAATGCGTTGGGCATCGATGGACGAGGTGACGCCTTTGACAATCAGCTTGCCTCCCCATTTCTCACGCAAAATGGACAAGAACTGCCAGTCCGCGCCCGCCCGGCTGGCGGCCCGGTCGAATTTCACGCCATCCTTGGCGCCCGGCACATTCCGTGGCGAGGGGACCCCCGCCGCGAGGGTCGAAAGCGACCAGCGCGGGTGCGTGGCGAAATCCAGTAATGCCCGCGGTGTCATGCGGAACGGCATGGTGAAGCCATTCTGCAAATCCCGAACGCGGCGTGAAACCTCCGGAACATCGACGGTCAGGACCAAAGTGTCGTAGCCAGCTTGCTGCGCACGCGAGACTAAGGCCAAGGACGCTTCAACGGACTCACCGAAGTAAAGCTGGAACCATGCCTTGTCTCCTGCCCACGACCGCATGTCCTCGATCGAACTGGATGCCGCGGTCGACAGGCAAACCGGCATGTTGAACGCGCGCGCTGCCTTGGCCATCATCCTGTCGGCGCCCGGGCAAACCAGGTTACACATCCCCATTGGCGCAATGCCGAAAGGCACATCATATCGCGCGCCAAGGAGGAACGTCGACATATCGCGCTTCGCCACGTCCGGCATCACGCGCGATTGCAACGTAATGTCGGCAAGTCGGGATGCATTGCGGGACATGCCCACCTCGTATCCCGCCGCACCATCGACGAAGTCGAACACAAGACGTGGCAGCCGCCGCTTGGCGCGGCGGCGCGCATCCTCGGCGGACAGGATTTGACGTGAGCCAAACAGCATCGCGTGGTTTGCATCCTAAAAAACGAAGCGTTGTCCGAAACCTAGAAGCGCCGCCAGCAAGGCGACCAATCGAAATTCATTTGGTACTTATACGTTGCGCCTATGTTAGGAGAGTTCCAAGAGGCGATCGAACGCACCGCTGCATTTATACGTTTTTCAGATGATTCACGCCCGGAAATGTATTTGTCGCATGCGGCGGCCCGCCACTACGATCACTTGAGGTGGCCTTGCGTATCATGGCCGCAGCGGTTGCACGACAAATTCGCGAACCAAGCGGTCGGCGCCGCAAACCCAGGGAGGACGTCATGAAATCATCCAAGAGACTTTTTGGTGCGCGGACCGCAATCGGCGCGCTTGCGGCTGTCGCCATGTCCGCGCTTGTGGCCGGCGCCGCAAGCGCCGAAGAGATTGTCGCGCGATTTTCGGTGCATTGGGGGCCGACCCACCACAGCGCCGTTCACGCCCAGATGTTCGCCGATGAGGTGAACAAGCGCGCCGAAGGCCGGCTGAAGATCGAGTTCTTTCCGTCGGGCCAGCTTTTCGGGATTCGTGAGCAGCTTGGCGCCGTGACCTCGGGTGCCGTTCAAATGGGGGGAATCGTGGGCGTCGTGTCCTTCCCGCCCATCAACAAGAACTACAACGTGGTTTCCTTTACCGGCCTCTTCGACGGCTACGCCGAGCAGCGGGCGTTCTTCACCGACGATCCCGCGGGTCAAGCGCTTTGGGCCGACATCACCCAGAAATCGGACACGGTTCTGCTGATGTACGATCCGGTCGGACCCGTCATGACCTTCAGTACGCAAAAGCTGGACGGCGTCGCCTCCATGGCCGGTCTCAAGGCTCGGGCCCTGATCGGCGCAGAGCGCCCGATGTGGGAAGCGCTGGAGGCCAACACGGTATCCATGCCGACGCGGGAAGTCTACTCCGGCCTTCAGACAGGTATGATCGACACGATCAACAGCCCGCCCGGTTCGATCCGGGCGTTCAGCTGGTGGGAATACCTCACACACGGCCAGAAGCCCTATCAGTATTTTGCCGATGCCTACATCATGGCGAACAAGACTTGGTTCGACGGACTGCCCGACGACCTTCAGCAACTTCTGCTGGATGTGGGTCGGGAGGTCGGCCAGATCTCGACCGAAACAATCATGCTCACGGGTGAAGAAACGCTGACGGAATTCCAGGAACGCGGTGGCGTCGTTACCGTGCTCGAAGGCGCGGCTCTGGCAGAGTTCGATACGTTGATGACGGAAAAAGTGATGCCTGCCATCGCGGACAAGCTTGACGCGGACGTCCTGAGCGCAGCGCAGGCTTTCGCAGCCGATTGATCGCGATGCAAACCGGAGCCTTCCGCCGCCGCTTGGCGGAAGGCCCATTCGCATGACCGGGAAGTCCACAATGAACGCACTCTTGCGCTCCATTCGACTGGTCAACGGCTTGCTGGAAAAGGTGACCGCGGTTACGTCTTCGATGCTTGCCGGAGTGATGGTTCTGGCCCTGACCCTGAGCGCCATCACCCGGTACGTCAGTGGCACAGGCTATGACTGGTTCATCGAGCTTCCTCCAGCATTGGTCCCTTGGATGGTGTTCCCACTCTTGGGACCGTTGTTGCGATCTGGCGCGCACATTCAGGTGGATCTGCTGCCGAACATGCTGGAAGGCCGGGCGTTGAGCCTTTTGAAAGTCTTCGTCTACGCGACGATGTTCGTTGGCGCATTCATCTTTGTCATGGCAGGCAACGACGCAGTCGCGCTTTTCAGGCGTTTGGGTCAGTTGATGGAGTTGGAGATCGAACTGCCAATCTGGTGGATGTACTTCGCCTTTCCGGTCGGGTTCGGAATCCTGGTTCTGTTTGCGGCCGAACTGCTTTTGGAAGAGATCGCCAGGCTTCTTGGCCAGGCCCCGGATGCATCGGCGTGAAGAGCTTGTCGATCACCCTGTCGCTGGGTCTTTTGATCCTTTCGGTGCCGATTTTCATGGTCTTCGGCCTAGGCAGCGCGATCACTGCGATCTGGGGAATGAACCTGCCCTGGTCGACACTGATCCAGGTCTCCTTTGGATCGATGACCAAACATGTGCTCATCGCCGTGCCGCTGTTCATCTTTGCGGGCATGGTCATGTTGCGCGGTGGCGCGGCCGCACGGCTGGTGCATTTCGCAACGACGCTGGTTGGACATTGGCCCGGGGGCCTTGGGATCGCCATGATTCTGGCGATGGGGTTCTTTGCGGCTTTCTGCGGTTCGATCCTCGCGGCGATCACGGCTGTCGGAACCATCATGGTCCCGCAGATGGTCGAGCAGGGTTATCCAAAGCCGTTTGTTATTGTCCTTGCGGCCTCCGCCGCCTTTCTTGAGGCGCTGATCCCGCCGTCGAATGCCGCCATCCTTTTCAGCGCTCTTACGGATGTGCCCGTATCACGCACCTTCGCGGCGGGCCTTGTGCCGGGCCTTGTGCTCTTGGTGCTGTTGTCCCTTGTCGTCACATGGAAGTGCCGGCATCTGCGCAATCCGGTCCCCGCGACCATGTCCGAAAGATTGTCGGCCCTTTGGGCATCCATACCCGGTCTGTTCACTCCGGTCATCATCCTCGGCGGCATCTATGCGGGTTTGCTGACGCCATCTGAATCGGCCGCGGTGGCAGGGGTTTGGGCCATTCTGATTGGCGTGTTCGTCTATCGGGAACTGACGATCAAGGGTATTGTCGAGGCTTTGTACAACACCGCGCGGATCACCGCCGTGATTTTTGCGATCATCGCGATGGCGACCTTCCTCAGCGTCGTGCTGACCTATTCGCAGGCACCGCAAAAGATCATCTCGTTCTTTGCGGAATTGGGCGGCTCGCCCATGATGTTCTGGGGCTCGGTGGCGGTGATTTGCCTGATCCTCGGCACGTTTATCGAGATCGTTCCGGTCTTTTACCTGACGGTGCCGATCTTTGCAGCCCTTGCCCTCGCGCTGGGGCAAAACATCCTGCACCTCTACGTCGTCTTCGTGGCCTTCGCCGGCATCGGCATGATCACGCCCCCTGTCTGTGTCGGTATTTACACTGCCGCCGGCGTTGCTGCCGAGAGCCCCGAGAGAGCCTTTCGCGAAGTCCCGCTGTTTGTGCTTGTCGGGATCGTTTTCGGCATTCTCATGATTGTCTTCCCGGCGGCGGCAACTTGGCTGCCCGGTCTTCTGAACTGAAGACTTACACAGTTACCTGCAAAGGAAAACGCTATGCCCGTCATCCGCATTGAAGTGCCCGAAGACACCGAGGGCGCCAGGAAACGCACTCGCCAAGGCGTCAAATACGCCGTCCTCACAACGCTTGCGCCGAAAGAAGTGAAATTTGACTATGTTGCGATCCGAGAGGCCCTTGGCGAACTGGTCGACGGTCTGTCGTTTGTCGCGGCGGACCTGCGCCCGGACCGAGCCGGAACGTAAGAAGGCCCAGGTCGATGCCATCGCGGCAATCCTGCAGACTGAACTGACTTGCGATCCGTTTGATTTCTACATCTTGTTTCGCGAGACGTCAGCCGAAAACCCCTATACGGGTGGCACGCCTTTGCCTGCCTGGGTTCCTGCGGACATCCAGGATCAGGCGGTTGGAGTCAAAGGGATGCGGTCTTCCCCCGCGAAGGCCTTTCCTTTGCTTGTAAAAGCTTTGACATGCTGGATCCGCTTTTGCAGCTGGTCGGCAAGGAGGTCCACAAATTCAAGCGCCCGCCGGGAAAGCTGCTGTCGGCCCGAGGCAATTACTGTGACGAAATAAGTCAGGTTTTGCACCACGGGTCTGAACACGACGCCGCCCATACGCACCGCCTGTTCCGCCGAGAACGGATCCGCAATTGCCAACACACCGGCTTCGCGGACCAGGGCTGCCGCGACAGGCATATTCGCCGCGGTCAATCGCGACCGGTTCTGGAGTTTCTGAGACAGCGCGCTGCTGATCGACATCATTGTGTCGGGATAGGCGCCGCCGAAGGTCACGAAGGTCTCGGAGTCCGCGAGGACATTCAGGTCCAGCGGCCCGAATTCACCCGCCAGGGGATGATCTTCGGGAATAAGACATACGTACGGTGCTGAAAACTGGAACAGAACGTCTACGCCGTCATAATCCGGCTCGCGTCCGACAATTCCGAGGTCGATCTGACGCATCTGTACGGCATCCAGGATCGCGGGGGTGTTCCGTGAGTGAATACTAAACCGGATATCGGGGTTCTTCCGGTAGACCCGGCTGACAGCCTTGGGCAGTTCGATGGTCGCAATCGACTGGATCGTCCCGATCGAAATCGTCCCTCCCTGGGACGAGCGGATCGATTTGGCAAGTTCTTCGAGGCGGTCAATGCCGAAAAACAGACCTTCCACGCCTTGATAGAAATTCCGGCCTTCGACGGTCAGGGTCAATCCCCGCCCGACACGAACGAACAGGGCAAAACCGACGGAACGCTCAAGGTCGGAAATCAACCGGCTGACGCTTGGTTGCGAAATATGCATCATCCTGGCCGCCTCGGTGATCGATCCACAGCGAACGGTGGCCCTGAAGGCTTCAAGTTGGCGCTGGTTCATGCCCTGTTCCATTCGGTTCTCGTTCGCGGGAGGGTAATTCATTCCGTGGGGCTATGTATAGATGCCTATTTCCCATCCGCTTTGCGCATGATCCCATGCTCAAATTCAATTGGCCGGACGCAAAGCGGCTTTCTAGCATCGCGTGGCGCAACAGGGACTTGACACAGCATGGAAGACCTTGCGCTTTCCCGATCCCCTTGAATGGACGACGAATTGGGCATGTTGTTCGACACATGTCGCCAGTTCTGCGAACGGGAATGCCAGCCGAATTACGACGCTTGGGAAGATCAGGGACATGTCGACCGTGCCCTGTGGTTGAAAGCCGGTGAGGCAGGGCTGCCTGGCGCTAAGGCGCCCGGGGCCTGTGGTGATCCCGGCAGGCGGCCTTCACCCATGATGCCGTGATCGCCTATCAGGGCAACCTGGCGGGGAGCGGCGGGCTCCACAACTCGATCGTGATCCCATATCTTGTGCATTACTGCTCGGAAGATCAAAAGCGCCGGTTGTTGCCGCGCCTGATCTCGGGCGAATCGGTCGGCGCCATTGCGATGACCGAACCCGCCGCGGGATCGGATCTGCAAATCATCAGGACCATCGCCGTCAAGGCCGGCAACCACTACAAAATCAACGGAGCAAAGACCTTCATGGCGCACATGCCAACATGATCCTCGTGGCGGCCAAAACTGACCCGCATGCCAGTGGACGCGGCATTTCGCTTTTTTGGTCGAAACTGACGGGCTCGAGGGATTTCGCCGCGAGCGCAACCTGGACAAGGTTGACCTGAAATCCAACGATACGTCGGAGCCGTTCTTCGATGACGTGCGAGTGCCGGCCTCGGCGCTGCCGGATCCTGTGGAGGGGCATGGTTTTGTCCAGATGATGCAACAATTGTCGCAAGAACGTCTGTTGATCGGCTTCTATGCCATGACGCGGGTCGAGCGCGCCTTGCGCCAGACGCCGGACTATGCGCGCGAACGGCGGGCTGTCGGCAAGAAAATCGCCGAGTTCCAGAATACGCAATTCGTACTGGCTGAATGCGCGACGGAGGCAACCATCGGCAAGACCTTTCTGGGCCATTGTATCTCCGAGCATCCGGAGGGGCAGTTGACCACCGAAAAAGCACCCATGACCAAGTATTGGCTAACCGATCTGCAAGCAAAAATCATCGACGGTTGCCTCCAACTTTTTGGCGGCTATGGGGTAATGGAAGAATACCCGATGGAGCGGATATAGCGTGACAACCGGATCGAACAGACCTATGCCGGCGCGAACGAAATCATGAAACTGGTGATCGCGCGCGGATTGATGAAGGAATAGGCCATGGCGGACGATATTCTTCTGAAGGAACAGATCGGTACTGTCGCGCGATTGGTGCTGAACAGACCCGTCGCGCGCAACAGTCTTTCGCTTGCGATGCTCGACGCGCTGTTCGAAGTTGTGACCGACTTGGGCGCATCTCGCGACGTACATGTCATCATCCTCGCCGCGAATGGCCCAGGTTTCTGCGCCGGGCATGATCTGAAAGAATTGACGGCGGCGCGTTCTCGCCCGGACCGAGGCAAGGCGTTCTTCGAAGATGCGATGGCGCGCTGTTCCCGGCTGATGCAGGCGATCGTGACCTGCCCCAAACCGGTAATCGCCGAGGCCAATGGCATTGCGACCGCCGCAGGCTGTCAGTTGGTGGCCACCTGCGACCTAGCGGTGGCGTCGGAAAGCGCGCAGTTTGCCACGCCAGGTGTGAATATAGGGCTGTTCTGCTCGACGCCAATGGTCGCGCTCAGTCGCAATGTCGGGCGCAAAGCAGCGATGAAAATGCTGCTGACGGGCGACTTGATCGACGCCGAGACAGCGCAGTCCTTCGGCCTTGTCAATGACGTAGTGCCCGATGCCGATCTGACCGAGGCGACGGCGGCGCTGGCGGCGCAGATCGCTGGCAAAGCGCCTGCAACGTTAAAGATCGGCAAACAGGCATTCTACCAACAGATCGAAATGCCGCTGCCTGAAGCCTATCGCTACGCCTCCGAGGTGATGGTGAGAAACATGTTGGAAGCGGATGCTGAAGAAGGCATCGGCGCTTTCATCGAAAAACGCGCGCCATCTTGGCGGCCCCTTTGAGAAGGTGGATCAATGAAAGACTGCTGTGGACCCGGATACGCATCCCCAGCCGAGGCCATCAAGGCCCCGCGGGAAAATCTGCTTTATACCATCGCGATCTACACCGGCACAGGCATTCAAAATCCCGATTACCTGGCCACGGTCGACGTCGATTCAGACAGTCCGACCTACAGCCAGGTCATTCACCGGCTCGAGATGCCGGGAATTGGGGATGAACTGCACCATATGGGGTGGAATGCCTGTTCTTCGTGCCATGACGACGCCGGCATGTCGCGCCGGTACCTGCTCCTGCCCGGGGTTCGATCCAACAATATCCATGTTGTCGATACCGCCGCCGATCCCCGCGCACCGCGACTGCACAAGGTGATCGACGGGGCGGAGATCAAGGCGAAGACTGACCTTTCCGGCCCACACACAGTGCATTGCCTGGGCAGTGAAATCATCGTCTCCATGCTGGGCGATGCCAAGGGCGAGGCTCCGGGCGGCTATCTTCATCTCAACAAGGAGTTCGAGATTGTGGGCCGCTGGGAAAACTCCATGGGCGACATCCCCTTCGGCTATGACTTCTGGTATCAACCGCGCCACAACGTGATGGTCTCGTCCGAATGGGCTGCCCCCAACACATTTATGCCGGGCTTCGATCTGGAGGAGGTGGGGCATCTCAAATACGGCCGCCGCCTGCACCTGTGGGACTTCGACAAACGCGTGCCCGTCCAGACCATGTATCTGGGCGAGGACGGGCTGATCCCGCTGGAGGTCAAGTTCCACCACAACCCCGACAGCACACATGGATTTTGCGGCGCGGCGCTGAGCGCGAACGTTATCCATTTCTGGAAATCCGAGGCCGGTACCTGGGAATGGGAAAAGATCATCGATGTCGAGAATGAGCCACATCCCGAATGGCCCATTCCCGTACCTGGCGTGATGTCGGCGATCCTTGTGTCGATGGATGACAAATATCTTTATCTCAACAATTGGCTACACGGCGACATGCGCCAGTACGACATTACGGACCCGCACAATCCCAAGCTTACTGGCCAGGTGTACATGGGCGGACTTCTGGGCAAGGCACCGGTGGTCAATGGCGTAACCATGGCGGGCGGGCCGCAAATGTTCCAACTGAGCCTTGACGGGCGGCGACTCTATGTCACCACGTCGCTTTTTTCGACTTGGGACAATCAGTTTTATCCGGAAATCCGAAAGCGCGGCGGCGTGATGATTATGATCGACTGCGATCCCGAAAATGGCGGCATGACGCTGAACACCGACTTCATCGTCGATTTCGGCAGGGAACCGAACGGCCCGTCGCGCTGCCACGAGGCGCGCTATCCGGGCGGCGATTGCACCTCGGACATCTGGCTATGATGAGCCGATACACCGTCACGCTTGCCAATCGGGACAACGCGCAGTTCGAGGTCGACGCGCGGCGGCCGCTGCTCGAGACCCTGCGCGACGAGGACGTGGACCTTCCATACGGATGCAAATACGGCGGCTGCATCACCTGTGCGGCCAAACTGACGGCGGGCACGGTGGACCAACGCCGGCAGGCGGCTCTGAACAACCGACAGATCGCGGATGGCTATGTCATCCTTTGCGTGGCAAGGCCCCTCTCCGACATCACGCTGGAAATCGGGGTTGAAAGTCACGATAGGCTGTACCGCAATCCCTTTCTCGATCCTCTCCAACCCCATGAACTCAAGGCCGACATCGCCACCCCCAAGGAGGTCTGACATGCCCGAAGCTGCCATAGACCACATCTATGATTACGCGCCCGAGTACCTCGCCGAGATTCTGAATTCGGTCAAGACCATTGCGATGGTGGGCGCCAGCGATGACAAGACCAAGTTCAGCTATGGTGTGCTGCGCGTGCTGCACGAAACGGGCTATGACATGATACCGGTCAACCCCAACCCGACCCTTGCCGAGATACGCGGCATCAAGGTTTATCATTCGCTCGAAGAGATCGACCGCCCGGTCGATATGGTCGAAGTGTTTCGCCCTAAGGAGGAATTTTTCGGCATCGTCGAAAAGGCCATTGCGATTGGCGCCAAGGTGCTTTGGGGACAGATCGGCGTCTACGACGACGAAGCTGCGAAACTGGCCGAGAACGCCGGTCTTAAGGTGGTGATGAACCGCTGCCCGAAGATCGAACTGTTCCGTCCCTTCTGGAAACCCCGCCTTGATCTGGCGATCTGAACCGAGCATCCGTTTTCCAATCCACTGGATCCGCTGCTTTGAGGGCAATGTTTCGCATAGGACATCTCGAACAACACTGTCTTCCGGGTGGGTGATGAGAGGATTTTGAGCGCAGCCCACGTATGGAGTATATTTCGGTTTGGAAACCCCGAGCGTTCACAAGCCCTAGTGGGTAGAGATGGGGTGGATGCCGCTTTCCCCATACGGCATCTCAATGTGCCAAGTTTTCGGTGTCGAAGCACAAGCCGAAGGAGAGGGCATCCATGGGAGAGGTTACGAGGTTACCATCATCGGCGTTGATCTCGCAAAGAACGTGTTCCAGCTTCACGGGGCGGACGGGTTCGTCGTGTTGCGCAATAAGCTGTCGCGACCGTAATTCGCGTTGTCCATCCGGCGGAAATCCGTTTTTGTGTCGGGGCGGCGGGCGCAAAGCCGTATGCATTGAACAATTCCGGCAGGCCGTCCCGTCCTCGATCGACGCGGCGCGGCGGCTCTTCGGGCGACCGGATCAACCGTATTTGAACGCCGAAGAATTTGACCGGTGGCTGAATTGAACCTAGCACCCGCGAAGTATGAAGAACGAAAGTCGATATGCGCGACCGCTGGCGGAAGCGCTTCGGGCGAACAAACGGTTTCGAAGCTGGTTTCTCGGGAAGACAAAATATGCGTCTTTCGGAGACTCGGCGGTTGTCCTCGACAAAGAGCAAAAGCTGGCGCGGTCCCCTTCGGCTGAAAACTGGTGGCGAAGCCACTGGGCCGGAAGCGCTTATCGCTTCAAGGAAGAATGCGGTGAACGCGAGACTGACCTTCTTGCCGTATTCGAAGCGGAAGGCGGTTTTCGTTTTGCGCTTCATGTCGAGGTCAAGGCGCCGGGTGACCGGTTCGGAGCGGAACAGGCAAGAGATTATGGCCGGCGCGCCCGCTGTTGGGCCGGAAAAGGACGAAACCCCGATAAAGTGCTTGAACACGACGACGCAACGACCGTACTTTGTTGTGAAGAAAAATTTTGTGAGCAATACAAGGCCGACGTCTCGAAGTTCGATTCCGTTGTGACATTTGAGGAAATCGCCGGACAACTGGATGATTTCCCTGACGCGGTTTGAAACTCGGCGTCCGGTCGAAAACCATCGTCAGAGCCGATACATCCGCCCGCGCCCCCGGCATTCTTCCTGAGTTCGCCAGCGCGGCCATGTCGCCGTTCCGTGCTTCCCGCCGGCAAAATGGCGATCCGTGGACAAACCAGTCATTCCGCCGGGCCGAGGACAAGTCGACCCCGGGCCGCGACTTCGTGAACGGCGCGGTCGTCGACGGCATCTTCGGTTTAACGATGGCCAACCGCCATGGAGGATTTTCAAACCCGGCTCATTCCGCGAAATGGCAAGCGACCATGGAGCCGTCAAGCCGCCGCATCGCGGGGCGTTCCCGTCGGCAAATGTCGGCGGCAATCGGGCAGCGGGGGTGAAAGGCGCAGCCCCGGGGAGGATTGATGGGATCGGGAATTTCTCCCTTCGGCGGCGGCGCTTCGCGTCCAAACCCGTCCATTCGAGGAGCCGCGTCCAAAAGCATCTTCGTATAGGGGTGCCTGGGCGCCCGGAACAAAGACCGCGGATCCGCTTCCTCAACGAGACGTCCGAGATAGAGGACGCCGATCCGGTCCGCCATGTGCCGCACGACCGTCAGGTCATGGGTGATGAGCAGATAGGTAAGGCCAAGTTCGTCCTTGAGATCGCTCATCAGGTTCAAAACCTGCGCCTGCACCGACACATCCAGCGCCGAGGTAGGCTCGTCGCAGACGATAAGGCGCGGTTGCGAGGCAAGGGCGCGGGCAATGCAAATCCTTTGGCGCTGCCCGCCGGAAAATTCATGCGGGAATTTCCCTGCGTCCGTCGGGTGGAGGCCAACCTGTTGCAGCAGTCTTTCGGCCAGGCCATAGGTGTCCCCGCCCTTTGAAGCGACGGGCTCCGCGATGATGTCACGCACACGCCAACGCGGATTGAGCGACGCATAGGGATCTTGAAAGATCATCTGGATGTTCGAACGAACGGACGCGATTATGCCTTTGTCGCTTTCGGTCGCGAGGTTCACCCCTTCGACCTCCACATCTCCATAGGTCGGAGCCAGCAAACCCACGAGCGTTCGCCCGATCGTGGACTTGCCGGACCCGCTTTCTCCCACAAGCGCGTAGGTCGTGCGTTCCTCGACCTGGAAATCGACATCCGACACCGCGGTCAGAATGGCCTTCCCGCGCCCTTCCATCATTCTGTTCAGCCAGGGCTTCGAAACATCGAAGACGCGCGTAAGCCTCCTGACGGTCACATAGGCGCTCATTCCGCGGCCCTCGCCGACAAGGGGAACCAACATGCGGCCTGCCCGTCGTCCATGGCGGGCGAAGGTGCGTGGCGGCATTTGTCGCGGGCATATGCGCAGCGTGGATGGAATGCGCACCCTTCGGGCATATCGTCCAGCCGCGGCATGGCGCCCGGGATCTGGTGAAGCCGCCTTCGATCCTGTCCCGCAAGCGGGGTCGAGGCCATCAGCCCCCCGGTGTAGGGGTGCTCCGGTTGCGTGAGCACGTCGCGCACCGGTCCAAGTTCCGTCAGCCGCCCGGCATACATCACCGCAACGCGGTCCGCCGCCTCCGCGATCACGCCCATATCGTGCGTGATCAGCATGATTGCCGCGCCCCTCTCGCGGCAAAGACGCTTGAGAAGCGAAATAATCTGCGCCTGGACCGAGACATCGAGTGCGGTGGTCGGTTCGTCGGCGATAACGAGGCTCGGTTCGGCGCAAAGCGCGAGTGCGATTACCACGCGTTGCCGCATGCCGCCGGAAAACTGGTGCGGATAGCTGTCAATGCGCTGCGCCGCGCCGGGAATCCCGACCTCGTCCAGCGCGTCCACCGCGCGCTTGTCCGCCTCGGTCCGGCCGATCGCCAAATGGGTCAGCATCGTCTCGGCCAGTTGGTCGCCGACGGTCAACAGTGGGTTGAGCGACGTCAGCGGGTCCTGAAAGACCATGCCGATTTCCTTGCCGCGCAGGCGGCGCTTCTCTTCGCCTTCCAGCAGGTCGATGCGGTCGCCATTCAGCCAAATTCCGCCGCCGGAGATATGCGCCGGTCGGTTCAGCAGACCTATCACCGCATTGCCCGCCATGGATTTTCCCGCTCCGCTTTCGCCCACGACGCCAAGAATTTCACCCCTGCCGATGTCATAGGAGACGTTGTCCACCGGCTTGAGGATGCCGTGGCGTGTCGGGATTTCGACGGAGAGATTGCGGATGGAGAGAACGGGAATGCTCACCGCAACCTCGGATTCAAGGCGTCCCTGAGCCAATCGCCCAGCAGGTTGACACTCAGCGCCAGCGCCAAAAGCGCGCAGGCCGGAAAGAAAAGAATCCACCATTCACCTGAAAAAAGGAACCCTTGTCCAATTCGGATGAGCGTTCCGAGCGACGGTTGCGTGGGCGGCGCGCCGACACCGAGGAAGGAGAGAGTTGCTTCAGCGATGATGGCCAGTGCAAGAGAAATCGTTGCGATCACCAGGACCGGCGAGAGGGTGTTCGGCAGGATATGCCTGGTCATTATGGCCCAGGGACTCCGTCCGATCAGGCGGGCCGCGGCGACGTAATCCTTATTTTTCTCGACGAGCGTGGCGCCGCGGACAACGCGCGCGAATTGCACCCAATCCGAGAGGCCGATGGCGAGGATCAGGACCCAGATCGCCATCTGGTCCCTGTATTCGACCGGGGTGACCCCCTTTGCGATTCCGAAAATCAACATCGCGACCAGGATCGACGGGAAGGTCAGCTGCACGTCGGCGACCCGCATGATAATCGTATCGGTCCATCCGCCGAAATAACCTGAAAGCAACCCCAGCACGATCCCCAACACCATTGCGAAAAGGACCGCCGCGGCCCCGACAAAAAGCGAGATGCGCATGCCGTAGAGGATGGTCGAAAACACGTCCCGCCCCTGATCGTCGGTACCCATCAGAAAGCTGCTGCCGGTGAAGGCATTGGGTTCCATCGGCGGTGTGAAGCCGTCCATAAGGTTCAGGCTTGCCGGATCGAATGGATTCGTCGATGCGACAAGCGGTGCAAAAACCGCCGAAAGAACCAGGACGCACACGACGGCAAAGGACAGCAGCGCTACCGGCGAGCGCCTGAAGGCGAAAAAGAAGTCGCTTTCGCGAAACCGCTCCCAGCGACCCTTGCCACGCAATTTCGTGGCCGCGGCCATCTCCACGTCTGTCATCAATGCCCCCCTGATCGCTCGGTACGAAGCCGGGGGTCGATAAAGATGTACAGAACGTCGACGATCAGGTTGATCGCAACGAACATCACAGAAATCAGCATGAGATAGGCGGCCATGACCGGAATATCGACAAACTGGATGGCGTTGACGAAAAGCAATCCGACGCCTGGCCACTGAAACACTGTTTCGGTGATGATGGCGAAGGCGATGATTGCTCCAAGCTGAAGGCCGATCACCGTAACCACCGGCACCATCGTGTTCTTCAAGGCATGGCGAAAGTTTATCGTCCGGTCCCGCAGGCCGCGCGCTCGGGCAAAGCGGATGTAATCCTGCCGAAGCACTTCCAGCATCTCGGACCGCACCAGCCGCATGATGAGGGTCATCTGATACAGCCCAAGCGTTATCGCCGGCAGGATGAGCGCCTTCAACCCGCTTTCGGTCAGAAATCCGGTTGTCCACCAGCCTCCCAGGTCGACCGTTTCTCCGCGACCGAACGACGGAAGCCATCCCAGCTCGACCGAGAACAGATAAATCAGTAAAATGCCGATCAGGAAGGTCGGCAACGACACCCCGATCAGCGAGGCGGCCATGATGATGTTCGCTGTAACGCCATTTCGGCGGATCGCGGTGACTACGCCGAGCGCTATGCCGAGAGCGATTGCAAAGAGCCCCGAAGCAGCGGCCAGTTCCAGCGTTGCCGGCGCGCGCTCGCGGATGATCTCGGCTACCGGCCGGCCCTGCCGGTAGCTCACCCCGAAATTGCCTTGCGCGGCGCCTTTGAGAAACCTGTAATACTGTATCGGAAAGGGCCGATCGAGACCGAGTTGTGATCTCAGCCGCTCGACGTCTTCAATCGTCCGTTCCTGGCCAAGCATGTTGTCGATCGGATCGCCGATAAAGCGGAACATGGAAAAAGCGACCAATCCCACAATCAGCAGGACAAAAACAGATTGCCCGACGCGGCGAATGATGAAGGCCAGCATGTGTGGTTGTTGCCCTTTCTTCGATAGCCAGGCCGCGTCGGAGAGGCGATCCCGGGTCGGGACCCTGATTCCGGGAGATCAGTTGACGGTGACCCAACGCAAGATGAAAAAGTTGTCCGGCCTCTGGATCAGGTCGATATTGCTTCGCGCGCCCCAAAGAAGCGGCTGCACGTAGAGTGGCGCATAAGCCACCTCGTCCTGCATGATTTTGTGCGCCTCGTCGATCATGGCCTGACGTTTTTCCTGATCGATCTCGGACTGTATCATCGGCAGAAGTTCGTCCACCCGCGCGTTCGAATATCCGCCGAAATTCCACGATCCGAGCTTCTTTTCCGCGTTCGGCGTGGAGGCAAGAAAACGAATCGGATGTTCGGCGTCAAAAGTACCGGGCGACCAGCCGAGCAGATACATGTCGTAATTGTCCGCCCTCAGTTCGGGCCAATAGCTCTGCACCGGCATCGCGTCGAGCGTCGCCCTGATGCCCACCTGAGCCAGCATGCCCGTGATCGCCTGACAAATCGCCTCGTCGTTCAAATACCGGTTATTCGGGCATTTGAGACCGAACGAGAATCCATCGGCGTAGCCTGCCTCGGCAAGCAACGCCCTGGCCTTCTCCGGGTCGTAGGCCGGGCGCGCGGCCAGCGAGGTGGAATAGCCATTCATGGCGGGTGAGACGAGTTGGCTCACCTCTTCTGCGTTTCCACGCATGATGGTCTGCAGGATCGCTGGCACGTTCACCGCGTGCGTCACCGCCTGACGAACACGAATATCCGCGTAGGGGTTCGCATCCGTTGTCTCAGCCGAATATTTCAGGGCCTCGGCCTCATGCGGAAAGCCCAGCATGATGACCCGCGCCTCAATTCCTTGTATGACCTTTACTTCCGGATTTCCCTGAAGACGCGCGACATCCTGAATGGGCACCGGATTTATGAAGTCCACGTCGCCCGACAGGAGCGCGGCCAACGCCGTAGCCGGATTTTGGATCGGCCGAAGCGTGGCTTTGTCGACGTTATGCTCTACCTCGCCCCACCAGCCATCGTGGGGCTCCAGGACCGTGCGGAGTCCCGGCTCACGAGCGGTCACTTTGAAAGCCCCGGTGCCGTTCGAATTCAAAGTGGCAAAATTTCCGTTTTCCTTGTCCGGCAGCACGGCGGCGTTCGCCTTTGCCCAACTGTTGTCCATGATCATCCAGTTGGCAATGCTGCCAGGGAAGATCGGGTTCGGGGCGTTTGTCAGGAAATCGACGGTATACTCATCGACCTTTGCCACCTCTTTGACGGGTGCGAACCAACTGCGGGTATCCGAGGCTTCGTTCGAGGCGCGCTCATAGGAAAATATCACGTCATCCGCATTGAACTCGGCGCCGTTCTGGAATTTGACGTTTTGGCGGAGCGTAAAGCGCCAGCCTTCTCCATTCCCGATGGGTTCCCACGACGTAGCCAGCGCCGGTTCGATACTCATGTCCTTTCCGCGGCGGACGAGACCCTCATACACATTGTTCAAAAAGCCCAGAACGGGCGCCGAGTTGACCGCGTGCGGGTCCAGTGTTTGCGGGTCGGTGGTGACGGCCCAGGTAAATTCCGCGGCCTTTGCGGGAAGCGCGAGCGCAAACGACAAGAGCAATGCGGATATTGTTCTGTTCATGATGTTTTGTCCTTTTCGGGAAATTAAACGACGATAACCCGAACTGACATTCGGATCATCCTGACGCGGAGATCGTTCGATACATTGGTCAATCGCGCCTGTGCGCCCCGGGGAAGCGATCTTATCCCGGGGCCGGTCTGTGACCGCTTTCAGCAGACGGATCACTTCATCTTGATATATTTGATCTTCGGCTGATCTTCCGGATCGACCTCAATCCCGACATTCTCGGCCATACCCCAGTTCAGGACCTGGTGGTGGATCGGAATGTAAAGCTGTTCATCCTGCGCCACACGCCAGATATCGGCGATGTCGGAATTGCGCGCGGCAAGATCGGTGTTCGAGGCCAGCGATTTGATCTTGGCATCAAGATCGTCGTTGTCGTAACCGGTGCCGTTCCATGTGCCGATATCGCTTTCGCGACCATGGACCAGGAAGTTGAAGATGTATTCCGAGTCGTAGGTCGGCACGCCCCAGCCCAGCATGTAGAAATCCGTCTTTCCATCCGTGATGAGCGGGAAGTGCTGCGCCTTTGGTTTGGCATCGAGGTTCACCGTTATGCCGATCTGCCCCAGCATACCCACCGCAGCCTGGCAGATCGCCTCGTCATTGATGTAGCGGTCGTTCGGACAGTCGAGCCGAATCGAAAATCCGCCGCCATAACCGGCTTCTTTCATGAGCGATTTGGCCGATTCGATATCGGTTGAGCTTTCGGCGTCCATCGCCTCGGTCCAGCCGTTGACAAAGGGCGGTGCGATCATGCCTGCGGGCTGCGACTGACCCCGCATCACGACTTTCTGAATGGCGTCGCGATTGATGGCCATCGACATGGCTTTCCTGACGCGCACGTCCGCAAGCGGATTGTCGCCGGACACGTTGTCGGCCTCTATGTCGTCCGCGCCCTGGTTCATCCCGAAGAAGATCACCCGGTTTTGCGGAGCCTGCTTGACTACCAGCCCATCGGCATTATTCACACGCTCAAGGTCCTGGACCGGCATGTCCTGAAGGAAATTCACCTCGCCCGAAAGCATCGCGGCGACGCGTGTCGCGGCGTTCTGAATCGGCGTATAGACGATTTCGCTCACCTCCATGGGGAATCGGTCGCGGCCCCAATAATTGTCGTTGCGCTCCATTACCGTTTTGACATCCGGCTCTCTGCTGACAAGCCTATAGGGGCCGGTGCCATTGGCGTTGGTGGTGGCGAATGTGATTTCGCCGCCTTCGAAATCCTGCACATTCACCGTGTTGTTGGCCATGGTCCAGCCTTTGTCCATGATGAAGAGGTTGGTTAGATTTGAAGGCAGGATGGGGTTCGGTCCGTCGGTAACCATTTCGATCGTGCGGTCGTTGACCGCTCGCACTTCGGTGATCGAGCCGATCAGCTCTTTCATGTCCGAGTTCGGCTGCTTGGCGCGTTCGAAACTGAAGACCACATCCTCGGCGGTGAAGCCGGCGCCGTCGTGAAACCTTACGCCCTCGCGCAGTTTGAATACCCAGACATTCGGGTCATCCTCGCTTGGTCCCCATTCGGTGGCCAGGGCCGCCTCGAATGCGCCGGTTGTGTCACGGATGATCAATGGCTCATACATCTGGTGACGGATTGTGTGGCTCGGCCCCTCGTTCTGAGAATGCGGGTCGAGAGTCAACGCATCTCCCGCACGCGCCCACCGGAGTGTTTCGGCGCTTGCTGGAAATGCCATGGTTGCGATTAAGGACGCAAGGACAACTTTCATGGCGGTGGTCATTTCATCTCCTTATGTGTTGGCATCGGCAGCCAGTGTTTGCCAAATCGGCTCGAATCGCAAGGTCTTTTGCAACAGGCATTTATGGTCTCCGCCAACTGCGATTGCGCTTGCTTTCGCGCCGAAACCGACATGGCGCGCCGCTGTCTGGAATAATAAACATGCACCATTTTGCAAATTTGCAACTTTAGCGCGGAGCGAAATGAGCTCTAGAGTATCCGTTTTGATCAAGCTGGTTTTGGCGTTCAGTTTCTGTGGTCTTGAATGAGAGCGTTTGCGAGTTCGAGGAGTTTGCGCATCACGGCGGTGATGGTGACTTTCGCGGGTTTTCCTGCATCTCGCATGGTGTTGTATCCGGCTTTCATATCGGGATTGAAGCGGAGGGCGGCATGTAGAAGGAACTTTCGCCCGCCCTGATGAAGGCTTTGCCTTCCCACCGCCCTGACTGCTGTTTCATTGGCGCAAGGCCTGCGAGGCCCGCGAGGCCCGCGATCTGTTTTCTGCCCAAAGTACCGATCTCGGGGCATTCGATCAGGACCGCCGCGGCTGTGGCCGGGCCGATGCCGGGGATTGACCGTAATATGTCGAGCGACCGCGGCCGGACGTGTCTGAGCCGTGTTTCGATTTCCGATTCGATGGCGGCGAGTTGACGTTCGATCTGGACCAGGCGTGCCTTGGTCTGACGTCTTGTCAGGGCCAGGGTCTGGATCTTGTGCCGGTTCAGCAGGCGAGTGCGGTCTTTGACGAGCGCGGTGCGTTCAATCTGCAACTCCTTGAGATCATGCTGATCCTTGTGCACAGACTGATCCGGCTCCAGTTCGAACGCCGCCCCCATCACCGCCAGCATGCGCGCGTCCACCCGATCGCTCACCGACGCCTCGCGTCCCACGCGCTTGCGCAAAGCGCCGCGTCTGAAGCGGATTGACCTTGACCAGTGGCAGGTGCCCCGCGCAGGACCGCTCAAAGGTGCCGTGATAGGCGTCGACCGGCTCGTAGACCACGCGGGCAGGTGGCGTTTTTGCCAGCCAGTGACGTAGCTTGCAAAACCCGGCTTGAGAATTGTCAAACACCCGCCGAGCGCCGTCGCACAGGCGAAAGGCGTCCAGCCGGTCTTTGGAAATGTCGATCCCGATGCTATCATTCATCGTCTTCGCTGTCCTTTGCTTGTCGTAGAGGGCTCTTCGCCGCTCTGTATCCGTTCAGGCCTCTTGCGAAGACGGTGGCCAATCACACTTGTGAATACTCCACCGGCTCAAAGCCGGATCGGTCCCCCATTCGGCGGACTCAAGTCACGTGGAAATCGCCATCGGGCTCCGGGGGCTTCTGGTTTTTAATGTATTCCGCCCACATCTCGTCCGTCACAGTACCACTGCTCGCAACCCAGTAGCCTCGCGCCCGCAGGCGTTGGCACCAGTAGCGCTTGCGCAGCACCCCGAATTCGATCAGAAGAAGGCCACGGTCCGATTGAGGATCGGCTGCGCGCGAACATTCGCACGACGATCGAAGCGGTTTTCGAAGAAGAGCTTGAGGAGATATTGGGCCGCCGCCGCTACGGATGTTCGGGCACTGGCCAGAAGAGGTATCGCAACGGGCACCGGGTAACGGTATTTCGTCACCCACACGATGTAATATTTGCGGTCCCAAACCGTGTGGCCGCCGCGTTTGTACAATTCCATGCCGCCATTCTACATCGCAAATGCACCTATCCCATCCCGACTAAGGGCGTGGGGTTTACAGATCCCCTATCGGGGACTCTAAAACGGTTCCTCGCAACCAAGCCTTTGACGATCGCCGGCTATCGCCAGTGCGCGCCATAAATGGCATGGCGCACACCGGCTCCTCCCTTCGCAGAATCGCTGAAATCGTCATAAGACAAGCGGGACGGGCCGGTTCGGCGATTGCGGATAACCTGACCGGCGGGATCGCGACCCCGCCTGCGGTGGTTGGTTTACGCGGTCTCCTTCGGTTTCAGGGCCGGTCCGATGATGCCGTCGCGTTGTTTGTCCTTGAGCCTGTAGCTCTCGCCCTGGATTCTGGACGACCTGGGCGTGGTGCACGCAGTCGGTCGGGCATGGCCGCGGTCAACACCCTGTCGCCCGCGAACGCCTGGTCCCAGGTTGAGAAGCTGAGGTTCGACGTCATGATGGTGGAGCTGCGCTCGTACCTCGCTGCCACGATCCGGAAGAACAGGTGCGCCTGATCGCGGTTCAGCGGCAGGTAGCCGATTTCGTCGATAATCCGCAGCGCGTATCGGCTCAGCCCTTTCATGAGGCCCGGCAACCGATCCTGCCACACGACGATCTGTACCCGCAACATCAGATCAGCGGCCGTCGTGAAGAAGGTCTTGATCCCGGCGTTCGCCGCCTTGTGGCCAAGCGCGATGGCCACAGATGGGTCTTGCCGACATCGGAGAGCCCGAGAAACACGACGTTCTCGCGCCGGGCAAGGAAGTTCAGCGAGCCGAGCTGCTCGATCTGTTTGCGCGGTGCCGCGGTGGCGAACTTGTAGTCATACGCATCCATGGTTTTGACGGCCGGGAAGCCCGCCATGCGGACCAGGGTCGCTGCTGACCGGGCCCGGCGGCAGTCGCGTTCTGGGATCAGCGCGTTCTCCAGGAAATCCACGAAGCTCTGTTCGGTGTCGGCGGCCTGGGTTGCCAAAGCCGAGAAGCTTCCAGCGACGCCGGCCAGTTTCAATTCTTCACAGAGCGACTGGATGCGTTTGGATTGCAGGCTCATGCCGCCCTCCCGATCGCATCATCAATGGCCAAATCGTGCTGCCGGATCGCAACACCGGTCAGGTCGGCGACCGGCGGCGGGCCATCCTCGCGCCATCTCGGCGCTCCGGGCATCAACAGGGGCTGTTCCAGAGCAAAACCGGTCGAAGGGCCGTTCCTTCGTCTCGCCATGAAAGCGGACATTGGCGACATCGGCCAGCCAGCGGCCAACCTCGGCATTGGCTGTCGCAGTATCCAGCCGAAACTGAACCGGCTGTGGCCAAGCGTCGCAACGAAGGCTGACAGCCTGTCCTCGCCGCACCGCACAGACGTCCAGTCGATCTGTGCTTGATATCCGGGTTCCGTCTCGAACCGTTTGATCTCTGGCGCCGTCACCACCGGGCGATGCGTCGCCAGGTATTCCTTCAGGAGCGTGATGCCCCCTTCGTAGCCGCACTCCCGCAGTTCGCGCAGCAACACCGTCGCGCCGGCAGGCGGCGCAAATCACCGCCTGCCGCGCGGGCAAGCGCGCCTTCAGCACGCCAATAGTCCGCGCTTCGCCCGAAACGGCCTCTCTTCATCGTCCGTCGCCCGCGTTCGCAGGACAGGCCAACCTCAAACCGAGGATCCCAGGCGGAGCGGGTCACTCGACGATAATGATTGTTGAGACTGCGAAAGCCCGACGAGCGTTCGGGGTCGACTTACATGGTCGACATGCAGATATTTCCACTTGGCGATTGACTTCGTATTTTATCTGATTTACAAATCTAAAACGTTTTAGCGGATGCTTTGGGAGGAGCGTCTTGCAAGCTCACAGGAGCACATTGAAGGAATTGGCCGCCGAACTGGATATCTCGGTCGCGACGGTTTCGCGTGCATTGGGCGGCTATGAGGATATTTCCGCGCAGACCCGGGATCGGGTCGCATCAAAGGCTCGGGAGATCGGTTATGTGCCCAACAGCGCGGGCCGTATGCTGGTTTCCGGCCGTAGCGGCTTTATCGCGCTGGTGTTGCCTATCCGCGGACCCAACCTGGTCGACGCCTTTTTGGGAGAGTTCGTAACCGGCCTTGGCGAAGGTTTGAAGGCCCACGGGAGCGACCTGTTTTTGGCAACCGTTCTTGAGACTCAATCGGAGTTGGCCGTATTGCAGCATGTCGTGGAATCAGGCCGCGCCGACGGTGTCATTCTCAATCGTATCGAGGAAGAGGATGAGCGCGTTGCCTATCTGCAATCGCGCAAATTTCCGTTTGTTTGCCATGGCCGCACTCTGGACAATGCACGGGACTTGAACTGGCTGGATACCGATGGCGCCGGCGCTTTTGCCCAGGCATTTGAAATGTTGCACGAATTGGGTCATCGCAGGTTCGCGATGATCACGACATCCAGTCCCATGTCCTTTTCCCATTTTCGCGGCAAGGGATTGCGCACCGCAATTGATGACAAAGGCGATCCTGACGTCTCGCTGAAAACAGTCGCGGTTGACCGTTTTGACGATGACGATATTCGCATAGCCTGCCGCAACCTGCTGGCGCGTGAAAATCGTCCAACCGCGGTGATTACGGTACTGGATGAAATCGCCATGATTTCGATGGAGGAAGCGGCGGAATTGGGACTTTCCATTCCTGAGGATCTGTCGTTGATCGGTTTCGATAACCTTGACAAGGGAGCCTATGTAACACCGGGCCTTACAACGTTCGACCAGCATATCCGCAGGAGCGCGAGGCAAATTACGGATATGCTGATGCATGTCATAAACGATCGGCCGGAAACCGGTTTGACCAAACTGGTCGAACCCAGGCTGATTTGTCGGGCAAGCCATGGCCCGGCGCCGTCTCCATAGACGATCGACAATGGTGAGAAGAAAGGGAGTTAGTTATGAAAATCAGATCGAAATTTCTGAAAACATCCGCACTGGCCGTCACCGTTCTGACAATTGCTTCGACGGTCGCAAGCGCGGATGTGCTGTTCTGGTCCACCCAGGCGAAGCCGGTTGAAGAAGCCCAGGCCATGCGCGATCAGGTTCTGGCCGGTGCGGGCCGGAAAGTCGATTATCAGCCAAGCGATGGCGGGCCATGGCTCACCCGTCTGCAAGCTGAGATAGAAGCCGGAAAGGGAACCATCGGCTTGCTCGGCGGATTGCATGGCGATTTCACGTCAATGGCGGACAACCTGGCGGATCTTTCCGGCCTTGGTCTGAAACCGACGTTTAATGAACTCGGCATGCTTGGAACAAGCGAGCAGAAGTACATCCCGTGGATGCAGGCGACCTACATCATGGGCGCCAACAAGAAAGCACTTCAGTATCTGCCGGAAGGCGCCGATATCAACGCGCTCACTTATGACCAGCTGATTGCGTGGTCGAAGAACATGGCGGAAAAATCCGGCTCGCCGAAATTCGGTTTTCCGGCCGGGCCGAAAGGTTTGAAACACCGCTTCTTCCAAGGTTATCTGTATCCGTCTTTCACCAATTCCGTGGTCCGGAAATTCGCGTCCCCCGAAGCCGAAGGCGCCTGGGCCAAGTTCAAGGAATTGTGGCGATATACCAATCCCGCCTCAACCAATTTTTCCTTCCTGCAGGAACAGTTGCTGTCTGAAGAAGTCTGGGTCGCGTTTGATCATACGTCCCGGCTTGCCGGAGCGTTTAACGAACGCCCCGATGACTTCATCGCGTTTCCGGCCCCCGCCGGTCCGACGGGACGCGGCTTCATGCCGGTTATCGCGGGCATGGCAATTCCGAAGACGGCGCCTGACATGGCGGCGTCCAGGGAACTCGTGGCCTATATGCTGAAGCCTGAAACCCAGCTCAAGACTCTTCGCGCAACGAACTTCTTCCCGGTTGTCGATGTGGCGCTTCCCGTCAACATGCCCGCGGCCGTTCGCATCTCCGGCGAAGCGGTCGCGAAAATGTCCGGTTCCGCCGACGCCAATCCGGGTCTGTTGCCGGCCGGTCTTGGTGATCAGGGCGGCAAATTCAACCAGGTATTTGTCGACAGTTTCGAGCGTATCGTACTTGCCGGTCAGGACATCAAAACCGTTCTTGGGGAGCAGAAGGAGGTTCTTCGGAAGATCATGAACGAGACCGGCGCTCCATGCTGGGCCCCTGACGCGCCTTCCGATGGCGCGTGCCCCGTGGAATAGCGTTTCTCCCTGCGTCACACGGCGATCTCTCGCCGGGTGACGCTTCTTCAACGACTTAACCCAGGGGAAAGGCGCCCCCGGATATGGAAAACAGAAATCTTCCGTATCTGCTGCTGTTGCCGGCAACGCTTTTTCTTTGCGTATTTTTTCTCTACCCGTTTTTGCTGGTTGCCTGGCAGGCCTTCTCCCAGGATGGCGGTTTCACGCTTGAGCATTTCCAAACCATGTCGGGCAACTGGAAGTTTCCGATTGCATTCCGGAATACGATTTTGCTCGCCCTGGCCGTTGTTCCCATCCAGCTGGCGCTTTCCCTGTTGATGGCCACGCTGGTCACAAAAATGCAAAAGGCGCGGGATCTGGTTCTTTATATCTGGACGATACCGCTCGGTATTTCCGATCTTGCAGCCGGCATTATCTGGCTGGCGATCTTTGAGCAATCCGGCTTCTTGAATTCGATGCTGACCGGACTGGGCGTTACAGACCAGCCAGCCAACTTTCTGACCTACCAGAGCAAGGGCGTCATATTCATCGCCATTGCGCTGGCGGAAATATGGCGCGCGACCGCGATCATGCTGGTGATCCTGGTCGCGGGGATGGGGCTTATTCCAAAGGAATATTATGAGGCCGCGGAAGTGTTTGGCGCGGGCGCCTGGAAACGGTTCACCAAAATCACCATTCCCATGCTGAGGCCCAGCCTGCAGACCGCACTGATCTTGCGGGTAATCCTCGCCTTCGAGGTGTTCGCCGTCGTCGCCACGCTGGGCGGGACAAACCTGCCGATGTTGATGGGCGAGACCTATCGGTGGCAATTCGAACTTCAGGACAGCAGCGTCGCGGCGGCGTTCGCCATGGTCATCCTCGCGATTTCGATTGCATTCACCCTGTTCTTCCTTTGGTTGCTGCGGGTGCCGAAAGGAGTTCAGGTATGAGCGATGCCGCCACGAAAACCGGCCGGGTTGCCGGTTCACGGAAATCAGGAAAATTTCTGTTTCATGCGACCGTTATATTTCTGTGCGCGTGGGTGCTGGTTCCGGTCTATTTGCTGGTCGTAAACACGCTTTCATCTCCGAGCGATATTTCAGCCTATCCAAAAAGCTTCATTCCGCCCTTTGATTTTACCAGTCTGCAATTTTTCGCCGGTTTCTCGGGAATTCTTGACGCACTGAAAAATTCGGTTCTGGTCGCCGGTGTAACGATGATCTTGTCCATTCTTGTCGGCGCGCCGGCGGGGTATGCGCTGTCGAGGTTTGAATTTCGCGGAAAAGGCGCCTTTCGCGTGCTGATCCTCATGACGCGGGCATTTCCGCTGCCATTGCTGGCCTTGCCGCTTGCGGTGCTGTTCATTCGCACGGGCCTTGATGACACCATCGTCGGACTCGCCGTCGTTCACACGACTCTGGCATTGCCCTTTGCGGTGTTGATCACATTTTCTCTGTTCTCGGGAATTCCGGTCGAACTGGAAGAAGCCGCATGGACGCTCGGTTGCAACCGGTTTGAAGCCTTTCGCAAGGTCATCCTGCCGCTGGTATTGCCCGGCATTACCGCCTCGGCGATTTTCGCCTTTGTCATATCGTGGAACGAGGTCTTCGCTGCATCGGTTTTGACGATCGAAAAAAGAACGTTGACCGCCTTCCTGCTTCAAAGCCTGGACACGTCTCCGCTGCATCTGAAATTCGCCGGCGGATTTGTGCTCGTGGTTCCCGCGCTCATTTTTATCTTCGTGGTTCGCAAATATCTCTTCGCCATGTGGGGAATTGCAAACCGATGATCAAATCCGCAACGAAAGACAATTTCGATGGCTGAGATTCAAATCAGGAATGTCGCCAAGAAATTCGGCTCCTATCAGGCGCTGCATTCAATCGACCTGACGATCGCGGATCGGGAGTTCATGGTGCTGCTTGGCGCTTCGGGATGCGGCAAGACCACATTGCTCCGGATCATCGCCGGGTTGGAAACGCCTATGGAGGGTGAAGTCCGGATCGGCGGCAGGCGCGTCGATCACCTGCCGCCGCGCGAGCGGGGCATCGCAATGGTGTTCCAGAACTATGCGGTCTTCCCTCATCTGACGGTGTTCGAGAATATCGCCTTTGGTCTGCGCATGGACAAATTGCCGGAAAACGTCATCAAGGAGCGCGTCGAGCGAACGGCCGGGCTCATGCATATCGAACAATTGTCGAAACGTTATTCCGGCGAACTCTCCGGCGGTCAACGCCAGCGTGTCGCGGTTGCTCGCGCTTTGGCGATGGAACCCGACGTTATCCTGATGGATGAGCCGCTTTCCAATCTCGATGCGCTGCTGCGCATGGAAATGCGCGCGGAACTCAAGGGCGTTCTTGCCGACAGCAGGACAACGACCATCTATGTCACCCACGACCAGGTCGAGGCCATGTCCATGGCGGATCGCATTTCCGTCATGCACGAGGGTCGAATTGTGCAGGCGGACAATCCGGTCGAAATATATAGAAATCCGGCGACCCGTTTCGTGGGCGGCTTCATTGGCAATCCGCCGATGAATTTTCTCAACGCCGAACAAAAGAGCAATGGCGAATGGAGTGTTGCCGGACAGACTTTCTCAGGCCCGGGCGACACGGCCGGAAAAACCCTCGAATTCGCCATTCGTCCCGAGGATGTGTCGGTGTCGGTCGCCAGGTCGGGCTTGAAAGCGGTTGTCGGCGTTGTGGAGCCGCTGGGCGCGCATATCCTTATCACCTGCAAGGTCGACAACGCGCTGTTTCGCGCGGTCATCGACAGCAATGCGCCGATAAAACCCGGAGATGCGGTCTACCTGGCGCCGGAAAGAGATCGGATCAGATGGTTCGACCCGCGAACGGCGAACGCCGTCGTCTGATTGGAGGCGCTTACATGAGCACGCTGGACAAGAGTTCGATTTTCGAGCATGCCGCCGAAGTTCTCCGGGAAAACGACCGGGGCGCATTTACCGTTCCAACCAAGGGTCTTTACCCGTTTCAATGGAACTGGGATTCCTGCCTCACCGCGCTTGGCCAGGCCCAGATCGACGAAGACCGGGCCTGGACCGAGATCGAAACCCTGTTCGGGCATCAGTGGGACGATGGCATGGTTCCGCATATTGTCTTCCATGAAGATGACGATGGATATTTTCCGGGCCCCGATGTCTGGGGCACGGGACGCGAGGTTCCAACCACCGGGATTACGCAACCGGCGGTGGCGGGATTCGCGATCAGGCGATTGTATTGCCGGGCGCGGAACAAGGAAATGGCGCGCAAAAGGGCCTTGGACCTTCTTCCGAAAGTTTCCCGTTGGCACGACTGGTTCTATTCCATGCGCGACCCGCAAGGAACCGGACTTGTGGCGATCATTCATCCGTGGGAATCGGGCCGGGACAACTCCATGGACTGGGACGATGCGTTTGACCGCGTGCCAACCGACGGTATCGGCGAATACCGGCGTCGCGACACCGAACACGCAAATCCCGAACACCGTCCGACCAGGGCGCAATATGATCGCTATATCTGGCTTGTCAATCACTTCAGGAGCCTGGGATGGGACAATGGCAAACTGCATGATGCTTCGCCGTTCCAGGTGGTCGATCCCGGTTTTAACGGCATCCTGATCCGTGGCTGCCAGGAGATTTCCGAACTGGCGGCGGAATTGGGAATGGACGACATCGCCGCCGCCAATCGCAGCTATCAGGACAAAGGCCTTTCGGCCCTGTCCACCCTGTGGAGTGAAACCCATCGGCAATTTGTCTGCTACGACAGGCGCGCGCAAAATCCGATCGAAAGTCCTTCGGTCGGCGGATTGCTGGCGATATTCGCCGATGTTTCACCTGAATATGCGCGCGCGGTGGCGGAGCGGATCGAATCGCTCTCAAGGACTTCAAAATATATCATTCCGAGCCACGACCCCGCCGACCCGCGGTTCGATGCAAAACGCTACTGGCGCGGTCCCGCATGGCTGATCGTCAACTACATGATTTCCGACGGCCTGATGCGGGCCGGTGAAAAACGCATTGCCGAACAGATCGTCGCCTCCAGTCTCGACCTGATCAAGGCAAGCGGTTTCGCCGAATATTACGACCCATATACGGGCGAACCGTGTGGCGGCGGAAGGTTTACCTGGACCGCCGCGATGGTGCTTGAGTTCCTGCTGCTTTCATGAGGGGATGAAACCCGCCGCGCCCGGAAGCGGACAAGATCGTGGCGGAGACCGACGATTTCATCCCGCCGCCTTTTGGCCTCCCGATGAAACGAAAGCCCGGCGACCGGATATTAGCGGCTCACCCCATGCGTGTTGCGTCAGGCGGCTTTGCGCCGGGGGGCGGCGACGAGGGGCCGCCGCGCGATGGCCGGCATCCCCGCAGCCCGTTCGCCGGCAGCAGACGCCGCGCCGATATGCGCGCAAACGGCATTTCCGTAATCAGACGGTCGGCCCCCACGAGGTCGAGATATTCGTCGTAATTGTCGAAGCCGGACCGGCCGACATAATCGATGAAACTCTCCGCAGGAACGCCGCCATTGACCGGAACGACCTCGTGGTTCTCAAGCTCCACATGCCAGTAGTTGAACATCGACGGCAGACCGGCAAGCGGCAGCAGGCGGATTGTGGTTCCGTCCTCCGCCAGCGTGCCGGCGTTGACCGGCATGTCGCCGAACGGCAAGGCGTGATCGGCGGTCACGGTCAGCGGTCTGTTCAGCAGGTCCGGGCTGAGGGCGCCGGCGTCGATGCGCACGGGCTTGCGTCCGAGTTCGACGCCGCGCGGGTTGGCGACGGTCTGCCTCGCCACCCAGATCGCCGGCGTCGACCTTCCGTCATGGGTCACGACCCGGTCGCCGGGCCTAAGCGTTTCGATGGCCTTTTCGCCGTCCGGCGTGACGGTCCTCGCGCCGGTGGCGAAACAGTTGAACACCTGCGCCGAGGTTTCCATGAATCCCGTCGAAGCGCCGCCTCCCGTCAAAGGCGCGGGGTCAAACACCTCCTTTTAACCCGCTCCATGTTGAGGCAAGAGGAGAGAGACTCTTATTTTTGAGCTGATAAGCGATGAATTGCGCGCCGCACTCAAAACCAAGGGGATTGCCTCTTGCATACCGCCACGCGCGAAGCGCAAGAACCCCGCCAGGTATTGCAAAACGTTGTATAAACAACGCCATAAGGTCGAAAATGCCTTTGGCAGACTGAAAGACTGGAGACGCATCGCAACCCGTTACGACACATGTGCCGACACCTTCTTCGCAGCAATAACAATCGCTGCAACCGTAATCTTCCAGCTCAATTAATGAGCCCTGAACCTAAATATTTTCATGATCCGGACAGCGTGAAAGCGTCGACCCGCAAACGCATAGAAGATGCGCTGGAGCAGTATGATTTTCGCCCGAACATTTATGTCATCAACCAGAACCGGCGGCTGACGAAGAACATCGGAATCGTCGTTCCCTATCTTGCCGATCCCTTTTTTGCGGAGATCGCGCGGAAGATTGAAAATCCGGTTATCGATGCAGGTTTTCGGCCAATCCTCCTCAGTTCGCACGGCGACCCGGCTCAGGAAATCTAAAACCTCAACAGTTTGCGGTCGATAAAACCCGCCGGCGTATTGATCGCTCCACTGGGGCGGGCTTCCGACAGGACATCCTTGAAAGCTTTTTGCGACAATATCCAGATTGTCCTTTTCAACATTAATATCAATGATATAGGCGGAGCCTTCATTGGTCACAACAACGCTCAGACGACGGCGACGATTTGTGAATTCCTCTGTCGCACCGGTCAGTCGCCGGCGTTTTTCGAGATGCGGTCGCCGACCAATCCGAATGCCTATCGTCGCAGAGAAACCTATTGTAACGGCATGGGCCGATTGGGCCACCAGCCTCAATTGATTCAGGTGGCCGGCGACGGGTGGAATTTTGAGGAAATCGGTTACCGCGAGGGTAAAAGGGTCATCGGGGAGAGACGACCGGCCACCGATACCGTGCTTTGCAGTAATGACCGGTTGGCGATTGGCTTGTTGTGCGCGGCCCACGAATCCGGCATACGTGTCGGGCATGGCGAGGAATTCTCCTTGCGTATCGCCGGCCACGACGATCATCCGTTTTCGCTATATACCTGTCCTCCGCTGACAACCGTTGCGCAGGACTATGAGTCGATTTCCAGTCGCAGCGTCGAAACGCTGTTCGGTTTGATTGACAATGGCGGCGGTCAATCAAGGACCGAGACCCATTTCGAAGGCAGGCTGGTCATGAGAGCGTCCGCGTGACCGGTCTCAAAAATTTACGCGCGTAGCGAACTCGATAGTCTCCCTTGGATATCCAAGGGAGGGAATTCGGATGCAGTTCAAGTGGACTCTTTGTCTGTCGACCGCGATCGCGTTGACGGCGGCTACGGTCTATACCGACTCGCACGCGGCGACCATCACCATCGCCACCGTGAACAACGGCGACATGATCCGCATGCAAGAGGGTCTGACCGATGATTTCACCGCGAAGACGGGTCATGAGGTGGAATGGGTGACGCTGGAAGAGAATGTCTTGCGTCAGCGCGTCACGACGGACATCAGCACCAAGGGCGGCGCTTTCGACATCATGACCATCGGCATGTACGAAACCTCGATCTGGGGCGCGAACGGCTGGCTGGTTCCGCTGGACGATCTGTCCGCGGAATACGACGCGGCCGACATTCTGCCGGCGATGGCGGGCGGCCTGTCCCACGACGGCATATTGTACGCGGCGCCGTTTTACGGTGAATCGTCGATGATCATGTATCGCACCGACCTGATGGAAGCCGCCGGCCTTGAAATGCCGAGCGCGCCGTCCTGGTCGTTCATTGCCAAGGCGGCCCGCGAGATGACCGATCGCGACAACGAAATCAACGGCATCTGCCTGCGCGGCAAGGCCGGCTGGGGCGAGGGCGGCGCTTTTATCACGGCGATGTCGAATTCGTTCGGCGCACGTTGGTTCGACGAGGAGTGGAATGCGCAATTCGACACGCGCGAGTGGTCCGACACGTTGAACTTTTTCGTCAACATAATGAGCGACGCGGGCCCTCCGGGATACGCGACCAACGGTTTCAACGAAAACCTGGCGCTCTTCCAGCAGGGCAAGTGCGGCATGTGGATCGACGCGACGGTTGCCGCTTCGTTTATGACCAACCCGAACGACTCGACCGTTGCCGACAAGGTCGGCTTCGCTCTGGCGCCCGACAATGGTCCGGGCGTTCGCTCCAACTGGCTGTGGGCATGGGCTCTGGCGATCCCCGTCGGCACCCAGAATGAAGCCGCCGCCAAGGAGTTCATCGAGTAGTGGGCGACCTCCAACAGCTATATCGAGCTGGTGGCGTCGAAAGAAGGCTGGGCCAACGTTCCTCCAGGCGCCCGGACCTCGCTCTACGAGAACCCGAACTACAAGGACATCCCTTTCGCTCAGATGACGCTGGACTCGATCCTGTCGGCCGATCCGAACAACTCCACCGTCGATCCGAGCCCTTACGTGGGTATCCAGTTCGCGGCTATCCCCGAGTTCGCCGGTATCGCGACTGAAGTAAGCCAGGAGTTCTCGGTCGCTTATGCCGGTCAGCAGACGGTTATGGTTTGCGCCTTGCCCGCGAACATTATGTCCGGGAATCGCGTGACGCCGGTTTGCGCCATGTTTACATATCCCTGAACGGGGCGGATAATGACGACTGGTATGAGCGCATAGACGGGCTTCGCTGCGCCGCGAAAAACTGCAGGCCGTCGGGAACATCGTTGCCAACCGCATGGTCCTGAATACGGGCGCCATTCTTATCCGGGGGATCAATGAGGGCGCGGTCAAACGCATCGTCGATCTGGTCAGATCGCACGCACCGCGTCATGCGCTGCTCCGCTTCAAGAATGTCGGCGCGCTCGGGCGCTACGACAAGGAGGCGGAGAAAAACAATCTCGGCATGGCGGAGATGGAGGAACTCGTTGCCGAAGCGATCGGGTGCAATGCCAAAGCGCTTTCCTCCTACACGCATTTCAAGGGCGAACATGAGCGTAACACCCGGCTGTTTCCGTTCGATTTGCGATCGCGAACAGGGCAGGGTCTGTGGATCAAACTCACAAACTGGCAGGCCGACGCGGATGGGTTTGTGGATCGCGATTCGACGAGACGGGGCCGTATAAGCCCGATTTCATCGTTGCGCCGTTCTTCGAACACGTCAAAAGCAATGAGGGGTGGTATTGAAGGGAGTTCCGCCCATTGTGCGCCTTGCAATTTGCCGGTGGTTCCGTGAAAACGCCGACACCGATACGGCGGCGAAGGCGGGCATGACACCCGGTTTTTCCGGTTGACTCGCAAGCGCGAACAAGGCAAAAAAGCCTTTGAATCAAACCCGCAAACTGGCGGGTCGGTGCCTATCTTTGTGGATTGAGATTCGACGAGACGGGGCCGTATAATGCCGAGGTTGAACCCTTCTTCGGGCATGGCAAAATAATGAATACATGAATTCTGATCCACTTGTTCTTGGTTTGGACGATATTGCAGCCGGTGTTTATTCAGAAATGGCCGATTATGGGCCGGCATCGAAGGGCTTTCACGATCTTTGGTACGGTTATGACAAAAGAGGCAGTGGGGTGAATTGGGGGTATAATTCGGATTACTACCCTGGATTTGGTTCTGGAGATTACGGTGACAGTCCCAGAGGTTCCAGTACGAGCGGTTCTCCGGGACAGTTTTACGGTTACATAGGCGGCCATCCGGGTATAGACGGCAATTATAATGGAAACGGCGACTCCGGTGGCTCCTCCAATGGAGGAAGTTCATCGTCGGGCAGTTCCTCATCTTCCTCCGGCGGTTATGATAAATCCGGCCAGTCAGGCCCCGGCGATCAGGACGACCGGTTCGTTGAATTCCGCGTCTGGTGGGACGTGGACTCGGACGGCGTTGCCAATGACGGCGAATTGCGTACGAAACCCGATTGCTGCAGCGACTCACGCTTCGCCATGCCCCGAGATCATCATTGCCTCCAGCGCCAGTCGCTCGGATTTTCGAAGCCGTTCCGATTGTGATTTCAGCTGACCGCAGGCCGCCAGGATATCCCGCCCGCGCGGCGTGCGTATCGGCGAGGCGTAGCCGGCGGCGTTGACGAAATCCGCGAAACGCTCGATCGTCCGCCAGTCGGAGCATTCATACCGTGAACCCGGCCATGGATTGAACGGAATCAGATTGATTTTCGCCGGAATGCCCTTGAGCAGCATGACCAGCCGTCCGGCGTCGTCGAGACCGTCATTGACGCCTTTCAGCATCACATACTCGAAGGTGATCCGTCGCGCATTGGACAGGCCGGGATAATCGCGACACGCCTTAAGCAGTTCTCCGATCGGATGTTTTTTGTTGATTGGCACAAGTTCGTCGCGCAATCGATCGTTCGTGGCGTGAAGCGAGACCGCCAGCATGACGCCGATCTCTTCGCCGGTTCGATAGATTTCCGGAACCGCTCCGGAAGTGGAAAGCGTGATTCGGCGCTTCGACAGGGACAGGCCTTCGCCGTCCGACGCGATCAGCAGCGCCCGCTTGACGTTGGCGAAATTGTAAAGCGGCTCGCCCATGCCCATCATGACGATGTTCGAGACCTTGCGGCCCCCGGCAGGCGCGATGACGCCATCGGGCGCATCCCGGCCCGGAAAGTCGCCAAGCCGGTCGCGGGCAAGCAGCAATTGCGCCAGGATCTCTTCCGCGGTGAGGTTGCGCACCAGCTTCTGTGTGCCGGTGTGGCAAAACGTGCAGGTCAGGGTGCAGCCGACCTGCGAGGAAATACACAACGTACCGCGGCCCTCTTCGGGAATGTAGACCGTCTCGACCTCGACCGGCCTGCCCGCGCCGCGCGACGGAAACCGCAGCAGCCATTTGCGTGTCCCGTCCCCGGAAATCTGCTCCTCGGCGATTTCCGGTCGCGCAATCGTAAAACTCTCCGCCAGTTTCCCGCGCAACTCCCTGGAAATGTTGCGCATGTCATCGAAATTCGACACGCCGCGCACATAAAGCCAATGCCACAGTTGCGAAACGCGCATACGCCTCTGGCGGTCGGGAACGCCGGCATTCGCCAATGCGTCCGCCAGTTCCTCGCGCGACAGACCGATCAGCGCCGCCCTGCCGTGAGCCGATTCCGGCGCCCGGTTCGGATGCGAATTGCGCGCGATGTCAAGAGTTGCGGACATGTCGGCGAAAACAAATGCTCTTTGCTGGCGGCGCTGCTAGCACAAAACCGACCCGGCGTCATGTCGTGAACGCATTGCCGCCCGGCGACCAACCGCCCGGTTGCGGGCGCTTCGGGACAAATAGATCAATGAATCCGCGGCGGGCTTGCGTGGAAGCTTTCAAACCGGCGTCATTTGCAGGTCTTGATCGAATCCAACGCGGCGGTGATGCCGTTCAGCGAGAACATGTAGCTCGTAGCGTTGCCGCGACCGGAAGTCGCCGCCACCTTCATGTTCGAACCGGCCTTCATCGCCGCGACCAGTATCGGTTCCTCGGCGGCGTTCTCCAGCCAGGCACCCTTGCCTTTCGTAAACATCGTGAAGGGTTTGCCGTCGACCGTCAAGGTGACTTTCGATTTGTCCTTCAAAGTGTACGCGGCAATGAACTGCGGCTCGAACGCCACGTTCTGACCGGGCTTCTGGCTTACGGAAAAATAGATGTCGCCGTGATCGAGATTGGACGGCTCCTTGGTCGACGGCACCGACAACACATAACAGACCTTGCCGCTGTCGGCGTTGTAGCTGTAGGTGGCCCAGTTCTTGTGCTGGGATATCCGCTTGGCGGTCTGGGCCAGAGCCGGTGTCGCGGCCAAAACCAACGTCATGAGGGTCGAAATCAGGATTCGCATGGTTGCAACCGGTTCCCTGTCGTTTGAATCAGTGGGTTCGGGCCGCATTTCCGGCGTGCCCGGTTGGCTTCATTTTGAATTAATACGGGTTACCAAACGGTGAACGGCGCGGGAATTCATCCACCGCCGCTTCCGGCACGATCACATTCGCGGACCATGAAGCGCGGAAAAACGGCGACAGTTTGTCACAAATGTTCGACCGATTGACCGCGGGACCGAAGTTGGTGTGATTTGAAAACGAGATCATGGAGTGGAAGGCGGCGACGAGGAAGCTGTTTGCGGGCTTTGTCCTGCTGGGTCTGGCCGCGGGCTGTACCGAATTCGGGCGCTCCGCCGGAAAATGCCGAACCACCCGTTCGCGGTCTGAAAACCGTGTCGATCAAGGAGTCCGAGCATACGACGGTCAGACGCTATCCAAGCGTCCTGCAGCCGGCGGAAGTGCCCACTCTTTCGTTTGAGGTACCCGGACGCCTCAAGGCGGTCAATCTCGATGTGGGTCAGCGCGTCGAGGCCGGTGACGTAATCGCCGGGATCGACACGATGTCGCTGCAATTGCAGTTGGAAAGCGCCCAGGCGGCGCTGCGGCAGGCCGAATCGAGCGCGCGAAACGCCGGAGAGGATTTCGAGCGAAAGGAAGAACTGTTCAAGAAGGGCGTAACCACAAAGGCCGCGGCCGATCAGGCCCGCACCGCCATGGAGATGTCGGCGGCGCAGGTCGCCCAGGCGCGGAAACAGGTCGAAACCGCCGAGAGCAACCTCGGCAAGGCCGTTCTCAGGGCGCCATTCGCCGGCATCATAAACACGGTTCAGGTGGAATCGTTCGCCAATGTGGCCCAAGGCGCGCCTGTCGCGACGCTTTATGCCGCCGACACATTCGAGGCCGCGTTTTCGGTCAGCTTCGAGATCGTCAATCAACTGACGGTCGGCAAGAAATCGGTTGTTCGCCTTGCGGACAATCCCGGTATCGCGCTGCCGGCGCATGTCAGCGAACTGGGGTCCAGGGCCGATACCGTATCGTCCTTCCCCGTCGTGGTGACGCTGGAAGAGGTCGACCCGTCGATGAAGGCCGGCATGGCGGTCGAGATCACATTGGAGTTCCCGGTGCCGCGCGGACAGGGATTTATACTGCCTTTGACGGTGCTGCCCTTCGAAGGCCGGATCAAGGCGCGGAGCGACCAAAGCGAACCTTCCAGCGTGGAAATTTTTGTCTTCGATCCCCCGACAGGCACGGTCAGGCGTCGTGCGATCAGGGTCGGGGCGTGCGGGAAAACGCGCTGATCGCGGTTGACGGCCTTCAACCGGGCGACAGAGTCGCGTCCGCCGGCGTTTCCTTTCTCCGGGAAGGGCAGAAGGTAAAACTGCTGCCCGATGACGGCGGGAACTGATCGGCGTGGATTTTCTGACCCGTTTCGGCATCGGCCGTTCCCGCCTGACAATACTCGTCATGGTCGGACTTATCGTGCAGGGTCTGCTGGTGTACGTCGGCATGCCCAAACGCGAGAACCCGGCGATCACCATCCGCAACGCGCTCGTCACGGTCCAGTTTCCGGGCATGGCGCCGGACCGGATGGAAGATCTGATCGTCGTGCCCGTCGAGCGGACCGCCCGCGAAATCGGCGAAATCGAGGATATCAATACCCTGATTTCCACCGGACGGGCGGTTGTGACGCTGACGGTGTACGATTCCCTGCCCAAAGAACGGCTGGAAAGCGTGTTTCAGGACATCCGAAACAGGATGGAGGACCTGAAAAAAGATCTCCCGTCCGGCACTCGGGGGCCGTTTTTCAATACCAATTACGGCGACGTGGCCATCGCGACCGTGGCGGTGACCGGAGAAGGATTTTCCTATGCGGAGATCAAGCAATCGGCCGAGGATCTGCGCGAACATCTTTATACGGTTGACGGGGTTTCCAAAGTAACCTTGTTCGGCGTTCAGGAGGAACGGATCTGGCTGGAGATCGATTCCCGAAAACTTGCCGCGGTTGGCGTGCAGATCGCCCAGGTTCTGGACGATTTGAGTGCGCAAAACGTCATCCTGCCGGCCGGACAACTGGATGCCGGCGGGGTCAATCTGATACTGGAAGCCAACGGCGATCTGGAATCCGTCGAGGAAATCGGCGACCTGCTGACCAAAGTGCAGGGACAGGCCGGCTTTGTCCGGCTGAAAGATCTTCTGACGGTCCGGCGCGGATATCAATCGCCGAAAGACAGGCCGGTCTACTACAATGGCAGGCCGGCCGTGATCGTCGGCATCGAGATGAACGATACGGAAGACATCCAGAAGATCGGCAAGGCTCTGCGGGCAGCCGTCGGTTCTTTCGAGCGGACGCAACCGATCGGCATCGCCTACGATTTCTCGACATATCAGGAAACCAACGTCACGACGTCGATCAACGGCGCCTTGTCGAATGTCGCCCAGACCTTCGGCGTCGTCGTTCTGGTAATGCTCGTATTTCTGGGTTTCCGCGCGGCGTTGATCATCGCGGCGATTGTTCCCTTCACGGTCACTTTCGCACTGATCGGCATGGGGTATCTGGAAATCGACCTGCAGCAGATTTCGATTGCCGCCGTCATCATCTCGCTCGGCCTGCTGGTCGATAACGGGCTCGTCGTCGTCGAGGACATTCAGGGGCGGATCGCGCGCGGCGTTCCGCCGGACGAGGCGGCGACCGGCGCCGGAAAGCAGTTTTTCATCCCGCTCGGCGTCGCGTCGGTCACGACCGTGTCCGCATTCATTCCCATGCTGATAATGGACGGCGTCGAGGGCGAATTCGCCTACTCGCTCGGCGCGGTCGTCGGCGTCATGCTGCTCGGGTCGTGGCTGACGGCCCTGTACGTTCTTCCCGCGCTGTGTGTCTGGCTGGCCGGAACAAACACCGTTGCGAAATCGTACAAAAGGCCCAATCTCCTCGTCCGTGTCTATGGCGTAACTGTCGAAAAATCGCTTGTCTTGGCGCCCGTTGTCATCGTTGCCGCCTATGCGGCGGTCTATGGGGCGGCGCAACTGTTCCCGCACGTCAAGTCGGAGATGTTCCCGCTGGCCGAGCGCGCCGAGTATCTCATTTATCTGGATATGCCCAAAGGCACGTCGATCGCGCGTACCGAGGAAGAAGCGCTCGCGGCTGAGCGTCGGCTTCCGATGAGACGGTCAATCCGGAAGTGCTGAACACCACCGTATTCGCCGGCGACGGCGGACCCCGTTTTTATCTGGCGCTCAATCCGGCCGACACGGATCCGTCAAGCGCCTTCATTCTGGTCAACACGGACAGCCATGAGGGAACGCTCGCCATAGCGGCCCGCGCGCAACGCCATCTGGTCGAAAACCACCCGGCGGCCCGGTTCAAGGTCAAGCGGCTGTTCATGGGCGGCGGCGAATCCGGCATTGTCGAGATCAATATCACCGGACGGGACGCCGAGAGGCTGTTGATGCTCGCCGGTCAGTTCGAGAACATTTTCGCCGACGTGCCGGGAATTGTGCAGAACGAGAACGACTGGGGCAACAAGACCCTGAAAATCGTCATCAACGTCGCGCAGGACAAGACCCGCGAACTGGGCGTCACTTCGGAAGATATCTCCAATGTGATGGACACCTACTTTTCGGGCACATCCTATTCGACCTACCGCGAAGGGACGGAATCGATACCCATCGTCGTGCGCGCGGCCGAAGGATTCCGTGACAGCATCGAGGATCTCGCCAACCTGTCGGTGCCCGCGGGCGGGCGGCTGATATCGCTCGATCGCATCGCCACTTTTCAGCCGCGGTTGGAGTATTCCCGATTGCGCCGTGAAAACCAGGTTCGCCAGATCAGGATTTCGGCAAAAAGCGATGCGCTTGCCGCCAACGAGGTTGTTGCGCTGGTCGCGCCGAAACTCGCCGCGATCGGGTTGAATGAAGATGAAAAACTCTCAATCGGCGGCGAGACCGAGAACCGCGCCGAGGTCAATGCCCTGTTGCTGGGCGGCATGCCGGCGGCGCTTACGTTCATGCTTGCGGCGCTCGTTTTTCAGTTCAATTCGTTTCGCCGCGTGCTGCTTACGTTCATGACGATCCCGCTGATCGTCATCGGTGCGCCGGGCGCGCTGATGCTGACCGGGCGGACGCTTTCCTTTTTCGCCATTCTTGGCATGATTTCGCTTGCCGGCATCATCATCAACAACGCCATCGTGCTGATCGACCAGATCGACATTGAACGGCGGTCGAAAGGGCTGAAGGATGCCGTTGTCGCGGCGGCGCGCAAGCGCGTTACGCCGATCATGCTGACCTCGCTCACGACAATTTTCGGTCTTCTGCCGATGGCGATCGCAGGCGGCGCCTTGTTTGAACCGATGGCGACGCTGATGATCGGCGGATTGGCGGTCGCCTCGGTTCTGACCCTGTTTTTCGTCCCCGGCGGCTACTACATCCTGTTCGGCGGTTTGTCGGCCGGTCGAGCGGAAAAGCCGGAATTGGCCGAGACCACCGAAGCAGCGGCGAACTGACCGTCGTCAATAGCCGGGTTCGGCGAAACGCCGATCGTCGATATCGACGGTCTGGCGGCGGCCCGCAGGCTTCGGCCCATGCCTTGCCGCGCAAACAAAAGAGCCGATTCAGTCCTGCTCGCGGTTCTCAAGCGCCGCACGGGCGGCATCGCGGTGCGCTCGGGTGATGTGCGTGCGTATTGCGGTCAGCGCCGCCGTCAATACCGCGACATCGTCGGTAAAGCCGAAACCGAACAGGAAATCCGGGATCGAGTCGAGCGGCAGCACGAAATAGGCCAATGCCGCAAGCAGGATACCGCGCACTCTTATCGGCGTATTCGGATCAAGCGCACAGAAATATCCCGCGATCACTTTGTCCATGAAAGGAACCTGCCGTGCGGCGCGCCTTGCCGTGCGCCACAGCCTGGCGCCAACGCGCTCCTCGCGCCGTTTTTCTTCCGCTTCGTCAACCGGCGCGAGAATCTCACCGATTTTGACGTCGTCCATTGATCGGAACTCCGCTTTTTCCGGCGTGAATGTGGGCATTCAGGCAACCGTGCGCAATAGCCGGCGGTCGGGTCCACCGAGTATTCAGCCGCTCGCATACACATTCATCTTCCGGGCCATTTCGATATCGAGAATGGTTACGCCACCGGCGTCATGAGTCGACAGCCGCACATCTATCCTGTTGTAGACATTAAACCATTCCGGGTGGTGGTTCATTTTTTCCGCCAGCATCGCCACCCGGGTCATGAAGGCGAACGCCGCGTTGAAATTCCTGAACCTGAAAGACTTCCCGATACCGGTTCCGTCTTCATCGCCCGACCAGCCCTCCAGTTCTTTCAGCGCCTCCTTGATCGAGGCCGGCGTCAGTTTGTCACGGCGCATGCGTCGTCTCCCGATTGTGTCACATCGGCGCACAGGATAGGGCAAGCGCCATGAATGCCAAATACTCCGTTCCGTTCGTCCGCCTCGGCGACATCTGCCGGTCGCCGCCGGCCGGACGGATTCGACAATGTCTACCGGGCGATACCCGCCGCTTCGGAATCGCTCGCGGCAAAATCCGGCCGAGTTTGGGCCGCCATATCCCCAAGCCGCCATCTTTCCTCGACGACGTAGGGTCCGCCGCCGAAGGAATTGCGCGACGACATCATCACGAAACGCCACACCTTGAAGGGCCGGGCGGAAAAATTGCCCCGCGCCGACAGCCACGCCGCCACGTCTTCAGCGGGCGCATCGCGCAGTCGCGCCAGAGTGACATGCGGCGAAAACCTGCGCGCATCGGCCGGCAAGCCAAACCTTTGACCGGTCCGCCCGATGTCGCTTTGAAGAGCGGCGAGATCGGGTGAAGCGGCGATTCCGGCCCAAAGCGTGTGCGGCCTTTTTGATCCGAACACACCGACGCCCGACAATTGAAGCGCGAACGACGGTCGTCTTATCCGGTCGAGCGCATTGGCGATTTCATCGGCGACATGGCTCTCGACGTCGCCAAAAAAACACAGCGTCAGATGATAGTTTTCGGTGTCGATCCAACGCGCGCCGGGCAGACCGCCGCGCAGCAGCGACAGGGAGAGCGCCGCGTCGTGGGGAATTTCGAGTGCGGTAAACAGTCGTGGCATCATAGCGCCTCCCTGAATCGGCCCCTGACAAGCTCAGCGAATCACCGTTTTTGCGTTCCGGCAAGAGAAATCCGGTTCATGCCGGGATCATTGGGGCATTTTCTCAATCATACCAACCACATGCGGCAAAATTCCGGCGACCATGATCTGCACGCCTCGCGGATTGGGGTGCATGCCGTCGGCCAAAAGCCTGTTCGGTCGAGCGGCAACGCCATCAAGAAAAAACGGATAGAGCGCCAGTTGGTGTTTGTCGGCCAGTTCGGGATAAATCGGATTGAATGCCGCCCCGTAATCGGCGCCCATATTCGGCGGAGCGAGCATCCCGGCCAGAAGCACCTCGATGCCCCGCCGCTTGAGCGACGAAATCATGGCGTCGAGGTTTTGCCGTGTAATATCAGGCGAAATCCCACGCAGCGCGTCGTTGGCGCCAAGTTCGAGAATGACCAGTCGGGTTCCGTCGGGCACCGACCAGTCGAGACGGGCGAGACCGCCCGTTGTCGTATCGCCCGATACGCCGGCATTGGCCACTTCGGCATTGTATCCCGCGGACTCCAACGCGGCTTCGAGCCGCACCGTAAATCCCTCCCCCGGTTCCAGTTGATAACCGGCCATCAGACTGTCGCCAAATCCCACTATTCTGACGGGTTCCGACCGCGCGAACGAGGCGAAGGCAAATATCGCCAAAGCCGTCAACAGCGTGATCACCCGCCAGTGCGAATGCCGATTTCGCCAATCCGGATTGAAAGCCATTGCGCAGTCACCATATCTGCCTGAATGTCCGCGCCCGAAGGAGGTCGTGGACGATCGCGAATATAGGATGAATTTTCCGTGAAAACACCCGTCATCCGGCTATCCGGCGTTTCTTTGACGCTCGGCGAGGGAGCTTCGTCGGTTGATGTGCTCAAGAGCATATCGCTCGACCTTGCGCGCGGTGAAAGCGCCGGCATTGTGGGGCCGTCGGGTTCGGGCAAATCCACCCTGCTGATGGTGATCGCCGGTCTGGAAACGGTCGATGCGGGCGCGGTAACCGTTGACGGTCATCTGCTGACCGGAAAGAGCGAGGACGAAATCGCCGCCTTTCGCGGCAGGACGATCGGCATCGTGTTTCAGTCCTTTCACCTGATTCCCAATATGACGGCGCTTGAAAACGTCGCCGTGCCGCTCGAACTCGCGGGCCGCCGCGATCCGTTCAAGGCCGCCGAAGCCGAGCTTGCCGCCGTCGGTCTGTCGGAGCGGCTCACGCACTATCCGGGTGAATTGTCGGGCGGTGAGCAACAGCGCGTCGCGATCGCCCGTGCGCTTGCGCCGGAGCCGGCAATCCTGATTGCCGACGAACCCACCGGCAATCTCGACCGGACGACCGGCGGGCAGATCGCCGACCTGTTGTTCTCCACCGCGCGGGATCGCGGCGCCACCCTGGTGCTTGTGACCCACGACACATCGCTCGCCGCCCGTTGCGACCGCCGGGTCGCGATGCTTTCGGGCCGCATTGACGCAATGTCCGAGGCGGTTCCGGCGTGACGAATCTGTCCGACCTGAAACTCGCAATCCGGTTTTCGCTGCGCGAAATGCGCGGCGGCCTGTCGGGGTTCTTCATCTTCCTCGCCTGCATCGCGCTGGGCGTCGGCGCCATCGGCGGCGTCAATTCCGTCGCGCGGGCCATAACCGCCGGGATGGCCGGTGAAGGGCGGGCGCTGCTCGGCGGCGACATGCGTTTCGAACTGGTGCAGCGCGAAGCGAGCGAGGATGAACTGGCGTTTCTTCGGGGCGCCGGTCAACTGGCGGTCAATGCGGGAATGCGGTCGATGGCGCGCCTCGATGACGGTTCGGATCAGACCCTGGTAGAGGCCAAGGCGGTCGATGACGCTTATCCGCTTTATGGCGAATTCGTGACGGAACCGCCGCTGTCGTCGAACAAACCGTTTTCGAAGAAAAACAATACATTCGGCGCCGCCGCGGCGCCGATCTTGTTCGAGCGGCTTGGCCTTGAAATCGGCGATTACGTTCGCTTGGGTAATTTGCGGTTCGAATTGCGGGCCAAAATCGTCTCCGAACCCGATCTGGTTTCCGACGGCTTCGGATTCGCCCCGCGGCTCATGGTTTCGCTCGAAGGACTTCGGGCGTCGGGCCTGATCCAGCCGGGCAGTCTGGTGGAACACCGCTATCGGCTGAAGCTCGCGCCCGGCGCCGATATCGAGGCGATCAAGCTCGAAGCCAACGAGCGCTTTCCCCAGGCCGGCTGGAGCATTCGGACCCGATCGACGGCGGCGCCCGCTCTTGCGTCGAACATCGAACGTTTTTCGCAGTTTCTGACCCTTGTCGGCCTGACCGCATTGGTGGTCGGCGGCGTTGGCGTCGCCAATGCCGTGCGCGCCTATCTGGAGGGCAAACGCGGCGTCATCGCCACGTTCAAATGCCTTGGCGCGTCCGGAAATCTCGTCTTCACCATCTATCTTGTGCAGATCACGCTGATCGCGGGACTCGGCATTGCCGCCGGTCTCCTGATCGCCGCCGCGATGCCGATTGTCGCGGGCGCTTTTCTTGCCGCGTTTCTGCCGTTGCCGTCATCCGCCGGCATATATCCGGGCGCATTGGCGCTGGCCGCCGTGTTCGGCATTCTGGCGACATTGGCGTTCGCGCTGCTCCCGCTCGGACGGGCGCGGGATGTTCCCGCGACCGCGCTCTTCCGGGAAATGGGCTTCGAGGGGCGCGGCATGCCGCGCACCGTTTACGTTCTTGCGGCGATCGTGATCGTTCTGGCGCTCGCGGGCCTCGCGACCGCGTTCTCCCATCAAAGGAACATCGCGATGATCTTTATCGGAGCGGTCGCCCTTTCCTTCCTGGTTCTTCGGGTGGTTTCGCGGCTTGTGCAGGACATCGCCCGCCGGGCGCCGCGGGTCGGCTCCACCGCGCTGCGGCTCGCCATCGGCAACATTCACCGGACCGGCGCGCTGACGTCATCCGTTGTGCTCTCGCTCGGTCTCGGCCTGACCCTGCTGGTCACCCTGGCGCTGATCGACGGCAATCTGCGACGCCAGATCGTCGGCGGCATACCGGAGTTCGCACCGAACTTCTTCTTTGTCGATATCCAGAATACGGAGGTCGATGACTTCGCCGCGCTGATCGCCGCCGAAGCGCCCGAAGGCAAGATCGTGCGGGTGCCGATGCTGCGCGGCCGGGTCATGGCGCTCAACGGCGCCGACGTCGACAAAATGGAAATCCCGGCGGAGGGCGGCTGGGTGCTGCGCGGAGACCGCGGCATCACCTATGCGAAAAACATCCCGGAAAACTCCACCCTTGCGGCAGGCCGATGGTGGCCGGAGGATTATGCCGGCAGACCGTTGGTCAGCTTCTCCGCTGAGGAAGCGGGCGAGCTTGGATTGAAGATCGGCGATACGATCGCCGTGAATATCCTCGGGCGCGATATCACCGCCGAGATCGCCAATCTGCGCACGGTGCAATGGGAAACGCTCGGCATCAATTTCGTCATGGTGTTCTCACCCAACACATTGGCCGGCGCCCCCCATTCCTGGCTGGCGACGCTCAGCGACCCGGAAGCAACGCCCGTGCGCGAGGCGAAAGTTCTCAACGCGGTCACGCGGGCCTTTCCCGCCGTGACCTCGGTCCGGGTCAAGGACGCGCTTGATATCGTCAACCGGGTCGTCAGCCAACTCGCGACGGCCGTCCGCGCGGCCGCCGCCGTCGCCTTGATCGCCTCGGTGCTGGTGCTTTCGGGCGCATTGGCGGCGGGCAACCGCGCCCGGATTCACGATGCCGTGGTGCTGAAAACTCTCGGCGCCACGCGTGGAACGCTGATTTCGGCGTTTTCGCTCGAATACATGCTGATAGGACTGGCGACCGCCATATTCGCCCTTGCCGCCGGCGGCGTCGCCGCCTGGTTTGTCGTTTCACGGATTATGACGCTTCCCTCCGCGTTCTTGCCGGAAATCGCGGTTGCCACCATTGTCGCCGCGCTCGTTCTGACAGTCGGATTCGGGCTTCTGGGCACCTGGCGCGTTCTTGGACACAAGGCCGCGCCGGTGCTCAGAAACCTCTGATTTGACAACCCCTTCGTCAATCATGAGGGCGCGGGGCCGTTGTCCGGGGTCCCGGGCGTCAAGAATTCTGCGATTTCCGCGGCGAGGGGTCTTGTCCTTTTCACAAAGAACGCACATATTCGGCCCGAGGCATGCTGGAATCCCGCCAGCGGCGCCTGTTCGTGCGCCTAGGCCACGGTTTGACACCCGACGGGACGGAGCAACAAGAGGATAAAAATGGCTGATCTTCGAAACTACCAGGCTCGCGTCGCCACCGCCGCGCGCGGCGACATGGCCATCGACGAAGGGCTTCGCGCCTACATGATCAGGGTCTACAACCTGATGGCGCTGGGTCTGGCTATCACCGGCGTGGCGGCGCTCGGATTTTTCAACCTCGCGACGACCGGCGACCCCGCCGCGGGCGTGGCTCAGGTCAAGGAAGGTCTTTATCTGACCCAGTTGGGCGACACCGTTTGGAGGTCGCCGCTCAAATGGGTGATCATGTTCGCGCCCCTGGGGCTTGTGTTCCTCCTGGGATTCAGGGTCCACAAGATGAGCGTGTCCGCCGCACAAACCACCTTCTGGATCTATGCGGCGCTTGTGGGACTGTCTTTTTCGACCATCTTCCTGGTCTACACCTCCGAGAGCATCGTCCGCACGTTCTTCATCACGGCGGCGGCGTTTGGCGCTCTGTCGCTGTGGGGATACACGACGAAGCGCGATCTTTCGGGCATGGGTTCGTTCATGATCATGGGTCTTTTCGGCCTGATCATCGCAATGATCGTCAACATCTTCCTGCAGTCATCCGCTATGCAGTTCGCCATTTCCGGCATCGGCGTCATCGTGTTCGCCGGCCTGACGGCCTACGACACGCAGTCGATCAAGGAGACGTACTATGCGGGCGACGGCGAGGCCGTGATGGGCCGCAAGGCGATCATGGGCGCGTTGAGGCTCTATCTCGACTTCATCAACCTGTTCATGTTCCTGCTGCATTTCCTCGGCAATCGGGAATAGGACCCGAAAAACCCGATACGGCAAGGGCGGTTCCGTCGAACCGCCCTTTTCCTTTGGCGACCGGAGGGCGATATACGCGGTGAAAATCCGCGCCTGTTCGAATGACCGACATCCTTGTCCGCCCCGCCGCCCTCGCCGACATTCCCGCCGTGACCGCCATATATGCCGATGCGGTCCTGCGGGGCGCGGCAAGCTATGAACTGACGCCGCCATCCGCGGACGAAATGGCGGAGCGGTTCAACGGGATCGTTGACCGCGACCTCCCCTATCTGGCGGCCGAACTGGGCGGCGCCGTCGCCGGTTACGCCTTTGCCGGACCGTTTCGCGAGCGGGCCGCCTACCGGTTCATCGTCGAGGATTCCATCTATGTCGATCCCGCGTTCAAGGGCCGGGGCGTCGGCCGAAAACTGCTCGACCGCCTTGTCGCGGAGGTGACCGCGCTCGGCTACCGTCAGATGATCGCAATTATCGGCGACGGCGGCAATCATCCCGCCTCGGTGAGGCTTCACGAGGCGGCGGGGTTCACCCATTCCGGCACGATCGGAGGCTCGGGTTTCAAGCATGGCCGCTGGCTGGATACGGTTATCATGCAGATCCCGCTCAACGGCGGCACGGAAACGCCGCCCGGGTGATCCGCCGTTACGCGGACAGGTTCAAACAGGCGGCAGGCCGGTCGCCACACCTTTCCGCACCGCCGCGGGAAGACCCCATGCGCCATCGGCGCGAAATACTCCAGCGGTCTGGTCGGATAATACGGATCGAAGGACGACCGGTCCCGGCGTTCGCAGAAATCCACGCAGGCCTGAAAACAGGGGTGGTTCTTGAAATTATCGCGTTCATTCGGATCGCCGCCATAGTGGTGCATGTATTAGACCTTCTGGAACGCGCCGTGGTTCTCGACCACCCATGCGCACTCCTCGCGCGCATGGGGCCGGATGATCTCGGCGGCGAACTTGTCGTGATCGGCCGGCGCCAGGCCGTCCCCGATATCGTGCAGCAGGGCGGCGACAACCCGGTCGATGTTCGCGCCGTCGTTTTCCGCCCGCGTGGCCGACTGGAGCGCATGTCCCGGCCGTTTGATGTCGCGTCGGCCTGTCCGGCGAGATCCTTCGGCGCCCGCCCGCCGGTTCCGGCGATACATTCATGTTCCAGGTCCCGCGGCAACAGATAGTCGTCCCCGGTTGCGTCCTTCATGCGGGTGAACGAAACGGTTTTCGCCGATTCAACCATGTCGCGCCTCCGGTTTTACGCAAATATCCGGCATTTTCCGGTCGGAAATGAAGACTTTTGCGCGTTCACAACGTCGATTTCGTCGATTTGGAGACATTTTCTTCGCTTTCGGGGGGAGTTTTTGCAATGGATGTTCCCGTTCGGGGCGAAATTCGACACCAAAATTCGCGTTCGCGACCCTAGATACAGGGGAGCGAGACACGCCGGAGGAGCGAAGATGTTTGTCGAGGCAATTCCGGCCGGGCCGCCGGTCGAACCGTTTGATTCAAGCCTTGTAGTCGAAGATATCACCGCATCGGCGGCCATGCTTCGGGGATATGACGGGCATGAAAAGGTCTTCCTCGGTCGCGACGACAACCGCGGGCTGACCGCCATCATCGCAATCCACGACACGACGCTCGGCCCCGCTCTTGGCGGGGCCCGCATCTGGATGCACGACAGTTTCGACGCGGCGGTCACCGACGCGCTCAGGCTGTCGCGGGGCATGACGTTCAAGGCGGCGATCGCCGGTCTTCCGCTGGGCGGCGGCAAGGCGGTGATTCGCGCCGATGCGCGGCGCGACAAAACGCCGGAATTGTTCGACGCCTATGCCGAAATGCTCGGCCATGTGCGGAACACCTACATTACCGCCGAGGATGTGGGCATGACGCTGGCCGACGCCGACTATTTGCACGCGCGCGCCCCCAACGTCGCCGGCACGACCGTCGGCGGGAGCGGCAACCCCTCGCGCCTCACCGCCGAGGGTGTATATCTAGGCATCGGGGCCGCCCTGAACCACACATTCGGCTCTTCGGATCTGCAAGGCCGCGAGGTCGCAATTCAGGGCCTTGGATCGGTCGGCCGGGCGCTGGCGGAAATGCTGGCCGACGCCGGCGCCGGTCTGGTCGTGGCCGATATCGACGAAACCCGGTGCATGGAAGCGAAAGACGCCTTCGGCGCCAGGATTGTTTCACCTGAAACCGTCCTGTTCGCCGATGTCGATGTGCTGGCGCCCTGTGCGCTCGGGGGCGTGATATCTCGGCGAACGATTCCTGGCCTGAAGGCGGACGTCATCGCCGGTTCGTCCAACAACCAGCTTCTGCGCCACGAGGACGCCATCGACCTGAAAGACCGCGGCATTCTTTATGCGCCGGACTATGTCATCAACGCCGGTGGTCTGATCAATGTCGCGGCCGAAATCGCGCCGGGCGGCTATGACAAGGAGGACGTGACGGCCCGGATCGCGGAGATTCCCAAAACCCTGGCGACCATATTCGAGCGCGCGGACGAGGAAAACCGGCCGACCAACGAAATTGCGCTGTCGATGGCCAAAGCGCGTATGGAAACGGAATGACCAGGCGGTTGGTCCGCTGCCCCGCCGGTTGATTTGCTCGCGCCTCCGCCCGTCGTTTTCAGCGCGTCGGCGGAACCGAGGCTCATATCCGCAACAAGGCGTCGGCGCGATACCGGGCGACTCCGGCCTGTCCGCCTCCGTCGATAACCACACTCTTTCGCCACGCGATGGGAATTTTGGCGCGATCTCACCACGACCCGCCGCGCTGTCCGTTTGTGCAAAAGGCTCTTGACGGTTTGGGTTGGGTTTATATGATTGCGTTGAGCGGTGCGTCGCCATAGCGGTTTTTTGGAGGATGTGGAAAGAGCTATGAGAAAAATCGTGTTGCTATTGAGTGCGATCGCCTTTTTCGTTTTTGCGACGAGCCCTGGTTTTGGGACAAGGTATAAATCTGGTAGTTTTGGATGTGGTGATTTTGAGGATACCGAAAGACAGTATCAAGAACAATTAAATGATCCTGATCCTTCTGTGAATGTGACCTTAGTTTATGCTCTCTGTCTCTTATTAAAAGGTGAAGTGACTAAAAATCAATATGATGTTTCCAAGGGAATGTTGATTTTACATAGTTTAGCTGACCAACACAGCAATATTGTAGCTAATTATTGGATAGCAAGATACCATTCTTCAGGAGGGGATTTCAAAAGTCTAGCTGACAGGAATTTGGATTTAGCCGCCCATTATTATTCCAGAACACTGGCTATCATAAAGACTTATAATAGCTACCCTCCTCTTGATTACTTTCTGTGGGAGGCAAATCATAATATAGAGATGACATCTTATTATAATTTACCTCTTGTTTATTTAGCCATGTTTTATCGAGGGGTTTCTGGTGACTACCGAGTGAGGTTGCTTAACTCTCCCAGTTATGAAGGAGATCGTGACTTAGAAACTTATCCTGAATACAGAGATAACACTATGGGTTATATTAATTTAGCAATAGAGCATGCGGGGAATTGTAAAAACCTTCCTCTCAAGAGACATTTTGAAAAGCCTGCTTCTCCTTATTTTATAAAGGTTTGTGCTATGTATGAGGAGAAAGCCAAGCTTTTAAAATCAGCTTATATGAAAAGTCAGCTTATTTTAAATCAGGACAGGTGTAAGGATATAGGATCTGATGAAATAACTTCTACCTATTGTCCTGAAAATGAGGAAGCAGTACAAAATATTATCGATACTTATAATTCTATATTTGTAGAAATTAAGGAAATACTCCACCCTATTCGTGATAGTCTTATATAATATTTTAATTAAGAGTCTCTTTCCTCTTGCCTCAACATGGAGCGGGTTAAAAGGAGGCGTTTGACCTCGCGCCTTTGACGGGAGGCGGCGCCTCGACGGGATTCATGGAAACCTCGGCGCAGGTGTTCAACTGCTTCGTGATCGGCGCGATTAATGTGAAATTGCGCAAATCAGCGGCTTGTCGCGACAAGCCTCCCTTAGCGAGGATGCGTCGAAAGCGCTCGGACGGCCGCATTTTGTCCCGACCCCGCACGAACTGACCGCCGGAGCGGGCATGGAGCAAAGGTGAAGGTTCACATCCTCGACGACTGGTTCGACACACTCAAAACGCTGCCCTGTTTTGATTTGTTGAAGGATCATGACGTACCGTCCGGATCGCCCACGAGCCCGACCCGCAACGTCTTTCCGACCGGATAGGACAAGCGGAAGCGCCGGTTCTCTTTCGCGAGAGAACAAGGATTGGAGCCGATCTTCTCGAGCGTTTGCCCAAACTGAAACTGATTTCGCAGCGCAGTGTCTATCCGCATGTGGATGTGGATGCCTGCAATCGCCATGGTGTCCTGCTTTGCTCCAACATGCATGCGGACACGCCCTCCTATGCCGCAGCCGAACTGACGCTTGCACTGCTGCTGGCGAATTTCCGCCAGATCCCCGAACAGGCGGCCTCGGTCCATACGGGCAATTGGCAAATGGGGGTCGGGCGCACACTGCGCGGCCGCACTCTGGGCCTCTACGGCTACGGCCGCATCGCGAAGGCCGTGGCCGGTTACGCCGTCGCCATCGGCATGAAGGTGCAATGGTGGGCCTCGGAAAGCGGGCGCTCCCGCGCTGTTGCCGACGGTGCGAAGGTGTGTGCAGGCCTGGAGGAATTTTTCTCGACAAGCGATATCGTCAGTCTTCACGTCCGGCTGAAAACGGAAACGAAAGGGATCATCACCGCAAAAGATCTGGCTGCAATGGGCCCGCGAACTCTGTTGGTGAACACTTCGCGCGCCGGTCTGATTGAGTCCGGAGCATTGGAGGAAGAGATCGCCCAAGGAAGGATTTTCGCCGCTGTTGATGTCTTTGAAGAGGAATCGCTGCGCGACACATCCCATCCGCTTCTGCGGCATCCCAGCGTCCTGCCGACCCCCCATATCGGCTATGTCACCGAGGACGAATTCGATCTTCGATTCACCGACATATTCGAGCAGGTAAACGCTTTTGCCGCAGGGGCGCCCATCAACATGATCAATCCGGAAGCCTTCGGGCGGGGACCGGCGGCTTGACACGAGAACGTTCGAGAGGAACGGCTAAATGGCCAGGAAGGTAATCGGCGCCGGATCGGGTAATGCCGCACTCTGCGCGGGCATCGCGGCGCTGGAAGCCGGTGCGGATGTATTGATGCTTGAAAAGGCCGGCCCGGAACTGGCTGGCGGCAACACCAAATACACCGCCGGCGCAATGCGGTTTTGCTATGGCGGCAAGGACGACCTCATGCCGCTGCTCGTCAATCCGGACGACAAACGTTTGCCGCGATGCGACTTCGGCGCTTATGAAGAGGCCACCTTCGCGAACGATTTGTTGACATTCAACGAAGCGCGCCCGCTCTCGGACGAACAAGAGGCGCTGGTTTCAAAATCCTACGAGACGATTCGCTGGTTCGCTGATCACGGCGTAAAATACGAGCCAATCTACGCCCGGAAGAGCTTTGAGAAGGACGGCCGGTTCGTATTCTGGGGCGGACTGACCCTTGCCCCCGCCAATGAGGGCGTCGGCCTGTTCGACATGGAACTCGCGGCCTTCCTGCGGCTCGGAGGCTACATCCGCTACAATGCCCCGTCACCGATTTGATTGTCAAAAGCGACCGAGTCACCGGTGTTCGCGTCAATGCCGAACGGTGGGAGGCCGATGCAGTGGTTCTCGCCTGCGGTGGACTTGAGTCAAACGAGACCATGCGTGCCGAACTCATCGGCAGGAACTGGTCTGTGGCGAAGGTGCGGGGCAAGCCGCACAATACCGGAGACGGGTTGAATATGGCTTGGGCGGCCGGTGCGGCCCGGCACGGTGCATTTCAGGGCTGCCACGCCACGCCCATGGACCTGCACATGAAGGATTATGGCAATCTTAATCTGCTGCATGCGCAGCGGAAAAACTATCGCAAAATATGCTACTTCCTTGGTGTGATGCTGAATGCGGACAGCGAGCGCTTCGTCGATGAAGGCATCGATTTCCGCAACTACACCTATGCCCAGTTCGGCCACGCGGTCCTGGAACAACCGGGGCACTTTGCGCGGATTGAAGGTGGACGACACCGGGCGCGGCCCCCACGCCTGCGATGATGGCTTCGAGCGCGACCGGGCTGGTGGTGCGCGAAGGTCAACGGCATCTTGCGCAATGGTGCCTTCAACCGATTGCCGCGCTGATCGGTGAGGAAGCGACCGACAAGCTGGGCGAACCGGTGGCGCTGGACGTGATGCGCCCCTTGCAGGCTTACGACGCCGGCGGACGGGCGCGGGCCTTGTCCGGCATCGTTGCGGCGCTGGCGGAAGCCAAGGCCGCCGGGATCGATCCTGGGCGCGCGCTCGAACTTGTGGCGCTGGCCGATGACTGAACGCGCCCCGCCGAAGCTGAATGCCCGAATTGTCGATCTGGCGATTCTAGCGCCGCCGATCAACCGGCGCGACGGGGGGCGCGAACTGGCGCTGTTCACGCTGCTATGCGCGCCGCTGCGGGTGCGCGATTGCGTGCTGATAGCACGCAAGGGCAAGGCCGCTTACGACGTGAAGCCGCCTTCCGGCGATGTGAAAATCCAGGGCTGGGCGTCCGATCTGATAACCGGGCAGGCGGTGCGGGCATACCGGGAAGCCCTGGCGACATTGCCGCGCGGATGACGCCTGCAAGGGGCGCGATGAAAAAACCGTGTCCGTAGCGCGCGCACAACGCACACAAATGCGCACACAAACAGATTTTCGCCTTGCCTTGCATCGGCGGGTTTCCCATTAAATCATTGATAATGAATGGAAATTTTATGGCTGGGGAACCTGGATTCGAACCAGGACTAACGGAGTCAGAGTCCGTGGGTCTACCGTTAACCTATTCCCCAACAGCGCAAGTCAGGATTGCCTGATGGCGGTTCATAACCGACCTCGCCAAAAATAGTCAAGTCGGCGGCCATTTGCAAATTCCACCAGATACCGCCACCGTGCGAAAAAATCCGCGCTTGGGAAATCGGCCTGCCGCTGCTACACTCGATCCAACGCAAATATGAGGACAAGCGTCCCCGACGCCTGATCGAATGGGCGACGCGGCGCAGAGGAAACAGCCTTGAAAGACCCCGATGCCGGCGGAAATATTCCGCTGCCGGGGGTGCCGACAGGCGAAACGGACGACCGGAGTCCGTTTTCGCAGCGTGGCCGCGAAACTGTCGCCGGCACGCGGCGGCGGTCCGACGGAGGGCCGGCGCATGACGGCAACCCCGGAGGACAAAAACATTCGAAGAAGAGACGCAAGCGTAAGCGCGGACGCAAGGTCTACGCACGCGAAGGCCAGTTTCCCCAGACCGGCAAGCCCGATGGCGATAAAAGCGCGGAAACTCTGCCCCGCCACGTTTCGGGGATTTCCAATCGAAATCGGCGGCCGTCCCGATATCATCACCACAAGCCTTCCGGAACCTACGCCGCGCTTGATCTGGGGACGAACAACTGTCGCTTGCTGGTGGCCGTCCCGACAAGGCCGGGGCAATTCCGCGTCATTGACGCATTTTCCCGCATCGTCAGGCTCGGAGAAGGTCTTGCCGCCAATGGCCGTCTCGGCGACGACGCAATGGACCGCTCGATTGAAGCGCTGAAAATCTGCGCCTCGAAGATCGCGGCAAGGCCGGGCGGACGAAGCCGGCTGATTGCGACCGAAGCGTGCCGCTCGGCCGGCAACGGCGCCGAATTCTTGCAACGCGTGCGTGAAGAGACAGGACTGGAACTCGAAATCGTCAATCGCGAAACCGAAGCGCGTCTGGCCGTCTCGGGCTGCGCATCCTTGATCGAACGCGGCACAAAGGGCGTGGTTCTGTTCGATATCGGCGGCGGATCTTCCGAAATCGCGCTCATCGATCTTTCGCGCCGTCGCACGCCGCGTCTCACGCGCCATATCGTGGCTTGGACATCCCTTCCGGTGGGAGTCGTCTCCCTCGCGGAACGGTTTGGCGGACGGCATGTCACGCGTGAGGCCTTCACAGCGATGGTCTCCGCGGTTTCCGAGATGATTGAGCAGTTCACGCATCGCGATTGTCTGGGACAGATTGCGGCGGGACCAGACTTTCACTTGCTCGGCACATCGGGAACGGTGACGACACTGGCCGGCATTCATCTGGGGTTGGAGCGGTATGACCGGCGCCAAGTCGACGGTCTGTGGATGACGAGAACCGAAACCGACGCAATTGTCGAAAAACTGATGGGCTGGAGTTTCGAACAACGCAAGGCCAATGCCTGCATCGGCGCCGACCGGGCAGATCTTGTGCTCGCCGGGTGCGCGATTTTGGAGGCGATCCGCCAGGCGTGGCCGGCCGAGCGGCTGCGCGTCGCCGACCGCGCGCTGCGCGAAGGGATTCTCACCGAAATGATGGCCTCAGACGGGGTCTGGCGGAGAAAACGGCGGCCCTTCCGGCATACGGGCAGGCCGAACTCATGAAAAAACAAACAAGGCGCGGTTCCGGAACGCGCGAACTGAAAACACGCATAAAGAAGAAAAGCGGCCTGAAGGCCTCTTCCCGGCGCTGGCTTGAGCGGCACATGAATGATCCCTACGTTCACCGGGCGAAAGCGGAAGGATATCGGTCGCGCTCCGCCTTCAAACTGATCGAGATCGATGACAAACACAATATCCTGACGCCCGGCGCGAAGGTCGTTGATCTGGGTTCGGCGCCGGGTGGCTGGTGCCAGGTCAGCGTGGCGCGCACCGGGTCGGAGGATACCGGGCCGGGCGTGGTCGCCATCGACTGTCTGGAGATGGATCCGGTGCCGGGGACCACGTTTTTGCAAATGGATTTTCTTGACGACGACGCGCCCGACAAGTTGATCGAAGCGCTGGGCGGCAGGCCCGACATCGTGCTCTCCGACATGGCGGCGCCAACCACGGGACATCGCCGGACGGACTATTTGCGCACCATGCATCTGTGCGAAATCGCGGCCGATTTCGCGGTTTCGGCGCTCAGGCCGGGCGGACATTTCCTCACCAAGACATTTCAGGGCGGCGCGGGCGCCGGACTGCTCTCGGTTCTGAAAAGGAACTTCGTCGCCATCCATCATATCAAACCGCCGGCGAGCCGGGGTGAATCGGCGGAGCTTTATCTGCTGGCAAAGGGGATCAAGGGGCCGGAGGACGGCTGACAGGCGTTCTCCCGCCGGGCCCGGCGGGTCGCAACTGGTGACCGGAGACGGTTTCGCCGGCGCGTCTATCGAGCTGCCAGAATGCAATGGCCGACAAGGCAGACAGTATCGCGACGGTGAAAAAGGCGACCTTGAAGGCATCCGGCCCCAGGGGAGCGCCCGCGGCGAAGGTCGCCGCCTCCAGCACCGCGCCGGCGACAGCGACGCCGACGGCGATGGAAACCTGCTGCAAAACCGCACTGATTGCCGTTGCCTGGGCCGCATCCTCCCGCGCCGTATCGGCGAAAACAAGCGCGTTGGCTGACGTAAAAAACAAGGAGCGGAAGAAACCGGCGACAAACAGAATACCGATGACAAGCGCTAAGGGTGTCTGGGCGGTGAACCACCCGTTGATCGCGATCATTCCGGCGCCGGCAACCGAACTCAAGATCAGGATGGTGCGGAAACCGGCAACCCGGAGAAGGCGCGCGGCGACAAATTTGAGCCCGATCGCGCCAAGCGCGGAGGCGAAGGTCAACAAGCCAGCTTGAAAGGGCGTCATGCCGAACGCAAGCTGGAACATCAGCGGCAGCAGAAACGGCGCCGCGCCCGCGCCGATGCGAAACAACGATGCGCCGGCAACCGCGGCGCGGAATGTGCGGTTTTTGAACAGGCGCAAATCAAGAAGCGGCGCGGTATGGCGTCTTGCATGGCGCGCGTAGAACGCCGCGCACAAGATGCCCGCCATCAGCCCGGCGATACCGATAACCGGAGGAAGCGCGGGCAGGCTGACCACCGAAAGGCCGAACACGACGCCCGCCGCGGCGAGACCTGAAAGCAGAAAACCCGTGCCGTCCACGCGACCGGATTCCCGACGCTCTATGTTCGGCAAAATCCGCCACGCAATCCCGACCCCCGCAATCCCGATCGGGACATTGATCAGAAAGATCCAGTGCCAGGAGAAATAGGTCGTGATAAATCCACCCACCGGCGGACCCGCCAACGGGCCGAACAGCGCAGGGATTGTAAGCCAGGCCATGGCGCTGACCAGATCGCGCTTTTCGGCGAGGCGCACCAGAACCAGCCTGCCTATCGGCGTCATCATCGCGCCGCCCATGCCTTGCACAAACCGGGCAGCCACAAAACCGCCGAGCGAATTTGCCGTGGCGCAGGCGATCGAGCCAAGAATGAACACACCGATTGCGGCGCAGAACACATTCTTCGCACCGAAACGATCAGCCATCCATCCGGAGACCGGAATGAAGATCGCCACGGACACCAGGTAAGCGGTCAACGCAAGTTTCAAGGCGATCGGATCCGTGCCCAGATCGGACGCGATCGCCGGCAGCGACGTGGCGATGACGGTCGAATCCATCTGCTCCATGAACAACGCGACGGCCAATGTGGCGGGAATCGTTCGGTTCATGGATGAAAACCGGAAATCGGGACGGACATTCCATCTACATACACCATTCGCCCGAAACGGCCATGTGTCCGGTTTTTTATCGACACGGTGCTCATCGAAAATCGTCCCTGCCCGACGGTCGAAGGCTTGTCCTGGAGATTTGGAGCTCCAAATAGACTTCCATTCCGGGGTAAAAACGTCTGGCCTTAAAGGAGAGCCTTATGAAATCGACAACGGATCGCCGCTCATTGCTGAAATTTGGAATACTGGGCTCGGCCACGGCGCTTGCCGCGCCCGGGATCATGGTGCGCACCGCGAAAGCGGACGCTCATTCGACGTCGATAAAGATGGGCGGCAGCGGAACGCACGGCTTCAGACTTGGCGAATTTGAAGTCGCCACCATCAACGACGGCGGCTTTCCGGTTCCCGAGCCGCAGAGCATATTCGGCACCGACCAGTCCAGGGAAGATGTCGGCGCGCTGCTGGAACGGAATTTTCTGCCGACCGACAAGTTCTTGCTGGGTTTCGCGCCGACCGTCGTCCGCACGGGCAGCGATGTCGTACTGTTTGACGCCGGCAATGGCGCCGCGCGGAGGGAAGCCGGCGCCGGTCGGACATTGTCGAATCTTGCCGGTGGCGGCATCAAGGCGGAAGATGTCACCGTCGTTGTCATCACACATATGCATCCCGATCACATCGGCGGGCTTATGGAAAACGGCCGGCCGGCCTATCCCAACGCGCGTTATGTGACCGGTCAGGTCGAATATGATTTTTGGACCGCGGATGAACGTATGTCCGGCCCGACGGAAGGTCTGGCAAGACTGGTCGCGGCCAATGTCAAACCACTCGCGGACAAGATGAGTTTCATCGGCGATGGCGGCGAGGTGGCGCCCGGCATTACAGGCATGGCCGCCTTTGGCCATACGCCCGGTCACATGGTTCACGTCATTGAATCGGCCGGGCGCAAACTCGCCATTACGGCGGACACGGCAAATCACTATGTCTTGTCGTTGCAAAAACCCGATTGGGAGGTCAGGTTCGACACGGTGAAGGACAAGGCGGCGGAAACCCGCCGCACCGTGTTTGGCATGCTCGCTTCCGAACGGATGCCGTTTATCGGCTACCACATGCCGTTTCCCTCCGTCGGATATGTCGAACCGCTCGGTGACGGATTCCGCTGGATTCCGGAAACATATCAACTCGATCTTTGATGCGCTACAACCCGATGATTTACAGGGCTCCGCCCTCCTGAACACCGGAATCCGCCCGGCATGCGCTCAAGACAGTGCAGCCGGGCATCGAAGCGCTTCAGTCTTCCGGTCCGGCGGCAAGGCCGGTAAATTCCTTTGCATAGCGCCGGGCGGTCGCGATGCGCGCGGCGGTCGTGGGATGGGTGGACAAGAAGCCCATATCCCCTTGATCTCCCAACTTTTCGACAAGCAAATCAAAAAAGCGGGCGATGGCGGCGGGATCCCTGCCGACCTTCGACATCAGTTCGACCGAGTAACGGTCGGCTTCCGATTCGTGCGAGCGCGAGTAGCTTAGAGCCAGAAGCGCCGAACCCTGCACCAGCAAATCTTCCGCGCCCGCCCCGATATCGCCGCCGATCAGCAGGATCAGACCGGCAACGCCGGCGGCCCGGTACAGTCGGCGCAAACTGTGTTCAAGGTGCACATGACCGATCTCGTGCGCCAACACACCCATCACCATGTCCAGATCGTCGGGAGCCAATTCAATCAGTTCATCGGTTAAAATCACCGTCCCGTCGGGCAAGGCGAACGCATTGGGGCCTATCACCCCCCCGCCTCTGAAATGAAGTTTGTAGCCTGCCGCTCCGCGCGGCGTCAGCGTCGCCATGGCTGCAAACCCCTGAACGATCTCAGAGCGCTTGGCCGCCGGCATTTTCGAATCTTCAAAAACAAGCCGGTCGAGCGATTCAAGCGCCGCTTGGCTCATCAATTCCGGGACGACGTCCGGCGTCGCGATAACCGCCACCTCGACCATGATCGGAAGCGCAAACCGATAGAACGCAAATCCCAGCCCGACCGCAAGCGCAATGACAATCAGCAGACGGGGATGAAATCGCTCAAGGCCGTGGACAAAACCGGCACCCTTCCGACCGCGCGCTTTAAGCATGCCGTCGACCGCCCGGTTGTCGGTCGTCTCAAACGCACCACCGTCGGACAGGGTTATCCGCCTCGGTATTGATCCGACCCTGTCCGACACTTGCGCCTCGCCGATCGGTGTCCGCGCCAGTTCCTTGCCGTTTTCGTCGATCACCTCAAGAAAAAGAGAATTCGTGGTTACCAGCTTCGCCGCAACCTTCCCGCTTGAGCCGGAAGCGAACCAGTGACCGTCGATTGGCCGACCTGATCCCGGATCAGAAGCCAAAATCAATTCCCTCGACATCCATGAATTCCGACCCGACGGCCGCCCCTTCGTCGGTCAGCTTTCCCAGATAGTCGTCGAACGAGCCGGCGACGTGAATTGCCGTACAGGCCGCCAGATAACGAGCCATCCGGACCGCCGCCCATGGCCGGGCAAGGCCGAGCGAGAAGACAGTGGCAAGAAAGTTCGTCACGGCAATCCAGGCATACCGGCCTCGATGGATGTCGGACGCCATCAGGTGGCGGCTGTCGATCACTGTCTCGTTTAACGCGACGTTGCGGATGCCGGCCTGATAGAGCAGGCTTGCCACGGAAAACAGCAGGAAGACGGGTATGAACAACACCAGCGGAATTTTGCCGGTAACGAACATGCCGTCGGATTCAATGCGATGCCCGGCAATCAGGAAGAACAGGCCAGTCCCGACGACCGCCATCACGAATATCCCAGCAACCATGGTCAGAAACGGCAGCAACCATTGGCCGTAGAGTTTGCCAAGCCGTGGGTCGCAGAAGACCGGGCGGTCGCCGTAGCGCAAATTGTTCAGCACGTAGCGCCACATCCACCGCGAGGCGATTGGCGCCAGGATGCCAAGCGTCAAGATCGTCAACCAGCCAAGCACGAACGCCAGAAAGGCGCCCCAATAGCCTCCGGTAAAATCGAAACGGATATTCCGGTAGCTGGTGACCCGGGCGTTGAACCTCAAACCGCGCATGACAAACCACGGAATTGCAAACAGAAAAGCCACACCCAGCACTGCCCCGGCAAGCGGCATAAACTGGATGGACAAATTGTAGGCGATCAGAAAGGCGAAAACGACGATCCGGCCAATCAGGATCGTGACCGGACGCGCATGATATTCGAATGTTGACCCGGCCAACCAGGTGTTCCCGTGGAAATAGCGCTTGCGCCGCACCTTTGCCCACGCCGAATAAATGCCGAGCGTGACGATGGTAAGCAGAATATTGACGATCCAGATGCCGAAATATTCACGCGCCGTTCCGGTAAAGGCAAACTGTTCCCGGCTCATCATGCGGGCAGGCGGCTCGTCAGACGCAGATCCGCCGCCTACTCTTTCATCCACCGATCCATCCCTGACAGCCTCGACACGTGGCCATGTATGGCTTGAATTCGGCGCACAAGCAAGCACAGGCGGCGCGCGATCAACTGTCGCCATCGGTTGTGCGAATCATGCCTTTTCTTTGCGTCCCGCCCATGTTACCTGCCCGTGCCAATCCTGAATGGGAAGAATGATTCGGCGGGCGTCTCGGCGGCTACCCTGACCAGTCGTCACATGCCGAGTTCGATGTCTGCAAGGAGCGGCAATGGCCAGAATAATCGAAACCGTCACCGGCGTGGAAGCGCTGACGTTCGACGATGTGCTGCTGCAGCCGGGTCACTCGCGGGTCATGCCCGACGAGACGGATATAACGACGACAATCGCCGGCGACATCCCGCTCAATTTGCCGATCCTGTCATCGGCAATGGACACGGTGACTGAATCGAGACTTGCAATCGCCATGGCGCAGGCCGGCGGCCTCGGCGTCATTCATCGCAATCTCGAACCGGATTTTCAGGCCGAGGAAGTTCGTCAGGTCAAGAAATTCGAAAGCGGGATGGTCATCAATCCGGTGACTATCGGACCCGACGCGACGCTGGCGGATGCGCAGGCCGTAATGCGCGCGCATGGAATCTCCGGCATTCCGGTAGTGGAAACAGGCGGAAAAGGCGGTCAGAAAACCGGCCGTCTGGTCGGCATTCTCACCAACCGCGATGTTCGCTTCGCCTCCGATCCCGACCAGAAAGTCCGCGAACTCATGACGCGCGAGGGTCTGATCACCGTCCGCGAAAGCGTCGATCAGGAAGAAGCAAAACGGCTTTTGCACCGGCACCGCATCGAAAAGCTTCTCGTCGTCGATCCGGACGGGCGTTGCGTCGGATTGATAACCGTGAAGGACATGGAGAAATCCCAGCTCAATCCCTTCGCCGCCAAGGACGCACAAGGCCGGTTGAGAGTCGCCGCCGCGATCGGTGTCGGCGATGACGGCTTCGAGCGTGCCGAACGGCTGATTGATGCAGGTGTCGACCTCATGGTAATCGACACGGCGCATGGCCACTCCCAACGGGTGCTGGATGCGGTGACCCGGGTCAAGAAGCTTTCCAACTCGGTCCGTATCATTGCCGGCAACGTGGCCACGGCCGATGGCACAAGGGCGCTCATCGACGCGGGCGCCGACACAATAAAGGTCGGCATCGGCCCAGGATCGATCTGCACCACGCGAATCGTGGCGGGTGTCGGCATGCCGCAGCTTACCGCGGTCATCGCGGCCGTGGAGGAGGCCGATAAATCCGAATCGTCGGTGATAGCGGACGGCGGAGTGAAGTTTTCCGGCGATCTGGCAAAGGCTTTGGCCGCCGGCGCCGGCGCGGCGATGATCGGCTCGCTGCTGGCCGGCACGGACGAAAGCCCCGGCGAGGTTTATTTGCATCAGGGCCGCTCTTTCAAAGCCTATCGCGGCATGGGTTCCGCAGGCGCGATGGCGCGGGGGTCGGCGGACCGCTATTTCCAGGCGGAAGTGCGCGATACCCTCAAGCTGGTGCCGGAGGGCATTGAGGGGCAGGTGCCATACAAAGGCCCGGTGGCGGGTGTTCTGCATCAACTCGCCGGCGGCTTGCGTGCGGCGATGGGATATGTCGGAGCGCCGGATCTGTCCGCGTTGAAGGACAGAACCGCCTTTGTCCGGATCTCCGGCGCGGGCCTGCGCGAAAGCCACACGCACGATGTGTCGATCACTCGCGAAAGTCCCAACTATCCCGGCGCGGTTTAGCTGTCACCGCGCACGCGGACCGGCAATCGAACTGAACCGGAGTTTGACCCCATGAACCAGACCGCAATCTTCTGGCCGATGTTCGCACATGTGGCGTTGATCTACGGTGTCTATTTTCTGATATCCAAGCGCCGTATCGAAGCGATAAAGGCCGGCAGCGCCAAGTCTTCCCGGTTCCGCGAGAATCTGGTCGAACCGCCGGAGAGCCGGTATTGTTCTATACGCTGTGCATCGCATTGTTCGTGACAAATGGCGTCACGCTGTTCGCGGTGACCCTCGCATGGCTGTTCGTGGCATCGCGCTATATCCATTGTCGGATCCACACGACCACCAACCGCATCCGCCATCGCCGTCCGATATTCATCATTGGCTGGCTGCTTATTGGCGTAATGTGGGTGACATTCGCGCTACAAATCGCCGGAGTTGCGTGAGAGTCACTTCTCGGCGGTATCCGCGAGCACATGGACTGTCGCAGGTCACGGCGATCGAGCGCGCCAACATCGCAAATCGCAGGCCGCAATTGTCGAGACGGAAGGATTAGGCTGGCAAACCGCCCGTTTTTCGATATCTTCCGTTTTGAGAAGCCGATGCGGTCAATCGGATATTGATAAACGCGGCACGGCGAAAATCTCGGGGGAGCGGACAACCGGCTCCAGCCGGTCAAAACCGGAAATGAAAATCGAGACAGCGGAGAAAAAAATGGACGCAAAGGTAAACGATAACGCGGGCAAGTGCCCCGTCATGCACACGACGTTCGCAAGCCGGTCAAACCGGGACTGGTGGCCGAACCAACTGAATCTAAGGATTCTGCACCAGAACCCGCCGGCGCTCGACCCGCTTGGCGAGGGATTCAGCTACGCCGAGGCATTCAAATCGCTGGACCTTGAGGCTCTCAAGAAGGATCTCCATGCGCTGATGACCGACAGCCAGGCCTGGTGGCCCGCCGATTATGGCCACTATGGCGGACTTTTCATCCGCATGGCCTGGCACGCCGCCGGCACCTATCGCACGGGTGATGGCCGCGGTGGCGGCGGATCGGGCGGCCAGCGTTTCGCGCCGCTCAATTCCTGGCCGGATAACGGCAACCTCGACAAGGCGCGCCGGTTGCTTTGGCCGATCAAACGGAAATACGGCAACGCGATTTCCTGGGCCGACCTGTTGATCCTGGCCGGTAACGTGGCCATCGAATCGATGGGTGGACCGATATTCGGTTTTGGCGGTGGCCGCGAGGATATCTGGGAACCCGAAGAAGACATCTATTGGGGCGCGGAAAACGAGTGGCTTGCCACCAGCGATAACGCGAACAGCCGCTATTCCGGCGAGCGCGATCTGGAAAACCCTCTGGCCGCCGTGCAGATGGGCTTGATCTACGTCAATCCCGAAGGCCCCGACGGCGTGCCGGACGCTCTGGCCGCGGGCCGCGACATTCGGGAGACATTCGCCCGTATGGCGATGAATGACAAAGAGACTGTCGCACTGACCGCGGGCGGCCATACGTTTGGAAAGGCCCACGGCGCGGGCGACCCGGCGCTCGTCGGGCCCGAACCGGAGGCGGCGCCGATCCATGAAGTGGGTCTCGGCTGGATCAACGAATTCGGCGCCGGCAAAGGCGATGACACCACGACCAGCGGTATCGAAGGCGCCTGGACTGCAAATCCCACAAAATGGGACATGGGCTATTTCGACATACTCTTCGGTTACGACTGGAACCTGACCAAAAGTCCGGCCGGCGCATGGATATGGGAGCCGGTGGGTGTGAAGGAAGAGCATATGGCGCCGCAGGCCCACGATTCGTCGAAGAAGGTCAGGACCATGATGACCACCGCTGACATGGCGATGCGCATGGACCCGATCTATGGGCTCATCTCGAAACGGTTCCATGAGAATCCGGAAGAGTTCGCCGACGCCTTCGCGCGCGCCTGGTTCAAGCTGACCCATCGCGACATGGGACCGAAGACCCGTTACCTAGGACCGGATGTGCCGGAGGAAGATCTGATCTGGCAGGATCCGATCGCGGCCGGCCCGTCGCTATCGGATGCCGAAGTCGCGGACCTCAAGGGCAGAATCGCGGATTCGGGCCTGACGGTGGCCGAAATGGTACAGACGGCTTGGGCTTCGGCCTCAACTTTCCGCGGCTCGGACAAGCGCGGCGGCGCCAATGGAGCGCGACTCAGGCTTGCGCCCCAGAGGGATTGGGAAGCCAACCAGCCGCTGCAACTGGCCAAGGCGTTGGGCAAGCTGGAGGAAATCCAAAGCGCTTTCAGCGGGTCGGTCTCAATGGCGGACCTGATCATCCTGGCGGGTTGCGTCGCTGTCGAGCATGCCGCCAGGGCCGCCGGCCACGAGGTGACGGCGCCTTTTACTCCGGGCCGTGGCGACGCCACCGACGAACAGACCGACACTGAGAGCTTCGACGTGCTGGAACCTGAAGCGGACGGTTTTCGCAACTACCGGAAGAAACCCTATGCGGTTTCGGCGGAGCAGATGCTTATCGACAAGGCCCAGCTTCTGACCCTTTCAGCGCCTGAGATGACTGCGCTGGTCGGAGGCCTGCGGGTGATCGGCGGCAATATCGGCGGCTCGATGCACGGCGTCTTCACCGACCGGCCCGGTCAACTCACCAACGATTTTTTCATCAACCTTTTGGACATGGACACGGTGTGGAAACCGGCGTCGGAGGATGAGGACGTTTTCGAGGGCCGTGATCGCGCTTCCGGCGACGTCAAATGGACCGCAACCCGCGTTGACCTTGTTTTCGCTTCCAACTCACAATTGCGCGCGCTTGCCGAGATCTACGCGCAGGACGATGCAAAGGAGAAGTTCGTAAGTGATTTCGTCGTCGCGTGGAACAAGGTGATGAATGCCGACCGTTTCGATCTCGTCTGATGCCAATCATGATGCGACCGGATGTGGCGGTAGGACACATCCGGTCGTCGATAGCCATGCTTCGCCGGAGTTCGCTCGAAGAACCGGCGCTCAGTCGACCTTGCGGCCTTCGATCCAGCATCCGCAAACGTCAAGATCGTCATCGAAATGAACGATGTTCGCGCGGTAGCCCGGTTTCAGCAAGCCGAGCGTGTTTCCGGCGCCAATACACCGCGACGGATAGGCCGACGCCATGCGGATCGCTTCATACGGCTCCAGACCGATCGTATCGACCATAAACCTGATAGCCGAATTCATGTCCAGATCGGCGCCGGCCAGGGTGCCGTCCTCCAGCGTCAACCTTCCGCCCTCGCGCCGGATTGTCCGGCCGTTCAGCGTGAACTCAGTTTGATCGGCGCCGACAGTCGACATGGCGTCGGTCACCAGGAATATCCGGCCAGGTCCATTTTTTGCGGCCAACGCGATTGAGATGGCGACCGGATTCACGTGGTGCCCATCCGCGACAAGGCCGGCGCTCATCTCTCCGTGTCTCAGCGCGCCACCGATCATTCCGGGCTCCCGGTGTCCCAGTTGGCTCATCGCGTTGAACAGGTGCGTCACGCATCGGGCGCCGGCCGACACGGCGTCGCTGACCTGTCGGAAGGTTGCCGGACTATGACCGAGGCTGACGACTATCCCTGCTTCGTCCATGGCGGATATCTGCTCAAGGGTGACGGCCTCAGGCGCAACCGTGATCATGAGATGGTCGAGTTCACCTGCGGCCCTTACCAGCAAATCGAGATCATCGGAGTCCATCTTTCTGATAAGTGTCGGGTCATGCGCTCCCGATTTGTCGACAGACAAGAAAGGCCCTTCCAGGTGCAATCCCAGAAAACCGGGCGAGCGCCTCTTTCTCGCCTCGACACCGGCCTCAATGGCGCGGGCCATGGTCTCGGGCGTATCCGTTATCAATGTCGGCAAAAGCGCCGCGGTGCCGAATTGGGCATGCGCTTTGCAAATGGCGTCGATCGCCGACAAATCAGGATGGTCATTGAAGAGAACCCCGCCCCCGCCGTTGACTTGAAGATCGACAAATGCGGGCGCCAACATGCCGCCCGGCAATTCGATTGTCTTACATCCGGGAGGAATGTCATCAATTTTCGAAACAGACGAGATCGTTCCGCCGTCAACGACGACGGCGCTTCGGTTGTGACCTGCTTCGCCATCAAAAACGGTCGCTGCGGATATGGCGAATTGGCCGCTCACAATGTTTCCGTCACTTTCTTGAGATGCCTGGGGGCATCGGGATCAAATCCCTTCCGGCGGGCCAGTTTTTCAATGAAGGAGTAAAACGAAACGATCAGAAGCAGTGGATCGGTCAGAGGATGCGCCGATTCGACAAATGGCAGCTTTTGCGCCATGGACGCACGCGCCGACGTGGCAAACACATTCGCCCCCCTTGAGGCGATCGCATCGGCTACCTCGACAGCAGGCTGTTCAGCGGCATCACGAGCGATGAGCGCAAGAACGGGGTAATCAGACGATACGATTGACACCGGCCCGTGCAACACTTCGGCCGAACTGAACGGTTCGGCCTGTATCCGGCATGTTTCCTTGAATTTGAGCGCCGCTTCACCGGCTATTGCGAGTGACGGACCACGGCCGAGAACGAACAACGCATCAGTGTTGGAGACAGCTTCCGCAAATTCGCCGCTCCAGTCGGCCATGATCGCGGCGCCGGCCTGACCGGGCAGTTTCTCGAGCGCCTGTTTTAGGCTGTCATCCTGTTGCCAGTGAGCCAGCACCGACAAGCCGGCGACGACCGATGTAACGAAGGTTTTCGTTGCCGCCACGCTTCTTTCAGGACCGGCAAGGATATTGATCGTGCGATCGCTTATACGCGCCAGCGGTGAAAGTGGCTCATTGGTGATCGCCACTGACATTGCACCGCCGACGTTCAACTTCTCGACCGACGAGACAATGTCCGGACTCTGTCCCGATTGCGACATCGCAATGCAGATCGACCGATCGGCGTCGAGCGTGACGCCGTAGATGGAAGCAATTGATGGACCGATGGACGCGACAGGTATTTTCGCGGACAGTTCGATCGCATATTTCAGATAAGTCGCCGCATGATCCGAAGAACCGCGCGCAACGGTGCAAACCAGTTTTGGATCAATATCGCGGATAGCGTCCGCCGCCTTTTTGACCACGGAGCCGGAGTTACCGAGAAGGCGCGCGATGGCTGTTGGAATCTCCTCGATTTCCTCGCGCATTTTACTTGAAAATTCAGTCATCTATTTTGCCCGCGGTTCTTCATCCACAATCCGCAATTCGGCAATGAAATCATAAGCATTCCCACGATAGACCGACTGGGTGAACTCGACGGTCCGCCCGTCTGGCAAATAGGAAATGCGTTCGATGCGCAGTCCCGCCGATCCTTCGGGAACGCCAAGCAGTTTCGCATCGCGCGCATCCAGGACGCGCGCGGATATTCTCTGAATTGCGCGCGACGGTTTCTTGCCGCGTCCGGCGAGATATGCGTACAGCGACTCGCCGATTTCATCGGGTTCCGGAACCGTTTCCGCGGATAATGATGCCCGCTCGATCGCCAGGGGCATTCCGTCGGCAATGCGCAGCCGGCTGATACGCGCGACATTTGCGTCGGCAGACAGACCGAGAGCCATGCACTCCCGAGGAGATGGCGTGAAGATGCCCCGCTCCAGCCACTCGGAGCGAGAGTTCATTCCGCGGCGCTGCATATCCTCGCTAAAGGAGGTGAGTCGCGACAAAGACTGTTGAACGCGCTCTGGTTTCGGAGCGACTGAAGTGCCCGACCCCTGCCGTTGGATGACAAAGCCGTCACGGACCAGCTCCTGGACGGCTTTGCGAACCGTGACACGCGACAAGCCGCTGATTTGCGCAATTTCGCGTTCGGACGGCAGCGGGTCGCCTTCCGAAATCGCGCCACTTCGGATTGCGGCCTCAATATGCTGGCTCAGTTGTGAATAAAGCGGCCCGCCATGTTTGCGGACCCAGATATCGCGCGCAAGCAGTTCGGCTATGTTTTCAGACATTGTCGCCTCACGAGCCGCCGAAGTTGTCGATGGCCAAGCCGTATGGCACCCGAAACGGCGTCCCCCAGCGGTGGCTCCACGCGGTCGCGATAGTATTTGCCAAGCACGTTGCCGTAGACCGGCCCAAGCCCCCCAAGAAAACAAAACCGGCTATTCTCGGGAAGGAGAATTGCATCAAGCGTCTCCTCAATATCCGAAACCGCCCGGCGCACGATTTTTTGGGCAATCGGATCGCGCCGGTCGGCGAACTCGAAGATGTCGGGAGCAAATGCGCCGAACTCACCCGGCTTGGCCGTATAGGCATATTCCACGACCGTTTGCGGATCGTTCTCGAAATCGGTGAGTATCTTGTCCGTCAACGCGCTTCCGGTGTGAATTCCGTCGTAGCTCAACAGTACCTCCTGAAGCAGGTTTCGGCCCAGCCAGGCGCCACTTCCAAGGTCGCCGACCATGAAACCCCAACCGCCGGCGGTGCGAATTACGCCTTCTCTGCGGTAAACAAAAACGGAGCCGGTGCCGATGATCGCAACGACGCCGTCGTTTGGTCCGACGGCGCCTTCAAGAGATATCCGGGCGTCGGTTTCCATTACCGATTGTTTGAAAGGAAGCCGCGGTGAAAGACGAGACCCGTATTCGCCGATGTTGGCGCCCGCCAACCCAAGCACCGCGGATATTTCACCCAGTCCGTTTGAGCCAAGTCCTGACGCATCGAGGGCCTTGGTCGCGGCATCCACAATGTTGGTGCGGGCATTTTCCGGATCGGTCATGATGTTCGCGGCGCCTGAATCGCCCGATCCCAAACGACGGCCGCAACTATCGCACAGAACGGCCCGGCAACCCGTACCCCCACTATCGATTCCCATCAGCAAGCGGTCATTGTGAACCATGTCAGCCAATATACCAATATAATACCATTAACCAAGCAGAAAATTCGCTCACAGGCGATATCGAATAAAAATCCGACCCTAATGACGCCATAAATCTCCGAAACCGGAAATCGCGAAAATTGTCAACGCTATATGGACAACTGGTATTTATTTGGCATTATATACGGATGGAAATTTCGACAACCGGCATTCGCACGACAGAATAGCGCAATGAACGGTCCGCTTACCTCGACGCGCAGCAGCCGGAGCGGATTTTGGAGATTCTGCATGAAGGTCAAATGAGGGCTGCCAGATTCGGTGGCCGGAACGTTTTCGGAAGTCGTCGCCGCGGCGACTGAAGCGGTTCTGCGGCCAAACACCTTGAAAAGGAAAAGGAATCGGTGAAAATTGCCGTTCTGCTGGAAAAATCGGGAGGTAAACTTCGGTTCGCCCTGAGATCGATTTAGCCGATTGCAATTTGTGAGCCGACGCGCAACGATGCGCCTCGAAAAGGGAGATCAACATGAAGCTCAATACACTTAAACCGGCGCTGGTCGCCTCGACGATCCTGGGGGCGGCAAGCGCGGCGTGCGCCCAGGATGTCACACTGACGATCGAGAGCTGGCGCAACGACGACCTGGCGATCTGGCAGGAAAAGATCATTCCGGCATTCGAAGCCAAGCATCCCGACATCAAGGTGAAGTTCACGCCGTCCGCGCCGGCTGAGTACAACGCGGTGCTGAACTCCAAACTCGAAGCCGGTTCGGCGGGCGACCTGATCACCTGCCGTCCGTTTGACGCCTCACTGGCGCTTTACGACAAAGGTTATCTGGCATCGCTCAAACATCTTGAGGGCATGAGCAATTTCTCCGATGTCGCCAAGTCGGCATGGATCACCGATGACGGCTCAGACCCGTTCTGCGTTCCGATGGCGTCGGTTATTCATGGCTTCATCTACAATGCGGATGCGTTCGCCGAACTGGGCATCGAAGTTCCGGCCACCGTTGACGAGTTCTTTGCCGCACTGGACAAGATCAGGGCCGACGGCGCCTACATTCCGATGGCGATGGGCACCAACGACCAGTGGGAAGCGGCTACGATGGGATACAACAATATCGGCCCCAACTACTGGAAGGGCGAGGAAGGGCGCAACGCCCTGATCAAAGGTGAGCAGAAACTGACCGACGAGCCCTGGGTCGCTCCATATCGGCAGCTTGCCAGGTGGAGCGCATATCTGGGCGATGGATATGAAGCGCAGACCTATCCGGACAGCCAGAACCTGTTCACGCTCGGCCGCGCCGCTGTTTACCCGGCCGGTTCGTGGGAAATCACCGGTTTCAACGCCAATGCCGACTTCAAGATGGGGGCGTTCATTCCTCCCGTGCAGCATGCAGGCGATGAATGCTACATTTCCGACCATACCGATATCGCCGTCGGCATGAACGCGGCGTCACCGAATGCCGACGCCGCCAGGACGTTCCTGAACTGGGTTGCATCGGCGGAGTTTGCCGGTCTCTACGCCAACGCGCTCCCGGGCTTTTTTCCGCTCTCCAGCGAACCGGTCCAATTGGAAGACCCGCTGGCTCGGGAATTTATTTCGTGGCGCGGGAAGTGCAATTCCACGATCCGCTCGACCTACCAGATCCTGTCGCGTGGCGATCCGAACCTGGAAAACGAGACATGGAACGCCTCCGTGGCCGTGATCAAGGGTACGGAGACGCCGGAAGACGCCGGAAAGCGTCTGCAGGACGGTCTTGCCTCCTGGTACAAGCCGCACATGCAATGATGCGACGTGCGAGGCGGGCCGGGACCCGGCCCCCTCCTCCGGTCGACTGGCGGGCGGCGTCATGAACGAGCAAATGGAAAGGCCGGCGATCCGATGGCATATCGGCGTGTTTCTCGCACCTGCGATCCTGGTCTATACCGCGATCATGATCATTCCGTTGTTCGGAACATTGCAACTGGCGCTGTTCCAGAACATCGAAAACAACCAGGTATTTGTCGGACTCGACAATTTCCGCAAACTGTTCGGCAATCCGCGATGGTCCGCCGGTTTCTGGAACGCGCTTGCCAACAATACCTGGTTTTTTGTGGTGCACATGCTGGTGCAGAATCCGATCGGCATCCTGCTTGCCGCGCTTTTGAGCAATCCGAAGATTAGAATGCGGGCGTTTTACCGCACCGCCATATTCATTCCGACAATTCTCTCCTTCGTCATCGTCGGATTTACCTGGAAACTCATTTTAAGCCCGCTCTGGGGCGTCGCGCCGGGCCTGCTGGATGCGGTCGGCTTGAAAAGCCTGTTCGCCCCGTGGCTGGGCAAGGAAGAATACGCGCTGACAACCCTGTCGCTTGTTTCGGTTTGGCAATTTGTCGGCATTCCGATGATGTTGATTTACGCCGCCCTGCTTTCCATCCCGGATGAAGTTCTGGAGGCTGCCGAATGCGATGGCGTGACCGGCATGGCGCAATTCTGGAAGGTCAAACTGCCGCTGATCTTCCCATCGATCGGCATAATCTCGATCCTGACATTTGTTGGCAACTTCAATGCCTTTGACCTGATTTACACATCGCAGGGGGCACTTGCGGGACCGGATTTCGCAACCGACGTGCTTGGCACTTTCATGTTCAGGACGTTCTTCGGTTTCCAGTTGCAACTTGGCGACCCGAACATGGGGGCGGCCATCGCCTCGGCGATGTTCGTGATTATTTTGATTGGCGTGTCTATATATCTGTTCGGCATTCAAAGGCGGCTGCGCCGCTACCAGTTCTAGGGCCGGAACGATGAACATATCCGGTCTACCGATTTCAAGACAACGAATGCGGTCCACGGCGGCGCACGCGGTTCTGACCGCTTACACGATCATCGCTCTGTTCCCGGTTCTGGTTATCGTCATCAACTCGTTCAAAACGCGAAAGGCGATATTCCGCTCACCGCTTTCTCCGCCCGACTCCGACAGCTTTAGCCTTGTCGGCTACGAGACCGTGATCAACCAAGGAGATTTCGTCCTCTACTTTCAAAACAGTCTGATCGTCACCGTCGCCTCGCTGTTTTTCGTTCTTCTCTTCGGAGCCATGGCGGCGTTTGCGCTGTCAGAATACCGGTTCCGCGGCAATTCGCTGACGGGTCTTTATCTGGCGCTGGGAATCATGATCCCTATCCGTCTGGGAACGGTTTCGATACTGCAAATCATGGTCGCCACCGGACTGGTCAACACATTGACCGCGCTGATTCTCGTCTACACGGCGCAGGGCCTGCCCCTTGCCGTCTTCATTCTGTCCGAGTTCATGCGGGGTATATCGGACGACCTGAAGAACGCCGGCCGGATAGACGGATTGTCCGAGTACCGGATATTCGGCCGTCTGGTCTTGCCGCTGACCCGCCCCGCCATGGCGACCGTCGCGGTTTTCACGATGATACCGATCTGGAACGACCTTTGGTTCCCGCTGATTCTCGCACCCGCGGAACACACCAAAACCGTGACGCTGGGCGCGCAAGTGTTCATCGGTCAATTCGTGACCGATTGGAACGCGGTGCTGGCGTCTCTGTCGCTGGCGATCCTGCCCGTGCTGGTCCTCTATCTCATTTTCTCACGCCAACTGATCAAGGGCATTACCGCAGGAGCCGTCAAATGAATATGCAAGCTACAGTCAGGGTCATGGTGGCGGGACTGGGCAACATGGGCCTCAGCCACGCGCTCGCCTATCATCGCAACCCCGGATTCGAAATTGTCGGCCTGGTAAACCGCTCGCCGGTCGGCCTCCCCGATGAACTGACCTCATATCCGTTTCTCAATTCATATGACGAGGCGTTGGCGGCGCTCGAACCGGACCTCGCATCGATCAACACCTATTCGGATTCGCATGCCGACTACGCAATCGCCGCCATGCGGGCCGGCGCCCATGTCTTTCTCGAAAAGCCGATTGCGACAACCGTCGAAGATGCGGTGAGGGTGGTGGAAACGGCCCGTTCGCACAACCGGAAGCTGGTGATCGGCTACATCCTCCGCCATCATCCTTCCTGGATCGCCCTTATCGCGGAAGCCCGCGCGCTTGGCGGCCCATATGTCTTCCGGTTTAACCTCAATCAGCAGTCATCCGGTCCGACATGGGACACGCACAAGAACCTGATGAAGACGACATCGCCGATTGTCGACTGCGGCGTCCATTATGTCGATGTGATGTGCCAGATTACCGATTCCAGGCCGATCAGGGTCCGCGGCATGGGATTGCGCCTCAGCGATGAAATCGCACCTGAAATGTACAACTATGGGCATTTCCAGGTGATCTTCGAGGACGGTTCCACCGGCTGGTACGAAGCCGGCTGGGGACCGATGATTTCGGAAACGGCGTTTTTCGTCAAGGACATCATGTCTCCGAACGGATCGGTTTCGATCGTCATGGATCCGGCGGCAAAATCCGACGACATCGAAACACATACCAGGACGTCGACGATCCGGATTCACAAGGCCGCGACCGATAACGGCGGAAGTTTCGCCGAACCGGACAGACTGTTGTCGATGCGGGACGAGCCCGGCCATCGGGGACTGTGCGAGCGGGAACAGGACTTCATGCTCCGGGCGGTTCGCGAGGATATCGATCTCGACCGCCACATGGATGACGCGGTTCGGTCCCTTCGCATTTGTCTGGCGGCGGACGAGAGCATCCGCACCGGGCGCGAAATCGAGTTATAGATCAGGAAGAATCGTGGGATCGTTGTCACTGAAAAATATCGACAAATCTTTCGGACCGGTCGACGTCCTAGAGGATATCAACCTCGACGTCGAAGACGGAGAATTTGTGATCTTTGTCGGACCTTCCGGTTGCGGTAAATCGACCTTGCTTCGCATTATCGCCGGACTTGAAACGGCGAGCGCCGGAACCGTCGAGATCGACGGACGGGTCGTCAACGCCAGGCCGCCGACCGAGCGCGAAATCGCGATGGTGTTTCAGACCTACGCGCTATACCCGCACCTGACCGTGCGCGGCAATATGAGCCTTGGTTTGAAGCAGGCCAAACGGCCGGCCGCCGAAATCGGGGAGCGGGTCGCCGCAGCCGCCGGAATGTTGTCGCTGGAAGACTACCTTGAACGCAGGCCGGCCGAACTGTCGGGCGGCCAGCGCCAGCGCGTGGCGATCGGGCGCGCGGTCGTGCGCGAACCGAAACTGTTCCTTTTCGATGAGCCGCTGTCCAATCTGGACGCCGCGCTGAGGGTCAACACACGGCTGGAGATTGCGCGGCTGCACCGGCACCTCGGCGCAACGATGATCTATGTTACCCACGATCAGATTGAAGCCATGACGCTTGCCGACAGAATTGTGGTTCTGAACGCCGGGCGTATCGAACAGACCGGCGGCCCGATGGAACTTTACAACAAACCGGTGAACCAATTCGTCGCCGGCTTCATCGGTTCGCCGCGGATGAACTTCATTCCGGGAGCCGTGCTGGGCGATGCCGGCGCCGAGACGATCGGCATCCGGCCGGAACACATAGCCCTTGAACCGGAAGAGGGTGACCTCAAGGGCACGGTATCCCATGTCGAACATCTTGGCGGCGATACCAACGTGTATCTTGACTGCGCCGAGGCCGGGCTTCTTGCCGTGCGGCTGTTTGGCGAGCATCGGGCGGAAATCGATTCCGCGGTCCATGCAAAATTCGATGCGGAGAAGGTCTACCGATTTGACGCCGAGGGCATGACCATCGCCTGACGGCGATTTGCGTCACGTCATATCGGCTTCCCGAAAGTGCTTCCGCAGAATGGCGGCGATTCTTTGAGCCGCCTTGCCATCTCCATAAGGGGATACGCCTTTCGACATCGACGATCTGGCGGCCGGATCGTCGATCAGCCGTTGCGCTTCATCGACAATGCGGACCCGGTCCGCGCCGACGAGTTTCACGACGCCGGCATCGACGGCTTCCGGGCGTTCGGTTTTGTTCCTAAGCACAAGGACGGGTTTTCCCAGCGCCGGCGCTTCCTCCTGCACGCCGCCCGAATCCGTTATGATGAAATCGGCCCTCTTCATCGCGGCGACAAACGGAGCGTAATCCAGCGGTTCGCAAAGGTGAAAATTGTCAAAACCGCCAAGCGCGCGACGGGCGGCGTCTTTCACATTCGGGTTCGGATGCACTGGGTACAAAAACCGGACCTCCGGATTGTGCCGCGCAAGATCGCCAAGCGCCGCACAGATCGCCGTAAAACGCTCGCCGAAATTTTCCCGCCGATGCGCGGTGACAAGGACGAGACGGTCGCTTTCGCCGATATCGACGCCGATAGCCGGATTTTGGCGGCTGGTCTCAAGCAACGCGTCGATGACGGTATTGCCGGTAATCTCGATCGCGGTCTCGTCAACGCCGGCGCGGATCAGGTTTTGCCTGGCCGATTCGGTCGGAGCGAAATGCCACCTGGCGAACAGGCCGGCTATCGTGCGGTTCGCTTCCTCGGGGAACGGACTGGCCAGATCTCCCGACCGCAAACCCGCCTCCACATGACCGAAGGGGGTCTGCCGGTAGAAACAGGACAACGCCGCGGCCATAACCGTGGTCGTATCGCCCTGCGCGAGAACGGCCGCAGGTCGTTCCTCCTCCAATACCCGGTCAAACCCGTTCAGCAGCCGCGCCGTAAGCGCCGGCAACGATTGATCGGGGCGCATGACGTTGAGGTCGATGTCGGCGCCGATGCCAAACAGGTCGAATACCCGGTCCAGCAGTTGCCGGTGTTGCGCCGTGGCGATAACGCGAAGATCCGCCCAGGGTTCTTTTCGCAACGCCAGGATGACCGGCGCCATTTTGATCGCCTCGGGACGCGTGCCGGCAACTGCAAGGATTCTTGAGGTCACGCGGCAATATCACCTCCGAATGACACGGCTGCTATGACAACTCTTCCTCGAATTGAGATAGCTGCGGCTCCCATTCCCTCCGCGCCTTTTCAAACTTCGATACCGCCATCTCATAAAGCTTGATGTCGGACTCGTTTGCGGCCATCATTTGTTCGAAGACATCTTCACCGAGCGCCTCGCGAACGGACTCTATCTGCTCTTGCGTTGTGAGCTCCGGGGCGCCGGTCACATTCTCCGCTTCGATTTGGATGAAACGAAACTCCGGAACTTTCGGCCGATAAAGCATCTCGAACAATCGCATTGAAACATCGAACTCCTCGACAATCCCGACCAATGGAAGTTCGCCGATATTCCGTGTTGCGCGAAGTAGGGCTCCGGTTTCCCATACACGCCTCCGCTTGTCCTCGTCGTGGGAGAACATGAGTTTCTGACCGTCAAAAACCACCTGCTTGTCTTTCTTGGCCAAATTGGCGATAATCCAATCGCGAAAACCCAGTTCCTTAGCGAAATTGACATCTGGATGATCTTCCGTCATTTGGCGATGAAAACGCCATACCGACGCAATCCTCAATTCGGGTCGCCGAATGAATACAAGCGGCAAAAATTCGACGTTCGCGGATCTGGGAACCGGCAGACGAATGTGATGTGAGGATATTGCTTTCAAGTGCGGCCGGTCGCGGGCAATTAAACTCATTTCACTGTGATGCATGAAGAACTCCGCGGTCGGACCGTCGAAATTGGCCCATCCGCTGGGGAAGCAAAGCTGCAAAATCGCATCGACACTCGTGCCGGCGTTTTTGAATGTATGAAAATGAAGAATGACGGGGCGCAAACGATTTTGCCTGGCTGCTTCGGCCGGGTTCGCGCCGTGAAATTTCTGTTCGGAGTCGCTCATCGTCGATTTGTCCAGTATTGTTGTCGGCTGTTCGTAATTCGGGAGCCGCTAACATTTCTGGTGTATCGGGTCAATGTCATGGAAACAAGCTCAACCGGGCGTCCTTTGTTCGAACCAAAAGTTCCCACCGACAACCCGGCTTCCACCGCGGATCAACCGGGTAACGAGCTCTGTCAACGCCCTTGTGGCCCAGTTTGAACCGACCAGCACGCTTGTCCTGGGATTTTCGAGCAGGTAGGCCATCAGCAGGTATTGCTCCGTCCAGTGTATATGGCTCTCAATTGCCGCTTTTCTGTTGAGTCCGTATGGAAGATTGATGTCGTGCACATGAATCGTAATCGCTGAATTTATTGCGTGTAGAATTTTCAGATAGATCCAAAGGCAATCTGAGCCGATCTAATACCACTGGCCAATGGGCCTGACGCCTTTGTGGATTTTCATATGGTGCAGGTTCCGGTTCACTTTCATCGAAGGATGGAGGTTTTGATGGCGGTTGCGATCACGCGGACGGATTTGACTTGGAGGGAACTCCGTGTTGCCGCCCCACGCTCTACAGATCAACCCTGTCGAAAACGTCCGGGCCTGCCTGCGCGCCAACAAGAACGCCATCTCCGTTCAATCACAACACGCGATTATACAAATAGGATCAACATCTAAGGATAGTAGTATAAAGCGCGACATACGTTCACGCCCTGGTTTACATGTCAAAGAGGAATGAAATCGAAGTCGGAATGGTGAATCGGTTTTCACGAATGCGGTGTTGTCAGGAAAGATTTTTGATGTGGTTACCACGCCGTCGGGGAATCTGATAAAGTGGATATGAATCCGGACCGAAACGCGACCAACCATGAGGAAATCACGATGAATGATGGAATCGATACCGAAACGACCGGCCTGATCCAAGGCGCTGACGGCAATCTGCGCTGTTTCTGGCATGGCGGACTTGACGACTATCTCGCCTATCATGACAACGAATGGGGCCGGCCGGTTGGAGATGATGCTCGGCTGTTTGAAAAAATCTGTCTTGAAGGGTTTCAACCCGGCCTTTCCTGGCTGACGATCCTGCGCAAGCGTGAGAACTTTCGCGCCGGATTTGCCGGATTCGACTTTCACAAGGTCGCCGAATTCGGTGACCGCGATGTCGAGCGCCTGTTAGGGGATGCGGGAATCGTGCGCCATCGCGGCAAGATCGAATCGACCGTCAACAACGCTAGATGCGCTATCGACCTGCGGAACGAGTTCGGCTCGCTGGCGGCCTATTTCTGGTGCCATGAGCCGGGAGCGGAAGACCGGCCCGAAAAACTCGACAAGGCGACGCTTTTCACGCTCAGCAAGACCGACACATCGACGGCGATCTCCAGGGATCTGAAAAAGCGCGGTTGGTCGTTCGTCGGTCCGACCACCGTCTACGCCTTCATGCAGGCGATGGGGCTCGTCAACGACCATATCGAAGGATGCTGCATTCGCGATGAATGCGAAGCGCAACGCGCCGCATTCGACAGGCCGGGATGATCCGACGGCTTCCATTTACATGTAAACGGCTCTAAGAAGTTCGCGCCCGCGCCGACCGCGGGACAATGCCCTGCCGGATGCGGATTTCATGAAAGAAAAGAAAAAAAAACAACACAGACCGAAGGCGTGTCTGCCGCGCGGTTTCGTCGACCAATCGCCGGACGACATTCGCGCCGCCAACGAGATGGTGTCGGCGGTCGCCGCGGTCTATGAACGCTATGGTTTCGATCCGGTCGAGACGCCGCTGCTTGAATACACCGATGCGCTCGGCAAATTCCTGCCCGACCAGGACCGGCCGAACGAGGGTGTGTTCTCGTTACGGGACGACGACGGGAAATGGATGTCGCTTCGTTACGACCTGACCGCACCGCTCGCCCGCCATGTGGCGGAGAATTTCAACGACATCCCACTGCCATTCCGCACCTGGCGCGCCGGCTGGGTGTTCAGAAACGAAAAACCGGGGCCTGGCAGGTTCCGCCAATTCATGCAGATCGACGCCGACACGGTCGGCGCGCCCGACGTGCAGGCCGACGCCGAAATGTGCATGATGATGGCCGATGCGATGGAGGCGCTGGGAATCGCCCGCGGCGGCTATGTTATACGGGTCAACAACCGCAAGATGCTCGACGGCGTGATGGAGGCGATCGGTTGGGATGGTGAAGAAAATGATCCCGTAAGGCTCAGGGTTCTACGCGCGATGGATAAGTTCGACCGCCTAGGCACCGAAGGTGTTGCCTTGTTGCTCGGTAAAGGGCGAATTGACGAAAGTGGCGACTTTACTGAGGGTGCTGATCTTGGCGAGGGTGAGATAGAAACGCTGATTCAATTTCTCGATCCGGGCACTGTTTCGGTTAATCGTCCCGACATATCGCGACCAGAATTCAAGAACGCAAAGGGGGGCATTCTTTGGAAGCAGCCAGATACACTGACCGCGAATGAGGTGAGCTTATTCGATATCCCTTCGTTCTCGGAAGGAATGAGGGAACTAAACGTTCTGCGAAAGATCGTTGAGAGTTCTGGTTACGGCCCCGACCGCATTCGCATAGACCCCTCCGTCGTCCGTGGGCTCGAATATTACACCGGGCCGGTCTACGAGGCGGAACTGCTGTTCGATGTCACCAACGAAAAGGGTGAAGTCGTCCGGTTCGGCTCGGTCGGCGGCGGCGGGCGTTATGACGGGCTGGTTTCCCGCTTCATGGGCAATCCGGTTCCCGCGACCGGCTTTTCCATTGGCGTCTCACGGTTGATGACGGCTCTGAAAAATCTCGGCAGGCTCGACACTTCCATTGTTTCCGCGCCGATCCTCGTCACCGTGATGGATGGCGATACCGCAGCGCTCGGGCGTTACCAGAAGATGACGCAGGATCTGCGTAATGCCGGCATTCGCGCCGAAATGTATCAGGGCAACTGGAAGAAATTAGGCAACCAGCTCAAATACGCCGACCGGCGCGGCTGTCCCGTCGCGATCATCCAAGGGTCGGATGAACGTGAACGCGGCGTGGTTCAGATCAAAGACATGATCGAGGGCCGCAGGCAGGCCGAAGCCGTCGCTTCCAACGAGGAATGGCGCGAACGGCGGCCCGGTCAGTTTGAGGCGGACGAAGCCGGTCTGGTCGAAACCGTGCAACAATTACTCGATCGGCACGCCGACGACCGCAGGGCCGGGTTATAGTGGCGAATGTACACCCGCTATCCGGCCATCGTTCCCAAGATCCTCATGCTGATGTCGGCACGCGAGGCCGAGCATGCCGACATTCCGGTGTTGCAACCGGCCGATCCTTTTCTGGATACGGCGGGAGAGGATTTGCGCCGCCGCATTTTCATAACCCGGAACGAAAGGGGCGAGCACCTTTGCCTGCGGCCGGAGTTCACCATCCCCGTCTGCCGCGAACACATTGCGCGCGGTGACGGCGAACACCGGCGCTACGGCTATCTGGGCGAAGTATTCCGCCAAAGGCGGGCCGGCGGCGCGGGGTTCTATCAAACCGGTATCGAAGACCTTGGCGACCCTGATCATGCCGTCGCGGACGCGCGCATCATCGGCGACGCACTCGCCGTGTTGCGGGTGGCGCTGCCGCGGCACAAACTGAAAGTCGTCATCGGCGACCAGTCGGTCTTCGAGGCTGTCCTGACCGGGCTTGGCCTGCCGGATGGCTGGCGGAAGCGGCTCGCGCGTTCCTTCGGGTCGCTGAACACTTTGGAAGCAGCGCTGCACAATCTTGAAAAACCTCATGGCGGCATTAAATTCGATCCGCCGCTTTCCGGCATTGTTCTTGCCGAGGACGAGAGCGGACTTGTCGCGCATATAGCCGGCAAAATGACCGAAGCCGGCATACATTCGCAATCCGGCCGCACCGCGCGGGAAATCGCCCGGCGATTGATCGAAAAAACCAGATCGGCCGAAACCAGGCTGCCGTCCGGTGCGATGAAGGCACTGAAGACCTTTCTGCGGATCGAAGCGCCCATGGCCGAAGCGGTCATGACAATCCGTGAATTCGCCTCGGAAAACGACATCGATATCGGTGAAGCGCTAAAGCGGTTCGCAGGCCGCATAACGGCAATTACCCGCCAGAAGACGGACGATGCCGGGATTGTCTACGACGCGGCGTTTGGCAGGCCGCTCGACTACTATACCGGTCATGTGTTCGAAGTGTTTGCCGAAGGGAGGACGCAACCGCTGGCCGGCGGCGGGCGGTATGACGGATTGCTGACAATGCTGGGCGCATCCGATTCGATACCGGGCGTCGGATTTTCCGTATGGCTTGACCGGGTCGAGGCAATTTCCGGGAAAAAGCCATGAGCATCATTCTGGCGCTTCCGTCGAAAGGCCGGTTGAAGGAGCAATCGGTCAGCCGGTTCGAAAAAGCCGGCTATCCGATCTTTCCGCCCGGAGACGACCGCAAGTACCGGGCGCGCATTGAAGGCCGCGACGATATCGAGGTCATATTCATGTCCGCTTCGGAGATCGCCGCCGAACTGGGCACCGGAGCCGTCGATTTGGGGGTCACCGGCGAAGATTTGATCCGGGAGAATCCGGCGAACGCCGAGTCACGGGTGGAGATTGTCGCAGGTCTGGGGTTTGGCCATGCGGACGTCGTGGTAGCCGTGCCCGATGTCTGGATCGACGTGACGACGATGACCGATCTGGATGATGTGGCTTCCGATTTCCGGCAAAGGCACGGTCGCCGTTTGAGAATTGCGACAAAATACTGGCGGCTGACCCAAAAATTCTTTTCCGCCAAGCACGGCATACAGGTCTACAGGATCGTCGAAAGCCTCGGCGCCACCGAAGGCGCACCGGCGGCCGGTTCGGCGGATGTGATCGTCGACATCACCTCGACCGGATCGACGCTTCGCGCCAATCATCTGAGAGTGCTGGACGACGGCGTTATTCTCCAATCGGAGGCCTGTCTCATCCTGTCGAAGCGGGAGCGATCCGGATCGCTGGAGGCGAACTGCCGCGAAATCGCCGAAACGGTGGCGTTGTCGCTCCAGCGATAATGTGGCGCAAAAGGCCCGGACACGGGCTAGGCCCCGGCGGATTTCAGGCGCCGATTTGTTGAACGGTCATCCGCCGACCATGGACGCCGGGTCGACAAGCCGGTCAAACGTTTCGCTGTCCACCAGCCCGCTTTTCAATGCCTCCTCGCGCAATGTGGCGCTATTCCGGTGCGCGGCCCTGGCGATCGCCGCCGCCGCATCGTATCCGATCTCCGGGGCCAGCACGGTCACCAGCATCAGCGATCCGCCGACGAGTTCATTGATCCGTTTTCGATCCACGCCAATGCCCGCAACGCATTTGCCGGTGAACGAGACCGTCGCGTCCGCCAGCAACCGGATGGATTGCAGCACCGCATGGCCGATTACCGGTTTGAACGCGTTGAATTCGAAATGACCCTGCGACGCCGAAAAATTGACGGTGGTCTGATTGCCGAATACCTGCGCGCATACCATCGTCAACGCCTCGGCTTAGGTCGGATTGACCTTTCCGGGCATGATCGAGGAGCCGGGTTCGTTTTCCGGCAATTTCAGTTCTCCGAGACCGGACCGCAGTCCTGAGCCGAGAAACCGGATGTCATTGGCGATCTTGAATAGATCGCCGGCAAGGGCGGCGAGCGATCCGTGAAAATCGGCCAGAGCGCCATGACCGGCCAGCGCCTCAAACTTGTTCGAAGCGCTTCGGAAAGGCGCGTCGGTCAGTTCCGAAAGCTCTTTTGCGAACTTTTCTCCGAATTCCGGCGGCGCGTTCAGACCGGTGCCGACCGCCGTGCCGCCCTGGGCGAGCGTATAAACGTCGCCGAGAGCGGAGACCGTTCGGTTGCGGCCAAGTTCAAGCGCCGCGCGATATCCGGAGAATTCCTGACCCAATGTCAGCGGCGTGGCGTCCTGCGTGTGGGTTCGACCGATTTTGACGATAGCCGAAAACTTCTCTTCCTTTTCACGCAATGCCGCGATGAGCCCGTCAACCGCCGGCAGCAAGCGCCTGTTCGTTTCAGCGATCGTGGCGACATGCATGGCGGTCGGGAACGTGTCATTCGATGACTGGCTCATATTGACGTGATCGTTCGGATGCACCGGGGCCCTGGATCCGATCACTCCGCCAAGCATCCCGATCGCGCGATTGGCAATCACTTCGTTGGCGTTCATGTTGGTCTGGGTTCCCGATCCCGTCTGCCAGACGGAAAGCGGAAAGTGATTGTCGAGGCGGCCATCGGCGACTTCCGACGCCGCGGCGCCGATCGCTCCACCCAGTTTCGGATCAAGCCTGCCTGCCGCTGCGTTGACGGCGGCGGCCTGTTTGACCAGACCGAGCGCGTGAATGAGCGGAAGCGGAATTCTTTCCGATCCGATCCGAAAATTGCTCAACGATCACTGCGTCTGAGCGCCCCAAAGACGATCGGCCGCGACCTCAATCTCGCCAAAACCGTCAGATTCCGTTCTCGTGTTTCCCATCTGCCAAACGTGCCTCATCGTCTGACGTCACTCAAGTCACATCGCCGCCGTCAGTAGAAGATTTCTGTGGTTCAGGATCGCGCGTCCTTGTCACGGTGCGTGTGCTTGCCGATAAGGCATCTGTCCCTTTGAGGTTGCTCGCATGGCTACGATTATCGCCCCGTCGGTCCTGGCGTCGGACTTTTCCAAACTCGGCGACGAGGTTGAGGCTGTCGCGGCCGCGGGTGCCGATTGGATCCATCTCGATGTCATGGATGGCCATTTTGTTCCCAACATCACGTTCGGTCCGCCGGTCATCAGGGCGATACGCGACCGGACGGACAAGATCTTCGACTGTCATCTGATGATCGAACCGGCCGATCCTTACCTTGCGGCATTTGCCGACGCGGGTTGCGACATCATCACCGTGCATGCCGAAGCCGGACCGCATTTGGACCGGTCGCTGCAAGCGATCGGAAATCTTGGCAGGAAGGCGGGCGTGTCGCTGAACCCTTCGACGCCGGAGAATGTCATCGAATATGTTCTGGACAGGCTCGATCTGATCCTGCTGATGACCGTCAATCCGGGATTGGGCGGCCAGACATTCATCGGTCCGGTCGTTGACAAGGTCGCGCGGATAAAGGCGATGATCGGGGACCGGCCGATCGATATTGAAATCGATGGCGGCGTGACGGCGGAAACCGCGCCGCTCGTCGCCCGCGCCGGAGCGAATGTGCTGGTTGCCGGATCGGCCGTGTTCAAAGGCGGGACGCCGGAGGCCTATCGCGGCAACATCGGCGCAATACGGAATGCCGCCGACATGGCCTCACAAACGGGATCGACAATGGCATGAGCGGATTTGGCCGGGCACATTCGCCATATCCTTCAGGACGTCCGGTTCCGCCGCCCGGACCGGCGTCAACGACCTCGCCCCGGACGATTGCCCCGCCTGCCGGCCCTTTCCGGGTCTGCCTCGCGGCTTCGGTACAAATTCAACCCCGTCCGGGAGTTCATGGCCTTGAGTTCAGACAATCGCCGAACGATCGCGCCATTGTACGGATCAGGGTTTCGTAATGATCCGGGCCAGCCGCGATATCGGCGCCAAGCGGGTCCAGCCGCCCTATACGAATGTTCGCACCGCCGGCAATCGCCTTGATGGTTTTCGGCGAAAACTGAGGTTCGACGAAAGCGCAAAGGATTCCGGCCGCGTCGATTGAGTCCCGTAATTCCGCCAGCGTTTCGGCGCCCGGCGGCGTTTGCGGATTGACGACTATCGAACCGGCGGCCCGAAGCCCGAAACGTCTCTCAAAATAGTGATAAGCATCATGAAAAACGATAAACGGTTTACCGCGGGCCGGTTCGAGAAGCATATCGGTCCTAGATGACAGACGATCGAGCGCCGCAAGCGCCGCGACGGCGTTCGCCCGATAGAGATCGACGCGCGCCAGATCGGCCTCGATCATGATATCCGCGATACGCCGGATCATATGGCGGGCATTATCTGGATCGAGCCAGATGTGCATATCGAAAGTCGTGTGTTCGTGGCCATGGTCATCTTCGTGGTCGTGGTCACCGTTTTCGGCGCCGTTGCGACGCTCCGTTCGGTCATGCCGTTCGCCGTCGCCATTTCCTTCGGCTGCGCCGAAGCGCTCGAACATGCCTTCGGACCGAACGCCGAGCGTTACGAGGCCAGGCGTCTTCGCGAGATCGACCACATTCGCATCCTGTCCGAGCGATTCGAGCGGGCGATTCAGAAAGGTCTCAAGGTCCGGCCCGATACGGAAGACAACATCGGCACCTTGAAGCGCGACCGCATCCGACGGTTTCAGCGCATATGTGTGCGGCGATTCGCGGCCCTTCATCAACAGCGCCGGTTCCGCGATGCGCTTCATGACCATCGACACCAGCGAATGCAGCGGCTTGATCGACACGACGACTTTCGGCGCGTCCGCCGCGAAAACGGATGTCATCAGGCACAAGTTCAAAAACAGGCCCGCGGGCAGCAAAATCACTCTCACCGATGCTCTCCTTGTCAATGTAATGTTATACCATTACATGTAGCCGACGGATATCGGAGTGTCAAATGGAATCGACGAACCCTCAGGAAATCAGCGGGCGAATTTTGTTGCGGACGGACGGGCTTGGTGTGTTTCGCGACGGGCGATGGCTGGTTCGTGGCGTGGATATGTCCGTTCGACGCGGCGAGATCGTCACTCTTGTCGGGCCCAACGGATCGGGCAAGACCACAACGGCTCGCGCCGCACTCGGACTGTTGAAGCCGGATGAGGGTTCGGTGAGGCGACCGGCGGCGGATTGCCGGGTCGGGTATGTGCCGCAGAAACTCGCGATTGACCGCAGTCTTCCGCTGACGGTGTCGCGCTTCATGAGACTGACCGGCGGACTTGCCGACGCCGAAATCATGGCGGCGTTGGAGGAGACGGGAATCACCCATCTGGCCGGCGCGGAGATTCACAACCTGTCCGGCGGCGAGTTTCAACGAACCATGCTGGCGCGGGTATTTGCCCGAAAACCGGACCTGCTCGTTCTCGACGAACCTGTTCAGGGGGTCGATTTTCCGGGCGAGGAATCGCTTTATCGCCTTATCGGAGAATTTCGCGACAGAACCGGTTGCGGCATTCTGATGGTATCGCACGATCTGCATGTGGTGATGGCGGCAACCAACACGGTGATTTGCCTGAATGGCCATGTCTGCTGTTCCGGCAGCCCGGAATCCGTCGCTTCCAGCCCGGATTACGCGAAACTGTTCGGCCCGCGGGCCGGTGAGGCGATTGCGTTTTACCGGCACCGCCATGACCATACCCATCTCCCCGACGGACGGGTGCACCATGACGACGGAACGATTACCGACGATCATCATTCGCATGGAGAGCACTGCGATCATGATACCGGAGCGCCAGCGGTCGCGCCCGGCGGGCAGCGGCGGGACGTTCGATGATGCTCGATGATTTTTTTACGCGCGCTCTGATTGCCGGTATCGGCATAGCCGCCATAACCGGCCCGCTCGGATGCTTCGTTGTCTGGCGGCGAATGGCCTATTTCGGCGATACGATGGCGCACTCCGGACTTCTGGGAGTGGCGTTCGCGCTGATCGTCGATTTCAATGTCACTCTCGGCGTGTTCGCCATAGCTGCGGTAACGGCGTTTCTCATGCTGGCTCTGGAGCGGGTCGAAAACCTGTCAACCGATTCGATTCTCGGCATTCTTTCCCATTCCGCTCTGGCGGCGGGACTTGTGCTGATCCCTGTCATGAACCTCACCGGCATCGATCTGCACGCGCTTCTGTTCGGAGACATTCTTGCGGTGTCAAAGGCGGAGATTCTCATTATCTACCTTGGTGGAACGGTGGTGCTATCAGTGCTGGCCGCGATTTGGCGACCGCTGCTCGCCGCTACCGTCAGCAACGAAATTGCGGAAGCGGAAAACCGAAACCCGGCCCGGCACAGGATGATCCTCATGCTGATCATGGCGCTGATCATCGCGCTGGCGATGAAAGTGGTCGGAATTATCTTGCTGACATCGCTGCTGATTATTCCCGCGGCGACGGCCCGCCGCTTCTCCCGCACACCCGAGACAATGGCCCTGATCGCCGCCGGGGGTGGGATGGCGGCGGTGGTCGGCGGGCTTTTCGGTTCCCTCTGGCTGGATACGCCAAGCGGACCGTCGGTTGTCCTGATCGCTGGCGCGCTGTTCATTTCGGCGGTGTTTGGCGCATCATTCCTCAACCGCGCCCGAGAAGGACCGGAGTAGTCGACGATGGCTGACAATTCGAAACTGACATGCAATCAGAAACTGGTGCTGGACAAACTGCGGGCGGCTTCCGCGCCGCTTAGCGCCTATGCGCTTCTCGATGACCTGAGAGACCATGGTTTCAGGGCGCCTTTGCAGGTATATCGGGCGCTCAAGGCGCTGACCGTTGCGGGAAAGGCGCACAGGCTGGAAAGTCTCAATGCTTTCGTTGCCTGTTGCGGCAGCCATGGAAAGGACGCCAACATGATCGCATTCGCCATCTGCAGCGATTGCGGGCAGGTGAGCGAATTTGCCGACGAAATCGTCTCCAACCGATTGCATCGATGGGTAAACAAGCGCGGTTTTCAGGCGTTTACAACCGCGATTGAAATTCGAGGCAAGTGCCGGGTTTGCAAGGAACCGGGCTGAAACGATTATGGTTTCGCTATATTCTTCAACAGGTTGAATCGTTTCGGCTTGCTAGTGCGCCTGGTCCCAATTGTCCGCTGCGGTTGCGTCGACAGCCAACGGCACGGTCATCGAAACGGCGGGCATGGCGGCATTTTCCATGACGCTTCCGACAACGGCAATCGTCGATTCGATTTCTATTTCCGGAAGCTCGAAGATCAGCTCGTCATGCACCTGCAGCAGCATCCGCGCTGACAACCCGGCATCTTCAAGCGCCGAATCCATGCGGATCATCGCCCGGCGGATGATGTCTGCGGCCGATCCCTGAATTGGCGCATTGATCGCCGCGCGCTCCGTGAACGCGCGATGTTGCGGATTTGAAGATTTGATTTCCGGATAGTGCGCCCGTCGGCCGAAAATCGTTTCCACATAGCCATGTTCGCGGCAGAATTCCTTTGTCCTTTCCATATAGTCCCGTATGCCGGGAAAGCGTTTGAAATACTGTTTGATGTAATCGCCGGCTTCGCCGCGGGGAATCGAAAGCTGATTGGCGAGACCGAACGCCGAAATGCCGTAGATGATGCCGAAATTGATCGCCTTGGCGCGACGGCGCACTTCCGGCGGCATGTCGTTGACCGGAACGCCGAACATCTCCGATGCCGTCATCGCGTGGATGTCGACTCCGTCGGCAAATGCCCGCTTGAGCTGCGGAATATCCGCAATATGCGCCAGGACGCGAAGTTCGATCTGCGAATAGTCGGCCGAAAGCAGTTTGTTGCCCGGTTCGGCCACGAAGGCCGTGCGAATCCTGCGGCCTTCGGCTGTACGGATCGGAATATTCTGCAAATTGGGATCGGATGACGACAGCCTGCCGGTCGAGGTGGAAGCAAGTGCGTAGGATGTGTGAACGCGTTTGGTTCGCGGATTGATGAATCCCGGCAATGCGTCCGTATAGGTGCTCTTCAGCTTGGTCAGTTGGCGCCAGTCGACGATCTTTCGCGGCAGTTCATGACCTTCCGCAGCAAGTTCCTCAAGCACCTGCGCCGAGGTGGACCACTGCCCCGTTTTTGTTTTTGCTCCGCCGGGCAGGTTCATCTTGCCGAACAGGATTTCGCCCAATTGCCTTGGCGACCCGAGGTTGAAGCTTTCGCCGGCTATCTCATGAATCCCGGCTTCCAGCGACGCGGCGGTTTGCGCGAAGTCGCCGGATAGCCGGCTCAGAATCTGCCGGTCGACCGAAATCCCACGTTGTTCCATCCGCGCCAAAACCGCAACCAGCGGTCTTTCAAGACGCTCGTAAACCGACGTCAGCCCGTCCGCCGCCAGACGGGGTTTCAAGGCAAGCCAGAGCCTGAGCGTGACATCGGCGTCTTCGGCCGCGTAAGCGGAGGCTTTGTCGATCTCGACACGGTCGAAAGTTACGGCTTTCCTGCCGCTGCCGGTCAGATCCGTGTAGTGGATCGTTTCGTGGCCAAGCCAGCGATCGGAAAGCGCATCCATGCCATGACCGCCCTTTCCGGCGTCGATGGCATAGGAAATGAGCATCGTATCGTCGTAGGAAACGACATCGACGCCGCGCTGGCGCATGATCACCAGATCATATTTCAGGTTTTGCGCGATTTTGAGAACAGACGCATCTTCCAGCAGGGATTTCAGCCGCGCCAAGGCGGTCGCCTCGTCAATCTGATCCTCGACCAAGCCACCGCCCAGCAAATCCCCCGCACCGGCCTTATGCGCCAGCGGCACGTAGGCGGCGCGCCCGGGCGCCGTCGCCAGCGAGAAACCTACCAATTCAGCTTGCATCGGATCGAGAGACGTCGTCTCCGTATCGAAAGCCACCAGACCGGCCTCGCGGGCTTCTGCAATCCAGGCATCGAGCGCACCTGCGTCGCGAACGGTCACATAATCCGAAGTGTCAATCCTGGCGGAGGTCGCGGCCGCAGCGCGCTCGCCGGCCAGCGCCGCCGGAGTCCACGCTCCCGGCGAACCGGATAATTTCCCGCCGGGGGAATCGGCATCCTCGTTTCCGGCGCTCAGATCGGGCCCGTGCGCATCGTCGCCCCGCTCGACCTCGACCACGGCGGGCTCGATTTCCGCGACTTCGGCGCCCGTCGCCTCGGCGACACGCCGCGTCAGTGTATTGAATTCCATTGCTTTGAGAAAGCCGATCAGCTTCGGACCGTCAGGCTCGTCAAGCGCGAAGTCCTTGAGGCCGGCGCTGACGGGAACGTCCCGTCTCAAGGTCACCAGTTCGCGCGACAGGCGCGCTATGTCGGTGTGTTCGATGATGCTTTCGCGGCGTTTGTTCTGCTTGATCTCGCCAGCCCGCTCAAGGAGCATATCAAGATCGCCGTATTCATCCAGCAATTGCGCCGCCGTTTTGGGCCCAATTCCCGGAATGCCCGGAATATTATCGACGGAATCGCCGGTCAGCGCCTGCAAATCGATCATTTTCCCGGGGGTGACACCCCACTTTTCGACAACTTCGGGCTCGCGAATCTCACGGTCCTTCATCGTGTCGTACATGCCGACATTCGGCGTCACCAACTGCATCAGATCCTTGTCAGAAGATATGATCGTGACTTCGCCGCCGGCCTCCTCGGCCAGACGCGCATAGGTGGCTATCAGGTCGTCGGCTTCAAAACCCTCCATCTCGATACAGGGCAGGTCGAAGGCCAGCGTCGCCTGGCGGATCAGGCCGAACTGCGGGATCAGATCCTCCGGCGGTTCCGGACGGTTGGCCTTGTAGTCGGAATAAAGGTCGTTTCGGAAAGTTTTCGACGAATGGTCAAAAATGACGGCGAAATGCGTCGGTGTCGCGCCGACCGAGGTATCTCGGGCTTCCGACAGCAATTTCCAGAGCATGTTGCAGAAGCCCGAAACGGCACCGACGGGCAACCGGTCGGACTTTCGCGTCAGAGGCGGAAGCGCGTGATAGGCCCGAAAAATGTAACCGGACCCGTCAACGAGAAAGAGATGATCGCCTTTTTTCATGGGATGAATGGGTAGCGCGCCGGTTCGCCGGTGTCCATCGCGCGCCATGTTCATTTTCCGGAATTCCTGTCACCGCCGCCGACTGCGCCCGACATGCGGAGACATTCTTACCCGGTAATCCCGCCCGATTCTCACGGCCATGTTACAAATCATTAATGCCGTGAACATTGAAATGCCTCATTTGCCGACTCGAATGCCGGTCATCGGCGGTTTTCGCCGACGTCCGGAACCAAGGCTCGTCCCCCGCCTTGCCGGACAACCGGCGGCAGCCTAATCCCCTCTCCGGGCTGCCGCGATCTTTACGGCATGGCCGCCGTGGTACCCCTCCGCCACGGCGGCTTTTTATTGTCAAATTTCCCCCGGATGACTTCCCGATTTGGATCAGCCGGACTACGTTCGGAAAAAACCGGGTAATTGGATTCATATGGATATGCTGGAACCGGTCCTTGCCGCCATCGACGGTAACTTTGACGACAGCTGCGAACGCCTTTTCGAGCTGCTGCGTATAAACTCGATTTCCACCGACCCCGCTTATGCCGCGGAATGCCGAAGGGCCGCCGAACGGCCATTACGACGTTCAACCGGTCGATCCGGTCGAATTATGGGACAGCGACCCGTTCGGTCCCCGGATCCGGGAATGCGCCGACGGACGCAAGGTCATTTCAGGGCGCGGTTCATTCGATGACAAAGGTCAGTTGATGCTGCTCGTGGAGGCCTGCCGCACCTGGAAACAGGTCCATGGCGCGCTGCCGTGCAGGCTGACGCTGCTATTCGAGGGAGAGGAGGAATCGGGGTCCCCGTCACTGAAACCGTTTCTGGAGGCCAACGCCAACGAGCTGAAGGCGGATTTCGCCCTGGTTTGCGACACGGGCATGTGGGGTTCCGACACGCCGGCGATCTGTATGACGCTTCGGGGTTTGATCGGAGACGAGATTGTCGTCCGGGCGGCCAATCGTGATCTGCATTCCGGGCACTACGGCGGCGCGGCGGCAAATCCCATCCATATTCTGTCGAAGATATTGGCGGATATCCACGACGATGCCAGCCGGGTCGCCATTCCGGGGTTTTATGACGGGGTTGAGGAAACTCCGAGGCCAATTCTCAATTCCTGGGAGAAACTGGCCTCGTCGGGAACGGATCTGTTGGGCGAAGTCGGGCTTTCCGCGCCATCCGGCGAGCAGGGCCGCTCCGTTCTGGAATTGATCTGGGCGCGTCCGACCGCGGAGGTCAACGGCGTTGTCGGCGGCTATACGGGCGATGGCTGCAAGACCGTCATCGCGGCAGAAGCTTCGGCGAAGGTGTCGTTTCGTCTGGTAAACGGGCAGGATCCGCACAAAATACGCGCCGCATTCCGGCCGATTGCTCGGTGGAATTTCAGGAGCATGGCACCTCCGGCGCCATTCGACTGGATCACGATTATCCCCTGATGACGAAAGCGGCTTCGGCGCTTTCCGATGAATGGCCCAATCCGGCCGTGCTTGTCGGAATGGGAGGCTCCATACTGATCGTCGGCGATTTCCAATCGATGCTCGGCATGGAATCGATACTGACCGGATTTGCCAGGGATGACGACAACATCCATTCACCAAATGAAAAGTACGATCTGTCATCCTTTCACAGGGGCCAGCGTTCCTGGGCGCGGATTCTACACGCAATTTCAAACTGACAGGCATCAAACGAGCATTCAATGACCATTCGCTATCACAAGCACGATCTGCCCGACCTGGCCAATTACGACGTGGACACCGTCGCGGTCGACACGGAAACGCTGGGGTTGAACCCGCATCGCGACCGGTTGTGCGTCGTCCAGCTCTCTCCGGGGGACGGGACCGCCGACATCGTGCAGGTCGCGGCCGGACAGACGGAGGCCCCCAATATCGTCCGTCTGATGGAAAACCGGAAAATTACGAAACTGTTTCACTTCGGCAGGTTCGACATCGCCATGCTTCATCATGCGTTCGGCGCGCTGGCGGAACCGGTATTTTGCACCAAGATCGCTTCGAAACTGACGCGGACCTACACCGATCGTCACGGATTGAAGGATATCTGCTCGGAACTGTTGGACATCAATCTGTCCAAACAACAGCAATCGTCGGACTGGGCGGCCGAGAGCCTCTCGGAAGCGCAACTGGAATATGCCGCCTGCGACGTTCTTCATCTTCATCGTCTGCGCGATGTGCTGGCAAGTCGGCTGGAGCGTGAGAATCGAACCGGCGTCGCATCGGCCTGCTTCGGGTTTCTTCCGACCCGCGCCAGGCTGGATCTGATGGGTTGGCCCGAAATCGACATATTTGCTCATGGCTGACGCCGCCGGCCGGCCGGTGCGGAAACCGCCAGTCTGACGCAACGATCCCTTTTATGCACCGCCATTCACCATCCCGCCATTCGATCCGGTTGCTCCGGGGAATCATGGTTTCCACGGCAACGTATATGTTTAACCCCCCCTTAAAGCGTCGCATTTAGCCTACACCCGGCATTCAGACGAAATCCGGGGCGGGAAACGAGCGATTATGGCGCGCGCAACAAGGGGCCAGCGGATTGAGCCGGCATTCGATGACGGCCCGCGCAGGCGACCGGGCGGAAAACCGCGCGCGCGCGAAGATGATCGACTTGTCCGGAAATCGTCGCCAAAGCGCCGGAAGGCGGGCCGGAAATCGCGGAGGAAGCATCGTCGAAAAGGGCGGGGCCTGTTCGGTTTGTTCCGCGGTCTGGCCTACTGGTCGCTCGTGCTCGGCCTTTGGGCCGGAATCGCGGGCGCCGGGCTGGTTGTGTGGTATGGGGCGAAAATGCCGAGTGCGACCACCTGGTCCATTCCCGACCGGCCGCCAAACGTCAAGATCGTTTCCATGGAAGGTTCTCTCGTCGCCAACCGCGGCATGACCGGCGGAGAAGCGATCGGGTTGCACGAGATGTCGCCATACATACCGCGGGCGGTGGTCGCAATCGAGGATCGGCGGTTTTACTCTCACTTCGGCATTGATCCAATCGGGCTGACCCGGGCCATGGCGACCAATCTGGTCAAGCGGCGATTTGTGCAGGGCGGATCGACGCTTACCCAACAGCTTGTGAAGAATCTGTTCCTGAAACCGGACCGGACGCTGGAACGCAAAGTACAGGAAGTGCTGCTCGCATTCTGGATTGAGCACAAATACACCAAAGCGCAGATTTTGGAGATGTATCTGAACCGGGTCTATTTCGGTTCCGGCGCTTATGGCGTCGAGGCGGCGGCGCGCCGGTACTTCGACAAGCCGGCCCGGGATGTGACCCTGGCGGAGGCCGCGCTGCTGGCGGGGCTTTTAAAGGCGCCGTCCCGGCTTTCCCCGGCCCGCGACCCGAAGGCCGCCTCGCAACGGGCCCGGCAGGTCATCGCCGCCATGCGCGCACAGAACATGATCGGCGACAAGGAGATGACCGTTGCGACCGGCGAGCCGGCAATCCGCGCGGCCGCATTCCGGACGGGATCTGAGCATTATGTCGCGGACCGGATCATGGAGGAAATCCCGTTTCTGATAGGCGACGTGCGACAGGACATCGTTGTTGACGCGACGGTCGACCTGACGTTGCAGAAACTTGCCGAAAATTCGATCCGGCGGCTGATCGTGGAGGAGGGTCAAAAACGTCACGTCAGTCAGGGCGCTCTCGTATCCATGGACGGTTCCGGCGCGGTGCGCGCGATGGTCGGCGGATATGATTACGCCAACAGCCAGTTTGACAGGGCTTCCGAGGCGAAGCGGCAGCCCGGATCGGCGTTCAAACCTTTCGTTTATCTTACGGCGATAGAAAACGGATACACGCCGGACAGCATTCGCAAGGACGCACCCGTCGGATTTGGAAAATGGAGGCCGGAAAACCATGGCGGCGAATATCATGGCCGCGTGACGCTGACCGAAGCGCTTTCCAAGTCGCTGAATTCGGTTGCCGCCCGGCTTGCGGTCGAACTCGGACCGGGCCGCGTCGCCGATACCGCCCGCCGGATGGGAATCCGGTCACGATTGAGCGCCAACGCATCGCTGTCGCTTGGAACCTCTGAGGTCACGCTGCTGGAGCTGACCGCGGCTTACGTGCCGTTCGCCAATGGCGGATATCGCCCTTCGGTTCATTTTGTCCGCCGGATCACGACCGCGTCCGGCGAAGTGTTGTACGAAAACACGCATGACGGAATTCCTCGCATCATCCGCGATGACGCCGTTGGCATGATGAACGTCATGATGGCGGAAACCATCGCGACGGGAACGGCCTGGCGCGCCGATTTCGGCCGGCCCGCAGCTGGAAAAACGGGCACCAGCCAAAAATCGCGCGACGCATGGTTTGTCGGTTACACGACCAACCTGACCACCGGGGTGTGGTTCGGAAATGACGATGGCGAGCCGATGAAAAATGTGACCGGCGGTCTGCTGCCGGCGATCGCCTGGAAAGAATTCATGAGCGCGGCGCATGAGGGTGTGCCGATAGTGGCGCTTGCGCGCGGCCGGAGCGTCGAGGCCGATGAAAACATACCGGTTCCGCGCTCACGCGAAACGGTCGCAAGAACAGGCGCCGTTGACGAAAATCGCGGAATGAGCGTCATCGGCGACCACACCGGCTCCGTGCGTCGGCCCGTTCCGCCCGACGACGTCGGCGCCGCCGGAAAACAGGCGAGGAAAATGACCGTTCTCGACATCATTCTCGGTCGGGACCGGTGAGCCCAATTGGCGTGGCCGCCCGGTCTAACCCGCCAGTTTTTTCCAGATCGCATCTTCGCCAAGCCGGTCCACCAGCATGGCGTGCGCCTCCCTCTCCTCCGCCGTCAGCCGGGAAGGGAGGGGCGACGGGCGTGCCGTGAGGCCCACGGCCGATGAAACCGCGGATTTGGCCGCGTCGCGCATTTCGGATTTGACCTCGAGACCGAGCGCGGCCTGTTTGCCACCAATCATTTCAATATAGATTTCGGCCAGAAGTTCGGCGTCCAGGAGCGCGCCGTGGAGCGTACGATGCGAATTGTCGATCACATAGCGTTTGCACAATGCATCCAGCGAGTTCGGGCCCATGGGATGCTTGCGCCGCGCAAGCGCGAGCGTATCGACAACGCGGCCGGGATCGATCGCCGGCCGGCCAATCCGCGTCAATTCGGCATTGACGAAGCCCATGTCGAAGTCCGCATTGTGCGCGACGAATTTCGCGCCGTCGAAAAAGTTCAGAAAATCATCGGCAATGCCCGCGAAAACCGGTTTTTCGGCAAGATCGTCATTGCCGATGCCGTGAATCGCCAGCGCGTCCGGATGAACCTGCCGCCCATCCGGATTGATGTAGACGTGAAACGTGCGCCCGGTCGGAAACCGGTTGTCGAGTTCGACGCAACCGATCTCGATGATCCGGTCGATCTTCGGATCAAGACCGGTTGTTTCGGTGTCGAATACGATCTCGCGCATTTGTCGTTCTCCCATGAACAATATTGGGTTCGATCGCCGTCGAATTCAACGGCGAGATCGCAATTGCCGGGATCGGTCCTCTGAAAGTTCCGCGATTATCCTCGCGACGGCATGGTGCGCCGCTTCCACGCTCGAACCTGTATCAATTATGAAATCAGCGCGCTTCCGTTTCTCCGAATCGGGCGCCTGCCGGGACAGGATTGCAGCGAATTTGTCCTCCGTCATGTCGGGGCGATCGAGAACCCGTTTACGCTGAATTTCCGGATCCGCGGACACCACCGCGACCTTGTCGACCAGGCGCTCGCCGCCGGTTTCGAAAAGCAGCGGTATGTCGAGGACGACAAGCGGGCGGCCCGCAGCGCGGTGCCGCGAGAGGAATTTGTCTCTTTCCTCGGCGACAAGGGGATGGACAACGGTTTCCAGTTCCTCAAGCGCTTCGGAGTTGTCGAGGACGGCTTCGGACAGTCTTTTCCGGTCCACGATTCCGCCGCTGACAACGCCCGGAAACGCCTGCCCGATCGCCGGCGCCGCTCGTCCGGCATAGAGTTCATGGACCACGGCATCGGCATCGTGCACGGGAATTCCCGCCCGCCTGAACATGGCGGCCGTCGTCGATTTACCCATGCCGATCGAACCGGTCAGTCCCAGTATGATCATCGGTCATGGCCCATGTCCGCGATGACAAGATCGCGAAGTTCGTCGGTGACCCGAGGTCTGATCCCAAACCATTTTTCAAAACCGGGGACCGCCTGACGCAGCAGCATCCCGAGACCGTCGACCGTCTTGAAGCCTGACCTTCCGGCCTGCGCCAGCAAGGGCGTTTCCAGCGGTGCATAGACGATGTCGGTGACGACGGCCGATGGCGTCAGACCCGACAGATCGAATGCGAAGTCTGCTTCACCTTCCATTCCCAGCGACGTCGTGTTGACCACCAGATCGGCATTGGCCAAGCCCGCACAGGTCTGCTCCAGACCGAATATCGTAATCGACGAGCCGTAAATATCCGCAAAGTCCGCCGCCAGTTCTTCAGCCCGCGATTGCGTCCTGTTGACGATGCGAATGTCATCAATACCGCGGCCAATCAGCGCGTACAGTACGCCCCGCGCCGCACCGCCAGCCCCGAGGACGGTTGCGACGGCCGCCCGGTCCCATCCGGGGGCGTTTGCATCGAGATTGGCCGCGAAACCGGACCAATCGGTGTTGGTTCCGCAAAGTTTTCCATCCTCGAACCAGACCGTGTTGACGGCACCGATGATTCCGGCTGCTTCTTCAACACGCTCGACAAGGCCGCATGCCGCCCGTTTGTGGGGAATGGTGATGTTTCCGCCAGCGAATCCGCTTCGCCTCAATTCACGCATGAACCCGGCAAGATCGTCCGGGCCGACATCCACGCTTTCATAACTCCCGCGAATGCAATGCCGATTGATCCAGTAGCCGTGAATCAGCGGCGAACGGGAATGAGCGACAGGATGACCGCAAACGAAGGCTTTTGCCGGCCTGTCAGCCATCGATCGCCCCCCGGCCGCGAAGCTCTTCAAGAAGAGGAAGCAACGGCAGACCGACGATGGTAAAATAATCGCCGTCGATCCTTTCGAACAGATTTATTCCTTCGCCCTCGATCTGATAGGCGCCGACGCCGCCGAGAACGGCATCACCGGCACGAGCCAGATAACGACCAATATATGCGGCGTCGAAGCTCCGCATCGCAAGTGTCGCGACGGCAACATGCCGCCACGTCGTTTCGCCGTTTTCGGCGATTGCCATGCCGCTGTTCAAATTGTGCGTCCTGCCGGAAAGGCGAAGCAGATTTCGCCGCGCTTCTTCCAGATTCGCCGGTTTGTGGAATATCTCGTTTTCGAACGAAAGCGTCTGGTCGCATCCTATGACGATCGCATCGGGGTAACGGGAGGATACGGTTTCCGCCTTGGCCCGCGCCAGAACCGATGCGACGATTTCGCCGTCCTCGGCCTCGCCGCCAAGCGCGCTTTCAATCGCCCGCTCGTCGACCGGCGCGGCTTCGGCGACGACCGCGATGCCCGCCGCCTCAAGCATCTTCTTTCTTTGAAGACTTGCCGAGGCCAGAACAATTTTTTTCGCCAATTTAAACTCCGGGACGAATTGTCGCGGGTGAAGTCATTGATTGCAGGTCCGAAGCCGATTGGCCTAGCGCGCCTTATTCAGAAGCGCAACCACGGCGGCGGCCGTTTCCTCTATCGAACGCCGGGTTACATCGATCATCGGCCAGTTATGCCTGTCGCAGAGTTGACGCGCATAGGTCAATTCCTCAGAAATCTGAGCGCGGTCGACATAGCCTTGCGGATCAAATCCTTGCGCTGAACCGAGAATGCGGTTCCTGCGGACCTGTGATATCCGGTCGGTCGAGGCAATGAGGCCGACGACCAGGGAATGTTTGGCCTCAATCAATGTTTCCGGCATCGGTACGCCGACCACGATCGGCACATTTGCCGTTTTGAGCCCGCGATTGGCGAGATAGATGCTTGTCGGCGTCTTCGAGGTTCGCGATATGCCGATCAGGACAATGTCCGCTTCCTCGATATTTCCGGGAAGCTGACCGTCGTCGTGCTCCATCGTGAAATTCAGCGCATCGATTCTACGGAAATAATCGGCGTCCAAGACGTGCTGCGCGCCGACGCGACGGCCTCTTGACGCCCCCAGATAAGACTGAAACACGTTCATTACCGGCTCAAGAACTGAAATACAAGGAACGCCGGTCTGCGCGCACCAGCGGTCCAGCATCAAGGAGAGACCCTCGTTGACAATTGTGTAAAGGACGATGCCCGGTTCGGCGTCAATTTCCTCCAAAACCCTGTGAAGTTGACGCTCCGATCTAATCAACGGGTAAATGTGTTCGATCGATCCGGCGTCGGGAAATTGCGCGGCGGCCGCACGACCGGCCGCAATCAGAGTTTCGCCCGTCGCATCCGATATCAGGTGCAGATGAAAGAACGATCGAGGGTTGTTCACTGAAATTTCGCAGCTCTGTTGATTGTTGTGGAAAATGGACGCTTTCCGGTATTCGCCGACCGGGAGACTGTATCAGAAGGTCGGTTATCCACAACGGCGGATCGCGTCGATCAATCTTTTCAGCACCTATGAACACCGGGGAAAAATTGATCCGTCATTTATAATACACAAGTGAAATTCGTTTAGGAAACACATATACAACGGATTTTATTGAGAAATATGGGTTTCCACCCGAAATTATCCAAAGATGCCTTTCCGGTCATCAATCAGGTAGAAGTGCCGTTTCGAATAGCGAGCGACGTGTGGACAATTCGCTATCCCCGACTCAAACAGACTCATAGAATCAAAAAATATCTCGGATATTGATTATTTGATTCAGACTCGCCAGTGAAATCCCGTATGACACATATTCGAAAAAAACTGCTGGTCGCATTGAGGGGAAAAACCGTCAATCCACCTCCCATATGGCTGATGCGGCAAGCAGGGCGATATCTGCCGGAATATCGGGCGACGAGAAAAAGAGCCAAGAACTTTCTCGATCTTTGTTACAATCCCGATCTTGCAACTGAAGTTACGCTTCAACCGATACGCCGGTTTAAGTTTGACGGTTCCATTTTGTTTTCGGACATTCTAGTCGTTCCCCATGCGATGGGACGAAACCTTCGCTTCGAGGACGGGCGCGGCCCAGTAATGGAACAATTATCGGCCAAAGAAATAGAAGCGCCCGACGTGGAACGATTTCACCATCATCTGACACCCGTTTACGAGACGGTCGGACGGTTGAAGGCGGAACTGCCAGCGGAAACGACGCTTATCGGGTTTTGCGGCGCTCCATGGACAGTGGCGACCTATATGATTGCCGGTCATGGAACGCCAGATCAGGCGTCAACGCGACGATTTTCCTATGAACATCGCGAAGAATTCGAGCATCTGCTGGACATTCTGGCGGATTTATCGGCCGGATACCTCATTCGCCAGATCAAGGCGGGAGCCGACGCTGTTCAGATATTCGATTCTTGGGCTGGCATGCTAGATGCCGACGGTTTCGACCGTTTTGCAGTAAAACCCATCGCCAGAATGGCGGGTCTGGTGAAGAAAACATATCCGAATGTTCCGATAATAGGATTTCCAAGAGGCGCTGGCGTAAAATTTGCGAACTATCGCGAAGAAACCGGCGTGTCCGTCCTAGGACTGGATTGGACAGTTCCGATGAGCCAAGCACGGAAACTGCAAGCAAGCGGCCCCGTGCAGGGAAATCTCGATCCGATACGGCTCGCGGCAGGAGGCGAGAGCCTGACCAGTGGTGTTGAACATATTCTCAATGAACTTGCAGGCGGGCCGTTCGTGTTCAATCTGGGGCACGGAATAACGCCCGACACACCGATATCTCATGTCGAGGCTTTGGTCGATATTGTCAGGAATCGTTCAGCATGAGCACGCAGTTCGGTCCGGTCGGACGCGCGGTAGCCATGATCGCGATACTTGTCGCGATGACCGTTGCGTTGTTCTGGCTCGACCCGGGAAACTTCTATCTTTGGGCAAAGGCCATCCACATAATCGCGGTGATTTCATGGATGGCCGGAATGTTGTATTTGCCGAGATTGTTCATTTATCACACGCAGACAGAAGTCGGTTCGCCGCAGTCAGAAACATTCAAGACCATGGAGCACCGCCTGCTTCGGGTGATCGTCAATCCAGCGATGACGGTGACGTGGGCATTCGGGCTGTGGCTGGCCTGGAAGGAATTCGGATTTCAGGGTACATGGCTGCATCTGAAATTCGCCTGTGTGCTCGCCATATCGGCGTTGTACGGCCATTTCTCCAGATATGTCCGCCTGTTCAAACAGGACAGGCGCGAAAAATCCGTCCGTTACTGGCGGTTCATGAACGAGGCACCAACGGTGTTGATGATCGCCATAGTCATACTTGCTATCGTCAAACCATTCCGGTGACGTCAGCGTTTGGTTTTTTGGTGCCGGATGAATCCCGCACGCAATTTGTGTTGCGCTTTCCGGCGCTATGGGGTAAACGAAACCGCCTTCCTTTAAGGGTCCGCCGCGATCCCAACTCCCGATACCGAGCGTTGATCAGGCGAGATGCCGCGGCGAATTCCGCATATCCCCTCCCATATGGACTAGAGCCGCCAGCATGCAGGAAATGAAACTTCAGAAACTGAAAAACAAGACGCCGACCGATCTCATTGCTTTTGCCGAATCGCTTGAGGTCGAAAACGCGAGCGCGTTGCGAACACAGGAGTTGATGTTCGCGATTTTGAAGAAACTGGCGGCCCAAGATATCGAGATCATGGGAGGGGGCGTCGTCGAAATCCTGCAGGACGGATTCGGTTTTCTGCGTTCGGCCAATGCGAATTATCTCCCCGGTCCGGATGATATCTACATATCGCCATCGCAGATCAGGCGGTTTTTGCTGAAGACCGGCGATACGGTCGAGGGACCGATCCACAGCCCGAAAGAGGGTGAGCGCTACTTCGCACTGCTCAAGGTCAATACGATCAACTTCGAGGATCCGGAGAAAATCCGGCACAAGATTCACTTCGACAATCTGACGCCACTTTATCCTGATGAGCGGCTGAACATGGAAACCGAGGATCCGACGAGGAAAGATCTGTCGGCTAGGGTTATCGATCTGGTGGCACCACTTGGCAAGGGCCAGCGCGGTCTGATCGTGGCGCCGCCGCGAACCGGTAAAACGGTATTGCTGCAGAACATCGCGCACTCGATCACATCCAATCATCCGGAGTGCTATCTGATCGTGCTCCTAATCGACGAGCGGCCGGAAGAGGTGACCGACATGCAGCGGTCGGTCGATGGCGAGGTCGTATCCTCGACATTCGATGAACCGGCGACAAGACATGTGCAGGTTGCGGAGATGGTAATTGAGAAAGCCAAACGCCTCGTCGAGCATGGCCGCAACGTTGTCATACTGCTCGATTCGATCACCAGGCTCGGAAGGGCCTACAACACAGTCGTTCCGTCTTCCGGTAAGGTCTTGACCGGAGGCGTGGACGCCAACGCTCTTCAGCGACCCAAGCGATTCTTCGGTGCGGCGCGCAACATCGAAGAAGGCGGTTCGCTCACCATCATCGCAACCGCACTGATCGATACAGGAAGCCGCATGGATGAGGTGATCTTCGAAGAGTTCAAGGGAACGGGCAATTCCGAGATCGTTCTGGATCGCAAGGTCGCCGATAAACGATTTTTCCCGTCAATGGACATTTTGAAATCAGGTACCCGCAAGGAAGATCTGCTGGTGCCGAAACAGGATTTGCAGAAGATATTCGTACTTAGGAGAATCCTTTCGCCAATGGGCACGACCGATGCGATCGAGTTCCTTATCGACAAACTGAAGCAGACCAAGTCGAACTCGGAATTCTTCGATTCGATGAATACGTAGGCCCGGTTACGGGATCAGCAGCTCCGCCGACAATTGCCGTTTCAGCCAATCGGGCGATGTCATGGGTGGCAAACAGGTCTGGCCGCGGCACAGCCAGGCCGCCGGTTTCGACGTGTCAAAATCCGCCGCTCCGGGAACCGGATGGCCGTGGTTGTCCGCATTGAGGGGAATCTTTACATCGATTCTGCGAACATCCGGCAATGATCTGGCGACCCTAGAGAAATCGGCCTTGGCCGGGTTTTCGACGATTACCAGTCTGGTCGACCTGGCCGCCATGTAGACGGCATTGAAGATGCCGGCCTGTCCGTGGCTTTGAAATCGCGTGCGCCCCATCGCGGCGCTTGCGCAATCCATGGCTTCCTCATGGCGCCGGGGATTTCCGGTTGCAGTCGCGAGCCTTGTCAGAGCTTCGATTATCTGCGCGGTCGCCGACGGCGTCGCCTCGTCGATATCTCCACGGATGCGGATTGGAACGTCGGATGCCGTGCTTGATGTAAGGAAGTGACCGCCTTCTCCATCCCCGTGATCCACCTTCAAGAATTCGCACCAGCGCTTCGCGGATTCGATATAGCCGAATTTTCCGGTCAGTTCGAACAGGGACACCGCCGCGTTGATCATGGCCGCATAGTCCATGGAAAGCGCCGGAAACAATTTGGAAGGTCCGTTGACGGAATGAGGCAGCCTTCCCGATTGATCCTCCTGACGGGATATTGCGTCGAATAGCCGCTCGGCGATGCCGGTCCAGTTGTCCTGCCCGAAATACCGGGCGGCGTCGGCTATCGCGCGAACCGTAATGCCATTCCAGTCCGTCAGTACTTTGTCGTCCCTGCTTGGCGGGATGCGGGTATTGCGGTTTGCAAGGAGCCGGGACAGCAAGGAGCACGGCGTAGAAGAACCCGGATGAGAACGGACAATGACCGGATTGCCCTCCCATGATTCGGGCGAGACAAGTCGATAGAGATCGAGAAAATGTTCCTTGTCGTCTCCAAGAACGGTGTCCAATTCGGGCTCCGTCCAGACATAGAATTTGCCTTCTTCGCCCTCGCTGTCCGCATCAAGACTCGATGCATATGCACCCGAAATTGTCGTCATCTCCCGTTCGAGCCAGTTGACGATCTCGTCGATTCGCTCCCAGAACATTTTTTTTTGCGTGAATGCATGGGCGAGCGTGCAAAGTTGGATCATTTGACCGTTGTCGTAAAGCATTTTTTCGAAATGCGGAATGATCCACTGAGCGTCGGTCGAATAACGGCACAATCCACCGCCGATGTGATCGTAGATGCCGCCGCACAGCATCTTTTCGAGACTGTACAACACTTTTTTCAGGTTCGGCCGGTTTTTGGATTCATGAGCCGCCAGCCAAAGCGACATCATATACGGCGCGTTGGGGAATTTAGGAGCGCCGGAAATGCCGCCATGGACCGGATCCATCATTTGCGAAATCCTGCCGGCCAGCGACAAAAGCGGCTTTTCTGATATTTCCCCCGGATGATTGTCCGGAGATAGTTGACCGGAAATGTGACGGGTAAGCTCCGAAGCGCCCGAACGAATATCGCCGGGCCTGTCGGTCCAGGCTTTTTGCACACTGTGCATGACCTGAATAAAACCGGGCCGGCCATATTTCGACGTCCTGGGAAAATACGTTCCGCCCCAAAAAGGTTGTCCGCCGGGCGTCAGGAATATGGTCAGGGGCCATCCGCCCTGTTCACCTGTCGCGTTTAGCGCCGCCATGAAAATCTGATCGATATCCGGGCGTTCTTCGCGATCAACCTTGATATTGACAAAGAGATCGTTCATCACAGAGGCGACCTCTTCATCCTCGAAACATTCATGCGCCATGACATGGCACCAGTGGCAGGCGGAATAGCCGACCGACAATAAAATTGGCCTGTTCTCGCGTTTTGCCGTATCCAGCGCAGCTTGCCCCCACGGCCACCAGTGGACGGGATTGGCGCGATGTTGCAGAAGATAGGGGCTGGTCTCACCAGAAAGCCGGTTCTTTCCGGTCATGCCGACATATCCATGGTCGCTCCGGGTCGAATTGAGATGGTTGTCTCAGTAGAATGTGCAGCATGGATGCGATTAGGCAAGACACAATATTCGCACTGGCCAGCGGGCAGTTGCCGGCAGGCATCGCAATTGTCCGCATAAGTGGTCGGCAGACCCGATTCGTTATCGAAACGATATGCGGAACGGTTGGCGAACCAAGGATGACAAATGTCCGCGATATTAGGTCGGCGGACGGTCAACCACTGGACCGGGGGTTGGTAATCTGGTTTCCCGGACCGGCCAATTTCACCGGAGAAGACTATGCCGAACTTCATCTGCATGGGGGCCGCGCCGTGGTGGAAGCCGTGTTCGACACGTTGCGGGGCTTTGAAACCGTGCGGCAGGCCGAACCCGGCGAGTTCACGATGCGCGCCTATCAGAATGGCAGGATCGATCTCACCGAGGCTGAGGCTCTGGCGGACTTGGTGCAAGCGGAGACGGAGCGGCAAAGACTGTTCGCGATCACGAACGGTTCGGGATTACATGACCGCCTTTATGAAACGTGGCGCGATTGTCTGGTGGACATGCTCTCCGGATTGACGGCCATTATTGATTTCCCGGATGAGGAGGATGCGGCGGACGATGGAAGACGCGAGTTCGAATCGGATATTGCCGGTTTATTGACCGAGATCGATTCGCATATAAAAAGATTCCGATCGGGGGAAATCCTCAGAAAGGGATTTCGGGTTGCGATCGTCGGTGAGCCGAATGTGGGCAAGTCCAGCCTGCTGAACGCGATGGCGGGCAGGGACGTTGCGATCGTGTCCGAGATTCCCGGCACAACACGGGACGTTATCGAGGTCGCGCTTGATCTTGGCGGATACAAGGTCGTTCTCAGCGATACTGCGGGAATCAGGGATAGCGATGAAAAGATTGAGAAAATTGGAATAGGCAAAGCGATCGAAACGTCGAAATCGGCGGATTTGGTCTTGATGCTGGGTGATGCCGGCAAACCCTGCCGGCGATCTGATATGGTTGATCTGAATGTCCCGATTGTCGAAGTCGGGACCAAAATCGACCTCGCCAAAAAAAGGGAATGCGCCAGCGAATATTCGATTCTGATCTCGACGGTGGATCAGACCGGGCTGGATGATCTGGCTGAACTGCTGAGGAAATACGCATCCGACGCGGTTGGAAAGCCGGAAACGATTCCGTTCCGGCGTCGCCATCTCGATTTGCTGAGAGAGACCAGGGACTCGCTCACGGAGTATTTAGGTCACAGGGATGAGCTGATCGAGTTGAAAGCGGAGAGTCTGAGACAGGCGTGCCATAGCCTCGGAAGGATTACCGGGCGGGTGGATGTCGAAGATTTGCTTGATGTCATCTTCTCTCGGTTTTGCATCGGCAAATGATTCACGTGAAACATTGCGACGCGGCTCCGGACTCTGTAAACCACCGTTTCACGTGAAACATTTCAACTTGGCGCATGCGCTAGGTTTTAACGCGGTCACAAAAAGCCGACATATATGCCGGAAATGAAGTTCGATGTTGTGGTTATCGGCGGCGGCCATGCCGGCTGCGAAGCGGCGTCCGCGTCCGCCAGATATGGCGCCGCAACGGCGCTCGTGACGCTGAATCGGGAAAGCGTCGGCGTCATGTCATGCAATCCGGCAATCGGCGGCGTCGGCAAAGGTCAGCTCGTCCGTGAAATCGACGCTCTGGACGGATTGATGGGGTGCGTGGCCGATACCGCGGCCATACAATATCGCCTTCTCAACCGGCGAAAGGGACCAGCGGTGAGAGGCCCGCGGTCGCAGGCAGACCGGGTGTTGTATCGCCAGGCGATGGGAGAGGCGATCGCCGGTCAGGATGGTCTGACTGTCGTCGAAGGCGAAGTGGTGCGCTTCGAGGTCTCCGGCGATAGAGTCGATTCCGTCGAATTGGCCGACGGTCGGATTCTGCGTTGCGCGGCGGTCGTGCTCACGACTGGAACCTTCCTAGGCGGGCTGATTCACATCGGAGACCGGAAGATCGCAGCCGGGCGAATCAACGAAAAAGCGACGATCGGGCTTGCGACAAGACTGAACGAAGCCGGATTTGCATTGGGCCGGCTCAAAACCGGAACGCCGCCCCGGATCGACGGACGGACGGTGGATTGGGCGTCGGTTTCCATGCAAGGTGCCGATGTCGATCCGGTTGTGTTTTCCTTTTTGACGAGGAAAGCAAGAAACCGGCAAATCGATTGCGGCGTGACGAGAACGAATAGTGGGACGCACGAAATCATCCGGTCGAACCTGCACAAATCGGCCATGTATTCGGGGGCGATTGGCGGAGTGGGACCGCGTTATTGCCCTTCAATTGAAGACAAGATAGCAAAATTCGGCGACCGCGACGGTCATCAGGTATTTCTCGAACCGGAAGGTTTGAATGATCACACGGTCTATCCGAACGGCATTTCGACCTCGCTGCCTGAGGATGTTCAGTTGGATCTTGTCCGATCTATTCCCGGGCTGAACAGTGCGCAAATTCTGCAACCGGGTTACGCCATAGAATACGATCACGTCGACCCGCGCGAGTTGGATCATACGCTAGAAACACGGCGTATGCCGGGATTGTTCTTGGCCGGGCAAATCAACGGCACGACCGGATATGAAGAAGCCGCGGCCCAGGGATTGGTCGCGGGACTGAATGCGGCGCGAAAAGCCGGAGGAGACAATGGCGTCGTCATCGGCCGCGGGGACGGATACATTGGCGTGATGATTGACGATCTTGTCAGCCGCGGCGTCAGTGAACCCTATCGGATGTTTACATCCCGGTCCGAGTTCAGACTGACCTTGCGCGCCGATAACGCCGACCGGCGTTTGACTCCACTGGCGAACGAACTCGGGATCGCCGGCAGGCGTCGGCGAGACGCATTTGCGAGCAAACTGGCCGGGTTCAACCGGGCGATGGAACTGGCCGGTTCCGTCAGCCTGACTCCGGACGAAGCGGCGCGGCGCGGGCTGAACGTCAATAGAGACGGAAAACGCAGGACGGCGTTCGAACTCCTCTCACATCCCGACATTTCCATGGCGCGGTTGATGGAAATATGGCCGGAACTAGCGAAGCTGGATCCGCGGGCGCGGGACGACCTGGAAACGGAGGCGCGATACGCAAGCTATCTGGACAAGCAGAAGGCGGATATCGCCGTGGTCAGAAGAGAGGAAGCACGGACCATACCCGATGAACTGGATATCGACGGTTTGCGGGGATTGTCCAATGAACTGAAAGAAAAAATCCGTGCCGGTAAACCGCAGACGATCGCACAGGCCCAGAAAATAGACGGCATGACGCCAGCGGCCATCGGGATCATCATCGCGCACGCCAAGAAATCCGATTCCCTCGGCCGTCGGTAATCGTGTCAGACAAGCGACACGCTCTGCGGAAGAGTATGATCGGGGAAGTTTCACGTGAAACGTATGAAAAGCTGCTTCTGTTTGAAAACCGGTTCCTCAAATGGAACAAGCGGATCAACTTAGCGTCCGAGACAAGCGTGAAAGACCTTTGGCGCCGCCATATCGTTGATAGCGCACAGATATGGCGTCTTGGCCGCGGGGCGAAAAGATGGCTCGATATCGGAACAGGTGGAGGGTTTCCCGGCGCGGTTTTGGCAATTCTGCTCTCGGAAATCGCCGATGCGGAGGTACATCTGGTGGAAAGCAATGCAAAAAAGGCGGCTTTTCTCTCGCAGGTGATGGGTGAAACCGGGGCCCCTGCGACTGTTCACGTGTGTCGGATTCAGGAATTGCATGGTGAGCTTGGCGAAACTGAGGTCGTCACCGCGAGGGCGGTCGCCGGTTTGCGGCATTTGTTATCGATGGCGCGGCCCTGGTTGAATGAAGGTGCGCGCGCCCTGTTCCAAAAAGGCCGGGATTACCGGGCGGAAATAATGGAGTGCCGTGACGACTGGACGTATGATTTGCTGACGCATGAAAGCGGAACCGACCCGGGCGGCGTCGTTCTGGAAATCTCCGGTTTGCGACCGGGGAAGAGTTGATCGCGGTCGGCAATCCGATTGACAAAAGCGCCAATGGATGTGGAATGGCCGACGATCCAAGGATAATTACCATCGCCAATCAAAAGGGCGGCGTCGGCAAGACGACGACAACGATAAATCTTGCGACCGCGCTTGCCGCGATCGGAAAGAAGGTTCTGATTGTCGATCTTGATCCTCAGGGCAACGCCAGCACGGGGTTTGGAATAGACAACAAGGACCGACACACATCGTCATATGATGTCATGATGGGCCATTCGATGGTTTCGGAGGCGGCAATGGAAACGGCGGTGCCAGGTCTGTTCATTGTGCCCTCCACGATGGATTTGCTTGGTGTGGAAATGGAAATCGCTTCCGCCGGGGACAGAGCCGTGCGGTTGCGCAACGTGCTGCGTCGAAGCGAATCCTGCGATTTCGGCTACATTCTGATCGACTGCCCTCCCTCCCTCAACCTCCTGACTCTCAATTCAATGGCCACGGCCGATTCCGTACTCGTTCCGCTGCAATGCGAGTTTTTTGCGCTGGAAGGACTAAGCCAGCTTTTGAAAACCGTGGAACAGGTTCGCTCGTCGCTGAACCGCGCGCTAGAAATCCAGGGTATCGTCATGACGATGTTTGACAGCCGAAACAATCTCGCCAATCAGGTCGTCGACGATGTTCGCGCGCATATGGGAGACAGGGTATACAACACCGTGATCCCGAGAAACGTCAGAATCTCCGAAGCGCCTTCGCACGGGAAGCCGGCGATTTTGTACGATCTGCATTGTGCGGGAAGCCAAGCATATCTCAGATTGGCTTCCGAGCTTATCAACCGCGAGAAAAAACTGGCGGCGGCCTGATTCGATTCCGATGCGAAAAAAGAAGACGATGCAATGAACGAGGATGCGACAAGGAAGAGGCTGGGCCGGGGCCTGGCGGCGCTGATCGGCGAGGCCGACGCCAACGAGTTTCCGCCAACGAATTCCGATGACGAGCGGATAGCCGTCGACTATATAATGGCCAATCCGAACAATCCCCGCCGGGATTTCCGGGAATCGGAACTCGCCGGGCTTGAAAATTCGATACGGGAACACGGCATTGTACAACCGGTTGTCGTCAGGCCGGTTTCCGGGTCCGTGAATTACGAGATCATCGCCGGCGAGAGGCGCTGGCGCGCGGCAATACATGCCGGTTTGTCTGAAATACCGGTCATCGTTCGCGATATCGACGATCGCGCCGCGCTGGAACTGGCCATTGTCGAAAATGTGCAAAGGGCGGACCTGAATCCGGTGGAAGAAGCTCAAGGCTATCGGCTGTTGATTGACAATCATGGCTACGGGCAAACGGAACTGGCGAATGTTATTGGCAAGAGCCGCAGCCATGTGGCCAATACCTTGCGCCTTCTGAACCTGCCCGAAACCGTACGGTCCATGCTGACCGACGGCAACCTGACAGCCGGGCACGCCCGCGCGTTGATCACCGCGAACGATCCGGTTGGATTGGCGTGGGAGATAGTCGAAAACGGCCTATCCGTTCGTCAGGCCGAGGCCATCGTTCAGGACCCGGAAAAGAACGAGACCACCTCGGTAGGTCCGAAACAACCCTCCGCCGGCAAGGATGCGGACACGAAAGCGCTGGAGAAGGCGCTGGGCGATGTGACCGGAATGGTCATATCTATAAAATCGCGTGGTCCGGGAGGAAAAATGACAATTTCCTACAAATCACTGGATCAACTGGATGATCTTTGCAGGCGATTGAGAAATTGACGTGAATGCCAGCCTGCCGTCAGCCATGGCGGCGTCATTTCCGCCTTGCGCCGCGCGCCGACTCCAGACACAGGGAAAGCATCGTCTGACGACACAGGGAAGTAGCTATGCTGGTATTGCTTCGAGATGTCAGGATTGCCTGTTGAAGCCGGTCCAGGGCGCGGGAGATCATCGGCCCGTTCCACCGCGATACGGCATTTTCCATCACCTTGCGGCGCGAAAAGAAGATTGGCGGTCTGGCGGAGACGACAATGGATTGAACGCTCCCGCTCCCGCTGTCGCTTTCATGCCGTAAACGCTGAAGCAACTGCAATTTCCTCAGCATGGAGGATAAAGCCAGAAAGGGTGCCGCCCCCGATGCCGCAAATCGCGTATATGCGAGGTCAAAACCCTTTGGATCGCCGGAGAGCACCGAATCGATTATCGTATCCTGGGAGATGGCGGATACGTCGCCCATGGACGCCACCACATCCTCGGTTTCGATCATGGTCTTACCCTGACAATAAAGCAGGAGCTTTTCGATTTCGCCACGGCTGGCAAGGCGGTCCCCGCCCAGAAGGCTTCTCAGCAATTGCCGCGCCTCTAGCCCGATCCCTAGACCGGCTTTCACCAGTTGTCGATCAATCAACCCGTCGATCGTCTTTGGCGTGTCAGCATAGCAGGGAAGGGCCATGGCGGCTTTCGCATGCTCGACAATCCGACGCAACGCCGATCCCTTCTTCAAATCGCCGGCCTCTATCAGAAGCACCGCATCCCGCGGCGGATCGTCGCAAAGCGCCGTAATCGCCCCAGCAAGGGATTTGTCATTGGAGGCGTTGCGCAGCCACAGGAGGCGATTGTCGCCGAACATCGATATGGTGCGCGCTTCATCGATCAGCCGGGCCGCATCATTGGCCAGTTCGGAAGCATCCAGCTTCAATACCGAGAAAGGATCGTCGCCGGCCAATCCGGTTGAAGCGGCGAAGTCCTTTGCGCGTTCCGAAACCATGCCTCGATCCGGGCCGTAAATCAGAACGATTCTGACGTCCGGATGTTCGGATTTCAACCAGGCTTCGACCTCATGCGCCTTCTTCCAAGCCATGAGATCGCCTTAGTTGCGCAAGAGTTTTTCGTTAGAGATTTTATCGAGACCAAGCAGCCCCGATATATCGAACCTCGCCGTGGCGAGATCTTCAATGCTGTATTTTCTCAACGTCAGAAAGAACGCATCCAGCGCATCGCGCAGAGCGAAATTCAGGGCGCAATTATTGACCAGCGGGCACTCGGTTTCGCCACTTTCAAAACATTCCGCCATGGAAAAATTGTCTTCCGTCGTTTTCACGACATCTTCGAGTGTGATGTCCCGCGACGGGTGCGCCAGTCTGATCCCGCCATTGCGGCCACGCACCGTTTCCATGAAACCGCCGGCGACCAGGGGCTGCAATATCTTGAACAGGAACAGTTCCGAGACCGAATACGCCTTTGCGATGTCTGACACACGGCTGAGTTCGCCGCTGTTCGCGGCGCAGTACATAAGCATCCTCACGGCATAGTTGGTTTGACGGGTCAATTTCATCGAATATTCCCTGCTTTTCTTGTGGCGGGTAGCCGTTTAAAATGATTCTAGAAAAGATGATCTTTTTTGTCCACTTATTATTGACAAACAAAATGGCGGGGATAAAAGATGACAAGATCGATCATGTTAATTCGGGAATACGCAATGAACGCCCGTTCGATTTTGTCAATCGCGGCCTTGTCGGGCGCTATCGTCATCGCGGCGGCAACCGACGCAAACGCCAATCAGGAAGTCAACATCTATTCCTATCGGCAGCCACAGCTCATGGCGCCGCTTCTCGATGCGTTCAGCGCGGAAACGGGTATCGAAACCAACCTTCTGTTTTTGAACAAAGGTCTTGTCGAACGCGTGAACGCCGAGGGCGCGAATTCACCGGCGGACCTGATTTTCACCGTTGATGTCGGACGTTTGAGCAAGGCGAAATCGGCCGGAGCAACTCAGCCGGTGAGGAATGAATCGATTAACGCAAACATACCGAATGCGTATCGCGACCCCGAAGGTCACTGGTTCGGGCTGACAACGCGCGGCCGCGTGATTTACGCGTCGAAGGACCGCGTTTCGCAAAACGAGATCACCTATGAAGAACTGGCCGGTCCGAAATGGAAAGGCAGAATCTGCACGCGCAGCGGACAACATGCCTACAATCTTGCATTGTTTGCCTCGATGATTGCGCATCATGGCGAGGAAAAAGCTGAAAAATGGCTCACGGGTCTGAGAAACAATCTTGCCCGCAGGCCGAACGGCAACGATCGCGCGCAGGCAAAAGGCGTTTTTTCCAGTGAGTGCGACCTCGGTCTGGGCAACGCCTATTATGTCGGTCTGATGATGACCAATGAAAAGGAGCCCGAACAGAAGGACTGGGCGAACTCGATCAAGGTTCTTTTCCCCAATCGCGCCGACCGTGGAACCCACGTAAACATATCCGGAATGGCGCTCGCGAAGCACGCGCCGAACAAGGACAACGCCATCAGGCTGATGGAGTTCCTCGCAAGCACGAAAGGCCAGGAGATTTATGCTGAAAAAGTATTCGAATATCCGGTGAAACCGGGCGCGGAAGCATCTGAAATCGTAAAGTCGTTCGGCGAAATCAGGCCTGACGCGCTCGGGCTCGCGGAAATCGCCGCCAATCGCAAGGCGGCTTCGATACTCGTCGACAAAGTCGGCTATGACGACGGTCCGGGTTCATAAACGAAACGGCCGCCATCTCTCAGGGCTCGTTATCGGTGACGCCCGCTTCGGCGAAACTCGCCATACCGTTGTGACAGGCAAGGGCGGCGCGCAGAATGTTCACCGTCAGACACGCACCTGACGCCTCGCCCAGACGCATGCCCAAATCCAGCACGGGTTCAAGGCTAAGCCGCTCCAGCAGATTGCGATGCGCCTGCTCCGCCGACCGATGCGAACATTTCACATGATCAAGGCCGCCCGCGGCGACCGCCGCCAGCGGCGCGACCGCCGCGGTGCATACAAAGCCATCCAGAAGAACGGGAATTCGCCGGCGCCTGGCCGCGAGAACCGCGCCGAACATGGCGGCAAGTTCGCGGCCGCCGACCGCCGCCAGAATTCGCAGGGGATCGCCGGAAACGCCGGCATGGGTTTTCAGGCTCATATCGACCGCTTCGGCCTTTTTCGCCAGACCCTCATCATCGACGCCCGTACCCCGGCCAACCCAGTCGCGTCCGCCGCCGCCGAACAGATTGGCGCATATCGCGGCGGCGGAGGTCGTGTTGCCTATGCCCATTTCTCCAAGGCAGACCAAATCGGCGTGCTTCGAAACGGATTCGTAACCGCAGGTCACCGCCTCAAGAAACTTCTGTTCCGGCATCGCCGCCGATTCGCAGAAATCGGCCGTAGGTCGGTCGATACGCAGGGGCATTACCCGCAGGTTCGCGCCCGATTGCCTGGCCAGTTGGTTGATCGCCGCTCCGCCGGTCTCGAAATTCGCGACCATCTGGCCGGTAACCTCGGCGGGAAACGCCGACACCCCGCGAGCGGTGACGCCGTGGGACCCCGCGAATACCAGAACATCGACCTGATTCAGTTCCGGACCGGCCTTGCCCTGCCAGCCGGCAAGCCAGACCGCCAGCTCCTCAAGCCGGCCCAGGCTTCCCCGCGGCTTGGTCAGCGTATTCTGGCGCGCGCAGGCGGCGGCGGCGGCGGCTTCATCTTGAGCGGGTAGCTCCTGACAGGCTTGATGCAACGCCTCGATTGAGGAAAATCCGGTCATGGGTTCATCCTGTTGCGGGAGAGATCTGGCGCATTATCGAAGCATTGCCGCGGCGGCCATGCAGATGATGATTTCCGAAACCTGTTGCAGCGCACCGATGGCATCGCCGGTCTGGCCGCCGATCTGACGTTCGCAAATCAGCTTCATCAGGCACAGCCAACCGAGCAGCAGCAGCGTGCAGACAATGGCGAACGGGATGCCGCCGAACAGCAGTGACAGCAAGCCCAGACCGCCGGCGACAACCGCCGGTTTCGTTTCGACCCCGCCCGATCGGGCGGAGAGGCCGTCAATGCGCGCCGGAGGGACGATTTTCACAAATGCTGGAATGAGTGCGCGAGACGCGGAGTGCGCCGCAATGACCGCCGCAAAGGCCATATCGGTTCCCGCCAGCGCCGAAAGCGCGGTCCAGCGAAGCAGCAACGAACAGATAAGTGCAATTACGCCGTAGGTTCCCAACCGGCTGTCGCGCATGATGTCCAGCTTCTGACTTACGGACGAACCGCCTCCAAACCCGTCGGCGGTGTCCGCAAGCCCGTCTTCGTGCAGAGCGCCGGTCAGGCCGATTGTTGCGACGATGCAGGCCGCCGCCGATATTGTGGCGGGCAATTCCGCAACGTCCAGAACCAGCAGAACGCCGCCGCCGGCCAAGCCGATTGCCCCCCCCGTCAGCGGCGCGGCCCACTGGGTGGAGGCCAAATCGATATCGGGGTCCATCCAGCGGCCCAGCGGCAACCGGGTGTAAAACACCAGGTTTGCGACGAATTCGCGTGATCGTCGCGCTGCAATGCCTGGCCGGCTCATGCGTCGCTCCGGGCGATTGCATGAAAGAACGAGCCGGTGACCGTCCCGCGTCGTCCGCCCGAATCGCCCAATGGATGCCCAAGCCCGTCGGCGATTTCGGCCAGTGACCGGTCGGCCCCGCGCTCGACGGTCCGCGAGTAGTGAAATTCGTGCCCGCGGATCGTGTCGCCTGCGTTGCCGATGCCGCAATCCGCGGACAGGCGCGCCCGGCGATAGCCGAGATTGAGTTTACGCCGGGCGAAACTGGTGACGTGATCCAGAAGACCCAGCATCGGATGCGTTACGCCGTCGGCGTCCTCCAGCGCCCTTCCAAGCACCATGTAGCCGCCGCACTCGCCGTGAACGGGCGCGGATTTCGCAAAGCGGATCATTTCCGATCTGAAATTTTCAGCCACGGATAATTTGCCGGCGTACAATTCCGGATAACCGCCCGGAAGCCAGCAGCAGTCGCAATTCGCCGGCGGCGCCTCGTCGGCCAGGGGCGAAAATGGCACAAGTTCGGCGCCGGCGCTTCTCCAAACGGCGACAAGATGGGGATACAGGAATGTAAACGCCTTGTCCCGCGCCAGGGCAATTCTCTGTCCGGGCGGCGTCAGGCTGAATTTCATGTCTTCGGAAACCGGTGCGACCGGTCGAAAGGGGGCGGCGAGTCTGACAATCCGGTCGATATCAAGCGATGCGTCCATGATGTCGGCCAGTTTTTCGATGAAATGATCGATTGCCGCGTGCTCACTGGCTTGAACCAGGCCCAAATGCCGCTCCGGAAGCGCCATTTCCGGATTGCGCGCAATCGAGCCGACCACCGGCAGACCGAGTTTCTCGATCGCGGCGGCGCAATATTCGCGATGTCTTTCACTGGCGACCCGGTTAAGTATGACGCCGGCGATCGCGACCGCCGGATCATGTTCCGCGAACCCGCGCGCGACCGCGGCGGCCGTCTGGGACTGACCGGAAACATCCAGCACAAGAATCGCGGGCAAACCGAACAGTCGCGCCAGATCCGCAGCGGCGCCGGTTCTGTTCATTCCCGCGACTATGCCGTCGAACAACCCCATCGCGCTTTCGAGAATCACGAATTCGCAATCCCGGAAGGCTTCCATGGCCAGCGTGTTCAACAGCGCGGGCGGCATCGCCCAACTATCGAGATTGACGCCCGCCCGCCCACTCGCCGCGCGATGGAAACCGGGGTCGATATAATCTGGCCCCGATTTCACGCCTCTGACGGCGATGCGGCGACGGCGCAGCGCCCGCATGAGACCTATCGCGATGCTGGTCTTTCCGGAACCCGACCGCGGCGCGGCGATGATGATTCCCGCAGCGTTCAATCGGCGACCTCCTCAAGTGTTCGGATTTGCGATACCTCGCGCATCGATACGATGTCGCCGAAAACAATCAGAGCAGGCGACGCAAATCCGCCGGCCACCGCCCGGCTTGCGATTGTCGCGGCGGTTGCGATCAGTATTCGATGATCGGGCGTTGTGGCGGACTGAATGACGGCGGCCGGCGTGGATTCCGCCATTCCGCCGGCAATCAGAGCCGCCGCGATCCGCGCTATGTGCGTCAGTCCCATATAGACGACGATCGGCTGTCCGGTTCTGGCCAATGCGCTCCAGTCGACATCGCCATCGCTTCCGGGCGCATGCCCCGTCGCTAGGATAATCGCCCGATTCGCGCCGCGTATCGTCGCCGGAATGTTCACGGCGGCCAGCGCCGCGAAGGCGGCGGTGATTCCCGGCAACACACGAAAGGGTATGCCTGCCAGGGACAGGGTTCGCACCTCCTCGCCGCCACGACCGAAAATGTACGGATCGCCGCCCTTGAGCCGAAGAACGCGTTTGCCGCGCCGGGCGCCTTCGATCATCAGGCCGTTTATCGTGTCCTGAGCGGCGGATACCCCTCCCCCTCTCTTGCCGGCGAAATGAAGCTCCGCCTGCTCATTCAATTTGAGTATGTCCGGATTTACCAGCGCGTCATAAACGATCAGGTCCGCATTCGACACGGCATCCGCCACGTCTAGGGTCAGACTTCCGACGCCGCCCGGCCCCGCGCCGGCAAGCCAGACATGGCCCGGCGCGAAGGGAACAGGCTCAAACGGCAACTTTTCGAGATTAATGTCTAGGCTCATTTGCGTTCCGTTTTGAAGTGACTGCGGGTGCGGTCACGCTTATAGCTTTCTGCATGAGTGGCGACAGGCGGGAATTGCGACGCGGATGGACCACGGGGGCTTGCGCCGCCGCGGCGTCCAAATCCGCCTGCGCGGCTCTTCTGGGCAGTGAATTTCTCGACCCGGTGACCATCCGGCTGCCCGGCGGACAACAACCCGCATTTGCTTTGGCCAATTCCGGCCTGGCGGGCGCCGTGGCGACGGCGTCCATCGTGAAAGACGCGGGCGACGACCCCGACGTCACTCACGGGGCGTTGATCACCGTCTCGTTGACGAGAGGCGTTGTCGGCAAGGGCCTTGTTTTTCAGGCGGGTGAGGGCGTGGGCACGGTCACGCGCGCGGGATTGCCGGTTCCTCCTGGCGAACCCGCGATAAATCCGATGCCCCGAAAAATGATCGCCCGCGCGATCGCGGATATCGCAGGTGCGGACCGCGACTTCGAAGTGACCATATCCGTTCCCGGCGGCGAGGAGATCGCCAAAAAAACTCTGAACGGCAGGCTTGGCGTCGTCGGTGGCATTTCCATTCTCGGCACGACGGGAATTGTCATACCCTATTCCTGCTCCTCCTGGATTCATTCCATTCACCGGGGCATCGACGTCGCGCGTGCGGCCGGACATTACCATGTGGCGGGTTCGACCGGGTCGGCATCCGAAAGAGCGATTCAGACGATGCATGGATTGTCCGACATACAGTTGTTGGACATGGGCGACTTCGTCGGCGGGACGCTCAAATACATCAGGTCCCATCCGGTGTCCCGGGTAACCATTGCCGGCGGCGTCGCCAAGATAACCAAGCTTGGACAAGGCCTCTTGGACCTTCATTCCAGCCGCGGCGTTGCCGATATGACCTCGCTCGCCGATCAGGTGGCGGAACGCGGCGGCGATGAAGCTGTCACCGCGGCGGTCGGCAGCGCCGGCAGCGTTGCTGAAGCGTTTTCTCTGGCGCACGAGGCCGGTGTCGAAATCGGGGATATCGTCGCCCGAAATGCCTGGAAAACCGCCGCGGCGGTTTTGAACAAACCGGAAATATCCCTGGAAATCGTCATTTTTGATCACAAGGGAAATCGCCGCGGGCATTTTCCGTTCACGCCAACGGGTCATGAATCCCTCCCGCGAAAGCGCCGTTGATATCGAGCGTCATAGAGTGCGCTGTCGACAAAGTTTTCCGCCTCAAGCGCGGGGCCTGCCAATATCAGCGCGGTGCGTTCGATGCCGCTTTCCGCGATTTGCGATTCGACGGTCCCAAGCGTGGCATTGATGATTTTTTCATCAGGCCAACTTGCGCGCGCCACGACGACAACCGGACAGTTTTTGCCGTACAGCGGGATCAGTTCCTCGACAACCTGTCCGATGGCATGGATGGCAAGATGAATCGCAAGCGTCGTCCCGGTTCTGCCGAAGGCGGAGAGCGTCTCTCCCGGCGGCATTTTCGACGCCCTGCCGGAAACACGCGTGAGAACCAGGCTCTGTGCAATTTCGGGCAGGGTCAGTTCCTGCCCGATCGCGGCCGCCGCCGCCGCGAACGACGGAACGCCCGGTGTCATCGAGTAGTCGATTTCATTTTTCTTTAGCCGCCTAATTTGCTCCGCAACGGCGCTCCAGACGGAAAGATCGCCGGAGTGCAGCCTGGCGACATCCAGATCATCGCGTTTGGCCGAAACGAATTCCCCTTCGATTTCGGCCAGCGACATCGGCGCGGTGTTGACGATTTTCGCGTCCGCCGGACAGTATTTCAGCAGACTTTCCGGGATGATCGAACCGGCGTAAAGGCAGACCGGGCAGCGGGATAAAATATCGCGGCCCCTGACCGTGATGAGATCCACCGCGCCCGGGCCGGCACCGATGAAATGAACCATCATTCGCCGTCGCCGATGGCTATGGCGCATGTGACCGGACCATGAACCGAACGGGCCGCGATCAACCGGCTGTCGCTTCCGGCCGCCGCCAGGGCCGCCGCTTCCGATACGCATGAGCAACCGGTGACGTCGAGCGAACGCCGTGAGCGCGTCAGAACACGGTTTTCGTTATCTCGCAGCACGTTATCGTCGAAATAGCGGATATCGGTTCTCAACTCGCGTGCGACTTCGGCAAGGGCTTCAAAGCCCCGCTTTCTCCCCGAGGTGGCGATCACCGACAGATCGCGGCGGTTGAGCCGAAATTCAGCCATGCCGTTGTCGACCGCGGCAAGGATATCGCTCCCGGTGGCGATCTTCCGGAACCCGATGCCCAGCGCGATCACGGTTTCCTCCAGCTCCATTGGGTGATCGGCATTGCAGGTCGCCATCCGCGCATCGAACCGACGTCCGTCGCTTTTGCGATGGACAGTCTTGTCAAATCCCCGCCCAGATCGTTGTGCAGTTTCAACAGCGCCGACTCCAGTTCGAGCGTTACGCCATTCGCGACGATTCGACCGCCCGAACGCAGATGCGCGATGGCGTTCTTCATGACGTCGGGTTCACTTCCCCCTCCCCCGACGAAGATCGCGTCGGGTTGCGACAACCCGGCGAAGGCTTGCGGCGCCCGACCTTCCAGAACGTCAACGGTCGGAACGCCCAGTTTCGAGGCGTTGACCGTTATTCGCCTGGCGCGGTCCGGGTTTTTCTCGATTGCAATTGCGCGCATTGATGGATGCCGCAGCAACCATTCGATCGATATTGAACCGGCGCCGGCGCCGATGTCCCATAGCAGTTCACCCCGCCGCGGCGCCAGCGCCGAAATGGTTATGGCCCTGATTTCGCGTCTGGTGATCTGGCCGTCATGCTCGAACATCGCGTCGGCTAGGCCCTGCGACAGCGGAATTTCAACATCCGGATTTTCCGCTTTCACAACGATGGCCACAAGATTGATCGGATGAACAGCCGGCAAATCAAACCTGTCGGCGCTTGTTGCGGTGATTTTTTCGTCAGGTCCGCCAAGGGCTTCTAGAACGAAGAAACCGGATGGTCCGAAGCCGGCTTCCTTCAGCATTTCGGCAATGCGGCCGGGCCCGGTTTCATCGGACGTCAGGGCGAGAATTCGATTGCCCGAATGCAGCAGTGGCCTGATTGTCGGGATATCGCGCCCGTGCAGCGAGATCGTGTCAATGTCCTGCAACGACCAGCCGAGCCGCGCCGCCGCGAGGCTTAATGACGAAACATGCGGAATGACATGCATTTCATGCGGATCGATGCCGCGTGCGAGCGTTCCGCCGACGCCATGCATGAACGGGTCGCCTGAAGCCAGCACGCATACGCGGCTGCGCCGCAGAGTTTTGACGGCGGACATCGTGGCGTCGAATGGCGAGGGCCACGGAGACGCCTGGCCGCGAATAAGCGGTTTTGCCAGCGACAAATGGCGCACGCTGCCGAAAACGGTCTTCGCTTCCGCAATTCTCGATTTGGCCTCCGCGCCCAAACCGTCAATTCCATCTTCGCCAATTCCGACGACGGATAACCATTTTCCGGTTGTTGCCGGTGCGATTCGGTCTTTAGAAGGCATGATGACCTTCCGTGTTGTGATCCTTGGCGGCACCGCCGAAGCGCGGCAATTGGCCTCGAAATTGTCCGGAGACCTGCGCTTCAGCGTCACGGTGTCGCTCGCCGGCGTTACCGCTCGTCCGTCGCCGCACGCCGTTCCCGTCCGGACCGGCGGATTTGGCGGGCCCGATGGATTTGCCCGTTACCTGCATGAACATCGCATCGATGTGCTGGTCGATGCGACTCATCCGTTTGCCGTTCGGATTTCGGAAAACGCGATGAAGGCGGCGGCTAGGTCCCGCACATCGTTGATCGTTGTCCGGCGTCCTCCATGGATCGCGCAGCCCGCGGACCGCTGGCGATCGCATCGCGATGCCGCCGCGGCGATCGATGCGCTCGGAATGAAGCACCGGCGGGTATTTGTGACGCTCGGCCGTCAGCACCTGGCGGCTTTGTCGAGCGCGCCTCACCATCGCTATCTGGTGCGGAGCGTCGATCCGGTCGACCCGCCGCTTGCATTGCCGAATATATCCCATCTTCTGGATCGCGGGCCGTTCGAGATCGATCGGGAGCAAGCGCTGTTGGTCAAACATGCCATCGACGCGATCGTCACCAAAAATAGCGGCGGCCCGGCCAGCGCGGCGAAGCTTCAGGCGGCGCGAAAGCTCGGCATCGCCGTCGAGATGATTGAACGACCGATGGTTGTCGGACCCGCCGATGCCGGCAGTGTTTCCGAGGCTGTCGGGAAGCTCGATCAACTGGCCGTCTCGCTTGTAAAGCGCGGTGAATAGACCAGCGGCGACCGGTTCTCGCGCTCAACAATTCTGGTTTCGCGCGACCCGACGATCACACAGGTCGCCATGTCGGCGATTGCGGGATCCGCTTCGCCGAGGGTGGTGACGATGATCCTCTCGCCGGAACGTCCGGCTGCGCGGCCAAAAATCACCGGTGTATCGGGAAGCAGAAAACCTTGCAGATGCTCGAATGCCCGTTCAAGCTGCCAGGGACGGGCGCGACTGGCGGGATTGTAAAGCGCGATGGCCAGACCCGCGCCCGCCGCCGCCGAAAGACGATCAAGCACGATCCGCCAGGGCTTCAAATTGTCGGAAAGAGAAATCGCGCAAAAATCGTGGCCCAGGGGTGCGCCGACGCGGGCGGCGACGGCCAGCATCGCGGTGATTCCGGGAACTATGTCCACATCGATTTTGCGCCAGGCCATCGGGCCATCGTCGATCGCCTCGCAGACGGCCGCCGCCATTGCAAACACGCCCGGGTCGCCGCCGGAAATCACCGCGACATTGAAACCGGATGCGGCAAGTTCCAGCGCGGCTTCCGCACGGGCCTTTTCTTCGCGGTTTTCGGATTTGTGGATTCGTTGACGGGCTCCCGGCGTCAGACGATCGAGGTAGCCGGCATATCCGAACAGGTCGGTTGCGTTTTCGATGGCATTCGCCGCTTCGGGGGTAAGCTGGCTCCGGCCGCCAGGACCGATGCCGATGACGGCCAGCCTGCCGCTCATCGGTCGGACTCCCAGCCGGGCACCAGAATGATGGAAAAGTACGGCGCCCTGTCATGCGTCAATTCGGACAGCGGCATTGTGACACCGTTGTCCATCGTTCCGCGCTCCACATAGATCGCCCGGTGAATCCTTCCTGATTCGATGAGAGCTTTTCTCACCTTCGGCAGATTGCGGCCGACCTTCATGATGATTGCCGCGTCGCAGTTTTTGAGTTTCTCCGCCAGCATTTCCTCAGCCATCGTGCCGGGCAATATGCTTGTGGCGTCGTCGCCCTGGGCGATCGGCGCGCCGGCCTGGGACCAGCATCCCGACATCGCGGTCACACCGGGAATGACCACGGTTGGAAATCTGCCCGACAGCCTTGAATGGACGTGCATGTAGGAGCCGTAGAACAGGGGATCGCCTTCGGAGAGAACGACAACCGATCTTCCGGCGTCGAGCCGTTCGGCGAGTTTTGCCGCTGATTGATCGTAGAACGAGGCAATTTGCGCGCGATAGGATCGGCAATGCTTGGGCAACTCGGTGGTCACCGGATAAAACAATGGAATTTCGTCGGCGGATTGTCGTATGTGATCCTGAACAATTCTTCGTGCATTGCTCCGATTGCCTCGCTTGGCGAAATAGGCGAGCACGTCTGCATGGCCGATCGCCCGGGCCGCCTTCAGCGTCAGCAGTTCCGGATCACCGGGTCCGGTGCCGACGCCATATAGGGTGCCTCGCTCCGCCATTGTCAGATTCCCGTTTTTGCCAGTGCGTTGACGGCTGCTGCGCACAGGGCGCTGCCGCCCATTCGGCCGCGCACGATCGCCCACGGAATTCCCGGATCGTTTCGAGCAAGCGCATCCTTTGACTCGGCCGCTCCGACGAAACCGACCGGCATGCCGATGATCGCGGCCGGCCTTGGCGCGTCCCGCGCCAACAGATCAAGCAAGTGAAACAGGGCAGTCGGCGCGTTACCGATGGCGACCAGCCCGCCTTCGAGGCGGTCCAGCCAGAGTGACAGCGCCGCCGCGGAGCGGGTAGTCTCCATCTTCTTTGCAAGATCGGGAGTCCGAGGGTCGTTCAAGGTGCAGACGACTTCATTACCTGCCGGCAACCGTGATCTCGTGACACCGCGGGCGACCATTTCCGCGTCGCAGAAGATCGGTGCGCCAGCGCGAAGCGCGTTACCGGCCCGATCGGCAAAATCCCGCGAAAACCGGAAATGTTCCGCCGCTTCGACCAGGCCGCAGGCGTGGACCATGCGGACGGCAATTTCGGATTCCGCATCGCTGAACCGGGAAAGATCCGCTTCCGCCCGGATGATCGCGAACGACTTCTCGTAAATGGCGTATCCATCCTTGATGTAATCTTGCGCCGGCATTGACATCAATCCGCCTCTTCCATCGGCGCCGCGAAATGACCGGTGAAGAACGATTTGGCGGTTGTATGGCCATGCCGTTTTCGATGAAAATCTGCCGCCGCGCGCTTGAAAATGTCCGTAAGCCGGCCGCCGGAGCACATGGCTAGGTGACGCGATGTCGAACCGAGTTCGTCAATCAGGTTGCAGCCGGCGGCATTGCCGGTGATCGAGAGTTGCGGGCCTCGCGTGTCAGCACATCTTTTGTCGCAACCCGACACGTGCACCGCGAACGAACCGTCCAGCAGCGGACCGCAATCACGTGCGATTTCGGCTGCGAATTTTCTCGTTTCGAGATGGGCGGAGCCGCAGAACGGCGCGCCCGCGCATACCGAGAACCGGCTACGCGAATCGCCGGGCCTCGATATGAAACCGAGCTTTGGAGCGGCGGCGATCAACTCGTTTGCCGCGGACGGCGACAGTCCGCGGAAAACAATCGCGCGTCCCGCCGCGAGCCGAAGCCTTGTAGCCCCAAGCGTTCCGGCGGAACTGACGAGTGAAATCAAATCATCCGCGTGGCCGCAGCCGAATGCCAGACCGATGCCGACGGCCAACGTCCGATCCTTCGACGGATACGGACCCAGCGGAGTTGAAAGCCGGCTATCCTCACCGTCGGTGACTTTTCCCCGCCCGTGAGCCGGGTTACCGTTGACGCCAACCGGATCAAGATCGCGACCACGCGCACCCGGACCCAATTCGGCGATCCTTTTCAGCAGTTTTACGACAATGCCAGGCAGTTCGGCATCCCCGGCATGAGCAAACAGCCGGGCTGTCGCGGCCGTTCCGCCCACGGACACTTTCCAACGAACGGGCGTGTTTTCCTCCAGCGCGGTCAACCGGATGTCAGCGGAGATGCGATCCACCGAAATCTGGCCGCGGCCATCGACAATGATTGACATTTTCGGGGCAAGACGTTGCTTCAGGATGCTGTCGACAACACTTCTTATCGCGGTCGCGACCGGACGAGGATCGGCGACTTCCCGCGGGTCGATACCGGCGAGCCCGCTCATGGTGATCGGCGGGCCGTCTTGGTCAAGGCCCAATTGGCCGCTCTCGCGCTCAAGCGCATCCGAAGATGATGAAGTCAGTCCTCGAATCTGCAAATTACCGCGCCGCGTCATTTCGACAAGGCCGTTTCCGTGCCGTTTTGCAGACTGCAATATCGAAATAAGCTGAGCCGGCGAAATATCAGGATCGTTCAGGTGCAAACGCGCCAGGAGACCGTCGCCGGTCTGCATTGGCCGTTTCAGGTCCGGACAACAGCCGCGGCGAAGAGGAGCGTTCATGGCGCGGGCTCCAGTGCGTCGGCCTGATCGATCAGTTCCCGCAGGTCGCGATCCAGCGAGTTTCTGCGCGGATGCCACAATCCCCGCCGCCTGGCTGAAGCAAATCGTTTGGCCATTGCGCGCATGGCGGCCGGATTTTCGCGAATCAGGAAATCGCATATTTCAGGATTTCCCAGATAGGAATCGTAAACCGCTTCGATCAAAGCTTCCGGTATCGAATCGGTCGTCTCGGCGAATCCAATCAGACGATCGACGGTTTCGGCAAATTCCGCCCCGCCCCTTGGCCCATGGCGGAGTTGTCCTTCGATAAACCGCCGATTTGTCGCGCGCGCCCTGACAACCCTCGTTACGGCCTCCTTCAGCGAACGGGCTCTTGGCCGTTCGGGATCCGTGGTATCGAGAGCGATGACGTCGGCCTTTCCGCCCAGCGCGGAGACCGCGGCCGAAAAACCGCCGATAAAGGCGACTTCGGCCGAACCCTCCAGAATATCCCTTCCCGGATCATCGCCCGCGTGAATGAGAATCTCGGCCTCGGACACGCGCTCGGCAAAGGCTTGCGGCAGTTCTTTGCCTACGCCATCGGCCCCGCCATAGGCGTGCGATGTGTTTTCGAGATAGGCGCGGCCAATCTCAGCGCTGTCATCCCAATTGCCGGACTGAAGCATGTCTTCAATACCGGTTCCGTAGACGCCGGGCGACGAACCGAATATGCGGGCTTGCGCCTCACCGGATCTGCGGCGTTCGGCGGCCAGCGGATTTTCCTCGTCGCTCTCGTCGCGTTCCGCGACCGCGGTCACGGCGGTGTCCATCAGGGCAATCTGGGTTGGAAACATGTCGCGGAACAGGCCGGAAATCCGCCATGTCACGTCAACCCTCGGCCTGCCGATTTTTGCCGTCGGCAGCACTTCGATTCCCGTGATTCGGGCAGTGGCCGGGTCCCATTGCGGGCGGCATCCCATCAGGGCGAGCCCTTGCGCGATTTCCTCTCCTCCGGTTCTGAGACTGGCGCTGCCCCACAGATCAATGACGAGCGACCGCGGCCAGTCGCCATGTTCCTGCAGGTGACGCCGCAATATCGCTTCACTTGCCGTCTTGCTCAGGTCGAACGCCGTTTGGGTCGGCATGGTTCGCGGATCGGAGGTGAACATGTTACGGCCTGTCGGCAGCACGTCAAGCCGGCCCCTGTCCGGCGCGCCTGACGGCCCGGCCCCGATGTGCTTTCCGTCCAATGCATCAATCAGGGCTTTGCGTTCGTTTTCAGCGCTTTCGGTTCGGGCGGAATCCGCCTCGTCGGCGCCATGTCTCCCAAAAACATGAAGACCATCCTTGATGGCAAGATCCTTCAGATCACAAAGCCAGGAATCGATTTGCAGCAGGGCCGAATCGGGATCCTCGGCGCCGGCAACGCCCGCTTCGGCGGCAAGTCCGGTTTTGTTGGCAGTGTCGACGATGAGCTTCGCCAGCCGGTCGCGCCGGCGCCTGTCGAGACCGTCGGCCTGCGAATATTCATCGACAAGTCTTTCAAGATCGCGATGTTCCGTATCCAGTCCGGCCATAGACAGCGGTGGCGGTAAATGGCCAAGCGTAACCGCCGAAATCCGCCTCTTGGCCTGTGCCGCTTCGCCCGGATTGCTGATAATGAACGGGTAGATGACCGGCAGGCCGCCGGTAACGATTTCGGGAAAGCAATCCGATGACAGCGCAACGGTCTTGCCCGGCAGCCACTCAAGCGTTCCGTGCGCACCGACGTGGACGATCACCTGACATCCGCGGACCCGGCGAAGCCATATGCCGAAAGCAATCAACTCATGGCGCGGTGGCGACACGGGATCGTGATAATCGGCGCGCCGGTCTTCGCTTCTGCCGCGGTCCGGCGCCAGGGCGACGGTCACATTGCCGAATTGAGCCGCTCGAAACCGGAAATCGGAATGTGGATTCTCGCCCCAGCCCGCCGAGAGCCGGTCGATTGCAACCGGCGGAATTTCCCCGAGCGAGCGCGCGTATTCGGCGGCGTCCATGCGTGCGCCGGACCGGGAGAGGAGCCTGATCAGATCGCGGGGCGTCTTGGGGACGTCATCGACGAAATAACCTTCGTTTTCAAGGTCTTCCAGTATCGCCAGCACGCTTGCCGGCACATCGAGGCCCACGGCGTAGCCGGTCCGGCCTTCCGCTCCGGGATAATCCGGAAGCAAAATCGCGATGCGGCGGTCTGCGCGGGAAGTGCCTTTCAGATCAAAAAACCTGCTCAACCGATCGGCGAATTGCTCGATTCGATCGGGTTCCGGCCGGTTGACCTGAAGCGCCAGTCCGAGCTCGTCGGGTTCGTCCGGCGTGTCCTTGAACGATATAACGCCGCCGAGAATTCGCCCATCCAGTTCGGGCAGCACGACATGCATGGCGAGGTCGGCGGGCGCCAGGCCTCTTTGGCCCTCCGCCCATGCTTCCCGGCGGGTTGTCGCCAAAACGGCCTGGAATACCGGTTTGCCGATCCGGTCAAACAGGGTTTCCTTGCCGCCGTGCCGGCCGGATGCAAAAGCCGTCGTCGTGACAATCGCGTCGATGTGCAAACGATTCGCCGACTTCAAAACGAACCCGGCGACTTCGGGATCCTTGAGGCTGGAAACGAATACCGGTATCGAGAAAAACCCGCGTTCAACCAGCGCCCGATGCAATTCATCGACCGGCTGAACATCTCCGGCCAACAGCATGGACCGGTAAAACAGGGTCATCACCGTCCGTTTGCCGTCTCTCCCGGCGGAGGTGAATCGCCCGGTGTCGACAACGCCCGTGCCAGGCAGATAAAATCCCGTCCGATCCAGTGGCGCGGCCGTTTCGATCGTCGCGTCGTCGGTCGGCGTGGCGAGGCGGGACAACAATCGCCCCATATTATCGGGCCCGCCCTCGCGAAAATAGCCGAGCAGATTTTCAAGTTCGTGCGGCGGCAGCGTCGACCTTTCAATCAGGCGCCGGTCGGACTCCCTGCACTCCCCCGGAAGCAGGGCCAAGCGAATATTGTTCTGTCCGGCCAGTTCCGAAAGGCGGTCACAACCGTATGACCACCATTCATATCCTCCCAAAAGCCGGACCAGAATGACGCGCGCATACGCGGCGACCGAATCGATCCACAGATCGACAGACATCGGATGGCGAAGGTCACGCAGCGGGGCAAGCCGCATGGAAGGAAGCTGCCGGCGTTGCGATTTCCAAGCGCTGGACAGGGCGGCCAGGTCGCTGTCGGCGAATGACAACGCCACAATATCGGCAGGCTCCTGACCGAGATCGACCGGCTCGATCAGATCGTCGAGCGAGGCTGAACTTGTTGCCAGTATGTGCACGGAATCACCCGGTCAGCCGCCGCCCGATCGCCTCGCGATCGATGCCGTTTACGCCGATTACGACGAGGCGGCCGCAGCGTGTTTCGCCCGTTCGCCAAGGTCGGTCGAAATAGTGTTCGACTCGAGACCCGACAGCCTGAATCAACAGGCGCATGGGCTTTCCGGGGATGTCCGCGAATCCCTTTATCCGAAGGATATCCGCATTCCCGGCGACGGCGTTTATCCTCGCAACCAGCGTATCCGTATCGTCGCCTGACCGAAGATCGACGACAAAACTGTCGAAGTCATCGTGTTCGTGCCCGGTTTCATCGTCGTGACGGGTCTTTCGACCGTCAATTTCATCTTCGGTCCCCACGCTAAGGCCAAGCAATACGGATCCGTTCATATTGCCGTTTCGCGAGGGGACGATCTTGACGGCGCGGCTTACGCTTTTTGAAACGATGGCGTTTGCACGGGCGGATTCCGCGTCGTTCAGAAGGTCGTATTTGGACATCACCACGAGGTCCGCGCAGGCAATTTGATCTTCAAAGACCTCTTCGACAGGGTCATCATGGTCAAGGGTTTTGTCCCGCAGCCGCTGCGTCTCCAGCGCGGTCATATCCGATGCAACCTGTCCGTCCGCGATCGCCCGGCCGTCCACGACGGCGACAACGCCGTCAACCGTTACCCGACCCTTGATCGCCGGCCACTGAAACGCCTGCACCAGCGGCTTGGGCAGAGCCAGGCCGGAGGTCTCGATCAATATGTGATCGACTTTGGGCTCGCGTGCGAGAATTTTGTCGAGCGCGGGAACAAAATCGTCGGCGACGGTGCAGCAAATGCAGCCATTCGCCAGTTCAACCACGTCCTCTTCCGAACAGCTTTCGATGCCGCAGCCCTTCAGGATTTCGCTGTCAATGCCGATATCGCCAAACTCGTTGACGATAACCGCCAGCCTGCGGCCTTTCGAGTTTTCAAGAACGCTGCGCACGAGGGTGGTTTTTCCGGCGCCGAGAAAACCGGTGACGACCGTGCATGGCACGCGTGAGAAGGAGGCGCTCATTTCGATTGTCCATCGACGATTGAAGGCGGGACACGCGCCACGAGTCCGCGCTTGAGACAGTCCGGTCGACCGCGCCACGGGATCAGGCCGTTGGACGCATCGCGGTAAAGCCGCGCGCCTTCGACCAGATCATCGGCATCTTCCAGCGTCAGATCGCCGAACACATACGTCCAGCCACCGGGCTTCGCCACCGCGGCGCTCAGACGACGTTTACAATTGGCCAGACATTCGACCTGACGGACGGCCAGCGCGTCATCGGCGGCGGCCTGCCTTACCTTGTCACCCAGCAGAAGACCGAGCCGGGGATGGTCGTCGCTGTTCGTCTTGTCGCGGCAGGAACTGCAAACTACGATCGTGGTTTGAGCGCCTGCCGACCCGGTGCCGCTCCGGTTTGCATCCGATACAGCGATATTGTCTTGAATTATCATCGTCACTCCCGGCCCGGAAACCCGCCAGACCTTTCAGGATGTTGCATTCGACGGCAGGTCTCCTGGCTTGCGGATGATCGCATCGCGCCGCCTTCCCGGGATATTCCCAGTGGCTTCCGGCGGGATGAACTCCGCTTACAGTTGCGGGAACAGCTGTGGCCTTGCGGATGTCAAGCGCACCACATTCCCTCTTAGCCCGGAATTCCAACGGAACACCGGGACCGTCGCCCGCCATTTAGGCCTCTGTGTCAATCCTTGTCAACGATGATCAGAATCCGATTGCCGCGATGAGATTTTCGACTATGATCGACACGTTACCGGTTCCCGAACGGGAACAAGAGGGAATGCGGTCAGGGTCTGTCCCAAAGCCGCGGTTGCCCCCGCCACTGTGTGCGGTCTGGCCGGTTGCACGGGCCACTGGAGCGATGGCTCCGGGAAGGTGGAACCGGCGTTCAAACCGCGAGCCAGGAGACCTGCCGGTGACGGGAGAAACGATCAGGCCCTCGGGTGGAGGGGAAAGGAAAACAATCATGAATACCGTGTCTCGGACGATCCAGGTTTCGCAGGCAGGCGTCCGGTCGAAGTTTTTGCAACTTGGCATGGCCGCGACGTTAGGTTTGTTTATTGTCGGATTTGCCGGCTTCGCGCAAATCGACGCGGTACACAATGCCGGGCATGATTACCGACATTCCATGGGTTTTCCCTGCCACTGACAAGGTTTTCCAGCCATGACGATTTTCAGGAACGCCGTGTTTACCGCGGCGATCGCCGGGTTGTTCGCCGGTATCGTGCTGGCGGCCTTGCAGAGCATCGCCACCGTTCCCCTCGTCATGGAGGCGGAAACGTATGAAGCATCCGCGCCGTCGCGCGATCATGGTGGGCATTCGCATTCCGGCGAAGAAGATGACGCGGCGGCCGGGCGGTTCATCCGCAACGTGCTGACCAATGCGGTGAGCGGGATCGGTTTTGCCCTGATCCTCGTCGTTGCATCGGAACTTGCCGGTGGCGTCAACGGTTGGCGGCAAGGACTGATGTGGGGACTTGCCGGATTTGCGGTATTCACCCTGGCTCCCGGTCTTGGGCTGCCGCCTGAACTGCCGGCCATGCCTGCTGCCGATCTCGCCGCCCGGCAAAGCTGGTGGATTGCGACGGTCTTCCTTACAGCCGGCGGACTGGCGCTTATCGTCTTCTGGGCATCGTTGCCATTGGCGATGCTTGGCGTCGCCATGATGATCGCTCCGCACATATGGGGCGCACCGCTGCCGGATACGTTTGAAAGCCCGGTGCCGGAAGCGCTTCACCACAGGTTCGTCGTTGCGGTAACCGTGACCAATCTCTTGTTCTGGCTTGTGCTCGGCATGGCGACCGGACTTGTCCGCGACAAATTCAACATTGCGCCGCACGAACCGGCAAACAGATTTGCGTGACAACCCCGACCTGACGCTCATTGTCGGCGGCGTGCGCTCGGGCAAAAGCGCGTACGCCGAACGGTTGATCCGGACGAGGGATCCGCCGTGGTTCTATGTCGCGACGGGGCAAGCGTGCGACGACGAGATGAAACGACGCATTGCCGAACATCAAGCGCGTCGGGATGATCAATGGCAAACCGTCGAGGCGCCGCTGGAACTGGCCGAGGTCATTGAATCTCTTCCCCCGGGCCGGCCGGCGCTGATCGACTGCCTTACGCTCTGGCTCACAAATCACATGATGTCCGGCGGCGATCCTGAAGAGGCGGGCCCGGTATTGACCACGGCGCTGGCGTCGCGTTCCGGGCTCACAATTGCGGTGACGAACGAAGTCGGACAGGGAATTGTTCCGATTGATGCGATGCCGCGCAAATTCCGCGATGCCGCGGGCGAACTCAATCAGGCGGTTGCTTCCGTCGCCGGCAAGGTCGTTTTAATGGTTGCGGGCATTCCGATGCGGGTGAAATGACATGAGCGGGAAACCGGGGACATCGGCGGCAGGGAGCGCTGCCCGCCATCGCGAGAAAATGAAGAAGCGAAAGGCGGTTCAGGATGCGGAAGTCGCGAGCAAAACGATCGAAAAAGGTCTGCTGATCGTCAATACCGGTCCCGGAAAGGGAAAATCCACCGCCGCGTTCGGCCTGGCGCTGCGCATGCTTGGTTATGGCCGGCGCGTTGGCGTCGTACAGTTCATCAAGGGAGCGTGGCATGCCGGCGAAACCGATGCATTCGCGAAGTTTGGCGACCTGATCGAATGGCATACGATGGGCGAGGGATTTACCTGGGAGACGCAGGATCTCGAGCGCGATATAGCGGCAGCGGAACGGGCCTGGCAAAAGGCGCTCGCGCTGATGGCCGACAATTCAATCGGCCTGATCATACTGGATGAGCTCAATATTGCGCTAAGGTATGACTATCTTGATCTTCAGGCGGTTGTCGGCGCTCTCGACAATCGTCGCGCGGACCTGCATGTTGTCGTCACTGGCCGCAATGCCAGGCCCGAACTGGTCGAGGTCGCCGATCTCGTCACCGAGATGACTGTCGTCAAGCATCATTTCGCCGCCGGGATAAAGGCCCAGCAGGGTATCGAATATTGACGCACCGGCCGGTTTTCAAAGATGCGAATACACCAAACCCACAGCGACGCTCAAAGCGACGATCATGAGCAGATCGGCTGTCCAGTAGAGTCTGAGCGCCTGCCGGATATCTTGTATCGTCAGCGCCTTGCGCCCTCCCGCGCCCATGATCGCGTCATCGACGATCTTGCCGCCATATTCACGGGGTCCGGCGAGTTCCAAACCCAATGCTCCGGCGAAAGCGGCTTCCGGCCATCCGGCATTGGGCGAGCGATGACGTCTTGCATCCCGCCAGACCGCTTTCCAGGCGCCGGCAGCGGATGCCCGCGGAACAAACGCCGCGGCGATCATGACAAAAAAGGCTGTCAATCTCGCCGCCGGCAGGTTTACCAGATCGTCAAAGCGCGCGGTCGCCCGGCCGAAATGGACATGTTTTCCGGTTTTGTGTCCGATCATGCTGTCCGCGGTGTTTATCGCCTTGTAAACGACGATGCCCGGCAGGCCGGCGATCGTCATCCAGAATACCGGCGCGACCACGCCGTCGGAGAAATTCTCCGCCAGACTTTCAATTGCAGCACGGCTGACGCCGGATTCGTCGAGCGCCACTGTGTCGCGACCGACAATCCTGCCGACGGCTTTGCGGCCCGCGTCGACGCCGCCGGATTTCAGGCTTTTCGCCACCGCACCCACATGCGCCGCAAGACTGCGTTGCGCAATCAGCGATGCCGCCAAGAAGGTTGCAACCACCCAGCCGAATGTGCGCCCGCCGGCGAGCACTGTCAGAATTTGCGCTATCGCCGCGCAGCACATGATGAGGACGGCCAAGGCGAGAACGCCCATCGTGCGCGCCCGATCGGGCGATCCGTCCGGCCGATTGAGGCGGGTATCGAGAAGATCGACGAAATGGCCGATCCATACGACGGGATGGCCAATTCGCCGGTACAGCCATCGCGGATAGCCAAAAGTCAGTTCAACGAGGACCGCCAAAAGTGCGATGGCAAGTGACATGGCGTTAGATCGTCTTTGCGATATGCCGGAACCGGATCATGGCGGTAATTCGGGCCGGGCTCGAGCAATGTTTCCCAATGCGCCGGAACCATGGATCGACCTTTCGACCGGCGTCAATCCCTACTCCTACCCGCATTGCGCGTTATCCGACAAGGCGCTGTCGCGATTGCCCGATCCGGCGGAACTGGTTCTGTTAAAACGGGCCGCGGCGCTTGCGTATGATTCCGAAACTCCCGATTCGGTCGTACCGGCGCCGGGAACGCAGCCCCTCCTGCCGCTTGTCATGCGGGCGGTCGATCCCGGGCGCGCGTCGATATTGGGACCGACATATTCCGAATATGCGCGCTGTGCCGCGCTGACCGGGCATCGGGTTATCGAGGTCGACGATATTGACGATCTTGCGCGCGCCGATCTTGCGATCGTGGTCAATCCCAACAATCCGGACGGGCGGCTTCATGCCCGTGAAGACCTGCTGGATTTGGCAGGTCTGTTGAAGGAGCGAGGCGGCATCCTGCTGGTCGACGAAGCATTCATGGATGTGACCCCCCGGGGATCATCCCTGGTGCGCAACGTGCCGGACAGCAACATTGTCGTGTTGCGCTCGTTCGGAAAATTCTTCGGACTGCCCGGTCTGCGACTGAGTTTCGCGATCGCGCCTGATCGAATGGCGAAGTATCTGAGCGCCTGCCTCGGTCCCTGGCCCGTATCCGGGCCCGCGATCGAAATCGGTGCGAGAGCTTTGAACGATCTGCGGTGGCAGGAAACGATGCGCGGCAAACTCGCCGGGGCTTCCGGCAAACTGGATGCGATGCTGACGGGTGCGAAACTCAGGATCGAAGGCGGCACGCATCTTTTTCGGTTGGCGAAATGCGGAAATGCCCAAGAACTTCACGATCATTTGGGCCGGAGCGGCCTTCTGGCGCGCCGATTCGCCGAGCGACCGAACATGCTCAGATTTGGCCTGCCGCCCGACAATGACGGACGGGCGCGTTTGGAACGTTCACTTCGCCTCTGGCAAAGGCGAAATCAGGCATGATCCATGTTACGCCATTGTCGCGGCTGGGTGAGGTCGTCAGGGGATCGGGCGCAACCCATCTGGTCACCCTGCTTTCCGAGGGAAACGATTTCACGCGGCCGGCGGAAATCGGCGAGGAATGCCATTTGCGATTGACGATGCATGATATTGTCGAGCCGCGCAGCGGTATGACCGCGCCGGAGGAACATCACGTCGAGGCGCTCCTTGAATTTGCGGAGCGGTGGGACCGCGCCGCGCCCATGGTGGTCAACTGCCATGCCGGAATCAGCCGCTCCACCGCCGCGGCCTATGTGATTTGTTGCGCCTTGAGGCCGGACCGGGACGAAAGGGCGATGGCACGGATTCTTCGGACCGGATCGCCAAGCGCAACTCCAAACGCACTGATCGTCGCGCTGGGCGACCGGCTGTTGTCGCGCGGGGGACGGATGGCGGCGGCGATCGAAGAAATCGGGCGCGGCGCGGACGCATTCGAAGGCGCGTCGTTTCGGTTGGAATTGTAGCTTGCGTTCGTTGTCGCGAAATACCGCCTCACCCATATCGCTGCAAACGTCGCGAAAATCCGCGAACGGATGACGAACCGGACAGTTCGGAAGAACGCCGGCATCGCCGCATTCAACCGATCATTTGCAGATAGCCGATATGGAAATTACGGATACCCAATTCCGTATCGTATCTCTGAAATCGCTCAGTTCCAAGTATAGGCGATCTTTTTCAGCGCTTTTTGATCGAATATTTCAATTCCTTCGGCCGTATCGAAACCGCCGGCGCTCTCGTAAAAAGATAACGCTCCGTTATTGTCCTCCAACGCCCAGACGACCAGACCTTTCAAACCATGGTCGGCCAGTTTGCGCCGCGCCACTCCGAACAACCGCGTTCCCAACCCGACGCCCTGGTACTCCGGTAAAATGTAGAGCTCATAAATCTCGCCCTGTTGCGGCAATTCATTGGCGCGATTTCGTCCAAGCGTTGCGTATCCGACGATTTCGCCGCCCATTTCGACAACCAGCACAATCGCGACCCGGCGGATGGCGCCGGCCCACCATTTTACTCCGCGTCGCGCAATCATCGCCGCAAGCGCCTTGTGAGGAATGATTCCCGAATAGGCGCCATGCCATGATTGATGATGAACATCGGCGATCGCCGCGGCGTCATTCGGCTCCGCACGCCTGATATCGATGGTGAGCGTATTCATGATTTCCTAACCATATCCGCGCCCGGAGCGTTAATGCAAGCGCTGCCGCGATGACGGACCGGCAGGTTCACGATTTATGACGAATTATCCCGCTTCAACTTTCCGCGTACCCCTCGATTTGGCTGAAACACGGCAAGGCGCAGCCAACATTTGCCGATTGACGAGGGCAACGAAGTCGTGCGTTGTCTGCGCCACAGGATGCTTTTAGTTCAGTTGACCGATGCCGACACCGCAATCGGACGCCAAGCCGTCCGTCATCACCATTTCCAGCCATGTCGCCCGCGGCGCCGTCGGCAACCGGGCGATCGTCTTTGCTCTCGAAAGACTTGGGTTTCCCGTCTGGTCGGTTCCGACCGTTATGCTGCCATGGCATCCCGGACACGGCCCCGCGACCAGGATTATCCCCGCGGGCGACAAGTTCTCCGCATTTCTTGATGACCTCGCCAACGCGCCGTGGATCGGCGAAGTCGGCGGCATACTTTCCGGATATCTGGGCGCTCCCGACCAGGCGGCGTCCATTGCCCGGTTGATCCGGTCGATTCGTGAAAGAAATCCCGGTGTCGTCTATGTTTGCGACCCGGTAATCGGTGACAATGGCGGGCTGTATGTTGAAGAGCCGACGGCCCGGTCCGTCAGAGATGTTCTGGCGCCGATGGCCGATGTCGTTACGCCCAACAGGTTCGAGTTGGAATGGCTGACGGAATCTTCAAACAAGAACATGATGACGTCTGCAAGGGCGCTCGGTCGAAATACGGTTCTCACGACCTCGGCTTTTACCGGTGTATCAACCGGCAATGTGCTGGTTTCGCCGGACGGAGCGTTCACCGTGCGCCACGAGGCTGTCGCCGACCCGCCAAACGGACCGGGGGACCTGACCGCCGCGCTTTATCTGTCGCATATACTCTCGGGCAAGGACGAGCAGACAGCTCTGCATTGCGCCACCTGCTCCGTTTTTGCCCTGTTGAAACGAAGCAAATGCAGAGGCGCCGATGAACTGACGCTGGCGGCCGATGCCAATTGTCTGACCGACCCGCCTCTCGATCTTGCGGTCTCGGCATATGAAACAAGTGACGAATGATCGATTGACGGAAGGCGCGCTTCGGTGTTTTCCCATCGTCGTGCAATCCAACAGAGCGAAACACGGTCAATGAACCCCCTGCCCAAGAAACTCACGGACGGATATCGCAATTTCATTGCCGGTCGTTACGCCTGCGAATCAAGCCGATATCGTGATTTGGCCAGGGATGGGCAGAAGCCGGAAACAATGGTTATCGCCTGTTGCGATTCGCGCGCCGCGCCCGAGACGATTTTCGATGCCGAACCGGGTGAATTGTTCGTCGTGCGCAATGTTGCCAATCTGGTCCCGCCCCGTTCGCCGGCCGGTAATTTTCACTCGACATCCGCGGCGCTCGAGTTTGCGGTCCAAAGTCTGAAGGTGAAACATATCGTTGTCATGGGTCACGGATGCTGCGGCGGTATTCGCGCCGCACTCGACCCTGCGGCGGAACCGCTATCTCCGGACGATTTCATCGGAAAATGGATGCGTCTTGTTCATTCTGCCGCCGAAGCCGTTACCGGAAATGACCTGCCGACGAGCGGCGAGCGTCAGACCGCGCTGGAGCGGCTCTCGATCCGTTTCTCAATTGCAAATCTGCGCACATTTCCGTGCGTCGATATTCTTGAGAAAAAGGAGCGTTTATCTCTGCACGGTGCATGGTTCGACATTTCATCCGGCGAATTATGGGTCATGAATACCCGGACCGGCGATTTCGAACCTCCCGATGTGGACTAATTCGAGAGAATCTCCATATCTCTGTCAGACATCAACCGATTACCGGAATAGACCCAATGACCGCGGAAAGCGTCGGACTTGACCATGAACTGACCAACTGGACCGGTCCGATGGGCTTGCCCGATTTCGCGGAGATCGAAGATGATGCATTTGCGGGCGTTTTTGGAGCCGCCTTCGAATCGCATTGCGGCGAAATCGACGCCATCGCCAACGCCGGCGAACCGCCGACGGTTGAAAATACGCTGACCGCGCTTGAATTATCCGGGGAGGCGCTCTCGCGGGTTTCGGCGATTTTCCGGTGCAAGGCCGGCGCCGATACAAATGACGCGATTCAGGCGTTGGAACGCGACATCGCGCCCAAAATGGCGCGCCACCATGCGGCTATTGGCTTGAACGAGGCGCTTTTTGGCCGGATCGACACGTTGTATGAAAATCGCGACCGGCTGGGCCTGAATGCGGAAACCGCCCGTGCGCTTGAGAAGTGCCGGAAGGGATTTGTCCGCTCAGGCGCTAAACTCTCGGGAAGCGACCGCAAGCGATTTGTGGAAATCAACGAGGAGCTTGCCTCGCTTGGCGCGCAATTCAGTCAGAACGTGCTTGCCGACGAAGCTGATTGGGAGTTGGTGCTGGAGGGCGATGACGACCTTGCCGGCCTGCCGGATTTTCTTCGCGATTCGATGGCGGCGATTGCAACGAGCCGCGGACATGATGGTAAATTCGCGGTCACGCTGTCCCGGTCTGTCGCCGAACCCTTTCTTACCTTTTCCGAGCGCCGGGACCTGCGCGAGAAGGTTCACAGCGCGTTTGCCCTGCGGGGCGACACATCGAACTGGCCTCTGATCGGGCGGACAATCGCGCTTCGCACCGAACTGGCGAAATTGCTCGGTTTCGATTCGTACGCCGCTTTCAAGCTTGATGACACGATGGCCAGGACGCCGGACGCGGTGATGAAGCTGCTTGATTCGGTTTGGGAGCGCGCCAAATCGTGCGCGCAATCGGATCTGGTCGAACTCGCTCGCCTGGCGGCGGCCGAAGGCCATAATCACGACATCGCCGCCTGGGATTGGCGTCACTATGCCGAAAAGCTCAAATCCGAGCGGTTCGACTTCGACGAGGCCGAACTGAAGCCCTATCTGGAACTGGAAAACATTATCGACGCCTGTTTTGCCGTCGCCACGAAGCTGTTCGGCGTCACGTTCAAGAAACTGCATGGCGTGATCGGATGGCATGCCGATGTTCGCGTGTTCGAAGTCCTCAATGCGGATGGCGGCCATCGGGGCATTTTTCTGGCGGATTATTTCGCGAGACCCTCAAAGCGGTCCGGCGCCTGGATGAGCGCCTTGCAATCGAGCCATAAGCTCGGCGACGGCGGCAAGCCGATCATCTACAACATCACGAATTTTTCCAAACCCGCGGAAGGCGAACCCGCTCTGCTGAGCATGGACGAGGCGCGTACGATTTTTCACGAATTCGGTCACGCGCTGCATGGCCTGCTCAGCGCGGCGACCTTCCCGTCGCTTTCGGGCACGTCGGTGTCCCGCGATTTCGTCGAACTGCCTTCGCAACTTTTCGAGCACTGGCTCACCGCGCCTGAAATCCTCGAACGGTATGCGATCCATTTTCGGACCGGCGAAGCGATGCCGCATGCGCTGGTCGGGAAACTCAAAGCGGCGGAGACGTTCAACGCCGGATTCAACGCCGTGGAGTTCACCGCTTCGGCGCTTGTCGACATGGCGTATCATGGGGATGCGGATGCGATGGCCGACGCCGGTGAATTTGAGAAAAGAACGCTGGCCGAACTGGGTATGCCCGACGCGATCGCCATGCGCCACAAATCGCCGCATTTCCTTCACATATTCGCTGGAGACGGTTATTCAGCCGGCTATTATTCTTACATATGGTCGGAAGTGCTGGATGCGGACGCGTTTGCGGCGTTCGAGGAAACGGGCGATGTGTTTTCCCCGGATATGGCGGAAAAACTGCTGGCCAATATCTACGCCGCCGGCGACACCGCTGATCCGGAAGAACTCTATCTCGCCTTCCGCGGCAAGATGCCGACGGCTGAAGCGATGATGGAAAAGCGAGGGCTGACCGATCCGGTCAAGGCCTGACCGACTGGTTCTTATAGCCGGCTAAGTTGCGGTTTCCCCTCCGCCATTCATTTTCGGCCCAATCCTCACCGATCAGGCGCCGGAGCGGAATGATCTCAAGCGGCGCCCGGCAAATCATGTGCGGGATCCGGTTAGGCGCGGCCATGATCAAGCGGCCTGTTTCTTCGGCTGGATCAATCCGCGCGCCAGCAGCAATTCGGCGATCTGCACCGTATTGAGCGCCGCGCCCTTGCGCAGATTGTCGGAAACGACCCAGAAATTGAGCCCGTTGTCGACGGTCGAATCCTCGCGAATGCGGCTGATGAAGGAAGCATCCTCACCGGCTGATTCATAGGGCGTGACGTAGCCGCCGTCCTCGCGTCTGTCGATGACCAGGCAGCCCGGCGCATCGCGAAGGATATCACGGGCTTCGTCCGCGGACAGGGGGCGCTCGAACTCGATATTGACCGCCTCGGAATGACCGATAAACACCGGCACGCGCGCGCAGGTCGCCGTCAGCCTGATCTTCGGATCGATCATCTTCTTGGTCTCGGCCACCATCTTCCATTCTTCTCTGGTGGAGCCGTCGTCCATAAAGTCGTCGCAATGCGGAATGACGTTGAAGGCGATGCGCTTGGTGAATTTTCTGGGTTTGATCGGATCGGCGACGAAGACGGCCCGGCTTTGCTCGAACAGTTCGTCCATGCCTTCCTTGCCCGCGCCTGACACCGACTGGTAGGTCGCGACCACAACGCGCTTGATGACCGCCGCGTCATGAACGGGCTTCAGGGCCAGAACGAGCTGCGCCGTGGAGCAGTTCGGATTGGCGATGATGTTTTTCTTTCGAAAGCCATCGACCGCGTCCGGATTGACCTCCGGCACGATCAGCGGCACATCGGCGTCGTAACGCCAGGCCGAGGAGTTATCAATCACCACACAGCCTCGCGCGGCGATCCTTGGCGACATTTTCCTGGAGATCGAACCGCCCGCCGACATCAGACAGATATCGGTGTCGGAAAAGTCATATGTGTCAAGGGCGCGCACCTTGAGCGTCCGATCTCCGCAGGAGACCTCCGTGCCGACAGACCGGCGCGAGGCCAACGGCGCAATCTCGTCCGCGGGGAAACCGCGTTCTTCCAGGATATCGAGCATTTCGCGGCCCACATTCCCGGTGGCGCCGGCTATCGCGATCTTGAAACCCATTTGCTGTTCCTGTTCACCTTCCCTTGCCTGCATCCGTGGCGCCCGGTCGCCGTGTCACCGACCCCGGCCTCCCGGAGTTGGCGCTTCAGTTCCCGAACACGGCTTGTTCCACGTCTTGAATCCGGGGGTTTTCCTTGTAGTACGGGTTCCATTCCAACAGATCCTTCGACTCCAGGCGCCGCACCCGCCAAGTTTCGAGGCTGACGGCAAAGCTGGCGTACTCCCCCCACCAGGAACAGGCTGTACAAGCCGAGACGATCAAATGTCCTTCGCTCACATACATGCCGTAAAACGGAAAATCGAGGCTCTTGCTGCATCCCGATTCAACGTCATAGATTGCATGCCACTGTCCGGTCCTGCGGTTCAAAACAAGAACGACGCCGTAAGCATCGCAAATCGCATTCCCCCGAAACTGAACCACCCGCCAGTCGGCGCGGTCTGCGTCGCCGGCATATACGGCGCCCTCGATCGTCGCGGACCCTTCAAGAGACATCAACCAATGCCGCACCGTTTCCGCGGCGAGACGGCGCACCGGCAATTCATCCGCCCCGGAGAGTTGCGCCGTCTCTGCGAATGCCGCCCCGACGCGCAGCGCCTGAAACGCATCGTCGATCGTCTTGCGGGCGTCTTGCCGCTCTCTCCACAGGCATTGGCCGTCCGGCGCGACGAGATCCCATTCGTCTTCCCCGTATGAATCGACCCACCCTTCCGAATATTCCCGCACCGGCTCGCCGGTCGCCGGGTCGGCCGACCAGATTTCCACATCGCTGTGCTGCCCGGCGCTCGTATGAAGCACCGTATGAATTTGCCCGGACACGGAATCCCGGCAGCTATCCGCAATGGACGCACTGTCGGCAAAAACCGTTTTCAGACAGTTTCCGCTCTCGCCGCGCACCAGAAAGCCGTCGAGGCCGGCGCCCGCGGCGCTTTCGGCATAGGTATGATCCGCGAGCGTTATTGCAGAGACGATGCCGGCATCGCTCTGAAACCGGCGCCATGTGAGCGTGTCGGCATAATCCAGCCGGATACAGCCGTCGCCGCCGGCCTGCGCAGGCACGGAGACCGGCACAAGAAATCCGGCAACGACAAAACCGAAAATCCGCTTCATCGCGCCCGTCCGGGCTGAATGCCACATGTTCGCCCCCGTTACGTTAAATCGGGCCGGCGCGCCGCTACAGGCGCTTCACCTGTTGAAGTCGGGTCTTGCCGAATGACTTGTCTTGCCGAGTTTTCTTCGCGATCCGGCTCGGCGGGACCGCGCATTGTCCAACCGCCGGTAAACCTCGCTCTCTTTAAACCGTTCGTCGCCATACTTTTCCGCCAGACCGAAGAAGATTATCGACAACCTGCCCCGGCGTTCTGCGCCTGTCGGTGAAGCCGACAAGCGTTCCTAGCCGCCCTCCCACAGGCATTGGCCGTCAGGCGCGACGAGATCCCATTCGCCTTCCCTGTATGAATCGACCTATCCTTCCGAATATTTCCGCACCGGCTCACCGGTCGCCGGGTCGGCCGACCAGATTTCCACATCGCTGTGCTGCCCGGCGCTCGTATGAAGCACCGTATGAATTTGCCCGGACACGGAATCCCGGCAGCTATCCGCAATGGACGCATGGTCGGCAAAAACCGTTTTCAGACAGTTTCCGCTCTCGCCGCGCACCAGAAAGCCGTAAAGATCACTGTCATATGACGCGGTTTCAACTTCCCTGTGATCCGCCAGCGCTATGCCGGACGTATGCCCTTGGGACCATTCCAGCGTGTCAGCATGGTCGAGCTGGATGCAGTCTGCCTGCGCATGGAGGGGCCAGACAGCGGCAACACCGCAAACACAGCGCCGCATCACGTCAAGCGTCCTTCCGGCCATGGCAATCGCACTGGCGGCTGGCATCATGGTGTGGCACTCTGTATAATCATCGGCATTCCTCTTCGTCACTCAAGCGCAAACTTTGGAGGGCGGCCGAGCCTGCGGCTGCCGGTCTCGACATCCACTCCGGCGGCGCGGAGCGCATCGACGATTTCCGTGCGCCCGTCCTGCAGCGCGACCTGCATGGCCGTTCTTCCCCGACTGTCACGGCCCTCAATGTCCGCGCCCGCATCAACAAGCGCGCTGACAATCCCTGTGAACCCGTTCCGTACAGCCACATGCAGGAGCGTGTCGCCTTCCACGCCGTCACCTGGATTTGCACCCGCCCCAAGCAGCAGGCGCACCATTTGTGTGTCCCCGGTGGTCACCGCGTGCGGCAGCGGTCGATGGGAGCCCTGCGGATTTTCCGGATCGGCACCGGCGTCAAGCAGAAACCGGACCATCTCGACGTCACCGTGAACATCCTCATAGTCCATCAGTGTGTAGCCGTTCGCGTCCATGTTGTTGGGGTCGGCTCCTGCATCGAGGAGCAGTTGCATCATCTCGAACCGGACCGGTGCGAGGTCATCGATCAAAGCAGCGTTCATCAGGGCCGTTCCGGAGTTCCCCCACGCGTCGTCCACCGCCGCGCCTGCACCGAGGAGCAGGCGCACCATGTCCATTGAACCGATGCTTACGGCTGTTACCAGAACAGTCCCACCGCACCCATAGCAGCAAAGGTAATTCTGAGTGTTCGGGTCCGCACCCGCGTCGAGGAGCATCCTCACTTTGGCCATCTCCCCCGTAGCCGCAGTCACGCGCAATGGCGTATCTCCGCGACCATCCCCTGCCTCAATGTCCGCACCAGCAGCGATCAGCGCACCGAAAATTTCGGTTGCGCCATATCTCGCCGCCACGTGAAGGGGGGTCCCAACCTGGTCAAGCCCGCCGCCGCAAACGCTATCGTTGCTCTCGGCGTTGATATCGGCTTTGGCGTCCAACAGCGCCTTCACCGCCCCGACCGTGCCGTACCGTGCGGCGACATGCAGGGGAGTCCAGCCATTCCCGTCGCGCACCCGCAGCCCCATGTCTGCTGCAATACAGGTCTGAACCTCTTCCGCGTCTACCCGCTGGAAGAACGCGGGGGTATTCCAGCCCGCGCAGGCACCATCGGGCGCGTTCGGGGCAGACGCCACATGATCCCTGTCCCGACCGTCCGCAACAGATGCTAACAGCGCGCTCATCAGCCCGGGCTTGTCTTCCAGAGGCTGCGAGACGTCGTGTTTCGGCCAGCACCAGTTCTTCTCAGGCACATACGTGTAGCCCCTGCACTGGTCGGACGCCGCGCAGATCGCTTCACATCGCCCAATAGACACACCGCGATGACCAAGGTCGGTAAGGTCACCGCCAGCGATATCTTTATTCGGCAACAGCCGCCACTCCGACTGTGCTCCTTCTGTGCGCACCGACCGGTCGGAACTCTGGCTCCGGCCTGCGGGAACATATGTCCTGAGTGCGCTCACCAGCCCGGGTCTGCCGTCAAGAGGCTGCGAGACGTCGTGTTTCGGCCAGCACCAGTTCTTCTCAGGCACATATGTGTAGCCCCTGCACTGGTCGGACGCCGCGCAGATCGCTTCACATCGCCCAATAGACACACCGCGATGACCAAGGTCGGTAAGGTCACCGCCCAAGAAGTCGGTCTCGCCGAGAAGGTGCCACTCAGGCTTCAGGGCGTCTGCCTGCGACGGGCGATCCTCGCCATCGTTGCTGAATTGTGCGAGCACCACTCCCGTGTTCGGCAAGCCTGCAGGAGCGTTCTCGCCCGGCCAGGCACCGGAGAGATTGTCCACAAGGAGCAGTGCAGCCTGGGGCGGCGTTGGCTGTTGACCCGTGACGTTTTGCGCAAGGTCCGTTTCGGAAGCGCCAACGGGGTCTGCCTTGATACGTCGCCGCGTCGCGTCAGACGCGATGGTGTCAGCCATACCCGCCCTGGATGCAAGGCTGTCTGTTGCAGCGCTTTCACGAAGAAACTTCGAATTTACGAAGTCAGGTCCCGACTGGCCAGCGAGAGGCAAGACCGACAAAATCATTGCGCATAAGGAAGCAATACAATTCATGCCTTAAACCGTTCGTCGCCATACTTTTCCGCCAGACCGAAGAAGATCATGGACCATCTGCCCCGGCGTTTTGCGCCTGTCGGCGAAGCCGACAAGCGTTCCTAGCCACCCTCCCACAGCCTCACGGTACCGTCACGCGATCCGCTGGCGATCGTCCGACCGTCCGGGCTGAACGCAACGCTCTCGACACCATCCTCGTGGCCCTCGAGCACCAGCAATTGGCGGCCGCTCGCCGCGTCCCACAGGCGCACCGTACCGTCACCCGATCCGCTGGCGATCGTCCGCCCGTCCGGGCTGAACGCAACGCTGCTGACCCAGCCCTCGTGGCCCTCAAGCACCCGCAGTTGGCGACCGCTCGCCGCCTCCCACAGGCGCACCGTATCGTCACCCGCCGATCGGCCCCCCGATCCGCTGGCGATCGTCCGCCCGTCCGGGCTGAACGCAACGCTGAGGACATAATCCTCGTGGCCCTCGAGCACCAGCAATTGGCGACCGCTTGCCGCGTCCCACAGGCGCACCGTACCGTAGTAATCATCCAGTCTGAAATCATACGCTCCGCTGGCGATCGTCCGCCCGTCCGGGCTGAACGCAACGCTCGTGACACCTCCGACGACCTGGGCCTCGAGCGCCCACAATTGGCGACCGCTCGCCGCGTCCTGCAGGCGCAACACTGTCTCACTCAGACTATTATAACCCGATCCGCCGGCGATCGTCCGCCCGTCCGGGCTGAACGCAATGTTCAAGTTAGGACCTCCGCTTCTGTCATGGAACAACCGCAATTCGCGGCCGCTTGCCGCGTCCCACAGGTGCAGCCTATTAAAACCCGATGCGCCGGCGACCGTCCGCCCGTCCGGGCTGAACGCAACGCTAAGGCCGGAGAGTTTGTACCAGTTCCCCTCGTGGGCCTTGAGCGCCCACAATTGGCGGCCGCTTGCCGCGTCCCAAAGGTGCACCCCACTACCGCGGGCCACTCCGCTGACGATCGTCCGCCCGTCCGGGCTGAACGCAACGCTGAGGACATAATCCTCGTGGCCCTCGAGCACCCGCAATTGCCGACCGGCGCGCCATGCCGTTTCTATTTCCCGCAACCTGTCCTTGGGCACAAACCCGACCATCCCGGGCTGCGCGTCAACAACCTCAACCCCCACCCAGGGCAAACTCTCGGCGATGGCCGTGACCTTCGTGTCTGCGTCCAGATGCCCGATCACGCTGTAATCCGAACCGGGTCCGGCATGTAGCGACGTCCGCTCGGCCACCTGCATCCCGGCAGGGCCGATTGGCGTGAAGTCGCAATTCACCCATGACTCCGCATCCGGCGGCTGAACCACTCCCTGCGGGCTTCCGTTGATATGGCATTCCATTCGGGGCCCCGGCTTCGTGCGCACCCATAGCCCTTCTCTTTTCCCGCTGACCAGAGGGCCTTCCCAGGCCTCGCCATCCGAATAGCGCATCATCCAGTGGCCCTGCATGTGGCCGTGCAGCAGGGAGCCCTCGAAGCTGTCTCCTGCGGAGCTCCGCGACATGATCGGGCCGTCGGCCATGCGTCCCTCGATGTACGCTACCTCGTACTGCCAGGTTTCCTGCTGGCCTGCGGCACCGGGCGGCCGCCATTCCGCTGTCCCGCGCCCCGATACCTTGCCGTCCACACAATCGCCGGACCATGTGACCGTCTCATCCGGTTGGGGATGCCGGTTCCAGATATAGCAGCCTGCGGGCTGGGCCGACGCCATCCAGCACCCGGCATCCGACTGGCCGTCACAGAGCGGTTGCAGCGCGGCGGTGGCGCAGGCGTCACGCAGCGCATCCGCGTCGTCGCGGGAAAGGAAGCCCATCGCCAGGTTGCCCTCGCGGCCCTGCGCGACCTGCCAGTCCCGGATGGCCGCGCGCGTGGCGGGGCCGAAAAGTTCGGTATCCGCGCCGGGGTCGAACCCCAGTGTCTGCAAACACGACTGAAGTTCCCGCCGCGCGGCCCGATCAAGGGCGAGCTTCTTTTCCCGTTCCTCCGCCATACGCATGTCGCGGACGCAGAATCCATGGACCGAGTTCACGAAGCTCAGATATCCGCCCGCCCGCTCCAGCGCCTCCATGCTCGCCTCCGCGCCCACGTCCTCGGCATACTGGTGTGCTATTCGGCCTCGCCGGTCGCGCAGGCACGGGTCGGCCCCGCCCGCGAGCAGCGCCCTGATTTCATAGAGACTGTCGTCCTCGTGCTTCGCCGCGCGGATGAGCGGCGTGTCGCCGTTGCGCGCGCGCAGGTCCGGATCCGCGCCGTGCCCGAGGAGCAAACGGATAAGACGGATTGAATCTTCGTCTTCATTCACCTCGGAGAATTTCGAGACGATCTCAATGAGCGGAGTCGCGCCCTTGTCGTTTCTCGTATTGGGGTCGGCGTCATGCCTGAGGAGCAAGGAGGCTTTATCCTGAGAAAAAGCGCCACTGTTGACAGCTCTGACCATCAGCATGAGCGGCGTGTCGCCGTCATTGTCCTTGACGTTCGGGTCGGCGCCGAGTTCCTCCAGCAACACCTTGGCCACATCGAATCTCGCCCCGCTCAATATGCTATCAAAATTGCGTATGGGAAAGGGGGTGCCGGCCTCCGCGCTTACGATCAGGCTATGCAGCGGCGTGCGGCCGAGGCGGTCCCGCGCGTTCGGGTCCGCCCGGCAGTCTTCCGCCGTCCGCTCCCCCGCTGCGCACATCGGTTCCACGTTCGGGGCCGCCTCGCACCGAACCAGTATCCGGAGCGCTTCCGGGCCGGGGCCGAGAACCCCTTGCGCGGCCGCGAAATGCAGCGGCGTGGCGCCGTGCGCATTCCTCCGGTTGCAGTCCCCGCCGCGCCCGACCGCTTCCCGCAGGATACTCGACAGGTTGGTCGCCGCATAGTGCATGAACGTGTTGTCGTCCCCGTCTTGAACACTGTCGGGCAAGTCAGGGTTGGACCGAAGCCAATCGAGAACCCTTGCCCGGCTCTCCGGGACCGCAGTGAGCGCCAACTCATTGGGAATAGAGTACAAAACATCTTCCGAATCCTGCGCCGCGGCCGGACCCGAAGCGGCGAAGGCGAGCGGCAGCGCGGCCGCGGCCGCCTGCAATACCCTTTGCCCCGCCGTCATTGCGGTTTCAAACGTTCCGATGCGCATTGTCTTTCCTCACTCTTGCGGTTCGTGGCGCCGCCGGGATGACCCGGAGGGCCGGGTTCACGATTCCTTCCCGTTTCCGGCGGAAGAGCGCCCTGGCCGGCCCCGTCGATTGATGCGGGTCGATTGTCAGAGCATCGTCGGCCTTTTGTCAATCGGGATTTGCGCCTCGCACAGGCTGTGGAAGATTTCGCCATCGGGCGGTCTTTGCACCGGCGGCGGCGATCCGGTCCCTGACCTTCCGGGCGATGAACCCGGGCCGTCGTCCCCGAAGACTCAAACGCGGCCCGGCGCATGTCGGGAAGCGCCGACAGGTCCATCGCCGCGACCGGCGAAATCCGCGGCCTCTTCACATCAGGCGAATGCCGAAACTTCTTCCGTGCGGAAGGATACGTCCTAACGTGTCGCCACGGCCGCGGCGTAGGTGCGCAGCAATGCCATCAGATCACCGGCTTTCAGAGCCGCCCCCTCCTCATCGCCGTCGATCATCGCCGCAAGCGCCGCCAGGTGAGCCTCGGCCGCGGCCGCAAGTCCCCTCTCGCTTTGATAGCGAAACCAGAACCGCCGCGAATGGGTTTGCAGCGGCGCCGCCAGCCTGGCCGCGAATGCGTTGTCGGCAGCGGCGGCCAGGGTTTCGTCGAACCGCCTGTCAGCATCGAGAAACGCCATCACATCGCCCATGATCGCCGCCTTGCGCATTGCCAGCGACACATCGCGAAAACGCGAGGCGATATCCCGCGTCATATATCGGGCGGCCGAACGGGCAAGGACGATTTCAACGCCGCGGCGCGCATCGATCACCTTGATCCAGTCGGACGGATTGAGCGGGGTCACGGTAATGCCGGCGCGCGGCCTGACGTCGACAAATCCTTCCCGGGCAAGGCGTTGCAAAGCCTCGCGCACCGGTGTACGGCCCAACCTCACGCGCCGCATGATATCAGCTTCGGACACATTGGCCGCGGGCGCCAGGTCAAGCGTCACGATCATACGCTCGATGGCGCGATAGGCGGCGGCGGCCGCGGGTTCAGAGCGCCTGTCACCGGCATCATCGGGGAAACTGGCCCGGTCTGGCATCGATCCTTTCCGTAGCGAATTCGGTTGACATCGATTGGATCAGATTGATATATAACTGATATATCAAAAGCGGGGATGTTGCAATGTGGGCCGGCGTTTTTCCAGCGGTAACGACCAAATTCCACGAGGACGATACACTCGACCATGCGGAGATGGAGCGGTGTTTCGGTTTGCAGATGGATGCCGGCTGCGACGGTCTCATCGTTGCCGGATCCCTGGGCGAAGGTCCGATGCTCTCGGATGAAGAGAAGCTCGCGGTCATGAAAACGGCGCAGGGCGCGGCGGGAGGCAAGCCGGTTTTGATGACCGTCAACGCCGCCGGAACCAGAGAGGCCTGCGCTTCGGCGAAAATGGCCGCGGCGGCCGGGGCGGACGGGCTGATGGTCGTGCCCTCGATGGTCTATCATGCCGACCATGCCGAGACGCTGTCGACATTGCGTGCGGTTGCCGAAGCGGGCGACCTGCCGATCATGATCTATTCGAACCGCGTCGCCTATCGCGTCGATGTCACCGTCGGGATGATGGAGGAGCTGGCCGGGGACAACCGCTTCGTAGCCGTGAAGGAATCCTCCGACGACATCCGCCGCTCGACCGAAATCATCAACCGGCTCGGAAACCGCTACGATTTGTTCACCGGAGTCGACAATCTGGCTTTCGAAGCGCTGGCCGTCGGCGCCGTTGGCTGGGTGGCCGGCCTGGTCACGGCGTTTCCGCGCGAGACGGTCGCGATCTACCGGCTTGTGAAACAAGGCAGGCAGGCCGAGGCACTGGCCATCTATCGCTGGTTCCGGCCGTTGCTCGACCTGGATGTCTCGACCCGCCTAGTGCAAAACATCAAGCTGGCCGAAGTGCATGCGATTGGCGGCAATGATCGTGTGCGCATGCCGCGGCTGCCGCTTGCCGGCGAGCGGCGGGCCGCCGCCGAGGCGACGATCAGGGCCGCGCTTGACTCCAGACCCGTGCTGCCGGAATTCTGAAGTTTCGGCGAACCGGAACATCTGTGCATGGCGCGGCATTCCTTCTTCTGCATAGACGGACACACCTGCGGCAATCCCGTGCGGCTCGTCGCCGGCGGCGCACCGCCGCTTTCGGGTGCGACGATGATGGAGAAGCGGGCTCATTTTCTGGCCGACTATGATTGGATTCGCACCGGACTGATGTTCGAGCCGCGCGGCCATGACGTCATGTCGGGCTCGTTTCTCTATCCGCCCTCGCGAGACGATTGCGATGTCGCGATTCTGTTCATCGAAACATCCGGCTGCCTGCCCATGTGCGGGCATGGGACCATCGGAACGGTGACATTCGCGCTGGAGCACGGCCTGGTGACGCCGAGGACGCCGGGAGTGCTGGTGCTCGATACCCCGGCCGGCGTGATCAGAGCCGAATATGAACGAAACGGCGATTATGTGGAATCGGTGCGCATCGCCAACGTTCCATCGTTCCTGCATGCCGAGGGGCTTACCGTTGAATGTCCCGGTCTCGGCGACCTGACCGTCGATGTGGCCTTTGGCGGCAACTTCTATGCGATTGTCGAATCGCAGCCGAATTTCAGGGACATGGACGATCACGCAATCGATCGACTGCTCGGCTGGAGCCCGATCCTGCGGCGCGGGCTGAATGCGCGCCATGAGTTCGTTCATCCGACCGAGCCGGCCATCGACAAGCTGACGCATATCATGTGGACCGGCGCCGCAAAGACGGAGGGCGCAACCGCCCGCAATGCCGTATTCTACGGGGAGCGGGGGATCGACCGCAGCCCATGCGGCACCGGAACCTCGGCCCGCATGGCGCAGCTTCACGCCAGGGGAAAACTCGGGAAAGGCGACCGGTTCGTGCATGAATCGATTATCGGTTCGACATTTGACGGCCGGGTGGAGAAGATCGTCGAGGTCGGCGGCAGACCGGCAATTATCCCGTCGATCGCCGGTTGGGCGCGAATAACCGGTTTGAACACGATATTTCTTGACGACCGCGACCCGTTTGTGGCCGGATTCTCGGTTGTGTAGCCGGTTCGTTCCGCGATCTCTCATGGATAGGGCGATTGTCACGACATGCGAACCGTCCGTCGCATGGAAAACGGACATCGCGCCGCGATTGCCATGGGAGCCGCTGGTCGTTATTGACGTGGCGCATCCCCTATGACGCCGCGGAGACCGGACGCCCGATGAAGAAGATACTTGTCGCCAACCGCTCGGAAATCGCCATCCGTGTGTTCCGTGCCGCCAATGAGCTCGGAATGAAAACCGTCGCGATCTGGGCGGAAGAAGACAAATACTCGCTGCACAGGTTCAAGGCGGATGAAAGCTATCAGATCGGTCGCGGTCCGCATTTGAACCGCGAAATGGGGCCTATCGAGAGCTATCTCTCGATTGATGAAGTGATCCGTGTGGTAAAAATGTCGGGCGCCGATGCGATCCATCCCGGCTATGGACTTCTTTCGGAAAGTCCCGAATTCGCCGAAGCGTGCGCGACGAACGGCATCGCCTTTATCGGTCCGTCGCCCGAAACCATGCGCCGGCTGGGCAACAAGGTGGCCGCCCGCAATCTGGCGATGGAAATCGGTGTGCCGGTGGTTCCGGCGACCGGACCGCTGCCCGGCGACATGGCGGAAGTCGCCGGAATGGCCGGGGAAATCGGCTATCCGCTGATGTTGAAGGCGTCGTGGGGCGGCGGCGGCCGCGGCATGCGTGTGATTCGCGAAGCGGGTGACCTCGAACGCGAGGTAACCGAGGCGAAACGCGAGGCCAGGGCCGCATTCGGCAAGGATGAAGTCTATCTGGAGAAACTGATCGAGCGCGCTCGCCATGTCGAAGTTCAGATCCTTGGCGACACCCATGGAAACGTCGTCAATCTGTTCGAGCGCGACTGCTCGATTCAGCGCCGCAATCAGAAAGTGGTCGAACGGGCGCCGGCCCCCTATCTGACCGATGCGCAGCGTGCCGAACTCGCCGCCCACGGGCTGACGCTCGCGCGGGCCGCCGGATATGTCGGCGCCGGGACGATCGAATTCCTTATGGACGCCGATACGGGCGCCCTCTATTTCATCGAGGTCAATCCGCGTATTCAGGTCGAGCACACCGTCACCGAGGAAGTGACCGGCATTGATATCGTCAAGGCGCAGATTCGCATCCTCGACGGCGAGAAGATCGGCACGGGGGCGTCGGGGGTTCCCGCGCAGGACGATATCCGGCTCAACGGCCACGCGCTGCAATGCCGGATCACCACGGAAGACCCGGAACAGAATTTCATTCCCGACTATGGCCGCATCACCGCCTATCGCGGGGCGACCGGATTCGGCATCCGCCTCGACGGCGGCACCGCCTATTCGGGCGCGGTGATCACCCGTTTTTACGATCCGCTGCTTGAAAAGGTCACCGCCTGGGCGCCGACGCCGGAAGAGGCGATCGCCCGAATGGACCGCGCGCTGCGCGAATTCCGCATTCGCGGCGTTGCGACCAACCTGACTTTCCTTGAAGCGATCATCGGTCATGAGAAGTTTGCCGACAACAGCTACACGACCAGGTTCATCGACAACACGCCGGAACTGTTTTCGCAGGTCAAACGCCGGGATCGGGCGACCAAACTTCTGAACTACCTCGCCGATGTTTCGGTCAACGGTCATCCGGAAGCGCGGGGACGGCCGAAACCCGCCGCCGATGCCGCCGCGCCGCGGATACCGTTGTTTCGCGGCGCGGTTCCCGACGGGGCCAAACAGCGGCTCGATGCCGGCGGACCGGTGAAATTCGCCGAATGGATGCGCGGTCACGACAAGGTGCTGATGACCGACACCACCATGCGTGACGGCCATCAATCGCTGCTGGCGACGCGCATGCGGACATACGACATCGCCCGCATAGCCGGCGCATATGCCCGCGCTTTGCCGAATCTCCTTTCGCTGGAATGCTGGGGCGGGGCGACATTCGATGTCGCCATGCGGTTTCTGACCGAGGATCCGTGGGAGCGCCTGTCACTGATCCGGGAAGGCGCTCCCAACCTGTTGTTGCAGATGTTGCTGCGCGGAGCCAATGGCGTCGGTTACACCAATTATCCGGACAATGTGGTCGGACAATTCGTCCGTCAGGCCGCTGCGGGCGGCATTGATCTCTTCCGCGTTTTCGATTGCCTGAACTGGATCGACAATATGCGCGTGTCGATGGACGCGGTGATCGGGGAAAACAGGCTCTGCGAGGCGGCGATCTGCTATACCGGCGATTTCCGCAATCCGGACCGGTCGAAATATGATCTGAAATACTACACCGCACTGGCGCGCGAACTGGAGGCCGCCGGCGCGCACATCATCGCGGTGAAGGATATGGCCGGTCTGCTGAAGCCGGCGGCGGCGACCGAGCTGTTCAAGGCGTTGCGGCAGGAAACCGGACTGCCCATCCATTTCCATACCCATGACACGTCCGGCATTTCGGCCGCGACGGTGCTGGCCGCGGTCGATGCCGGCGTCGATGCGGTGGATGCGGCGATGGATGCGCTTTCGGGCAACACGTCGCAGCCCTGTCTCGGCTCGATCGTGGAGGCCTTGGCCGGTTCGGACCGCGACCCGGGGCTCGACCCGGAGTGGATCAGGAGGATTTCATTCTATTGGGAGGCCGTTCGCAACCAGTATGCCGCGTTCGAAAGCGACCTGAAAGGTCCGGCCTCCGAAGTCTACCTGCACGAAATGCCGGGTGGACAGTTCACAAACCTGAAAGAGCAGGCGCGCTCGCTGGGGCTGGAAACGCGCTGGCACGAGGTGGCGCGGGCCTATTCGGACGCCAACCGCATGTTCGGCGATATCGTCAAGGTGACGCCGTCGTCCAAGGTGGTCGGCGATATGGCGCTGATGATGGTGAGCCAGGACCTGACGGTCGCCGATGTGGAGAATCCGGACAAGGACATCGCTTTCCCGGATTCGGTCGTGTCCATGATGCGCGGCGACCTCGGACAGCCGCCAGGCGGATGGCCCCCGGCCCTTCAAAAAAAGGTCTTGAAGGATCGCGAGCCGATCGTCGTGCGGCCCGGCTCGCTGCTGGATGACGCCGATCTTGTCGCGGGCCGGACGGAGATCGAAGACGCCCTCGAACGCCGTCTGACGGAAACCGAATTCGCCTCATGGCTGATGTATCCGAAAGTGTTCGCCGACTTTGCGCTCGCGGCGGAAGAATACGGACCGGTCAGCAACCTTCCGACACCGGTCTATTTCTACGGCATGCGGCCGGAAGACGAGGTGTTCGTCGACATAGAGCGCGGCAAGACGCTCGTCATCCGTTGCCTTGCCGTCGGCGACACCGACGAGAAGGGCATGGTCACCGTGTTCTTTGAACTGAACGGTCAGCCGCGGCGCGTCAAGGTGCCCGACCGGGCGCATGGCGCGGGGGGTGGCAGAGTCAGGGCCAAGGCCGATCGGAACGACGAAAATCATGTCGGCGCGCCGATGCCGGGCGTGGTCTCGACGCTGGCGGCGGCAAGGGGACAGGAGATCAGGGCGGGCGACGTGTTGCTGTCCATCGAGGCGATGAAGATGGAAACGGCGCTTCATGCCGAACGCGATGGGATCATCGCCGACGTTTTGGTCCAATCGGGCGACCGGATCGATGCCAAGGACCTTCTGGTGGTCTATGAATGACATCATCCGCGCCGCGCGTCTCGGGCGTTATGCGGTCGCCGGGCTTTTCTTCCTCAACGGCTATGTGATCGGCAACTGGGCGCCGAAGATCCCGGAAATCGCCCAGCGTCTCGACATCACCGAAACCCGGATCGGCATTATCCTGTTCGCCTTCGGCCTCGGAGCGATTGCCGGCCTGCCGCTGGCCGGCGTCTATATCTCCCGATTCGGCTCGCGGACGCTGAGCCTGCTTGGCGCGTTCCTGTCGTCCTTTGTCCTGCTGGCGCTCAGCCTGACGCCGAATTTCGGGGCGGCGATCGGCGTCGGCTTCTGTTTCGGCCTTTTTCTCGGCGGCATGGATGTGGCCATGAACGCCAATGCGGTCAGCGTGGAAAAAGCGCTGTCCCGCCCGATCATGTCGTCCTCGCACGGATTCTGGTCTTTCGGCGGACTGATCGGCGGCGCGACGGGCGGCTGGCTGATAGCCGGTATCGGCCCGATCGGTCAGGCGCTATGGGTTTTGGTGGTCGGTCTCGCGATCTGGACGGCAAGCTTTTTCACCGCGATCGAAGATCGTGACGACGGCGGAGAGGCCGGCGGCGCGAAATTCCGCCTGCCGCGCGAACTGATCGTTTATGTGGTCGGATTCGCCGCCCTGATGTCGATGGCGCCGGAAGGGTCGGTGCTCGATTGGGCGGCTCTCTACCTGATACAGGAGCGCGGCGCCGATATTGCCACATCCGGCTTTGCGTTTGCCGCCTTTTCGATGTCGATGGCGATCATGCGGTTCTTCGGCGACGGCTTGAGAGCGCGATTCGGGCCGGTCTCGCTGTTTCGCATCTCGGCCGTCGTGGCGGGCGCGGGCATGTTCGCGGCGGCGCTGTCGCCTTCGCCGTGGCTGGTGATCGCCAGTTTCTGCGTTTCCGGATTCGGCATGGCCAATCTGGTTCCGATCGCGTTGTCGACCGCGGGCAATCTGCCCGGAATGAGACAGGGCGTCGGCCTGTCGATCGCCACGACGCTTGCCTATTCGGGCTATATCTTCGTGCCGACGATTATCGGTTTCATCGCCGAACGCACCGGTTTCGTGCCGATCTATATCGGACTGGCGTCGTTGTTCGCGATCGTGTTCGCGCTGGCGAACATCACCAGATACGCGGCGGGAGAGCGCTGATATCCGAATAAACCGCCCGGAACCGGTATCCATGCCGGTACGGAAGGGTTTCACGGGCCGGGGCCGATTTTTTCTCCGCCGGCTACGGCGTTTCGGCCTTCTTCGATGCGACCTCCGTTTCGCCGGGAAAGCGGATAAAGGTGCGATATACATAGCCAAGCCTGCCGTCATGGACGACGCGGCACCAGTGCCTGCAGTTCGGGTCGGCGCGGATTTCCGCATCCCGCGGCACCACCAGCAGCTTTTCGGCGCTCATGTCGTTCGACGCCCGCATGTTGACCCATTTCGTCGATTTCGCCGCGACCAGGTCGCCGGTGGCGAATGACGGCGCCGAGATCCGTGCCGGTTCGATCGGCTCGTCCTCATCTTCAGACGCATAAGCGGACGCCGGTTGTTCCGGGTTCATCCGTTCTTCAAGCGCGACGACATCCGCCTTGTCTTCGGCGATATCGGCATTCCCGAGAGCGGCGCTCAACGCCGCCGCCGGCCGTTCCTGCGCCACGTCCTTGCGGACCGGCGCGTCGTTCGACCAGCGCGGATCGTCCGCGCCAAGCGGAGCGGGTTCGACCGGAACAAGCGATTCCGGACTTATGGGAACGACTTTCACCCTTGTCGATTCAATCGCCGCCGGACCGCCGGCTTGCGGTTCGGCGGTCGCGGTTTCGGATTCCGCCAATTCGGCCGCCTCGAACGCGGCCTCCGCCGTAGCCGAACCGTCTCCGTGAAGTGAGGCGACATGAATTTCGGCGGGGCGCGGGCCGGAATTAAACAACGCAAAGGCCGCGACCCCGCCGCACAACGCGGATGTGCAGGCAACCGCGACAATGGCGAGGCCGGTGCGCCTCTTCCTTGGCGGACGTATCCGCAGTTCCCGCAGTGAATACGGATATCGGTCGGTTGGCGGCGATGCCGCGATATACTCCGACATAGGTGTCTCCCCGGGGGTCTTGCCCCTCGTTCGCCCTGTTGCTCCTCGCCCTCGCACATCCGCCGCACGGACGCGTCGATCTCCCGGAGCTTCAGCCGTTTTCACCCGGTGCCGTTCATTCAGCACTTGGAATGTGGCGTCGATAGGTCGCAATTTACGATTTTTTAAGGCTGAAAAGCCGGAAAGTGCACTGTTTTCTTACAGAATCGGCCAATTCCGGCGGCAATCGGGGTCCGAATCCGGGATTACGAGTCTATCGGCAAGGGATTTGCGGGAAAATCGGACCGGCCTGTCGCCGTGCGGCAGGACTATTCCGCCGCCGAGGCAATCGGCGATCCGGGATCATTCGCCGCTTCGGTTTTTCCGTCGCGGTTTCGTCGCAGCAGGCGATCGAGCAGCGTGCGTTTGCCCGGGACCGGATTTGCCCGTGTGAACGCCATCAGCGCGGCCGGAGTGACGATCAGCGTCAGCACGGTCGAAAACGCAAGGCCGAACACAATGGCGCTCGACAGTGAAATCCACCATTGGGTCGACGGCGCGCCGATGGTGATCTCGTGGTTGAGCAATTCCAGATTGACGCCAAAGGCGATCGGCAAGACGCCGAGGATCGCGGTCACGGCCGTCAACACGACCGGGCGGGCGCGTTCCCGACAGGTCTGCAACACCGCGTCATGCTTGTCCCAGCCCTCGCGGCGCAGCCGGTCATATGTGTCGATTAGCACGATATTGTTGTTCACCACCACGCCGGCAAGCGCGATCACTCCGATGCCGGACATGACGATGCCGAACGGCTGCTCGGTCAACATCAGGCCAAGGAAGACGCCGACGGTCGACATGACGACCGCGGACAGAACCAGAAACACGCTGGTGAACTTGTTGAATTGAGCCAGCAGCACGACAAAGATCAAAAAAAGCGCCGCGCCGAAAGCTTTTGACAGGAAGGCGCTCGCCTCCTTCTGTTCCTCGTCCTCGCCCGCCAGTTTCCAGCGGATGTTGGATGGAAACTCCATGGCCTGCAACGATCCGGTTACCGCTTGGCGCACCGGATCGGCCTGGACGCCCTCGGTGATGTTGGCCTGCACGACAATCGTGCGCTCGCCGTCGATGCGGTTCAGCGTTCCGACACGATGGGCGGGTTCGCGGGTGACGAAATTGGAGATGGGCACCGCGCCCTGCGCCGTTTCGATCCGTAGCTGGTCGAGTGTGGCAAGCGTGCGCCGGTCCTCGGGAAGCCGCAGGCGGATGTCGACGGCGTCATCGACGCCGGCCGGACGGTAATCGGTCAGTTTCAGTCCGTTGGTGACCAGTTGAACAACGGTGCCGACCGATCCCGGGCCGAGGCCGTATTGTGCGGCTTTCGTACGGTCGACCTTCAGTTCCCAGTCAACGCCCGGCGGCGGCAGACCGTCGTCGATGTCGGTGACATGGGGCGTGGCGCGCAGCATTCCGGCGACTTCTTCGGCTGCCTCGGACAGACCCGCCGGATCGGCCGCCGACAATCGAACCTGTATCGCCTTGCCTGTCGGAGGGCCGGCCTGCGGGACGGAGACCTCGACATCAACGCCGGGAATGCCGACCATTTCGGCGCGCAGATCGGCAAGAATCCGATTGGCCGCCTTGCGCTCGCGCCAGTCCAGGAACTCGTACTGGATCACGCCGACGACATCTTCCGCGATCTCCGCGCCGCCGCCGCCCTCGACCTTGCCGACCCGTGTGTAGACGGTGCTTACGCCGGGCCAACCGAGCAGGCGCCGTTCTGCCGCGCGGGTGGCGGCATCCATTTCCTCAAGCGAAAGGTTGCCGCGCGCGTGGACGTAGAGCAGCCCGTATTCGGGCTCGACATCGGGAAAGAACTCGACGCCCTTGCCCAGTTGCGAATAGGCGTAGGGCACCGCGACCAGAAGACCGACGGCGAGAAACAGAACGGTGATCGGAAACCGGGTCGCAAGCTTTGCGGTCGCCATATAGGCGCCATCGCCCTGATGGGCGCTTTCGGGATGCGGCTTGCCGAATTTGGCGCCGAGCGTCGGCGTGAACACAAGCGCATAAAACAGCGAGGCCGACAGGGTGACGATGAGCGTGATCGGCATGAATTTCATGAACTCGCCGACGATGCCGGGCCAGAACAGCAGCGGCGAGAAGGCGGCGACGCGCGTGGCCGTCGCCGCGACGACAGGTCCGGCCATACGATGGGCGGCAAGCGCGTAGGCTTCCTCGCGCTCCATGCCTTCGCCCATGCGGCGTTCGGCGAATTCGGTCACGATGATGGCGTCGTCGACCAGCATGCCCACGGCGAGAATGAGGCTGAAAAGCACGACGATGTTGACCGTGTAGCCGCCGAGCGACAACAGCAGGATTCCCATCAGGAAGGATGCGGGAATGGCGAGGCCGATAAGCATCGAGGCACGGCCGGACAGCGCATACAGGATGACGATGAACACCAGCACGACGGCGGTAAGAACGCTGTTCTGCAACTCGCCGAGAAGCTGGCGGATCATCTTCGATTTGTCCTGGCTGTAGGAGATCGCGCTGCCTTCGGGCAGCCGCTTGACGAACTCGTCGGCGACGCGTTTCACCAGGTCGACGGTTTCGACGAGATTGGCGCCTGTCCTTTTGGAGACCTCGATGGCGATCGCGGGCCTGCCGTCCAGCCGCGTGATCGTCTCGGCATCCTTGAAAGTGGAGCGGATCGTGGCGAGATCGCGCGCCGTGATTACCGAATTGGGCCCTGCGACGACCGGCAGGTCGGCGGCGTCCTCGACAGTCTCGATCAGCGACGGCACCTTGACGGCGTAACGGCCTTCGCCGCCTTCGATCGCCCCCGCCGCGACAAGACTGTTGTTGGCGTCGACCGCCGCAATCAACTGCTCAAGGCGCAGATTGTAGGACGACAGTTTCACCGGATCGATGACCACTTCGACCAGATCGTCGCGCGCGCCGCGCAACGCCGCTTCCAGAACGCCCGGAATCTCCTCGATCCTGTCACGCAGTTCGCGCGCCGCCGCCGTCAGCAATCGTTCCGGCGCCTCGCCGGAGAGCGTCACCACCAATACCGGGAATTCGGAAATGTTGACTTCGTTGACCGCGGGTTCGTCCGCGTCCTGCGGCAGGTCGCGCTTTGCATCGGAAACCTTTGCGCGCACGTCCTCCAGCGCGGTGGACAGGTCGGCGCCGGCCTGGAATTCGACCAGCACGAAGCCGCCGCCCTGATAGGCGGCCGAGCGCATCTCCTTAACGCCGGAAATGCTTTTCAGCCTGGTCTCCATCGGGCGAAGCAGCAAACGCTCGGAATCCTCTGGCGAAATTCCCTGATAACCGAGGCTGACATAGATCACCGGAATCTGGATATCGGGTTCCGCTTCCTTCGGAATCGACTGGTAGGCCAGCGCCCCCGCCACGAGAAGGAAGAGCAGCACCGAAACGGTCAGCCGTGCATTGCGAATGGCATAGCGGACCATGTTACTCGTTCCCGCCGGCGACCTCGCCGGTCAATTTGGCGATGAGCGTCCGATCCGCCTCCACGGCATTCACCTCATCGCCCTCCGTGACAAGTTCCTGGCCGGCGACGATGACCTTCGCGCCCGCCGGAATGCCGCCGAGGACAAGCGCGTCGCCCGTGTCGTCGACCAGATCGATCGGAAAGAACGCGACGCGTCCGGTTTCATCCACGATTCGTACGCCCAGATCGCCTTTCGCCGACAGTGTGATGATCGAGCGGGGCAGGATCGTTGCCGAAACCGGCGCCGCGCGAAGCGTGATCTCCGCCGTCATACCCGACGGAATCCGCCCATCGCCGTTTTCGATCTCGATCTCGATGGGGAATGTTCGCGTCTGGGCGGACGCTTCGCGGCTGATGTAGCTCAGTACGCCATCGACCGTCGATCCGTCGATCAATCTGACCGTTGCGGCGTTGCCGATTTTCGCATGGCGCACGTCGTGTTCGGAGATTTCACCCGCCGCCAGGATCGGATTGATGCTGACAAGCGTCGCCACCGGCGCGCCCTGTGAAACCGGACTGCCCCTTTCCACCTTCACCCGATCGACATAACCGGTAAATGGCGCGACGACACGGATGCGATCAAGTTCGGCCTCCGCGGCCTCCAACTGTGAACGCGCGGCCGCGATCGCCGAGCGCGCGGTGTCGGCGCGCAGCGTTGGCATCGCGCCGCGCCTGACGAGCGCTTCGGTCGCGGCGAGTTCGCTCTCGCGCTGGGTCAAAAGCTGTTTCGCGGTCTCAATCATGGCGGTCTTTTCCTCCGCCTCCAGCGACAGGATAAGATCGCCCTCCTCTACCCAATCGCCTTGGTCGACCGGCAATTTCTTGATGATTCCGTCGGCGCGGGTCGTCAGATCGGCGCGCTTGTCCGAACGCGTCTGGCCGGAAATGCGAATACCGCGGGCATGAAAAAGCCGCGGCGGAATCACATAGGCCACGGTGCGCCGCCGATCCTTGATTTCCCCGGTGTCTTCCTGAACGTGTTCGGCGGAACCCGCGCGCTCAATGGTGGCGCTGCCGACGAAAGCGAAATCGCCCGTGTAAACCCAGACACCGGCCGCCGCCAGCACCGCCAGCGCCGCCAGTTTATGAAATCTGAAACGCGCCATCCTACAAATTCAATACGATCCGGTCCGCCGTGTCCGCATTGATCGACATATGGCCATGCCCCGGGGTACATTCAACGCTCAAGCGAAACAGCACAAACGATGCGTGCCGGTCATATACGCCATTTTTGCGCTGCAACATAGCAAAATTTGAGCAATGTCGACATGCGTTGTCGGGAGCCGTCGACCTGGAGCGCCCGCAGCAGCCGGTCCGGTCTTCGCTTCAGACGTTCAATCGTCAGGCGATCGGGATTGCTCAAGCGCCTCGACGCCGGGCAGCGGCTTGCCTTCCATCCATTCGAGAAACGCTCCTCCGGCGGTCGAAACATAGGTCAGCTTGTTCGCCACGCCGGCATGATTGAGCGCCGCGACCGTGTCCCCGCCACCGGCGACCGAAATCAGCCGGTCGGTTTCGGTGCGCTTGGCGACATGGCGCGCAACGACAACCGTCGCATGGTCGAATGGCGTCAGTTCGAACGCGCCGAGGGGGCCGTTCCAGACCAGCGTGTCAGCCTTGTCGACCGCGGCGAGAATGCGCTCAACGGATGCCGGACCGGCATCGAGGATCATGCCGCCCGCGGGTGCCGCATCAAGCGTTGCGATGTGATTTTCGGCATTGGCCTCGAATTTATTCGCGACGACGACATCCTCGGGCAGGATGATTTCGCAATCGGATCTGTCGGCCTTCGCCACGATCTTGTTGGCGGTGTCCGCCAAATCCTTCTCGCACAGGGATTTGCCGACCTCGATACCCTTTGCGTTGAGAAACGTATTGGCCATCCCGCCGCCGATCGCCAGCATGTCGACCTTTTCGATCAGATTTTCGAGAAGTTCGATCTTGGTGGACACCTTCGCGCCGCCGACGATGGCGATAACCGGACGGCGCGGATTGCCGAGGCCGGCTTCCAGCGCCTTCAGTTCGGTCTCCATCGTCCTGCCGGCATAGGAAGGAAGCAGGCGCGCGACGCCTTCCGTCGACGCGTGCGCCCGGTGGGCGGCGGAAAATGCGTCATTGACGTAGATATCGCCGAGCGCCGCCAGCCGTTCGGCAAAATCAGGATCGTTCTTCTCCTCGCCTTGGTGGAAACGGGTGTTTTCCAGCAGCAGGATGTCGCCGCCCGCCATTTTCCCGATCTTCCCGGCGGGAATGTCGCCGGTGCAATCCGAGGAGAAATGGACGCGCGCATCCAGAACGGCCTCCATTGTATGGGCGACCGGCTCCAGCGACAAGCCGGCGACGTGTTTGCCCCCGGGACGACCGAAATGAGCCATCAGGATGACCTTGGCGGCCTTGTTCGAGAGTTCCAGAATTCCCGGAGCGACCCGTTCGATGCGGGTCATGTCGGCGACCTTGCCGCCGGCCATGGGCACGTTGAGATCGACGCGCACGAGCACGCGCCTGTCGGTGATGTCGCCGAGGTCGTCCATGGTTCTGAAATCCGGCATCCATGCGGTCTCCCGAACCACTACCGCCCGATCCTCAAATCAGCTTGCCTACCGCAACGGCGGTATCGCCCATGCGGTTGGAAAAGCCCCATTCATTGTCATACCAGCTCATCACCCGGCAGAACGTTCCGTCCATGACTCTGGTCTGATCCATGTGGAACACCGATGAGCGGGAATCATGATTCATGTCGATGGAAACCAGTTTCTCGTCGGTGTAACCGAGAACGCCATTCAGCGGGCCTTCGGCCGCTTCGCGAACGGCGTTCCGGATTTCCTCAACCGAAGTCTCGCGACTGGCGACGAATTTCAGGTCGACGACGGAGACATTCGGGGTTGGCACACGGATGGCGACACCGTCCATGCGGCCCGCCAGTTCCGGCAGCACAAGGCCGACCGCCCTGGCCGCGCCCGTCGATGTCGGGATCATGGACATGGCCGCGGCGCGGGCGCGGTAGAGATCCTTGTGCATCGTGTCCAGCATGGGCTGGTCGCCGGTATAGGAATGAATCGTCGTCATGAAGCCCTTGTCTATGCCGATGGCGTCGTTCAGCACCTTGGCCACCGGCGACAGACAATTGGTGGTGCACGAGGCATTCGAGATGACGATGTGATCCTTTGTCAGTTTGTCGTGATTGACGCCATAGACAACGGTCAGATCCGCGCCGTCGGCGGGGGCCGACACAATGACGCGCCTGGCGCCTGCTTCCAGATGCGCGGAAGCCTTTTCCTTCGACGTGAAAATGCCGGTGCATTCCAGCGCGATGTCGACGCCGAGTTCCTTCCACGGCAATTCGGCCGGGTTGCGGACCGCGGTGACCTTGAAACTGTCGGCGCCGACATTGATCGTATCGCCGGCGACCGAAACCTCGCCCGGAAAACGACCGTGGACGGAATCGTAGCGAAACAAATGCGCGTTTGTCTCAACCGGACCGAGATCGTTTACGGCCACGATATCGATATCCCCGCGGCCCGACTCGTAAATGGCGCGGGCGATGTTGCGTCCGATCCGTCCAAAACCGTTGATGGCGACCCTGACTGTCATTTGCGAAATTCTCCGGATTGGGGTAGGAGGAAATGGCCGGCTCATCAACCGGATTCGGCGATCGCGGCCTTGGCGGCTTCCGCCGCCTCCTCCGCCGTTATGCCGAAACGCCGATAGAGGTCCTTGTATGGCGCGCTGGCTCCGAATGAGTTCATGCCGATAAATACGCCATCGCGCCCGATGAAGCGGTTCCATCCCTGCCTGACGCCCGCCTCGATTGCGATGTTGACTTTCGCCCTGCCCAAAATGGCGGCCTTGTAGTCGTCGTCCTGGCCCTCGAACAACTCCATGCAGGGAACCGAGATCACCCTTGCCGGGTGGCCCGCCGCCTCCAGCAACTCACGCGCGGCGAGCGCGATTTCGATTTCCGATCCGCTGGCAAAGATGCTCACCACGGCGTCGTCGCTTGCAAGTTTCAGTTCATAGGCGCCGTAGGCGCAGATGTTCTCGTCCTCGTGTTCGGTTCGGACCGGCGGGAGGTTTTGCCGGGTCAGCGCCAGGGTTGACGGCGCATCCATGCTCTTGAGAGCCAGTTCCCAGCATTCGGCGACCTCGATGGCGTCGGCGGGCCGGAAAACCCGATGGTTGGGGATCGCCCGCAAGGCCGCCAGATGTTCGACCGGCTGGTGGGTGGGGCCGTCCTCGCCGAGGCCGATTGAATCATGGGTCATGACATATATCACCCGTCGGCCCATCAGCGAGGACAGCCGCATGGCCGGCCGGCAATAGTCCGAGAATACAAGGAATGTCCCCGAATACGGAATGACGCCGCCGTGCAACGCGACGCCGTTCATGGTCGCCGCCATGCCGTGTTCACGAACGCCATAATGGATGAACCGGCCGGAATAATCATCGGCGGTCATCGGTGCGGTCTGGCTGGTTTTGGTATTGTTCGATCCGGTCAGGTCGGCCGAGCCGCCGAGCGTTTCCGGAACCGCGTCGTTAATCACCTCAAGCGCCATTTCGGAAGATTTGCGGGTCGCAACCGTTGGCTTGTTCCTGGCCAGCGATTTTTTGTAATCGAGCATTGCCCCGTCAAAGCCGCCGGGGAGTTCGCCGCGCATACGCCGTTCAAAACTGCCGCGCCGGTCCGCCCCGGCTTCCTTGAGACGCTTTTCCCAGGCGATGCGCTCCCTGGTCGATTTCAATCCCGCCAAACGCCATTCGTCGAGAATCCCGGACGAGATCCTGAACGGTTCACATTCCCAACCCAGCGTTTTTCGCGCACCGGCGATTTCATCCGCGCCCAGCGGCGAACCATGGGCCTTTGACGTTCCGGCCTTGTTCGGAGCGCCGAATCCGATCGTGGTGCGGCAGGCAATCATAGTCGGGCTGTCGGAGGATCTTGCCTTCTTGATCGCTTCGGCGATGGCATCGGGGTCATGTCCGTCGATCGCCGTCGCGTTCCAGCCGGAGGACGCGAAACGCGCCTGCTGGTCGGTGGAATCCGACAATGAAACGGCCCCGTCGATCGATATCCCGTTGTCGTCGAACAAGACGATCAGGCGGTTGAGTCTAAGATGGCCGGCGAGCGCGATCGCCTCCTGACTTATGCCTTCCATCAAACAGCCGTCGCCGGCGAGCGCATAGGTGTAGTGGTTGACCAGGCCGTCGCCGTATTCGGCGTTCAGATGCCGTTCCGTGATCGCCATGCCAACGGCGTTGGCGAGCCCCTGGCCGAGCGGTCCGGTTGTTGTCTCGATACCGGCCGCGTGGCCAAATTCGGGGTGGCCGGGCGTCCTGGAACCAAGCTGACGGAAATTTGCAATCTCGTCGATCGTGATGTCTTCGTACCCCAACAGGTATAGCAGCGAGTAGACAAGCATCGAACCGTGACCCGCCGACAGCACAAAGCGGTCGCGATCGGGCCAATCCGGGTTTTTGGGATCGTGCTTAACAAATCTGGTGAAAAGAACCGTCGCAATGTCCGCCGCGCCCATCGGTAGTCCCGGATGGCCGGATTTCGCCTTTTCAACGGCATCCATGGAAAGGAATCGGATCGCATTCGCCATCCGGTCGTGTTTTTCACGTGGCGTCATGGTGTCTCGCAAATTGACTGCCGGCTGTGCGAATTCGGTTCTCGCCGGAATCGTGTAACGGGGTCGCGCGGACACATAGCAGGTGGCGTGCCTGAGTCAACAAAGCCGACCGCCGCAATTATGATGCTTCAACCTCCGTTCGGCCGCGATTTATGCGCAATGTCGGGGATACACCCGGCGGCGGCGTTGACGATCGATTAACGCGGCGCCTAAGTTTTTTCGGTACAACGCGTTACGAATGCGCGCGATTCGCGCGATGGGTAGACCCGGAACGGAATCATGAGCGGTGACATCACACTCAAGCAGGCGCTCGGCCGGCTGGCCAAAGCGGTGGAGACGCTGGAGCAATCGGCCGGTCGGAAGCTTGAACGCGAGCAGGAATACCTCGAATCGGAGGAGGAAGTGCAACGCATGGGCGCAGACCGCGCGCGCCTGGCCCGGGAACTGGACAAATCCGAGGCGCGGGCGGAGCGCCTTCAGGACGCCAACGCCGAAGTGTCGCGCCGCCTGGTTTCGGCAATGGAGACCATCAGGGCGGTGCTGGATCGTTAGGGAGTCAGAATCATGGCGCAAGTGACCGTGGAGATCGATGGCAAGGCATACCGCATGGCATGCGACGAAGGACAGGAGGAACACCTGGAAGGCCTCGCCGCCAGATTTGACAAATACGTCACTCACCTGAAGTCGTCCTTCGGCGAAATCGGAGATCAAAGGCTGACCGTAATGGCCGGCATCATGGTGATGGACGAACTGGCCGAACTGCAAGAAAAGATGCGCGGGATGCAAGGCGAGGTGGAGACACTCCGAAAAACCCGCGACGACGCGTTGATCAAGGCGGACAAGAACGATGCCGCGGTCACCGGCGTGCTGAGCGGTCTGGCCGATCGGATCGAGGCCGTAGCGCTGAAATTGAGCGAAAAACCGGATGGCGCGGCCAGGCCGGCCTGATCGCATCCCCGACGGATCACACATTTACCGCGCGCTCGACGCGGTCTTCCTCGCCGAATATCCTGAGATAGCGCCCGACCTCGACCGGATCGCCGGTGGCCTTCCTCGGATTGTCCGAGAGTTTGACCGCCGGCCGGCCGTTGGCCGCATCGACCTTGCAGACAAGCGAAATCGGATTGAGCGAATCGCCGCCACTGGGCAGGCATCCGTCGAAATCGTTTGTCAGATGCGTTCCCCAGCCGAAAGCCATGCGCGCCCGGCCATCAAAATGCTCAAAAGCGCCGATGATCGTGTCAACGTCAAGACCGTCGGAAAACACGATGAGTTTCTCCGCCGGATCGCGCCCCCGTGACTTCCACCAGTCGATGATTCTTTCGCCGCCTTCGATCGGCGGTGCGCTGTCGGGCCGGAATCCGGTCCAGTCGGCCACCCAATCCGGCGCCCGGCGGAGAAAGGCGGCGGTGCCGAAGGTGTCCGGCAGGACAATGAGCAAATTGCCGCCGTAAAGCTTGTTCCAGTCTTCCAGCACCCGGTAGGGCGCTTCGAGCGTTTCCTCCGCGGAATTTGCAAGCGCCGCATAGACCATCGGAAGTTCATGCGCGTTGGTGCCGAGCGCCTCGAGATCGGTATCCATGGCGAGCAGCACGTTCGACGTGCCGGTAAACGATTCGCCGATCCCTTCCTTCAGCGCCTCGACGCACCATCGCTGCCAGAGGAAGGAATGGCGGCGGCGTGTGCCGAAGTCCGATATGCGGATATCCGGCAGGCGTTTCAGGCGCTCGACCTTGTCCCACATCCTGGCCTTGGCGCGGGCGTACAGCACGTCCAGCGCGAAGGGGCCGAGACTTTTCATCGCGGTGCGCGAGCGCAGTTCGTTGATTATCGCAAGCGCCGGTATCTCCCACATCGTCGTGTGGGTCCAGGGCCCGTGAAAGTTCAGGTCGAACTGGCCGTCCTTCACCGACAGTTCGTATTCGGGAAGGCGGAAATTCTCCAGCCACGAAAGAAACTCCGGCGAGAATATCTGTTTGCGACCGTAGAACGTGTTGCCGGCCAGCCAGATCATCTCCTTCTTGGTGAAGCGGATCGTGCGGGCGTGATCAAGCTGGTCGCGCAGTTCGGCTTGGGAGATGTTCTCCGGGAGCCTGACTGTCCGCTTGCGATTTATAAGTGTGAACGTCGCATCGACATCGCGATGCAGTTTCCAGATCATCTGCAGCATGAGAAGCTTGTAGAAATCCGTATCCAGCAGGCTGCGGATGATCGGATCGAGCTTCCAGGCGTGGTTGTAGACGCGGCGCGCGATATCGGTCTCGGTCATCGGAATTGTCCTGCCGCGGTTGAGCCGGCCGCAAGTCTGGCTTGTCGCGGACTGTCAGGTCAACCGTATGCCAGCTTCACGCATCCGGGCGCACATGGCGTCGACCGAGCCTTGCGGATCAATCCCGCGGCATGCCGAAAGGCTGACTTCGACCGCCAGACCCAGCCTGGCGGCGTCAAGCGCGGAAAACCCGACGCAAAAATCGGTGGCGAGACCGGCGATCGTGACCGCCTTGATTCCGCGTTCGGCCAGATAGCCGCCAAGCCCCGTCGGGGTGGCGTGGTCATTTTCGAAGAACGCCGAATAGCTGTCGACCTCCTGGCGGAAACCCTTGCGTATGACCAGTTCGGCCCTGGTCCGCTTCAGACCGGAATGAAAAGCGGCGCCATCCGTGCCCTGAACGCAGTGATCCGGCCACAGCGTCTGTTCGCCATAGGGCATGGTTGTCGTGTCAAACGGATTTTTGCCGGCATGGCTGGAAGCGAAACTTGAGTGGCCCGCCGGGTGCCAGTCCTGCGTCAGGACGACATGATCGAACCGATCGATCAACTCGTTGATCTCCGGGACCGCTTCATCGCCTGCCGGAACGGCGAGCGCGCCGCCCGGGCAAAAATCATTCTGGACGTCTATCGCGATGAGCGCGGTGTCGGACATGAGGCTTGCTCCAGGCGCTGACACGGTGGATGACCGACACTATCTATATCCGGACGAACAGGTCAACTCCCGTATATGATTGTTTATGAGTTCACGACCTGAAGCCGGCGGCAGTTCCGGGCTTCGTCGCGTGGTTTCTCTGCTTGAGTTAGCTATTATGGCGCGCATTATCGCCGAGAGATATAGACAGGGGGAGTCCATTTGAATTTCAACACCGGATCGAATAGCGGACGCCCACCTTTCGAAGGCGCGACACGGCGCAGCGCATTTGTCAAAACCGGCCGGAATATCTCGAAATCGACCGTTGCGGCGAGCTTTTCAAGCGCATGGCCCTCCGCAGACAATTACTTCAGCCGATCCTCAAAATCCCACAACCCGCCTTGTCCCTGCATCACAACCCCTCCGGCAAATCACTCCGAAAGTGAATTATATCAGAGCCAATCAAGCCAGTTTCCGGAGGTGTCCAAACGGGGACCGGCGCCTGCCGGGGTCATATCGGCGGGTTGCGCGCAAGCAGCCTCATTGCGACGCAAACTGAAATTTCTCGAAACGATCCAGCGCGGCCTCAATGAGCCGCCTGAATTCGTTCGACCGGAAATTGCCGACCCAGTTCCATTTCCTGATCTTCAGGTCGCCGGATTGCCGGTCGGCTTTCAAATCGAGCGCGGCCACAATCTCGTCGCCGACGAGAACCGGCAGGGCAAAATAACCGAACCGGCGCTTTTCCGCCGGAACGTAGGCTTCAAAAACATGGTCGTAACCGAATATCGCCGATGTCCGCCCGCGCTGGATAACGATCGGGTCGAACGGTGAAAGAATGTGAATGAGACCGGCTTCCCGCGCCGGTGAATTCTCAAGGGTTTCAGGTGCGGCCCAATAGTGCGACCGGTCGCCGTCAATACGAACCGGTCTGAGTTTACGCGCCCTTGCCCGTCTTTCGATCAGGGCCGAAACGGCCTTTTTGGCCGGGGCGTTCAGATGGCGGACGGAATCGAGGCTGACGAGACCTTGAGCCCGCAACGACCTGTCGAGCAGATAGGCGGTAATCTGTCTTTCCGTCGCCGGCCTCGGCGTTTTTGCCCAGCCGAAATGGCGTTCGATCATCTCGTAGGACTTGACGATGCCGGCCCGTTCGGCAATGGCCAGCCGCCCGTTGAAGAACGCCGTCTCAAGAGCTTTTTTCGACGGTTTGCGGCTCGCCCACTCATGATCCTTCGCCACGAGCCGCCTGTCGTCGATATCGCGGATCGACAACGGGCCGCGCTCGCGCACTTCCGAAACGACCCTGCGAAGCCGCGACGGCGTCACCGAGGAGAACCATCCGTGCGGATTGGCGCGATGCGCCTTCATCGCCGGCAGAAAATAGGCGAAGTCGCGTGTGGGTATGTAGGAGAGCGCATGCGTCCAGTACTCGAATACCGACTTGTCGCGGCTCTGGGCGCAATGCAGATCGTCGCGTCGATAGTCCGGAATGCGATTGAACAGGATATGATGGTGGCAGCGCTCCACCACATTGATGGTGTCGATCTGCACATACCCAAGATGCTCGACGGCGCGCCTGACCGCATCCGCACCGCCGCCAAACGGTTCCGGCCGGTCCAGACGCTGCGCGCACAGCCAGATCGCGCGCGCCTGCGCGTTGGTGATCGAAATCGAGCGGGTCATGGCGCCGTCGCGCCATCCATACGAGGCGGCGTCAACCCGATAACGAACGGAACTTGTCGAGCACCGCATCGCCCATTTCGGTCGTCCCGGCTTCGCGCATGCCGTCCGACATGATGTCGTTCGTCCGCAAGCCATCGTCGAGCACGGCGGCGATCGCCGCTTCCAGCCGGTCGGCTTCGTCCGCCATGTCGAATGAATAGCGCAGACACATCGCGAACGAAGCGATCATCGCGATCGGATTGGCCATTCCCCGGCCGGCGATATCCGGCGCCGAACCGTGCACCGGTTCGTAGAGCGCCTTGCGCGATCCGGTTCTGGAATCGGGCGCGCCAAGCGACGCCGACGGCAACATTCCAAGCGAACCGGTCAGCATGGCGGCGACATCGGACAGCATGTCGCCAAAGAGATTGTCGGTGACGATGACGTCGAATTGCTTCGGCCAGCGCACCAGTTGCATGCCGCCCGCGTCGGCCAGCATGTGACTGAGTTCGACATCGGCGTATCCGGCCCTGTGCGTCGCCGTCACGACTTCGTTCCAGAGCACGCCCGACTTCATCACGTTGCGCTTTTCCATCGAACAAACCCTGTTTTGGCGCGCACGGGCCAATTCAAAGGCGACGCCGGAAATCCGCTCGATCTCGAACGTGTCGTAGACCTGTGTGTCGACAGCGCGTTTCCGACCGTTGCCAAGATCCGTGATTTCCTTCGGCTCGCCGAAATAGACGCCGCCGGTCAGTTCCCGCACGATCAGGATATCGAGCCCGTCGACCACGTCCCGCTTCAGGGAAGATGACGCTGCAAGCGCCGGGTAGCAGATGGCCGGTCTCAGATTGGCGAAAAGCGCCATGTCCTTTCTGAGCCGCAGCAGTCCGGCCTCGGGCCGCGTCTCGTAGGGAACCGAATCCCATTTGGGCCCGCCGACGGCGCCAAACAGCACCGCATCCGCCGCATGAGCCCTGTCCATATCGGCGTCCGAGATCGATTCGCCATGCGAATCGTACGCCGAACCGCCGACAAGCCCCTCGTCCAGTTCAAAGCCCGCACGCATCTCACGGTTCATCATGTCGATGAGTTTGCGGACTTCGCCCATCGCCTCCGGCCCGATGCCGTCTCCGGGAAGAAGAAGAAGCTTGCGCGCCGCCATCGAATATCCTTTCCTGCCGCCGTGTGCGAAAGCCTGTAGACCGGTGCGCGGCGGCTGGCAACCGCGGGGCATTCGCCGTCACGCGTAAATTCGTTGCGGGGGGACGGGGCCGCCGGCGGGCGGATGCGGAGCGTCGCACCTATCCGTCGTCGCCGGTCAGGTCGAAGAATTCCGCCCCGGTCCACGACGGCGTTTTTCTGGCGGTCACTTCGATTTCGATTTTCATTTCCGGCTTCACCAATCCGGCGATCATCATTGTCGACGCCGGCCGGATATCGCCGAAAACCTCGCCAAGCACCGGGAACACGTCTTCGACGAAGGCCAGGTCGGTGACGATGTAGCGGGCGCGTACGACGTCGCCCAGCGAAAATCCGGCGTCCTTCAGCGCCTTGCCGATGGTCGCGAGACAGTTGCGGGCCTGCTCGACCACATCCTCCGGCATTTCCATCGTCCGGTAGTCATAACCCGTCGTGCCGGCGACAAAACACCAGTCGCCATCGACAACGGCCCGCGAATATCCGGCCGCCTTTTCAAACGGTGAGCCGGTCGAAATCAGTTTACGGGTCAATTCCGTCAATCCTCGACAGCGACAAGGCGCGCGCCGCGCCGCACGACCGGAAACGCAATTCTACTGAATGGTAGCGGCGCTTTCACCCGCAAGGCAACAAATTCGTCGCCCGTTCCCGCCGCGGCGAACGCGGCGAAACCGGACGCCATGACCGACATCATGCCGGGCGAGACAAGACCGAAGGTCATATGTTCATACCGTTTGGGCGGGAACGGCTTCACGACGGGAAATATCAGGCCCAGGGCCGGGCCGCCGCCGTTCTGCTTTCATATGCGTCGATCGCCGCCGACTTTTCCATCGTCAGCCCGATATCGTCGATGCCGTTCAAGAGGCAGTGCCGCCTGAACTCATCGAGATCGAAGTCGATCGCGCCGCCGTCCGGGCCGCGGATTTCCTTTTCTTCCAGGTCGACCGTGATCGTGGCGTTGGCGCCGCGTTCCGCGTCATCCATCAATTTCTCCAAATCCTCCGGAGAAACCCTGATCGGCAGGATGCCGTTCTTGAAACAGTTGTTGTGGAATATGTCCGCAAAACCGGTGGAGATCACACAGCGGATGCCGAAATCGAGCAACGCCCACGGCGCATGTTCACGTGAAGAACCGCAGCCGAAATTATCTCCCGCCACAAGAATTCGCGCATTGCGGTAGGCCGGCTTGTTGAGAACGAACGCCTCGTTTTCGGAACCGTCCTCGTTAAAACGCATCTCGGCGAACAGACCGGCCCCCAACCCCGTGCGTTCGATCGTTTTCAGATAATCCTTCGGGATGATCATGTCGGTGTCGACATTGACGATCGGCAACGGCGCCGCGACCCCCGTCAGTTTCGTGAATTTTTCCATACCCCTGCAAACGCCTTCGCCTGAATTTCGATCTACGGCGTCGATTTGCACCATACCGGCCAATGAATCAAGCGCCGGAAAATGTCCGGATCATGCGGGAGGCATGAAGGGCCGGGGTCAGGCTGCCACGCGCGAGGGTCCGCGTCGGCTCACCCCATGCGCATCGCGTCAGGCGGCGGTTTTCCGGGGGCGGCGATGAGGGGCCGCCGCGCGATGGCCGGCAATCCCCGCAACCCGTTCGCCGGCAACAGACGCCGCGCCGATATGCGCGCAAACGGCATTTCCGGTATCAGACGGTCGGCCCCGGCAAGGTCGAGATATTCGTCGTAATTGTCGAAGCCGGACCGGCTGACATAATCGATAAAGCTTTCCGCCGGAACGCCGCCGTTGACCGGAACGACCTCGTGGTTCTCAAGCTCCACATGCCACCAGATGAACCGCGTCGGCATCTCCGAAAGCGGCGCGAAGCGGATCGGAGTTCCGTCCTCCGCCAGCGCGCCGGCATTGACCGGCATTGTCGCCGAACGGCAGGGCGTGATCGCCCGTCACGGTCAACGGTCCGTTCGGCAGGTCCGGGCCGAGGGCGCCGGCGTCGATGCGCACGGGCTTGCGGCCGAGTTCGACGCCGCGCGGGTTGGCGACGGTCTGCCTCGCCACCCGGATCGCCGGCGTCGACCTGCCGTCATGAGTCACGACCCGGTCGCCGGGCTTCAGGGTCTCGACGATCCGTTCGCCGTCCGGCGTGACGGTCCTCGCGCCGGTGGCGAAGCAGTTGAAGACCAGCGCCGAGGTTTCCATGAATCCCGTCGAAGCGCCGCCTCCCGTCAAAGGCGCGAGGTCAAACGCCTCCTTTTAACCCGCTCCATGTTGAGGCAAGAGGAAAGAGACTCTTAATTAAAATATTATATAAGACTATCACGAATAGGGTGGAGTATTTCCTTAATTTCTTTAAATATAGAATTATAAGTATCGACAATTTTTTGTACTGCTTCCTCATTTTCAGGACAATAGGTAGAAGTTATTTCATCAGATCCTATATCCTTACACCTGTCCTGATTTAAAATAAGCTGACTTTTCATATAAGCTGATTTTAAAAGCTTGGCTTTCTCCTCATACATAGCACAAACCTTTATAAAATAAGGAGAAGCAGGCTTTTCAAAATGTCTCTTGAGAGGAAGGTTTTTACAATTCCCCGCATGCTCTATTGCTAAATTAATATAACCCATAGTGTTATCTCTGTATTCAGGATAAGTTTCTAAGTCACGATCTCCTTCATAACTGGGAGAGTTAAGCAACCTCACTCGGTAGTCACCAGAAACCCCTCGATAAAACATGGCTAAATAAACAAGAGGTAAATTATAATAAGATGTCATCTCTATATTATGATTTGCCTCCCACAGAAAGTAATCAAGAGGAGGGTAGCTATTATAAGTCTTTATGATAGCCAGTGTTCTGGAATAATAATGGGCGGCTAAATCCAAATTCCTGTCAGCTAGACTTTTGAAATCCCCTCCTGAAGAATGGTATCTTGCTATCCAATAATTAGCTACAATATTGCTGTGTTGGTCAGCTAAACTATGTAAAATCAACATTCCCTTGGAAACATCATCTTGATTTTTAGTCACCTCACCCTTTAATAAAAGACAAAGAGCATAAACTAAGGTCACACTCACATAAGGATCAGGATCATGGAGCTGTTCCATATAAGCTTTCTCTTCCGCCTCAAAATCAACACATCCAAAACTACCAGATCTATAACTTTCCCCAAAACCAGGGCTCGTCGCAAAAACGAAAAAGGCGATCGCACTCAATATCGACACGATTTTTCTCATGGCTCTTTCCATGTCATACTCTTTGGGCTTCACATCGATTTGCCAAGCAGGTTGCCGTAGACCGGCCCAGTCTCCCCAAGAAGGCAAAACCGGCCATCCCCGGGAGGGAGAAATGTCAGCTTATATCGCATCGAGCGTCTCTTCAATATCCGAAACCGCCCGGCGCGCAATTTTTGGACAATCGGACCGCGCCGGCCGGCGAACGCGAAAATGTCGGGAGCAAATGCGCCGAACTCACCTTGACGGCGCCATGTGTGCCGAAAAATCGTATCGGGCGTCGCGGCCGGCAATGGGGCCGGACAGGAACGGACTTCCCGATTCATGGCGGACAGCGCGTTTTCAAGTTCCCCCTGTGCCCGCTTGATGCTTTCTTCCGGCGTTGCGGCGGTCTCCCGGCATTCAAACCTATGACGTCGATATAGGCGACAATCACGCGCCCTTCCACACAGATGCGGGCACAAAAACCTCTCCCCGCGCCAGCATTCGGGCGGTGCGCACGAGTCCGGCGGAATTTACAGCGAAGTCGTCACCATCGGAGGAATAGTCGACCACGACATCGATCTGCCCCATCGGGTGTTCCAGTGACAGCCGGACCGGCGAGCCGGGCGGCGAATCGACGAGGCCGTCTCCGACCGTTCCTTTCGCAAGCAAACATGCTGACAGGCATTGCGAACCGGTCGCCGCAAGCGTCGGACGGCACTTCCATGGCATGAAATATCGCGTGGCGGCCGTACCGCCCGCTTTTGCCTGCGCCAGAAGACCGAATTTCGGAACTACGGACTTGACGACATCACCCATACCCATGAGCAGCGCCGCTTTTCGCCGGACCGCTTTCATCCGTTCGCGGAAGGCCCTGTCGGCATCGAGTTCGGCGGCCGTCTCGTGGCCGGTCAGGCCAAAATCCTCCGTGCGCGATGACCATCGGCAACATCCTTTCGCGAGCCGGTAAGGAACAGCGCGCCGGTTACATCCATGAACTTGAGCTCAATGGGTGCCGAGGTGCCGGGAACTCCGTCGGTCGCGGCATCCCCCTGGTAACTCACGATGCCGTCCGGTGTCTGAACGGTCGACAAGACACGCGCGCCGGTGTTGACGGCACGGATTTTCACATCGGTCGTGCCGTCGTCCGGCTCCACCAATCCCATCTCGATGGCGACAGCATCGCAACTTTCGTCGTCACTGCGGTCCCGCCGCCGATTCCGTCGATATTGAGCGGGTGGCCGGAGCCGATTATCGCGATCAAAATTTCCGTAAGCGTGTCGCGGTATTCGGGCAGGTCGGCAGCGTTCAGGTAGGGTCCGCGCGACGTCCCGCCGCGCATGAAGAGAAACGGAAACGCCGTTTGGCTCATGTCAACGGCCAGGGCAGTTTGACAAGGTTTTGCAGCAGACCGGGCGGAAAGTCGCGGTTCAGTATCCAGGCCATGACGCAGATAAAGGCTATGCCCGCCACACCATAAGCCGCCGCATAGGCCCAGCCTTTGTCGGCCCGAATACCAATGAAGGCAACGAGGAAGACCGCCAGCGCCAGAACAAAACCGACTAGCGAGGTCAGAATCAACAGTCCCGCGAACCAGGCTAGCGTCAGCCACAACCCATGCCGGTTGTTCTCGCTGTTTTTTGCCTCGCGGTCGGCAAACAAGGGATCGCTTTCCGGGAGGCGCATCATCTGGGCGAGCAGGATCAGCGCACCGACGATCGAAACGCCCGCGACAAATTGCGGGAAGATGCGATTTCCAGACTACGACAATGCAACCCGTGCAACTCGATATAGCTGAATGGCAATGAAAATCGCGCGCGGCCCGGGTCGCCGTTCCGGCGGTGACCTGCGCCTATGACGATCTCGCCATGTTCCTCAGTTTGAATTTCTGAATCTTGCCGGTCGATGTCTTGGGAATCTCCGCGAAAATCACGGTGCGCGGGCATTTGAACCGGGCAAGCAGCGAACGGCAGTGGGCGACAATTTCATCCCCGGTAGCGGTTTTTCCCGGTTTCAATTCGACATAGGCGACGGGGGTCTCGCCCCATTTGTCGTCCTGCTTCGCCACCACGCCGCAGGCGGCTACCGCGGGGTGTTTGTAGAGCGCGTCTTCGACTTCGATCGACGAAATGTTTTCGCCGCCGGAAATGATGATGTCTTTCGACCGGTCCTTCAATTGGATGTAGCCGTCGGCATGCATGACGCCGAGGTCGCCGGAGTGAAACCAGCCGCCCGCGAAAGCTTGCCCGGTGGCATCCGGGTTTTTCAAATAGCCCTTCATGACGATGTTGCCGCGGAACATCACCTCGCCAATGGTCTTTCCGTCAGGCGGGGTCTCTTGCATGGTTTCTGGATCCATCACGGTCAGTTCTTCCAGCGCCGCGTAGCGAACGCCCTGACGCGCCTTTCTGACCACGCGGGCGGCCTTGTCGAGGGCGTCCCATTCGGTATGCCATTCGTTGACGACAGCCGGGCCGTAGGTTTCGGTCAGACCGTAAAGATGGATGACGTCAAAGCCGGCGTCGGCCATGCCCGAAAGCACCGCTTCGGGCGGCGGGGCGGCGGCGGTGCCGAAAGTAACGGACTGCGGAAAATCGCGCCGCTCGGCGTCCGGCGCGTTGATCAGCGTCGCCATTACCGCCGGCGCGCCGCATAGATGGGTCACGCCATGGTCCGCAATCGCATCGTACATGGCTTTTGCGCGCACCCGGCGCAGGCAGACATGGGCGCCGGCCTGCACGGCGAGCGTCCACGGAAAACACCAGCCGTTGCAGTGGAACATCGGCAGCGTCCAAAGATAAACGGGATGTTTGCCCATGCCGGCGTGGATGGTGTTGGCGTAAGCCATCAGCGCGGCGCCGCGATGATGGTAGACCACGCCCTTCGGGTTTCCCGTGGTGCCGGACGTATAGTTCAGCGAAATGGCGTCCCATTCGTCGTCGGGCATCGACCAGTCGAAATCATCGTCGCCCGAGGCGACAAAATCCTCGTAATCGACGGCGCCGATGCGATCGCCCTTGGGATAAGGCGCATCGTCGCCATAGTCGGGATCGTCAAAGTCGATCACCAGCGGCCTTGTTTTGGCGATTTCGAGCGCTTCGGCGGCGACGCCGGAGAATTCGCGGTCGACGATCAGCAGTTTGGACTCCGCATGATCAAGCTGAAACGCGATGATGGCGGCGTCCAGCCTGATATTGAGCGAATGCAGCACGGCCTTGACCATCGGCACGGCGAAATGGGCTTCCAGCATCGGTGGCGTATTGGAAAGCATCGCCGAAACCGTGTCGCCCTTGCCGATATTCAGTCCGGCCAGCGCGGAGGCAAGTTTCCGCGAGCGTTTGTAGAAGGTCCGGTAGTTTATCCGCTGTCGCCCGTGGATGATGGCGACGTGATCGGGATAGGTCTTCGCCGCCCGCTCCAAATAGGTGAGCGGGGTGAGCGGACGGTAATTGGCGGCGCTTTTGTCGAGGCCGATGTCGTATTTGTCGATCATTGGTTTTCCGGTAGCGTTTTGGCCTCATTAAGCACATCGCCGCACGGCGGTCACTACTGTAGAAATACGACCGCGCCGTCCCAGGCGAGCTTTGCGCCGACAACGAACACCATGGCGTACATGAAAGGATAAAAAACCTCCCGGTTCATGCGCTTGACGATCATCACTCCCGCAAGAATGGCGATGGGTGCGATTGGCAGCAATACGGCCGATGCGGCGAGATTGGTCGCATCGAATTGTCCGAGCGCAAAATAGGGAATCAGCTTGACTGCATTCACCACCGCAAAGAAAACCGTCGATGTGCCGGTGTAGACTTTCGGATCGTGGCCCAGCGGCAAAGCATAGATTTGGTACGGCGGCCCGCCCGCATGGGCGACGAAACTGGTGAAGCCCGCGCCCGTTCCCCAGAACGTACCGCGCACGACGCTTTGTTCGCGTGCCGTCATCCTGCCGCGATGGCGGTCGATATACCAGCGGCCGACAAAAGCAAGAGCGATCAGCCCAACGATCATCTTGATCATCGCCGCGGTGACGAAGGCGGCGGTCAGCCAACCGATGCCGATTCCAATCATACCGCCAGGCAGCAGGTGCTTGAGCGTCGTGACATCCCGATACCCCCGCCAACTCCAGAGCGCGAACATGTCCATGACCACCAGGATCGGCAACATTACCGCCGCCGCCTGCACCGGCGGCAGGACGAGCGCCATCAACGGCACGCCGATCAATGCGGTTGCGCCGCCCAGACCTCCTTTCGAAAGGCCGACCAGTGCGACCGCGGGCACGGCCGCAGCGTAGAAGAGCGGGTCGGTCAGGAGTCCTGTCATGAAAATTCCGGTGTCGAAATGTTGCGCTTTATCCTTTCCTGACGGAGCTTTCCAGCAACCATTGCCGCGATTGCGTCAGGAGTCGCTGTTTTCAATCGGAAGCCGCTCGTCTATGCCCCATTCTTGCCGGTTTCGCGTTTCAAGGAATGTCGGTTGATTGGCGGGAGCATTCATGGGTGAGCGCAGGCATAATCGTTGCCGCCTCGTGATAATGGGCGCTCCCGATGAAAACCGGCGGCGGGGCGTCGATCAGATTTCCGGCGCGCTGTCAGGCGGCGATGTGGCGGCGCTGATTTTATGGCCTGGAGATTTCGGCCAAATCGAGTTTCAAAAATGCTGCGAGTCGGTCGTTCCCATGGCGCGGGCCTCGGATGTCGCGGTCATTGTCGCGGGTGACAGCCGAGTCGCGGCGGTTTCCGGCGCGGACGGGCTGCATATTGAGGATAAAGCCGAACTCGCGGAACATCTCGGGCGCGGCAGCCGTTTTCGGATTATCGGAGCGGGCGGTGCAAAAAATCGACACGAAGCGTTGGGGCTTGGGGAATTGCGGCCGGACTATATTTTCTTCGGCCGTTTCGGATACGATACCGAGCCGGAGCCGCATCCGCGGAATTTAACCTTGGGACGCTGGTGGGCGGAGTTGGTCGAAATCCCCTGTATTGTCATGGCCGGTTCAACCATTGATTCGCTGAATGCGGTTGCGGCCGGCGGCGCGGAGTTCGCCGCTGCTTCCGCCGCCATATTCACCGGAAGGCTCGGACCGGACGAAGCGGTTCGTCGAGCCAATCGACTGCTTGACGAAAACGCTCCCGATCTCAAGGCGCCGACGTGATGAGCCATACAGGCGTTGCCGGATTTCTGCTCGGCTGCGCGACCGTGCTGGCGATTGTTGCGTCAGGGCCGGTTTCCGCAAGCGAAACAACCAAGGCCGACCGGCCGAATGCAATCGATCCCGCCAGATATGGCGGGCGCAAACCGGATGCCGCCTTCGGCGCATTTCAACGCGGTCTTTACATAACCGCACTCAACCTTGCGCGCCCCCGCGCCGAGGCAGGCGATCCGGCGGCTCAGACCCTGATGGCTGAAATCCACGCAAGGGGACTTGGTGTTCCGCGCGATGAGGCGACCGCGAACAAATGGTACGCACGGGCCGCGGAGCAGGGCGTTGCCGAAGCTCAGTTTCGCTACGCCATGGCGATCGTCGATGAGAAAGTTGCCGGCAAGGATGAAAACGCGGCGCTGCGAATGTTGAAATTGGCGGCCGATCGGGGACATCGGCTGGCGCAGTTCAATTTTGCCCAATTGACGCTTCAACGAAAACCCGGCGCTGAAGGAATGGCGCTGGCGGTCGGCTATTATGAAAGCGCGGCCAAGGCGGGCCTTGCCGATGCGCAATATGCAATGGCCAGGGTTTACGGCGCGGGCGTCGGCGGCAGGTCGCACGACCCGAAAAGGGCGCGCCGGTGGCTGGAGATGGCGGCAAGGCAGAATTTTGACACCGCGCAACTGGATCTCGCGACCTGGCTGGTTGAAGGCCGCGGCGGTGAGCGTAATCTGGAGGCCGGATTTGCCTGGATGAAAATTGCGGCGGAATCGGGCAATGTCGCCGCGCAAAACCGGCTGGCGAAGCTTTACCGGGGCGGTCTCGGCGTGGAAGCCGATCCGGTCGCCGCTGCGGCATGGTACATAATCGCGCGGCGGGCGGGCCTGAGTGATCCGGAGATGAACGTGTTCCTGGACGGATTGACGATCGAACAGCAACAGCGGGCGATAGAAACCGCTAACCGGTTGCGCCGATAGGCCCCGGATCGCTTGCAAGCTACACCGATATGTGGTCTTGAGGCGCCAAATCGCGCTATCGAAAACCATCCGGAAACACAGGCATGAAAATCAACGGCAACGAGATCCGCCAGGGAAACGTGGTCGAGCACAATGGCGGCCTTTGGATCGCGGTGAAGACCAATGCCGTCAAACCGGGAAAGGGCGGCGCCTACAATCAGGTCGAATTGAAAAATCTGATTGACGGGACAAAGCTCAACGAGCGATTTCGCGCCGCGGAGACGGTCGAGCGCGTCCGTCTTGAACAAAAGGGGTTTTCTTATCTTTACGAACAGGGCGAAGCGCTGGTCTTCATGGATCTCGAAACTTATGAGCAACTCGAGTTGCAGAAGGATTTCGTCGGCGAGCGCGCCGCATTTCTGCAGGACGGCATGACGGTGACCGTTGAACTGTACGACGGGAAACCGATAGGCATATCCCTCCCCGACCAGGTCACGCTGGGAATCGTCGAGGCGGATCCCGTGGTCAAGGGGCAGACGGCGGCGTCTTCCTACAAACCGGCCCGAATGGAAAACGGCATACGCGTCATGGTGCCGCCCTTTATCCAGTCGGGAGAACGCATCATCGTCGATACCAACGAGATCACCTATGTGCGGCGCGCCGAATAGGGCGGATTCATTCGTGGCGGCATAGCCAAGCGGAGACGGTCAGTCGATGGCCCGTTCGGCAATCCTGAATGTCATGGTGCAGGCCGCGATTAAGGCGGGCCGGTCATTGGCGCATGATTTCGGCGAGGTGCAGAACCTGCAGGTTTCGCGCAAGGGGCCCGGCGATTTCGTCAGCCAGGCCGATTTCCGCGCCGAGGAAATCCTGTTCAGGGAATTGAGCCGCGCCAGGCCCGGATATGGCTTCCTGATGGAGGAAAGCGGTGAAGTGCCGGGCGAGGACGGTCAGCATCGGTGGATTGTCGATCCGTTGGATGGCACGACCAATTTTCTGCACGGTATTCCGGTCTTTGCCGTATCCATCGCGCTTGAGCGTCAGGGAGAGCTTTCAGCCGGCGTCATCTACAATCCCGCCATGGACGAACTCTACACCGTCGAGCGTGGCGGCGGCGCGTTTCTGAACGATCGCCGCATGCGGGTTGCGGGCCGAAGCGTCCTTGCGGATACCGTAATCGCAACCGGCATTCCCCATCTTGGTCGTGGAGAGCATGGAAAGGCGCTGGTTGAACTTCAAAACGTCATGGCCGAAACGGCCGGTGTTCGACGGTTGGGATCGGCGGCCCTCGATCTGGCCTGGGTTGCCGCCGGTCGGGTGGACGGTTTCTGGGAAGCGGGCCTCAACCCATGGGATGTCGCCGCCGGAATGCTGATGGTGCGCGAAGCCGGCGGTTTCGTAACCGACCGCGCCGGCGGACGGGAAATCTATCGGAGCAAAACCATTGTCGCCGGAAACGAACAGGTTCACAGAGGGCTGCTGGCGACTCTTGAGCGGCCCGTCTGACAGCGCGGATTGTCAAAAAGCGCGCCGTGTCCTTCGCGGTCCTTTCATTTTCGACACAATTCCGGTTAGATTCGCCGCCGGTATATCGGCGGGGAAGAGGTGTGGCGATGGCATGGTTTGGCACGGCGGATGATGACGGTCCGACAGGCGAAGCCGCCTATGATCCGCAACGGCTGTCCTCGCCGCAGGTCTTTCTGCTGTCGATGCTGATCTTTCTGGCAATCGCCGGTTTCGTGATCGCGATACTCTACCGCCAGATTTCATCGGCATTCCAGACCAATCCCGGGCTTAACGGGCTTATCCTTGGTGTGCTCGCGGTGGGCATATTGCTCGCTTTCGCGCAGGTCGTGCGCCTGTTTCGCGAGGTTCGCTGGGTGAGCTCTTTCAGAGCCGGAACAGAAGCGAAGGCGCCTGTGCTGTTGGCGCCGATGATGACTTTGTTCAGCCGTTCCTCAACCACGGCGCTGTCGACCGTATCGATGCGGTCCATCCTTGATTCGATCGCCACCCGACTGGATGAAAGCCGGGACATCTCGCGATATCTGATCGGACTTCTGGTGTTTTTGGGCCTGCTTGGAACATTCTGGGGATTGCTGGAGACCATCGGTTCCATCGGCGAAACCATTGCGTCACTCGATCCCGCATCCGGAGATGCTTCCGACGTCCTGGATTCATTGAAAGCGGGTCTGACCGCGCCGCTTGACGGGATGGGCACCGCCTTTTCGTCATCACTGTTCGGGCTTGCCGGTTCTCTGGTGCTGGGTTTTCTCGATCTTCAGGCCGGGCGCGCGCAGAACCGCTTCTACACGGAACTGGAAAACTGGCTTTCTTCGGTAACGGACCTGGAATCGGATTTCATTGCCGGAAACAACACGCAGGCAGCGGGGGCGACGGAAGAGATCAAGGTTCTGTCCGACCGCCTCCGCTCCCAGCAGGAAAGCGGCGGATCGAATCAACGTGTCGCGACCGCCATGGCAAATCTGGCCGAGGGCATCTCCGGTCTGGTCAAGAGCATGCGCAATGAACAGCAGATGATGCGCGATTGGGTGGAGGCGCAATCGGAAGAGCAAAAAGCCACGCGGGCAACGCTGGAGCGTTTGACTGAAGCCATGAAAAAACGGGCAGGATCGAAGTAGATGGCGCTTGCGCGAGCTAATCGACGCCAGCGAAGCGTCGACTACTGGCCCGGTTTCGTCGACGCGCTGGCGACGTTGCTTTTGGCGATCATGTTTCTGCTGTCGGTATTTGTGCTAGCGCAATTCCTGCTTAGCCAGGAAATCACCGGCAAGGATGAAGTGCTTAGCCGCCTCAATTCGCAGATCAACGAATTGACGCAACTGCTGTCGCTGGAGCGTTCAAACAAGCAGGATCTCAAGGATTCGCTGACAACATTGCAGGCGTCGCTGGTTACCGCTGAAGCTGAAAAATCGCGCCTTCAGACGCTGCTGGAACGCGGCGCTGGCGCTGGCGCCGCGGCGGATGCGAAAATTGCTCAGGTCGAAGACTCGCTCGACGCCGAAAGGCAGATCAGCCTGCGGGCGCTCAGCCAGGTTGAACTGCTCAATCAGCAGATATCGGCGTTGCGCAAGCAGATTGCGGCGCTTGAGGATGCGCTGGAGGTCTCAGAACATAGAGACCGGGAATCAAACGCCAAGATTGCCGACCTGGGCCGCAGGCTGAATGTGGCGCTGGCGCAACGCGTTCAGGAGCTTAACCGTTACCGTTCCGACTTCTTCGGCCGGCTGCGTGAAATTTTGTCGGACCGCGAGAACATCCGCATCGTCGGTGATCGGTTTGTGTTTCAGTCGGAAGTGTTGTTTTCGTCCGGATCCGATGAGATCAACGAGGCGGGCAAGGCGGAAATGGCCAGACTGGCCGGCGCGCTTCTGGAGTTGCAGCGGGAAATACCTCCCGAGATCAACTGGGTGTTGCGTGTTGACGGACATACGGACAACATTCCGCTTTCGGGCGCCGGGCGCTTGCGCGACAATTGGGAATTATCGTCCGCGCGTTCGACTTCGGTGGTCAAGTTTCTGATCGATCAGGGAATTCCGGCGAATCGACTGGTGGCGGCCGGATTTGGCGAATTTCAACCGCTTGATGTCGCCGACACGGATGAGGCGCGCAATCGCAACCGCCGCATTGAGTTGAAGTTGACCGAGCGCTGATTTTACCTGTCGTTCAACGGATGACATGGAAATGCCGGTTGCGACCAATGGACTGTTGGTCCACCTGTCAAGCTCGATATGCTGACGCGCAAGACACTCGACGGTTTATACACAAATCTGCATTCGCAGGCGCTCGGCAAAACGGTGGAACCGATTGTCAGTCTTTGTGCCGTCGGAGAAGGCGCCGGCGGTGGCTGCCACGGCTGCAATGCTCTGGAAGGCGCATTTCCTGGCGGCTGCATCTTTTCCGGCCAGAGTGCTGGGCGGCATGCGGCGGAGTGAAGGGATGTTGTGGGTGCACACAAAACGCGATCCTAACTTGCGGTTGAAGACAATACATAGTTCATTTTTTTGGTGGTTGAGTTATGTCCGGCGGAGACGACTGATGCGGAAGATTCCCGTACTCATGCTTGCTCTAATCGCCAATTTGCATCTTGGTCCGATTGCATTCGCTGAGCCGATGAGTTTTAGACTAGCCGGAACCGGCGGCAATTGTGTTGGTTGCGAATGGATAGCGGCGCAAGGCGATATCACGCCAGATACGCCAGCAAAATTTGAAGAGTACATCACAGAAAATGGGAAACCCTATCACATAGTCCTGAATTCGGCTGGCGGCAGTTTGATCGCGGGCATCCAACTTGGCAAACTTATCCGAGAGCAAGGCGCGACAACCTTGGTCGGCAAGACAGTGCAAGTCGCAGAACCGCCTGGACTTGAACATCTGGAAGAAAAGGAGGATGGTGTATGCGCTTTTTCCTGCGCCTTCGCATTCATGGGCGGTGTCGAACGCTACGTTGGACCCCACGACCTCCTAGGAGTGCATCAGTTTTATTCAACGGGAAAACAGATGTGGATTCGATCATAGTCCATAAATCATCGGGAATGTAGTTGCTCCATGCGATTCAGGTATGAATAGATCCGCGTGTTATTGTTGCAGCGAGCAGCGCAGGACATGAGGATATCCATTGGTTCATCAAAAGAGATCTTGCGGTTTTTAAACTCGATACCTCGTCGGAGTAAACAGAACCTTGGAGGATAGAACCGTATCGCAGCGGATTGATATTAACTACTACACACTATGAGAGTAATCGCCGATCTTTTTCGGTCACCCTATTATGTCGTGTGGAGGACAGAGATTGGCGGATGCTCATTTCCGAGAATGACCCAGGGTATGATAAACAAATCCTGGACAAAACGCTATTACGCTTCACCTGGCCACATCTCGCTCGCCCGGTTTTTTGGCCGTGATCAAACCAATATGCCGTTGGAGATAAAGATGTCGAGTTTCAGCGTTTCGCTAACGGTCGAATTCTCATTTCCATCTATATTCCGCAAATTTTTGAGAGTTCTGGAGGATTTAAACTCGCATTTGAGTCAAATTTGGCACGAGTATTCAATATTTTATTACAGTTTTTATTTATTTTACCGTCAAAAGCATGACTGACGGTATAAAAAAGAAAATTCATTTGACGCTTTCAATTCGAAATTACTCCATATATACTCGGGTAATTAGCGAATTCATTTAGCTACATCATTAGCTGACACGAAGTGGAGCCGCACGCCCCTCAAACCTCTTCGGCGATATCCTCGGCCCACAGTTCCGGCTTTTCCTCGATAAAGCGCTTCATCAGCGCGATGCAGTCGGCATCGTTTTCGACAATGACCTCGACACCGCGCGAACGCAGGAAATCCTCGTTGCCGCCGAAACTGACGTTTTCTCCAACGACGATGCGGGGAATGTCGAACTGCACGATCGCGCCCGAACACATCATGCATGGCGACAAGGAGGTATAGAGCGTCATATCGCGATAGCTTTTCCGCCGACCCGCCCTGCGCAGGCAATCCATCTCGCCATGCGCGATCGGATCACCCCCCTGGACCCGCCTATTACGTCCCTGTGCGATCAGCCTGTCACCTTCAGCCAACACCGAACCGATCGGACAGCCCCCTTCATTGAACCCGACAAGCGCTTCTTCATAAGCCATGCGCAAAAATTTCCCGTCCGTTTCGTTCAACATCATTCCGCTCCTTGAAATTCGATCGGTTGATCAAGAATAGATACGATTGTGATTGGCCGCAAATGTTCATATTCAGCGGCTCCACAAAAGCTTGCATTTCGTAATTGAACGCGCAAACCTGCCATTGTGGCAGTCGGTTGAAAGGCGAGTGGACATGATGGATCGCGGAGATATGGGAGGTGGAAGCGAAGAAACGGCGATATTGATACCGCTCGGCGAATTTCGTCGCGAGCGGCTGCAATTACCGGTAACGTTTCATCGAACGGAACTGGATCAACTCCTTGATCTCTACGGCAAGATGGTCGCGGCGGGCGAATGGCGCGACTACGCCATCGATCATTTGACGGACCGGGCGGTCTTTTCGGTGTTTCGCCGAACGTCGGAAGTGCCCTTGTTCCAAATTACCAAAAATCCGAAACTGGCCCGGCGTCGGGGGCCTTGGTCGGTGATCGCGGCCGGCGGGCGCATCCTGAAACGCGGGCAGGAACTGTCGCGCGTCCTCAAGGTGTTCGACAAGCATTTGAGGCTGGTGAAGGCCTGACGCCGGTCGGCGGCGCGCCGTACCTGTCCCATGGTGCTTTCTTCCATCTGGAAGAAAAATCGTTCCATCAAAATCCGAGATCAAACACCTGGAAGGGGCGGGTCGGCGCTTGCCCACTGCATCGCGCCGCAAAAGGAAACCGGCAAAGATGCGAGCGCCCTCAAATCGCTTCGCCATTAAGCAGTCTTGGCGCCGACCCCGACAACCCCGAGGCCTGTCTGACGAAAAAATCCTTCAGATGCGGCATGCGGTCGACCAAACCGAGGCCGATGTCGCGAATCGCCCGAACCGGCCCGAAATCATTGGAGAACGTGCGATTGAGCACGTCGGTGACAATGCCCATTTGCACGGTGTCGAAGCGGCGCCAGCGTTCGTAACGCTCCAGAATATCCAGCGCTCCCATGTCCTGACCAAGCCGGTCGGCTTCGACTACGGTTTGGGCTAGGGCGGCGGCATCCTTGAAGCCAAGATTGAGGCCTTGGCCGGCAATCGGATGAATTCCATGAGCGGCGTCTCCGACAAGCGCAAGCCTAGGTTTGACGAAAGAGCGCGCCAGTTTAAGGCCCAGCGGCCAGGCGCGCGGCTTGTCGATCACCTCGATATTTCCGAGTTTCAAACCGAAACGCGTTTCCAGTTCGGCTTCAAATACAAGCGGGTCGCCGTTTACCAGCCGCTCGGCGTCTTCGGTTCTTTCCGTCCAGACGATCGAGGAGCGATTTTGCTTGAGCGGAAGAACGGCAAACGGGCCGGCCGGCAGGAAATGCTCCCCGGCCCGCCCATTGTGAGGGCGTTCGTGCGCAACGGTGCAGACGATTCCCGACTGGCCGTAATCGAAATCCACCGTCTTGACGCCTGCCATCTCGCGCAGGCGCGAACGCACGCCGTCAGCGGCTATCAGGAGCCGTGCTTCCATTTCGCTTCCGTTTTCAAGCGTGACCGTCGTCCGGGCTGATCCTGTCTCAAATCCGGCAACGGCCAAGCCCGCAATGAATTTGATGCCCGGTTTTTTCGCCTGTTGCCGCAATGCGCCATTGATCGCCTTGTTGGGCGCCATATGGGCGAAGGGCTCGCCGGGCGCAACATCGCCGTCGAATGTCAGAAATACGGGCCTGACGGGGTCCGATGTCCGCGAGTCGGTTACGATCATTTCGGTTATCGCCTGCGCGTGCGGTTCGATTGCGGCCCGGCAGCCCAATCGGTCCAGCATGCGCATCGCGGCGGCGGCGATGGCGGAGGCGCGGCCGTCTTTCCGCCAGACTCCGGGTGGAGCGGCATCGACAATCGTAATTGAAAGCGACGGTCTTGCCGACGCAATCGCAACGGCTGTTGCAAGTCCGACATAGCCGGCGCCGGCGATCGCGATGTCGCATTGGTTTTTGCTTGCGCTTGCCTTTGTGCGTTTGGCCATAGTGTAAACGGTTTCCGGTTGACAGGTCTGGCGCTTCCTGTTCGAAACCGGCGGTCTGTCGATTTTCACGCAAGGGAAAAACCGGATGTCGGCCGCGATGCAGGAGCTATTGTCCATTCTCGATCTTGAGACACTGGAGCGCAACCTGTTTCGTGGTCGCAGTCCGAAGGTGACATGGCAGAGGGTTTTCGGCGGTCAGGTGGTCGGGCAGGCGCTGGTCGCGGTACAAAGGACGGTTCCTTCAGACCGTTTTGTCCACTCTCTTCATAGCTATTTCATGCGACCGGGCGACCCGTCAATTCCAATCATCTACGACGTGGACCGGATTCGCGACGGGACGTCGTTTACGACCCGCCGGGCGGTTGCGATTCAGCACGGGTACGCGATCTTTTCGCTCGAGGCATCCTTCCAGAGGGATGAGGAGGGGCTTGAGCACCAGTTTGACATGCCCGCGGACGTGCCTGCTCCCGACACCTTGCGGAACCGCAAGGATCTGATCCTTGACGATAACATTTCCATGCCGGAGCCCGTACGCCGTTATTGGGAACATGATCGGCCGATCGATATGAAGCCGGTCGTTCTTGAACACTATATCAGCCGCAAAAAACTTCCGCCGCGCCAGCAGGTCTGGGTGCGCGCCACGGGTCCGGTTCCCGATGACCGGGCATTGCAAGCAGCGGTTTTGGCCTATTTGTCCGACATGACGCTGCTGGACACGTCAACATTTCCGCATGGCAAGGCGGTCTTCGATCCGGACATCCAGCCGGCCAGTCTGGATCACGCCATGTGGTTTCATCGTCCGCACAAGCTCGATGACTGGCTGCTCTATGACCAGGATTGTCCGTCAACGTCAGGCAGCAGAGGTTTCAATCGCGGGCAACTGTTCGGCCTCGACGGAACGCTGATCGCATCCGTGGCGCAGGAAGGTCTTATCCGCCTGCGAAAACGCCCGAAAAATAGGCAATGATATCCGTTAGCCTATTTTTTGTGCAAAAACATATCGCCGCATATCGCTGATACGATACGCAATTGATAAAAATTGCTATGAAAATCAGACATATAGTGCAGTTCATACAAACTGGCACGGCGCTTGAATAGTCAATCCTGTCAATCCGGGCGGCGCAGGTTCCGGGCAAATCAAGGGACAGGATTTATGAAGTTCATTTCCGCCATCATCAAACCGCACAAACTGGACGAGGTCCGGGAAGCGCTGACTGAAATCGGAGTGCATGGACTGACCGCGACCGAGGTCAAGGGGTATGGCCGACAAAAAGGTCATACCGAAATCTATCGCGGCGCGGAATACCTCGTCAGTTTCCTGCCAAAAATCAAGATCGAGGTCGCTGTTTCTTCCGATCTCTCGGATGCGGCGGTCGAAGCGATCACAAACGCCGCTCGTACCGGGCAAATAGGCGATGGCAAGATATTTGTCTTCTCACTCGAACAGGCCGCACGTATTCGCACCGGTGAAACCGATCGGGACGCGCTCTAGGCAACCACAGGGGATCCATAACCATGAAAATGACGAACTTGAAATCAATGACAGTCGCGACGGCCCTGATGCTGGCCTGCGCAATGCCGGCCCTGGCTCAGGAGGCCGTGCCGGACAAGGGCGACACGGCGTTCATGATGCTCGCCACCATACTTGTGCTGCTGATGATCATCCCCGGACTGGCGCTGTTCTATGGCGGATTGATGCGTGCGAAAAACATGCTGTCTGTGCTGATGCAATGCACGATGATAGCATCCGTCGTCATGATCGTTTGGGTGGTGTATGGCTATTCGTTCGCGTTTGGCGGTTCCACAAGCGCCTTCTTCGGGGGTTTTGGCAAACTGTTCCTTGCCGGCGTCACTACGGACTCCACGGCCGCGACCTTTACGGACGGCGTGGTCATTCCCGAATTCGTGTTCATCTGTTTTCAGATGACCTTCGCGGCAATTACGCCGGCGCTTATCGTTGGCGCATTTGCCGAACGGATAAAATTCTCCGCCGTCATGCTGTTCTCGATCCTTTGGGTGACGGTGGTCTATTTCCCCGTGGCGCATATGGTCTGGGATGGCGCGGGCCTGATCTTCAATATGGGCGCGCTCGACTTCGCGGGTGGCACCGTGGTGCATATCAATGCCGGTGTCGCCGGCCTGGTCGGCTGCATATTGGTCGGAAAACGGGAAGGCTATGGCCGGGACATGCTGGCGCCGCACTCCATGACACTGACGCTGGTCGGCGCGGCCATGCTCTGGGTTGGATGGTTCGGTTTCAACGCGGGCTCAAACCTGGAGGCCAATGGCGGCGCGGGCCTTGCGATGATCAACACGTTCATGGCTACGGCCGGCGCGATTGTCGGCTGGTCGGCAATCGAGGCGATCGCACGCGGCAAGGCGTCGATGCTCGGCGCGGCCTCGGGTATGATCGCCGGGCTGGTGGCCGTTACGCCGGCGGCGGGTTCGGTTGGGCCGGTCGGCGCCATCGTGCTTGGCCTCATTGCGTCGGCGGTCTGCTATTACTTTGTTTCAGTCATCAAGATCCGCTTCGGGTATGACGACAGCGCGGACGTGTTCGGCATTCACGGGATAGGCGGTATCGTCGGTGCGGTTGGCACGGGGATTTTCACCAGCGGATCGCTGGGCGGCATCGGAGACACCGATTTTTCAATCGCCGGCCAGACCTGGATCCAGATTCAGGCTGTTCTGATCACAATTGTCTGGTGCGGTGCGGGATCGGCAATCCTGTTCAAGATCACCGACCTGGCGCTTGGCCTGCGCCCCTCGAAGGAAGACGAACAAATGGGCCTGGATATCTCTTCGCATGGCGAGGCGGCGTATCACAACTAACGCCACGGTAATTCGGGCGGGCGCGGATTGCCCGCCGGATGCTCGATTTACATGATGGCCGCCATCTGCCTGCCAGTTGGGCAGGCAGATGGCGGCATAGCCTATATTTTGCGCAACTCTTGTTTTCGCAAGACTTTGCTCTGCAAAAATCCCTCCAAACCAAACTGGCATGGCGCTTGTGTTCCTCCCTGCGGAGAGGCGGCCGGTCCGCCTTGTTTGTGAATGAACGATGAGGAGACTTGGCCATGAAAGCCAGTTCGGCGGGCGGAGATGTGTTCTTCGTCCTGATGGGCGCCATTCTGGTTTTTGCCATGCATGTTGGTTTTGCGTTTCTGGAGGTCGGCACCGTCCGGCACAAAAATCAGATCAATGCGCTGGTAAAGATCCTGGTCGACTTCGCGATATCGACAATCAGCTATTTTTTCATCGGATTTGCAGTGGCATACGGGGTGACCTTTTTCGTGAACGCCGCGATTCTGTCGGGCGTCGAGGGTGGTGAAACATTTCTTCCGCAGGGTTTCACCCTGGTCAAATTCTTCTTCCTGACCGCATTCGCGGCGGCATTGCCGAACGCATGCGTTTTCTGCCGCAATGCCTTGCGACAGCGGTGATCTACCCGCTATATGAGGGCATTGTCTGGAACGGCAATTTCGGATTGCAGGGTTGGCTCGAAACCTCGTTTGGCGCGCCGTTTCACGACTTTGCCGGATTGATCGTCGTGCATGCAATCAGAGGCTGGATTGTGCTTGCCGCCGTCATCCAACTGGGTGCCCGGTCTTGTCGCCGTTTGCGCGCGGGACCGGACATCTTTCATCCCATCGGCGCGCTTATCGTCGGCGCCATTTTCGTGAAAGGCTATTCGTGGTGCCAGGAAAGGCTCAAGATCGATGACGTCTTGGATGTCTGGCCGCTGCACGGGCTTTGCGGTCTGTGGGGCGGGATTGCCGCGGGAATATTCGGCCTTGAAGTTCTCGGAGGATTGGGTGGCGTGTCAATTGCCGCGCAGATCGCTGGCAGTCTTCTTGGAGTCGCCTATGCCGCGGCAGCGGGTTTTCTCGTCCATGGAATCCTGAAAGCCCTGATCGGCCTTCGTCTTTCGGAAGAGGATGCAATGAGGGGCGCCGATCTTTCAATTCACCATATAAGCGCCAATCCGGAGGCGGAAATTCAGGGCGTCTGAACCGGACCGCCGGAAAACCCGTATTTAATGCGGCCTTAACCATCGCATCGCTAATCTGGGCGGGAGCGGCTTCCGTCCCCGTAATTGGCGAAAGCCGGACCATGCATGGGGTGAATCGTATGCGTTCAGGATTGTCGGCGACCTTCGGACTGGAACGGTCGCCAGGAAATCTGCGGGGCTTTCTGAAGCGACAATTGTTGCGTTTGCTTGGCCTGTCCGTGCTGATTGGAACGATTTTCGCGACAGCCGGCCTTGCGACATGGAATATCGCCGATCCGAGTTTCAGCCACGCGACAGGAAATATTGTCACCAACGCCGTCGGTTATCCGGGCGCCGTATTTGCCGATATCGCCATGCAGTTTTTCGGACTTGGCGCGGTAACCGCGCTTCTGCCGGCGGTTTTCTGGGGCGCGTACCTCGCCACCGCGCGCGGCATCGACCGAAAACTGAAACGCGCTTGCGGCTGGTTCGGGTCGGCGGTTCTGTTTTCGGCGATCGTCGGGTGTTTTGCACCGCCGCCGACATGGCCGCTTCCATCAGGTCTCGGCGGTGTCTTTGGCGATATGATCCTCAACATCCCGGCGCTCGCCACCGGGTTCTACCCCTCCGGCTGGCCTGCCGTGCTGCTCGCCATGCTTCTGTTCGCGCCATCGACATGGCTGTTTTGTTTCGGCGCCGGAATTATAGACAGGCAAGCAAACATGGAGCAGGCCGCGGAACGCGAAGCGATCGAAATACATGACGACCCGTTGCTGGACGGTGATTTTGAAGACGACCGGGGCAATCTCATCCTCGGCGCACTGGCGCACTGGTGGTACTCGCTCAGGGCATTTGCGTCGCGTTGGGCCGGGTGGGGCCGTCAGAGGCCGTTGAGAAAGGCGCACGCGGACGGCGATCATCTCGCCGACGATATCGAAACCCTCGTCGTCGGTCGCTCGGCAGATCGTATTGAACCGGAATTCGATCCCGGACACACGGACCCCGGATCCGAAATGCCTGTCTTCGACGACGGGTTGGATGAGTTTTCCTCGGGTGCGAAATCCGTCGCCCGCATCGGCAAGCCCGCTCCCCGGCCAAGACCCGGCACCCGGGTGACCCGCGAAGCCCAGGCTTCTCTCATCGGCAACGATGAATTCGAAATGCCCTCGCTACACTTTCTCAGCGAGGTGAAGGCGACCACGAAAGGCCCGGCGATGTCCAAGGATGCCTTGGAGCAGAACGCCCGTCTGCTGGAAGGCGTGTTGGAAGATTTCGGGGTAAAGGGCGAAATCATCCGCGTCCGGCCCGGACCGGTGGTGACGCTGTACGAACTGGAGCCGGCGCCGGGCATCAAGTCGTCACGGGTGATAGGGCTGGCCGACGATATCGCGCGATCTATGAGCGCGATCGCGACACGTGTGGCCGTTGTGCCGGGGCGCAACGCCATCGGCATCGAATTGCCGAATGCAGGCCGTGAGACCGTCTATCTTCGCGAACTGCTGGCAAGCCGCGACTATGAGAACACGAAAGCCAAGCTTGGCCTGGCGCTCGGCAAAACCATCAATGGCGAGGCGGTGATCGCCGACCTGGCGAAAATGCCCCATGTGCTTGTCGCCGGCACAACGGGTTCCGGCAAGTCGGTGGCGATCAATACGATGATCCTGTCCTTGCTCTATCGCATGACGCCGGAACAATGCCGGCTGATCATGATCGATCCGAAGATGCTGGAACTGTCGGTCTATGACGGCATTCCGCATCTGCTGACGCCCGTGGTCACCGATCCCAAGAAAGCCGTTGTCGCGCTCAAATGGACCGTGCGCGAAATGGAAGAGCGCTACCGCAAGATGTCGAAACTCGGCGTGCGCAACATCGATGGCTTCAATCAGCGGGTGAAGCAGGCGGAAAAGAAGGGTGAACGCATCAGCCGAACGGTACAGACGGGTTTTGACCGCGAAACCGGCGAGGCGATCTACGAGACGGAGGAACTGGATCTTCAATCCATGCCTTACATCGTCGTAATCATCGACGAAATGGCCGACCTGATGATGGTTGCCGGCAAGGATATCGAGGGGGCCGTTCAGCGGCTGGCGCAGATGGCGCGCGCGGCCGGCATCCATGTCATCATGGCGACGCAACGGCCTTCGGTCGATGTCATTACCGGTACGATCAAGGCCAACTTCCCAACCCGGATTTCCTTCCAGGTCACGTCCAAGATCGACAGCCGCACGATTCTCGGCGAACAAGGCGCCGAACAGTTGCTTGGCATGGGCGACATGCTCTATATGGCCGGCGGCGGACGCATACAGCGCGTGCATGGACCGTTCGTGTCCGACGACGAGGTGGAAAGGGTGGTTAAGCACCTTAAATTGCAGGGTATTCCGCAATATCTGGACGCCATTACCGAGGATGACGGCGAAGACGACAGCGGCGGAACGTCCAATCTCGGCGAATCCGATGATCCCTACGATCAGGCGGTCGCCGTCGTGCTACGCGACGGAAAAGTATCAACCAGCTATATCCAGCGCCGGCTGGGAATTGGCTATAATCGCGCCGCTTCCATCATCGAGCGCATGGAGGAAGAAGGCGTTATCGGTCCCGCCAATCACGCCGGAAAGCGCGAAATTCTGGCTCCGACGGAAGAAGACAAGCTTTGAGCATCTTCGTGCGGCGGCAGGGCATGCCACGGTTGAGCCCCATTCGCATCCTATGTGGAAAATCGGACCGTGAGGGTGTGGGTCGCCCGCCGCGACGGAGCATCCGGATGGAAAAACTCGTTAACCCGGCGGGAATTGTCCGCCGCGGGTTCATTCTTGGAACATTCGGCGTCGTTTTTGCCGCCGGCCCGGCTTTTGTCGCCGCGCCGGCAACGGTCGCGAAGGCCGGAACCGCGCAAGAAATCGTGGATCATTTTTTTGCCGTCAAAACCATGACGGGCGAATTTGTCCAGTTCGGTCCGCGGGGCGAACAAACGGGCGGCAGGTTTTTCATCGAACGGCCGGGGCGGGTTCGATTCAATTATGAAAAACCGTCCGCGTTTCGGGTCGTTTCCGATGGAAAGTCGGTGGTCATTTCCAACTGGAAACTGAAGACGGCGGACCTCTATCCCCTGTCCAAAACCCCACTGAAACTGCTCCTGGACGACAAGATCGATATATCCGGCGACCGGGTTCAGACGGTCAGGGAGGAAGACGACCTGACCACGATCACCCTGGCGGACAAGTCGGTGTTCGGCAACTCCACGATCGCGATGATGTTTGACCCCGACTCGTTCGAATTGCGGCAATGGACCATCCGCGACGCCCAGGGCAAGGACACGACGGTAATGATCTTCAACGTGCGGCAGGGCGTCGATTTCGATCCCACGATATTCGAGATCGACTACCGCAAGGTCGCGGAAACCAACAACGTACACGGGAATCGCTGACCTGCGGCAAATTGCCGTGGACCGATTTTTTCCCGCGGTCCGCGATTTGCGCGCGCTTGCGATGATCTGTCGGCTTTGCCAGATATCGCCACCCAATTCCCGCCGGAAGATCTTTCATGCCATTCTCGATCGCCACATGGAACATCAACTCGGTTCGCCTGCGCATGCCGCTGGTCGAGCGGTTGTTGAGCGAGCGCAGGCCCGACATTCTCTGCCTGCAGGAAACCAAATGTCCCGATGAGCTGTTTCCGTTCGAGCCGTTGAAAACCCTCGGCTACGAGCACATCGAGATCCACGGCCAGAAGGGTTATCATGGCGTCGCAACGATCTCGCGACGCCCGATCAGGGCCGTCGAACGGCGTGAATTCTGCACCATGGGAGATACCCGCCATCTCTCGGTCGAGTTCGAGACGGGCGGCAAAACAATCCTGCTGCACAATTTTTATGTTCCGGCGGGCGGGGATGAGCCGGATGCGGGAAAAAATCCCAAGTTTCGCCACAAGCTCGATTTCCTGGATGAGATGCGGGCGGTCAGGGCCGATCAGACGGCGGGAACGGCTTCGGTCCTTGTCGGCGATTTGAACATTGCGCCGCTCAAGGAGGATGTCTGGTCGCACAAACAGCTTCTCAAGGTGGTCAGCCACACGCCGGAAGAAACGGAGACGCTTGAGGATTTGCGAATATCCGGCGGCTGGACCGATCTCATGCGCCAGCACATTCCGCCGCCGGAGAAGATTTTCACCTGGTGGAGCTACCGTGCGCGGGACTGGGCCGCCTCCGACCGGGGACGCAGGCTGGATCACGTCTGGTCGTCGCCGAACATCGCTGCAAATCTGACGGCCATCGACGTGTTGCGCGATGCGCGGGGATGGGACCGGCCCTCGGACCATGTACCGGTGATTGCCGCGTTCGGGTTGGAGTAGGGCGGGTCACGCAGGACTTGTCGCAGGCTCCGGCGCCGGGCCGGCGACCACCAAATGTCTCCCCGGCGCACATTTCGCATCAGGTCCGGGCGCGGCGCTGCGCGACCGGGCAACGCCGACACGCCTTCAGGAAGCCGCAGCATATGGGTTTCCATCCATTCGTCCAGCAACAAGCGCGGCGACGGCTTCAGCGTGCGCCCTCTGACAGCGGTCAGTGTGTCAGTCGTTGCGGGGACACAACCTGTTAAAAACAATTAGTCCGGGAACAATATCTGATTTTTTAAAATTTAAAAAATTCAAAGATTCCTGAATTTCAACGATTAGTTTCCGCTCCACAGCGTATCGCGTCTCGCCAGTCATGCCTTCAATTTTTTCAATCAATTCATTTAATGTAATGTCGAAAGATTTCAATAAAATATCCCTCTTGAATTCGGTCATTTTAATCTGCTGTTCCGTATAAGAAACCAGCATTCGTTTCATCGCGGCGCAATCGTCGGCGCTGAGTTCCCGCGCATAGCCCTTGCCCAACGAAATCAGAAACAGAATGCCGAGTGCAAGGACTGCTGCTTTCAAATTCATCAATCCTCTCCATTTTTGTTCATCTCATTTAACACGTTGCAGACTTCACGGTCCACCATCTGTACATCATCGGCAGTCAAATGTCCAAGCCACTGCTGAACTCGGACCGGTATCGCCAGCATGGCGGCGGCAGTCTGCAGGACGCCCGCCTAGGATGACGCCTTCACAGACCAGCGCATGTATCCGAGCCGGGAACAGGTTCAGCCATTCTGACAATCCGGTAGCGGTTGCAAAATCGCCTGGAGGGGTTTCAGGTCTGCCGCGGCGGCGGCTTCAGCACGGCCAGCGCGCACCTTAAACGCCACCCCAGATCGCCTCCGCCGTCCTGATCACGAGTTCCAGTTTGCGGCGCTGGTCGTCATAGGAGATTGCGTTGCCTTCCTCGGTGGAGGCGAAGCCGCATTGCGGCGCGATGCCAAGCTGGTCGATATCGGCGTATTTCGATGCCTGCTCGAATTTGGCCCGCAGGTCATCGAGACTTTCCAATTCGCCTGTTTTGGTGGTGATGAAGCCCGGAAGCACCCGTTGTTCGCCCTTGGCCAGCAACGAAAGCGGCTCCAGTCCGCCGGCGCGTTCGGTATCGTATTCCATGAAGAAAATGTCGACGCCGGTCTTGTTGAACACCGCGTCGGCCGCCGGGTCGTAAGCGCCTTCGGCGGCATGGGTCGATTTGAAGTTGCCGCGGCACATGTGCATGCCGATCACCATGTCGTCGGGCCGGTCCTTGATCGCCTCGTGCATCATCCAGGCATAGCGGTCAATCAGCCGGTCCGGATCGTGACCCTGCGCCATCTTGTCGGCGCGGTGCCTAGGATCGCAGAGATAGGCAAAGAAGATATCATCCACCTGCAGGTATCTGCATCCGGCCTCATAGAACCGGCCGACCGCCTTTTTGTATGTGGCGGCGATGTCGGCAAACAGGACATCGGCGTCCTTGTATTCGGCCGGAGCGATGTCCTCGGGCGCCGTGCGGAAATGGCAACAACCGGGTCCGGGGATCGAAATTTTCGGCGTGACCTTCGTGTGGCTTGCGACGAATTTATAGTGCTCAAGCATTGGATGATCGTCCGGAAAGTCCAGCCTGCCTGAAATCGTTGGAAATACCGGGCGAAGCTTCACGCCGGCAAACTGCACACCCTCATCCCGTTCGACCAGATCGAACCCGGTCAGCATGCCCATGAAATCATAATGCCAGAACGACCGCCGCGCCTCGCCGTCGGTGACCGCCTTGAAACCGACATCTTCCTGCATCCTTATCAGGTCGGGAATGGCCGAGTCTTCAATGACGCGCAACTCGTCGTCAGTCAGCGTGTGGTCCTCAAAGTGTCTACTGCGCGCCTCCACAACATTTTGCGGACGAAGAAGGCTGCCGATATGGTCGGCGCGAAAGGGCGGTTTATCCGGCATCGGTTTCTCCTGACGTGCCATAATCGTCGGTTCGAATTGTACACACGTTAAATGGTTCCGTCGACGCTACTCCGCGTTATGCAAATCATTTTTCTGCTTGCGCATCTTGCATGATGGTCCGCATACTCTTTCCACGCAAACCGCCGGCGCGATTTGGCGCGAAACAAGCCGGTGACAACTAAAAATAAACAAGGAGAATTCGGTATGTTGAAACGGTTTTTGACAGTCGTGCTGGCGACAGGCGCCTTGTCGGTGATGAACTTTACGGCCGGTGCGCAGGAATTCACGTTCAAGCTCCATCACCTGCTCAGCGCCAAGGCGCCTGCGCACACAAAAATGCTGGAACCGTGGGTCAGGGCAGTCGAGGAAAACTCCGGCGGCAGGGTCAAGATCGAAATTTTTCCGTCAATGTCGCTGGGCGGCAGACCGCCGGAACTTGTCCAACAGGCCCGCGACGGGGTGGTCGACATCGTCTGGACGGTTAACGGCTATACGCCAGGCCTGTTCCCGCGAACGGAGGTTTTTGAGTTGCCTTTTGTTTTTGTCAACGATCCGAGGGCGACCAATCTGGCGATGCATGACATCTTCGAATCCGATCTTCGCCAGGAATATCAAGGCCTTGAGGTGATGTTCCTGCATGTCCACGCCGGACAGGGCATTCAAATGCGCGAGAAGCCGGTGCGTTCGCCATCAGACCTTGCGGGCACGAAAATGCGCATACCGACAAGGACCGGCGCCTGGATCATCGAAGCGCTGGGCGCGTCCCCCGTGGCGATGCCCGTTCCGGAGTTGCCGCAGGCCCTGTCAAAAGGTGTCGTTGACGGCGCTTTCATTCCCTGGGAGATCATCGCGCCGCTGAAGATCCAGGAGCAAACCAAGTACCAGATCGAGGGAACGGACAAAGCCCGCTTCGGCACGACGACATTCCAGGTTTCAATGAACAAGACCCGCTGGGACGGTTTGCCGGACGACATCAAAAAGGCGTTCAAGGATGCGTCGGGACCGGAATGGTGGGGGCAGGTCGGCGATATCTGGCGTGCTTCGGATGATTTCGGTATTACGCTGGCGGTCGATTCAGGCAATGAGCACATCGTGTTGACGGAGGACGAGACCAACGCGTTTCGTGAAACGCTCGAACCGGTTGTGCAACGCTGGGTCGACGAGGTTATGGACAAAGGCATCGACGGTGCCGCTCTGGTCGGTAAAGCGCGTTCCGGCATTGCCAGACATGCCGCCGGCGGATGACGGAAACATCGGAAGCCGAACGGCGAATCGGGCCTGACGGTCCGGTTCGCCGCATTGTCGCCGGTTGGGCGCTGGCCGGTGGAGCAATGTTGCTTGTCACCGTCACGATGAATGTATTGTCCGTGGCCGGCGGGGTTTTCTGGAAACCCTTTCCCGGAGATTTCGAACTGACGGAAATAGGGGTCGCCATCGCCGCGTTCTCTTTTCTTCCGTATTGTCAGCTTACCGGCGCCAATGTGACGGCGGACATCTTTACGACCAACGCCTCAAGAAAAATACTGGCTTTCTTTTCGCTGTTCGCCTCTGTCGTTGCACTGGGTTTCAGCCTGCTTCTGGCCCATCGCATGTATTTTGGAATGCTGGATCAGAAGGTCTACGGGTACACCACGGCAATCCTTCAGGTGCCGCACTGGCTGGCCTATATTCCGATCCTGATCTCACTGTTGCTGCTCGCCATCGCGGCAGCCTTGACACTGTACGATACGATTCGTTGCCTTGGGAAAGATTGATCGGTGACCGGCACGCTTTTAACCGGATTCGCCGGTCTTGCGGTTCTGGTATTCCTGATCGCCATTCGCATGCCAATCGCCTATGCAATGATCCTCGTCGGCGGGATTGGCGTTACCCTGCTCAACGGCGCCGCAATATTCATGAGCCAGCTAAAGACATTGGCTTATGGACAATTTTCGATTTTCGATCTCTCCGTTGTTCCGATGTTCGTGCTGATGGGGGCGCTGGCGACGCGAACCGGTCTCAGCCAGGACATGTTCAGAGCCGCCAATGCATGGCTTGGATGGCTGCGCGGCGGAACGGCAATGGCGGCCATCGCGGCCTGCGCGACATTCGGAGCGGTATGCGGTTCGTCGCTGGCGACAGCCTCGACCATGGGGCGCGTCGCGCTTCCTGAACTGAGGCGCTACAAATATTCCGGCGCGCTGGCGACAGGCACGCTGGCCGCCGGCGGTGTGCTCGGGATTCTGATCCCGCCTTCGGTGGTGCTGATCATTTACGCGGTTATCGTCGAAGCCAACATCGTCACCATGTTCATGGCGGCGCTGATACCGGGCCTGCTGGCAGTGATCCTGTTCCTGCTTACGATCGCCCTCTATGTGCTGTTGCGCCCGGAGGCGGGTCCTCGAGGCGGTGTAGGCAACCGCGAGGAATTCATTTCGGCCACGCTCGGGGTCATCCCGGTTCTGGCTATATTCTTGCTGGTGATCGGCGGCATCTACGCCGGATTTTACAATCCGACGCCGGCGGCCTCCGTGGGCGTGTTCCTTGTCTGGCTTTACGGAGTTGCCCGGCGCCGTTTACCGCTGGCGGAACTTCGTGAATCGCTTTTCGAGACCGCCAAAACGACGGGGATGATCTATCTCATCCTGCTCGGCGCCGAAATGCTGAAAATCTTCATGTCACGCGCCGGCGTGCCGCAGGCCACCGCCGAGTGGATGGCGCAGTCCGGTCTCGCGCCAATGACCGTCCTCGCGCTGCTGCTGCTGGCGCTGATCCTGCTGGGCTGCCTGATGGACAGCCTGTCGATGATCCTGCTGGTCATCCCGTTTTTTTGGCCTGTACTGATCGAGATGAACGGTGGCGTCTATCAGGGCGCGGACGGATCCGGATTTGGCATGAGCACCGAAGATCTCAAGATCTGGTTCGGTATTCTGGCGCTCATAGTCGTCGAGCTCGGCCTGATCACGCCGCCGGTCGGAATGAATGTGTTTGTGATTTCAGCGCTGGCCAAGGGCGTGCCGATGAGCGAGACATTCAAGGGTGTGATGCCGTTCTTTGGAACCGAACTCATCCGGGTAGTTATCCTTCTCGCCTTTCCGGCGCTGACGTTATGGTTGCCGCGGCTACTGAGCGGATAGGCGCACGATCCATGTTCCGGCGATATGACGCATGTGTATGACCGGGCGGCATCAATATCGAGAACCGGCGGCGAATTACCCGGAAGAGAAATGGAAACAAGGTAATGAATCCACCCGGCGTGTTTGCAATGGTTCTACTCGCCTGCCGACAAGGACAAACAATAATCAGTGGATAATGCGCGGTCAGGCCTCGTCGCTTCTGGACCAAAGCTCCCAGGCAAGGCGCGCCCTGACGCCGATATCGAGAAATGGCCGCAACGGCAATCTGGAGGGTTCGCCGAGGCTCAGTGCGTCTTCAATCAACGGATTTTCCCTGCCGGTGGCCATGTCTGCCGCCAGCATGCCGCCAAAAGTTCCCTTGGTGACTCCAACGGCATTCTGACAAACCGCCGACCATATATCCGGCGCAAGTCGACCGAACCCCGGCGAGTTGTTTCGCGACAGGCAGACAATACCGCTCCATGTATGTTCCATTTCCACGTCGGAAAGCATCGGGAAACGTTGGTCGAACAACTCCTTATGGCGCCGCGCGGCCGCCTGCCGCTCGGTTTCGCTTACACGCTGACCGGGGCAGTAATCGATGCCGTGGCGAATCAGAATGCGGTGATCGTCGGTATACCGCATGGTAATGCCGACAAACGCATTGGCGGGTGTGAGGCCCCACGGTTTTTCGACGCCATAGGCCTTGCGCTCTTCCTCCGTCAACGGTCTTGTCAGGCTCGCCTGAGCGGACATATGCAGGAACCGGCGTTGAAAGAAGCCAAACTGCTCGGAAAATCCGTTCGCGGCCATGATCATTTTGGGGGCGTGTGCTTTCCCGTCCGGCGTCGTCAATTGCACGCCATTTTCGAATCCTGCCTCGACAACCGGTGAGTTCTCATAAAACGAAACATTGTCCGGCAAACTGTCAGCCAGGCCTCTTGTCAGAGCCGCCGGATTCATCAGCCCCCCGCCCGGCGTATACAATGCGGCGGTGAAGTGGTTTGTCCCCAACTTGACCGCCAGATCGTTCTTTTCGATCCAGTGGAACGGTTCGCCAAGCGCTTCCAGTTCTTTTGCGAATGGCTCAAGAACGTCCTTCACGCCCTTTGGCGAAACTGCGGCATGATACTTCCCGTCATGGGACCAGTCGCAGGGGAGGTCGTGTGTTTCGACAAGATCCCGCAGGTTTGAAATGGCGTATCGCGCCAGCCTCATGAAGCGATGCGACCCGTGGAGTTCGTCGAGCGATGAACCGATATTGTGCGGCAGATCAATGGCAAATCCGGAATTGCGGCCGGACGCGTTTTCGCCGGCTTCGCCCGCGTCGATCAAAATGATATTCCGGTCGGGGCAGTTCTCCGCCAGACGCCTGGCTGCGGCCAGGCCGGCATATCCTGCGCCCAGAACCAGCCAGTCCGCGGATTGGTCGCCGCTCAAAGCAGGTTTCGGCTGCCGAGACGGAAGAATTGCACTCCATCCGTTCGCCTTGTCGTCCTTGGGTAGGCGAGCGATTTTCATGCCTTTTCCCCCGCCCGGCCTGCCAGGTGGATCGCATAGAACACCAGCGCGTTTTCGGCACGATAAACCAGTTCAGTTCCCTTCGCGAGCCAGATGCAGTCCTTTGGCTTGGCAGTCAGATCGCCGTCATCGGTTTCGACGGTGATTTCTCCATCCAATACCAAGATTACCTCATCGTCATTGACGGTCCAAGCGATGGCGGCATTTGTCATGCGGACGAAGCCTGTTCCAAGCTCCGTACCGTCACCGCTACCGCTGACTTCGGCCACCTGCGCCTGATCGCCATAAGCGAATCGCGGCATAAAGGTTTCTTCGTCCGGCGCAATCACCCGGGGTGCTGACTTGCCATGCGTTGCCATCCGACGTGTGCCTCTCCCGGTTTTCCCTTGCAACGGAACGTAACAAATCCTACTCTACCATACAACCCTGTATGGTGGGAGCGGATGAAACGTGACTGACGTTGTGGACGCACCAACATCCAACGGTCGTCTTTCGAATCGGGATTGGGTGGAGGCAGCGCTCAAAATGCTGGTGGAGGACGGGATTGACGCTGTTCAGATCACACGTCTATCGCGAAATCTGGCGGTGACGCGAGGCAGTTTCTATTGGCACTTCAGCAGCCGCGAGAATCTGCTCCGGTCGATGATATCGGAATGGCGTTCGGCCAATTCCGGTATCATGGCGGCTGTTCTGGAGAAGTCCGAAACGCTCACGGGCGGGATCCTGTCACTGTTCTCTATGTGGGTTGAGGATGAGCAATTCAGTCCGCTGCTCGATCAGGCAATCCGGGACTGGGCGCGGCTGTCCGATGACATCGGGAAGATTGTCCGCGAAGAAGACAGGGCCCGCATCGAAACGATCGCCCGATTCTTCTCCCGGTTCGATTATGGAAAAACCGAGGCGCTCGTGCGCGCCCGCGTACTGTATTTTACCCAGATAGGCTACTACGCTCTGAACATGGAAGACAGCATGACCGCGCGAATGGGGATGCTGGATGCCTATTTCAAGACCTTTACCGGGTGCGGGATCGATGTGACCGAATCCGCGCAATTCCGGTCACGCCTCCTGGTCGGTGAAAACCGATGAGGCCCCGGAGAGGCCGGGGCGCGGAAAGGCAGGCCGTCGCCGATGCGACGCCGCGTACTCGGGATTACCGCCGATTGAGACATCCATTCGCGCCGCAATCCGTGCTCTCGGCCGATGCGATCATCGGAATTCACGCGACCGCGCTGCGCATATTGAGTGAACTCGGCGTCAGGATATTGCTGCCCGAGGCTCGCGATCTGTTCCGAAAAAACAGCGCGCTTGTTGACGACGACGAGATGGTTCGCATCGGAGCTGATCTGGTTGAAGGCGCTTCAAACAGCGCCGCGCTCTATTTGCCTGCGTGCCTCATCCGCCGAGCGCGAACAGGCGTTCGAACCGGGCGCAATGCTTTTCATGGCCGGCGCCGGATGCCCGAATGCGACCGATCTGGAACGCGGCCGGCGACCGGGTTCGTTGCGTGATTACGAAGAAACGCTGAAACTTCAGCAGTCGTTCGATGTAATCCACATGTTCGGCCCGTCCGCCGAGCCGCAGGATGCGCCGGTTTGGTTCCACCACTACGCGATGATGCGCGCGCAATCAGTCCATGACGACAAGCCGATGTTCGCCTATGCGCGCGGCCGGCGACAGGTCGCGGAGAGCTTTGAACCGGTGCGTCTTGGTCTGGAATTGTCCGAGGAAGAGTTTTCGAAAGGTTCGTGGGTAACCACGATCACCAACTCCCGGCGACAGATCGATATTCCAATGGCTGAAGGCGTCATTGACTTCGCCCGCGCCGGCCGCGTCATCACCCCTTTCTGTCTGGCGGGCGCCCGTCGCCTATGGCGGGTTCGGTTCCAATGTCGATATGAAGTCCGGTTCGCCCGCATTCGGAACCCCCGAGCATGTCAAAATGACGATCGCGTCCGGACAACTCGCCCGCCATATCGGCCTGCCCTGGCGACCGGCGGCCGGCGTTGCGTCGAACACGGCCGACATGCAGGCGGCCTCCGAAACGCATATGGGTCTGTGGGCGGCAATGTTGGCCAACGCCACGCTTACCGTATATGCGGCGGGCTGGCAGGAAGGCGGACTGACGTTCGGCTACGAGAAGTTCATCAACGACATCGAAACATTGCAGACGTTGGCGGAACTTTGCTCAGCCGTGCCGCAGGCCGAGGATGAACTGGCATGGTCCGCGCTTGCCGATGTCGCTCCGGGCGGGCACTTCTTTGCAACCCGACATACGATGCAGCGGTATCGAGAGGCGTTTTATCGGCCACTGGTCGCCGATCTCGCCAATTTTGGAGCCTGGGAAAATGCCGGGGCAAGAACGTCGGCCGAGCGCGCAACCGACATCTGGAAAACCACGCTGGAGGATTTCCGCCCTCCCGCTCGCGGCGAATTGGCGGCCGAGCGGATTGCGGGCTACATCAAGAAACACGAAAGAGCGGGCGGAGCACCGCCAACCGGCGAGTGAATCACCGCCTATGCGCCCCACCAGCCGATGACAGCTCCGATGATGATTGCCACGCCCAGCCAATGGCCGGCGTCGATAATGGCCAGATCCCAACCGAAACCCTCATAGCGCTGATTGATCGCAACCGTGGTCGCCATGAATCCCAACCAGACGAAGAAGCCGGAAATCACGCCGTTCCACAATATGATCTCGCCTGTACCCAGATGGCCGATCACACCGGCCAGAACCTAGGCCATGATCAGCTCGGCGATGAAGCCGGTAATGAAAAGCACCGGTGACATCTTGGCTTCCGCCGGATCAATCATTGCCGGCTTCTTCCAGGGTTCGCCAAGCGAACCATAGTAGATCGAACCGAATGCAAACGCCTCGATCGCGACAACAAACACCGCCAGACAGCTGATTCCGCATGATCCCAACCTTTATGCGATGCGCAACATGGTTAAGAGGTTCTTCTGCCGGATGAAGGACATGCGACGGCTGACAATGCGATACGAAAAGCTGAAACGGAATTTCCTGTCCATGCTCCACATCTTCGAAATCAGATGCCGGCTGAATCGAGTCCAGACCCTAATTATTCACTGAAGATGTCGCGATATCGGTCCGCGAATTCATCGCAAGACGCTTGCCAAAGCTCTGGTTTTTTTGAGAATGGTGGGCGGCTAGGGTGCTGGGGCCACATGATTAGCTTCATCTCATTGCCGTTGGCGCACGCAATATCCCATTCCCGAAAAACGTACCTCTTTTTTCGGTAGGCCGCGAAGCGGACTTCGCGATGCGGTTTCTTGATACTGAACCTTGGAAAGCACTCTTCAAATGCTTCGGCGGTTTTTCGATTGGGGTGCCGCAAGTAGCCCCGTAGGCCAAGCATCACGACGACGCGAGGCCGGAGCCTGTCTCGGATTGTGCGCAGGAGCCACGCCGCGAAGTCAGGTCGAACTACGACGTCTTTTGCTTCAGCGCTCCGGCCTGTATGAAGGTTAAGATTGCCGAATAGCGATAAAGCATCGCATAAAGAAGCCTCGTCTTCGGCGCCGCGAGGTTCGGCCAAGGTCGTCCGGGCCAACGTTCTAAGCTTGTCCCAATAGCCGCGGGGGTCGCAGTACCTGGTCCCAGGATGTGGCGAGCCTGCGGTGGGAAATTGATGCCCGCCGCCGGGAGGAGAGTCGGTGTCACCCGGCGCAGGCGAATTTCCGGGTGAAACACCCAAGGTCACAAGCATGGGATTGACAACTGTCGCATTGCCGTAAGGCCATGGCTCGATTGGGCAGTCCCGAGCGAGGCTTTCGTGGATCCGGGAGAGTTTTTCCGGAGTTATCCGTCGTGCTGCTTGTAATCGCTCCCGGGCCGATGCCGCCCATATATCGTTGGTCATCGAAACCTCTGGAGATATCCAATCCCGGCTATCGAAGGTAGAAAGGTGACTCAGGTTCAGGATGATGTCAACCCCTCGCGAAACCATCCTCGCAACGCTGTCCGTAAATGCCCGAGGTAGGGAGTTGCTGTTCGATTGCGTTATTTGGGGCCGATCATGGCGAACCGGGCGGAGGGACGGTTCGAGTAGTGGAGAGTCGGGGAGCTATGATGTCAGTGCGAAGTCCAAATCTTCATGTTCAAAAGCTAAAGGCCATGCGGTCTATCTCGGCTGCGGGCGTATGCCGCCGGACAGCATGACTCTTCTACCGATCATGGGGCATTCTCCCGATTATTCGAATTGACCCGATAGCGCCAAATCCGGCGCCCCGATGGAGGATCAGGCGGTCGCGGGGAGCTGCTGATCGGTTCGCTCTCGCTGACGATGAGGCCGCCCGCATGCCGCCGGGGAATGGTCCGGCGGTGCGGCCCGACGCGCCAACATCAATGGCTGTGAATGGGAATGACATGATCGTCGTCAAGCCCGACTCCGGCATTTTTGAGCAGCACCGCCAATCCCGCTGCAAACGAGAACAAACAAGGCGATAAACGCTATTTTCGCGACCTTGCGGGATGTATTGCCGGCATTATTGCTTCACGAGCCGTTCAATCGTCGAATTCAACCTTTCAAACCGCCCATTCCGCAGACTTCCGCCCATTCGGCGTCGGTGACGGGTTGCACCGACAGCCGCGGATTGTTGACCAGCACCATGTTCGCCAGTTTTTTGTTCGCACGGATATCCGCCAGTGAAACCGGATTGGGCATGTCCTCGATAGCGCGGATGTCGACGCACTCCCAGCGCACGTCATCCGTCGTCGAATCGGGATGAGCCAACGCGCAGACCTCGACGATTCCGACCACGCTGGTTTCCGTCACCGAATGATAGAAGAATCCCCGATCGCCGATCTTCATCGCGCGCATGTTGTTGCGCGCCTGATAGTTGCGCACGCCGTCCCATTCCTGACCTGCCGTTCCCTTGGCCTTCTGGTCATCCCAGGACCAGGCGCCGGGTTCCGATTTGAATAGCCAATAGGCCATATGACACTCCCGTTATCTCAAGCGTTTTCCGCTTTCAGCGGCCGCGCCAGCAATTGAAAAATCGCGTCTTCGACCGCCAGCGAACCATCCAACACGCGCGACACGGCGCCGATTATCGGCGCTTCGATGTTTTGTCCGGTTGTGAGTTGCGTCGCGATTCCGGCCGTCGCCACGCCTTCGGCCAATGGCAGCCCGTCGACCGGTTCACCTCTGCCGAGCGCGAGACCATAGGTGAAGTTTCGCGACTTCGGCGAACCGCAGGTCAGGATAAGGTCGCCAAGTCCCGACAATCCCATCAGCGTTTCCGGCCTGGCGCCGAGCGCCGCGCCGACCCGGCGCAATTCGACAAATCCCCTGGTAATCAGCGCGGCCTGCGCGCTTTCGCCCAAACGCGATCCGGACACGATCCCGGCCGCGATGGCGAGCACGTTTTTCAGCGCGCCGCCGATTTCGACACCCTGGAGATCGTCGCTCGAGTAGCAGCGCAAATTGGGTGCGGACAGCAATTTCGCCAAATCATGCGCCCTGCTTCCGTCTCTCGCGGCGACCGTGACGGCGGTTGGCAGGCCGCGGGCAACGTCCGCGGCAAAGCTTGGACCGGACAAAGCGGCTGCCGGATTGTCGGGAAACAGTTCGGATGCGACGTCGGAGGGAAGCTTTCCGGTCTCGCGTTCGATACCCTTGGAGCACAAGACCAATGGAACGCCGGTGGGGACATCGCCGCGCATCGCTTCGAACAGGTTCCGGAGCGCCTGGGCAGGGACCGCGACCAGAACGCTGTCGGCTTCGGCCATTGCGGCGGCGGGACATCCGGTTGCCTTCAAACCTTCCGCCAAGCTTACACCCGGCAGGTAATTGAAATTTTCGTGCGATGCGTTAATGCGGTTTACCAGGTCGCGATCGCGGGCCCAAAGTGTGGCGCTCCTTCCGCCCAGACGCTGGCTATGGGCCAAAGCGGTGCCCCAGGCGCCGCCGCCAAGCACGGCGATTTTTCCGGATTCCGCCAATGAGGAACTCACGCCTTGACCCCCCGCTTACCCGATCCTAGCAGAGGTTCGGCAAGTTCATCCAGTGGCCACCGGGGCCTTGGCGCGGTTCGCAACGCATCATCCGGCTCCAATCCCGCATGATGTCGTTCGATAGCCGCGAAAGCGATCATGGCTGCATTGTCCGAACAAAGTTCCATCGGTGGGGCAATGAACCGGAATCCCGCATTCGAACAAAGCGCTTTCAAACCGAAGCGAACCACCCGGTTTGCCGCCACCCCGCCCGCGGCCGCCAGGACCGGCCGGTCACAGCGCAGGTACTCGGACCTGAACTTGGCAATGCTGCGTTGAATCCGATCACCAAGTGTTTCGGTTACCGCCAGTTGAAATGAGGCGCAGATGTCGGCGACGTCCCGTTCGGACAGGGGCGCTGTTCGTTTGGCGACGCCGCGTACCGCGGTCTTGAGGCCGGAGAAGGAAAAATCCGGTTTGTCTTCTCCCTTCATGGGCCGCGGAAGGGTGAAACGCGTGGGATCGCCGCGTGACGCGGCGGCTTCAACCGCGGGTCCTCCGGGATGCGGAAGGCCGAGCAACTTCGCGGTCTTGTCGAAGGCTTCGCCCAACGCATCGTCAATCGTGCTGGCGTGGCGGCGATAACGTCCGACTCCTTCCACCGCGATAAGCTGCGTATGACCACCCGACGCCAGAAAGAGAAGATAGGGAAACGCGATATCGTCGGTGAGCCGGGCGGTCAGAGCGTGGCCTTCCAGATGGTTTATCGCATACAAGGGTTTGCCGGTCGCCAACGCAATGGCTTTTGCCTCCATGAGGCCCGCGATCAAACCGCCTATCAGACCCGGGCCAGCGGTTACCGCAACCGCATCGATTTCACCCAGCGACGTATTTGCCTCTCGAAGCGCGGAGGTTATGGTTCCATCGAGTTTTTCGATATGCGCACGTGCGGCGATTTCGGGAACCACGCCGCCATAGAGCGCGTGTTCGCCTGTCTGGCTGAAAACGATACTGGAGCGAATCCGATCGGCCCGATGACCTTCGGAGGAAACCACCGCCGCAGCGGTTTCATCGCAGCTCGTCTCGATGCCAAGTACCGTGATTTTGTCGGCGGTGCATTGCATGACCGGATTGCAGCGGCCTTTTTCCCCCGTTAGGACAGCCGGGAGTTATCACGGACGCCTTGCCATGCAAACAGATGTGTTGCGCATCGGGACACGCGGCAGCCCGCTGGCGATGGCGCAGGCGCGAGAGACGCGCGACCGCCTCGTAACGGCGCACGGCTTGCCCGAAGAAGCGTTTTCGATCGAAATGATTTCCACCGGCGGCGACCGAATTCAGGGTCGACCTTTGGCGGAGGTCGGCGGCAAAGGGCTATTTACCAAGGAGATAGAAGAGGCGTTGCTGGATGGCCGGATCGACATTGCCGTGCATTCGGCCAAGGATATGCCGACACAACTACCCGATGACTTGGCGCTGACCTGTTTTCTGAAGCGTGAAGACGTTCGTGACGCCTATATCGGAAGGATCGGCAAAACGCTTGCCGCGTTGCCGGAGGGGGCAATGGTCGGATCGTCTTCGTTGCGGCGCCAGGCGCTCATCCGACGGAAACGACCGGATCTGAGGGTGGGGATGTTTCGCGGAAACGTGCAAACCCGTTTGAGAAAACTGGAAGACGGCGTTGCCGACGCGACTCTTCTGGCCAATGCCGGTCTGAGGCGGTTGGGTATTGAAGCGGTCGCCACCGAACTGCTCACCGTGGACGAATTCCCACCCGCACCCGGTCAGGGCGCCATCTGCGTCGAACAAAGGATCGGAGATGAACGGGTTGACAGCCTTATTGGAACCATCAATCACATTCCGACACAAACCGCGCTGGAATGCGAGCGGGCGTTTCTCGCCGCCCTCGATGGGTCCTGCCGGACTCCCATAGCCGGACTGGCGCGAATCGATGGCGATCATCTCCGGTTTGAAGGATTGATCCTGACGCCGGATGGGCGGACTTCGTATACCGTTGCAATTGAAGGACAAGCTGCGGACGCCGCCCGGCTTGGCCGGAACGCCGGCGAGAGCGTCAGGGCCAGGGCCGGCACGGAATTCTTTGAAAACTGGGGCTGATCATTGCGTATTCTGATAACCCGGCCGGAACCCGGCGCCTCAAGGACCGCCGAAAAATTGCAAAAACTCGGCCACGATCCCGTCGTTCTTCCGTTAAGCAGAATTGTGCGCGTGACACCCAATCCCGTTCCCTCGACACTTGGATTTCACGGGGCGCTTATTACCAGTCCCAATGCCATTGAGCATATGCCGGTCACGTTGCACCGCAGGGTTTCGGAACTCCCCTGTCACGTGGTCGGCGAAAGAACGGATGACGTCGCCAGATCGGAGGGTTTTGATGTGCGGGCGGTCGCCGCGAATTCCGCCGAACTGGCTGTACAATTGAAGCGGACCTGCCGTCGGGGAGATTCGCTTGTCTATGTTTGCGGTCGCGTCCGGTCGCCGTCGCTTGAACGCCGGCTCGGCGGCCACGGGGTGAGCGTTTTTGCGGTCGAAGTGTACGACACACCGAGAATCAGTCATGCAACTTACTATGTGTTGGATTTGTTTGACGGAAAACCATTTGACGCTGTCCTGGTCTACTCGCTCGTGGCGGCAAAACAGATCACCGAATTGTTTTTTCAAGGCGATATCGAAAAATATCTTACAATATCAAAATTTTACTGCATATCGAATCGTGCGGCAGATGAACTTCGGCATACTCGAAAAATCAAAATCAAAGTTGCGAACCGTCCAAGTGAAGACGCGATAATCGAGCTTCTGCGACATTGACTGACCAAGTGCGGCCAAACACCTCTTGGTGGTAGGGTTCAGTATGCTAGGACGTCTCCAAGACTGGCGGGCCATGCCTGTCCAGGTAAACATTCTCCGATTCCGGGGCTCGAAATGGTGAAAACACCGCGCACAAGGCATTCAAAATCCGCAAGGAAGTCAGTGACCATCGACCTCGAACCCGAAAATGCTGTCGATGAGTTTGAACCGGCTGGCCAGGTGCGGGATGAAAGCAAGCCGGTTGCCGAAACCGAAGTCACGGTCTCGATTGACAATGAAAGTCCGGCCGCTTCCGGCGATGACGCTGTAAACGAACAAAGCGCCAATCGCGACGACGATCGAGCGCCGGCCGGGGATCGGCCGCAACCTACGGGACGCGGCTCCTCGGCCATGACCACGATATTCGCTGGCGTCGTCGGCGGAATTCTGGCGTTGGGTGGATACATGGCGCTTGATCGGACCGGTCTTACGGGCGGCGAAGGCCCAACCGTCGATCAGGCGGAAATCGGTCCCCGGCTTGTGGAACTCAAATCGCAAATCGAGGCGGGCGCCGAACAGGCGCGCCGGGCGGAATCAAAAAATTTTCGCGGAGAAATTGCTGCCGCGCGGACGGATCTTGAAACAAATATATCGGCCAACGCAACCGACATTGCCGGTTTGAAGGAAGAACTGGGGCGGATAAAGACCGCATTGGAGAGCGGTGATGATGCCGCCGCAGTAACGGTGCTCGGCGATCGACTAAACGCGCTTGAACAAAAGGTCGCCGCGACCGGGCACGGTCCGGCGGATGGCAACGGTCAGGCGCGGCGGCTGAACGAGCTTGCTTCCCGTGTCGATGGAATCGGGCAATCCCTCACGGCCGTGCGCGATGGATCCGAGGCAAGCAAATCCTCGATTGAACGGCTTGGCGGCCAAATTGCCGCACTTGCCGATCGCGTTGACCAGCAGGAAGCAAATCCTGAAGTTGCCCGGGCTATCGCCGCGGCGGCGCTGAAATCGGCAATCGACCGCGGCTTGCCTTTCATAACCGAGCTTGAAACCTATGCCTCGGTTGATCCCGGCAACCCGGATGTCGACGCCCTGCGCGATCTCGCGGCGAGCGGCGTCCCGTCCCGTTCGGTAATTGCCGCCGAAACGGGTTCGGCGGTTGACGCAATGATCGCGGCAATGAGCCTGATGGACGAAGATGCGGGTATTTTGGAACGCCTTCTGGCAAGCGCGCAATCCCTGATCAGGGTTCGCCCGATCGGCATGGTGGAAGGTGGCGCTCCCGCGGCGATCCTGGCGCGCATGGAAGTTGCAATAAACAACGACGATTACGCGGCGGCCCTCGAAGAATACAGGTCGCTGCCTGACCTGGCCAAACCCGCGGGAAAAGCGTTTGCCGACAAGGTGGAGGCGCGGGCGAGAGCCGACGAACTGGTCGACAAGGCACTTGCCGCCGCGCTGAGGCGGGCCGAACAGGGGTAGGACGCCTTACAGGCGTCGCGGAGTACAGGTAATGATTCGCATATTGTTTTTCCTTGTCGTGATCTTTTTCCTGGGCTTGGGATTTGCCTGGCTGGCCGATCGTCCCGGCGATTTGACGATCGCATTTGAGGGCTATCGGTATCAGATCACCCTGATGGTCGCGGCAGTCGCCGGTGTCGCGGTCGTTTCCGCGATCATGATCGCCTGGTGGGTGCTCAAGAGCCTCTGGAACAGTCCGCGCATGGTCAACCGCTACTTTCGCGCGCGCAGGCGCGACCGTGGTCACCAATCGCTCTCGACCGGGTTGATCGCTGCGGGCGCCGGTGACAACGGACTTGCAAGAAAGATGGGCAGGCAGGCGTCGGGCCTGTTGAGTTCCGACCAGGAGCCGTTGATCCATCTTCTTGAAGCACAGACATTGCTGCTGGAGGGCAAACACGGCGAGGCAAGGGCGCGCTTCGAGCAGATGCTCGACGATCCGGAAACGCAATTGCTTGGTCTGCGCGGCCTGTATCTCGAAGCACAGCGTTTGGGCGAGCGCGATGCGGCAAGACATTATGCCGAAAAAGCGGCTGAATCGGCTCCACAATTGATTTGGGCATCGAATACGGCGATTGAAACCCGTACCGCGGAAGGCGATTGGGAAGGCGCTCTGAAACTGGTGGGCGGCCAGTCCTCGACAGGGCAAATTACGAAAGAAGAGGCCAACCGCAGGACCGCGGTGCTTCTGACGGCGAAGTCGATGGCGGAAATCGACACGGATGCCGCCGCCTCCCGCGCCGCCGCAGTTGAAGCGAACAGTCTGTTGCCGGATTTTGTTCCCGCCGCCGCCGCCGCCGGGCGGGTGCTTTACAGATTGAGCGAGTTTCGGAAGGGAACCCGCTTACTGGAATCCGTCTGGAAGAAATCACCGCACCCGGAGATCGCGGAAATTTACGTCCGCGCGCGGCCCGGCGATTCGACCCATGACAGGCTCAAGCGCGCGCGCAGACTGCAATCGCTGAGAAAGAACCACGTTGAATCATACATGACTGTCGCGCGGGCCGCCAACGATGCGGGGGAATTTCGCCAGGCGCGCGAGGCCATTGAAGCGGCATTGAAACTGGAGCCGCGCGAAAGCGCCTTCCTTTTGCTTGCTGATGTCGAGCAGAACGATACCGGTGACCATGGCCGGGTGCGTCATTGGCTGTCGAAAGCCGTGCGGGCGCCACGCGATCCGGCGTGGACCACCGCCGGCTACGTCTCGGAAACATGGGCTCCCATGTCGCCGATAACCGGTTCCATCGGCGCTTTCGAATGGAAAGTGCCGGTCGAACGGCTGGGTTCGGTAATAGAGGCCGATGAAACTGCCGTGACGAAGGATGTGGCAATCATACCGGAGGAACCTGTCGTGGATGCCGATTGTGGAAAGCCCGACCGGGAGTTTGCCGGAGCCGCTGAAGATGCGCCGGAAGATGCGGAAAGCCCTGCTGAACGGGATGGGAAGATCGAGGCGGCTGACGCATTACCGGCCCCGGGCGCCGCCGACAAAAACGAACTGGAAGCCGCGCAAGCCGCCGGACGGAAAGAGAGCGGGAAAAGCTCAGTTCCGACGGAAGAAGCGGAAATCGAGCCCGACGGCGCCGATGAAACAGGCGGCGAAGAGCCGAAAACCATCGCGCGGCCTGATGGTGCGGAGCAAGATGAACCTGTTCCGCTGCATCGCATACCCGACGATCCCGGTGTCGATGAAGAGACCGAAACAGATCCTCCCGGCCGCTTCCGGTTGTTTTGACGGACGGCAATGCGATAGAAGCGGGGCGTGAAATCAATCCATGGCGAATATGTTCGATAGGCTGACCGGATTCATGCGCGGGCTTCCCGGTGCGGAGAGCGCATCGGATACACGCGACCTGGATGATCCCCGCATTGCCGCCGCCGCGCTGATGTTTCATGTCATGGATGCCGACGGCGTTCACCACTCCATCGAACGTGATCGACTTGAGCAGTTGCTGAACGATGCGTTTTCAATCTCCGGCGGGGAGCTTCAGAGACTGATTGAGGCGGGTGAGGCGGCCGATAAAGACGCGGTCGACCTTTACTCGTTCACCAGTGTGCTGAAACGGAATCTGGATTCGGATGCGAGGAGCGAATTCATTCGGATATTGTGGGAAATCGTTTATGCGGACGGCGAGCGCCACGAACTTGAGGACAATATCGTGTGGCGCGTTGCGGAATTGATCGGGGTTGAACGCGCCGAACGGGTTGCGTTGCGCCGGAGCGTGGCCGCCGCCGCGGGCCTTGGAGAAGGCAGGTGAACGCTCCGTTCGGCAAACCGAAGGTTCTCGTTGTCCTGCATCAGGAATTGTCGAGTCCGGGAAGAGTCGGGCAAATGCTTGTTTCGAAGGGCTTCGATCTGGACGTTCGCCGGCCGCCATTGGGTGATGCGCTGCCGGAAACACTCGAATTCCATGCCGGCGCCGTCGTTTTCGGCGGGCCGATGAGCGCAAACGATCCTGACGAGTTCGTCAAACGCGAAACCGACTGGCTTGCTGTGCCGCTCAAGGAAAACAAGCCGTTTATCGGCATCTGCCTCGGCGCGCAGATGCTGGTCAATCATCTTGGCGGTTCGGTTGCCGGTCATCCCGAAGGCATCGCTGAAGTCGGCTGGTATCCGATCGAAGCGACGGAGGACGGCAAAGAACTGATTGACTGGCCCGCGATGACATACCAGTTTCATCGGGAAGGCTTCTCGCTTCCGTCCGGCGCGACCCTGCTGGCGACGGCGGAACACTATCCCAACCAGGCTTTTCGGTATGGTCACAACGCCTGGGCTATCCAGTTTCATGCGGAACTGACCCGTGTCATGATGCAGCGCTGGGTCGTGCGCGGCGCGCGGCGGTTCACGCTTCCCAATGCACAGGCCGGGCGCGAACATCTGCATGGCCGATTTGTGTGGGACGGCTGCCTGCTGCGTTGGCTGGATGAATTTCTCGATCTGGTGTTTGCGCCGAACATGGCTTGCGTCACGACCGACCGTCGAGATGGCGGGCTTTCCTGAGCGCGGGAAACAAGAAAGCCCAAAGGCCGGCTACCGCGACAGCGCCCACGCCGCCGAATACGACCGCCGGCACCGTGCCGATGAAAGCCGCCATGGCGCCGGCGCGGAATTCCCCTAGTTCATTGGATGCGCCGATGAACACCATGTTGACCGCATTGACGCGGCCACGCAGCCGGTCCGGTGTCCATAGCTGGATCAGGGTCTCCCGGATATAGACGCTGACCGCATCGGCCGCTCCAAGGCCGATCAGCGCCAGGATCGAGAGCCAGGGGAGGACCGACAAACCGAAGGCGATTGTAAACAATCCGAACAGGCCGACGCCGACAAACATGATAAGCCCGGCATGATCGCGTATGGATTGGCCGGTAAGCCACATGGCCATGGCGACCGCTCCGATTCCCGGCGCGGCGCGCAGTAGTCCCAGACCCCACGGGCCAAGCTCCAGAATGTCGCGCGCGTAGACCGGCATCAGCGCCACCGCGCCACCCAGCAAAACCGCGAACAGATCAAGCGAAATGGCGCCCAGGACCACCTTCTCGTGCCGGATATATCGAAAACCGGCGAACAGCGTTCCAAGCGAGGCGCCTTCATGCTCGACACGCTGATAAGGTTTGGGGATCGAGAACACCAGGACCGAAGAGACGGCCATGAAAAAAGCGGCGGTCGCATAAGCCGCTTCGGCGGCGATACCGTACAGCAGTCCGCCGACGGCGGGCCCGACAATCGCCGCGGTCTGCCAGGCCGATGAATTCCAGGCGACGGCGTTCGCGAAGTCCTTCGCCGGGACGAGATTGGCGACCAGCGCGCCGGATGCGGGCGCGAAGAATGCTCGCGCCACGCCAAAGACCGCCAGTATCGCGAATACCGGCAATGGCGATGTCAAACCGCGAATTGTCAGGATCAGGATCGCGGCGGCGCAGATGGCCTCCAGAGCCGCCGACAAGCCCATGATCAGGCGGCGGCCGAACTTGTCGGCCGCAGCGCCGGTGACAAGGACCAGCAGCAGCGCCGGCGTGAACTGGATCAGGCCGACGAGGCCGAGATCGAAGGGATCGCGGGTCAAATCGTAGATCTGCCACCCGACGGCGACCGACACGATCTGGGTCGAAAACGTGGCCAGAAAACGCGCGGCGAAGAACCGGGCATAGGCGGGGTGGCGAAACGCGGCATAACGCGAAGGCGCGGACGGATCGTCAGCGTTCACGGTCGGTTTCCGCCGCCGGCAATTCGTGCGGGAGCAGTCCCGGGGGGTCATCGTTCCGTCCCATCCCGGTTGATCGGTGATCGAACCACTATCAGCTGCGGGCAAAAGGGCAAGCCTCACGCTGTGATCGATTGACGTCCTTTCGAAATCCGCGATTTGGACAACGCACGGCCTGGGATGTTAGGTCCCGGATGCTTCCTGGCCGGAAGGATTTGCCGGTATCCGCGCCCGCAATTCGGTATTTTCTTGTTCGAGTTTTGCAACCTTGTCCTTCAAGTCCGAATTTTTGCCCTCCGGCAGTTCGTATTTTTGTTCAACCAATTTCACCCGCTCTCTCAAAACGGCAGAGAGCGGGATTTCTTTAAGAAGGTCGGCAATGGCACCCATGCGGCTTTCCGGCGTTGGCGGTTTTCGCGATGCTCTCGTGCGCGAAATGAGTCCGAACCCTAAGCCTTTACATCCGGACCCTAAGCCTGTAGGATAGTTAGGCGGATGCGATTCCCGTCTCCCTATGTGAGATTGCTGTCCGGGGGGTTGAGGCGGACCATTGGGAGGATCAAAATGAAATTTTTGACCGTTTTCAAACCATTCCCATTGGCCTATTTCATGGCGATATGCGTTTTTTCGGTTTTCCCCGGGCCTGCGATCGGCCAAGAAGAATTCAGTTATTCACAGCTTATTCAAGAGCGAGCGCCCTGGACAGCAACTAATTCGTCTCAAGTTGTGAAAAAGCGGTTGTCTTACTTGAATCCCAGTAAACAACTATCCGTTGTAACCTATCTCCACGTATTAGGCGAAGAGAGCGGCAGAAAGACTGGTAAGCACTTTTATTTTGTTGCTGAAACAGTAAGGAGAGCCCACTACAGTGGAGTGCCAAAGCGGGACATAGATGAGTGGCTGGATGCAGCGGCCGAGGACTTCAACAAAGACGGGGATTTCAGTCAGGCCTACTACTGGGGACGATCATTTCTAGACAAGGAAGATGTTGGAACCGCAGCGGACGCTATAAAAGATGTTGGAGCCTTGGCAGGTGGAAAAGTTGGCGCCGGTGTTGAACTGGGTGGGATCTTCCTCAAGGTAGTGAACGAAACCGGTGCCTTGGACTGGGCAGCCTCTTCAACCCTTGTTCCATTCGGCACGCTTGACTCCTATACGCCCAGAAATCTTGATTTGGATGTTGCCAAGTGGAATATTTTTAAACTCACCATCAATGTAATAGATGCCGCGGAAGATCATGAGTACAGGCAGATTCTTGAAAGGGCGGCGCGCAAGTTCAATTTGACCAATGCCAGCATGAACGACTCTGCTGGTGAAATTCTGTCGACTTCCCCCTCTCTTCGCTCCTCCTATGAAAACATGGCCACAATGGAGATGCTAGAGGGATTGACTGATGCCGATGCGAAAATGGGCGCCGCAATCGATAATATGGGTGCCTCGGTGGAACAGCTCATTTCGGACCGTGCGAATGAATTCGATTCTCTTGAAATACTTGTTCAATGGGCAAGCAATCAGAAACAACGTCGTGAACGGCAGGGCGAGTACCAAGAAGCGATACGGGAGCATAGGCAGATATTTGCCGGGGCCAATTTTGCTCTGAATGCGCTCTCGCTTTTTTCTGACTCGCCCGATCTTCAAAAGATCGTCACTGCCGTTGGCGTGATTGAGGAATTCGGTCAATCAGCAATAGACATGGCCTTTCGCAACATTTCTCCGCTCGAAATGGCAAACGTATATGTTGCCGGAGCAAAGGTAATCGTGAATTTGATATCATCAATTGGTGCGCTGAGTTTCGAAGACGCCGTGATGGAAGCCCTTGCCCAGATGAGCGGGAAGCTTGCAGAAATACACGGGGATCTTAACGAGCTTCGCATCGAAAATCGCGAGGCGCATCAGCTGACGCATGATTTGCTCATTGACCTCCACGAGAATTTCGCGCTTCATCGGCAGTGGTCGGAGATGTCAGCGGTAGAAATGGAAAAGAGCATTCGCGTCGTCTCGTCGCAAATTTCCACTGCCAACGAACTCATCGGGCAGCTCAATGACGAAGTTCGGTCTGGATTTTACCAATTGGTAGAGCTCGGAAAAAAGAAAGACTTTGGCAGATGCGTCAGAAAAAAAGAGGAACTTCCGCCGTCGGGCATTATTTCGTCGCGTGAATTTAAAGATTGCGTGGAGGACATTACCAGCTGGATATTCGATACGGAGAATCTTGTTTCGGGAAAGCCAATTTCAAGTGTTGGCACAGTGGAAGAGCCAAGTGTTCTGGCGGCGGAGCTAAGGTTGAATCTCGGCCCGGATGACAGAGAATTCCTTTTGCCGCGCACCCGGAGAGATATTTGGCTTACTAGCTCGCATGCCTACATTAAGTTTCTATATGACTGGCCTGAGTTTCACGTGCCAGGAAGTGTTGCTGACGCAAACCAGCGCTATCTCTCTGAAGCTGTTATCGAAAATATTGTCGCGCGAGGGGAAGAGCTTGGCCGTTTTCCTACAAAGCTCCTCGGGCTTACCGCAAACGGCTCCAAAGTTATGTTTGACCACAGCCAGATTAACGACCTGACTGGCGCTGTCATCGAGAAGTCAAGCTCACATACTTCGCAGGTGGCGCAGGAGATGCGCGAGAGCATCGGTGAATTTAGTTATGGTATTGATCCTTTTGCCTCAAATGAGAACGGGGCTTATGCCTCTGATTTAACGAAGCCGCTTCAGACAAGACAGATCGCCCTTGCGTTGGAAAAAACGGGTTTTGGCAATCTTTCGGTCGAAAACTGTTTTAAACCGAATGGCGATCTTCACAGTTTTGGTTATGAGGCGCCGGTTGCATTGATCTTACCCGCGGCGCTGATTCTTCTAGGAGTTGAAGGGCGCGTGGGTCTGGACGCATGCATTGACTTCTCTAGGTTCCTATGGAAAAATACTACTAGTTGTTGGCCGAAGGAGTGGTCGCACCATATACCTTTGGTTCCCGATGAAATAACTGATCCGGAGCTATATCATATGGACCACGGTTTTAGTAGTCACGAAATTTACGAATCGTGTCTTCAAGCAAGAAGTGACCTCGTGGAGCCCTTCATTGGCACCGAAGATGGTAGCGGTACTACGAATTTTTCGTATGAACTGGGACCGAATTTTTCGCATGAACTAGGTGGTTCCGTATTGATCAGTTTTTCTGCCAATCACGAATCGGACCGCTCGGGTGCCTATTACGCCGTCTTCAAAAAAGATGATGCTCCGCCCCTCAGTTTTCGTTATCCGGCAACGGGTAACACGAGTTGGGCTGGCGTACTCGAACACGTACAGACAATAATCGATGCCATTGAAACAGTTCCGGCAGCCGCCGTGGCATCGAGTAATCTTGACGCAGCCTCTTGCGAGGTGCGCTCAGTTCTGCAGAGACGTCTACTTGGCGCAGCTTTGGAGGCTGAGGGGGCTATCGGCAGTCCTGCGGCGAATGCCGCGTCGGTTGCCGCAAAAGCAAGGAAGTCGCTCTCGCACATACTCTGGACCGGTGCGATCGCACCGGTGATACCAATTCTAGGGGAGACCGAGAGAGCACGGATTTCCGAAGATCTTCGATGGATCGCGAGAACATCGCCCATGGATAGAGAAGTGCTTGATGGGATTTCTTCATCAGACTGCCGGGGCCATGTTTTGTTTGTGCAATCCGGGGATCAGACTATCGATTCGCAGATCCTCGCTCAATACAAAGAGCTTCTGACCCAACGCGTGAATCGGATAATTTCAACATTGGAGGAAGCAGAGATCGATGACGACCTTCAGATCCCCGACCTCAAAATAGCGCGTACTCTTGAGGAGCTTCTAAAAATTCAAGACTGGGTCGTGACTAGCGCCGCAATCAACTAATCAAATTAGGGTCCGGCCCCGATAATTGTCTTCCCGATTTGATCCGAGGATGGTTCATTGCCTCCGATGAGGAGGTGACGAGATGTATGATTTCTTCTGGTTTTCCGATTCTCGGCGGGCCCGGATCGCGCCGCTTCTGCCGATCGACGTGCGCAGCAAGAAGCGCGTCGATGATCGTCCTGTGCCGAGCGGGATCGTCCATACGCTGCGCCGTGGCGGTCGCCGGGCCGAAGAAGACGCTCTACAACCGCTTCGTCCGCTGGGCCGAGCGCGGTATATGGGAAGCTGAGATTCTCTATCGATTTTGCTTGTTTGTCTGATTTTCTGTGATTTTGGCGCGGGGTGGTCATCTGAACTGGTCTTGTGTTTTGGATGCAGCGACTTGCACCGCTTTCGGAGTGTTTCTGGTTGCTATTGAACGGACACGTCCTGTGATCAGGCGGTGACGCTGCCTGCGAGTTGGACCAAGCGGCGGATGTTGCAGGCGATGTTTGTCATGCCGATTTTGGTTTTTGCGCGGGCCGGACCGATGGTGCGGACTGCCATACCCATCATGTGCTTGTGGACGGCAAAGACGTGCTCGACCGGCGCGCGGTGTTTTGCCTTTGTCCTGTTGCCACGGCGGATATGCTTCGGCATTAGCCTGCCCTTGGGTTTGCGATGGTGGACATGGCTGACAAAACCGTGGCGCGCCAGGAACGCTTCGTTCTGCTTCGAACGGTACGCGCTATCGGCCCGGACGCCAGAGCCAGTGTTGGTTTTGTCCAGCAATCCCTGGCGCAGCATTCGCCCGTCATGGCGGGCGGCATCTGTGACATCCCAACGGCGGATGAAGCGGAACGCTTTGTCGATGCCTGCGTGGTTCTTGTACCCGAAAGACGGAATTGCGATGTCGGGCGGCGCGGGACCGCCGTCCACGGGCGTCTTCGCCGTGCCGAACTGGACGGTCCAGCGCGCATCGATGGCTTTCTGGCGTGCTTTGGCGGGATGTGAGGGCCAAATCCCGGCGGCGGTCTTGCCTGCCTTGATGTCTTTCTTTTCCTTGTCCGTATTGCGTTGCTTGGGTGCGGCGACCAGCGTGCTGTCCACCAATTGCCCTGACATGGCGATGGCGGTCTCGAACCGGGCGAACAGAGCATCGACCGCCTTGGCCCGGGTCAGGCGCTCGCGAAACGACCAGATCGTCTTCGCGTCGGGGACCTTGTCTTGCAGGCCCAGCCCCAGGAAACGCATGAACGACAGCCGGTCGCCAATCAGGAACTCCGCACGGTCGTCCGAGAGATTGTTCTGCGCCTCAATGATCAGGATCTTGAACATGAGCACAGGGTCATAGGGCGGGCGTCCGCCCTTCCTGCCATCCGCGTACGCCAGTGCCGTGTCCAGATCAGCACGGAAAATCTCGAAGTCCACCGCCGCAACCCAGGCTTCGAGTTGAGCGCCCAAATCGCTCAAACGCTCAAGCCGTTCATCAACGTCGAAAAATCCAGCCTGCTGAACCATCCATAACCCCTCACTTCATGGCGCGAGTGAACCATAATCAGCCAAGATTGGCGAGTAAATCAAGGCCCTCAGGTATCTTCAGCGCTCCGGCAGGAGTTGAGGTTCCGCCTGACCGGCTGTTCGTCGACAGTTCCTGCATCAAAGTTCATCGCTGCGCCGGCGGCGGAAAAGGGGGCGTTGGCCCATGGTAGCGGTGTTCCGATCCATTCCCGGATGCCGCGCCAAAGCGTTCAAATCGTTCTCCGCCACGGGTTCTTCAAACGGGCCGCCGGCGCGATGCTTTTGAGCGTGGAACAATCCGGCCGGCGTCTTCTTGTCGTCGTCCGATAAATCGTCGGATCGATTTTGACTCGATCCGGCTTTCGCGCCCGGCATTTGCAGGAGAACTCGTATGGGGTGAGGCCCTTCAGGGTATTCAGCCTTCGAGCGGAATTGCAAGCCTGGACGAAATCTCGCGGATGGCGGCGGCTTTCGCGGTCTTCGTGGTGGAAGCATCTCGCCGCCGCGTCTGACGGTCCGGTTCATCCGTTCGGTCTGGCCGTCGGTCCATGTCGGCTTAATCAGTCGATGTTCGATTTCGCGGTCACGGCATGGATTGTCGAATGAATGGCCTGTGAAGTGCGCGCCCCTCCGGTCCGCGGCAAGGATGCAGACCGGACACTATCACAGCTTTTGAATGTCTTCCCTGGCTTATCGGTTTGCTTCCTGATGACATTCACTGGGGTCATCTAAGGACGGTCTCGAATGCCACTCGGCTTCTGCGGCACAGGCACTGGAATTTCTGCGGCCCGATCAACCCTCAGTCTCGTCGAAGTAGTCGGTATCGACCTTCTTGAGCTCAAGCATGCGGTAACCCCGCACCGCCACCCCGTATCTCACAAGCAGCCGGGTCAGCTCTTCGCCGTTGATCAGGATCAAGCGTTTCGGGCTGCGCTGCGCATACTGGATCGCGGTCGGCGCGAAGTGGCTGGTGGTGACGAACACGCCCTTTGTCGCGCCCCGCTCGTCCAGCGCCCCTGCGAACTCGCGGATCTTCTCGACGCCGATGGTATTGCCGGTAGCATACCGTTTCGCTTGAAGATGGATGATGTCGAGGCCAAGCACATCCTCATTTATGATACCGTCGATCCCGCCATCGCTGGTGCGTCCGAGCCGCTCGCCAGATCCGTTGGCTCCGTAACCTATCCCAAGCATCAGATCGACGATCAACTTCTCGAAGGCGGTAGGGTGCATCATCAGGATACGTTCGAGGAGTTCTTCTCGGAGAGTGGCATTCAGGTCTTCGAACGCTGCTTCCACCAGCTCCTCCGGTGTTCCGGCGGACAGATCCTTGGTCGGCTCCACGTTGGTTGGATGGTCCTGATTGGCCCTGGCCCGGAATTCGTCGAAACCGTCGAACTGCGAGAGGAAAGCGATGTCGATCCTCTCGGGTGGGTTAGAAAGCACGGTCTTCCCCATCGGCGTGATGGTGAAGTAGCCGCGTCGCGGACGCGCTACGAGGCCGGACTTGACGAGGTAGGTTACCGACCATTGGACGCGGTTCGCAATTTTTGCCATGCGCCCGCTTGGCAGAAGCTCCTCGCGTTCCTGAACCGTAAGGGCGAACTCGTTTGCAATCCGGTCCACCGCCTCCGCGATCTTGATCTCGCCCATGTCGGAAACGCGAAGCACAGGCAACATAATGGTCTGGAAGTCTGGAATCGGCATATAACTACTCGGAGCAATATTGTTGCTGTTGACTATAGCAGTGCCACGATTGCGAGAGGGATATCACCCAACGGATCGTGAACGTGATCGGGATCTGAGCGGGCCGGTTCTGATCTTCGATCCCGCCGAGACCTGGTATTTCGGTGAGAAACTACAGGCGCTTCCGAAGCACCTTCACTGGTGCTCCTACGGCGGAAAGGGCTCTGGATACGGTCAGGGGCACTGTGTCGGTGAAATCGATCTCAACGATGATGACAGCTTGCTCACCTGGCTGAAGCGCACCTACGCGCCCGGTTTTCACGGGAAACCGCGGGGCAGGAGCACGCGCGGCTGTTGAGCCCCAAGGATTTTGGGGCCGCGAACGTCCGCGAAATATCGGCGCGTTCCCGTGTCGCACCTGTCCCATGGCGCGTCTTTTCATCCGGGAGAGAGAATCGCACTGGCGAAATCACGGATCAAGCACCGGTTTCAGGTTTCCTTGAACAGAACATTCCGGTCGGTCAGGTAGCGCGCGAAAAGCGGCAGGCTTGCGCCTCCGATGGCGCGCGAATGGGCGCCGATCGACCCCTCGCAGATTTGGGGCGCGCCGATCCCCCGCAAGTCCAGTTTCACAATCTCGGTTTCGACCTGCTCGACGACGCGTTTGCGGACCGCCGCCGGAAAGCCGCCATCGATAATCGCCGCCTGGAAGTCGATAATCGAGCACGATGACGCGATGGCAATCGCGAGAGCCTGCGCCGTTTCCCGTATCCATTCGTCGAGATGAGCATCTATTCCATCCCAGCGTTCGGATTCCGACCAGAGCGGCAAGGGATCGATCCCCGATTCGACCAGCATGTTTTCGAGCACGACCATCGACGCGCGGTCGATCAGTTTTTCAGGCGGAAATGACGCGCCCGCAACCGGCATCGGGCCAAATGCCCCCGCGTTGCCGGTCCTGCCCGCATAAAGGGAATGATTGAGCACAACCCCGCCGCCAATAAACGTGCCGACGAAGAAATAGACGAAATCCGCAAATTCCGGACCCCGGCCGAATACGAGTTCGGCGCCGCACGCGGCGTTCGCATCATTTTGCAGATATACGGGAAAAGGGACGATGCCGCCGATTTCCTCCGCCAGATCGAGGTTCCGCCAGGCGCCCATCTTCGCCGGATCGACGCCGATCTCCTCCGACCAGTTCCACAATTCAAACGGCATCGCGACGCCGATGCCGGCGATTTTTTCACACTCTTTTCCGCTCATGCCGGTCAACAGTTCCGCGACGCCGGATTTCACGAACCCGGCGATCCGGCCGGGTTGCGGAAAGGTGTATACCTCGCGCAACGCCCTGCGCACGCGTCCGACGAAATCCATCAGAATCAGATCCGCGCTACGGCGGCCGATTTTCAATCCGAACGAGAACACGCCGTCCGGATTGACCATCATCGGAACCGACGGCTGTCCGACCCTGCCGCGGATGGGCGTTCCCCTCTTCAGCAGGCCGTCTTGTTCGAGACCGCGCATGATCACCGAAGCCGTTTGCGCCGAAAGGCCGGACCGGCGCGCGATTTCGGCCTTCGACAATCCGTCGTGGCGGCGAACGAGCGCCATGACCAGACGCTCGTTGTACGCGCGCGCGTGTACCGGACTGGCGCCGCCGCTCGGGTCGAGTACTCGCGGTTTCAACTCGTTTTTCCGGCCCGGATCGGACATGCCGGCAATTGCTCTCCAACGCGAAAAATCGGCCAAATGACTCGCACATGATTATTCGCGATAATTAATAAATCAAGTTTATTTATTTATTGACAGCCAGCCCGAAATCGGTTTTTTGGAGAGGATGCTACCGGCCCGCGATGCGCCGCCGGTGTGTCATGTGCATCTCCACCGCCGGATAGTCCGGTTCGGTGTTTCTCCAGGAGGACCCAATGAAGAAAACCATTATCACGGCCGCATTGGCCGCTTTCGCCGCCGGCGGCGTCTCGGTCGCGCCGGCCCATGCAGTTGGCGCCTGTCTGATCACCAAAACCGACACGAACCCCTTTTTCGTGAAGATGAAGGAAGGCGCGACGGCAAAAGCTGAACAACTCGGCATTGAGTTGAAGAGTTTCGCCGGAAAGATCGACGGCGATCATGAAACACAAGTGCAGGCGATAGAAACCTGCATCGCCGACGGCGCCAAGGGCATTCTGCTGACCGCTTCCGACACGTCGTCCATCGTTTCCGCGGTAAAACAGGCGCGTGACGCCGGCCTTCTGGTTATCGCGCTCGACACGCCGCTTGATCCGATTGACGCCGCCGACGCGACATTCGCCACCGACAATTTCCGCGCGGGCGAACTGATCGGCGCCTGGGCCGCGGCCAGCCTTGGAGACAAGGCCGACAGCGCCAGGATCGGCATGCTGGATCTGGCCGTTTCTCAACCGACCGTCGGCGTATTGCGCGATCAGGGATTCATGACCGGCTTCGGCATCGATATCAAGGATCCGAACAAATGGGGCGACGAGGACGACCCGCGTATCGTCGGCCATGACGTGACCGCCGGCAATGAGGAGGGCGGCCGCAAGGCGATGGAAAACCTTCTGGCGAAGGATCCCATGATCAACGTCGTCTACACGATCAACGAACCGGCCGCCGCCGGCGCCTATGAGGCTCTGAAAGTGATCGGTCGCGAGAACGATGTTTTGATCGTTTCCGTCGATGGCGGCTGCCCGGGCGTGCAGAATGTCGAGGACGGGGTAATCGGCGCGACCTCGCAACAGTATCCGCTGCTGATGGCGTCGCGCGGCATCGAGGCCGTCGCGGCGTTCGCGAAGGACGGGGCCAGGCCGCGGCCGACCGAAGGCAAGGATTTCTTCGACACCGGCGTGGCGCTGGTCACCGGCAAGCCGGCTGACGGCGTGGAATCGATCTCGGTCGCCGAAGGCATGGACAAGTGCTGGGGCTGACTGCCCGGCGAATCCTGACACGGGCGAGGATTCCGTGATAGGCTGACCGTGGCGGCGGACCGTCCGCCTCCACGGTCGGAACGACGGCGCCTTCGCGGCGCCGTCGAGGGAGGAAGACATGTCGGCGGACAATTATGAATCTGCTGCGCGCGGCGGTGCCTCGGACACGTTCGCGGAGTTCGAGGATGAGGAAAAGAACCTGCTGAACCGCTTGCAGCATCTCCTCCACACGACACCGTCGATGGCGCCGCTGATCGTTCTGATCTCGGCCATACTGATTTTCGGTCTTCTGCTCGGCGGCAAGTTCTTCTCGCCCTTCGCTCTCACCCTGATCCTGCAACAGGTCCAGATCGTCGGTATCGTGGCGGCGGCGCAGAGCATCGTCATACTGACCGCCGGCATCGATCTTTCCGTCGGGGCGATCATGGTCCTTTCATCGGTTGTGATGGGCCAGTTCACATTTCGCTATGGCTTGCCGGTCGAACTTGCCGTCGCCTGCGGGCTGGCCTGCGGAACCCTGTGCGGTTTCATCAACGGCTGGCTCGTCGCCCATGTCAAACTGCCGCCCTTCATCGTGACGCTCGGCATGTGGCAGATCGTTCTCGCCACCAACTTCCTCTATTCCGCCAACGAGACCATTCGCGCCCAGGATATCGAGGCCCGGGCTTCGCTGCTCCAGATATTCGGCGCAAAAATCAACATTGGCGGCGCGATCTTCACGGTCGGCGCGATCTTCATGCTCGTATTGATATTCGCGCTTGCCTATGTGCTGCGCCAAACCGCCTGGGGGCGGCATGTCTACGCCGTGGGCGACGATCCCGAAGCGGCCGAATTGTCCGGCGTCAACGTCAAGAGAACGCTCATTTCCGTCTACATGCTGGCGGGCCTTATCTGCGCCTTTGCCGGCTGGGCCCTGATCGGCCGCATCGGCTCGGTGTCTCCGACATCCGGTCAGCTCGCCAATATCGAAAGCATCACCGCCGTGGTGATCGGAGGCATATCGCTGTTCGGCGGCCGCGGCTCGATTCTCGGCACGTTGTTCGGCGCGCTGATTGTCGGCGTATTCACCCTCGGGCTGCGGCTGATGGGAGCCGACGCCCAGTGGACCTACCTGCTGATCGGCATACTGATCATTGGCGCCGTCGCGGTCGATCAGTGGATCAGAAAGGTGTCCGCGTAATGGAACCGATTTTGAAAGGGCGCAATCTGGTCAAGCGCTACGGCAAGGTGACGGCCATCGACCACGCGGATTTCGATCTCTATCCGGGAGAAATCCTCGGCGTGATCGGCGACAACGGCGCGGGGAAAAGCTCCATCATCAAGGCCGTGTCCGGCGCGGTGACGCCGGATGCGGGCGAGGTCTGGCTGGAAGGCGGGCAGGTGCATTTCCATTCGCCGATCGACGCGCGGGAAGCGGGAATCGAAACGGTCTACCAGACGCTGGCCATGTCACCGGCGCTGTCGATCGCCGACAACATGTTCATGGGCCGCGAACTGCGCAAACCGGGCCTCCGGGGCAGGTGGCTGCGCCAGCTCGACCATGTCGCCATGGAGAAGTTCGCCCGCGAAAAACTCTCCGAACTGGGCCTGATGACCATTCAGAACATCAACCAGGCGGTGGAAACCCTTTCGGGCGGGCAGCGGCAGGGTGTGGCGGTGGCGCGCGCGGCGGCGTTCGGTTCGAAGGTAATCATCCTCGACGAGCCGACGGCGGCGCTTGGCGTCAAGGAAAGCCGACGTGTGCTCGAACTTGTCCTCGACGTTCGCTCGCGCGGGATTCCGATTGTTCTGATCTCCCACAACATGCCGCATGTATTTGAAGTGGCTGATAGAATCCATGTTCACCGGCTGGGCAAGCGGCTCTGCGTCATCGATCCGAAGGATTATTCCATGTCGGATGCCGTCGCCTTCATGACCGGCGCGAAGGAACCGCCGCGGGAAGCGCTGGCGGCCTGACGATGCAGGCCGGAGAACTTGCCTCGCTGATTCTTGAACGGGCGGAAGGACAGTCCCGCTTTGTCGTGGCGATCGCCGGACCGCCGGGTTCGGGAAAATCGACCCTCGCCCGGCAGCTTGTCGACAGGTTCAACGGCCGGCGCAATCAGGCGGCGTTGTTGCCCATGGACGGTTTTCATCTCGACAACCGGGTTTTGGAGAATCTCGGTCTCGTTTCGCGAAAAGGCGCGCCGGAAACCTTCGATTTTGACGGATTCTTCCGGCTGTTTTCGGCAATTCGCGCGATAGAATCGCCAATATACGCGCCGGCCTTCGACCGCGAACTCGATCTGGCGCGGGCCGGCGCGCTCGAAATTCGCGGCGATCACCGGTTGATCGTCTCGGAAGGTAACTATCTGCTGCTGGACGGGGAACCGTGGACGAAACTTGCCGGCCTGTTCGACCTGACCGTCTTTCTCGATGTGGCGGAAGATGAACTGGAACGCCGGCTCATACGGCGTTGGCTCGACCACGGTCACGACCGGCAGGCGGCGGAAAGACGGGCCCGCGGCAACGACATGGTCAATGCGCGGCTCGTAAACAGCCGCAGAATGCCCGCCGACATTCTGCTGAGCCGGACGCCGGCGTTCACTTCGGAACGAGCGGCAACGTCACCATGATCGCCAGGCGTCCCCCGGCGCCCGCGGTAACGACCGCCGAACCGCCATGCGCCTCCGCGATCTGTCTTACGAGCGGGAGGCCGAGCCCGCTGTTGCCGGTATTCCGCAATTGCGCGTCGCGATAAAACGGTTCGAACACCTTTTCCCGGATTTCCCCGGCAATTCCTTCACCGCCATCGCTGACGGTCATTATTACCCGGTTCGCATCGCTATCGATCCCGACCTCGATTGGCGGCGCGCCATGTTCGGTCGCGTTCTTCAACAGATTGCGCACCAGACGGCGGAGCAGATGCGGGTCGCCCCGGACCGTCGCCGCCGCCCCGGCGACCGTGCAATGTTCAAACCGTGCGCACTCTTCGGCGACCAGGCCCAGAAGATCGACGGATTCCGCGCAATCCATCCTCGCGCCGGCCTCCAGCCGGCTCATCAGCAATATCTCGTTGACCAGCAGGTCGAGCTCCGCGATGTTCCGCATCAACGCCCTGCGCCGTTGCGGATCCTCCTTTTTTTCGAGCATTTCAACGCCAAGCCGGATACGCGCCAGCGGTGTGCGCAGTTCATGCGAAGCGTTGGCCAGCAGCATGCGATTCGCCTCAACCAGTTTCTCGATCTTCTCCGCCGCCTCGTTGAAGCTCCGCGCCAGGTTCGCCACTTCGTCGCGTCCCTCCACCTTCACGCGAGTGGAAAGTTCGCCGCCGCCGATTTGCACGACGCCGTCGCGCAGACGTTCCAACCGGCGCGTCAGCCGCCTGACCAGGGGATAAGACACCAGAACGATGCTGACCACGATCGCGCCAAGAAACAGGGTCAGATTGACCAATGGATGCAGCGCGCCGGGACGGTTGACATCAATCGCCAGCCAGCGGCCGTCCGCGAGGTTGAGCGTCAAATGCTGGCCGGCGCGCCTGTTGCGGCCGCCGGACTTCCTGAAACCGCGAGAGAGACCGACCGGTTCGCCGAAAGCGGCGATCAGGCGCAATTCGCCGTCGAACAGGCTGATATCGGCGTTGAGTTCCCGGCCGAGCGCGGCGATGGCGCTGCGCTGTCGCGCAACGGGCGCTGCCGCCGGCGGCAGCGATTGCATCGCCAGTTCACTGGCGACCCCCAGAACGTCGCGATGGAAATGATCCCGGACGAAGACGCTCCACAGAATTCCGGACAGCACCGCCATCATGATGATGCTGCCGATGATCGTCGCATAAATCTGAAGGTAAAGGCGGCGTCTCAGCATTGCGGCCCCTCCACGCGCGGCGTTTTCTCAGTCCTGGACGCGGGCGAACACATAGCCGGCGCCCCTGACCGTGATCACGCGGAGCGGATGTTTCGGATCATCTTCTATCTCCGCGCGGATGCGGGAAATGTGCACATCGATCGAGCGGTCGAAGGCTTCAAGATTCTCTCCCTTCAGGCGTTCCATGAGCATGTCGCGGCTCAGGACGCGCCCGGCCGCGTTCGCCAGTATCTCCAGAAGCTTGAACTGATGAGCCGTCAGATCGCATCGCCGCCCGTCGATCGCCGCCGCCATGGCGCCCGTATCGATTTCCAATCGCCCGAATCGCAGCAGGCCGCCACTCCTGCCGATGCGGCTTCGTCTGAGAATCGCGTTGAGGCGCGCCAGCAATTCGCGCGGTTCGAAAGGCTTCGGCAAATAATCGTCGGCGCCCAGTTCCAGTCCGACGATGCGGTCGGTCGGATCGCCCCTGGCGGTAAGGATCAGAATCGGAACGTCGTCTTTCGCACGAAGCGACCGGCATACGTCCAGCCCGCTTATATCGGGCAACATCAGGTCCAATATGACGGCATTGAACGGTCTGGCTTTTTGCAGGGCCAGACCCTCGTTGCCGGCGCCGGCGACGGTGACGGCAAAACCGGACTCGCCGAGATAGTCCCTGACCATCCCGGCGAGCCTCGCATCGTCTTCGATCAACAGAATTTCTTCCGCCATGACCTGCCAGTCCAGGCGCCGGTCAGCCCCGGCGCCAGCCGCCCCGCATGCCGCGGAACTGTCTGATGCGCTCATCAAGCACCTTTCGCTGTTCGGCCGTCAACACCCCTCCGACGTCGGCGATCGCGTCGATGAGCTTCTTGCTGATGCGGTCCGCTTCCGCGAGGCGTTCGGCGCGAACCCGTTCAAGCGCCTGACGGTCGATGGAGTCTTCAAGCAGCAGTTCATGGATTTCCGTCGCCGCCGCGTGCATGTCGTCGCGCATTGGCTTCAGATCCCTGGCGACCGCGGTCAACAATGTCGCGATCTTTTCCGACTGCTCGTCGGTCGCGTCGATTTCAATGGCGGCATGTCTGACCATACGTGTGATCGCGGCCTCGATTTCGGCGTCGCTCATATCGGCAAAACGATGATGCCGGCCATGCCGGCCCCGGTGGGTTTCGCCGTTCTCGCTCGCGGCGAACAGCTTCATGTGAGCGTAGGTATTGCTCTCGGCGAACGCCTGTACGCCGAATACGCCGCCCAACAACAGGGCGCCGGCGGCGACATAGGCAATCGCCCTGCGGCAGCGCTTGCCGGACTTGTTGTTCCGTTCGCCGTTTCCGTTGATCTCATTCATGACAAATCTCCTGCTCCGGTGGATGGGGAGGCTTCCGCCTTCCGCAATGTTCCCAAGCTAGGCACCGCCTGTTGCCGGCGCTTCTCTCCGATGTAAAGAAAGGTAAAGTCATCCGTCCGCCGGCGGTTCACGCCGTTGATTGCAATGCAATCAACGCATACACTATAGTGTATGCAACGGCAAATGAGGTGCGTAATGGCATCCGTCACAATCCGGCAGATTGACGAACGGACCAAGCAAAAGCTGCGGGAGCGGGCCGCGCGGAACGGTGTGTCGATGGAACGGGAACTGCGCTCGATTCTGCGAAATGCCGTCCGGGCGGAGGACGGCGCGACCGTTCCGGCGGGCCCGCCGGCCTCCGCCATGGCGGGCTTTTGGGGCGGAAAACGAATCCTGTTGATCATCGGCGGCGGAATCGCCGCCTATAAATGCCACGATCTGATCAGGCGGTTGCGGGAGCGCGGCCTCGGCGTTCGCGCCGTCATGACGGATGCCGCTCAATCCTTCATCACGCCGATGAGCGTATCGGCCCTGACCGCCGACCGTGTTTTCGTCGAACTGTTCGATCGTGACGATGAGCACGACATCGGCCACATCAGGCTGTCGCGGGAAGCCGACCTCCTGGTTGTGGCGCCCGCGACGGCGGACCTCATGGCCAGGATGGCCAACGGACTGGCCAACGATCTTGCCTCCGCCGTGCTCATGGCGACCGACAAGCCGGTTCTGGCGGCCCCGGCCATGAACCCCGGAATGTGGGATCATCCCGCCACCCGCCGCAACGTGCTGACGTTGAAAGGGGACGGCATCGGATTTATCGGCCCCAACTCGGGCGAAATGGCCGAGAGCGGCGAGGCGGGCGAAGGCAGGATGGCCGAACCGTCCGAGATCGTCTCGGCGGTCGAATCCCTGCTTGACGATCGGCCCAAACCCCTGCGCGGCAGGAAGATCATCATGACGTCGGGCCCGACGCATGAGCCGATCGATCCGGTGCGATACATCGCCAACCGCTCTTCGGGCAAGCAGGGCCACGCGGTCGCCGGCGCGCTTGCGCGCCTGGGCGCGGACGTGCGGCTTGTCTCCGGACCGGTCGCCATACCCGACCCGGCGGGAGTGGACGTCACCCGCGTGGAAAGCGCCCGCGAGATGCGTGACGCGGTGGAACGTCTTCTGCCGGGCGACGCGGCGATCATGGTGGCGGCGGTAGCCGACTGGCGCACGGCTTCTCAGTCCGACCGCAAGATAAAGAAAAATCCCGGAAGCGGTGCGCCGGTCCTGCGTCTGACCGAAAACCCCGATATTCTGGCCGGCATCGGCAATCATGGACAAAGGCCGGGCCTGGTCGTCGGATTCGCCGCCGAAACGGACGACCTGACCGCGAACGCCGACGCCAAACTGAAGAGCAAGGGAGCCGACATCATCGTCGCCAACGACGTTTCGCCGGACAGCGGCGTCATGGGCGGCGATCGCAACCGGGTGCGCATCGTGAGCCGTTCCGGTGTGAGGGAATGGCCGGAAATGTCAAAGGACGAGGTAGCCGAAAAACTGGCCCGGCTGGTCGCCGGCCATTTGAGCGCCGCGCGAAGGTAAGCGAAAAACACCCGGGCCGGTTGTGTTCCGGCCCCGGGAACGAGCGATCTATCGCGCCATGCCGACACGCCGCAGCAGGTCGATGCAGCGTGCGCCGGTGCGGCAATAGGCCAGCACCGGTCGTTCGGCGCCGCTCATTACCGCGGCCATGTCCGAAACGTCGTCGGACGTGATTGCGCCGGAAACGACGGGAACATGGAAAAATTTCAATCCGGACGCCTCCGCCGCGGACCGGATCCGCTCATGCGGCGTCGTCCCCTCCTCATGATCAGGCCGGTTGGAGATCAGGGTCCGAAAACCCATTTCCGCGATCGTGCCGACATCGGCAACACCGATCTGTCCCGCCACGGCCACGCGATCCGCGATCCGGCGAATTTCCATTGTCGATGAACTCCGATTTTCCCGCGGGCTCAAAGTCCGTTGATCGGAACCTTCAGAGCCGGTTTGCCGTTGTCGTCCTTCGGCAGATTACCGGCCCGCATGTTGACCTGCAATGACGGAATGATCAGTTCCGGCATGGCGAGCGTCCTGTCGCGCGCCTCGCGCAGTTCGACGAACTCGTCCTCGGTCGTGCCGCCGGCGAGATGGATATTGTGCGCCTTCTCTTCCGCCACGGTCGTTTCCCACTGAATGTCGCGGCCATTGGGCCCGTAGTCGTGGCACATGAACAGCCGCGTCTCGTCAGGAAGCGCGAGCACGCGTTTGATCGAACGGTAGAGCCGGCGTGCGTCGCCGCCCGGGAAATCGGCGCGCGCCGAACCGCCATCTGGCATGAACAGGGTATCGCCGACGAATGCCGCGTCTCCGACGACATGGGTCATGCAGGCCGGCGTGTGGCCCGGCGTGTGCATGACATATGCCGTCATCGTTCCGATTTCGTAGCGGTCGCCATCGCCGAACAACCGGTCGAACTGCGAACCGTCGCGCTGAAATCCGGTCCCCTCGTTGAACACTTTGCCGAACGTGTCCTGGATGACGGTGATGTTTTCGCCGATGCCGAGTTTTCCGCCCAGTTTCTGCTGGATGTAGGGCGCGGCCGACAGATGATCGGCATGAACATGGGTCTCAATGATCCACTCCGGCTTCCATCCATTTTCCCCGATGACGCGGATCAGCTCGTCGGCATGATCGTAGGTGATCCGTCCGGCGGCGTAATCGATGTCCATAATGCTGTCGATGACGGCGCAGCAATCGGATTTCGGGTCCCTGACGATGTAGGAGATCGTATTGGTCGCCTCATCGAAGAACCCCGATACTTCAGGTTTGACGGACAGGTCGGGCGTAAAGGGAATATCGTCGGTCATGTTCGTTTTCTCCATACGGTCATGCGCTTGAAATAGTGGCGGGCGGCAAATTCCATGGTCATGCCTTGCCCGCCCGCAGCGAGGCGAATGTAGCGCCATCGCCGGCCAGTTTCTTCAACAGTTCGGCCGGTTTGAACACATCGTTGCCGGTCTTGCCGAGCCAATGTTCGAGCCGCCCGACAATGTTCGCCAGACCCGTGTTGTCGGCGAAAAACACCGGACCGCCCTTGCCGACCGGAAATCCGTAGCCGTTGGTCCAGACGACATCGATATCCGATGGCCGCACCGAAATCCCTTCCTCAAGGATTTTCGCAGCCTCGTTGATCATCGGATAGAGCGTGCGTTCGGTGATCTCCCCGTCGGAAATATCGCGCCGGTCGATACCCTGCCCGGCGGCTTTCTCCTCGATCAGCCTCGTCACCCAGGGATCGGGGATCGGCGTTCGCCCATCCTCGTAGCGGTAGTAGCCGGAACCGGTTTTCTGCCCATGGCGGCCGGCATCGCAGAGTGCGTCGGCTATCGTCGCCGTGACGCCGAGCGCCTTGCGCATGCGCAGGCCAATATCGAGACCGGCGAGGTCGCCCATCGCGAACGGACCCATCGGCCAGCCAAAATCGGTGAACGCCTTGTCGACCTGTTCGGGGAGCGCGCCTTCCAGCAACAGCGCTTCCAACTCGCTGCCGCGCGCGCCGAGCATACGGTTGCCGATGAACCCGTGGCAGACGCCGGAGACCACGGGCGTCTTGCCGATGCGCTTTCCGACATCAAGCGCCGTTGCAAGCACGTCCGCGCCGGTGGCGTCGCCGCGAACGATTTCCAGCAGCTTCATCACGTTGGCCGGCGAGAAGAAATGCATGCCGAGCACGTCGCCCGGCCGGCCGGTGAAGCCGGCGATCTCGTTGATGTCGAGATAGGAGGTGTTGGAGGCAAGAATGGCGCCCGGTCTGGCGATTTCGTCGAGTTTCTCAAACACCTGCCGCTTGACGCCGATCTCCTCGAATACCGCCTCGACGATCAGGTCGCAGTCGGCAAGGCCCGCGTAGTCGGTGGCCCCGGTGTAGCGCGCCATGCGCTCGGCCTTGTTCTCTTCCGTCAGCGAGCCGCGCGAAACGGAAATGTCATAGGTCTTGGAAATGCGGGCCAGGCTCGCGTCGAGCGCCTGCCCGTTCCTCTCCAGCAATGTCACCGGATAGCCGCCATTGACAAACGACATGGATATGCCGCCGCCCATCGTGCCGCCGCCGACAATGCCGATTTTTTTCAGCGGACGCGATTTGTCGTCACGCGATACGCCGGCCACCCTGGCCGCCTCGCGTTGTGCGAAAAACAAATACCGCTGCGCCCGTGACTGCTCGCCCGAAACCAGATGCAGGAAATATTCGCGCTCCTTCGCCACCGCTTCCGCGAACGGCAGGGTGATCGCGTTGCGGACTGATTGAGCGCAGATCACCGGCGCTTCAAGACCGCGCGCCTTTTTCCTCACGGTTTCGACCAGCTTGTCGAACGCGTCGGGACCGGCGCGCGCGGCGGCCAGTTTTTCATCGCGGTCGCGGATTTGCACGAGTTCCCGCCCGTCGGCGACAACTTTTTCGGCAAAAGCCACCGCGCAGGCAAGCAAATCATCTCCCGCGATCTCGTCGATGACGCCATGGGCATGAGCTTCCCTGGCGCCGATCGGGTCGCCGGAAGTAATCATCCGCACGGCTTTTTCGGGCCCGACCAGACGTGGCAGGCGCTGGGTGCCGCCCGCGCCCGGCAGCAGGCCGAGCTTGACTTCGGGCAAGCCTACGCCGGCGGACGGAACCGCCACGCGAAAGTGGCAGCCGAACGCCAGTTCAAGTCCGCCGCCGAGCGCCGTGCCGTGAATGGCGGCGACGGTGGGCTTGTCGAATGTTTCCAGCGTGTCGATCAGATCGGGCAGACCGGGCCGCCGCATCGGTTTGCCGAATTCGGTAATGTCGGCCCCGGCGACAAAGGTGCGTCCCGCGCAGATCAGCACCATCGCGTCGACGCTTTCGTCGTCGCGCAATGTGCGCATCGCCTTGTCCAGCGGACCGCGCATATGGAAGCTCAGCGCATTGACCGGCGGGTTGTCGAGGGTGACGACCGCGATGCCGCCCTGCCTTGAAACCGAAGCGTAATCCGACATTGTTCCTCCCGGTTGCGCGGATTGCCGCGACCATGGATTCAACCGGCGACGCCGGCGCTCTCCAGAAAATCCCTGATGAGGTCCGCCGTGCGTTCCGGTTGCTCGACGCACGGCAGGTGGCCCGCGCCTTCCACGATTTCAAACCGCGCGCCTTCAATCAGTTCCGCCGTCGAGCGAACCAGTTCGGGTGGCGTCGAGCCGTCCTGATCGCCGACGATGCACAGCGCGGGGACGGCCAGCGCCCGGGTCGATTCGGTCAGGTCGCAATCACGGATCGCCGCACAGGTTCCGACATATCCATCGACGCTTGTCCGGGTCAGCATGGCGACATAGCCCGTGAAATCCGGATTGTCGGGTGAGCGGTATCCGGGCGTGAACCAGCGCTCCATGATCGCGTCGGTGAGCGATGCGATCCCGCCGGAACCGATAGCCGAGATCCGTTCATCCCACATTTCCGCGGGGCCGATCTTGTGAGCCGTGTCGCAAAGCACCAGCGCGGCTGCGAGATCGGGCCTGAGCGCCGCCAGGCCCTGCGCGATCATGCCGCCGACCGAAAGCCCGACAATCGAGGCGTTCGAAACCTCAAGATGATCCAGCAGGGCCGCGAGATCGCCGACGTGATCGGTCATCCGACAGGGCGGAAGCGTCGCTTCCGACAGCCCGTGACCGCGCTTGTCGTAGCGGATGATCCGGAAACCGTCGTCCAGCCGTTCCGCGACGCCGTTCCAAATGCGGAAATCCGTACCGAGCGAATTGGAAAACACGACCGCGGGCCGGTTGTCCGCGCCGCGGTCCTCGAAATGCAGCACAACGCCATTGACCCGCGCAAACGTCATTCAAATCGTCTTCCGAGTGAACATGTCGCCGAGTGTGTTGCATCGGATGGGAGAGGTCAATTCCTTTGCCGCAAAATGATCACGATGCGCTCAAGCGGTCCGATCGTCAATCAGCGGATTCGGTTTGGCAAGCGTCTTCAGACCGGGCAGGTCCTCGAATTTCACGGACCCGCCATCCACTACGACGCCGTAGGCTTTCAGGGTTCCAAAGGCGCGCGAGAGATTTTCCGGCGTCATGCCGAGAAGCGACGCCAAAGTGCGTTTGTCGTGCGGCAACCTGACCGTGCCGGTTTCTCCCTGATCGACATGGTAGCGAAGCAGGCGATTGGCCAGACGTTCCACCGCCGTCCTCAGCTTGAGATCCTTGTGCTCCTTGACGATGCTTCGATAACAACTCGCAAGTTCGACGACGATCGAGCGGGAAAACGCATCGTCCCGCAAGAAGAGATCGCGCACGCTTTCCGATGGCAACAGAAGAATGCGCGACCTTTTGCTGGTGCGCGCCGACATCAGATAGACCGCGTCTTTCAACACCGCGGCCAAGATGAAGGTGCCGACCGGGTGCACCATGCCCATGGTCGATTCACGTCCGCCGGAATGCGCAAACAGTTCGACGCAACCTTCGATCACCACATACAGGAAATCGGCCGGATCGCCCTCGGAGATCAGTTCCAGCTGTGCCGGAAACGTTTGCAGATATGCCGACTGCATGAGCGTCTCGAAGTTCGAATCGCTCATGCTTTCGAACAATCCAAGCGATCGCACCTGCGGCAGGTCGGACGCCCGCATATCAGCTATACTTGATAAATATCATGAATTGATTTGATCAATTTGACGCTCAAATTACAACCCCGGAAACCGGATATTGACGAAATTTTCGCTCCGGCCGAATTCCGACATGGCGTCTCTTATTTTCTTCGGCAATCCCGTTCCGGTTGACTCAGATCAAGCCCAAACGACGTCGGGAGCGCGATTTTGACCCCATCCAGCCGAATGGCGGCACACCCGCCGCCGGAACCTGAGGGGTTCGGATTCATGCACACGCTCGAAGGGGTCACCCGCAATGATCAGTACCGCGCATTGGGGCTGAGCACTTTTGCGTTTACCGTGTGTTTCGCGGTCTGGACGATTTTTTCGATCATCGGCGTCAAGATCAAGGGCGAACTCGGTCTTAACGACACGCAGTTCGGCCTGCTGGTCGCCACACCGGTTTTGACCGGCTCGGTCAGCCGCATCTTCCTCGGCGTCTGGACCGAACAGTTCGGCGGGCGCATCGTGTTTCCGCTGCAAATGCTGATCACCGCGGTCGCGGTGTGGCTGCTGACCTCCGTGCAGACCTATGCGGTGTTCCTGATCGCCGCGCTCGGCCTCGGTCTTGCCGGCGGGTCTTTCATCGTCGGCGTGGCCTACGTTTCGCAATGGTTTGAGAAGGAAAATCAGGGCACGGCCCTTGGCATCTTCGGCGCCGGCAATGTCGGCGCGGCGGTGACCAACTTCGCGGCGCCCTTCCTCGTCGTCGCGATGGGATGGGAGGGCACCGCCCGCGTCTACGCCGTCGCGCTCGCGATAACGGCGGTGCTGTTCTACATCCTGTCCAGAGACGATCCGGCGCAGGCGTCGCGTAAGAAGACCGGCGCCAGGCCGGTCTCGGCCGCGCGCCAGATGGAGCCGTTGAAGAACATTCAGGTCTGGCGTTTCGCCACCTATTACTTCTTCGTCTTCGGCGCGTTTGTCGCGCTGGCGTCCTTCCTGCCGCGCTACTATGTCGGCGCCTACGGACTGGAACTGACGACGGCGGGCGTTTTCGCGGGACTCTATTCGCTTCCAGGCTCGGTATTCCGGGCTTTGGGCGGCTGGATGTCGGACAAATGGGGCGCCCGCTTCGTGATGTACCTCACCTTCATCGTCTCGCTCGGCTGCCTGTTCTTCATGAGCTATCCCGACACAAGCTATATCGTGCAGGGCATCAACGGGCCGATCGAGTTCAATATCGGCTTGAGCGTTTCGGTCTTCGTGGCCCTGACGGTTGTCCTTGGCTTCGTCATGAGCCTCGGCAAGGCCGCGGTCTACAAACACATCCCGGTCTACTATCCGCATCATGTCGGTTCCGTCGGCGGATTGGTCGGCATGATCGGCGGGCTGGGCGGCTTCGTGCTGCCGATCGCGTTCGGCATTCTGCTGGACCTGACCGGCGTATGGACCGCGCCTTACATGCTGATGTTCGTCCTGGTCGCCATATCCACGGTCTGGATGCATGTCGCGATCCGCAGAATGGAGCGCCGGCGCCATCCGGCTCTGGGCGAAGAGAAATACCTCTCCGACGTGCCCGAGCAACCACTTCCCAGGCCCGAGGCCGCCGCGACCGCTTCGGTGGGCGAGGCCCGGTGAATATCCACGCGGGCCGTACGGAACGGCGGCCCGATTTCCGATAAGCCCTCCATTCGGGGCGCAGCCGTTCGACAGGAGAACGAAGTGGGACAAGATCTCAGAAACTGGAACCCGGAGGACGAAGCCTTCTGGTCGTCCGAAGGCAAGACCGTCGCCAATCGCAACCTGTGGATTTCAATTCCGAGCCTGCTGTGCGGATTCGCCGTCTGGCTCTACTGGGGCATCATCACGGTGCAGATGCTCAATCTGGGCTTTCCGTTCGAAAAGTCCGAACTCTTCACATTGGCCGCGATCGCCGGTCTGACCGGCGCGACGCTGCGCATTCCATCGACCTTCTTCATCCGCATAGCCGGCGGACGCAACACGATCTTCTTCACCACCGCATTGCTGATGATACCGGCGGCGGGAACCGGCTTCGCGCTGCTCGATCCGGATACGCCGCTGTGGCAGTTCCAGATCCTCGCCTTTCTGTCCGGCATCGGCGGCGGCAACTTCGCCTCGTCCATGTCCAATATCTCCTTCTTTTTTCCAAAGAAAATGCAGGGCTATTCGCTTGGCATGAACGCCGGTCTCGGCAATTTCGGCGTCACGACGATGCAGATTCTCGCGCCTCTCGCCATGACCATGGGCATTTTCGGCGGCGAGCCGATGATCTTGCAAAACACCTCCGGCACGCTGATCGGCAAGATCCCCGCCGGCGCCGAGACCTACATACAAAATGCCGGATTCATCTGGCTGGCGTTCCTGATCCCGCTGGCGTTCGCGGGCTGGTTCGGCATGAATAATATCCGTGATGAGCACGTCTCGCCGGATATCGGAAATCCGTTGAGCGCCTTTGCCATCATTATTTTGATGCTGGTCGTCGGTCTGTTCACGGCGGCGTGCGGTCTGTGGCTGATGCTGCCTGAAAAAGTCGGTGGCTCCGGCTTCGACGTGTCGAAATGGATCGTGTTGCCGATCGTGATCGCGGCGACGGTTCTGCTGTTGCGGATGATTCCCGGTCAGATCGGGCAAAACCTCGATCGGCAATACCGGATTTTCGGCAACAAACACACTTGGGCGATGACCGTGATCTATACGATGACATTCGGTTCGTTTATCGGGTACTCTGCGGCCTTTGCACTGGCGATCAAGGTCATATTCGGCTTTCAGCACCTGATGGTCGACGGCGCAGTGACCCATGACACGGTCAATCCGAACGGACCCAGCGCCTTGATGTACGCCTGGATGGGACCGTTCATCGGCGCGCTGATCCGGCCGGTCGGAGGCGTGATCTCCGACAGGATAGGCGGTGCGAAAGTGACCCAGATCGTCTCCGCGATCATGGTGGCCAGCGCGCTGGGCGTCGCCTACTTCATGAAACAGGCCTATGCGTCCGCCACACCGGAAGACTACTTCGCACCCTTCCTGATCCTGTTTCTGATTCTGTTCACCGCCACGGGCATCGGCAACGGTTCGACCTTCCGCACGATCGCGGTCGTGTTCGACAAGGAACAGGCGGGACCGGTGCTCGGCTGGACCTCGGCGGTCGCCGCCTATGGCGCCTTCATCATCCCGAAGGTGCTCGGAGAACAGATCAGGCTCGCGACGCCCGAACTGGCGCTCTACGGCTTCGCCGCATTCTATACGATCTGCATCGTCATCAACTGGTGGTTCTATCTGCGAAAGAACGCCTACGTGCAGAACCCCTGAGCCCGAATGGACGGCAGCCGGCCGGTCACGGCCGGCTCCGCAATGTGAGGAACAGATAAATGAGTCACCTGCTTGACCGACTGAACTTTTTGAAGAGCAACAGAGCCGGCGCCTTTTCCGGGGGTCATGGCGTCACGACCACGGAAAACCGCGATTGGGAGGAGAGCTACCGCAAACGCTGGCAGCACGACAAAGTCGTGCGCTCCACCCACGGCGCCAATTGCACCGGCTCATGTTCATGGAAAATCTACGTGAAGGGGGGAATCGTCACCTGGGAAACCCAGCAGACGGACTATCCGCGCACCAGACCCGACCTGCCCAACCACGAGCCGCGCGGCTGCTCTCGCGGCGCCAGCTACTCTTGGTACATGTATTCGGCCAACCGGGTAAAATATCCTCTGATCCGTTCGCGGCTGCTGAAACTGTGGCGCGAAGCGCGCGCCGTGCGCACCCCCGTCGCCGCCTGGGGCTCGATCCAGGAAGATCCCGCCAAACGTTCCGAGTACACGAAGATGCGCGGCATGGGCGGCTTCGTCCGCGCCACTTGGGACGAGGTCAACGAGATCATCGCGGCCGCAAACGCCTACACGGCGCGCAAATGGGGTCCGGATCGCGTTATCGGCTTTTCGCCGATTCCCGCCATGTCGATGGTCTCCTACGCGGCCGGTTCCCGCTATCTGTCGCTGATGGGCGGCGTCTGCATGTCGTTCTACGACTGGTATTGCGACCTGCCGCCGTCATCGCCAATGACCTGGGGCGAGCAGACCGACGTGCCGGAATCGGCCGACTGGTACAATTCGGGCTTCCTGATTCTTTGGGGATCCAACGTTCCGCAAACGCGCACGCCCGACGCGCATTTCTATTCGGAGGTCCGCTACAAGGGCGCGAAATCGGTCGTTGTCTCGCCGGACTATTCCGAGGCCGCAAAATTCTCCGATCTGTGGTTGCATCCGAAACAGGGTACGGACGCCGCGCTTTCAATGGCGATGGGCCATGTGATCCTGCGTGAATTCCATCTCGACAGGCAGGCGGAATATTTCGAGGACTATTGCCGCCGTTACACCGATATGCCGATGCTGGTTCTCCTGGAAAAGGACAGGGAGGGCCGTCTGGTTCCGGGCAGAACGGTTCGCGCTTCCGACTTCAGGGGAACACTCGGCGAAAAGAACAATCCCGAATGGAAAACCGTCGCGGTCGACGGCAGGACGGGCAAGGTCGTCGCGCCGCGGGGCTCGGTGGGTTATCGCTGGGGCGAACAGGGCAAGTGGAACCTGGAAGCCAGGGACGGCAGGGGCAGGGATGTCGAGCTCGAAATGAGCCTGATCCTGGACAGCGACCATGATTCGGTCGCCGATGTCGCATTCCCCTATTTCGGCAATCGCGAACACGATCATTTCGAGGGCACCGAACACGAAAGCGTGCTGATGCGCGCGGTGCCGGCCAAAAAGGTCAGGCTTGCCGCCGGCGATGCGATGGTTGCGACCGTGTTCGACCTGTTCTGCGCCAATTACGGGCTTGATCGCGGATTGGGCGACAAGACCACCGCATCGGGTTTTGACGATGATGTTCCCTACACCCCGGCCTGGGCCGAACGGATCACCGGCGTGCCGCGCGATCAGATCATCGCCGTGGCGCGGGAATTCGCCGAAAACGCCGAAAAGACCGAAGGCCGCTCCATGGTCATTCTCGGCGCCGGACTGAACCACTGGTACCACATGGACATGAACTACCGAGGCATCATCAACATGCTGGTCATGTGCGGTTGCGTCGGTCAGTCAGGCGGCGGCTGGAGCCACTATGTCGGCCAGGAGAAGCTGCGTCCGCAGACCGGCTGGCTGCCGCTGGCGTTCGGCCTGGACTGGGGGCGTCCGCCGCGGCACATGAACTCGACGTCGTTCTTCTACGCCCACACCGACCAGTGGCGCTACGAGACGTTGAAAGTCGACGAAATCCTGTCGCCGACGGCGCCCGAGGGTCCGTGGGACGCCACTCTCATCGATTACAATATCCGCTCCGAGCGCATGGGCTGGCTGCCTTCCGCGCCGCAGTTGAAAACCAATCCGCTGGATATCGCCAAAGCCGCGGCCAAATCCGGAAAGGAACCGAAGGACTATGTCGCCGCGCAGTTGAAGGCCGGCGGACTGCGGATGTCCTGCGAGGATCCGGACGATCCCGCCAACTGGCCGCGCAATTTGTTCGTCTGGCGCTCCAACCTGCTCGGTTCGTCCGCCAAGGGCCATGAATACTTCCTGAAACACCTGCTCGGCACGTCGCACGGCGTTCTCGGCAAGGATTTGGGTGAGGAAGGCCGGCAAAGGGCGAAGGAGGCGAAATGGCGCGCCGCCGCGCCGCAGGGGAAGCTCGACCTGCTGGTCACGCTCGACTTCCGCATGTCGACCACCTGCGTCTATTCCGACATCGTTCTGCCGACCGCCACCTGGTATGAGAAGAACGACCTCAACACTTCCGACATGCATCCCTTCATCCATCCGCTGACCAGCGCGGCCGATCCCGCATGGGACGCGCGCAGCGACTGGGAGATATTCAAGGGCATCGCCAGAAAGTTCTCCGAAGTCGCGCCGGAAGCGCTGGGCGTGGAAAAGGATGTGGTTCTCGTGCCGATCCTGCACGATACGCCGGGAGAGATCGCCCAGGCGATGGACGTGAAGGACTGGAAGAGAGGCGAGACCGAACCGTTGCCCGGCAGGACCATGCCGGCGGTCGCCGTGGTCGAGCGCGACTATCCGAACCTCTACAAGCGGTTCACCGCGCTCGGTCCGCTGATGGACAAGCTCGGCAATGGCGGCAAGGGCATCTCGTGGAACACCGGACATGAGGTCGACCTGCTCGCCGGGCTGAACGGCGTAGTGACCGAGGAAGGCGCCACCAGGGGCCGGCCGAGGATCGAGACCGATATCGATGCGACCGAGGTCGTGTTGTCGCTGGCGCCCGAGACAAATGGCGAAGTGGCGGTCAAGGCGTGGCAGGCGTTATCGAAGATGACCGGGCGCGATCACACCCATCTCGCCATTCCCAAGGAGGACGAAAAAATCCGCTTCCGCGACGTGGAGGCGCAACCGCGCAAGATCATTTCCTCGCCGACATGGTCCGGACTGGAATCGGAAAAGGTCTGTTACAACGCCGGCTACACGAATGTGCACGAATATATTCCCTGGCGCACGTTGACCGGCCGGCAGCAGCTCTATCAGGACCATCTGTGGATGCGCGCCTTCGGCGAGGGCTTCTGTCTCTATCGCCCGCCGATCGACACCAAGGCGGTCAAGCCGGTGATCGAGACCAGGTCAAACGGCAAACCGCAGCTTGTGCTGAACTTCATCACGCCGCACCAGAAATGGGGCATCCACTCTACTTACTCGGACAATCTGACGATGCTGACGCTCAATCGCGGCGGACCGGTGGTCTGGATTTCCGAAGTGGACGCGAAGAAGGCGGGGCTGGTCGACAATGACTGGGTCGAAGTCTTCAACGTCAATGGCGCGATTGTCGCGCGGGCGGTCGTTTCCCAACGAATGAAGGAGGGAACGATCTACATGTACCACGCGCAGGAGAAGATCGTGAACACGCCGGGCAGCCAGGTTACCGGCCAGCGTGGCGGTATTCACAACTCGGTCACTAGGGCGGTCACCAAGCCGACGCACATGATCGGCGGCTACGCCCAGCAATCCTACGGTTTCAATTACTACGGCACGGTCGGCTCCAACCGGGACGAGTTCGTCATCGTCCAGAAGCTTGAAAAGGTCGATTGGATGGAGGGCCCCCGTCGTGAGGCCGCGGCGCAGAAGGAGGCGGCAGAATGAAGATCCGCGCACAAATCGGCATGGTGTTGAACCTCGACAAATGCATCGGGTGCCACACCTGTTCGGTCACATGCAAGAACGTCTGGACGAACCGCGAAGGCGTCGAATACGCTTGGTTCAACAATGTCGAAACCAAACCCGGCGTCGGCTATCCCAAGGAGTGGGAAAACCAGAAAAAGTGGAACGGCGGCTGGATCCGAAGGAAAAACGGCAAAATCGAGCCCAAAATGGGTTCGAAATGGCGAATCCTGGCGAAGATATTCGCCAATCCGGACCTGCCGGAAATCGACGACTATTACGAGCCGTTCGATTTCGACTACGACCATTTGCAGACGGCCGGGGAAAGTCAGGCCTCGCCCACGGCGCGCCCGCGCTCGCTGATCACCGGCGAGCGGATGGAGAAGATCGAATGGGGACCGAACTGGGAGGAAATTCTCGGCGGCGAATTCTCAAAACGGTCGAAGGACTACAATTTCGAGGGCGTTCAGAAAGAAATATACGGCGAATTCGAAAATACCTTCATGATGTATCTGCCGCGGTTGTGCGAGCATTGTCTCAATCCGGCATGCGTGGCCGCCTGTCCGTCGGGCGCGATCTACAAGCGCGAGGACGACGGCATCGTGCTGATCGACCAGGAGAAGTGCCGCGGCTGGCGCATGTGCGTATCCGGCTGTCCCTATAAGAAGATCTATTACAACTGGTCTTCCGGAAAATCGGAAAAATGCGTCTTCTGTTATCCGCGCATCGAAGCCGGCCACCCGACCGTCTGTTCTGAAACCTGCGTCGGCCGCATCCGCTATCTCGGCGTCGTGCTCTATGACGCCGACCGGATATCGGAGGCCGCATCGGCCGGCGACGAACAGGATCTCTACGAGGAGCAGTTGAAGCTCTTCCTCGATCCTGGCGATCCGGCCGTCATCGAGCAGGCCGGGAAGGACGGCGTGCCGGACGCTTGGCTCGAAGCAGCCAGGAATTCGCCGGTCTACAAGATGGCGATGGACTGGAAGGTCGCCTTTCCGCTGCATCCGGAATACCGGACGCTTCCCATGGTCTGGTACATCCCGCCGCTGTCGCCGGTGCAGTCGGCCGCGGAAACCGGCAGGATCGGTTTCGATGGCGACATACCGGATGTCCGGTCGTTGCGCATCCCCGTCCGTTATCTGGCCAATCTGTTGACGGCCGGCAAGGAACAGCCGGTTGTCGAGGGGCTGGAACGCATGCTTGCGATGCGCGCCTACATGCGCGCCAAGACCATCGATGGCGTTATCGACGAGAAGATCGCCGCCAAGGTCGGTCTCACCGGTCGGATGATCGAGGACATGTATCATGTGATGGCCATCGCCAACTATGAGGACCGTTTCGTTATCCCGACCACTCACCGCGAGGTTTCGGAGGACGCCTACGACGTCCGCGGCGGCTGCGGTTTCTCGTTCGGCAATGGCTGTTCCGGCGGTACGTCGGACGCCGATCTGTTCGGCGCCAGGCGCAAGAAGCGGGTCGCCACGCCGGCGGACGCGTTTTGAGGAGAGTGAAGATGATCAAGACACTGAAAACGATCTCCCTGCTGCTCTCCTATCCGACAAGGGAACTTAAGGAGGCTGCCGGTGAGTTGAAATCGGCGATCGCCGAAGAAGCGCTGCTGAACGAGAGAAGTCGGGCGCTCATGGCGAAGCTGGCGGAAAACATCGCCGACCTCGATCTGTATGACGCGCAGGAGCGCTACGTATTCCTGTTCGACCGCTCGCGCACGCTGTCGCTGCATCTGTTCGAGCACATTCATGGCGAAAGCCGCGACCGCGGACAGGCCATGGTCGATCTGATGCGGATGTACGAGCAAAACGGCTATGCGATCGACGCCAGGGAATTGCCGGACCATCTGCCGCTCTTCCTCGAATACCTTTCAACCCGCCCGCTGGATGAAGCCCGCGAACTTCTGGGACAAACGGCGCATATCGTCGCGGCGTTGCGGAAACGGTTGCGCAACCGCAAATCGGTCTACGCCGGTGCGTTCGCGGCGCTGGAGGAGATGGCGCCGGGAAAAGCGGAAGAGAATCTGGTCGAGGAAATACTGGCCGCACCCGATCATGATCCCGACGACCTGAAAGCGCTGGACGAGATCTGGGAAGAGGAAGTCGTCACCTTCGGAGGCAATGCCGGCGAGAGCGCCTGCGGACCCGATCGTATCCAGCGTCAGCTTCGCGCCCACAAACGAAATCCCGAAAACACTCCAACGGCGTCGTTATAGGAGGCCGGAACCATGTTAAGCTATCTCAATACGCTCTTCTTCGGCATCTACCCCTATGTGGCGCTGGCGGTGCTGATTCTCGGCACGATCGTGCGCTACGATCACGAGCCGTATACGTGGCGATCCGGTTCGTCGCAGCTTCTGCGGCGCAAGCAGTTGGTCTGGGGTTCGGTCCTGTTCCATGTCGGCGTGCTGGTGATCTTCTTCGGTCATCTGATCGGTCTGCTGACCCCCATCGCCTTTTTCGACGCCATCGGCATCAGCCACGGCGCCAAGCAGTTGCTTGCGATCATCGCGGGCGGCATCGCCGGTGTAATCGCCATTATCGGCGCGACCATGCTGGTTCACCGCCGAATTTTCGACGCCCGTGTGCGCGCGGCGTCCAATACATCCGACACGCTGATCATCGTGCTGCTGTGGATTCAACTGGCGCTCGGTCTCGCGACCATACCCGTATCGATGCGACATCTCGACGGCGAGGAGATGGTTCGTTTCATGAACTGGGCGCAAGGCATATTCACCTTCCGGGCGGATGCGGCGAGCTATGTCGAGCATGCGTCGCCGATCTTCAAGGCGCATCTGTTCCTTGGCCTGACCATTCTGCTTCTGTTCCCGTTCACAAGGCTGGTGCACATGTTGAGCGCGCCGGTGCGCTATCTGTGGCGTCCGGGTTACCAGGTCGTGCGCACACGGTCCGCACGCACCGCAACCAAATAGGCCGGGACGATGGTTACAGTGGTCGACAACGGAAATCGCACCGATTGCGCGAAGGCGACGAGTCTGGGCATCAAACCGAAAAAGGTGCCGCCCAAACCCGGTCCGCTGATGGCGGCGATCATTGTCAACGGCGTCGGCGTGTCCGAGGAGGCCATACGTCTGGAGGCTCAACACCATCCGGCCGACAATCCGGGCGCCGCCCTTGCCGAGGCCGCCAGGGCGCTCGTCATCCGCGAGTTGTTGTTGCAGGAGGCGACGCGGCTGCGGATTGATCCGGCGCCGGGGAAACTCGATGACGGCAAACTGGAGACGCGGGAGGAAGCATCGATCCGGCAATTGCTGGATAGCGAAATTGCGATCCCCGAAGCCACGGAAGAGGAGTGCCTGCGGCGCTACGAAAACAATCGCGATCGGTTCGTCACCGGCCAGATCGAGGAAGCAAGCCACATTCTTCTGGCGGCGCGCCCCGATGATTCTTCCGGACGGAACCTGGCCAGATCCGTCGCCGAAACGCTTATCGCGCGTCTTGAGGCCGATGCCGGACAATTTGCCGATCTGGCGTCCGGGTTTTCCGATTGTCCCTCGGGAAAGCATGGCGGCAATCTCGGCCGGTTGACGAAAGGCTCGACCGTGGCGGAGTTCGAGCGGGCGCTGACCGTCATGAGCGATGGCGAATTGCGAAAGACCCCGCTTGAAACACGGTTCGGATTTCACGTTCTGCGACTTGACCGGCGCATCGCCGGCAGGCAATTGCCGTTCGAACTGGTTGGCGGTCGCATTGCCGCCTGGCTGGAAGAGGCAAGCTGGCGACGCGCGGTGTCGCAATATATCGGCATTCTTGCGGGCAAGGCCGAAATCGCCGGTATCGGACTTGGGGGCGGCGATACCCCGCTTGTGCAGTAAACGCCTGCCTATGCGGCGGTTCGCTTCGCCTGAACCGCCGTCAGCGCGATCATGTTGTAGACATCGTCGGCGCTGCAACCGCGCGACAGGTCATTCGCCGGCCTGGCGAGGCCCTGAAGCACCGGGCCGATGGCCTGTGCGCCGCCGATCCGCTGTGCGATCTTGTAGGCGATATTGCCGGCGTTGAGATCGGGAAATATGAACACGTTCGCATGGCCGCCAAGCGGCGAACCGGGCGCCTTGGCTTTCGCAACCGAAGGAATGAATGCGGCGTCGAATTGCAATTCGCCATCAATCGTCAGGCCGGGCGATTTCGCGCGCGCTAGGTCGGTCGCCTCGATCATTTTGGCGATGCTGGCATGGCGGGCGCTGCCCTTGGTCGAAAACGACAGCATCGCCACGCGCGGCCGGTTGCCGGTAAGCGCCCGGAAATTCGCGGCCGACGCAATGGCGATTTCCGAGAGATCTTCGGCGTCCGGGTCGGCGACCAGACCGCAATCGGCGAAGATGACCGGGCCCTGCCGGGGCAGGTGGTCGCCCGAAAGCCCCATCAGGAAGAAGCTCGACACCAGTCGCGCGTCTTCCGCCTTTCCGACGATCCGGATCGCCGCGCGCACGGTGTCGGCGGTCGTCGCGACCGCGCCGCCAACGGTCCCGTCGGCAAAACCTTCGCGAACCATCAAGGCGGCGAAATTCAGCGGATTGGCGACCGCCTCGCGCGCCGTCGTTTCGTCAACGCCGCGATGTTTTCTCAATTCATGATATGCAACCGCAAAGCGCGCCGTGTTTGGCGATCGCGCCGGATCGATCATCTCGATTCCGGCGATATCGGTCCGTTCGCCGGCGATGTTCTTCTCGTTTCCGACCAGAAGGATTTTCGCGAGGCCGTCGGCGGCCGCCCTTGAAGCCGCTTTGATTACACGCGGATCCTCGCCCTCCGCGAGGACGATGCGCATGTTGCTGCCGCGAGCCGTGGCGACGATCGATTCCATCAGGAAAGAGGTTGTCCCGCCGCCGGTCGCCGCGGCCGGTGATTATCCCGTCGCGACGCGGCGCTGTCCGCCCGGACGGGCAAAGTCAATTCGGCCATGAATTCAGCCGCTATCCGACAGAGTGCGCCGGACCGCCTTTTCCCACCCGCCAAGCCCGGCCTTGCGCACATTCGAATCCATCCGCGGCTTGAACCTGCGTTCCAGCGCCCATGATTTCGCAAAACCCGTCCTGCCCGGCCAGACGCCCGCCCTCGACCCGGCAAGCCATGCAACGCCGAGCGCGGTGGTTTCAAGAACGGTCGGGCGGTCCACCGGCGCATCGAGAATGTCGGCAAGCCGCTGCATTGTCCAGTCGGAAGCGACCATGCCGCCATCGACGCGCAGCACGGTCTTTGCGCCCGCGCCTTTCCAGTCCTTCTTCATCGCGGTCAGGAGGTCGTTTGTCTGATAGGCGACGCTTTCGAGCGCCGCGCGGGAAATCTCGGCCGGCCCGCTGTTGCGGGTCAGCCCGTAGATCGCGCCGCGCGCATCCGCATCCCACCATGGCGCGCCAAGGCCGGTAAACGCGGGCACCAGATAAACATCCTGATTGGGGTCGGCGGTCTCGGCCAGCGCGCCGCTTTGCCGGGCGGATTTGATGATGCCCAGACCGTCACGCAGCCATTGGACCGCGGCGCCGGCGATGAAGATCGAGCCTTCGAGCGCATACGTCGTTTTGCCGCCCAGGCGATAGGCGATGGTGGTCAGGAGCCGGTTTTTCGAAGGCGCCATGTCCGCGCCGGTGTTGAGCAGTGCGAAGCAGCCGGTGCCGTAGGTCGATTTCATCATCCCCGGCTTGAAGCAGGCCTGGCCGACCGCCGCCGCCTGCTGGTCGCCGGCAATGCCGAGAATCGGGATCGCCGCGCCAAACAGCTTTTTCTCGGTAACGCCGAAATCGGCGGCGCAATCCCTGACTTCCGGCAACATGGCCGCCGGTATGCGCAGAATCTTCAACAGGTCGACGTCCCACCGGTTCCGACCGATATCGTACAGAAGCGTACGCGACGCATTGGTCGCATCGGTGGCGTGCACCGCGCCGCCGGTCAGGCGCCAGACGAGAAACGTATCGACGGTTCCGAACAGCAGTTCACCGCGTTCGGCCCGCTTGCGCGCGCCGGAAACCTTGTCGAGCAACCATGACAGTTTCGTGCCGGAAAAGTAGGGATCCAGCAGCAGTCCGGTTTTCCCGGCGAAGACTTTTTCCAGGCCCTGTTTCTTCAGCCTGGCGCACATGGGCGCGGTGCGCCGGTCCTGCCAGACGATTGCATTGTGGATGGGTTCACCGGTCGCCTTGTCCCAGACGACCACGGTCTCGCGCTGATTGGTGATTCCGATCGCGTCGATCCCGTCCGCGGCGACGCCGGCCTTTTTCATCGCCGAACGGCATGACCACAAGACGGTTTTCCAGATTTCCCCGGGATCGTGCTCCACCCAGCCGGATTGCGGGAAATACTGGGTGAACTCCTTCCGGCCGACCGCGGCGATCCGCATCGAATTGTCAAAAACGATCGCCCTGCTTGAGGTCGTTCCCTGGTCAATTGCGAGAATGTTGCCGGTCAATGTCCTGTCTCCCTGCGGTTCAACACCGGTTCAGCGACGGCGAATATGCCCGTCGGGGGACGATAATCAAGGTGCGGTTCGCGGTTTCACTCTCGCGCCGCGATCGTCGCAAGCCCCGAACACCGCCGGCGATGCCGGCCCGTCAGGGGTTGTCGTATTTCTCGACCGTCTGCTCGATCGCGCCAAAGATCGAGTGACCGGAAGGGTCTTTCATCTCGATGCGAACGGTATCGCCGAAATCCATGAACGAGGTTCGGGGCCCGCCCGAATCGATCGTTTCGATCATCCGGATTTCGGCAATGCAGGAGTAGCCTCTGCCGCCTTCCGGAACCGGCCGTCCGGGCGAACCGTCCGGATCGCGATTGGACACCGTCCCGGAACCGACGATCGCGCCCGCGCCCAGCGGGCGGGTCCTGGCGGCGTGGGCGATCAGCCGGCCGAAATCGAACGTCATATCGACATCCGCCTCGGCTTTGCCGAATGGCTCGCCGTTCAGGTCGACGAGCAACGGCCGCGCCAGTTTTCCTCCGTCCCAGGCGTCGCCGAGTTCGTCCGGCGTCACCGCCGCCGGTGAAAATGCGGTCGGCCCCTTCGACTGGCAGAAACCGAAACCCTTCGCCAGTTCGGCGGGAATGAGATTTCGGAACGAAATGTCATTGAGGATCATCACCAGCTTTATGTGGCCGCGCGCCGCCTCGGGCGTGACGCCCATCGGCACGTCGTCGACAATCACGGCCACTTCCGCCTCCATGTCGATACCCCAGTCCGCCGACTCTACGGGAATCGGATCGCGGGCGCCGATCATCGCATCCGAAGCGCCGATATACATCAGCGGGTCGGTCCAGAAGCTCTCCGGCACTTCGACGCCGCGCGCCCGGCGCACCAGCGCGACGTGGTTTACATAGGCCGACCCGTCGGCCCACAGATGAGCGCGGGGCAGGGGCGACGTGGCTTCATGCTCGTGGAAGCGTTCCGACGGGACGGACCCGTGTTCCAGGCTTTCCGCCAGCGTTTCCAGTTCCGGTCCGCAGCGAGTCCAGTCATCGAGCGCGCCTCGCATGGTGGAAACCACGGTGGCCGCATCGGTGTATTCGGTCAGGTCTCGTGAGACGACGACAAGACGGCCGTCGCGACCGCCATCCTTCAGTGAGGCAAGTTTCATGACTTTCCCGGTTCTCCTCGGTGAACCGTCCGCCGCAGCATGGTTGTCCGAAGTTCAATTCATCATGGCGGCCGATTTTGCAACCGTCAACGGCATGTCCGGCGGCGATGGATCGCCCGGTCCGCGACGCCGTTCTTCAAACGGCCGCGCTTCAGAAAAACGCCTGCATCCCCGTCTGCGCCCTGCCCAGAACCAACGCATGAACGTCATGGGTGCCTTCATACGTGTTGACCGTTTCCAGATTGGCCGCATGGCGCATCACATGGTAGCCGATCTGAATGCCGTTGCCGCCATGCATGTCGCGCGCCTGACGTGCGATGTCCAGCGCCTTGCCGCAATTGTTGCGTTTGACGATCGAGATCATTTCGGGCGCCATTTTACCGGCGTCCATCAACCGACCGACGCGAAGCGACCCTTGCAGACCAAGAGCGATTTCCGTCTGCATGTCGGCGAGTTTCTTCTGGAAAAGCTGTGTGGCGGCGAGCGGCCTGCCAAACTGTTTGCGATCGAGCCCATAGGCAAGCGCGCGCCGCCAGCAATCCTCCGCGGCGCCCATCGCGCCCCAGGAGATGCCGTATCGCGCACGGTTGAGACATCCGAACGGTCCGCGAAGGCCGGAAACATCGGGCAGGAGCGCATCCTCGCCGACTTCGACGTCATCCATCGCGATTTCGCCGGTAATCGAGGCGCGCAGCGACAATTTGCCGTCGATTTTCGGCGCCGACAGGCCCTTCATGCCCTTTTCGAGCACGAAGCCCCGGACCGCGCCGTCAGACGCGTCGGATTTGGCCCAGACGACGAAAACATCGGCGATCGGAGCATTCGAAATCCACGTCTTGGCGCCGTTCAGCCGGTAACCGCCATCAATTTTCACGGCACGCGTTTTCATCCCGCCCGGGTCGGAGCCGGCGTCCGGCTCGGTAAGACCAAAGCAGCCGATCAACTCGCCCGACGCCAGACCGGGAAGGTATTTTTTCCGTTGATTGTCGTCACCATAGGCATGGATCGGATACATCGCCAGCGATGACTGAACGCTCATCATCGAGCGATACCCGGAATCGATCCGCTCAATCTCACGGGCGGCCAGACCATAAGCCACGTGGGATGCGCCGGCGCCGCCATATTCCTCGGGCGCCGTTATTCCCAACAGCCCGGCCCGGCCCATCAGCCTGAACAGGTCCGGATCGGTCTTCTCCTCCATATAGGCCCGCTTGATACGGGGAGAGAGTTCTTTCCGGGCGAAGGCGCGGGCCGCGTCGCGGATCATCCGTTCGTCTTCGCCAAGCTGTTCGTCGAGAAGGAAGGGGTCCTCCCAGTCAAAGCAAGCCCGAGCGTTCCCGTTGGCGGCGGTTTCAGCTGTCATCCAAATAGCTCCTTTTCCCGGATGAGGCCCCGGTCGCGGCGCAATTTATTTCAAGCCTGCATATCTACGGCTTCGGCCCCGGTAATACTCCAATAACCATATGTTTCAAATCCGGCGGCTGCCGGAAAACCGCCGAACGCGCACCGTTTCGAGCGTGATGCCTTGCGCCCGCCGATTTATGAAGATACGAGCGTTGACCTTGCCGTCGCCGCCGCACTTCACTCGATCGTCGGGAGCGTCGATAATGGGGTTTGACGCCAAAAATACGCCCTCCCCCCGCGCGCCAAAAATAGAAATTTTCGCAATGAAATCAACGTTTTACCCCCCCCCCCCCCCCCCCGCATGAGAGGCGCCCCCCGGACGCTGTTCGATGCGGTCGGTTTCGTCATACTCGCGCTGCTGGCGGTCGCGTTTATCCACACGCAGGTCCGGAACGGCCACAATATATCGTGGTCGTCCGACGACATCGGTTTCTTTCTCGGCCAGTTCATGCGGCGGTTTCTGGGTGCCGACTCCGTTTTCGAGAAGATCGCCTACTTCTTCTCACCCTCCAATCATCCCCATGCGAAATTATCCGGGCGGCTGATTTCCTATGTTCATTATCTGCTGTTCGGGACCGTCGATTTCGCCGTTCTGAAGATTGCGGGCGGCTGCGTGCTCTGCGCTTTCGTATTCGCCGCGCGCTTCACGCTCGTCGGAAATTTCCTGCTTGCGGTCCCGCTCGGCGTCATCCTGCTCGCTCCCCATGGGGCAAATTACTGGGTTACTCTGATAACCGGATATCCCTTCCTTCTGCTCTATGCGGCGCTGATTTATTGGCTGTTTTCGAGGAAGCGCGATTTCATGGCGCTTCTGCTTTCGGTGGTCGCGTCCTTCACCCATTCTCCGGGACTTCTCGTCTTCGTTCCCGTTCTCGTCGTCCTGCTGCTGTCCCGTCCGATCGATTTCCGGCGCGTCGCGCTTTGGGGGCTGGTCTTCGCGCTGACGATCGTTCTCTACTACTTTTTCGTATTGCAGCATGGGCCATCAATCATTCGCACCGACCAAACCGCTTCAATCGGACAGAGCCTGCTGTCGAAGATTTTGTATGGCGCGAAATTCGTCATGATGCCGTTCGCACCTTTCCTGGGCAGGAGTTTGCCGGTCTGGAACTATCTGGCGGTCGCCGCATTGTTCGCGCTACCGGTGGTTGTCTTCGTCCACGGCATCGTCAGGCGCGGGTTTCTCGCCTGCCCGGACAAGCGGGCCTCGTTCGCGTTTTATCTGTTTTGTCTGGCGCCCCTGGGCGTCGCCATGGTGACGATCGACGACCCTTCGTCCGTGACCGACAATCCGTATCCACGCTATTTCATATACTCACTGATGGCGTGGTCCGGGACGTATGTGCTCGTTTCAGGCACGGCGTCGAAATTCAGCGCCAAATCGTTTGTGGCGCTTGTATTCTCGGCGATGTTCATCATGACTTCGTATGACGCATATCGCTGGACGGATAATCATACCGAATCAAATATGTATGCGTGGTATGAACGCGGAACACGGAATGCGATTAACCCAATACGGATCGAAGTACTGCAACGCATGGGCCGCACCGTGCAGGCAGCCGCCGAGCGCGGCATCTTTGCGCCGTCGTTTCCGGGCAGCGATCCATTGGAAGGGCCGGTTCCGCCGGTAAGCGAATGGAACAGCATATCGCAATTGGAAAATCTGCATTGGCATCGGCTCGGAACGAATGACGATTTCATTTTTCTGACGCTTCTGACGTCTGGCGTTCCGGGTGACGATGTTTCCGTCGTGCTCTCGACTTCCCGCGGCAATGAGCGGTTCTCGGTCTTTAGACCGAAGGTCGGACATGTCCTTCGCTGGCGCCCGGACGCGCAAGCGGCGGTGGACGGCGCGGGCGTAAACAGGAACGAACTTGTCGCGGCGGCATTCGCCCGGTATGTGAGCGGGCGAACCGTCGACACGGTCGGGCTGATGGTCGACGGGCAGGTATTCGAATTCGACGGGGAATGATCGAGCGGATATGCGAGCGGTTTTCAACACCGGGCCGCATGTTTTTCATACAAGGAAACCTGCGAATAGAGAATGTTGACCTTGCCGTCGCACTTCACTCGATCGTCGGGAGCGCCAATGGATTCTGACGTCAAAAGTGCGCCTGGGCCTTCCGGGAGTGTCGTCCGGGCGCTGTTCGATGCGGTCGGATTCGTCATACTCGCGCTGCTGGCGGTCGCGTTCGTCCACACTCAGGTCCGGAACGGCTATAATATTCCGTGGTGGGGCGACGACACCAATTTTTATCTCGGCCAATTCATGGAGCGGTTTCTGGACGCCGACTCCGTTTCCGAAAAGATCGCCTACTTCTTCTCGGCCTCCAATCATCCCCATGCGAAATTATCCGGGCGGCTGATTTCCTATGTTCATTATCTGCTGTTCGGCACTGTCGATTATAGATTTCTGATCGTTGCGGGCAGTTGTGTGCTCTGCGCTTTCGTATTCGCCGTGCGCTTCACGCTCATCGGGAATTTCCTGCTTGCGGTCCCGCTCGGCGTCATCCTGCTCGCTCCCCATTGGACAAATTACTGGGTCGCTCTGATAACCGGATATCCGTTCCTTCTGCTCTATGCGGCGCTGATTTATTGGCTGTTTTCGAGGAAGCGCGATTTGATGGCGCTGCCGCTTTGCGCGGTCGCGTCCTTCACCCATTCTCCGGGACTTCTCGTTTTCGTTCCCGTTCTCGTCGTCCTGTTGCTGTCCCGTCCGATCGATTTCCGGCGCGTCGCGCTTTGGGGCCTGGTCTTCGTGCTGACGATCGTTCTCTACTACTTTTTCGTATTGCAGCATGGGCCATCAATCATTCGCACCGACCAAACCGCTTCAATCGGACAGAGCCTGCTGTCGAAGATTTTGTATGGCGCGAAATTCGTCATGCTGCCGTTCGTACCTTTCCTGGGCAAGAATTTGTGGGGCTATCTGGCGCTTGCCCCGGTTTTTGCGCTGCCGGGGCTCGCCTTCGCCCACGGCGTTTTCAGGCGCGGGTTTCTCGCCTGCCCGGACAAGCGGGCCTCGTTGGCGTTTTATCTGTTTTGTCTGGCGCCCCTGGGCGCCGCCATGGCGGCGGTCGACGACCCGGCTTCTTTGACCGATGGACCGGCCGCACGCTATCTCATGTACTCGCTGATGGCGTGGTCCGGAACGTATGCGATTGCTTCAGTCACGGTGTCGAAATTCAGCGCCAAATCGTTTGTGGCGCTCGTATTCTCGGCGATGTTCATAATGAATTCCTATCACGCATATCGCACGCTAGATTCTTCCACCGTAGCAAGACTGTATTCGTGGTATGAACGCGGAACATCGGATGCAGACAGATCAGAGTCGTTGGGAACCGCGCATATGGCAGGCGCTGTCGAGCGCGGCATTTTCGCGCCGTCGTTTCCGGGCAGCGATCTACTGGAAGGGCCGGTTCCGCCGGTAAGCGAATGGAACAGCCTATCGCAATTGGAGACCGTGCACTGGTATTGGCTCGGAACGAATGACGATTTCATTCTGCTGAAGCTTCTGGGGTCCGGCGTTCCGGGTGACGATGTTTCCGTCGTGCTCTCGACTTCCCGCGGCAATGAGCGGTTCTCGGTCTTTAGACCGGCGGTCGAACATGTCATGCATGCTCAGCCGGACGCGCAAGCGGCGGTGGACGGCGCGGGCGTAAACAGGAACGAACTTGTCGCGGCGGCATTCGCCCGGCAGGTGAGCGGGCGGACCGTCGACGCGGTCGGGCTCATGGTCGACGGGCGGGTGTTCGAACTGGCCGCTGCTTCGCTTGGCGCTGACATGCCGTCCAGAGGTTCGTGTTCCGCCCAAACGCAGGTCATGCTCTGGAGTTTGCAAGCTTCATGGCGACATTGTTTCGGCGGTGCGCGCGAAGGTGAATGAAACTGCCTTCAAGCGGGATACATCCCGGTTGCGCGCCCGTTCATTCTTTTGCTTCACCCTAAAAGTCTAGCTGAAAAACTGACCGCCATTCGCCGAAATCGTCGAACCGGTGATGAAACCGGCATCGTCGGAAGCCAGGAACACGACGCAGCGGGCGATTTCGCCGGCTTCTCCAAGCCGGCCGGCCGGAATCCGCGCGATAATGGATTCGCGGACTTTTTCCGGTACGGCCATCACCATGTCGGTGGCGATGTAGCCGGGTGCGACGACATTGACCGTAATGTTGTTGCGAGCGCCTTCCTGCGCCAGCGCGCGGGTAAACCCTATATCGCCGGCTTTCGAGGCCGAATAGTTGGTCTGCGCGAACTGGCCTTTCTGGCCGTTGACCGAGGAAATCGTGATCACGCGGCCGAATTTGCGGTCGCGCATGCCCGGCCACAGCGGGCGGGTCATGTTGAACACGCCGGTGAGATTCGTGCCGATGACATCGTTCCACTGGCCGGGCGTCATCTTGTGGAACGGCGCGTCGCGGGTAATGCCGGCATTGTTGACCAGCACGTCGACCGGACCGAGATCGGCCTCGACCCCGGCGATGCCGTCAACACAGGCCTGATAGTCGGCGACCGACCATTTGAACACCGGAATGCCGGTCTCGTCCCTGAACTTGGCCGCCGCCTCGTCATTGCCGGCATAGTTGGCCGCCACCTTGTAACCGGCGTCTTTCAATCCCACCGAAATCGCCGCGCCAATACCGCGCGAGCCGCCGGTGACCAGTGCTGTTCTGCTCATGTTTCCGTTTCCTGCCGTTCAAGTAAATTCAGAGCGCTTCCACACACATCGCCACGCCCATGCCGCCGCCGATGCACAGCGTCGCAAGTCCTTTCCCGGCCCCGCGCCGCTTCATTTCGAAGATCAGCGTGTTGAAGATGCGCGCGCCGGAAGCGCCGATCGGGTGCCCGATGGCGATGGCGCCGCCGTTGACGTTCACGATATCCGGGTTCCAGCCCAGATCCTTGTTCACCGCGCAGGCCTGAGCGGCGAACGCCTCGTTGGCCTCGACCAGATTGAGATCGTCAATCGACCAGCCGGCCCTTTCCAGCGCCTTGCGGGACGCCGGGATCGGTCCCGTGCCCATGATCTCGGGATCGACGCCGGCCGTCGCCCAGGAGACGATGCGGACCATCGGCGCAACGCCGCGCTTCTCCGCCTCGGCCTCGCTCATGACAACCGCGGCGGCGGCGCCGTCGTTGATGCCGGACGCATTGGCCGCGGTGACGGTGCCTTCCCTGTCAAAGGCGGGGTGGAGCTTGCCGACACCCTCCATGGTCACGCCGTGTTTGATGTACTCGTCGTCCTCGACCACCGTTTCGCCTCTGCGGGTCCTGACGGTAAACGGAACGATCTCGTCCTTGAATTTGCCGGCCTTCTGCGCGGCCTCCGCCTTGTTTTGCGAGGCGACGGCGAAGGCATCCTGCTCGTCGCGGGTCAACTGCCACCTGTTTGCGATGTTTTCCGCCGTATTGCCCATGTGGTAGCCGTGGAACGCATCGGTCAGACCGTCCTTGATCATGGTGTCGACCATCTTGTAGTCGCCCATTTTCACGCCGTCGCGCAGGTGCTGGCAGTGCGGCGCCATCGACATGGATTCCTGTCCGCCGGCGACGACGATGTCCGCAGCGCCGGTGGCGACCTGCTGCATGCCAACGGCGATGGCGCGCAGGCCCGATCCGCACAGCTGGTTCAGGCCCCATGCGGTCGCCTCCTGGGGGACGCCCGCCGACATGGCGGCCTGACGCGCCGGATTCTGACCCTGGCCGGCGGCGAGGATCTGACCCATAATGACCTCGTCGACATCGCTCGCATCCACGCCGGCCCGCGACAGAGCGGCGGAAATGGCGCCGGCGCCCAACTCGTGCGCGGGCGTGCCGGCGAAGGCGCCGTTAAACGAACCGACGGGCGTGCGCGCCGCGCCGGCGACCACGATGGCATTCGATGCGGACATGATTGTCTCCAGTTTTTTGCAGGTGCGAAGAAGGCTGTGGCCGTGTAATTGCCCGAACCTTTCCCCAAGTCAAATTGAAATTAGGCGTACATGGCGGCCATGCGGCGGGCGCATGCCATGCCGCAACGCACAAAACCGCTTCCAAATCGGGCTCATTTCGGATTAAGGTTCCCCATGACCCGCACGAACACCAAACGGAGGCATCAGAAATGCCGGAAAATTCCGATCCGGTCACGATAAAGAAATACGCCAACCGGCGCCTCTACAACACCGGCACAAGCACCTATGTCACGCTCGACGACCTCGCCGGGATGGTCAAGCGCGGTGAGGATTTTGTCGTGGAGGACGCCAAATCCGGCGACGACATAACCCACGCGGTGTTGACCCAGATCATCTTCGAACTGGAAAACAAGGATGGCCAGAACATGCTGCCGATCCCTTTCCTGCGCCAGCTCATCGCGTTTTACGGCGACCAGATGCAGATGGTCGTGCCGGGTTACCTGGAGCAGTCGATGGCCGCGTTTGCGCGCGAGCAGGAGCGCATCCGCGAGCAGATGGCCTCGGTTTTCGGCGGTCAGCCGCAGAATGCCATGAACGAACCGTTCAAGGCGCTGGAAGAGCAGACACGTCGAAACATGGAGATGTTTCAGCAGGCAATGGGCATGTTCCCGCCATTTGGCGCCGGGGATTCCGGCGCGCCGGATGATGGCGACGACAAAAGCGGGGAAAAGACCGGGACGGACGACACCGATTTGCGGGAATTGAAGGAACAGATCGCGGCGATGCAAAAGAAGATCGACTCGATGGGCGGGTAATCCCGCAACCCGCGCCGATCACCAGCCCGACGCCATCCCGTCCTTGCGGGGATCGGATCCGCCGATCAGGAATCCGCGTTTCCAATCGATCGCCACGGCCTGACCGCCGCCGATCGGCATGGGAGCATCCGAAACCGTATGCCCGAATTTTTCGAGCGCCGCCCTGATTTCGGGCGTGATACCGGTCTCGGCGGCGATCTTCCCCCGCGCATCCCAGAACAGGCGCGGGAACTCGATCGCCTCCTGCACGTCCATGCCGTGGTCGAGCATGTTCGACAATACCAGCGCGTGACCGAGCGGCTGATAGGAACCGCCCATCACGCCGAAGGACAAGACCGCCTTTCCGGCCCTCTTCGCCATCGCCGGAATGATTGTGTGCATCGGACGTTTGCCCGGCTTCAATTCGTTGGGATGCCCCTCTTCGATCGTAAAGCAGGCGCCGCGGCTTTGCAGCGCGATCCCGCTTTTCGGCGTGACGATCCTGGAACCGAAACCGTCGTAGAGCGAGTTTATGAAGGAAACGGCCATGCGGTCGCGGTCGACCACCGTCAGATAGGTCGTGTCGGCTTCCGGCAGGGGCGGCGGCTCCGGATCGGGGTTTCTTTTCGCCGGATCGATCTTCGCGGCAAGCGAACGGGCGAACGATTCCGACAAGATCCCGTCGATGCCGACCGTCATGTGGGCGGGGTCGGCGATCATTGCATCGCGTACCGAATAGGCCACCCGCGCGATCTCGATCAGCATGTGCTGCCGGTCGGCGCCATGGGCGTCAAATTCGCCGAAACCGGTCTCGCGCATCAGGTTCAGGATCAGCAATGCGACGATACCCTGACCGTTTGGCGGCAGTTCGAACACATCCGCGCCGCCATAGCCGGCCGACACGGGATCGACCCAGTCGGGCGACACCGCCGCCAGATCGTCTTCGCTCAGAAACCCGCCTGCAGACCTGACCGTATCCGCGATCCCGGCGGCGATCTCCCCCTCGTAAAACGCCTTGGAACCTTCGGCGGCGATCATGCGCAGGGTCCTCGCTAGCGCCGGGAATCGGAACCGGGAGGCAACCGATGGCGCGGCGCCGTTCGTCAGGCAGTTTTCGCGCCCGCCGGCGTCCATCGCCAGCGGACCGGCGGCGGCGGCCCAATCGGCGGCGACACGGCGGTGGACCGCAAATCCACCCTCCGCGTAGCGGATTGCGTCGGTGAACGCCCGTTCCCATGGCAGCCCGGCGAATCGCTCATGCAATGTTTCCCACGCTTTGACGGCTCCCGGCGCCGTGATCGAATGCACCCCGGTTTGAGGCATCGCTTCAAACCCGTTGCCGCGAAACCATGCCGCATCGGCCGCGCCGGACGCCCGGCCGGAGCCGTTGAGACCATGCAATCCGCCGCCCGGTTCCGCCACGATGGCGAAGCAATCGCCGCCGATTCCGGTCATCGCGGGCTCTACGACGGCCAGCGTGACCGATGCGGCCAACGCCGCGTCGACCGCGTTTCCGCCCTCTTTCAGAACGGAAATCGCCGTCGCGGTTCCCAGCGGATGGGCGGTCGCCGCCAATCCGTTTTCTGCGATGACGGGAGAGCGGCCGGAAAGTCGGAGATCGCGCATGTTACCGGAAATCGACATCGCGGCGCGATGCGCCGGTCCGCCGGAACTCGTTTGTCGGAACCGTTATTCCTTTGGCTCAAGCACCTGCCGGCCGCGATACATGCCTGTCTTCATGTCGATGTGATGCGGGCGGCGCAATTCGCCGGAATCCCTGTCCTCGACATAGGCCGGGCTCTTCAGCGCGTCCGCCGAACGGCGCATGCCGCGTTTCGACGGCGACACTTTTCGTTTTGGTACAGCCATGATCCCTGCTCCGATTTGTCCGGCGAAAGCGGTTTGCCCCGATCGGCGGGGCACTCGTTTTGCCGTCAATTCATGAAAGTCGCGTGCCCATACACCGCGCGAACGTGTTTTACCAGCACCGCGTGGCGATTTTTTCAAATCCGCCGCGGCGCCGGACCCGTTACCTGAAACAGGCTATGTGGCCGGTCGTCGCCCCCACCCGTTTCCGGACGATCGAGGCAAGCCGGTTGAGCTTTTTCGTCGGCCTTGCCGGGTTGCGCGATTTCGGGTCGGGAAGCGTAACGGCAAGCAGCGCGGATTGCCGCATGGTCAGTTTTGCCGCGGGCCGGCCAAAATGGCGCCGGGCGGCCGCTTCGACGCCGTAGATTCCGGGGCCCCACTCGGCGATGTTCAAATATATTTCCATGATGCGCTTTTTGGGCAGAATCAGGTCGAACATGATCGCGAGCGGCGCTTCGATCGCCTTGCGGATGTAGGACCGGCCTCGCCACAGATACAGGTTCTTGACCGTTTGCATCGGAATGGTCGAGGCGCCGCGAACACGTTCGCCGTCCAACGCATCCTCGATAACCTCGTTCAATGCGCCAAGATCGATCCCATGATGGGAGCAGAACCGGCCGTCCTCCGACATGGCGACGGAATGGATCAATGACGGCGCGATGTCTTCCAGGTCGACCCAGCGGCGATCGTAGCCGTTGAGCGTGACGGTATCCGAGAGCATCGGAGTGGAGACCGGATGCACGAACGGCACGGCATAGATAACGGTCAGCGCCGGCGGCAGCAACGCGACGGAAGCGACCGCGATCGTTCCCCGCCTGAACCACTTTCCCGCCCGATGAGAAAACCGGGTTTTCCGGCCGGCTTTCTTCCTGCGTTTTTTCCGTTCGGCCAATGGCGGGTTCCCGGTTGCATTCGGTTCACGGCAATAATGCCCCGACCGGGCGCTTGCAACAGGTTCGCCGCGCCGACCGGCGCTTGACCGGAAGACGATTTGCCGCCATCGAACCGGTCATGGCGATGGACATCGAATTCTCAACAATGCTTGCCGCGGCGGCGGAACGGCTGGAGGGTGTGCTGGAGAGCATCCTTTCCGACCGGGGGGGGCAGGGGGAGATCACCCGCCCCGTCAGGCTGTTGGCGGCGATGCGGCATGGTTCGCTGGGTGGCGGAAAACGGCTTCGCCCCTTTCTGCTCGTGGAAACCGCCGCGTTTTGCGGCGACGACAGTCCCGCGGTCTGGCGCGTGGCGGCGGCGCTTGAATGTGTGCACTGCTATTCCCTGATCCACGACGACCTGCCGTCAATGGACGACGACGATCTGCGGCGCGGACAACCCGCCGTACACAAGGCCTATGACGAGGCCACCGCCATATTGGCGGGAGACGCCCTGTTGACGCTGGCGTTTGACGTGATCGCCTCGCCGGAGACCGACCTGCCCGATGAGCGCAAGAGCGGGCTCGTTTCGATGCTGTCGCGTGCCGCCGGCGTCGGCGGCATGGCCGGCGGCCAGATGCTCGATCTGCAGGCTTCCGGAAAACCGCCGGAAGAAGCGGGGATTATTCAATTGCAGGCCATGAAGACCGGCGCCTTGATCCGTTGCGCCTGCGAGGCGGGGGCTGTGGCCGCGGGCGCGGCTTCCGACCGGCGGCGGCGATTGGCCGAATTCGGGTCCGCGATCGGACTGGCCTTTCAACTCGCCGACGATCTGCTGGACAAAACCGGCAGCGCGGCGAATCTGGGCAAGGCGACGCGGAAGGATTTGGACGCGGGCAAGGCGACGTTTGTCGGCCTTCATGGACAGGAATGGGCCGGAAAACAGCTTGACGGTCTGGTGGACCAGGCCGTCGAACTGCTTGCGCCCTATGGGAGCGAGGCCGCGATTCTGATCGAGGCGGCCAGGTTTATAGCCGCTCGAACGTCATAGCGCCGCCGGCCTGCCGTCCGTTCCCGCAAATGCGGCGGTCGCCATATAGACCGCGGGGTCGATACCCGCGCGGAGCGCCGGCAAATTGGATCGCTGTCACGACCGCCTTGAGCCCGAACCGAAACGCATCTCGATATATTCGGCGACCATATCCTGAAACTCCCGCGCGATCCGGGGACCGCGCAGCGTTTTCGCCTTCTTGCCGTCGACGAAAACCGGCGCGGCCGGCATTTCGCCGGCGCCGGGCAGCGAGATGCCGATATCGGCGTGCCTGGATTCGCCGGGGCCGTTGACGATACACCCCATGACGGCCACCGACAACGCCTCGACGCCGGGATATTTCTCCCGCCAGACCGGCATGTTGGCGCGAATGTCGGATTGGATTTTTTCAGCCAGTTCCTGAAACACGGTCGAAGTCGTGCGACCGCATCCGGGGCAGGCGGCGACGGTCGGGACGAACCGGCGGAAACCCATCGTTTGCAGCAGTTCCTGCGCGACCCGCACTTCGCGGGCGCGGTCGCCGCCGGGTTCGGGCGTCAGCGAAATGCGGATCGTATCGCCGATTCCCTGTTGCAGCAGGATGCCCATGGCCGCCGAGGAAGCGACAATCCCCTTCGATCCCATACCCGCCTCCGTCAGTCCCAGATGCAGCGCGTGATCGGAACGCTCGGCCAGCATCGTGTAGACGGCGATGAGATCCTGAACCTGGCTGACTTTGGCGGACAGGATAATGCGATCGCGCGGCAGACCGATATCCTCGGCCAGATCGGCCGACAGCAACGCCGATTGAACGATTGCCTCCCGCGTGACCTGCCGCGCGGTCAGCGGCGAGCCGTTTTGCCGGTTGTCGTCCATCAGCCGGGTGAGGAGCTCCCGGTCGAGCGATCCCCAGTTCACCCCGATGCGAACCGGTTTGTCGTGGCGGATCGCCGTCTCGACGATATCGGTGAATTGCCGGTCGCGCTTTTCGCCAAAGCCGACATTGCCCGGATTGATGCGGTATTTGCCGAGCGCCTCCGCGCAAGCCGGGTGATCCGCCAGCAATTTGTGGCCGATATAATGGAAATCGCCGATCAACGGCGCGCCGATGCCCAGCCGGTCGAGCCGTTCGCGAATTCCGGGCACCGCCGCCGCGCTCTCGTCGCGGTCGACCGTGATGCGAACCAGTTCGGATCCCGCCTCGTTGAGCGCCGAGACCTGGGCGACCGTGGCGTCGATGTCGGCGGTGTCCGTGTTCGTCATCGACTGAACGACAATCGGATGACCGTCGCCGACCGGAACGCCGCCGACATCGACGGCGACCGATTTGCGCCGGTCGAAAGGGGAAGAATGGTAGCCGCTCAAATGCGCGCCTCCGGTCCGGTGTGCGGAATTCGCCGTTGGGGACGTGCCGCACGGACCCGGTTCTGTCAACACCGCCGGGTCATGACCGGGATTCAGGACAGACTTGCCGGCGGTCCGGCGAGTGCGCGCAATTTCGCCGTCGGGATGCGGTTTTCAATCGATCGAGTTGTCTCGCGCACCATTCCGTTTTCCGCGGGCATCTGGTATTCGCGGCGCAATCGATCGTCACAGGAGGCACGACATGAGCGAGCGCATTGAAGAAATCGCCGCCGCGATGGTAGCGGACGGCAAGGGCATATTGGCCGCCGACGAGAGTTCGGCAACGATCCAGAAGCGGTTCGACGGCATCGAATTGGAATCGACCGAGGATAACCGCCGCGATTACCGCGAAATGCTGTTCCGCGCCGAGGACGCGATGAGAAACCGTATTTCCGGCGTCATTCTTTTCGATGAAACCCTGCGGCAAAAAGCAGCCGACGGCACGCCGATGGTGGAACTGATCAAATCGGCGGGCGCCGTCGCGGGCGTCAAGGTCGACAAGGGCTCCAGGCCGCTTGCCGGCCATGACGGCGAGACCGTGACCGGGGGATTGGACGGGCTGAGCGAGCGGCTGACCGGGTACCGTGAGCTTGGCGCGCGATTTGCCAAATGGCGTGCGGTGATTTCGATTTCCGACGGGCTGCCGACATGGGGCGGCGTCAAGGCCAATGCACATGCGCTGGCGCGCTACGCGGCGCTATGCCAGGAAGCCGGCATTGTGCCGGTCGTCGAACCCGAGGTGCAGATGGACGGCAATCCGGGCAATCATTCCATCGACCGCTGCGCGGACGTCTCCGAATGGGTGTTCAGGACGGTCTTCGCCGAACTCTATGATGCCCGCGTGATACTGGAAGGCATGGTGTTGAAACCCAACATGGTCATCGACGGCGGGAATGCGCGCGTGGCGGGCGTCGATGAAGTCGCCGAAAAGACCGTGCGCGTATTGAAGAGTTCCGTGCCGGCGTCCGTACAGGGCATCGCCTTTCTGTCCGGTGGCCAGTCGGGCGAAGAAGCAACGGCGCATCTGTCGGCCATGAACGCGGCCCATGACGTGCCCTGGAAGCTGACCTTCTCCTATGGCCGCGCGCTTCAGGCCGCCGCCCTGAAGGCGTGGAACGGTAAGCCTGGGAATGTCGCCGCCGGACAGCGCGCCTTTGCGCACCGCGCCCGCATGAACGGCCTCGCGACCGGGGGCGAATGGCGGGCGGAACTGGAAAAGGCCGCTTGACTTGACCGCAACGCATGCCCGGCCGGAAATCGGCCGGACCGAACCTCCGCCGCTTCCCTTGTCTTGCTCTCCCGCCGCCCGGTTGCCGCGATGGATCGCTTGAAGCTGCTGCTGACCTGGCTTGGCCTTCCGGTTTACATCTGGCAGGGGGTCGGTGTGCGTCTGCGCACCGAACGCCTTCTGCCGCCCGAGGGACCCGGAACCGGCCGCCTGAAGGGAAAGGGCGAGGCGATTCGCCTGCTGACGCTCGGCGATTCATCGGCGGCCGGCATTGGCGTGGAGAAGACCGAAGACAATCTCGGCGGCCATCTGAGCCGGATGCTGAACGAGAAATCCGGGCGTCCGGTGTCGTGGCGCACCGCCGGTTTCAATTCCGCGACCTGCGGCCAGATCCGCGATCACGTCGTTCCGAACCTCGTCCGCGAGGACTGGACTCATATCGCATTGTCGGTCGGCACCAACGACGTGAAGAATTTTCACACATTGTCGCGTTTCAAACGCGATTTCGGCGGGTTGATCTATGCGCTCACCGCCCGTTTTCCGCATTCCCGGATCTATTGGTCGCCCGTGCTCGACATGCGAAAGGTGCCGGCGCTGCCTTACCCGATGAACGCGCTGCTCGAACTTCGCGCCCGGGCCTTCAACAGGCTGGGAAAAAAGCTGTGCGCGGAACGTGGAGCCATCGCCGTTCCCCGGCTTCCGGAAGTCGCTCCGGAGGGATTTTCCCGGGACGGGTTTCACGCCGGGCCGGCGGGTTACGAATACTGGGCCGGGCATCTGGCGGACGAGATGCTGAAGCGTTGAATTTACCCGCCGGGCCGTATCGCCACCGTCAGCGAGATCATGGCCAGCGCGGCGAGCGCGATTTTCCAGAAATCCCCCCGTTTTCTCAATCCCGGCAATCCAAGCGGCCGGATCATATGAACGATCATCATGCCGACGATCAAAAGCGACAGGATTTTTGACATGGCCGGCAAAGGCCATCGAAATCCGACCGGGTCAAGTGCGTACGCCCGACGTTTTGCGCCGATAGTCAAATGGACGTTGAAAAATTCGGGGTGTAATGATCTGTCCGAACGGCGAAAGTATCGGATCAGGAGATTTGAAAATGGGTTCCCGCTATCACGAAGCATACGGCGCCTGGCAAAACGATCCCGAGGCGTTCTGGTCGGAAGCGGCAACGCAAATCGACTGGTTCAAGCCGGCGGAAAGGATTTTCGACGAGGATTCCGGGGCCTATGGCCGATGGTTCTCCGGCGCGCGATGCAATACCTGCCACAACGCCGTGGACCGTCATGCGAATGGCGGGCGCGCCGACCAGCCGGCGATCATCTACGACAGTCCCGTCACCGGCCGCAAACAGACCTTTACCTATGCCCAACTCCTCGGCGAGGTGACCGCGCTCGCCGCCGTTATCGGCGACGCGGGCGTGTCGAAGGGCGACCGGGTCATCATCTACATGCCGATGATCCCCCAGGCCGTCTTCGCCATGCTTGCCTGTGCACGGCTGGGCGCGATTCACTCGGTCGTTTTCGGCGGATTTGCGGCGAAAGAGCTCGCGACCCGCATCGATGACGCCCGTCCCAGGCTGATCGTCTCCGCCTCCTGCGGGCTGGAGCCGGGAAGGGTGGTGGCCTACAAACCGTTGTTGGACGAAGCGATCCGGCTTTCGGCCAGCAAGCCTTCGGCCTGCGTCATTCTTCAGCGTGAGGAAGAGACCTGCGCCATGATCGCGGGCCGCGACATCGACTACGCCGAAGCCGTTGACGCCGCCAGGGGACGCGAAGTTCCGTGCGTCGCTGTGGCCGCGACCGATCCGCTTTACATTCTCTATACTTCGGGCACCACCGGCCGGCCCAAGGGCGTGGTTCGCGACAATGGCGGTCACATGGTCGCCCTCAAATGGACGATGCGGGCCATTTACGGCATCGAACCCGGTGAGGTGTTCTGGGCCGCCTCGGATGTCGGCTGGGTGGTCGGTCATTCATACATCGTCTACGCCCCCCTGCTGCATGGCGCGACAACGATCGTATTCGAGGGAAAGCCGGTCGGCACGCCGGATGCGGGCGTTTTCTGGCGCGTGATCTCGGAACACGATGTCCGTGCGTTGTTTACCGCCCCGACGGCCTTTCGCGCCATCAAGCAGCAGGATCCGGACGGCGGGCTGGTCGGCGATTACGACCTGTCCTGCCTGCGGACACTTTTCCTTGCCGGCGAACGCGCCGACCCGGAGACGATCAAATGGGCCGAACAGAAGCTGGATGTTCCGGTGATCGACCATTGGTGGCAGACGGAAACCGGCTGGACGATCGCCGGAAATCCGGTCGGCCTTGGCCGGTTGCCGGTCAAATACGGTTCGCCGACCGTGCCGATGCCCGGCTACGACATGGCGGTGCTCGACGATGCCAGCCATCCGGTTCCGGTCGGCACGCTCGGCAATATCGTCGTCAAGCTGCCGCTGCCGCCCGGCAATTTTCCGACCTTGTGGAACGCCGAACAACGCTTTCGCGAATCCTATCTCGAAGAGTTCCCCGGATACTACAAGACCGCCGATGCCGGGATCATCGACGAGGACGGCTATGTGTTCATCATGGCGCGCACCGACGACATCATCAATGTCGCCGGCCACCGCCTGTCCACCGGCGCGATGGAGGAGGTGGTCGCCGAGCATCCCGATGTCGCCGAATGCGCGGTGATCGGAATTGCGGACGACATGAAGGGCCAGATTCCGTGTGGCTTCGTGGTGCTCAACGCGGGCGTCGAGCGCTGCGGCGGCGATATCGAAACGGAGGTCGTGAAGCTCGTGCGCGGCAGGATCGGTCCGGTCGCGGCATTGAAGACGGTCGTGCCGGTGGCGGGGCTGCCAAAAACCCGGTCCGGCAAGATCCTGCGCGCGACCATGCAGAAAATCGCGGACCAAGAGCCCTGGAAAATGCCGGCGACAATCGACGATCCGGCGGTTCTGACGGAGATCAAGGCCGCATTGAACGACCGCGGAATCGGGATTTGACCGCCAGTCGAACAAGTCGGCGAACAGGTTTCGCCTTGCCGGTCGGTTGAACGGGACAAGGCCGGAATGAACCGGTTCATTCGCTGATCGAGTCAAAAAAGACTTTCATGCGGTTGAAGAATCCCGCCGATTGGGGGGAATTGTCCTTCGACGAGATTTTCTCGAATTCCTCAAGCAGTTCCCGCTGACGCTCGGACAGTTTTTGCGGTGTTTCGACGGCGACCTGAATGTACAGATCGCCCGTCCGCGATTGGCGCAGCACCGGCATTCCCTTGCCCTTCAGGCGAAACTGCCGGCCGTTTTGCGTGCCTTCCGAGACCTTCACCCGGGTCTGCGCGCCGTCGAGCGTCGTGACCTCGAACGAACCGCCAAGGGCCGCCGTCGTCATCGACAGGGGCACTTTGCAAAAGAGGTCGGCGCCGTCCCGCTGGAAAAACTCGTGCGGTCTGGCGGAGACGAAAATGTAGAGGTCCCCGGCCGGCCCGCCGCGCATGCCGGCTTCGCCTTCGCCGGCAAGACGGATCCTCGTGCCGTCTTCGATTCCGGCGGGAATGTTTACCGACAGTGAGCGCTCCTCGGTGACGCGGCCCTGTCCGGAGCATTTCGCGCACGGGTCGGAAATCGTCTGGCCGCGGCCCTGGCATTGCGGGCAGGTGCGCTCGACGGAGAAAAAGCCCTGCGCGGCGCGCACCCTGCCGGCGCCGGAGCACATGGCGCAGCTTGTCGGCGACGATCCCGGTTTTGCGCCGGAGCCCGAGCACTCTTCGCACGGCATGGCGGTCGGAACCCGAATCTTCGCCGTCTTTCCGGCCCAGCATTCCTCCAGCGAAATTTCCATATTGTAGCGGAGGTCGGCGCCTCGCTCACGGCCATTGGCCGAACGGCGCTGCCTTCCGCCGCCCATCATATCGCCAAAAATATCCTCGAAGATATCGGTAAATCCGCCACCAGAGAAGCCGCCGCCGCCAAATCCGCCGGGGCCGCCATTCTCGAACGCGGCATGGCCGAAGCGGTCATAGGCATCCCGTTTTTGCGGATCCTTCAGCGTTTCGTAGGCTTCGCCGATTTCCTTGAACTTCTTCTCGGCTTCCTTGTCATCCGGATTCCTGTCGGGGTGATACTTCATCGCCAGCTTGCGGAACGCGCTCTTCAGCGTGGATTCATCCGCACCGCGCGATACGCCGAGCGTTTCGTAGAAATCAGCCTTGGCCATGAATCCACCCATCTATCGAATTCTCTGGCACACCGTATGAAATCAGTTTGTCACGCACGCCAGCTACCGATTCCTGATCGAACTTCGTGGGGTTTCGTAGAAGAACAGCTTCAAATGTCAGATCGGTACGTCCATTGTCCGCAAGAATGTAAAAACCGGGGGCGAATTCTTTTCGCAACGCCAGATCCTTGATACATTTTCCGGCGCCGTCGCGATTGTACTTTTGTCTGGTACGCGAAAGTTTGGTTGTCTTGCCGTTTTCTTCAGTTTTGAATTCTTCCGCCATGTGAACCGCGGTCCAGAACTCCCGCTCAAGATCATCTTCATATTCGCGGCCCGCCAACTCGGCAATGCGTACCTTGCAGCGCAATGCGAGTTCATCGTGTCCCAGACGCTTTGAATTCGCCATCAGGTTTCTGATCTTCGCGGGATCATCCATTTCGGACGGGTCAGGAATCTTTGCCATAAAGTCGCGCATCTTTAAAGAAAGCCTCTCCAGGCGGCGGATTGCCGGCGCCGGGTGCGAGCGGATTTCTGATGCGGTCCATATACAGAGTTTATCCTTTTATAGCGGTTTCTCCGTATAAATAGATAATATCGTTCAAAATGCAATCGGGCGGGGATCGCCCGCCCGATGATCGATATTGGATTCAGGCGGACTTCTTCTTGTCGTCATCCTCGTCGATTTCCTCGAAATCGGCGTCAACCACATCCTCGCCGTCCTTTTTGGCATCGGTCGCCGCGTCGGCTTCCGCCTGGCTCGCCTCATACATGGCCTGGCCCAGTTTCATGGAGGCTTCGGCAAGCGCGGTCGATTTCGCCTTGATCTCCTCGGCGTTCTCGCCCTTGATCGCGGTCTTCAGTTCGGCGACCGCGTCCTCGATGGCCTTCCTGTCCTCTTCGGAAACCTTGTCGCCATACTCTTCGAGATTTTTCTCCGAAGAATGCATCAGGGCTTCCGCCTGGTTCCTGGCTTCGACCGCCTCGCGACGCTGCTTGTCGGCCTCTGCGTTGGCCTCTGCGTCCTTGACCATGTTTTCGATATCTTCGTCGCTCAGGCCGCCCGAGGCCTGGATGCGGATCTGATGCTCCTTGCCGGTGCCCTTGTCCTTGGCCGAGACGTTGACGATACCGTTGGCGTCGATGTCGAACGTAACCTCGATCTGCGGTACGCCGCGCGGCGCCGTTGGAATGCCGACGAGATCGAACTGGCCGAGTAGCTTGTTGTCGGCGGCCATCTCGCGCTCGCCCTGGAAGACCCGGATGGTGACGGCGGACTGGTTGTCCTCCGCCGTCGAGAATGTCTGGCCCTTCTTGGTCGGGATCGTCGTGTTGCGATCGATCAGACGGGTGAACACGCCGCCAAGCGTTTCGATACCGAGCGACAGCGGGGTCACGTCGAGCAGGAGCACGTCCTTGACGTCGCCCTGCAACACGCCCGCCTGAATGGCCGCGCCCATCGCGACAACTTCGTCCGGATTGACGCCCTTGTGCGGTTCCTTGCCGAAATACTGTTTCACGGTCTCCTGGATCTTCGGCATGCGGGTCATGCCGCCGACGAGGATGACCTCATCGATCTCGCCGGGTTTCATGCCGGCATCCTTCAGCGCCGCCTTGCAGGGGTTGACCGTGCGCTTGATCAGATCGTCGACAAGGCTTTCCAGCTTGGCGCGGGTCAGCTTCATGGTCAGGTGCTTCGGACCCGACTGATCGGCGGTAATGAACGGCAGATTGATCTCGGTCTGCGATGAGGACGAAAGCTCGATCTTGGCCTTTTCGGCTGCTTCCTTGAGGCGTTGCAGGGCCAGTTTGTCGTTCTTGAGATCGACGCCCTGATCCTTCCTGAACTCCTCGGCCAGATATTCGACCAGACGCATGTCGAAATCCTCGCCGCCGAGGAAGGTGTCGCCGTTGGTCGATTTGACCTCGAACACACCGTCGCCGATCTCGAGGATCGAGATATCGAACGTACCGCCGCCAAGATCGTAAACGGCGATCGTCTTGCCTTCCTTCTTGTCCAGGCCATAGGCGAGCGCGGCCGCGGTCGGCTCGTTGATGATGCGCAGCACTTCAAGCCCTGCGATCCTGCCGGCGTCCTTGGTCGCCTGACGCTGGGCGTCGTTGAAATAGGCGGGAACGGTAATGACCGCTTTTTCGACCTTTTCGCCGAGATAGGCCTCGGCGGTTTCCTTCATCTTCTGAAGGATCATGGCCGAGACCTGCGACGGCGATTGTTTCTTGTTATCCGCTTCGACCCAGGCGTCGCCATTGTCGCCCTTGATGATCTTGTAGGGAACGAGTTTCTTGTCCTTCGCGGTTATCGGGTCGTCATAACGGCGTCCGATAAGGCGCTTGATGGCGAACAGGGTTCCTTCGGGATTGGTGACCGCCTGACGTTTGGCCGGCTGTCCGACGAGGCGTTCGCCATCGTCGGTGAACGCCACGATGGAAGGCGTCGTGCGCGCGCCTTCGGCGTTCTCGATCACCTTGGCGTCCTTGCCGTCCATGACGGCGACACAGGAATTGGTGGTCCCCAGGTCGATACCGATTACTTTTGACATGTCGTTCTCCATTTGAGCAGGTCTGCGTCGGACCCTTGCGGCGCACCGTTTACATTACAAACCCCTGATCGGATGGTTTCTCAGGGCCGCCGCGACCCCCGCGGCGGCGTTGCGGCGTATATAAGGAGCGCCCCCGCCGAGTGCAAGGCTGGAATGGGCGGGGGAATTGGGTAGAGGCGCCGAAATTTGCAATGAGCCCTTTGCCGACGTTGACAATCATGTCGTATGATTGAAACGCCATTTCGCTAACGGCTTGCGACAAGCAGGTCTTGATACGTCGTGTAGTCGGAACGACCGGTCCAGTTCCCGTACCGAACCGGGAGCCCGACCTTCGGTTTTCCGCGACCATGCATGAACATGACCAACCGCTCCGAATAGCCTGCCGCACCTTCGGGAACTTCCGGAAAGCGCACCATCGCGTCTGTCGAACCTTCCCACCGGTGAACGATTTTCAGCGCACCGCCGCATTGCGCGATTTGCGCGCGCGAACTGTCGTTGAGGAGAAACCAGGTGCTCAGCAATGATCCACCGGGTTTGAGCGCGCGACCGATTTCGGTGAGATAGTGTTCCGTATCTTCACGCGGCATGGGTGTGAACACGGACGTGGCGAATGCGAAGTCGAAACTGGAATCGTCGCAGGGGAAACCAAAGTCGGCCGCCCGGTCCGCACCATTTGGATTATACGCTTTGTTGTAAATGTCGGCATGCGGGAACTCGAAGTTGGGATGTTTGGGCGTTATGTTTTCCCTGCACCGGTTGATTCCGGTTTCGACGATATCGAATCCCCGGTATCGTCCCTCCTTTTAGATAGTTCGTCATTGGTATGGCCATGCGGCCAATGCCACATCCGACGTCAAGAACGCTGCTGTCGGGCTTCATACCGCCATACTCCGTGAAATAGCGTAGAAATTCGCAGCCCGTGGCGGTGAAATTGCCGCGCCCTACAAAGCGCAGCCGCATGGGTGGGATGTTCCTGTCCACTTCCCCTGACAGCCATGCGCCGGAATCGATCGGCAACGCAGCCACCCCCGCTTCAGTACGCCGGCCCGGCGGGCCCAGGAACGCGGGAGAATGTTTCTTACGTCGTCGCGGTCGATCATAACGCGGGAAGATCATGCGATTTGTTCAACCGTGTCCAAAGATGACGGCGCGGCGGCCATCACGGCGACAAGGGGTCTTTGTTTTATCCACGCCCCCGAACCCTCCCGCATAGTGGCCGGCCGAACAGCAAAGCGGGCATGGATTGGAAACGGACGATCGAACAAAACCGCCGGGCGCTTGCGGGCGTCATCGCCGGTCTGATCGCGATGACGGGGCATGGCGACCCCCTCCCGCCTTCCCTGCGCCGCGCCATTGTCCGCATCCTGCGCCCGGCGGAAATCGGCGCTCAGGCGGCCGATCGTCATTGTCGCGGCAACGCTTCGCTGCGCGACGGAAGACGGGCCGCCGCGAGGCCCTGCCGGATTTTGCACGCTTTGCCCGCCGGGACGCGCCACCCGCCTTCCGGCTGATCGATCCGCGCAAGCGCTTCGGGCGGACAAACCGACGGACCGGCCTTGCGCGCGCCATGCCGCGCATCGGCGCGCCATGCCTGTCCGATCCCGCGAGGCTCCCGAAACCGGAAGACACTTTCCGCGCCGCCGCATCGCGCTGCTCGATCATGCGCTGAAAAACCTGCCCCGGCAGGCCATCCGGCCGACGACATTCTGCGCGAGCGCCATTGTCTCGCGCTCGATTGCGGCTTCAAGCCGCCCTGATTTCGTCCGTAACCGCCGCGCCCCGCCTCACGCCGGGCGCCTATCCGGAGCCGAAACCCCTGAAAATGCGCGTTGCGAGCGCCAACCGGTAACATCCGCCCCGCGGCTGTCGTTACCCGGGCATGTTCGGGCGATCCGAGTCCGGCTTGAACCGGACGGCAATACCGGCGAACCCGCGCCGTCCGAACACGGCGATAAGCGAGTTGCTCATTATTAAGAAATTATATCTGAACACTCTTTGCAGCGGGAAAAAAGCTCTTTTGATTCATCTAAAAATTCATCAATTATATCCAAATTTTTTTGTTGTGTCTCATAGTATTCCGGACAATTGATTTCGCTTAAGTCCTGACAGTTGCTGTGTTGACCTAAAATCTTCACCCTTTCGTCTTCTAACTCTTTCATCTTCAATGTTTTTTGTTTAATCACCTGACATACGCTTCTGTAGACTTTATATGTATTGGGATTAAAGTAAGGCTTTTGCGGAACATTGATACAGCCTTGCGCATGAAATAATGCTTTATCTAAAAAACCTTGAGTGAAACGTCTAAATTTCTCATAAGTCTTTAGATTGCGATCCCCTTCATAGCTGGGGGATTCCAATAAATTGAAATCGTGATCTCCAATAACACCTAAAGTATAAATGCGTAAATACAACACAGGGACTTTATAATAGGAGACCATCTCTATCTCAAAACCTTGCTCAAAAAAATATAATCCAGACCAGGATAGTTCCTTTCCAAAGTATTGATATAGGCCAAAGTCATAAAATAGTGGCTTAAATAATCTTCCAGCTCCTCTTCATCTTCAGAAAAATCTTTAAATGTCCCTCCGGTTATAAAATAATCTCCCAGAAAAAAACTGGCCATAATATCATTTTGATGCTCTGCTAGCTCCCGCAAACGAGATAATCCTAAATTCTTCAAGGCAACATCTCCTGTTGCTTGCCCCTTAAGCACACGGCATGTATTATAACTCATTTTAAATGCTTCCGGATCATCCTTATACAGTTTTTCTATGTCTTCAAAATCACAGCTTTTACCTCCCACACGGTAAAGCTTGGCCGAAGCGGAACCGGCGAAAACGCCCGACCAGAAAACGGCGGCGACCGCCAAAAGCAAAAAACGCCTCGTCATAATCGTCCTCCCCGGCTTTCCAATGCCCAATCCTGACACAATCCCGCAACGCAGGCTATTCAGGAAATCGAATCCTGTCAAATCAAGGGAAACAAGAACCCCGCCCGGCGAGCCGCGCTTTCTCCGATGCGTCAGCGCAGCGCAGCGGACCGGGTGACATCAAGAAAGATCCGCCGCCGCTCATCGAACGGCAGGCCGGGGCCGTGCAGGCGGTTCATGGAGGCAAACGGGAGCGTTTCGCGCGTCGGCGGCAATCCCTATCCCCGCAGCACCCCGCCGGTCTGTTTTTCGACATTGCCCGTGATCCTTGCCGACAGGGCGTCGAAATCCTCGTCGGTGAGCGTGCGCTCGGTCGGCTGGATCGCCACTTCGATGGCGATCGATTTCTTACCTTCGCCCAGCGCCGCGCCCTCGAAAATATCGAAAACGGCGACGCCGGTTATCAGTTTCTTGTCGGCTCCCGCCGCCGCGCGGCAGATCTTCGCCGCCTCCACCGACTTGTCGACCACGAAGGCGAAGTCGCGCGTGACCGCCTGAAAGGCGGAAAGATCGAGCCGCGGCCTGGTTTTCGTCGGCTTCCGCCTCGGTTCGGGAATGGCGTCGATGAACACCTCGAAACCGCAGAGCGGACCGTCGACATCGAGCGCGCCAAGCGTTTCGGGATGGAATTCGCCGAATGCGCCCAGCACCGTCTTCGGTCCGAGCCTGATCGTGCCGCAGCGGCCCGGGTGACACCAGCCGGGTCCGCCGGCCTCCACCCGCAGATTGGCCGCAGGCGCGCCGCACGCTTCGAGAACGGCGAATGCGTCCGCCTTGGCGTCGAAAACGCCGACCGGACCGGCGCCGCCGTCCCAGTGCCGCCCCGCGCCGGTCAGGCCCGCCGTTCCGCGGCGAATACCGGAAGCAACCCGGCGCTGGCCTTCCGGCGTCCCGCTCTCATAAGCGCCCGAAACCTCGAACAACGCCACGTCGCCATGACCCCGGTCGGCGTTGCGCCGCGCCGCCGTCAGCAAACCCGGCAGCAACGAAGGCCGCATGTCGCTCATGTCGGCGGCGATCGGATTGGCAAGCTTCAGTTCGTCGGCCCCGCCACCGAACAATTTTGCATGCGCCGCCGGAATGAACGACCAGTTGACCGCCTCCATCATGCCGCGCGCGGCCAGTATCCGTTTTGCGTGGCGGGTGCGAATCTGCAACGTGGTCAGGATGCGTCCGTTGACGGCATTGTGGCCGGCAAGCGGTCGCGGCTTGATATTGTTGACGCCGCGAATGCGCATCACTTCCTCGACCAGATCGGCTTTGCCCTCGATATCGGGCCGCCAGGACGGAACGGCGACATCGACGATCCCGCCATCCCCGGATGCCTTGAAACCCAGCCGGTCAAGAATGTTCAGCGCCTCCCCGCGATCCACTTCCGTTCCGGTCAGGCGCTTCACCTCCGACACGGGAAACCGGACGATCTTCGGCCTGTGGCCTTCGTATCCGGCGATATGCGCTTGCGTCGGCGCGCCGCCGCAGAGTTTCGTGATCAGATGCGTGGCAAGTTCCATGCCGTCGATCATGAACTCGGGGTCGACGCCACGCTCAAACCGGTAGCGCGCATCGGTGACGATGCCGAGGTCGCGGCCCGAGCGGGCGATGTTCATCGGATTCCACAGCGCCGATTCGATCAGCGCGTCGGTGGTGTTCTCGTCGCAGCCCGAATGCTCGCCGCCCATGATGCCGGCGATGGATTCGACGCCATCGTCGGCGGCGATGACGCAATTTTCGGGCCCGAGCTCATATTCCCTGCCGTCGAGCGCCAGCATCTTGTCGCCCGGAACGCCCCGGCGAACGACGAGGTCGCCGGCGACCTTCGCCGCGTCGAAGACGTGCAGGGGGCGGCCCCTGTCGAAGGTGACGTAGTTGGTGATGTCGACAAGCGCGTTGATGGGGCGCAGGCCGATGGCGTTCAGCCGCCGCCGCATCCATTCCGGACTTGGGCCGTTCCTGACGCCCCTGACCATGCGCAGCGCGAAACCCGGGCAGAGATCGGGCGCCTCAATCGTTACCTTGACGGGGCTTTCGCCCGAACCCTCCACCGGGCGCACGGAACCGTCCTTCAATGCGCCGAGCCCCGCGGCGGCGAGATCGCGGGCGATGCCATGGACGCCCGTGGCGTCGGGCCTGTTCGGCGTCAGGCCGATCTCGATCACCGGATCGTCCAGCCCGGCCCAGGCGGCGAAAGGTTCGCCGACCGGCGCATCGCCGGGCAGGTCGATGATGCCGTCATGTTCGTCCGACATCATCAATTCGCGTTCCGAGCACATCATGCCGCGGCTCTCCACGCCGCGGATTTTCCCCACCGACAACGTCAGGCCGATGCCGGGCACATAGGCGCCGGGCGCGGCGAACGCGCCGACAAGCCCGTTTCGGGCATTGGGAGCGCCGCAGACCACCTGAACCGGCCCGCCGTTACCCGTATCGACCGACAGCACCCGCAGCCGGTCGGCATCCGGATGTGGCTTCGCCTCGATCACGCGGGCGATCGTGAAGGGTTTAAGCCAGGCCTTGTCGTCGATCTCCTCGACCTCGAGCCCGATCATGGTGAGCTTGTCGCGGATATCCTCCAGCGAAGCCTCGGTGTCGAGATGGTCTTTGAGCCAGGAAAGCGTGAATTTCATTTCTGGGGTCCGGTCACTCGGTATCGATCAGAATTGTCGGTTCGCCGCCATGATTTCAGTTTCGGGTCGCCATTACCCGCTCAGTCCGGCGAACAGCGTCGGCATGTCGAGCGGGCGGAAGCCGTAATGCGACAGCCAGCGCACATCGGCATCAAAGAAAGCGCGCAGGTCCGGCATGCCGTATTTCAGCATGGCCAGCCGGTCGATGCCGATGCCCCAGGCAAAGCCCTGATAAACATCGGAATCGAGCCCGGACATCGACAGCACGTTCGGATGCACCATGCCGCAGCCGAGAATCTCCATCCAGTCCTCGCCCTCGCCGAAACGGATTTCGCCCGGCTTCGAGCGGTCGCATTGGATATCGAGTTCGAACGACGGCTCGGTGAACGGAAAGAAAGACGGCCGGAAGCGCATATTCAGATGCGGAACCTCAAAAAACGCCTTGCAAAACTCTTCCAGTATCCACTTCAGGTTCGCCACATTGGCGGTTTCGTCAATCACGAGCCCTTCAAGCTGATGGAACATCGGCGTATGAGTCGGATCGCTGTCGCAGCGATAGGTCTTGCCTGGAATGACAATGCGGATCGGCGGCGTTTGCGCCTCCATCGTGCGGATCTGCACCGGCGAGGTGTGCGTGCGCAACAGCCTGCGTTCGCCGGTCGCGTCGGGATTGAAGAAGAACGTGTCGTGCATCTCGCGGGCCGGATGGCCTTCGGGGAAATTGAGCGCGGTGAAATTGTAGTAATCGGTCTCGATGTCCGGCCCTTCGGCGATGGCGAATCCGAGATCGCCGAAGATGGCGGTGATCTCGTCGATCACCTGGCTGATGGGATGGATGCGCCCGGTCACGGTCGGCGCAGGCCGGACCGGCAGCGTCACATCAATCTTCTCGGTCGCCAGCCGCGCGGCGATGCCCGCCTCCGCCAGCGCCGCCTTGCGGCCCGCCAGCGCCTCTGCCACCCGGCTTTTCAGCCCGTTGAGCGCCGGACCCATGATCCGGCGTTCTTCCGGCGTCATTTTGCCGAGCGTTTTCATCTTCCCGGAAATCGAGCCTTTCTTGCCGAGCACGGAAACGCGCACGACCTCAATCGCCTGCTCGTCTGCGGCGGCTTCGATCTCGGCGCTGATCGCCGCTTCAAGTCGTTCCAGTTCGCTCATCGTTGTTCCATCAGCCATCGGTCCGGTTCATCGAAAAAGACCCGCGCCGATCCAGCCAGCGCGGGTTCCCCTGCAACGTTCGGCGGGAAAGCGCTGACTAGGCGACAGCGCTTTCAAAAGCGTTCGGCGTGGTGTCTTTCAGATACTCAAGCGCTTTCCTGGCCTGTCCGACCAGCGCGCCAAACGCCTCCGGTTCGTGGATCGCCATGTCGGACAGAACCTTGCGGTCGATCTCTATGCCGGCCTTGTTCAGCCCGTCGATGAACCGTCCATAGGTCATGCCGTGCTCGCGGGCCGCCGCATTGATGCGTTGAATCCAGAGCGCGCGGAAATTGCGCTTTTTGTTGCGCCGGTCGCGCGTGGCGTACTGATTAGCCCTCTCAACCGCCTGCCTGGCGATGCGGATCGTGTTCTTGCGGCGGCCATGAAACCCCTTGGCCGCCTTGAGTGTCTTCTTGTGTCTGGCGTGACCGGTGACGCCTCTTTTCACGCGTGCCATGTCATGATCTCCCGGATATGTCCCGGCCCTAAAGGCCGCCGCCGTTCGGTAGATAGTTCCTGACGATCTTCCTGGCTTCCGAGTCGGGAAGAACCATCGTCCCGCGCGCATCACGGATGAACTTGCCGGTGCGCTTGATCATGCCGTGCTGCTTGCCGGCCGCCGCCACCTTGACCTTGCCGGTCGCGGTGATCTTGAACCGCTTCTTCGCAGCGGATTTGGTCTTCATCTTGGGCATTTTGCTTCTCCATTCATCGGCTCGCGCATTTCGCCGAGCCGTCAGCGTTTTCCGAACCGCCACGGCATGCCCTGCCGGGCGGCCCAAGACGCGAGTTTATAACGGGACCGGGCGGATTGTGCAATGCCGAAAACGCGGCGATCGAACAATGGCGTCCATTCGCGCGCGCTGAACAATCCGTGACGCAATTTGCGCAGCTTTTTCTTTCGGGCGAAGTCATCATGAGCATGGAGGTGCAGGCCATGAGCGAACCGGTACGTGCGGAAAAAGCCGCGATAGCCGCGCCAAGGCGCGAACGAGGCGGACGAATGGCGCGGCGCGAAGCCCGCTCCGGCGGTCCGACCGGGATCGGGCGTCCATATATCGTGCGCAACATTCCGCCGTACGATGTCCTGGGTGAGGAAAACCTCGTTCGGATCGAAACCGCCGCCGACCGCATTCTCGCGGAGGTCGGGTTGCAGTTCCGCGACGATCCCGTCGCGCTCAATCACTGGAAACGCGCCGGCGCCGAAATCGACGGCGAACTGGTCAAATTCGAACCAGGCATGCTGCGCGATGTCCTGAAGACCGCGCCGCGGGAATTCGATCAAGTCGCCCGCAACAGAAAGAACGACGTGCGTATCGGCGGACGCAACGTCGTCTTCTCGCCGTCATATGGCTCCCCCTTTGTCGTGGACATGGATAAGGGCCGCCGCTACGGAACGATCAAGGATTTCGGGAATTTCGTCAAACTGGCGCAATCCTCCCCCTGGCTGCATCATTCCGGCGGCACGATCTGCGAGCCGGTCGACGTACCTGTCAACAAGCGCCATCTCGACATGGTCTACTCCCATATCCGCTATTCCGACCGCGCCTTCATGGGATCGGTGACGGCCGACGACCGCGCCCGGGATTCCATCGAAATGAGCCGCATTCTGTTCGGCGCGGATTTCGTCGAACGGAACTGCGTCATCATGGGCAATGTCAATGTCAACTCGCCGCTGGTCTGGGACGGCATGATGACCACGGTGCTGCGCGCTTACGCACGGGCCAACCAGGCCAACGTCTGCGTGCCGTTCATACTTGGCGGCGCAATGGGCCCGGTGACCACCGCCGGCGCGGTCGCGCAATCCCTGGCCGAGGCCATGGCGGGGTGTGCGCTGACGCAGCTCGAACGTCCGGGCGCGCCCGTCATTTTCGGAAACTTTTTGTCGTCAATGTCGCTGCGGTCGGGTTCGCCGACCTTCGGCACGCCCGAACCGGCGATCGGTTCCATGGTAATCGGCCAGTTGGCGCGCCGCCTTGGCCTGCCGCTCAGATGTTCCGGCAATTTCACGACCTCGAAACTGCCCGACGCGCAGGCGATGAACGAATCGACCATGTCAATGCTCGCGGCGGTCCATTGCGGCGCCAACTTCATTCTGCATTCAGCGGGATTTCTGGACGGGTTGCTATCGATGTCGTACGAAAAATTCGTCATGGACACGGATTTGTGCGGGGCGCTGCATTCCTACATGGACGGAATTAAAATCGACGACAATGAACTGGCGATGGATGCGTTTATCGAGTGCGGTCCGGGCCAGCACTTCTTCGGTTGCGCCCACACGATGGCCAATTACGAGACGGCGTTCTGGGATTCGGAGATGGCCGACAACGAGCCGTTTGAAAAATGGGAGACCGCCGGTTCGGCGGATTCCGCGCTCCGGGCGAACAAGCTGTGGAAGAGAAAGCTCGCCGAGTATGAAGCGCCGCCGCTCGACGAGTCGGTTGACGAGGCGTTGAAAGACTTCATCGCGGCGAGGAAATCGTCGATGGACGATGCCTGGTACTGAGCCCGCGCCATGAAAAACGACCCCATACTACAGCCCTTTCAACTCAAGCATCTGATGCTCAAGAACCGCATCATGTCGACCAGCCACGAGCCGGCTTATGCGGAAGACGGCATGCCGAAGGAACGCTATCGCCTCTATCACGCGGAGAAGGCCAGGGGCGGGATCGCGCTGACCATGACCGCGGGTTCCGCAGTCGTGTCGCGGGACAGCCCCGAAGCATTCGGCAATCTGCATGCCTACAAGGACGAGATCGTACCCTGGATGGCGGAACTGGCCGGCGCTTGCCACGAACATGGCTGCGCGGTGATGATTCAACTCACTCATCTTGGCAGGCGCACGAACTGGAACAAGGCCGACTGGCTGCCGGTCGTCGCCGCCTCGCCCGTCAGAGAGCCCGCGCACCGGTCGTTCCCGAAGGAAGCCGAGGACTGGGACATCAAGAGGATTATCTCCGACTACGCCGCGGCGGCAGAGCGGATGAAGGCGGCGGGTCTGGATGGCGTCGAGTTCCAGTGTTACGGCCACTTCATGGACGGTTTCTGGTCGCCGGCGACCAACAGGCGCGACGACGGCTACAACGGTTCTCTCGACAACCGGCTTGGATTCACTTTTGCCGTTCTGGACGAGACCCGCGAGCGGGTCGGCGATGATTTCATTGTCGGTCTTCGAATGGTGGCCGACGAGGATTGGGAAACCGGATTGTCGCGCGAAGAAGGCATCGAAATCGCAACCCGCATGAAAAATTCGGGAAAGGTCGATTTTCTCAATATCATTCGCGGTCACATCGAAAGCGACGCGGCGCTGTCCAGGGTCATCCCCATCCATGGCATGGCGTCGTCGCCGCATCTGGATTTTGCCGGAGAGGTGCGCGCCGCAACCGACATTCCCGTGTTTCATGCCGCGCGGATCCCGGATATCGCCACGGCGCGTCACGCCATCGCCGAGGGCAAGCTCGACATGGTCGGCATGACGCGGGCGCATCTCGCCGACCCGCATATCGTCCGCAAGGTGATGGAGGGACGGGAGGACGAAATCAGGCCCTGCGTGGGAGCCACCTATTGCCTCGACCGGATTTATGAGGGCGGTGGGGCTCTGTGTATTCACAACGCGGCTACCGGACGGGAGGCGACCGTGCCGCACGTCATCGAAAAGGCGCCGGATGCCGGCAAGCGGGTCGTCGTCGTCGGAGCCGGGCCCGCGGGGCTGGAGGCGGCGCGGGTTGCCGCCGAACGCGGACACGAGGTTACAATTCTGGAAGCCTCCTCGAAGGCCGGAGGACAAATCGGCCTTGCCGCCCAAAATCTCCGCAGGAAGGAACTGATCGGCATTGTCGACTGGCGGCTGTCGGAACTTGGCCGGCTGGGCGTCGACATCCGTTACGGCGTCTGGGCGGAAAAGGACGACGTTCTGGCGCTAAAACCCGACGCGGTTGTGGTCGCGGCAGGCGGCCTGCCGCAAAATCCCGCGCTTTCGGAAGGCGACGATCTTGTTACGTCAAGCTGGGATATCATTTCAGGCGCGATCAAACCGGCCGGCAATGTGCTCGTTTATGATGACAGTGGCGCGCACCAGGGCATGACCGCTGCGGAGATTGTCGCGAATGCGGGTTCGGCCGTCGAACTCGTTTCGCCCGAACGGTTCTTCGCGCCCGACATGGGCGGTCTCAACCATGTCCCCTACATGAAGCTTTTCCACGAGAAGAACGTAAGAATTACCATCAACACGCGCCTGCGCTCGGTCAAACGTGAGGGAAACCGGCTCGTTGCCGTATTGCGTTCCGACTATGCCGACGGCTGGCGCGATGAACGCCGGGTTGACCAGATCGTGGTCGAACACGGCACGGTTCCGTTGGACGACCTCTATTTCGAACTGAAACCGTTGTCGAAAAACCATGGCGCGGTCGATTATGACGGGCTGGCCGATGGCGGCGAGACCTATCGCCAAACCAATTCCGAGGGCCTGTTCACCCTGTTCCGGATCGGCGATGCTATAGCGGCGCGCAATATCCACGCCGCGATCTATGATGGCGTGCGATACATGCTTGCGCTCTGACGGCCGGCCCGGTGCTACAGCAGCCGCCCGAACCGTCAATTTCAGCGCAAACCGGCCAATTGGTTAACAAATCCGCGTGAATACGGCGTGACCGTTGAAACCGCATGAGAGATTTTGTGGAAAAAGTCTCGAAACTACCAGATATGACCGTGAACAGAACGGGAAAATCGCCCTATCAGTGATTCGTCGCTGCTTTGTTCCGGTTTTGGCCGGAGGGTAAACAAAATGGCTCGATTTGCTCGGCGAACGTTAGGAACCGGTCAACTATTCCTAATGGAATCGTGCGGTTGCCGCCCACGCGCTGCCGAGGCGTAAACGCGGCTTTCAAATCGTTAACGAAGAAGGGAAGACGTATCCGGTTCGACGCCGATGCGATTCAGCATCTGGTGGCGGCGATCGGAAACCGGTCCATATATGGCCGTGAACAAACCGGGAATCGCCGCGAGTCAGCGATTCGTCGCCGTTTCGTTCCAGACTCGTTCCACACGTTAATTTTCTATCGCTCGCGGGATGCGAATGTTGCAGCGCCCGATTTATGCTGTATGTGTCCCGACCTTCGGGAATGTGCGAACCTCTCCAATGAATATGACCGGTAATTCGACCGATCCGCTGGTTTTGTCCGGCCGCGATGTCACGGCTGTGCTTGGCCCGACCAATACCGGTAAAACGCATTTGGCGATCGAACGGCTGATCGCTCACGAAAGCGGCCTTATCGGTTTGCCTTTGAGATTGCTCGCGCGCGAGGTTTACGGACGGGTCTGCGAGAAGGCCGGCGCGGCCAGTGTCGCCTTGCTGACCGGCGAAGAAAAGATCGTCCCGGCGGGCGCGCGCTATTCGGTCTGCACCGTCGAGGCAATGCCGCGCGAAACCGACGCCGCCTTTGTGGCCATCGATGAAGTCCAGATTGCCGGCGATCTCGAACGCGGTCATATCTTTACCGACCGCTTGCTGCATCTGCGCGGTCGTCAGGAAACGCTGGTTCTCGGTTCCGGCGCAATGCGCGGCATCCTGGAGAATTTGCTGCCCGGTATTTCGGTCGTCATCCGGCCTCGCATGTCGATGCTGACCCATGCCGGCGCGAAGAAAATAACCCGGTTGCCCCGCCGGTCGGCCATCGTCGCGTTTTCCGCCGATGAAGTCTACGCGATTGGCGAGTTGATAAGGCGCCGGCGCGGTGGCGTCGCCGTCGTGCTCGGTGCGCTCAGTCCGCGGACACGCAATGCGCAGGTCGCACTCTATCAGTCCGGCGATGTCGATTATCTGGTCGCCACGGACGCCATCGGCATGGGCCTCAATCTCGATGTCGACCACGTCGCCTTCGCGCAGAACCGAAAATACGACGGATTTCAGTACCGCCGACTTACGGCGGCGGAAATCGGGCAGATCGCCGGACGGGCCGGGCGGCACATACGGGATGGCACATTCGGCGTCACCGGGCGGGTCGATCCGTTTGACGATGCGCTTGTCGCGCGCATCGAGGCGCACGAATTCGAACCGGTCAAGGTGTTGCAGTGGCGGAGCGCTCGCTTTGACTTCTCCGATCTTGATGCATTGAAACGGTCCATCGGAACCCCGGCGCCAATTCCGGGTCTGACCAGGGCGCTGCCCGCCGTCGACGCGCAGGCGCTCGACCTGCTCGCCCGCGAGGAAGCTGTCGTCAAGCTCGCGGACACGCCCGATCGGGTGTCGCTGTTGTGGGATGCCTGCGCCCTGCCGGACTATCGCCGCATCGCTCCGGCCCAGCACGCCGACATCATCGCTTCTATATATTTCGACCTTGCCCGAAACGGCCACGTCGACGAGGATTATCTGGCCGAGCAGGTACGGCGGGCCGACCGCACCGACGGCGATATCGACACGCTATCGGCGCGGATTGCCCAGATCCGGACATGGACATTCGTTTCGCATCGCCCGGGATGGCTTCAACATGCCACCCACTGGCAGGACAAGACGCGCGATATCGAGGACCGGTTGTCGGACGCACTTCATGAAAGATTGACGAAACGTTTTGTAGATCGCAGGACATCGGTTTTGATGAAGCGCCTGAGAGAGAATTCCATGCTCGAAGCCGAAATCAGTCCCGAAGGCGAGTTGACTGTCGAGGGCCACCACGTCGGGACCATGCAAGGGTTTCGCTTCACGGCCGATCGGAGCGCGGACGGGGAGGACGCCAAGGCCGTTCGCGCTGCGGCGCAAAAGGCTTTGGCACCCGAATTTGAGGCGCGCGCCGCGAAGTTCTCCACCGCGCCCAATGGCGATCTTGCGCTCGGATCGGACAATTTGCTACGCTGGCTTGGAAGTCCCGTAGCCGCGCTTGCCGCCGGTGAAGAACTGCTCAAGCCGCGCGTTTTATTGCTGGCCGAAGAGCAATTGACGGGTCCGGCCCGCGACAAGGTGTCCGCGCGCGCGGAGCGCTTCATCGCGTTTCAGATCGACACCCATCTCAAGCCGCTGGTTCAACTCGTCGGCGATCGGACTCTGACCGGCGCTGCCAGGGGCATCGCTTTTCGGATGGTTGAATCCTGCGGTATTGTCAATCGCCGGGACATTCTCGACGATGTCCGCGCGCTCGACCATGACGCCCGCGCTGCGCTTCGGCGCAACGGCGTTCGTTTCGGCGCCTATCACCTGTTCGTTCCCGTCCTGCTGAAGCCGGCGCCCGCCGAAGTGCTGACTCAATTATGGGCGCTGAAGAACGAAGCTTGCGACAAACCCGGATACCGCGAGGTCGTGGCCGGATTGGCCAGCGGACGCACGTCAATGGTGACCGATCCGTCATTTGAGCGGACGTTCTATATGCTGGCCGGCTTTCGACTGCTTGGAAAACGGGCCGTGCGCGTCGATATACTGGAGCGTCTGGCGGATCTGATCCGCCCGGCGCTGTTTTGGAAACCCGGCCTCGGCGCGCGCCCGGACGGCGGCTATGACGGCGAGCGTTTCACGGTAACGCCGGCGATGATGTCGATCCTCGGAGCGACCGCCGAGGATATGGAGGAAATCCTCAAAAATCTTGGATATCGCGCCGAACCCATCGCCACCGAAAAGGCACAGGCGCATATCGCCAAATCGGATGCCGAGGCGGAGGCTGACACCGCCGCGACGGCGGCCGACCCGGAGACCGGTTCTGACACCGCGACGGAAAAGCCGGCTCCGGACAGCGCCGCCGAAACGGAAAATGCTCAGGCAGCCGCCACGGGTGGCGCGACCGAAGCGGCGGATAAAGCAACTGCGGTTGATGAGGCGGACGACAAAGGCGACCGCCCGGATGTCGCCGAGGCCCCCGAATCCGAAAACGTGGAAGAAACCGCCGGGCCGCGGCGAACGGATGGGCGGGAAGCCGCTGAACCGACAACCGCCGAAACAGCCGATAAACCCGACGGCGAGGAAGAGCCCATACCTGTTCTTCTCTGGCGTCGGTCGCGCTTCGGCGGGAGACCTCACCATGGTCGGGACAGGCATGGCGACCGTGGTGGCAACCGGGGAAAGAAAGGTCGCGGCCACGCGAACAAAAGCTCGGGCGCGGCAGGCAAGGAAAAGGATGCACACCGGAACAAGCGCTCGTTCGACGTCAGGCCCCGGCGACAGAAGGAAGCAAGGGCCGTCGATCCGGATTCGCCGTTTGCAAAACTGGCGGTTTTGAAAGAGCAATTCGACAAATGAGGTTCGTACGTTCCGTCAATTGCGCGAAAAGTGTCCGGTGATCAAGGAAAGCAGCCGCCAGCGCATAGACAAGTGGCTGTTTTATGCCCGTATCGTGAAATCGCGATCCCTGGCGGCGAAACTGGCGACGGGAGGCAAGGTCAGGGTCAATCGCAACAAGATCGATCACGCCGCACACCGGGTCATGATCGGAGACGTGCTGACCATCACGCTTGAGCGCAGGATCGTCGTATGCAGGGTTCTGCGGCCAGGGACCAGGCGGGGCCCTGCGACCGAGGCGGGATTGTTATACGAAGACCTTGCCCCGCCGCCTCCCGGAAAAAGCGATACTCGGCCACCTGAAGCCCGGCATCCCGCGCGCAAGCCGGGCAGCGGGCGGCCAACAAAGAAAGAGCGGCGGGCGATCGAAAAGCGATGGCCGGAATAATGTTTCGCCACATCGCGTTTCCGGCGAAATCCGTTCCCCCGTTGACAGCGACCGCGGCTTGAAACCACTTGCACGCCTGAACCAAAGCCGCTACGCCATGTCGCGAGCGGCATTGTTTCTATACAAACAAATTCGGAACCGGCCCGGCATGACCTACATCGTCGTCGACAACTGCATCAAATGCAAATATATGGATTGTATCGAAGTCTGTCCGGTCGACTGTTTTTACGAGGGTGAGAACATGTTGGTCATTCACCCGGATGAGTGTATTGATTGCGGTGTTTGCGAGCCGGAATGCCCTGCGGAGGCGATCAAGCCCGACACAGAACCGGGCTTGGAGAAATGGCTTCAGATCAATACCGAATACGCGGAAAAATGGCCGAATATAACGGCGAAAGGCGAACCTCCGGCAGATGGCGAGAAGTTCGACGGCAAGCAAAACAAGTTTGAAAAATACTTCTCCTCCAACCCCGGTGAGGGTGACTAGGTGTTTAGTCCGGGCATCTGTTGGATCGGATTTATGCTGAATCGATCTGGCTCTGAAGTCCAGATTTTGCAGATGTGTTCGTACGGCGTGAGACCGCCGAGTGTTTTCAGACGACGTGCGAAGTTGTAGGCGTCGAGGACGACGGCCGGATACAGGAAGCCAGCCCAGGTCAGTACAGTCGGCGACCCAGAGCATATTCGGCTCATGCGCGTAGAAGTTCCGGTCAACCAAATCGCTGGCCGGCTGCAACCGATAGTTGCGGGTCGTGGTTCGCGTTCCCCGGCGGCGACTGACCCCCTTCAGCCAGCAGCCTTCATTAGCCGCTCGACCCGCTTGCAGCCGGCATGGATGCGCGCAGCACCATAGGTCTGTTTCGATGCGGCATGGATCTTCCCGATGCATTCGGTCAGATCACCATCGGACATTGAACGGGCCGATGGTGATCGTCCGCACCACGCGTTGAAGCCGCTGCGCGACACGTTCAGTGTCTTCGCCATCATCTCAATCGGGTACATGGCTTGGTTTGCCGTCATAAACTGGAAGACCGGAACGACGTCGCGTCGTTCGTCGCACGCCAGGCTGCGGCCTTTGAAAGGATGTCGCGCTCCATTCGAAGTTGGCGGTTCTCCCTGCGCAGACGCCGCAACCCTTGCCGCTCCTCGCTGGTCAGGCCATCATCACGCAGCCCGCCGCCACGTTCGGCCTGCTCGTCCCAGACATGGATCGTGGCAATACACGGGTCGAATTCGCAGGCAAGGCTTTCAGCACTGCGTCCGGCTTTCGCCAGCGCGACGACCCGTTCCCTGAATTCCGCAGGGTACGGGTTCCCGGTTATCGGCATGACAAGCACTCTCATTCACAAATAGAAAAATGTCCATCAAACCGGGGGAAATTCCAATGTGTTGCAGCGTATCCAAGTTACTGAAGCCTGACGAAACTGGCGCTTGAAGCACACCTATTTTTCGAACCGGCTTGACAATCGCCAAATATCCTGAAAGAAATTTCAGCATGTGAAAAAAATATCAGCTTTGCATGAAAATGATGATAAACGAAACATTGGGTTTGCCCAATTCGGATGCGTCGCTCGCCACACGGGCGGCGTGGCTGCACTACGCTGGCGGCCTTACCCAGGCCGAGGTTGCCCGCCGCCTCGGCCTTAAGTCGCTGAAAGCACATCGCCTCATCACACGCGCTAACCAAGAAGGGTTGGTGAAGGTTTTTATCGATGGCGATGTGTCGGAATGTGTTGAACTCGAAACCCGGCTGAGCGAAGTTTACGGCCTAGACTATTGCGAGGTCGTTCCCGAGTTCGATTTGGATGAATTGCCGCTGCGGGCGTTGGGACACGCCGGAGCGCAATTTCTCAAACGCGAAATCGAGTCTAGCGAAAACGAACTGATCGGAATAGGTCACGGACGTACCCTCGCCGCCTGCGTTGAGTTTCTCCCGCGCGTCAGTGCCGCTAGGACACGATTTGTTTCGCTTCTTGGCGGCCTGACACGAAAACTCTCGGCCAATCCGCACGATGTGATCCACCGGCTTGCCGAGCGCACCGGTGCAGAAGCCTATGTCATGCCGGTGCCGTTCTTCGCCAATTCGGTCGAGGATCGCGATGTGCTCTTGTCGCAGCGGGGCGTCCAGGGAGTATTGGACCTTGCCCGCTCTGCCAGCCTCATGGTAGTCGGCGTCGGTACAGCCGAGCCCAGCGCCTCGCTCGTTGCAACCGGGATGATCGAGCCTGAGGAGATCGTCGAGGTCAAGGCCAAGGGGGGCGCAGGCGAACTGCTTGGCCACTTCTTCGACGAAAGGGGTAAACCGGTGGAAACGAGCCTGAGCGACCGTACGCTGGCGCTCGGCCGTGACGAAATCAGCGATCGGCGCATCATCGCCACGGCAGGCGGACAGCTGAAGGTCCGCGCAATCAATTCCGTGCTTGAGAGCCGCATGCTCAGCGGCCTCATAACCGACGAGCGCACAGCCCGTGCGCTGGTCGATGTCGAAACGTCCTGAATGGACACCAACGGGAGGTTCCCAAATGTATCACAAGGAAAAACAACTGGTCAACGCCTACATGCGCGGGTCAGTCAGTCGCCGCGATCTGATCAGGGGTCTCGGTGCAATGGGCATTACCGCTACCATGGCCGGCATTCTCGTCAATGCCGCGGCCACCAATGCGCTTGCGCAGAACGGATTTGACTGGAAGAAGCACTCCGGCAAGACCCTCAAGCTTCTGCTGAACAAGCACCCCTATACCGACGCCATGATCGCCAATCTTGAGAACTTCAAGGGCCTTACCGGCATGAATGTGGACTACGATGTCTTCCCGGAAGACGTATATTTCGACAAGGTCACCGCCGCACTCAGTTCCGGTTCATCGGAATACGATGCCTTCATGACTGGCGCATACATGACTTGGACTTACGGTCCTGCAGGCTGGTGTGAGGACCTCAACGCCTGGATCCAGGATGGCTCGAAGACGAACCCCGGTTACAACTGGGAAGACATGCTCGAGGGCGTGCGCAAATCCTGCGCCTGGAACGGTCAGCCCGGCGGCGAACTCGGTTCAGCGGACGCCAAACAATGGTGCATTCCGTGGGGCTACGAGCAAAACAACCTCGCCTACAATGCGGCGATGTTCAAGAAAGCCGGCGTCGGGGTTCCCAAGAACATGGACGAAATGGTCGCCGCAGCGGCTGCGGTTCAGGCTGGCAATGACGGTATTTATGGCATCGGCGTTCGCGGCTCGCGGTCCTGGGCGACTATCCATCCGGGTTTCCTATCCGGCTATGCCAACTTCGGTCAGAAAGATCTGAACGTTTCGGCCGACGGCAAGCTGTCTGCCGCGATGAACACCGGCGTGTCGAAGGCCTTCCATGCGAACTGGGTCAAGATGATCCAGGATTCCGGTGCACCGGACTGGTCGACCCACACCTGGTACCAAGTCGGCACCGATCTGGGCGCCGGCAAGTCGGCCATGATCTTCGACGCCGACATCCTTGGCTACTTTATGAACGGCGGCGACAATGCCATGGCCGGCGAACTGGCCTATGCACCGTTTGCAGCCAATCCGGAAGCGTCGGCTCCGACGCCGAATATCTGGATCTGGTCGCTGGCCATGTCGTCCTTCTCAAAGGACAAGGACGCCACCTGGTACTTCCTGCAGTGGGCTTCCGGCCCCGAGCACGGTCTGTTTGGTGCAGCCAAGATGGACTTCGTCAATCCGGTCCGCAAATCGGTCTGGGCCGACGCCGGCTTCCGCAAAAAGCTGTCGGACTCCTACCCCGGTTATGTCGAAATGCACGACGTTTCTGCGCCGGGCGCTTCGATCAAGTTTACGGCTCAGCCGCTGTTCTTCGATCTGACCACCGAATGGGCGGCAACGTTGCAGAAGATGGTGGCCAAGGAAGTGTCGATCGATGAGGGTCTCGATCAGTTGGCCGAAAGCATCAATGCGCAGCTCAAGGATGCTGGTCTGGGCTAAGCCGCATTTCCGGTGAGGCGCCCTGCCCCTGCGGGCGCCTCGTCAATTGACCTGACCTGAAAAGTTCGCCGAAAGTTGAGTGTCGGCGGACGTGTTCGTCCGACGAGCGAAGGAATGTTGCAATGCGTGATGCGACCATCAGGAGCCCAAAGCGCCGATTTCGCGTCAGCCGTGGCGCATTGCCGTATGTCCTGAGCTTGCCGGCGCTGCTTGTTTGCATTGGTATCCTAATCCCCTTCTTCACATCGGTGATTTACTCGCTTCAACGCTACCGGCTGTCTCAGCCTTGGGCGCAACGGTATAATTGGGGTGAGAATTATCTCAATTTCCTCTCGGATCCGGCGTTCTGGAACACGTTGAAGGTGTCGTTGAGCTACGCCTTCCTAACGGTCGGGCTGGAACTGTTGCTCGGGCTCGGAATCGCTCTGCTTCTTCAAAAACGCACCCGCTTCAACAATTTTATCTCGATCATGCTGTTGATGCCGCTGATGACTGCGCCGGCGCTGGCTTCGCTGATGTGGAAGCTCATGACAAATCCCGGTTTCGGCATTCTCAGCTACTTTGCTTCACTGATCGGGTTGGAGGATTTCCGTTGGGCTTCCGATCCGTCTACCGCGATGCTGACGGTGGTGCTTGTCGACATCTGGGTCTACACGCCGTTCATTATGATACTGCTGCTCGCAGGTCTGCGCTCGCTGCCGCAACAACCGTTCGAAGCCGCAGCGCTCGATGGCGTGCCGCGGCTGTTCGTATTCTGGCGTATTACGCTGCCGATGCTGGCCCCGTTCCTGCTGACCGCAACACTTTTCCGCGTCATTGAATCGATCCAGCAGTTCGACATCATCTACGCCATGACCCAGGGCGGACCCGGTGACAGACTCACCGTGTTCCAAGTCGAGGCTTATCTGAATTTCTTCCAGTCGACGAATGTAGGACGTTCGGCAGCACTGCTGATGATCCTGTGGGCAATCACCTATATCCTTTCGAACATCTTCATCAAAAATTGGTTGCGGCTGCGCGAGCGGCAGCGCGGTGAGGCATGAGGCGGGGCCATGGAACACACAAGCACTCTTGAGAAGACTCTGCGCGGAATCGCGATCACTCTGGTGATTCTGTTTTTCATGTTTCCGATCTTCTGGATTTTCCTGATGAGTGTCCAGACGAATGAAACGATCCTGCGGGTGCCGCCCTCGATCATGTTCGAGCCGACGAAATCTAACTATGTCGCGCTGATCACCGGAAAGCTGGAAACCCCGGCCGGTACGCTCGAGGTTAATTTCATGTCGAACCTGTGGAATTCGCTTTTCCTTTCAACAGCCTCGGTTGCGGTCGGACTGCTTTTAGGCGTTCCCGCAGCTTATGCATTTGGCCGACTGAAGTTTCGCGGGTCGGAAGACATCGCGTTCACCCTGCTCAGCTTCCGCTTCGCGCCGCCGCTCTTGGTGCTGCTGCCGCTGACGATCTATTTCCAGCAGATCGGGCTTGCCGACACCTATTTCGGCCTCATATGGGTTTACCAGTTGATCGTACTGCCGCTCATCCTATGGATCGTGCGCGGCTATTTCGAGGATATTCCTGCCGATGTCGAATACGCCTACCGCGTCGCCGGTCACAGCTGGTTTTCGACGTTCCGGAAGGTTGCACTCCCTCTCGCTGGACCGGGCATTGCCGCCGCGGGACTATTGGCGTTCATATTCGCTTGGAACAACTTCATCTTCGCGCTGGTGTTAGCTTCTGCCGACAAGCAGCCGGTTACGGTCGGCGCGCTTGCATTCGTAACCGCGTCCGGCATTCAGTACGGTCAGGTCGCCGCCGGTATCGTACTGTCGATCCTTCCCACACTGGCTCTCGCGCTCTACGCACAGCGCTACCTCGTCGAAGGTCTGTCACTTGGCGCTGTGAAGGGATAAGATAATGTCGCTTCGCCTTACCAACATCGTCAAATCTTTCAAGAACGATACCGTTCTCGACAGCGTGTCGCTGGGCGTCGCAACCGGCGAGACGCTGGTGCTCTTCGGTCCTTCCGGCGCGGGAAAAACGGTTTTGCTGCGTCTGATCGCGGGAGTGATCGATCCCGACGAAGGACGGATCGAGATCAATGGCGCCGATATGGAGGGCGTCGAGCCCGAGGATCGCGGTATCGGCATGGCGTTTCAGAATTTCGCGTTGTTCCCGCACATGGACGCCGAGGAAAACATCGCCAGTCCCCTGACAGCGCGCAAGCAGAGCAGACCTTCGATCAGGAAGCGGGTCGAAGAAGTGGCGAAGCTACTCAAGATCGACCATGTGCTTCACCACAAGCCAAAGGAACTTTCCAACGGCCAGAAACAGCGCACGGCGCTCGGCCGGGCCCTGGCCGGCGAGCCTTCGATCCTGCTGCTTGATGATCCGCTGCGCAATGTCGATGCGAAGTTGAGGTTCGAGATGCGGCTGGAGTTGCCGCGGCTTTTGAAAGCGCAGAACGCCACGGTCATCTACGTCACTCAGGACTACAAGGAAGCCATGGCACTAGGCGACCGGATCGCGGTTATGGGCGAACGCGGAATTGCACAACTCGGCACGCCTGAAGAAATCTACTTGACGCCACGCACAACAGCGATCGCACGTTTGTTTGGCGATCCTGCGATCAATCTACTCGACGTGGTGCCTAAACGCGGCAAGAGCGGCATAACGGTTCGCGTATCGGGTGCCGACATTCCGCTTGAACCCGGATACAGCGCATCCATCGGCCATGAATGTGTGCTCGGCGTTCGTCCCGAGGCGATCAGCTTCGTCAAACCCAAAATCGCAGGAGCCTTTCCGGTCCGCATCGAAGCGGAGACCCCGCTCAATGAAAGAACGGTAACGCTGGCAGCGACCAAACAGAAACGTGAAATTCTCATCTCTAGGCCCAGTGGATCGCCCGGTCCCGAACTTGAAACGGCGCATGTGGCTATCAATCGCGGTGGTGTTCTCCTGTTCGACCACGCGGCCGGTGAGCGGATCAAGCAGGAGCCGGAGCGCGCCGCCGTGCAGGAAAATGTGGCATGAGCGTACCGATGCTCAGACTGGAGAATGTTGACAAGTTCTATGGCCCGATCGGTTCGGGTGTGCACGCGGTCAAGGATGTCAGCATGGGCGTGGCCAAGGGTGATATCATCGCTCTCCTGGGTTCATCAGGCTGCGGCAAGACCTCGACATTGCGCATGATTGCCGGTTTCGAGGAAACAAGCCGCGGAAAAATCCACCTTGCCAGCCGGGAAGTGCAAATGCTGTCTCCGGTAAAGCGGCACGTTGCAATGGCGTTTGAGGGCTATTCGCTCTATCCGACCGTGACCGTGCGCGACAACATTGCCTTCGCGCTCAAAGCCGCGCGCCTGCCGGATAGCGAAGTCAAAGCGAAGGTCGATGAAGTTGCCGGAATGCTCGAGATCAGCGACATTCTCGACCGGATGCCCAATTCCATTTCCGGCGGCCAGCAGCAGCGCGCCTCGCTTGCCCGCGCACTCATCCGCGAGGCTGATCTGCACCTCCTTGACGAACCTATGGGTCAGTTGGAGCCGCAATTGAGAACGCTTCTGCGTGGCCGCATCAAGCACTTCATCAAGAAGCGTGGACTGACGGCGATACTTGTCACCCACGATCAGACCGAGGCCAATGCATTGGCCGACAAAATTGCGGTCATGGAGGACGGTGTGCTGCAACAGTTCGGCAGCCCCGGCGAAATCAAGGAACGTCCGGCCAATCTGTTCACCGGAACATTCGTCGGCGAGCCGCCGATGAATGCCTTTGCGGCTTCTGTTTCCTCTGCCGGCGGCAAACTGCATCTCAACCTGGAAGGCGGGCTTGACCTTATCTACCCCCAAAGCGCGTTTTCACCGGATGTCCGCGACGCGATGCTCAAACGCGAGCATGTCGTCATCGGCGTACGGCCATACGCAGTACACAGGACGAATAAAGGTGCGCCAGCCCGCGTACTGACAAACCAATGGCTTGGCGACCAAAGCCATATCGCCGCTTCATTTGCCAAAAGTACACTGGTTCTCGTCCAACATGATCGCTCTGATTTAGCGGTTGGCGACGAGATAGCGATAGAGCTTCAGCCCGCCGACCTGCATGTATTCGACGCCGCAAACGGCGCTGCCATTAGCCATGGACAGGAGCTTGTCTGATGCCAGCCAAAGGCGACATTCTGATCGGTGTCGATGCCGGTACGTCGGTTATCAAGTCGATTGCATTCAACCTTACCGGGAAGCAGGTCGCGGTTGCCTCAACGCTCAACCGGTACACGGTCCAAGCCGACGGGTCGGCAACCCAATCGCCGGAAGATACATGGCAGGACTGCGCGAAAACATTGCGCGATCTAGGCGAACTGGTTCCCGATCTCGCCGACCGCACGGTCGCGCTCGCGATCACGGCACAGGGTGACGGCACCTGGCTGATAGACAGAGAAAACAGGCCAGTCACCGACGGTTGGCTATGGCTCGATGCTCGCGCCAGCGGTGTCGTCAGGCGACTCCGCGGCCTGGAAGCGGATCAGAAACGGTATGACACGACCGGCACCGGCCTCAATGCCTGTCAGATGGGAACGCAACTCCGTTACATAAAGGAGACCACGCCCGAGGTGATCGCGGCCGCCGACACGGCGCTCCACTGCAAGGAATGGCTTTATCTAAATCTCACTGGCATCCGAGCGGCAGACCCGTCGGAATCCAACTTCACCTTCGGAAATTACCAGACACGTCAATACGATGACTCGGTATTTGAGGCCCTGGGCCTAGCCGACGAAAGGCACCTGCTTCCTGAAATAATCGATGGGACCGAGATTACCCACCCGCTTATCGATACCGCTGCGCTGGCCACCGGTCTGAAGCCCGGGACGCCGGTTTCGCTCGGTTATGTCGATGTTGCGTGCACTGCGCTCGGTGGTGGAATCTACACGGAGGGATCACAGGGCGGCTGCACGGTCATCGGCTCCACAGGTATTCATCTGCGCGCCACGACACCCGACGCGGTATTCCTCAACGAGGGCCGTACCGGATATGTCATGTGTCTTCCAGTTCCGGGAATGGTTGCCCAATTCCAGACCAACATGGCGGCAACGCTGAACATTGACTGGCTGCTAACCGTCGCTGCGGATTTGATGTCGGACATGGGTAAATCGATCGCGCATCGCGACCTGCTCTCCCATATCGACCGATGGATAACCGCAAGCAAACCGGGTGGATTGATTTATCATCCCTACATTTCACAGGCTGGCGAGCGCGGCCCGTTTGTCGATGGCGCTGCGAGAGCCAGTTTCATCGGCCTGTCGTCTTCGCACCGGTTTGCCGATCTTGTCTGCACCGTCATCGAGGGGCTCGGGCTTGCGGCACGTGATTGCTACGCGCTCATGGGTGACATGCCATCTGAAATTCGCCTGACCGGCGGTGCGGCTCGATCGAGCGAACTCCGCCGCATTTTCTCCGCTTCGGTCAATTCTTCCGTCAGGACTTCGGAGCGAGAAGAAGCTGGCGCGGCCGGTGCGGCGATGATAGCGGCGGTGGCGACGGATGTTTACGACAGCATGGATTCCTGCATTGCCGATTGGGTAACGCCGCTGCTTGGCACGGACGAGGCACCCGATAGCGATCTGGTAGAAATCTACGACCACACCTACGCCGCCTACCGGTTAGCACGTGAAGCTTTGGTCCCGGTATGGGCACAGCTTGCCGCCAAGAGAGGCTCCGCCGATGACTAGGCAAGTCGCGATCATCGGCGATCGCTTCATGCTTCCCGAAGTGTTCGAGGAAAAGATCCTTGTCGCGTGCAACGGGCAGGTCGTCACCCGCACCCGCAAGGACAGTTGGCCCGACGAGCCCATGGAGCATGGCTACGCGGTCGAAGGCATGAACGGCCTGAAAGAGTATTTCGGTTCCGCCGACGGTGTTGTCGAGTTCGTCGGCGAAGCGGAAATCTTGGTCACGCAACTTGCGCCGATGTCGCGCTCCATGCTGGAGCGGTTGCCCGGTTTGAAGATGATTGTGGTATCGCGCGGCGGTCCCGTAAATATCGACATGGTGGCGGCGCGGGAATATAACGTGCTCGTGGTCAATACGCCCGGCCGCAACGCATCGGCCGTCGCCGAATTCACCATTGGTGCCATTCTGGCCGAAACCCGCAAGATCCGCGAAGGTCACGAAGCGCTTCGGGCCGGAGACTGGCGCGGCAATCTTTATCGGGCCGATATGACCGGGCGCGAGCTCAATGAAATGACGGTTGGGGTCATCGGTTACGGCAATATCGGCACGAAGGTTGTTAAGCTTCTGCGGGCCTTCGGCTGTCGCATACTCGTCAACGATCCATATGTGCAACTCGATCCCGAGGATCTGTCTCACGGGGTCGAACTGGTATCTTTCGAAGGACTGCTTGCCGATAGCGATGTTGTCACCGTGCACCCGCGGGTCACCGACGAGACACGAGGCATGATGGATGTCGATGCCTTCGCCAAGATGAAGCCGGACAGCCTGTTCGTGAATACCGCGCGGGGGCCGCTTTGTGACTATGAGGCGCTCCATGAGGCGCTCTCGAACGGTGTAATCGGCAGCGCCATGTTGGAAACATTCGGCGTCGAGCCGGTTCCCGAAGACTGGCCACTGCTGCAGCTTCCGAACGTGACATTGACGCCGCATATCGCCGGCGCGTCAGTTAAAACAGTAACTTATGCAGCCGAACAGGCTGCCGAGGAAGTATACCGCTACCTCTCCGGCGAGCCGCCCCGCAATCCTTGTTGAAGGCCGCGACATGACCGACACCAAGATTCGCGAAGACATGGTAGCTGCTTGCAAGAAGCTGGAGGCGGACGGTCTCAACCGCGGAGCATCCGGCAACATATCGGTGCGGACCGGCGAGACCATGCTGATTACGCCAACAGCCGTCAGCTATAACCTGATAAGACCCGAGATGATCGCGCGCATGACCATTGCAGAGGAAAACTGCAAATGGGAAGGACCAAACGGTCCATCGACAGAATGGCGATTCCATCTCAATATTTTGCGGGAACGCCCGGATATCTGTGCTGTTGTACATACTCATGCGCCCTATTCGACAATTCTAGCGGGCGCGCGCAGACCAATTCCCGCAATTCATTACATGATCGCCGCATTCGGCGGCCCCGACATCCCGGTTGCAGGATACGCCCGCTATGGAACGCAGGAACTGTCCGATAATATTATTACCGCTATGGAAGGGCGAAATGCCTGTCTCATGGCCAATCACGGCATGGTTGTCGGCGGAGCGGATCTGGCCCGGGCCGTATGGCTTGCCGGTGAGCTTGAAGCGTTGGCGCATCAGTACTTTCACCTGTTGACGATCGGCGGCGGCCACATCCTGACCGAAGAGCAGATCGAGGAAACCGCTCGCGGGTTCGAATCTTACGGCGTCAGTTCCGACGGGGCGGCTGCGTAATGCGTAAGTCAAGCAGCTTTTCGGTTTGGATTGAAGCTTTTGCGGCGTTGAAGAATGGTCCTGATGACGGTGACACGGTGCCGGGCAAGGGCGATAAGCGCCTGAGTGTGGTGTTTTCTCTGCCTGCGCTTTCGGCCGTGGAAGGCCTTGGAGAGTGGGTCTTGCGTCGAGACAGCACAGAAGGTGCTTTGGTAGAAGGCGCGTTTGAGCGCCTTGTTGCCCACGCAGGCGAGGAATTGTGCCGCGAGCATCGCCCCCATCCCCGGCAGCGAACGGATGAGGGCACCGTCAGGGTGGGAGGCCAGCAATGCCTCAAGGTTTCGGTCGATCCGGTCGATCTTGCCGCGCGCCTTCAGCGCTCGGTCGGCCCGGACCTCGACGCCGTGCAGATGCGGGGTCTTGCTCAGATGGACGATCATGCAGGATTTTCCGGCGCGGCGGATCTCGGCTGGCGTGACGAAGCGCGCCAGCAGCGCCTGCGGCCCCTTGCAGATGAGATCGAGCGCCCGTTCGAGGCCGGGATGGATGCCGCACAGGAGCCCCCTAAGGCGTGGCGCTATCCGGCGCGTCTGGTCCTGGACCAGTTCGCGACGGCGACCGACCTTGAGCCGGAGCGCGGCGAGCGTATCGTCATCCGCCAAGATGGGGTGCAGATCGCGGGTCTGCAAGAGATCGCCGATTGTGCGTACATCGCGCGGGTCGGACTTGCGTTCGCCCCCGGCAAAGCCTTGTCCGGCACGATTTACGGCGATGCCCGGCGTGTGAACAAGCGTGAAGCCCTCGGCCAGAAGGACCACTTTGAGGAAGCGGGCAAAAGGGCCCGCCACATTGAGACCGATCACCACCTCTTCGCCGAACCCGCGCAGGTCGGACATCAGGGTGTCGATAGCGATGGCCACTGCCCAGTGCTTGACTTTGGCCGCGTCACTCCCGACGCAAATTCTCATGGTCTGCCCTCCCCTTTGGCTTCGGATCGCATGCCCCGTCTCGCCGGCATCGCCTTGCAAAGCCATCTGGGGCATCGCGTAATCAGCAGTCGATCTAGAGCGGCAATGCGGGCGGCCAAGCCTCCCAAGACATTGCGGGCAGCCAGTATGACAGCCATACCCCCATCGCCTGTACGCCCGAAGCTTCCCACCTCCGAACATGCTATGAAAAGGGATAAGGCGGCATGAGCGAACCGATTGACCTTCTGGTCGTTGGTGGGGGCGTCAACGGAACGGGCATTGCTCGCGACGCCGTCGGCCGCGGCCTGTCGGTCATCATGGTCGAGAAGGATGATCTGGCCGAAGGCACCAGTTCACGTTCAGGCAAACTGGTCCATGGCGGGCTGCGATATCTGGAATATTACGAGTTTCGGCTGGTTCGCGAGGCACTGATCGAACGCGAGGTACTGCTTGAATCCGCACCACATATCATCTGGCCGATGCGCTTCGTCCTACCACACAGTCCGATCGACCGTCCGGCTTGGTTCGTTCGCCTCGGACTGTTTCTCTACGACCATCTGGGAGGCCGCAAACGGCTGCCAGGGACGCGAACGCTCGACTTACACACGGACCCGGAGGGCGAGCCACTCAAGGACGACTACTCAAAGGCGTTCGAATACTCCGACTGTTGGGTCGACGATGCCCGACTCGTTGTGCTCAACGCAATCGATGCGAGGGACAAGGGCGCTTCCGTTCTGACCCGAACGGCATGCGTTTCGGCTCGCCGCGATGGCGATATCTGGAGCTGCGAACTGATGGATTCCGAGACCGGAATAAAGCGGATTGTCAAGGCGCGCGCCTTGGTCAATGCGGCCGGACCATGGATTTCGCAGTTCGTTGGCCAGATTGCCGGGGTCAATTCCTCGCGCAACATCAGGCTGGTAAAGGGAAGCCACATCATCGTGCCGAAATTCTGGGATAGGTCTCATGCTTATCTCATCCAAAACACCGACAAACGGGTCATCTTCGTAATTCCTTATGAGGGAGACAAGGCGCTCATCGGAACGACCGACATTTCGTACGAGGGCCGGCCGGAAGACGTTCATGCCGAGGGAGATGAGATCGATTACCTGATCAAGATCGTCAACCGTTACTTCAAAGAGCAACTTTCACGCGATGACGTGCTGCATACATTTTCCGGTATTCGCCCGCTCTACGACGATAACGAGGAAAATCCGAGCGCTGTCACGCGCGACTACATGTTCGAGGTCGATGGCGGAGCCGGCAAGGCGCCGCTGCTCAACGTCTTTGGCGGCAAGATCACGACTTTCCGCAAATTGTCGGAACACGCATTGGCAAAACTCAGACCTTTCTTTCCGAACATGGGCGGGAACTGGACTAAAAACGCGCATCTGCCTGGCGGCGACATCCCGGATGCCGACTTTGACGCATTCCGGGGTCTGCTTGCCGAGCGATTCCCGTTCGCGCCCAGAGTACTTCTCAATCACTACAGCCGGCTCTATGGAACGCGGACAAATGCATTGTTGGGCGATGCCAGTTCAATTGCTGATCTTGGTACGCAGTTCGGTCCAGTTTTCCATGAATGTGAGGCCCGCTACCTGATTGACCATGAGTGGGCGCAAACACCGCAGGACATCCTGGAGCGGAGAACCAAACACGGGCTGCACATGAATGAGCAGGAAATTGCCGCGTTTGAAAGCTGGTTTTCGGGCGTGGCGGCAAAGGCAAGTTGATAAATGAACTCAATCAGAAACGACCCGGAATTCGGGGCATTCCAGGCGGTATCCGCGCGCGCCGGCGCTAATCCGCATCTGGTACAGGCGGCAGGCGGCAACACTTCGATCAAGCGGGATGACATCCTCTGGATCAAGGCTTCGGGAACCTGGCTGGCCAATGCCGGACACGAAGATATTTTCGTACCAGTCCAGATGTCCCCCCTCATGGAAGCATTCGACCGCAAAGACGGTTCTGCAGAGAAGGCACAAGATTTTGTCGTTGCAGATCTCAATCCTTCAGGCTTGCGCCCTTCGATCGAAACGACCGTCCACTCTGTTATTCCGCAAAAGGTCGTTCTTCATGTCCATTGCATTGCGACTATCGCGCATGCGGTTCTTGAAGATGCCGAAAAGGCGTTGGCAGAAAAACTCTCTGGACTCAACTGGACCTTCATTCCTTATGTGAAACCCGGCGTTACATTGGCGGCTGAAATCGTTTCCGCACTGAAACCGCATACACATGCCATCATACTTGGCAATCACGGCCTTGTTGTCGCCGGCGACACGGTCGCGGAGGCTGAGGCGCTCATGGACGAGGTCCACAAACGTCTGTCGAAAGTGTGCCGGGCAATTCCGGCGCCAAACTTTGATGCGCTTTCTTCACTAGCAGGCGGAAGCCGCTACCGGTTGCCAAAAGATACGGAGTGCCATGGTGCCGCGACAGATCACAACAGTTGCTCCATTGCATCGGGAGGCAGCCTTTATCCCGATCATGTTGTTTTCCTGGGCGTTGGCTCGACCGTCGCTGAAGATGGAGAAACCGCGGCTGAAGTCAGCCGTCGGATTGTCCGGTCCGGGTTGCCGGAACCGGTATCGATCCTATTTCCAGGCAAGGGGGTTCTTTTGCGCGATGATGCAGGTTCAGGGACTCACGCTTTCGCGCGATGCCTCGCCGATGTCACCGCGCGAATTCCGGCAGATATGAAGGTCAATTATCTGACCGCAGATCAGAACGCCGAACTGCTCGACTGGGATGCAGAGAAGTACCGAATGACATTGAACAGCGCGGGTTTCGCCAGATGACCGGCACGCCACTATATGTGGGCATAGATGTCGGTACCTCGGGCGTGCGCGCCGTAGCAATTGACGGCGACCGCAGGGTTGTCGCACAAGGCGCGGCCCGCATGATCACATTCGGCGACGACCACCGTAACCCGCTAGTCTGGAAGGCCGCGACGCGGCATGCACTGGCCGAGATGTTGCAGAAGGCCGACCCGTTTGCAGTCCGAGCAGTCAGCGTGGACGGTACGTCCGGTACGATGGTGGCGATCGACAGCGCAGGAGCGCCTGTCGCAAACCCGATCATGTACAACGATCCCGTCGTGGACAATTCGGTTGTGGAACGCATAGCCGATGCGGCGCCACAAACCAGTCCCGCGCTAGGCTCCAATTCGGCCCTTGCACGGGCAATTGTTCTCAAACAGACGTCGGAAGCGGTCCGCGTTATCCACCAGTCTGACTGGATATCCGGCCTACTGTCCGGGCGTTTCGACATTTCCGACGCCAACAATGCACTCAAGACCGGCTATGACGCGGTTTCCGGCTGCTGGCCGGACTGGATTGAGAAGACCGGAATGGAAACCGTCCGTCTCCCGGCGATCGTCGAACCCGGCACGGCGACCGGGACCGCTGGTGGAAAACTCGCGCGCGAAGTCGGCCTTGCAGCCGACGCGGTGACTGTCGCCGGAACGACCGACGGATGCGCTTCGTTTCTCGCCACCGGGGCGAAGCAGCCCGGAGACGGGGTGACGGCGTTGGGCACGACGCTGACGGTAAAGCTATTCTGCGATGCACCGTTGTTCGCGCCCGAATATGGTATCTACAGCCACCGCCTTGCTGGCGGCTGGTTGGCGGGCGGAGCATCAAACACCGGCGGCAATGTCTTGGCCCATTTCTTCGAGCCGGACCGGATTGCGGAACTATCGTCAGACATCAATCCCGCGAAGGACAGCGGTCTTGGCTACTATCCGCTGGTAAAGCCTGGAGAACGGTTCCCAGTCAATGACACGACCCTAGAACCGAGATTGGCGCCGCGACCTGAAAGCGACCTGAATTTCCTGAAAGGAATTCTGGAAGGTATCGCTAATGTCGAAGCGCTTGCCTATTTGCGACTGGCCAAGTTCGGAGCACCGAAACTTATATCGATCCGAACGGTCGGCGGTGGCGCCAAGAATGTGGTCTGGTCAGCCATCCGCCAGCGCAAACTGGGCGTTCCTTCGAAAGATGTCATGTCTACCGAAGCGGCCTTCGGCACGGCGCTCTTGGCAATGCAGGCCGTGCAGTGATCGTCATGTTCTCCGCTGCTCCAACGATCGCAAAAGGCCTTGATGACATAGTGGATCGTTACGGCGTGTTTCTTGTCGACCAGTTCGGCGTCCTTCATGACGGAATGAAACCCTATCCTGGCGCTGTGGACGCGTTAAGGGAGCTTTCGGCGGCCGGAAAAACGGTGATTCTGCTTTCAAACTCAGGAAAGCGTTCGGCTCCGAATTCCGAGAGACTGAACCGCCTCGGATTCGCCCGAGAGCAATATCTTACGATTCTCACATCTGGCGAAGTTGCGTGGAATTTGCTCAAGGAGGCGGCCGATGCCGGAACGATACCGGCGGGTGCCAGATGTCTGCTGTTCTCGCGTGACAATGACAGCACGGCAATTGACGGGCTCGGATTGGAGCGGGCGATCGACGGAAACGTTGCCGATGTCATCGTCCTGTCGGGCAGCCGCAGCGACGAGTTCGATATCGAATACTATCGCTACCTGCTGAGGCCCGCCGCCGGGTGCGGCGTTCCCTGCTATTGCACTAATCCCGACAAGATCATGCTGACGCCGATCGGTCCGCGCTTCGGTGCCGGAATCATTGCCGACGAGTACGCAAAAATGGGCGGACCGGTGTATTGGATCGGCAAACCGTTTCACGACATATACGAACACGCCCTTAAACTGGCGGGCAATCCTGCTCTGAGCGATGTCTGCTGCATCGGCGATAGTGTGGAGCACGACATCGCCGGCGGCGTCGGTGTTGGTCTTGCCACTGCGCTTGTAACCTCCGGTATTCTGTCCGGTGCAGGCGAGGATAGGCTGGAACCCCTCTATCGCAAACACAACGCCGGACCGAACCACATCCTAGACCGATTTGCTTTCGAAACCGGAGACGAAACATGAGCTTCACGCTCTCGCTCAACACCAATCCGCTGGTGAATCGCTTCGCCGAACCCGACGATCTAATAACAACAGTGGCACGCGACCTGCGCATTCGCGATCTGCAACTAACCCACGAATTCATCAATCCCGGTTGGCCCGCGCCCGTCGTCAGCCGGCTGACACGGCAGATGTCGGCCGCATTGGATCGCACCGGCGTCCGCGTGACTTCGGGCATGACCGGACCTTACGGACGACTCAACCATTTTGGCCATCCCGATGCGGAGGTGAGGCGCTACTATGTCGAATGGTTCAAGACTTTCGCCGATATCATCGGAGCGCTTGGCGGCGCTTCGGTCGGTACCCAGTTCGCAATATTCACCTTCAAAGATTATGACGATCCGACACGCCGCGAGGAATTGATTAGGATCGCAATTGATTGCTGGGCGGAGGTCGCCGAGCACGCCAAATCCGTAGGGCTCAGCTATGTGTTTTGGGAGCCGATGAGCATCGGCCGCGAATTCGGCGAAACGATAGAAGCCTGCCTTGCCTTACAACAACGGCTCACCCTTGCCGACATGCCTGCGCCCATGCGGATGATGGCCGACGTCGACCACGGTGATATCGCCAGCAACAACCCCGATGACCTTAATCCCTACGCCTGGGCGCGTGCCGTGCCAAAGGTCTCACCCATCATCCATATCAAGCAGTCGCTGATGGACAAGGGCGGACACCGGCCATTCACTGCCGAGTTCAACGCCAAGGGCTGTATTCAGCCCGAACCGCTGATTGAGGCATTCCGAATGGGCGGCGGCGAGAACAACGAGATCTGTCTTGAACTCAGTTTCAAGGAGCGCGAACCGAATGACCGCGAGGTTATCCCGCAGATTGCCGAGAGCGTGGCATTCTGGGCACCGCATGTCGAAACCGGCGCCGACGATCTGAAAATCTGAACTGTCAGTCGAACCGGATTCATGATGCAACCCTTCTCATTCATGACGGCGACGGAAATCCTGTTCGGATGCGGACAGGCTGCCAATGCATCTGGCCGGATTGCCGCTACCGGAGATCACGTTCTGCTCGTGCATGGCGCCTCCCGCAACCGCAGCGGCTGGCTATTTTCGGCGTTGGACAAGGCCGGTTGCAGGGCCACAGGATTCGAGGTCGCTGCCGAGCCGGATAATAAAACCATCGAAAAAGGGATCGAAGTTGCGCGTGCCGCTAATTCATCGGTTGTTTGCGCCATCGGCGGCGGCTCGGTGGTCGACGCGGGCAAGGCGATCGCCGCTCTCGTATCAGCACGCAGGCCTTTGTTCGATCATCTGGAAGTGGTGGGCAAGGGCTGGCCACTTGAAGAAGATCCTCTGCCCTTCGTAGCAATTCCAACAACAGCAGGAACAGGCGGAGAAGTCACCAGCAATGCTGTCATTGGGATCCCAGAACACAAGCGCAAGGTATCGCTGCGCGATGCGCGCATGCTGCCGCGGCTGGCGATCGTCGATCCCGCGCTAACCGATTGCAGCCCGGGGCACATCACCTTGGCCTCGGGCCTCGATGCTATCACGCAGGTGATCGAGCCCTATGTCTGCACGCGCGCCAACGCGTTTACCGATGCGCTTTGCCGGGATACAATTCCGCCCGGGCTTGCGGGTCTGATTCGTCTTATGGAAGGCGAAGATGCGCGTGACATCATGGCTTGGGTGAGTCTGTGCGGTGGGCTGGCACTGGCCAACGCTGGTCTTGGTGCGGTACACGGTCTCGCCGGGCCGCTGGGCGGACTTACCGGCGCAGCTCATGGCGCCATTTGCGGTGCCCTGCTCCCCCACGTTCTCGAAGCAAGCCGGCAGAGGGTAAAAGAGCGAAATATTCGAATCCGGCTGGATCAGGTCGCCAACTGGATCAGTGAAGCCTTCGACGAACCACCGGAAAGCGGAATGGCAAATGCGGCGGACAGACTTCACGACTGGTCGCGCCAACACGGACTGGCCGGCCTCAAGGCTCAGGGCGTCGATGCGTCCGTTCGGGCAATGGCGGCCGAGGCGGCACAGTGTTCTTCATCCATGAAAGCAAATCCGGTCATGCTACCGGTAACGGAACTGTTGGAAATCATGGAGGCCACCGCGTGATCGGCAATCAAACAAGAACGATGAATGAGCAAGGTGCGGGCAAATGAGTGGGCAAACGCAATTCTGGATCGGAACGAGCTGGAAGATGAACAAGACGCTCGCCGAAGCCCAGAATTTTGCCGAGGTTTTGGCTGCTGCCGACACCGACCGGGATGACCGTATCCAGAGATTTGTCATCCCGCCATTCACCGCGGTGCGCGAGGTCAAATCAATACTCGCGGCAACTTCGGTGAAAGTCGGTGCACAAAACATGCACTGGGCCGGCGCCGGTGCCTGGACTGGCGAGGTTTCGCCACCAATGCTTGCCGATTGCGGCCTTGACATGGTCGAATTGGGCCATTCGGAACGCCGCGAGCATTTTGGAGAAACAAATGAGATCGTCGGGTTGAAGACCGAGGCGGCCGTACGCCACGGCCTTATTCCGCTGGTCTGTATCGGTGAAACGCTCGCCGAACGCGAAGCCGGACGTGCCCGTGAGGTGCTTGCAGCGCAAGTGCGCGGGGCTTTGGCCAGCCTCTCGGCAGAGCAAAAAAATGCACCGGTTTTGCTGGCATACGAACCGGTGTGGGCGATCGGCAACGGCGGCATTCCGGCAACGTCCGATTATGCCGATAACCGGCAATGCGAGATCATCGCCGTGGCGGAGGAAATTCTTAACCGCCGCGTTCCCTGCCTCTATGGCGGGTCTGTCAATCCCGGAAACTGCGGAGAACTGATTTCCTGCCCTCATGTGGACGGGCTGTTCATCGGGCGCTCGGCCTGGAATGTCGAAGGGTATCTCGACATCCTCGGCAAGTGCGCCGTTACATTGTGAAGGAGACCATTATGAAACTGGCAATTGCTGGCGACAGCGCGGGCGAGGGTCTCGCCAAAATTCTGACCGAATACCTGGCCGACAAGCACGACGTGGCCGAAATCTCACGCACCGAGAGCGGGCTCGACCCGTTCTATGCCAACCTGTCCGATCGGGTCGCCAGCGAGGTGCTGGCCGGTACCCACGACCGCGCAATCCTCATCTGTGGAACTGGCATCGGCGTCGCCATATCAGCCAACAAGGTGCCTGGCATCCGCGCCGCGCAGTGCCACGACACCTATTCCGCCGAGCGCGCAGCGCTGTCGAACAACGCCCAGATCATCACCATGGGCGCGCGGGTCGTCGGACCGGAGCTCGCTAAGTCTATCGCCGACGCATATTTGCAGGAGACCTTCGACCCGCAGAGCCGCTCTGTCGGCAATGTCAATGCAATCAACGAGGTCGATGCCAAATACAATGCGCGAACCTAGAGCGCGATATACTATCTGCTGGGCAACCGCTGAACTGGCAACCCTGCGGCATTGAGGCCGAAATCAAGACAATGGAAGCGGATGTAAAGTCCCCTGCCCCCAATTTGTCTATGGTATTGCCAACCGGTGGCCAATACGAAGCCAATCATACCCGCCAACTCCATCAGTCGGCGGTTCCCTTGGAAGACACGCTACTCCGCTCGCGTACTGGCAGCATCAAAAAGTTTGCGGGCCGTGTTCTCATCAGTAGTCAGTGCTGTGGCATAACCGCGTTCAAGTATCACACGGATTGCGTCAACCTTGTGCTCGCCACCCGCACAGAGCAGGCGACACGGAATATTGCCGATCTCGTCCTGCTCTATTCCGACAGCACGATCATTCAGGTCATGATCAATCGGGGCACCGTCGGATCCAATGAACTTGCCGAGAAAATTGCCGATGGCGCCTGCCGAAACCGCACGGTCATAATCGCCTTCGCTCAGGATGGATGCCTCGCGCAAACTGCTCATACAGTGCCCGCCCACGCTGAGCAGCGCCAGATCTGCCAATCGAGCCCGGTCCATCGCCAGTTGAGCTGCCGGTTGCGCATTGATCGCGTCCTTCGTCGTCACGGAATCACAGATGATCGGCCCGGGAATGAACAAGCACTCAGCCCGCAAACGGGCCGCGAGCGTCGGCGCCGCACCGAATTTCTCTATGTCGGTCTGCGAGGTCAGCGTACCGAGCATGGAGGCAACGCACAGGTCACGGGCAGCTTCGGGGTTAATGGAAAGGGCGAGCGCGTGCAAGGTTTCTCCCCACGAAGATGCAATCACCATTCCGTCTTCCAATGACTGTGCAACTATACTTGCGGCATAGCGGCCAATGACCTCCGAAACAGACGTGTTTTCTGAGGTATCCGATGGACAGACGAAGGCTGAATTGAGACCGTAAAGCCTTTCAAGCCGCCGCTCCAGATCAAGCCTTCCGACGGACGGCACATTGATCTCGATTCTCACCATGCCGAGCTCACGCGCCTGAGCAAGCATGCGGTTTACCTTAAACCTCGTGATGCCGACCCGCGAGGCCACTTCCGCCTGGGTCATCCCGAGGATGTAGTAGAGGTGAGCGACACGGGCGAGCGCTTCATCCCCCGATCCGCTCCGCAGTTCACGCCCTATACCGATCTTCTTCATGTGACCACCTCATCCTGCCACGATGCAGGCTATTCCTCTATGCGGCCGCCCAAATCCACCCCTTCACTAAATTCTCCATTTATGCACGTTTGTGAAGCTTCCACAATTATGTTGCACATATGAGCATTGTGTGCAACTCTGTTGATTAGGGGAAAAGGAGAACGCGTCTGTGAAGCTTGGCGTTTTGTCGGCCGACCGACCACTGATCTGGATGCTTCCGCTGATCGCGATGCTTGTTGCGTTCACGATTGTTCCGTTGATCTACAATATCTGGCTGAGCTTCCACGAATATGCGCCGCTGAAGCGCCAACTCGTTCCTGTCGGATTTGAAAACTGGAAACTGCTGTTTGGCGATACCCGCATGTGGGAAGCGCTCGGCACCACGATGTTCTACTTCATTATGGTGCTGTCAGCAGAGCTTATGCTCGGCATGGCGATCGCGCTCCTGCTTGACGCCGATGAACCCGGCTTCGAGTTGCTGCGCACCATCCTGACACTGACACTTGTGGTTCCGCCGGCGATCGTCGGCATGATGTACCTGCTGATGGAGGATCCTGAATTTGGGGTTCTGACCTACGTCCTCGACTCCCTTGGCATACTCGACAAGTCCGTGCCTATCCTGGCGACCGGGTCGACGGCGCTTTGGGGCGTGATGTTGGCCGATATCTGGCAGTGGACGCCATTCATGGTGCTGATCTTTCTCGCCGGGCTTCGTTCACTGCCGCCTGAACCCTATGAAGCGGCGATGCTGGACGGCGCGTCCGCATTCATGACCTTCCGGCGGATCACGCTGCCGCTGCTGAGCAAGGTCATCGCGGTCGCGGTTCTGATACGCGGTATTGATGTGTTTCGCATGTTCGACTATGTGTTCGTGATGACCAGCGGCGGTCCCGGGACGTCGACCTACACGCTTTCACTTTATGCTTGGCAGCAGACATTCAGCTTCATCAAATGGGGCTATGGGGCGACCCTGTCGCTGTTCACGCTGATCATCATCCTTATCTGCGCCAACCTGTTCATCTGGATTTCCAAGGTGCGCTGGTAATGATGGTCAGGTCCAAATCATCGCGCGTTATGCGAACCTTGGCTGGCTGGATCGTGGTCGCGTTGTTCGCATTCCCGCTCTATTACTGGTTGACGGTAGCCTTCAAGGAAGGCAACGAGATTTTCAATTGGCCGCCAAAGGTGTGGACCTTCGTTCCAACGGTCAAGAATTTCGAAGAAGTCTTTGGAATCTCTTTTGGTTTCGGTTTTGGTGAGCAACGGGAAGTGCTTCCCGGCGGCGGCAATTTCCGCATGGGACCACGGCTTTGGGATTCGATTGTCATCGCGGTTATTTCGACCGGACTGGCGGTCATCATCGCAACGCTGGCTTCCTATGCCTTGTCCAGGATGAATTTCCGCGGCAGGCATCACGTCGTATCCTGGGTCCTTTCCACACGCATGATGCCGCCGGTCGCCGTTGCGATCCCAGTTTTCTTCATGTACAAGGAATTGACTCTTCTCGACACCTATACCGGCGTTATCCTCATCCACGCTCTGATGAACCTGCCGCTGGCGGTTCTGTTGATGAAGAGCTTCTTCGACGACATCCCGCAGGAGATCGACGAAAGCGCGATGGTCGATGGGGCCTCACGCTGGCTGATTTTCCGCCGCATTGTTCTGCCAATTGTCAAGGGCGGCGTTGCCGCAACCACCGTACTGTGCTTTATTTTCTCCTGGACCGAATTTTTGTTCGTCCTAACGTTGACCCAGACCGGGTTGAAGACGGTACCGGTCGTATCCTCGACATTCGTCACATCAACCGGCACCGCTTGGGGCAACATGGCCGCGCTCGGCGCAGCGGCGATGATCCCCGCATTCATATTCATATTGCTTGTTCAGAAACACCTCGTTCGTGGACTCACGCTCGGATCGATCAAGCAATGACCGGATCACCATCGCACCACCATCAAACGGAGGAAAACCATGAGAGACAGCGATAAGAAACAATTCAGGGCGAAAGTCGTCGACGACTTCGTCTATGGCAAGATGGACCGCAGGACGTTCCTGCAAAACGTTTCCGTGCTGGGCCTTGGCGCCGGCGCACTTGGAACCGGCCTGGTTCGTCCAACGCCGACGTTCGCCCAGAATGTGCTCGAGCCGTCTAAAGACGTTCTCGACTGGGTGCGTGAGGTGTCCGCTCCCTACCGCGGCACCACGCTGCGCCTGGCGACTGAGTCGACACCGCCATCGAACGCTATCAACAGCCAGTTGAAGAAGTTCTTCGAGGAAGCCTCGGGAATGATCGTGGAAATCGAGGTTCTGCCGCTGGAGCAGGTGCTGCAGAAACTGACCCTCGACATCGCCTCTCAACTTGGCACCTACGACCTTTACTACATCGACCAGTCTTGGGCCGCCTCGGTGAGTCGCGACGTGTTCGACCCGCGCGAGCAGTTGGCCGAAAAGCCCGATCTCGCGATGCCGAACTATAATATCGATGACTTCCTGCCGGCGCTAGTGGACGGGATCGCGAAGTATGAAGACCGCTGGGTCGGCGTTCCGTACGACATTCCTATCTTCATCATGCAGTACCGCAAAGACATCTTTGATGAAATGGGCTTCTCCGCACCCGAAACGCTCGAAGAATACTACGAGCAGGCTAACGCCATCACCAAGGCAAAGGGCCCGGACATGTATGGCGCGACCGGCCAAATGAAATCCGGCCACTACTCGCTGGAGTGTGATTGGACCGCATGGCTCTGGGGCCATGGCGGTTCGATCTTTGATCCAGACGGAAAGTTCTCCGGCAACGACAAGCGCGGTCTCGAAGCGATGGAGTACTGGACGCGCCTTTGGAAGACGATGCCGCCGGGTGTCACAGGCTGGACCTGGGATGGCCAAGGCCAGTCTGTCGCCCAAGGTGTTGCCGCATCTATGATGAGCTGGGGCGAGTTCTTCCCGTACTTCGACGATCCATCCGCAACCAAGGTCTCCGGCCTTATGGAGGCGGCACGCTGCCCGAAGCCGAAGCATGCGCTGCGCACAGTCGAAGAAACCGGGTTCGGCGAAATCCCCGGTGTGGGGCACCAGGGCGGCTCGTCGCTCGCCGTGTCGCGCAACTCCAAGGCCCCGGACGCGGCTTGGATCTTCATGCAGTGGGCCACATCGTATGACACCCAGGTGCTAATCACGGCGCTGGGTGGTGGTACCGGTCCGACACGCGAGAGCGTCTACGACGACCCGCGCATCATTGCCAATCGCCGCGTGGGCGCCGGCACGACGCGCCACCTCGACGTGGTGCGCGAGACGATTGCGCTCGACATGGGCTCCGAGCCGGATCTGCCGCAATGGGCGGAACTCTCCAATGATACGATCCCGGTGCGGATTGGCAAGTATTTCGCCGGCGAATACGGTTCAGCCAAGGAGGCGATGGACGACATCGCTCAGGCTACGGACAAGATCGTGGCCGGCTAGACCCTGCTCTCGGGCGTGGCGGTTGTTCAGCCGCCGCGCTCAACCCTGAACAGTTACCTGAGACCTGATCATGAACGACAAGCCCCTTGTTGCTATCACGGGCGCCAGTTCCGGTATCGGCGAGGCGACCGTCCGCGCCTTTTCCGCCGCCGGACACCCGGTGTTGATGATGGCCCGCCGGATCAAAAAGATGGAGGCGATGGGCCTTGCAAATGCCATGTGCCGCAAGGTCGACGTCAGGAGCCGCGACGAAATCAATGCCGCCGTAGCCGAAGCCGAAGCCGAATTTGGACCGGTCGACATTATGTTCGCCAATGCAGGAATTGCCCGGCTTGCTGATATCGGCCGTCAGCCGCCCGACGAATGGGATGAGATGATCGACATCAACACCAAGGGCCTGCTCAACACGGTTAAGGCGGTCATCAACGGCATGATGGAGCGCAAGCACGGCACGCTGGTGATGATGTCCTCCATTGCCGGCCGCAAGGTATATCCCGACCACACAGTCTACTGCGGCACAAAATACTTCGTTCACGGCATCAGCGAATCGCTGCGCGAATATCTGGCGGACTACAATGTGCGCGTTCTCGTCCTGTCGCCCGGCGTGATCGAAACGGAAGTCCTGTCAGGTGTACTCGACGAGGAGACCTTGGCCAACTATAGGGAAAACAAGGTCAAGATGGGCGGCGGCATCGGGGCAGACATCGTTGCCGGTCTAATCCTGAATGCCTGCCAGTTGCCGCAAAATGCGCTGGTGCAGGAAATCTGCCTGACACCGACACGGCAGAAGTATTGAGGGGCGGCACGCATGGCGAAAGTGGAATATCGCGACGTCGGAAAGGCCTTCGGCACGGTGGACGTGCTGAACGACCTGTCCCTGGATATTGCCGACGGCGAATTCGTCGTGCTGCTAGGCGCTTCCGGCTGCGGCAAGTCCACGCTGCTGCGAATGACCGCCGGACTGGAGACCATTTCATCAGGTGAGATCGCTATTGACAGCAGGGTCGTGAACGATATCCATCCGCGCGACCGCAACATCGCCATGGTGTTCCAGAACTACGCTCTTTATCCGACGATGAAGGTGCGCGAGAATATTGCATTCAGTCTGGAAGTCGCCAAGAAATCTCCGGTGGATATCGAGGCAAAGGTGAACGAGGCGGCGCGGGTTCTGAACCTGACCGAGTATCTCGACCGCAAACCGGGCGAATTGTCGGGCGGCCAGCGCCAGCGCGTCGCCATGGGCCGGGCGATGGTGCGTGACGCCAAGGTTTTCCTGTTCGATGAACCGCTTTCCAATCTTGATGCCAAATTGCGGGCACACATGCGTGTCGAAATCCGGCAATTGCATGACCGCCTCAAGGCAACCACGATCTATGTGACGCACGACCAGATTGAGGCGATGACGATGGCCGACAAGATCGCGCTCATGCATGACAGCGGGATCGTACAGGAGGGCTCGCCGGATGATTTATATGACCGTCCATCCACGCGATATGTGGCCGAATTCATAGGGACGCCGCAGATTAACTGCCAGGATGGCGAGGTGATCGCCGAGGACAAGAAGGTTGTGTTCCGCAACAGCGAACTAAAGCTCCTGCTTCCTTCCGGCTTTGCATCGGCCGCGGGATGCAAGGTAACCTGCGGTATTCGGCCCAATGATGTGTCTCTCGATGAAAACGGTCCGGTGGCGGGACGCCTGACGATCGCCGAGAAGACCGGAGCCGACAAGCAGATTCATCTAGACGTCAATGGTACGGAATTCGTTGCCGTTGCACCGCGCCATACCGAGGGTGCGCCGGGCGACGTGCTCCGCTTTGCGGTCGATCCAGACAAGATTCACATATTCGACCAGTCCAGCGGCGCACGCGTCATCGTTTGAACGCGGAGCAGGAACCATGAAATCGAATTGGAACCAGTCCGATCTCGACAAACTGATTGCAGCCTATGCGAAGCAGGGCATCAACGAAGACCTTGCCATTCGCACATACACGACCCGGATTCTCGGGCAGGAACCACTGCTGGTATTGCACGGAGGCGGCAACACGTCGGTCAAAACCCGGCTGACCGACGTGCTGGGAGACGAGTACGACGTGCTCTGCGTCAAGGGTTCCGGCTGGGACATGGGAACCATAGAAGCTGCGGGCCTTCCGGCCGTTCAACTCGACGCGCTTGCAAGGCTCGCGCGCGTCGAAAAACTCAGCGATGAGAACCTTGTCGTCGCGCAGCGTCGCATGCTTCTCGATCCCTATGCGCCGAACCCTTCGATTGAGGCTGTGCTGCATGCCATCATTCCGCACAAGCACGTCGATCACACTCACGCCAACGCCATCGTCTCGCTGACAAACCAGCCGGACGGCGCAACGATTATCCGCGATCTTTTTCCGGAAACAACCGTCGTTCCCTACGTCATGCCGGGCTTCGTCCTAGCGCAGGTTGTACAACGCATTCTCGATGAAAGCCCGGATGCCAAGAGCCTGATCCTCATAAACCACGGCATTTTCACATTTCATGATGATCCGCGTCAATCATATAACGACATGATCGAGATGGTCAGCCTTGCGGAAAAGCGGCTTGATGAAGGAATGATTCGGCCCTTCGCATCGGCGGCATTGCCTGCGAATGCGCCGGATGTGGCGAAGGTGGCGCCGATCATTCGCGGAGCGCTGGCGCATGATGTCGGCATTGAAGGTAGGCCGGACCGCTGGATCCTCGATTTCCGGACGAGTGACGATATCCGGCATTTTGTCGACGGCGCTGATGTGGCCGATTATGCCACGCGTGGCAATGCCTCGCCCGATCACTCCATCCGCATCAAACGCTTCGGAATGGTCGCACCGGCACCGGATGCAGGTAAGCTCGACGACTTCCGTGACGCAATGATCAAGGCAGTCATGGCATTCGCAGACGCCTATCGGGACTACTTCCAGCGCAACAATGAGCGCTGCGGCGGTAGCTTCCGCATGCTTGACCCGGTTCCTCGCATTGTCTATGTGCCGGCTTTGGGGCTTTTCGGCGTCGGCAAGACCTCTAAGGAAGCAGCCATTGCTGCGGATGTCGCCGAGGCAACAGTCGATGTCATTCTCCGTGCTGAGGGAATCGGCACGTTCGTGGCGCTGCCCGAATCCGATCTTTTCGACATCGAATACTGGTCGCTGGAACAGGCCAAACTGGCCAAACAGGTTGAAAAGCCCCTGAACCGTCAGGTAGCGATCGTAACCGGTGGTGCCGGCGGTCTCGGCCTTGCGGCGGCCAGGGCCCTCAAAGCCGACGGGGCGGAAGTGGCCATCCTCGATATAAATGCGGATGCTGTGGAAGTAGCCGCCGATGAAGTCGGTACATTGGCCGTCACCTGTGACGTCACCGACTCCGGTTCGGTTGATACCGCCGTCGCCAATGTCGTTGAGCGGTTCGGTGGAGTGGACATCTTGATCTCCAACGCCGGCGCTGCCTTTAAGGGAAAACTGGTCGAAGTTGAGGACGATCTCTTTCATCGCGCCTTTGACTTGAATTTCTGGTCACACCACTTGATGGCCCGCGCCTGTACCCGTGTGATGGAAGCACAGAAAACAGGCGGTGCCCTGGTGTTCAATGTCTCCAAACAGGCGCTCAATCAGGGACCGGATTTCGGGCCCTATGGCACTTCCAAGGCCGCCCTGATGACGCTGATGCGGCAATATGCTATTGAGCACGGCGCCTCGGGCATCACCGCCAATGCGGTCAATCCGGATCGCATCCGCACGAATTTTCTGACCGACGGCTTTGTGGCGGAGCGGGCGGCCGCACGAGGAATAACACCCGAAACCTATATGCGTGGCAATCTCGTTCACCGGGAGGTGACCGCCGAGGATGTCGCCGAAGCGTTCCTGCATCTGGCAAAGGCCCGCAAGACCAGCGGAGCTGTTCTGACAGTCGACGGCGGCAACGTGGCCGCGATGGTGCGCTGATGGGCTTCGCGAGCAGGCAGGAACTATGAACAGCGCGATCGTTCCCGATGCCACATGGACCGAATTGATCGACGAGATTTGCGCCGGACACTGGCTCAATCCGCTGACTGGAAAATGTTTTCCGCCGACCGATTATGACAGCATCGTCTTTTCAGCAAGTCTCACGGGTCGCGAGGCCGAACTGGTCGTCTCACTTGGCTTAACGGGTCCCTTTGTTGTGGTTTCCGACCAGAATACCCACACGATAATGGGTGAACGCGTCGCAAAGACATTGAGCGGACTTGGCGAAGTGTCGGAAATCATTCTTGACCACCCCCATGCCAACATGGCGACCATCCGCGATCTGAGCGAAAAGCTGAAGCCCTTTTCCGGTATCGTCGCTGTCGGTTCCGGCACGATCAACGATATCGTGAAGTATGCAAGCTTCCAGAACGGCCAAAAATATTGTGTTTTCGGCACCGCCGGGTCGATGAACGGATATACTTCGAGCACTGCGTCGGTAACGCTGGATTCGGGACTGAAGGCCTCGCTTCCCGCACAGGTTCCATCAGGTTTTTTCGTCGATCTCGAGGTCTGTGCGGCCGCACCGGCATGGCTGAATGCAGCCGGGTTCGGTGACTGCCTGTGCCGGTCGGTCGCGCAAATCGACTGGTGGATGTCGCACCGGACCCTCGATACGGTCTATCGGCACGAACCTTTCCTGATGGAAATCCCGGACGAAGTTCAACTGATGCAACAAGCTGAAGGCATAGCCAAAGGCGAGATCAAAGCCGTTGGGTGCTTGTTCCGCGTATTAACCCTGTGCGGCTTGGGCGTCAATATCACCGGCACCTCAAATCATGGGTCGATGGGTGAGCACCAGATTTCCCACTATATCGATTGTTTCGCCGGCGACCGGCACCCAGGAACACTGCATGGCCAGCAGGTCGGCGTGACGACGCTGACGATGGCGCGCATCCAGCAGCATTTCCTGGAAAACGACGCTCCGCCCGAAATCACCCCTACCCGCATCGACAGCGCCAACATGGTGAGCCGCATGGGACCCCGAGTAGCCGCACAATGCGAGGTGCATTACCGCAAGAAAGCTTTCGACACGGAGAAAGCTGACCGTTTTAATCAGCGAGTGGAGAAGATTTGGCCGCGATTGCGCGAAGAATGCCTCGAAATCGTGATTCCGGTCGAAAAGCTGCAGAACTGGCTGGCCGCTGCCAGCGGGCCGACGTCGGCCCGGTCGCTGAAGCTTCCGGTCGATTTCTACCGGGAGGCCGTCAAACACGCACATGAAATGCGCGACCGGTTTTCGTTTGCCGATATCGCCTGCGACAGCGGCGCGCTGGGCGATTTGGCTGCGCAAGAGGTCTGAACGAGTGCAAGCCATTGCTGAAATGCCTACCGAGACCGCCGCTGCCATCACAGTGGTCCTTGCGGATATCGACGACACGTTGACCACCGAAGGTCGGCTTCACGCAAACGCCTATCGCGCACTTGAAGACCTCTGTAGTGCGGAAATCGCGGTTGCTCCGACAACCGGCCGGCCCGCTGGCTGGTGTGACATGGTTGCGCGCTTCTGGCCTGTACAGGGTGTGGTGGGTGAAAATGGCGCATTCTATTACGCCTACGACCAGGTGGCCGGCAAAATGATCCGAAGGATACATCCGGCGGTCGAGGCACACCTCGCAAATCCCGAACGTTTTGACCGCATCCGCGAGCGTATCGCACGCGAAGTGCCACTAGCCGCGATCTCGGCGGACCAGCCATTTCGGGTGGCGGATCTGGCGATAGACTTTTGCGAAGACGTTCCGGCGCTGCCCGCCTCGAACGTAAAGCGCATCAAGGAGATATTCGAAGAGGAAGGCGCGGTCGCCAAGATCTCGTCCATCCATGTCAATGGCTGGTTCGGCCAATACGACAAGCTAACCATGACTCGAGCCTTCGCCGCCGACATCCTTGAGGCCGATATCGACAGGGACAATGCCCGCATTTTGTTTGTCGGCGACAGTCCCAACGACGCGCCGCTGTTCGACTTTTTCGAGAATGCCTGCGGAGTAGCCAACGTAAAGGATTTTGGCGACGGCGTTGCCACGCTGCCGAAATGGGTAGCATCCGCGCGCTGCGGTGCAGGTTTCTGTGAAATCGCGGAACATATCCTGTCTGCACGAAGATCATCCGGAGGTGCGCAATGAGCGATCTCGTCATCGGTATCGATTCCTCGACAACAGCAACCAAGGCCATCGCGTGGAGCGCCGATGGCGCGGCGGGTGCCGAGGGACGCGCGAACATTCCGATGACGAGTCCGCAGCCGAATTGGTACGAACAGAACCCCGACGATTGGTGGAGTTCGACACGCGCCGCGCTGCAACGGGTAACAAAATCGGTCGACCCTGCCCGAATCAAGGCGGTGGCGGTCAGTAACCAGCGCGAAACCCTTGGCGCGTTCAGACACAACGGGGAAGCGACCTACCCCGCCACGGTCTGGCTTGATGAGCGCAGCCGCTGCACCTATGAGCAGCTTGGGAATGAATTGGGCGCCGACCCGGACGGCGTTCCGGCCCAGCACCGCATTTGCGGCAAGCCAGTGGACGTCATTCCGGCGGTCACGCGCATCCACTGGATGCTCAAGGAAGCTCCCGAAGCGCATGCGGCGACTGAGATATTCTCCGATGTGCATGGCTATCTCACCTTCCGGCTGACCGGCAACTGGGCGACAAGCTGGACCAGCGCCGATCCAACCGGATTGTTTGACATGGTCGCCAAGCGCTGGTCGCCCGAGATCATGGCTGCCGCCGGCATCGACGAAACCAGGCTGCCAGTGTCTTCAAAGCCGGGAACGGTTCTCGGAGGCGTTAGTCGAGCCGCCGCTGATGCAACCGGCCTGTTGCCAGACACGCCGGTGGTAGCCGGCGGCGGCGACGGACAACTGGCCGGCCTCGGCTGCGCCGCCCTGGATCCGGAAATCGCCTATCTGAACATCGGCACAGCAATCGTGTCAGGCATTCACGGCAGTGAATATCGCAATTCCCTGTCGTGGCGGACCATGGGCAGCCCGACCGGCAACGGCTATTACTATGAAGCTTGCCTGCGCAGCGGCACTTTCACCATAAACTGGTTCCTCGACACGGTCTGCGCTGGCGACACGAGATCGCCCGCCGAAATGCTGCAACAACTGGAACAGGACAGTGCATCCGTTCCAATCGGATCGCTCGGCCTGTTGGTGCTACCCTACTGGCAGGGAGTCATGTCTCCATATTGGGACAATACCGCGCGCGGAGCCTATATTGGCCTGTCGGGCGCGCACACGCGAGCACATCTGTTCCGGTCCCTTATGGAAGGTATCGCGCTTGAAACGCGGCTTTGCACGTCCGCTGCCGAAGAAACACTCGGACAACCGGTTGAAAGATTTGTCGCCATTGGCGGTGGCGCTGCTTCTGACATCTGGCGTCAGATCTTCGCTGACGTCACCGGAAAAACTGTCGCCCGCTCCGCCACGGTCGAGGCCTCATCGCTCGGAGCGGCCATGTGTGCCGCAATAGCGGCGGAATGGTTTGGCAACTTTGCCGAAGCAGCGGACGCCATGTCAGGCAATGTCGTGGCTGTGTCCGAACCTCAGCCCGGGGCAGTCGAGCGATACGGCGAACTCTTCGACCTTTACCGGCAGGTCTACGAACGGTTGAAACCGCTCTATGCCCACCTCGATTACTTCGCAGGAACCGTCGGCTGAGCCTCGGTGTGCGCTTCTCATACAGGAGTAGGTACATGACCCGAGTCACAGTCGTCGGCACCGTCTTTTGCCTTCCCCTGTAGAACAACGGCATGACGATTGACCTTGTCGGGATACATCTCGACCGCCAACTTGCGTCCTCGCACTCGGTGGCCAGCGCCTCAAAGAGGGCCCTGCCAACCCCCACGCTCACCCCAGCGGACGTAACGATTATAAACAGTTGTGTGGGGGCCGTATCGCTCAGGCGGGTCGCGCCATGGCGCGACCGTGTGCAAGATGTAAAAGATGCCGTTCAGCTTGGCTTGTGGAAGCCGAGGCCAAGCCCCACCGCGCAAGAACCGCAAGATACAACTCCAATACGACACCGAACTCTACAAAACCGGAAACATCGTCGAGCGCATGTTCAACCGCATCAAAGACCGGCGGCAGATCTCCCTGCGCACATTTCGATGCCCAGAAACATTCCTGCCAGCCGCACACATCGCAGCAACCGTCATATGGTTCTTATGAGCCTACACCCTAGTTCCGCGGTCAACGCGACGTTGGCGTTAACCGCATTGGACAAAGGTTGACCCTGCGGCGGTGTGCGCCTGCGGGAATTTGTTGATTTGTACAGCAATTTGTTGTATGCAAGGGTGGCCTGCCAACAACAGATATCCAACGAACTGCGCTGGAGTACTGATGATCGAAGGGCGGTGGAAATCCGGAACCGGGCGGTTTTTCCGGAGATTCTTTGGCTGGAACGGCGTCCGGGGCGCATAGCCTCCGGTCTGACACACGATGGCGGATGTTAACCGGCTGCGTTGCGGCGGCCATAAGGTGCTGCGGCCTTTACCGGGCCGGGCGAAAACAGGAGTTTGGTGCGAATGACAACCCAGCAGAAGAAAGCGATCCGGCGTCAGGGCTTCAAGACCGGCGAATCCATTGTGTATCCGGCGCATGGCGTCGGGCAGATCGTCGCGATTGAAAACCAGGAGGTTGCCGGCCACAAGCTGGAACTGTTCGTGATTGATTTCTTGAAGGACAAGATGCGCCTCAAGGTGCCGGTCGCAAAGGCGACATCGATTGGAATGCGCAAACTGTCGCGGACCGACTATGTCGACCGCGCCTTGCGCGTGGTCCAGGGCCGGGCCCGCATCAAGCGTACGATGTGGTCTCGCCGGGCGCAGGAATACGACGCGAAGATCAACTCGGGCGATCTTATTTCCATTGCCGAAGTCGTTCGGGATCTTTTTCGCGCGGACAATCAACCGGAACGGTCATATTCCGAGCGTCAGCTTTATGAAGCGGCTCTCGATCGGATGGCGCGCGAGGTCGCCGCAGTGAACAAGTTGTCGGAGACCGAGGCGGTTCACCTGATTGAAGCCAATCTCAACAAAGGTCCGCGCGGCAAGGCGAAAACCGACAATGAGGGCGATACGGCCCGGGAAAAAGCCGCATGAGCGGATGACCGTTGACCTGAATTCGAAAACCCGGCCTCAAGGCCGGGTCTTTTCGGTTTGAATGACGATCGGCGAACCACCGCTCCTGACTGTCAAGCGCCGCATCCGGCGATCGGGCGAAGAACGGGTTACGGCATTTCAGGGCGCGCCAACGGGATGCGTTGCCGGCGCGCCGCAGGCCGGCGGGGCATGGCGCTGCCCGACGATGTCGCCGTCGCCGCCAAAAATTCGTCGATTGATCGCACCATGGCGTATGCTACAAAATCTGCTCGACCTCACGCACTTCCGGCACGAAGTGACGAAGCAGATTCTGAATTCCATGCTTGAGCGTCGCGGTCGATGACGGGCAGCCGGCGCAGGCGCCGCGCATATGAAGAAACACCGTGCCGTTTTCGAAGCCGCGAAAGGTTATGTCGCCGCCATCCTGCGCGACCGCCGGACGAACACGCGTATCCAGCAGTTCCTTGATCGTCAGCACGATTTCCTCATCCGCCTCGTCATAAAATTCTTCCCCGTCGGACATAGGCACGTCCGCGGCGCCGGTCGCCATCAACGGTGCATTCGACATGAAGTGCTCCATGATGAAGCCAAGAATCGCCGGTTTGAGGTGCTGCCATTCGCCGCCCACTTTGGTAACCGTGATGAAATCGTAGCCGAAAAACACGCCCGATACCCCGGAGACACCAAACAGCCTCCCGGCCAGTGGAGACGATGCGGTCGCGGTCTCGGCATCTCTGAAATCGGCGGTTCCTTCTTCCAGAACCACACGGCCGGGCAGAAATTTCAGGGTTTCCGGATTGGGCGTGGCTTCGGTCTGGATAAACATGGAGAACCTCGCGTGAAACTGTTCTTTAGAATAATTCAAAACCGGCAGTCGGCAAAATAGGCCGGTCGCGTCAGGGATTCAACCCGCGCCGGTCGCATTTGAAGATCGCTCGCTCTAGGAGAGGCTGTCGATATCCTCGTCAGACAGGTTTTGCGGCACAACGGTAACCGGTATGGGAAATGCGGCATTTTTACCCGCAATTGACGAAACCAGCGGTCCGGGGCCTTCCTTCGCCGCGCCGGCGGCCAGAACCAGAATCACGATATCCTGATCGTCTTCGATCAGGCCATGAATTTCCTCCACCGGCGTTCCCTCGCGCACGACACATTCGGCTTCGATTCCAACCGACTCGCGCACTATTTCAGCAAACCCGGCCAGCGCGGCCTCCGCGCTGGCGTTCGATTCCTCGCGCATGATCTGCTCGACGCCGAGCCAATGTTGAAAATCACCCGGTTCGATGATGTAGAGCAACACCAGCGTTCCACCGGTGCGCTCCGCCCGCCTGGCCGCATAGGCGACGGCCCGTTCGCATTCGGGCGTCTCGTCGATCACGCAGAGAAACTTGCGCCTGTGGCCGGCTTCGCGGCTCAGTCGTTTCGATACCATTCAACGATCCCGGTTGGTCCTCGCCCGCAATCTGCCATCTGTCAGTGCACCGGGCAAGCGCAATCCGCGGGTGTCCCGTCAGCCTGACAACAGCCCGACTATTTCGCGGACATCCTTCATCGTGGCCTCCGCGATTTCGCCGGCGCGCTCGCCTCCGGACTTCAAAACGCCATCAATATAACTCCGGTCCGCCGAGATGCGACGCATCTCTGCCGCCATGGGAGCAAGCTTGTCGACGGCCAATTCCGCCAAGACCGGTTTGAAATCTGAGAACTGCTTGCCGGCGAATTCGGAAATCGCCGTACGCGGTTCGACACTTTGCAAAGCCGCGTAGATTCCGATCAGGTTTTCCGCCTCCGGGCGGTCCTTTAGTTCATCCGGCGATTCCGGCAGCGGCGCGGGGTCGGTCTTCGCCTTGCGTATCTTTCGCGCGATCGTATCCGCATCATCCGTCAGATTGATGCGCGATAAATCCGAGGGGTCGGATTTCGACATTTTCTTCGCGCCGTCGCGAAGGCTCATCACCTTGGTCGCCAGGCCCTCGATCAATGGTTCGGTCAGCGGAAAATAGCCGTCCACCTTCTCGTCGCCGACCGTCATTCCGACGCCGAGACCGAGAGCGGCGATGTGCGGGGAAAAATCATTGTTGAACTTCTGCGCAATATCGCGCGTCAGTTCCAGATGCTGTTTCTGGTCGTCGCCGACCGGCACATGCGTGGCCCGGTAAAGCAGAATATCAGCGGCCATCAGATTGGGATAACTGAACAATCCGACCGATGCGTTTTCGCGGTCCCTGCCGGCCTTTTCCTTGAACTGGGTCATGCGGTTGAGCCAGCCCATGCGGGCGACGCAGTTGAAAATCCAGGCGAGTTCGGCGTGTTGGCGCACGCGGCTCTGATTGAAAATTATGTGCGTGTCCGGGTTAATTCCCGCGGCGATGAAGGCGGCGACGATTTCGCGCGTCTGTGCGCCGAGATCGGGTTGCACCAGCGTGTCGGTGATCGCATGCAAATCGACCACGCAATAAACGCAGTTGTGACTTTCCTGCAGCGCGACGAATTTCCTGATGGCGCCCAGATAGTTGCCGAGATGGAGATTCCCGGTCGGCTGAACGCCGGAAAAGACGAGTGGTTTGAAGCTCATAAGTTTGATTTCCGAAGCTGGTGGAGGGCCTTGCAGGGTCGTTCTCGGACTCTGCGGCGCGCCTTATGGACGAGCCCGCTCCATCGCGCAAGACCGGATGCGGCTCAGGGTTCGTCGGGCGCCGGCTGCGGCGGTCCCGGCGGCGCCTCGACCGCATGCTGTGCGGCGCCGGTGACCGCCCTCACCTCCTCCTCCGACAAAGGCCGGTTGCTCTCGACTTTCACCTTCACGTCGCGCTGGGCGAAGCTTATTCCGTTCTTTTCGAATTCGTCGCGCAATTTCTGGTAGGTGTCCCGTCTGATCAGCCATTGCGAACCCGGTCGCGCCATGAATTTGACGCCGACCACCATGTTGAATTCCTCCATGCGGCGCACACCTTGCGATTTCAGCGTCTGCAGGATGTGGTGACCGTATCCTTCGTGCCCGGCAAGTTCAGCCCCGACGCGTTTGACGATCTTCTTGACCAGTCTGAGATCGGTATCGAACGGAACCCGGAATTCGAGTTTCATGATCACCCAGTCCCGCATGTGATTGGTAACCGATTTCAGTTCTCCGAACGGGATGGTGTGAACCGCGCCGCGGTGATGGCGCACGCGCAGCGACCTCAGCGACATCGATTCGACGGTCCCGCGCAGATTGTTCTCCATTTCGATGTATTCGCCGACCCGGAAGGCGTCGTCGAGCAGGAAGAAAATGCCGGATACCACGTCCTTGACCAGCGCCTGTGCGCCGAAACCGATGGCGATGCCGACCACACCGGCGCCTGCCAGCAGCGGCGCAATATCGACGCCGACCGACGACAATACGGTGAGCACGACGATCACGGCGATGGTGACCATCAGGAACATCCGGAAGATCGGCAGCAGCGTCGCCATGCGGGCTTCCGGTCCCGGCGCCATCCCGTCATTTGACGGACCGTAGTCGGCAAGCTGCCTGTTGATCGCGGTTTTGGCCCATGTCCAGACAAGATCGGCGATCAGCAGGGTGATCAACACATTGACGCCGATTCGGAAAATATGTCCGCCTGCCGTCGATGAATCGGACAGGGACAACAATCCGACGCCCCATGCGGCGGCCATGGCCGCCATGGCAAGCAGGATAAGCGCGATACGGGCCAGCCGCGTCACGATCAGCCGCTGCACGCCATACCGGCTGGTGTCGACTTCGATAATAGGACCGTCGCCGACGGGCGGGCCGTCCTCCGCCATCGATACGACGGCCGTTTTCTCCTCCCCGCCTTCGTCCTCGGCTTCGCGCGCCGCGCGTTCTTCGGCGATTGCCTCCGCTTGATCATAGAGATTTCCGATCACGACCCGCGATGTTTTTGTAGCGGGAAACAACAGTCCGAGGATAATGGCCGACCACATCAGTTCACGCGCGCCGATCAGCCAAAGCAGAAACACGACACCGACCGATACCGTATGGACAATCGGCGTTTGCCGCGAAGGCCGGGAAGGGTGAAACTCTTCCGGATCATCGGCCAGCGGCAGTCTCAACCGCCAGATCATCGCGATAATCGTGGTCGCCAGCAACGTGGCCGCGATCACCGGAATGACGGTGACCGCCGGGACCAGTTCCTCTTCGAAGCCCGTGTTGACTCCGAGCCTGCGAAGCCCGTCCCAGATCACGATGCCAACCGCTCCGATCAGGGTTGCGCCAACCACATAACGGGCCGCACGGCGCGCCCTTCTGTTTCCCAACGGCACCAGACGCAAATCCGGAGCGCCCGGTGCCAGAACGAACGCGATCAACATTCCGATCAACCGGAAACCAACCGCCGACAGAAGCAATGTTATGACCATTTCGCGGGTGAGCGTCGGCCAGTCGAACATCAAGAACGCGCCGGCGCTTCCCGCCGCAAAGATGGCGAGACCTGCAAAATGCAACGATATTCCGGCACCCGCCCTAGTGACGCGTTGCGCTATCGAGCCCGGCGCGCCGTGGGTTATCCGCAGTTGCAAGGGACGGGCATATTGATGGTACAGCCACTCCAGGCCCCCGCCGATAAACAGGAAAATCAGCACATAGGTCAGCGCCCGCAAGGCATCCCCCTGATCGAGGCCCGATTCCCAGGCTTCCGACGCAGCGGGCGATATGGTTCCGATCGCTGCGAAGCCGCTGGTCAGCGAAGCCACGCGGGCTTCCATGCGGGACACAACGACCGAGATTTCACGCCTCAACGACCAATCGGTTCCGGTTGCAACGTCCTGTTTTTCAAGGCTCTGTCGCAGTTCTTCCATGACGGCCGGATTGCCGAGCAGTCGAAGAAGCTCCTGAATGTCCCGGGGACTCGCCGAAGCCGATGTCCCGGCGGCGCCTGACGCGCCGGGCAACAAGGCCGGATTCTTGATTTGCGCGCCGGCCGGCGGAGCGGAGAGAAGGAGCGCAAACAAAATCGCGCCCGCAAACGCACGAAACGGCCTCACTCCGCCGCCTCCAGCGCACCATCTCCGACCGGCCGGTCGGCCGCGGATGTACTCCCGTCAACGTATAGGTCGGCTGGCTTGACGTGTGGTGGAAGCATGCGCGCCACATCGATTCGCCCGCCGCATATTTTCAACTGACACGCGAGGCGGACATCATCGCCGGCACCGATACGCTTCAGGGTCTTTTGCTCTTCGTCGGTCGGGTCCGACAATGGTTCAGACGAACCGATGACCTTGACGCGGCAGGTGCCGCACCGGCCACGACCGCCGCAAAGGGCTGCGTGGGGAATGTCGTTGACGGTCGCCGATTCCAGCAAGGTCAGACCATTCTCGCCAGTGTAGGACGGCTGCCCCGCGTAATGCACCCTCGTAGCGCCGTCATGCCCCATCAGGCGCCACCATCGGGCAGCCAGAACGATCGCGGTGGTCGCAAGGAAAAGACCGATCAACCAGAACTTGATCGTGTTCAGGTCGGCTAGGATTTCATCGATTGTCGGACCGCCTTCCGGCGGTTGGGCGTAAACGACTTCCACCTCACCCGACATCACCTGCTTGCCGCCTTCCACATAACCGAGCATGGCCAGCACCGGCAACGCGACGGCGATTGGATAACACAGCAGAGAAACGCGCCGCCACCAGGGTTGCAGGCGCAGCCAGATGAACAGGCCGATGCAACCATGAATCCAGGTTGCGGCCAGCAATATAACCTGTCTGAGGCCTTCGAGCGGCTGATAGTGCCAGAACAGCAGCAGCACGCCGGGAAAGTTCTGCGGCAGATCGAAAAAATCACGTACCACAACCGTGCCCACGATATGCGGAATCATCAGCGGAACGAGGATCAGACTTGAAACGATCTGCACGATGTCGTTGCGGGTCATATTGAAGGTGTTGCGACGATATATCGCCCGAAATCCGAGCGCCATGTGCACAATCAGCGAGATCAGCAACAACGGCCCGCCCAACGGGTTCTGCCAGGGCCCCAGCAGCCATGGCTGCATCTGCTCCATCAACGCGACGGACGACAGGCCCATGGCGATGTTGGCCAGATGCATGGCCACGAAGGCGAACAGGATCAATCCGGTAATTATGCGAAATCGTTTCGCCATGGCCAGTTTCCTATAAGGCAAATTTGCTTCATTAGGCCAAAAAAGCAATCCGGATTGCATATCTCCCGGCGATTTTTGCTACTTGCTTCGCCGTCTCGGCCGCATGATCTGTCGCCATTCGACCGCGCCGATCAGAAAAACGATCAGGAAGTAAACCAGGCCACCCAGGCCAATCAGAGCCGCGACGGCGGCCAATCGAACGAGAAAGCTGCCGGATTGAATCCAAGGCTTTACCGGTTCGAGCAGGAAAAAGATCGCCGAACCCATCACGGCGGAAGCCAGAACAATCAGCAGGAGATTTCGCGCTGTCGCCGCCGACAATACGAAATATCCGGTGTGCAGAAGCACAGCGGCCAGCAGCAATGCGTTGAGCCAGGCTGAAATGGATGTGGCGGCGGCGATTGCCACATGACCGTGGACGGGAAACAGAACAAGGCTCAGCACGATGTTGGCCGCAACCTGCACGAACGCGAACCACATCGGTGTTTTGGTGTCTTCCCGCGCGAAATAGGACGCCTGAAACACCTTGATCATCACATAGGCCGGCAGGCCCGAGGCGAAGGCGGCCAGAGCCGTGGATGCGAGCGCGGTCGTCTCTGCGGTAAACGCACCGCGTTCATAGAGTATATTTATGATCGGGGCGGCCATCACAATCAGACCAATGGCGGCAGGAACTGTCAGGCCGAGCGCGAATTCCGTCGACCGGTTCTGCAGGCGCGCCGCTTCCGCCTGATCTCCCGCCTTCAGCGCCCGTGACAATTCGGGCAGCAACACGACGCCGACGGCGACGCCGATAACGCCCAAAGGTAGTTGATTGATGCGATCGGCATAGTTCAAAAGCGCGATTGCGCCATCCTGCGCCGATGCGATGATCTGGCCGATCATCAAATTGATCTGCGTTGCCCCTCCGGTAAGAACGACCGGTCCCATCAAAACCAGCAGCCGCTTGACTTCGGGCGTCAGCCGAGGCCACGCCATCGACACGGAAAATCCCTCGCGGCCCACACCCCATACCAAGAAGAACAACTGCAAAATGCCAGAGGCGAACACGCCCCAGGCCAGCCATCGGCCGATCTCAGACTGGCTGAGACCGTCGGTTAGAGCGAACAACAGAACGGCGATCAGCGCGACATTCAGCAGCACTGGCACGAACGCCGCCAGAAAGTAGCGGCGCATGGAGTTGAGAATGCCGGAAAGCATCGCCGCCAGCGACATGCAGAGGAGATACGGAAACATGATCCTCGTCATGAACACGGTCAGGTCGAACTTGTCCGGATTTTCGACAAATCCCGGCGCGATAACCCATTCCACCAGCGCGGGCATGAATATGATCGCCACCGCCGAAAGCACCAGCAGGACCGGAACCAGCACGGCGAGCACTGCTTCGGCGAATCTTCTTGCCGCCGTCATCCCGCCCCCCTCAAGTTCGCGCGCGAACAGCGGCACGAACGCGGCGTTGAACGCACCCTCGGCAAGGATGCGGCGAAACAAATTTGGAAAGCGGAAGGCAGCGTAGAACGCATCCGCCACCGGACCGGCGCCGAGTGCGGCCCCGACCAGCGCCTCGCGGGCGAATCCCAGCACGCGGCTTGCCATTGTCGCACTGCCGACCGACGCAAATTTTGCGATCAGGCTCATGGCTTGCCGTGACGAAGGCGATTGCGTCCCGGATCCGTCACGTCGTTGAAACCTCCGCCGGCGCTTCGTTTTCCGGAGACCTTTTGTGCGATTGCTCAATCGAACCGTTGCCTTCCAGTATCCTAAGCAATCGGCGTTTGATTTTCTTTTGCCTGCCTTCGTCCGCGATCTTGTGGCCGACCAGGTCGGTTACGTAAAACGTATCGATCACCTTTTCGCCAAAGGTCGTTATGTGCGCCGAGGCGATGTCGAGCGACAGGTCCGAGATCGCACCCGTTATCGCGGACAGAAGACCGGGCTTGTCCAGCCCCTGCACCTCGATGACCGAGAACTTGTGTGACAGCGTGTTGCGAATTTCAGCGCGCGGCTCCACGTCGAACGCAGTTGCCATTTTGCTGGATCGAAGCCGTTTTTCAATCACATCAGGCAAATACAATCCGCCCGACAAAACATCCTCGATCATCCGGCAAACTCTCCGTCCGCGCCTGAGTTCGTCCTCATCGCGATCGAATTCGCGATTTATCAAGATTATGTCCAGCGCACGGCCGTCGCGGGTGGTGAATATTTGCGCGTCGACGATATCAGCGCCTGCCGCCGAACAGGCTCCGGCGATCACGGACAGAAGGCGCGGGTGGTCGGCCGCGAGCACCGTTATTTCCGTCACGGCGTGGAATTCACGCGTGCGCACCATCGTGGCCAGCTTTTTTCCCGCTTGATCGACGCCACGGATGAATTCGGCATGGCGCACCCGATCTTCGAGACCGACGATCAGCATGTAGTTGGAGTATTGCAGATCACTATAGCGGTTCCGGTCCCTGTCGGACCAGTCATTCAGCCTTGCCGCCAATTCGTCACGCGCATATTCGACTCGCTCGGAAGCTTTCTCCTCGGAGAAACCGCCGGACAGCAGCAATTCCGTTTCATAATAGAGCGCGCGCAGCAACTGGCCTTTCCAGCCGTTCCACACGCCCGGACCAACGCCGCGAATATCGCAGACAGTCAGCACAAGCAGCAACTTCAGCCGTTCAACTGATTGAACGATTCCGGCAAAATCCTCAATTGTCTTTCGATCGTTCAGGTCGCGCGATTGCGCGATTATCGACATGGCCAGATGGTGCTCGATCAGCCACGCGACCATGTCGGTTTCCTGATTTGAAAGGCCCATATGCGGACAGCGTCTGCGCGCGACTTTCGCTCCCGCGGTTTCATGCTCCTCGGGCAAACCCTTGGCAATGTCGTGAAACAGAACCGCTACATAGAGAACGTTGCGCCATTTTTTGAGCTGTGGCAGCAGCTTGTGCGACAGCGGATGGATCTTTTCGCCGTCGCCACGCTCGATTTTCGACAACACGCCGATGCAACGCAGCAGATGCTCGTCGACGGTATAGTGATGATACATCGAAAATTGCATCATCGCTACGATGCGATCGAAATCGGGAATCAGCTTTCCGAGCAGACCGGCTTCATTCATGCGGCGCAGATTGAGTTCGGGATTGCGCCCGGAAGTCAGACACTCGAGAAAAAGCCGGTTGGCCTCTTCGTTGCGGCGCAGGCCGCGGCTCACCAAACCCGCCGAACGGGTCACCAGTTTCAGCGCGTTGGGATGGAGTTCAAATCCGTGCTTGTCGGCGAGCCAGAACAAGCGCAGCAGATTGACCGGGGCGTCCTCGAAAACCCGGTCATTCACGACATTGATCCGACGATTGTCGACGATGAAACCGGGTGCACCGCCGAGTTTGCGGCGGCGTCGCGAAAACGTGCGGAACAATCGATTGAAGCCGGGCACGTTTTTCGCTTCCTCAACCTCCAGGACCGTGCAGAAGATGCGGGTCAGGTCGCCAACCTGCTTGGCGGTCAGAAAATACTGTTTCATGAAACGCTCTACTGCGGAGAGCGCCTTGCCGTCGACAAATCCCATCCGGTCGGCAATTTCGCGCTGGATGTCGAAATGCAACCGCTCCTCGGCCTTTCCAGTGAGAAAATGCATGTGACATCGCACCGCCCAGAGGAATTCTTCGGAACGTTTGAACAGCGTGTGTTCTTCGGCGGTGAACACGCCTTTTTCGATCAGTTCCTCTCCTGTCTGCACCCGGTAAAAGTATTTGCCGATCCAGAACAGCGTGTGCAGGTCGCGCAACCCCCCTTTTCCGTCTTTCACATTCGGTTCGACCTTGTATCGGCTTTCGCCCTGTTTCAGATGCCGGTGATCGCGTTCGGTCAGCTTGGCCTGGACGAATTCCGGACCGGTCCCCGCAACAACCTCCTTGTCAAAGCGCTCGACCATTTCCGTGTGGAGGTCTTCCGCGCCCCAGATGAACCGAGCTTCCAACATTGCGGTGCGGATCGTGATATCGGAGCGGGACAATCGCACACATTCATCGATAGTGCGCGTGGCGTGCCCCACCTTCAGCCGCATGTCCCACAGCGTGTAGAGCATGTATTCGATGATCTGCTCGCCCCACGGCGTCTGCTTGTATGGCAGCAGAAACAACAGATCGATGTCCGATCCTGGCGCCAGTGTGCCGCGCCCGTAACCGCCGACGGCGATCACCGCCATGCGTTCGGCGGCCGAAGGGTTGGCGGAACGATAGACGTGGGTGACAGCGAAATCGTAGAGCGCGCGAATCAACTCGTCCATGTGGCCGGAAATGCGCGCCGCACACGCCGCGCCGCCGCGGTCCTCCACGAGCAGGGTTTCGGCCAGTTTCCTGCCCCGTTTCAGTTCCGCCTTGAAAAAATCCAGCGCCGCCGCCCGCACCTCATGGCTAGCGCCGTCGCCGCCATTCCTTTTGACCAGCGCGGAGAGTTCGCGGCGCAGTTCGGCTCCGTCGATCATCCGGTCGAGATTGAGGGAAACTTTGGCCATCAGGCGCAGTATAGCGCGATCGTCGCGACATGGGGAGGGATGATCGCACTCGTATCGACATCAGGAACCATCCCCGACAATTCCCTTCAACCGGTAAAGCGTTTCCAGCGCCTCGCGCGGGGTCATGCTATCGAGATCGAGGCCGATCACGGCCTGTTTCAGTTCATCGTTCCCGCGCGCCGGGGGCGATTCACGCCTCACCTCTGCGTTGAACAGCGGCAGATCGTCGATCAGCCGTTCCGCCTTGCCGGAAAGTTCGCCCTCCTCAAGCTGATGCAACACGTGCCGCGCGCGGACCACCACGGATTCCGGCAGACCGGCGAGTTTCGCCACCTGCACGCCGTAGGAACGGTCAGCCGCCCCACGGCCTACCTCGTGCAGGAACACGACATCGCCGTCCCATTCCTTGACCCGCATGGTGACATTGGCAAGCCGTTCCAGCTTTTCCGCCAGCGCCGTCAGCTCGTGAAAATGGGTGGCGAACAGCGTCCGGCAACGGTTTCTCTGGTGCAGATATTCAACCGTTCCCCAGGCGATCGACAATCCGTCGAATGTCGCCGTTCCGCGTCCGATCTCGTCCAGGATCACCAGCGAACGTTCGGTCGCCTGATTGAGGATCGCGGACGTCTCGACCATCTCGACCATGAAGGTCGAGCGTCCGTGCGCCAGATCGTCCGAAGCGCCCACACGGGAAAACAGCCGGTCAACAACGCCGATCCGCGCTCTTTTTGCCGGAACATAAGAGCCCATCTGCGCTAGTATCACGATCAGCGCGTTCTGCCGCAGAAAGGTGGATTTTCCGCCCATATTCGGCCCTGTCAGCAGCCAGACGGCGCCGTATTCCGCGCCTTCCTCGGGCGAAAGATCACAGCTATTGGCGACAAACGGATCACCGGCATCGCGCCTGAGCGCTTGCTCGACCACCGGATGGCGGCCGGCTTCGACGTCAAAGTCGAGGCTGTCGTCGATTTGCGGGCGGCGCCAATTCTCCGTGTCCGCGAGACGGGCAAGCGCGGTCGCGACATCGAGCACGGCAAGCGCATTCGCGCCGTCGCGGATTGCTTGCGTCTCATCGACCGCCTCGCCTGTCAACCGCGAAAAGATCTCAAGTTCGATTTCCAACGCGCGGCCGGCGGCATTGGCTATTCTTGTCTCCAATTCAGACAGTTCGGTGGTGGTGAACCGCATGGCGTTCGCCATGGTTTGGCGATGGATGAATCGCGATTTCGCTTCGTTGGCCCCGGTCATCGCCGCCTGATGGCTGGAGGTGACCTCGATGTAATAGCCAAGCACGTTGTTGTGCTTGATTTTCAGCGACTTGATACCGGTTTCTTCGGCCAGTTCGGCCTGCATTCGCGCGATTATGCGCCGCGATTGGTCACGAAGGCCGCGCATCTCGTCCAGTTCGCCATGATAGCCCTCGCGCACGAAGCCGCCCTCGCGTTTCAACAGCGGCAATTCATCCGCAAGCGCGCTGGCGAGATGGCGGGCCAGTTCCGGCGGCAGGACGTCAAGCGCTTGGCGCGCCCGGTCCGGTTCCGCGGGAAGTTCGTTTCCGCCCAAAAGATCGGCCACCTCCCGACCGACCGCCAGCCCGGCGGCGATGGCGCCCAGATCGCGGGGTCCGCCGCGACCGAGAGCAAGGCGTGACAATGCGCGCGGCATGTCGGGTGCGCGTTTGAGCCGTTTACGAATGCTGTCACAAAGGTCGGGTTCCGCCAAAGCATGAGCGATTGAATCATGACGCTCGCGGATTAGTTTCGGATCGGTCAGCGGCGCCGTCAACCGGTCCGACAACAGCCGTGCGCCGCCGCCGGTCACCGTGCGGTCGATGACCTTGAGCAGGCTGCCGTCGCGTTTGCCGGCGAGCGTCCGCATCAGTTCCAGATTGGCCCTGGTCGCCGGATCTATGAACAGCGTTGCCGCGCCATCCTCGCGTATCGGACGATCAAGCTCCGGCCGTTCTTCCTTCTGTGTCTTCTCGACATAGGCGATGATGCCCGATATCGCCGCCAATTCCGCGCGTGAAAAATCACCGAATCCGTCCGGAGTCGCCACACCAAAGTGGCGCTTGATGCGGTTTTCCGCCGTGCCCGAGTCGAACAGGCTCGGCGGCTGGGGCATGATCGACCGTCCCGCCAGATCGAGCACCGGTTTTATGAGTTCTTCCTGGAGCAACGGTTCCGGTATGATCAATTCGCGCGGTTCGACCCGCATGATGTCGGTGATCAACCGGTCCGGATTGCTGGAAGCGACGCGAAACGCGCCGGTCGACATTTCGATCCAGGCGAGCGCCAGCGCGTTGGCGCCATCGGCCTTCACCCGCCCGAGTGCCATCAGAAAATTCGATCGCGACGGCGCCAGCAGCTTGTCCTCGGTGATGGTGCCCGGCGTGACCAGCCGCACGACATCGCGGCGGACAACGGCTTTGGAACCTCGCTTCTTGGCTTCGTCCGGGTGCTCAATCTGTTCGCAAACCGCGACTCTGTGGCCGAATGCGATCAGCTTTTGCAAATAATCGTCAGCCGCATGCACCGGCACGCCGCACATCGGAATATCGTGGTCGAGATGCTTTCCCCGTTTGGTAAGCGTGATGCCAAGCGCCCGTGAGGCTGTTTCGGCGTCTTCGAAGAACAATTCATAAAAATCGCCCATACGATAGAACAGCAGGCAGTCCGGGTTGGCGAGCTTAATCTCGATATACTGTTCCATCATCGGCGTTGCCGCAGCCAGGCTTTCCGGCGTGGCGAGGTTGGCCGTGGACAGTCGTTCCGGCGACATGGGCGTCTCGTTGTTCAACCGTTGTTCCTGAAAACTGTTTTAACCGAAAAGCGGTTTGGCTCTTTTACTGCGTCAAGTATAGCCTTACAAACCATGCTCCACAGGCGAGCGGACGTAAAGCGGGGTTTTGAGCAGCGTAATGCCGACAGCAGACAAATCGGACCGGAGCGGCCCTTTGGTCAGCGACGCCGAAGCGCTTGAATTTCACGCTTCCGGCCGTCCGGGAAAACTGGAAATCAATCCAACCAAGCCGATGGCGACTCAGCGCGACCTGTCGCTGGCGTATTCGCCCGGCGTGGCCGCGCCGGTCAACGCGATCGCGGAGGATCCGTCACGCGCCTTCGATTACACCACCAAGGGCAACATGGTCGCCGTCATTTCCAACGGCTCGGCCATTCTCGGCCTCGGCAATCTCGGCGCCCTGGCGTCGAAACCGGTGATGGAAGGCAAGGCGGTGCTGTTCAAGCGGTTTGCCGATGTCGATTCGGTTGATCTGGAAGTCGACACCGGCAACATTGACGAATTCATCAACTGCGTTCGCTATCTCGGGCCGTCCTTCGGCGGCATCAATCTGGAGGATATCAAGGCGCCGGACTGTTTCATCATCGAGCAGCGCCTGCGCGAACTTATGGACATTCCGGTCTTCCATGACGACCAGCACGGTACGGCAATTATCGCGGCCGCCGGGCTGATCAACGCGCTGCACCTGACGGGCCGCGACATGAAGGACGCCAGGCTCGTCGTCAACGGCGCCGGAGCGGCGGCGATCGCGTGTGTCGAATTGGTAAAGGCCATGGGTTTCGCGCCGGCGAATGTCACGCTCTGCGACACCAAGGGCGTGATCCACCAGGGCCGCCAGGAGGGCATGAACCAATGGAAATCGGCCCATGCGGTTAAATCCGACGCCCGCACGCTGGCCGACGCGGTGGAGGGCGCCAATGTCTTCTTCGGCCTGTCCGCCAAGGGCGCGCTCACGCGGTCGATGGTCGGGTCCATGGCCGAGAATCCGATCATCTTCGCCATGGCCAATCCCGATCCCGAAATCACACCCGAGGAGGTGGCCGAAATTCGCGACGACGCCATCATGGCGACCGGACGCTCCGACTATGCCAATCAGGTCAATAATGTTCTGGGCTTTCCCTACATTTTCCGCGGCGCGCTCGACGTCCGCGCTTCCGCCATCAACGACGATATGAAGGTGGCCGCGGCCGAAGCTCTGGCCGCACTTGCACGCGCCGACGTGCCCGACGATGTCGCCGCCGCCTATCGCGGCAGCAGGCCGAAATTCGGTCCGGGCTACATCATCCCCGTACCGTTCGACCCGCGTCTGATCTCGGCCATTCCCGTCGCCGTCGCCAGGGCTGCGATGGATTCGGGCGTCGCCCGCAAGCCGATCCTCAATCTCGAGGCCTACGCACGGGAACTCGCGGGCCGCCGCGACCCGATCGCCTCCACACTGCAACGCATCTACGATCGCGTGCGCCGCCAGCCGAAGCGCATCGTCTTCGCCGAGGGCGAAGAGGAGCAGGTCATGCGCGCCGCCGTCTCCTATGTGAACCAGAAACTCGGCACCGCCATACTGCTTGGCCGCGAGGACCAGATGCGCGACATGGCGCGCGCCGCCGGCGTCGACATCGCCAAGCCCGGCATCGAACTGATCAATGCGCGGCTTTCCGGGCGCAATCAGGCCTATGCCGACTATCTGTATGAGCGTCTGCAGCGCAGCGGTTTTCTGTTCCGCGATTGCCAGCGCCTGATCAACAACGACCGCAATCATTTCGCCGCCTGCATGGTGGCGCTCGGTGACGCGGACGGTGTCGTGACCGGGGTGACGCGCAATTATTCCACCGTTCTCGACGATGTGCGCCGCACCATCGACGCCAAACCCGGCCACCGGGTCATCGGTGTGTCGCTGGCGCTGTGCCGGGGGCGCACGGTTCTGGTCGCCGACACCGCCGTGCACGACATGCCCGACGCGCTTGAGCTTGCGGATATTGCCGAAGAGGCCGCCGGCATGGCGCGGCGCATGGGGTATGAGCCGCGCGTGGCGATGCTGGCCTATTCGACATTCGGCCATCCGCCCGGCGAGCGTTCCGAGCGGGTGCAGGAAGCGGTAAAGATTTTGAACCGGCGCCGGGTCGATTTCGAGTTCGATGGCGAAATGGCCGCCGACGTCGCACTCAATGCGACGCTGATGGAGCGCTATCCCTTTATCGGCCTGTCGGGCCCGGCCAACGTGCTGGTCATGCCGGCTTTCCACTCCGCCTCGATCTCGACGAAAATGCTGCAGGAACTGGGCGGTTCCACCGTCATCGGCCCGCTGCTGGTCGGTTTGAACAAATCGGTGCAGATCGTGCCCCTCAACGCCAGGGACAGCGACATCGTCAACATGGCGGCCATCGCGGCGTATAATGCGGCCGCATGATTGGACGCGGCCTCCCCGTCGAGGCGCACAAGCGGTCGGATTCATCAATATGTGCGATATTCCGCCAAGAATCATGCTGTCTGTTTCCGCGGCGACAGGCATTGAAGATTGACATGACGGGAAAGGCGTCCGAAAAGAACGGTCCCGGCGGGCCGGTTTGGAATCTGTCCGCGGTTCACATCGGATATGAATGCCGCCGCGTCGAAAACGGCGCTTCGCCGATCGGGTATGAGAACGGCTGTTTTAAATTGATGCGGGAAGTTGAGTGGATAATCGAGGGGATTTTTGACCGGCCCCGATTCCCGACCGCATGACAGGAGGCGACAAATTGGTTGATCAAACAGATAAAATCGGCATCCGGGACGAAAAGGAGTCATTCCGCGGCGCGGCACCCCTTGCGAACAAGTTTCGCATTCACGACACCGGAAGCAATATCCGGTTGTCATTCATGGAGGGGAGCGCCGATGGCGAACTGGTGGAGTTCCGCGCGGCGGTTTCCCTGTCGCATTCGGATTTTCTCGATCTTGTCACAATTCTCACAGCCGCCGCCGGGAACCTGGAAAAACAGCGGCACCCGTCCCGGTCGATGTTTCCGGGCGGGGCTGAACCCCCATTCGGCCGGCGGCGGAACCCTTTGGGGTGATGCGCCGGTTGGCGCAGGTGAAGAAAGGATGCCGGTTGCGGTGAACGGGTCCCCGGCGACCGCTCAGGAAGTCCGTTGGAAGGATATGCAATGTACGGATTTCTGAAACTCACGGGCCTGCTGGCGTCCATGGCGCTGGCGGGCACCGCACATGCGCAAGTCAGTCTGTCGGCCAAAACATCGGCGCCGACCGGCGCCCCCGGTACGACGATATCGACACTCGCCGAAGTTACCGCCGCAGGCGGGGCCATGACGGTGTGGCCATTTCCGAAAGATCTTTTCGAAAGGGAACCGGCGCAGAAATACATAAGCGCACCCAGTTCCGTGGCCGTCGAAATGCCGGTCGCAACCGGCATGTTTGGCGGGGACACTTCAGTCAATTCCGAAGACGGCGCGTTCCGCGCGCCGGGTGAAGTCGGTGGCGACAAGGACATGGACAGTCTGCGCACCAAGTCTATTGCACAACTGCTCGCTTCTCATGTTGCCATCATGGAGGAGTTGCGGGCGCGCGGCGTGCTGCGGTCAGCGAACAACCCTACCGGCGACCTTGCCGAATATCTGTTCTGCGCGACCTTCGACTAGGCACAGGAAAACAACTCGACAAAGGCCTTTGATGCGATGGGCGACGACGGGACGCGCTATCAGATCAAAGGGCGGCGCATCCATCGCCGCAGCAAGTCGCGGCAACTGTCTGCGATCCGTGATCTCGAAGGGTTTGATATACTGGCCGCTGTCCTGTTTGATGACGACTACCGCATATTGCCGCCAGCATTGATCCCGGCTGCCGTCGTCCGCGAGCACTCGACCTACATCAAGCACACGAACAGCCATAGGTTTATGCTGCGCGATGCGATTTGGGATGCTCCCGGTGTCATCGACGTGACCGAGCGGCTGCGGGAGGTCGAGAGCGTGTAGAAATTTCCCTTTAACGCCTAGGCATTTCAGGCTTTATTCGTCAAATAGATAGGGTTGGGAGGCGTAGATGAAATGGGGCGACCCTCGACAAGGTGAAGTCGTTCACATCCGACAAAGACCGGCAACATTTTTATTCTTCCCAACTTTTCAAGGGACAAAACGCGAAGGCATTCACTCAATTCTCTTCGCGACTGAGCCTTGGAACATTATCCAAAACAATCTTGAAAAACTCGGTGATAAGGATGCAAAGCGGCAAGCGCTTGCGTTCCTCGTGCAAAGTCGCGACTTCTTCATCGCCGCTCAGAACTCTGACGTGAGCGCGGCGAAGCCCCTTTTGCTCTATTACTCCTTTCTGAACATTGCAAAGTGCCTAACTGTAAAGCGTCAGGGTAACAAACTTGGAAAAGTTCATCATAGGCTATCGGAAAAGATTCCAAATCACCCCCGGTGCAATGCACGGGAACGTGTCGATTGATATTTTGAAAAGTCCCGACAGCAGCGCCTTCGCGATGTTTGCACAAGCTCTTGGAGCCTCACTACCTGAAACAGCCGCAGAGAAAACACACGTCGAAGTGCGTTCTCAAGATTTCCTCGCTCAGGTCCTGATCGGACATCGCATTTTCTGCCAAGCTAACAATATTAAGGAGAGGTTTGTCAGCTTGGATCGTGTCGAGTACATGCAGGATGCAGCCGCGCAAGAAGCGTGGCTTCGTGTTCGGGCCTATGCCGACGACTTCACCCGCCTCGGTTACCGCCTCAATGACCTCTCGAAAAATCTCGGCAAGGCGGGAACATGGCGAAACGTCAACTGTTCAAAAAAAAGTGATGACAGGCGCATCATAGAAGATGACAGGCGCATCATAGAAGTTGAGACAATTACGACCACTCATTACAGTCACCGTCCATCGGAGGTGCTGGAGCAGATTAGCAATCAGGCACGATCGCAGCTTTGGCGAAGCGTCACTGCTACCCGCCCTACCGCAAGTACTATATTTATGTTCCCAAGGAAACCCATGTTTTGATGAGTCAACTCCTGACCATATATCTCGCAACCTAATATTTCTGATCCATTACGCGGTATAAGCCCGAACAGTTCGAGCAAATCCTGAAAAGCTCTATCGGGCCTTTCGTTTTTGAATTCTTTTCGAACCAGCCTGCACAGTTCCTCTACTTGATGGCGTCAGAATTTATGAAACAGGAAGTAGCAAAAGCAGCGATTACCTGATCTTCCGCCCGCCTACAACTTAATCTGTTTATTCCGCGTTGCCGTCATTTCCTTCTCGAGTGGGTCATGTCGCGGAACATTGTCTCGCTCAAGAACCCGTCGCCCACACGCCCGTCGAAGCTTTCCGCGAAACCGGTCCGCATCGGGCCGCCCGGTGCGCTGCCTTTGGCGCCGTGCAAGCATGAAACCGCTCATGCCGCTGCGATTGATCGGACACGGGGCCACTGCGATAACCCGCACGGACACCACACCAGTCCCGATCACGGAACAGCACCATGAAGCCGGTATTCCTCCAACTGCAATGCGCTCCGGGAAAAACCTACGAGGTTGCCAACAGGCTGTACGAGCGCGAAATCGTCTCCGAACTCTATTCAACCAGCGGGGATTTCGATTTGCTGGCGAAAATCTACATCGGTGAAGACCAAGACGTCGGCAGGTTCATCAACGAAAATGTGCTCGACATTCCCGGTATCGTCAGATCGCTGACAACCATGACGTTCAGGGCCTTTTGATCCCGGTTCACCGGTCGAGGATGGGCCTTGGTTCGCCAAACCGGTTATTGACCGGCCGACCATGGCGGTTTTCTTCCGGCATGCGCGGCGGCTCGCTTGGCGTTCCGGACCGTCTCGCGGCGGTCTCTACAGGATAAATCGCGACAAATCCGTGTTCTTCGCCATATCGCCCACATTTTTCGCGACATAGTCCGCATCGATCCTGATTGTCGATCCGGCCTTGCTGTCGGGCGCTTCGAACGAGATATCGTCCAACACGCGCTCCATGACGGTTTGAAGCCGGCGCGCACCGATGTTCTCGACGCTCGAATTGAGGTCCACGGCAATCCCGGCAAGGGAATCGATCGCATCATCCGTGAACTCAAGCGTCACGCCTTCGGTATCCATCAGCGCAATATACTGCTTGATGAGGCTGGCCTCGGTTTCGGTCAGGATCCGCTTGAAGTCCTCCTTTTCCAGCGCCCGCAATTCCACGCGGATCGGCAGGCGGCCCTGCAATTCCGGCAGTAGGTCCGACGGCTTGGAAACATGGAATGCGCCGGACGCAATAAACAAAATGTGATCGGTTTTCACCGGCCCGTATTTGGTTGCAACCGTCGTGCCTTCGACGAGCGGCAGGAGATCGCGTTGCACGCCTTCGCGACTGACGCCCGCGCCCATCGCCCCTTCGCGCGCGGCAATCTTGTCGATCTCGTCGAGAAAAACGATGCCGTCGTTCTGGGTTACCGACAGCGCTTCCTCGGTAATTGCCTCCTGGTCCAGCAACTTTTCCGATTCGTCATTGATCAGGTGCGCATAGGATTCGCGAACGGTCATGGTGCGGGTTTTGGTTTGTTGACCCCCAAGCGCCTTGCCGAGCATGTCGTTGATGTTCAGCACACCGATATTGGCTCCGGGCATGCCGGGAATCTCGAAGTTCGGCATTCCGTTTCCCGCATCGGCGATTTCGATTTCGATTTCCTTGTCATCGAGTTCGCCATTGCGCAATTTCCCGCGGAACGATTCACGTGTCGCCGGGCTGGCGGCCTTGCCCACCAGCGCCTCAAGAACCCGCTCTTCGGCGTTGACGTGCGCCCGCGCCTTCACCTCCTCGCGCCTTTTCTCCTTCACAAGACCGATCGCCACCTCGACAAGATCGCGAATGATCTGCTCAACGTCCCGTCCGACATAGCCGACTTCGGTGAATTTGGTCGCTTCGACCTTGATGAACGGGGCACCGGCCAGTCTGGCGAGACGGCGCGATATTTCGGTCTTTCCGACACCTGTCGGACCGATCATCAGGATGTTCTTGGGCATCACCTCTTCACGCATCTGCCCTTCGAGCTGCTGCCTGCGCCAGCGGTTGCGGAGCGCGATGGCGACGGCCCGCTTGGCGTCCTTCTGGCCGATAATGTAACGGTCGAGTTCGGAAACGATCTCGCGCGGTGAAAATGTCGTCATCGGATTTACTCGTCATTGTTCGGTTCGTATTGCATGATCGGCGCGTCGTCATATCTGCCTTCGAACCGTTCGGCTGGGCGAAATCCCGCTGTTCGGCAGGCCCGGATCGCTCGCTCGTTGCCGGGGTCAGGATCGGCGGTGACGGTTTTGCAACCGTGGCGTCGCCGTTTCCGCACGGATTTCTTCGGCGTGGCCGATCCGATTCCCCCGGACAAGCCGCTTACAGGTCCGATCGGCAAATCCACTTCGACTGCGTCCGCGGGCAGTTCCATCAGCCAGGGACTGTCCGTGACCCATCGCTCCGGAATGCGCATGTCAGCGCCGGCGGCCGGCCCGAATTCAATTTCCATCGAACTAGACGGCATCGAGCGTTTCGATCACGAAAGCGGTGTTTGTGTAAACGCAAATCTCAGCCGCAATCTCCATCGCTTTACGGGCGATCGCCTCCGCGTCGAGATCGGAATCCTGCAAGGCGCGGGCCGCGGCGAGCGCATAGTTGCCGCCCGAACCGATCGCCATGACGCCATGTTCGGGTTCGAGCACGTCACCCGTTCCGGTAATGGCCAGGCTGACGTCCTTGTCGGCCACCAGCATCATGGCTTCAAGACGGCGCAAATAGCGATCCGTACGCCAGTCCTTGGCGAGTTCGACGCAGGCGCGCGTCAACTGCCCGGGATATTGTTCCAGCCTGGTTTCCAACCGCTCCAAAAGTGTGAAGGCATCCGCCGTGGCACCGGCGAACCCGGCGATGACGGAGTCATCCTTGCCGAGACGGCGCACTTTGCGGGCATTGCCCTTCATGACGGTCTGGCCAAGGCTGACCTGACCGTCACCGGCAATAACGACCTTGCCGCCCTTGCGGACCGTGACGATGGTGGTGGCGTGCATGAAAGGCGGCGAGGCGTGTTCAGCCATGAAATTCTCCTTTACGGCGCATCCGGCCGCACTGGAAGGCCGCTGGCCGGAAACCCTTCGAATACGGTCATATGTACAAACACAATGGCAAAATGCAAACGGGATCGGCGTCAGCCGTTAACAATGGGGTATTCTGACAACTGGCGTTCCGGCACGCGTGTTGCTAGAACGAACTCGCATTCAGCAGGATTGATCGAAATGGGTCAAAGCGACGGTGCCCGCCGGGCCGAAATCAGCCGCAAGACGAGTGAGACCGACATCGAAGTCAACGTCGATCTGGATGGAACCGGTGCATTTGATATTTCGACCGGCGTCGGCTTCTTCGATCATATGCTGGCGCAATTGTCGAAACACTCGATGGTCGATGTGACCGTGCGCGCGGCTGGCGATTTGCACATCGACGACCACCATACTGTGGAGGATACCGGTATTGCGCTGGGCCAGGCGGTGGCGAGGGCTCTTGGCGACCGTCGGGGCATCAATCGCTACGCGTCGCTGGACCTGGTTATGGACGAAACGATGACCGGGGCTGCGCTCGATGTTTCAGGGCGCCCGTTCCTCGTTTGGAACGTGCGGTTTCCGAGCCTCAAGATCGGTACATTCGATACCGAGTTGGTCCGCGAATTCTTCCAGGCATTTTCGCAACATGCCGGGATCACCCTGCATGTGTTTAACCACCATGGCGCCAACAGCCACCATATCGCCGAAACCTGTTTCAAGGCGGTGGCGCGAACGCTGCGGCATGCGATCGAAGCCGATCCTCGCAATGCAGGCGTGGTCCCGTCCACCAAAGGCACACTGAAGGGCTGACGGAATGGCCACTTTCGTGGTGATGAGCGACATGTCCGATCCATCCGGCGTCGAGACGGAGTTTGTCCGCGACCATTTCTCCGTGATTGCCTTCATTGCGCCGGTGATCTGGCTTGCATGGCGCCGGTTGTGGATCGAGGCCGTTGCAGTTCTTGCAGCCGCGGCCTGCCTCGCCGGCCTGGGTACTGTCACCGGATTCGGGAACACCGCACCGGTGCTGTCGGTACTGGTTTCGATATTCGTTGTGACAGAGGGCCCGCAGTTCAGAATTTTGGCGCTTGAAAGGCGCGGGTTCCGGCAGGTTGCCGCGGTTGAGGCGGACAATGCTGAAAACGCCGAAATACGGTACTTCGCGCAATCGCGGGTTCCCGTCCGGGAACAGGGTCCGAATCGGACGAAGGCGATTCGATATCCGGCGGCCTGGCAAACGGCGGTCAAGCCTGCCCTGGGTCTGTTCGACTATCCGGGCGGGCGCTGATGCGGGTTGCGATTGTCGACTACGGATCCGGCAATCTGCGGTCCGCGACAAAAGCGTTCGAGCGCGCCGCGCGCGAGGCCGGCGTTTCCGCGGAGATAATTCTGACAGACGATGCCGATGAGGTCCGGTCAGCCGACCGGATTGTCTTGCCGGGGGTCGGCGCATTCGCGGATTGCCGTGCCGGCCTCGTCGCGCTGCCCGGCATGATGGACGCCATTGACGACGTCGCGATCTCCAAAGGTCGGCCGTTTATGGGCATTTGCGTCGGCATGCAGCTCATGGCTTCGCGCGGGCTGGAGAAAACGATGACCGGGGGATTCGGCTGGATCGACGGTGATGTGTTGGAAATGGAACCGAACGCCCCCGATCTCAAAATCCCGCAGATCGGATGGAACACGCTGGAACTTAACCGGGACCACCCGTTGTTCGAGGGAATTCGGACCGGACCGGATGGATTGCACGCCTATTTCGTTCACTCGTATCATCTGGCCGCCGGGAGTGATAACGATGTTTTGGCGGTAACCGATTATGGCGGTTCCGTAACGGCCGCGGTTGTACGCGACAATCTGGCGGGAACCCAGTTTCATCCGGAAAAGAGCCAGACGCTCGGTCTCACTTTGATCGCCAATTTCCTGCGCTGGAATCCGTGATATGAAGCAAAAGATTCTCTTCCCCGCCATCGATCTGAAGAACGGCCAATGTGTGCGCCTGAAGCTTGGCGATATGGATACGGCGCGGGTTTACAACGCCGATCCGGCAGCCCAGGCGAAGGAATTCGAAGAGGAAGGATTTGACTGGCTACATGTGGTCGATCTTGATGGCGCATTTGCAGGCGAAACGAAGAATGGGGCCGCCGTCGAAGCGATTCTGAAAGCGACCCGGAATCCGGTGCAGTTGGGTGGCGGCATCCGAACGCTGGACCACATCGAAAACTGGCTCGCAAAGGGTCTGGCGCGCGTCATTCTCGGCACGGTCGCCGTTCGCGACCCCGGCCTGGTCAGGGAGGCTTGCCGGAAATTTCCCGACCGGATTGCTGTTGGCGTCGATGCACGTGGCGGTGCGGTCGCCGTGGAGGGTTGGGCGGAGACTTCAGAACTGAGCGCGATCGAACTGGCGAAGCGTTTTGAAGGCGCTGGCGTTTCGGCAATTGTCTACACCGACATCGACCGCGACGGAGTGCTGACTGGCATCGACTGGGAAGCAACCATCATCCTTGCCGATGCGGTGTCCGCCCCGGTCATCGCGTCGGGAGGCCTGGCATCGCTGGCCGATGTGGTTCGCATGACCATGCCCGATGCCGAAAAGCTCGATGGCGCTATTTCCGGCCGCGCCCTCTACGACGGCAGGATATTTGCCAAAGAGGCGCTCGCCATTCTACGCGGCAATGCCGGGGCGGAACCTGCGATGTTCGAGGAAGAGCGGTGACCTTTAGCCGGAACAATTCGCGAGCGATACGTGAATATGTTAAACCCGCAAAGAGAAAGAACGAATACAGGATAAGTCGAATCGACGGAGGTGAGAGAATGGGCGCCCCTTTCGTCTGCGTGGAAGATGTATTTCCCGTCGATTGTCCTATCCATGACACTACAGCCTGAACGAGCAAAACGAGCAATCGGCAAAGAAGATTCCATGCTAAAAGCCCGTGTCATTGCCTGCCTCGACGTCAAGGACGGTCGTGTCGTCAAGGGTGTGAATTTTGTCGATCTCATTGATGCCGGCGATCCGGTCGAGGCGGCCAAAGCCTATGACTCGGCGGGAGCCGACGAACTCTGCTTTCTCGACATTACCGCTTCATCGGACAATCGAGAGACGATTTTCGATGTGGTCGCCCGCACCGCCGAGCAGTGTTTCATACCCCTGACGGTCGGCGGTGGCGTCCGCACCGTGTCCGATATACGCAAACTGCTTCTCGCCGGTGCCGACAAGGTTTCGGTCAACACGGCGGTGGCGAAGAATCCGGATTTCGTGGCGGAAGCCGCCGACAAATTCGGCAACCAATGCGTCGTGGTTGCCATCGACGCCAAGAAAGTATCGAACGGGGGTGAACCAGACCGCTGGGAAATCTTTACCCATGGCGGTCGTGAGCCGACCGGTATTGATGCGGTCGAATTCGCGCGCAAGGTCGTGGAGCTTGGGGCGGGCGAAATCCTGCTGACGTCCATGGACCGCGACGGCGCCAGGATCGGCTATGACCTGCCGCTTACCCGTACTGTCGCGGATGCGGTGCGCGTCCCTGTCATCGCTTCAGGCGGTGTCGGCAATTTGGACCATCTGGTTGACGGCATCCGCCACGGCCACGCCACCGCGGTTCTTGCCGCCTCGATTTTTCACTTCGGCGCCTATACGATTGCCGAAGCCAAGAAATATATGGCCGATGCCGGTATCGCCATGCGCCTCGACCCGGCTGGCTGAAACGGGGATGATGTCATGAGCGAATTCACGCTTGCGGAACTTGAAACAATCGTAGCCTCGCGCGCCCGTTCCGGCGATCCGGAGTCATGGACGGCGCGGCTTGTCGGCAAGGGCGCGAACAAGGTTGCTCAGAAACTCGGCGAAGAGGCCGTCGAAACCGTCATTGCGGCCGCGGCCAAAGACAACAAGGCTCTTGTTTCGGAGAGCGCCGATCTGCTTTATCATTTGCTTGTCGTCCTTCACATTGCCGGCATTCCGCTTTCGGACGTGATGGGGGAATTGAAAAACAGAACGGCGATATCGGGAATCGCCGAAAAGCGCGCGCGCGGGAATGTCTGAATAGATTCGGTTGCAGGGAAGCATCAATGGACCAGTTAGCACCCGGTGAGCGAAAATATTCGCCATACAGGTTCTTTGCCGCCGATCACTGGGCGAAATTCCGCGCCGATACGCCGTTGACATTGACCGAAAACGAGGTCAAGCGCCTGCGCTCGCTGAACGATCCCGTTGATCTGGAGGAAGTGCGGCGGATTTATCTGTCGCTGTCGCGATTGCTGTCGGCTCATGTCGAGGCGAGCCTGTTGTTGTTTCAGCAACGAAAGGAATTCCTGAATGTTGGCGACGCCGTAAAGACACCTTTCATCATCGGTGTCGCCGGCTCCGTGGCGGTCGGCAAGTCCACGACAGCGCGCGTCCTGAAGGAATTGCTTGCACGCTGGCCTTCCAGTCCGAAAGTGGATTTGGTGACCACCGACGGTTTTCTGCATCCCAATGCCGCATTGCGGGAACGCGGGTTGATGGAAAAGAAGGGATTTCCGGAAAGTTACGACGTAGGTCAACTGCTCCGGTTTCTGTCCGACATCAAATCCGGGCTGGGGAGCGTTCGAGCGCCGGTCTACTCGCATCTGACCTATGATGTCGTCGAGGGCGAATACACCGCCATCGACCGACCGGATATCCTGGTCTTCGAGGGAATCAACGTGTTGCAGACGCGCGATCTGCCCGAAGACGGCGCCGCTGTTCCCGTGGTCTCAGATTTTTTCGATTTTTCAATCTATATTGATGCCGACGAGATGCTGATTCATAAATGGTACGTCGACCGTTTCATGCGTCTGCGCGAGACCGCGTTTCGCAATCCGGATTCATTCTTTCATCGCTATTCGCAGTTGACCGATGACGCCGCGCTGGCGATCGCCGAAGGTCTGTGGGCGAATATCAACCTGAAGAACCTGCGTGAAAATATTTTGCCCACGCGTCCGCGTGCGGACCTCATCCTGCACAAGGGTACGAACCACCTCGTTCAGGAGGTTGCGCTTCGGAAACTATGATTGCCGCAGGCTTCGGATGCGATCGACCGCATAAACCGGAGCGACGTTTCGGCGGGCGCGCATCTGGCGGCATTTGCGATAGCGACGAGGGTGTAACTGACAGGCGCTTCGACCGGCGACGGCCATCCGCTTACCCGGTCGGTTAATACCGCCGGGTGAGGGAATACCGCTCCGACCGACTTTACAATCGTCGGGCGCGGAGCGCCGGCGGCCGATTTTTTGCGGAGTCGAAAGGACGTCGACGTACCGGCGGGATATCGGCTGATCGCGAAGGCGGGAAACCAGGCGACTATTTGCAGATCGCCTCGATTGATCCGAGCGCTTTCGTAACCCGCCTGAGCGTAAGGTTCAGCCGTCCGCCGCTTTTCAGCAGAGCCGATGTCGCCGGGTAGATCCGGTCGACGCCATGAAAACAAAGACGCCCCTCACCTCCGAGGACGATAATATCGCCGCTCTTCACTTTGAATGATGTAGTCCGGCCGCCACGGGTGTTTTCGCCTACGCGAAACAGGCAGATGTCGCCGAGCGATACCGATACGACCGGCGCGTCCAGGTTTTCTTCGTCCCGGTCCTGATGCAGACCCATCTTCGCCGTTTCCGAATAAAAATTGATCAGACAGGCCTCGGGCGGATGCGGGTAACCGGAAACCGCCTTCCATATATCCAGAATGCTGTCCGGCATCGCTGGCCAGGGATTGCCGGTTACCGGGTGGGCGGCCTGGTAACGGTAGCCGTGCGCCTTGTCGGTGACCCAGCCGAGTGACCCGCAATTGCTCATGCGCACGCTCATCGGCTTGCCGGTCCGCGGCATGGCGGGCGTGAACAGCGGCGCCCGCCCGATGATCGCGCGGATATCCTCGACCAACGCGGACTGCGCATTGCCATCGAGATAACCGGGAATGTGGCGGACGCCCTTCGGCAGCACTTGCATGGGCTGTTTTTAGCCGGTTTACTTAATCAGCCAACAGGCGGAACGAAAAAACTGAAAACGGAGTGGAAATCATTGGGATGTTTGATCCCGGATTTTGATGATGCGGTTTTTTCTCCCGAATGGAAGGGGCGCTATGGAACAGGTACGACACAGCGGCCCTACGATGACGCCCGCGGTCAGCGCGGCGGATCGTGTGAAACAAGCCCTTTGTTGAGTGCTTCCGCTTCCGGAGACTCGTCATCGCCGGCACCGAGTTTCTTGCCTGCGGATTTAACGAAATCGAATACGCCCGTAATGAAAACCTCTCCCTGTCATCGGCGAAAATCAGGAAAATCAGATTGGCATGGAACCGGGCGAAACGGAAGCCGCGATGCAACCGATTTCCGGCCCTATTCTTCCCTCACCCGTCCGCGTAGCTTCTTGGTCCGCGATCTGCCGGCCTTCGCTTTCAATCGCCGTTCGATCGCTCCCTTTGACGGGTTTGTCTTTTTTCGCGGCTGTGGGAGTGGCGCGGCCGCCTTGGCGATGAGTTTCGCCAGCCGGTCGCGAGCGTCAGTCCGGTTGCGTTCCTGGGTGCGGAAGCGATCCGCCTCAATGACGATGACGCCGGCTTGCGTGGCGCGTCGTCCTGCCAGCGAGACGACGCGCATTCGAATCCGTTCTGGAAGCGATGGCGAATTTGCGGCATTGAAGCGCAATTGAACGGCAGTGGCGACTTTGTTGACATTCTGTCCACCGGGCCCGGACGAGCGGATGAAACGCTCCTCCAGTTCATCTCCGGGAATGGAGACTGTATCGGAAACAATGATCGGCTCGCCGGTCATGGCATGGTTGATAGACGCTATCGCGCGAAAAACAAAAGATGCTGCCTAAAGGCCGCGCCGGTTCAAAAAACGCGATATATCTACTCCGCCGCGATCCGCACCGCCGGCGCCGCGTTCAACACCGAGGCGTTGACATGACTTTCGAACCTGACGAAGTTGTCGATGAACGTTCCGACCAGCTTTTCGGCCTGGCGGTCATAGGCTTGTTTGTCCGCCCATGTGGAGCGCGGGTCGAGGATCGACGCCCCTACGCCGGTTACGCTGACAGGGACTTCGAACCCAAAATTGGCATCGGTGCGGAACGAACTATCGATCAGCGATCCGTCAAGCGCCGCCGCCAGGAGCGCACGCGTGGCCCTGATCGGCATCCGCTCGCCGACGCCATGGGCGCCGCCTGTCCACCCGGTGCTGACCAGCCAGCAATTGACATTGTGCCGGGCGATCAGGTCGCGCAGCAAATTGCCGTATTCCGATGGATGGCGTGGCATGAACGGCGCACCGAAACAGGTGGAAAAGGTTGCTTCCGGCTCGGTGACGCCCCTTGTTCATCATCGCCGATCAGCGTGCGGGCCGGATCCGCCGACAGCGTGGTCTTGCCAGTTCCCGAAAGGCCAAAGAAAATTGCCGCATCGCCATCATTGCCGACATTGGCGGAACAGTGCATTGGCATCACGCCGCGCTCGGGCAGCAGGTAGTTGAGGACGGTAAAGACCGATTTCTTGATCTCACCGGCATAGGACGTGCCGCCGATCAGCACGATGCGCCGCGTCAGATCGACGGCGATGACGGTCTCGGTACGGCAACCGTGGCGCTACGGACCGGCGCGGAAGGATGGCAGATCGATGACGGTCATGTCCGGCACAAAGGAAATCAGCGCTTCACGCTTTGGCTGGATCAGCAGATTGCGAATGAAATGCGAGTGCCAGGCATATTCGGTCACCACGCGGACAGGCAGCGTATTGTTTTCATCCGCGCCGCCCATCAGGTCCTGAACGAACAGGTCGCGGTCCGCTGAATACGCGATGAAATCGGTATGAAGCGCATCGAAATGGTCCGGGCTCAACGCTTTGTTGTTGTTCCACCACACCCGGAGTCGGGTTTCGGCGTCGCGGACAATGAATTTGTCCTTCGCGGACCTTCCGGTGTGCTGTCCGATGCGGGCAACGAGTGCACCGTGAGCGGTGATCTTCGTTTCACCGCGGCGGATCGCTTCCTCGTAAAGTTCCGGTTCAAGCAGATTGTAGAAGACATTCGCCGGACTTTTAAGTCCGGCGGTTTCGATGCCTTGCTCGGGATTGCGAATACCGCTTTCGGTCATGTATGGCGCTCCGTGGTGACCCGCGCCAAAAAATGCTTACGTAGAGGTTCCGGCGCACTTTGTCCACCGGACGTCGGTACTAAAACAGATTAGTTGTTTAAATTCAAATCATTAATCGATTTAAAAATTTTCAAAGCCGGTTAAATCGTTTGAAACATGTTAATGATCCGGTGGTTATTCCTCTCGGGAAAATTTATTTCCAGTGGAAATCGAGTTCTGCAACACCAGATAACCGGTACGGTGCGAGCCAGGCGGCGCTTGCCTGTGCCGCAATTTGTACTCAATTTGTCCGTCACTGGCTCTTTATCTCTAGCAACCCGGGAGGGGATGCCCGTTGACGGGGGAGGAATTTGACATGGCGACAATTGCGCTTGTTGATGACGACCGCAATATCCTGACTTCAGTTTCCATCGCTCTTGAGTCTGAAAGCTATCGTGTACAGACGTACACCGACGGTGCTTCCGCCCTGGAAGGGTTGCAGACCCACCCTCCGGACCTTGCGATATTCGATATCAAGATGCCGCGTATGGATGGCAGGGAATTGCTGCGCAGGCTTCGCGAGAAAAGCAATCTCCCGGTCATATTTCTGACGTCCAGGGACGACGAGATCGACGAATTGGTCGGCTTAAAGCTGGGTGCGGATGATTTCATCAAAAAGCCGTTCTCGCTGCCTGTCCTTGTCGAACGCGTCAGAGCCGTGCTTCGCCGTTTCACCGCCCGCGAGGCTGGTCCGGAGAGCCATGACCAGAAGCAGAAATCGCTGGAGCGTGGACAGTTGGCGATGGATCGGGAACGGCACGCCTGTACCTGGAAGAACGAGCCGGTGACGTTAACCGTGACCGAATTTCTGATCCTGCATTCTCTTGCACGCCGCCCCGGTGTGGTAAAAAGCCGTGACGCGCTGATGGATTCAGCCTATGACGAACGGGTCTATGTCGATGACCGCACGATCGACAGCCATATCAAGCGGCTGCGCAAGAAGTTCAGGACGGTCGACAAAGACTTTGACATGATCGAAACGCTTTACGGTGTTGGCTATCGTTTCCGTGAAGCGTGATCGATTTTGAATACGCTTCGAGGGGTGGTCGATCGGCATGCTGGCGAGAAACGAACCGCCCAGGCAATCGGGTGACAAAACGAAGAAGGAGAGAAAGTCACCGCTCGGCGCGGTGGCCTCGCCGTTTCGCCGCCTGCTCGGCCATTACGTCTTTTCGAGCCTGACACGCCGGATATTGTTCCTCAACCTGGCGGCGCTGGCCGTGCTTGTCTCCGGTATCCTTTATCTCAACCAGTTTCGTGACGGTTTGATTGACGCTCGTGTCGAAAGCCTGATGACCCAAGGCGAGATTATCGCAGGGGCGATTGCGGCGTCAGCGACCGTTCAGACCGATTCACTGACCATCGATCCGGAAAAACTGCTTGAACTTCAGGCGGGTGAGAGCATCGCGCCCGGATCCGACCAGTTGGAAAATCTCGATTTTCCCATAAATCCGGAGCGAGTCGCACCTGTCCTGCGGCGGTTGATATCGCCGACGCGGACGCGCGCGCGCATTTATGACCGGGACGCCAGCCTGCTGCTCGATTCCCGCCACCTCTACTCAGGTGGCCAGATTTTGCGTTATAACCTCCCGCACGTGGAGGAGGATGAACCGGGAGCGTTCGATCACTTGGTAAATTGGACGTCAGGTCTGTTCCGTCGCACCGACCTGCCGCTTTACAGAGAGCAGCCCGGTGGGAACGGCGGCGTCTTTCCCGAGGTGATGAAGGCGCTTACCGGCAGTCCCGGCACCATTGTGCGCATCAGCGAGCACGGCGAGATGATTGTCTCGGTCGCGGTGCCGGTTCAAAGGTTCCGCGCGGTACTTGGTGTGCTGATGCTGTCAACCCAGGGCGGCGACATTAACAAGATTGTCGCCGCGGAGCGGCGGGCGATCATCCGTGTCTTCGGCGTCGCCGCCCTGGTTACCGCCATTCTATCCTTGCTGCTGGCGTCAACCATCGCCAAACCTCTGCGCCGCCTGTCAGCTGCGGCCATTCGGGTGCGCCGCGGTATCAAAATTCGCGAGGAGATACCGGATTTCTCCGACCGGCAGGACGAGATCGGCAATCTGTCGGTCGCGCTACGCGACATGACCAATGCGCTTTACGCCCGCATCGAAGCGATCGAGAGCTTTGCGGCCGATGTCAGCCATGAACTCAAAAATCCACTGACATCCTTGCGCAGCGCCGTCGAGACCTTGCCGCGGGTCCAGAATCCCGATTCCCAGGCCAGGCTTCTGAAGGTCATCGAGCACGACGTCCGCCGGCTGGACCGATTGATCTCCGATATCTCCGATGCGTCGCGGCTCGATGCGGAACTTGCCCGCGAAGACGCGGGTCGTGTCGATATGGCGGCGTTTCTGCGCGACGTTGTTTCGGTTTGCCGTCAGATCGGCAGCAGAAGCAAACCGGTCGACATCGTCCTGAAGGTTGAAGATTCCGAGCAAGATGCGAAAAAATTCGTTGTCTCGGGGCGTGAATTGCGCCTCAGTCAGGTGGTGACGAACCTGATCGAAAATGCCCGTTCATTTGTTCCTGAACATGGCGGTCGGGTTACTGTCACGCTATCGCGCACCTCGCGCCACGTAATATTCGCGGTCGAGGACAACGGTCCTGGAATCCGGGCGGAAAACATCGATCGGATATTCGAGCGTTTCTATACTGACCGGTCGGGGGTGGACGCTTTCGGGCAAAACTCCGGCCTTGGCCTGTCGATCAGCCGTCAGATTGTGGAGGCCCACGGCGGATCGTTGCGCGCCGAAAACATCGGCGGCGGCAAACCGGGCGCCATTCGCGGCGCGCGATTTACGGTCATCCTCCCCGCCGAAAAATAGATCGCATCGACCGGTAGCGCGGTATTGGCGCGGTTTGGCGGCACCTTCCCCCTGAATTTTTGTTTTTTATGGAAATGATGACCATATAGGCGAATATGGGCTTGTCATTGCCGCCTTCACTGACAAGAGTGCGTATTTGCTTGGTAAACGGGGCGGTTTGGTCGGCGACAATACGGGAGCGAATGGCGAATGATTGGACTCGTGCTCGTCACGCACGGACGTTTGGCGGAGGAATTCCGCCATGCATGTGAGCATGTTGTCGGACCGCAAGAGAATTTCGAGACGGTATCGATCGGTTCCGAAGATGACATGGAACAACGTCGCAGTGACATCGTCGCGGCGGTGTCGCGAGCCGATACTGGTTCGGGCGTCATTATCCTGACCGACATGTTCGGCGGCACCCCGTCCAATCTGGCGATATCAGTGATGGAATCGGGTAAGATCGAGGTCATTGCCGGGGTCAACCTTCCCATGCTCATCAAGCTGTCGAGCAGCCGCATGGCTAATGACATGAAGACCGCGCTTGAGGAAGCGCAGACCGCGGGCAAGAAATACATCAATGTCGCCAGCCAAGTGCTTGTTGGAAAATGAATGCCGAAACCGGGCCTGTTGCCGTTCGTGAGTTTTCGATCATCAACAAGAAGGGTCTGCACGCCCGCGCTTCGGCGAAATTTGTCGAGACGGTCAACCGCTTCAATGCCGAAGTTCTGGTTCGCAAGGACGGCATAACGGTGGATGGCGGATCCATTCTTGACCTGATGATGCTGGCGGCGAGCCTCGGTTGTTCGATTGTCGTGGAAGCGCGAGGCGGCGATGCCGGCGATGTCATGGCCGCACTGGATGTTTTGGTGTCCGAACGGTTCGGCGAAGATAGTTGAGCGGTTCCAATATTCATCGCTCATGCACGAATAAAGATTTCTTTATGTGTGATTGCCGCGCCCGGCGAATTCTGATAATCAGCCCGCCGCGCGGGCCGGTTTCCTGAATGGTCAATCGACAATGCCGTCGTGTTTCTCCTGCACTGGATGACTGGACTAATCATGGTCGACCAAAACGATTATCTGATTGCAGATCTCTCGCTCTCGGACTGGGGACGCAAGGAGATCGAAATCGCCGAAACGGAGATGCCGGGATTGATCGCCTGCCGCGATGAATTCGGCGGGGCGCAACCGCTCAAGGGCGCCCGCGTTTCAGGCTCGCTGCACATGACAATCCAGACCGCCGTGCTGGTCGAGACCCTTAAGGCGCTTGGCGCGGATGTTCGCTGGGCGTCCTGCAACATTTTTTCCACCCAGGATCACGCCGCCGCCGCTATCGCCGCCGGCGGTACGCCGGTTTTTGCGGTGAAGGGTGAAACGCTTGAAGAGTATTGGTCTTATACCGATCGGATTTTCAATTGGCCGGACGGCGAACCGTCGAACATGATTCTCGACGATGGCGGCGATGCCACCATGTATATCCTCATCGGCGCCCGCGCCGAAGCCGGAGAAGAGGTGTTGTCGAAACCCGGCAATGAAGAGGAGGAAATTCTGTTCGCCCGGATCAGGAAGCGGATGGAATCGACGCCGGGATTCTTCACCGGACAACGCGACGCTATCAGAGGCGTGACGGAAGAAACCACCACGGGCGTCAACCGGCTGTATCAGTTACAGAAGAAGGGCCTCCTTCCCTTCCCCGCAATCAATGTCAATGACTCCGTCACCAAATCCAAATTCGACAACAAATATGGCTGCCGTGAATCGCTGGTTGACGGCATCCGCCGCGGCACGGATGTGATGATGGCCGGAAAGGTTGCCGTTGTTTGCGGTTACGGTGATGTGGGCAAGGGATCGTCCGCATCGCTTCGCGGCGCCGGCGCGCGCGTTCAGGTGACCGAAGTCGATCCGATTTGCGCGCTACAGGCGGCGATGGACGGGTATGAGGTCGTAACTCTTGATGACGCCGCACCGACCGCCGACATCGTGATCACGACAACCGGCAACAAGGACGTCATCACCATCGACCACATGCGTAGAATGAAGGACATGGCGATCGTCGGCAATATCGGCCATTTCGACAATGAGATTCAGGTCGAGGCGTTGCGTAACCTGAAATGGACCAATGTAAAACCCCAGGTGGACATGATCGAGTTTCCTGACGGCAATCGCATGCTTCTGTTGTCCGAGGGCCGTTTGCTCAACCTGGGAAACGCGACCGGCCATCCGAGTTTTGTCATGTCTGCTTCGTTCACCAACCAGGTGCTGGCGCAGATCGAGCTTTTCTCCAAGGGTGAGCGATACGACAAAACGGTACACGTGCTACCCAAATATCTCGATGAGAAGGTGGCCCGGCTGCATCTCGACAAGCTTGGCGCGAATTTGACCAGATTGTCGGAAGAACAGGCCGGCTATATTGGCGTCGAAACCACCGGCCCGTACAAGCCGGAACACTATAGATACTGAAGTTCGCCTGAACAGACACGATATATTGTGGCCGGATGGCATTCATGCCGCCCGGCCTTTATTTTTGCGCCAATCGTTCTTCACGCCGATTCGGCGGTCGGGTATTGTGAAGTGATTCGGGGTGCGTTTGCGAGGGCGCTCGCCAAATGCCTTTCGGACGGGGAGGTTTTGCTATTCGGCGGCTGAGAGGACCAGAACATGCCGGCAGAATACCCGCCGGGAGCGGGTTGGGGTGAAAGAAGCGCTGATCGATCGTCACGCAAACCGGCTGTTGACCGGGAGCGGGACTCCGCATTTGGGCTGGCGACGCGACTCGCCGCCTCAATTTGCATCCTGTGCTGGGGCATATCGACGGCAAACGCCCAGAGTTCGGTCCTTGAGATGTTTCGTCCGCCTGCCGATTTTGTCATCGGCACGCCCGAGGTCATTCAGACCGCCATCTTTGCCGGCGTCATGGGCTCCGTGCTTATTTGCGCCATATGGCTCATTCGCGAGCGAATGCGCATCGCCGGTGAAAATGTCGAGCTTCGCGATCGGATTGCCAAACTAGATACGGCGGTTCAACGCTCGGACGCCTTCCTCAATCTCAGTGATCGAAAATTGTTGGTCTGGGGCCGTGATGGAGAACGTCCCGAGGTCGCGGGATCCTTGGCGCCGCGCGCCGGCGCGCCTGAGGAGCGGTCGGGATTTCTGGCGTTTGGCCGCTGGCTCTCGCCCGGTTCCGCCTCTGAACTTGAGCATGCGATCGCGGCTCTGCGTAACGAAGGGCGCCGGTTCGATCTGATCGCCGAAACCCGACAAGGAGAACTTCTGGAAGTTCAGGGACGCCTGTCGCCCACACATGCGATCGTCAGTTTCCTGTCGTTCAGCGAAGCACGACAGTCGTACGCCGACCTGAAAATCGCTCATCGGCGGCTTGCCGCCGGACACGCAATTCTGCGCGGACTGCTCGAAGCTCTCCCAATGCCCTTCTGGCGACGCAACAGCACCGGTGAGATCGATTGGGTAAACCGTGCCTACGCGGAGGCCGTTGACGCCGACAGCCCCGAGAAGGCGGTGGAAGAGGCGCGCGAATTCCTCGGAACCCGGGCGCGCGAAGCCATGGCGGCCAAACATGCCGAAGAGCCTTTGTTCGCCGATACACTATCCACCGTTGTTAACGGCGATTGCAAGTTCTATTCGGTGACCGGCTTTTCGGGCGCATCGGGCTCTGCGGGTCTGGCCGTGGACATCAGCGAAATAGAAGCGGTTCGCGAGGAAATCCGTCATATTCAAAAAAACCATTCTGTAACCCTCGATCAGCTTACGACAGCAGTCGCGATCTTCGACAACGGACAAAAACTGCGCTTTTACAATCAGGCATTTCGGAAACTATGGGATCTGGACACCGGTTTTCTGGAGAGCGCTCCCGAAAATGCACTGGTCATCGACCGATTGCGCAGCGACGGCAAGCTTCCTGAACAGCCGGAATGGCGGCGCTGGGTGGAAAATGTTCTGAGCGCTTATCGTTCGGCCGAACCGCAGGAGCACTGGTGGTATCTGCCTGACGGGCAAACACTGCGGGTGATCGCCAGACCTCATCCTCAGGGCGGGGTTACCTGGGTGTTCGAGAACCTGACCGAGAAGATCGATCTTGAGAGCCGGTACAAGACGGCCGTCCGTGTGCGGGGCGAGACGCTCGACAATCTGGCCGAAGGGGTGGCGGTATTCGGTTCCGATGGCCGGCTGAAACTGTCCAATCCCGCATTTGCGGGCCTTTGGGGGTTGCCGGCGGAAGCCGCCGCCGAAAAGACGCATATTTCGGCCATCCGCGTCGCCTGCGATCCGCTGGCGGAGGTGAGTCCCTGGGGAGAGTTCGTTGCCGCGGTCACCGGTTTTGACGATGAACGTCGCGACCGCTACGACCGGATCGAACTGAAAAGCGGGACGGTTTTGCGCACCGCGCTTAATCCGCTGCCTAACGGCCAAGTCATGCTGACCTTTGTCGATGTGACCGATAGCGTCAACGTCGAACGGGCGTTGAAGGAAAAAAATGAGGCTTTGCAGCGGGCGGCCCGGCTGAGGAATGATATTGTTGAATACATTTCCTATGAACTGCGATCGCCGCTGACCAGTATTATCGGCTTTGCCGGAATGCTGGATATGGAATCGACCGGCGAGTTGAATGAGACGCAAAAGAATTATGTCAAACATATCGGTGCCTCGTCATCGGTGCTGCTGACGATCGTCAACGATATTCTCGAACGGGCGACAGTCGATGCCGGCACCATGCAGCTCGAAATCGAGGAAGTTCAGGTCCGCGAAACCACCAATGCGGCAAGCCGGCTCGTCGCGGAAAAGATGGCGGATCACAATATCAATCTGGAACTGGATATTGGCGAGGTGCCGAAAACCTTCCTGGCCGATGGCAACAGGGTGCGGCAAGTGTTGTTCAACCTGCTGGTCAACGCCGCCAACTATGCGCCGGAGGGCAGCACGGTGCGGATTGGCTGCCGTATGGTTGACGGGGCCGTTGAATTCGATGTCCATGACGACGGCCCGGTAATTCCCGCCGAAGCGCTCGACCCGGTGTTCAAGCGGTTTGAACCGATGGCGAATGGCGGCCATCGCTGCGGCGCGGGTCTTGGTCTGTCCATCGTGAAGGGTTTTGTGGAATTGCACGGTGGGTCGGTGTCGATCGAGAGTTCCGAAACAGGCGGCACCACGGTGACCTGCCGCTTCCCGGTCAATCCGGGAATGCGCGTAGCGGCGGAATAGCGAGTGGCAGTCCCTTGATGACGTGGCGGCGGAATGGATCTGGTCGCGAAAGATGAAAAGCAGGACCATATCGCTCGACCTGCGGGATGAAGCCGCAACGCGCCGGCTGGGCGAGGACATCGCCGCGGCTGTCAAGCCGGGCGACCTGATCGCACTGGAAGGCGATCTCGGCGCGGGCAAGACAACTCTTGCCCGCGCGCTCATTCGTGCGCTGGCAGCGGATGCCGAACTGGAGGTGCCGAGCCCCACCTATACGCTGGTCCAGTCGTATGCGGCCTGCATTTCCGTGGCGCACTTCGATCTTTATCGCTTGTCCGACAGTGTCGAACTCGATGATCTCGGCCTCAAGGAAGCGCTTGAGGAAGGGATCGCGCTTGTTGAGTGGCCGCAAAATGCGGCAACGTCCTTGCCAATGGCGGCAATTACCGTCACGCTGTCGGAAACCGCAGGCGGCGGGCGCTCCGCGATCATTCGGGCAAATCCGGAAACCGAGGCCCGACTGCGGCGTTCTCTGAAACTCCGCCGGTTTCTGGGTACCGCCGGTTGGGGTCTGGCCGCGAGAGCTTGTTTTGTGGAGGACGCATCCAAGCGGCGTTATGAGACGGCCGTGTTGGCCGGGAATCCGCCAAGATTGATCATGGATGCACCGGAGCAGCCCGATGGTCCACCTATCAAGGATGGCAAACCCTATAGCAGGATTGCAAAATTGTCGGAATCGGTGGTTCCGTTCGTGGCGGTGGATCACGTGTTGCGCGAACATGGATTCAGTGCGCCGGAGATTTATGCGGCCGATCTGAAATCCGGCTTCCTGCTGATCGAAAATCTGGGAAACGACGGTATCGCCGATTCCGACCGCCATCCAATCCCGGATCGCTACGAAGCGGCCATCGAGTTGCTGGCAAATGTGCACGAACTGGATTGGCAATCCCGGATAAACGGTCCGTTTGGAGCGCGGCATGAAATACCTCCCTACGACCTTGAGGCGATGCTGACCGAGGTTCATCTGCTTTTTGACTGGTACATGCCGGCGATTACCGGATGTGAACCGAACGGGACGGATCGCGGTGCATTTGCCGATGCCTGGACCGAGGTTATCTCTGAACTCCGCGACGCCGAAAAATCCCTCATTATGCGGGATTTTCACTCACCGAACCTGATCTGGCGCGATAAGAAGGAGGGGGTCGACAGGCTCGGGCTGATCGATTTTCAAGATGCGCTGACAGGCCCCGCAGCCTACGATATCGCATCGCTTGCGCAGGATGCCAGGGTAACGGTCCCGCCGCGGCTGGAAGATTCGCTCATCTCAGCTTATTGCCGGCTGCGCCAGGGTTCGGACAGGTTCGACATGGAGTCGTTCAGAAAAGCCTATTCCATCATGTCGGTTCAACGTTGCTCCAAAATCCTTGGAATCTTCGTTCGTCTCGACCGGCGGGACGGCAAGCCGGCCTATCTGAAGCATCTGCCGCGCATGCGCGATTATCTCAATCGCTCGATAGGGCATGAAGCGCTTGCGCCGGTGCGCGAACTTTACCGACGGTGGCGGTTGCTGGACGAGGATCGAGCTTGACCGGGCTTCCGATAAAGACAGCGATGGTTCTCGCCGCGGGCCTGGGAAAGCGGATGCGTCCGTTGACCGACCATATGCCCAAACCGCTCATCAAGGTCGCCGGCAAGCCGCTCCTCGACCATGGCCTGGATTTGCTGACTGAAGCCGGTGTGGAAAAGGCGATCGTAAACGTGCACTATCTGCCCGACCGGATAGTTGCGCATGTGGCGAAACGCACGGCCCCGCGGATTGAGATTTCCGACGAACGCGTACAATTGCTTGATTCGGCCGGCGGTATCGCCAAGGCATTGCCCCAACTCGGTGGCGGGGCATTCTTTGTTCTCAACGCCGACTCGTTCTGGATCGACGATCAGGCATCGAACCTCAGGCGTCTTGCGCTTGCCTGGAATAACAAGACGATGGATATTCTACTCATGCTTGCAAAACCGGAACAGGCGACCGGGCATAAGCGCGGCGGCGACTTTCGACAGATGCCGGATGGCGGACTTGTCAGGGGGCGTAACGAATCGGGTGCGCTGATTTATGTCGGCGCCGCGATTGCCGCCCGCCATGTTTTTGAAGGCATGGCCGCTGAACCGAAATCGCTCAATACCTGTTTCGACGATGCGATCGCCAAAGGCCGGTTGCACGGGATGACGATGGCGGGCCACTGGATTACCGTAGGCACGCCCGATGCCGTTGCATCCGCGGAAAACGCCGTGCGACGCGCATCAAGCGCATGAGGCGCGATCCCAATCTGTGGACGATTCCCTCAGGCAGCCGGTTCCTGCCGGTTTTGACCGACGCGATTGTCGAAGGCCGTCTGATCGGAGGGATCCGAGAAGATGGGCTGTATCTTGCCGATCTGACGATTTATGTCCCGACAAGGCGTGCGGCACGCACTTTGCGCGCACTGTTCGTCGAGAGAACGGACGGTCGCGCCACGATACTTCCGACCATCCGCCCACTTGGCGAATTCGACGATGATTCGGAGTTTATGGATATCGCCGGCGACCCTTGGGACCTGCCACCGCCGGTCAGCCAGTATGAACGCCTGCTTGCTTTGGCACCCCTCGTCCGGGCGTGGAAAAGCCGGTTGCCGGCGCATATCGCTTCCCTGTTTGAGGAGGAATTGATCATACCGGCATCGGCTGCCGACGCGATATGGCTTGCGCGCGACCTGGCTGCGTTGCTGGATGAGGTGGAAACCGAAGAGGGCAATTGGGCCGCGCTGGGCGAATTGGCGCCTGCCGAACTGGCCGGCTGGTGGCAGGTCACACTCGACTTCCTGAAAATCGTCACGGAGCACTGGCCAAGGATATTGGCCGAACGCGAGCGAACCGATCCGGCGGTCTGGCGGTCCGCTAGGATCAATGCGGAGGCCGAAAGACTGAAGGCCGACCAGACGGCCGGCCCGGTCGTCGCCGCCGGGTCGACGGGATCGATTCCGGCAACCGCGAGGCTGTTGTCGGTAATCGCGAAACACCCGAAAGGTGCCGTGGTCTTGCCGGGTCTCGACAAGGAACTCGATACCGGTTCCTGGGATCTCATCGGTCGGGCCGAAGCCGCACCTTCGGTTATCGGGCATCCGCAATACGGTCTGAAGAAACTTTTGCGAGCCATGGGCGCCGACCGCGGCGACGTCGCGGACCTCGGCGGCGCGGACGATGTTCTCGCCGCCCGCTCCAGACTTGTCAGCGAGGCATTGCGACCGGCGGAGACCACGGATCTGTGGCAGGCCAATCGGGGTGCCGTCACCGCAAGCGTCGCGGCCGGAGCCTTGGAAAATATGGCGTTGATCGAAGCGCCCGACGAACGCCACGAGGCGCTGGCAATCGCAATCGCTCTGCGCTCCGCGGTTTCCGAACCTGGACGGCGCGCGGCCTTGGTCACCGGCGACCGCGATCTCGCAAGGCGCGTTTCGTCCGAACTGACCCGGTTCGAAATCAAGGCTGACGATTCGGGCGGACGACCGCTGATCGCGACACCTGTCGCGACGCTGATGCAGTCGATTGCGGAAACCGTATTCAGGCCCGGCGATCCGGCTAGGCTTCTGGATCTGCTCACTCATCCATCGCTGCGCTGTGGCCGCAACGGAACCGTCGCCAGAAATCTCTCGTCGTTCGCCGATTTGATTCTGCTGCGCGGTGCTGCGGGCAGGCCGGATATCGCCGATATTGTCAAGGATTTCGACAACCGTCTGGTATCCCTCGATCAGCATGCCCATGCGCCATTCTGGTTTTTGCGTCTTGATGAGTCCGGACTCGCCGATGTGCGGCAATTTCTTGTCCGATTGAACGATGCGGTCCGACCGCTTTGCGAAATGAGGAGCCGGTCGGGAATTGAACTGAGCCATCTTCTCGTCGCACTCACGGGAGCGCTTGAGGCCTTGGGCCGCGATGAAGAGGATTCGATAGAAGCGCTTTATTCCGGAGATGCGGGAGAAAGCCTGACACAGATTTTGCGGTCGCTGATCGCATCGGAGCACACGATTGACTGCCGGCCTGAGGAGGCGCCGGATGTGCTCAACGCGTTATTGTCCGCGGAAACCGTCAAACCGTCTGCCGCGGGCGATGGACGAATTGCCGTCTGGGGCGTACTTGAGGCGCGTCTGCAGAGCGTCGACACGCTGGTGATAGGAGGTTTGAACGAGGGCAACTGGCCCCGCAAGGCCGAGACCGGGCGATTCATGTCGCGTGTCCTGTCCGGCGGGATTGGTCTTGAGCCGCCCGAGCGGCGAACGGGGCAGGCCGCGCATGATTTTCAGATGGCGATGGGAACGGAAATCGTTATTCTCTCGCGATCCGCCCGCGCCGGGGGCGCTCCTACAACCCCCTCGCGATGGCTTCAGCGGCTCCTGGCGATCGTAGGAGAGCAATCCGCGTCGACGCTTGGCGGCCGGGGCGACCATTATCTCAAGCTGGCTGAGGCGACCGACAGGGTTGCCGATGCGCCGCCGGCCAAACAACCCTGCCCAACGCCGCCGCCGGAAACGCGCCCGCGCCGGTTCTCGGTAACGGAAATCGAAACGCTGCGCCGTGATCCATACGCGATTTACGCCCGACGCATCCTGCGCCTCGAACCGATCGATCCTCTTTGTCGCGACCCGGGCGCCGCCGAACGAGGCTCCCTGTTCCACCGGATTCTGCAAAGATTATCATCCGACGAATCGGCGCTCGCAGGTTCCAATCCGGAAAAGAACCTGCTCGAAATAGCAATGGCGTGTTTCGATGAAGCCTGCCTGCCAAATGAAGTGCGTGCGGTCTGGTGGCCACGGTTTGTCGAAATCGCGCCGGCGCTCATCCGCTGGGAGGTTGAGCAGTTGCAAGGCGTTGCGAAAACATTCCCCGAAGTTTACGCGCGTCGAACCGAAATCGGAACGACCGGCGTAACCCTTTCCGGGCGCGCGGATCGCATTGACCTGCTCGACGGGGGCGGGCGCGCGGAAATCCTTGACTACAAGACCGGCAGTCTGCCGACCAGGGGACAGGCGCACACGTTGCTCGCCCCCCAGCTTGCGTTGGAAGGTGCGTTGTTGGCCAAAGGCGCCTTTACCGAACTGGGTCCGGTCACACCGGTCGATCTGAAATTCATCCGGCTGAAACCGGACGGAACGATAAAACCGGAATCCATTCTCAGGTTCAACCGTAACGACAAGCCAGCCGACGCCATGGCCGACGAGGCTTGGGCGAAACTGCAAGGCCTGATCGCCTACTACGCGGATCGAAACAACGGATACAGGTCACGGGCTTTACCGCTGCGGGAACACGACTTTGGCGGCGATTACGATCATCTGGCGCGCGTGCACGAGTGGTCGGCCGGCCCTGATGACGGAGAAGGGCCATGAGCGGGCGTTTCTTCGTGCCGGAAGAGACGATCGTCAGCCAGTCAAAGGCCGCCAACCCCGGCGACTCGGTCTGGGTGGCCGCAAATGCCGGATCGGGCAAGACCCATGTCCTGTCACGCAGAGTGATCCGGCTGCTGTTGAATGGCGTTGATCCGTCTCGCATTCTCTGCCTCACCTACACGCGCGCCGCAGCCGCCAACATGGTCAACCGGGTATTTGAAGACCTGGGTCCGTGGGCCATGATGAGCGATCGGGAACTGACCGGCGAAATCGCGAAGTTGGAGGGAAGCGCACCTTCGAAAAACCGGCTGGCGCGCGCCCGTAAGCTGTTCGCCGGCGCGCTTGAGACGCCGGGCGGCCTGAAAATCCAGACCATCCACGCATTTTGCGAATCCGTGCTGCGTCAGTTTCCGCTTGAGGCCAATATTGCCGGCCATTTCGAACTGCTCGACGGTCAGATGGAGCAGGAACTGATCGCGGAAGCACGCCGCGATATGTTGACCGGAGCGGGAACCGGCGGATCTGACGTGCTTTCAGGTGCGTTTACGCTTGTCCTGTCGACGGCAGGCGAGCACGGTCTCGGCGAATTGCTCTCCGAAATCGTGTCGAACCGCGATGGTTTGCGCGTATTTCTCGGCAAGATGGCCGGTGCCGGCGATCGGCTGGAATGGCTGAAAAGGGAGTTCGGATTCGATCCGGCGGAAACGCCTGACGCGATGGTCGACGCCATTTGGCCGGACGACTACTTTGGGGCGCAATTCGCGTCCGGTTTCCTGTCGCGGGCGGAGACCGCCGGAAAAGCAAAGGCGTCGAAGTTTGCGGGCAGACTTCGCTCCGTCTGTGATATTTCTGATCGGGGATTGCGGTTCGAAGCCCTTTGCGGCGCGTTCCTGCGCATGGGTAAAGGTGGATGGGAAGCGCGCAGCCTGCATGGAATTGCGTCCAGGGGAGTTGGCGAACACTTCCCGGGATTCGTCGATGAATTCGAGCGGTTTGCAAACATCCTGCTGGGTGCCCGGGATCGCGTCACGCTTCTGAAATCCATCGATGCGACCAATGCCGCGCTGACCATCGCCGATTTTCTGCTTACCCGTTATGAGCATCTCAAAAACGCGCGCGGTTTCCTCGATTTTGGCGACCTGATCTCGCGCACGGCCAACCTGCTCGCCCGGCAGAACGCAGGCGCGTGGGTGCAATACAAGCTTGATCGCGGGCTTGATCACATTCTCATTGATGAGGCGCAGGACACCAGCCCTGGCCAGTGGCAGGTGATCACAAGTCTCGCCGAAGAATTCTATTCCGGTCTGTCCTCGCGTCCGGAAACGCATCGGACGGTTTTTGCCGTCGGCGACGAGAAGCAGTCGATCTACTCGTTTCAGGGTGCCGAACCGGCTGCCTTTGCCGAGACCGGCCGGGCATTCGCCGCGAAAATCAAGGGCGTCCGGGGCCGGTTTTCGGAGGTGCGCCTGCACCACTCATTCCGGTCGGTTGGAGATGTGTTGTCCGCTGTCGACCTCGTCTTCAAGCCCGAACATGCCCGTGACGGTCTGACGCTGTATCCCGAACCGATCGAACATGCGCCGATACGGGCGAACGATCCCGGTTATGTCGAAATCTGGCCGATGATCGCGGCGGCGAAGAGCGCGGAGCCCGAGAACTGGACCGAGGCGATCGATCACGCGTCACAGCCCGCCGTGAAACTCGCCGGTGCAATCTGCAATCGTATTTGCGATTGGCTGGAGAAGGGGGAGCGTATCGAAGGAACCGGCGCGAAGCTGACGCCGGGCGACATCATGGTGCTGGTGCGCAAGCGGGACGCATTCGTGCATGCGCTTTCACGCGCTCTCAAGGACAAGGACATCGCCGTTGCGGGCGCCGACCGATTGCAACTGCGGGACCACATCGCGGTCAAGGACCTTGCCGCGATCGGTCGATTTTCCCTACAGGAAAATGACGACCTTTCACTTGCGGCCTTGTTGAAAAGTCCGGTGTTCAACCTGTCCGACGAAGAGTTGTTTGACCTCGCTCATAATCGCGGACCCGGCATCAGTTTGTGGCGCGGCCTGCGGAAAGCCGCGTCGGACAACAGCCATTTGACACCGGTCGTCGATCGTTTGTCGAAGTGGCGCAGCGAGGCGGGGTTGAAACCGGTTGTCGAGTTCTACAGCGCCATTCTCGGCCGCGATGGCGTGCGTTCGGCAATGATCGCCAGATTGGGACGCGAAGCGGGTGAGATTCTCGATGAATTCATCAACTTCACCTTTGCCTGCGAGCAGACCGGCATCACCGGACTGGGAGCATTTCTGGAAACGCTTGAGGTTGCCGGTCCCGAAATCAAGCGCGAGGTCGCCCATGGGCGGGGCGAGGTGCGGATTATGACGGTGCACGCGGCCAAAGGACTGGAAGCGCCTGTCGTGTTTCTGGTAGATAACGGCTCCGCGCCGTTTTCGGTGGCCCACCTGCCCCGTTTGATGCGATTTGCCCTGCGCGACCAAAAATCAGGCGAAGGCTACATGTGGCGCGCCGGAAGCGAATTGAAGTCGTCTTTCACCGGTAAACTTGAGAACATTGAGCGCGAGAAGGCGGAACAGGAATACCGGCGGCTGCTCTATGTTGGCATGACCCGCGCCGAGGACCGGTTGCTGGTCTGCGGCTATCATGGCATCCGCGAGCCGAAGGACGGCACCTGGCATCGGCTGGTGTCGGAGGCGCTGGTTCCGGTCAGTGATGAAATTGATCGAAAAGATCCCTTGCTGCACGCTCCGGTTCATCGCTACCGGTCGGTCGATGCGCCGGCAAAGGAAGCTTTGACCGATCGATACATCGAAGCCGCCCGTACCGTGACGTTTCCCGACACTCTGCGAAAACCGTTGCCGCCCGAGGTCCTGCTTCCGCGGCCGTTTGCGCCATCCGGTGCGGCCATGCTTGTCGATCCCGAAATCGAGATGGTCGACAAGACCGCCTCCCCAGTCCTGGGCGAAGGCAGGACGCCGGGTTTTGCGATCGAACGAGGCATCGTGATCCATCGTCTTCTGCAGGAACTGCCGGAATTGGCCTTGAATCGGCGCACCGAATTCGCCCGGCGATATCTGAAAAGGCTGGGAATGGATTGGAATTCCGGCGATCGTGATGCGGTGTTGACGTCGGTGCTGCGGATACTGGGCGAACCGGAATTCGCTTCGATTTTCGCGCCGGGATCACGCAGTGAGGTGGCCATTGCGGGCCATCTGGTCGTCAACGGCGCCGCGAGGGCTGTTTCGAGAAAGATCGACCGGGTCGCGGTGACCGATAGCCGGGTCTTCCTGGTCGACTACAAGACAAATCGCGCACCGCCGCGAAATCTCGCCGAGATTCCCGCCGGTTATGTCACGCAGATCGCCATCTATGCCGCTTTGCTCAGGCAAATCTACCCGGATCGTGAGGTATCGGCGGGCCTGCTGTTCACCGAGGCGCCTCGGATGTTTGAAATTCCCGAAACCGTGATGGCCGGCGCTCTTGAGCGACTCGCGGTCTCATGACAAACAGTTGACTTGAATGGCAACGCCTTCAAGCCGCGCATGGCGGTCCGAGCAGGCACAGGGAAGGAGCCGTGAATGTCCACCGTGACGATTGACAAGAACAGTTTTGAAGACGGCGTTTTGAAAGCCGCCGGACCGGTCGTTGTCGACTTTTGGGCCGAATGGTGCGGTCCCTGCAAGATGATCGCGCCGGCGCTGGAAGAGATTTCAGTCGAGATGGGCGGCAAGGTGAAGATCGCCAAGGTCAATATCGACGAGAACCCGGAGATTGCGGCGCAATATGGTGTTCGCTCGATCCCCACGCTGATGATGTTCAAGGGCGGTGAAGTGGCCGACATGAAGGTCGGCGCTTTGCCTAAGTCGACGCTATCAACATGGATCGGCGATGCGGTATAACGCCGGTCAACCTCTGAAACGAACAGGCCCGGCCAAGCGCCGGGTTTTTTGTCGGGCCGGGAATTTTGGCTGATATCCGTTCCGATTTTCGCCAATCCGGCAAAACCGGCCCGCCAGAAAAAAATTCGACAGTACAACAATTTCAAACCAAAATAGTACCAATTTGAACCGGAATCAATCCAATGCACATTCTCGTCTTGCAGCACGTCGATGTCGAGCATCCCGGAATCCTGCGCAAGTTTCTGGCCGAGGACGGTCATTCGATGACCCGGATCGAGTTGGATCAAGGCGGACGGCTTCCTGCCATCGACAGCTTTGACGCGCTTTGGGTGATGGGCGGGCCAATGGATGTCTGGCAGGAGGATATTCACCCCTGGCTGAAGGACGAGAAAGCCTACATCCGCGATGCGGTGATGGAAAAGGGCATACCGTTTCTCGGACTCTGCCTCGGCCACCAACTGCTTGCCGAAGCGCTCGGCGGGAGTGTCGGACCATCCGATACGCCGGAGATCGGGGTAATGCCGGTCAACATCACCGAACCTGGCGCTGGGTCTGTCTTTTTTGATGGCGCGCCGGAGCGGATCGACTGCCTGCAATGGCATTCGGCGGAAGTCAAAAGCCTACCGGGCGGTGTCGAAGTTCTGGCGACCTCGCCGGCCTGCGTCGTTCAGGCGATGAGCTGGGGTTCGCGCGCCTTTTCGGCCCAGTTCCATGTCGAGGTCGAGGCTGACACCGTGGCCAATTGGGCGGCGATTCCCGAATATGACGCGGCGCTCGTCAAGGCGCTGGGAGAGGGAGCGGCGGCGAAGCTGGAAAAGGCGGTCGAGGCCAGGCTTCAGTCTTTCAACACGGTTGCCGAGCGCCTTTATATCAACTGGCTTCAAGCGACCGCGACCGGGTAGGTCCGGCAACTGTCGTCATTCATGTCGCGGCGTCGATCAGAGATTGGCGAGCCAGGTTGAGGTGTTCCCGCATATTCCGCGCGGCGCCCTCGGGATCCCGCGCGGCGAGCGTCTCGTAGATTCGCCGGTGCTGCTTGTTGTACTTGATGACGATGGTCGAGTTGTGCGTCAGGCGCCGCATCTTTATCCAACTCGGGTGCGAGCGCACCTCGTTGGCGTGACGCATCATCCAGATCAGCAGCGAATTGTGCGAAGCTTCCGCCAGCAACAGATGGAACTCTTCGTCGAAATCACCGAAATCATGGATGTCATCGGCATTGGCTTCCATCCTGCAAATCGACTCTTCGATCCGCATCAGGTCCCGGTCGTCAGCGTGCAACACGGCCAACCGCACGATCTGCGGTTCGATCGCCATGCGCGCTTCGATCAATTCCAGCGGACGCATGGTCTCCGCCATGGGCCGGGAGGCGGTGTCATCGGAATAGGAAACATAAGTGCCGCTGCCTGGACGACGCTCGACAAAATCCAGCTCCTCAAGACGCTTGAGCGCCTCTCGCACCGTGCCGCGCGCGACGCCGAACCGATCCGCCAGTTCGCGTTCGGGCGGCAGCCGCTCATTGCGGAAATATTGCTCGGAGACGATTTGACGGCGCAGCGCGGACAATACGTCGCCCGATCCCGGTTTTCTCGTCACGCCCATTGCATCTGGCCCGTTTTCCGGCGATCCGTCGGTTCAATCCGCACCCATTTCCCAGTTGCGGATATTTGACGAGATTCTTGGTGCGAAAACAAGAAAAATCGACATTTTGGTCGTAAATTGGGTGAAAACTGGTGTGAAATTGGTCTTGCCACCCGTTGAAACCTGTGGTTAAATTCGAACGGAAAGCTGGTCAGGCATGACGCTGCGGACCGAAACGGCGGCGCGCGTCCGGGAGGACATCCATGGCATTTCCGCAATCCGCCGATATCGTGATTATCGGCGCCGGCATTCATGGTCTCTCAACCGCGTGGCGGCTGGCCGAGATCGAAAAGGAAGGCGGCAGGGAAATTGACGGCAGGATCGTTGTCGTCGACAAGGACGGTATCGCCGCCGGTGCAACGGGCATTGCGTGCGGTGTCGTGCGAAACAACTATTTTCAGCCGGCGATGCGGGAACTGATGGCGCATTCGGTCGGCGTCTGGGAAAACGACCAGGAGGGGTTCTCCTATCATCCCGTCGGCTACATGCAAATCAGTTGCGAAGCGATGCGCGACGATGTCGGCCGGATTCACGCCGAGCAACAGGCGATCGGCTATGAAAGCGTGTTCATCGAGGGCGCCGACGCATCGACCTCCTACATGCGCGGAATATTTGACGATTGGCGGGCGCGGGGCATCACCTCCGTCCTGCACGAGAAGCGCGGCGGCTACGCCAATAACACCAAGGCGATGTATGGCCTCGCGAAGAAGGCCGAGGACCTTGGCATTCGCATTGTGACGGGCGTGACGGTGACCGGTCTCACCTCCTCGAACGGTGCCGGCGCGATTACTCATGTTGAGACGGATCGCGGCAATATCGCTTGCGAACAGTTTGTTGTCGCCGCGAGTCCCTGGGTGCGCGATTTCTGGTCCATGCTCGGATTGCCGGAGCGGATCGACCTGAAGATCTCGACGGGAATGTCCACAAGGACATCGACATGTGGCGCTTCTGGCAACTTGAGGAAGGAGTCCTTGATGTCAAACCGGAGACGCTCATGGCCAATGACGGCTCCATGCCTCCGGTCATCCATGTGGACACCGATGCGCCACTCAAGTCGGATGTGGACGGCTCGGTCATCACGGACGAGATGTGGGGCATCTACTACAAGCCGGATTGGCACTTTAACGGAATCCAGGGCGGTGCCGCACCCTACAAGGTCGAAACACCGGTCAACGAAGTGCGGATCGATCCCTACGGACCGTCGTCGCCCGAATTCGTTTCCAGTCATGAATTCGCGCATATGTGGGTGTCGGCGCTGGCGCATTGCCACAAGCGCTTTGAAGGCATGACGCCCAAGTATCGCAAGGAACCGTCGGGCGGTATCGGGTGCTTCACCGCAGACAGTTTTCCGGTATTCGACCGGTTCCGCGACAATGTCTATATCGTTGCCGATTCCAACCATGGTTACAAAATGCTGGGTGTCGGTCGGCTTGTCGCCGAGGAACTGCATGGCAATGAGCAGCCCCTCCTGAAGCCGTTCCGCTTTTCGCGCTTTGCGACCGGGGAATTGCATCCGACATCGAATAGCCCGTTCCCATGGAGTTGACGTTCGATTTTGGGCGCCGGCGGTTTCGCCAATGTCGACGTCAAACTGACTTTGCTCAAGCCATTATCAAGGGAGGATGATCAAGATGACTGACCTGGAAGCCTTTGTCGAGACCGAGGGCCGTGACGAAAAAATCAGGCAGGTTCGCGAAAAAATCGACGAACTTGGTATTGAATACCTTTATTTGCAGTTCGTGTCGGTCACCGGCAAGATCATGGGTAAGGGTATCCCCGCAGATCACTGGGAAACCGTCGCCAAAAAGGGCTTTCAGCTTGTCTACGGCGCGACGGTCAACCTGTTTCTGAACCGCGCCGGAGAATATCTCGGCTACGGCCCCGAGGCCGCGGAACTTGTCGGCATTCCCGAGCCGGAAACCTTCATGCAACTGCCGTGGGCGCCGCAGATCGGCCGCTTCTATTGCACGCTGTTCCGCAACCGTGAGGAAAAGAAGGATCCGGGTGGATTCCTGACATCGGATTGCCGCGGCAATCTGTGCAGGCTGCACAAGGAATTCGAGAAAAAGCACGGCGTCAGGCTGCGGATCGGCACGGAACCGGAAATGATGTGGTTGAAGTTCGGCGAAGACGGAAAACCGCGCGACGGTTTCTCCAAGCCGTATTGCTACCACATCGATCAGTTCGAAAGCCTGCGTCCGGTATCGTTGCAGGTGATCAAATATGCCCGCAAGATGGGTCTGGACATGATCCAGGGCGACCATGAGGACGCACCCGGCCAGCTTGAACTCAACTGGATGTTCGACGACGTTCTACGCAACGCCGACCGTCTGACCACCTATCGCCAGATCTGCGCGCAGGTAGCCCGTGAAAACGGCATTTTTGCGTGCTTCATGACCAAACCTTTCATGGGTGTTTCCGCTTCCGGCTGCCACCACAATATGAGCCTGTGGTTCGGCGGCGAGGACAAGTTCGTTCCGTGCGGCAACAATCCGGACAACCTGCCGGGAACGGCCGACAACTACATGTATGTAAAGGGTGGCGAAAACACGTTCATGCCCGACACCGACGACCCGCAATTGCCGGGCGAGGAAGGGCTGAAGGCCATCGGCGGCGTCGTGCGCCATCTACAGGCGCTGACCTCGGTCGGCTGCTCGACGGTCAATTCCTACCGCCGCCTGTGGGATACGGGTTTCTGGGCGCCGGTGTTCGCGGACTGGGGTTTCCAGAACCGCACGACGGGCCTGCGCGTCTCGGCGCCCGGTCGTTTCGAATACCGCTCGGTCGATTCAATGGTCAATCCGTACATTATGGGCTCGACGCTGCTCACCGCGATGGATGATGGCCTCGACAACAACCTTGACCCGGGTGAACCGGAAGAGCGCAACATCTATGAGGCGATGGCCGAGGGCAAAGAGGTCAAGAAGCTTCCGATGTCGCTCGGCGAGGCGCTCGATCACCTGGCCAATGACGAGGTCGTCCAGCGCGGCATGCCCGGTGAGATGTACCGGCTTTACGACGAATACAAGCGCGACGAGTTCGCCCGCTTCATGTCCACCGTGACCGAGTGGGACAACGAGATGTACATGGAGTGCCTGCCATAGGCAAGGGCCGGGCGATCACGCGGGAAATCTCCGACCGGGTCTTTCCACCCGGTCCACCGGGTTCCTGTCGGAAACCAGACTGAGGAGAACATCATATGTGCGGAATAGCGGGCATAATCCACAAGGGCGGCAAAGCCTGTGTCGGCGGTGAAATGACCGCTATGCTTCAGGCGCTCAAACACCGCGGGCCGGACTCGACCGGCTATGCCGTCTACGGTGAACCCAACAAAGGCGATTATGTCATGCGCCTCAAGGTTGCCGAGGCGGAGGACATGGAACGCGGCAGCGGCATCCATAAGGTCATCAAGGACCGTATCAAGGATGTTGGCGACATACTCGAAGAACACGGCGCGAAGGTCAAAAGCAGGGAAGCCGCCACCGAATACGCGCTGCGCTATGTGCTGAGCCACGATGGCGATACCGGCAGGATGGCCGAGCACATCGAGGAAATCGAAGGCGTTGAAATCCTCTCGTTTGGAAACAGCCTTGAGCTTGTCAAGGATCTTGGCGACGCCTCCGTGGTGTCGGACCTCTACGGGCTTAACGATTTTAAGGGCACGCACGCCATCGGCCACACCCGTATGGCGACCGAATCGGATGTTGATATCAAATCGGCCCATCCCTACTGGGCGTTTCCCTATAATGACATATCGGTTGTCCATAACGGTCAGATCACCAACTACTGGCTGATGAGGCGCGAGATGGAGCGCAAGGGCCACCGGTTCATGTCAGACTGCGACTCGGAACTGTTGGCCGTCTACACCGCTCATAATCTTGCCAACGGTGTTTTATTGGAAGAATCGCTGAAGAAATCCATCGAGGAAATCGACGGCGTTTTCACCTATCTCGTTGCGACCGGGGATAATTTGGGAATGGCCAAGGACACGATGGCGGCCAAACCGCTGGTTTTGTACGAGAGCGACGATCTCATCGCCATGGCGTCTGAAGAGGTGGCGATCCGCGCGATACTGCCACAGGAAATCGACACATATGATCCTTATGACGAGGAGGTTCGGGTATGGCAAGCGTAAGTGACGCCGACCTGAAGCAGATGACGCAGGAAGAACGCGTTACCGCGCTTGGAATGCGCACGGAGCAGCTGACCGGAAAGACACTCTACATCGAGTTCGATCCCGGAGCCGAGGAGCGCTTTACCTATCCGTGGGCGCCGGAAGTTGATTTCAACAAGCGTATTGAAATCGACACGGACAATATGACCACAACCGAGGTGAATGCGAAAATCCGCGAAATGATGGCCGAGGGCTATGGCTCGATAGTGCTGAAAAACCCGCGCGGCAAGCATTCGCTCGGCGTCGGCATCCTCAGCCGCCTGAACCTGATCATCGACGGCTCGACCGGCTATTTCGGCGTCGGACTTGTCGATGGCCCGAATGTCCGCATCAACGGTCGCGTCGGCTGGTCCTGCGCGGAGAACATGATGTCGGGTACGGTCGTTGTCGAAAAGAACGCCGGTTCGACCTTCGGAGCGGCCATTCGCGGCGGTGACCTGGTATGCAAAGGCTCGGTCGGCTCGCGAACGGGCATCGACCAGAAGGGCGGCACTATCATTGTCGGCGGAGACACGGGCGCGCTTTCCGGTTTCATGATGCAGCGCGGACGCATGATCGTCTGCGGCGACGCGGGCAAGAACCTCGGCGATTCCATGTATGACGGCACGATCTACGTCGGCGGCGAGATTCAATCGCTCGGCGTTGACGCCGTGCCGGCCGGATTGACCGATCTCGACAAGGCATGGCTGAGGCGGAAGTTGACCCGGTACGAACTGACGCCCGACCGGGGCGTCGATCACTTCCAGAAGATCGTCGCCGGCAAGCAACTCTGGAACTACGACAATCTTGAGCCGAACGAAAAGAAGCTCATTCTTTGAGGCAAAAGGGAAAATCATGTCAGCAAACGAAGCAGTTCCGAATCCGCAGCCTCGGAAGAAGCCGCTCGATCGGGACGTCAACCGGATCGGCGACAGTTTCATCTTTCCGCCGCGCGTCATTGACGACATTCATATCAAGTCCGAACTCGGTCGCTATCGCATGCGCGGTTTCTCGCTGTTCAAGAAGATCCCGCACTGGGACGATCTGACATTCCTCCCTGGCACGCTGACGCGTTTCGTGATCGAGGGCTATCGCGAGAAATGCGAAACCAGGACGGTGATCGGTCCGCGGGCCAAGAAGCCGCTTGAACTGGACATCCCTGTTTACGTCACCGGCATGAGCTTTGGCGCGCTGTCATACGAGGCGAAGACGGCCCTCGCCAGAGGCGCGACCATGGCCGGCACCGCGACCTGTTCCGGTGAAGGCGGTATGATTCCCGACGAACGGCGCTATTCGTCGAAATGGTTCTATCAGTGCATTCAGTCGCGTTACGGCTTCAACCCGAACCATCTGGTGTTGGCGGATGGTTGCGAGTTCTTCATCGGTCAAGGCTGCAAGGTCGGCCTCGGCGGCCACCTGATGGGCCAGAAAGTGACGGATCAGGTCGCCGAGATGCGCTCGCTTCCCGCCGGCATCGACCAGCGCTCGCCCGCCCGTCACCCGGATTGGCTGGGCCCGGACGATCTGGCGCTCAAGATCATGGAAATCCGGGAGGCGACGGACTGGCAAATCCCGATTCAGTTGAAACTTGGCGCATCCCGCGTTTACGACGACGTGCGCATGGCCGTGAAATGCGATCCGGACTCCATCTACATCGATGGCATGGAAGGCGGCACGGGCGCCGGTCCTCACCTAGCGGCCGAAGACACCGGCGTACCGGGCATGGCGGCGATCCGGCAGGCGCGCAGAGCCATTGACGATCTCGGAAAGCGCGGCGAGATCAGCCTGATCTACGCTGGCGGCATTCGCAACGGCGCCGATGTTGCCAAGGCCATTGCGCTGGGTGCGGACGCCATCGCGATAGGCCACTCGGTGATGATGGCATTGAATTGCAACAAGGATATTTCCGAGGCGAACTATCCCGTCGAGATCGGCGCCGAACCCGGTCATTGCTATCATTGCCATACAGGCCGTTGCCCGGTCGGCGTGGCGACGCAGGATCCCGTACTGCGCCGGCGTCTGGATCCCGATGAGGCGGCCGAACGCGTGTACAACTTCCTGCACACGCTCACCATCGAGGCGCAGCTCTTTGCCCGCGCCTGCGGCAAGACCCGCATCCACAGCCTGGAGCCCGAGGATTTGGCGGCGCTCACGATGGAGGCCTCTGCCATGGCGGGCGTGCCGCTGGCCGGTACCGACCACACGGTTGGCGTCGAAGATTATCACCACCTGTAAGGAGGGCATGAGCCATGGCCGGAACACAATATCGCGGGTCCGAGATCAAGGACGTCAATCAGTTCATCGAGGACGCAGCCTGGCTTGAAACCGAACGTGAGAAGGAAATCGGTCAGCACATCGGTTATCGCTACGATGTGAACCTCGTACCGGACTATGACCGCATCACGCCTTTCCTGTCCAGATACATGGAAGTGATGGGCTGGGACGATCTGAACTGGCTGGAAGACGTCCACATGGGCTACGAGGAAGGTCATGCCGCGGTGTTCGACCGCAACAACAACGGCTGGATTCGCGTGCCCGATTCGATGGACCTTCCTGACAATCAGCAGGATCGCGATATGGTCGCGCGTGAACTGCTGATCAAATTCCAGATGTCCGACCGGCACCCTCTGGTTGCGCTGAGAAAGGCGTACATGAAGTTTTGACATGCCGCGCCCGCTTCATATCGCTTGCCTGCAAACCCGGCCCATGCCCGACTTTCAGTCGGCGCTGGATGAGGCGGTCCCCCTCGCGGAAAAGGCAATTGAAGCGGACGCGGAATTTCTTTTTCTGCCGGAATATTGCGGCGGCCTGAAAAGCGAAGACGGATTATTCCGGCCGCCGGTCGCGGAAGAGAACGCACATCCGTTCCTGGAAACATTTCGGAGTATTGCATCCGGCAAAAACGTCTGGATACTGGTCGGCTCGGTGGCGACGCCAGGCTCAGACGATAAATTCCTCAATCGCGGATTTCTGCTCGACGATACCGGCTCGATCACCGCGCGCTACGACAAGATCCATCTGTTCGATGTCCGGTTGTCCGGCGACGAGGTTTATCGGGAGTCGGCGCTTGTCGAGCCGGGATGCAAGGCGATCGTGACCGACATTCCCGGCGGGCGTATCGGAATGTCGACATGCTACGATCTGCGATTTCCGCAACTCTACCGTACGATGGCCAAGGCGGGAGCCGAAATCCTCGCCATTCCGGCGGCATTCACCAGGAAAACCGGAGAAGCCCATTGGCATGTGTTGAACCGGGCGCGGGCCATAGAGAACGGCGCTTTCGTCGTCGCACCCTGTGCGGTCGGGCCGGTCGCGGGCGGAGGCGAGGCCTACGGCCATTCACTGATCGTCAATCCGTGGGGCGAAGTCATGGCCGACGGAGGAGTGGAAACGGGCTTCATCCATGCCGTGATTGATATTGACGAGGTCAATGACGCTCGCGGACGCATTCCGGCTTTGTCGCACGACCGGACGTTCGACCTCGTCGGGATGGCATCTTCCAACGCACGAACCGCGGAATAACCGATGCCGTCCAACGAGAACGCCGACAATGTGGTCCGCCTCGACGGCGCCAATCAAAGCCTGCGTCTGAGCTTTCTGAAATGGCAGTGCCATGTGCGTCAGATCGCCATGCGCCAAGGCGGTGGAAAACCCACCGACGGGATGACGCCATCGGTGCGTCTGGCGGAAGACGGCGCCCCGATTGGCCACATCATATCGGTCATGAGCAAATCCTTCGAATACTCCAGAACTATGGAGATCAGGCATCTTGCCCGCAAAACGCACGACCCGAAAGCGCGCAGGGATTCGGCGCTGAGGTTCTTCAGCGAATATTATTACCAGAAGGCCAGGGAATTCTCCGACAATCTGACGACGACATTCCGGCCCGAAGCTTCGGGCGCACGATCGATCCTTGAAGCGGGAAAATGCTGGCTGAGGTTCGAACAGTTCAATCAGAGCTTTGATGTCGCTTGCAGACCTTATCGGCTCGGTGAAAACGATCCGCTCCATCAGGCCACGTTCTGGCATAATCTGCTGTTCAATCCGAACCTGCCGGGCGACACGACAATTCTCGGATTTGAACCGGATTGGGCCGCGAGCACCGCCGACCCGTCACCGATGTGACCGCCATCCGCGAAACGTTCATTTGACCGCCGGGCCTTCGGCTTGCCCCGGTTGGAAACCGTTTCCCCGCATCTGAATTTCGTTGCCTCGTTCATCGCTTCTGCTAGAAGGGCGGAATTCCAACGTTTACGCGGACGTCGATGGAGCGGCGCGATATGGCCCTGCCGGAAACCCTGAAGAAAAGCCTGCGAATTCCGGCGGTTGGCGCGCCATTGTTCATCATTTCGCATCCATCTTTGGTGCTGGCGCAATGCAAGGCCGGCATTGTCGGATCGTTTCCGGCGTTGAATGCCCGGCCGGAAGCGCAACTTGACGAATGGCTTGCGGCAATCACCGAGGAACTGGCAAGCCATGACGCGAAAAATCCGGATCGGCCCGCGGCGCCTTTCGCGGTGAATCAGATCGTGCACAAATCAAACACCCGTCTCGATCACGATCTGGAAATGTGCGTCAAATACAAGGCGCCGATCGTTATCTGTTCGCTTGGCGCTCGCGTTGACGTCTATGAGGCGGTCCACTCCTATGGCGGCATCGTGCTGCATGACATCATCCACGATTTTCATGCCCGCAAGGCGATCGGGAAGGGTGCGGACGGGCTGGTCGCCGTCGCCGCCGGGGCGGGAGGCCATGCCGGGACGCTGTCGCCGTTCGCGCTGATTCAGGAGATACGGCGATGGTTCGACGGGCCGCTATGCCTGTCCGGCGCCATTGCCCATGGCGGCGCCGTTTTGGCGGCGGAGGCGATGGGCGCGGATCTGGCCTATATCGGCTCGCCCTTCATCGCCACGCGGGAAGCGCGCGCGGAACATGCCTATAAGGACATGATTGTCGAATCGACAGCAGAGGACATTGTTTATTCGAACCTGTTTACCGGGGTTCACGGCAACTACCTGAAAGGCTCCATCATCAACGCCGGTATGGACCCCGATAACCTGCCTGTCAGCGATCCCGCGAAAATGAATTTCGACGGCGACAAATCCAAGGCCTGGAAGCACATATGGGGCTGCGGTCAGGGCATCGGCGCGGTCGACAGGGTCGTTTCCGCCAGCGAGCTGATTGACCGGCTGGCCGACGAATACCAAGCGGCCAGACGGAAAGTTGCGACCTGACAAATTATATCCGCAAAAAAGCCGTCGGCATTTCCGGCGGCCTCTTGTCGGTCGGAAACGGCGACGTTTATTCGCGGCCGATCTCCCGCCAAACGCCTTCCCTGATCTGCGATATGACGATTGCGTCAGCGCCGATATGGTCATCCGGCCCATATTTGATGTCCACGTCGCCAATCGGATCATTGAACGACAGGCTTTCCATACCGGCCTTGAAACTCTCCGGCGTCAGGTCCTTGCCCGCGGCTTCCAATGCGCGCGCGAGCGTTTCGGCGGCGCTATAGCCCAGCTGCGCGGCAGTGCCGGGTTCCTCGCCGAATTTGGTCCGGAAATCGTCGGCCCATTCCCTGACCTCGGGCACATCCATGCGCGCGACCAGATCGGCCCAGCCGGCCGCGGCATAAAATCCTTCCGTCACGCCGCCCGGTATTTGTGCGACCGCGGTATTGAAAGCGGCGGATGATCCTGCAAAGTCCATATCGGTCAGGCCCATTTTCTTCGCCGTCGCAACGACCGTGATAACCTGACGAACGGTCAAGGCGAGGCCGACGGCATCGCATCCGGCATTCTTCAACTTCGACAACGAACCGGTGAAATCCTGCTCATCCGGCTTGTGGGTCGTTTCGGTCACATACTCGCCGCCGACCTCGCCGGCACCCGCTTCGGCGCCGAGTTTGATTTCCTTGCCGAAGGGAATATACATGGAGCAGAATTTCGTCCGCCCGTTGTTCGCATTCAAATACCGCGCCATCGCGCGCATCTGATCATAGTAGTTGGAGGTGCCGGCGTATTTGTAGGTCGTGTCACCCTCGACCATCTGCCTTGAGGCCGACAATGGAGAGACGTTGGCGATCCTGTTCGGTTCAAGCAGCTTGAAACCTGCAATGTTCATGGGTGTGCCGAGATTCAACACCATCGCAAAAACCCGGTCGCGATTAATCAGCTTGTTGAAGTTCTGAATCGCTTTCGGAACCTGGTAGCCATGATCCTCAACAATGAACCTGATCTTGCGGCCATGAACGCCGCCGGCTTCGTTGACGGCGTCGAAGTGCATCTGCGCGGCTTTGATCGCCTGCACGTTGAACGAGGAGAAGGGTCCGGAAAGATCGCCATTTGATCCAATCGCAATTTCCGTGTCGGTTACGCCGCGAACCTGCGCGGAGGCGGCCGTTCCAATTCCGGCGGCAAGCGCGCCGGCCAGAAACGCGCGGGTTAGGGTTTTCATCATGTCGGGTTTCCTCCCTGTTGTCAGTAGTCCCGTCTGTTGTCGGCGATCATCCATACATCTGGTTGATCAGGTCTTCGTGTTTCTGCTCGACAAAACCGCGTTTCAGCTTCATTGTCGCGGTCAGTTCCTCATCTTCCGCCGTCAACAGCACATTAATCAAGCAGAAATCCTTGATCTGTTCAACCCGGGCGAAATTGCGGTTAACGTCGTCGATGATGTCCCCGATCAGTTCGCGAACCTCTTCGGCGGCGCAAAGCGACTTGAAATCATTGAATGGCACGCGCCGGTCCTGGGCGAACTTCTCGACATTCTCCTGATCGATCATGATCAGGCATGTCAGATATTTTCGCTTGTCGCCGATTACCACGGCATCCGAAACATAAGGCGAGAACTTGAGCCGGTTCTCGATCTCGGCCGGCGTTATATTCTTGCCGCCGGCGGTGATGATGATGTCCTTCGCCCGGCCGGTAATGTACAGGAATCCCTCATTGTCGAGCCTCCCGATATCGCCGGTTCCAAGCCAGCCGTCTTCGATCGCTTCGGCTGTCTTGTCGGGCTTGTTCCAGTATCCCTGGAACACGTTCGGTCCTTTGTACCGGATTTCACCGCCGGCAGCGATCCGCAGCTCGCCGCCGGGAACGCAGAGACCGACGCTGCCGGTCTTGTATCGGCCGAGCAGGTTCAGTGACATGACGCCCGAACTTTCCGTCATGCCGTAACCCTCCAGTATGGTCACACCGATCGCCTTGTACCATTTGAGCAGGTCCGGCGAGATCGGCGCCGCGCCCGTCGCGCCGCGGCGCAGGCGGTGCATTCCCAGCATTCGGCGGAGGTTTCGCAGCAGAACGAAATTCCAGAACCTGAAGGCGAGTTCCGTACCTGCCGGTACGGGGTCGCCACTCTCCAGCGCGTCGGCGCGCGCCAGCCCGGCCTTCACCGCCTGCCGGTACGCCCACCGGCCGAGCGGCGTCGCCTCGCCGGCCATGATCGAAACGCGGGAATATATTTTTTCCCACACGCGCGGAACGGCCGTGAATGTATGAGGGCCGACCTCTCGCACATTGTCGAAAACGGTTTCGGGGCTTTCGGCGAAATTGACGGTGGAGCACATGCCCATCGGCAGAAACACGCTGATCAGCCGCTCCAGAATATGGCAAAGGGGCAGGAAGCAGACCTGTTCGTCGTCGGACCCTACGGGCAGGGTGATGACGCTCGCGGCTATCGAAACGATGACGTTCCGGTGGCTGATCATCGCTCCCTTGGGCGGGCCCGTTGTGCCCGATGTATAAACGAGAAGCGCGGTGTCGGACGGTTTCGACCTGGCGATTTCCTCTTCGAAACGGTCTGGATGCTCTTTTAGAAAGCCACTCCCCAGCCGGTAGAGGTCGTCCAGAAATATCACCTTTTCGTCGGAGAAATCGTGAAGTCCGCCCTTGTCGTATACAATGATTTTGGTCAGGCAATCCGTCTCATCCCTGATTTCAAGATACTTGTCGAGTTGCTCGTCGTTTTCGACAAACAGGAAGCGGCTGTCGCTATCGTTGACAAGGTATTTGAGCTGGCCAGCGGAATCGGTGGTGTAAACGCCGGAGGCGATACCGCCGACCGACTGCACGCCAAGATCGGTGTAAATCCATTCTTTGTTGTCCTCGGACAGGATCGAGACGACTTCGCCGCGTTTCAGGCCGAGCGAAACGAGGCCAAGGCCGATCAGGCGCGCGTGGTCATAGAAATCGGTCCAACTGTATGAAAGCCAGATTCCGAAGTCCTTCTCACGGTGCGCAACGCGGTCCTTCAGTTCCTCGCACCGTTGCCGGAACAGTTTGACAAGCGTGTCGCACCCGTCGAAAAAATACGGTCCGTTCGTCAGGTCCTGATTGAAACTGTAGCCATTGACCGTTTGTTGCGGCGGGATGTTCCCGGCTGGGGTCACTGCGTTCCTCCCGGAACCGGGTCAACGCCAGGTCTTTTTCTGTTTCCAGCGCATCTGGCCACGCTGTGTCTCCTTCTGAACGCCCAGGTAAAATTCCTGAATGTCCTTCGATTGCATCAATTTGTCGGCGTCATCCGCCATGACGATGCGGCCCAGTTCCATGACATAGCCATAGTCGGAAACCTCAAGCGCCACCCTGGCGTTTTGTTCGACCAGCATCATGGTAACGTTTTGCTCTTCGTTCAATCGCCTGATGATGGCGAATATTTCCCTGACCAGAATCGGCGACAGTCCGAGGCTTGGTTCGTCGAGCAGCATTACCGAAGGCCTGGCCATCAAACCGCGCCCGATCGCAAGCATCTGCTGCTGTCCGCCGGACAGTGTCCCGGCCGCTTGCGCGCGGCGTTCTTTCAAAATCGGAAAATACGAATAGACCATCTTACGATCCTCCGAGATCTCCGCGATATCGTTGCGCACATAGGCGCCCATCATCAGATTTTCTTCAACGGTCAGAAGCGGAAAAACTTCACGGCCTTCCGGTACATGTGCAATACCGCCGCGCACGACGGCATCCGGCTCCGCGCCGGCAATGTTTTCGCCGTGGTAGATTATCTCGCCTTTTTCCGGATTCATGACACCCGAGATCGTCTTCATCAATGTTGTTTTGCCCGCTCCATTGGCGCCGAGAACCGTCGCGATCCGACCCTTTCGGACCTCAACGCTGACCCCGCGAATCGCCATGATCGGGCCGTAGAAACTTTCGAGATTCTTCACATCCAGCACCGGATCACCGGCAATTGCGCCGTCCTGCGCCTTTGCCCCGGCGACACTCACGCCGCATCCTTCTCGTCGGCGCCGCCGATATAGGCTTCGATGACCGCAGGGTGGCTTTGAACTTCCACCGGTGTGCCCAGGGCAAGCGTCCTGGCGTCGGCAAGCGCCAGCACGCGATCGGAGACGGAAGAAACCAGATGCATGTCGTGCTCGACCATGAGCACCGTCGCGCCCATCTGTTTTTTGATGTCCTCAATCCAGAACGCGACATCCCGGGTCTCTTCCATCGAAAGTCCCGACGCCGGCTCGTCGAGCAACAGCAGACGCGGTTCAACCGTCAGCGCGCGGCCCATTTCGACGACCTTGCGCACACCGTATGGCAAACCCGATATGAACTGGTCACGATAGGCTTGCAGATCGAGGAAATCAATGATTTTTTCGACGGCTTCACGGTGCCTCCGTTCCTCGCCCCGCACGAACGGCGAAAACAGGACTTCCGTGACCATGTTCGATTTTCGATGGCGGTGCCTGCCGACCAGCAGGTTCTGCAACACGGTCGCCTGTTCGAACAGTTCGATATTCTGAAACGTCCTGGCGATGCCGAGGCGGGCGATATCATGCGTGGGATGAGACAGCAGGCTTTCGCCATTGAAACGGATATCGCCTTCGAACGGGTCATGGAACCGGGATATCAGGTTGAACACAGTCGACTTGCCGGCCCCGTTCGGGCCAACCAGCGCGAAGACCTCGCCTTCCTCGACATCAAACGAAACTTCATCGACGGCGATGACGCCGCCGAATTTGAGCGTGACTTTGTCGAATTCCAACATACTCATCGCATCCGCTCCGTCTTCAGATAACTTCTCTGTCGGCGGAACATGTTGCGGCGATAGAATGGAAACAGTTCGAAATAGGTCCGTATCTTGAACCAGCGGCCATAAATGCCCATCGGTTCGAAAAGTATGAACAGGATCAGGATCGCGCCGAAAATGGCCGTTTCCAGTCCGGGTATCGCAACGGAACCGGAGCCGAATATCTCGCCGGCATAGTCGCGGGCAATGGCCAGGGCGGGCGGCAGCAGCGATATGACTATCGCGCCGAGGAACGCGCCGTGGATTGTGCCCAGCCCGCCAATTACGATCATCAACAAGAGTTGGATGGAGATGATGATGGTGAAAGTCTCATTGTTGAAGAAGCCGGCGAACTGACCCATCAAGGCGCCCGCCAACCCCGTCACCGCCGTCGAAATACCGAAGGCCGCGGCCTTGGTCTTCGCGATATTCACACCCATCGCCTGTGCGGACACTTCGGAATCACGCACTGCGGCGAAGGAACGCCCGAGTGGCGATCGAAGCAGGTTGCGATAGCCCAGCACGGTCAGAACCACGACCGCCAACACCAGCCAGTAAAATCGGTTGGGTGTGAGGTAGCGGTCGATTTCAAGGCCGAAAATGCGGATCGTCGGCGCCGCCAGCCCGGTAACGCCGCCGGTAAGCGGTTCCGCGATAATGATGAAATCCTCGATCAGGATGGAGATCGCAAGCGTTGCGATCGCCAGATAGATGCCATGCAGCCTGGTTGTCGGGATTGCCAGCAACACGCCCGCAAATCCGGCAATCACCCCCGCCATCGGAAACGCCAGTATGAACGGCAGTCCGAGCTTTTCCTGCAGAAGCGTATTCGCATAACAGCCGATCGCCAGAAATGCCGCGTGCCCCAGACTCGCCTGGCCGGTATGGCCGACCAGCACCATCAACCCCATCCCGGCGAGCGCCCAGATCAACAGGTTGGTCATTTCGCCGAGCAGGAACAGGTCGGTGATGAACGGCACAATGATCATGATGGCGAGCAGCAGCAGGTACCAGAACGCCTGAAAGCCGTGGCGGAAATAATTGATGTCCGCATCGTATGAAGTCTTGAAAACGGTCCGCATCTTCGGTCACACCTTTTTTCGGTGAACCTGGGCAAGTATGCCGTGTGGCCGGAATACGAGGATCGCGAACAGCAGCAGATAGGGCGCCATCTGCGAATAGCCGGCTTCAATGAAACGGGAAGCGAACGGTTCGATGACGCCGATTATGATTCCGCCGAGCAGCGCGCCGGGCAGCGATCCGAAGCCGCCGATAACGGCCGCCGCGAACGCCTTGATGCCCAGGAGACCGATTGCCGGTTCGATCGAGCCCTTGGAGGCGAAGAGTATGCCTGCCACGGCGGCCAGCATCCCGGCCAGCGCCCAGGTCAGCGAATGAATCCGCTTGACCGGAATGCCCATGTAGTACGCGGCGATCTGGTTTTGCGAGGCCGCCTGCATCCCGACGCCAAGTTTGGAGCGGTTGAAAAACAGATAGATGGCGAATGTCAGTATAATGGTGACGATGATGACCGAAACTTCGTCGAGACCCAGCACCAGTCCGCCAAAACCGACATCTTTGCCCGCGATGGGCGATTGCAGCGAGACCGGCTCATGGCCCCAGATGAATCCGGCCGCGAAACGGAGCACAAATCCAAGCGCGATCGTAAGGACGACGACCGCGATCTGGCTCTGTCCGAACATGCGACGGAGCACCAGTACATCAAGAAGATACCCGAACGCCCCCATGATCGCGATGGCGATCGGAACCGAAATCCAGAAGGGCAAATTCATGAACTGGTCGTTTGTGAGGCCAAGCGTCACGAAGGCGCCCAGCATCATGAAGTCGCCCTGGGCGAAATTCACCGCTTCGGTCGCCTTGTAGATTATGACGAAGCCAAGCGCGATCAGGCCGTAAACGCAGCCATTCGCCAATCCGCTGATCAGCAACTGCAAGATGTCCAAGAAATCTCCTTCCGGTCCCGGTGTTTATCCGCGGTTCCGTGCCGTCTTTGATCGAACTATAGCGGTCCCCGGCTTTCGGGCAACCGCGACATCTACGCTCCCGGTCGGATGAACACCTTGCCGTTCGGTTTCGCCAACTCTTCCGCAACGCGATCCATGGCCCGGCTTAGCGGAATTACCGCGGTTACATCGGTTTTCCAGAGCCCGGCGGCGAAGCGTCGTTGCGCTTCCATCACCACGTCAAGCCGCCGCCGCGGATCGACCGAGCGCATCCAGGCGGTAAGCCAGAACCCTTCGATGCGCTTATACATGAAAATCATCTGGCCCGGCCGAAGCACCGGCATCGTCTCCGGATCGAGTTTGCCGTAAACGATCCATCGCGCACGTTTCGGCATGGCGTCAAATATCCTGGCCGATAACGGGCCGGCGACCGCATCAAGGAAGATGCGCGGTTTTTCCTCGCGCATGAGCGTGACAAGTTGCCGGTCGAAATCCGCCTCCTCCGCATTGAGCACATAGGCGGCGCCGGCGGTTTTCAGCAAATCCGCCTGATCGTCACGTCTGACGATCGCGACAGGCCGATAGCCGGCATCCCTGGCCGCGCCCATCATCAGCTTGCAAAGCTGACTGGCGGCCGCACTCAATACGAAAGCCTTTTCGCCTTCCTCCTTGACGATATCGAACATCGCCAGAGCGGTGAGCGGATTGACGATCATTGCCGCGCCGTCGGTGTCGGAAATGTCCGGCATCAGCGGGATGCACGCCCCCGCGTCCGCAACCGCGTAGTCGGCCCATGAACCCCAGTTCGTCACGCCTGTCGCGAATGCGACGCGTTGACCGATCAATCCGGCCTCGTTTTCGCCCCCGGCGGCAACCACTTCGCCAACGCCCTCGAAACCGGCCGGCCGGCCCCGGTGGCGCGGTTGTCCGTACATCCCCTTGAGGAACATCACGTCCGACGGATTGACCGACGCGGCGGATACTTTGATCAGAACCCGGCCGTCATCGGGCTCGGGCACCCCGATCCCGCCATGCTCCACATAAGGTTCCATGGCTTCCAGCACCGCGCCCGAAGGCTCGGCGGCATAGCCATCGCCTTTCAGCAGCAGCGCGTTCATCATCGAGGGGATTGTCATGAATGCTCCGGCCGGTTCATGGTTCGAGAACGAGTTTTCCGGTCGCGCCGCGCCCCAGTATTCGTTCCAGCACGTTGGCTGCGTCCGCAAGCGGATAGCGGCCTTCGATCACCGGCCTGATCCTGCCCCGCATGTACCAGTCGATCAACTCCTTCATGTTCTCCGCGCAGGTTTCGGGCTCTCTTTGCGTAAATGAGCCCCAGAAGACGCCCACGACACCGAAACCCTTGACGAGCGCCAGGTTGACCGGAAATTTCGGGATTGTTCCGGAAGCAAATCCGATCACAAGCAGCCGTCCGTTCCAGGCCATCGCGCGCGACAGAGCATCGAAGGCATCACCGCCAACCGGATCGAACGCGACGTCGACGCCTCTGCCGTTCGTGGCTTCCTTCAATGTTTCCTTCAAATTCTCGTAGCCGATCGCGGCGCCGGCGCCGGCATCCCTTGCAATTTCGAGCTTTTCGCTGCTGGACGCCACGGCAATGACGTTCGCTCCCATCGCCTTGCCGATCTGGATCGCGGCAATGCCGGTCGCGCCCGCCGCGCCGAGGACGCACAGGGTTTCGCCCGGCTGTAGCCGGGCGCGCTGCTTCAAGGCGTGATGCGACGTGCCGTAGGCGCACATCAGCGCACAGGCGTCGGCGCCATCCATCCCGTCGGGCAGTTTCATCGCGGCTGTCTCAGGCGCTGCGACTTTCTCCGCGTAGGTTCCGGTCATCAACATGGCCGCAACACGATCGCCGACCGCGAATTTCTTCACTTTTTCGCCGACCGCGATCACCGTTCCGGCGACTTCCATTCCCGGAACGAACGGCAATGGCGGCTTCATCTGGTACAGGCCCTGCACCAACAATCCGTCAGGATAGTTGACGCCGATCGTCTCCGCCTCGATCACCACATCGGACCCCGTGGCTTCCGGCTCCGGCCAGTCGGCGTATTCCAATTGGTCAAGCGGCGCGAAGTCCTTGGCGACAATGGCTTTCATCGCTCAGACTTTCTCCTGGGTGTGTTTCTTCAGTTCCATGCGCGCCACCTGCCGTCTGTGCACCGCATCCGGCCCGTCCGCCAGCCGCAACGTGCGCAAGTGAATCCAGGAATTCGCCAGGGGCGTATCCTGACTGACGCCCTGACCCCCAAACATCTGCACGGCCTCGTCAACCACCTTCAACGCCACCCGCGGCGCGATCACCTTGATCTGGCTGATCCACGGCGCCGCCGCCCGCGGATCGCCCTGATCCATCATCCAGGCGGCCTTGAGACACAGGAGCCGCGCCATCTCGATGTCCATTCGCGCTTCCGCGATAATGTCGTAATTGGCGCCCAGCCGCGCCAGCGTTTCACCGAAGGCTTCCCGCCGCATCGATCGGGCGCACATCAGTTCAAGCGCCTTTTCCGCCTGACCGATCGCGCGCATGCAGTGATGGATGCGGCCCGGACCCAGTCGCCCCTGTGCAATCTCGAAACCGCGGCCCTCGCCAAGCAACAGGTTGGAGGCGGGAACGCGAACATCCTTGAAACCGATATGCAGATGGCCATGCGGCGCGTCGTCCTGGCCATAGACGGTCATGGCGCGGAGCTTGGCGATTCCCGGCGTGTCGGCCGGAACCAGGATCATCGACTGCCGTCGGTGCCTGGGTAGGTCATCGCCTCCGGTCTTCACCATGACGACATAAACGGCGCAGCGTTCGTCGCCCGCGCCGGAGGACCACCATTTCTCGCCGTTGAGCACATAGCCGTCGCCGTCGCGAACGCAACTCATGCGGATATTGGTTGCGTCCGACGATGCAACATCCGGTTCGGTCATCAGATAGGCGGAGCGGATTTTGCCGTCGAGGAGCGGCTTGAGCCAGCGCTCCTTGTGCTCTTCGCCGCCATAACGCTCCAGCACTTCCATGTTGCCGGTGTCGGGCGCCGAGCAATTGAAAGTCTCCGCGCCCAGATGCGCCTTGCCCATTTCCTCGGCAAGATAGGCGTATTCTACGGTGGTCAATCCGTATCCGCGTTCCGAATCGGTCAACCACAAATTCCAGAAGTTCCGCTCGCGCGCCTTCGCCTTCAGCCCGTCGAGGATTTCGATTTGCCGCCTCGTCAATTTCCAGCGATCGCCGCCCTTGCCCACCTCGTTCAGAAATTCCCCGTCGAGCGGCATGACTTCCTCGCGCACCATGGTGGCGACGGCTTCGTGGATCGGCTTCAGCCGTTCGGTCATTCCGAGGTTCATTCCCGAATTCGTTTTCATGGCGCGATCTCTCTCTCTCTGAAATCCCAGGCCGCGCACCGCAAAGACCACGACTCGATTGACGACGCTTTCGATGTCCGCCGGTCCCTGGCCGGGTCGGGGTGAATACCGGAACGGTGGGGAGTTGAGCGCCACGAACATGACCCGATTGGCGATGCCGAGATTGCCGAAAGCCGACTTGCCTTCCGTTTTGCGGCTTGCAGGCGCTGCCCCGAACGGATTGCCGTAGCGATCGCGGCAGGCGATCAACCCGTTCAGGGTTTGGCGCCGCTTCGGCGTGGTTGAGCCGCGAGGGCGCATTTCGACGCCCTCCCGGACGACGCGCTGAAAGGGTCCGGTTTCAATCATCTGCCTGGCATGGGCGCGCGCCCTCCCGGACGGTGCGGCATCCGGCGTCCGCACCGCGCTTTCCCAAGTGTTGGCCGCCATCAATTCTCCCATTCGCACCAAACGCATTCGGTGGCTCACGATCACCTTCCACCCTTTACGTCCGCGAAAAACATGAACATACTGCCGGGTATGCTGTCAACGAGGCTCTCTCGAACCGGTATTTCGTCCTGGAGGGACCATGAGTTATTTCGAAAGCCTGTTCGGCGTCGAAGGCAAGACCGCCCTCGTGACGGGCGCGACGACCGGTATCGGCCGCATGGCGGCGACGGCGCTGGTGCAGGCGGGCGCGCGGGTCATGATCGTATCGCGCAAAGGCAGGCATTGCGCTCGCGTTGCGGAGGAGTTGAACACGCTCGACGCTCCCGGCGGCGCGGAAGGTTTTGCGGGAGATGTCGGTTCCGAGGACGGGATAGATGCGCTGGCCGGCGAGGTCGCAAAGCGCACCGACAAGCTCCATATCCTGATCAACAACGCCGGGGTCACATGGGGCGAACCGCTTGAGACCTTTCCCTATCATGCCTGGAACAAGGTTTTTAGCGTCAACGTCGCCGGCCTGTTCCATCTGACGCGCGAACTGCTGCCGCTGCTGGATGCGGCGGTCGGCGACGTCGATCCGGCGCGGGTGGTCAATCTCGGCTCCGTCATGGGGTCGCAGCCGATTGCGGACGGGGCGTACTCGTACACCGCTTCCAAGGCCGCGGTGCACCATCTCACCAGAACGCTGGCCAACGAATTGTCCAGCAGGCGGATCACCGTGAACGCATTTGCGCCCGGCCCGTTTCAAAGCCGTATGACGGCATTCGCGACCGCGACGGATGAGCAGGCCGCCTTTGTAGGCTCCCGCGTACCGCTCGGCCGCATCGGCGCGCCGAGCGACATCGCGGCGGCGACGCTGTTCCTTTGCGGTCGTGGCGGCGCCTATGTCACCGGCGCCATTCTGCCGCTTGACGGCGGCCAATCCGCCCAGCATGGCATGTCGCTGTTCAAGGATTGATCGATGTTGATCGACAAAAGCGGCAAACCGCCGGTCAGACTCGACGATCTGAAGAGCGCCGTCGGCGCTGAAATCGGCGTCTCGCCGTGGCGCGAAATCACCCAGGACATGATCGACCGGTTTGCCGATGTCACCGACGACTTCAACTTCATTCATGTCGACCCTGGTCGGGCTAAGGCCGAAACCCCGTTCGGCGGAACAATCGCCCACGGATTTCTCTCGCTGTCGTTGCTTTCCACATTCGCATACGAGACAATCCCCGCCCTTGAAGGCAGGGCGATGGGGATCAATTACGGCTTCGATTCGGTCCGCTTTGCCGCCCCGGTCAAAAGCGGCGAGCGAGTCAGGGCAAGGTTTTCTTTGGCCGGCGTGAAGATCAGACCGTCGGGTTATGTCCAGATTGCCTACGATGTGACGATGGATGTCGAAGGCTCGGCCAGGCCTGCATTCACCGCACGCTGGCTGACGATCGCGGTTATGGAAGATGCGGCCGACGCCGGAGACGACAACTGAACATGGCCGACCCGAACGCACTCGATCTGGCGGCGCTCGCTCCCTATCTGGAGATGAACGTCGAGGGATTCTCGGCGCTGAACTCGGTAGAGAAATTTGGCCATGGCCAGTCAAATCCGACATATCTGCTGACCGCCGGCAGTGGAAAATATGTTCTGCGGACAAAACCGTCGGGCGCCTTGCTGAAGTCGGCGCATCAGGTGAATCGGGAATACCGCGTTCTTGGCGCGCTTGTTGGAAGCGGTGTGGCGGTTCCGGGGGTTTTTCACCTCTCCGGGGAAGATTCGCCGATTGGCCGCATGTTTTATGTCATGGAATATCTCGACGGCCGCATCCTTCGGGATCCCGCCTTGCCGGACGTGTCGGGAAACGAGGAGCGGGCAGCGGTCTATGACGCGATGAACGCGACTCTCGCCGCTTTGCATGATGTCGATATCGAGGCTGCCGGGCTGTCCGGCTTCGGTAAACCGGGCAGCTACTTCGCACGGCAATTGTCGCGCTGGACCGGCCAGTATCGGGCTTCGGAAACCGAAACGATCCGGCAGATGGATGATCTGATGGATTGGCTGGAGCGGGAACTGCCGGAAGACGATGGGGCGGTTGCGCTCGTGCATGGCGACTATCGTCTCGACAACATGATATTCGCGCATGATCGCCCCGAGGTGATCGGGGTGCTCGATTGGGAGTTGTCGACGCTCGGACATCCCTACTCCGACCTTGCATATCAGTGCATGCAGTGGCGCCTTCCGCACGAATCGGAATTTCGGGGCCTGGGCGGCGTCGGTCGCAAGGCAATCGGCGTTCCAGAGGAAGTGGCCTATGTCGAACGCTATTGTCAAAGACGAGACATCGGCGATATCGATAATTGGCGTTTCTACGTCGCATTTTCATTTTTCAGGCTGATTGCGATAATTCAGGGTGTTTACAAGCGGGCGCTGGACGGGAACGCGTCCAATCCCGAAAAGGCGCGCACCTACGGCAGGGCTGTTCCGCTAATGGCGGAACTGGCGGCGGAATCGGTGGAAAAAGGGTAGTGGAAATGGGGCGGTTCGATGGTTTGTGCGTGCTGATTTCAGGCGCGACCGGCGGATTTGGAAGGCGAACCGCCGAACGCTACGCGGATGGCGGGGCAAATCTCGTTCTGACCGATCTTGATCAGAAGCAATTGGATAAATTAGTCGACAAACTACCGACGAAGGCGGTTTCATTAGCCGGCGATGTTTCCGTTGAACGACATTCCAAAAACCTGACGAAGCTGGCTGAAGACAGTTTCGGCGGTCTCGATATTGCAATCAACAACGCGGGGATCGCCCAAAGTTTCGTGAAGCTGCATCAGGTGCCGTCCGCCGAAGCGCGCAAGATCTTCGATATCGACCTGCTCAGCGTGTTCTATGCCATGAAACACCAGATTCATCTGATGGAAAGACAGTTCGAGGAAACGGGACGCCATGGCACGATCGTCAACATTGCCTCCATCGCGGGCCTCGGCGGTGCGCCGAGACTGTCGGTTTACGCGGCCGCGAAGCACGGCGTGGTCGGCTTGACCAAATCGGCGGCGGCTGAATTCGCGACCAAGCGCATCCGGATCAACGCCGTTTGCCCGTCTTTCGCCCGAACCGATATGGCGCTCGATTTTCTGCGGGCGGCGCCGGAAGGCGAACGGGCCGCGACGGAGAATCTGGTGCGCGGTGTGCCGATGAAGCGATTGGCGGAAGTCGACGAGGTGGTTGAGGTCATCATGTTCGCCTCGAATCCGGCAAATTCCTTCATGACCGGTCAGACGCTTGCCGTTGACGGCGGGATCGAGGCGGTCTGATCGCGCCGCCGGCGACATTCGACCGGCCGGCCTATCGTCCCGGAGTCAAGACGATTTTTGGCGCGGCAAGACGGCTCGAGAGGATGTCGGCGAACGCAGTTGCTCCCTCCGACAGCGGCCGCCGTTCAATCCAGCCCAATTCCCCGAAACGCCCGTCGAACAGGGCGCTTGCGGCCTCTTTGAAATCCTGTGACGTGTAGGTGTAGGCGCCGATGAAAGTGATCTCCTGTAACGTCATGCGGCGAACATCCAGGCCGCCGGTCGCAGACCCAAGACCGATGTGAACGATGATCCCGCCGTGGCGCGCCACCGTGCTTGCCGCCGCCCGCGTCTCTTCAACCCCGACGCCATCGACGACGATATCCGCGCTGCCGGGTTCCAGAGCGCCTGCCGATAGCGGATCGTAAGTCTCGATTCCATCGATCTGGTCGATCGTTGCGCGGCGTTCGGCGCTCGTTTCGGCCAATTGTATCGATGCCGCGCCCCTGGCTTTCAGCGCAAGCGCCGCCCCAAGACCGATCGCACCGCCGCCAAACACCAAGCAGGCTGCATCGCCCGGATCCATGTGGCTGGAGTTTGCCGCCAACCGCACGGCATGCCAGCCACAGGCCAGCGGCTCGGCAAGGGCGGCGTGTTCGATGCGGACATGATCCGGTATCTCAACGAGATTGTTCGTCGGCATTGACACCAATTCGGCGAATGCGCCCTCGCGGGGAGGCATGGAAATGATCTGGCGGCCCTGACAGATATTGTCGCGTCCTTCCAGGCAGTCCCGGCATTCGCGGCAGGCGACGAGTGGATTGACTGTCACGCGTTTCCCGGCGCCGGCCCCTTCCAAAATCGTTCCGGCGGCTTCGTGACCGAGGATAAGCGGTGCGGGTCTTCGGTCATCGTGGCCAAGGAACGCATGCATATCGGAACCGCAGATTCCAACCGCTTCCACCCTTATCAGAGCGTCGCCCTCGCGTATTGCCGGCTCAGGCGCCTCGCGATAGTCTAGGCGTCTTGGAGCGGTATAGACCAGCGCTTTCATTCGGCGGCGCGGCCTCCGTCCACAAACAATATCCCGCCCGTTACGCGATCGGAAGCCGGCGAACAAATAACCGGCGCCGTTTTGCCTTCCGTTTCGGCGCGCCGGAATTCAAGCCTGTTCTTTCGCCGCGCAAGACCGGCAATTTTTGCGCCGGTGACCGGCGCCGCCCGTTCCCTGATGTCGAAGATCGATGGAGGGGCGTTCATCGCTTATCCGGCGGCCGTCAGGTCGAATGTTTCATCGGGAAAGTATTTCGCCAGCCGGATATCCGCCGTGCGGGCATGCCCTTCCATGCCCTCAAGCCGCGAGATCCGCGCGGCAGCTTCCGCGATCGGTTTGACGCCGTCCCGGGTTGCCCGCTGCCAGGTGACCATTTTCATGAATTTGTGGACCGACAGGCCGCCGGTATATTTCGCCGCCCCCGAAGTCGGCAGAACGTGATTCGTTCCCGACGCCTTGTCGCCAAAGGCGACCGTGGTCTCTTCACCCAGAAACAGCGAACCGTAGCACTTCAGCCGGTTCAGCCACCAGTCGAGGTCGGCGGCCTGCACCGTCAGATGTTCCGGAGCCGTCGCATCGGATACCTGCGCCATTTCCTCGCGATCGCCGCACATGATCACTTCGGCGTAATCCCGCCATGCGGCGGTCGCGTTCTCGGCGTTCACCTTTGGAAGCGTCGAAATCAGTTCAGGCACCAATTCCATTACCTTTTCGGCAAGCGGCCGATGCAGGGTTGCAAGCCATACCGGCGAATTGTATCCGTGCTCGGCCTGACCGACGAGGTCCCACGCCACAATGAACGGATCGGCTGTCTCGTCGGCGAGAATCAGGCTGTCGGTAGGGCCCGCAAACATGTCGATGCCGACACGCCCGAACAGGATACGCTTGGCTTCGGCGACGAACTGATTACCCGGACCGACCACGATGTCGGATCTTGGCAGTCCGAACAGACCGAATGCCATGGCCGCGACGCCCTGGACCCCGCCCAGCGCCAGAATGGCGTCGGCGCCGCACAGGTTTGCCGTGTAGATGACCGCCGGATTAACGCCGACGCCGGGCCGGGGCGGCGAACAGGCCGCGATATGCCCGCACCCCGCGACCTTCGCCGTCGTGACCGTCATCAGCGCCGAGGCGACGTGGCTGTAGCGGCCGCCCGGGGCGTAGCATCCCGCCGCCTGGCACGGGATCGATCTCTGGCCCGCGGTCAGACCCGGAACAATCTCAATCCGGGTGTCCGTTATCGTCGCTTTTTGCGCCTCGGCGAAACGACGAACATTGTCATGGGCAAAACGGATATCGTCTTTCAGTTTGTGCGGTACGGAACTGGCCGCTTCTTCCGTTTCGTCCGGCGTCAGAACGATGTTTCCGTCATATCCGTCGAATTTCGCGGCGTACCGCAGAGCGGTCTCGTCGCCGTGTTCCTCGATATCGTCAAGAATCGTCCGGACGGCGTCATGCACATCGCCGGAATCGCCGGTTGACGTTTTGGAGGCCTTTTTCAGATACTCAATCGGCATTGAGCGGTCCCGGAACTGGTCGTTTTTGATCCCGATATCGGCAATTTGCGCGAAATTTGCGCTTGTATGCGCCAGTGTAAGCGCTTACATTCGCCAATGCAAGCGCTTACATCGATAATTTCCATTCGAGACGGCTTTGAAAAATTCATCGCGGAAACCGAAGATCGATGATGTCGCCACGGAGGCCGGCGTATCGACCGCGACCGTCTCGCGCTGCCTCAACGCGCCCGGCCGGGTTTCCGAACAGACGCGGGTCAAGGTGCGCGACGTCATCCAGAAGCTGGGGTATGCTCCGAATTTCGGCGCCCAGGCGCTTGCGTCAAACAGGACCAATGCCGTTGGCGCGGTGATACCGACCATGGACAACGCAATTTTCGCCCGCGGGCTTCAGGCGTTCCAGGAGGTGCTGGCGAACTCGGGCGTCACGTTGCTGGTCGCCAGTTCGGATTATCGGCCGGGCAAGGAGTTCGAGCAGATTTGCGCGCTCTCGGGGCGGGGAGTTGACGGCTTTTTGCTGATCGGGCGGGAGCGGCCGGAAAGCACCGTCGAATTTCTGAATGAACGCGATATTCCCCATGTGCTCGCATGGAACACAGCGGCGGCCGGACAATCGAGTTTCGCCGGTTTCGATAACCGGGCGGCGGCCGGCATGATGGCGCGCCTGGTGCTCGAATGGGGGCACCGCCGGGTGGCGATTATCTCTGCCCGAAGGGAGGGCAACGATCGCGCCGCGGACCGCGTTGAGGGTATGCTGAGCGTATTGGAGACGGCGGGAACTGTTGACGGTCCTCAGATCGTCGAATGTTCCTACACGCTCGATGCCGGCGCCGCGGCCTTCGAAAGGCTGATGCGGATATCGCCGCGACCGACCGCGATCTTGTGCGGTAACGACGTGTTGGCCGCCGGTGCGCTGGGCGAAGCGCGCCGGTTGAACATGGGAGTTCCGGAAGATGTGTCGATCGTCGGATTTGACGATATCGACCTGTCCCGGGCGACGGCGCCGCAAATAACCACCGTACATGTGCCGCACCGGCGTATGGGCAGGGCCGCGGCGGAAATGCTGCTTGCGATGCGCAAGGGCCGGAGAAATCCCGAAAGCGTTACGTTCGAGACCAAAATCGTGTTGCGCGAGACGCTTGGCCCCGCGCCACGATGACAATTTCAGCACAGGCCGATACCATCAGGCGGATGGCGGCGGCGTTCCGGCGGGTTTCAGCGCCTCTTCGACGGATCCGGCGTCGCTCGCATATCAACTCCCCGCCCGGCGCTCAGGCGATTTCGAAATCCGATTGATCGAGCCGACAAACCCGATCCTTGCATCGGGCTCCCTCATCCCGCGAGGCTGCCAAACGTGGCGGAACAAGAAAAACCGGGTCAGCCGGAATGCGTCATCAATCTCGCGGATTTCCCCGCATATTCCCGACCCCGGCCTAAGAAAGGCGGGCAGAGGCAGCATCTTGTCGGCCCATGGCGCCCCCGCGACGCCCGATACGGCCTGTCCGGATTTCGGCGAAACGAATACCAGATCGTCGCTCGCTCCCGTCGCGGCGCATCGCGAAAGTTCCAGACCGAACCCCAGTTCCTCGAGAACCAGCAATTCAAACCGCGCGATCAGTTCGGCCGCAGCGCGCGCATCCTCGAGATGTTCGACGATCAACTTTGCCGCGCCGTACAATTCGGGATGCGGGTCTCGTTCGGGCAGAAGGCGCAAATGAGCGGCCAGAACCTGAAGTCCATATATGGCGACGGACGAATCGAACAATCTCGCCGCGTTGAGTTCCAGCGGTTCGACCTGAAACGTGCCCAAATGCTCGTCCAGCCGGGCGCGCCATGAAAGATTGACCCGATTGCCCGCTTGCAGGACCGGTTGCTGGCGTCTGGACCGTCCGCCGCGAACAAGACCGAGATGCCTGCCGTGACCGGCCGTGATCGCTTCGAGAATCACACTCGTCTCACCGTGCTTGCGGGCGCCGAGTATGATTGCTTCATCCTGCCAGTGCATTTGCCGAATGTCCGCGGATCAACCGGGGAATTCAAGTCCGATCACGCGATATCTTTCAGGATCGCGCGCCCAGTTGCCCCGAACCTTCACGAACAGAAACAGATGCACGTTCCGACCCAGCATCTCGCCGATCTCCCGCCGAGCGGCGGCGCCGATCGCCCTTATGGTCTCGCCCCGGCGGCCGAGCACGATCTTTTTCTGACTGTCTCGTTCGACGAAAATCACCTGTTCAATCCGCACCGACCCGTCCTTTTTCTTCTCCCACTTTTCGGTTTCGACATGCGAGGCGTAGGGCAGTTCCCGGTGCAGTCTGAGGGTCAGTTTCTCGCGTGTCGTTTCGGCGGCCAGCCGGCGAAGCGGAAGATCGGAGATTTGATCTTCGGGATAATACCATGGCCCTTGCGGCAGGGTTTCGGCGAGGTAGTCTAGAATGTCCCCGCAGCCCGAGCCTTTTAGCGCCGATATCATGAAGGTCCGGTCGAAATCGACGATCTTGTTCGCCGCCGCCGCAAGACCGGGCAAGGCTTCCCGCCCGATCCGGTCGATCTTGTTGAGAACAAGGATCTTCGGTTTTCCGATATCTCCCAAATCCTTCAGGATATGTTCGTTTCCCTCGACCAGACCGCGTTCGGCATCAATCAGCAACAGGACGATATCCGCGTCCCGCGCTCCGACCCAGGCCGAAGTCACCATGGCCCGATCCAGTTGCCTGCGTGGCTTGAAAATTCCGGGCGTGTCCACGAGCGCGATTTGCGCGTTTTCATGAATCGCCACGCCGCGCATGATCGCACGGGTCGTCTGCGCCTTGTGGGTCACGATGGACACCTTGGCGCCGACGAGCCGGTTGACCAGCGTGGATTTGCCTGCATTGGGCGCACCGAGCAGGGCGACAAATCCGGAGCGGGTTGCCGGGTTGCCGGAACCGGATTCGTTCATTTGTCCGTCGCTTCGACCGGCCACACGCCTTCCCGAACGAGAATGGCGGCCGCCGCGGCCTGCTCGGCCTCGCGTTTCGACCGCCCGGCGCCGGTCTCCGGCTTGTATCCCGTCACTGTCGCCCTGATGGTGAATACCGGGTCGTGATCGGGTCCAGTTCTGTCCTCCGTCTCGTAAACGGGAGTCTGGTCCGCTTCGCGATGCGCCCATTCCTGAAGTTCGGTCTTTGCATCCCGCCGGTCGGCGTCCGAGGTGGACGCCAGCGGACGCCAGTTTCGCTCGATGAACCGCCGCGCCGGCTCGATTCCACCGTCCAGATAGATGGCCGCGATGAGCGACTCGATGGCGTCGGCGCGAATGTTCCGGCACTTTCGCCCCTCAAGAGACTTGATCTCTACGCCGGTCGCGATCAGGTTGCCGAGATTGATTTTATCCGCGATCCGGGCGCAGGCGTCGGCATTGACCAGCAGATTGAACCGGCGGGACAATTCTCCCTCGTCGGCATCGGGAAACTCCGCCCACAACATCTCGGCGATCACCAAGCCAAGCACACGATCTCCGAGAAATTCAAGCCTCTCGTAATTGCCTCCGGTCGCGCTGTCGGCGCTGGAATGCGTGAGCGCACGCATCAGATACCCGGTCGAGGAAAATTCATGCCCGGTCCGCTTGCCGATGCGGTCCGTCATTTCCGCCGGATTCGGCGCGCGCGCCATCGGCGTCAATTCACCCGGTTGAACAGCCGGGACGGGCGGGCGAGCGATGGCCACTTCCAGACCTCAAGCGGGCTTGCGCCGCCGGCTATGGAAAAGAAAATGATATTGGCCCTGCCGACCAGGTGATCGGCCGGAACGTAGCCGACATTGAAGCGGCTGTCCGTCGAGTTGTCTCGATTGTCGCCCATCATGAAGTAATGGCCCTCGGGCACGATGAACTCGCGCGTATCGTCGCCGGGCGTTCCCTTGCTCAGATCCAGTGTCCGGTATGAAACCCCGTTCGGCAGCGTTTCGCGGTAGACATCCACCGGGCCAACCCGCTCCGTCACATCCTCATCGTCGATCCGATCAATCAGTTCACGCCTGATCGGCGCGCCGTTGATTCGCAGCAGGCCGTCCCTGACCTGAATCCTGTCGCCCGGAAGGCCGATCACCCGTTTGATATAGTCGATGGAGGGGTTTGGCGGAAACTTGAAGACCGCGACGTCGCCACGCTCCGGCTCGCCCGACCATATTCTCCCTGAAAACAGGTTCGGCGAAAAGGGCAGCGCGTGCCGCGAATAGCCATAGGCCCACTTGGTGACGAAGAGATAATCGCCTTCGAGCAGGGTGGGCCGCATCGATCCAGAGGGTATGGAGAACGGCTGGAACAACACGGAGCGGATGACGAGCGCGAGCAGCACGGCCTGCACGACGACGCTGACGGTCTCGCCAAGTCCGCCGGATTTCTTTTCCTTCTTGTCCGCCACGCTCATGTCGTCCTCGTTGTCGCCACCTGCGCCCTATTAGAGCGGTTCACCTTCAAATGGAAGCGGTTTGACGGGCGGGATTTTTCGTCCCGGCAAAGAGAACGCGGCGGGGCGACAGGGAAGCCCATGGGCCGGCGGTCGGGGGGGGAGGTGAGCGGCAACGACCTGCGCCACGGTTTCGACGCGGGTTCCGCATCGGCTTCTTTGTTCCCGCAAAGGCCCGGATATGCGGCTTCGGGCCGCCCTGGCCCGGGTATGCGCGAATCAATCGCGCAGCCGCGCCGCCACGGCGTTGACTTCGTTGAGCATGATTTCCCCGAGAGCGTCCGGCCGGACGATTTCGACCTTGCCGCTCCATGAAAACAGATGGCGGGCCAGTTCCAGCATTCCGCCCGAGCGGAAACGGACCTCCAGACGGCGGTCGGAGAGGGTTTGGATTTTCTGGCGCGGGTGGAACCGGAAGGACCGGGCGTCGGCGGCGACGTCCTCGTCGAAGCGCAGGACGACATCGTGCAAATCCTCCTGAAATACGCCGAAGGACCGGGCCGCGAAGGCTTCGAGATCGAACGTCTCGTCATGCGCCGCCGGAACCTCGGTGACGACGGGGTTCTTCATCCGGTCCAGCCGGAACAGCATCGGGTCGCCCCAATCGTTGCCGCCATGAGCCACGAGGTAGGATCGCGCGCCGATCATCAGCCCGCGCGGGGCCACCTCATGCGTGCGCGAGCCGTGCGCCGCCTCGTAATCGAAACGCAGTGTGGCGCCGGTCAGCAGGGCGTGTTGGCAGGCCTGCTGCACCTCCCGCGCGACCGCCCGGCGCGGCCCCGGCGTGACGATGGGAATCTGCGCGTGAGCCAGAACTTCCAGGTCGGGCGCCACCCTGCGCCTGTCATTGCCGCGCAGGGCGGCAAGCAGGCGATGCCGCAGAGAATCGAGTCGCTCGGCGCGTTCGGTCTGGCCCTGCTTCCTCATGGCCGCGACCGCAAGGTCCAGGTCCGCCAGTTCCTCCACCGTCGGCGCAAGCAGGCCCGGGGACAGATGGCCCTGCAGACGGTAGCGCAACTGCTGACCGTCGCGCAGCGTTTCGATCGGGAAAAGGAGATCGAGCGCACCGCGCATCCGCTGCGCCGTCCGGCGGCTCACCTCCATATCGGAGGCGATCTCGTCGATCGTCAGACCCTCGGCGGTCGCGCCAAGCCGGAGCGCAAGCTGAAGATGGCGGACCACACCGGACTTGCGGGCGTCGTCCGTCATCCGGCGGCGGGCGTCAGAACGGGAACGCCGGCGAGGGCTTCCGCCGCGACGGTGTGTGGATGGTCGGCCTCGAAGAGGATTTTGAGGGGTTCGAGAACGAATTTCATCAAATCGCGCTCATCCTTCAAGGCGAAAATCGGAAGGGCGAAAAAGAAACCGCCATAATACTCGTCGGCCTCGCCATCCTCGTACTGCCAAGGCCAAGCCCAGAGACCGTTTCCGCGGTGGTGCAGGTTTTTTGCGTTATGGGAATCGAAGTCGCCAACGGACCAGAAGCTGTCGCATTCTTCGTAATCGTCGCACTTGTGCCAGCCCATGATGAGGCAAGTCTGATCCATCCATGGCCAGTCGAGGTTCTGCTCTGTCGCGTCTTCGGTACCGCAAAGGCGCACGATATAGGTAAGGGTTCCGGCAGGTTCCCCCTCGGTTCCGCCTTTGACTTTCCAGTTGCGCAAGGAGGCCCTGGCGACCCAATCCGTTTTATTGAATTTGTTTTTCTTATCGGTGGCCTCGACCTCGCCAATGTCGGCTTTGCCCTTGGACAGCATCCCCTCAAGACTGCGCATCAATGCGCTAAGGTCGACCGACGAACTCCGCAGATTTTCCGCCAAGCGAAAGAGCTTCCGGCCATTTTCGCGATCTTCGCTGGTAATCATTTTCTTTCTCCATATCGATAATGAACATATTCGACGCTATCCGGCGCGCGGCAAAGCCAGGGCGGACGCCCCGGCGTCTTGAACCGGTAGGCAAACGCGCCCGGATCGTGCAGTGCGTCGGAACCGATGCCAAACCAGGGCGGACGCCCCGGCGTCTTGAACCGGTAGGCAAACGCGCCCGGATCATGTTCGACAGGGGCGATGCCTGCGAAGACGCGCCTCACGCGCCCCATATCCGTTGCCCGCAGGAAACCATGGATCGCCTTTGCCCACCGCCCGAAGGGCGTATCGGGAAAGCCCTCGTCGTATCGGCTTTGAAGATCGCCCGATACGTCCCGCCATGTCCGGCGAAAGCACGGGACGCCTTCGACATTGTCTTCCACACCGGCCTCGCCGAGCATCAGCGCCGCGACAACCGTGCGGCCGTTTTGCCGGGCGGCCTTGATCTGCCATTCAATCTGTCGCTCCGACAATGGCGCATGCCACTTGACCTCCACGATCACGGTTTTGTCGCCACAGGTCAAAAGAACGTCCGGTTCAGCCCACTTGCGGTCCTTCACGCCTTTAAGTCGAAGCTTCCGCCAAAGTTCGATTTCAACGTCTTTACCGGCATCGAAGCCCGCCGCGTCGCGGCAGGCTTGTCCGATCAGCAGGTCGAGCGCATCGCGGCAATCCTGTTTCGGCAGCAAGCGGATGGTTCCGAAAACAGCTGACGTGACCATGTCTTCCTGTGGCCGCCTTTTGCCCGAAAAATTCTCGTGGCCGGAGGCGTCGAAAAGCCAGCCCGCCTTTCGTTTTGCGATCGCTTCCATCATTGCGCCGTCTCCCCATGCTGTTTTGGGAAAGATTGCATGAAGCCAACACGGAATCCATAGCGATCTTTCGCTTGCGCCTCGCGTTCCAGTTCGCCGAGAATGGACGTCGGTTCGTCCATGCGCAGAAGCCGGCATCGCCGCTTCACCGCCACCAGATCTCCCGGCGTCAATCCGGCGATTTCGGCGAGGCCCGCAGGCGTGTCTTTACCGAAAATGCTTTCGAACGCCGCCCTCAGGCGCGGCGGGTCCAGCGGCAGCAAATCGGCATGGACGGTGAAGCGGCGGCGCGTGGCGGGGTCCAGCCGCCCGGCGAGATTGGTGGTGCAGGCGAAGGGGAAGGGGTGGCTTTCCATACAGGTCAGCATCTCGTTCACCTGGCTGATTTCCCAGGAGCGTTCGGCATGGGATCTGTCGCCCAGAAGCGAGTCCGCCTCGTCGAAGATCAGAAAGGCTCCTTCTTCCCTGGCTTGCGCGAAGGCCGCGGAGATCGCTGCTTCGGAGCCGCCCACCCACTTCGAGAGAAGGTCGGAGGCGCGTTTCTGGATCACCGGCAGGCCCATGACCCCGGCCAGATGCCGCGCGAGGGCGCTCTTGCCGGTGCCCGGCGGTCCCGAGAAGCAGAACGATACATCCCGCGGGGCCTCCGGTGACGCGAGCCGTTCGATCAACCGGCGCACATCGGCGTCCGCGCTGATAAGCGCCGGGTCGAAGGCGTCCGCGCCACGGTTGCCCGGGGGCTTTAATCGCCCGCCGCGCAGCGCCTTGTCCGCCGCCCCGACCGCGAGGGAAATGTCGCGCTCGCCGCCATTCGCCAGATGCGCCACCTCAAGCGCGCCCGCCACGAGCGCGGGCGGAACCTCGACCTCACGCGCCAGACGGCGCATCGTTTCGCCCGTCAGCGGCAGATTCCGGCGATCGGTGAGCCTTTTCCAGATCCGTTCGCGGATATTCGGGCCGGGTATGCGCAGTTCCAGACACAGCGTCATGCGACGCAGGAGAGCCGGATCGCAGGCCTCGATTTCGTTCATGGTCCAGAGCACCGGAACCGGGTTGGTTTCGAGCATGCGGTGCAGATGCACCTTCGAACCGCCGGTGCGGCGGCCGAAGAAGGCCGAGAACATGTCGCGTTCCAGCAAATCCTCCAATTCGTCAAAGAGCAGGATTTCGCCGCGATTGCGCGACAGCAGTCTTTGCGCAAGGCGCAATGCGTTCGCACGTTCCCTTGACGACGGCGCGTCGCCATCCTCGTCCGCTTCTCCGATCGCGTGCAGTTTCTGTCCGGCTTCCCGGGCGAGCAGTTTGCAGAACTCGGTCTTTCCGGTTCCGGGCGCGCCGTAGAACAGGATATTGACGCCCTTCCGTCTTGAGCGAACGGCGCCCTTCACAACACGCGTGGCAAGATCGCGCGCCTCGCCCAGATGATCGAAATCTTCCCATTCGGTCGTCGCTTCCGCCGCGGCCGGAAACAGTTCCGCCCGCATTCGGTCCGGCGTGCCGCATCCCGCCTCCAGAACCCGCCCGATACAACTTGAAACCCCCAGGCCGAGCGAGTTTCCGCGCGACGAGCCTTGCCAGTCGAGCAATCCCGCGGCGAATAATCGGCCGTCGCCGGAAAGCGCTCGATTTACCCGGGTCTTCGTGAGGTTTGTCAGCAGCGCCACAACGGCATCACGGTCCATCCCGAGGTCGTCGAGCAGAAGATCGCACAGTCCGCCGACGCCATTTTGTTCATTCGAGTGCGGCGCCAGTTCGAGGATTGCCGTCTCGGCGGCATTCAGTCCGACGAGTCTGGCCAGCACACGGGTCGCGCGGCTCCGCCGGTCCGGTCGGGCGTTCGCCAACGAGCGGACCCGCTGTCCGACCTTTTTCAGGAGGAGATTCCATTCCTTCCTGTCGACGCGCCGGGCGCGGTGGTCGCGATCGGGCTCCCAATCGAACTCCGGGTCGGCGTCCTCCATCCAGTCCGAGATCAGGACGGCGGCGTTTCGGCGCGGGGATACCGTGGTCAATATGCGCGATAGCGCATTGAAAAACAGCCGCTTTTCATATCGTGTCATGACGTCCTCCGATCCATCGGGGACACAAATAAATGACAGGTGCGACAGAATCGGTCGCAAAACGAAATCGGCGTAAAGGGGCATTCGGCAACAAATCATCGTGGATGGCCCGGGCGCGCCGGTTTCGATCATTCGACGGCGGTACGAAAGCGCCGCCTTGAAACGGGAGTTCCCGCCCGGTCTCGCGCAGGCGGCGCGGCTTGATGACGAGGGCGACCGCGCTTTCGGCTTCCTTCAGGATTTCGAGGGCAGACCGCTGTTCCGGGTCGCCAGGCGCGCGCCAGACCGCGACCATGGGATCGTGGAGCCATCCGTCGGTGTTGAGACGGTATTTGGCAGGATGATGTTGAAACGATCGCGGATTGCCCGGTCGGCGGTTTTTTCCAGATAGACGGGCTTGTGCGTTTGCAGGATGTCGACCGCAACCGACCTCGCTTTCGACCAGGCGTCCGGCGCGCCCTTGTCGGCCCAGCCGCGCGGATCGTTCCTGTCGGCGAGCGACGGATAGAAATAGTCTCGCTGCATCGCCGCCAAGGTATGGCCGGAGCCCAGAAAATGTCCGTCTCCGGCGACCGCCGATTCGATCGCCTCAAATCCCAGAGTGTCCTCGTTGACCTCTATTCCCCGGACAATGCGATTGACATGGCTGAGCATTTCATTGTCGAGCACGAACGCCTCGAACGAAACGCCGAGCAGGCTCGCCATCATACCCGCCGATTCATAGATCATGTTTGCGCCCGCCAGGCCCGCGGCCACCGCGCTCATCGCCTTTTCCGAACCCATCTGCGCATCGACGGCCTTGGCGTCCGCCATCGATGAGGCGACGCCCGACGGCAGTCCGAGATGGTTCGATATTTGCGCCGACGCGGCGTTCAGAACCGATATCTCGCCGCCGCCGCCGCTGAACGCCCCGGTGCGCAAATCGATGACGAACGGCCAGTTGGAAAAGATCATCGGATAGCCCGGTTCGATCAGATTGACGAGCGCCAGCGCCGCGAGGGTCTCCGCCGTCGTTTGAGCCAGCATTCCGGCAAGCGTCGCCGGCGCGGTCGCTCCCGACTGCGCGGCTATGATGGCATTGATCGGCACCCGCCGCCCGATGCAGGCCGTGGCGACCTCGACGGCGTCCTCCCCATAGCGCAGCGGAGATATCACCGGCGAAATATGCGCCTTGCAAAAGGGACGTCGCGCGAATTTTCCTTCGCCGCCCAGCGCCATGTCGAACATGTCGACGATCGGATCGACATGGGATCCGAGCGTGAAACCGGTGCCGACCGGTTTTGTCGTTCCCGCCAGCAAGGCATAGGCCGTGTTGATGTCAAGATCAAATATGTCCTCGATTTCGGTTGCGATACAGCAGCGTGTAAACCAGCTTACATTTTCGAGCCTGTCCGCCAGCCGGGCGAAATCGTGGAGGTCCCGCAAGGTCGAGGGACGATAGCGACCGGTTTCGAGATCGAGCGTCTGCACCGCCGCGCCTCCGGTCCCGAAGCGCACCCGTCGGCCGCCGACCTCGAAATCATGACGGGGATCGCGGCCATGGAATACGAATGCCTTCGCGGCGCCGTCGACGATGTCCTCCGTCATCTGCCTGGAAAACGTCAGGCGGTCGAGTTCGTTGAGCGCCGCGCCTTTTGATAACGCGACTTCCCGGAATGCCGCCGGCGCTTCGCCCATGCCGATTTCAGCAAGGATGCGAAGCGCGCATTCAACGATGTCGCCGATCTCGCCGGAATTCAGCGGCCGGTAACGCCCTCCCGTCTGTCCCGGCGGGCACGGATTGATTTCGGGAACCGGCGCGGTGCGAGCCGCCTTTCGCGATGCGCGTCCTCCTGTTCTCCCTCGTCCATGGTTCATGATCGGCTCCGCCCGCATGGTTCATGATCGGCTCCGCCCGATTTCCGAGTGCTCCAATATCGCCGCGGCTGCAATACTCATCGGAAATGTCGAATTGAAGTTTCGATTATCGTCAATCAGGGCAGTAGCCAGGCCGGCTTGCTTGACCGATTGCGGGTCGGGGCCGCACCGTGTCGAAAAACACGGGTGATTTGAATGAAATCCCACACTCGGGTCGTGGTCATCGGGGGCGGTATAGCCGGCTGCTCGACGCTTTACCACCTGACTGAAGAGGGCATTGTCGATTGCGTGCTGGTGGAGCGCGACGAACTGACTTCCGGAACGACATGGCATTCGGCGGCTCAGGTCACGAATTTCGGATCCAATCAGGCCATGATCGGCCTGAAGACCCATTCGATCGGTCTTTACAAGGAACTGGCCGGGGATCCGGACTATCCAATCAACTATCATCATGCGACCGGCGGCCTGCGGCTGGCTTCTAGGCAGGAACATCTGGACGGCTATCGCCATTTCAGTTCCATGGCTGGCGGCATGGGCGTGAACTTCGAGGTGATCGACGCCGACGAGTGCAGGCGGCGTCATCCGTTGATCACCACCGACAATCTGCTTGGCGCCCTGTGGGATCCGCTGGATGGCGACATCGATCCCGCGCAACTCTGTCAGGCGCTGGCGCGCCGGGCGAGAAAGGCGGGTGCGGAAATCCACCGTTTTTGCCCGGTAACCGGCTTGACCGAAAATCCGGATGGAAGCTGGATCGTCCACACCGGCAAAGGAGACATTCATTGTGAGATCGTCGTCAACGCGGGCGGATATCGGTGCAACGAAATCGGCGCCATGATGGGCGTCGAACATCCGGTCGCCTCGATGGAACATCAGTATCTGCTGACCGGTACCATACCGGAGATCGTTGCGCTCGCGGAAACCTACGGCGAGGAGTTTCGCGTCCCCTTAATCCGGTGTCCCACCGACGACTTCTATCAGCGCGCCGAGAAGAAGGGGCTCCTCATCGGCTTCTACGAGCAGGGATGCAGAACCTGGGGTCTGGACGGCATCGATCCGAATTTCGCAAATGCGCTTTGCCCCGACGATCTCGATCGTGTAACCGACGTGATGGAAGGCGCGTTCCGCCGCCTGCCATGTCTGGAAACTGCGGGAATCAGGTCAATCGTCAACGGCCCGATCACCTACACGCCGGACGGGTTTCCCCTGGTCGGCAGGATTCCCGGCAAGCGCGGCGCCTATTGCATCACCGGGTTGCGCGCCGGACTGGGCGAGGGCGGCGGTCATGGCTGGCTGCTCGCGCAGATCATCGCTCATGGCGAAGCCTGTTACGATACCTGGTGCCTCGATCCGAGACGATTCACCCGATACGCCGATGTTCGGTACACGGCTCTGAAAGCGGTGGAAGACTATCAAAATGAATTCCGGATTCACATGCCGCATGAATTCTGCCCGGCGGGCCGTCCGGCGAAGGTAACGCCGCTGACCGGAAAATTACGCGAAATGGGTGCGGAATTCGGCACCGTGAACGGCTGGGAGCGGGCGCTCTATTTCAAACCTTCCGCCGATTTCCTGGAGGAACACTCTTTCAGATTCAACAACACATTCGATCTGATTGCCGCCGAAGTGGCGAATGTTCAGAAAAATGTTGGCATCATGGAGGTGTCCGGATTCAATCGTTACGAAATTACCGGACAAGGCGTACACGATTGCCTGGACGCCATCATGTGTTCACGCATACCGCGAAAAACCGGCAGGGTGGGTCTGGCGTATTTCCTGAATCGCGACGGCAATGTCAAAGGCGAGGCAACCCTGGCGAATATCGATGGAAACCGTTTCTGGTATGGCTCCGCCGCCGCCGCCGAGTTTCACGATATGGACTGGTTGACCGAGCATCTGCCGGCCGGCGGCCGCATTCGAATCGACAGTCTGACCAATACGCATACCACATTGGTTATAGCCGGACCCGGGTCGCGCGCCGTCCTGCAGCGCGCCGTATCCGGCGCGGATTGGTCGCGGGAACGGTTTCCCTGGCTCTCGGCCCGATCCGTCGACATCGCCGGCGCGCCGGTTGTCGCCATGTCGGTATCGTTTTCGGGTGAGCTTGCCTGGGAACTGCATGTTCCCAACGACGATCTCGATACCGTGTTCGGCGAGCTTTGGAGCGCGGGAGAGGATTTCGGGATCAGGCCGTTTGGTCTTCATGCCGCGGAATCCATGCGGCTTGAAAAGGGATATCGGCACTGGAAGTCCGATTTGATCACGGAGTTCGATCCCTTTGAAAGCAGACTTGGCCGTTTTGTCGACCTGGAGAAGGAATTTGTCGGCAAATCCGGGTTGATGCGGCGGCGGCAAAAGGGCGAACGCCGGGTGTTCGTTTCGGTCGAGGTCGAGGAAAGCGCCGCGCCGGCCCATCCCGGCGACGCATTCGTTCAAAATGGCCGGGCGGTCGGCGCGGTCACGTCAGCCGGTTGGGGCCACCGGATCGGAAAGAACCTGGCTTTTGGATTTATCGAACCACGCTTCGGCGAATCCGGAACGGAACTGGCCGTCGAAATATTGGGAACGAACGCCAGAGCGGTCGTTGGCGATCTGTGCCGCTACGACGTCGACAATGAGCGTGTGCGCGAATAGTTCCCGGTATGGAAACGGTCCGCTCAAATTGCCCCGCAAGTCTGCGACGCCAGGAAAAATCCGGAATGGTGCCCCCCGCCGGAATCGAACCGGCACTCCCAAAGGGAACCAGATTTTGAGTCTGGCGCGTCTGCCAATTCCGCCAGAGGGGCACGATACATGCGGGCGTCGGTCGGACGCGCAGCGGACTATAGAGCGGGAGCCGAACGCGTCAAGCCGCCATAATGAAAATCGGTCGCCTTGGCCTTGCCCGCCTGTTGTCCTATAGTGTCCACGATAGATTTATGTAGGGAAAACAGGTATTTGAATTTGCCCGGCGGTCAGGCGGCGTGCTTGGGATCCATAGCACCCTGTGACCGTGGGGTGTTTGGGCAAGGAAGGCTTGACGCTCAACGAGAGATGCCCCAAAAAGCAGTCGACCGCGTTCCTTCAAAGGAAAGGCGCGCCCCGCAGGACACGCCCTGATGTGGTGCTGCTTCGAGCTTGTTAACTTCTCGACCGCAAATTCTGAACACTATCAGTGTTGCATACCGGCGTGATCATTTCAAGCTGAATTTGGCGCCGGGCAACAGGAAAATGCACAAAGTTATGAGGAAACGATAGCGATGCGTCTCGGTCTTGATATCGGAGCGAACTCGGTTGGCTGGTGGTTGTACGAGACTGACGGCACGGGCGCCGCGGCGCGGATCACGGGAACGATCGGAGGTGGCGTACGGGTTTTTTCCGATGGACGCGATCCGAAATCCGGCGCCTCCTTGGCCGTGGATCGCCGCATCGCCCGCGCCATGCGGCGGCGGCGCGACCGCTATCTGCGCCGCCGCGTTGCCTTGATGAAGCTGCTCGCCAGGTCCGGCCTGATGCCCGCCGATTCCAAGGCGGCGAAAGAGCTTGAACCGCTCGACCCTTATGAACTGCGGGCGAATGGGTTGAAAGAGAAGCTGCCTTTGAGCCATTTCGGGCGCGCCCTGTTCCATCTGAACCAAAGACGCGGATTCAAATCGAACCGCAGGACCGATCGCGGCGATAATGAAAGAGGAAAGATCAAGGACGCCACGCAACGGCTCGACTGGGCCATGCGCGAGGCGAATGCGAAGACCTATGGCGAGTTCCTGCATATCCGGCGGCGGCAACTTTCCGACAAGCCCGCAACCGAGGGGAAAGTCAACAAGGACGGCACACGATTAAACTACCGCCGCCAGAAAACGGTGCGCACCCGCCTCTCGGTTGCCGCGCGCGGCGGGCCGGATGCAAAGGAGGAGGCAGGGTACGATTTCTACCCCGACCGCCGCCATCTTGAGGAGGAATTCAGCGAGCTTTGGTCGACTCAGGTTCCACATCATCGCGATGTCCTGACCGACGATCTGCGCGACCTGGTGTTCGAGAAAATCTTTTACCAGCGCCCCTTGAAAGAACCGAAGGTCGGGCTTTGCCTGTTCACGGCGGAAAAGCGACTGCCCAAGGCGCATCCGCTGACCCAGCGCCGCGTGCTTTACGAGACCGTGAACCAGTTGCGCGTGACCGCCGACGGGCGGGAGGCGCGGCCTCTGACCCTTGAGGAACGCGATACGGTCATCCATGCGCTCGACAACAAAAAACCGACGAAAAACCTGTCATCAATGACAATGAAACTGCCCGCGCTGGCCAAGGTTTTGAAACTGCGGAATGAAGAGCGGTTCACGCTGGAGACCGGCGTGCGGGACGCCATCGCCTGCGATCCGGTGCGGGCGATCATGAGCTACCCCGACGCGTTCGGCCCGCGGTGGTCCATGCTCGATTGGGAGGCGCAATGGGAAGTGATCTCCCGCATCCGCAAGGTTCAGAGCGAAGTCGAATTCACCGGCCTTGTTGAATGGTTGACGACGGAGCACGGGCTCGACCGGGATCACGCCGAAAAAACCGCCAACGCCCATCTGCCTGAAGGCTACGGGAGGATTGGGCCAACCGCGACGCGGCGTATTCTGGAGCGGCTCATAGCGGAGGTCATCACCTATGCGCAGGCGGTGCAGGAGTGCGGATGGCACCATTCGGACCTGCGCACGGGCGAATGTCTCGACGCTCTGCCATACTATGGCGAAGTGCTCGACCGTCACGTCATTCCCGGCACCCATGACGAGAACGACGACGAAATAACGCGCTATGGCCGGATCACCAACCCGACCGTGCATATCGGCCTGAACCAGTTGCGCAGGCTCGTGAACAAGATCATCGAAGTTTACGGCAAACCTGACCAGATCGTCGTGGAACTGGCGCGGGAGTTGAAACAGTCCGAGGCGCAGAAGCGCGAGGCGATGAAACGTATCCGCGAAACGACCGAGGATGCGAAGCGGCGTAGCGACAAACTGACGGAACTCGGCCGGCCGGACACGGGCCGCAACCGGATGCTGCTGCGGCTTTGGGAGGATCTCGGCCCGGCCGTCGGCCCGCGTCGCTGCCCCTACACCGGCAAGCCTATCAATGTGGCGATGGTGCTGAACGGCGAATGTGAGGACGATCACATCCTGCCTCGTTCGCGCACGCTCGACGACGGCTTCTCAAACCGTACGCTGTGTCTCAGGGAGGCCAACCGCGAGAAGCGGAATCAGACACCCTGGGAGGCCTGGGGAAACACGCCGCGATGGGATGCGATCGAGGCCAATCTCAAGAACCTGCCCGAGAACAAGCGCTGGCGCTTCGCCCCCGATGCGATGGAACGCTTCGAGGGCGAGCGGGATTTCCTTGATCGCGCGCTGGTCGACACGCAATACCTCGCCCGCATCTCGCGCGCCTATCTCGACACGCTCTTCACCGAGGGGGGCCATGTCTGGGTCGTGCCGGGGCGTATGACCGAAATGCTGCGGCGCCATTGGGGGCTCAATTCGCTTCTGAGCGACAAGGATCGCGGCGCGGTCAAGGCCAAGAACCGCACCGATCACCGTCATCACGCGATCGACGCCGCCGTCGTGGCCGCGACCGACCGCGGCCTGATCAAACGGATCAGTCGCGCCTCGGGACAAGGCGAGGAGGCCGGGCAATCGGCCGAACTGATCGCGCGCGACACCCCGCGCCCATGGGAGGGTTTCCGCGGTGATGTTGAAAAATGGCTCGGCAGGATCGTGGTCAGCCACCGCGCCGATCACGGGCGGATCAATCGCGAGGGGCGCAAGCGCGGCCGGGACAGCACGACGGGTCGGCTTCACAATGAAACCGCCTATGGCGTCGTGGACGATCAGACCGTGGTAAGCCGCACGCCGCTCTTGTCGCTCAAACCCTCGGACATCGAACTGACCACGAGGGGCAAGAACATCCGCGATCCGCAATTGCAAAAGGCGCTGAGCGCCGCGACGGAGGGCAGGGAAGGCAAGGCGTTGGAGGCCGCCCTGTGTGACTTCGCCGCCAAACCCGGCCCCTATCGGGGCATCCGCCGCGTGCGCCTGATCGAGACGTTGCAGGAACACGTCCGCGTCGAGATCGGCGAGGGCTCCGATGGCAAACCTCTCAAAGCCTACAAAGGCGACAGCAATCATTGCTACGAGTTGTGGCGCCTGCCCGACGGCAAGGTGAAGCCGCAGGTCGTCACCACATACGAGGCCCACGCGGGGGACGAGAAGCGCCCCCATCCCGCGGCGAAACGTGTTCTGCGCGTTTTCAAGCGGGATATGGTCGCCCTGGAGCGGAATGGCGAGACAGAGATCTTTTATGTGCAAAAGTTTGACATAACCCACGGCCTCTATATCGCGCCGCATCTCGAAGCGAACGCCGATGCGAGAAATCGCGACCAATCGGACCCGTTCCGCCTTATTCAAATTGGAGCAGGGCCCATGGTCAAAGCCGGCATTCGCCGGGTGATTGTCGATGAGATCGGTCGTGTGCGCGACCCCGGTTCGCCTTCTTGACGCATCGGGATTCGCGTGAGCCGCCGGTTCATGTCATGCATTCCAATGCATTGGAGCATGGGTATTGGATCGCGTTGTCGATATAGCCGCCGACGGTCGCCATTTGTCGCGTAAACGCGGTTTCCTCATGGTCAGCGAGAACCGCATGGAAATCGGACGGATTCCGCTCGATGAAATCATCGCCGTCATTGTCCATGCCCACGGCGTCACCTGGTCCTCGTCGCTGCTCACCGAACTGGCCGAGCGTGGCGTTCCCGTGGTTCTGTGCGCGGCGAACCATGCGCCGCGCTCCGTTCTCATGCCGCTCGAAGGGCACCATGCGCAGGGCGCCCGCCTTCGGGCGCAGTGGGACGCCAGGGCGCCGCTGATGAAACAGGCGTGGAAACAGGTCGTGGTCTCGAAAATCACCATGCAGGCCGCCGCGCTCAAGGCTATCGGCGCACCTTCGGCCCCGCTTGCCATGATGACCCGCAAAGTCACAAGCGGCGATACGACGAATGTCGAGGCGCAGGCCGCGCGCTATTACTGGCCGCTTATGATGGGCGACGGGTTTCGCCGGGACCAAGATGCGTCCGGCGTCAACGCCCTTCTGAACTATGGCTACACCGTTTTGCGGTCGGCAACCGCCCGCGCCATTGTCGCCGCCGGTCTGCATCCGACCATTGGCCTGTATCACGCCAACCGGAACAATGCCTTCGCACTGGCCGATGATTTGGTGGAACCTTTTCGCCCGCTCGTCGATTGCACGGTGCGCGGCCTGGCCAGGCGAAACGGCGATCAGGTCGACACGGAAGCGAAACAGACGCTTGCGCGTTTGATTTCCCTGGATCTCCCTCTTCGGGATGGCCAAACACCGGTCTCCGTCACGCTGTGCAAACTGGCCGCCTCTCTGGGGAGAAGTTTCGAAGTGGGGAAACTGACCCTGGCTCTCCCCGACCCGCCCGATGCGCTCACCCTTGCGGGACTCGGATCGTGATCCACCGCCCCGCCTTCTTGTCAGGATACCGGATCATGTGGATTTTGGTGATGTTCGACCTGCCCACCGACACGAAACCGCAACGCAAGGCTGCGACCGATTTTCGGAATTTTCTCCTCGACGAAGGATTCGAGCGCAGCCAGTTTTCCGTCTATGCCCGTTTCGTCAATGGCAAGGAAGCCTTCCAGACGCGAATCAACCGAATCGAACGCCGCCTGCCTGAAAAAGGCGACATCCAAATCCTCAACTTCACCGATCGCCAGTATCGTGATATTGTCCATTTCTCGGATCAGGGTCGGCGACCGGCCCGGAAGAATCCGGGGCAACTGGCGCTTTTCTAATGATTTTAGCTTGGAAATGCAGGAACAGGTTCCCCCTAAAGCCTTTCAGTTTCATGGCCTTAGGGGGAGATAGAGATTAGCGGTTCAGAATTTGAGGTCAAGCCGCAACGGCGCGCGGCACATTGAGATAATCGACGACAGATTAGCGGTTCAGAATTTGAGGTCAAGCCGCAACGTCTGGAAGCTGTTGACCGGTTTTTCAAGAAGATTAGCGGTTCAGAATTTGAGGTCAAGCCGCAACGTCATTTGTTGTCTCCTTTTTGGTCAGATTAGATTAGCGGTTCAGAATTTGAGGTCAAGCCGCAACTTCGCCGCCGATGGCGACGCTCCCCGCCGCAGATTAGCGGTTCAGAATTTGAGGTCAAGCCGCAACTCGAAATGGTACATAGTCATCACTATCTATAGATTAGCGGTTCAGAATTTGAGGTCAAGCCGCAACGCACGATTACCGATTCATCCCGTTTGGGCTAGATTAGCGGTTCAGAATTTGAGGTCAAGCCGCAACTGGAAGTTGCATGGTGTTAAACAAGCTTGCAGATTAGCGGTTCAGAATTTGAGGTCAAGCCGCAACTTAAGAGAGGGTATGAGCTTAAAATTGTTTAGATTAGCGGTTCAGAATTTGAGGTCAAGCCGCAACGCGATCGACACTCTGGTCGACGCCTTCGCCAGATTAGCGGTTCAGAATTTGAGGTCAAGCCGCAACCCCCTCCATGCCCATGCGCGTGCGCGTACGAGATTAGCGGTTCAGAATTTGAGGTCAAGCCGCAACTTGATGGCTCCGGCTAAATCTTCGGCGGCAGATTAGCGGTTCAGAATTTGAGGTCAAGCCGCAACACGTTTGATGATGTCCATGAATATTTTTCGAGATTAGCGGTTCAGAATTTGAGGTCAAGCCGCAACGATCGCCTAGTTAGATCGCCCATACATCCGAGATTAGCGGTTCAGAATTTGAGGTCAAGCCGCAACGGATCACGGAAAGCGCAAGAATATTTTGACAGATTAGCGGTTCAGAATTTGAGGTCAAGCCGCAACGAACCGCATCATTAAGTTGAAATGGGACGGAGATTAGCGGTTCAGAATTTGAGGTCAAGCCGCAACTGTCGATAGGGTTGGCCTTTTTTCGTTGTCAGATTAGCGGTTCAGAATTTGAGGTCAAGCCGCAACAGGCGGCGTATCCTGAGACGTATTTGACGGAGATTAGCGGTTCAGAATTTGAGGTCAAGCCGCAACTGGCGCAGCCATCCGAACATAGTTCTCTCGAGATTAGCGGTTCAGAATTTGAGGTCAAGCCGCAACTTCCGGGTGGCGCAAATGATGTTCATGCCCAGATTAGCGGTTCAGAATTTGAGGTCAAGCCGCAACCCGAAAACCGATTCCGAAAACAGGATTTCGAGATTAGCGGTTCAGAATTTGAGGTCAAGCCGCAACGGAACCAACACCGAAACGACCACCATCGATAGATTAGCGGTTCAGAATTTGAGGTCAAGCCGCAACTAAGGACCCTATGTGGTGTAGGGTTAAGCCAGATTAGCGGTTCAGAATTTGAGGTCAAGCCGCAACCCGTCGACCGACCAGCCGAAATTGTCCCTGAGATTAGCGGTTCAGAATTTGAGGTCAAGCCGCAACTCACCATCGACATCGACGAATGTTCGCCTGAGATTAGCGGTTCAGAATTTGAGGTCAAGCCGCAACCGGCTTCGAGTCGGGAATCAATCCAGATGAAGATTAGCGGTTCAGAATTTGAGGTCAAGCCGCAACAGCGGCGGCCGCATCCGGCCGGCCGGCGGTAGATTAGCGGTTCAGAATTTGAGGTCAAGCCGCAACCGGGACGGGGATAGGTCGGAGAACGAGGAGAGATTAGCGGTTCAGAATTTGAGGTCAAGCCGCAACAGGCGGACTAGTATATCCTCGCGGAGGACGAGATTAGCGGTTCAGAATTTGAGGTCAAGCCGCAACCCAACAGCCCGGTTGTCTCGTTTCGGACCAAGATTAGCGGTTCAGAATTTGAGGTCAAGCCGCAACCTGTGGGGACCTGTTAAGATTCTCGATTTAGATTAGCGGTTCAGAATTTGAGGTCAAGCCGCAACAAGATCGTCGATGTCCACATCCATAATCTGAGATTAGCGGTTCAGAATTTGAGGTCAAGCCGCAACACGCCTCGCGATAGGTCGCCACGAAAACTGAGATTAGCGGTTCAGAATTTGAGGTCAAGCCGCAACTATCTTGATTTCGCAACCCAGCTTTACGGAAGATTAGCGGTTCAGAATTTGAGGTCAAGCCGCAACTCGATGGCGATACCGTGGCGGTGGACGCTTAGATTAGCGGTTCAGAATTTGAGGTCAAGCCGCAACGACGGCGACAAGGCGACCGCCGGCGACAAGAGATTAGCGGTTCAGAATTTGAGGTCAAGCCGCAACACCCGCGAAGCAGCTGATATTCGCCCTCCAGATTAGCGGTTCAGAATTTGAGGTCAAGCCGCAACGACGCCGGCGGCCGTTCCGCCGCCGGACGGAGATTAGCGGTTCAGAATTTGAGGTCAAGCCGCAACTGCGGGCCGGCGTGGTTCCCGTCCGCCCTTAGATTAGCGGTTCAGAATTTGAGGTCAAGCCGCAACCGGGTCGCCACGCGGCCCGGGAGGGCCTTAGATTAGCGGTTCAGAATTTGAGGTCAAGCCGCAACGCGTCACCGATTGCCCGCCCCCGACGACGAAGATTAGCGGTTCAGAATTTGAGGTCAAGCCGCAACGGATCGGCGCGCCGATCTCTTTGGCCAGGCAGATTAGCGGTTCAGAATTTGAGGTCAAGCCGCAACGTCACCGGCGTGCGCTCGCCGCTGACCTCCAGATTAGCGGTTCAGAATTTGAGGTCAAGCCGCAACTGGCGATCGCACAGATGCTCGATGCACTGCAGATTAGCGGTTCAGAATTTGAGGTCAAGCCGCAACTCAGGGCGCTCGGGTCCGGCGGGCGTGAGGAGATTAGCGGTTCAGAATTTGAGGTCAAGCCGCAACGGGCCGAATTCCGGCCTTTTTCGCCCATTAGATTAGCGGTTCAGAATTTGAGGTCAAGCCGCAACGCTCCCCTTCATGGAAGACGACAAAGAATAGATTAGCGGTTCAGAATTTGAGGTCAAGCCGCAACTGAGGCCACGCGGGCGTCGTTCGTATCCCGAGATTAGCGGTTCAGAATTTGAGGTCAAGCCGCAACGCCCCGGGCCTCGCGCGACATTCACGGTATTTTCCGGAGATTAGCGGTTCAGAATTTGAGGTCAAGCCGCAACTGTCGTATTGATCGGCGGCTTCATGCGCCCAGATTAGCGGTTCAGAATTTGAGGTCAAGCCGCAACCCGTCATCCGATCCGGCCCGACGCGGCCGGGAGATTAGCGGTTCAGAATTTGAGGTCAAGCCGCAACCGCGACGCCACGCGGTGCCAGTCCGGCGCGAGATTAGCGGTTCAGAATTTGAGGTCAAGCCGCAACTCGATATAGGCCAGCGCCTGATGGTCGCGCAGATTAGCGGTTCAGAATTTGAGGTCAAGCCGCAACAGCGAAGGCAATCGATTCCTGTTTATCGGGAGATTAGCGGTTCAGAATTTGAGGTCAAGCCGCAACTCAAATTCGCGATAGTGCAAGCCTTCGCGCAGATTAGCGGTTCAGAATTTGAGGTCAAGCCGCAACCCGCCCGGCCCGCTGGTTTCTGCGGCCTTCAGATTAGCGGTTCAGAATTTGAGGTCAAGCCGCAACTGTGCTGATAGATGCCCGTCGCCGTCGTGTAGATTAGCGGTTCAGAATTTGAGGTCAAGCCGCAACTGCCGCGGCTGCCTTTCCGCACCGCGCTCAAGATTAGCGGTTCAGAATTTGAGGTCAAGCCGCAACGCCTCGCCGAGCGCCTCGACGAACGGCCGCAGATTAGCGGTTCAGAATTTGAGGTCAAGCCGCAACTATCTTGGCGCCACGGGCCGGCGGATCGTCAGATTAGCGGTTCAGAATTTGAGGTCAAGCCGCAACTTTGCGCCGGGGTTCGACATTGACGGACACAGATTAGCGGTTCAGAATTTGAGGTCAAGCCGCAACGGACAGACGAGGCGGACAGGCAGGCGGCCGAGATTAGCGGTTCAGAATTTGAGGTCAAGCCGCAACAGAAGCTCAAGAGCGATTCCCCGAGGAATTAGATTAGCGGTTCAGAATTTGAGGTCAAGCCGCAACCAATCCAGACGATCATTTCGCGGGTTCCTTCTTCCTTTTGAGGAGGCTATTGTGTTTCGATTGTTGATGGAAAATGCCGAGTGGGCGTTTTTTGAACCGTTTTTGATTGCCATTAGGGGCGTGGTGTGCGACCGGCCTCGGATCGTCGTCGAATTCCGGATGCCGTACTCCGGATAGCCCGAACCGGCTCTCCTTGGCGTGACCTACCCGAATGAGTTTGGCGCGTGGTCGAGTGTCTATCGCCAGTTCAGGCGCCGGACGCCGGCCGTCCTGTGGGATACGATCGTGGAGGCGCTCAATGAAAGCGGCGCCATGCCCGGATCGGGTTTAAATGATAGACTGTCATCCGTGCCCATCATTTGGCGGCGGGCGCAAAGGGGACTCGAAAACAAGGTTTAGGCCGCTCGAAAGGCGGCTTTACGACCAGGACCCACCTCATTGCCAACGCTCGCGGATTGCCTGTCAGGGCGGAAATGACCGGCCTCCGACTTTAAAGGCTTCGATGCCCTGGTTGACGATGATCCGCCAAATGCCAAAGTGTTTCCGGCCGACCGCGGTCACGACAGTGATCACATTCGCAAAACAATCACCCGACGCGCAGGCGCACCGATCATTGCGGGAAAGGCCAATCGTAAAGTCCCAATTCACATTGATGCGATGACAGACGCTTTGACAAACCGGTTCGAGCGGTGTGTCAACAAACTCAAATGCTCACGCCGTCTTGCAACGCGCTACGATAAAACCGCCGCCGGCTATCCCGGCTTCATTCAAATCGTAGCCGTGCGGCTTTGGGTCAAGAGTTCGTCAACATGACCTAGGTGAATTGCGCCGTCGCACGTTTCGGGCCAGCTGCGCCTTCCATATGGGAGAGAAAATCGCACCAGCAAAATCCGGGATCAAACATCGGAGCAACCATCAATATCATTGGCGGTTACCCCGGTGTGGCTCACCTGATCGGATCAAACCCACCGCCGGACTTTTTTGGCATAGTCGCGAAACACCTTGCCAAATCGGTGCTCAAGATGTTTTTCCTCGCGCTTGATCGCCAGCTTCGAAACCGCGAATGCAGCCGCAAAGGCGGCGAGAAGAAACCATAACAACCCGAAGACAAGTCCGGCGCCGACAACCAGCATCGTGTTGCCGAGATAAATCGGATTTCTGGTGAACGAAAAAGGTCCGCCGGTAACAAGGTGATCGGATCGTCTTGTCGGTAGAATCGTCGTGTTGCCGCGATTCAGCGCTCGAAACGCCGTTGCCTCGATCGCAACGGCGCCGACAATGATCACGACGCCCGCCGCGAAAGCCAGTTCCGACAGCGGCGAGGGAAGCCATGGCAGCGGGTAAACGCGCCCCATTACTATCGCGCCGGCGACCGCCGCAAGATAAACAATCGGCGGCCATGGAATGGAACTCGATCGATCCGTTCTGTCACTCATTGCAATCCACACCTAGCCCGAACCCGGTCGCGACCTGAAAAACCGGCCGGCAATCATGGTCGGTTCCCGCTGCGGAACATCATCTGCTTCACTTGCAAGCGCCGCGTCAAGTCCGCCCGCGTTGTCGATGGCGTCCAGGACACGGACGCAATACGCTTGGCAATTGACACCGCTTTCACCCGCCAGGCATGATTTTTCGCAGGCGTTCATGAAACCGTGTTCCGAGATTCGCGTTTCCGCCGGCCAAATCTGCGCAAAGAGCCAAAGACATGCGATCAATACCGGCTGGTGTGCGAGATAGAATATCAGCCCATGACGCCCGAAAAAACCGATGGGCGATGCCCAACCGCTTGGATGAAACGATTTCAGGCGATCGAATACGCCGCAATCGCGCATTACGCCGCCGGACGCCACGCCAAGCAATGCCGCGCCGGTCCATGGGAACATCGGGACGTAATCATTCGAAAGAGGCACGGTCGGCGCAAGGCCCACCCACCACGTCAGGGGATGTGAAAATGCATCGCCGCGAAGAAAATGCGGCGCCGCGATAATCGCGACGGCGACAATTACCGTCACCCAGACCGGCGCGCGCAGGAAGACAAGACAGATCAGGCTCGCCAGCGCGATTTGATGCAATATCCCGAAAAAGATGAAGCGTTCCGGCGTCGCAAACCATGTGATCAGGGTTATTGCCGCAGCGGCGGCCGCGATCTGCACCAGCCGCTCGCCGAAGCCCTTCCAGCGAATTGCGTTTCCATGGGCCAGAACAAGGCTGACGCCGACGAGAAACAGGAAAGACGAAGCAATGCCGCGTGCAAAAAACTTCCATCCGCCTTGTTGCGACAAACCGGGTTCCGCGTAACCGAAGAACTCCAGATCCCAGGTGAAATGATAAAAGGCCATCGCCAAAAGGGCGATACCGCGGGCGAGGTCGATGGCTCCTATGCGGCCGGATTTTCCCGGCCCGGCGGCGGGCCGGTTCGCGCTATTCATGCGAATCCACCGAAATGGAGACGGGCGATCCTCGTTTTTCGGGCAGGATACGTCACTCCGCCCGGCTAGCACTAGCCAACCGCCAATTCAACCGCAAAGATCGGCGGAGCGGCAATAATGCTTAACTTTGCCGACCCGACAATGCCGCTACATCCTTCCTCCATGAAGGGCCACTGGCCAAGATGCAGTTAATTCCCGTTTCCGCGGTCATCAGCGCCGTCAAGGCACCTTTTGCCGATACAAATACCCCGAAAGCTACGCCACGAGATGGCCAAAGTGCGGCTTGCGAAGTTCAAGAGTCTGCCAAAGCACACCGTCCATCTGCACTTCAAACAGACCGAATGACGCTTCAAACAACGATCTTCCAACAAAGTCAAGCTCGTGCTACACCGCCTTCGAGAAAACCCGCCCTGATAGGCAAGACCTTAAATACAATGTGATGGCAGGATAGACGCACCCAAAGATGAACATGACAAATAAAGAGGCCGTTCTCTCGGACATTGCCCATCATTCGCTTGATTGCATCAAAAAGGTAGCAGCTGAGGCGGAAAACGCCCGCAACACCTACCAAAGGAGCGATGCTAGCGTATTTGCGAGTATCAACACGTTAAATAGTCCGCAACAGGCTGGCAGCCTCGGGAAGATTTCAGATGCAGAGATGAAAACCCTTTCGGCTTTGATCGAGCAGCCGGTCATCGCTCGGATTCACTTCATCGACGAGAATGATGTAGAAGACACTATCTTCATTACTCGCAGCACTCCTCGACCTGTAACTGGTTTCAAAATTGCGAGCTACAGGGCGTCCTTGGGCCGTATCGCAGCGCTGGCAGCTGGCGAGGAGAGAACCTTTCGCCTACCAGACGGCACGGAGCGCGACCTACGTGTCGACAGTTCTACACGCCTGAAGCCGCAACGCGAGCAAGGAGTCTGGGACTCACAGGATTCCGAGATCGACATTCGGGGCTTCGGGCGGTTTACGGTCGGGTCGCTGCGCGAGTTCCTCCAAGGTCGTATCCATGACGACAAGGGTGATCTCGAAGCGCTATGGGACGACGAAACGGATACCAACATCGTGGAGGGCGTTCGGCGCGCAATCCTCACTCATATGGGCCTGCGAGACCAGCCTATTCTGGATCGCCATCAGGACGAAATATTCCGGATGCCCATCGACAGCCGGTGTTTCCTGTCAGGTCCACCGGGAACGGGCAAGACAACCACTTTGATCAGGCGGCTCGGACAAAAAACCGACAGGCAGAGCCTTGAGGAGTCAGGCGAGGAACTGCGCCTCGTCAGACAAGTGGAGGAAAAGACGGGAAGGTCGCACGAAGGCAGCTGGATTCTATTCTTGCCCACCGAGTTGCTGCGGCAATATGTGAAGGAAGCGTTTGCTCGGGAAGGTTTGGTTGCAAGCGACGAGCACATACGAACTTGGGAAGAGTTTCGTCGCGAACTCGCGCGTGAGGAACTTGGTCTGCTCCGCACAAGCGACGGCAAAAGACCATTCGTTGAGCGACGGACACAGGACTATCTCAAATCAGAGTTCGTCGACGAAGCCAAATGGTATGACGATTTTCGCGCCTTCTTGGACAGATCATTCGCCGAGGAACTGAGGTCCGACGCGGAATGGCTTGCAACCAGCGCAGTTGCCGACCTGAGTGCCATCGGTGATCTCTTGAGAGACGCATTCGAGGCACCTCCACATAATTTCTACGCGCATACTCTGCGCATTGTGGGGGACCTTGTTCCTGATATCCGTGAGGCAATCGCGTCACGAAGCGATGCCGTCAGCCGAATCCTCACACGGGCGCGCAATGCTCTCACCTATGAAGATCGCAAATTCCCCGATCTGCTTCGCGAAGAGATTTCCCGTCAACCGGCCGTCGGTTCGCAGGACGCGGAAGAAGAAGACGAACTCGAAGCCGCGCTGGACGACGAGGATAAGCAAACGGCGGAGCCACAAGCCGGTCGACCAGTCAGCCGCAAGCAGGCGCTTGTGCGTTTCGAACGTGCTCTGAAAACGCTGGCGAGAGCACGGGTAGCGCGGCGGCGTGTTTCTGAAAAATCTCAAGACGGCCTGCTGCTGTCGTGGCTGGGGGCCGAACGCCTTCCAACGGAAGAGGATCTTTCAGAACTGGGCAAGCTGTTGATAGAGCAAACACGGCTTCGAAAATTTGAGCGTCTTGAGCGGCTGTTCCTTCGTAGGATTGCTGCGAATTACAAGCGTTTCCGCGCAGAGATGGCTAAGGCCGGGCGTTGGTATCAGACGACACCGGCCAAGTCGTCCGACATCCATTTGCAGGAACTCGACCTTGTAATCCTCGCAACCCTTCAGATCGCCAATGAACTTCTGACAAATCACAGGAATCGACCAGGCCCTGATCTTCCAACAGGCGGACCGCTCGGTACGGTACGATATTGCCAAAGAGCGCAGGTCTTGGTCGATGAAGCGACAGATTTTTCATGCGTTCAGCTCGCATGCATGTACGAGCTTACCCACCCTGCAATAAGTTCCCTTTTCCTGTGCGGTGATATCAACCAGAGACTGACGCCATGGGGAATCAAGTCGAATGAAGCCATTGATTGGATAGGAACTGGGATACAGCGCAAAACCATAACCGTGTCGTATCGCCAGAGCCGGCGACTCGTCGACCTCGCGAAGCAGGTGGCGACTATCGGCGGTTCGCAAGCGGCCGACATCATCCTGCCCGACCGTCTCGACGTAGAGGGCGTGTCCCCAGTTTGGCAGACTGATCTTAGAGACCATGCCGCAACAGCAGAGTGGCTGACCCAACGTATTCATGAGATCGACCACCTTATGGTTCAGAAGGCCACCACAATAGCAGTGCTTGTAAACGATGAGGAGCACGTCGAGCCGCTGGCTCTCGAACTCAACGACCGCTTGGAAGAAATCAGTTTGTCAGCGGTCGCCTGCAAGGACGGTAAGGTCGTCGGCAATGATCGGGAGGTGCGCGTCTTTGATATTCGCCACATCAAGGGGCTGGAGTTCGAAGCAGTCTTCTTCGTGGACTTGGACCAAACCATCGCCAGGCACCCTGATCTGTTCTCGAAATACCTTTATGTCGGCGCGACGCGTGCAGCGATGTATTTGGGTGTAACATTCCGGGGCGATGTCCCACCGCAGATAGAAACACTTGTCCAGCATTTTGAGCGGGACTGGTCGCTTTGAGCACGTGTTGACTGGTAACATTCTTGAGTTCAAGCTCTTACTTTCAACGCGTTGATCGGCTGGCCGTCGCCACTTCATCGCCGCCTATTTCCAATTTGCCGCATTGTCCCTTATATCTGGCGGCGGCAAAGCAAACACACAGTCTGATTTTGCGATTGCGTCCGCGCCGGCGATAGAAGTTCTTCGCAGCTCTGAATCCGTCGATGAGACCTGAGCTTGCGGTCGGTAGATACATTTATCCATTTGAAATCATGGTGGGCGCGGCAAGGAAACCCGTCATGCTCGATGGACGTTACCGCCATCCCGCGCAGATGCCGCCAGTAGCCTCCGCGCAGCTTCCGGCGTCAATTCGTCATAGTGAGAGATGACCATATCGGGCAGAAAAGTCGACACATGCACATCGGTATAGCCCCAGTCGACCGCGACCACAGGAATCCCCGCCGCCTTCGAGGTTTCGACATCGGTTCCGGAATCGCCGACCATGATCGATGACCGCGGATCGCCGCCCGCGGCGAGAATCGTTTCGGTCAGATGCCTCGGATCGGGCTTGCGAAACGCAAACCGGTCCGCGCCGCAGATCGCCGAAAAGCTTTTTTCGAGTTGAAGCCCCAGCATCAGGGCTTCGGAGAGATACTGGTATTTATTCGTGCAAATGGCGGTGCGGAATCCGGCGGCCATGAAGCGCTCGACGGCCGCGATAGCGCCGGGGTAGGGCGATGAGGCGCCCGGAATGTTGGCGGCGTAGTGTTCGAGGAAAATGCCGAACAGGTCGTCCAGTTCGTTATCGGGCAGCGGCGCATTTCGGGCGGCGAGCGCCCGCGCGATCATCGCACGACCGCCGTGACCGACAAACCGGCGCAGATCGGCCGGTGCCGCCATCTCATGGCCGGCGCCCGCCAGGCAGTGGTTGAGGCTGTCGAGAAGGTCCGGCGCCGTATCGACCAGCGTTCCGTCCAGATCGAAAACGACTGTCGGCACGGACATTTTTTACCTTTCCACGTTGCGAAGATTGGCGATAGACGCGTTGCAACGCGGTTTCAATCCATCGCGCCGGAATTATCCGCAATTCCACGATTCCACGGAGTTTGCGAATGTCGGGAAAAGTGCTACCAGCACCGCCGTCACGACAAACACATTCCCGCCGGCAAATTTGTATGGACCCGATTTCGCTCAAGATCGAAGCCGCCCGCACGGCACTGGAACGTGTCAAAAGCGGCATGCGTCTCGGGATCGGCACCGGCTCCACGGCGGAGGAACTGGTCAGGCTGCTGGCCGAAAAATGCCGAGCCGGCTTTGACGTTATCGGCGTTCCCACTTCGGAACGTACAGCCGCGCTGTGCGAACAACTCGGAGTAAGGCTGACGACGCTCGAAGAGACGCCTGAACTGGACCTGACGATCGACGGCGCCGATGAGATCGACGGCGACCTGACGCTGATCAAGGGGGGGGGAGGGGCGCTGTTGCGCGAAAAGATCGTCGCGGCGGCCTCGGCGAAAATGACCGTGATCGCCGATCGATCCAAGCTGGTGCCAAAGCTTGGGCGATTTCCGCTTCCCATCGAGGTGAACCGGTTCGGCCGCCGCGCCACGGAAGCGGCCGTCGCCAAAACGGCTAAGCGCCTGGGTCAGGATGGACCGCTTGATCTGAGGATGGCGGACGACACGCCTTTTGTGACCGATGGGGGTCATTTGATCATCGACGCATCTTTTGGCCGCATTCACGATACAAGAGCGCTTTCGGACGCATTGCACGCCATTCCCGGAGTTGTGGAACACGGACTGTTCATCGGATTGGCCACATCTGTGGTAATTGCCGGCGCCGAAGGTGTGGAAACATTGTATACGATCCGCAAATGAGGGAGAATCCAGGACTATGAGCATCTCAGGCAATCTGTTCCGCCTTGCCTTGATCGTCGTGGTGTTCGCGGCGACGTCGACCGGCGGCGCACGCGCTCAGCATGAAATCGGCGATGCGCATCTGAAATCGGCGCGCGGCGCAATCGCCGCCATCCGCGCGACAGATGAATTTGACCGCATCATTTCGGCGGCGGCGGCCGAACTGAAGGTTCAGCTTTATCAAAAAAATCCCGATCTGCAGCCGCTGATCAGCATTATCGTCGACGAGACCGCATTGGGACTGGCAAGCCGCAGATCTGATCTGGAACGTGAAGCGGCGTTGGCCTATGCAAAGGTCTTCAGCGAAACGGAACTGAATGAGATTCAGACATTCTATACGTCGTCGGTCGGTAAAAAACTGCTCTCCGACGGTCCCATAGTCACCCGCGAGTTGTTCAAGGCCGCGGATATATGGCGCGCCGGCATCGCCCGCGATCTGGCGCAGCAGGTGGGAAAGCGCATAAGCGAGGAAGTCGCGAAGACGAACAAGGAAGAGGAAGGCGGCGAGACCCGGAGCGAGTAGCCGGTTCGCACCCGCGCTTCTTCGGATCAATGTGACTTTCCAGACCCGGCGTGACGCCGGGCTTACAATTCAAACTTCATGAGGCTGTTTGGATGGCGCGGTGCGACTACGACCTTTTTGTCATCGGCGGCGGGTCGGGCGGCGTTCGCGCGGCGCGGCTCGCGGGCAATCTCGGAAAACGTGTGGCCGTGGCGGAGGAATACCGTTACGGCGGCACCTGCGTCATCAGAGGCTGCGTTCCCAAAAAGCTCTTTGTCTATGCTTCTCAGTTTTCCGAGCATTTTGAAGATTCCGTCGGCTACGGCTGGAGCGTCGGCGAAACCAGGTTTGACTGGCCTACGCTTGTTGCCAACAAGGACAAGGAGACCGCCAGGCTTGAGGCGGCTTATCGATCCGGCCTTGATGGCGCCGGCGCGCGGATAATTGATGCGCGCGCGAAACTCGTCGACAGGCGCACGATCAGGCTTTCATCCGGTGAAACGGTGACGGCCGATCAGATACTGATTGCCGTTGGCGGCCGGCCCAATCCGCACGATGCATTGCCCGGTCATGAACACTGCATCACCTCAAACGAGGCTTTTGACCTTGAAACGCTGCCGAAGGCCGTTCTCATCGGCGGCGGCGGATACATAGCAGTCGAATTCGCCAATATATTTCACGGCCTCGGTGTCGAGACGACACTGCTCTATCGCGGCTCGGACATCCTGCGGAATTTCGACATCGATATGCGGCGGGGGGTGCATCAGGCCATGGAAGCCAAGGGCATACGCGTGATCTGTCATGAAGTCCTTTCCCGCGTCGACAAGAGGCTGGACGGCAGGCTCGATGCACATATGAACGGCGGCGAGGTCACAACCGTCGATCAGGTCATGTTTGCGGTCGGCCGCATTCCGAATACTCAGAATATGGGTCTCGACTCGGCCGGCGTCGAACTGGATCGCGCAGGCGCCATTGTCGTCGATGACTATTCGCGGACCAGCATCGACAACATCTGGGCGGTTGGCGATGTGACCAACCGCGTACAGCTGACACCGGTCGCGATCCATGAAGCGATGTGTTTCGTCGAGACCGCGTTCAAGAACAATCCCACCAGGCCCGATCACGACACCATCGCGACAGCCGTCTTCTCGCAACCCGAAATCGGCACGGTCGGACTGTCCGAGGACGTTGCGGCGAAGCAATATGATGAGATCGAAATCTACCGCGCTTCATTCCGACCGATGCGGCACACTCTTTCGGGGCGACAGGAAAAGATGGTCATGAAACTGGTCGTCGACGCCAAAAGCCGCGTTGTGCTCGGCGCTCATGTTCTCGGGCCCGATGCCGGCGAGTTGGCGCAGGCGCTTGGCGTGGCGGTCAAGGCGCGGCTGACGAAGGACGATTTTGATCGGACGATGGCGCTGCACCCAACCGCCGCGGAAGAACTGGTGACGATGTACCGGCCGACCTATCGCGTCGTTGGCGGAGAAAAAGTCAAAAGCCAGACCGCCCGCCAACCAGATTAAACCCGGGTCTTGCCTGGTAGAGGGATTTTTCACGGAGGTATCGTGGCGAAGCAAGGAACGATGTGAAATTTCTGTGAGCGGAGATACGCGACGTTTTATCGCGACGGCTTCGGTGAAGTCCGGCAATTTGGTTTACGAGGTGATGGAGAATCTGGAATCTGTGTGTAAAAACACGAAAATGAAATTTCATTTTACTAAAGGAGATAATAATATATAAATAATTGCAAAATATACATATATTATTCTATATTTATCGCAAATTTATTTGTATGATTTATGGAATTTTATTATTAATTATTCAAATATTATATCAATTAAGATTATATTTTTTAATATTGATATATTTGGTTTGATAAAAAATTAATAAATACGACCGAACTGATGGTGGGTACTTTAGGATATTTCTAAGAAGTTCGTGTTTTTGGTTTATGTGGTTGATTGTGGCTGACCGGATACGGAGGCTTTTGGTGTCTCATTCACCCGGACTATTTGACCTTGATGAACGGTATGCGGCGCGTTCAAGGACCGGCGATGCGCTTGAGCGGCTAGCTTCGGTTGTGGATTTTGAGATGTTCCGCGCCGGTCCTGATGCGTCATTGCTGCGGTCTGATCGTTCGAAGGGCGGTCGCCCTCCGATGGATGCGGTGATGATGTTCAAGGTGCTTGTCTTGCAAAGCCTGTACGGGCCGGCGGACGAGCGGACCGGGTTTCGGATCGGGGACCGGCCGAGTTTCATGCGCTTTCCCGGTCTCGACCTGCACGGGCGGGTTGCTGACGCGCGGACGATCCGGCTGTTGCGCAAACACCTGACCGGGGCGAAGGCGGTAGATGCGCTGTTCGCCCGGTTTGACGCGCATCTCAAGGAACGGGGCTATCCGGCCATAGGCGACCGGACGATCGACGCCGCCATTATCGAGGCTCCGCGCCGGCGCACCACGGACGCCGGGAAGGATGCCCTGAAGGCATGCCGCCTTCCCGATGCATGGTCGGCCAACCCGGCCGGATTGCGCCGGAAGAACGGCGACGAGCGTTGGACACTGAAGTGCGAGCGTGGAAAGAAGCGCCCGAATGGCTCGGCCATGATCATGATGGAGACCGCCATCCCCGTCTATGGCTACAACAGCCATAGAGGCGCTGATCGCCGGTACCATCCGCACCTGGACAGCGACCGACGCCGCCCGGTATGACGGTCGCGAACCGGGCGGTCTGTCTGCCGGACAAGACCGACACCGCTTCATCGGTCTGGGCGGACACGGCGTATCGATCAAAGAAGAACGGGAAGAAGACCGCCAAGGGCAGGGCCGGTCTCGAAGGTTCATTTCCGCACACCGCCCGGCAAGCCGATGCCCGAACCAAAGCAGCGCGGCGAAGAGCGTGGTGGCGCCGTTTCTCTTGTAATCGTGGGTCATCATCGTCGCGCCCCGTCCCTTCTTCAGCGGCAGGCCGGGCTGGGTCCGGGAGCATGTCTTCGCAGACCGAAAACATCGCATGGGCCTTTTCATCGCAACGATCGGGATGGCAAGAGCCAGAACTGAAATCGGAATGGCGAATATCGCCCACACCCTACGAAGATATGTGTTTCGGGAGATGAAAATCGCCGTCGGGTAGCGTGGCCCGAAAGAGGAGGGAGGTCCCGTCGGAACGTAAACCGCCCTCATTCATGCGCCGATGCCACGATAATAGAATAAGCCACCGTCACCCATCGTAAATAGAAATGTCCACATGCCTCTGGTTCTGTCAGTTCACCTGATTTTCTGTCCCATTTCGATGGGGTCGACGATCACCGCCGGGCTGCAAAGGTTGTCTATTCGCTGGAAGAGTTTTTCCTTCTGGTGCCGTGCGCGGTGATCTCAGGCGCACGGGGCTGGGTTTCAATCGCCCTTTATGGCCGAAAGAGGCTTGATCTTCTGCGGCGGTTTCTGACCTTTGACAATGGCACGCCGAGCCACGATCGGTTGGGGATCGTGTTTTCCAGATTTGATATGGACCAGTTTCAACAGTGCTTCATGAACTGGGTCGCGGGCTTGCATGAGGCGTTTGAAGGCGTCATCGCCATTGATGGCAAAACTCTGCGCCGCTCGTTCGACATCGCATCCAACAAAGCAGCCATTCACATAATTTCGGCCTGGGCCTGCGTACAGAAGCCGGTGCTTGGACAGCACAAGGTCTATGACACGTCGAACGAGATCACAGCGGTCCCCAGATTGCCGGCGCTTGTGACGATCAAGGGCGCGGTCGTGACCATCGACGTGATGGGATGCCAGAGCGAGATTTGTCAACAGATTATTGATCAGGAAGGCGATTACGTGATCGGCCTGAAAGGCGACCAGGGAGGTTTGCGTGAGGATGTCGAACTCTTTTTCGACAAGTGTTTCGAGCGCGATATTGGGGGTGATTTTGTCAAACAAGGCCAGACTGTTGACGGTGATCAGGGCCGAGTACGCGCTTGAAGCCGATGCGGTTGGACGCTTTCGATGTGTCTGCTAAATAATGGATTCCGCCCTGAACTCGTGCGCTTGATAAGTGAATCCAGCCTGCATAGCCTGACAGCATGCAGATCGGATTGTCAAAGACTCAAATCGAAAAGTTCGTGCTCAAGTATGATGAAGGGATGAAGGTCGAAGATGCGGAGAAAGAATCTGTATTGATGAAGCGAATGCCCGAGGCCGCTGAGCGAGGTAATATGACACGGGACTGTCTGATCGCGGTGGCGAAGTGGAAATGGCGGGGTGGGCGCACACGGCAACTCTGCGGCCGGAACACCGAGGCGGAGGTCGAGGAGATCACCGCTGTTTCCTTTACCGCCGAGTCCGAGCGCCTGCGTATCGGCGCGCTCCTTGCGCTCTGCGGGGTGCATTGGCCGATGGTGAGCGTAATCCTGCATTTCGCATTTCTGGACCGGTATCCGGTCCTCGACGTCAGGGCGATGAATACGGTCGGCGGCTCGACGCCCTATACGTTCGAGAAATGGATGAAATAGGTCGAATTGTGCCGGAAGGCTTCCAAGACTCATGATGTTAGCATGCGCACCCTCGACAAGGCGCTCTGGACCTTCGACAAGGGTTCGTCATGACGTGGGCTCCGGAACGGATGCTCTGACAGACTTCGCGGCCGTCGCGCGGCTTTCGGGGTAACGCCGGCGGCGGACAATATTCGCGTGAAGAGGCTGTGCGCCTCACGCGCCTGCCGGTGCAGACCATAAGGCGGTCGACGTCTTCACCCTCGGCGGCGATGTGCCGACGGTCGGACCCAAGAGCCAAGTGCGGTACGCAAGCCAGCATCACAACTCCGGCAGCGCGGAGCACGCTTGCCGCATCGCCGACCGCGAGCGGTCATTCCGATGGCGGTATCCTCATCCGGCGCGCAGCCGTTCGATCAGCTCGTCAGCCACTTCCACGCCTTCCGTCTTCGAGCGGCCGTAGCGTTCGCCCTTGGACAAACCGGGAATGTAAACGCCGTATTGCCGGGACAGCCGCTTCAATTGGCTTGCCAGTCGAACCTCAAACCGAGGGTCGACCGGGTGGGGATCGATCACGATAACATACATTCCGGTTGCCGGACTTTTGTCGCCGTGAAGAAACGACGGCGCATCCAGGCCCCAATTTGCCCCGGTCAGGCCCACCGAAAGAATCTCGATCATCAAGGCAATATTCGAACCGCGGCTGCCGCCGAATGCGAGCATGGCGCCTTTCATGGCCGCATGTGGGTCGGTGGTCGGATTGCCGTCGGCGTCGACCGCCCAGTCATCGGGGATGGCGTTGCCCTCACGCGCGGCCGCACGGATTTCGGCAAATGACGTCGCACTCGACGACTGGTCAATCAGCAAAGGGAAACCGCCGGACTGCGGTGCGGAAAAAGCCATCGGATTTGTACAGAAAACCGGTTTCTTTGATCCGGAACCGGCGAGCAATGGCGGGCCATTCGCGCCCGCGAAAGCGATCAGCCTCCTTCGCGACAGGCGCCAGGCAAACAAGCCGAGTGCACCGCAGGTAAAAGAGTTGTTCTGGAGAAACATCGCCATCCCGAATTTCTCCGCGGCATCGCATATGTCGTCGAACGCCATGTCGAATCCAAGTTGCGCAACACCGCCGCCAGCATCCGACAGGATCATCGTCGGCGCGGGGCGGGCGACCTCCGGAACCGCTTTCCCGTCAATGCGTCCCTCGCGCATTGCCGACAAATAGTCGAACAGATGAACGACGCCGTGATTTGCCTGGCCCATGCATTCGGTCATCACGATGTTTCTCGCCAGTGAAACCGCGGGCGCCGTATATCCGCCAGCGGCCACGATCGCGTCAAAACACAGCCGCTCGAGTGCATCCGTTTTCAAAACAGCCATGGCTAAATTCCAAGTGCGACGCGCCGCCCGTCATGAATTGCGTAAGCCGCCTGCCTTGCCGCGAGGCAGTCGCCTATACCCTTAAATGCAATCCCGCGGTGTTCCAACTCCCTGCCGAGATCGTCATTGGCCATATTGGCCGTGGCGAACACCAGCGCATCCGCCGCGATGAGAGTTTCGCCATCATCCAGAAACGAAACAACTCGCGCGGCCGATCCGGTCCACTCCAGGATACCGCTATCGGTCATGAACCTGACGCCGTGCCCTTTGAGGTTTACGCGCAACGGAAAGTCAGCCGCCGTGCGTTGAAGTTCCTTGCCGACCATCGGATCCGGCGTAATGATCGTGACCTCATGCCCGCCCTCGGCCAGTTTCCAGGCGGTGCCGCATCCTTTCCAGTTTCCGCCTTCATCGAGAACAACGACACGCTTGCCGGGCCGGGCTTCCCGCGCCATCACCTCCTCGGCGGAAAATACATTGCCTTTTTCAACGCCGGGCAGCGGATTGAGATGCGGAAGCGCCTTCTGGAATCCGTTTCCCGCGGGCAACGAGCCGGTCGCCAGGATCACCTCATCGGCGCCGAATTCGGCGACATCATCGGCTTCGAGATAATTGTTCAGCCGGAAATCGACCTGCAATTTCATCAATTGCCTTTCGTACCAGTCGATCAGGTCAAGGATTTGCGCGCGGCGGGGCTGCTCGCCCGCAAGGCGGAAACTGCCGCCAAGCCGTGCTCCGGCTTCGCAAAGCGTTACCTTGTGGCCGCGTTCGGCGGCGACACGCGCGGCTTCGAGTCCGGCGACGCCGCCGCCAACGACAAGAACCGATTTCGGCCGATCGGCGGGTTCGAACCGGTCGCCGCGCCATTCCCATTCGCGACCTGCCGACGGGTTGACGACGCAGGATATCCAGTAGTCCCGCGAGCGGCGACCCCAGCACATCTGGTTGCACGACAGGCAACCGCGTATATCGTCCGCCCGCCCGTCGGCCGCCTTGTTGGCGAGATGCGGGTCGGCAATCTGGCCGCGCACGATCGAGACCAGATCGCAGACACCTTCGCCAAGGACGGTTTCCGCGTTCTCCGGGGTGCGAATATGACTTTCCACCGTCACCAGCGCATGGCTCACCGATGTCTTGATCACGCCGGCGAGATCGGCGCCCAGTTTCTCCGGATAGATGAATGTCGGCATCAGTTTGTGGAAATCGAGGTAGCTGCCGGTGCCACAGGTGACATAGTCGATCATCTGATCGCGGTCATGCAGCGCAACGATTTCCGCGGTGGATTCCCTGGAAAGCGTCACGTCGAAACCCGGTTCGTCGTTGACCGACAGGCCGATTATGAACCGGTCTCCGCACAATTTGCGGATACGGCCGATGATTTCCTTGGAGATTCGCGTCCGGTTTTCCAGACTGCCGCCCCATTTGTCCGTTCGTTTGTTCGACCATGGCTTCCAGAATTGATCGACGAGACCGTGATAGGCCGCCCAGACCTCCACACCGTCAAAACCGGCGTCCCGGCAGCGGCGCGCGGCTTGGACAAATCCGTCAATCGTTTCCTCGATTTCCGCCTCGCTCATCGCGTGACTGCCGTCGGAATCGTGGTAACTCGGCAATCCCGAAGGGGACCAGCCGGGGTGGTAGGACAGATCGGCATCCGAGTGCTGCCCAACATGATAAAGCTGCTGGATGGCGACAGCGCCGTTGCTCCTGATCGCCTCGGTCACTTTGCGGAAATGGGGAACCACGCCATCGTCGCAATGCCGGAAATTGCCGCGTGTCAGCACGGCGGCGGCATGAACCGGGATCGGTTCGACAACAATCATCGCCGCGCCGCCGATCGCACGCTCGGCGTAATAGGCTATGTGACGTTCCGTCGGCAGTCCTTCGACCGACATGTTGGCGGTATGGGCGCCAAACACGATGCGATTACGCAGGATGCAGCCTCTCAACCGGGCCGGGGCGAAGAGTTTTGGATATTGCCTGCCGTCCATACTTCGATTTCTCCTCGCCACGGCGCACGCGGCCGGCCAGGTCCACAATGCGATTTCAGACCGAATCGCATCGGACAGTATACGTCACCCTTTGTAACGAATGTGCAAAGTCGCTGAATACTGGTCGCGCAGTTTAACCCATTCCATCGGATAGGAGAGACCGTCCTCATCGCGCCCTTTGGCGGTCATGTCGAGCAAATTGTAGGCGGAATTGAAGATGTCCAGGCCGCGGCTGAAGGTGGAATAGGTGTGATAGACCGAGCCGTCGTTTTCCCTGGTAAAACAGCTTACGCCCGGCGCCTCAGCGGACGAAAATGCCGATGTTCCAAAATTGTAATTGTCGGAACCGCTTTCGATGTCCTCCCTGCTGAACGAAACGTTGAAATCGGAACGCCCGGACGAAACCCATGGGAATCGCCATCCCATGCGTTTCCGAAAGGCAAGCAGCGTATCAAGCGGAGCGCGCGATACCGCAACGAGTCTCGTATTCCGCTGATGCAGATGTTCGCCGATGCCATTGTAGTTGTCGGCCCAGAACGAGCAGCTCTTGCAACCCGCCTCCCAATCGGGGCCATACATGAAATGATAGATGACAAGCTGGCCGCAGCCGTCAAACAGGTCGCCGAGATTTTGCTCGCCTTGTTCGGTATCGAACCGATACTCCTTTTCAATCTTCACTCTCGGCAAATCGCGCCGCGCTGCCGAGAGTGTGTCGCGCTCTCTCGTAAATGTCTTTTCTTTTTCAAGAAATTCCTTTCGAGCGGCGAGCCATTCGCCGCGAGAAACCGTTCGTTGTGCCTTCATGGCGGTCACTCCCTTGCTGGTGTCCTGTTTATATCAAGACGTTTGATCTTGACGAAATCAGACATTCAAAATAAATATCCCCGCGCCGGGAGAAGACCATCGTTCAATCCGACGCCCGCAAATTCTCCGCATCCTGCGTGCTTGGCGGGCAGATTTACCGCGGTGCGTGGCGTGTGGAACACAACGGAAAAAAGGCGCGTGACGATTGCCGCCGCATATGCGAGATACCGCCCGAGACGCGACTTAACCGGGTGATCGTTCGATGAACGGAATAATTCGATCCGCCGCCATGGCGGCCATTTCGGCTTGTTTGCTCGTGGCGACTTCGATAGCCGCCATGACCGAAACCGTCATTTCCGCCAGAGAGGCGTTTCATGGCGTTAACAGCGGAACGATCATGCTTGTCGACATCCGCTCGCGCAAGGAATGGCGGCAAACGGGCATTGCTTCAGTGGCGCTGCCGCTGTCCATGCACGAATCCGGGTTTCTGAAGGGCATCAATCGTCTTCAGGCCGAAAATCCAGGCAAACGGATCGCGCTGATTTGTGCGGTCGGCGGTCGGACCGCCTATATGAGCGAACTTTTGACTAGGCGTGGATTCGAGAACATCGCCGATGTCGCGGAAGGCATGTTCGGCGGACCAAACGGGACCGGTTGGATACCGTCCAGCCTGCCGGTGAAGCTGTGGGAAGAATAGACAAATTGCCTGTCCTGTCAGGCGCTATCTGGTGAACCTGCGAAAAACTATGGTGCGTTTGCTCCTTTTCGCCGGCATCAGTTGCGGGTAGAGCGCTTTCCATGTTGAAGCGCAGCGAAATCCGGGCCGGGCCGAAAACCGTCTCGAATGGCGCGGGCGGCCTGCTTCTGGGGATCGATACCGGCGGCACCTATACCGACGCCGTCATTTTCAGTAAAGAACTGGGCGTTGTTGCAAAAGCAAAATCGCTGACCACCCGTCATGATTTATCAATCGGGATCGCCGGCGCGGCGCAATCGGTCATCAAGGACGCCGGCATTGGCCCCGAACGGATCGGCCTGGTATCCATGTCGACAACTTTGGCGACAAACGCGCTGGTGGAAGGTCAGGGCGGGCGTGTCGCTCTGGTGATGATCGGTTTTGACAAAGGCGACATCGGGCGGGCGGATCTTCAAAAGGCTCTTGGCGACGATCCGGTCGTATTTTGCCAGGGCGGCCATGACGTTCACGGCAATGCGAAAATGCTGGAACTGGAATCCCTTGGCTCATCATTGCATCAGCTCGCCATGCAGGTGAGTGGATTCGCCGTCGCCGCACAATTCTCGGTACGAAATCCCGCCCATGAAATCGCTGCGCGCGATATGATTCGTTCGACAACCGGTTTGCCGGTCACCTGCAGTCATAAACTGTCGGCGAAACTCGGCGGTCCGCGTCGCGCGCTGACGACTCTGCTGAACGCCCGCCTCGTTCCGATGATCGCCCGGCTTGTCACGTCGACCCGGCGGTTTCTTGAGCGGGCGAGAATCAATGCACCATTGCTGGTCGTTCGCGGCGACGGCGCGCTCATCTCAAGCGATCTGGCTATGGAAAGACCGATTGAGACAATTCTGTCCGGCCCGGCCGCAAGCATCGTCGGCGCCTTTCACCTTACCGGATCGGATAATGCGCTCATATCCGACATTGGCGGCACAACGACCGACGTGGCAATCCTTGAAAACGGCAAGCCGCGCCTGGATCCCGACGGTGCGGTTGTCGGTGGATTTCGCACGATGGTCGAAGCGGTTGCGATGCGGACTTACGGACTTGGCGGCGATTCCGAGGTCCGGATTGAGGATGGCGCGCTTGATCCGGCCATTTTGCTGGGGCCGCGAAGGCTGGTTCCTCTTTCTCTCGCCGCGGACAAAAACCCGCCGGAAATCGTCAATCACCTCGAACGGCAGGCGAAGGCATCCAATCCCGGAAGACTAGATGGTTTGTTTGCGGTAAGGACCGGTTTGCCGGACCTGCATGCCGCCGGGCTCACGGCCGCGGAAGCCAGGCTTTATACCACTATCGACAATGCGCCCCGACCGCTGGATCAAATTCTGGCTTCAAACGCGCAAATGGCAACGGTTTTGCGTCTGGTCTCGCGCGGACTGGTTCATGTAATCGGTTTTACGCCCTCCGACGCCGCGCATGTGCTTGACCGGCAAGGCAATTGGAACCGCAAGGCGGCCATTCTTGGCGCTCACTTGTTCTTCCGACGGAAAAACGGTCGCGGACAGCCCGTTGCCGACGGCCCCGAAGACATTAGTGCGAAAATCCTGAGAGCTGTTACCCGCAGATCGGCGGAGGTGATTTTCCAGACCGCATTTGAGGAAGACGGACTTGACGGTTCAGCAATGCTGACAAGCCCCCTCGTGCAACGGGCGCTCAATCAGGCAAATGGCATCGTGAACGGCAAGTTTGCCCTCGATCGTCCGGTGATAGGATTGGGCGCTTCCGCGACACTCCACTATGCCGGTCTCAGCGAATTGACCGGGGTCGATTGCATCATTCCCGGCGATGCCGATGTCGCAAATGCCGTCGGGGCCGTGGCGGGACAGGTGAAAGTATCGGTGACGGCTACGATCAGCCGGCCTGCGGAGGACCGGTTCCGGGTTTCCGCCGGAGAGCAGGTACGCGATTTCGCATCGGAATCGGATGCGATAGCGTATGCGGAAGAACATTTGCGTGAGCTTGTCCTTCGGAAGGCCGGAGCGGCGGGAACGGATTCGGCGCAGGTGGAGTTGTTTCCGGATATCAAATCGGCGACGATTGAAGGCCAGCGAATGTTCATCGAGGCGCGATTGACTGTCGTGGCGATCGGAAGGCCACGCATTGCGGCTTAGAGCGGCCCACTTTCAAATGAGCGCGGTTTCGGTTGGATTTTCGTGCATTTCAAAAGCCTCCGGCCCGGGTGTCCTTCCCACCTCCAACGTGTCGAAATCCCCGCATGATTCTCGCATCGCAGTAAACTCCTTGCCGGGATGAAAATTCCGCCCATCAAACCGCTTCCACTTGAACGTGAACCGCTCCGGGTTGCGGAAAATATGGCGGCAGCCGCATTTTCGAAACTTCCGGTACTGAAAAACGGTCCAAATTGATACTTTGGTCGATTGACTGCGGCCATCCGTTCGTGTTGTTACGTCCCGATCAATTGCTGCACCGCAGCATCTCAATCGTCAATTCGGGGGACATGCATGGTCGGCCGCATCAATATCGACGGATTGTCCATTGACAAGGGTTTGTTTGATTTTGTGGTCGACGAGGTCATACCCGGCACCGGAATCGATCCGCGGAATTTTTGGCGGGGATTTGCCGCGATCGTTCACGACCTCGCCCCGGGGAACCGGTCGCTGCTGGCAAGGCGCAACGTGTTGCAGGCGAGGATTGACGAATGGCACAAGGAACACGGCTCGCCGATTGATCCCGCCGCCTACAAATCCTTTCTTGAGGAGATCGGCTATATCGTCCCCGAAGGGCTGGCGTTCTTGGTGAACACCTGCTGCGTGGATCCTGAAATAGCCAGGATCGCGGGACCGCAACTGGTGGTTCCAATCACCAATGCGCGCTATGCCCTCAATGCGGCAAACGCACGATGGGGTTCGCTCTACGATGCGCTCTATGGGACCGACGCCGTTTCCGAAGACGACGGTGCCGACCGAGGCGGAAGTTATAATCCGGTACGCGGCGAGCGGGTGATCAAATGGGCGCGCGATTTTCTGGATGGCTCGGCGCCGCTGGAAAATGCCAGCTGGTCGGATGCCGTTTCGATCTCGACAGCCGGCGGACCGCTTACCGTTGAAACCGCCAATGGTCCGGCCATTTTGGTCGAAAGCGGTCAATTCGCGGGCTACGGAGGCGAACCTGCGACGCCATCTTCGATCCTGCTGTCCGGAAACGGTCTGCATATCGAGATCGTGGTCGGCCGCGATCATCCGATCGGCAAGGACGACAAGGCGGGGATAGCCGATGTCATCCTTGAATCGGCGTTGACCACGATTCAGGACTGCGAGGATTCGGTCGCCGCCGTGGATGCGGAAGACAAGATCGTGGCCTACAGGAATTGGCTCGGCTTGATGCGCGGCGACCTGCAGGAGGAGGTCACCAAGGGATCAAGGACATTCATTCGGTCGCTCAATCCGGATCGCGCGTATGTCGGACCGGACGGCACATCGTTCACGCTGCCCGGAAGGGCGCTGTTGCTTGTGCGCAATGTCGGTCATCTGATGACCAATCCCGCCATCCTCCATGAGGGCGGCGAAATCCCGGAAGGCATTATGGACGCCGTCATCACCTCGATGATTGCGCTGCATGATGTCGGGCCGAACGGATTGCGCAAGAACAGCCGGGCCGGGTCGATCTACATCGTCAAACCGAAGATGCACGGTCCGGAGGAAGTGGCGTTTGCGACCGGGATATTCGGTCGGGTGGAGGCATTGCTCGCGCTGAAACCCAACACGATCAAAATGGGAATAATGGACGAGGAGCGGCGAACGACGGTCAATCTCAAGGAGTGTATCCGCGCGGCACGCGAACGCGTCGTCTTTATCAATACCGGCTTTCTTGATCGCACCGGCGACGAGATTCACACGTCAATGGAAGCCGGCCCGATGATGCGCAAGGCGGACATGAAACAGGCATCATGGATCAAGGCTTACGAAGACCGGAATATCGATATCGGGCTGGAATGCGGACTTGCCGGACACGCCCAGATCGGTAAAGGCATGTGGGCGATGCCGGATATGATGGCTGCGATGCTGGAACAGAAGATCGGCCATCCCGAAGCGGGCGCCAGCACCGCCTGGGTGCCTTCACCGACGGCGGCCACATTGCATGCGACCCACTATCACCGGGTCGATGTCGCAGAGGTACAGCAAAAATTGAAGTCGCGCGGCAGAGCAAGCCTCGACGACATCCTCGCCATTCCGCTCTCACCCAATCCCGACTGGTCGCCGGAGGATATTCAACTCGAACTTGACAATAACGCCCAGGGCATAATCGGTTATGTGGTTCGATGGGTGGATCAGGGTATCGGTTGTTCCAAGGTTCCGGACATCAACGATGTCGGTTTGATGGAAGATCGCGCGACGCTGCGCATATCCGCCCAGCAAATCGCCAATTGGCTGCGTCACGGTGTCTGCACCGCCTTTCAGGTCATGGAGACCATGAAACGGATGGCTGCCGTGGTCGACGGCCAGAATGCCGGCGATCCGGCCTACCGGCCGATGGCCCCGGACTTCGGGAATTCGCTGGCGTTTCAGGCTGCCTGCGAACTGGTGTTTCGCGGTGGCGGACAGCCGAGCGGTTACACCGAACCGTTGCTCCATGAATACCGCTTGCGGCTGAAAGCCGAAGCGTAGCTGGATGGTCTGAACATTGCCGTTGCGCGCCTGTTCTTGTAGATGATGCGCCTATGAATGTGTTGGCGATAGATACCGCTGCAAGCTTCTGCGCCGCATGCATTTTTGATGCCGCGGCGGATCAGGTTCTGGCGAGCATATCGATCGATATCGGAAAGGGTCATGTCGAGGAACTGATGCCGGTTGTCGCGGCGGTGCTTGAAACCGCCGGCTGTGGATATGCCGATCTGAAAAAAATTGCCGTCAGCACGGGGCCGGGTTCGTTTACCGGCGTTCGCGTCGGGGTCGCAGCGGCCAGAGGGTTCGCTCTGGCCCTGCAAATTCCCGCGGTCGGGGTATCCACGCTCGAAGCCATCGCCGCCGAGGCGCGGCGGCGGCGGCCAAATAGACCTGTGCTCGTCGGGCTGGATGCGCGCCGTGAGGAAATCCATCTGGCGGTCCTTGACGAGACGGGTGAATACATTGTTGAGCCCCGAATCGCGACACTCTCCAGAGCCGTATCCATCGCGCGCGAAACCGGGGCGGTACTGGCCGGAACAGCGGCGCCCGCGCTGTCCGGAGCCGCCGCTTCGCCCTTCGACATCGGTCCTGTATCAGCTACCGCCGGTATCCAGACAATTGCCCGATTGGGAGCATTTGCCGAACCGCGGGATCTGCCGAAGCCGATGTATCTCAGGCCGCCGGACGCCAAGCCGCAAATCGGCTTCGCTGTCGAGAGGGTCAAGGAATAATGGCGCTTCGGGAGATATTCGCGCGGCCGGCCGTACCATCGAGCCCATGCGCGTTGAGGATGCGGAGGTGGCCGCACGACTGCATATGGAAGGGTTTGGAAGAGCGTGGAGCGATGGAGAATTCGCCGCTCTGCTGTCGCAGGATCTGGTGTTCGGATTTGTGGCCAGACCGCAAGGCAGGCCCGGCAAGGCGGATGGATTTGTTCTGACCAGACTTGCGGCCGGAGAGGCGGAAATACTGACGATTACAGTCGCCAGGCCAAGGCGGGGACGGGGTATTGGCAGGGCGCTGATGGACGCAGTCCTGCGGCGCCTGCACTCCGAACAGGCAAAGGAACTGTTTTTGGAAATCGGTCCGGGCAAATGATCGCGCCATCGCGCTTTATCGCCGCCTTGGATTTGAGGAAGTCGCACGAAGACCTTCCTATTATGGACCGGATAATTCCAGGGATGGAACAGCTGTTGTGATGCGGCTGGGCCTCGGTTAGCGCAAATTCATGATCGAAAGACACGCGCCAAGGTGCGTGACATCATGGTCGCCGCACCTGGAAATCCCGCAAACGAGCATCGGCGAATTGACCCGCCCGGCTTGTGCTTCAACGCAATTTGGCGCTAAGAGCCCAAAATGAGCGCAGATCAGATCGCATTGAACCGGTCCCCGTCGCAAACGGTCGACGATCAGCCCGCATCTGGGGCGCTAAAAAAGATTTATGTGAAGACCTATGGCTGCCAGATGAATGTCTATGACAGTCAGCGCATGAGCGACGCGCTTGGTGCGGAAGGTTATCAATCGACCGACAGCGCCGAGGATGCCGATCTTGTCTTGCTGAATACCTGCCACATTCGCGAGAAGGCGGCGGAAAAAGTATATTCCGAACTTGGCCGGATTCGGCGATTGAAGGCCAGGCGTTCCGATCAGGGCAGGAAAACCGTGGTGGGTGTCGCCGGATGCGTCGCCCAGGCTGAAGGATCGGAGATCATCGCTCGCGCCCCCGTTGTCGATCTGGTGGTGGGGCCGCAGACTTATCACCGCCTGCCCGAAATCGTCCGGCGCGCTAGATCGGGCGAGCGCGTCGTCGATACCGAATACGCGGTTGACGACAAATTCGACCATCTTCCCTCGCCAGAGCGAAATGCAATCCGCAAACGGGGTTTCACGTCCTTCATCACCGTTCAGGAGGGGTGTGACAAGTTCTGCACATTTTGCGTGGTGCCCTACACGCGTGGATCGGAAGTTTCGCGACCCGTGGCGAAGATCGCGGCCGAAGCCGAAAGGCTGGCGTCAGCCGGCGTTCGCGAGATCACGTTGCTCGGCCAGAATGTCAATGCGTGGCGCAGCCCTGGCGAAGACGGGCGCGAATGGGGATTGGGTGAATTTCTGTTTCGGCTGGCGAAGATCGAAGGCCTCGACCGGTTGCGCTACACCACCAGTCATCCGCGTGACATGGACGATGGTTTGATTGCGGCGCATCGCGACATTCCGCAGTTGATGCCGTATTTGCATCTGCCCGTGCAGGCGGGATCGGATCGCATCCTGAAGGCGATGAACAGGCGTCACACCGCCGGGGAATATCTTCGGTTAGTTGACAAAATCCGCAATGCGCGCCCGGATATCGCCCTGTCCGGCGACTTTATCGTTGGATTTCCGGGCGAAACGGACGAAGATTTCGAGGCCACCGTGTCGGTCATCCGCGAGGTGGGGTATGCGCAGGCATACTCGTTCAAATACAGTCCCCGCCCGGGAACGCCCGGCGCCGACATGGACGGCCAGGTTGCGGATGAGGTGAAGAACGAACGGCTTCAACGTCTACAGGCCTTGCTCAATGAGCAGCAGACGCAATTCATGCGTGGATTGGTCGGCACAAGGATCGACGTGCTGCTGGAAAAGCCTGGCCGCAACCCCGGGCAACTGGTCGGCCGCTCGCCCTGGCTCCAGCCCGTGATCGTGGACGGAAAATCTGGCGGGATAGGCGAGATAATCGACGTTCGAATCGTTGAAGCCGGCGTAAACAGCCTGTTCGGAGAGGGTGCAAATCCGGATCAGGCCGGGGAGATGTGATTGACGGCCGAAATTGAAACCGTCTCGGAAGCGAACGCCTCGACCCCGGCGCATATCGTATTGACCTTCGGCAACAACAAGCTTGCGGGCGCGCTTTACGGACAGTTCGACCAGCATCTTGCGCTGCTTGAGCAAAAACTCGGCATTGATGTCCATTCGAAGGGGAATCAACTGACGATTTCCGGAAATCCCGGCGCAGCAGAGCAGGCGCGTAGCGCGCTGGAATATCTGTATGGCATGTTGCAAAGCGGCGCCGAAATCGCCGCCTCCGACGTCGAGGGCGCGATCAGAATGGCGATTGCGGCCGATGATCAGTTGACGCTGCCCACATTGGACGGAGGCGGGGCCAGAATGTCCGCCGCTCGGATCGCGACCCGCAAAAGGATATTACATGCGCGGTCTCCGAACCAGGATCGCTACATGTGCGCGATGGAAAATCGCGAGATGGTGTTTGGCGTCGGGCCCGCCGGCACCGGAAAGACCTATCTGGCGGTCGCTCATGCCGCGATGCTGTTGGAGCGCGGTGCCGTCGAACGCATCATCCTGTCCCGCCCGGCGGTCGAGGCGGGCGAACGCCTCGGCTTTCTGCCCGGCGACATGAAGGAGAAGGTGGACCCCTATCTGCGGCCCTTGTACGACGCGCTCTATGACATGATGCCCGGTGACAAGGTTGAACGCGCGATTTCCGCCGGCGTAATCGAGATTGCACCCTTGGCTTTCATGCGCGGCCGTACGCTCGCCCATTCGGCGGTGATTCTCGATGAGGCGCAAAACACCACACCAATGCAGATGAAGATGTTTCTGACCCGCCTGGGTGAAGACGCCCGCATGTTCATTACCGGCGATCCGAGCCAGATTGACCTGCCGCACGGTACGCGGTCGGGGCTTATGGAAGCGTTACAGGTGCTCAAGGACGTGGAAGATATCGCGCGGGTCGATTTCACGGACAGCGACGTCGTGCGACATCCGCTGGTCGCCGAGATCGTGGCTGCGTATGATCATCACGCCAAACAGCCCGGATAGTTCCGTAAACCGCGATGATATATGAAGCGCCTGTTGATTTGCAGATCGCCATCGCATCCGGCGGCTGGCCCGCGGAGCCGGAAATTCGCGAGGTCGCGACCCTCGCGATTTCAGCCGTATTTGATGAGACCGGCGCACCGAACTCTTCCGGTTCCGAGTTGAGTTTGCTGTTTACCGATGACCGGCAAATCCGCGAAATAAACGATCAATGGCGCGGCATTGATAAACCGACGAATGTTCTGTCGTTTCCGGCGGTCCGTAGTATCAACCCACGAGACCCGCCGCCGGTGATCGGCGATGTCGTGTTTTCCAGACAGACGATAATGCGGGAGGCCGAACTGGAAAACAAACCGGTCAATCACCACCTTGTGCATCTGATTGTTCACGGTTTGCTGCATCTTTTAGGGTACGATCACCAAAAAGAAGAAGAAGCGGAGGAAATGGAATCCTTGGAAAGCCTGATTCTGGCCAGGCTTGCAATTCCTGATCCATACGGCATGATATGTAAAAATGACTGATCGAACGATGATTTCGGATCCAAATTCCACAAATGAACCTGCCGGTTCCGGAACCGAAGACGATGGTTCCGAAAATTCACCTGAAGACCAAAGTACCATCGCGGCTGCACCGGTCGCAAAGCAGCCATTGGCGGCCCGTATAAGGCGATTTTTCAAACCGAAGAACGGTTCGTCGCTTCGTGACGATATCGCCGACGCTTTGTCGGAGGGGACAACCGACACCTTTTCGCTCTCGACCGCCGAAAAGGCGATGCTGAACAACATCCTTCATCTTCGCGAGGCTCGCGTTGAGGACGTCATGATACCCCGCGCCGAAATCGAGGCGGTGGAATTGTCCACGCCGCTCGGAGAACTGCTTGATCTGTTCGAGAAATCCGGCCACTCGCGGATGCCTGTCTACGGCGATACGCTGGATGATCCGCGCGGTATGGTGCATATACGCGATGTCGTGGCCTATCTGACACGTTCCGCGGGACAAAAGAAGAAGGCCCGGCGGAACGGTTCTTCTCCGAGAAATGGAAACGGAAGATCCGCCGCGGCCGCGAAACTCAATCTGTCAAACGTCAATCTCTCAAAACCCATTGGTGAACTTGATCTCACACGTCCGGTCCTGTTTGTTCCACCCTCAATGCTGGCGTCGGATCTCATGAATCGCATGCAGGCTCAAAGGACGCAAATGGCGTTGGTTATCGACGAATATGGCGGGACGGACGGCCTTGTATCGCTCGAAGACATCGTGGAGATGGTCGTCGGTGACATCGAGGACGAACACGATGACGATGAGGCGCTGGTCTCCAGAGCCGGCGACGGGGTTTTTCTAGTCGATGCAAAGGCGGAAATCGAAGACGTCGCCGAAATGATCGGCAGTTCCTTCAACGCAGGCGAGCATGCCGACGACGTTGATACGATTGGCGGTATGATATTCAACGCGCTGGGCCGCGTTCCGGCGCGCGGAGAAGTCGTTCAGGCCGTTCCGGGTTTCGAATTCCACGTCGTAGAAGCCGATCCGAGGCGGATCAAAAGGGTTCGTATTGTCCAGGGACGTACGGCCGACCGGCGCAGAAGAGCGGGAAGACCCGCAGGCGATTAGCGCACTTCGACATCCTCCCTTTCCGAACCGCCCGTATGATATGTCTTGGGCGTTGATTCGCCGGGGACATCCGCATGGAAAATCTTGCCGGCAGGATAGTTCTGCTTTGGGGGTGGCGGCGCGCCGGAGTGTCCTTTGCCGCGGGAGCGCTGACTGTCTTAGCCCATGCGCCGTTCGATTTCCCCCCGGTGTGTTTCATCTCGTTTCCCATACTGGTCTGGTTGTTGGACGGAGCGGTTTCCGATAGCGGCGGCGGACTATTGAAACGCATGATGCACGCATTCGTCGCCGGCTGGTGGTTCGGTCTTGGATACTTCCTCGCCGGACTGTGGTGGATCGGAAACGCCCTTCTTGTCGATGCCGGGGCATTCGCCTTGGGCCCTGCCGTTGGCGGTGATCGCCCTGCCGGCCTGTCTGGCGGCGTATTACGGGATTGCAACCGCATTGGCCGGCCTTTTTGGGGCCAGCGATATCGGGCGCATCGCAGCGCTTGCCGCCGGCTTCGGGGTGGCGGAATGGCTCCGCGCCGTTCTCTTCACCGGCTTTCCCTGGAGCGCGATAGGTTATGCGGCAATGCCCGTTCCGCTCATGATGCAATCGATTGCGGTGCTTGGCCTCTATGGCGCCAACGCGGTCGCCGTTTTTGTTTTCGCAATGCCGGCGCTTCTCGGCGGTCGACAGAACCGGATCACCGGCGTGGTTCTCGTCGTCGCGATCGTCGGACTGGCAATCGGGTTCGGCGTCTGGCGTCTGGCGTTGCCGACGCCAGCGGATGCAAGCGTTGTTGCGGTGAGAATCGTTCAGCCGTCGATTGATCAATCCGGCAAGTGGGATGCTTCCTCGCGCGATACGATCTTTTCAAACCAGATTGAGTTGTCGGCGCATGAACCCGAAGATGACGCGGCGAGCCCGGCGGTGATCGTGTGGCCGGAAACCGCCGTGCCGTTTTTGTTTGCCGACAGGCCGGATGCGCTCCTCGCCATAGGTCGGATGCTGCAGGACAATCAGATGCTGCTTGCCGGCGCGGTGCGCGCCGAAGACGGGCCGGGTGCATCGGCGCGGTATTACAATTCGATTGTGGCGATAGATTCTGACGGGGAGATCGTCGGTGCGGCGGACAAGATCCGTCTGGTGCCATTTGGCGAATATCTGCCATTCTCCGATGTCCTGCGTTCGTTTGGCCTCAAGCGATTGGTGACAGCGCCGGGATTTTTTTCGCCCGGTTCCGGAAGGGGCGCGCTTGAAGTGGAAGGCGGATTAAGGCTGCTGGCGATGATCTGCTACGAAATAATATTTCCCGGAGAATTGAGCGGACCCGCGAACGCCGACGCCATCGTCAACCTTACCAACGATGCATGGTACGGGAACACGCCGGGACCGTATCAGCATTTTCGACAGGCCCGGGTGCGCGCCGTGGAGGCGGGATTGCCCCTTATCAGGGCGGCCAACAATGGCATATCGGCGGTAGTGGATGCTCGAGGCCGCATAGTCGATGCATTCGGTCTTAATGTCGTTGGCAGTCTTGACGTCGACCTGGTGGCGGAGAAACTTCCGGTTTCACCCTATAAATTCCACACCTTTTTGGCGATATTATCAATTTTTGCGATCGTGGCATGTGTGAAGCGATTGCTGAGTGGACCGCAGATGAACGTTCGGGGTGAGCTACGAACGAGACGGCTTGAATGAGATCGTAGTATTTCCGAAGCCCGGGTTGTCGAAGTTCGATCTATCGGGAAATCCCCCATGCAGGGTTTTGGCCTGCCCCGTCATGTTGTACGCAATGGCTGCGTCGCCTCACGCCTTCGCGCGCAATCGCCGGGCAACGAAGCGTCAAGGCGTGACGGGCCGGTCCGGCGCTTGCGTCAGGCGATTGCGGATGGTCTGACCGGCAGGACCGCCGCACAGGCCATGGATGTTGCACGGGCCGGCCTTTACCGCCGGGAGCAGCGGCTTGAGCCGCGCTCGCGCCGTCCGAACCGTTTTCAGAAAGGGTTCCAATGCTCGAACCTTAAAGGCGACGCCGGCCGGGAGATGGTGTGAACCGTGATGTCATACCACCGTCCCTAAATGTTGATCATATTTGTATAATCGCGTGTTGTGGTTAAACGGACGGTGGCGGGATTGTTGGCGCGCAGGTAGGCCCGGACGTTTTCGACAGGGTTGATCTGTGGAACGTAGGGCGGCATGAGCGGTGCGGCATGAGCGGTGATGTTATCGGGAACGCGCAGCGCCCTTGCGCCGTGCCGGCCCGGCCCGGCCCGTTCGGCGCCAGGATGGCGTGGGCGCCTTTCAGCGACGGTCTTCGAGATTTCGGCGCGGTCATGGCTGCAGTGTTTGCGTATGGCATGACCGGCGCGGCGCCCTGCCGTCCGACACGCGCTTTGTGCCGGCACCACACCTCGATTTTCTTGCCGCGCACCGCATCGGGCAGGTCGGCCTGTATCTTGGCGGCAAAGTTTCCAAACGCCTCCCGGGCCTGCGGGTCGGATTTCGTGCGGGCGCACCGAAAGGCGCCGAAACCCGAGCGCGGCAAGCTGCCTGCCTGCCGTGCGTTCCTGCATCGTCACACCGAAGCGCCTTTCGACCTCGCGTTGCAGACCGACACGCCGCCAGCCGACAACACCGTGCGTTTCCGGACCGGGGCCTGCGCGGACGCGCGCGGCAAGCGCGGCCTTCCGCGCCGCGTCGAGGCGTGGGTCACGCCCCGGCGCCCGGCAAGCCCCTCAAGACCTCCCTCGTTGTAGCGATGGAGCCAATCCCGTAGCGGCCGGCGGTCCATCCCGCAGTTTGCGGCTGCCGACTTGCGGTCGGCGCTCTCCGGAACCAATGCGACCGCCACCATACGCCGCGCGGCCCTGGCATCATGGCTCCGGGAGCCGGCAGCATGGAGTTCCCTTGACGTCAAATCCGTCCGCGCGATCGCAACCACCATCAAAACCTCCATCCTTCGATGAAAGTGAACCGGAACCTACGCCATATGAAAATCCACTCCCAAGGGCGATCCGGTATAAGTTATCCATGTTGGATACGCTCAGAACCCTGCCAAAAGACCCTGCTGAACTGCGGGTGGTCAGTGAACTTTTGATGGCCGAAGACCTTCAGGGGCAACTGGCGGCCTGCCGCAAGGCACGGTTCGGCACCAAATCCAAGAGCGCAGACCAACTGGCTCTCGACCTGCAGGAAGATACCGAGGTCGAAGCCGCCGCCGCGGCGCAAGAAGACGCGCCAGAGGCGGATGAGAGCACTACGGAGGCGACCCCCAGGCGGCCGCACAATCGCGCCCCGCTGCCCGATCACATCTTGATCGTGAAGACCAGGTGCTGTCTCCCGGCGAGACCTGCAGCAACTGCGGCGGGGCGATCAAGCAACTCGGCGAGGATGTGACGGAAGAGCTGGAGTACGTCCCCGGCCACTTCGCGGTGAAGCGGATCGTGCGGCCACGCCTGACCTGCACCTGCTGCGAGGCCTTCGCGCAAGCCGAACTGTTCTCACGCCCAATCACACGGGGCCGTGCCGGCCCTGGCCTTCCGGCTCATGTGTTGATTGGCAAATATTGCGATCACCTGCCACTCTACCGCCAGTCCGAGATCTACGCCCGCGACAAGGTCGACCTGCATCGCTCGACGCTGACCGATTGGGTGGGCCGCTCCACGGCCCTGCTGGCGCCGCTGGCTGAACACATCGGCAAGCTCGTGAGAGCCGCCCCGGCGCTCTTCGCCGATGACACGCCCGTCAAGATGCAAACCGGGGGCAAATCAGGTCGCTCCCGAACGGCCTGGCTCTGGAGCTATGTGCGCGATGAACGTCCATGGTGTGGCCCGGCCCCGCCCTGTGCATGGTACCGGTTCAGCGTGGACCGCAAAGGCGAGCACCCCGTCAGCCATCTGGCCAGATATACCGACACCGTGCATGCCGATGGCTTTGCCGGCTTCAATGGCCTGTTCGAAAACGGTGCCGACGACGAGCAGGCCTGCCTGCATGGTCCATGTGCGGCGCAAGTTTGTCGAAGTCTTCGAGCGCGAGGGCTCTCCCATCGCTGGAGAAGCGATCAAGCGGACCGCCGCTCTCTACGCCTTGGAAAAGGCCGCGCGCGGCAAGACCGCCGAGGAGCGTGTTGTCCTGCGTCAGGCACAGGCAAGGCCGGTCTTCGATGACCTCAAGACCTGGCTCCAGCAGCAGGTGCCGAAGGTCTCCGGCAAATCCAAGCTCGCTGAGGCAATCCGCTATACGCTCAGCCGGACGCCAAGGGCCCGTGGCTATCTCAGCGACGGCAGGCTCGAACTGGGCAATAACATCTGCGAGAACTCGATCCGCCCGATCGCAAAGCCTGATTCATTCTGTACCTCTTGTGTAAGTATCTGAAAACATTAGAAGCGTGCTCTGGTCGGTGTCGCGATGCGGGCGGTGTTTGCGCTTCAGGGCGACGCTGACAGCCGCCGAAAACGAGACAGCGCGAAAGCCCCAGTTGCAGATTGGGTCGGCTACAGCGATAGACCGGGCGACCCGGCGCCCGGCCCGCGTAAACCACCGCCAGCCCGCGCCCGCAGCGTCCGCAGGTGAGAAACCCTGCAAGAAGGGCGCGTCCGCCACGCCCAGATTTCGCGCCGCCGGCGCGGCCATAGGCATTGGCTGCAAACTGGGTTTGGTTCCGCTCGAACTCGGCTCATGAGATGTAACCCTCATGGTGATCCTTGATCAGGACGTCCCACTCTTCCATTGGTTTGCCATGGCCATAGCTCTTGAGGGCGCGGCCGTCGACGATCTCCGTGCCGTGCGCTTCTCGCTTTTGCCGTAAGCATAGACGCCAGCGTAGGACGGGTTCTTGAGCACCGAAATCACGTTGCGGTAACGGATCGGTGGCCATCGGAAGGGCGCGGGAAATGCAACCCCTCTCGCGTCAGTGCCAGCAATGTCTGCCGGGCGCTGCCAAGCTCCTGGAACCGTTGGAAGATCAGACGAATCGCCTCCTGAATGCGAATATCGGGATCAAGACCGGCATCCTCCTTGCTGTCTTTTGTCTTGCCTGCCTTGGAATACTTGACCGTCCAGCGCGCGTTCGTGTCTTTCCGCCCGCCTTGGCCGGATCATCGGGCCGGATGTCAGAGGCGCTCTCGCCTGTCTTGCCCGCTCATCCGTTGGCGTGGGGCAGACACCGGCGTGGCGTCTACAATCCGGCCGCCGGCGGGCTTGTATCCCCGATCGCGAAGTTGCTCTTCAAAACCTGCAAACAGGACTCTAAACGCACCCGCCCGGTCAGTTTCTCCCGAAACGGCCGGATCGTCTTTTGGTCCGGGGTCGGCTCGCCAATCCGAAACCCCGGAAACCGCAGCCAACTGAACCGATCCCGGATCGGAAACTCCATCCGTTCGTCGCTCAGGTCATGCATCAATGCCAGAACAACGACCTTGAACATAATCACCGCATCCATCGGCAGGCGACCGCCCTTCGAACGATCGGACCGCAGCAATGACGCATCAGGACCGGCGCGGAACATCTCAAAATCAACGTGACGATCAAGCGCCTCCAGAGGATCCCCGTCTGCGACAAACGATCAAGATCATCCGAAAAATCAAACGGTCCAAGCGTGTGCATCACTAATGCCTCCCAAAACAAATGAAGCAGAATACACCTCAAAATACACGGTTCTCAGAGTTCTAAGGTTTCTGATGGTTTGGCGATGGTTTGGCGATGCGTTTCAGTAACGGGTTGCCGAGGGCGCCATGGATCATGGCTTTGGAGACATCAATGGGGTATTCGTAGTCGCGTACGAGCCGCCGCCGGCGCGTCATCCATCCAAAGGTTCGTTTGACGACCGGCGCCGCGGCAGGACCTCGAAGCCAGCTTGCCTTTCGGTGCGGCCAATGATTTCGAAAACGAAATCCCGGCAGGCGGCGGCATCCATCAATCGGGTGCGATCATAAGCACCGTCGGCACACAAATGCTTGAGCCATGGCCACCGTTTCCCGATGGCGGCAACGATCTCCCGGACTTCGGCGCTGTCGGAAATGTCCGCGCCGGTAGATGATCGACGGCTATGTGGCGCTTGCGGCCAACGACCTTTCCGGCCGCGTCGACCCCGCGCTTTCGCGCCGCCGGAGCTTTGATCGACCGGCGGTCGACAATCGCCGCTGTCAGACCCCGCTCACGCCCTTCGCGCTACCGGTCAAGCGATAGGGCGCAACAGCAACCGGCAAACAAAACGCCGGAACCGCCACGCAGGGTTCCGGGGCGGAAAGTCCTTCGGCAGCATCCGCCACCGCTGCGGGCAGGATAACGTGGCGCGGTCAGCGCCTCGCGCAGGTCGGCGGTCTGCGACCGCGCTGTGGCGGCGGCGGTAGGAACGGATCGATAATCTCCCATCCCTCGTCGGTCAGGTCAGTTGGATAGCGCTTGGTGCGCTTCTCAAGTTCGGCCATCCGGCCACGGCTTGCCTTGGTCCACATCCAAAGCGCGAAGAACGCCACAACAACATCGGCAAACCATGCGCAAAACAGACTCTGAGAAGTATCCAAACGTTTGGTGCGTTTCTGGATCGGTAGTCCTCGCCCTTGGCGTTCGTTGCCGACAAACTCTATGGCAGCACCGCGACCCGCCAGACCACCCGCGATGAAAGCGCGGTGGCAGTGATCCTCTCCAACTCAAACGCGCGCGTGCCGATCCCGCATGATCCCAACCTTCATGCAATGTGCAACCCGGTCGAGAGGTTCTTCCGCCGGATGAAGGACATGCGACAGCTGACAATGCGATACAAAAAGCTGAAACGGAACTTCCTGTCCATGCTCCATATCTTCGCAATCAGATGCCGGCTGAATCGAGCCCAGACCTTAACTAATGCGAATTCTCTTGTCCCAAGAAGGGCGGAAACGTCCAATTTTCGCACTTTTTTAGCTCGCAATTAAAATGTTAGCGTGACGACGCTTCTGCTGCAAAGCCGAGGCGATTGAGGGAAACTGACGACCCCATCGGTAACAACTCCTGCCTGGCATTGAAACTCATCGCAGAAAACCGAAGGGATGATATTGAGGACGAGCTACAAAGCGAGTCCTTCGAGAAGCTAACTCCCGAACAAATGCCGCCACGCTTGCTTACAAGCGCGAGTTTCTTGAGTCGCTATCCGCATACCTTCGAGAGCGTCATGGCGTATTCGAGATGGAGCAAGGATCACAAGCATATTCAGCCACGCACAGTTCATATTCCGGCATGGCGCGCGCTGACAATTCCCTACTGTTGGATGCTCAAAGAAAGCGGTTTCGAGATAGCCGCTGATCTGGACCTTGAAGCTCATTTTTTGCCTCACCTGCCCGGTCGCCGCACTTTTCATCCCGCATGGCCTTGCCTATAAGGCGCATCCAGACTTGGACGATCGCGCGGGATGTCCGGCCGGTTTCGCCGACCGGATTTTTCACGCGCGCCTGACATTGAAATAACGCCGCGGAAGACACGCACATGCCGAGACGCACCGACATAAAGTCCATCCTCATCATCGGCGCCGGTCCGATCGTCATCGGCCAGGCCTGCGAGTTCGACTATTCCGGGACGCAAGCCTGCAAAGCGCTGAAAGCCGAGGGCTACCGCATCGTCCTGGTCAACTCCAATCCCGCCACCATCATGACCGATCCGGAACTGGCGGACGCGACCTATGTCGAGCCGATCACGCCGGAGGTGGTGGCGAAAATCATCGCCAGGGAGCGGCCCGATGCGCTGCTGCCGACCATGGGCGGGCAGACGGCGCTGAACACCGCATTGTCACTGCGCCGCATGGGCGTGCTGGAGCGCTACGGCGTGGAGATGATCGGCGCGGACGCCGCGGCGATCGACAAGGCGGAGGACCGAAAACTGTTCCGCGAGGCGATGGGGAAAATAGGCATTGAAACGCCGCGCTCGATGCTGGCCAACGCGACCGACGTCAAGGACGCCGACCGCAGGGCGCATGAGGCGGAACGCGAGAAACTGCGGGCGAAACTCTCAGGCGGCGAACTGAATGCCGCGCTCGACGCGCTGGAAAACGAGTGGAACCTTGGCGAAGGCGACCGCAAGCAGCGCTATATCCGTCACGCCATGGGCGTTGCCGCCGCCGCCTTCGATCACGTCGGCCTGCCGGCGATCATCCGCCCGTCGTTCACGCTCGGCGGCACCGGCGGCGGCATTGCGTTCAACGAGGCCGAATTCCACCGGATCGTCCAGTCAGGGCTCGACGCCTCGCCGACCACCGAGGTGCTGATCGAGGAATCGGTGCTCGGCTGGAAGGAGTATGAGATGGAGGTGGTCCGCGACAAGGCGGACAACTGCATCATCGTCTGCTCGATCGAGAATGTCGATCCGATGGGCGTGCATACCGGCGATTCGATCACCGTCGCGCCGGCGCTGACCCTGACCGACAAGGAATACCAGATCATGCGCAACGCCTCGATTGCGGTGTTGCGCGAGATCGGCGTGGAAACCGGCGGGTCGAACGTGCAGTTCGCGGTCAATCCCGACAACGGCCGGCTGGTTGTCATCGAGATGAACCCGCGCGTGTCGCGGTCCTCCGCGCTGGCCTCGAAGGCCACCGGCTTTCCCATCGCCAAGGTCGCCGCGAGACTTGCGGTCGGATACACGCTGGACGAACTGGAGAACGACATCACCGGCGGGGCGACGCCGGCCTCGTTCGAACCGTCGATCGACTATGTGGTGACGAAGATCCCGCGCTTCGCGTTCGAGAAATTTCCCGGCGCCGAACCGGTGCTGACCACGGCGATGAAATCCGTCGGCGAGGTGATGGCGATCGGTCGCACCTTCGCCGAAAGCCTGCAAAAGGCGTTGCGCGGTCTGGAGACGGGACTGACCGGTCTCGACGAGATCGGGATTCCGGGACTGGATTGGGGCGACGATTGCAACGCCGTCCGCGCCGCGGTCTCGACGCCGACGCCGGATCGTTTGCGCATGGTCGCGCAGGCGATCAGGATCGGAACGCCGCTGGACGAGATTCACGACGCCTGCCGCATCGACATGTGGTTTCTTGAACAACTGGCCGGCATCATCGCCATGGAGGAGCGGGTGCGCGCGCACGGCCTGCCGGGTGACGAACGGAACCTGCGCCTGTTGAAGGCAACGGGTTTTTCCGATGCGCGGCTGGCCTCGCTTTGCGGCAAGGATGCCGAAGAGGTGGCGGCGCTGCGGGCGGAAATGGCCGTGCGGCCCGTCTTCAAGCGCATCGACACCTGCGCGGCGGAGTTCGCCTCGCCGACCGCCTATATGTATTCGACCTATGAGGCGCCGTTCGCCGGCGAACCCAGATCGGAGACCGGGGTTTCGGACCGCGACAAGGTGGTGATACTCGGCGGCGGACCCAACCGGATCGGCCAGGGCATCGAGTTCGACTATTGCTGCTGTCATGCCGCGTTCGCGCTGCGCGACGTCGGCTATGAAGCGATTATGGTCAATTGCAATCCGGAGACCGTATCGACCGACTATGACACCTCCGACAGACTCTATTTCGAACCGCTGACGGCGGAGGATGTGCTTGAAATCCTCCATGCTGAACGGGAGAAGGGGCGGCTGGCCGGCGTCATCGTCCAACTCGGCGGGCAGACGCCGTTGAAACTGGCCGGCGCGCTTGAGAAGGCCGGCATACCGATTCTCGGCACCTCGCCGGACGCCATCGATCTGGCCGAAGATCGCGACCGTTTTCAGAAACTGCTGATGAAACTCGATCTGCGTCAGCCGAAAAACGGTACCGCCTACTCGGTCGAGCAGGCGCGGCTGGTGGCCGCCGAACTCGTTTTTCCGCTGGTGGTCAGGCCGTCCTATGTGCTCGGCGGGAGGGCCATGCAGATCGTTCATTCCGAAGGCGCGTTGCAGACCTACCTGCTCGACACCGTGCCGGAACTGGTGCCCGAAGACATCAAACAGCGCTATCCGAACGACAAGACCGGGCAGATCAATACGCTGCTGGGGAAAAATCCGCTGCTGTTCGACACCTATCTGCAAGGCGCGACCGAGGTCGATGTCGACTGCCTGTGCGACGGCGAAACGGTCGAAGTCTGCGGCGTGATGGAGCATATCGAGGAGGCCGGCATCCATTCCGGCGACTCGGCCTGTTCCCTGCCGGCGCATTCGCTTTCCCCCGATATCGTCGACGAACTGGAACGGCAGACCGTTGCGCTGGCGAAAGCGTTGAATGTCGGCGGGCTGATGAATGTGCAATACGCCATCCGGAACGGCGCGACCCATGTGCTGGAGGTCAATCCGCGCGCCTCGCGCACCGTGCCGTTCGTCGCCAAAACCGTCGGACGTCCGATCGCCAGGATCGCGGTGCGCATCATGGTCGGTGAAAAGCTCGATGCCGCGGTCGGCGCCTATGGCGGCGCGGCGGACATATCCACGCCGAAACACATCGCGGTGAAGGAAGCCGTTTTCCCGTTCGCCCGCTTCCCGGGCGTCGACATTCTGCTGGGCCCGGAAATGCGCTCGACGGGAGAAGTGATGGGACTGGACAGGGATTTCACGCTTGCATTCGCCAAATCCCAGCTTGGCGCCGGTGTGGATTTGCCGCGGTCGGGCGCGGTGTTCGTCTCCGTGCGCGATGATGACAAGGAACGGGTGCTTCCCGCGGCCAGACGACTTGCCGACGAGGGTTTCTCGGTGATCGCGACCGGCGGCACGCAACGGTTTCTGGCCGAAAACGGCGTGTCATCGGAAAAGATCAACAAGGTGATGGAAGGCAGGCCGCATATCGAGGACGCGATCCGCAACCGGCAGGTCCAGCTTGTCATCAACACCACCGACGGACAGAAGGCGCGTTCGGATTCCAAATCGCTGCGCCGCGCCGCCCTGATGCGGAAAGTGCCGTATTACACGACAATCGCCGGCGCGACCGCCGTCGCCGCCGCCATCGCCGTATTGCGGGCCGGAAGCCTGGAGGTCAGACCGCTGCAGGAGTATTTTTGAGCGTCAATCGACCCCGAGCAGGCGGGCGACGAGGTCGTCGATCGTTTCCGCGATGCCGTCGGCGGCGAGCGCGTCGCGGACCATCCCGCGCGCACGCCGGAATTTGATGTCTTCGGGCAGTTCGACTGAGGCGGCGATCTTTTCCGCTTCCGCCCCGGCGGCGGAAAGATCCTGGTGGAGCGCATTGCCGTCCTCGAAGCGCGGAATCGGCAGGTTGAACATCACCTTGTCGAAATGGCGCGCGCCCCACTGGCCCCTGGATTGAAGATGGGCGATCAGCGAACGGGTTTTCTCGCTGTTGATTATCGTACTGAGATATTGCGCTTCACCGCGTGCGGAAATCGCCGCCCAATACAGTTGGTGCTCGAATACGAAGCGACCATCCTCGACAATACACGCCGCAGGGATTGTACCGGACGCCGCATAGGTAATTCGCAAGGGTGCAGCAGGAAACTGCGCCGCGAGCTTGCCGTAGTAGTCAAGTTGCCCGGAGAGATCGATTTTAGTCCCTTCTGCCTTGTTCGCTTCCCAAATCTCTTCCGCCTGCCGCATCCAGTTGGCGAGGCCGTCATGGCCGCGATTGGCCGCCAGCGTCGATGACAACACTTCGCCGTTGCCGGTCACCGGAACAACCGCCTCGAAGGACCGGAACACGCGATAGGGAAGGATCGATTCGCCGAGCAGGACCGGGCGCAGAAACCCGGATTCGATATTGCCCTCGATCGACGGTTGCGATTTCCACGGTTCCTTTTCCTGCGGCGAACGCCGCGAGACGATCGCCGGGCGGCTTGCGTCCGCGCCGAGCCGGCCGAGTTTTTTGCGCTCGACGAAGCAGAGGAAGCGAGGCACCAGGGTTGCGCCCTGACGGAACGCTCCACGATATGGCGAGCCCCCCGCGAATGTCGCCTCCGCCGGGTCGCCGGGATTGTCGTCTACCTTCAGACGGGCGTCCGCGATGTCCTCCGGCGCATCGCGATAGGGCAGAAGACCGGAATAGGCGCGGCGTCCGATCCGGTCATGCATTTGCTGGCCGACGCGGCGGCGCGTCGTGAAGACGACGCAGGACGGGACGGGGAACAGAGGCTGCACGCCGTCATCCATTGTCCAGGTCTCGTCGAAGCGCAGTCTTACGCTGTTGAAAATGCCGGAGCGGAATTTCCCGAACTGGCCGCGCGTCAGCGCCGCCAATGGCAGCACGAACGCCAGACGCCCGCCGGGCCTGAGATAAAGCGAGGCGGCGCGCACGGTGAACAGCGCGCAGAGATCGTTTTGCGTCGTCAGCCTGCCGCCGACATAGACTCTCTCGGCCCTGGCCAGTTCCTTAAAGCGGGTTTGCAGGTCGGCGCTCATATGGCGGTAGGCGACCCATGGAGGATTGCCGACAACGACATTGGCCCACCCGTTGCGCGCCGACAGGAAAAGCGGGCGTGAAAGATTTCGTGCGACATAGGTCCAGATCGTGTCGCGCCCCTCCTTCTCCAGCCGGTCGAGCTTCAGATAGGTTTCTCCCAGCATCGTTACGCCGCGGGCCCACTCTTCCGTGCGGGGGTTTTCCCAACGGTCGTCCATGTTCGTCAATGTGTCGAAGAATTTCCACGCCGCCGTGCGGATATTCGTTTCATATTGCTCGCGCGTCCAGCCTTCCCGCGCCGCCCTGCGCATCGCGTAAATCGCGAAATCGAACATTTCGGGATTTCGGCAGAACACTTCCGGAAAATCCAGATGCTCTCCGCCATGGCCATTGCGCTGGATGATGTCGGCATCGCCTCCGGGCGATGGAATTCGCACCCTGAGCTCCGTATCCGTCAGCATCCGGGTGATCGACAATTGCATCGCCTCGCCGAGATAGACGGGAATCGTGATGTCGCCTTTCCTGACCCCCAGCGCCGGAGCGAGCGCCAGCAGATAGGTCACGCGGGCGATGATGACGGCGACGGGATGAATGTCCATGCCGGTGACGAGCCTGGTCGCTTCGGCGGCGCGGTTGTCTTCCGGGTAGTCGATCTCCTCGGCTTCGGCGAGGAAGCTGCGTATCGCATGGAACAGGAACGCGCCGGAGCCGCAGGCCGGATCGAGGACCTTCTGTTGATCGGGACGGTCGACCGCCTTGTTCACGACCTTCGCGGCCAGCCAGTCCGGCGTGTAGTATTCGCCAAGGCCGTGGCGTTCGTCGCGATCGATCAGCGACTCATAGAGAATTTTCAATACGTCCGTTTCGACCTCGCGGAGGCGAAATCTGCGGACATGGGCCATGATGCGGCGCACCAGTTTCTCGCCGTCCGGGGTTGCGACAACCCAATCGAAGAAATCGCTCTCCACCGCGCCGCGAATGTTGGCCTGTTCGAAGGCGCTGCCCGACAGCATTCGCGCCGGATCGTCGTCGGCCAGATCGAGAACCGCCAGGGCGATCGATTTGGCGACGACAACGAGATAGGTGTGCTGAATCCACAGGAGGTCGTTGTCGATTTCGCGGCCATAGACCAGTTTCAGCATCGACGCCCAGAGCTGCTTCTTCAGCGCGGCGGCCGGCTGGTCGCTGGAGGCGTTCCAAATGGCGAGCAGTTCTTGCGAGGCGCGGCGAAAGGCGACCGAATCACCGCCAAGCTCGAACCGGATCGTCAGGGCCTCGGGCGGCAGGCTGGACTTGAGCGCCAGCGCTCCGTCGAGCCAGGCGAGAAACGGTTCTGCTTTATCGGGGTCGAGTTCGGTTTCCTTGAGCTTTTCCAGCGCGCCGTCGCGAAGCTCGAAAACGGCCCATCTCAGACCGTCGCTGGCGATGCCCACAAAGCGTTCGCCTTCGTCCCGCTCGCGGTCGGCGAGGTAATCCGGCAGGCGCCGTTCGACATCGCTCCATTCGCGTTCGAGATTGGACTTCGCTTCAAAGACCGTGCGTCCGATAAGAGCATCAATGCGACCCCGCACTTCGGGCACCCTTCGCTCGAAATCCATTGACCGGATATCGGCGCCGAATTCCTCCGTCAGAAGCGCGCGAAAATCAGCCTTCACCTCATCGTGGCCCGGACGAGACGCCAAATGCTGCAAAATTTCCCTTGTGCGCGGATTGGCGGTCACGACCTTCCTCCGACCGAACTGATATCAGGATCGTCCGATAGTGAAAGCCCGGGATATTCAAAATCCTGCAAACGCGCCGATTATCCCGGATAATTCGCTCATAAACGACCTCGCGCGCTCCGCAATTCCGGTCTTATCGGCGGTTTTTTGACGGTTCGGCCACATCTGCCGCCTGCTGGACCGCTCCGGATCCATGGCGGGCGGCGCACGGGATATTCAAGCCAGCGTTTTCGCATGATTCCGCGCCTTCGACAATGGACTTTCCGGGGTCCGGAGTGTGACCGCGACCGGATTGTCAGACTTTCGAAAGGCGCATCCGATTCCGGAAGAACAATGAAATCAGACGATTGGAATGGTGGGCGTGACTGGGATTGAACCAGTGACCCCTACGATGTCAACGTAGTGCTCTCCCGCTGAGCTACACGCCCATTCGCGCCGCGCATAGACCACAGATTTTGCGCTCACGCAACAGTTTCAGCGCCCGCTGTGTCGCCCGGCGCTGCGGTCAGGCCGCCTGAAGCATTTTCTCGACCTCGTTGACGAGGTCGCGCAGATGAAACGGCTTCGAGAGAATTTTCGCGTCCCGGGGAGCCTTGGAATCGGGATTGAGCGCGACCGCCGCAAACCCGGTGATGAACATAACCTTCAGGTCGGGATCGATATCCGTCGCCCGGCGCGCCAGTTCGATGCCGTCCAATTCAGGCATGACGATATCCGTCAGCAGCAGGTTGAAAGGCTCCTCGCGCAGGCGTTCATAGGCGCTGGCGCCGTTGTCGAAATCCGTTACGTCGTAGCCGGCTCGCTCCAAGGCCTTGACCAGGAAACGGCGCATATCCTCATCGTCTTCGGCGAGCAGAATTCTCGGCACGGATATCTATCCTTTCCGGTGGTGCTGACGGCATCGCCGGCGATGACCCCGGTCAATCCGGGGCGCGTTCCAACCATCACTATGGAGGTTCGACGGTAAATATCAAGTGAATGCGCCCAAACGCTGGACATGTTCAGGCCGCGGTGGCAGGTTCGTCGTATCGGAAAAACCGCGATTCAACGGACTGGCGGGGCTGGTGCATGAAGGAACCGGGTGAATTTGGCGACGCCCCGCCGTTTCATGTCAGCATGCCTGCACATCAGACGCTTCCGTTTGTATTCGATTCGCCTCACAGCGGGCGCTACTATCCGGTCGAGTTTCTCCGCCAATCGAGGCTGGACAGGTTGTCCATCCGGAAATCCGAGGATGCCTATGTGGACGAATTGTTCGCAAGCGCGGCAAAACTCGGCGCACCCCTGCTCAGCGCGAATTTTCCGAGGGCGTGGCTTGATGTAAATCGCGAGCCATGGGAACTGGACCCACGCATGTTCTCCGATCCGGTGCCTCCCTTCGCCAACACCCGGTCGGCCAGGGTGGTCGGCGGTCTGGGCACGGTGCCGCGCCTGGTTGGAGAAGGCCTGGACATCTACCGGTCGCGCCTGCCGCTTTCCGAGGCGCTTTCGCGCATTGAGTATGCGTACAAGCCGTTTCACGAATGCCTGCGGCGCCTGCTGGCGCGCACGCACGGGCGTTTCGGTTTCGCCATTCTGGTCGATTGCCATTCAATGCCGGCCAACATTCGTGAGTCGGACAACGAAACGCGCGCGGATTTCATCGTCGGCGACCGGTTCGGCGCGTCCGCGTCGCGAAAACTGACCATGCGCGCAATCGACGTGTTGTCCGCGATGGGTTACACGGTATCGCACAACAAACCCTATGCCGGCGGTTTCATAACCGAGCGCTATGGACGGCCGGAACACGGATTTCATGCGGTTCAACTCGAGGTCAATCGCGGTATTTACATGAACGAGCGGACTTTTGAAAAGCGGCCGGGATTCTCAAGCCTTTGCGACGATCTGCGCGCGTTTTGCGCCGAACTTACCCGGGTGACGCTCAACGATCCGGGCGACGTTCCGCTGGCGGCCGAATGACCGACGACGATACATTCCGCGACGCGGCCGCGATCGGGTGAAGTCCGCGCGGCGGCGCGCCCTCACGGATCGGGAGATCGTGCCGAATGCCAACCGATTTTGAGTTTCTGCGGAAACTGGCCGACGCCGCGGCGGCGCAGACATTGCCGCGCTTCAGATCGAAGGGCGTCGTCGTCAACAAGCAGCGGGGCGGGTTCGACCCCGTGACCGAGGCCGACCGCGAGGCCGAGCGCGCCATACGGACGCTCATCAACAGGACGCATCCCGGACACGGTATTCTTGGCGAGGAATTCGGAGCCGAGAATACCGGCGGCCGCCACGTCTGGGTGGTGGATCCGATCGACGGAACGCGCGCGTTTATCTCGGGCCTGCCGGTGTGGGGAACGCTTGTCGGACTGCTGGAGGACGGCGAGGCGGTCGCCGGCATGATGGCGCAACCGTTCACCGGCGAAATCTACCTCGCGGCGCAAGGCAAGGGCATCCATGAATGGCCGGACGGACGGCGCGACCTGGCGACAAGCGCGACGGAATCCCTTGACGACGCGATCCTCTTCACCACATCGCCCAGGCTTTTCGAAGGCGCGGAACTCGAAGCCTATGAAAGGCTGGAGTCGGCCGTCAAACTGGCCCGGTATGGCTGCGACTGCTATGCGTTCGCCTTGCTCGCCGCCGGTCACATCGATGTCGTGGTCGAGCCCGGACTATTGCAGCCCTACGATATTGTCGGCCTCATTCCGCTGATCGAGGCGGCGGGCGGCGTCGTGACGCGATGGGATGGCGGACCGGCCGAAACCGGCGGCAACGCGATCGCCGCGGCCACTCCGAAACTGCACGAAGCGGCGATTGCCGAACTGAACCGGTAGGCCGGTCGCTCAGGTTTCGCCTCCCGGAACGAATGCGTCGAAAGCGGCGAAGAACCGTTCGCGGTAGCGGTCCGCCTCCTGAAGAATTTCGTGCCGCGCTCCGTCGATCGTGACCAGCCTGCCGGAGCGCAAGCGCCGCGAATATCGTTCGATCGCACGGTTGGACACGACCCGGTCGGCGCCGGCGGCGGCGATCAGAACAGGCACGCGCATCGCCGCCATGAAATCGGCGTCACCGACCTCCGCCGAGGCGCGGCAGAACGCATTGACCCATGCAACTGTCGGTCCGCCCAGACCCAGATGCGGCGCCGCCTTGAACAGCCGGGCATTGCGCATGTAGCGTTTTTCATCGGTTGTCAGCCTGTTTTCCGGAAACGCCCCGATCTCGCGCGCGCGCCGGCCCCCCGCCATGTACAATCGGCCCAGACCGGCATTGGTCATCAATCCGGTCACGATCGTGAGCGCGTTCATGGAAAAGCGCGTGCCGTGCAGTTCCAGCAACGGCGCGATCAACACCATCCGATCCACGCGATTGACCGGATGCGGCGACGCCAGCAGCGCAACCAGCGAACCCATGGAGTGCGCGAGGATGTAGTATGGGCCGGGGCAGTCGGGCAAGGCGATTTCCTCAAAAAACCTATCAAGATCATCAACATATTCGTGGAAACTATCGACATGACCCTTGGCCGGATTGCCGATCTGCCGGTCCGATCCGCCCTGCCCGCGCCAGTCGAACGTCGCGACGCAAAACCCTCTTCGGGACAGGTCCCCGGCGGTTTCGAAATATTTTTCGATACACTCGTTGCGCCCGTGCAGAGCGATGACAGTGCCTTTTCGCGGCGAACCCGCATCGCGAAACAGGGCATACCGGAGCCTGCATCCGTCGCGGCCCTTGAAATGGCCGGCATGGACGCCGTCCGGCGCCGGATTGTCTTCGGTCTCGATCAGGAGTTTATCCATTGCCGCTCCGGGCCGGTTCCGTTGGGGGCATCGACCGGTGATAAGCGGGAACACATCGAATGCAAGAGCATTTGCGCGCCGGCGGTCATCCGGAAAGCGGTCGGGCCTCTTGAACTCGATCGCCGCAATTCCCAGATAGCTTTTTGCGGTTGCCTGAAAGGGACCGCGCCGGTCGCCGGGGGTCCGTCCGTGGAGCCGTGCGCCGGCCAACGCAAACCCATGTTGCTCAACAGGAGAACACAAAATGCGTCATATCGATTTTTCACCGTTCTATCGTTCGACCGTCGGCTTCGATCGTCTGTTTTCGATGCTCGACTCGATGGGTCAGCCGGAAAGCGCACAGACTTATCCGCCCTACAACATTGAGCGCACCGGCGATGACGCCTATCGCATCACAATGGCCGTCGCCGGATTCGGCGAGGATGAGTTGGAACTCGAAGCCCACAGAAACGTCCTGACGGTCAAGGGCGAAAAAGCCGAGCAGAACGACGGCGAGGGCGCTGAATTGCTCTATCGCGGCATTGCCGGCCGCACGTTCGAGCGCCGGTTCCAGCTTGCCGATCATGTCGAGGTCAATGGCGCCGGGTTGAAAAACGGCCTGCTTCACATCGACCTCGTTCGCGAGGTGCCCGAGGAATTGAAGCCGCGCCGCATTTCGATCGCCGCGTCGAAGGCCAAAAAGGGCAAGCAGATCGAGGCCAAGGCCGCCTGATCCGCCCTTTGTCGGCACAGTTTTGGAGCGGCGCCCGCAGTCGGGCGCCGCTCCCGGCCCGGTTACTCTCCCGGCCCGGCGAACGCGTCCGCATAGATGGCCCGGCCCGATGAAGCCGGCAAATCCGGCCCGCCGAGCGGCAGGACCATGAAATACTCGCCCGCATAGGGTGACATAAATCCTCTCGCCAATTGCGCGGAAAAGCCGAACCGGTCGTAGTAGCCGGGCTCTCCGAGCACGAATACGGCTTCCCATCCCCGCTTTTCGGCAAGTTCGACGCCTTTTCCGATCAGGGCCGCGCCCACCCCCCGGCGCCGATGCTCCGGCAACACGGCGACCGGTCCGAGCCCGAGCGCTCAGAATGGCGCGGACATCCGAGAAAACAGGGCATGGCCGACCGGTACGCCGTCGATGGCCGCGGCGACCAGTGACAGCACGGCATCATTGTCGAATCGCAGCCGATCGACCAGATCGGCTTCTCCGCCTTCCGGAAAAGAGGCCAGATGAATGTCTCGTATGGCCCGGATATCGCCCGGAGCTTCTTCCCCGATCAACATCCGCGCCCACCCTTGACGGCAGGGGTCAGACCCCGGTCAACGGGTGCCCCTCCTCCCCCGCCGCCGGCGCCCGCTCGATCTGCATCTGCCTTTGCGCATAGCGTTTTCGATCGGCGTCACCGCGTTCGTCGACGCAATGGGGACAGGAAATCCCCTCGACATAGCCGGCCGAGCGGCGTTCCTCCGGCGTCAGCGGGCGGCGGCAGGCGCGACAAAGACGCGCTTCACCCCGCTCAAGCCCGTGTGCGACGGCGACGCGCTCATCGAAGACGAAACATTCGCCGTTCCAGCGGCTTTCCCGGGCCGGGATTTCGTCAAGATATTTCAGGATGCCGCCCTTGAGATGGAACACCCGGTCGATACCCAGCGATTTGACATAGGCCGTCGCCTTCTCGCAACGAATTCCGCCGGTGCAGTACATGGCGACCTTGCGGCCCTCCAGCCTGTCGCGATGGCTGTCCGCCCACCCGGGAAATTCGCGGAACGAACCGGTTTCGGGATCGACGGCGCCCTGAAATGTTCCGATCGCCGTCTCATACGCGTTGCGTGTGTCGATCAGTATCGTCTCCGGATCGGCGATCAGGGCGTTCCAGTCCTTCGGTTCGATGTAATCGCCCCGGATCCCGGTCGGACCGATGCCGGGAACCCCCATCGTGACGATTTCCTTCTTCACACGGATCTTCAGGCGCCGAAACGGCGGTTCCTCCGCCGTCGAATACCTGATCTGCGCCCCGGCGAAGCCCTCCAGCCGCCCGAGGAAGGCGACCAGGCGGTCTATCGCATCCGCGCTGCCGGCGACGGTTCCGTTCATCCCCTCGCTCGCAACGATCAGGGTTCCCTTGACACCCAGGCGCGTGCACAAGGACAGCAGTTTCGCCCGCAGAGCCGGAGGTTCGCCCGTTCGGAAAAAACGATAGAGCGCGACGACACGCCAACGATGTTCCGGTGTGGATATCCGCATGGCGCGATTGCCTACATTCTCAACTCATTTCGATCAACGGCCTTGGATTAGCCGTGATTTATCAAATCTATAGAAGACAGTTCATCGCTGCGCCCGATCCGATAATCCGGTTTTCTTCTCCACGCCGCCGGTCATACGCCGATAATCCGCCGACCGAGCGCAACCACGGAGAACCGGATGAAATCTCCCGAAACCATCGAAGCGATCGCCAAAATCGCGGTCGACAGCAATTTCGAGCCGGCCGGCCTGCTGGCCATCTGCCATGTGGAGAACGGAGGAAAGGCGTTCGTCCGCGTCGACGGCAGGCAGGAACCCCTATCCGGTTTGAAGGACACTATTTCGACCGTCGGCTGTCAGCGGACATGGCGGCGGCGCGGCGGCAAACGATCCGCGATCGGGGTCCAGGGGACCATCCGTTTCCGGTCTCCAACGCAAGCTCTCGGCCCTTGGCTACCTCGCAAGGGCCGATGGCGATTTCGGTTCGGCCACAAAGAGGGCGGTGAAAGGCTTCCAGCGCGATCACGACCTGCCGGACAGCGGCGTCGCGGATAAGCGCACGCTCAGGGCGATGGATCGCGCCGCGCCTCTTTCCGGCGGCGGTTCGTCCCTGATGAACCGGGTGTGCGCGATATTCGCGAATCTTTTCGGCAGGCGATGAAGACGGCGCCGCGAGTGGACAGCGGTCATCCGGCCTGATAACCCCCGCATGTCAACCCAATTCGAGCGGAATCCGACATGACCCGGAAGAACGAGGCGTTGCTGCCGATACTGGAAAATCAGCCGGTCATCCCGGTGCTGAAGATCGATCGTCTGGCCGACGCGGCGCCGCTTGCGCGGGCTTTGGTGGCCGGAGGTCTTTCCGCAATCGAGATTACATTGCGCACACCCGACGCCGTTGACGCGATCCGGCTTGTTTCGGAGGAAGTCGAAGGCGCGGTGGTGGGCGCGGGAACGATCCTGACGCCCAGACAGTACGCCAGGGCTGTCGGAGCGGGATCGAAATTCATCGTCAGTCCCGGGACGACGCAGGAGTTGCTCGATGCGGCGCGTGGAAGCGATGTCCCGATGCTGCCCGGCGCGGTGACGCCGAGCGAAATCATGGCGATCTACGAGGAAGGTTACTCGATCCTGAAATTCTTTCCGGCCGAACAGGCCGGCGGCGCGCGCTTCCTTGGCGCCTTGGCCTCCCCGCTCTCCCGTATCCGGTTTTGCCCGACCGGAGGCATAACAATCGCAAACGCGCCCGACTATCTCCAACTTGCCAATGTGATATGCGTCGGCGGTTCCTGGGTGACCCCGGACGAACTGGTCCGGGCCGGCGCATGGGACAGAATCGAAGCGCTGGCGGCCGAAGCCGCGGCTCTGAATACAGGATAATTCGTCCGCGATCAGTCGAATCTGGCGATCGGCAGGAACCGCACGGCCCTGCCGGTGAAGCGATACGGATCGCCGGCACGCGGGGTGCGGCTGAAACCGACGGTATAGACTTCACGCGGCGCGCGACCGACCGGGCCGAAAACGAAAGACGACGCGCGCGCGTCTTCCCGCGTGTGCGCAATACGGGTTTTTGCAAATGCGCGTCGCGACAGGTTCCCGGGCGGCGGAACGATCATCGCCCGGCGCGCCGGCTTGCCGTCGGCGGCCACCGGCCTGCCGGATTTCCCGGTCGTTCTGGCGTCCGGATCAAGCGCTTCCAGCGGATCGACCGGTTCGATGCCCGCCACGACGGATTCCTTCGGCGAAACCGCGACCGACCGGGCTTTATCGGCCTTGCCACGATCATTCCCCGGTTCCGTGACATCGCCGGAGTCACCGAGGGTCGTTATGCCGAATCGCGCGGTTCCCACATCGAGAACGGATCCACTGTCGGACAGCGCCGCCACAACGACCGTCTCTCCACCGAGCCGCAGTCTCCTTTCCGGCGGCGAAACCTCGACGACGCGGCCGCCCTTGCCGTCATCCGGCCCGGCGGATTGCACGATTGCCGGCGCTTCTTCGTCCGCCGCAATGCGGGCTTCGAGCGATTCGGACGGACGCGGCGTCGGTTCGGGCGCGGCAAGGGCAAGCCGGACGGCATCCCCGGAAGGTTCCGTTTCGAGCGGCGCATCAATATCGGCGTCAACCCCGGGCCGTGGCGCAAATAGCGGTAGCGGCACATCGCGCGCCGGCAACGCCGCGATGATCGTTTCAGGCGTCGCCGGCCGCCGTTCCACCGCGGCAGGCGCGAAGACCGTCTTTACGCGCGCGGTCGCGGCCTGAACGCGGTCTTCCCCGTCATCCCGGCCGCCGCCAAAGAACGCGGCCAGAAATCCGCCGCTTTTTCTTTTCTCCGGTTTTGAAGGCTCCGCACTAGCGACAATCACGCCGCCACCCGACTTGCGGCGCTTGTTATAGCTTGCGAGCGCCTGCTTGTAGCCCGGCAATGGCTTGCCGTCTTTCGGCACGTGAAGGGTTTTGCCGTTCGGGAACATCGCAACCAGTTCGTCGCGTCTCATACGGGGCCAATGGCGAACGCCGCCGACATCCATATGCACGAACGGCGATCCCGATCCCGGATAATATCCGACACCTCCAACCTGCATTTGCAAACCGATACGGCGCAGTTCGGACAGTTTGACGTCCGGCAGATAGAAATCCATCGCCCTGCCGACCATGTGCTGGCTGTTTCTGGCGGCGGCGCGGCCGCGCTTTATCAACATCGCGTTGGTCGCCGGCGACCGGTAGGCGGATATGACGTGAATGTGTTTGCGTGAACCCGATTTTCGGTAGACCTCCCAGACGAGGTCGAGCAGCCGGGGGTCCATTTTCGTCGGTTCGTTACGGCGCCAGTCGCGAAGAAACCGGTCGATCCGGTTCAGACCGCCCTTGAGATACCTGCCGTTCTTCTTGTAGGCGATTTCCGCTTTTTCACCGGTGTGAACGAAATAGAATTTCAGCGTGCGCGTCTCGGCGCTCGCGACGCCCGCCGGCGCGAGCACGCCGAACATGGCGATCAGGCAGGATGCCGAATACCGGCGCCATGCGGACAAACCTGTCCGACGGTCGCTGTCGATGGATGCCCGCTTTTTCACTCCAAAGGCCTTGTCGGCGGTCCCGCGATCCCCGACCGGATCGTTGTCCCGATTGCGTAAAATACGCGACGGATTATCGATTCCAATGGTTAACCTGCGCTTATTGACGCCGAAATGCGGTCCGACCGGGGTGGATTCGGCAATTACCGCGCCCAATTGACGGTTTCAATACCCGAAACTTCCAGAATTCGGCAATGCGCGGTCCGGGAATGATCCGATGGCGCCGGTTTCGGGTCGATGAAAGCCATGTCCGCGTCGGTCGCCGGTGTGTTTGAAACGTGACGCGCGACGGAATGATGACCGAATGCCGGGTTTTCCGGCATGAAAAAATTGCAACCGGCATTTCAGCTTCCCATATATCGGGCAGTTGCGATTCGCGCGGCCGGAGAATAAGGAATAGTCAATCGAAAGGAGATTTTGATGACGTTTTCGGGATTTGATATCGTTGTCGTCGTTCTCGTATTGCTCGTCCCTTTCCTGCTTCTGACCGGAATCAGGACCGTTTCGCAGGGGTTCAATTACACGGTCGAGCGATTTGGCCGCTATACGCGCACGCTGAATCCGGGTTTGAACATCATCATTCCGTTTGTCGATCACATCGGCCGCAAGATGAACATGATGGAGCAGGTGCTCGACGTTCCGACCCAGGAAGTCATCACCAAGGACAACGCGACCGTCGCCGTGGACGGGGTCGCGTTCTATCAGGTGTTGAATGCGGCTCAGGCGGCCTATCAGGTCTCCGGTCTCGAAAACGCGATCCTCAACCTCACCATGACCAACATCCGCACCGTGATGGGATCGATGGACCTTGATGAACTGCTGTCCAATCGCGATGCGATCAACGAACGCCTGCTGCGGGTCGTCGATGAAGCCGCGAATCCGTGGGGCATCAAGATGACGCGCGTGGAGATCAAGGATATCAATCCGCCGACCGATCTCGTCGATTCGATGGCGCGCCAGATGAAGGCGGAACGCGAAAAGCGCGCCGAAATTCTCGAGGCGGAAGGCCGCAAGCGCGCGCAGGTTCTTGATGCCGAAGGCCGGAAGGAGGCCGCCTTTCTTGACGCGGAGGCCCGTGAGCGCCTGGCGCAGGCCGAGGCCAAAGCGACCACGATGGTGTCCGAGGCGATCGCGTCGGGCAATGTGCAGGCGGTCAACTATTTCGTCGCGCAGAAATATACCGAAGCGCTGTCCACGATCGGTAGCGCGCCAAACCAGAAAATCGTATTGATGCCGATGGAAGCGTCGTCTCTGATCGGTTCGCTGGGCGGAATTGGCGCCATCGCCAGGGAGGTGTTTGGCGACGGAGGCGGTTCGGCATCCCGCGGCGGGCGAACGCGCCGGACGCCCACCGTAACGCCAGGAGGTTCCTGACAGGACGGTCCTGGCTGCGAAAGGGCGATACGATGCTTGAGGAACTGTTTGGCGAACTGGGAGCCTGGAACTGGGTGGTGCTTGGCCTGCTCCTGCTTGGAGCGGAAATTCTGGCGCCGGGATTCTTTCTGATCTGGATCGGCATTGCGGCCGTGATCGTGGGCGCGGTCTCCCTTGTGCTCTGGGATGCCGCCTTCTGGACCTGGCAGGCGCAGGTGCTGGTGTTTCTGGCGCTTGCCCTGATATCGGCCTTCGCCGGACGGGCGCTGATGAAACGCGGCGACGTATCCGACGAACCGCTGCTCAATCGGCGCGGCGCGCAGATGATCGGGGAAACGACGACCCTGCGGGAGGCGATCGTCAATGGCCGGGGCCGCGTGAAAATCGGCGACACGACCTGGAGCGTGTCCGGCCCGGACCTGGATGCGGGAACGAAGGTGCGCGTCACCGGCGCGGCCGACATGAAACTGACCGTGGAGCCGGTCTGACGGCCGCTTCAGGCGGCGCCGAGCCGCAGCAGGTCGTGGAAATGTACGACCCCGACCGGGATACCGTCTTCAACCACGATCAGCGCGCTGATGTTGTTTTCATTGAGAACGCCGACGGCGGCGCCGGCCAAGGTCTGGCGGCTGACCGTTTTCGGGTCTTTCGTCATGATGTCTTCAACGGCGACATCCGCCATGTTGCGGCGCAGGTTGCGCGCAAGGTCGCCGTCGGTGACGATGCCGGCGAGTCGATCTCCGTCGATCACGCAGACGCAGCCGAACCGCTTGTTTGAGAGTTCCATGACGGCATCGGGCATTTTGGCGCCCAGCGGCACCTTCGGGATACGATCGCCGGTGTGCATGATATCGCCGATATGGGTCAGGTTGGCGCCGAGCTGTCCGCCGGGATGGAACGTCTTGAAGTGATCGGCGGTAAATCCGCGCGCTTCAAGCAGCGCCACGGCCAGCGCGTCGCCCATGGCCATTTGCATGAGCGTCGAGGTGGTCGGCGCCAGCCCGTGCGGGCAGGCTTCGGCGGCGCGCGGCAATTTCAGCACGATGTCCGCCGCCCGGCCAAGCGCGGATTCCTCGCCGGAGGTGATGGCGACCAGCGGGATGGAGAACCGCTTGGCATAGGCGACAATGCCGTTCAATTCGGCCGTTTCGCCGGACCGGGACAAGGCGACGATCACATCGTCGCGCGCCACCATGCCAAGATCGCCGTGATTGGCTTCGGCGGAGTGAACGAAATAGGCGGGCGTTCCCGTCGACGCCAGTGTCGCCGCGATTTTCGATCCGATATGGCCGCTCTTTCCGACGCCGGTGACAATAACCCGGCCGCCAATCGCGGCGATGGTTTCAACCGCCTCCGCAAAAGGTCCCGACAGACCGTCGCCAAGCGCGCCGGCAAGGGCGGCCATGCCCGACTGCCCGGTCCGAACGGTCCTGATTGCCGCCGCGACCGCGGATTTGCCGTCTACCGGTGTCTTCATCGGATTTCCATGCATCAGGCAAGGCGATTACCGCGTAATCGCAACGGTGTCCAATCCCGAAAACGCTTCCGGGCGCATCCACCCCGGCGCGTCGTTCCCGACCGGGCGTTTAGCCGCTTTTTCTCGCGTAGGCCCTGACGAGCGGCAGCAACCGTTCGCGAACCGTCGGTTCTTCCATCGCGAACGCCAGGTTCGCCTCCACGAAGCCCGTCGTCGTTCCGCAGTCGAATGTGTGGCCCTGATAGTGAAATCCGAAAAACGGCTGCTTCCCGCTCAGCGCCAGCATGGCGTCTGTCAACTGGATCTCGCTGCCTGCGCCGCGTTCGTGACGCGCCAGATATTCGAATATCTCCGGCTGAAGGATGTAGCGACCGTTCATGAAAAGGTTCGACGGCGCCGCGCCGGGCGCCGGTTTTTCGACCATCCCGATGATCTCGAAGCCGGAATGGGCGTCACCCCCCTTCCCGACGATCCCGTAGCGGTGGGTCTCGGAAGGATCGCAGGCCTCGACGGCGACGATGTTGCCGCCGGTCTTTTCGTAAAGGCCGACCATCGACGCCGTGCAATTCCGGTCCGGCGGCATGATCATGTCCGGCAGCAGCAGAGCGAACGGTTCGTCGCCGACAAGCTCACGCGCGCACCACACGGCATGACCGAGGCCGTGCGGCTCCTGCTGCCGGGTGAAACTCGTCGCGCCCGGCTCCGGTTGAAGAGCTTTCAACAGTTCCAGTTCCGCGATTTTCCCGCGCCGCTCCAGCGTATCGTAAAGTTCGAACTGAATATCGAAGTGATCTTCAATGACCGTCTTGTTGCGGCCGGTCACGAAGATGAAATGCTCAATCCTGGCGGCTCGGGCCTCATCCACCACGTATTGGATCACCGGGCGGTCGAACACCGTCAGCATTTCCTTCGGCACCGACTTGGTCGCCGGCAGAAATCGTGTGCCAAGCCCGGCGACCGGGAATACGGCCTTGCGGATTCTCGTCATGGATCGAATCTTCCAACTGTCCCGGAATGACATTTCCACGCCGGAATTGACAACTGATAAATCCGGCGTCGGATACACCCGACAATGGATGACCGATAGACGGTCCCGGTGGAGAAATCGCGATCCATGGTAAACCAATTCCTAACCGGATTCGTTCAGATTTCGAATGAAATCGGAATTTGGAGGACGCAATGAGAATGTCACCGGTGAAATTGAGCCGCGCAATGGCGATTTGCCTTGTATTGACGGCGACGCCGTTTTCGATGGCGACCGCACACGCGGATGACGGATTTAGGAAATGGGTCGACGGGTTCCGGGCGACCGCCGCCAAATCGGGCATCACGCACTCGACCTTCGACCGCGCCTTCGAGGGAGTGACCGCGCCCGATCCCGAAGTGCTTGAGAAAGCACGTTATCAGCCGGAATTTCGCGCGCCCGCTTGGCGGTATTTCGACAGCCGCGTGCACGAGGACGCCATCGCCAACGGACGCGCGATGTTGCGCAAGTGGGAACTCTGGCTGACAAAAATCGAACGCGAATTCGGCGTCAGCCGCCATGTCTTGCTAGCCATCTGGTCGATGGAGACCAATTACGGCGCAATCCTGAAGAACGACAGGGTGATGCGCAATGTCGTGCGGTCCCTGTCGACACTCGCCTATGCGGACAACAAACGCCGGAAATTCGCCCGGCAACAACTGATCGCCGCTCTGAAAATCCTGCAACGCGGCGATATCGACATACACCATCTCGAAGGCTCATGGGCCGGCGCGATGGGCCACACGCAATTTATTCCAACCAGCTATATGGCCTACGCGGTCGATATGGACGGCGATGGACGCAGGGATATCTGGGACTCGATCCCCGACGCCCTGGCGACGGCGGCAAACCTCCTGCGGCAAAACGGATGGCGCAGCGGCCAGACCTGGGGTTATGAAGTCAATCTTCCGAAGGGCCGGAAATTCCCGGACGGATCGCTCGAAATCTCGCGTTGGAAGTCGCTCGGCGTGAAACGGGTGAACGGCAGGGCGTATCCGCGCGGCGGCGACAATGCCGTTTTGAAGATTCCGCAGGGACGGGCCGGCCCGGCATTTCTGGCGACAAAAAATTTCTTCGTTCTCAAGCGCTACAACAACGCCGACAAATACGCGTTGGCCGTCGGGCTGCTCGCGGACGAAATCGCCGGTTACGGCGGTTTGAGAAAAGACTGGGACCGGCCGTTCACCAGACTTTCCTTCTCGGAAAAGCGGGAACTTCAGAAACATCTGCTCGCGCTTGGATATTATGACGGCAAGATAGACGGAATGATCGGCAATGGCTCCCGCAAGGCGATCATGGCGTTTCAGGCGCACGCCGGCATGAAACAGACCGGATATCCCGGCAGGGAAGTCCTGACGGCAATCAAGAGGCGCCGATTGAAGTGACGGCGGCAGGAACAACCATGCGGCGGCGGTCGTCGCGGCGGCCCCGCCCTTGACCTTTTCTTGAACAGGCAGGCCGTCGGACACGCTCTAACGGGGCAGCGCGGTGGAGCCCATCAGCGCTTCATCCACACTGGCGGCCGCCTGACGGCCCTCCCGTATCGCCCAGACCACCAAAGATTGTCCGCGCCTTGCATCGCCCGCCGCATAGAGGCGGTCGATACTGGTGCGGTAGTCGGTTTCATTGGCGTCGATATTGACCGAGCCGCGCCCGTCCACCACCGTCTTCAAACCGTCGCCCGTTTCGCTTGGCCTGCCGGTCTCAAGCACGCCGTGAAATCCGATGGCGATGAAAGCGAGATCGGCGCGGATCATGAATTCCGTGCCCTCGACGGGCTTGCGCTTTTCGTCGACGTGGCAGCACCTGACGCCGATCAGGCGGCCTTCCTCGCCCAAAAATTCCAGCGTGGCGATCTGAAATTCGCGATTCGCACCCTCGGCCTGCGACGAAGACGTGCGCATCCTGGTCGCCCAATAGGGCCACACCGTCAATTTGTCCTCCATCTCCGGCGGCTCCGGCCGGATATCGAGTTGCGTCACCCTGACCGCGCCCTGGCGGAAGGCGGTGCCGATACAATCGGACGCCGTGTCTCCGCCGCCGACCACGATGACGCGCCTGCCGGACGCGGAAATCGGCTTCGATGGCCAGGCGACGGACTGAATGTCTTCTCCGCCGACCCGCCGGTTTTGCTGCACCAGATACGGCATCGCATCGTGGACGCCGGCGATACCGGCGCCGGGAACGCCCGCCGGACGCGGCCTTTCCGACCCGCCGCAGTAGAGCACCGCATCGTGTTCCCCAAGCAGGTCGGCAATGGACTTGTCCACGCCGATATTGACGCCGCAATGAAAGGTCACGCCCTCGCCGTTCATCTGCGCGACGCGCCGGTCGATGTGATGTTTCTCGATCTTGAAGTCCGGAATGCCGTAGCGCATGAGGCCGCCGGGCCGGCTTTCGCGCTCATGGACATGGACATCGTGTCCGGCGCGCCCGAGTTGCTGCGCGGCGGCCATGCCGGCGGGGCCGGAACCGATGATTCCGACCGACCTGCCGGTCTTGCGCTCGGGCGGAAAGGGCCGGATATGGCCGGTTTCGCAGGCCCGGTCGGCTATCGCCTGCTCAATCGCCTTGATCGAGACCGGAACGTCCTCCAGATTCAGCGTACACGCCTCTTCGCACGGTGCCGGACAGATGCGGCCCGTCCATTCGGGGAAATTGTTGGTCGAATGCAGGTCGCGAATCGCATTGTCCCAATCGCCGGAGTAAACCAGATCGTTCCAGTCGGGAATCTGGTTGTGCACCGGACAACCGGTCGGGCCGTGGCAATAGGGAACGCCGCAATCCATGCAGCGCGCCGCCTGCTTGACGACCTCGGGATCCGACATCGGCAGGGTGAACTCCCTGAAATGGCGAATCCGGTCGGATGCCGGCTGATATTTCGGCACCTGCCGGTCGATTTCGAGAAATCCGGTTACCTTACCCATGAATAATTCCCGATTACCGCACAACCACGGCGGTTCCGGACGCCGACACCATCAGCATGGAACCGCCGGAACCGGCGGAAATGTTCTCGTAGTCGATATCGACGCCGATCACCGCATTGGCGCCGTGCCGGCGGGCTTCTTCCCGCAACTCGGCCAGCGCCGTTTCACGCGCTTCGCGCAACACCTTCTCATAGGAACTCGACCGCCCGCCGACAATATCGCGAATGCCGGCGAAGATATCCCGGAAGATATTGGTCCCGAGAATGGCCTCTCCGGTGATGACGCCCTTGTACTCGGTTATCTCATGCCCATTGAGGCTGTTGGTGGTCGTCACGATCATGATTGCCGCTCCGTGGTGCCTGTTCGTCAAAATCTCCGTGACATATGCCACGTCCGCTCCATACCGCTACTCCGCCGCCACGCCAAGTCGCATGTTTTCCATCTCCCGCAGGGCGCGGCGATACTCGACCGGCATGACCTTGCGGAATTTCGGACGGTATTCGGTCCAGTTGTCCAGAATGTCCTTCGCGCGGACAGACCCGGTGTAACGCAGGTGATTGGAGATTAGCTGATACAGCCTTTCCTCATCGTGGCTTGTCATGTTGTCGAGCACGTCGACCCGGCCCTTGTGATCAAGGTCGCCGCCATGATGGTGCAGCTTTTCAAGAAGATCGTCCTCTTCCGGCACCGGCTCCAGTTCCACCATGGCCATGTTGCAGCGCTCGGCGAAATCGCCGGCTTCGTCAAGCACATAGGCAATGCCGCCCGACATGCCGGCGGCGAAATTGCGCCCGGTCTGTCCGATGACCGCGACCACGCCGCCGGTCATGTATTCGCACCCGTGATCGCCAACGCCCTCGACAACCGCGATAGCACCGGAATTGCGCACCGCGAACCGTTCGCCCGCGACGCCGGAAAAATAGCATTCGCCTTCAATGGCGCCGTAAAGCACGGTATTGCCGACGATGATGGATTCGGCGGCGACGACCTTCGATGTCGCGGGCGGACGAATGATGAGGCGCCCGCCGCACAGTCCCTTGCCGACATAATCATTGCCGTCGCCGGCGAGATTGAACGTGATTCCCCGCGCAAGGAACGCACCAAACGACTGGCCGGCCGTGCCGGCGAGATTGACCGTGATCGCGCCGTCGCGAAGTCCCTTGTGACCAAAACGCCTGGCCACCTCGCCCGACAGCATCGCGCCCGTCGAACGATCCGTATTGCGGATCGCCGTATCGATCGTCACCGGCCGCGCGGAGTCGAGCGCCGGCGCCGCCCGTTCGATCAGCCTGCGATCGAGGATGTCGTCGATCGGATGGTTCTGGGTTTCGGTCCGGCGAATGGCTGTCGCGGGAGCTTGCGGCCGGCGGAACACGCCGGTGAAATCAAGGCCCCTGGCCTTCCAATGGTCGATCAGGGCCTGGCGCTCCAGCAAATCGGAGTGACCGATGATCTCGTCGAGGCGGGTGTACCCCATGGCCGCCAGCATGCGGCGCACTTCCTCGGCGACGAAGAAGAAATAGTTGATGACATGCTCGGGCGCGCCCTTGAACCGCTTGCGCAGCACCGGATCCTGCGTCGCCACGCCCACGGGGCAGGTGTTTAGATGACATTTGCGCATCATGATGCAGCCTGCGGCGATCAACGGCGCGGTCGAAAAGCCGAACTCGTCCGCGCCCAGCAGCGCGCCGACGACGACATCGCGCCCCGTGCGCAGGCCGCCATCGACCTGAAGCGCCACGCGGCTGCGAAGCCCGTTCAGAACCAAGGTCTGATGCGTTTCGGCCAGACCCATCTCCCACGGGCTGCCGGCATGTTTGATCGATGTCAGCGGCGAGGCGCCGGTGCCGCCGTCAAATCCGGAAATCGTGATGTGGTCGGCGCGCGCCTTGGCGACACCGGCCGCCACGGTTCCAACGCCTACCTCGGAGACCAGTTTGACGGATATGTCGGCGTCCGGATTGACATTTTTCAGGTCGAAGATCAGTTGCGCCAAATCCTCGATCGAATAGATGTCGTGGTGCGGCGGCGGCGAGATCAGGCCGACGCCCGGCGTCGAGTGGCGCACCTTGGCGATGGTCGCGTCCACCTTGTGGCCGGGCAACTGGCCGCCCTCGCCGGGCTTGGCGCCCTGGGCCACCTTGATCTGTATCATGTCGGAATTGACCAGATACTCGGCGGTCACGCCGAAACGCCCGGACGCGACCTGCTTTATTGCGGAACGCTCCGGGTTGCTTGAACCGTCAAGCAGCGGCATGTAGCGGTCCGGCTCCTCACCGCCCTCGCCGGTATTGGACTTTCCGCCGATACGGTTCATGGCGACCGCCAATGTCGTATGCGCCTCGCGGCTGATCGAGCCGAACGACATCGCGCCCGTCGAAAACCGTTTGACGATCTCGGACGCCGGTTCGACTTCGCCCGGTTCGACCGGTTTGCGCCCGGTTTCGGCGGCGAGTCTGACGTTGAACAGACCGCGGACGGTCTGCGCATCGGTCGAACCGGCGTCAATCCGTTCGGAAAACTCCCTGAAGGTCTTCCATGAATCGGTCCTGACCGCGTGTTGCAGGGACGCGACGGCATCCGGCGACCAGACATGCGATTCACCGCGAACGCGGTACATATATTCACCGCCGACTTCCAACGCGCCGCGCAGCACCGGATCGTCGCTGAAGGCCCTGGCATGGCGGCGGAACGTCTCCTCGGCGATTTCCTCCAGTCCGACCCCTTCAATGGTGGTCGCCGTGCCGAAAAAGAACTCCCTGATGAAATCGCCTTTAAGCCCGACGGCGTCGAATATCTGTGCGCCGCAATAGGATTGATAGGTCGAAATGCCCATCTTGGACATGACTTTCAAAATGCCCTTGCCAATGGACTTGATATAGCGTTCGACCACCTCCTGAGCATCGACCTCCGGCGGGAAAGCCTTGTTTGCGTGCATGTCGAGAAGGGTGTCGAACGCGAGATAAGGGTTGATCGCCTCGGCGCCATAACCGGCCAGACAGGCAAAGTGGTGCACTTCGCGCGGCTCTCCCGATTCGACGACCAGCCCGGCATCGGTGCGCAGACCCTTGCGGATCAGATGATGATGAACGGCGGCGGTCGCGAGCAGGGCTGGGATGGCTATGCGGTCAGGCCCGACCTGCCGGTCGGACAGGATAATGATATTGTACCCGCCGGCGACGGCCGCTTCCGCCCGGTCGCACAGGCGGGCGACCGCGCCTAGCATGCCGGCCGCGCTTTCGTCCGCCGGATAGGTGATGTCAATGGTTTTCGTGTCGAACCGGTCTTCCGTATGGCCGATTGAGCGGATTTTCTCCAGATCGCCATTGGTCAGGATCGGCTGACGCACCTCAAGGCGCTTCCGCCGCGAATTTCCGACCAGATCGAAGATGTTCGGGCGCGGCCCGATGAACGAGACGAGGCTCATCACAAGTTCTTCGCGGATCGGATCGATCGGCGGGTTGGTCACCTGAGCGAAATTCTGCTTGAAATAGGTGTAAAGCAGCTTCGACTTGCCCGACATGGCCGATATCGGCGTGTCCGTTCCCATCGACCCGATGGATTCCTGACCCGTCGTCGCCATGGGCGACATGAGCAGCCTAGTGTCCTCCCGCGAATATCCGAATGCCTGCTGGCGGTCGAGCAGATTGACATCGCGGCGCAACGCCCGCGGTTCGACGGGGGCCGACTCCTCCAGGATCAGCTGGGTTCTGTCGAGCCACTCGCGATAGGGATGTTTCGCCGCGATCTCCTCCTTGATTTCCTCATCCGAGATGATGCGGCCCTCTTCGAGATCGATCAGCAGCATGCGGCCCGGCTGCAACCGCCATTTGGATCTGATCCTGGCCTCGTCGACCGCAATGACGCCGGCTTCGGAGGCGGCGATGACGCAATCGTCATCGGTAACGATGTAGCGGGCCGGGCGAAGACCGTTGCGATCGAGCGTGGCGCCGATCTGCCGGCCATCGCTGAACACGACGGCGGCCGGCCCGTCCCACGGCTCCATCAGCGAGGCATGATACTCGTAAAACGCCTTGCGGTTCGCATCCATCAACCGGTTGCCGGCCCAAGCCTCCGGTATCAGCATCATCATGGCATGGGCCAGCGGGTATCCGCCCTGCCAGAGAAATTCCAGCGAATTGTCGAAACATGCCGTATCCGACTGACCCTCGTAGGAAATCGGCCACAGCTTGGAAATGTCGTCGCCGAACAGTTCGGAATCGACCGAAGCCTGCCTGGCGGCCATCCAGTTGACATTGCCGCGAAGCGTGTTGATTTCGCCATTGTGCGCGACCATCCGGTAGGGGTGCGCCAGTTTCCATGACGGAAACGTGTTGGTCGAAAACCGCTGATGCACCAGCGCCAGCGCGCTTTCGAAGCGAGGATCGGACAGATCCCTGTAGTATTTTTCCACCTGATAGGCGAGGAACATGCCCTTGTAGACAATAGTCCGCGAGGAGAGCGATACGATATAAAAACCGTTGTCGCGGCCTTCCGTCTCCCGGTGAATGCGGTTCGATACGACCTTGCGCAGAACGTAGAGCCGCCGCTCGAAGTCTTCATCCGAATCGATTCCCTCGCCGCGACCGATGAAAACCTGCCTGTGTATCGGCTCCGACGCCGCTATCTCAGACGCCCTGGACAACGAGGAATTGTCGACCGGCACGTCGCGGAACCCAAGAACGGTCCGGCCTTCCGCGCCGACGACTTCGGTGATGATCGATTCGAGATTTTCGCGCAGTTCCTCGTCCTGCGGCATGAAGATATGGCCGACCGCGTAGTGTCCGGCATCGGGCAGTTCGATTCCCCGACCGGCCATGTCTTCGCGGAAAAACCGGTCCGGGATTTGCACCAGCATCCCCGCGCCGTCGCCCACGAGAGGGTCGGCGCCCACCGCCCCCCGGTGCATGAGATTCTTCAGCATTGCGAGGGCGTTTTCGATGATGTCGCGGGACTTCGCGCCCTTCATGTTGGCGATAAAGCCGACGCCGCACGCGTCGTGCTCGTTCGCCGGATCGTAAAGGCCCCGCATCGCGGGCAGACCGGACGAGTCGATGCGGGTCGCCGCATCGGTGACGCCGCCGCCGGTGATCGTTTTCATCCCGTTCATCGCCCGTTCCTCCGAACGCCCCCGCCTGGAGTGTCGCCACCGTTCGGGAATCGCCACATCGACTGCGTTCTTCCCGTGCCGGGGGCGCAAATTTCGAAACGCCCGCCCGCAAAGTGCGTCCGGGGCAGGTCCGCCGCATTTACCATGGCCGAATTGGCGTGCGGCTTATCGTTGACGCCTTTGGTCGCGCAATCCCGTTCGACTATACCTCGGTTGCAACAGGAGCGCGACGGCATTTGCCGTTATTAAGACAGCAATACTGTCCTAATTGATATGCCACAATTCCCAGTGCGACACAAGACGGAGTATCATGAAAAACCGTCACATAATGTCGAGATACCGGCGTCCCCGACAGCAGGGCACCGAATTCGATCAACTTCCGGCTGCTCGGTTCGACCGAAACGTCGAGCAAAGCCGACCCACTTGCGAATCTTCGACAAATCCGAAATGACAGGTGCGAATAAAGATCGCGGGAGACGTTATGAAATTTCGATCCGACAACTGCGCCGGAGCGCATCCGAAGGTCTGCGAAAACATGACAAGAAATGCCGGCGGATTCGCGTCGTCCTATGGCGCGAGCGATCTCGACAATCGGGTAAAGGAAAAATTCTGCGATCTCTTCGGCAGGGAAGTCGCGGTTTTCTTCGTGGGAACCGGAACAGCCGCCAATTCACTGGCGCTTGCCGCGGTCAACCGGCCGGGCGGCGTGGTGTTTTGCCATCCCGAAGCGCACATGGCCGAGGATGAGTGCGGCGCTCCGGAATATTTCACCGTCGGCGCAAGGCTTTGCGGCGTTGACGGCGCGCTGGGCCGGATGGATATCGACAGATTGCAGCCGTCAATCGACCGTTATCCGGCCGATTTCGTTCATGCGGGCCAGCCAATGGCGGTGTCGATCACCCAATCCACGGAAATCGGAACGCTGTATTCGCTTGACGATATCGCCGCAATTTCCTTGATCTGCCGGAAAAACGGATTGCCTCTGCACATGGATGGCGCGCGCTTCGCCAACGCGATGGTGTCCCTTGACATCTCCGCAGCACGGATGACGGTCGAAAGGGGTGTCGACATCATTTCGTTTGGCGGAACCAAGAACGGCTGCTGGTGCGCCGAAGCGCTGGTTTTTCTTGATCCCGATCTCGCCCACGAGGCTGCGTTCCTGCACAAGAGGGCCGCACAGCTTTTTTCAAAGAGCCGGTTCATCGCCGCCCAGTTCGAGGCGTATTTCGAGGACGATCTCTGGATGGAACTGGCTACGCGCTCAAATGCGATGGCCGCGCGCCTTGCGGAAGGGCTCGAGCAGGCGAACGGTTGCCGGCTGGCATGGATGCCGCAGGCAAATGAGGTATTTCCGATCGTAAAACGGGACATGGCCGGAAAACTGAGGACCGCAGGTGCGGAGTTTCACGAGTGGCCAAGGCCGCGATCATTCGACGGCCCCATCGCGGAAGACGAAACGCTGTGCCGGCTGGTCACCAGCTTTGCGACAACCGTTGACGATGTCGATCGGTTTTGCGAATTGGCCGCCTGACGACATCGGTCAAGCCGGTCGGTCCGCTGCCTCCAGCTCATCGATCAGGTTCTCGATAACCGAAAGACCCTTCTGCCAGAACGCCGGTTCCGAGGCATCCAGACCGAAGGGGGCGAGCAGTTCGGAGTGATGCATGGTTCCGCCGGCGCGAAGCATGTCGAAATATTTGTCCTGAAAGCCCTTTTCGGCGTCCTGGTAGACGGCGAACAGCGAATTGACCAGGCAGTCCCCGAACGCATAGGCATAAACGTAGAACGGCGAATGAATGAAATGGGGAATATAGGCCCAGAAGGTCTCATACCCGTCGCCCAGCCTGATTGAGGGTCCAAGGCTCTCCGCCTGAACCTGCAGCCAGAAATCACCCAGTTGCTCCGCCGTCAATTCGCCTCCGCGACGCTCCGAGTGCACAAGCCGCTCGAATTCGTAAAAGGCGATCTGGCGCACGACCGTATTGATCATGTCCTCGACCTTTTGCGCCAGCATCGCCTTTCGCTCGCGGGCGTCCTCCGCCGCCGACAGCAGCGATTGAAAAGTAAGCATCTCACCGAACACCGACGCCGTTTCCGCAAGCGTCAGCGGCGTGGAGGCCATCAGGGCGCCCTGCGCGCCCGCGAGAACCTGATGTACGCCATGGCCAAGCTCATGCGCCAGGATCATCACGTCGCGCGGCTTTCCCATATAATTCAGCAGCACATAGGGATGTGCCGAGGGAACCGTCGGATGGGCGAACGCTCCCGGCGCCTTGCCCGGCCTCGTCGGTGCGTCAATCCACCGCTCCTTGAAAAACCGGTCGGCGATTTGCGCCATTTCGGGCGCAAAGCCGCGATAGGCCGACAGCACGGTTTCCCGCGCCTGATCCCAGGGGATCACCGCCCGTGGCGTTTCGGGCAGAGGCGCATTGCGGTCCCAGTGGTTCATCTGTTCCATGCCGAGCCAGCGCGCTTTCATGGAATAGTAGCGATGCGACAGCCGCGGCCAGGCGTCGCGCACCGCCGCGGCAAGCGCATCGACCACCTCGCGCTCGACGCGGTTGGCCAGGTGGCGGGAATCGGCGATATCCTCGAATCCCCGCCACCGGTCCGAGATTTCCTTGTCCTTGGCAAGCGTGTTGGTGATCAGCGTGAACGTCCGCAGATTTTCCTTGAAGGTTCCGGCAAGCGCCGCGGCTCCCGCTTCGCGGATTTCGGGGTCGGCGTCCTGCAGCTTGTTCAGCGTCGGCTCAAGCGCCAGTTCCTCGCCGCCGACGTCAAACCGCAAGGCGCTCATCGTTTCGTCAAACAGGCGGTTCCAGGCGCCCCGGCCGGTTACCGATTTTTCGTGAAACAACCGCTCGACGCGATCTTCCAACTGGTGGGGCCTGTCCTTGCGGAGATCTTCGAACCAGGGGCGGTAATGGCCGAATTCGGCGTCTCCATCCAAGGCCGAAACGATAATCCCGTCATCGATCTTGTTGAGTTCGAGCGGGAAAAACAGCAGATGCGCGCCAGCGTCCGTCATCTTTTCCTGAACATCGCCGTAAAACTTCGCTTTGGCGGGGTCGGACGTGTCGCCCGCATAGACCAGACCGGCGTATGAGGCGATGCGTCCGATCAGTTCCTCAAGCGCCTCATACTCCCGCACGGCGGCGCCGAGACCGCCCCTGGAGCCCTTTTCGGCCTCGGCCTCAAGCCTTCCCTTCCAGCGCTTCTCGAATTCAACCGCCGAACTTGCGGCCGCCGCGATGTCTTTTGCAACCTCGACCGAGTCCATCGCCGGATATAAATCGCCGAGATTCCATTCGGGCAATGCGTCGGGCGCACCCGATGCGGTCTCCCCGGTGGCTGAAAACGCGCGGATTGGCATTGATATGAAACGCATTGAATGACCCGTGTTTTCCGGCTTCCGCCCGACCTGTCCGCTTTTCGGGTCGGACGATTCACCCCCGGTCAGGGATTCGTCTACCGCCGTCCCGAGCCGGCTTTTAGCTGTCCGCGCCGGGATGATCCAGACAAAAAGCCGGAAACGCGGTCGGATTCACCGGCAACCGTGGCGATGTCTGCGCACTATTCGGATGTCGAGCGCGACATGATCCGGTTCGCCCGTGACCGCCATGCCGGCCGGATGAGCGAAATGGCCGGACGCCCCGGCATCGGCCGCCCGGCGCTTTATCGTAAGTTCAAGGAATACGGTATCGGTCCCGAAGCCGTTTTGTGATCGTTCAGACCCAGCCGGACAATTCGCGCCTAGCCAGCGTCCCGATGACATTCATGCCATTGTCGCCGTCATTCAGACAAGGAATATGGGTGAAGTTCTCCCCACCGGATTCATGAAAAATCTCTCTGGCCTCGCCGGCGATTTCTTCAAGCGTTTCCAGGCAGTCCGATACAAAGCCGGGATTGAACACCGCGATCGATTTCACCCCGTCTTGCGCGAGTTTTCCGACGGTCTTGTCGGTGTAGGGTTGCAGCCATTCCTCCGGCCCGAAGCGTGACTGAAAGCATGTGATCAATCTGGCTTCATCCCAGCTCAGCCGCTCACGCAGTAACCGCGATGTCTTCATGCAATGACAATGATAGGGATCGCCCTTGTAAAAATAGCTCCGGGGAATGCCGTGGTAAGAGGCGATGACTTTCTCCGGTTCAAAGTCGAGCGTCGAAAAATGCGCCTCGATCGATTGGGCGAGAGCCTCGATGTAAACCGGCTCGTCATAGTAGGGCGGAACCACGCGCACGACAGGCTGAAACCGCATATTCATCAGTGATTCAAAGAGCTTGTCGTTGACTGTCGCCGTCGTCGTCGCCGAATATTGCGGGTAAAGCGGAAACATGACGATGCGCGTGCAGCCGTCCGCCATCATTTCACCGACGACACTGTCAATCGAAGGATTACCGTAGCGCATCGCCCATCTGACCGTGACAAGCTGAAAATTCTCAAGCATTGTCGCCAGTTTGTCCGCCTGCGAACGCGTGAAGGTTCTGAGCGGCGATTCATCCCGTTCCCTGTTCCAGATGGACGCATAGGCCGCGCCGGATTTCCTCGGACGCGTGTTGAGCACGATGCCATAGAGGATGGGATACCAGATCGCCCGGGGCCATTCGATCACGCGTTTGTCGGACAGGAACTCCCGCAGATATCGCCGCATGGGCGCGAAGCCGGTTCCGTCAGGTGTACCGAGATTGACGAGCAGCACGCCGGTTTTCGGCGATCCGGCCTGCGGATGACCTGCCGGCAGCGGGCCGATCGCCTTTGCATCATGTAACGCAAGAACCCGTTTGTTCATGGACTGATTTCCGAATGCCCCATTGAGATTGCCGCAAATTCGATGGCCGGCGGTTCCGGCGTGATGACGGCAACCTAGGCTTCCTTCTTCACTCCGCCGCCATCGGCGTTATCCGTTTTGGCTTTTCCCGAACCTTCCATCGCTGCCTATTTTTCGGTGATCCGGCCATCGAGATAAGGTTCGTAAGGCTGGTTGTCGGCCAGATACTCGGCGACGACCAGTTCCAGGCCGGGGCCATAGTCATACGCATTTCGCGCATTGCTCGCGAACAGTTTGTAACCGTCGCCGCCACCGCGCATGAAATTGTTGGAGACAACGCGGTAGAGTTTGCCGGAATCGATCGGAGTCCAGGCTCCGCCGTCATTGACCTCAACGCCTGAAATCCGGCCCTCATTGGGGGCAACGCTCAAATCGAACGTGTAGCGCAAGCCGGCGACCTGCGGAAAACGTCCCTTGCCCTCTTCGATCTGGCTGACGCCGGATTCCAGCGATGCAACAATATCGGCTCCCGTCAATCCAAACGTCGCAAGCGTATTCTGGAACGGCAAGACAGTGAGAACTTCGCCCATGGTGATGTCGCCGGCGTCAATCGAGGCGCGCAGACCGCCCCCGTTCTGGATTGCGATCCGCACACCATGTTCTCTCACGCGATCAAGCATCGCATCGGCCACCAGATTGCCCATCTGACATTCGCGCGCCCGGCAGTTGTCCCGGCCGCCGTCGATCGGGGCCAATGTCTCGGAGACTCGTTTCGACTTTAGTTCTTCGATCGGTTGGTTCAGTTCGGCAATTCTCGCCAGTGCCGACCGATCCGGCGCAATGCTTGCGTCAAGCAGTATGGGATCGCCGGCCGCGCCAACGACCCTGCCATCGTCATTGAATGCCACGTCTATGTCGCCAAGGTATTTCGAATAGGCGTAAGCCTGAACGACCGGAACCCGGTAACCGCCGGGATTGTCGACCCATGTCGGATAGGGCCCCGCCGCCCTTTCATCGGTGTTGGACAAAAGGGTGTTGGAATGCCCGCCGACAACCACATCCACATCGGGAATTTTGGCGATCGCCGCAAGGTCCCGCGGATATCCGACATGCGTAAGAGCAATGATCTTGTTGACGCCTTCAGCCGTCAACGCCTCGACGGCGGAGGTAATCGCCTCGACATCGTCAATGATCAGGACGCCATCGCCCGGCGACGACAAATCCGCGGTATCGTTGGCGACCGCCCCGACGACGCCAATCTTCCGCCCACCGACTTCAAGCACGACGGATGGTTTCACGCGGTCGCCCATGGGCGAGCCGTGACCGGCCAGCACATTGGCGGAAAGAACCGGAAATTCCGCTTTGTCGAGAAAAGTCGCCAGGCCCGGTTCGCCGTCGTCAAACTCATGGTTGCCGACCGCCATCGCGTCCGTTTTCATGAGATTTAGAAACTCCGCCTCCACCGCGCCCTTGTAGGTCGTGTAAAAGAGCGATCCCTGAAAATTGTCGCCGGCGTTCAGCATGACGACGTTTCCGCCTTTATTTCTCTTTCTGGCATCCGCAACGGCTGTCACGAGACGGGCAGCGCCGCCGAAACATTTTCCCTCCCCCTCATCCTCCGCGCTGCAGGTGGAATCATATTTGTTAACGGATTCAATGCGGCTGTGCCAGTCGTTCATGTGAAGGATGTTGAGGGTGAAGTCGGCATGAGCGGACGGCGCTCCGATCGCCAGCGCCGAAGCGGCGAGGAATGCCGAAAATACTGTCGTGTTCATGAATCCGCCTCCCCTATGTTTTCCTCAGGTCACGGTCTCGGTGACATCTGATTGTGTCGGAATCTTCGCGGAATTTCCTGGCGGCCCGATGTTTCCACCACGGACATGCCAATGCAAGCCAAATGCGCCGGCGGCGGGGAATTTCAACCTTGCGGGCGACAAGATGCGCCCGGCGGATGGATGCCTACCGCGAGTAATCGCGCTCGTCGGCGATCACCATGCCATCGTTTGGCAGGGCGCCGGGAGAAACCAGTTCGACGGCTCCGCCAAGCCCGGTGATCTCGCGCATTGTCCGGCCGATCATGTCACCATCGGCATCATGGGCCTCCACGCGCAGCGTCATCGCGTCCCGATCGCCATTGCGTATGACCACAAGCCGGGCCTTACGGATTTCCGGATGGCGCTTGACGATTTCGGCGATCTGCCGCGGATCGACAAACATGCCCTTGATCTTGGTTCGTTGATCGGCCCGGCCCATCCATCCTCCGATCCGCGCGTTGGTTCGCCCGCATGGCGATTTTCCGGGCAATACCGCCGACAGATCGCCGGTTGCCAATCGCACCAGCGGATAGGCGGCGTTCAACGTCGTTACGACCACCTCGCCGATTTCACCTTCATCCACCGGATCGCCTGTTCCCGGTGTGACGATTTCTATGATCATATCCTCGTTTTGAACCATGCCTGGATTGGGCATTCCATCGGCGTCGGCGGTTTCATATGCGATCACGCCGCATTCGGCGGTAGCGTAGCACTGGAACACGTTGATCCCCCGCATGCGGTATTCCTCGCGAAGCGAGGGAAACAGCGCACCGCCGGAGACAAGTGCAAGACGAATGGATGAGAGATCGTTGCCGGTCTCTCCGGCTTTGTCCAGCATCACCTTCAGGAAATCCGGCGTGCCGCAATAGGCATCCGGCTTCAGGGAGGCGGCCGCCTCGATCTGCATGTCGGTATTGCCGATTCCTGCGGGAAAAACCGTGCAACCGAGCGCCCGCGCGCCCTCGTCCAGAATGAATCCGCCCGGCGTCATGTGATAGGCGAACGCGTTGTGAACCTTGTCCCCAGACCGGATGCCGGCCGCATGAAAGGCGCGCGCCGCGTTCCACGGATCGGCGCCGATGCCCTGCGGTTCGAAGATGGGACCCGGCGACATGAAGACGCGGTTTCCCGCAAGCGCTCGCGGATCGACGAAGCCGCCAAACGGGGGATCGGCCGCCTGCATCTCCAAGAGGTCGGCCTTGCGCAGGACGGGGAGTCCGGCCAAGGCCTTGCGGTCTCGAATCGCGGTCGGTTCGACGCCTTTCAGCCAGTTTGCGAGGCCCGGGACATTTTTGACGGATTGCTCCAGATGGGTCGCCAGCCGGTCAAACAGCTCCTGTTCGCGCGTTTCCGGCGCAATCGTTTCCGTGTCGTCAAAGCGTTCGCTCATACGCTCATTCTCCGGGACGTGACGCATACAATGACGGGAAGAGACCCGCGCGATCAAGTCAGCCGAAAGGCTTAGGTGTGCGTCCTTCTATCGCAACAGCCGGATCCAGTAAGCGACATTGACCAACGACATGAGCGCGCCGGCGACATAGGTGAGCGCCGCCGCCCTCAACACGTTCCTTGCAGCCGGCAGATCGTGCTCGTCCAGGTATCTGCCTTCTTCAAGGATCGGCAGAGCCTTTGCGAAACTGGCGTCAAACTCCACCGGCAATGTCACCAGATTGACGATGACCCGGATTCCGAGAAGCGCCACGCCGAGCGCGATCACGCCAACGAAAGCGGCGGGAACTCTGGCAAGCGCCGCGAGCACGGGCGCCGCGATAAAGAAGAAGCCGGCAAACCGGTCGGTGATTGTGGCGAACTTCGCCAGCTTCTGCCGCAATGCCAGCATGGGCTCGCCGCAGGCGTCCTGAAGCGCATGCGACACCTCATGAGCGGCGGCGGCGGCGGCGGACAGAGATCTGCCGTCATGGTGCCGCGCCAGCAGGCGCACCACCTTGGCGTCGGGATCGTAATGGTCGCCCCTGTCGGTAACCTCGACGGTGACCCCCTCAAGGTTGAATCGCTCGATCAGGTGCCGGGCCAGTTCTCCGCCGGTACCGGGAAGATCGGGCCGATCGCGGCCATGGGCGGCGATCGTGCGCCGCACCCAGATTTGCGGTCCGACGACGGCAAGCACAAACGCAGCGGCGGCGATCAACAGCACGGCGGTATCGAAACGCCGTCAGGCGCGGCGCAGCAGCGTGAATTGGGCGCCAGTCGCACTGGTGCAGTTCAACTGACGGTTGGAGACAATCGCGCAATTGGCCTTGCTCGCCGTCCGGCGAATGATCGAATGGATCGTCACTTCGACCAGGTTCCGGCTGACATATCGATAGCTGCCCGCCGCGAGCAATTGCCCGGTGTCGGCGGCCGTGCTGCGGAACTGCCCGTCATTGAAGCTTGAAATCGCAACGCCGTCGGTGCCGACCCACTCTCCATCGACGCCTGTCGGCTGACTGATGCGCGGCGGACCGCCAGGCCCGGAAATCGAGCACCCCGCCGCCAGCGCCACCGCGACGAGGGCGGTTGAAATTTGTCCGGGTTTCATCGGCAATCACCTCACCTCTTGCTCAACACCCAATTCGCGGATGAATTTCGTTTCGTCGCGCTGCCGCCAGCCATGGCGGCAGCGATAATGAACCAGGCGGTTCAGCGCCTTGAGCGCGTTCTTCTGCCCGGCGGTTAGGGAAGGCGCGATGTCTGTCAGCGTCGCGCGGTCATGGGCGAGAAAAGGTGCGGTCATGGGATGCTCCTTCACGTGATGAAAAAGAACCGGGCGAGCCCGCGATCATCCGCGAATGCCGTGCCGTTGGCAGTAGGTTGGCGGCGATGACGCCCGCAGTCTGGACGAGAATGAGAAGTTCTTGAATTACCATGATTCCACTTGTTGACATCGGTGCGAAAAGCGCAACTACCGACGTCACAAAACGGGCGAAAGTAAGACTTCGCTCACTCGTTTGATTCAACGAGTGTTTTCAGGGCCGCAAGCCCCTTCCCGTAATCGGCGTCAACCCGTTCGCCGATCGTCAGTCCGAAATATCGCCCGATCGGATTCATGCCGAGATCGGCTTCAAAACTCCAGGTGACTTTCGTACCGTCGTCTTCCGGCGTCAGATCAAAGGCGGCGTTGGCGGTTCCCTGACCACCAAAATCCAGCTCCGTCTCGACTCTCCTGTTTTCTTCGGAAGCGACAATTTCCTGCGAACCGCTGCCGACATCGGGATGATCGCTCTCCCACGTCGATTTTTGGCCGATGCCGGAATCCGGCCCGGTGAATGTCGTTTTCATGTCCGGATCGATTTTCGACCATGGCGACCATTCATCGAACGCCCTGAGGTCATTCACACGGGAAAATATCTCCTCCGGCGAAGAATTGATGACGATCGACCGTTCAGCGGAAGCATGGCGCGGTAAAATGTACGCCACGGCGACCGCGGCAATGACGACGGCGACAATTGCGCCAAGGATGCGCTTTACCCATTTCATGGTCGATGTCCCCTTGCAAGCGGCAATGTCCCGCGGTCGGTCGGGCAGGATCCGAGCACGACGACCGGACCTCGAATTCCCCCGCGGACCGGCCGATTCTTCCTTGCCATTACCGATCTCTTTCCGAATACCCGGCGCGCGCCCGCAAGCGCGCCTCGTTGACAGGGCCCGACTCGTTATCACACATGAAAATTCGCGCAATGCCGCGCGGTTTCATTTTGCAATTGAAATGCCGATGCGCCGATTTCTGACAGGTTTTCTTGCTTTTCTGAGCTTGTTCGCGACGAATTTTGCGCTCGCCGGCGAACAGACGACGGTATTCGCGGCGGCAAGTTTGCACGATGTGCTGGAAAGCGCGGCCTTGGAATATCGGCGGTCCTCGGGCCGACGGGTGCGACTGGTCTTTGCGGCAAGCTCGGTTCTCGCCCGGCAGATAGAGGCGGGCGCCCCCGCCGACCTGTATGTTTCCGCCAATGCGGATTGGGTGAACTGGCTCGACGCCCGTAATCTGATTGATGCGTCGCGGCGGCGTCATGTGGCGGGCAATACGCTGGTCGTCGGATATGGCGCTCACGCCGACCCTCCCCGAAAACTCGACGAAATGCTGACGCTGGGCCGTTTCGCGATGGGCGATCCATCCCATGTTCCCGCCGGCGCCTACGCCGCGAGCGCTCTTGAAAATCTGGGTCTGTGGCAAATTGTGCGGTCCAACGCCGTCTACTGCGAAAATGTGCGTGTGGCGCTCGAATTTCTCAGACGCGGCGAGGTTGTCGCGGCGATCGTCTACGGTTCCGATCTGGCGACGGCTCCCGAACTCGTCAAGGCATTCGATTTTCCGCGCGACAGCCATGCGCCCATACGTTATGTCGCTGTTCCGGTGGTCGGCGGAAATGCGAATATCGGCGGATTTCTCGAATATCTTTCCGGCGCGCAGGGCCGCGCACTGTTCGCGCGCTTCGGCTTCGCCGAAGCCGGATAGGAAGCGCGAATGAGCGAAGCCGCCTTTTCGATCATCCTGTTGTCGGCGAAAGTCGCGCTGGCGGCGACGCTGTGCGCCACGCCGGTTGCATTTGTCGCCGCCTGGTTTCTCGCGCGCCACGAATTTCGCGGCAAGGCGTTGCTTCAGGCATTGACGACCCTACCGCTTGTCGTGCCTCCGGTCGTAACCGGATACGCATTGCTGGTTCTGTTTGGCAACAAGGGCGTAATCGGCGCATTCCTGCATGAGTGGTTCGGCATCGGCTTTGCATTTCGCTGGACCGGTGCGGCGCTGGCCGCGGCGGTGATGGCGTTTCCGTTGCTGGTGCGCCCCATCCGACTATCCCTCGAAACGGTCGACGCCGGTCTGGAAGAGGCCGCCGCCACGCTCGGCGCCTCGCGGCCGATGATCTTCGTGACGGTCACCCTGCCGCTGGTCGTTCCCGGCGTTCTGGCCGGAACCGTGCTCGGTTTCGCCAAGGCGCTCGGCGAATTCGGGGCGACGATCACCTTTGTCTCGAACATCCCCGGCGAGACCAGGACCCTGTCGCTGGCCGTCTATTCCCTGCTGCAATCGTCATCGGGAGATGCGGAAGCATATCGGCTGGTCGCGGCATCGATTCTGATCGCGATGGCCGCTGTCCTCGTTTCGGAGTGGCTGGCCCGGCGAATCCGGCGGAAACGATCGTGAGCATGCTGTCGCTTGACATAACCGGTTTTGCCGGAACCGGGTTCGAGGTCAGCGCCAAATTCGGCACGAATGCCGGCATTACCGGACTTTTCGGCCATTCCGGCGCCGGAAAAACCACCATATTGAAGATGATCGCCGGAACCCTGCGCCCCACGACCGGACGCATCGAAATCAACGGGCGTGTCTGTTACGACAGCGAACGCGACATCGACGTTCCGCCATCCGGGAGACGGACCGGATTTGTGTTCCAGGACGGAAGGCTGTTTCCGCATCTCAATGTGCGGCGAAACCTGAGCTACGCCGGTTGGGCCGGGAGCCGGAAGGTGACGCGTTCGTTCAGCGAAGTGGTGGGCCTGTTGGGCTTGGAAGATCATCTTGACCGGTCGCCGGCCACGCTTTCCGGCGGCGAGCGTCAACGGGTCGCCATCGGCAGGGCCCTGCTGTCCGAACCCTCGATCCTGCTGATGGACGAACCGTTGTCATCCCTCGATTTTCAGCGCCGGATGAACATTCTACCCTATCTGGAAAGGGTCCGGCGGGAAACCGAAATTCCGATCGTCTACGTCAGCCATGAAATCGACGAGATGGCGCGCCTGACCGATACGCTCGTCGTCATGTCCGATGGCGAGGTCATTGCCTGCGGCGAAACGACGGAGATGTTCGCCCGTCTCGATCTCGGACCGGCGCTTGGGCGACAGAAAGCGGGTGTTCTGGTCGATGGCCGGGTCGCCGGCATCGACAGGGATTTCGCATTGACGCACGTTGACATCGGCGGCCAATCGATCGAGGTGGCCGGCGCCGACTTCGAGGTCGGCCAGATAATCAGGCTTCATATCCGTGCGCGCGACGTGTCCATCGCACTCGACCCGCCTGACCGGCTTTCGATCCGAAACAGATTATCCTGCGTTGTCGAGGACATCCTGACCGACGACAGCGCATTCGCGGAAATCTCGTTACGGACCGATCGGCGGACAATACGCGCCCGCATCACCCGCAAATCGGCGCTGGCGCTGGGTTTGCAGCCGGGATCGAGGGTTTTCGCGCTGCTGAAGTCGGTCTCGGTCGAACGCCGGGCGATGACGCCGCAGGGAACGGACAAGTCCCATTAACCGCCACTTAACGAAACTGCCCCATTCTGAACGATATGAGGCTGGTCTTTCCTCCTCCCGAGACCGGTTGGACCGGGCGGCTCCCGGTCAGCCGCCCTTTTTAATCGCGCTGTCATGCGATTGCGGCGTGCAACGAAAATCAGGGGACGGAACGTGTCTGAAGCAAAAACCGCAATCGTGACCGGAGCCGGCACCGGAATCGGAAAATCGGTGGCGACGGCGCTTCTGGGCGCGGGCTGGACCGTTGTCTTCACCGGTCGCCGTATTGCCGTTCTGGAAGAGGCGGCCGCCGCGGCGGGCGGCGGTGCTCGCGGGCTGGCGATAGCGTGCGACGTGACCAGGGAAGCCGATGTCGACAATCTGTTCGCCGAAACGGTCGATCGCCGCGGACGTGTCGACCTGTTGTTCAATAATGCGGGCGCCGGCTACCCGAAGACCATGATCGACGAAATTCCGGTCGATGTCTGGCGGAACGTCGTGAACGTCAATCTGACCGGCTCGTTCCTGTGTGCGCGAGCGGCCTTTCGCGTGATGCGCAATCAGCGGCCGCGGGGCGGGCGAATTATCAACAACGGTTCCGTATCGGCCCACGCTCCGCGCCCGGGGTCGGCGCCCTATACTTCTACCAAACATGCGATCACTGGACTCACGAAAACGCTTGCGCTTGACGGCAGGCCCTTCGACATCGCCTGCGGACAGGTCGATATCGGAAACGCGCTCACCGAAATGGCGATGCCGATGACCAGGGGCGTGCCGCAGGCCAATGGCGAAATCGCAATCGAATCGACGATGGATGTCGGCCATGTCGCGAGCACGGTGTTGCACATGGCGAGCCTTCCGCTCAATGCGAATGTGCTGTTCGCGACCGTCATGGCGACGACGATGCCCTATGTCGGCCGGGGGTAGGCGCCACACCGGGTTCGGAAAACCCCGTCGATCGACCGGGAATGTTATCGGAGAAAATGATAGCGTTCGGGCATGTTCGCGCCGCTGAGACAGCCCGACTTCCGACGTCTGTTCGCCGCGCAACTGGTTTCGCTGTCCGGAACCGGACTGATGACGGTTGCGCTGGCGCTGCTGGCATACCGCATTGCCGGCCCGCAAGCCGGAACGGTGCTGGGAACGGCGCTGGCGATCAAGATGGTTGCATATGTTGCGGTCTCGCCGGTCGCCAGTGCGCTGGCGGCTCGATTCGCCGGCAAACCGGTTCTTGTCTGGCTGGATATTTTCAGAGCGGCGACCGCTCTGTTTCTGCCGTTTGTCGATGAGGTCTGGCAAATCTACGCCCTGGTTTTCCTTCTGCAATCGGCGGCGGCGGCATTCACCCCGGTATTTCAGGCCGTTATCCCCGAAGTTCTGACCGATGACGAGGACTACACCCGTGCGTTGTCGCTGTCGCGCCTGGCCTACGATCTGGAAAGTCTGGCAAGTCCGGCGATTGCGGCCGTCCTGCTCGCCTTGTTCCCGTTCCACTGGCTGTTCGCCTGTACCGCGGCCGGATTTGCCGTTTCGGCGGCGTTTGTTGCGTCCGGCCCTGTCCCCAACCGCAAGGGCAATGCCGAAAAACCTTTCCGCGAGCGCCTGACCGGCGGCATGCGGCGGTTCGCACGGCTGCCGCAACTGCGAGGTCTGATGGCGCTGAATCTGGCGGTCGCGTCCGCCGGCGCGATGGTGATCGTCAACACCGTCGTGGTCATGAAATCGATGTATGGTCTCGGCGAATCCGGCGTCGCGATCGCCTATGCGTTTCATGGAGCAGGGTCGATGATTGCCGCCGTGCTGCTGCCGAAGGCCCTGCCGAAAGCCGGAAACCGCACCACGATGATATGCGGCGCGGCCGCCATGACCGTTTCCCTGGGCGCCGCCGCGTTCGCCCTTTGGACGCAGGCGTCCGTTCCGATCCTGATGTCGATCTGGCTTTGTTCCGGTCTGGGATACTCGGCCGTGCTGACGCCGGTCGGACGATTGTTGGCGACATGCTCGACCGGCGACGACAGGCCCTCTCTGTTTTCGGCCCAGTTTGCGCTGTCGCATGCCTGCTGGCTGATTACCTATCCGCTCGCCGGATGGGGCGGAGCGATGTTGGGACAGGCCGGAATCGCAATCGTCCTTGCCGCGGTCTCGGCGGCCGCGACCGCGATCTGCATCCGGTTGTGGCCCGTCGATGCCGGGCCGCCGGCCCGATCTATCGCAAATCCCTGAACAGTTTCTTCAGTCTCGCCGGGCCTTCGAGAATGTCCCCGTCGGATGGCGTATATCCCGCCGCGATGAATTTTCGTCCCGTCATATGGTCGGCGGGACGATTGACCGTGTCGATGGCGATCAGCCGGTCCCGTCTGAAATGATAGACTGCGAAAGCGTTCCCCGCCGGGTCCCCCGAGACCAGAAAACGGTCGGGATCGAAAGACAGGCCGGCCATTTGCAGCTTCATGTCGCCCTGATCCGACCAGAACCACGGCGTCTCGCGGTAGTCGTCCCGCCCGCCCATGATCACCGCCGCCGCATGTCTGGCCTGATCGGTCGCGTTTTGCACCGATTCGAGGCGAACATTCCTTTCCGCCCGCCAATGATGGAAGTTGCAGCAATCCCCGATCGCCAGGATCGCCGGATCGGAGGTCCGCATCCGCCCGTCGACCGAGACGCCGTTTTCGCAATTCAGTCCCGCGTTTTCCGCCAGTTCGGTATCCGGAACAACGCCGGTTCCGACGATCGTCAGATCGGCGTCGATCGTTTCGCCGCCGGCAAGCCGCACCGCGTCGGCCTTGCCGGCGCCGACGATGGCTTCGGGCCGGACGCCGGTCATGATCCGAACGCCGAATCCTGCCGCGCGCGCGCGGACGTGATCGGAGATCATCGGCGCGACTGCGCGTCCGAGAATTCGCGCCGCCGCCTCGACGACCGTCACCTGCTTGCCGAGCAGGGCCAGTGTGCATGCCGTTTCCATGCCGATGAAGCCGCCGCCGATCACGACGACGTTTTTCGCGTCCGCCGATGCGGCGCGCAGCCGAAGGGCGTCGTTCAGGGTGCGCAGCGCATGCACGCCGCCAAGACCGATGCCCGGCAGGTCGGGCAGGCGAGGCTTTGCCCCCGTCGCCAGAACCAGATAATCGTATGATTGCGGCGGCCCGTCGGTAAAGCCGACCGTTTTCGCCGCCCGGTCGATCGATGCGACCCGCTTCCCGTCGGCCACATCAATGTCGTGATCGGCGTAGTAGCCGGCGGCGCGCAGCACTTGCGGACCGGCATTCGCGTCTTTCAGGAAATTTTTCGACAGGGGCGGTTTGTGATACGGCGTCACCGCTTCGCTGTTGATCAGCGTGACCCGGCCTTCATAGCCGGCCTCGCGCAGGCTCGCCGCGCACTGTGAACCGCCATGCCCAGAACCCACGATCACGACGCCGGTCATCTTGCATGCTCCTCCCCATCGGAGTCGGGTTACGGCAGACGGATGGCGATGTCAAAGTGGATGCGATCGGGCATCGGCGATTTCGGCCTTCTTCCCCAAAGGAGCTTTTCCGCCGCGCTGTCCGTTTGTGCAAAAGCCCTTGACGGTTTGGGTCGGGTTTATATGATTGCGTTGAGCGGTGCGTCGCCATAGCGGTTTTTTGGAGGATGTGGAAAGAGCTATGAGAAAAATCGTGTTGCTATTGAGTGCGATCGCCTTTTTCGTTTTTGCGACGAGCCCTGGTTTTGGGACAGTATATAGATCTGGTGCTTTTGGATGTGGTGATTTTGAGGATACCGAAAGACAGTATAAAGAGCAATTAAATGATCCTGATCCTTATGTGAGTTTGACCTTAGTTTATGCTCTTTGTCTTTTAGCAAAGGGTGAAGTGACTAACAATCAAGACAATGTTTCCAAGGGAATGTTGATTTTACATGGTTTAGCTGACCAACACAGCAATATTGTAGCTAATTATTGGATAGCAAGATACCATCTTTCAGGAGGGGATTTCAAAGGTATAGCTGACAGAAATTTGGATTTAGCCGCCCATTATTATTCCAGAACACTGGCTATCATAAAGACTTATAATAACTACCCTCCTCTTGATTACTTTATGTGGGAGGCAAATCATAACATAGAGATGACAGCTTATTATAATTTACCTATTGTTTATTTAGCCATGTTTTATAAAGGGGTTTCTGGTGACTACCGTGTTAGGTTACTTAACTCTCCCAGTTATGAAGGAGATCGTGACTTAGAAACTTATCCTGAATACAGAGATAATATTATGGGTTATATTAATTTAGCGATAGAGCATGCGGGGAATTGTAAAAACCTTCCTCTCAAGAGCCATTTTTATAAATCTGATTCTCCTTATTATATAAAAGTTTGTGCTATGTATGAGGAGAAAGCCAAACTTTTAAAAGAAGCTTATGTGAAAAGACAGCTTATTTTAAATCAGAACAACTGTAAGGATATAAGATCTGATGAAACAGTTTATGCCTATTGTCCTGAATTTTATGAGGTAGAACAAAATATTATCGATACTTATAATTCTATATTTGTAGAAATTAAGGAAATACTCTACCCTATTCGTGACATTCTTGTAAAATAAGAGTCTCTCTCCTCTTGCCTCAACATGGAGCGGGTTAAAAGGAGGCGTTTGACCTCGCGCCTTTGACGGGAGGCGGCGCTTCGACGGGGTTCATGGAAACCTCGGCGCGGGTTTTCAACCGCTTCGCGACCGGCGCGAGGACCGCAACGCCGGACGGCGAGCGGGCCATTGAGACGCTTAGGCCCGGCGAAAAAGTGCTGACCCATGACGGCAGGTCGACGCCGGCGCCCTCGGCCCGGACCTGCCGAACGGACCGCTGACCGTGACCGCCGATCACGCCCTGCTGTTCGGCGACATGCTGGTCAACGCCGGCACGCTGGCGGAGGACGGAACCACAATCCGCCTGCTGCCGCTTTCGGAGATGCCGACGCGCTTCGTCTGGTGGCATGTGGAGCTTGAGGAACACCGGTGCGTCGTCGCCAACGGCGGCGTTCCCGCGGAAAGCTTTATCGATTATGTCGGCCGGTCCGGCTTCGACAATTACGACGACTATCTCGACATTGCCGGGGCCGACCGTCTGATCGCGGAAATGCCGTTTGCGCGCATATCGGCGCACCGGCTCGTTCCGCCCGACCTGCGCGAGGCGCTGGGCATCGCGCCGCCCTCCTACATGCCCCGGCGCAAAGCCGCCTGACGCAACAGGCATGGCGAACCGGGCGGCGATAATCACCCGAAACGAGATTAACGGATCCTGGCCATAGCGAATGTCCAAGAGGACCGTCAGATAGTCGCGTTCGAACGCCGTATGGCGACGCGCCGATTCAAAGAAACCGCGCAACATGTAGCCGAGCGTATCGGCGTGATGTCCCGCGCCTTCGATCGGCTCCTGAAGCGCCGCGGCGACTTCTGCGGCGAAACCCCGATCTTCAAGGTGCTCCGCCTCAAGACGATCGACACAATGGATGCGCGCGCCTGGCGCAATTCATGGCGCGCCATCGGAAATACGGTCGACTCCTCGTAGCGGTGTATCTCCTTCATCAGCGGTTCGATCACGGCCGCCGCAATCCGGCATTTTCGCCGATCAAGACTGTCCGGCAGGGAATCGGCGATATCTTCCAACGTGTCGCAAAGGCCCAGGATTTCTCCTCGCGCGCGGCGCATGACGGATCGGGGGTCACCGCGGCAACTCAGCGAAAATACCGGCGCCGGCGCCGGTAAAACCGAATTGGCCATTCCGCCTCGACTCCCGCCGACGAATCGAACCGCCGCCATCGGGCGGCTCACGCCGCGAACTTCGAACCCGACGCCTCCGAACAACGAAGAGGCGCGGCGGCGAAACCGCGGGCGATGACCGCAAGTTCATCCTTGACACAGATCAACGATCGGTCTTGCCTGCCTTCTATGTGTTCCGTCAAACGGTCGCACGGACAAGGCGGCGCGGTAATATCCCTGCCGGAGAATGCGATTCGGGAGCCTCGACCATGAAATACGCCATCGAAACGATCGCCGTCGGCGCGTTCGCGTTCATCGCCCTGCTTGGCGCGGCTTTCGCGCGGGATGAACTGTTCGGCGCGCATATGTGGGTTCTCTTTTTCGTCCTGGCGGCTTCGGCGGCGCTGTTGATGCGCAACGCCGACTATGGCGCGCCGCGGGCGGCTTCGAACGATTCCGGCTATCTCGACGGTCCGATTCGCTACGGCGCGGTCGCGACGGTGTTCTGGGGCGTCGCCGGATTTCTCCTCGGCGTTGTCGCCGCGGCGCAACTGGCCTGGCCGCAACTGAATTTCGAGCCGTTCCTTACCTTCGGACGGGTGCGTCCGGCGCATACTTCGGCGGTGATTTTCGCGTTTGGCGGCAATGCGCTGCTGGCGACGTCGTTCTATGTGGTCCAGCGGACATGCCGCGCCCGATTGTACGGCGGCAGCCTCGCCTGGTTCGTGTTCTGGGGTTATCAACTGTTTATCGTCATGGCCGCCACCGGCTATCTGCTCGGCGTGACGCAGGGGCGCGAATATGCGGAGCCGGAGTGGTATGTCGATCTCTGGCTCACGATTGTCTGGGTTGCTTACCTCGTCGTTTTCCTCGGCACGCTTTTCAGGCGCAAGGAGCCGCACATCTACGTGGCCAACTGGTTCTATCTGGCGTTCATCGTCACGGTCGCCATGCTGCACGTGGTCAACAATCTGGCGGTTCCGGTTTCCCTGCTCGGCGTCAAAAGCTACTCGGCCTTCGCGGGCGTGCAGGATGCGCTGACGCAATGGTGGTACGGTCACAACGCGGTCGGTTTCTTCCTGACGGCGGGCTTCCTGGGCATGATGTACTACTTCATACCGAAACAGGTGAACCGTCCGGTTTATTCCTACCGTCTGTCGATCATCCACTTCTGGGCGCTGATTTTCCTGTATATCTGGGCCGGACCGCATCATTTGCATTACACCGCGTTGCCCGATTGGGCGCAGACGCTCGGCATGGTGTTCTCCATCATGCTGTGGATGCCCTCGTGGGGCGGCATGATCAACGGGTTGATGACGCTGTCCGGCGCCTGGGACAAGATCAGAACCGACCCGATCGTGCGCATGATGGTCATCGCGGTCGCGTTCTACGGCATGTCGACCTTCGAGGGTCCGATGATGTCGATCAAGGCGGTCAACTCGCTATCGCATTACACGGACTGGACCATCGGGCACGTCCACTCCGGCGCGCTCGGCTGGGTCGGCATGATCTCGTTCGGCGCGATCTACCATCTGACGCCGAAACTGTGGCGGCGCGAACGGCTCTATTCGCTGCGTCTGGTCACCTGGCACATCTGGCTGGCGACGCTCGGCATCGTCGTCTACGCGGCCGTCATGTGGGTCGCCGGCATCCAGCAGGGGCTGATGTGGCGCGAATATGACGACCGGGGTTTCCTCGTCTACTCGTTCGCCGAATCGGTGGCCGCCATGAAGCCCTATTACATTCTGCGAACGGTCGGCGGGCTGATGTATCTCGCCGGCGGCCTGATCATGGCGTGGAACATCTACATGACCGTCCTGGGCCGGCAGCGCGAGGAAACGGCCATACCGGGCAGCGAACCCGCGGCGCAGCCGGCCTGACAGGAGCAGCGACAATGGCGCTCATGGACAAACACGCATTGATCGAACGAAACGCCACGCTGTTGCTCGTCGGCTCGCTGGCGGTGGTGTCGATCGGCGGCATTGTCGAAATCGCTCCGCTTTTCTATCTCGAAAACACGATCGAGAAGGTGGAAGGCATGCGGCCCTACTCGCCCTTGGAACTGAAAGGGCGCGACATCTATATCCGCGAGGGTTGCCATGTCTGCCACAGTCAGATGATTCGCCCGTTCCGCGACGAGGTCGAGCGTTACGGGCATTATTCGCTGGCCGCGGAATCCATGTATGACCATCCGTTCCAATGGGGTTCGAAACGCACCGGCCCCGATCTGGCCCGCGTCGGCGACCGCTATTCGAACGAATGGCATGTCCAGCACCTGATCGATCCCCGCTCGGTCGTCCCCGAATCGATCATGCCGACTTACGCCTTTCTCCGGGAAACGCCATTGAAGACGGACAATATCGCCTATCACCTCTCGGCCAATGCGGCCGTCGGCGTTCCCTATACCGATGAGATGATCGAAAACGCCGCCGCCGACCTGGTCGCGCAAGCGGATCCCGAGGCGGACACAAGCGGCGTGGAAGAACGCTATCCCAAGGCGAAAACGGGCGACTTCGACGGCGACCCGGCGGCGCTGACCGAAATGGACGCACTGGTCGCCTATCTGCAAATGCTCGGCACACTGGTCGACTTCTCGACCTATGACCGCGCGGCCGGACACCGATAGGAGGAGGCGATGGATTACGAAACCATGCGTCAGTTCGCCGACAGTTGGGGCCTGCTCGCCCTGTTCGTGTTTTTCATCGGCGTGGTCGTCTTCACATTCCGGCCGGGCAGCCGGAAATCGGCCGATGAGGCCGCCGACATCCCCCTCAGGGAAGACTGATCCCATGAGCGGAAAACGGATTGACGATGTCAGCGGAATCGAGACGACCGGCCATGAGTGGGACGGAATTCGCGAGTTGAACAATCCGTTGCCGCGCTGGTGGGTCCGGACGTTCTACGCGACGATCGTCTGGGCGGTCGGCTACTGTATCGCCTACCCCGCCTGGCCGATGATTTCGTCGGCGACAACCGGGTTGCTGGGCTATTCGAGCCGGGCGCAGGTGGAGTCCGAACTCGCCGCCGCCAGGGAGGCGCGATCGGTTTTCTCCGCGAGGATCGGTGAAATGGACGTCGCGGCCATTCTGGCCGACGACGAACTTCGCCAAATCGCCGCGGCGGCCGGCGCGGCGGCGTTCAGGATCAACTGCGTTCAATGTCACGGCTCCGGCGCTCGGGGTTCGCCCGGATATCCCAACCTGAACGATGACGACTGGCTGTGGGGCGGCACGCCCGAAGCGATCCATGAGACGATCGCGCACGGCATCCGTCATGACGGCGATGACGATACGCGCGTGTCGGACATGCCCGCGTTCGCCGACGTGCTGGAGCCGGAAGAGATTGCACAGGCCGCGGCCTATGTGGTCGGCCTGACGGGCGAGGTCGGAGATCCCGCCATGATCCAACCCGGAAAAACCGTTTATGACGACAATTGCGCGGTGTGCCATGGCGAGGACGCCAAGGGCGTGCGGGAGTTCGGAGCGCCGAACCTGGCTGACGCCATCTGGTTTTACGGTGAAACCGAAGCCGAAGTCGCCCGTCAAATCAGAACGCCGAAACATGGCGCCATGCCGGCCTGGGAGGCGCGATTGGGGGATATCGCCGTCAAACAACTGGCCGTGTTCGTGCACGGCCTCGGCGGCGGGGAATAGCCGCGGTCCGGCGCAATGCGGCGATATTCGCATAACGGTTCGTTATTCCGACATTCATTGCCGGCGCGCTCGGGCATCCTCCACGCCGTGTGAGGACGGATCATGAAAATCGGATTTATCGGTCTTGGCAATGTCGGCGGAAAACTGGCCGGCAGCATCCTGCGCAACGGCCACGATCTGACGGTTCGCGACCTCGACCGCGAACTGGCGCAACCCTTCCTCGACGAGGGCGCGCATTGGGCCGACAGCCCGCGCGAACTGGCGGCGTCCTGCGACATGATCATTACCTGCCTGCCCTCGCCGGCCGCGTGCGCGGCGGTGATGGAGGCGGATAACGGCATTCTCGCCGGGATATCCGCCGGAAAGATCTGGGCGGAGATGTCGACGACGGATGAAGCCGAGGTGAAAAGGCTCGGCGCGATGGCGGCCGCCAAGGGCGCGGCGCCTGTCGATTGCCCGGTTTCCGGCGGATGCCACCGCGCCGCGACCGGCAATATTTCGATATTCGCCGGTTGCGAACGCGATACGTTCGAGCGCGTTCTCCCGGTGCTGACCGCGCTCGGACGGCGTATCCTGCACACCGGACCGCTCGGCTCGGCCTCCGTGCTGAAAGTGCTCACCAACTATCTGGCGACGGCAAACCTGGTGACGCTGTGCGAAGCGCTGGTCACGGCCAGGGCGGCGGGCATGGATCTCAACACCACCTACGAGGCGATCCGCATCTCGTCGGGCGCGTCTTTCGTGCATGAAACCGAAAGCCAGGTCATCTTGAACGGGTCGCGCGACATCAATTTCACGATGGATCTGGTCGCCAAGGATATCGGTCTCTTTCAGAAGGTCGCCGACCGGGCGGATGTTCCGCTGGAAATCTCTCCGTTGCTGATCGGGATTTTCGAGGACGGCATCGCCCGCTACGGCGCGCGCGAATGGTCGCCCAACATCGTCAGGCGGCTGGAGGAAGCCTGCGGCGTCGATGTGCTGGCGCCGGGATTCCCGGCCGAAATGGCGGACGACGAACCCGAGGAACCGGGTTACGAGATCATCCCCGCCGGCACGGCCGCCGAATAGGCGTTCCGGGAGGGCTTCGGCGCCATCCCGCGCCCGCGTCCGATGCTTGACCCATATCAACGCGACCGGAGATTTCTTGAAGCACATCGGCTATCATGACGGGGACGACCGACCGTTCGGAACGCTGACAGGGAGGATTCGTGCTCGACACCGGCCAATCGAAATCCGTCGAAATCGAGCGGCTCGACGCCGAGGCGGTCAATTCCGCCGCGTTGCGCCAACCTCTTTACGCCGCGCGAAAGAAGGTGTTTCCAAAGCGGGCGACCGGCGTTTTCCGCCGATTCAAGTGGCTGGTCATGACCGTCACGCTCGGAATTTACTACATCACGCCGTGGCTGCGCTGGGACCGGGGAGAATTCGCTCCGGACCAGGCCGTGCTGATCGATTTCGGAAGCCGCCGTTTTTACTTCTTCATGATCGAAATCTGGCCGCAGGAATTCATTTTTGTCGCCGGACTGCTGGTGATGGCCGGGTTCGGCCTGTTTCTGGTCACCTCGATCGCCGGACGGGCCTGGTGCGGCTACACCTGTCCGCAGACGGTGTGGGTCGATCTGTTTCTGGTTGTCGAGCGCGCCATGGAAGGCGACCGCAATGCGCGGATCAAGCTCGACAAGGGTCCGTGGACCGCCGCGAAAATCGCCAAGCGCGTCGCAAAGCACTCGATCTGGCTGGCGATCGCGGCGGCGACCGGCGGCGCGTGGATATTCTATTTCGCCGACGCTCCAACCCTGTTCATCGACTTCCTTACCGGTCGGGCGGCCCCGGTCGCCTATATCACGGTCGCCGTGCTCACCGCCACGACGTATGCGTTCGGCGGGCTGATGCGCGAACAGGTCTGCACCTATATGTGCCCGTGGCCGCGCATTCAGGCGGCGATGCTGGATGAGGAATCGCTCACCGTCACCTATAACGACTGGCGAGGCGAACCGCGCGGCCGCCACGCCAGGAGGACGGCCGCCGCGGGCGAGACGGTGGGCGATTGCGTCGATTGCAACGCCTGCGTCGCCGTCTGTCCGATGGGAATCGACATACGCGACGGCCAGCAACTGGAATGCATCACCTGCGCGCTGTGCATCGACGCCTGCGACGGCGTCATGGACAAGCTCGGCAGGGAACGCGGTCTGATCTCCTATGCGACCCTGTCGGAGTATCACCACAACATGGCGCTGGCGACGAACGGCGGCGCCGCCGAAATCGATCCGAAGAGGGTTTACGGTTCCGACCGCAAACTCGCCGGCGATGTCGGACATTTCCGGATCGGTCATCTGTTCCGGGCGCGCACGTTGATGTATGCCGGTCTCTGGTCGCTGGCGGGCGTCGGATTATTCGTCGCGCTGCTGTCCCGGGACCGGCTCGAGATCAACGTGCTGCATGATCGAAACCCGCAATTCGTCAAATTGTCGGACGGATCGATCCGCAACGGTTATTCGGTCAAGCTGCTCAACATGATACCGGAGGAAAGGGTCATCTTTCTGTCGATGGAGGGTCTGCCGGGCGCCGTGATGTCGGCGATCGGAATCGACAGGCCGGAAGGCCGGTCGCTCGCCATTCCGGTCGAGCCGGACAGGCTTCGCAAAGTGAAGATCTTCGTTCGCCAGCCGCCTGAACACGTCGCCGACACCGCCGCGAAATTCGCATTTATCGCCGAAGACAAATCGAGCGCGGAGAGCGATCGCTATACCGCGACATTCAACGCGCCCGGCTGGGACGATTGACGATGCCCCGGCAATTCACCGGCTTTCACATGGCGGCGGTCATGGCGGCGTTTTTTGGCGTGATCGTCGCCGTCAACATCGTCATGGCGACGTTCGCCTCGACAAGCTGGACCGGGCTGGTGGTGAAAAACTCCTACGTCGCGAGCCGGAACTTCAACGAAGCGATTGCGGCGCGGCGACGGCAGGACCGATTGGGCTGGAGCGGAGAATTCGAAATTCTCGACGGGCGTGTGTCATACCGATTGAAGAACGGCGACGGCCGGCCGGTGAACGCGAACGCGATCACCCTGGCTTTCAAGCGACCGGCCTTTGAAAGCGACGACCACGATGTGGTTCTATCCGGCGCCGGCGCCGGGCTGTTTGTCGCCAATTATCGGCCCGCCGACGGCGTATGGGTTATCGAGGTCATCGCCGACGCCGGCCTCGAAGCGCCATGGCGCGATTCATTCAGGGTTTCTGTCGACAACGGCCGGTTGTCGCCATGAGTCGTCATGCGCCCGGGGCGGAGAATGCCGGCGGCGACAGCCGACACGCGGCGGAAATCCGTCTGGCCAGTCGGCCGCTCGGAAACGGTCTGGCGCAAACCGGCTTTTCCGTATCCGATATTCGCTGCGGCGGATGCCTGCGCAAAATCGAAAACGCGGTCGGCGCGCTCGACGGGGTCGAGTTTGTCCGCGCCAATTTGTCGGCAAAGCGCGTCGATGTCGGATGGCGCGAAAACGGGCCGGTTCCTCCGATCATCCCGACCATGGAAAGTATCGGATATGCGGCGCATCCGGGCGAGAACGACGATACAAGGCGCGATGCGACCCTGCGGCGTTTGTTGCAGGCGACCGCCGTGGCGGGATTCGCCGCCGCGAATATCATGCTGCTGTCCGTTTCGGTATGGTCGGGCGCGGAGGATGCGACGCGCGATCTGTTTCATTGGATTTCCGCGCTTATCGCCCTGCCGGCGCTGGCTTATTCCGGTCGCGTCTTCTTCGAATCGGCCTGGAGCGCATTGAGGGCGGGCCGCCTGAACATGGATGTTCCGATCTCGCTGGCCATCCTGCTGGCGTTCGGCATGAGCCTTTACGAGACGGCCGGTCACGGCGAGCACGCCTATTTCGATGCGGCGGCGACGCTGACGTTCTTCCTGCTGATCGGGCGCACGCTCGACCATGTCATGCGGGAACGCGCGCGATCGGCGGTGACGGGGCTCGCGCGGCTGTCCGCCCGCGGGGCCGTCGTGCTGAACGACGACGGCAGCCGCGACTATGTCGAGACCGGCGCGATCGAGCCCGGTATGAAGCTTCAGGTTTCGGCGGGAGAGCGCATTCCCGTCGACGGGCGCGTTCTGGCGGGCGTTTCCGAGATCGATCGTTCGATCGTCACCGGCGAAAGCGAACCGGCCGTCGCAGGGACGGATAGCGACGTGAAGGCGGGAACGCTGAATCTGACCGGGTCGCTGACCATGGAAGCGACGGCCGCCGCCCGGGACTCGTTTCTCGCCGAAATCAGGCGTTTGATGGAGGCCGCGGAAGGCGGTCGGTCCCGCTATCGCCGCATCGCCGATCGGGCCGCCGAAATCTATGCGCCGGCGGTGCATCTGGCCGCCGCGCTGACATTCGCGGCGTGGTACTGGAATTCCGGCGATCTTCACCGGTCGATCTACACGGCGATCGCCGTGTTGATCATCACCTGTCCCTGTGCGCTGGGTCTCGCGGCGCCCGTCGTTCAGGTGGCGGCGGCGCGCCGTCTGTTCGATGCGGGCGTCATGGTCAAGGACGGCGGCGCGCTGGAGCGGATCGCGGAGTGCGACCATGTCGTTTTCGACAAGACCGGCACGCTGACCGGGAATGCCGTACGGGTCGCCAATGCGGACGATATCGACGCGAAATCATTGACGATCGCCGCGTCGATGGCGTCACGGTCGAGACATCCCTACTCGAAGGCGATCGCCGAAACGGGCTCCGATCGTGTCGAAATCGGCGCGCTGCGGGAGCGCCCGGGATACGGTCTTGAAGCGACGGTCGGCGGGAAAACCTGTCGCCTGGGCCGACCGGAATGGGCGCTGGACGAAACCGGAAATCGTGGGGAGCAGGTTGTTCTCGCTCGCGAAGGCGAACGGCTTGCCGGGTTTTCTTTCGCTGCGCGACCGCGCGCCGATGCGGAACGGTCGGTCGCGGCGGTGCGGGCGCTTGGACTGAAGCCGGAAATCCTGTCCGGCGACAGGATCGCATCGGTGAAAGCCGTGGCGAACTCGCTTCGAATAGACCGGTTCGCCGGTCGGGTTTCGCCGTCGGACAAGATCGACAGGCTCGCCGCGTTGAAGGCGGATGGCGGCAGGGTGTTGATGGTCGGCGACGGAATCAACGACGCGCCCGCGCTGGCCGCCGCGCATGCTTCGATGGCGCCGGCGAGCGCCGCCGATGTCGGGCGCAACGCCGCCGACTTCATTTTCCTGCGCGAAAGTCTGACCGCCGTTCCGTTCACGATCGACACGGCGCGTCGGGCGGCCACGCTGGTGAAGCAGAATTTCGCCTTGTCGGCGCTGTATAATCTTGTCGCCGTACCCGCCGCGGCGCTCGGTCATGCGACGCCGCTTGTCGCGGCCCTCGCCATGTCCGCTTCGTCGATTATCGTGATCGCCAACGCCATGCGGTTGAACGTCGGCGGGCGTGGGGAGCGCATTGACGGCGGCGCGGCCATCATGCCGCAAAACGCGGCGACGACGGGAATTCCCGCGCGATGAACGTCCTTCTCATCCTGATTCCGGTCGCGTTGCTGCTCGGCGCGCTCGGTCTGGGCGCATTTTTGTGGTCGCTGAAATCGGGGCAATATGACGATCTGGACGGCGCCGGCGAACGCGTGTTGCTGGACGACGCCGACGACACGCCCGAATGAAGGGTTTGTCGCGACCCCGGACAGTATACGCCGCGATATTCAGCCGGCGAATACATTCCCGTAGCGCTGCCGCAGCGCGTTCTTTTGCACTTTTCCCATCGTGTTGCGCGGCAGTTCGTCGATGACGATGTACTTCCGCGGCCGTTTGAACCGGGCGATCCCGTCTCCGATCGCCTGCGCGAGCGCTTCGGCATCGACCGCGGCGCCGGGTTTGGGAACGACAATGCCGACGACGGCCTCGCCCATGTCGGGATGCGGAACGCCGATAACGGCGGATTCCAGCACGCCGTCCTGCCCGTCGAGCAGTTGTTCGACCTCCTTCGGGTAGATGTTGAGGCCGCCGGAAATGATCAGATCCCTGCCGCGACCGACGATGCGGATGTAACCGTCCCGATCCCGTGAAGCCATGTCGCCCGTGATGAAGAACCCGTCCGGTCGAAATTCCTCTTCGGTTTTTTCCGGCATTCGCCAGTAACCGGAAAACACATTCGGTCCGCTTACCTCGAGAATTCCGATTTCTCCCGGCGTGACGGGTTCGCCGGTCTCCCCGTCGCAAATTCGCGCCTTGACGCCCGGCAACGGAAATCCGACCGCGCCGGCGCGCCGCTCGCCGTCATAGGGATTGGATGTGTTCATGCCGGTCTCCGTCATGCCGTAGCGCTCCAGAATGCGGTGGCCGGTGCGCGCTTCGAACTCGACATGGGTTTCCGCCGGCAACGGAGCGCTGCCCGAGATGAACAATCTCATATGACGGGTACTATCGCGAGAGAGCCGCTCGTCGCCCAGAAGGCGGGTGTAAAATGTCGGTACGCCCATCATCGAGGTGGATTCCGGCAGATTGGCCACTATGGCGTCGAGATCGAATTTCGGCAAAAAGATCATCGTCCCCCCGGCGAGCAGCATGACATCGGTCGCGACGAACAATCCGTGGGTATGGTGGATCGGCAGGGCGTGCAGCAAAATGTCGTCCGCCGAGAATTTCCAAAGGCCGACCAGCGCCTCCGCATTGGACAGCAGATTGTCGTGGGACAGCATCGCGCCCTTTGAACGTCCGGTCGTGCCGGAAGTATACAGGATCGCCGCCAAATCGTTTCCGCCGCGTTCGACGGGGTCGAATTCCGGTCGCCGGTCGGCGGCGGCGCGTGGCAGCGCGCCGGTTTCGTCGGCATTGAGCGTGAGCACCTGCGCATTGCCGGCGATTGACGTAACGGCTCCTTCGCCGGCTCCGTCGCAGACGATCAGCGAAGGTTCGGCATCGCCGATGAAATACTCCAGTTCGGTCGGGGTGTAGGCCGTGTTCAACGGCAGGAATACGGCGCCGGCGCGCACGCAGGCCGCGTAGAGCGCCAGCGCGGTCGGGGATTTTTCGACCTGAACCGCCACGCGGTCGCCGACGCCGACGCCCGCCGCGACAAGCGCATTGGCGAGACGGCCCGATCGCCCGATGAAATCACGGTAGCCGAGCGTATGGCCGCCGGGCGTTATGAGAAAGGGTTTGTCGTTTTCGGCATGCGGCGCGAACAATGCGTCAAAAAGCGTGTTGGACAAAGGTTCGTTTCCGGTTTCGGGGCATGGCGGCGGTTTTCGATGGCGCACGCCATTGCGGACATTTCGTGGCGGCGGCGGTTCGAGGCAGGGGTCGGGCATCAGCCTATCACCCGCTTCAATCCGGACTGCGCCTTGAGCAACGCCGGCAGGCAGGCGCTGACGATTTCCTCCGGAACCGCCTGTATCGCCGCCATTCCGGTATTCAGCGCGGCGACCACCCCGCCGCGGACGTTGACGACCGGCACCGCGAGCGAGCGAAGACCCGTCTCGACCTCCTGATCGACCAGGGCGTATCCCCTTGCCCGGACTTCGGCGATTTCCGACATGATGTCCTCCGGATCCGTCAGCGAGCGAACGGTTCTCGGGGTGAGGTCGGAAGCGTCGATGATCCCGCGGGCCCGGTCGTCCGGAAGCGCGGCGATCAACACCCGTCCCATGGATGTGCAATGGGCGGGCAGCCGCGAACCGGGCATCAGGCCGATCGACATGACCCGGCGTCGTGCGGCGCGCGCGATGTAGACGATTTCGGTTTCGTCAAGGATCGATACGGAGCACGATTGGCCGATTTGTTCGGAGAGCTGATCGAGCCACGGCTGAACGATCCGAGACAGCGGCAGGGCGGCGAGCGCGCCCATGCCGAGCCTTAGAACCCGGGGCGTCAAGGTGAAGTATTTTCCGTCGTAGTCCGCATAGCCGAGCGAATGCAGGGTCAGCAGGCAACGCCGCGCGGTCGCCCTGTTCAGGCCCGTTCGATCGGAAACATCGCTGATCGCAAGGCGCGGACGATCGGCGTCAAAACATTCCAGCACGCCCAATCCCTTCGCCAGCGATGCGATCATGTCGGTCTTGTTCAACATGCGAACGCAAACTGCGCCTGTTTGAACAAATGTCAACATTCGCACGATTCCGCTTGCTCCGATGCGGTTCCCGCGGATGAATGACGAACCCGGGTGGACGCCATGATCGACAAGACAATCCCGCATGTGAGCGACGCCGTGTCGGCGATCGGCGACGGCGCCGTCCTGATGATCGGCGGTTTTGGCGGTTCCGGCGCGCCGGTCGAACTGATCCATGCGCTGATCGACAGGAAACCCGCCGGTCTGACCGTCATCAACAACAATGCCGGCAACGGACATGTCGGGATTGCCGCGATGATCGCGCAGGGCATGGTCGCCAAAATGATCTGCTCCTTCCCGCGCTCTTCCGATCCCGGGGCGTTCACCGATCTGTATCTTGCCGGCGGGATCGAACTGGAACTCGTTCCGCAGGGAACTCTCGCCGAACGCATCCGCGCCGGCGGCGCCGGCATTCCCGCCTTCTACACTCCGACAAGCCATGGAACCGATCTCGCGAAAGGCAAGCCGGTCGCCGAGTTCGACGGCCGCGCCTATGTGCGGGAACGGTGGCTCAAGGCCGATTTCGCCATCGTCAAGGCGGAAACGGGCGACGCCATGGGCAATCTCACCTACCGGATGGCGGGCCGCAACTTCAATCCCCTGATGGCGATGGCCGCGAAACGGACGATCGCGCAGGTCGCCCGTATCGTACCGGTCGGAGACATCGACCCGGAGCAGGTGATCACGCCCGGCATCTTTGTCGACGGCGTGGTCGAAGTCGCCGACCCCGCCCAGGAAGAGGTTCTGAACCGCCGGGGCGCGCGCTATCCGGAGCCGGTCGCATGAACGGCCGGCTCGACCGGATAAAGCTGTCAAACGATCAAATCGCCCGGCGCGCCGCCCGGGATATCGAAGACGGCGCCTATGTCAATCTCGGCATCGGCTTTCCCGAGAAGATTGCCGGGTTTCTGCCCGGGGACCGACAAGCCGTTTTCCATACCGAAAACGGCGTTCTCGGATTTGGCGAAGCGCCGGAGGCGGGGAACGAAGACTGGGATCTGATCAATGCCGGCAAGAAGGCGATCACGCTGAAGCCCGGCGCGGCCTTCTTCCATCACGCCGACAGCTTTGCGATGGTGCGCGGCGGCCATCTCGACCTGGCGATACTCGGCGCGTATCAGGTGGCGGAGAACGGCGATCTCGCCAACTGGTCGACGGGAACGGGCGGCGTGCCCGCGGTCGGCGGGGCGATGGATCTGGTTCATGGCGCAAGGCGCGTCGCCGTCGTGACGAACCATGTGACCGGGAACGGCGAACCGAAACTGCTTAGGCGCTGCACCATGCCGCTTACCGGCGTCGGTTGCGTCACGCGCGTCTACACGTCTCTTGCGGTCATCGACATCGAAGAAGCGCGATTCGTTCTTCGCGAAAAACTTGCCGAAATCTCCTTCGACGATTTGCAGGCGGTGACCGGCGCCGAACTGAATGTCGCCGGCGCCGTCGCCGACCTTGTCGCGCCTGAACCGTAGCCGTTCGCGATTTGCGCGGCCCCGGCGGCCAGAGCCTCAGGTCGAAGCCCTGCTCGTACGGATGACCGGGAACGCCGCGCCAGCGTTCCGCGAACCGCTCGGCATAACAGTTGTCGCACCCGGGGCCGACCTTCGTGCATCCGGTCACCGGATTCCAGGTCGCGTCCGTCCATTCGATCCCGGATTTCTGCGCCAACTGCTCGCCTTACCGTTTCACTTTTAGCGTAGCACAATGCGGACTCGGAACAAAGAGGGAACATTGAGAACTGTTTGACACTACCCGATCCTCCGCTGTGGCCGACCTCGGTCTGGACCTCAGTCGCATTCGGTGAACGCCACCGATTTCGAAGTACAAAGGCATGAGCCAAAAAATACTTCATTTTCCGATAAAAATACTTCATTTTCCGATGTTGCAGAAAATCGGCCAAATCGGCGCGGTCGTCGGGTCCGGAGAATATCGGCCCGAAGAGAACGCTTCCGGGCATCTCGACGCCGACATCGGTAAACGGCCCCGCCCGCACAACCCTCGAAAACAACGGAAAAATCCGGCCGCGGCCGGATCGGGTGACGCTTTTCGCGAAGGCAGGCGCCGGCGCAAACCCCGAAACGATCCCGCACGGTCCGGCGTTCGCCGGGTCGTGCGGAAGAATACCCGGGTCGCGGGCGCACCGCATGAACTATGGCCGGCCGACAATCTTCTCCATCATCTGCGCCCGCATGTCCTTGCCGTCGACGGTTTTCTCCACGACGATGAACAGGCATTCGCCGCCGCTTTCCCGCTCCCACAACAGACCGACGGTCCGTTTTTCGGCGGTGTCGGGGCCGTCGGCGATATGGGCGCCCTTGTACTCGACAACGAGCAGTCGGCCGTCCTGCATCCGGGCCACGAAATCCGGGTAGAACCTGCCCGCGGCGGTGGGCAGACGGAACGAGTCGGGATGACGCGCGACGTTGCGGAGCCAGAACTTGAGGCCCGGCAGGCTTTCGATGGCCTGCGCGCACCGGAACTCCTCGCCGTTCTCCGCGCCGTCGAAAGCCGGGACATGCTCCGGTCCGAGGAAGTGTTTGCGCGGCCTCCAGCGCCCGCGGTAGAGGCGCTCGCCCCGGTACATGCCTTCCCTGAAAACGAAGGCATGGTCGAACGACACCTCCACCTTCGCCTCCGGCGCGAACAGGTATCGCTTGCAGGCTCTATCGCGTTCCTGCTGGCGAATGGCGGCTATCTTCTCGCGGATCTTGCGCGCGAGGATGAACTTGCATCGCATGAGGGCGGCGATATGCATGCCGCGCGCTTCGATCAGGCAGCCGACGAGATCGCGCAGCCATCGCAGCAGTTCGCTCTGATGAATGTCCGGTTGGCGCACCTGCGGGTCGAGCCAGATCGTCAGCGCTTCCGGCGTCCAGCCCTCCACATCCACATCCAGCGCAAGCCGCTCGGTCTCTTCGGCGAACTGATAGGCGATCCGATTGCCGTCGAGGTCTATCTCGAAGCTGCGCGCGGTTTCGCGGATCGCGAACTCGGCCTCGCCCAGCCTGGATGAATGATCGAGCAGCGACCAGTCGTGGTGATCCATGAACACGTCGGTGTCCGCGAACTTCAGTTCGCCCTGGATCTCCGACATCAGGCGGGGGACCTCGAACGTCTCTCCCCGTTCGGCGGGCGAGAGTCGATCCTTCACCTCGACGCGGTACTGCGCGACCGCCTCGGAAAAGCCCTTTCGCTCCGTCTCGGGCAGCGTTTCGGCGATCGCCTTCTCCAAGCCGCCGTCGACCCGGCCGGTCACGGCGATCTCGACCCTGCCGCCGTCGGTCTCGCGGACGGTCACGCCCTCGCGTTTCGACAGTTCCGCGACCGCTTCGGGCGTCGCCGTCACCGTGTGCTTGAAGCTCGGCCCGGGTTTGTCGCGCGGACCGAACAGGCCGGTGTCCGCATCGAGCGAGGTCTGCGCCGGCTCGATATTGTCCTGCGCCTCGTCCTCCTCGAAACCCATGGCCACCAGCTTGTCGGCCAGCGAACGCGCCGCCTCGCCGAAGGAGGGCTCCGACAGAAACGCATAGGCGCGGTTCAGATCCTCCGCCTTGCGGCGCCTGGCGTAGGGCATCCGCAGGACGCGCCCCAGCAGTTGCTCGACATCCACCGCGCTGCGGATCCGCGAGACGGAGCAGAACGCGTAGGCGAAAGAACAATCCCAGCCCTCCTTAAGCGCCTCGACGGTGATGACGTATTCGATCGGGCACTTCGGATCGAACAGGTCGATCCCGTCGAGTTCGCGCTGATCGCCGGTCGCCACGGCGATCCTCCCCCCGGGGATCTGCTCGACTTCCGTCAGGTGCTTCTTCAGCGCCTCGACCGTCACCTCACGGTTCTTCGGCTGCGCCTGGAAAAGAACGATGGGGCGGATGTAGTCGCGATCGTCCTCCGCCGTCCCGGCGAGCGACGCGCGGGCCGCAATCGCTCCGTTCACGGCGTTCTGCCAGGTGTCGTGCTCGGACAGCATGACCGGCAGCTTGATCATCTCCTCGAGCTTCAACTCCCGCGCCGTCACGCCGTGCAGGATGTTCGAGTTGAGCCGCGGCGTCGCCGTGAACTCGACGATCGCCGACGGGTTGACCCGCGCCTGCATCTCGCGCGTCAGGCCGGTGACGGCGTTGTGCGCCTCGTCCACGATCATCAACGGCCGGTGGACATGCATCAGATTGGCGAAGGAGAACCTGCGCCCGCCGCCGTCCGGCGTCTCCAGCCCCGGCCGGGTCTTGGGCAGCGCGGCGAAGTGCGGCTCCATGTTCTCGTTGTGGGCGTAGACCTTCCGACCCTCGGTGTTCGACACGCGCAGGGTCTGGATCGTGCCGACGACGATGCAGCAATGGTCGCGGATGTCGTGCGGGCGGATATGGGTGAAATCGGCGATGTCGAACACGCGCACGCGCCCGGCGAACGCCTCGTCCACGGCCTGCCGATAAGGATGGCGGACGTTCTTCAGCGCCTCGGCGGTCTGCAGGCGGATGGTGTTCGACGGCGCCAGCCACAGGACCATCGGATAGTCCTTCTCCACCCAGGCGTCGCGCGCGACGCCGATGGAATGGGCGCCGAGGATCGTCTTGCCGCCCCCCGTCGGCAAGCGCAGGCAGACATAGGGAACGGAAGGCAGCCCGGCGAGCGGCGTGTAGGCGCCGCCGTATCGGCCGAGCCGCCCGGCCCGTTCCGGCTCGCCGGTGATCGCCTCGTATGCGCCCTTCGGCCCCGCGACGCGCGCCTCCTCGAAGAAGCGGCGGAGCGTGGAGAGAGTCTCGGTCTGGTATCGCTTCAGTTTCATCGGATGCCCCCGCAAGCCGTGACGGGAAAAGCGGGCGCCGGTTTTCCGTCCGCCATGAAGAAGCGGCGGAGCGTGGAGAGAGTCTCGGTCTGGTATCGCTTCAGTTTCATCGGATGCCCCCGCAAGCCGTGACGGGAAAAGCGGGCGCCGGTTTTCCGTCCGCCATCGCGACCATCCTCGTCACACCCGCGCCTTGACGTCGTAGGGCGTCTGCCTGAAGGCGACGCGGTCGCGGTCGAGCGTCGCCGGCGTCAGCCGAGACCGCTCGCCATAGACGGTCAGCGGTCCGTCGAAACCGGGAACGGCCCGCTCGATTTCCTCGCGGATGAGGGCGAGCGTCGCCCGGGTCAGAACGTTGCCGCCGCCCGGCCGCTTGTCGCCGAGAACGCCGTTATAGAGCAGCGCATAGGCGCGGCCGTCCCGGACGCCGAGCAGCGGCCCGCCGGGTTCCCGCGCGCCGTCCCACGGGCGATCGGTCTCCGAAAACCAGACATGCGCCGCCAGCACGGAAAAGCGGATGTCCCGCCGGATACGCCCTTCCCGGTCGAACACCGGCGGGCCGAGCCGATAGAACCGGAATCCGCCGCCGCCCCGCCAGTTCACCGCTTTCGAGATGCCGCCCCGTTCGCCCTCGACGACCTTGTTCAGCCGCGGCGCGCAGTGGGTGCGGGCATGGTCGCCCATTTCGATGCCGATATAGCGCCGGCCCATCTTGTGCGCGACGGCCGCCGTGGTGCCGGAGCCGAGAAAGGAGTCGAGGACGAGGTCGCCGGGATCGGTGGCGATGTGCAGAATGCGCTGAACAAGACGTTCGGGCTTTGGAGTATCAAAAACGGTCGAGCCGAAGAGCTTCACTGTTTCTTTCTTCGCCTCGTCGTTTGTGCCTACGTCAGCCGCCAGCCACAGGGTATTCGGAGTCAAACCGGCTTTCGCCTCGGACAAAAATTTCTTTTCCCGCGGTGCGTTATTTCCAGATGCACCAAACCAAATCCGTTTGTCTGCGATTTTTTCCTGCATCACCGGCCAAGTATAAAGCCAACAGCGCCCGGCTGGGAGAGTATGAACTTTTCCATTGGGTGCCGTGAAATCATAGAACTGGCTTGGAGTTCCATGCCCCCCCTGTGCATTCACCGATACGGACTGCCATGGGCCTCGCGGGTCATCGTCTGGATTCTTGTAGCGGCCCTTCACCGTTTCGGAGAGTTCGAGATCATTCCGCACTGCCCCAAACTTCGCGGGCTCTCGGCAGTAGATAACAATTCGTTCGCAGTCCTCCGAAAACACTTTTCGGTTTTCCCGGGTTGTCCGTTGCTGCCATGTGCAGGACGTGACGAAGTTTTTCCGTCCGAAAACCTCATCCATGATGACTTTCAGATAGTGACCCTCGTTGTCGTCGATGGATACCCAGATCGAGCCATTTTCTGACAGGAATTCCCGCAGCAGTTCCAGCCGCGGCCACATCATGGCCAGCCACCGCGTGTGCTCCAGATTGTCGTCATAGTGCTCGAAGGCCGACCCGGTGTTGTAAGGCGGGTCGATATAGATGCACTTCACCCGACCCGCATAGAACGGCAGCAGCGCCTTGAGCGCCTCCAGATTGTCGCCCTGGATCAGCATGTTGCCGGCGTCGCCCGCCGACAGGTCCGGGACCTCCTCCAGCAGGCGATAGGGCGCGCGCTGTGCCGTGCGGATGTCCTCGTCGCGGGTCAGCCAGTTCAGGATCGGCACCGTTCGTCCCCGTTGTTGCCGTGCGCCGCCGATTCGCCGCTTGAGCGCATCTCGCCGGCGGGATCGAACGCCGATGCTCCTCGACCGCGAGGACGGCGACCGCCCATGCTTCCCGACGACCGAAGCGACGCCCGGCCTCACGGGCCGATACGGCCTCCTCCCCGTTTTGCGGTCACAATGATCACAATGCGCGCGGCGGGTCAACGATCCGCGGGCGCGCGAACGAGATCGATGCTGCCCACGACCGCATCCACGCTGCCGGCGCCGACCACTTCCTTGTCAATGCCGATCACGTGAATTGGGGCGACGTTACCGCGTTCGCAAATCATATTGTGCTACTCACGCGCATCGCCGGCGCGGTCTTCCATGGGGGCGAGCACGCTCAGTCCCGGGTGACGGGCCGCGCCCAGTTCGGCAGGGCGTCAAGATAGGCGAGCTCTTCGCGGAGCACAGGATCAAGCGCCTCGGGGAGCAGGCGGCGCAGCAACTGCCATTCGGGCGATTGTTCATCCGCCTGCACCTCGCCGCGGTGGCGTCGCAGATGGTCGCCAACCGTCGTTCCAAGCAGATTGCCGCTCGCCGTGTTTTCTATCAGCCGGGTCAGCAGGTCCACGTAGGGCGCGAACGGGTCGTTGTGCAGGTAGGTGTTGAGCATCCCTTTGATGTTCTGGTCCTTGCTCGCATAGTTGCGAGGCTTTCCGTTCGCCGTCGCGACGATGGAGAAGGCTGCCGCGACGAGCAGACTTTGCGGGCGATCGAGGTCGTTCAGAGGCTCGTGACGGTTCCACCCACCAAGGGCGCAAAACCAGGGGCGGCGGCGTTGCTCTATATCCCGAAGACGCGGAGTAACGATCCGGTCCTCCCAATAAGGGAGCTTCGAGCGCGGGACGGTCAGTTCGTCGAAGCGCACGAGCTTCGGCCAGTCGAACCTGTCGCCGTTCGTCAGGTAGCAGGACAGAACCAGCGTCTTCCGCTCCCGCGACGCGTCCACGGCTGCGGGGTCGAGGACAAAGGCGTTTCCTCTGTGCCGGCGGATGACGTCTCGAAAGCTCTGCTGCACCGTGCGCGCCGTGTCGATCCCGAATAGGATCCACAGCAAAGGGATGCCTTCGCGCTCGTAGTGCTTGCATCGAGCAGAAATCTCGGTCTGGAACGTGCCCGACATCTGAAACTCGACCGCGAACGGACCGAAGCCGTCCCACTGCACGTAAACATCGGGGAACCGGCCGTATTCGTTCTCGGTCGGGGGCAAGTATTTCGCGACCGTATGGTGGATGTATCGGTCGTCCAGCGCGGCCAGTTCGGCGACCTGCTCGCACCTCAGCCGATGGAAGTTGGACTCCTGCCGCCCCTGGTATTGAGCGGCGCGCGCATCGTCGGGCGCAATGTTGCGGCGGCCCTGATACCAGGGGCAGCGAGGGTCGTTCCCGGCGTAGTGTGCGAAGAGCGGACGGTTGACGCCGCCAATCCGCGCCGTCCGAATATAGACCTCGCCATCGCACTTCATACAGCGCGCGACGAGCCCATCCTTGCCGTTACGCCGGTCCGTGATCCGGTCTCGGATCATGCCCCAACGGTCGTCGGGCATCGCGAGCAGATCGGTTGCCGCGATGGGACCGTACCGCTCGACAATCGCTGCTTCCACGATGCGCCGGGGCTTCCTCGTCATATCGCCACTATATCGAGTCGCCGGAACATAGCAAGAACTTGAACCTTGAAGATCACGCAACATCCGTCGCGACCCCGTCCGGTCGCACGGCTATGAACGACCGAAGCGTCCGCGGGTCAGCTTCCGCCTGAATCACACATGACCCGTCATCGTGGCTCCATGGAGATGGATACGAATGGCGGAGGGTCAGGCCCGGTTCCGCGCGATCGCCCCGGTCGCCGTCAGTGGCTTATACGTCTCTTCCGGGGCCGCGAAGGCATGGGTCAATTCGGCCTTCAACCGGTTGAAGGCTTCCGCCTCCGCCCGTTCCTTGTCCCGCCGGATGTAGCTTGTCACGCGGTTCTGGAATCTCTGTCACCGGGTTCCGGAATTTTCGAAAACGCAATTTTATTGCGCGGTGACGCATTCAGGACATTCTCGAAGGCTCTTTGAAGGCCGTTCGAGCGCCCCTCAAAAGCGGCGATCTCCGTCGCCCGGCGCGATGAATTACGCATCGCCTTGTCCATGGATTCGGCGACGCCGGTCGCCATGTCGCGCGCGTCTTCGCCCGCGCCGTCTCCGACTTGCAGCGCGTCCAACGCAAGCGCGAGGCCGTTTGCCCTCCAAAGGGTACTCATCGCGCCAATCCTCAACAAAAACTCCGGAACATCGCCGACGCGTTACGCGACTACATTCCCGGCTTCATTCCCGGCTTCATTTTCTTCCGCCGACCGGAGAAAATCGAAAGGCGCGGCGGTCTTTTCACAGGCGATGCTGAACACACCTGTTGGCCGGACTGCGAAAAGCGCGAATGACAAGCGGGATGGACGCGAGATGAATGAACCGAATGCTCTTTGGGGCATACATATGCCGCGCGAAGTCGGCATGGCCCCGATTGAGGAGAGCTTTGTCGGTCTTGGGTGGTCTGAGATAGGGAACGTATTAGACCTTCCAGAAGACCGCGAGGCCATAAAGACAAAACTGCTTGCCGTCTATCCGGAGGCGAAGAAAGGCGCGACCCCGGTATGGGCAGGTGTATTGTTCCGATTCGCCCACGAGATGCAGCCCGGCGATGGAATCATCTATCCGTCCAAGAGTGATCGCATGATTAATCTGGGAATCGTTGAAGGGCCTTGCACCTACCAGCCGAACGCTCGTCATGAGACCACATTGCAACGGCGGAAAGTACGGTGGCTTTGGCATTTGCCGCGCACTGCGTTTTCACAATCGGCACTTCACGAAATCGGTGCATTTGTGACGCTGTTCCAAGTGACAAACAACGCCGATGAATTTATGCGCGCATTCGCTGATGAAATCGAAGAAGTTGCCGTCCTTGATGACGAAGGCGCGGAAACGGTTTCAGAACAGGTCGCCGAAAACACTGACGACTATGTGCTCAAGCGCCTGAAGTCTGCAATCGATGATGAAGAATTCGAAACATTTCGTTGCCAGTTTACTAGAGACGACGGGATATCATACCCGCGTCACAAAGAAAACCGGTGACGGTGGCGTCGATGTTATCGCTCACCGCGATGAGCTTGGTTTTGAACCGCCTCCAATTAAGATTCAGTGCAAACAGACGTTCGAAACGATTGGACGACCCGACATTCAAAAACTTGACGGCGCGATCGCACACGGCGAATTCGGAATGTTTGTTACACTTGGCGGGTTTACGACTGACGCCGTGACGTATGAACGGATGAAGCCAAACCTACGCCTGATCGATGGACCGGCTTTGGCCGAGTTCGTCTACCGACACTATTCGGAACTATCGCCATCAACTCAAAGGATCGCGCCTTTGCGTCGTATCTACGTACCCTGGCCTATGGGTTCGGATTGATGGACAATTCGCTCCCCATGCAGAAGCAGCAAGGTTCGAATCCGCTAATCCATTGAGATCATTGGCGCGCCCGACAGGATTCGAACCTGTGACCTCTGCCTTCGGAGGGCAGCGCTCTATCCAGCTGAGCTACGGGCGCCGGCATGGCGATCATGCCTTCCGGGTTTCAACGCGCTGAATAAACCCTGGCGGAATTTTCTTCAAGCGCGATGTCGCATCGAAATCGACCACCGTCATATGCCGTCCGATCGCGTACCGCTTGAAAGCGCCTTGGCGCCGCGACCGCCGGAGCGGCCGCGGGAATCGCGGAAACTCCATTAAACGATTCCGTTTAATCTGGCGGACGCGGCGACGCGCAGACTTGCGACGGTCGACTCTCCAAAGCATCCGTATATGCGTTCAAACGCCGGCCGGGCGCGCGAAACGACAAGGCGAACCGGGCGGGACAATTCCGGCGTAAAGGGCCGGTGACATCGCCGTGGACCGGACGCCACCGGGCAACGCCGAAAATCTCGAACCGGGCGTCGAATCGGGGCTTCCGGCGCTTCACAATTCTCCCGCACTCTATATAAGACCGACCTACCGAACGGACATGGCGCAATCTCCGGCACGATGAAATCGCCGAGCCGTCATGCCTTGCGGCATGAATTCACACCATCGCCGACGAAAAGACCTGTGGTGACTTGTGCATGAAGACAATCGGCGTCCTGCCTCTGGCGCGGCCGACTTTCGATGTCGAATTCGCCGGGGCCAATCTCAAGGAGATGCTGGCGGCGCTCGACCGCCGTGAGGCCGATATCATCGGCGTCCGCAACCTGCTGATGGATTCCGAGGCCGTACGACAGGCTTTGGATGAACTGCGGGAACGGCCGCTTGATCACATACTGATCCTGCAGGTCACTTTCACGGATGCGGCGATGACGGTCGAGATCGCCAGGCGCCTTGAAACGCCGCTATCGATCTGGGCCATTCCCGAACCCCGCATCGGCGGACGGCTTCGTCTCAACTCGTTCTGCGGCCTTAATCTTGCAGGTCACGCGCTGGGACTGAACGGCCGCGACTTCGGTTATCTGTATTCGACGCCCGGCGCGGACAATATCGACGAAGCGCTCGATGAACTATTGGCGGGCGGGCGGCTGTCCGAACCGGTTCCATTGACCGATCCCGACGGCGGGAGTGGCGCCGGGGCCGACGCGGTTCGTTGCCTGCAAGGGACCAGGATCTGCCGCATCGGCGCGCCTCCGGACGGATTCGACACCTGCGCCTACGATCGGAAAAAGCTTCATGCCCTGGCGGGCGTTTCCGTCGAAGAACTGGAACTGGAGACGCTGTTCGCCGCCGCGACGGCAGTCGGCAAGAAAGCCGTCGACGCGACGCGGGAAGGGGTCGCGGAAAAACTGGGCGGCCTCGATCGCGTAAACCAGGTCGAGCTCGATCGCTCGCTCAAACTGAAGACGGCGATCGATCGGATACGGGCATCGGGCGGATTCGACGCCTTTGCGATCCGTTGCTGGCCCGAAATGTTCACCGAGTATGGCGGCGCGGCATGCGGTCCGATTTCGATGATGGGCGAGGCGAAAGCGCCATGCGCGTGCGAGGCGGATGTTTATGGCGCGCTGACCTCGTTGTTGCTGCAGAGGATAGCCGACGCGCCGGTGTTTCTCGCCGATCTTGTCGATCTCGACGAAGAGGACGATACCGGCGTCGTCTGGCATTGCGGCCAGGCGCCCGTTTCGATGGCCGCTCCCGGAACCGGGCCGAGGGCGACCATCCATACGAACCGCCAAATGCCGTTGCTGCTGGAATTTCCATTGAAGCCGGGCCGGGTCACGTTCTTCCGGATCTCGCAGGCGCGCGGGCGGACTTTCGCGGTCATAGGCGGAGCGGACATGCTGGACAGACCGATGGCGTTCACCGGCACGTCCGGCGTCGTCCGTTTCGACTCCGGCGCTTCGACCGTGCTCGAACGAATCATGGGCGCGGCGTTGGAACACCATATGGCGCTCGCTTATGGCGACCATCGCGAAGAACTCAAATCGGCCGCGGCCGCCCTTGGAGCACCGGTCCTTGAACTCTGAAATTTCCGCCGTTCGCTATGGCGTCATCGGCTCCGGCATGATGGGACAGGAACACATCCGCAACATACATCTGCTCGACGGCGGAGCGGTTTCCGCGGTTTCGGATCCGGACGAAAACATGCGCGAAAGGGCAAAAGCGCTCGCCGGCGACCGTTGCCGGGCGTTCGGCGACCATCGCGACCTGTTGGCGGCGGGCGGTGTCGACGCGCTGCTGATCGCCAGCCCGAACCATACTCATATTGACGTGCTGCGCGATATCATGCCGGCAGACCTGCCGATCCTGACCGAAAAACCCCTGGCGACCACCGTTGACGATTGCCGCGAGATTCTGGCGATGCAGGAAAAGCGCGCCTCGCCGGTCTGGGTGGCGATGGAGTATCGGTTCATGCCCCCCGTCGCCCGTCTGCTTGACGAAATCAGAAAAGGCGCCGCGGGCGGATTGCGCATGTTCTCGATCCGGGAACACCGCTATCCGTTTCTCGACAAGGTCGGCGGGTGGAACCGGCACAACGTCAACACGGGCGGCACGCTGGTGGAAAAATGCTGCCACCATTTCGATCTGATGCGGTTGGCTTGCGGGAGCGAACCGGTGCGGATTCTCGCGTCCGCGGGCATGAACGTCAACCACCTCGATGAAGACCATCCGGAAGGTCCGCCGGATATCATCGACAACGCCTATGTCATCGTCGACTTCGCCAATGGCGCCCGCGCCATGCTCGATCTTTGCATGTTCGCGGAAGCCGCCCGCTGGCAGGAGGTTCTGACGGCGACGGGTGACGAGGGGCGGATCGAGGCGTTCATACCCGGACCGTCCCGCTTCAACAAGGACGGTGAGAAACGTCAGGCGGAAATCGCCGTCGCCGACCGGCAATCGCGATCTGAAATGTTTGAGACGGTGCATGTGGACGAAACCGTTCTGGAGGCCGGGGATCATCACGGGGCGACCTATTTTCAGCATCGAAAATTCATCGCGATGGCGCGCAATGGCGGCGACCCGGAGGTTACCGTCGAGGATGGGCTGAAGGCCGTGACGATGGGGGCGGCCGCGGAAGAAAGCGCGCGGACCGGGCAGGCGATCGCGTTGTAGTTCCGCTCCCGCGCGGCGTTTCAGAGCCGGATTCGGTTCGTTTTCGTCAATGGCGACGGATTTCTCCAAACGCCGTTGACATGCGTCGCAACCGTGTCCTACGTCTTAATACAACATTCGGCCGGACGCTCGCGATACAACCCGGCATTTCCCGATTGAAACAAGGAGCGCTCGATGGGTATCCCGCATCTGCTTGTGCATGAGCACGAGGACAATGTCGGCGTGGTCGTGGTGGAGGGGCTGACGGCCGGAACCGGCATGATTTGCGTGGTCACCGCCGACAATTCATCGTTCGAACTTGAGGCGAAGGCCGATGTGCCGATCGGCCACAAGATCGCGCTGAAGGACCTCGCGGAGGGAGACACCGCCATCAAATATGGCGAAGATATCGGCAGATTTGTCGGTTCCGTCGCAAAGGGCGGGCACGTACACACACACAATCTGAAAACCAAGCGCTGGTAGGAGACGATCATGGTTTCCGGATATTCAAACATGACGGTCAAGGCCTATCGCCGTGAAAACGGCCGAATCGGTGTGCGCAACCATGTCGTCATACTGCCGGTCGATGACATTTCCAACGCGGCCTGCGAGGCGGTCGCCAACAATATAAAGGGCGCGATGGCCCTGCCCCATGCCTATGGACGGCTGCAATTCGGTGAAGATCTGGACCTGCATTTCCGCACGATGATCGGCGCCGGCGCCAATCCGAACGTCGCCGCCGTCGTGGTTATCGGCATCGAGCCCGGTTGGACGCAGCGAATTGTCGATGGCATTGCCGAAACCGGAAAACCGGTGGCCGGCTTCTCGATCGAACAAAAGGGCGATCTTGAAACGATCCGGCGGGCGAGCTGGAAAGCGAAGGAATTCGTCCACCGGGCGTCGGAGCTGCAACGCGAGGAATGCTCGATCTCCGAACTCTGGGTCTCGACCAAATGCGGTGAGAGCGACACGACAACCGGTCTCGGTTCGTGCCCGACCGTCGGCAACATGTATGACAAGCTGCTGCCCGAGGGCATTTACGGATGTTTCGGCGAGACATCCGAAATCACCGGCGCTGAACACATTTGTCAAAAGCGCGCGATCAACGAGGAAGTCGGCGAGCGCTGGCGCAAGATGTGGAAGGCCTATCAGGACGACGTCATTTTCGCGCACCAGACAGACGATCTGTCCGATTCGCAGCCGACCAAGGGCAATATCGAAGGCGGATTGACCACGATCGAGGAAAAGGCGCTCGGCAATCTGGAGAAGATCGGGCGGACGTCACGGTACATCGACATTCTCGAACCGGCCGAGGCGCCGAAATCGGGCAATGGTCTTTATTTCATGGATTCGTCATCCGCGGCGGCCGAGTGCGTCACATTGATGGCCGCCGGCGGTTATGTGATCCACACCTTCCCGACCGGCCAGGGCAATGTGGTCGGCAATCCGATCGTGCCGGTGATCAAGATCACCGCCAATCCCCGCACCGTTCGCACCATGGGCGAGCATGTCGATGTTGACGTTTCCGGCATCCTGCGCCGTGAGATGACCGTCGATGAAGCCGGTGACGCGCTGATCGACATGATCCGCCGCACGGCAAACGGCCGAAACACGGCGGCGGAAGCGCTTGGCCACCGGGAGTTTTCGATGACGAAACTCTATCGAAGCGCCTGACCGGACGATGGAATTTCCGGGTCGCCCGCAACGATCTTGCGGGCGGTCGCATTTGGAAGACGGTTGAAATGCCCGATATCATTGTTGCGGAGTTCATGGACGAGGGCGCCGTTGACGCGCTCAGGCCGGTCGGCGCGGTCGAGTACAATCCCACTCTGGCGGACCGGCCCGAAGACCTCGCCGCGCTCCTGAAGGATGCGCGCGCGCTCATCGTTCGCAACAGGACCCGGGTGCGTGACGAACTGCTCGGCGCCGCGCCCCGATTGCAGTGCATCGGCCGTCTGGGAGTCGGATTGGACAACATCGATGTCGACGCCTGCAAACGCCGCGCGATCGCCGTCTTTCCCGCGACCGGCGCAAACGATCTCTCCGTCGCGGAATATGTGATGACATCCGCGATGGCGCTGATGCGCGGCGCCTATCTCTCCAATGCCGACATGATCGCCGGCAAGTGGCCGCGGCAAAAACTGTCCGGCCGGGAAATCGCCGGCAAGACGATGGGTCTGATCGGTTTCGGATCCATTGCGCGCGAGGTCGCCTGGCGGGCGCAGACATACGGCATGCAGATCGTTGCACATGATCCATATGTCGATTCAACGGACCCCGCATGGCAGGTCGCGCGGAACCTGTCTCTCGACGGCGTACTGGAGACGGCGGACGTTGTCAGCCTGCACGTCCCGCTGACCGACGACACACGCCGATTGATCAACGCCGATCGCCTGATGGCGATGCGGTCCGGATCGGTCCTGATAAATGCGGCGCGCGGCGGCATTGTCGACGAGGATGCGCTTGCGGCTTCGCTCCGCGACAACCATCTTGGCGGCGCGGCCCTCGATGTATTTGAAAATGAGCCGCTGACCGCAAGGCGCGGAAAGAAATTCGCCGGTCTTGAGAACCTGATCTTGACACCGCACATCGCGGGGGTAACGCGGGAATCCAACATCCGCGTCTCGCATATGGTCGCCGGACTGGTCAGAAGCCATTTGGAAAATGCAAATGGCTGACACATGCGTGATCCCGGTGGAAAAGGCGCACGGCCTTGTGGTCGGAGCGCTTGAGGCTTCGGACACGTCGAGGAAAAACGCCGAGAGCGTCGCCAACGCCCTGATCGGCGCCGAGTTGTGCGGTCAGGCCGGCCACGGACTTCGCCGGGTCTCCGCCTATGCCGCGCAGGCGAAGTCCGGAAAGGTGAAAGGACATGCGACGCCGACTTCCGAGCGGGTCAGACCGGGAGCGATGTGGATCGATGCCGCCAGCGGATTTGCTTATCCGGCGCTCGACCTGGCGATCGCCGAACTGCGCGAACTCGCACCTTCAGCCGGCATTGCCGTCGCCGCGATAAGAAACTCGCACCATTCGGGCGTCATGGGCTTGTTTGTCGAGCGCATGGCCGGATGCGGACTGGTTGGCCTCATGATGACAAACTCGCCCGCGGCGATCGCGCCCTGGGGATCCGATCGGCCGTTGTTTGGCACCAATCCCGTTGCGTTCGGTTGTCCGCGAGTCGACGGCGACCCGATCGTAATCGACGTATCGCTGTCCAAGGTCGCACGCGGAAAGATCATGGCCGCCGGTCAGAAAGGCGAGTCGATTCCGGACGGCTGGGCATTCGACCGCGATGGCAATCCGACCACTGACCCCAAGGCTGCACTTGCCGGAACAATGGCGCCGCTCGGCGACGCAAAGGGAACGGCTCTGGCGCTAATGGTCGAACTCCTGACCGCGGGTCTCGCCGGGGCGAACTTTGCTTTCGAGCAAAGTTCGTTTTTTGACGCAGAGGGCGATCCACCCGGCGCCGGGCAGACGCTGATCGCCGTCGATCCCGCGGCATTCGGCGGTGAACATGCCGTCGCCAGATTCTCCCGGCTTGCCGGTCTGATCGAGGATGCGGACGGTGCACGGCTGCCGGGTTCGCGCCGTCAACAGATCAGGGCCGGGATCGAGGCGGAAGGAATTACAATCGACACGGATCTGATTTCCGATATCCGCGCGCTTGCCCCAATCTGATTTTCCGCGCCGCCGTGTCCCGCGCTCCGGCTTCACATCGCCCTCAGACGCTTTCGTAAACATGACGGAAATCCGCATCCGCCGGAACCAACGTGGCGCCCGCCCGGCCGTAACAGGCGTGGTCACGCCAATCCGTCGCTTCCCGGTCCGCCAATGCGGAAATCTCGGCCAGATAATCCGCCGCGCCGCCACGCAATTCCCGTTCGATCCTGTTCCAATCCGGATAGTGGTTGAACGCATCCAGCCAGATCGCCCGCCCCGCCAAGAATCCGGATGCCCCTGCGCTGAAGGCGTGAGACAGCACATTCTTGAACTCCGCCTTGCCGGCGCCCGCCGACAGCATCACCCAGGGCCGCCCCGCGAGCCGTCCCATTTCATCAAAAACGGTCTGTACGTCGCTCGATCCGTCAGCGTCAGCGGCATTGACCGGGCTTTCGAGCTTGAACACATCGACGCCGTAGTCCGGCTTGGCGAATTCTTCCACTGAAGCAAGAACGTCGTCGGCCTTCTTTCCTTTCATCTCGATGTATTCGTTTGTCTGGTAGCTGTCGGAAGCCAACGGATAAGCCAACAGTTCGAACAGGAACGGAATATCGAACCGGGCGCAGTCCTCGCCTATGCGTTTGGTGAAATCCTGTTGTGCGGCGCAGACCGACGGGTCGGCGTCCGGCCGATACCAGGCAAGAACTTTCACTGCATCGCCACCCATCCGCTTGATCTTCGCCACCGACCAATCGTCGATTGTCGATGACAATCTGCCGCCGCCGGTCTCCCCAAAAGCCGAATCTTCCAGCGTGATGATCAGGCCCTTGCCCGGAGACAAATCATCAAGGCTTCCGGGAATGGCGTAATGGGGATCGAGCAACATGGCTGTGCTGCCGGTCTGCAAAGTTCCGACCAACAACCGCTTGAATCGCGCGACTTCTTCCCAGGGCGCTTCGTCAACGCCAAGGTGTTTGGCTATGGGTCCGGTAATCGGCGGACGCTGGTCGACCGCGGTCATTTTGAAGATACCGTTCCCGTCGGCCATACGCCGCATTCCCCAAAGCTTGCCGGCGGTCAGGAATTGCATCTTGTCGTCTCCATTAGCGGGCTTTCCGCCCTTCATCATTCAGTCAATGGGCAAACCGCTCGGGACGCGCGGCGGCTTTCCAAGTCGGCCCGAGGTCGATTTTGTGCCCGTAAGCGCCTTGAGAAATGCAATCAGGTCAGCAATGTCGCGGTCCGAGAGTTCGATGGGCGTGATGTCTGACTTCGCACGCAGCCGCGCACGTTCCCGGCCGTCCGAAAACGCGACAAAATCGATACTCTCCAGCCATGGCGCGTGCGGCAGGCTGACCATCGCTGACGTCCAGCGATCAAAGCCGCCGACGGGATCCAGGTGATGGCGTACAATGCTCTCCAATGTCCGGTAGGCGCCGTTGTGGCCATAGGGCGCGGTCAAAGCGACATTGCGCAATGACGGCGTGCGGAAGCGATAAGCATCCTCCAGACGATCGCTCTCTCCCATCAGCCCCACATCGCGAACGAACGGATCGAACCGTCGCGTGCGGCCGGGGCCGAAATGCGGCAGCGCCAGTGCATGAAACTCGTGGTCGGCAAACAGTTTTCCGGAATGGCAGACCGAACAGCGCGCCCGGCCGAAAAAAAGTTCCAGTCCACGCGTCTGCGACGGATTCAACGCCGCCATATCACCGGCGAGCCAGGCATCGAACGGACTGTCGAACGAACGCCATTCAGAATTAACGAAAGCGCCGATCGCGTTGGCGACATGGGCGATCGTAACATCCGAAGGCTCCCGCAGATCTTCAAAAGCCTCCACGAAAAGTCGACCGTATTCCGGTATAATGCGGACACGCTTGGCGACGATCGGCCACACGGCGTCAATGCGGTCGTGCGCGGCGCCCGCAATCTGGTTTTCTTTCGGATTTCCGGCCATCTCGAATTGTGAGGTCAACGGAAACAGGGCCTGCGCCGCAAGAATATTGTCCAAACCGGAGGGTAGCCATTCCTCCGCGGGGGAATTGAAGCCATTGCCGTACTCATCCGAGATGCTCAGGCGACCATCGTGAAAAAGGACGGTGATTTCTTGAGCGCCGAGATTCCACAGCCCCGGTGAATTTCGCGGTATTCGCTTCGCTATCCGATCCGACCCGACGCCGGCGGTTCTATCAGGTCCCAAACCGACGCCGCCTTCGCCGATGCCGAGAGACAATCCATCGCCGGCGCCGAAATCGTGGTTGTGGCAAGTGCCGCAGGAGATGTTGCGGTTACCCGAAAGGACGGGGTCGTAAAACAGCAGTTGGCCAAGCGCCGCTTTCTTTTCGTCAAATAACAAAAAATCGGCGTCGCTCAGCGGTTCCGGAATTGCACCGGCTTGCAATTGACCCGTGGGAACGAGAATAAGGAAGGCAGCGAAAAGGAACTTGAAATGCGCGCCGAGATTGCCGCCGTGTTTTTGATTTTGTCCTGGATCACGGGTCCCGCATCCGCCGAAATCGAACAGGCGCGCGACCTGATGGAGGAAGGCCGCTTTGCCGAAGCGATGGAGCGACTTCGACCCGCCGCCCGATCCGGCAACGCCGACGCCGAGGAACTCATCGGCGTTATGCATGCAATGGGTCTGGGTGTCGAACGCGACGATATCCGTGCGTTCGAGTGGTATCTGCGGGCGTCGATGAAAGGGCATCCGGGCGCCCAATCCGGCGTCGGCTGGTATTACGAGGTTGGCCGGGGTATGCCGGCGCCTGACCTGGTGCGAGCCTATATGTGGTATGTGCTTTCGGCGATCGGCGGTGACCCCGACGCCGCGATTTCGCAGGAGGAGGTGGTCAAGAAAATGACGCCTGAACAAATCGAAAAGGCCCATGTGCTGATCGACGATTACAAGGTTTGGCTATATCCATTTCGCTGATGTCGCGATTGACAACGAACGCAATGGCTTTTCCCGCGCGTTATAGGTCGCGGAAAACACGAACTGCCGGAGCGCCGATCAGATCGGCGCTCCGGCATTGCATCAAGTCGCTATTTGATATCCTTCATCGCGCCGGCGTCGATCTTTGACTCGGCCTCGGCAACAGCTGCCGCGAGAGCGTCGAAAATCTCCGGACCGCCCTTGATGTTGGCCTTGAACCAGTCATACACGGGCGCGGCCGCTTCCTTGAACATGGCCTTTTCTTCCGGTGTCGGAACATAGAGGTCGCCGCCGCCGGCCACGAAATCCTCATAGGCCTTGATCGACTTGCGTTTGGGCGATGCGAATGTCGCCTGCTGCAATGCGGAAAAACCGTCCACCACCACTCTGCGCATATCTTCAGGCATCGACATGAACTTCTCGTTGTTCATCCACCACAGCGCACCCATATAGGCGTGACCGTCAAGCGTTACGTGTTGCAGGCCGGCGTCCGGAAATTTCATACCCATGATGTCGGTGATGCCGTTCTTGGAGCCTTCAACCACGCCGGTCTGGAAAGAGGTGAAGAGTTCCGGCCACGGAATGGGTGTCGGAGAGGCGCCAAGCGCCTTGACCAACTCCTGCGGCAGGTCGGCGACCACGGTGCGGATCTTCAAACCTTCCATGTCCTTTGGGGTTTGCACCCGGCGTTTGGTGTTGGCGAAATTACGCCAGCCACCGGTATTGCCGATCGTCATAAGGCGGATAGCGCCATCGGAATCCGCAAGCGCCATTTCGCGCATATTGCGGGTGAAATCTCCGGCCAGAACCTCTTCGGCGATACGATCGTTCGCCATCAGGTAGGGCAGATCGAGCACCTGCACATACGGAAAGATGCCCGAAGCGCCGCCGGAAGTCGAGATATAGACGTCGATGGAACCATCGGCGACGCCCTGCAGGCATTCCGCGCCTTTCGAGCAAAGCTGGGTGCCTATGAACAGTTCGACGGCGATTGCACCGTTCGAAGCGCTTTCCACAAAGTTCTTGAAGACGATCAGACCGTCATAGTCTTCATCGTTTTCATTCGAGTTCGCTGTCGCACGAATGGTGTAGTCCGCCGCGGTAGCTGAAAGTGTCGTTCCGGCCAGCATGGCCGCAACCATCAAATACTTCACTGTCTTTCCAAGCATTTATTCCTCCTTTTTAATTGGGTTTTGCTTGCTTCTATTGAACGAATCCGGTCAAGCGTGGGATCGTCATCGAAATGGCCGGCACATACGTCACAAGGAAAATGACAAATACTTCGACGGCCAGGAATGGCAGGATCGCCTTCGATATCGTCTCGACTTTCTCACCCGATACGGATGAGGCGACGAACAGCACAAGTCCCATGGGTGGCGTCGCCAGCCCCACGGTCAGGTTTACCGACATGATGATCGCGAAATGAACGGGGTGAACGCCGAGTTCGATGAAGATCGGCGCCAGGATCGGCCCAAGAATGATGATGGCGGGGCCCGCGTCCAGAAACATGCCGACAATGAACAGCAGCAGATTGATGAGGAACAGCAGGATCAGCGGATCAGCGCTCAAATCAAGGATGAAACCGGCCAATTGTTCCGGTGCATGGCTGAGGCTCACAACCGTTTTGAAAGCGACCGCCGCACCGACCAGAAGCAACACCGTCGACGAACCGAGGGCCGACTTGGTTAAAATCGACGGCAGATCGGACAGTTTCATCGACCGCAACACGAAGAAGGAGATGATCAGAGCATAGGCGACCGCGACCGCCGATGCTTCCGTCGGCGTGAAGACGCCGACCAGAATTCCGCCCAGGATAATGATCGGGGCCTGCAGCGGGGCTACCGCCTTCTTGCAGACGACGCGAAAGTCCGCCGAGACCCTTGGGCGCATGGCGATCAGAATGAAATGGGCCATGACGAGGAACACCGCCGTCAACATCCAGCCGTTCAGCGAAATGTCGGCGCCTGATTGGTACATGACCAGCGCGCCGAGCGCGGAATATACCCCGAACAGCACGCCGGCGAAATTGAGCCGCAGCAGCACAAACGAAATCCAGTGCTCCAGCCGCGAGAGTTCCTGACCCTTGTGAACAATGCGCTCCGCCTTGGGCAAATCGTAACGGTCGGCCATCAGGCGCACGACAACCATCAGGCCGACACCGACCAGAATGCCCGGCACGATGCCCGCGAGAAACAGCGCGGCCACGCTCTCCCCCATCACATAGGCGTAAATGATCATGATACCGGACGGTGGAATGATCGGTCCTATCACCGAGCTTGCCGCGGTAACCGCGGCGGCGAATTTTCGTGTGTAGCCGTTTTTCTCCATCGCCGGTATCAGCGTGGAACCGAGCGCCGAAGTATCGGCGACCGCCGAACCCGACAGGCCGGCGAACAGGATTGAGGACAGGATGTTGACGTGGGCAAGACCGCCGCGCAGATGGCCCATCAATGCTTGCGAGAACTCCACCAGACGCGTGGTGATTCCGCCTCGGTTCATCAGTTCTCCGGCCAGCATGAAAAACGGCAAAGCCATTAGCGGAAAGGAATCCATGCCGTTGTAGACATTGCGATAAAGCAGCGCCATGTCGCGCTCCTGACCGTTCAGCCACAACAGCATTCCCGGTGAAACAAGCAGCGCGAAGAAAACCGGCAGGCCGACCAACAACGCGACCAGGAATACGGGCAGGAACCAGATCAGCATCAATCGGCTCCCGCCACGACAATCCGATCATCGCCGGGAAGGTTCAATCCGGGATCCAGAAATTCGATGATCGTGCGAAGGATCAGTTCGATATTTACCGACAGCAGCAAAACGACGCAGACGAGAAGCGAGCCGTACATGTAACGCAGCTTCACCTTGATGGCTTCCAAACCGACCAGATCGAGGGGAATTCTAAGCGAGGACGAATTGAAGTTGCCGCCAAAACCCATCGTGTGATCCCACCCGAATCCGATCGCGACAAACAGAACCGAAGCCGACAGCATCAGCAGAAAAAGCATGAGAATCTGGCCCATGCGCCTCGGTAGCGCCGTCGGCGCCATATCGATGGCGACGAAGCCGCCCCAGCGATAAGCGGATGGCGCGATAAGGCCCGTCATCCACAACATGAGAAAGCGCGCCGCTTCATCGGGCCATGGAAGCGCGTTGTTAAGCACATAGCGGAAGAACACCTGAAACAGAATGACGATGACCATCAGCGCAAGCGCGGTCCACGCGACAAACCGCCCGACCCGGAGAACGAACGAGTTAATCGTCATGATCACGACGAGAAGTTTGGCGAGCGCGTTGGCCATTTCCCTCCCGACCGGCATTTATCGCCGCCGCTGCAGTTCAAATTACTATATTGCGCGCGTTCTTTTCGTATGTGCCACAAAACGAAAGCAAATGCAAGACCGGTGCGCCGATTTGCCGGACATGAACCCGACCGCTACGGCCGCGCTTCGACCAGATCGATCTGGTGTTTGGCGCAAAGCGCTGCAATCGCTTCATTGTCACAGCGATCGGTGACGAGGGTATGGACCTGAGACAGGTGGCCGACGCAAACCGGTGCCGACCGCCCGAATTTGGAACCGTCGGCGGCCATGATCACGTGATGCGCGTTCTCGATGATGGAGCGAGCGACATGAGCTTCGCGCAAATCGTAATCAAGCAGCGCGCCGTCCTTGGCGACCGCGGCGGCGCCGATAACGGCAATGTCGGCCCGGAACTGCCGGATGAAATCGACTGCCGCCTCGCCCAGTATGGCGCCGTCCGAGCGACGCACGACACCGCCGGGAACCAATACCTCAACGCCCGGGTAAGTTCGCAATTCGTTGGCGATATTGACATTGTCGGTCACGACCTTGAGCCCGACATGGACTTTGAGATGCCGGGCAACGGCAGCCGTCGTCGTGCCGATATTGATCATCAGCGCGACATTGTTCGGAATGCGATTCGCCACCGCCTGGCCAATCAGGTCTTTCTCAACAGCGGCGATGTTTCGCCTGGTTTCAAAACCGGTGTACTCAATTCCGGCCAGCAGCGACGCGCCGCCATGAAAACGCATCACCTCGTGCGCATCAGCCAGGAGTTGAAGATCTTTGCGGATCGTCTGCGGCGTCGTAGCGTAGAGAGCGGCAAGCTCGTCGACAAAAATACGGCCGCGCTGGCGGACCTGGCCGAGAATGGCCACCTGGCGCGTGTTGAATTTCTGATCGACGTTCATTGCGAGTGACTGACCATCGCCGGGTTCGTGGTTTTCGAATTTTGCAAATAACGAAAGACAAGGCAAGCCGACACCCGCAACCGGGGAATTCACTGTTTCGATGTGCGGTCACCTGACGCGGCCGGAACAGTACCCGACTATCCCAACTCGGTCTCGCCGGCGGCGCTCGCCACAATGCGCGACGACGTTGCACGGACTTGAACCTTGATCTTTGACGGCAACAACGAATAATCTCGACCAAACTCCCCTGACCCAACAGAATGCATTTTAAGCGGTACGTGCCGCTTGGGGCTTGGAACACCCCGAAGCAAGAGGTTGGAGCCGACCCAAACAGCGCCGACGACCTTGACCTCTTAGAGCTTGATCGGAAATGAGTTAGGTGATTTCAGCGGGTTGCGAGGGATCGTGTCATGCGTCTGATATGAGCGATAAGGACCCATGCTTTTGCATTTTCGATGGATTGTTCCCAATCTTCTGCCCGCCTGCGGCAACCATGCGAAGGGGCGCTCCACACCCCATCTTCGAGGCAGAACCTCGAAGCCTTTAGCGGTATCGGATCGTTTCACGGTCCCGATGGTCCAGCGCCCGATGCCGATCAGCGCCTCGCGCAGTTTCCGTCCGGCATAACCTTCATCGGCAAAGACGTGGCGCAGTTTCGGGGCCTCGCGACGGAGCCGGACAAAGACACCGGACGCCCCGTCGCGGTCCTGAATATTGGCCGGATGAACGCACAATGCGAGCAGGCGACCGCAGGTATCCGTCATGATGTGGCGTTTGCGCCCCTTGATCTTCCTGCCCGCGTCAAAGCCCGAAAGGGATGTGTTTTCAGTTGTTCTCACACTGTCGATGACACCCCCTGAACCGCTTCGGCCCTGTGTGTAGCGCGCCATGGCCATCGGCGCCCGGTTGATTTCATGCAGCTATCGCGCCAGCGATGGAAATAGCAGCGCACCGTTGAAACAGGCGGAAAGTCCTTCGGTAGAAGCGACCACGCGCAGCCCGATGCCGCGATATACCGGATCGCATTCCAAATGTCGCGCAGAGCACCCTTGCGCGGGTGGCCGAGCCGGTTGCAACCCGGAAGCAGCCGACTGACAACAGTCCATTGCCCATCGGTGACATCGCTTGAACAACCCATCGGGTTGCGCTCATATCGCTTTCGGGTGATTTCGGTCCAAGGCATCATGATCTCCGTTCGGTTTCGCAAACGAACAGAATCATAACCTGCTGAAATCAACCAACTCATTTCCAAGCAGGCTCTCAGAGTCTATTTTGCGCATGGTTTGCCGATGTTGTTGTGGCGTTTTTCCCGCATTGGATGTGGACCAAGGCAAGCCGTGGCCGGATGGCCGGACTTGAGAAGCGCACCAAGCGCTATCCGACTGACCTGACCGACGAGGGATGGGAGATTATCGATCCGTTCCTACCGCCGCCGCCACAGCGCGGTCGCAGACCGCCGACCGACCTGCGCGAGGCGCTGACCGCGCCACGTTATCTTGCCCGCAGCGGTGGCGGATGCCGCCGAAGGACTTTCCGCCCCGGCAGACAGTCTATTGGCGGTTCCGGCGTTTTGTTTGCCGGTTGCTGTTGCGCCCTATTGCTTGACCGGGAGCGCGAAGGGCGTGAGCGGGGTCTGACAGCGGCGATTGTCGACCGCCGGTCGATCAAAGCTCCGGCGCCGCCACAGCGCGGGGTCGACGCGGCCGGAAAGGTCGTTGGCCGCAAGCGCCACATAGCCGTCGATCATCCTACCGGCGCGGACATTTCCGACAGCGCCGAAGTCCGGGAGATCGTTGCCGCCATCGGGAAACGGTGGCCATGGCTCAAGCATTTGTGTGCCGACGGTGCTTATGATCGCACCCGATTGATGGATACCGCCGCCTGCCGGGATTTCGTTCTCGAAATCATTGGCCGCACCGAAAAGCAGGCTGGCTTCAAGGTTCTGCCGCGGCGGCGGTCGTCAAACGAACCTTTGGATGGATGACGGCCGGCGGCGGCTCGTACGCGACTACGAACAACCCATTGATGTCTCCAAAGCCATGATCCATGGCGCCCTCGGGCAACCCGTTACCGCAACGCATCGCCAAACCATCGCCAACCCATCGCCAACCCATCAGAAATCTTAGAACTCTGAGAACCTGACCGGAAATGAGTTAGGTGATTTCGGCGGGTTATGATTCTGTTCTTTTGCGAAAGCGAACGGAGATCATGATGTCCTGGACCGAAACCGCGCGAGGCGCTGATCGGCATCGGGCGCTGGACCATCAGGATCGTGAAACGATCCGATATCGCTAAGGCTTCGAGGTTCTGCCTCGAAGATAGGTTGTGGAGCACACCTTCGCATGGTTGGGGCGGGCCGGAAAAGGATTGGGAACAATCCATCGAAAGTGCAGAAGCCTGGGTCCTTATCGCACATATCAGACGCATGACATGGTCCCTCGCAGCCTGCTGAAATCAATCAGGCCATTTTGAATCGGACTCTGAGACCACAAAGCGTGCCACCGAATTTCGTTTTCATCCCACCCGGATTTTCGAGCCGCAGGACGACGGAAGCCTGATCGTCAGGTTACAAGCCCTGGGTTGGCTGAAAATGGCGTGGCGCCTCTATCAATAGGGCTTTAAGGTGGAAGTCTTGGCGCTCGAAGGCCTGTGCGCATTGGTGGCCGGCCATCAGAGGTCGAACTTCGACGCTCTACCAGGGTCATTTTCGAATGGGAATTAACGATGAAGAACAGCCTCGACCATGCGGCCCTGAAAACAAAGCAACGCGCCATTCGTGCAGGCTTTCCCGAAACCATGAGCCTGCGTGTCCATCGCGCGATCAGCTGGGTCGGCCGCGCCGAAGCTAGCGACGAGGACGATGATGCGCGCTTTGTCTTTCTCTGGATCGCCTTCAATGCCTCTTATGCCGACGAACGGGAATTCCACGCTGCGACTCCGAGCGAACGCATGGCCTTCATCGATTACTTCAGGCGGCTGGTCGCACTGGACAAGGAACGACGCATCTACAAGGCGCTCTGGCAGCGGTTCTCGGGACCGGTTCGGATACTCATGCAAAATCGATATGTCTTCAAGCCATTCTGGCAATATCACAACGGGATCGACGGCTGCGAGAATTGGGAGAACCGCTTTCGTACAGAGGCGAAGTCCTTCAAACGGTCGTTTCAGGCGGGTAGCACCGCGCGCGTTCTGAGTTTCGTCTTCGACCGGCTCTATGTTCTGCGCAATCAGCTTGTTCACGGCGGATCAACCTGGAACAGCAGCGTGAACCGGGAGCAGGTTCGCGACAGCGCCGAGATCCTCGGATTTTTGATGCCGGTATTCATTGACATCATGATGGACAATCCCGAGGAGAACTGGGGAAAGCCGTTTTATCCCGTTGTCGAATGAGAACAATGCGCGCCAGTGCTCCCGCGCTCCCTAGGAAGACAGCGACTTAGAATCCAGATCACCGCCGAACATGCGTGCGACGAGTTCAAGCCCATCCCATTTTTTGCTGTTCCCTGCCGTCGCTCGATTTGTGCCCGGAGCTTCGGAACCGGCCGGTCCTCCTGCCCGTTCTTGAGCAGGCTCTCATGGATCGCCGTCCAAAGGCGCGGCTTGACCGGATCGGGGACACGGCATACCCTCCAATCAAGCCGTTCGGGCGAGTTTCAACAAAGACCGGAACAAACCATCGGCGGAGGCAAATGCACCCAAACCGCGTAACGGGGCTTCCAACCGGGAACTTTCAAATTGTAACGCTTTGCTTATCCTATGATCGTTTTCCCATGCAGGCGGCCGATTGACCCACGACGACCGGGAATTTCTGAAAACCTGTCTTGCCGTCGATCTTGAAATCGAGCCCACGGCGGCGCGTCTGCTTTCTTTTGCCGGCGTCGCCGGCAACGGGACCACGCTTGTAATTCATCGGAAAGGCGATCCGGCAAAGGCGCTGGAGCAACTTGAAAATGAGGCCGCGGATTATCGGCACCTGATCGGGCATAATGTCATTGGTTTCGATCTTCCGCATCTTGTCGCCAACAGACCAAACCTGTCGCGGCTCGGAGCGGCGGCGATCGATACGCTTTGGCTCAATCCGCTCGCATTTCCGCGCAACCCCTATCACCACCTGGTCAAGCACTATCACGACGGGCGTCTGAATGCGGGACATGTGAACGAACCGGAACTGGACGCAAAGCTGGTTTTTGACGTTCTGACCGACCAGATCGAGGCGTTTCGGGCTTTGGAACAGCAGACGCCCGATGCGCTTGCCGCTTGCCACTACTTGTCTTCAATGGGGGATGGCGGCGCCGGATTCGATGCGTTCTTTCGGTTTATCCGGAATGCCGCGAGACCGGACGAAGCCTATGTCCGCCGGGCGATCCGCCGCCTGCTTGAGGGGCAGGCCTGCCAACATCGGATTGACCAGACACTGAGCCGGCTGGGAGTTCCGCGGCTTGGATGGCCGATGGCCTATGCGCTGTCGTGGATTTCGGTTGCCGGCGGGGATTCCGTCATGCCGCCCTGGGTGCGGCGCCAATTCAGGGAAGCCTCCATCATGGTGCGCCATTTGAGGGATAAGGCATGCGGCGATCCCGACTGCTCCTGGTGCATGGAAAACTGCGACCCGAAGAGGGCGCTGGAGCGCTGGTTCGGCTTTCCTTCATTCCGGCCTCAACCGACGGACGACATGGGCCGCCCGCTTCAGGAAAGGATCGTGGCGGCGGCGATGCGCGGTGAAAGCGTCCTCGGTATCCTGCCAACGGGAACCGGCAAATCGGTCTGCTATCAAATTCCGGCCCTTTCAAAATTCGACAAGACCGGTGTGCTGACTGTAGTTTGACAACGGGTTCTGGAATTTGCGGGAATAAGTGGGATTAGGCGGGAATTGGCGAAAAGGGGCGGGAAAACAAGCGATTAGGCGGGGTCGAACGGGAAGACGGCAGGAGGCGGATTGTCACCTGGCCAACGTCATTTCGGGGCGAAAACCGGCGTCCGCAGCGAAATTCGAAGACCCCTTCAAATATCCTTCAAACCGGTCGTGAAGGCCCTTCGAGCGCGTCCGGCAAGCCATTGGAATCCGTGGCGTTTTCGATTTGAAGGGCACCCTTCGAAGGGTATCGAGAAGGCGGCGCAAAATCGGGCGAAAATCCAATTTGAGGTCGGCCAAAAACAATTAACATGTTAAACACAGTGAAAAGACAAAGGGTGCGATAAAAGGAAAAAGCGGGCGAAAACCCGCGTTTGAGGTCGGCCAGAACCAGACGAGCGCAATATCCTATTTGCGACATCAGCGCGTCGCTGGCGAGTGCAGCGGCCTCCATCAGCTGGGTGGCCTCGCCGGGCATGGCCGTCTCGCCAGCGGGCGCGGTGTAAATCACACACGCAGTGAAGCGCGACGTCTGGAGGTGCTTGGACGCACCGCCGGCCGCGCACCGTCCTCCAGCCCAGCCGCAGTAATGCGGTCAGTTCACCTAGGTCAGGAAGCAGTCGTTCACTGTCGGTGTATGCGGGGCCGGTCCTGAAGCATGCCGTGACCTAATCGGTAATAATCGCCTCAATTTTTTTTAGCTTTGGCTCTTCCGCCTTTGGCAGATTTGGGTCGTACCGGTCCGTTTGCTGGCTTCGTATCTTCGCGATGCTCGTCCGAAGGTTTCTTTGACCCTTCATATGATTGACTTTCGCATCCACGATTTTCGTCTTCATGATCTTCATCCTCCCGGCTCAGATATTCTAACATAAATCCGCCCGATTTCATCACTTCTTGTTTGAACCTAGCGAAGTATTCGGCGATCTCTTCAAGATCGTCAGAGGGTCTTGCAATGTCTTCAAACAGTTGCCGTGCCTCTGTACGGTCGATTACGAAGTCGTGTGATGGATACTTCGCAGCTAAGCTGGCCACCGTTTGCTCTTTGACGTTTTTGGTTTGCAGCCGTGAACCATATTCCGATGACACGCGAACATGCCGCTCGACCTCTCCTAGTCGGGACGGGTCCATCTGGCTGTAAACCGATCCCATTAACCCCACAGCCATCTTCGCCGCAATGTCCGCCGAGAGTTTCGTGGAAAACCCGAGTTTGCTCCCGAACCGGAGTTCACGAAAGAATCGTAGAAAATGTGAACCGCTTTCTACCTGCAAAGTTTCAAGTGCCTGATGCGGCGTTAAACCAGAGGTTCGTTCACCAATTTCATCATCCTTGCGCAACTGGACATCAATCGGGCCGAGCTCTGCGAATTGCGACATAATTATCGTATCCGCTGCTAGACTCAAGATAGTGCCAGCCGACTTACATACCTCATGCACATAAATTATGAACTTGCTGAGATCGTCGCCCGTGTCCGCTTTTGTTCGGTAGGCACGCTGCACTGCTCGCCCCATTCGATAGGCCACTTCCGCCGAACCGCCGAATGTGTCGATGATCAATAAGGCGTTCTTTCTAGATTTTCTGCGCCTGATCTCGTCTATAAACATTCTATCAACGGGAGGGAACATGGGACCAATGAACAAATAAACATCTGCATCATAGCAGTCAGAAACCGACACGGCTTTTTGATGCCTTACTGACATTTTCGCTACGCTATTCTGACGGAAGCTTTTCGGCCTTCGCCTTTCCCCCGCCCGGGCGTGTCAGGCTTGTGCTTCAGATCCTTACCAGTCGCAATACCCACAGCGATCTTGTGGGCAAGCTGGCTGGCATCGTGGGGTCTCTTGGGTCCATTGGTCATATTGGCAATATGGAGCCTGACCGCTGAGCGCAAGTAGAATTTAACCGGCCGTGGACGATGACCTTGTCGTCGCGTTCTGCGGCACGGTCGGCTCCTGGCCACGATTCCAAGGGCCGACGGCGGTTTTTCAGCTATTTCCCTGACGATTCCGGCGGCAAGCGGTCGGCCCTAACGCCATCTAACGGTATTATTACCTTCTCGGTCCAGCCGCAAAGTGTGCCGGTAAACCAATACGATACAAGTTGGCGCGAAACATCGTCGGGTTCATCTGCCATGAGCGTGAACGTCCCTTTCTTGACACTGAAATAGCTTTCGGCGTTGAAATAGAATTCGCCAAATCCGGTGAACGCGCCGTTGAGATTTTTGGCGTTGACGAGACCACACAGATTTGCGGGCAGGTTTTCGTCGACTTGAAGCCTGCGAAATTGAGCGCCATAGGGATCAAACAGAGTGTCGGCAGCGGCTTCGACCGCCGCGCGGAGAAGTTCGGGCGGCACATTCTTGTCCGACCCATCGACGACCGTCTGCGCGGCGGCGGGCGCCGCCAGGCAAAACAGAACCATCGCGACCACCACGCGGCGACACTCATTATATAGGAGCGTCGTTTCCGCTCCGGCACCCATTATATAGGGGCGTCAGCGCGAGGCAAGCGGACCGCCGGACCAAAAGACGCGGCCGTGGACGATGACCTTGTCGTCGCGTTCGGCGGCGGGGACGGTTTCGGGGTCGTAGGCCCGGTTGTCGGAGGATATTTTCAGGTCGCCGTCGAGCATGATCTGCAGGCGCTTGACCATGATCATGCCGGCGATTGTGAGGACGAAGACGCCGCCGGCGGAGACATGATCGCCATCGACGTTCATCTCGACCATAAGCAGGTCGCCATGGCGGACGGTAGGCTCCATGGAATCGCCGCGCGCCTCGATGACGACGACGTGGCCGGCGTCGCGGACATAGCGGCCGAGCCATTCTCGCGAAACGATCAGATGATCTGCGGCCTCCTGCCGGTCGGCGAACGCGCCGTGGCCGGCGGACGCCTGAATGTCGTAGCGCGGGACGGATACCAGATCGCGTGACGACAAAAGCAGACCTGCCTCGCCGGCGGTCAATGCGGACAGACTGGCGCCCGTAACGGCGGCAATCCTTTCCAAGACGGCCCACTGCGGGGACGATTTGTCGCCCGCATAATCGCTCATTGAGCGCTCGCTGACATCGACGAGTTCCGCCAGCGCCTTCTGGCCGCCCACCGCCGCCGCGGCCTCTTTTATCCACCGACCTATCATCGCATTAAACGCGAATAATTGCTTTAACGCAAAAAACCGCTTGCATTGGACGCAATTTATCGCAATCATTCCCTCAATCGCAGAATTGAGGAATGAGGATGGACCAAACCATGGCTAATAACAATCTCGATCGGCGAATCGCGGAGCAGGCCGCGATCAAGGCGAGGCTGCTGGAAGCGGGGCTGACGCTGGCGGAGATCGACCGGCGCTTCGGCCTGCCGCCGGACGGCCCGCAATACGCTGCGCGAACCGAACCCGCGCGGCGAGCGGGCGATCGCCTCGGCGCTCGACCACTATCCGCATCTGCTGTGGCGGACGCGCTATCGGCCGAACGGCCAGCGGCGATCGCCGCAGGACTGGAGCCGTCCGCCGACGATGGCGCAGCGGCGGCGGAAGCGGTCGCGCGCGATCTTTTGCGTCTGGCCGACGAAGCCCACGCGGCCGCCGAAATTCGCCACCGGTTAAGGCCATTGATCGGCGATGACGCGGCGCCCGTGACCGTATCCACCTGCCACGCCCTCGCCATGCGCCTCATGGGAGTAAGCTTCGCCGGTAGATCGGAAGCCGACACGCCTCGCGATTTCGACGGCGTCGTGATGGAAGCCGTCCGTCAACTGACCGGCGAAGGCATGTCCAAATCCGAAACCGAGGCCCTGCGCGACACGCTGATTCGGGGGTATCGCTGGATTCTGGTTGATGAATATCAGGACATCGGACCCGAGGAATATGCGCTGATCGCGGCAGTTGCCGGACGGTCGATCGACGATCCGGATATGAAGCTCAGCCTTTTCGCGGTCGGTGACGACGACCAGAACATCTATGCTTTCGCGGGCGCCTCCATCGAATTCATTCGCAGGTTTGAAGAGGATTATGCCGCGAAACCCGTCTTCCTGACAGAAAACTATCGATCGACCCGAGTGCTGATTGACGCCGCAAACCATGTCATCGCGCCGGCGAACGCAAGGATGAAAACCGGCAACGATATTCGGATCAACGAAGAACGCAAAACGGATCCGGCCGGCGGCGGCGGAGACATGGCCGCGCTTGATCCTGTCGCCCACGGGCGCGTCCAGGTTCTTGAAGTCCGGGACGAAACCGCACAGGCGATAGCGGCTATTGATGAGCTTTGTCGTCTTTCGCGGATTGTTCCCGATTGGTCCTGGAACAAATCGGCGATCATCGCCCGCGAATGGCGGCTTCTTCTACCTGTCCGATCTTACGCCGAGGCCAGGGGCATTCCGGTTGAACTCGCCAGTGACCATGCTCCGACCCTGTGGCGTTTGCGGGAAATGCAGGATTTCATCGGGCAGGTCAAACGGCGCCGAACGGAACTGTTGTCGCTCAGGGAGTTGGTGGCGATGCACAACAAACTCCCCGCGAACAAATGGTCCGACCTTGTGATGCAGGGTCTGTTGGACCTTGATGGCGAACTGGCCGATAAACCTGCGCCGGCGCCTGACATCGTTGAATGGTTCGGAGAATGGTCACGCGAAATGCGCTACTTGCAGAGGGGGCTTATGCTGCTGACGGCGCACCGTGCGAAGGGGCTGGAATTCGACCATGTCGTCACGCTCGACGGCAGGTGGGACCGCACGTCCGAAGGCGAAGACCTTGATGCGCCTCGTCGACTGTATTATGTCGCGATGACACGAGCGAAAAAGAGCTTTGCCGCGCTTGCGATGCGTCCTCGCCGCTTTTTGGATACCACCGCCAATGCCGATCTGCTCGTTCGCGAACCGCATATCGATCCCGCGGCGCGGGCTCTGTGCGCGAAACGCTACCAGACCGCAAATCCCACATTGGTCGACCTGTCGTTTGCCGGTAGATTGCCGGTACGTTCCCGGTCTCTTTCATCCCTGAGAAACACAGCCGTGGGAGATGCGATAACGCTGGCCGCCGATAAAGACCGATGGGTCGTCAAGGATCGGGACGGCGCCATCGTCGGCCGAATGTCAAGGGCTTTTTCACCGCCCGATGCGGCAACATTCCTGTCAGGTGAAATTGGAGCCATGCTGCGCTGGCGCAAGTCCGACAGTGGCGAAGATTATCGGCATTTGATAAGACGCGACGAGTGGGACGTTGTATTGCCTGAGTTTGTTTTTCAGGGAAATTTCGAAGATTAGGCCCGACATCCGGCTGTTCGCCGTCGTGCGAGTCCGGAAGGTTTGAATGCCCGTTTGCCGGAAAGCGGACATACGGCATCGCCGCCAGGCAGACGATCTCAGGGCTGGTTTTGAAGCACCGAAACGGGGAATGCCAACTCATGATCCGAAGTCATGGGGTCATCCTCTCCTTTCAAGCCGGTTTCTTCCGACCGTGGCGCGGTGTCACCGGACCACTCCATTACCTTGTCGAGGATTAGGCGGATATGCGAATTGGTTTCCTGCGTCGCCTGTTTCCAATGGGCGCTGGTCTTTTTGTAGGGGAGCGGTGTGTGAATGCTGACCAGCCGCTGCACAACGCCTTCGGAATGGATGCTGAGGCCCACGTCCGGCCCGTCTTCCGCAAGCGTGATAGCGATCGCCCGGGTCAAAAGGCCGGGTCCGGTTTTCGACCACGCGATATCACTGTCGCTCCGCAGGAGCGCCTCGCGCGCCATGTCGATTGCGCGCGCGAGCGCCGGGTGGCCCGGCGGGGCGATCAGAATATTGTTGGCGATGGCGCCGTGGGGCTCGCGGAACACGGTCATCCCGCCACGGTCCCCCACAAGCCTTGACCAATTGGCGATCAGCCGGTCATCGGCATCGGCGTAGACCCCTCCTTCCGCATAAAGCGCGCAGAGCCGGAAAAAATCGCTTTCTTCCGCGGCGTTGTCGGATTGGCGGAAAGCCTGCATATGCTCTATATCGAAATGCTCCGCCAGATAAGTTTGAGCCTGTGCGCTGTCATAGAGAATATAGTCGACATCGGGCTCGGTCCGCCAGGATCGCATCAATCCCCGAATTTCTTCGGGCGGATCCGGTTTATCCCAATATTGGATGATCCGTCTGGGAACCGGAGCGCCGGTCGTTGTGACAGGTCCTTCGCGCAACCGGTCCGCAATGTATCGCTCCGCCGCCGGTGCGAACGTCGAAAGCGTTGAAACATCAAGAGCCTCGGGTGTTCCATCATATTTCTTCGAATAGAGCCGAAGCTCTTGCAATTTGGCGCCAAAGTCAGTCAGTCGGTGATGCGCGGATTGCTTTGCGCCAGACCCGGGCGCCGCCTGGGCCCTTCGCATGACATTCGCGGCCGCATCGTAATCGCCCAACCCGATCAGAATGCGCAAATGCTCGAGCGGATGAGAAAAAGCTCCGCCTCCGGTTTCGATGTCATCGATCAGCGCGCGCGCCGCCTCAAGCTCGCCCATTCCCCCCAGGACGCGCGCGCGCAGGTTCCGGGCCAGGCCAAAATAAGAAGTCTCCATCGCCTTGAGAAGCTTTTCCGCATCCCGATGTTGTCCCGCGACCAGGGCCGCGGTTACAAGATGCTGCAAAACCGTTTCGTTCACAGGCAGGTGGCGATGGTTCTTGCGGAGATAGCGGTACGCAAGCTGCGTCCGTCCGCAAGCGACCAGCGCGCGCGCCAAAGCAGTCACGCGGCGTTGATTTGGAATGTCGCCGGCATTTCGTAAGCTGCGCAAGGCGAGATCGGGCATCAGACAAGACAGATACGCATCCGCGCGCGCAGTCCCGCGTTGAGACGGCTGTACGCGTGCGAGCAACGCGTTGATTGTTTCCAAGGTCGGCGTCTTCGCCCCCAATTGCTCCAGATGGCGCAGCATGAAACCGAACGCGCGAGCCGTTAATTGGGTAGAGGCGATCAACCTTTCGATGACCGGCAAGGCGGTCTCGGGCAATTGGCATCGCTCGCACAGGAATAAAAACCAAAGGGTGAGATCCGCCGTCAGAGTGCTGTCGACGGAAATTGCCTTCAGGATTTCCGCCGCCGCTTCCCGCCTCTCGCCAACGATGAGGAGGTCTGCATGCGCAAATATCAGTGCGGGGCGCGCGGCGAATATGTCGTTGGGCCGATCTGTCTCAAGGCGCTCCGCCCAAAACTTCATCCGGGCATCGACATGTTCCGCAAAACGGGTTCGATCCCCATCCGTCAGCGGCATTTCGGACAGGCGATGCAACGCTTGTCGATTGTCCGGATTTTGCGCGAGAACATCCAGGTAGGCCGCACTCGCGCGCGTCGAATTCCCGGTTTGCTGAAGGACTTGCCCGAGCGTCAGTCCAAGCGCGACTTTGGCGGGCGACCCGGCCCAGGACGAGGTCAATAAATCAATCGCGCTAAAATGGCGGCCCTGCTCAACCAAGATTTGCGCCTCCGCCTGGATCAGGCCGATATGGCCGTCGCATTCTTCCTTGGCTTGAGCAATGAGAACGCGCGCTTTTTTATAGTCATTTTGCCCGGTGGCAAGGTCTATTCGCAATCGCCACGCGGCTATCAGCCCCGGATCCAGCGCCAGCACTTTTTCCGCCAGGCGGTCGCTTTTCTCCACACGGCCCTGCTCCGAAGCGAGACGCGCCTGTAGAAACAAAAGCTGAGAGTCCTCGGACGACCGGCCCAATGCGGTTCTCAAGAGCTCATGCGCCGGGGCAATTTGCCCCGCGGCAATCCTAGCGGCAATCAACTCGCACTCGATGCCCGTTGTCGGATCGTTGTTCGCGCACCATTTCTCCAGAAACTCGATAGCGCCAAGCGGATCGCTGTCGCGCCGAACCGAGGCAATGAGCCGGGCTGTCGCTTCTGTCTGCGGCGCCAGATCGATAAGTTCGGCAATGCAATGCCGCAGCTTTGCGGGATCATCGCCCACCTGGGCGACCCTCGCGCGGAGCCTCCACGCATCCTGGCTTTTCGGCGCGCACCGGCAGGCGATATCGGCGATCCGGATTGCATCGTCAAGCAGGTCGCGCGCGATCAGATACCATGCCAGACCGAGGCCCACATTGAACAGTTCCGGCTGTGTTTCAAAAATCTTTTGGACCAGTTCCCTGGCGTCGTTTACGCGCCCGAGATCGACAAGTATCTCCATTTCGCGCTTCATGAGCGGCGGGCTTTCGAGCGCGAAATCATGGCGTGACCGCGCACGGTCCAATGCGCGTTCCTGATCGCCGCGTTGTCGGGCAACGTCAATCGCAACCACCAGACTGTGAGGCAGTTGATTGCGGTCTTCGATGCTTTTGCCGGCGATTGAGACCGAACGGGAAATCTCGCGTTCCGCCTCGTCAAGCCGGCCGAGCTTAAAAAAAGCCGACGCCCGCAGACACAGAGCCTGCGCGTGACTTTGAACCCATGGTCCGTCAACCCATGCGAGCGCTTCGTCGGGCGCCTCTCCATCAAGGAGAAATTGCGCCAGCCTGATCCGCGGTTGTTCGGCGTTCGGGTTGCGGGCTATGATGTCTTTGGCGATCCATTGCGCCGAAACCTCGTCGCCTTCGGTGATCGCCGCATTGAGTTTATCCATCGACATGACGAACATCCGCATTTCATGCCGGATAAGTAGAAGCGTGAAAACGGCATGTCAACGTACCGGCGTTGATCAGCATGTCGTTGAACAGCAGGGCATGATCGGCGGTCAGGGTCAGCGGCGCGCTGGACAGGCCCGGTCCGGGCGTATTGGCCTTGATGCGGGCGGGTTTGCGGCCGTTCTCCGTCGCCCATGTCGAGCAGCCGTGGCGAAAGCCGCGCATGCCCGGCGATCCGACCATCCATTGGACCCGACGCTCCCGCGCCCTCGCGGCGGCGCTTGCCGAGGAGATAGAAGCCTACTAGGCCGAGAGCCTTGACGGGCCAGCGGTTAAGCGAACATTGACGACTGCAACCAACAGCGCGTTCTACACCGCCGACCAGCAGGTCGCCGACTGGGCAGCGCTGTTCGGGCCTGGCGACACGCTGACCATCCGTCTTCCATAAGCGTCGTGCGAACGACGCTGTCCCGAACTACGTTAACCTCGAACTTCACCTGCCAGAACTCCGGGCGTGTCGATGGGCTGGTGGCGTGGCGACAGCCCTCATGGCGATGCCAGAAGCAGCCATGCCCGAAGACGACAGCGCGATGCTTCGGAAGAACAAGGTCCGGCCACCCGTAAACCTTCCTGGAATGAAGCCGGAAACGAAAGCCACGCGCATGCAGTGCCCGCGGAAGCGTCAACTCGGGCTTCCTATTCTTTCCCCTTATTCCCGACATCATCCGGGAACGGGTCTGCTGGTCCACGATGTAGGCCACAGAGGAATTGCCTGAACAGGGGCGGTAGGTTGCCAAAGAGGTTTGCCTCTGATTCAGTTTTGCGAAGCCTGTGCCTGGAGGGTCTTGCTTTGGAAAATATCGCGCCTTTTCAATCTTTTGTGTCGGCTATCGCTGATCCAATTGATGAGATCCTGCTCTTGAGCTTGTGCGGTGTCATATCGGGCCGCGAAAGCTTCGTCGATATTGTCGCATATGGAGAGGAAAAGCTGAGGTTTTTGCTCAAATTGGCCCCGTTTGAGCATGGCATACCTCCCACGACATGCTTTCAGTCGTCTTTAGGGTGTAGATTCATAAGGACCAAATGACGGTGGCAGCGATTTGTTGCCCGCCGTTCTTCGACGGGAAGGAATCGCGGAGGTCGAAACGCGAACGGCATTTCGCAGAATTCAAGGTGAAAATTGCCCCGGAGGCATTGAACGGCGACGAACCGGTATTGGGGGTTTTCCACGCCTGTCCGCAGCGTGAGGCGCGAAGGCCGGTTATTCCCGGAAGTGCTGCCTCATACCACTGGCCAATGGGCCTGACGCCTTTGTGGATTTCCATATGGTGCAGGTTCCGGTTCACTTTCATCGAAGGATGGAGGTTTTGATGGTGGTTGCGATCGCGCGGACGGATTTGACGTGGAGGGAACTCCATGCTGCCGGCTCCCGGAGCCATGCTGCCAGGGCCGCGCGGCGTATGGTGGCGGTCGCATTGGTTCCGGAGAGCGCCGACCGCAAGTCGGCAGCCTCAAACTGCGGGATGGACCGCCGGCCGCTACGGGATTGGCTCCATCGCTACAACGAGGGAGGTCTTGAGGGGCTTGCCGGGCGCCGGGGCGTGACCCACGCCTCGACGCGGCGCGGAAGGCCGCGCTTGCCGCGCGCGTCCGCGCAGGCCCCGGTCCGGAAACGCACGGTGTTGTCGGCTGGCGGCGTGTCGGTCTGCAACGCGAGGTCGAAAGGCGCTTCGGTGTGACGATGCAGGAACGCACGGCAGGCAGGCAGCTTGCCGCGCTCGGGTTTCGGCGCCTTTCGGTGCGCCCGCCCGAAATCCGACCCGCAGGCCCGGGAGGCGTTTGAAAGCTTTGCCGCCAAGGTACAGGCCGACCTGCCCGATGCGGTGCGCGGCAAGAAAATCGAGGTGTGGCGCCGGCACAAAGCGCGTGTCGGCCGGCAGGGCGCCGCGCGATACCGGATGCGAATGGACCCGCATCTTTGGCGCCGTCTGTCCCGAACGCGCCGGTCAAGCCATACGCAAACACCGCAGCCATGACCTCGCCGAAATCTCGAAGACCGTCGCTGAAAGGCGCCCACGCCATCCTGGCGCCGGACGGGGCGAGCCGGCACGGCGCAAGGGCGCTGCGCGTTCCCGATAACATCACGCTCCTGCCGCTGCCGCCCCACGCTCCACAGATCAACCCTGTCGAAAACGTCCGGGCCTGCCTGCACGCCAACAAGACCGCCACCGTCCGTTTAACCACAACACGCGATCATACAAATAGGATCAACATCTAGGAACGGTGGTATAACCCGTTGAACTGCCCCATTCGTCAGGGGCGCGAGGTCTCCATCGTCCTTGTTGTAGGGGATGATATAGCGCTCTCCATCGTAAAAAATGGCGTAGGTCTCGCCTCCGAATTTGATCGTGTGCCCCGAGTAGGTGGCGAATGACCACGTGTCGACGCCTGCATCTGGAAGGTTATTCGGTCCGGAATCGACACTGACTTCGAAATCGAAGTCGATAGCGCCATGCCACGAGATGGATCCATCCAGCCCGGGGGTTCCGGGGGGGGGGAGTTATCGGGAAATTTAAGGGGTATTTTCGCACCCTTCCCCGCTATGAAAGGCGCGGGAAAGGCAGTCGCGGACGGTGGGGATGTATCGGGATCAGGCGGCCGGGCGGGCGGTCGCCATCGCGCCGACAATGTCGTTGACGACCGTGCGGACCAGTTTTTCGTCGTCGCCTTCCGCCATGACGCGGATCAAGGGCTCCGTGCCCGATGGCCGGATCAACAAACGGCCTGCCGCGCCAAGCCTGTTCTCCGCCTCGGCGACCGCTTCCCTGACCGCCGGTTCATCCAGGGGCGCGCAACCGTTGGCCGGCACATTTTTCGAGAACTGCGGAACAGGCTCGAACTTGCGGCAGACCTCGCTTGCGGGCTTGTCGGCGCGCTTGATGCAGGCCAGAGCCTGAAGCGCCGCGACAAGTCCGTCGCCGGTCGTCGAGAAATCGGACATGACGATGTGACCGGACTGTTCGCCGCCGAGATTGAAGCCGTTGGCGCGCATGTGTTCGACGACGTATCGATCGCCGACCTTGGTGCGGTGCAGCCTGAGACCGGCGGCTTCGAGATGCCGTTCCAGACCCAGGTTGGACATCACGGTGGCGACGACGCCGTTACCGGTCAGCCTGCCGTGTTCCCGCCAGGAATCCGCGATCAGCGCCATGATCTGATCGCCGTCGATGACGGTTCCCGTCTCGTCAACGATCACCATCCGGTCCGCGTCGCCATCGAGCGCGACACCAGCATCGGCGCGAATCTCGCGAACTTTCTTCGTCAACGCCTCGATGCCGGTCGAGCCGCAATCCTTGTTTATGTTCATGCCGTTCGGTTCGACATGGATCGGAATGACCTCGGCGCCAAGCTCCCACAAGGCGGCGGGCGCCACCTTGTATGCCGCGCCGTTGGCGCAATCGACGGCCACGCGCATGCCCGAAAACGAGATCGAGCCGGGCAAGGTGCGCTTGGCGAATTCGATGTAGCGATCGTGTACGCCGTCAACACGCTTGGCTCTGCCCAGATCGGCGGAACCCACCATCATGGATTCCATGTTCCCGGCAAGGAGCGCTTCAATCTGCTTTTCGATATCGTCGGACAGTTTGTACCCGTCCGGTCCGAACAGTTTGATGCCGTTGTCATGATGCGGATTGTGCGACGCCGATATCATGACCCCCATGTCCGCGCGCAGCGAACGGACCAGCATGGCGACCGCCGGCGTCGGCATCGGGCCGAGCAGGAACACATCCATGCCCGCCGCGCAAAATCCGGCGACGAGAGCATTTTCGATCATGTAACCGGACAGACGGGTGTCCTTGCCGATCACCGTCCGATGCCGGTGGCTGCCCCGCATGAACGTCAGTCCCGCCGCCATACCGACGCGCATGGCGACCCCGGCGGTCATGGGGTGGGTGTTCACCCGGCCGCGAATGCCGTCGGTACCGAAATATTTCCTGTTCATCGCCTCAATCGATTCGTTACAAGGACCGCCACCGCGATGTGCCACAATCCCGCGAAGGGGCGGATCAATTTATGTTAACATCTGCAACATGGACGGTTTTCACGCCGGGCCGACCGGTCGTTGGCGTCATATGCGGAATTTGAAACCGTTCACCCCTGAGGCTGCGGTTCCATGCCGGAATCGGGTTCATCGCCCTTCTTCCCGCCCTTCGCGCCGGCCGGACCGGCTTTCGGCACGGCCGAACCGCGTGACGCCGGCGTGTCGTCGCCCATGTCGCGGGACGGTTTTTCACCGGCAAGCAACTGCTTGATCTCGTTGCCGGAAAGGGTTTCGTATTCCAGCAATCCCTCGGCGAGCGCGATCCAGTCTTTTTTCTTTCTGGTCAGGACCTTCCGGGCCGTGTCATAGGCTTCCTCGATCAGCCGGCGCACCTCCGCGTCGATGATCTGAGCGGTCTCTTCGGAAACGTTCTTTTGCTGCGCGACCGAATGACCCAGGAAGACCTCCTGCTGGTTTTCGCCATAGGCGACATGGCCGAGCTGATCCGAAAAGCCCCATTGCGTGACCATCGCGCGGGCGAGCTTGGTGGCCTGCTCGATATCGGAAGCCGCGCCGGAGGTGATGTTGTCCTTGCCGAACTTGATCTCCTCGGCAACCCGGCCGCCCATCATGATCGCCAGCCGTGACACCATGTATTTGTAGCTCATGGAATAGCGATCGCCTTCGGGCAGTTGCATGACCATACCGAGGGCGCGGCCGCGCGGGATGATTGTCGCCTTGTGCAGAGGATCGGCCGACGGAACGTTGAGCGCAAGTATCGCGTGGCCCGACTCGTGAAAGGCGGTGAGTTTCTTTTCCTCCTGCGTCATGGCGGTGGAGCGGCGCTCCGCGCCCATCATCACCTTGTCCTTGGCGTCTTCGAATTCGGCCATGGTGACCAGCCGCTTGTCGCGCCTCGCCGCCATCAGTGCGGCCTCGTTGACAAGATTTGCAAGATCGGCCCCGGAGAAGCCGGGCGTGCCGCGTGCGACGACTTTCAGGTCGACATTCGGCGCCAGCGGAACATTGCGCACGTGAACTTTCAGGATTTTCTCGCGGCCGATGATGTCGGGGTTCGGGACAACGACCTGGCGGTCGAAACGGCCCGGCCGCATCAATGCGGGATCCAGCACGTCCGGCCTGTTGGTGGCCGCGATCAGGATAACGGATTCATTGGCTTCAAAACCGTCCATCTCGACGAGCAGCTGGTTGAGCGTCTGTTCGCGCTCGTCATTGCCGCCGCCGAGACCGGCGCCGCGATGGCGGCCGACGGCGTCAATTTCGTCGATGAAGATGATGCACGGTGAATTCTTCTTCGCCTGTTCGAACATGTCGCGCACACGGCTCGCGCCGACGCCGACGAACATTTCAACGAAGTCGGAACCGGAGATGGTAAAGAACGGAACGTCCGCCTCGCCGGCGACGGAGCGCGCCAGAAGGGTCTTGCCGGTGCCGGGAGGCCCAACGAGCAGGACGCCGCGTGGAATCTTGCCGCCCAGGCGCTGAAATTTTTGCGGATCACGCAGAAATTCGACGATCTCTTCCAGATCCTCCTTGGCCTCATCGACGCCGGCGACATCCTGGAATGTGACGCGGCCATGCGCTTCGGTCAGCAATTTGGCCTTCGATTTGCCGAAACCCATCGCGCGGCCGGAGCCGGACTGCATCTGGCGCATGAAGAATATCCACACGCCGAGAATGAGAATCATCGGCAGCCAGGACAGCAAATAGCCGAAGATCGAATTGGAACCGTCGCTTTCGGGCCGGGCGTTGATGGTTACGCCGCGCCCTTCAAGCCGTGCGACAAGCGTGGCATCGCCGGGTGAATAGGTCTGGAACCCGGTGGTGCTATCGACATAATTGCCGGTAATGCGGTCGCCGGAAATCGTGACCGATTTGATCCGGCCATTGTCCAGTTCCTGCAGGAACTCCGAATAGGCGACGTCGCGGGTCGAGCCACGCTGCTGGGGCGACTGAAACAGGTTGAACAGCGCTATCAGCAGTACGCCGATAATCGCCCAAAGGGCAAGATTTCTGTAGTTGGAATTCATCGGATGTCCCGTTGGCGCTGCGTATGGCGCGGATTCCTCTTGGTTCGGACACTAAGATAGGAGCCGGACCCGTTATTGCCAACCTTGATCGCGCGCGATGCGTTAAGATTCCCGGAATTTTTGCACGATGACCGGCGGCGGCGGATATGTGTCGCGGCCGAACAGATTCGCAACTGCGTTGGCGAGTGTCAGATCGAAATCGGGCAAAAAGCGATCGAACGGCGCCAGATACCGGTGAATTTCCGGTTTTTCCGCGGATGTTTGCGATTGTTTTGCAATATCGCGGACAAGGACCGGTTCGGCCGCCATGGCGGCCTTGGCCAGCGAAGCGGGGATTCGATGCGAATGAATTTGGCCCGAATTGTCGGTGCCGGGGTCAAATGGTCTCAATCGCCAACCGGCGGCCCGGGACTCGTCCGAAATCCGATAACGTCCGTCAAACACGCCGTTCTCGTCGTTTAACGGCCGGTCGCCTCGCAATTCCCGGTGCAGAAAAACCGCATCGCGCCTTTTTGTCACCACCACGCCGGACAGGCATGTCCTTCTCCTGCCCAGTCTTTCGATCAGACGGTCGATGTCGGGGCGGCCCGGCAGGCGAGACCGGCCGCCGCAACAGACGAGCAGAAACCGCCAAACGTCCGCCCGTGCATCGTCCGCGCCGAGCAGCGACGGATCGAGCCTGACTAGACCGGGAGACACGACCGAGGCGTGGGCCTGAACGAGACCAGCCGAAGCTTGCGCGATATCCACTCTCGCACCGGCCTCCAATCTCGCGATTTCCTCCATGCGGCATCGATCAGATTCTCTGGACAATGTCCGCCGGACACGAACTCTCTCAAATCGCCGGTCGTCATTTGTCGAGTCTTCGATCCATGTCGCGCCGTGCGCGCGAAGCAATGTGCGCAGCGATTCCCTGTCATTCATCAGAAGCGGGCGCAGAATCCAAACCTCACCATCAAACAATGTCGCTCCGGCCATGCCCGCCAAACCGCGGCCAGAACCGCGCGCCGACCGCATAAGAACGGTTTCGGCTTGATCGTCGGCGTTGTGACCCGTGAGAACGATATCGGTCCCGGCTTCGCGGGCGGCCTGGGCCAACAATGCATATCGCGCTTCGCGAGCGGCTTCGGCCAATCCCGAATCGGGTTTTCCCCCCGTCCATCGCTTGATCTTGTGGGGAATTCCGAGATACGCGCAAAGCTCGCCGACCTGTCCGGCCTCGCCCGCCGATTTTGTTCTGAGCCCGTGGTCGACCGTGACGCAGACAGGATGCAGATGCGGATGCACACGCCCGGCCCATCGGTTGAATGCGATGAGCAGCGCCGTGGAATCGCCGCCGCCCGATACGGCCAGAATCGCGGAGCTTCGCCGGGCGAAGTCGATTCGGCCAAAGGCCTTTTCCGGATCGAATTCCGGCGTCCCGTTCAACAACCCGCGATGGCCTGTTCCCGCGAAACCCGCTCTTTCAGAATATCGGACGCATCGGGATAGCGCACTCCCACTTGCCTGAACGTCGCGCAGGCAATGTCGCGTCGACCCAATGCGGCGAGCGACATGCCGAGCTTCAGCAACATGTCGGGCGCTTTTCGCGCGCCGGGAAAGTTCCGGTTGGCCGCAAGAAAGACCTCGGCGGCCTCCGCGGGCCTTTTTTGCGAAAGAATTGCTTCTCCCAGCCAGTAGTGCGCATCCGCGCTACGGGGATCGTCGGGAAAACGCTCCACATGCTCACGAAATCCCGTTTCGGCGGTCTTGTAATTGCCGGACAGGATAAATTCGTAAGCGTCGGAGTAAAGTTCATCGGGATCGAACGTCACCGGCAGCGCCGCCGCGGCTGTTTCATCGGCGCCGGTCGATTTTTCTACGCCCCGCAGATCCATCGGCTCGCCCAACGTAGCGCCATGGACGCTTTCATTATTTCCAATGACGATTTCTCCGAAGTTTCGCGGCGGCTCGCCGGGCGTTTCGGTCCGGCTGTTTTCCGCAATGCGCCGGTCCTCGCCGGTTTGCGTCCCGCCGGTGCGTTCGGGCTCGCCACCCCGGCTTGCATCCTCAAGTTCCTGAAAGCGGAATTCATTGTCCTCCCGCATACGGCGAAGCTGCTCCTGCATCTGTAAAAGCTGGAAGTTAAGCTCCTCGATTCGTCCGTTCAACTTGCGAACCTGTTCCTCAAGCCGGATCACCCGCGGGTCGCTCGATTGGGTCAGAACGACGATCGGGCGTCCGCGTTCGCCCAACAGCAATCGACGGTCGGGGACTGTCGCCGATGATGCGCCTGTTGATAAAAACTGCAGGGCCATGGCGACCGCACCGGCGGCGGATATCGTTTTTACATGCATATCGATCATCGCCCCTGGTGCCGTTCGCGCAACTAAATGAAACTCGAATTGACCTTACCAAGCCCGACAAGTTCGGCCAAATTTTGAAATGCTTCCGGCGCGGCGAAGAAAGTTGGCGTCCTGCCGGCGGCAATCCTTCGGAAGATAACGGCGCCGAACGACAATCGACTTCGCGCCGGTCAACTTCCCTGGCCGCCGAGCACGCTGACCGCTCGGCGGTTTTGCGTCCAGCAAGAGATATCGTCGCATGCCGCGACCGGGCGTTCCTTGCCGTAGGAGATGGTCTTCAGGCGATTGGCGGCAATCCCGCGCGCTACGAGAAAGTCGCGCGTTGCGGCCGCGCGACGGGCGCCGAGCGCCAGATTGTACTCGCGGGTACCGCGCTCGTCGGCGTGTCCCTCAATGGTAACGGTGTAGGATGGATAACGATTCAGCCACTGCGCCTGACCGGTCAGCGTCGTCTGGGCATCCGCGCGGATCACCGCCGAGTCGGTGTCGAAAAATATGCGGTCGCCGACATTGACGGTGAAGTCGCCAGTTGATCCCGGCGTTTGCGCATTGGCTCCGAGCCCGATGCCGGCGGGTGCGTTGGAGACTTTCTTTGACGCACAACCGGCGATCGTCAAAGACAATGTCAGGGCCAATATGACGGGATTTCTGCTCAGGGCTGCAAGACCACGCATCGCGGCCACTCCTTGAATTCCGGAAAGACTGTTGACGCTCAAGTAACCACATTCCGGTTAACCCGCGCTCAAGAAACAAGGTTAACAAACTGTTTTTGCCGCTCGCCACACGCGATCCAACGCCTATCCCGACCGCAGCCTATCGTCAATTGCGGCAATTGATGGGCGGCAGGCGGTCGCCGAAGCGTCGTTTCTATTCGAGCAAAGGCGACCAGGCCGGATCCGACCCGTAGTTCGGAGTCGTGATTTTCCGTTCGTGCCGCCCGGTCAGATCTATCGAGTGCAATGCCGGACCGCCCGCACCGGCATCCTGCCTGAAGAACATCAATACCCGGCCATTTGGCGCCCAGGTGGGACCCTCGTTATGGAATCCGGTCGTCAATATCCTTTCTCCCGATCCGTCCGGGCGCATTACTCCGATTGCGAACCGTCCGCCGGATTGTTTTGTGAAGGCGATCAGGTCGCCGCGTGGAGACCAAACCGGTGTCGAGTAGACGCCCTCGCCAAACGAAACGCGGCGCGGGTCGGCGCCGTCGGCGCTCATGACATATATCTGCGTGCGCCCGCCCCTGTCGGAGGCGAATACGATCTGCCGGCCATCTGGCGAATATGAAGGCGATGTATCGATGGCGTCGGAGTCTGTCAGCCGGGTTGTCGCACGGCTGCGCAAATCCAAAGTGTATATGTTCGAATTGCCGTCGTTGCGACCGAGGCTCATGATGACCTTTTGCCCGTCGGGCGAGAATCGCGGGGCAAATGTCATGCCGGGGAAATTTCCGACGATTTCACGCTGGCCCGTCTCCAGTTGAAGCAGGTAGACCCTGGGTTGGTCACCGGCGAAGGACATATAGGTGATTTCCTGCCGGCTCGGCGAAAAGCGCGGTGTCAGCACCAGATCGTCACCGTTCGAAAGAAAACGCACGTTTGCGCCATCCTGGTCCATGATCGCAAGCCGCTTCCTGCGTTCTGTCCGTCCGCCGGATTCGTCAATATAGACGACCCTTGTGTCGAAATAGCCTTTCTCGCCTGTCAGCCGCTCGTAAATGGCATCCGCGATGATATGCGCCACACGCCGCCAGTTTTCCCTGCTGGCAAAAAACTGCTGACCGACCAGTTGCTCTCCGGCGAAAGTGTCCCAGAGCCTGAATTTGGCGCGCAAACGGCCATCGGATTCCTGGCTGACGAGACCGGTCGCCAACGCCTGGGCGTTAATGATTTTCCAATCCTCAAACCGCGGGGCGACCTCCGGATTTGAGATTTTTTCGATGAACGCTTCGCGGTTGATCGGGGCGAAAAGGCCGGAGCGCTTCAGATCGTCGGCGATGACGCCGGATATTTCCGCGCCAAGCGCATCGCCGGCGAGAAACCGGGTGATGGCGATGGGCAGAGGTTCGACAACGCCTTTGTTGACGTCGATTTCCACGAGTGCGCGCGCCGGTATCGCGGTCATCGCAACAAAGCCGCACGCGATGGCCGCGGCCAGTAACGAGGATCTCAGCAGAATTTTCATGTGGTTCAATCTTCCCGTGATCAAAACATTTCGCTGGGGTCGAAATTGACGACAATGTCCGCCCAGACAGTATGCTTGTCCCTGGGCAAAACTAGGCCCTTGCGATCGCATTTTTGAACAGCGCGGACGGCGCTCTCGTCAAATTGGCGATTGCCGCTCGATCGGATGACGGCCGGTCGGCCGTCAAGCCTGCCTGAAACATCGACCTTGAATCGGACGGAAGCGCTAAGCTCAAACAATCCCTCGGCTCCGGGATTTATACCCCAGCAGATTTCGAGTTGATTCCTGAGCGCGTCCATCTCGCCCTGGGAGAGTTTTTTGACATTGCTGTCTTCCTTGTTTCCCAAGGCGGCGGTCGTCATGGAGCGCTCCACGCCGCCGCCGGAAGCTTTTTCCTGACTGAGGAGTTCAGCGATTTCGTCCGCGTCGAATTCAGTTTTCGCGTTATCCCGCTTGGCCGTCTTTTCGACCGCCGGCTCGTCGGCATCCTTGCGTTCCGGCGCTTTTGCCGTTTTTGCCTCCGGCGGTTCGGGCCGCGCTTCGGGTATCGGTGCGGTCTCGGGCAGTTCCGCCTTTTCGGCTTCGGGATTGTCCGTCATCGCGGTTTCCTCAACCGGCTCCGGTTTGACATCGGCCTTGGGCGTCGGCTCGGATGTCACTTCTGTCGCCGGCACGGGTTCGGGATCCGCCCTAGCGGTTTTCACCGCCTCTTTCTTCGGATTGGGATCAGGCGCGGGATCGGGTTCCGATCTGGCAGTATTCTCGACAGGGCGCGGCCTGGATTCCGGTGTCGGCGCGGTATCCAGATCGACCTTGTTGTCTCCGACGTTCCGTGCGTCCTCGACCTTATCGGTGCGCTCGGTGGGAACGGGCGCCGGTTTCTCGTTCGCCGGCGCCTTTCGGTCGCCACGCATTATTTCGGCGAACTCGGAGACCGAGACGATATCGACCGGCAGCGATTCAACGTCGGTCACGTCGAACGTCGGCGGCGCCGACAACAAAAACACGCCGAATCCGATCAACGCTCCATGCAATATCAACGATGTCGACAAACCCGTCTTCATGAACTCTACCGGTCGTCTTGCTCCTGCAAGGTGACAAGACCGAGGTTGCCGAATCCGGCCGAGGAGATGCGCGCCATCACCTTCATGACGGCGCCGTAATCGGCGGTACGGTCGCCGCGCACATAGATTCTCTCCTCGTAACCGGTTTGTGCGATCTGTTCGAGCTTTGGAACAATCTCGTTCAGCGCGATTTCGGTCTCCTGCAGATATATCCGTCCGGTTTCATTGACCGATATCGTGATCGGCTGCGTTTCGGAATTGAGCGCCCTGGCTTCGGTCTCCGGCAGATCGATCGGAACCCCGACCGTGAGCAGGGGCGCGGCGATCATGAATATGATCAGCAGCACCAGCATGACATCGACAAACGGCGTCACGTTGATTTCAGACATCAGACGGCGACGCCTGCCACGCCGTCTGTCGTTGTGCGACATCCGTCCGCCATTTGTTATCGCAACACCCATGACACTCAGGCCGCTTCACGGCGCGGCGTGACTTTTTCGTCAATCTGCCGCGACAGAATCGCCGAGAATTCGTCTGCGAAGCCCTCCAGCCGGCTGGCGATCCTGCCGGCGTCGGCGGTGAGCTTGTTGTAGGCGATGACCGCGGGTATTGCCGCGAGCAGACCCATCGCGGTTGCAAGCAGAGCCTCGGCGATACCCGGCGCTACAACGGCGAGGTTGGTGGATTTCGAACCGGCAATCGCTTGGAAAGATGTCATGATGCCGACGACGGTGCCGAACAATCCGATGAACGGCGCGGACGAGCCGATCGTCGCCAGAAAGCCCAGCCGGCCCTCCAGCCTCTCGACTTCGCGCGTCAGCGCCAGGTCCATCGCCTTGTCGATCCGGGACTGAAGGCTGATCGACGAGTTTACGCCGCGTTCAAACGACTTCTTCCATTCGCGCATCGCGGCGACGAATATCGAGCCCATGCCGGTTGTTTTCTTCTCGGACATGATCTGGTAGAGTTCGTCAAGCGATTGGCCGGACCAGAATGTCTTTTCAAACCGGTTCAGCGCCCGTTTCGCCCGGCCATAGCCGAGAATCTTGTCGATGATGATCGCCCAGGTCCAGACCGAAGCGAGCAGCAGACCGATCATGACCAGCTTGACGACCCATCCGGCTTGCCAGAAGAGCGCCCATACCGACAGTTCGCTCGGATTTATATATTCAGCCATCGTCGTTTTCCTGTCCCTCGGGGTCCGGTTCGAACCACTTGCGAGCCGTTTGCCTCGCGCGCCCGTCCCGCCTCTTTCTCCGGATTGCCGCCCGGGTGTCGACGTGGCCGTCCGGCCTTTCCGTCCGCCGTCACCCGGTAGCGGGCTTTTCCCGGCAAATTTTGGTCAAAGGAAGGCGTGGGGCGAACCACGCACAATCCTTGCCAGATTCATGGACGCTTATGGTTAACGGACAATTAGGAACCGCCCTGTCCGCGTTCGCTTTTTTTGGGCATGAACACGCCGATCCATTCTTTCGGGAACCGGCGCGGCTTTCCGCCGGCGCCGACGATGGCCGCCTGAACGACGGCTTCGACCAGAATCCGGTCGTCTCGTTTGATTTGCTGCGCCATGACGATGCGCGCGCCGGAGATATCCTGCGTGGTTGTATCGATGGTGAGGATATCGTCGATCTTCGCGGCGGCGCGAAAATCGATCTCCATGCGTTTGACGACCCAGACGATTTCCTCGCCGTGTTTGCCGTCGATCAGTTCGTTGTGATGGATACCGGCCAGACGCAGGTAATCGGAACGCCCGCGCTCGAAAAATTCCAGGTAGCGCGCATGATAAACAACACCTGAAAAATCCGTATCCGCGAAATAGACCCTGGCGGCGAGCCGGTGGCCAAACCCGGTCAACTCGCCTGAGAGCGAGGCCGGGACGCTCACCGGTTCATCATCGTTCGTCATGACGCTTTCTTTCAACGGTCGCCCGGATCATCTTGACGACGAACGATAGGCAGTGGCAGAAACGCGCCGAAGGTTCAAGATTTGCGTCTCGGCTTTCATCCCCGCGACCGCAAGGCCGGGCCGGACGTGCGCGAGGCTTTCAGGTCGCCAGGAAACCGGCGATAAGATCGGTGACTCGCTCCGGTGCCTCCAGTGTCGCGATATGTCCTGCTTCCCCGATGACGTGAAGCTCCGACCCCTTTGTCAGCGATGCCATATCCCGGTGCCGTTCCGGAGGACAAAGAACATCCTCCTCCCCGCACGCGAAGAGTGCCGGCTTGTTCCAGGATTTCAGCACGTCCGTGCCTTCGCGTCTGGCCATCAGCGCAAGAGACTGGCTCAGAAACACTTTCGGCCCGAGGCCCATCGCCATATCGATCAGCAGGTCAAGCAGGTTTGAATTTTCGCGATTGGTCTTGGCGAGGTAGTTCGGCTTCATTTCCTCCATGACAATTTGTCGAAGCTTTCCCGCCCGTACATCCGCCATCTGGCGCCGGCGAATTTCCCGCCGCTCGGGCGGATCCGCCAGATGATTGGTGTCGAGCAGCGCAACCTTGTCGATACGGCTCTCGGCCTGCCGCATCATTTCCATGGCGACGATGCCGCCCATTGACAATCCGACCAGCGAGAAATTTGCTGACGGAACCCCGGATAACACCCCGCAAGCGATGCCGCTGATCGTATCGGAACCGGTAAGTCGTCCAACAAATACGTCATGGCTGTTTGAGAAACGGTCGATCTGCGGCGTGAAAAGCCCCTCATCGCACATCATACCCGGCAGAAACACCAGCGCCGGTTTCATCCTTTTACCCCGCATTGAGAACGCACTATGACATCTGTACGATATTTTCAGCCAGTATTTTCGATTGTGATCGGTGAGAGCGGCGAATGATGTCTGGCGCGGCGCTCTCGAAGGCCTGACGCAAAGTGCCGCCGCTGATTTCAGAAATGCCGCGCAATAAAAAGATTTTCCGAGCGACCGCGATCAAACCCGGGGCGGTTGACCGACACACCTGCATCAACCCGATTAAGTTCGATTTGCGGGTGGCGACCGGATCGCCCTTGTGTGTATATCGCGGGCTGCTCCAGCGGGAACGGGCGCCGCATGTCATGCGGCAACATGGAGAGAGAACGTATTGAGCAGAAACCTGATTGCAATTCTTCGCGGTGTCCGGCCGGGCGAGGCGGTTCGGATCGCCGGCGCCGTTCTTGATGCCGGAATGGACAAGATAGAGGTTCCGCTGAATTCGCCGGATCCATTTGACAGTATCGCGGCGCTGGTCGCTGCTTTCGGCGATCGTGCGCAAATCGACGCCGGCACGGTCCTGTCCATTGAACAGGTGAAGAAACTTGCCGGCATTGGCGCCCGTCTTGTCGTTTCTCCAAACTGCAATATCAATGTCATTCGCGAAACCAGGGCAAATGGCATGCAATCGTTTCACGGCGTGTTGTCGCCAAGCGAGTGTTTCGCGGCGCTGGAAGCTGGCGTGGATGGTTTGAAAGTCTTTCCGGCGTCGATCTGGGGGCCGTCCGGCGTGTCGGCCGTGTGGTCGGTGCTGCCCAAAGGTGTTCCGATATATGCCGTCGGCGGCGTGAACGCGGACGATTTGTCCGGTTGGATCCGAGCCGGTGTGGCGGGTTTCGGGATAGGTTCGTCGCTCTACAAGGCGGGAAACGGCGTCGAAGATGTCGCCGCAGCCTCCATCGTGAAATCCTATGACGACGCGATCGCTGGCCAAGAGGCGTGGCAAGTGGGAAATCCAAAGTGAGGGTGACTTCCATGTTGAGCGCCTGCGAAATCGAGATTTTCAGACGCGTCGATACGCCAACGATATGCAACGCCATCGAAATGGCCCAGGGGAGACGCGGTTTCAGCCGCTTCACCCGAGGTACGATGCTGGCGGCGCAGCCCGACAATCCCTCCATTTGCGGATGCGCCCGCACCGCGAAAATCAGGGCATCGGAGCCGCCGCGAGAATCGCCGGATGTACTAAAACAGCGGCGGCTGGACTACTATCGGTATATGGCGAAAGGCGCGCGTCCGGCTGTTTGCGTGATCGAAGACCTGGACTATCCGGATTGCGTCGGCGCTTACTGGGGCGAAATCAACACTGTCGTGCACAAGGGCTTCGGGATTGACGGTGCCCTGACCAATGGCGTCATGCGCGATCTCGGCGATCTTGAGGAGAGTTTTCAGGTCGTCGCCGGTTCGGTCGGCCCGAGCCACGCATATGTCCACGTAACGGAGATCGATATTCCGGTCAGTGTTTTCGGTCTTGACGTCAGGCCCGGCGAATTCGTGCATGCGGATCGCCACGGAGCGGTGGTCGTACCCGATGAGATATTGCCGAAACTGGCGGCGGCGGTTCAAAAACTGATTGACTGCGAAGCCCTGGTGCTGGGACCGGCCCGCGAGCCCGGTTTCGATTTCGAGAAGTTCGATCGGGCTTGGCAGGCCTTCGAGAAGGCGCGGATTTGAGCGCCTTGTTCGTCGTATCCCGGCGAAAACGTGCGGAATACCGACCGAACTTACCCGGAATATTTGAAAGTGCTACAATCGGGCGGTGATTTTCATCAGCGGAACGGCGCGTCATAGTGCGTAATCTGTCCGCCAGTGGAGGAGTAGCCCATGAGCGCCGGTTCGTCGGAAGGCCGCCTGACCACCCATGTTCTCGATACGGCAAGGGGATGCCCGGCCGCAGGTATGAAGATCGATCTTTATCGCGCTGAAGGAGATTCGCTGACGCTGATCAAATCGGTGAGCACCAATGATGATGGACGCACCGATAGCCCGATGCTGTCGGGCGGCGAATTTCGGGTTGGATCATACGAATTGCGGTTTCATGCCGGAGATTACATCGGCGGTGGAGACGGCGTCCCGTTCCTTGATGTCGTCCCGGTAAGGTTCGGCGTCAGCGAGGCCGCCTCCCATTATCATGTGCCGCTCTTGGTTTCGCCGTTTGGCTATTCCACCTATCGGGGGAGCTAATCGTGACGGCGACCGTTCGTGGCGAAATCCGATTTCTTCTAAATGATCGGACCGTTTCAATCAGCCGGGTCGGCGCCTCGGATACGCTGCTTGACTACCTGCGTCTGGACCGGCGTTTACGCGGTACGAAGGAAGGCTGTGCGGAGGGCGATTGCGGCGCGTGCACCGTGCTCGTCGGACGGCTGCTTGGCGGCGAACTGATTTATGAGAGCGTCAACGCCTGTATCCGGTTTGTCGGCTCGCTTGACGGCTGTCACGTGGTGACGGTGGAGCATTTGCGCCGAGACGATGGCGGACTTCATCCCGTGCAGCAGGCCATGGTCGACCTTCACGGTTCCCAATGCGGATTCTGCACACCCGGCTTTGTGATGTCGCTCTACGGTCTTTGGATGACCAATCCGAAACCGGACAGCCATGCTGTCGAGAAGGCTCTGCAGGGAAATTTGTGCCGCTGCACCGGTTATGCGCCGATTGTTCGCGCGGCCAAGGCTGCGGGAGGATTAGGATCGCCGCGAGACGATCCGCTGGTGGCCGAACGCGCTGCGACGAAGAAGAAGCTCGACGCGCTCAACGATGGTCGTCGCGTCGAATGCGGACCGGCCGGCAACCTGATTATCGTGCCGGCCAGCACCGATGATCTCGCCGGGATACTGGCTCGACATCCCGGGGCGACGATTGTCGCCGGATCGACCGATGTCGGCCCGTGGGTCACAAAATTCATGCGCGAGATCGCTCCGACGGTGTTCATCGCCAATCTTTCGGAATTGCAGGGCATCGATGTGACGGACGGAACGATTTCGATTGGCGCCGGGGTCACCTACACGCAGGCGTTTGAAACCATTGCCGAGCACATTCCGCAACTCCGGGCATTTTGGGAACGGATCGGCGGTGAGCAGATACGCAACATGGGCACGATCGGAGGCAACGTGGCCAACGGATCGCCGATTGGCGACACGCCGCCGCCGCTGATCGCGCTTGGCGCAACGGTAACGCTTCGCAAAGAAGACAACCGCCGGACCCTGCCGTTGGACAAGTTCTTTGTTGCTTATGGCAAACAGGACCGGGAACCGGGCGATTTTGTCGAGCGGATCGATATTCCGGTCCCGGGCAAGGGTGATTTGTTTGCCGCCTACAAGATTTCCAAGCGGCGCGACGAGGACATTTCGTCCGTGTGCGCGGCCATTCGTCTGAAACGCGGTTCCGACGGGATCATTTCACGGGCGGTCATCTGTTACGGCGGCATGGCGACGACGCCGAAGCGGGCAGGGAACGCCGAACAGGCGCTGGTCGGAAAATTGCTGGACGAAGATGCAATCGATGCGGCGATGAGTGCTCTGGATCAGGATTATCGGCCGATAACCGACATGCGGGCGACAGCGGAATATCGAATGATGACGACCAAAAATCTGCTGCGCCGCTTTTTTCTGGAGCAGAACGAAACCGGCGCGCAAATTACCATTCAGCGCACTGCGACGGCTTGAGGGAGGCGTCTTGGATGAGTGGGGCACGGGCCGAAATGCCGGCTGACATCAAGGGTGGCGCACACAAGACGCGGCGACACGATTCCGGTCACAAGCATGTAAACGGACAGGCGGAGTATATCGACGACATAATCGAACCTGCCGGGGCGCTGCACGCTTATCTGGGCCTGTCGGGCAAAGCGCATGCCGAGATGACGTCCGTCGGTCTGGACGCGGTTCGGGCCGCTCCGGGCGTGGTCGATGTGCTGACCGCCGCCGACATTCCGGGCCACAATGATGTCAGCCCGACCGGCAAACATGATGATCCGGTATTCGCCGAGGGCAAGGTCGAGTTTTTGGGCCAGCCCGTGTTCGCGGTCGTCGCCGAGACACGTGAACTGGCGCGCCGCGCCGCGACCAGGGCCAATATCGAATATCGCGGCTTGCCGCATGTGATCAATGTGGCCGCCGCCGAGGAAGCAGGTTATCCGCCGGTGACCGAACCGCTGACGCTCCGGCGGGGCGATGCGGCGGGCGCGCTGAAAAAGGCGAAACATCGCATCGCCGGCCGGATGCGCGTCGGCGGACAGGATCATTTCTATCTGGAGGGCCAGATCGCCTATGCGCTGCCCGGAGAAGATGACGAAGTAATCGTCTTTTCGTCGACCCAGCACCCAAGCGAGGTGCAGCATATGGTTTCCCGTGTGCTGGGCGTTCCATCCAACGCCGTGACGGTAAACGTTCGACGCATGGGCGGCGGTTTCGGCGGCAAGGAGACGCAGGCGAATCTCTTCGCGGCGGTCGCCGCGCTTGCCGCCAAAAAACACCATCGCGCCGTCAAGATCAGGCCTGATCGCGATGACGACATGATCGCGACCGGCAAGCGGCACGATTTTCTGGTGTCCTATGATCTCGGGTTCAACGACGACGGTCGATTCGAAGCGGTCGACGCCAGTTTTGCGGCACGATGCGGGTTTTCCGCCGATCTGTCCGGGCCGGTGACGGACCGGGCGTTGTTCCATGCGGACAATTGCTACTATATCCCGGACGTTCATCTTGTCTCGAAGCCGCTGAAAACGAATACGGTTTCCAATACCGCCTATCGCGGCTTCGGCGGACCGCAGGGTATGATCGCCGGCGAACGGATGATCGAGGAAATCGCCTATGCGCTGGGCAGGGATACGCTTGAAGTGCGCAAGGCGAATCTCTACGAGGCGGGCGGTCGCGATGTGACGCCCTACCATCAGACGGTGGAAGACAATATCGCCGCCCGAATCATCACCGAACTTGAAGAGGATTCAGACTATCGGGCGCGGCGCGGCGCGGTGATCAAGCACAACCGGAACAATGCGGTCGTCAGGAAAGGCATCGCGCTGACGCCGGTGAAATTCGGCATCTCCTTTACCGCGACCCGGTACAATCAGGCCGGTGCGCTGGTGCATATCTACAATGACGGCTCGATCCACCTGAACCATGGCGGAACCGAGATGGGGCAGGGACTCAATACAAAGGTGGCGCAGGTTCTGGCCGATGAATTCCAGGTCGATCCGGATCATGTCAGGATTACCGCGACCACGACCGGCAAAGTGCCCAACACCTCGGCGACAGCCGCTTCGTCGGGTTCCGATCTGAACGGAATGGCGGCGGCCAGCGCCGCAGGCCAGATCAAGGCGCGGTTAATCGATTTTGCCGCGGAGGAATACGGCGTGCCGCCGGAACAGATCGCGTTCGAACCCAACTCGGTGAGGGTCGGCAATCAGCGCATCGCATTCCCGGAGTTCATCAACCGGGCCTACATGGCGCGGGTACAGCTTTCGGCGGCCGGTTTCTACAAGACGCCGAAAATCCACTGGGATCGCGCGGCCGGAAAAGGACGCCCATTTTACTATTTCGCCTATGGGGCTTCGGTTTCCGAGGTCAGCGTCGACACGCTGACCGGCGAATACCAGGTCGATCGCGTCGACATCCTTCACGATGTCGGCCGCTCGCTCAATCCCGCGCTCGACATCGGCCAGATCGAGGGAGGCTTTGTTCAGGGCATGGGTTGGCTCACGACCGAGGAACTCCGGTGGGACGATGACGGGCGGCTGAGAACCCATGCGCCATCGACCTACAAAATACCTCTGGCTTCCGACGTGCCTCCCGTCTTCAATGTAAAACTGGCCGACTGGTCTTCAAACCGGGAAAACACGATCCGTCGTTCGAAAGCGGTGGGTGAACCGCCATTCATGCTCGCGATCTCGGTGCTTGAGGCGCTGTCGATGGCGGTCGCCAGCCTGGACGATTATCGCACCTGTCCCCGGCTTGACGCGCCGGCGACGCCCGAATGCGTGCTGTTCGCCGCCGAACGGATGCGGACAACGGCCGCCGGGAGAGAATGATCTCCATGCCCCCCGCGTCAACCGACATCAGGACGTTCTTCCGCGAAAACCGCGACGCGGTGAAAGTGGAAATTGTTGTCGCTGACGGCTCGACGCCGCGCGAAAAGGGCGCATGGATGCTTGTTTCGCCGGCAGCGTCGTTTCGGACCATCGGCGGCGGCCAACTTGAATACATGGCGATGGATCACGCCCGGACGATGCTGCGGGAGGGGGGGGATGCCGACCGGATTGCGGTGCCGCTGGGGCCGGAAATCGGTCAATGCTGCGGAGGGCGCGTCGAACTCGACATGACGCGAATTGGTGAAGAGCTTGCCGGGAAACTGATCGCGGAACTGGATCGCGATCTCGCCGGGCAACCACATGTCTATCTGTTCGGAGCGGGGCATGTCGGCAATGCGTTGGCGCGGGCGCTTGCCCTGCTGCCCGTGCGAACCGTTCTGGTCGATACCAGGGCCGGGGAAATTGAGAACGCTCCCGGCGAAGTCGAGACCCGCCTGACGGCCGTGCCGGAATCGATCGTGCGCGAGGCGCCGGCTGGCAGCGCCTTCGTTGTGCTGACGCACGACCATTCGCTCGATTTCCTGATCGTTTCGGAAGCGCTCGGCCGGAGAGACGCCGCCTATGTCGGCATGATTGGATCGAAGACCAAACGCGCGACATTCAGGAACTGGTATCTGAAACGGAATGATGGGCGTGAAGACATGCTCAAGCGGCTGATCTCGCCGATCGGCGGAAGCAATCCGAACGACAAGCGACCGGCGGTTATCGCCGGTCTGGCCGCCGCCGAACTGATCGAGGCGGTCGGCGGGCGCGATGTTGAAAGAACGGCGAACGAGGTCGCCGCAGCCGGGTGAAACGGCGGCCGGCGGGAACGATCAAGCGGCGGCGGCCATTTGCTCCTCCCTCCGGCGCCTCGCGATATTTCGCTTTGAAACAAGCGAGGCGGAGATTACCCCGACCGTCACAATCGCGATGAGAATCGTCGAAAGCGCGTTGATTTCAGGGCTGACGCCCAATCGCACGGCGCTGAAGATCTTGATCGGCAAGGTGGTGGATGACGGGCCCGACGTGAATGAAGCGATCACGAGGTCGTCGAGCGACAGCGTGAATGCGAGCAGCCAGCCGGAAATCACGGCCGGCGCGATTATCGGCAAGGTGACGCTTTTGAATGCATCGAACGGCGTGCAGCCGAGATCGAGCGCCGCCTCCTCAAGTGACCGATCGAACGTGGCCAGACGCGACGAGACGACGACGGAAACGTAGCACATTGAAAATGTCGTATGCGCGAGAACGATGGTGGTCACACCGCGATCGAGGCCGATGGCGATGAACAGCAACAGCAACGAGAGCCCGGTGATCACTTCGGGCATGACCAGCGGGGCGTAGATCATGCCGGAAAACAGAGTGCGTCCGAAAAAACGCCCGGAGCGGATCATGACATAAGCCGCCATGGTTCCGAGTACCGTGGCCAGGGTGGAGGACATGACCGCGACCTTGATCGTCACCCAGGCCGCGCCCAGGAAGGCGTCGTTGTGCAACAGTTCCCCATACCATTTCGTCGAGAATCCGGCCCAGACGGTCACCAGCTTGGAGGCGTTGAAGCTGAATATGACCAGAATCACCATCGGCAGATACAGAAAGACGAATCCAAATGTGAGCGATGTCGCGTTGAACCATGAGAATCGCCTCATTGCCCGGCCTCCCGCTGCTTCTGTTCGTTGCGCTGGAACAGGACGATGGGAATGACCAGGATCAGGAGCAGCACAACAGCGACGGCGGATGCGACCGGCCAGTCCCGGTTTGAAAAGAATTCCTCCCAAAGCACCTTGCCGATCATCAGCGTTTCGGAACCGCCAAGCAATGACGGGATGACAAATTCCCCAAGCGCGGGAATGAAAACGAGGAAGCAGCCGGCAATGACGCCCGATTTCGACAGGGGAACCGTGATAAGCCAGAATGCGCGAGTGCGGGAGCAGCCGAGATCTTCCGCGGCTTCGAGAAGCGAGGCGTCGAGTTTCTCCAACGTGGCGTAAACCGGCAGCACCATGAAGGGCAGGTAAGTGTAAACGATCCCGATATAGACGGCGACATTCGTGTTCAGGATGGTCAGGGGTTCGTTTGCGATGCCCGTCCACAACAGAAACTGGTTGAGAAAGCCCTCCTGGCTTAGAATTCCCATCCACGAGTAGACCCGGATCAGGAACGAAGTCCAGAATGGCAAGATGACCGCCATCATCAATGTCGGACGCCATTCGTCGGGCGCCTGGGCCATGCCGTAAGCGATGGGGAAACCGACGACCAGCGTCATCACCGTCGACAGGATTGCGATCCGGAGACTGGAAAGATAGGCTTTCCAGTAAAGTTCGTCCTCGGTCAGAAATACGAAATTCTCCAGATCGAGCGCCGCCAGGAACGCCTTGAAATCCTGCCAGCCCTCCGACAGGTCAAGCGTCGGCGTATAGGGGGGAATCGATAGTTCGACATCCGACAACGAAATCTTGAGGACGATCAGAAACGGAACGAGGAACAGCGCCGCCAGCCAACCGTAGGGAACCATGATGACAAGGAGGCGGCGCAGGTTCATGTGACGGCCTACCGCGTCAGCACGACGCCGGCCGTGTCGGTAAAGGCCAGCCAGACGGTGTCGTCCCAGGTAAAGTTCCGCCGGTCGATACGGCTGCTGTTGGCGGTTTGCGCCTTGACCACCTGACCGCCTGGCAGTTCGACATGATAGGTCGAGATGTTGCCGAGATAGGCGATGTCGAGAACCCGGCCCTTGAAGGCATTCGCGGCGCTCTTCGGTTTTGTCGCGGAAATCGCTATTTTTTCGGGCCGGACAGCGATGGAGACCCTGTCTCCCTCGGAGATTTCATCGGCGCTCCCGGCAATGATCGGCGCCTCGCCCTCCGACCAGTTGATCTCGAATCCGCCGCCCTGGCGCGGTCTTGCATTGCCCTCAATGATATTCACGTCGCCAATGAAATCAGCAACATAGACACTGTTCGGAACCTCATAGATGTCAGCCGGCGTGGCGACCTGAATCAGTTTTCCGTGGTCCATGACCGCAACCCGGCTTGCAACCGTCATCGCCTCCTCCTGATCGTGGGTGACGATGACGAATGTGGTGCCGGTTTTTTCCTGGATATCCATAAGTTCGAACTGGGTGTCCTGGCGCAGCTTCTTGTCGAGCGCCCCAAGCGGTTCGTCGAGCAACAGCAGTTTGGGCGCCTTGGCCAATGACCGGGCGAGCGCCACGCGTTGGCGCTGACCGCCGGAAATCTGGTGCGGCTTGCGGTTGGCGAACTGTTCCAGCCGGGTCAGCCGCAGCATTTCCTCCAACCTCGCTTCGATTTCCGGTTTCGACATGGCCGACCGTTTTAGTCCGAACCGGATATTGTCGGCGATGCTGAGGTGCGGGAACAACGCATACGACTGAAACATCATGTTCACGGCGCGCTTGTTCGGCGGGACCGGAACAATATCCGTCCCGGCGAGTGTAATTGCTCCTTCCGTCGGGTTTTCAAATCCGGCGAGCATGCGCATCAAGGTGGTCTTGCCGCAGCCGGAAGGCCCGAGAAGCGCGAAAAACTCGCGCTCATAGATTTCAAGATCGAGATTGTCGATGGCGGTGAATTCGCCGAAGCGCTTCGTCACGCCGGAAAACCGAATCAGCGAACTGGCGGCCGGATCGTCCCAGGGGGCGAATATGTCCGATTTGGAATCTTGCGCCATGAGAGGCCTGGCTTTGCACGAAATCCGCCGCGCCGGTTTTTCCGGCGCGGCGATTGCGGATCAATCGTCAGGTGCCCGACTTGATCTTGGTCCATAGGCGTGTCACCACGCGCTGAACCTTCGCCGGATAGGGCGATGTCGTATACAGGTTTTCGAGTGTCTTCTCATCGGGGTAGATCGCCGGATCGCCGATCACATCCTCGCTGAGGAATTCCTGCGACGCCTTGTTGCCATTCGCGAAGTAGACGTAGTTTGACGCTGCGGCCATGTTGTTGGCGTCGAGAATGAAATCCAGAAATTCGTGAGCGCCTTCCGGATTGGGCGCATCCGCCGGAATCGCCATTTGATCGAACCACATCAGTGCGCCCTCCGAGGGCGCGTTATATGCGATTTCCACGCCATTGCCGGCCTCCGCCGCCCGGTCGCGCGCCTGGAACACATCGCCTGAGAAGCCGAAAGCGACACAGATGTCGCCATTGGGCAAAGCATTGATGTATGCGGAACTGTGGAACTTCTGCACATAAGGGCGGACGGCGGCCAGCACCGCTTCGGACTTCCTGATCACATCGGGATCATGGCTTTCGGGATCCTCGCCGAGATACTTGAGCGCGGCCGGAATCATTTCGGAAGGGGCATCGAGGAAGTGCACGCCGCAACTTGCCAGCTTTTCCATGTTCGCGGGATTGAACACCAGTTCGAGCGATCCCATCGGAGCATCGTCGCCGAGAACCTCCTTGACCTTTCCGACATTCACGCCGAGGCCGGTGGTGCCCCACATGTAGTTGATCGAGTAGGCATTGCCCGGGTCGTACTGGGCGGTGCGGTCCTTGATGACATCCCAGATGTTTCCGGAATTGGACAGTTTGGAAAAGTCGAGTTTCTGATACGCGCCGGCCGCGATCTGCCGCTGCAGGAATGTGTCCGACGGCACGACGACATCGTAGCCCGAACCGCCGGCCAGAATCTTTGTTTCCAGCACTTCGTTGGAATCGAACACGTCGTAGATCAGCGTATGTCCGGTTTCCCGTTCGAATTTCTTCAGCAATTCCTTGTCGATATAGTCCGACCAATTGTAGACCCGGACTTCCGCAGCAAAAGCAGCGCTCGCGCTCATGGCAGCTGCGATGGCGATCGATACCCAAACCGTTTTCATGTCGTCTCTCCCATCGGTACGATTTTTATTGTGGAGCGGATTTGATCAAAAAAACCATATTCATGCAACCGTGAATTTCCTCGAAGTTCGATGCGGGAGCGAAAATCCGCCTGTTTTAAGGTAATCCAAGAACTTCCGTGGCGCCAACAAACAGAGTGAACAGGGTATGCGGTAATCGCCACGTGCGATAAATTTGATCAAATGAGATTGACAGCGCCTAATTTGATCATATTCTCCAAAACGTCAATAGCTGGAGACATGATGCGGAGCGGCAAATGAATGTGATCACCAATCATCCACCAACGGAAGAACTGCAAACGTTGGATGCCGCCCATCACATGCATCCGTTCACCGCGGACGCGGATTTGGCCCGAAAGGGAGTGAAGGTCATAACGCGCGCGCAAGGCTCGATGCTGACGGATTCGGATGGCCGGAAATATCTGGACGCCATGGCCGGACTGTGGTGCGTCAATATCGGCTACGGGCGCGAAGAACTGGCTGAGGCCGCGTCGCGTCAAATGCGCGAGCTGCCTTATTACAACACGTTCTTCCAGACATCGCACGTCCCGGTGATTGCGCTTTCAGCCAGGCTCGCCGAGCTGGTGCCGGGCAATCTCAATCACTTCTTCTTTGCCGGCTCAGGCTCTGAAGCCAACGATACGAATATCCGCCTGGTGAGACATTACTGGGCACAGCAGGGCAAACCCGACAAGAAAATCATCATAAGCCGCAAGAACGCCTATCACGGTTCGACCATGGGTGGGGCAAGTCTTGGCGGCATGGCGCCGATGCACGCTCAGGGCGGATTGCCGATCGCCGATATTCATCACATCGACCAGCCAAACTGGTATGCGGAGGGCGGCGACATGAGCCCCGACGAATTCGGGAAGGAACGCGCGCAGCAGCTTGAAAAGGTAATCCGGGAGTTGGGGGAGGACAAGGTTGCCGCATTCATCGCCGAACCGGTTCAGGGAGCAGGTGGCGTCATCATACCGCCGCAAACCTATTGGCCCGAAATTCAGAGAATTTGCGATGCGCACGACATTCTCCTGATTGTCGACGAGGTTATCTGCGGCTTCGGCCGTACCGGAAACTGGTTCGGTCACGAGACCCTGAACATACGGCCTGACATCATTACGATCGCCAAGGGACTCAGCTCCGGTTATGCGCCGATCGGCGGATCTGTCGTCAGCGACGAGGTGGCGGAAGTGATCGCCGCGGGCGAGTTCAATCACGGTTATACGTATTCCGGCCATCCCGTGGCCGCCGCGGTGGCATTGGAAAATCTGCGCATTTTGCAGGAGGAGAAGATTGTCGCTCGTGTCCGTGACGTGACCGGACCCTATCTTGCGGGGCGATGGGCCGAGCTTGCCGACCATCCGTTGGTCGGCGAGGCGCGGATCATCGGGATGATGGGTTCAGTCGCACTTACCCCGGACAAGGACGCGCGCGCGGATTTTGCCGCCGAAAAGGGAACGGTGGGCGTTCGTTGCCGCGATCGCTGCTTCGCCAATGGTCTGGTGATGCGCCATACCGGCGACCGGATGGTCATTTCTCCGCCTCTGGTCATCTCAAGAGAAGAGATCGACATGTTGATCGAACGCGCAGTCCGGAGTCTGGATGAAACCTATGCGTCGCTGGAGACCGACGGATTGTTGAAGGCCGCTTGACGGCCGCAGGCAATTGTTTTGCAGTCAACGGTTCCGAACCTCACGCGGGTTCGGTTTCGCTCAGTGAAAGCCGGATCTGATCAAGGCCCTGTTTGATGTCTCCGCGGATGGCGGCGCTGACTGCTTGGGGAGTGCCCGACCTCAAGGCGGCGAGCGCCTCCTCGTGCATGTCCGGCAGGTTTGACGTGCCGAAGCGATCGCACATCACGCGCAGCGACGGCCCCAATCGCAGAAGAATCGCATCGACCAGAGACCGGAGGATTTCAGCCCGCGACGCGGAATAGAGCGTTGCATGGAATGCGTGGTTGCAGCTCAGATAGGAACGAACGTCCCCACGGTCGATCGCCTCGTTCAATTGCCGGTCGATATGAGCGAGTTCGTCGATTTGACGCTCCCCGATTTTTTCCGCCGCCCAGAACGCCAGTTTTGGTTCCAATGCGAGACGGGCGAAGGCCAGTTCATCGAGCTGCGTCATTGTCAGAACCGGAACCGAAACCCGTCGATTGTCCTGAAACACGAGAGCGCGTTCGGCAATCAGGCGCCGGATTGCCTCGCGCACCGGCGTCATGCCGGCGTCCAATCGCTCGACGAGACCCTGAATCGTCACCGCCTGGCCGGGTTCCAGTTCACCACAGAGAATCATTTCGCGCAAGCGCCGGTAAACCAGTTCGTGGCCGGGAGGTTTGTTTCCACTTCCGGCCAATCGATTCACCTCCGATACCCGACCATGCCAACCGCGACCGCATCACGATGCGATCAAGATTCATTGGATTTTCCCATAGAAACGAGATTTGATCAAATGTATTCGTATTGGTTATTGCCCGAGTTTCCGGTCGAGGACCGGCCGGCGGATCACATGCGCTCGCCTTCCGGCGCCGGTGGAAGCGGTCGTGTCAATCCGCCAAAATCTGCCGGATGTGCTTCAGACAGCGAGTCGCCATGAAGTCGATGAACAGACGAACTTTCGGATCCTGAAATTTCTTGTGCGGATACAGGCAGGCGAGTTGCGCGGGAACGGGCGGGAACTCGGGCAACAGAAGAATTAGACGACCGGCTTCGAAGTGACGGTGAATTTCAAAGCGCGGCTTGTTGATAATCCCCCGTCCCGCCAGCGCCCACCCGGTCAGAACATCGCCGTCATCGGTATCGAAAGGCCCGTCGACCTGAAACTTGCGAATGCCGTCCGGCGTTTTGAGGCGCCAGAAAAACTCGTTCGAACCGGGAAACCTTAACAAAAGGCATTGATGCTTGTCGTCGATCAGAGCGTCGGGCGTTTCCGGCTTGCCGGCCCTCTTCAAATATTCCGGCGACGCGCACAAAACGCGCTCGCACTCCATGATGCCGCGCATGCGCAGGTTGGAATCCTCGATGAGGCCGAGCTTGAACGCGATGTCCACGCCTTCGTTCATCAGATCAATCTTGCGATCGGACAGCCTGAGCCTGACCTTGATGTCGGGATAAAGATCATGAAATTCAGGAACGCCGGGACCGATCAGGCGCCGGCCGATGCCCAGTGGCGCGGTGACATGAATCGTGCCGCGCGGCTTCTGCGTCACATCGGCCACCGCGGCTTCGGCGCCGTCAACGGCCTCGACTATTTCCAGCGCGCCTTCATAGAATATCCGGCCGTGCTCCGTGGGTGTCAGCTTGCGCGTCGTGCGGTTGAACAGGCGCACGCCCAGATGCTTCTCCAATACCTTGATCCGATTGCTCGCAACGGCGGGTGAAACCCGCTGGTCGCGCGCCGCCGCGGAAAGGTTTCCCAGTTCGACGACCCGAACGAATATCCGGATGTTATTCAGATATGACATGGGATTCGTCCTATCATTTTATAGATTCTTTTGAAAGTGCTCGCGTTTGAGGATTCTTCTGATTTGATCGCCGATGGGTGAAACTGGGTTGACAAGACGCCGGAGGTTCGCGGCCCGCTTTTGTTTGAATGCCCTTTCCCGGAGCTGTGGCCGTCTAACGGGGGAGCGATGCGATGTATGATTTTGCAATTGCCTGGGACTGGCTCAATCTGGCGGTGCGTTGGTTGCATGTGATCACCGGCGTTGCCTGGATTGGCTCGTCATTCTATTTCATCGCGCTCGATCTCGGTCTGCGTAAGCATCCGGATCTTCCCGAAGGCGCGCACGGGGAGGAATGGCAGGTGCATGGCGGCGGTTTCTATCACATCCGGAAATACCTGGTTGCACCGGCGCACATGCCCGAACACCTGACCTGGTTTAAGTGGGAATCCTACGCCACCTGGCTTTCCGGCTTCGCCCTGCTTTGCATTCTCTACTACGCGGGCGCCGACCTCTACCTCGTCGACCGCGATGTCCTGGACATATCCGGCGGCGCGGCGATCGTCATATCATTGGCGTCGATCGGGGTCGGCTGGGTGATCTACGACCTGCTGTGCAAATCACCGGTCGGACGGCGCACCAACGGATTGATGGTGATTCTGTTTGCGGTTCTCGTGGCGATGTCCTGGGGCTACACGCAGGTGTTTTCCGGGCGAGCGGCATTCCTTCATCTCGGTGCTTTCACCGCCACGATCATGTCGGCGAACGTGTTTTTCATCATTATTCCGAACCAGAAGAAGGTTGTCGAGGCGCTTGTCGCCGGCGAAACGCCGGAGCCGAAACTCGGGGCGCAGGCCAAGCAACGCTCGCTGCACAACAATTATCTGACCCTGCCTGTGCTGTTCCTGATGGTGTCAAACCACTACCCCCTGGCATTCGCCACCGAGTACAACTGGATCATCGCCTCCCTGGTGTTTCTGATGGGCGTAACCATACGTCACTACTTCAACACAACCCACGCGCGGGCGGGCAACCCCACCTGGACCTGGCTTGCGACGACAATCCTGTTCATTCTCGTCGTCTGGCTGTCGACGGCGTCCGGTTCGCCGGCAAAAGAGGATGAAAAGGAGGTTTCCGACGTCCATAGGCGGTTTGTCGCGGCCGCGAATTACGATCGGGTGCGTGACACGGTGCTTGGCCGATGTTCGATGTGCCATGGAGCCGAGCCGGTCTGGGAAGGCATCTATTTTGCTCCAAAGGGCGTGAAGCTCGAGACGGATGCGCAAATCGCCTCCCTGGCGCGCGAAATTTACCTGCAGGCGGGCCGCTCTCGCGCCATGCCGCCCGGAAACATAACGTCCCTGACCCGTGAAGAAAGGCAACTTATCGCAAGCTGGTATGAAGGGGTGATCGACGGTGGAGCAACGGCGCGATGAGTGAGAGGCTAATCCGCGGCCGACTGCTTTCATTCACACGCGAACCTGCCTCGGCCGACGATTATGACAGTTGTATCTGTCATGAAGACGGCGCGGTATTGGTAAGCGATGGCCTTATTGTCGCGAGCGGCGGTTTCCACGATATCGCATCGAGGACCGACGCGGACTGCCGGGTCGACGACCGCCGGCCCGGCCTTTTGTTGCCGGGACTGATCGACCCCCACATTCATTATCCGCAGATGCGGGTGATCGGATCATGGGGCGCGCAACTGCTTGATTGGCTCGGCAAATACACGTTTGCCGAAGAAGGGAAGTTCGGCGACGGCGATCATGCCGACCGCATCGCAAGCCGATTTTTCGATGAACTGATCCGGCACGGAACCACGACGGCGGTCGCATATTGCTCCGTTCACAGGCAGTCGGCGGATTCATTCTTCCTCGAAGCCGAACGTCGAAAATTGCGGATGATCGGCGGCAAGGTGATGATGGACCGCAATGCGCCCGACGCGCTCACCGATACGCCGCAATCGGGATACGACGACTCAAGGGAACTGATCGCAAAATGGCATGGCCGCGGGCGTGGCCTTTATGCGATCACGCCGCGTTTTGCGATAACATCGACGCCTGAGCAAATGGAAATGGCCGGCGCCTTGATGCGCGAACATCCGGATTGCCATATGCAGACCCACCTTTCGGAGAACAGGGATGAGATCGCGCTCGCCGGCGACCTTTACCCCGACGCTCCCGATTATACCGGTATCTACGAACATCATGGGCTGCTGGGGAGCAAAAGCCTGTTCGGCCACTCAATTCACCTGACCGCGAGGGAACGGGCGGCGATGGCGGAGAGCGGCTCGGTTGCGGTGTTTTGCCCGACTTCGAACCTGTTTCTCGGCAGCGGCCTGTTCGACATGGAAGGGCTGGGCGCGGCCGGTGTCCGTTCGGCCGTCGCGACCGACGTTGGCGGCGGAACCAGTTACTCCATGCTGAAGACACTGGACGAGGCCTACAAGGTTCTCCAGCTTCGTGGACAGAAGCTGACGCCGCTGAAATCGTTCTACTGGATGACGCTGGGCAACGCCAAGGCATTGTCTCTGGAGAGCAAGATCGGCACGCTCGAAGCCGGAACGGAAGCCGATCTGATTGTGCTCGACAGCCGGGCGACCCCGGCCATGGCGCTTCGCATGGAAACCGTCACGACATTGTCGGAAGAACTTTTCGTGCTTCAGACCATGGGAGACGATCGCGCGATTGCCGAAACCTATATCGCGGGCGAACCGGCGAAGAGCGTGATCGCCGCTTCCGGCTGATCGGGCCGGATCGCTATCGACGGGAGCCGGGACCGAATGGGTTAATCGGGTTCCACGTGCTCGTCGCGCTTGAAAAGACCTCACGGCGCGTCAATTGTCCGCAATTCCGAAACATCCTCTCCCGACAGCCGGCGGAGCATGGTCCTGCCGAGCAAACGCCCGGTTTCCGTCAGATCCTCATAGACAGTGTCGATCCTTGGCCGGATTTGGTCGAACAGCGGGGATGTCTGTTTGGCGACCAGGTCGACTTCCCCGCCGACCGACATTCCGAGATCGTTGACCGCCGCCATCACAGCCATGGCCGACACCTCGCCGCCGCAAACAAATCCGTCCGGCGGATTATCGGAGCGAAGCGCTTCCATGCAGCGTTCGCGAATCTGTTTCGGCGGTGTTTCGATACTCAACCCGGTCGGAATGTTGAATTCGACCCCGCTCTGTCGAACGGCCGTCATGAAACCGTGGCGCATGTGGTTGGAGAACGTGAACGCCTCCGGCGCGTTCAACAGCGTGAGGTTGCTCCGGCCGTTCCCGATAAGGCTTTCCGCGGCGAGCTTAGCGAACGTGAAGTTGTCATAGTCGACATATGGGTGCGGTGTCGCGAGTTCGGAACGGCCGTGGCAGACAAAGGGAAAGTCATTTTCGAGCAAAAGGCGCACACGCGGATCAAACGGTTCGGTACGTGAAAAAATGATTCCGTCAGCCATACGATTCCGCAATATGTGCTCTATCGGCTGCAATGCGGGCATATCGGGAAAATGCGGCGTGACGATCAGATGATACTGGGTATCGCGCAACACCTCGGTCAGACCGGCGATTACCGATGAACCGAATCCGATGATTTCAGCGTGCGGAACCAGGACGTAGCTGATGACATTGGTTTGGCCGGTGCGCAATCGCAACGCGGCGCGGTCGGGCATGTACCCCAGTTCATCCGCGACGGCGCGCACCCTCTTTCTGGTCGCCTCGGCAATTTCGGGTTCGTTTTTCAACGCACGCGAAACCGTTGTGACGGCCAATCCGGTTGCCTCGGCGACCGTGCGCAACGTCGGCCTGGCGGCGGGCTTGCTCTTGCGTGTCGTAGCTTCGGACATCGTGAAGGCCGGGAAACGGTTAGCACTCGGCCATACCTTATTTGTAACGATACAAATCGCAAGACCAAATATGGAAGCAGCAAATTCACCGCCACAAACGGGAATTTATGGCAATGCCGTGTGGCAGTCGTCCGGATTCGTCATGGCGATGTTTCTCGCCGGCCTTCGCGGGGTCGACAACGAGATCATCAAGGCCGCGCAGATCGATGGCGCTTCAACCGTGACGATCTACCGGCGAATTATCATCCCGTTGATGCGGCCGGTATTCCTTTCGGCATTCGTGGTGCTGGCCCATCTGGCGATCAAATCCTACGACCTGGTGGTGGCGCTGACCGGCGGCGGACCGGGACAGGCGACCGAACTGCCGGCCACCTTCATGTATTCCTACACGTTCACCCGAAATCTGATGGGCATAGGCGCATCGTCGGCCATCATCATGCTGATCATGATCTTCTCGATCATCGTGCCGTATCTCTATTCCGAACTGCGCGGAGGGCCGAGGTCATGAGCCACGCCTCCGCGGACAATGCGGTAACGACGGGAAGGCTGTCGCGCGGACTGATCTACGCGGCATTGATCGTGTTTGCGATCTACTACCTGCTGCCGCTCTATGTGATGCTGGTCAACTCACTGAAACCGCTGGAAGAAATACGGCAGGGCGATATGCTGTCCCTGCCCGGCGCGCTGACAATCGAGCCGTGGCTCAGCGCATGGTCGACGGCGCAAATCGGCGTTCAGCCGACCGGTCTTCGCCCCTATTTCCTCAACTCGATTCTGATGGTCGTGCCGGCGGTGGCCATATCGACGATCCTGGGCGCGCTCAATGGATATGTGCTGACCAAATGGTCATTCCGCGGCGCGGGGCTTGTGTTCGGTCTGATGCTGCTTGCCTGCTTCATACCATTCCAGATCGTGCTGATTCCGATGGCCCGCATACTGGGAATCCTCGGCCTCGCCGGCACTACAAGCGGTCTGGTATTGGTGCATGTGGCCTACGGACTTGGCTTCACCACCCTGTTCTTCCGCAACTTCTATGCGGCGTTCCCGACCGAACTTGTGCGGGCGGCGCAGATCGACGGGGCGGGTTTCTTCCAGATTTTCCTGCGGATCCTGCTGCCGTCTTCCGGGCCGATCATCGTGGTGACGGTCATCTGGCAGTTCACGAATATATGGAACGATTTCCTTTTTGGCGCATCGTTCGCCGATTTCGACTCGATTCCGATGACCGTCGCGCTCAATAATCTGGTCAGTTCGTCGACAGGCGTGAAAGAGTACAATGTGCACTTCGCGGGCGCGATCCTCGCCGCGCTTCCGACGCTTATCGTCTATGTGGTCTCGGGCCGTTATTTCGTACGCGGCCTGATGGCCGGCGCCGTCAAGGGTTAGTCTCATGGCATTTCTGGAAATTCGGGATTTGGAAAAATCGTTCGGTCCGGTTGACGTGCTGAAAGGCATCGAACTGGAGATCGAGGAAGGCGGTTTTCTTGTGCTCGTCGGGCCGTCGGGCTGCGGAAAGTCGACTTTGCTCAACACGATTGCCGGTCTTGAATCGATTACGAGCGGCGAAATCAGAATTAACGGGAAATCGGTCGAAGGCCTGCATCCGTCGAAACGCGATATCGCAATGGTGTTCCAATCCTACGCGCTTTATCCGAATATGACGGTCGCCAGGAACATCGCCTTCGGCATGGAAATCCGCGGCATCAAAAAGCCCGAGCGGGACAAGGCGATAGCCTCGGTCGCCGACATGCTGCAGATCGGCCATCTGCTTGACAGGAAACCGAGCCAGCTCTCCGGCGGGCAGAGGCAGCGCGTCGCCATGGGTCGCGCATTGGTCCGCAATCCGCAGGTGTTCCTCTTCGACGAGCCATTATCCAATCTCGACGCGAAACTGCGTGTCGACATGCGCACCGAGATCAAGCGATTGCATCAGCGAATGGGAACGACGATTGTTTATGTGACCCACGATCAGATTGAAGCGATGACCCTGGCGTCAAAAATCGCCGTGCTCAAGGACGGATATCTGCAACAGTTCGGTGCGCCCGCCGAGATTTACAACGATCCCGCCAACATGTTCGTCGCCGATTTCATGGGCTCGCCGTCGATGAATCTGATCCCGGCGCGGATTGCCGGAACGGTAGATTCTCTCAAGGTCGCGCTTGAAAGGGAGGGCGGCGAACCGGTCGAACTGAAACTCGGACCCGAACACAAGGCCCTGGAGAAACGCATTGGAAATCAGGTCGTGTTCGGAATACGCCCCGAAGCCGTGACCGATCCGGATGGCGCCGACAAGAGTTCAGACACGCTTGCCGATGCCGGTTGCCTGATCGAAGTGGTGGAGCCCGCCGGTTCGGACACATTCGCGGTCACCCGCCTGGGCGGCAAGGAGATAATCGCCCGGTTAAGGGCGGACGCGGCGATTGCGGCGGGAAGCGAGACCAGGCTGACGTTCAATCTGTCAAAGGCCGTTTTCTTCGATCCCGTGGCGGAAAACCGGCTTGCGTAGACCGGCCGTTGCCGCAATCGGCCGATTCCCGGTCGGAAACGGGAATACGCTTCACCTCGCCGCCCGGCTTTTGGCGCGGCGCCGGATGCCGGCGATTTCGTTTCCGAACGCAATGTCCCGCCGTGCGGCGAAGCCGCGACATGGAGATGATTCATGGTCGATCCGCGCAGCTTGCTGGTTTCCCTTTTCGACGCCGCCGTCGCCGCCGCCGATCCCGAACTGTCCGTCCCGAAACACTTGCCCTCCCGGCCAAGGGGGCGGACCATCGCAATCGGCGCGGGAAAGGCTTCGGCGCAAATGGCGCGTGCGCTGGAGCGCCACTGGGACGGTCCGCTGGAAGGCATTGTCGTCACCCGCTACGGATTCGGTGTCAAATGTGAAAAAATCGAGATCGTCGAGGCGGCCCACCCGGTACCGGACGCGGCCGGGCTCGCGGCGTCGAACCGATTGCTGGAAACCGTTTCCGGCCTGACGGCGGACGATCTGGTCATCGCCCTGATTTCAGGCGGCGGTTCGGCGCTTCTGCCCGCGCCCGCGGGCGAATTGTCGCTGGAGGATGAAATCGCGCTCAACAGGGTTCTGCTGGCTTCCGGTGCGCCGATCTCGGCGATGAATACGATCCGCAAGCATGTTTCGCGCATCAAGGGCGGACGGCTTGCCGCAGCCGCCCGTCCGGCCCGTGTCGTAAGCCTGATCGTTTCGGACATTCCAGGCGACGATCCGGCGGATGTGGCTTCCGGCCCGACCGTTCCGGGAGAGGGAAGTCTCGAGGACGCGCTGGCCTGCATCAAAAGATTCGGAATTGCGGTGAACGATCGCGTATTCGCGCATATCAGGTCGCCCGGATCGGCGGCGCCCATGCCGGGCGATCCGGGCTTTGCCGGTCATGAACATCGGATCATCGCTTCGGCGGCGGTGTCGCTGGAGGCGGCGCAAGCCGAAGCGCGCCGGCAGGGGACCGAAGCGGTTATCCTTTCGGATGCGATCGAAGGAGAATCCCGAGAGGCGGCAAAGGTGCATGCCGCCATCGCCCGGGAGATCGCCTCCCGCGGCCGGCCTTTCAGCAAGCCGATATTGCTGTTGTCCGGCGGTGAGACGACGGTGACGGTCCGCGGTGACGGAAAGGGCGGGCGGAATACGGAGTTTCTGCTGTCCCTGGCGATGGACATCGATGGCGCCGGCGGCATTTTCGCCCTTTCGGCGGACACAGACGGCATTGACGGCTCCGAAGACAATGCCGGTGCGTTCGTGGATTGCGGGTCGGTTTCGCGCATGCGCGACAAGGGCCTGGATCCGGCGGCGCTGCTCAACCGCAATGACGCCTGGACCGCTTTCAACACAATCGGCGATATATTCGCTCCGGGTCCGACGGGTACGAATGTCAATGATTTGCGCGCAATTCTGATACGGTAGTTCCACACGTTCCGATAACCTCCGGGAAAGCGGATTCAATCGTAAACCTATGGAAATGCCACGTTTCGCCATTGGCGGAATGTGCGATTGCGCCTAGGATCGCCGCGCACGGGGCGCTTGCCGATCGACGGGCTAGTTGCCAGGGAAGGAATCGAAAGCGGGGAACGGGCCGGCAGTGCGACATATGGGCCGAAAGCATCGCCCGGAGAATATTTTTACGCGCACCTCACCCGTTCGCGGAAGCGGTTTTGTAACGCCGGCCGTCGGGACACTCGCGGTTTTCCTTTGCCTCCTTGCCGCCGCAGCGTCGGGTTCCAATCTCCCAATTCAACGGATTGTTGTCGATGCTCTCGCGTTCAACACGCCGCCGGACGCAACCGGCAATTCCAACACCGCCACCGAAAGCGCGAATGTTTCGGGCAACGTGACCTCCGATGACGACGGTTCGGGCGTCGATTCCGTCGCCACGCTGACAACCGCCGTCATTGGCGAGGCCGCCCACGATTTCTCGGTCGACAAGATCGTCGATATCGCCAGCGTTGCGTCACTGCCGACGGTGCTGAACTACACGATCTCGGTCACGAACACCGGCGACACCGGGATGACCGGGGTCGCGCCGGCCGGCACACTTGCTCAAGGTGCGGGTTCCAGGGTGCTGACGCTTGCCGGTCCGTCGGGCGACGGCGGAACCGTCGGCATACTCGACCCCGGCGAGGTCTGGACCTATGCCGCCAGCCACGTCGTGACCCAGGCGGAGATGGACGACGCCGGCGATCTGGTCGGTTCGGTCGATGTGACGACCGCCGAGACGGGCGCGACGGTTCGCAGCGATTCCGCCACGACGACAATCACGGCCAATCCGGCATTGAATGTGACCAAGACCGCCGATCACACCGCAAACGTTATTGCCGGCCGGGTCATCACCTATGCCTACGCCGTCGAAAATACCGGCAATCAGACGATCGCGGGCGTTTCGCTGGCCGACGCCCATGGCGGATCGGGCCCGGCGCCCGCGCCCTCGAACGAAACCCTGACGATAGACAACGCGCCGCTTGGCGATTCAACCGACGGCGGCGTCAACGGAACCTGGGATACGATCGCTCCCGGCGATATCGTCACATTCACCGCAACCTACACCGTGACCCAGAACGACGTGGACGTGCTGCAATGAAACCGGCGAGCGGAAGACATTTCCCGACCCGACAAGCCGCCGGGAAAGCCGGTCGAAGCGATAAACGCATGATTATCGGCACCGGCTACGGGGCCGAAACAATGAAATGAAGAGCGGGATTCTGAAAACCATTCACATCGAAACCAAAGGAGCCTGGTTGTGACTAGACGAAAGAAAAGAGAAAAAATGCCCGATTTGGGAGCGTTGCGCCGGCGTGTGATGCGCGCGGCGGCATTGGCGCTGATAGTGGCCGCGGGACAGGCGGCGCCTGTCTGGGCGACCATCGACAACACGGTCACCGTAACCGGTTCGTCGCCTTCCGGCACGAATGACGTGACCGACACCGCCACGGAGAATGTCGATGTCGAGGACGCCGCGCCGGCCTTGACGGTGACCAGGGTGGCGGACACCGCGGGACCGGTCTCGGCCGGAACGACCGTTACCTACACCTACACCGCGACGAATTCGGGTAATCAGACGCTGACCGCAATCGGCATGGCCGACCCGCATGACGCCGGCGCGGCCAATGCGCTGTCGGCGGTCTCGTTCATCGCCTCGCCGCTGACCGATGCGGCGCCGCTCGGTGATTCCACCGATGGCGGCGGCGATGATGTCTGGGACACGCTCGCGCCCGGCGACGCCATCACCTGGGAGGCGACTTATGTCGTGGCCGTGGCCGATATTTCGACCCAGGTCGGTGGCGACGGCGCGATCGACAACACGGCGACCGGCAGCGGTCTCGATCCGCTATCGGAGGCTGTCAACGACAACGGCCCGACGGTTTCCATACCGGTTGACGCGGTCGATGCGTCGCTGCTGATGGCGAAGGCCGCGGATGACGCCACCGACGTGGTTCTCGGCCAGGTGATCATCTACACCTACACGATCGTCAACGACGGTAATGTGCCGATTACCGCGGTCTCGCTGTCGGACGTCCATAATGGCGGCGGTGCGGCGCCCGATCCGGATGCCGACGCGGCGACGCTTACGGACAATGCGCCACTTGGCGACTCCACCAATCCATCCGGTGGCGACAGCCGGTGGGATACGCTGGCTCCGGGCGACGTGCTGACCGTGACGGCCACATACACGGTGACCCAGTCCGACATCGATAACCTGCAATAAGCAATTCGATGTCGACGAAGCCAGCGGCCGGCCCGATCGCAATCGGGTCGCCGGGCCATGGCGCCGCCGATATGGCCACATGCCGACGCTCCCGGCGCGGAGCGGCGGCGGACGCCCCGTGCGCGGGGATCCGTTGCTTCAGGCGACATGCTTCCGGCCGGCTTTCGTCCCACGTCCTCGCGGCTCCATCGAGGAGGAGGTGATGGCCCGATGATGCGGCGCTGGAGACGTCAGGAACGAACGATCCGGATGTGGGGACGCCGGTCGCCGCGGACGGTTCCGCTCGCCCTTTTGTTGTCTCTCGCGCCGCCGCAACATGCGTTCGCCACGATCGACAACACAGCCGTGGCGACCGGCGCTTTCGGGGGATCGCCCGTTTCGTCGCCCCCGGCCTCCGTCAGCGTCGATGTCGAGAACCTGGCTCCGGCCCTCGGCATCGACAAAAGGGCGATTACGCCGACCTACGTCAATGCGGGCGATGTCCTGACTTACGGCATCGATGTGACGAACACCGGCAACGCGACGGTGACGGCAATCGCGGTGTCCGGCCCGGATGCCGATGCGCCGGTCTGCCCCGGCGGCGGGACGACAATCCCGATACTTGCGCCAGGACGAACGGTTACCTGTACGGCCACGACGATCGTCGTCCCGGCGGATGTGACGGCGGGATTTGTCGCCGCCGCCGCGGAGGCGGTGGGAACGGACCCCATCGGCAGTCCTGTCGGCCCGGTACGGGATTCCGGCGCCGTGTTCCGCACGACGGCGGATATCGTGACCGTCGCGTCGCTCGCTTCCGCCGATCCGACTCCCGACGAAGCCGATACGGTGACGTTCCGCATCGACGTGACCAACAACGGTCCCGAACGGGCAACCGGCGTCGAACTGACGAACCTTCTTCCCGCCGGTCTGACATATGATTCCGACACGGGCGGAGGTTTGTACAATTCCGGCGCCGGCGTGTGGAATGCGGGCGCCGTTCCGACCGGCGTCACCGTTTCGCTGGAAATCAGCGCAACGGTCGATTCGGGAACATCCGGACAGACCATCGTGAATACGGTGGCGGTGACCGGACTGGATCACAATGACACCAATCCGGTCGGGGACGACCTGACCGAATCGATCGCGATCACCTCCGCCGATCTCGTCACCGCAAAAACGCTGTTGACCGGCGGCGCGCTCCATGACGGCGATACGGTGGAGTTCGGAATCGCGGTCGCCAACAACGGACCCGACGATGCGACCAATGTCGGCCTGACGGATATCCTGCCGGCGGGACTTACCGCATCGGGCGCCGTCGCGACGATGAGCCAGGGCTCGTTCGACCGGCCGACGGGCGCATGGACGATCGGCGATATCGCCAATAGCGCGAATGCGACGATCGTATTGGAAGCGACAATCGATGCCGGGCGGGGCGGTAATACCGTTACAAACACAACCACCGCGGCGGTGAGCGCCGATATCGGCGACCCGACGACGGCGGGCGATGACCTCGACGCGTCGCTGACGGTCGGACTGCCGGCAATCGACGCGGTCGATGACGGAACGAGCGGCGTTGACGGCCTGAAAGGCGCGACCGGCGTTATCGTCGTTTTGACAAACGATGCGATCAACGCCAAATCCTTTGCGCCGGCCGATGTCGATCTGACCGGCCTGACGCCGGGTGGACCGTTGACGCTCAATCCGGACGGAACGGTTGACGCGGCGCCGCGAACGCCGGCCGGCGTCCACACACTCACATATGAGATCTGCATCGTCGCCTATCCGGCGATTTGCGATACCGCGCGCGCGTCCGTCACCGTCGCCGCGCCGGTTATCGACGCGGCGGATGATTCATCGGCGACCGTCGCCGACGGCGTTGCGGGCGCGCCGGACTATCTGAATGTTCTCGACAACGACACGTTGAACGACGCCCTGTTCCCGCCGGCGGCGGTGACGGTGACCGAATTGTCGCAGGGACCGGGCGGTTTTCTCGTTCAGCGGCCCGACGGAACGATCGACGTTCCGGCGGGAACGCCGGCGGGAACGTACACGCTCGATTACCGGGTCTGCGATGTCGTCAATCCGGCGGTCTGCGACACGGCGACGGCCACCGTCGCGGTCGGCGTTCCGGCGAGCGTGGCGGGTCATGTCTATCTGGACAGCGACGGCGACGGCGTTTTCGATCCGGGGCGGGACGCGCCTCAAAGCGGATACATCGCCGAATTGTCGGTCGGCGGCGGCGTGATCGCTTCGGTTGCGACGGAAGTCGACGGTTCATACCACATACCGTCAATCCCGGCGGGCTCCGGCTACCGGCTGGTTTTCCGCGATCGGTCGAACGCCATTGTGGGCGACGCTTCAAACATCGCACTGGCGCGCGGCGAAAATCTGGTCGGCCGGAATTTTCCGATCGATCCGTCCGGCATCGTATATGACACGCTGAGCCGGACGCCGGTAGCCGGCGCCGTGGTGACGATGACGGACGGGGAGGGCGCTCCGTTGCCGGCCGCCTGCCTGGTCAACCCCGCGAATCAGGGGCGGACCACCGGCGTCGATGGCGGTTATCGTTTCGACATCATGCCGGGAGCCGATCGCGCGTGTCCGCCGGGCGAAACGCGCTACAGGATCGTCGTTGCGCCGCCGGCAACCCATTTGCCCGGCGTTTCCGCCATTCTGCCGCCGATGGCGGGGGACGCGAAAATTGCCGCCTGTCCGTTCGATGCGGCGCCCGGAGGCGCCTGTCAGACCGCCGACAGCCCCGACCCGCCGCCGCCGGGCACGCCCGCGCTCTATGCGCTGTCAATTCTGCTGGAGTCGGGAGCCCCGCGTTTCATCCACAATCACATACCGGTCGATCCGGCGCCGAATACCGCCGACATCGCTGTCGCGAAGATCGCCGACCGCCGGATCGTCCGTCGCGGCGAACGGGTCGGATTCACCGTCGAAATCGTCAATCGGGGTCCGAATGTCCATCCGGACCTGACCTTGGCGGATGTCGTTCCCGCCGGTTTCCGGTTTTCGCCGGGCTCGGCGACCGTGAACGGAGCGCCGGCCGCACCGACCGAATCGGGCGCGCGGCTGGACTTTACCGGGATCGACCTCGGGCCGAACCGGACCGTGACCGTCCGCCTGCTGCTCGACGCGCAGGACGCCGCCGGACCGGGCAGGCATGTCAATCGCGCCCGGCTGTTCGGCGCCGGAGGCGTCCTGATGGCGCCGGAGGCGACCGCGACCGTGGAAATCCCGCCCGAGGCGGTTCATGACTGTTCCGATGTCATCGGGCGCGTTTTCGACGACCGGAACCGCAATGGCCATATCGACGAAGACGAGCCGGGTCTGCCCGGCGTGCGTCTGGCGATCGCCGATGGTCCGCCGGTCGTCACGGACAGGCATGGCCGGTTCCATGTCGTCTGCGCCGGGCCGCCCGACGAGTCGATCCGATCGAACTTCGTTTTGCAACTGGATACGCGAACGCTGCCGGCCGGTTACCGGATGACGACGGAAAATCCGCGGGTCGTTCGCCCGACCGCCGGTGAAACGATCGAGACGGATTTCGGTGCGGCGTCGGTCCGTATCGTGCGTCTCGACATCAATGCCGGCGCATTTGAAGACGGGACAACCGGACTTAGGCCGCGATGGTCGCGGGGGATCGATCGACTCATCCGGGTTCTGCGCGAGGAACACTCGGTGTTGCGGCTGGTCTATCGCGCCGGTCGCGGCGAGGGCGCTCTCGCACAAGAGAGGGTCGATGCGATCGTTGCGACGGTGCGGGAGCGCTGGGCTTCGTTTGACGAGATTTATCCTCTTGACATTGAGAGCGAAATTCAGAATTGAATCGCGCCCCGGCGTCGGATTTCAGCACCCCGTCCGCCATGAACGTCGAGGACCCGGACTCGCATGGCCATGAATCGTGCGCTGGCGCGTATGGTTGCGCCGTGCTAGTCCGTGCCGGAGAAGACGGCGGGAGGAAGAGGGCGTGAGGATCGTCGCTGCGATAATGGCGTTGCTCAAAGGCTGGGCCGGAAATGGCGTCACCCCGCTGCATTCTGCTGCTGAAGCGGGCGATGCCGTCGCAATCAAGGCGCTGTTTGAGGCCGGGGCCGATCACCGCGCGCGGGACAATAATGGCAACACCCCGCTGCACGATGCTGCGTGGGAGGGACATGCCGCCGCGATCATGGCGCTACTCAAAGCCGGCGTCGATCCCAACGCGCGGAACAACGATGACGCCACCCCGCTGCACGATACTGCCAGATGGGGCCATGCCGCCGCGACCGCGGCGCTGCTCGAAGCCGGTGTCGACCCCGACGCACGGGACGAAGATGGCAACACCCCGCTGCATTCTGCTGCGATCTTTGGCCGTATCGGCGCGATCGCGCCACTGCTCAAAGCCGGCGTCGATCCCAACGTACGGGACGAGAATGGCGGCACCCCGCTGCATTCTGCTGCGATCTTTGGCCGTATCGACGTGATCGCGGCGCTACTCGAAGCCGGGGCCGACCCCAACGTACGGGACGAGAATGGCGGCACCCCGCTGGGCCTCGCTTGGATGCTCGGCCATAACGCCGCGATTGAGGCGCTGCGCAAAGCCGGGGCCGATCCCGGTGCGCGAGCCGAAGATGGCGACACCCCGCTGCACGTTGCCGCGCTTAACGGCTATGCCGCCGCGATCATGGCGCTGCTCGACGCCGGGGCCGACCCCGGCGCGCGGAACGTGGATGGCGAAATCCCGTTCGATGAGATTTCCAAGGATTCGCCGCTGATCGGCGCGCCCGCCTATTGGCGGCTGCACGACGCCCGTTGGGACTGACCGCCGGGGCATGGCGGCCGATCCTGTCATGGAGCGCGAAACATGAGCGAACCCGTCCTTTTGAACGAGCGTCACGACGGCTATGCGGTTCTCACATTGAATCGCCCGGACCGGCTCAATGCGTTCACCGCCGAACTTCATGACGCGTTGCGCGAAGCGCTCGACGGGATCGAAAGGAGCGGCGATTGCCGGGTGGTGGCGCTGACCGGCGCCGGCAGGGGATTTTGCGCCGGCCAGGATCTGGCGGACCGCGACCCGTCGGCCTCCGGCGAAGCGCCCGATCTCGGGCAGACGCTCGAAAGCCGCTACAATCCGCTGATCCGCCGTTTTCGCGACATGGACAAGATCGTCGTCGCGGCGGTCAACGGCGTCGCCGCCGGAGCGGGCGCCAATATCGCGTTCGCGGCCGATATCGTGCTGGCGGCCAGATCGGCGAAATTCATCCAGGCGTTTTCGAAGATCGGCCTCATCCCCGACGCGGGCGGCACCTACTGGCTCGCCAACCGCCTGGGCGAGGCAAGGGCCAAGGCCCTGGCGCTGACGGCGCATCCGCTGTCGGCGCAGGACGCCGCCGATTGGGGCCTGATCTGGCGGGCGATCGACGACGACCGGCTGATGGACGAAACCCACGCCCTGGCGCGAAGCCTGGCCGACGGTCCGTCGCATGCCCATGCGCTCGCCAAGCGGGCGATTCATGCGGCGTCGGCCAACACGCTCGAAGATCAGTTGCGGTTGGAAAGGAAGCTCCAGCGGGAAGCCGGATTTTCCGACGACTACAAGGAGGGCGTGGCCGCGTTCCTGGAAAAACGGCCCGCCGATTTTCGGCGCGACAAATGACCGGAACGCGCCCTTCCGGCCTATCCGCCGATCTTTTTATTGAAATCGCTGAAGAATTTGCCCGCGAGCTTTTTTGATGTCGACTGGATGAGCCGGCTGCCCAGTTGCGCCATCTTTCCTCCCACATCCGCCTTCGCCGTGTAGGTCAGCACCGTCGCGTCTCCGTCTTGCGCCAGCACCACGTCGGCCCCCCCCCTGGCGAACCCGGCGACGCCGCCCTTGCCCTCTCCGAAGATCGTGTAGGAGCGGGGCGGGTTCAGGTTTTTGAGTTCCACCTGTCCGGCGAATTTCGCCTTGATCGGACCGATTTTCAGCAAAACCGTCGCGGCCATTTCGGTGGGGGATTTCATTTCCAGCGATTCGCACCCCGGAATGCACTCCTTCAGAATGTCCGGATCGTTGAGCGCCTCCCAGACTTTCGCGACCGGCGCTTCGATGCGCTCCTGGCCTTTCATGTTCATGGCCATCGAATATCCCTCTTGTGACGTACCGGTCGGTTACATCAGACCCGACGGCCTGTCCATCGCACTTGCGGTCGGCAGCGCCATGACATAACCAGACGCAAAAGCCCACGGGAGACGACATGGCCGGAAAACCGACGACGCTCAGATCGCAGGCATGGTTCGACAACCCCGACGATCCGGCGATGACCGCGCTTTACATCGAGCGCTATCTGAATTTCGGAATCACGCGCGAGGAACTGCAATCGGGCAGACCCGTCATCGGCATAGCCCAGACCGGTTCCGACCTGTCCCCCTGCAACAGACACCATATCGAACTGGCCGGGCGGGTGCGCGAGGGGATCGTCGCCGCGGGCGGGATTGCATTCGAGTTTCCGGTCCATCCGATCCAGGAAACGGGAAAACGGCCGACGGCTTCGCTTGACCGCAACCTCGCCTATCTCGGTCTGGTCGAATCGCTCTACGGCTATCCGATCGACGGCGTCGTGCTGACGATCGGCTGCGACAAGACCACGCCGGCGCTGCTGATGGCCGCCGCCACCGTCAACATTCCCGCGATCGCGCTGTCGGTCGGTCCGATGCTGAACGGGTGGCACGACGGCAAAAGAGCGGGTTCGGGAACGATTGTCTGGAAATCGCGCGAACTGTTGGCGGCGGGGGAAATCGACTACAAGGAGTTCATGGCCCGTGTGGCCGCTTCCGTTCCGTCGGTCGGATATTGCAATACGATGGGCACGGCGACGACGATGAACTCGCTCGCCGAGGCGCTCGGGATGCAGCTTCCCGGATCGGCGGCGATCCCGGCGCCCTATCGCGAGCGCGGCCAGATGGCCTATTCGACGGGCCGTCGCATCGTGGAGATGGTGCATGAGGATCTGAAACCGTCGGATATCATGACCCGCGCGGCGTTTGAGAACGCCATTGCGGTCAACTCGGCGATCGGGGGATCGACCAACGCCCCGATCCACCTGAACGGCGTCGCCCGGCATCTCGGCGTGCCGCTGGACAATGACGATTGGCAGGAAATCGGTCACGAAATACCGCTGCTCGTCAATTTGCAGCCCGCCGGCGAGTATCTCGGCGAAGACTACAGCAGGGCGGGCGGCGTGCCGGCGGTCATCGGCGAACTGCTCCGGGGCGGTCTGTTGCCGCATCCCGATGTTATCACGGCAAACGGACGAACCCTGGCGGAAAACTGCACGGGCGCGACCGCCGGCAATCCGGATGTCATTCGCTCAATCGGCAACGCTCTGATCGAGAATGCCGGCTTCATAAATCTGAAAGGAAATCTGTTCGACAGCGCGATCATGAAGACGAGCGTGATTTCGGATGAATTCCGCGATCGCTATTTGTCCGATCCGGACGATCCGATGGCTTTCGAAGGCAGGGCGATTGTGTTCGACGGGCCGGAAGACTATCACGACCGCATCGACGATCCGGCGCTTGGAATTGACGAAAACACCATGCTGTTCATGCGCGGCGCGGGGCCTGTCGGCTATCCGGGGGCGGCGGAAGTCGTCAACATGCAGCCTCCGGATTATCTGCTCAAGCGAGGCGTTACCTCGTTGCCCTGTATCGGAGATGGCCGGCAATCCGGCACTTCCGGTTCTCCGTCCATTCTCAACGCCTCTCCCGAGGCGGCCGTCGGCGGCGGCCTGGCGCTGTTGAAAAGCGGTGACGCCGTGCGTATCGATTTGAATGGCTGTACCGCCAACATATTGATTTCGGAAGAGGAGCTGGCATCCAGACGCGCTGAACTGGAAGCCGCGGGCGGGTTCTCCTATCCCGACCATCAAACGCCGTGGCAGGAAATTCAAAGAGGAATGGTGGATCAGTTGTCGGAGGGCATGGTGCTGAAGCCGGCGGTCAGATACCGGCGGCTGGCGCAGTCAAAGGGAATCCCGCGCAACAACCACTGACGGCGTCACCGGCCCATTTGTTCCGGCGGCAAAAGCACATTGCCGAATTTGGCGCGAATGCCGTCATCCATGTCCTTTGACAGATGACGCGGGAAACATTGCGCGAGTATCCTTTTCTTTTCGCGGATCGCCTTGTCGACGATATCCGGTTTGCCTTTCTCGGTCCACTCTTTCGGGCTCAGGCGATCGCCGAGTTCCGGATAGATATATTCGGTCTGCATCAGGCTCAGGGTCTGTCCGTGACCGAGGTAATGACCGGGGCCGTTCCGGCAGACGTCGGCGATTGTCTCGACGGAAAGCGATTCCCTTGAGACTTCAATTCCCCTTACGCAGCGCAGGCATTGGCCGATCAGATCGTTGTCGATGATGAGGCTTTCCAGGCAAAAACCCATCAGCGAACCATGCATGCCCGCGGATTCGTAAACCAGATTGAGACCGGACAGGCCGGCCATCACGTTGGATATCCCTTTTTCGTACCCGGCCTGAACGTCGGGCAGTTTGGCGTCGGCCATTCCGGAAGCCGATCCGCCCGGAAGATCGTAGTATTGGGCCATCTGACCGCATGCGGCGGTCAGCAACGCCTGTTCTCCCGAACCGCCCGACATCGCTCCGGTACGCAGATCGGACACGAACGGCCATGTTCCGAAGATCGCCGGATGGCCCGGAACGAGCGCGTTTACGTACACCAGGCCGGCGAGCGTTTCGGCGACGGCCTGCACGACCGCGCCGGCCACGGCGGCGGGCGCCGTCGCGCCCGCCTGCCCCGCGGACAACAGCAGCACCGGCATCCCGCCTTCCACGCAGGCTTCAAGGACGCCGCAGGCGTCTTCGGCGAATTTCATCGGTGGAACGACGAAACAGTTCGAGTTGGAAACGAACGGACGCGCGCGAAAGTTCTCTTCGCTTCCGGCGATCATGCGGCAAAGCTCCAGCGCCGCCTCCACGTTCTCGCGCACGGTGAAACTGGTGCCGACGTGTTTTGTCGTTCCCGCCAGCGCCGCATAGAGCGTGTTGAAATCGAGGTCGGCGGGATCGGCCATGTCGCGCGCCACCATCGGCCGCTGGAAGAAATGCACGTTGTCGAGGGTCTCCACGACCCGCGCCGCGTCGTAGATGTCCCGCAGCGTCGATTCGCGGTATTCCCGGTTTTCCACGTCCACAAGATGAACGGCGGCGCCGGCGGTGCCGAAATGTACGCGGTTTCCCCCGGGATTCAGATCGTGTTTCGGATTTTGGCCGCAAAGGGAGAAGTTTCGCGCCGCGCCCTTGATCACCGACAGCACCATGTTGCGCGGAAATCTAAGTCGCTTGTCTTCGCCATGGATCGCGCCCAGGCGCGTACAGGCGTCGATGCATGACGGAATGGCGTCCGCGAAACCGACGGTCTCCAGAACCGTCAGGACCGCTTCGTTGATGCTGTCCTGATCGGCCGGCGACAGGGGGCGGTATGTTCCTCCCTTAAGGCCGGCCCGGACGGGCCGGACGCTCTCCGCCAAGGGCGCGGCGCGCATCGCGCGCCGGGCTTCGCGGCCGCCGGAGCGTCTTGATGTCGCCTCATTGTCGCGTCCGGTCCGATGCATGGGTTTATCCGCTTCGTGAAATCGTCGGAAGGTTTTCACGCCGGCGTTCGGATTCACGGTGAAAAATGCGACAGGCGATGACGCAAATACGGCGGTTCGATCGGGCCGCGGGTCAGAGGCCGGGCGGTTCGTTGGCGGCCCGGGCAAGCTCGCGAACTCCCCTGTCGATGCGCCGCGCGGGAATTGAGGATATGCCGAGCCGCATGTAGTTGGCCGGTTTGTCCTTTCCCGCGAAGAAAACCGCTCCGGGTTCGACGAGAACGCCGTATCTTTCCGCTTTTTCCGCCAGCGGACCGGTATCCGTCGATTCCGGTCCTTTCAACCAGAGCGACGTTCCCGAATCCGCCGGACCGCTCGACCAATCCGGTAAATGCCGGGCGACGGACTGAACGATCCTCTCGCGTCTTTCACCGAATGCGGCGGCAAGTTTGCGAACCAGCGTGTCATGATGACCGAGAGACAGGAACAATGCGACGGCGCGCTGATTGTTGGCGGGCGGATGCCGAAGCACGAATCTTCGAAGCGCGCGCAGTTCCGCGATCAGCTCGGGACAGGCGACGATGTAGCCTACCCGCAATCCGGGCGCGAGCGTTTTTGAAAGGGAGCCGACATAGATCACCCGTCCGGTGCGATCGAGGCTCTTGAGGGCGGGCGCGGGGGCGTCGTCAAGCAACTGGCTGTCGTAATCGTCCTCGATCACGATCATGTCCCGCTTCGCCGCGAGCTCAAGCAAGGCCGTACGCCTTTCGCTCGTCATGGAAACCATTGTCGGGCACTGATGGCTTGGCGTCACGAATGCAAACCGGGTGTTGCCGGGGATTTTCCCGGTGTCGATTCCCTTGTCATCGACCGCGACCGACACGGTCTCCGCTCCGGCAAGGCGGAATATGCTGCGAGCATCCGGATAGCCGGGGTCCTCCATCGCGACCCGCGCGCCTTTGGTCATCAGGAGCGACGCGAGCATGTAGAGCGCATTTTGCGCGCCCAGCGTGATCATGATTTCTTCGGGCCGCGCGAAGATCCCGCGCCTGGGCAACATGCGCGCCTGAATCTGCTCCACCAGGTGCGGGTCATCGCGCTCGAACATGTCGGACGCCCAGTTGTTGATCTCGAGAACCGCCAACGCCATTCGATTGCATTCCCGCCATTCGGCCGTCGGAAACAGCGACGGGTCGAACTGACCGTAGATGAACGGATAAGCCGAGTTCTGCCAGTTTTGAGGCTTTACCGGTCTGGGCAGATCGCGGGCGCTGGAGATCGCGCGGTCCCGCCAGTTGACCGCGCTGGCCTGTGTCCGGTCCTCGCGTTCCGGCCGGTGGGGCGTGGTCAGGACATCGGGATTGACGAAGTGTCCCCGGCGTTCCCGCGCAATGAGAAACCCCTGATCGACAAGCTGCTGAAACGCCAGCACGACGGTGCCGCGGGCGACGCCGAGTTTGCCGGCGAGCGCCCGGCATGACGGCAACGGCATTCTCGCCGAAATCTGCCTGTCCAGGATCGCGGCGACGATGGCTTGCCGGATCTGCGCCTGCAGGGTTTGGCCGGAACTCGGCGTGATGAAGAACAGACCCGACCACATCGTGTTGTCGCTACGCGCCGCCATTAAAACCGCTCCTGAACTCATCCGGACACCATGAGGCCTTATAGCGTGTTTGAAATATTGGTACAATAGTCTTGGGCCAAATAGACGGCCCAGGGCCGGGTCTCATGGCCGCGGCAATCCGCGACCGGTTGCCGGCCGTTTTGTCCGACCGTCGTTCGCGGCGCGCCTGCTTCCGCCCGCCGGACCGCCGTGCGATGGGAACTTTGGCGCGATCTCACCACGACCCGCCGCCCTGTCCGTTTGTGGAAAGGTCCCTTGACGGTTTGGGTTGGGATTATATAATTTCCTTGAGCGGTGCGTCGCCATAGCGGTTTTTTGGAGGATGTGGTAAAGAGCTATGAGAAAAATCGTGTCGATATTGAGTGCGATCGCCTTTTTCGTTTTTGCGACGAGCCCTGGTTTTGGGACAAGATATAGAACCGGTAAATTAGGATGTGCTGATTTTGAGGCGGAAGAAAAAGCTTATATGGAACAGTTCCATGATCCTGATCCTTATGTGAGTGTGACCTAGGGTCAGGGCTCATTAATTGAGTTGGAAGATTACGGTTGCAGCGATTGTTATTGCTGCGAAGCAGGTGTCGGCGCATCTGTCGTAACGGGTTGCGATGCGTCTCCAGTCTTTCAGTCTGCCGAAGGCATTTTCGACCTTATGGCATTGTTTATACAACGTTTTGCAATACCTGGCGGGGTTCTTGCGCTTCGCGCGTGGCGGTATGCAAGAGCCAATCCCCTTGGTTTTGAGTGCGGCGCGCAATTCATCGCTGTCGTATCCCTTGTCGCCAATCGGGGTTCCGGCATTTGGTAATCCGGGATAGACGATCCTGGCTCCAATGTGATCGGACGCCTGCCCTGCCGTCAGCGCCATGACGATGGGTTTACCCTCATCGTTGACGACGGCATGAAGTTTGGAGTTCAGCCCGCCTTTTGTTCGCCCAATGTGGCGGGGAACATCCCCTTTTTTGCCAGACTGCAAGCAATACGGTGCGCTTTCAGGTGAGTGGTATCGACCCGCACGATGTCCGGCTCACCCGATCTTGCCGCCAGGCGGCCAATCAGGATAAACCGGCTCTACCGCCTGCTTGAACGGGCCAACCGCGCAATCGGTCGGCTTGATGGCGCGACCTTGATCCTGCCCGACACGTCGCTTTTCCTCTACATGTACGTTCGCAAGGAGGCGCTGCTGTCGCCCCGGATCGAGGGCGCCCGGCGTCCCGCTCGACGACGTTCGGGAAGTTTCCAACTACGTTGCGGCCATGAACCATGGCGTGGGCAGGATTCGTGGGGGCTTCCCGCTGTCCATGCGCCTGATCCGTGAAATCCACGCCGTTCTTCTTGAGAAGGGCCGGGGAAGCGCCAGGCAACCGGGCGAGTTCCGACGTTCGCAGAACCGGATCGGCGGAACGCGGCCGGGAAACGCCCTCTTCGTTCCACCGCCCCCCGACCGGATCCCCGATCTCATGTCGGACCTCAAGGCGTTCATCCATGCGGATACGCCGGAGATGCCGGCCCTCGTCAAGGCCGGGCTTGTCCATGTCCGGTTCGGGACGATTCATCCGTTTCTCGACGGCAACGGCCGTCTGGGCAGGCTCCTGATCGCCTTCCCGCTCTGCGCGCAGGGCATCCTGAACGAGCCGATCCTTTATCTCGGCCTCTATTTCAAGACGCATCGCCGCCGGCGCTGCGACCTGCTTCAACAGGCCCGGGAACGGGGCGACCGGGAGACCTGGCTGGAGTTCGTCCTCGAAGGCGTCGCCGAGACATCCCTGCGGGCGTCCGAGGCTGCGCAGCTCCATGTTGGAGACATGCGTCGAATGCCGCCGCCCGACATGGAACCGGATGTGGTTGGCGGTGAAGGCGGCGAGCCGCGCGGCGGGATCGCCGCCCGCCGGGCGCGCGGTCTCCCACGCGGCGGTCAGCCCCCGCATGTGTTCCCGCATCAGCGAGAACAGCAGTTCCTCCTTGTTGGGGAAATAGCGGTAGAGAGCGGCGGCCTGCACGCCGACCTCGGCGGCGAGAAGGCGCATCGACACCGCCTCGAACCCGCGCCGGGCGATCAGCCGCACCGCCGCCTCGCGTATCGCGTTTTGCGTCTTTTCGCCGTCCGATCCGATGGTTCTGGCCATGATTCCCCGCCGGCCGCCATGAGTATCCGCAATAATAAAACAAACGTTCGATTAAATCAAGGCGCGATAGCCGGGGCGGCGACCGGTCGCCTCTCGTTTCGTTCGACGGCCGGACCCCGGTTCGGCGGACGCTTCGGGAGTGGAGTTCGACGATAAGAGGTGCCGGCCTTGATCGCGGCGGGCGTCCTGGCGCTTGTATATTTCCGGCGCGCGAAGCCCGCGCGGCGGATTCCCTTGCCCAAACGTGCAGGCTGACGGAAGCGCTTTCGACGGGCGGCGGCGACGCCGGAACCTGAGGTGTCGCTCGACATGGCGTCGCATTGGCCGGATGAACTTCGGATCGGGCTTGCGGCGTCGGTCGTTCCGCATTTTCGCAAATTCGATTTCCGGGAGGGATCGCCATATCCGGTCGCCGACCTCAATGAATACATGCCGGAGCGCCCGGTTGCGATGAGGATCGCGGGCGCCGGTATTCCGGGCACTGTCATAGTGTATATGCGTCTCGTCTATCGGCGGTCCGATTCGGGACTGAGATGCGCATATGGAAATGCGAGACAAATACAAGCAAATGGCGTCCTGCGCATTCGCGCAGAAGCCCGAGAGATGCGATCCGGCCGGATAATTTCGCAAGGGCGCGGCAGGGGACCGGTCCGTCCCGCCGCACGGATGCGGCGGACAGGCCCGTTCAAGCGCAGGCCGATGTCAGTCCGCCGCCACGCCCAATTCGCGAAGTAAGAACGGCGCCGCCCGGTGGCGGTGGACCTGCCCGCCCCGATTGTCCATATAGAAAAATAAACGCATGACGTTAAGTCGTGTATTGACCGCCCGGCCACCGACAAGCCGGCGCATAGCCGGTCGGCATCGTTGACGTCCTCGCACCCGCCGAGACGGGAGAAGATGGACCGGCGTAAAAGACCTGCAAGGCGATGACGCCCCCGGTGCGAGGGTCGGCGACAAGCTGCGCCGCCAGTTTGGTCAAGCCGAGAGCGTCGTCGCCCGCGGTTTCGGGGCCGGCGCTTGGGATTGGGGCACTGCTTACGATCAAAAGGAAGGCCGAACGCTCACCGAAACGAATGCCCGGTTCGCCGGAGCGTTCTTTTATCAGAGGATTGAAATCAACGAATAGCGTCTCGTCCGATTAGACGGCTAAATCCGATAGTGTCTGCGTGTTTCGCCATTACACCGGCTTCTGTTCTGGTCAGAGGCGTTTGGGTGCGTATGCGATAGTAACTGCTGGAACTATCGGGTTCTTTCAACGTGAATTCAATATCGGAGAATTCTTTAAATTCTTCGTTTATGCGTTGCATTGCACGATCAACGCTGGATTTCTGGCGAAACGCACCGAGTTGTAGCCACCAGACTTTGCTTTCTATCTTGTTAAGGCACGCATCGAAAGTGTGGAAATCGTCAATATCGTCGAGACGTGACCCGATTGTTTTCCAACACTCTAGAGTGCCGTTCGCAAGATCTGATGGCTTGAGCGATTGCCTCCGATTTCTCTGGCAATCCTCCTTGGGTTTCTTCATCAAACCGGGAAAAATACGGTCGATCCTTATCGGGTCGCGGTAGTCACGATCCTCTTCTCGTATTTCATCCAGGATCCAAGGCTCAACCTTGTCTTCCAAAACTTTGTATTTAAGGACCGGTTTGGCGTCCCTTATTTCCTTAAGCCAATCCAAATTTCTTTCTACACTGGAGTCATCATTTCTTTCTACACTGGAGTCATCGGAGAGATCCGCACCAACCAAGCCAAACAACGCAGCGTGATACGCGACTTCATTCGCCAAACGCCAACCGTTCCGATTGTTGGCGAACATCGAAAGAAGATCTGCAACCGAGCCTCTTTCGGTAGACGACGCAGCTTTTTGGTTGCTAAATGACAAGGAGCGCAGACGCCGCCCGGCATCCTGGATATCTCGCTTTAAATTGGGAAAATTTGCGCTTTCTTCTCTGAATTCGGCCAAGGCAGTTGCGACCGCCAACGCTGCCGTGAATTGCTCGGACCGGATCGCATAGTAAGATCCTTCCGAAAGGCTATAGTCTTCGTTCAAGCCGCGCAGAGCTTTCAAAATGCCGCGTAATTTGGTGGCTGATTCATACTTGGCCTCACCACAATTGCCGTAAGGCATGACGCTTTTCGCGTTACGGACCAGATCAAAATACCCGTCTTTGACGTTGAAGGCGGCGCAATCCGCAAACTTTGCAGCCCGGAACGCCTCCTCTGTTGGCTTATTTTGATAGGCGCTCCAATAAGTTCCGAAACGCGCCCGCATATCTTTTTGCAAATCCATGGTTTGCGAAGAAGGTAACTGATAAGGAGCAATGCGGCAGAGCACCCGCTCAAGCGACAAGATGTCCTCACGCTTGTTTGCACGCGCCTTCCACTCATCGTAGATAAGAGCGAGAGCCTCCTGGCGTTCAACCGGATTCGCAAACTGATCCAGAAAGACCTCGACGTCCTTTTCGTGGCCGCGGTCGGCGCCCTGTCCACCATCAAGGATGGCAAGATAATCGTCAATCGGCGTGGCTCCTACGACACCAGACATGCCGAAAACAGCGACCAATACGCTCACGGTCTTCCAAAGCACAGCCGTCATCCTTCTACCCTTCTTTACCATATGATTTCTTCTTTACCATATGACTCTCTGGTGGGTTGAGACGCCACCGGGTTTTCAGTCGAACCGCAAAGTCGAGCTTTCAACCGTTTTTCCGAAAGGAACAGGTAAAGGGACAGTTTGAAAGCTTCCGGATCGACCGTCAATATCGACATGATCAGAGGTTCTTCTTGATATTCCTCGATGTAGAATGACCTCTCGATCTGTTCTTCTTCTAGTTTTACAATCAGGGAATCCATCTTTTTCGGCTTCGGCGACGATTGATAAGTAGTTGACCAAAACCCCGATATGATGGCTTCTTTGAGCGATTGATAGCGCGCATCAATGTCCGTATCAGCATTTCCAAACATTCCCACATCTGCTTTGATCGACAACCCACGAGATTTGTGTGTGAGAATATCTTCCAACAGTCCTCCGCGACTTACAATTGCTTCAGACTGCGGATCCGGTTTCAAACTGGGAAGGATGGCATGAAATAAGCCGCCCAGCATCAACAAAAAAACGATACTCCCAACCGCCTGTACGGTACCCTTTTTTAGCCCCGGAATATCAAAAGACGCTTGGACGTCTACGTCGAAGAATGCGCTGACAGTCAGGCTGCACCCGATGGCAAGTAGTGCGAGAATAACCAGCCGAATAACGTCGTAGAGAGCATCATTTTCGAACGCTGCCGGTATAAGGCCGGGTAATAACATCAATACGAGTGGCGAGGCCACAAGAACTAGCCCAAAGAGCCCGCGCCGCCATTTTTCCCTTGGCTTTCGCCGAGGAGCCTCGCGTAGGGCGGCAAAGGCATCTATGCTCTCGTCAGTTTTTGGGGCTTCATCTTCCGCCACCTTTGCGTCGTTCTGCCGGTCGGAATGCGAACCCAAATCGGTTTTCTTTTTGCTCATTGACCCCTGCACCCCGCATTATTCATGATGGTCACATATCCGACTTTCTTTTAGCCCGCATTCCCCGAATGGCGCGCCGTTTGACCGAAAGATGGCTTGGTTTCGCCCGCCGGTCAAGTTTTTTGTGGTTCGTCCGGCGCTCTGCGGCAGCGAGAGCGCCCGAACCGGGGCGGTCGACCCGCCGCGCGCCCACGTTTCATCCTCGTCCGATGGCCACGGCTTTTGGCATAGAGGACAGACTTGTCCCGCCGCTTTCGTTCGGTTCCGGTCGGGGTCGAGGTCATGCACATGACGGCGGGGGCCGCAATTGATGAAGAGAGCGGCAAGGACGGCCCGCACCGTCGGACCGGTGACGGCGCCTCCGCCGGCTGGAAAGTATGGCGCACCACGCGGGCGCCGATCTTGATCGGCTTCAGTCGCAGGCCGGTCAGCGACCGGTCGGCCATGGCTTCGGGGAAACTCGACGCAGCGCGGGAAGGTGGTCAGGTTGCAGGCTGGCGCATGCAACTGCAGTCGCACCTCGTTGTCGCGGAACCGCTTGCATGAAAGGCGCGTCCGGCGGAAGGCATATTTGCCTTCCTTGATATGCTGTTCGGCGGCGCCCCTATGGTTGTAGAACCGCACCACCCGGTCAGGCTCCATCGGCAGGTTGGTGACGATGAACCCTACGCGGGGGAACAGTTCGCCCGGATGCCATTCGATCCTGGCGATCACGTGGCGCTCTTCCTCCCGGCTCCGGGCCCGATACTGGAAATCCTCGTAGAAGCGTTGACCCTGGTCTGCGAAGGACGGTCCACGGGCCGGGTCGGCAGATGCGCGACCTTGTTCCGCAGGACAGCGTTGGAGGGCAGCCGGATGGCGTAGTAATATCCGACCTCTTCCAGCCGCTGGTAGATCGCAGGGCTGGCATAGGCGGCATCGGCGCGGAAGAAGCGCATGAGGTCACGCTTGGCGTAGCGGGCGATCGCCGGGTCGAGCACGTCCCTCCAGCCGTCGGCGCTGTGGACGTTGCCGCCGCCTTTTCCCGGCGGCGAACCGGAAACCCGAACGAGCGTCGGGAGAACGACGAACCGGGTTCGCGCCCTGACGGGAATTCGGATTGGCTCCTTAGCCATGCCTCGTATCGAAGCGAGACGCCATCGCCCTATTGCGGCAGCACCTCATCCAATTCAGCACAAGGTTGACCACAGACTGATTCATAGTCTTTACAAAAGTGAGAAGATGGAACAAAGGCATTTGGTAAAGATGCTTTTTCAAATGATTCCTCGCTGATAGCGTTTCCTTCTATGTGCATACCTACAAGGTAGTCTTGGCCATCTACGTTTGCAGAATAGGTGCTTCCAGAAACAGCTTTCTCTGCGGGGCAATTAGTCCCAATAAGTTCACTGTAGTCTTCTACAATCTGACAAGGATGGGTTACCCTCATTGGGGCATTATATAAAGAACTAGTTTGCTTAAAAGTTTCTGCCTGAAAACCTTTAGAAAAAATTGGTGTTCCAGATTCATCTTTGTAAAAAATTGTCTGCGGTCTATAAATATGAACGTCTATTTCACCGCTGTTTGATGCATCGATCAATCTTCGATTTGAACTTTTTACTGGTCTTACAAAATGATTTGGCTTTAATGGATTATCAACTTTTATAAAAACATAATCAGTAGACGAATCTGTCCATGCAGAAGGATTTCCTATTCTGGGAGACACATAGCTACTATCATTTTTAGCAGTCATTACAGTTTCTCTAGAGTCATTACAGTTTCTCTAGAAAGTGGATAAGGAGACATACCGTGCGTATTACCAGAAGGGGTTTCTTGTGGTCTTTCCTCACGTCTTGCCTCTTTTGGATTATCTAAAACTCCATGAGCTGTGGCCAAATATACACCTGGACACACTTGAATCGCTTGACTTATTCCATTTTTAGTAAAAACTGAAGCCATCGCAGCTCCAACGCCCTTTTTAGTAGAAACAGGACTCATTGAATTATCCCGATCCTGATACCAAGTGATTTTGTGAATACATGATTTAGGGTTTAACATGCAATCGATCCCATCGAGTCGGGAAGCCCCGCCGTCGGAAGACCGCACTGCGCGGTCGTCGCCACCCCGCATTCCCGAATGAAGGTCCGGGCTTACGGCCCCGGCAAGGGCATGGAAAGCGACGGCAACAAGACCCGCCGACAGCAGCAGGGCATGGGGCAATTTCAACGGTTTCATTCCGTTCTCTCCGGCGCCTTCCCGCGACAACGCCTCGTTTAGGCCGGCGCACGGCTGACCGCAAACGGATTCACAAGGTCCGGCCTCGATCCGGCCGGCGTCCGATTGCGAAGATGCGGAGCATGGACGGGAGTTTCGGCCTTTCGCCGTCAGCCGTCGCATGTCCTATCCGGAGGAAGCCGACCGGATTGCGCATCGCATAAAGGTCCGGGACCGGCGCGCGTTCCACACTGCCACCCTATAACCTGAACTCAACTCAATGGAAAACGTCTGGGCCTATCTGCGCGCAAAAAAGCTCGCCCTCTCCGTCTTCGACAGCTACGAGGACATACTCGACAAATGCGCAGATGCCTGGAACTTGTTTGAAAATAACCCGGAACGCATCACCTCAATCACGCACAGAGATTGGATAACGGTCAATTGATTTAGCCGTTGGTATCAGACGTTATTTACAGGATGATCGAGCGCTGATCGGGATCGTCGGGAAAGACGCGGCCAAAGCTGATGCACCGAAACATATGTTCAAAAACCAGCCCCGGCTGACCCGCCGTATCGCCATCGAGGAAGTAGGTATGGCCCATGAGCATGTCGTAGTCGGTGTTGATGTCATCGCAATCGGCCTGAAACACGTTTCGGGGCGTTTTGCTTATGTCTTCGGGCCCGGTATGGCCGAGGCGGCGGGAGGCCACTTTGTTTTTCAGATTTGCAGCCTTGCTGGCGCGCAGGGCCATGTCGTCAGAGGCATAGTACACGACCACGTTGCGTGACGCATGGCTGATCAGTTCGCCGGGCTGACCGCGATGCAGTGTTTCGTTCACGACATCGGCGGCGACCATGAAAGTGTTGCGCAAGATGAGCGGCACACCCGATGCTAGATCGTATCGGTCCCACATCACAAGCGATTGGCGCAGCACCCGGTTGCCCATGGAATGCGCCAGCAGGTTGATACGCTTGAGGCAGGGCGCGACCTTGTTGCCGTCGGAGTTGCGCCAGGCCATGAATCTTTCCAGCGCCCGGGCAAAGGAATCCGCGCTTCGATCGGCCGATTTCTGGTCATCCCAATAGTCCTGGACAATGCCTATATCGTTATCGCAGGGCCAGATCAAAGGCACGACCAGCACCTCCTTCTCTTTCTTCGCGTCGCAAAGATCCTGAAGTTTCTGCGCCGTTTCAAAAACGTCTTCGGGCAGGTTGCTAAACCCGTGGATGTAGAGAAGGATCTGGCGGTAATCGCTGTCCTTCAGGCGCTTGAGAAACTCCTGACTGCCAATCTCTGTATGATTGCGTTTTTCATTGCGCTGTTTTGTATTGCCCTTGGTCACGGCCGGCCCGGTTTCGCAGAAAAAGACCGAGCTGATGGGCGTGTTGTCTTGCAAGGCGAAATTCAGCGTGCGGCCTGCGACGCTTCGAATGCCCTGAGCGGGAAAACGGTTGGTGATGAACAGCATGGCCGGGATACTTTCAGTCAGGTCAAGCGACGGGATTCTCCATTTGAACGCCCTCCGCTGACCATGCCGTTGATGAGGGCGCCGGTCAAGACAAAGGGCGCCTATACGGCGGGCATGTTGGCCGATGCCATACCGGCGGGATTCCTGAATGCCGACCGGAGGCGCCCCGATGCCGGTGTGAACGGCCCTCGAACGGGTGTCGAAGGGTGATCGAACGGGTATTGAAGGCGAGATGCGCCGTTGTGAAACCCGGTGTCAAAAATCCCGGAACCGCGGATGCGGGAATCGGACACCGCTCTGCGTCGTTGCGTTCTACGCCGCCCCGCCGGCCCGCAACCCGCACGGACGGCCGATGTCAGTCCGCGCGTTCCAGCACTTTTACGCAGGCGTCGAGATCGTCGGTGGCCAGATGCGCGTAACGCATGGTCATCGACAGCGTCCGGTGGCCGAGCCACATCTGCACCCGGCGAATGTCGATCCCGCCGCGCACCAGCCGCGAGGCGCAGGTGTGGCGCAGGATATGCGGCACCACCTGCGTGTCGCCCGAAAGCCCGATTTCCGCCTTGGCGTCGTTCCAGACGGCGCGGAAACCCGGTTGCGTCAGATTGGCGAACGGACCGCTCCCGCCGTTTTTCGGCGCCTCGATCGCGTTTCGCGCCCGTGCGGTCAGCGGCACGGTGCGGCTGCGGCCGGATTTGGTGATCCAGAACGTCGCCCGGTCGTCGGCGATGTCCTGCCACATCAGCCCGAGCGCCTCGCCGAGCCGGCAGCCGGCGTCGACCAGAAAGACCGACAACCGCCAGGCGTCCTCCGACCGGGCGCGGATCGCCGCGAACAGGCGCGCTTCCTCGTCCGCGTCGAGAACGCGGATTCGCCCGGCCTTTTCCCGCTGACGCCGGAATTCCGGCAGGCTGCGGATATCGCCCATTTTTTCCGCCTTGCGCAACAGTTTGCTCAGCGCGGCCATTTTGCGGTTGATGGTCGCGTTCGAGTTGCCGCGTTCGCGAAGCGCGCCGATCAGCCGGTCGATCGATTCGTCGGAAAAGACGGAGAATTTCCGCCCGAGCAGGATCTCGTTCAGTTCTCCGAGAAACGACCGCACATTTTTCTTGTGCGATCCCTCTTCCCACAGCACGTTCATGTAGCGATCCGTCAGTTCCGCCAGACTGTGCTCCGCCGCGGCGCGAACGGCCGGGCCTGACGACGGCGCGATCCGGTATTCGCCGGAAATCGACAGGAATTGCGCGACGTGCGAGACGGGTTCGTTCATTGGGGCGCTCCCGGAGCCGAGGTGAATTGCCGTATAGTCCGCATCCGCGCCCGCTTGCAAACGGATTCGCGTTCCGCGTTCCGGCCCGGTCCGGTCCGCCGTGCGAACCCGCCTGACTCCGCCGGCGCGGAATCAGGCTTTCCGCCCCGGATGGAAACGGAAAGGCCCGGCGGTGGAATGCCGCCGGGCCCGGATAATGTTCGGTCTGTGCGTTCGGCCGATCAGAAGTAGCGCCGGAACCGCAGGAAGCCGCTCCACGCGCCGTCTTCCGCCGCGTCGTTATCGGTGTAGGCCGATTCCAGCCAGATTTCGAACTGGTCGGGCACCGGAATCCAGGTGACCGCGCCCTGGATCAGATACGAATTGTCGCCGGCGAAGTCCTGGAAATACTGTCCGCCCAACGTGCCTCTGAACGCCGGGTTGAACTCATGCAGGTAGGACACCGCCACCGACCATTCGGTGTCAATGGGGTCAACACCATCAGGCAGAACTAGATCTCCAAGGGGAGCGTGCGGTGCGTAGGCATTCGGATCGGTGGCGTAGAAAACGCCCGCCTTGAAGCTCGAATTCGGCACATTGGGCACGTTGATCTGAATGCCGGCCGCGACGGTCCCCGCGTTGGCGGACTCGTCGTAACCGCCCTTGGCCCAGAGGCCGCCCCATGCCTGGCTGAAGCCGATGACGCCGGTGATATCCGGCACAAAGTCGTCGCCGTTGTCGATGTCCGCTCGCGCTGTGGCGAGTGCTGTCCGCGCCGCGGCGACAGCTCCATGTGCACCGGTCGCCGGCACCGCATCATCAATATCATCGGTAAGATCGCTATCCGCAATAGGGCGACTACCGACTGCACCAAACGCACTAGTTCTTGCGTGCCGCGCATTTTCTAATGCCGCCTGCGCATCGTCGAGAGTTGCCTGCGCAGCTTCGCGGTCGTCACTCGGCGCACTATTGAATGCTGCCTGCGCAGCGTCGCGAGCGGTCTCCGCACGACCGAATGCTGCCCTCGCATCGTCGAGTGTTTTATAGGCGCCGGTCGCAGCACGGGTACCGGCTGCGGGCCTACCGAGTGCTGTCCGCGCAGCGGTGAGTGCCGTCTGCGCAGTTTCGATCGCTGTCCGCGAGGCGCTGTTGTTGTCGTCTTCAAGTGCGACCGTCACGGAAAAACCGCCCTCGCCAACCCAGGTGTAGCCGACCTGGAGGCGCTGCTGATAGGCGTAGCTGCCGCCGCCGTCGGTGTGCAGGATGCCGAACCGGGCGACGCCCAGACCGCCCCACGGCGCGACGAACGCCGATTCGGTGTATCCGGCGTGGAATCCGTCAAGCTGGATGATCGCCTGATCGGTCGTGAACGCCGCATCCGACGCATCGGGGCCGCCGTCGGCCTGGATGCGTCCGAATCCGCGCAACGTGCCCCAGTCGGTGTCGGAGCGCGCGTCGACATTCAGACGAAAGCGGTAGCCCTTGGTGATTTCGTTTTCGTTTGCACCGATCTGATATTGGGCGAAGCCTTCAAATCGCAGGCAGGTTTCCGATCCCGGAATGTAGAAGAAGCCGGCGCCGTAGGCGTCGCAGACGCGAACGTATTCCACGGGCTCCAATTCAGCTTCCACCACCGGGTCGGCGGCTTGCGCGGCTGCGCCGGTCGAGACCAGCGCCGCGGCGGAGCCGATCAGCAGACTCTTGAGTTTCATTTTCTGACCTCCAGTCAAGATCGACCTTCCGTTCGGCCCGCGACGCTCACGCGGCGACTGGCGCGGACGCGGCGATTGCGCTAGAACCCGCTGCCGGCGGAAGGTTCCGCCGCCCGGATTGGAGGCGCACGTCATGTTCAAAGGCTCGTTCACGGCGCTTGTCACGCCATTCCTGCCGGACAGCGGAGTGGACGAAAAAGCCTTTCGCGCCCTGGTCGAATGGCAGATCGCGGAAGGCGCCGACGGTCTGGTTCCGGTGGGAACGACCGGCGAATCTCCGACGCTGACTCATGAAGAGCACAGGCGCGTCGTCGAAATCTGCATCGGGACGGCGGCGGGCCGGGTTCCGGTCATCGCCGGCGCCGGATCGAACAATACGGCGGAGGCGGTCGAACTGTGCCGCCACGCGGAAGGCGCGCGTTCGTCATCCCGGACGGTTTGGCGGCGGGAAAGGCCCGCAACCGGTCCGTGAATTGAAGCCGGTCGCCGCCGATGCGTGGTCAGGCTTTTCGCCCCGGATCCGGGATAATGCGCTCCCGTTGAGCAACGAAGCCGACGCGGAATCAGGCTTTGCGGTGGAATGCCGCCGGGCCCGGATAGTGTTCGTTCGGCTTTTGTGTCAGCCGGTCAGAAGTAGCGCCGGAAGCCGCTCTGGATGCCGTCATCCGCCGGAAGCTCAATTCAGAGAGTTCAACCGCGGCGATCCATGTCATTGACATGTACGTCATATGGCATACATCAAGTGGATATTTGAAGGATGATAAGATGTTGAAATTCGAAGACACCGCCGGGAGCGTTGACGAACGCAGCACGGAACGGATGAATTTTCGGACCAAGCCGCGAATCAAGGCGACGATCCGGCAGGCGGCGGCTCTGTCGGGCGTGGACGACTCCGTCTTCACGATGAATGCGGCTTACAAGGCGGCTCGCGACGTGATCGAGGCACACGAAGCGACCGTTTTGTCACCGGCCGATCACGCGGTCTTCTTTGAAGCGCTCGACAACCCGCCCGGGCCGACCGAACGGCTGCGGGAAGCCTTCGCGACTCACAAACGACGTGTGATCTCACGTTGAGCAACGAAGCCGACGGCTTACACGTCGCGATAGAGCCGTTCGATCCTGACAGGCATGATCGAACGGCTTTTTCCTGCGGTGTCGAGCAGGTCGATAACTATTTCAGGAAAACCGCCGACAAGCTCCGCAAGGCCGGCAATGTGCGTCTGTTCGCGATGACAGGCGCCGATGGCGATGTCATCGGATTTTATACCGTCAATGCCCATGCCGTGGGCTATGAGGACCTTCCCGGCAAATACGCTCGCGGCCGCCCCTCGCATGGCGACATTCCCGCAGCCTACATTTCCATGATTGGCCGCGACGAAAAGTACAAAGGCCAAAGCTATGGGGCGGCCCTGCTCGTCGATGCGCTCCGCCGGATTGTGTCGGCCTCGGATCGGGTCGGAATATCGATCGTCATGCTGGATGTTCTCGATTGCGGCGATAAAACCAAGACCGGCCGCCGCAAAGCCCTGTATGAGGGCTATGGCTTTAAACCCTTGAAAAGCGATCCCATGCGCATGTTCCTGCCCATTGCGGCGGTCAGGACGCTCATTGCCCCATGACGATCCGCCGATCACTGTAACCGGAGACCGGCCCATAGGTGTTCAGTTCCGGGAAGCGATGGAATCGGTTTAGACGATCTTTAATCGTCAAGACCGGGCGGGCCGCCGATTCGGCCCGATTTCGCCCGTTCCGACCGGTTCATGGTTAACCGATCCTTAACGGCGGGCCGAAATCGTGTCATTTATGCAACAGTGGCGCATCATCGGACATAAGCGGGCCGTCCCCGGGGCCGATCTTTGTTGAATTGCGCAAGGCCGTCGGTATGGTCGCGTCATGAAGAAGACGCGCGATGCGCATCTTTTTCGCGAATTGGGGACGGGACGGAAAACGCCGTCCGTCGGCAATGAAGACCCGGACCCGTTTTTTAACTTTGACTGGAGGTCAGAAAATGAAACTCAAGAGTCTGCTGATCGGCTCCGCCGCGGCGCTGGTCTCGACCGGCGCAGCCGCGCAAGCCGCCGACCCGGTGGTGGAAGCTGAATTGGAGCCCGTGGAATACGTTCGCGTCTGCGACGCCTACGGCGCCGGCTTCTTCTTCATTCCGGGGTCGGAAACCTGCCTGCGGTTTGAAGGCTATGCCCGCTATCAGATCAACGTGGATGAGGACGGATTCGGCAAAAGTCACCGCTTTCGTCTGAATGTCGACGCGCGTTCCGACACCGAATGGGGCACCTTGCGCGCATTCGGACGTATCCAGGCCGGCGGCGGCGACGATTCGGATGCGTCGTTTTCGGCCGATCAGGTGATCATCCAGGTCGGCGGATTCCATCTGGGATACACCGAATCGATATACGTCGCGCCGTGGGGCGGTCTGGGCATCGCCCGGTTCGGCCCCCTGCACACCGACAGCGGCGGCAGCTTCGCCTACCAGCAGCGCCAGCAGATCGGCTACACCTGGTCCGGCGAGGACGGTTTTTCCGTGACGGTCGGTGTTGAAGACGACAATGATGATGCGTTAGGGGTCGGCGAAGGCTTTGTCCCGGATTTCGCCGGCGTCATCGGCTTCAGCCAGGCCTGGGGCGGCGTCTACGCCAAGGGCGGGTACGACGAGTCCGCCTCCGCGGGAACCGTCACGCTCGGCGTTCAGGTCAACGTGCCGGACGTGCCGGGGTCGAGCTTCCGGGCGGCCGGTTTCTACTCCAGCGATCCGAATAGCTACTCTTCGGAAGATCCGGTGACCGAAGCTCTCACCGAATGGTCGGTGGCGGCGTCCTACCGGCATCAGTTCACCTCGGCGTTCAGCGGCGTATTTGGCGGACAGTATTTCGAGGGTTTCGACGGCGAAAACGCGTTTCAGATCCAGGGCGCGGTCCTCTGGGTTCCGCTTCCCGGCCAGATGGATGTCCGTCTGGAGGGGTACTACACGGATAGCGATGGGTCGCCAGACGAAGACGGCTCGTGGAACGGCTTCCTGCGGTTCCAGCGCTACTTCTGATCGACCGACACGGCCGACAGGCGAAACCCGGCGAGCGATCGCCGGGTTTTTCGTTTTTGCGGAAGGGGAGCGGCCTCGCCGCCGCCATGCGCCGCCGGTAAACGCCGAACCGTCATGCGGAATTTTCAGCTATACAGAATGCGAATCGCGGGACGGTTCGACATTGAGGGAGATTTCGGGCGCGGAAACCGGAACGCTCGGGCGGGCGGCGTGAAATCCCCGTCGTTCCGAATATCCCGGCCCCGGCCGATTCGAGCGGGACATGGTTGAGAACGACCCGGGCGGCTATGCCGATTTCTTTTATTCGTCGCCGGACGGATTGCGGTTGCACGCGCGCGTCTACGGCGCGGAACACCGCCGCGCCGCGCCGCCGTTGATCTGCCTGCCGGGGCTGACGCGAAACGCCCGGGACTTTCATGAACTGGCGCTGAAATTAAGCCGCCGCGCGACCGGTGCGCGAATGGTCGTCGCATTCGACTATCGCGGTCGCGGGCGGTCCGAATACGATTCCGACCGGCGGCGCTACGATATTCTTGTCGAGGCCGCGGATATTGTCGCCGGCCTGACCGCGCTTAATATCGAACACGCCGGATTCGCCGGCACGTCGCGCGGCGGGCTGATCGTTCATGCGCTTGCCGCGTTGCGTCCCGGCGCGTTGAAATCGGTGATTCTCAACGATATCGGGCCGGTGATCGGCGGCGAAGGTCTCGCCGAAATCCGCGCCTATCTGGAACGCGCGCCAAAACCGGAAAGCTGGGCCGAGGCGATCGACATTCAGAAGACGATCCACGGCGAGGCGTTTCCCGCGCTTGGCGACGACGACCGGGAGCGTCATGCCCGCGCGACGTATGTCGAACGGGACGGCGCGATTGTCGCGGACTTCGACCCGAAACTGGTCAGGACGGTCGCAAGCGTCGATCTTGGCCGGCCGCTGCCGCAGTTCTGGCCGCAGTTTATCGGATTGACGCGCGTGCCGATGCTGACGATTCGCGGGGAAAACTCGAAACTGCTGTCGGCGGATACCGTCGAACGGATGAACCGGCTGCATCCGGCCATGAAAACGATCACGGTGAAGGGTCAGGGTCACGCGCCGCTGCTGGAGACGGACGGCCTGCCGGAAAAGATCCGGGACTTTCTGACGGGCGTTGCATGACCGTGGCGGCGAGGCCGCAACCGTTTCCCGGCGCGGAATCAGGCTTTCCGCCCCGGATGGAAACGGAAAGGCCCGGCGGTGGAATGCCGCCGGGCCCGGATGGTGTTCGGTCTGTGCGTTCAGACGATCAGAAGTAGCGCCGGAACCGCAGGAAGCCGCTCCACGCGCCGTCGTCCGCCGCGTCGTGATCCTCATAGGCCGACTCCAGGCGGATATCCAACTGGTCGGGCGCCGGAACCCGGACGACCGCGCCCTGGATCGGGTATGAATTGTCGCCGTGGAAATCCTCGAAATACTGTCCGCCCAATACGCCGCTGAACGCCGGGGTGAACTGATGCTTGTAGGACGCCGCCACCGACCATTCGGTGTCGTATCCGGTCACCGGAGCGTCCGGAGCGTAGTCATTCTCGCCGGTGGCGTAGAAAACGCCGGCCCGGAAGCTCGACCCCGGCGCGTCGGGCACGTTGATGTGAATGCCGGCCATGACGGTCGCTTCGGAGGCGGACTCGTCGTAACCGCCCTTGGCGTAGATGCCGCCCCATGCATGGCTGAAGCCGATAACGCCTGTGACATCCGGGACAAAGCCGTCGCTGCCGGTGTCCGCCTTATCGACTGCGGCCTGCGCGGCATCCCTGGCCGCCTGCGCATCATCGTTTCGTTTCTGCGCGGCATTGATTCCGGCCTGATCCGAAGCATCATCTCGTTCGGTCATCGCCGCTTCGAGTGCTACATACGCACCTTCCGCAAGAGTGTCCTCTAAATCACCTTCACCGGCAACAAAGGGACGACCGAGTGTTGTCTGCGCATCATCGAATGCTGCATCCGCACCAGCGAGTGTTTTCTGCGCACCGGTGAGCGCCTCCCGCGCATCGGCGAGTGTTGTCCGCGCGGCAGTATGGTCGTCGTCTTCAAGCGCGATCGTCCCGGAAAAACCGTCCGCGCCGGCCCAGGTGTAGCCGATCTGCTGGCGCTGCTGATAGGCGTAGCTGCCGCCGCCGTCGGTGTGAAGGACGCCGAATCTGGCGATTCCCGGACCGCCCCACGGCGCGACGAATGCCGATTCGGTGTATCCGGCATGGAACCCGCCAAGCTGTACCATCAACTGATCGGCCGAAAACGACGCATCCGACGAGTCGCCGCCGGTGGCCTGGATGCGTCCGAATCCGCGCAGGGTTCCCCAGTCGGTGTCGGAACGCGCGTCGACATTCAGACGAAAGCGGTGACTATTGGTGAGGTAGTCCTCGTCCACATCGATCTGATAGCGGGCATAGCCTTCAAACCGCAGGCAGGTTTCCGACCCCGGAATATAGAAGAAGCCGGCGCCGTAGGCGTCGCAGACGCGAACGTATTCCACGGGCTCCATTTCTTCTTCCATCATTACATCGGCGGCTTGCGCGCCGCCGGTCGCGACTGGCGCGGACGCGGCGATTGCGCTAGAACCTGCTGCCGGCGGAAGGTTCCGCCGCCCGGATTGGAGGCGCACGTCATGTTCAAAGGCTCGTTCACGGCGCTTGTCACGCCATTCCTGCCGGACGGCGGAGTGGACGAAAAAGCCTTTCGCGCCCTGGTCGAATGGCAGATCGCGGAAGGCGCCGACGGTCTGGTTCCGGTGGGAACGACCGGCGAATCTCCGACACTGACTCATGAAGAGCACAGGCGCGTCGTCGAAATCTGCATCGGGACGGCGGCGGGCCGGGTTCCGGTCATCGCCGGCGCCGGATCGAACAATACGGCGGAGGCGGTCGAACTGTGCCGCCACGCGGAAGGCGCGGGCGCCGACGCGGTGCTGGTGGTCACGCCCTATTACAACAAACCGAACCGGCGCGGACTCTACGAGCACTTCGCCGCGGTGGCGCGGGCGACCGGCCTGCCCGTGTTCATCTACAACATCCCGTCGCGCTCGGTCATCGACATGACGCCGGAGACCATGGGCCGGCTGGCCGGGGATTTTCCCAACATCCGCGGCGTCAAGGACGCGACCGGCAGGGTCGAGCGCGTCAGCGAACAGCGCGCGGCCTGCGGAACGGAATTCATTCAACTGTCCGGCGAAGACGCCAGCGCGCTCGGATTCAACGCCCATGGCGGCGTCGGCGCGATTTCGGTCACTGCCAATGTGGCGCCGAAGCTGTGCGCGGAGTTTCAGGCCGCGACCCTGAACGGAGACCGGACCCGCGCGCTCGAATTGCAGGACCTGCTGATGCCGCTGCACCGGGCGGTCTTTCTCGAAGCCGGCGTGTCGGGGGCCAAATACGGTCTGTCCCGTCTGGGCCGGTGCGAAAATATCCTCAGATCGCCGATGGCGCCGGTCGACGGACCGGCGGCGGACGCCATCGACGCCGCCATGCGCCATGTCGGGCTGATCGGTTGACGCGCGCCATGACCGCGGACGGAAAAAACAAAACGCGACCGGTCGCCGAAAATCGCAAGGCGCGGTTTTCCTACGAAATAATCGACACCGTCGAGGCCGGTCTCGTTCTGACCGGCACCGAGGTCAAATCGTTGCGCGAGGGCCGGGCCAACATTCAGGAAAGCTACGCCGCCGCCGAGAACGGCGGGATCTGGCTGATAAATTCCCATGTGCCCGAATATCTTCAGGGAAACCGCAACAATCACGAACCGCGCCGGCGGCGCAAACTGCTCCTCAACAAGCGGGAAATGTCGCGTCTCGTCCAGGCGGCCGACCGGGAAGGCATGACCATGGTGCCGCTGAAAATCTATTTCAACGATCGCGGGCGGGCCAAACTCCTGCTGGCGATCGCCCGCGGCAGAAAACTGCGCGACAAGCGCGAGGCCGAGCGCAAGCGCGACTGGAACCGCGAAAAAGCCCGGTTGATGAAGGAGCGCGGTTGAGGCCGGGGTCAGGACTCATCGATCGCGTTCAATTCCGTTTGGAAGGAATGGTTTGAACCCGCATTCCCCGGGCAATCCGCTTGTTTTGCTGTTGTGACTGCCGTATTTCCCCTGAAAATCGGTGTGTTGTCGGCAGCGAAGGGCGGGTTTTACGGATCGCCTGGAAGGTGCGGGTTCCGAGCGGGGCGATCGGGTGGATTTCGACCGCCGTGTGCGGCTGGAATTCCGGGGAACGCAACTCAGTTGGGACGGCGGTCTGCCGGCGATGCGCGAGCCGGATGACGCGCTCGGGTTGTCCGATATCGCCTCTGGCGCGCTCTGCGACGCCCGCCGGGGCAAGAACACGATCCACCGGCTCGTGTTCCGGCAGTCGGTCTATGGGCGGCTGGCGGGCTACGAGGACGTCAACGATGCTGACCGTCCGGCCCTTGATCGCGTCAACCGGCCCGGCGGCCTGCTGTCGATGCGCAGGCGGCCTCGGCATCGCAGATGGGGCGGGTTCGAGATCGGGACGCCGGCCTTGCCGGAGAACCGGACGGCGCCGGCCGATCGCCCCGGTTCGAGCGCTCTCGCAGCCGCGGAGCGCCGGACGAACCGCAAAAACTTGATTCGCGGGCGAAATCGGGCCAGCTTTCCGTCAAACGGCGCACCGCTTGGGGAATATCGGATAACGTCTTTCGGGAGACTTTTTTGAGCCGAACCGATTTCCGGACCGCATCGGACGTCGACGCCGAACTCGCGGTTGGCGTTGCGGCCAAAATGTTCGCCGCGGCCGCCTTCGACGATCGCTGGGACGCGATCCGGAAGACGCTGGAAATGCTAGGGGCGTCGGCCGTCAACGTCGCGGCCCTTTGTCGGCGCAGCGCGCTGCCGTTCTGGTTTCGAAGCTCGCCGCCGCCGCGGAAGTTGTCCGATTACGTGTCGGAAGGGTTAATGGCGTCTGACCTCATCATCCGCCATGCGGCCGCGTCTTCCGCCCCTTTTCACTGGCGAACGGCGGACAGGACCGGTCATGAGGACGACCCGGCCCGGCGCGCCTTCGTAAACTTCGTGCGCGACTCCGGCCATCGGTCGATCGTCTGCCTTACCGTTCGACCGAAACGGGGGGCGGACGTCAGGGTCGTCACTTTCTGCTCGGAGCATGCGCCCGGCGAGGTGATGACCGACGCTCATCTCCGACGGATCGAGATGGCGATCCGCCTGCTTCTCCCCTGGCTCGACTGGCCGGAACGGGCGGAAGGGCCCGGCTTCCTACCGGTTTCCGGGCCCGAATTGTCTCCACGGCAGACGCAGGCGTTGCGACTGCTTGCCGGGATGAACGCTCGCATCGCCGACGCGATGGGGGTCGGCGAGGCGACGGTCGCGAAGCATCTCGCCTCCGCGCGGCGGAAACTGAATGCGAAGACCCGCGATGAGATCTGTCGCACACGCGATGAGATCGGGCCGGATCGTTCTGTAAAGGTATTGATATTGATACCTTTTTTTCCGCTTCTCGATCGTCGACGGTCAGCCACCGCCGCTCAGGCGGGTTTCAACATGTGAAAGGACGTGAATTATGACAAATAAACTTCTTATCGCAACGATGTCTCTTGTGGCAATCGCCGGGGTCGCGCATGCGCAATACGTCTATCACGCTGTTGGCCCCGCCCTTCCTGAAAAATCGTCTGCGATAAAGTCGGCTATATCCTCAGCTAAAGCTAAAGCCAGTACAGCATGTAGGCGTGATGGCTATACACCTGTTACCAGAAGCGACGATTCGGACGCTTCATACTCATGTTGGAAAATCGATTGGATCGGTGAACGTTATTCGTGGAAATGCAAGGCGACGGCATCAATCGGTTGCTACGATGAAAACTAACCAGATAGTTGGCTCAGGTCAATCGATTGAACAAAAGTTCGCACTGCACAGAATCTGTTACGATAATGACTGGCCCCTTGCAGCCCATTGTCTTATTGAGACGACGCTGAAACCCTATCCGGTGTGCCCTTTTTCAGGTGTTCCATCGTGACCTTGAAGTTTTCGCCGGTCTCTGGCGGATTTTCCAGTTCTTGCCGCAACGCTTCGTAGGCGGCCTGCGTCTGCTCACTAGGGTCCGGACCCATAGACACAGGATTCACAACGGCGTCGTATTGTGGTTGTAGCTTGTCACCGGGTTCTGGAACAGTGCGAAACGTAATTTTATTGCGCGGTGACGCATTCAGGATATTCACGAGACCAGATTGTCGAGTTTAAGGTTCAGTTGTTCCTCCGGCTCTAGCTGGACCTGTCGCGGTTTGATGCCGCTCCTTTGATAGCATTTACTGCAACAAAGGAGACTGACTATGGGACTGAAACGGACAGACGAATTTCGCCAGGATGCGGTGCGGATCGCGCTGACAAGCGGGCTAACGCGTAAGCAAGTGGCCGACGATCTGGGTGTTGGCATGTCAACACTGAACAAATGGATCACCGCGCATCGAGACACAGACGTGGTTTCCAAAGAGGATTTAAGCCTCGCCAAAGAGAATGACCGGCTTCGGCGGGAGAACCGGCTCCTGAAGGAGGAGAGGGACATCCTAAAAAAAGCCACCCAGTTCTTCGCGGGCCTAAAGCAATGAGGTTTAGGTTCATCGAAGAGCACCGTGACAGCTTTCCAGCCAAACGCTTATGCCATGTTGTCGGTGTCAGCCCGCGCGGATTGCGGGCTTTCCGCACCTATGTATGATATCAAAGGTAATCCCACCCACGGTGTCAGCCCGCGCGGATTGCGGGCTTTCCGCACCCGTCCGGCCAGCCGCAGACAGCGGTCTGATATGGTGACGTTGGCGCACATCAGAGAGCAGTCGCGTCTCAGCCTGGGCAGCTATGGTCGGCCAAGAATGACCGAGGAGCTAAAGGAGATCGGCTTGGATGTTGGCCACCGCCGTGTTGGCAGGTTGATGCGCCAGAACGGCATATCTGTTGTTAGAACACGCAAGCACAAAGTGACGACAGACAGCGATCACAAGTTCAACATCTCACCGAATTTGCTGAATCGGGACTTCACAGCGGGCAAGCCCAACCAGAAATGGGCGGGCGACATCAGTTATGTTTGGACGCGGGAGGGATGGCTGTATCTGGCAGTGATCCTGGACCTGCATTCCCGGCGCGTCATCGGCTGGGCCGTCAGTAACCGGATGAAACGCGACTTGGCCATCAGAGCGCTAAATATGGCCATTGCCTTCCGGGCACCACCGAAGGGCTGCATCCATCATACAGACCGTGGCAGCCAATATTGTTCTCACGACTACCAGAAGATCCTGCGCCAGCATGGGTTCAAGGTATCGATGAGTGGAAGGGGAAACTGCTACGACAACGCCGCTGTCGAAACCTTCTTCAAAACCATCAAGGCAGAGCTGATCTGGCGACGGTCCTGGGAAACAAGGCGGCAAGCTGAGATGGCAATCTTCGAGTACATCAACGGCTTCTACAATCCGCGCCGCCGTCACTCAGCACTGGCTTGGAAAAGCCCCGTCGCCTTCGAACGAAAGCTGGCTTAAACGAGCACTTGGGGCGGCACAAAAGCGTGACAGGTCCATCACTGACCTGTAGGCCCTCTGCATCAGGTTTGGCGCTTCGTTGTGGTCTGAGGCGTGGATCATCGTGAACAGGTGCCTTCCACCCCCGCGCTTATTCTGAAGGCGGGCGGAGATCATCGCGCATGACGTGACCGATGGTATCGCGGTGCTTACGCAGATGGAAGCACCGGTGCGGTCCATTGCAGGCGGTGACGCCTTCGCGGTCCGCGCAGGCTGCGACAAGCGCATGGAGAACTGTGGCGCGAAGTTCGCCAACACCGCCAACTTCCGTGGTTTCCCGCACATCCCCGGCTAGGACGCAGCGCTCCTATACGCCACCAGGGGATGGCGGGCACAAAGGGGCGGGTGCTGCGATCGACCTATTCCGTTGTTATGTGCCAGTTCATCGAACGGTAGCAGAGATCGCCTAGACGTTCGTGGAACTTGTCAAATGCGGCATCATTGGAAAGTAGTTCCCAATCGATGTAAGCGGCCGCACAAATCGACCTGATGTCTCTGTGATCGTCTCCGATATTTCTGAATTGTGCTCCGGCCGTGTAAGAGATGATTAAGGAAAGGGAAAGCGCTGCTGTCCCAAATGAGGCAATCAGGCCTTTTGAGCGATCGACACCAAACAAATAAATGGAAAGTCCCCCGAGAAGGCCGAGGAACGCTGGAATGATGCTGCCGACTGCCCCAATTCGACTCATTCCACCTGCCAGCCCAGCGCATGAACCTACGATTGACAAGACGACCAGAACAATCGCTATCTCCAGTTTTCGATCTCGTTGAACTGCAAGAGAGAGCGTGAAGGGAGCTATTGATCCGATCAGAACGGATGCGCCAAATATCCCTAATATAGAAACGATATGGTTCATTCAGACCCTATGCCGTTGAAGATCCAGTAACCAGACCCATTGCCTGCCTGAAATCCTTGATCAGGAAACACATACATTTTGGCCGGATCCATTATATCTCGATATCCCTCCAACTTATCTCGTATCGCGTCTGGCAAGGCATTCTCCATAATCTGAAGCGTGGAGCCGTTTCCTCGTCCCACATATCCTTGGAAGCTTTCGGGTTGAATGAATCTGGGCTGAACTTCAAAGAATCGCGGTGGCGGTGGCGCAGGGTTTTCTCCGCCTATAGGCGGGTTCCAGGGAGTACATGCAAAAGGCCCCGAAGGACATCCAGGGACTGGATGAGCATGAGCGGTGACGCTCAATCCCAAAAACAAAAGGAAAGCCAACAATTCTCGCATGCGCATCTCTCCGAATTAGTACGCAACTCGTATAGCAAAAAACTACGCTCATGGCAATCATGCAAAGACAGAAAACTACAACCGGGACGGTCATCGCCATTGGCGCTCTTGGCTCGGCACGCCATATAACGATCAGGCAAGTCTCAAGGGCGTCGGCTGCGACTGCCTCGCCTGTAGCTTGTCACCTGGTTCCGGAACGGTTTCGTTCCGGCCGGACCGGAAAATTGTGCTCTCCGGCGCAAAGCCGACCAGGCATTTTACTTCCGGGGAAAAGGGCGGCGCGTTGCTCGACTTCGGCCCTTGCTGCCGCAGATGCCCGTTTTGCAGTCGCCGATCTGCATAAACCATTGCCACCGGCCGTCATGATGACGATAGACGCGGGCGATCCTCTCACCGTCGCGCCATAACGCGCCGTCATTCTCCCGGTCGGGCCACGTGCGCAACCGGCCGTTTTTGAGGTGTGTCGAAGGGTCTTTGAAAGCCATTCGAGCGCACCTGAAAGGCGCTTTTCTCTGTCGCCCGGTTCGCGGCCTTCGCGCGGCCGTTTGCCCTCCAAGGGTCAATCCCGCCCATCGCACCAATCCTCTCTGCGTCCGCGCCATGGCCGGGCCTATTTCAACTCGGGGCAATGGCGCCGCGCCGGCGCGGAATTTCTTTCGGCGCTCTTGGGCGACATCCCCGAACCCGTGCGTGCAAACATACCGGCGTTCATCCGGGCAATAGACTTTGAATGGATGCGAACGAGCGCAAGGGAAGGTCTTCGAGCATTGCGAGCGAGCAGGCGAGCCATTCCCTCCAAACCCGGAGGGCGTGGTCCATCCGGCCGGCGGATGCGTCGCAAAGGCTTGAAACTATTCATGGTTCCCGCACCCTTTCTCCTGTTCTCCGGCCGGATGATCTCACGCGGAATGGATGACATTAGCGGGTCCTGACCCTGGGCTTTCAGCCGACGCGGCGATTGGACGATTTACGGTTGTATTTCGCGTCAAACTGTCGGTTTGCCGGTCGTTCATTCGTCATTTTTGCGTATTTGAATGTCGAAACCGGCCGATCGGGCCCGCTAGAGCGGGCCAAACCGGCAAACCGGGAGAACTGAAATGGCCGGATACATCTTCGCATATCGCGGCGGCGAAATGCCGGAGACCCCGGAGGAGGGACAAAAGGTCATGGCCGCATGGCGATCCTGGCTGGAGGGGCTGGGAAGCGCGGTCGTCGATGGCGGCAATCCGGCGGGAATGTCGAAAACGGTCTCCGCCGGCGGCGTGGAGGACGGCGGCGGCTCCAATCCGATTTCCGGTTATTCGCTTGTCGAGGCCGACGGCATCGACGCCGCGTGCGAAATGGCGAAAGGATGCCCGATACTGGATCGCGGCACGGTCGAAGTCGCCGAAGCGATGGACATGTAGCGCGGTTTCCGTTCGCGGCGGCGCGCTTCAGACCGCCGCGGCGGGCCGTTCGACCGCCCGCTCCCTGATCGGCCAGTGGACGACCGCCGCGAAAATGCCGAGCGCGACGCCGAGCCACCAGACCGGGTCGTACGTTCCCAACCGGTCATAGAGATATCCGCCGAGCCAGACGCCGAGGAACGATCCGACCTGGTGCGAGAAGAACACGAGGCCGCCGAGCATGCCCAGATGGCGGGCGCCGAACATGACCGCGACCAAAGCGTTCGTCGGGGCGACCGTCGAGAGCCACAGGAGACCCATCGCGATCGCGAAAACCGTGACGCTCGCCGGCGTCTGGGGCAGCAGCAGGAACGCGGTGATGGCGATTGACCGGCCGATATACAGCAGCGTCAGAAAAACCGGCTTGGAGTATTTCTGGCCGATGACGCCGGAGGCCAGCGACCCGATGATGTTGAAGAAACCGATCAGGGCGAGCGCGACGACCGCATAGGCCGCCTCGATGCCGATGTCTCCGAGATAGGCGGGAAAATGCGCGGTGATGAAGGCGACCTGAAATCCGCAGACGAAAAAGCCGGCGATCAGCAGCAGATAGCTTTGGTGACGAAACGCCTCGCGCAGCGCTTCGGCGACGGTCTGCTCCATTTCATGTCTGGACGTCGGCCCGCTTGCCGCGTTGCCGCGCAGCGGTATCGCGAGCACCGGAATCGCCAGCATCAGCAGCGACATGTAGACAAGCGTGTCCGACCAGCCGACCGCGTCGATCAGGCCCTGGCTGAGCGGGGCGAAGACGAACATGCCGGCCGAACCGGCGGCGGTTCCGACGCCGAAGACCACGCTGCGATGTTCCGGCGCGACATTTCTGGCGAATGCGGCGAGCACGATTCCGAAGGAACCGGCGCCGACGCCGACGCCGACGAGCACGCCGCCGCCGATGTGCAGCATCAGCGGCGACGAGGGGTCGGCCATCATGGCCAGACCGGCCGCATAGAGCGCGCCGCCGAGCGCCAGCATGCGCCATGCGCCGTATTTGTCGGCGAGCGCGCCGAAAACCGGCTGGCCGATTCCCCACAACAGGTTCTGAATCGCCATCGCGAGACCGAACGTCGTGCGGTCCCAGCCGGTGTCGGCAAGCAACGGCAACTGGAAGAATCCCATCGCCGAGCGCGGGCCGAAGGCGAGCAGCGCAATGAGGCAGCCGCAGATGACGATCGACCAGGGGATGGCTGGATTGGCGCTCGATTTGTCCACGGCCGGCTTCCTGATGAGTCAAGGCCGCCAGACTATCCAGATCCGCGGGCCGGACAATCGAATTTGACCGCATGGTCGCGAAATATCGCCAAATCCCGCGAAATCCCGCGAAATCCCGCGAAATCCGCCGGGAAATCATTTATCCCCGCCGCGGCGAATCGATCCCGGCTTCTCCCCTCATTGTGAATTGCCCGCCCGGCGATTCGGCCCCACTCTGGCTTCGTTGGGCCTGGATGGATGGAAAAGACACGCAACATAGCGCTTTTCTGCGTTGGGCGCGCCGTGTTCTTCGGGTCGCTCGCCATCGGTTGCGTCATGCTTTCGTTCTCGTTCCATCCCGTCATGTCGTTTCGCGCCGGCGCGATCATGGCGCTGATGATGACGGCCATATTGCTCTGGTACGCGACGACAGCCGCCGGGCGACCACCGAAACGCACCGAGGTGTGGATCTATCTGGATGAGAAAACCCGGCCGATGAACGACCACGCACGCCGCGTCTTCGGCCTGCTGATGCGTGAGATTTACGCGATTTATGCCCGGGCGTCATTCAGGGCCGCACTCGGATTTTTCATTTTTTCCGTGGCGCTGCAAATTCTGGGCATCGGGCCGCTTCACCGCTAGGAACGGAATCCTGCCGGTTCAATTCCTTGAATCGTTTGAGAAAATCCCGCTCTATCTTTTTGGCGGTCAGCGGCGTCAGGTCGAAATCATCGCCGCTTACGCCGCGTGGCCGGCCAAAATACCGTGCCGCTTCCCGATCGGAAAATCCCGCAAGCTCGCGCGCCTCGAACCAGGCGGCGACCTCGTCGGCCCGTTTGATCGTGCGCTTCAGCGGGGCAGGCGTTTCCGCCGGCAGCGAAAACCGCAGATGAATGGCCGTTTGCAGCCTTGCCTCGACCAGTTTGTAGTCGCTACCGACGACCGCCTTGAATGGCGATATCATGTCGCCGACGACATATTCGGGCGCATCGTGCAGCAGGCAGGTCAGTCGCTGCCGCGCGTCGGCCTTCGGCCTGATTGTCCGGAAGATTTCGTCGACCAGCAATGAATGCTGCGCCACCGAAAATGCGTGATCGCCGGTTGTCTGGCCGTTCCAGCGGGCGACCCGCGCCAGCCCGTGGGCGATGTCGGCGATTTCGATATCGAGAGGCGAAGGGTCGAGCAGGTCGAGCCGCCGCCCGGAAATCATCCGCTGCCAGGCCCGTGGCGGCGCACCCGCGCGGTCGGGCATCAGCCCGCATCCGCCGTCGCGTCGGAAGTGGGAAACTCAAAACCGGCCCAGGCCGGAATGTCCAGCGCGAGTTCGGTTTCGCCCGCCAGAATCGCAACGCCGCCGGCCATGGCCGCAGCCGCCCGGTCGATGCGGACCATAGCCAGACCGTATTCGCCAGCGACCGAACCGAGCGTTCCGATCATCCTGCCGCCGGCATTGATTTCCGCCCCCGGAGCGGGCAGGGCGCTCTTCCCCCTGGCGATCAGCAGCCGCCGGCGCGCCGTGCCGCGATGCTGCATGCGCGACACCACCTCCTGGCCGATAAAGCACCCCTTCCTGAACGACACGCCGCCGTTCCGGTCGAACAGGACATCGTGCGGAAACGCGTCGCCCAGAGAGAAGTCATCGCCGCTTTCGCCGACCCCCTGCCCGATCCTGAATCCGCACCAATCCTCCGGCGAGGCGCTTTCGCCGGAACCGGCGGCGGCATGACGGCGTTTGACGGCATTCGCGACGAACCGTTTGTCCGACAACCCGCCTGAAGCGTCTGAATCGGCGCCCCACGAAACAGCGACAATTGTTCGATCCGCTTCGGATATTTCCACCCTTGCCCTGAGGCGGTACAGCATCAGCCGGCGGATGAAATCGGCGGCGATATCCTTTCGGCATTCCAGTTCAAAACCGGCGCCTGCTCTTGAGATCAGGAAGTCGAACAGGATCTTTCCCTGTGGCGTCAGCAGTGCGCCCGGCGCCGCTTCTCCCGGATTGAGCGCGTCGAGATCCGTCGTGATCAGATTTTGCAGAAACGGCGCGGCGTCTTCTCCGCTGATCGAGACAATTGTGCGGTCGGCGAGCGTGGCGGTCGGCATATCGGGAATCTCTTGCGTTGCTGGCCGCCATTACGTAAGCCGCCCCGCACCCCCCGGCAAGGCCGGTCGAACACGATGAGAGGCGCACGGAATGACGCGGACATTCGACCTCATATTGAGCGGTGGGACGGTGGTCAATCAGGATGGCGCCGGGGTCCGCGACATAGGCGTGAGCGACGGGCGGATAATCGGGACCGGAGACCTGAAGTCTTCCGACGCCGGCGAGCGGATCGACTGCGCCGGGCTTCACGTTCTGCCGGGCGTCATCGACAGCCAGGTTCATTTCCGCGAACCGGGTCTTGAGCACAAGGAGGATCTGGAGACAGGGTCGCGCGCGGCGGTTCTCGGCGGAGTGACCGCCGTATTCGAAATGCCCAACACCAGACCGCTGACGACATCCGAGGCCGCGCTCGCAGACAAGGTCGCACGGGCGTCGGGGCGGATGCATTGCGATTTCGCCTTCTGGGTCGGAGGCACCCGCGAGAACGCCGAAGACCTCGCCGAATTGGAGCGGCTTCCCGCGGTGGCGGGGATCAAGGTCTTCATGGGGTCGTCGACCGGCGATCTTCTGGTCGATGACGATGAAGGCGTTGCCTCAATCCTCCGCAACACACGGCGCCGGTCGGCATTTCATTCCGAGGACGAATTCCGGCTGCGCGAGCGCGAGGGCCTGCGCGTCGACGGCGCCCCCTCGTCCCATCCGGTATGGCGCGACGAGATCACGGCGCTGCAATGCACGCAACGCCTGGTGAGGATCGCCGGACGGGAACGCGCCCGCATTCACGTACTGCATGTCTCGACGGCACAGGAGATCGGATTTCTGCGGCGGCACAAGGACATCGCCACCTGCGAAGCGACCCCGCATCACCTGACATTATCGGCGAATGACTACGCAACCCTTGGAACCCTGATCCAGATGAACCCGCCGGTGCGCGACGCCGGCCATCGCGATGGCGTCTGGCGCGGCATTTCGCAGGGCATTGTCGACGTGCTTGGCTCCGACCACGCGCCGCACACGCTGGCGGAGAAGCGGAAACCCTATCCGGCCTCGCCATCGGGCATGACCGGCGTGCAGACGCTGGCGCCGATCATGCTCGATCACGTCAACGCGGGCCGCTTGACGCTCGAACGTTTCGTCGATCTGACCAGCCATGGCCCGCAGCGCCTGTTCGGGATTGCCCGCAAGGGCCGTATCGCGGCGGGGTACGACGCGGATTTCACTATCGTCGACATGAAACGCCGTGAGGTGATCACCAACGGGCAGGCCGGCTCGAAAGCGGGTTGGACGCCCTATCACGGACGCAAAGTCACCGGCTGGCCCATCGGCACGATCATTCGCGGCAAACGCATAATGTGGGAGGGCGAGATCGTCGCGAAAGGGCAGGGAGAAGCGGTACGTTTTTCGGAGGGATTGGCGCACTAGCTTCTCAATCCCGCGGGCCTCGCTGAAAAAAGTCGTACGGGTTCACCCGGTCGGTCGCGCCGCGCGCAAGCCGCTTGCGGGCGGCGATTACTCGACGATCTCGGTTTCCGGGTGAAACGCGTGCGCGACAAAGGCGAAAGTGACGTCATGAACGACGTCCTCGCCATCCTTCGTGACCCGCACGGCGCCGACATCCCTGCCGTCGGAGATGCGTGGCCGGTCAAGCGCCGAATTCACGCCGCCCGACCATTCGACGCGGTAGCCGTCACGCTCGAAGGCGTCGGCGCGCACTTTTTCCATCGTCACCACGATCGGGTTTCCATCCGTCCGCACGACGATCACCCGCGCCATCGGCTCAATACCGTCCGGCATCTCGCCGCGGTAGAGGAACGGGTATGCGGCGCTGTCATAACCGGCATAGGGATTGCGCCCATAGTCGCGCATGCCCGGATTGTTCGGCGCCAGAACCCTTGCCGATGCGTTTTGGCTTTTGAAGTCGGCGAAGGCCATGATTCTCGACGGGATCAGCGTCAGCTTCTCGCCCGTCATTTCACCGACGATCGCCGCACCGGTAAACTGCTGCCACCAGCTTTCCGTGGTCCGGTCATACATTACGAGATCGGAGTTTCTGAGCTTGCCGGTGGTGCCGAATTCAAAAATCCTGTCGCCGACGCGCCGGTCGAAAACGATCGAAGCGTTGCACAGCGGACAATAAGTCACCGCGACGGGAACGCCGCCGACGGTGTCGTTGACGATTTCGTGCCAGGTCAGGATTTGCAGCGGATAGGCGCGGACATCGTCGCCAACCTGCAACCGGATGACCGGTTCTCGGTCGCCGATCGTCGATACTTCCGAAGCGGCGGCGAAAACCGGGTTGTCGATTGACGGAATTCCGTCTCGCGGGGGCCCGCCCGACAAAATCTCTCCGAAGGCGATGGAAGTCATCGAAAAGTCGGTCTTCCAGCCCTCCCGCGTCCAGCGGCCGGGATCGGCGAACGCCGGCGACGCCAATAACAGCGCACAGGCGATCGCGAACACTCTTGGCGCTACCATCTGCCGATCCTCCGCCCGATTCGCCGGGAACCTAGGCTGGGCGTGTGAAGGCGGAAAGACAAGCGCGGTCACGTTTGGGTGAGGGCGCTCGCGGTCAGATCGCGTCACCGAGCAGTTTGCGCGCCAGCCGCAGAGACGATTTCGTCATTGGCAGGGCTTCGACCTCGTCGAGCGTGAACCAGCCCGCATCGTCGGCGTCATCGCCGGCAACCGGGTTCCCGCCCTCATGCGTCCCCTGAAAGACCCGCAGGCGGCAGGCGGAGGACGCCGGATCGTTGTCGGCTTCGCCAAGATGAAGCGTTTCGAGACGTTCAAGCGGCCCGGCCATCATGCCGGTTTCCTCCATCACTTCGCGCCGGGCCGCATCTTCGGCCGTCTCTTCGGCCTCGAGCCGGCCGCCGGGAAACGCATAAAGGCCTTTGGACGGCTCCTTTCCGCGTTTGATCAACAATATCCGATCCCGCCAGACCAGAACCGCCGATGCGACCTCGATAACTTTCCGCGCCATGTCCCCTTTTTATTGGTCCCGCCCTGTGGCATCAACCGGTTGTGCTTGACCGGCGTCTCCGGAACGTGAAAGTTCGCCGCATGTGCGGAAGATTTTCACTGACGGCGGGCCCGGAGGAGGTTCGGAACCTGTTCGATCCGATCGAGATCGAGGCATTTCCGCCACGCCGCGATATCGCGCCGACACAACCGATTCTCATGGTTATCGCCGATCCGCCGCGGGAGGAGGGGTCCAACCTGCCGGGCAGGAAGGCGCTGCCGGTGCGTTGGGGTCTGATACCGTCCTGGGTCGGGGACCCGAAGGGCTTTCCGCTTTTGATCAACGCCCGCTCGGAAACCGCGGCGACGAAAAACTCGTTCCGCGCGGCGATGCGCCACCGCCGCGCCTTGATCCCCGCCTCGGGATTTTACGAATGGCGGCGAGACGGCGGGAAAAAGCCGCAAGCCTACCGGATCGGACCGAAGAACGGCGGTATCGTCGCATTCGCCGGTCTCATGGAAACCTGGAGTTCCGCCGACGGGTGCGAGGTCGACACCGGCGCCATACTGACCACGGCCTCGAACGAGACCGTCGGCGATAACCGCATGCCGGCGGTCATCCGGCGCGACGATTTCGCGGACTGGCTCGATTGCCGGGAGGTCGAACCGAAGGATGTCCGGCATCTGTTGAAACCGGCGGAACCCGACCTGTTCGAGGCGGTCCCCGTGTCGACGCCGGTCGAAACGCCGACGCCGACGAATCCGGATGGCGGGCAGATGTCTTTTTTCTGATCGCGGGTGTCATGAGCGCATTTGTTTCCGGCTTTCTGCTCGGCGGTTCGCTGATCGTCGCCATCGGCGCGCAAAACGCGTTTATCCTGCGTCAGGGATTGCTGCGCGAACATGTCTTCATTCTCTGCCTGATCTGCGCCCTGTCCGATGCGCTGCTGATCGCCGCGGGCGTGGGAGGGCCGGGAACGCTGGTCTCCCGTTCTCCCGCGCTTGTCGGCGTGGCGACCGTCGGGGGCGCGTCGTTTCTGGCCGTCTATGCGATCGTCGCGTTCCGCCGCGCCTTTTCCGGCGAGACGCTTCAGGCCGCTTCGGGCAGGGGAACGAATCTCAAGGCGGCGGTCGCCATCTGCCTCGCATTCACGTTTCTGAACCCTCACGTCTATCTTGACACGGTGGTTCTGATCGGATCGCTGTCCGGCGGCTATCCGGGTGTCGCGCGCCTCCGGTTCGGCGCCGGAGCGGCCATCGCATCCTTTGTCTGGTTTTTCGGTCTCGGTTATGGCGCGCGGCTGCTGGCGCCGGTGTTCGCCCGGCCCGGCGCATGGAAGGCGCTGGATATTCTCATCGGGTCGGTGATGGCGGGTTTGTCGCTGGGTCTGGTCTGGCGATAGCCGGCGAAGGGAACAAAGCGCCGCCAAACCTCGCCTGAAGCGGGAGTTCATCGAAAATTCGTCGGCCCAAAACAGGCCGGCCGGTGGAAATCAGACGGATTTTGCGCCCGACTTCCCGCGCTCGCGGGGGCGGCAAAGCAGCGCGGCCATGATCGCCGCCGGGCCGATTGCGCGGTAATGGCGGCAAAGCAGGTCGCCGGTTTGCGACAGTTGCGGATCGCGAGGCATTATCCTGGCCTTTGCTCGTTTTGGCGCCGGAGTTCGTCGTCGGGCCGGGCGCATGGAAACAGATTGCGGCAAATCGGTGTCCAATTGATAAACTTTTGACGAAAATCGTTCCACGGCCGGAGAATCATCGACGCCTGCCGCGTTACACGCTTGACGATGGCTTCGTTGAAGGCGATAAGAGCGCCCATGAAAACGTTTGACGCCCGTGCGGGCATTTCGATCTGCATTATCGGCTAGCGCCTTCGCCGGTCGGGACGTTTTCGCCCTCATTGACGGATTGAGACAAACGACCCGGCCGGCAGGCCGGGATCGTTTTGCCCGCCGGGCCGGGGGAAAATCATGCCGGATACCGGAATACGGCTCTACAACACGCTGACGCGGACGAAGGAGGAATTTTCTCCCATCGATCCGTCAGACGTGCGCATGTATGTCTGCGGACCGACCGTTTACGACTTCGCCCATATCGGCAACGCCCGGCCGGCGATCGTGTTTGACGTGCTGTTCAGGCTGCTGCGGCATATCTACGGGGAACGTCATGTCACCTACGTCCGCAACATCACCGACGTGGACGACAAGATCAACGCGCGCGCGCTGAAGCGCTTCGGCAAGGAAGTCGAAGCCGGCAAGATGACGCTTAACGAGGCCATCCGCGACGTCACGGAGGTCACCGCGAACCGGTACCGCGAAGATGTCGCCGCGCTTGGCTGCCTTAAACCGAAGCACGAGCCGCGCGCCACCGAACACATCGACGGCATGGTCGAGATGATCCGGAGCCTGATCGACAAGGGCCACGCCTACGTCGCGGCCGGCGACGAGGGCAGGGAGGTGCTGTTCGACGTTCGATCCATGCCGGATTACGGTCGATTGTCGAACCGCAGGCCGGAGGATCAGCAGGCGGGCGCGCGCGTCGGTTTGAAGGATCACAAGAAAAATCCGGGCGACTTTGTCCTGTGGAAGGAGTCGTCCGCCACCGAACCCGGCTGGGACGCTTCGTTCGCCTTCGATGGCCGCAGGGTGGCTATCCACGGTCGTCCGGGCTGGCATATCGAGTGTTCGGCGATGTCGAAAGCGTATCTGGGCGAGGTGTTCGACATTCACGGCGGCGGTCTCGACCTGATCTTTCCGCACCATGAAAACGAGATCGCGCAGTCGCGCTGCGCTCTTGGCTCCGCCGCGATGGCCAATGTGTGGATGCACAACGGCTTTCTGCGGGTCGAAGGCCGCAAGATGTCGAAAAGCGAAGGCAACTTCGTCACGATCCACGATCTGCTGCGCACGGAGAAGTTCGGCGGGCGCAAATGGCCGGGCGAGGTGCTGCGCCTCGCCATGCTCATGACGCACTACCGCGAGCCGATCGATTTCTCGGTGAAGCGGTTGGAGGAGGCGGAAGCGGTTATAAACGGTTGGCGGTCAAAACTGGCGAATACGAATGTCGGTTTCTTCAAAAACGAGCCGAGCGACGCTGTCGTCGAACACCTTGCAAACGACTTGGATATTCACGGAGCAATTATTACGATTCGCAAGTTGGGGGACCCGGTCTCACAAGTTAAGCAAGAGGAGTTGGCCGGGTCGCTGGCGTTGATAGGACTGGCTCCATTTGTGGAGCTACAACGCTGGATTGATGTAGATTCAACAGCAGCGGAGGCTCCCAAGGACGCGGCCTCCAAGAATGAGGAGTTTGTCACGGTTCATATGCCGGGGGCGCGTCAGACTAAGTGCCTCATCGTCACCCTGCCTTGCGGGAAGAATGCCGAGGGCAAGGCTGTTGTGCGTTGGATTGACAAGACCCGTTGCACCAACATTGAGGCCACTGATTCGGGCGTCAGGTTCACTTGCCCCCCGAAGGTTTTGACCTCACGGGGCATCGGACTCGACGAATTCGCCATCAAAGAAGACAAAACCTTTGGTAAAGTCCGGGATCCGGAACTGCACGTTTTGATCGAACGCCCATCGGTTTCTGAGTTTTTGGCGCGGCGTGATCAGAATGTCGATGAGCACCAGATCAAAGAGAGAATTGAAGATCGCGGCAAGCTGATCGCCGAGAAAAACTGGGCCGAGGCCGACAGGATCCGCGACGATCTTCTGGCCCGGGGAATCCGGCTGAAGGATTCGAAAGACCCTGAAACCGGCGAACGCGTCACAAAATGGGAGGTGAAGCGGTGAGCAACGAACCGTCGCTCGACATGGCGGACAAGGCACGCATTCATCCGTTCGCCGTCGCGCCGATGAAGGAATGAACCATGGCGGACAAGGCACGCATCTATCTGTTCGACACCACGCTGCGCGACGGCCAGCAGACGCCGGGGATCGACTTTTCCGTCGAGGACAAGATCGCCATCGCAAAATTGCTGGACGAGTTCGGCGTCGATTACGTGGAGGGCGGCTATCCCGGCGCCAATCCGACCGACACCGCCTTCTTCTCCGAGAAGCGGACGACGGCCAGCCGTTTCGTCGCCTTCGGCATGACCAGACGCGCCGGCGTGTCGATCTCCAACGATCCCGGCGTCAACGCGCTGCTGCGGTCGCAATCCGACGCCATCTGCTACGTCGCCAAGAGCTGGGACTATCATGTGCGCGTCGCGCTCGGCTGCACCAAAGAGGAAAATCTCGAAGGAATCCGCCAGTCGGTCGAAGCCGCCATCGCCGCCGGCAAGGAGGCGATGCTCGATTGCGAGCATTTCTTCGACGGCTACAAGGCCAATCCCGATTATGCGATCGCCTGCGCGAGGACGGCTTTCGATGCGGGCGCGCGCTGGGCGGTGCTGTGCGACACCAATGGCGGCGCGCAGCCGGCCGAGGTCGGCGAAATCGTCGGCGCCGTCATCGCCGCCGGCATACCGGGCGACCGTCTCGGCATTCACGCCCATGACGACACCGGCCAGGCGGTCGCCAATTCGCTGGTCGCGGTCCAGGCCGGCGTGCGCCAGATACAGGGCGCGCTGAACGGCATCGGCGAGCGCTGCGGCAACGCGAATCTCGTCTCGATCGTTCCGACCCTGATGCTCAAGCCGGTCTTCGCCGACCGCTTCGAGACCGGGTTGGCCCCGGACGCGCTTGAGAGCGTGACCCGTCTGAGCCGCGCCTTCGACGAATTGTCGAACCGCGCGCCGGATACGCAGGCGCCCTATGTCGGCGGTTCGGCCTTCGCCACCAAGGCCGGCATACACGCTTCGGCGCTGGCGAAGGAACCCGAAACCTATGAGCACGTGCCGCCGGCAAGCGTGGGAAACCGCCGCCGCGTCATGGTGTCGGACCAGGCCGGCAAGGCCAATTTCATCGCCGAAATGCGGCGCCGGGGCATCGGGGTCGACAGGAACGACAGCCGCCTCGACACGCTGATCGCGCTGGTGAAGGAGCGCGAAACGTTCGGCTATTCATATGAGGCGGCCGACGCCAGTTTCGAACTGCTGGCCCGCCGGACGCTGGGCGCGGCGCCGGCATTCTTCGACGTGACCTCGTTCCGCTGCATGGTCGAGCGCCGCCATGACGCGCTCGGCAACCAGAAGGTCGTCTCCGAGGCCATCGTGAAGGTGCGGGTCGACGGCGAGGAGCGCATGTCGGTCGCCGAGGGCCATGGACCGGTCAACGCGCTCGATCTCGCCTTGCGCAAGGACCTGGGCAGGTTCCAGAGCGAAATCGAGGATCTCGAACTGGTCGACTACAAGGTGCGCATATTGAACGGCGGCACCGAGGCGATCACCCGCGTCCTGATCGAAAGCCATGACGGCACGGGTAGCCGCTGGTGGACGGTGGGCGTGTCCGAAAACATCATCGACGCTTCGTTCCAGGCGCTGATGGATTCGATCGTCTACAAGCTGATGAAGAACCGCTCAATGGCCGGCCCGGTCGCGGCGGAGTGATGGCCCGAACGGCGAAACGGCCGGCCCGGACTGGCGAGGGTTCAAGGCGGAATGCGCGGCCCTTGCCGGTTAGTTCCAGCGGGCGTCGTTCAGCCGCCAATAGGCGGGCGTGCCGATCAGCGGCGAATTCTTCGGAATGAGATCGAACGGGATGCGGCCATCCTCGGTCCGCGCATCGGGATCGGCGCCGGCTTCGAGCAGCGCCATGATCGCCGCGGCATGGCCTCGTCTGGCAGCAGCGTGTAGCGGGGTAGTGTCGTTCTTGGCCCGCGCGTCGGGATCGGCTCCGGCTTCGAGCAGCGCCGCAATCGCCGCAGCATGGCCTTCATACGCCGCAAAGTGCAGCGGGGTGGCGCTATTCTTGTCCCGCGCATCGGGATCGGCCCCGGCCTTGAGCAGCGCCGCGACCACAACGGCATGGCCCTGCCGCACAGCATCGTGCAGCGGGGTACCGCCATCCTCGGTCCGCGCATCGGGATCGGCCCCGGCCTCAATCAGCGCCGCGATCGCCGCAGCATGGCCCTTTGTAACAGCAAAGTGCAGCGGGGCGAAGCCATCCTCGGTCCGCGCGTTGGGATCGGCCCCGGCATCGAGCAGCGCCGCGATCGCCGCGGCATGGCCCTGCCTGGCAGCAAAGTGCAGCGGGGTGGCGCCACCCTCGGTCCGCGCGTTGGGATCGGCCCCGGCTTCGAGCAGCGCCGCGATCGCGGCGGCATGGCCGTAAAACGTGGCATCGTGCAGTGGGGTGAAGCCACCCTCGGTTCGTGAATTCGGATCGGCTCCGGCTTCGCGCAGCGCCGCGATCACGGCGGCATGGCCTTCCATCGCGGCAATGTGCAGCGGGGTGCGGCCATACTCGGTCCGCGCGTCGGGGTCGGCCCCGGCTTCGCGCAGCGCTGCGATCGCCGCGGCATGGCCCTGCAACGCAGCAGCGTGCAGCGGGGTAGAGCCATCCTCGGTCCGTGCGTTGGGATCTGCCCCGGCTTCGCGCTGCGCCGCGATCGCCGCCGCATCGCCTTCCATCGCGGCAATGTGTAGCGGGTTATAGCCATTCTCGGCAAGCGCGTCGGGATCGGCTCCGGCTTCGAGCAGTGCCGCGATCGCGGCGGCATGACCTTGCTGCGCAGCAATGTGCAGCGGGGTCAACATATTCTCATCCCGTGCGTTGGGATCGGCACCGGCTTCGAGCAGCGCCGCGATCGCAGCGGCATTGTCCACAATCGCAGCAATGTGCAGCGGAGTGTGGCCATCCTTGTCCCGTGCGTGGAGATCGGCCCCGGCGTCGAGCAGCGCCGCGATCGCGGCGGCATGGCCCTGCAAAGCAGCAGCGTGTAGCGGGGTAGTGTCGTTCTTGGCCCGCGCATCGGGATCGGCTCCGGCTTCGAGCAGCGCCGCGATCGCGGCGGCATTGCCCTTCCTCGCAGCAGCGTGCAGCGGTGTGGAGCCGCTCGCGGTCCGTGCGTCGGGAGCGGCACCGGCGCGCAGGCAGGCGCGCACATCCTCGGCGCCGGCCGTCTCGAAGAAAGCCAAGCTGTTCCAGTTCGCGCAGTCGGGCTGCGCCCGCGCGGCCGATAAAGTCAGACACGCCGCCAAGGCCGCCGGTATTGCAACGATTCCGATCCTCATATCGTCATCCTTCCCGCCGCCGTTTCTAGCACCGCCGGTTCGCCGCGATCAACCTCGATGGCCGGCGTCTCCGCCTGTCAGAGCCGTTTCACGATCGCATCGTCACCCCGGGCGCCCGCCCGCGCGGACGCGACGATCAGCGGAACGATCTCATCGACAGTCTCCGCCACCAAAGTCCGCGCCTTGTCCGCCGAATGCAGAAAACCCTGCGTTTTCATGTGATCCGCCAAGGCCAGCATCGGATCCCAGAAGCCGCCGATATTGGCGAAAACCATCGGTTTGCGGTGACGGCCAAGCTGCGCCCATGTCATCACTTCGACGATTTCCTCAAGCGTGCCGATGCCTCCGGGCAATGCCACGAACGCATCCGATTTCTCGAACATCGAATGCTTGCGCCGGTGCATGTCGTCGGTGACGACAAGCTCGTCGAACCGGTCCGGCGCGATATCGCCGCCTTCCTTGTTCAGGAGGAAGCGCGGGATGATCCCGGTCACCCTGCCGCCCGCCTCCATAGCCCCGGAGGCGACGGCGCCCATGACGCCCCTGGTTCCGCCGCCATAGACGAGCCTCATGCCCGCCCCGGCGACCGCCGCGCCCAGGGCGTAACCGGTCTCCATGTAAACGCCGCTCCTGCCCGGCGAAGAGCCGCAATAAACGCAAATGGATCGAATCGTCCGCATGAAACCGGAATGGCCGAGCGATTGACCGTGGTCAAGGGTCGTAACCGTAGTCAAGGGTCACGGTGTTTTTCTTGTTATGGCTTCAAAAACCGACTAGACCAAGCCAAAAACATGAATCGGGATCGAAATTATGGCGAGTAAATCACTGAATTTACTCTTGAACTCGGCGCTGGTGGCGATGGCGGTCGGCCTGGTCGCTTTCAATACCGGCATATTGGACCCGATTTTGCCTTCCCGGCAGGTCGCGACCGAGGCCGCGCCGGAAAGCGCCGGCTCCACGGTCGCCGGCGACGCGACCGGAACGAAGCCGGACGCCTCAACTTCGGATGAAAACGGCGACATGGCGCAGTCCGAAACGGCTGACGATGACAGTGCAGGCAAATCCGATGTCGAAGCGACGGATGCCGGGGCCGGTCGGGATGTCGCGAAACTGTCCGGGGAAACCGGCGACGGCGGCATGGAGGAAAGCGATGCCCGAAGCGCCGGGACGGGTATCGACGCCGATGCGTCCGCAAAGCCCGCCGGGATCGTCCCGCCCCGTTTCGATATCGTCCGGGTCGAACCGGACGGCAATGTGATCATCGCGGGCGCCGCGGCCGCCGGTTCCCTTGTCGAAGTGGTGACCGGAAGCCGCACGCTTGGGGATGCGACCGCAACGGGCAGGGGAGATTTCGCCGTCATCCTGTCCGAGCCGCTGGAGCCCGGCGATTATATAATCGTGTTGCGCGCCACGTCTCCCGAAAAGATCGTCGCGATGTCGACCGAGACCGCGATCATCAGCATTCCGGAAACGGAAGACGGCGACGTGTTGGCCATTGTCGACGAGCCCGGCAAACCCTCGAAGCTGATCGCCGCCCCCGAAGGCGAAGAACAGGAGCCGGTTGAAAAAACGGAAACGGAAGTTGCGGCGGCGGGCGAACCCGACGCCGTAACCGAAACTGCCGCTGCGGACGATGTGGCAAAGTCCGGTGACTCCGCAGTTCAAGCGGCCGATGCCGAAATGGCGGATCGGGAGAGCGCCGGCGATGCCGTTTCGGCGGCGGCCGACTCCACCGGCGGCGACGCGGCGAAGCAAGAAGAAGCCGCGAAGGACGACACCACCGAAATGGCGGCCGTGTCTGGTGACTCCGCAAATCAAGCGGCCGATGCCGAAATGGCGGATCGGGAGAGCGCCGGCGATGCCGCTTCGGCGGCGGCCGGCGGCGGTGCGGCGAAGCAAGAAGAAGCCGCGAAGGACGACACCACCGAAATGGCGGCCGTGTCTGGTGACTCCGCAGTTCAAGCGGCCGATGCCGAAATGGCGGATCGGGAGAGCGCCGGCGATGCCGCTTCGGCGGCGGCCGACTCCACCGGCGGCGACGCGGCAAAGCAAGAAGAAGCCGCGAAGGACGACACTATCGAAATGGCGGTCGTGTCCGTTGACTCCGCAAATCAAGCGGCCGATGCCGAAATGGCGGATCGGGAGAGCGCCGGCGATGCCGCTTCGGCGTCGGCCGACTCCATTGGCGGCGACGCGGCGAAGCAAGAAGAAGCCGCGAAGGACGACACCACCGAAATGGCGGTCGTGTCCGGTGACTCCGCAGGTCAAGCGGCCGATGCCGGAATGGCGGATCGGGAGAGCGGCGGCGATGCCGTTTCGGCGTCGGCCGACTCCACCGGCGGCGACGCGGCAAAGCAAGAAGAAGTCGCGAAGGACGACACCACCGAAATGGCGGTCGTGTCCGGTGACTCCGCAAATCAAGCGGCCGATGCCGGAATGGCGGATCGGGAGAGCGGCGGCGATGCCGCTTCGGCGGCGGCCGACTCCACCGGCGGCGACGCGGCGAAGCAAGAAGAAGCCGCGAAGGACGACACCACCGAAATGGCGGCGGTTTCGGAATCCAAGCCGGAAGAAGCCGGCAAAGCGCAACCTGTTGAACAAAAAACACCGCCCGCCGATGATTTTAGCATCGTTGTCGAGGCGGTCGAGATTGAAGGCGACCATGTGTTCGTCGCGGGTACGGCAAATCCGGGCAAGGTGATCAGGGTTTACGCCAACAGGGACCTGATCGGGGAAACGCTATCTTCGGAAATCGGGCGATATCTGGTGGAATCGACGCGCGGTCTGGCGGTCGGCGAATACATCATTCGCGCCGATATGCTGGAAGTCGGCAGCGCCGAAGTGATAGCGCGGGCGGCCGTGCCGTTTGAGCGCGAGGCCGGTGAGGCGGTCGCCGCCGTCGCGCCGCCGGCCGCCAATACGGCTGAAGATGGCGAGGCCGAAATCCACGAAGCTGGCGCTGATGCCGAAAGCGACGCATCGAGCGCCGGTCCGGAAGATGGTTCGGACACCGGGACCACGGTTGCAAAGGCCGAACCGGGTGACGAGACGATGGCTGCGGAAGAATCCATGGATACGGAGACCGAAATCTCCGGCGAGAACATGGCCTCGGAAGGCGGCGACGCAAGTGCGGACGACAGCCGGCGGGACGAAGAACGGTCCGCCGCCTCCGCCGAACCGGAACGGCCGGCAATGGCCGAATCCGAAATGCGGGAAGACAAACCGTCCGAAGAAGCCGATGCCGCCGGCGGCGAAACGGCCGAGCCGCAATCGTCGCAGGTCGCCGCCGGCGTGCCGGGCACGATCGAACACGCCGATTTCGGCGAGGACATTGCGCTGACCGCGCCTAAGCTGGAGAAAACTTCCGGTTCCGTCATCATCAGGCGCGGCGATACCTTGTGGCGAATCTCACTGCGTGTTTATGGCCGCGGCATTCGTTACACGACAATCTACACGGCAAATCGAAATCAGATCAAAGACCCGCACTGGATATGGCCCGGACAGATTTTCGATGTGCCCGGAACCAGCGATGACGGCGAACCGGCGGACCTGGACGCCATTGCCGATCGATCGCCGGAGGCCCTGTCTTCAAAAGCCAACCGATAGCCGGGAATTCATCCGGTTTTTCGGGCTTGCAACATGGGCGTCAATCGCTTATCGTCGATAAACGATGAAAGCATTATCTAGTTGTTGCCGTCCAAACGACGAAGCGATCGCTTCGGCGCTTGGCGCTCTCGCTCACCCGGCGCGGATCGCGATTCTGCGCCACCTGTCCTGCATGGACGATTGCCGTTGCAAGGATGTCGTCGCCCAGCTTGATCTCGCGCAGTCCACCGTCTCACAACACCTGAAGGTTCTGGTCGAGGCCGGCCTTGTCGAATACGCCTCGGAAAAACAGCGTTCCAGATACTCGATCGATCAAGCTGCGCTTCAAGGGCTTGCCGGCCTGATCAACGGTCTGGTGACGGTGTGCTGCGCGCAGGCCGAACCGCGCATCAATGCGCATGAGCGGCGAGCGTGAATGCCGTGGCGAGCAAGACCGTTTCCGCCGATTCCGGCTCGACATTCCGCACCATCGCCAATTTGTGGCCCTATATGTGGCCTTCCGATCGTGTCGATTTGAAGCTGAGGGTCGCCTGGGCGACCTTGTTTCTGGTGCTGGCGAAGTTCGTTCTCATGCTGGTGCCGTTTTTCTTCAAATGGGCGACCGACGCCCTGGCCGGTGAGGACGGATTGCCCGGGACATTGCCGGATTTCCTTCTGGCGCCGGTGATGCTGGTAATCGCGTACAACGCGGTTCGTCTCGCCCAATGGGGCTTCAACCAGCTGCGTGACGCGCTTTTCGCGCGCGTCGGCCAGAACGCGGTTCGCCGGCTTGCCTACAAGACGTTCGTGCACATGCACGATCTGTCGCTGCGCTTTCATCTCGAGCGCAAGACGGGCGGACTTTCGCGCATCATCGAACGCGGCATAAAGGGCATTGAAACCATCGTCCGCTTCACGATCCTCAGCACCGCGCCGACCATTCTCGAATTCGCGCTGGCGGCGGTCATCTTCGCCATTGCCTACGGGATTTCCTATGTGGCCATCGTTGCCGCGACGGTCGCCGCCTACACCTGGTATACGGTGCGCGCGAGCGACTGGCGCATCGCCATCCGCCGCGAGATGAACAATTCCGACACCGACGCCAACACCAAGGCTATCGATTCGCTGCTCAATTTCGAGACGGTCAAATACTTCAACAATGAGCGCCTGGAGGCGGAGCGGTTCGACCGTTCCATGGCGCGTTACGAGATCGCCGCCACTAAGACGTGGACATCGCTTGGCTGGCTGAATTTCGGCCAGGGCGCGATTTTCGGCGTCGGCATGACGATCGTGATGATTCTGTCGGCACGCGAGGTCATGGCGGGAACGCAGACCCTCGGCGATTTCATATTCATCAACGCCATGCTGATGCAACTATCCATCCCGTTGAATTTCATCGGCTTTCTCTATCGTGAAATCCGCCAAGGCCTCACCGACATCGAGCAGATGTTCGATCTGCTCGATGTGAAACGCGAGATCGGCGACAAACCCGATGCAGGTCGGCTCCGCGTGACGTCGGGCGCGGTCCGTTTCGACAATGTGCGGTTCGGCTACGAGCCCGATCGTGAAATTCTGAAAGGCGTTTCCCTTGACGTCCCCGCCGGCGGAACGGTTGCGATTGTCGGGCCGTCCGGTGCGGGAAAATCGACGATTTCGAGACTGCTGTTTCGCTTCTATGACGTGGGCGAGGGGCGGATTCTGATCGACGGTCAGGATATCCGCGACGTGACGCAGAACAGTCTGCGCGCCGCGATCGGCATGGTTCCGCAGGACACTGTCCTGTTCAATGACACGATCGCCTACAATATCCGCTACGGACGCCCCGATGCCACCGACGAGGAGGTGGCCGAGACGGCCGACCTTGCGCAGATCGGCGACTTCATCAAGGCGCTTCCCGATGGATACGGGACAATGGTCGGCGAGAGGGGATTGAAGTTGTCGGGCGGCGAAAAGCAGCGCGTCGCGATTGCGCGCACACTGTTGAAAGCGCCGCCGATCCTGATGCTGGATGAGGCGACTTCGGCGCTCGACACGAAGACCGAACAGGAAATCCAGTACGCGCTGGACTACGCAAGCCGCGGGCGGACGACGCTCATGATCGCGCATCGGCTTTCGACGGTGATCGGCGCCGACGAGATTATCGTGCTCCACGACGGGGCGATCGCCGAGCGCGGATCGCACACGGCGCTGATCGAGAAGAACGGGCTCTACAAGGAAATGTGGGACCGCCAGCGCGAGGCCACGGAAGCCGAGGAGCGCCTGCGCGCGGCGCGTGAAACCGACGAACTGGGAATTGTCGTTCGGCGCAGGCCGGAGCCGGGTTCAGTCGAGGAAAAAGGAACGGGCGCCGGGTCTCGCGGACGATCCGTCCAGCCGGTATAGCATTGCGTTTTTACGCGCGGATATTCGGGCGGCGCGGATGCGCCATCACGCGCTTCCGGCCTGACCGTTACCGACGATATATGCCGACCGCCGCCGCAAGGTGACGCCTGCCGCCCTGGCCGGGTCCTCCATGCGGCGGATGCGGTTTGCCGTCACGTCGCAGGTTGTGTATGGCATCGTCATGATCCTTGAACGACTTTCCCCGCCCGGACTTTTCCGATGAGCCTCGCAGACACAATCCGCGACACATTCGCGCCGATCCACCCGGCAGGCTATCCGTTCATCGCGGGATTTGCGGTCATGGCGCTGGTGCTCGGTTTCCTTTGGACGCCGCTGTTCTGGATCGGCATGATCCTGACGGCGTGGTGCGCCTATTTTTTCCGCGACCCCACGCGGGTCACGCCCGTCGATGACACCGTGGTCGTCAGTCCCGCCGACGGAAAGGTCTCGGCCGTGGGACCGGCCGTTCCGCCCGGCGAACTGGGGCTTGGAAACGGCGAGATGCTGAGGATTTCGGTTTTCATGAATGTGTTTTCATGCCACGTGAACCGGGCGCCGGTGCGCGGCAGGATAAACCGCATCCTTTACAAGCCGGGGCTGTTTCTTAACGCTGATCTCGACAAGTCCAGCACGGAAAACGAACGCAACGGCCTGGTGATCGACGGTCCGAACGGCGCGGTGGCGGCGGTTCAGATCGCCGGGCTGGTGGCGCGGCGCATACTTTGCTTCGCCGCGGAGGATACCGAGATCGGCGCCGGCGAACGGTTTGGTCTGATCCGCTTCGGTTCTCGCGTCGATGTCTATCTGCCCGACGGCGCGATCCCCCGCGTGGCGATCGGTCAAACCTCGATCGCGGGCGAAACGGTGATCGCATCCTTTGGCGGGTTACCGCAAACGCCGCATAATCGGATCGATTGAGGCGGCCGTATGGAAACGCCATTTCCCGATTTCGATCCCCACGGCAAGGATACTCACCGGGGTCCGCGATTGCGTGAGATTCCGGTTCGTCTTGTCTGGCCGAACCTGATCACCGTGTTGGCCATCTGCGCCGGTCTCACCGGGATCCGGCTGGCGTTCGAGAGCAGGTTCGAGAATGCGGTGGTCATGGTGTTGATCGCCGCCTTCCTGGACGGAATCGACGGGCGGGTCGCGCGTATGTTGAAGGCAACGTCCCGCTTCGGCGCGCAGATGGATTCGCTCGCCGACATTGTGAATTTCGGCGTCGCGCCGGCCATGGTGCTTTATGTCTATCTGCTCGGCGAGGCCAAAGCGTTCGGCTGGATGGCGGCGCTTCTGTTCACCATCGCCTGCGGCATGCGGCTGGCCCGGTTCAATGTCATGTCCGAGACTCAAGGCAGGGCCGGCTGGCAATCCGATTATTTTGTCGGCGTTCCCGCGCCCGCCGGCGCGGTGCTGGTCATGTTGCCGATCTACCTCGGATTTCTCGGTCTGGAGAAATCGCTGAACATGGCTTACGCGGCCTCGGCGTTCACCGCATTCATCGCGTTTCTGCTGGTCAGCCGCGTCCCGGTTTTCGCCGGAAAGAACAGCGGGCAAAGGGTGCGCGGCGACATGGTCATGCCGCTGCTTCTCGCCGGGGCGCTGTATGTTCTGTTTCTTGCAAGCTTCGTCTGGGAAACGATGTCGGTCACCGCGCTCGCCTATCTGATTTTCCTTCCGGTCAGCGCCCGCATGTACACGAAGCGCAGGCGGGTCGAACAGGAAAAAGAAACAAAATCGGACCCTTGAGAAGGTTCCGCGAATCAGATCATGCGGCCTTGTCCGACAGTTTCGGAAGCGACTTCCGGGCGCTGACATAATCGGTTTTTCCCGAACCGAGCACCGGTATCTCGCCGACCGCGACGATTGCCGAAGGGACCGTCAACTTCGCCGCTCCCGTTCTCCTTGCGTGTTTGGCGATGGCGGCCTTGTCGGGTTTCCTGCGTGTTGTAAGCAGGATAATCCGTTCGCCCTTTCGCTTGTCCGGAACGGCGAGCGCCGCGTGTCGGTCGTCGGGCCAGAGGTCCTGCGCCAGCAATTCCACCGCGCCCAGAGAGACCATTTCGCCGGCCAGTTTGGCGAAGCGTTTCGCTCGACCGCGAATGGCGATGAAGCCCTCGCGATCAATGGCGACGATGTCGCCGGAATCATGCCAGCCGTTTTCGGGCGGTTGCAGTTCGCCCGGTCTGTCGGCCGTCAGATAGCCCAGCATCACATTGGGGCCGGCAAGCCAGAGACGGCCCGCGCCCTCGATGCCGTCAACAGGTTCGATGCGCATCCGCATGCCGGGCAGCAGCCGCCCGACCGTACCGTCGCGGCCGTGGGTGGCGGAATTGACCGCGACCACCGGAGCGGCTTCCGTCATACCGAATCCCTCAAGAATATCCACGCCGAACCGCTCCCGCCAGACCCGCCTCGTCTCCGCCCTGACCGGCTCGGCCCCGGCGACGATCATCCGCATGCTGGAAAAGTCGTTCTCGCTGGCGGTTCGCGCGTAGCCGGCGAGAAACGTGTCGGTGCCGAACATGATGGTCGGACGGACCCTGGCCGCCGTCGCGGGTATGATCTTGTAGTGCAGGGGCGACGGGTAGAGATAAAGCCTCAGTCCGGTCAGAAGCGGCAGCAGCGTGCCTCCGGTGAGGCCGAAACAGTGGAATGCCGGCAAGACGTTGAAAAGCGTGTCTGCCGGAGAAAATTCGATCCGTGCTTCGGCCTGCAAGGCGTTCGCGACGATGTTCCGGTGGCTTAACACCACACCCTTAGGCGTCTCCTCGGATCCGGAAGTGAAGAGAATGATCGCAGGGTCGTTGGGCTCGCGCCGCACGACCGGCCGCCGCCAGGACAGCGCGGCGGCGATCTTTTCGAAAGATGAAACCCGGTCGCGCAAATCCTCCAGCCAAATGAAGGTGGCGCCGGCCTCTTCGATCGTCTCGACAAGCGGTTCGAATTCGGTCTTTTCCATGAAGGCCCGCGAGGAGACAACGGTGTCGATTTCGGCTGTTTTCAATGCCGAGCGGACCGCGGCGGGGCCGGCCGTATAGTTCAGCATCGCCGCCACGCGGCCGGCCGATTGCACGCCGAAAAACGCCGAAACCACCCCATTCATGTTCGGCAGCAACAGGCCGATTGCGGTCCCCGGCCTGCCGACCGTCGAAAAACGCGCGCCGAGAACGCGGGCGGTCATCATGATCCGGCGATACGTCATGGCGCCCGATATAGGGTCTTCCAGCACAATGCGTCCCGGGCCAAATCGCTTCGCCGCGTCGCCCATCGCGCCGAAAATTGTCCGGGACCGGTCGGTCGAGGCGATTCTGCATTCGGCCATGCGATCAAACAGCGCCAGCGAATTGGTCATCCGGTTGGCGCCGGCCCGCTTGATCAGTTCTTCAACCGTGCGCCCTTCGAGCGCACCGATACGAAGCCGGGGAAAAATCATCCGGGGCGCTTTGTACGGCGGCGCGAGCGAAAACGGGAGTTGGCGGGTTCCGTCAACGACGATCGGAACGATTCGGGCATTCGACCGCGCCGCAATTCTCGCAATCGCGCGATAAAGGCGAAATCCACGCTGATCCGGCTCCACGCCTTCCGGCATGTAGACGGCGAGTTTTCCGCCCGCTTTGAGACGGCGCACCAGACGTCGGCTTACGAACACATGCCTGGCGTTAAAGGCGATGGTTGGCGCCAATGAGCGAAATGGCTCCAGCCAGGTCGAGGAAGCGGATGACTCATCAAGAATATGAAGTGTCTCGGAGGGCAGGATGGAAAGCATCAACGCCGGTTCAAGTCTCGACTGATGGGAGACGATAAAAATGACCGGCGCTCCGGTCCGGCGCGCCAATATCAGGGATTTGTCGTCGATGCGGTACAGAAATTTCAGCGGCGCATAGAGGAGCGCCTGGGAGAACGGCAGGCCCAGCCTGCTCATCTGAACCACCGCGGCGGCCAGGACGGCGGCGGCAATCAATCCTGGGACGATAATGGCAAACAGCACGCCTGATTCTCCGGAACGCTCCCCGCAGCTGGTTGTTCAAATCCGGTTTTTCAGCCGCATCTCGTGTCGGAAAGCGTAACGGCTTTGATCGTGACGTCAATTGTCAATCCGAATGCCGGCCGCTTTGCTCGCCTCCGATCGGCGGGCGTGACAAATTCAGGTGGGAAGTCGGGTGTCTGGCGGATGACGCGGCAATTCCCATAAAGCCCGCGCGTCAGGTTCCCGCTGTTTTGTCAAGATTCCATATGCGAATCTCAGGCGGGCGTCCGGTATTCCAGAAGCTCATCCCGTCGCGCTGAGAACAGCTTGCCGGAATCGTTGAACGAGGGTGAGGCAAGCGGCAGTATCATCGCCGCGATTTCCGACGGATGCGGCAGTGTCTCCGGGTCTTCGCCGGGCATAGCCCGCGCCCGCATCGCGGTGCGCGTTGCGCCCGGATCGACCGAATTGACCTTCAGCGGCGTGTTGACGGTTTCCGCCGCCCAGGTGCGCGCGAGCGCCTCGACGGCGGCCTTTGAAGCCGAATAGGGGCCAAAGAAAGGACGGCAAAGATGCGCGGCGCCCGATGACAGCAGGATCGCTCTGCCTGCATCGGACCGTTTCAGCAGCGGCTCTGTCGATCGGATCAGACGCCAGGTGGATGTCACGTTGATTGTCATCACCCGTTCGAACACCTTCGCTTCGACATGGCCGAGCGGCGAGGTTGCTCCCAGCACACCTGCATTGGCGACGAGTATGTCGAGCCTGCCCCAACGTTCGTGAATTGCGCCGCCGAGCCGGTCAATTCCCGCCAGGTCCGCCAGGTCCAGCGGAACGAGCGTCGCCTCCCCGCCCGCGGACCTGATCTCGTCGTCGAGTTCTTCCAGTCCGCCGACGGTCCGCGCCACGGCGATCACATGTGCGCCCGCTTGTCCAAGCCGTTCGGCGATGTGGTATCCGATGCCGCGCGAGGCGCCGGTCACCAGCGCAATCCGATCCTCAAATCCGGTGTTTGCGCCGTTCATTCGCGATGGCCGCCCGAGGCCAGCAACGAAAGCGTCCGCACATTGTCCGTGCCATCGTTATCGGCAAGCGTCGTCGGGTAGTCACCGGTGAAGCAGGCGTCGCAATACTGCGGCGATTCACTGTTCCTCGACGCCTCGCCGACCGCGCGGTAAAGGCCGTCGATAGACAAGAACCCCAGCGAATCGACCCGGATAAACTCCGCCATGTCGTCGACCGACATGCGTGACGCCAAAAGCTTCGATCGATGCGGCGTATCCACGCCGTAGAAACACGATTCCATGGTCGGCGGCGAGGCAATCCGCATATGCACCTCCTTCGCGCCCGCGTCACGAACCATCTGCACGATTTTCTGGCTGGTGGTGCCGCGCACGATGGAATCGTCGACAAGCACGACCCGCCTGCCCTCCATCATGTGCCGGTTCGCGTTGTGCTTCAGCTTGACGCCCATGTGGCGGATGGAATCGGTCGGCTGGATAAAGGTTCTTCCCACATAGTGATTGCGAATGATGCCGAGTTCGAACGGCAGGCCCACGCCTTGTGCAAAGCCGATTGCCGCCGGCGTGCCCGAATCCGGCACCGGGATGACGACATCGGCGGCGACCGGCGCCTCGCGCGCCAGTTCAAGACCGATTTCCTTGCGCGCGGCGTAGACGTTTCGTCCTTCCGCGATCGAGTCGGGCCTTGAAAAGTACACATATTCGAAGATGCAAAAGCGCGGGCTTTGTTTCTCGAACGGAAACAGACTCTCAAGCCCTCTTTCTTCGATCACGACCAGTTCGCCGGGTTCAATGTCGCGAACGAAACGGGCGCCGATGATGTCGAGCGCGCAGGTTTCGGATGCCAGTATCCAGGAGCCGTCCAGATCGCCAAGAACAAGCGGGCGTATGCCCAGCGGATCGCGGCAGCCCAGCATTTTTTTCGACGACAGCGCCACCAGCGAGAATGCGCCCTCCAATTGGCGGATCGCTTCGGTGAAACGGGCGACGAAATTCGCTTCGCGGCTCATCGCGACCAGATGCAGGATCGTCTCCGTGTCGGAGGTCGAAGAAAAGATCGCGCCTTGTTTCTGCAGGCGTCGTTGCACCGTCATCGCATTGGTGATGTTGCCGTTGTGCGCGATGGCGAAGCCGCCGTCCGACAGTTCGGCGAACATGGGCTGTACGTTGCGCAGGCTCGCCCCGCCGGTGGTCGAATAGCGTGTGTGGCCGATTGCGCGGCCGCCGCCAAGCCGGTCGATCACCGATTTCCTGGTGAACGTATCGCCGATCAGTCCGATATGGCGCTCAACGTGAAACTGGCTGCCGTCAAAGGAGACAATGCCCGCGGCTTCCTGCCCGCGATGTTGCAGCGCATGAAGTCCGAGCGTGACGACCGCCGCGGCATCCGGTCGGCCGAATATTCCGAAAACCCCGCACTCGTCGCGAAAAGCGTCGGCTTGCGGTTCGAACGTGTCGGAGCTTGCATCCGTCTGCTTTGATGTGGTCATGACCGCACGGAGCCCCGTTTGCGTCGCGACTAATCGCCGCCTGCCTGCGGCTTGAGCCGGTCGAATATGGCGCTTTCCGGATCGTCGGGCAGCAGGCTTTCCAACCCCTCACCGACAATTTCGAGCAGCGGGTGCGATTTGGCTTCCGCGATCCATGGCGGTTGGTCGTCCGCGACAAGCCATTTGAAAAACAGCAGCGCCACCGCGACAACCAGTATTCCGCGTGCCGCGCCGTATAGAAATCCCAGGGTGCGGTCGAGTGCGCCGATGCGGCTGTCGACGATGAAATCGGCGACCTTCATCGTGACCAGCGTGACGAGGACCAGCGCGGCAAAGAAAACGATCGCCACGGCCGCCGCCCGCGCCAGCCGCGGGTGGTCGATGTAGGGCATGACAAACGATGTGACGCCCGGATGGAGGTAATACGCGGCCGCCGCGGCCGCGGCCCATGAGGCAATGGAAAGCACTTCGCGCGAGAAGCCGCGCACCATGGCGAGAATTGCCGATATCAGCGTAAATCCGATCAGGACGCCATCAAGCAGTGTGACAGGCATATTTGGCTCAACTCCAGACCCTGCGCCGCATTATCTCCGGAAAGGCGGGCAAAGAAGCAAGCCTTCCCTGTTCACTCTCCGGTTTGCCCGGGCGGTCCCGCGATGCGCCGGACCAGATCGTTAAGCGTTGCCGGCTGGAACGCGTTTCGGGCGATTGCACCCGAAGCGCCCTCGCCACCCGCCGGCATTACCGAACTGGCAAACCCGAGTTTTTCCGCCTCCCTCAGCCGCTGGGCCGCATGTGCAACCGGCCTTACGGTGCCCGAAAGCGAGATTTCGCCGAAATAGACGCAATCGGCGGCAAGGGCAAGGCCGGTGAGCGATGAAACCAGCGCCGCGGCCACGGCCAGATCGGCTGCCGGCTCGGATATCCGGTATCCGCCGGCGATATTCAGGTAGACATCGTTCTGCGCAAAACGCACGCCGCAATGCGCTTCCAGCACCGCCAGCACCATGGCCAGCCTCGAACCGTCCCATCCGACGACCGCCCGCCGCGGCGTGCCGAGCGGCGAGGGAGCGACCAGAGCCTGTATCTCGACCAAAACCGGTCTTGTACCCTCCATGCCGGCAAACACGGCGGCGCCGGGCGCCGAAGCGGAGCGTTCTCCCAAAAACAGTTCCGACGGGTTTGCGACCTCGCGCAACCCCTTGTCGGACATTTCGAACACACCGATCTCGTCTGTCGGGCCGAAGCGGTTCTTCACCGTTCTCAGAATGCGATAGTGATGGCCGCTTTCACCCTCGAAATAGAGCACGCCATCGACCATGTGCTCGACCACCCGCGGCCCCGCGATCTGTCCATCCTTGGTCACATGACCGACGAGCACCATCGCGGCGCCCGTCGATTTGGCGAACCGGATCGTTTTCTGCGCGCTGGCGCGCACCTGCGTTACCGTTCCAGGTGCGGATTCGGCCATGTCGGTCCAAAGCGTCTGGATGGAATCGAGAATCACCAGGTCGGGGCGCTTTCCGTTAGAAATCGTCGCCAGGATGTCTTCGATATTCGTTTCGGCCGCCAGTTCGACCGGCGCATCGGCCGCGCCCAGTCGCCGGGCGCGAAGCCGGATCTGCGCGACCGCCTCTTCGCCAGATATGTAGACAACGCGATTTCCCGTCCGCGCCAGGGCGGCGGCGGCCTGCATCAGCAGCGTCGATTTTCCGATGCCCGGATCGCCGCCCACGAGCAGCGCCGAGCCGCGCACGAAACCTCCGCCGGTCACCCGATCCAGCTCGGCAATACCGGAACGAATACGCGGTGCGTCCTCAGTCCCGCCGGAAAGGCCGGTCAGCGCGACAGGGCGGCCCTGGCGCGCCGATTTGAGCGCCTCCGGTCCTCCGCCGATACCGGAGGCGAGGCCTTCCTCGGCAAGCGTGTTCCACTCCCCGCACGAATCGCATTTGCCGACCCAGCGCGAATGCACCGAGCCGCAATTCTGGCAGATGAACCGGATGCGGGATTTAGGCATTTCGCCGGTCCTGCCCGCCCACGTAACACCGGAGATACCTGTTGCCCAAACTCGTCAGCATCTCATAGGATACCGTTCCGGCCGCCCTGGCCGCCTCGTCGATGCCTATGTTGGAACCGAACAGCTCAATCCGGTCGCCAACATCCGCCGAGCGCTCCTTGAGACCGGTAATGTCGAACATGGTCAGATCCATCGTGATGCGGCCAAGGACGGGAACGCGTTGCCCGGCGATCCAGCCGCGACCGCCCTCTGTCCGGACGTTCCGAAGCGGCACTCCGTTACCCGATCCGGCACGGTGAAAACCGTCCGCGTAGCCGATGCCAGCGACAGCGATCCGGCTGTCCCTTTCCACCGTGACCGTCGCGCCGTAGCTTATGGTCTGCCCTGCCTTGACCTCGCGGATCCGTAAAATCCGCGCTTCGGCGGTGACCACCGGCAGCATCGGATTTTTTTCGCCGATGATCGGTGCGCCGCCGTAGAGCGAGATTCCGGGCCGCGTCATGTTGAAGTGGTAGTCGGCGCCGAGAAAAATGCCGGCCGAGTTGGCGAGGCTTGACTCCATATCTCCGAAAGCGGCGCGAAGCGTCTGAAATGATTCAAGCTGGTCTTCGTTCAGCGGATGATCGCGTTCATCCGCGCAGGCAAGATGGCTCATGAGCAGGATTGGCGTCGCGCGATGGGCGAAAGCGATCGCTTCCCCGACCGACAGGCCAAGCCGGTTCATGCCGGTATCGACGTGAATGGCGCAGGGTCGCCCTGAGCGCTTCCGGAAATCCGCCCACAGGCTGATCTCGTCTGTCGAATTCAGGACGGGAATCAGCCGCGCTTCCGCGCACGCCGACGCGGCCGGAACGCCCGTCACGCCTGCGATGACGAAGATCTTCGCCTCGGGCGCGATGCGCCTCAGCACCATGCCTTCCTGTGGCAGCGCGACAAAGAACGTGTCGCAGCCGGCCTGCTTCAGCGCGGGAGCGACATGCTCGACGCCCAGCCCGTAGGCGTCGGCCTTGACGACGGCGGCAGTCCTGGCCCCGCCGGACCGTTTGGCCAGTTCGCGGTAGTTGGCAGCCAGCGCATCCAGATTGATCGTCAACCGCGCACCCGCCAGCATCGGATCGGCGCCGGTTTCCTTGATGGCGGGCGCGTTTTCAGCCAATGACCTACTCGTGCCTTTCGGGCATATGGCTGTCCTCGGCCAGATCAAAGAAGCGGGTAAACTCAGCCTGAAAGCCGAGCCCGACCGTGCCGGTGGGACCATGCCGCTGCTTGGCGATGATCATTTCGGCCTTGCCGCGCATCTCGTTCATAGCGGCTTCCCATTTGACATATTCTTCCGTCCCGGGCTTCGGTTCGCGGTTCTTCAGATAGTATTCCTCGCGGTAGACGAACAGCACCACGTCGGCATCCTGCTCAATCGAACCCGATTCGCGCAGATCGGCGAGTTGCGGGCGCTTGTCATCGCGGCCCTCCACCTGGCGCGAAAGCTGTGACAGCGCGATGATCGGGACGTTCAATTCCTTGGCGAGCGCTTTCAAGCCGGTCGTTATCTCCGTGACTTCCTGAACACGGTTCTGCGCCGCGCGCGCCGACGTTCCCTGCATGAGTTGAACGTAGTCGACGATAATGACATCCAAACCGCGCTGGCGTTTCAGACGCCGTGCGCGTGCAGCCAATTGCGCGATCGAAATGCCGCCCGTCTGGTCGATAAACAGCGGAATGCGGTGCATGATTTGCGAGCAACCGACCAGTTTCTCGAAATCGGCCTCGGTTATCTCGCCGCGCCTGATTTTCGAGGACGGAATTTCCGTCTGTTCGGAAATGATGCGCGTGGCCAGCTGTTCCGACGACATTTCCAGCGAATAGAAACCGACAACACCGCCGTCCGCGGCTTCAAAAGAGCCGTCGGCCTGTTCCGCCGGCTTGTAGGCTTCCGCTATATTGAAAGCGATATTGGTCGCAAGCGATGTTTTGCCCATGCCGGGTCTGCCGGCGATAATCACCAGATCCGACGGCTGCAATCCGCCCATTCGCGCATCCAGATCGCGCATGCCCGTTGCAATTCCGGACAAATGGCCATCGCGCATGTAGGCGGCATTCGCCATGTCGACGGCGGTCTTGACCGCGTCGGTAAAGCTCTCGAATCCCCCGTCGTAGCGGCCGGTCTCCGCCAGTTCGAACAGCCGGCGTTCGGCATCTTCGATCTGTTCCCGCGGCGACATGTCGACCGGTGCGTCGAAGGCGATATTGACCATGTCTTCGCCGACCGTGATCAGAGCCCGTCGCGTAGCCAGATCGTAGATCGCGCGGCCGTAGTCTTCGGCATTGATGATGGTCACGGCTTCCGCGGCCAATCGCGCGAGATACTGCGCCACCGTCATGTCGCCGATTTTCTCGACTTCCGGCAGGAAGGTTTTCAGCGTGACCGGATTGGCGCTCTTGCCCATCCGGACCATCTCACCCGAGACCTCGAAAATCCTGCGATGCAGCGGCTCGTGGAAATGTTCCGGTTTCAGAAAATCCGAAACCCTGTAAAACGCATCATTGTTGACCAGGATGGCGCCCAATAGCGCCTGTTCCGCTTCGATGTTCTGCGGTGCTTGCCGATAGAGCGCGTTTTCGCCGGAATCGAGTTGGTGAGCCGCTTCTGCCATTGATTGTCCTGTGTGGTACGGATGCGGACAATATCAACAACGCGTCCAGATTACTGAAAACCGGACCTGTTTAAACATTCGATTCCGTTCCGTACAGGCCTCTGACCGGCCTTGTGGCGACAAGTTGCAGGAGTTCACGCAATTCACAGCCGGACTGTGGACCGAGACATTTCCTCTTGACCGATCATAACTGATTCGGATCGCTCACTCGGCCGCTTCGCGATAGTCGCCATCCGCAGGCTTTTTGGCGGCGACGAGGCGCTTCTCCGTCTTCGCGATATAATCGCGGGTCAAGGGAACCGCATCGTGTTTTCGGGCGAACTGAATCTGGAACACCATCAAATCACCCCAGCGGAAACCTGCTTCCGAGCCGGCCAGATAGAACTCCCACATGCGGGCGAACCGCTCGTCGTAGATTTCGATGGCTTTGTCGCGGTTTGCCAGGAAGCGCTCGCGCCAGTTTTTCAGCGTCTCCGCATAGTGAAGGCGGAGAATTTCGATATCCGTCGCGATCAGTCCGGATTTCTCTATCGCCGGCAGCACTTCGGAAAGCGCCGGTATGTAGCCTCCGGGGAAGATGTGCTTGCGAATGAACGGATTGGTGGTTGTCGGACCCGAGGTGCGCCCGATCGAGTGCAACACCATCACACCGTCCGGGTCGAGCAGGGATGCGCATTTGTCGAAGAATGTCCGATAGTGGTTGACGCCGACATGCTCGAACATGCCGACCGACACGATCCGATCGAACGGGCCTTCCAGATGCCGGTAGTCGCTCAACCGGAACCGGACGCGATCTTCAAGTCCGTTTTCGCGCATGCGCGCGCTGGAAACGGCGTACTGTTCCTCCGACAGCGTCACCCCGAGCACGTCCGCATCGAATGTCCGTGCAAGATAGAGACCCAATCCGCCCCAGCCGCTGCCGATGTCCAGCACTCTGTCGCGCTTGCCAAGACAAAGCTTTGCGGCCAGGTGGCGCTTTTTGGCGCTTTGCGCCTCTTCAAGGGTGGCCTTCGGCGATTCGAAATAGGCGCAGGAATATTGCATGTCCTCATCAAGGAACAAGCGGTACAGATTTCCGGAGAGATCGTAGTGTCGGCGTACATTGTCGCGCGAACGCGCCAGCGTGTTGAGTTGTTGCAGGCGGCGGAACAGAAAGCGTATCACTCCGGCAAGCCGCATCGTCCACACCGATACGCCGACGCCCGGCGCATGGGTGGAATATAGCAGGCGCAACAGCGACAGCACGTCGCCCTCGACGATATCGACGCCGCCGTTCATGTAGGATTCCGGCAATGCAAGCATGGGGTCGAGCGCGAGCGCCCATTCGGCGCGGCGCGAATTGATCGCCACACGGACCGGATCGCCCCTGCCGTCGCCGAATTCGTGCTCCTTGCCGTCCGGTCCGGTAACCCTCAGATTACCGGAAACCACCAGCCGGGCGATATGATGACGCAGCAACCTGTTCATGGCCACTCACCACTCGACAAACCGTGGATATTATGCCGATTGCGCCATCACAATCAAGAATCCGGCGAAAAATTGCCGTCCTTGTCCGCTGTTCACGCTCATCTTATCGACTGGAACGCGATTCCCGCCAATATCGCTCCGGCCAACCCAAGCGCGATATAGGTTGAGAACACCTTTGGCTTTACCAATGACCAGACGTCCGCCATCGCCGGAACGGAACTGACCGCGCCCGTGCCCTGTTCCATCAGTCCGGCGAGCAAGGGCGGCGCCACATAGCTGCTGAGATATGCGGCATGCCGAAGACCGCCGCAATGGCGACCGGCGCCACGCCGTCGCCGCCCACTAGGCCGGCGATCAGCGAGGCCGGGACATAGGCTACCAACAGCGCCTCCAAAACATAGGCGAGCGCGAGCCATTTGATCAGGAACAGCCCGTTGGATCGCAGTTCACGGCTAGAGGCCGAACGCCGTTCGGCCTCTCTCCAGAACCGCCAGACGGCGGCGCCGTCGAACGGGGAGGGGCCGCATCCGCAGCCCCCGGACGGAGCCGGGCGAAGCGGATTGGCAAGGAAGCCGGCGCGCATGAATGTCCGAACCGCAAATCCGCCGAACAAACCCAGCGCGACCGCCGAGACCGCTTTGCCGGCCGCAAAGGGTCAGCCGAGCGCGGCCGCCGTTATGAAAAGCGTCGGCGGATCGATCAGCGGCGACGACAGCCAGAACGCCATGACCGCCAAAAGCGGCGCGCCGAGCGCCAGCAGTCCGGCGATGAACGGAATGGCTTCGCAGGAGCAGAACGGTGCCAGACCGCCGAACAGCGCGGCAAGGAATATCATTCGCGTCTCGCGCCCCTTGAAGGCATTGGCCACCATCGCTTCCGCGCCCGCGGCCTTCAGCCATGCGATCGAAAGCACCGCAAACACGATGTAGGGCAGGGTTCCGGCAAATGCCCGCGCGGCAAACGAGACAACGGGAACGACGTTTGCCGGGTTCATCAGAAACACGGCTATTGGCGCACCGGAAACGATTGTCCATGGCGACTTGAAGCGGTTCAGCCACCCCGATATTGAGCCGGCTGACGGGTCGTCGCGGCGAAGTCGGGCGGTCTCAGCCATTTTCGGCCTCATTCTCGTCGGCGCAGCATTCCTTCAGGATGTAACCGGCCAGCGTCTCCAGATGACCGAAATCGGCACGGCTGATAATATTGCGACCTTCCCTGCGCCGTTCGATCAGACCGGCGTCGGCGAGAAACCGCAAATGATGCGCCAGGGTGGAGGCGGGCATCCCGGTGCGTTTCCGTATATCACCGACCGCCAGGCCTTTGTCGCCTGCTTTCACCAGCGCAAGCACGACCTTGAGCCGGGCTTTCGAGCCGATGGCCGCAAATCCCCGAGCGGCGTCTTCCGGTGCGATGTCTTTTATTTTCGTAAAACCGGTTTTATAGTTTCGATATGACATGTCAAACGACCGCGGCTCTCGGTTCGCCATCAAGGTGCGGAACGGTCTGTCGCGCGCCCGGCCCGCGCCTCGCGTTTCGCGAGAAACGAGGGATCACCCTTCCACGCTGTCCATATTCCAGGCCTCCAGCAGGCGGGGCAGGGCAATGTCCCATTCCAGGACGCCCGATATTTCCGCCCATTCGTCATAGGCGTTCAGAAGCGAGGTTTCCAACGGTTCATTCGTTCCGGCAAGGTCATTCAGTTCGGTCCGGTCGGCGTCCATGTCGTAAAGCTCCCAATCGCACCCGTATTTCCTGACCAGTTTGAACCGGCCCTGCCTGACGGCGCAGTTTCCTTCATGTTCGAAGTAGATCGGCTGTTGCCGCGACCATTGAGCGCCTTTCAGCAGGCCGAGAAAGGATTCACCCTGCAACGGCTGAATTTCGTGGCCGCCAAGCTCCGTCGGATATGACGAGCCGGTCGCTTCGAGCACGGTTGGCAGCACGTCGACCACGTGACATGCCTCGTGCGCGACTTCGCCGCCTGCGATCCGTCTTGGCCAGTGGGCGATCAGCGGCGTCGATATCCCGCCTTCGTGTACATAATGCTTGAACAACCGGAACGGCGCGTTGGAGACGTTGGCCCACGGCTTGTCATAGCTTTGGTAGGTCAGCGCCGAGCCGGGCCTGAGGTTCGGAACATTGCCCATGACGATCCGCCGGCCGTCATTCGTCCGGTCAGGGAAAAACCTGGCCCACCCGTCCTCGGCCATGAATTCCGCGCATCCGCCATTGTCCGACAGAAACAGGATCAGCGTATCGTCATATTGCTCAAGGCGTTTCAGCGCGGCGAGCAACCGACCGATCGACCGGTCCATGCGGTCGACCATGGCGGCATATGCGGCCATCCCGCTTGCTTCCCAATCGGTCAGCCTGATATCCCGCCATGACGGTGCCTGCTCGTCGCGCGGAGAGATTTTCCAGTTGGATTTCAGAACCCCGCGGCCGTTCATCTCCTCATGCCGGGCGGTTCGTATGGCGTCCCAGCCTTTGTCATAAACGCCATCGTAGCGGGCGATGTCTTCCCGATGGGCGTGCAATGGCCAATGCGGCGCGGCATGGGCGAGATAAAGGAAGAAAGGCCGGTCATCCGTGACGGCCTCCTCGACCATTCCGATCGCCCTGTCGGTGATCGCATCGGTGAAATAGAAATCGTCGGGAAACACCTCCACGCGGCTTTCGTCTTCCAGCATGAAATGCGGTGAAAAGAAATTCGTCACCCCGTCGACAATGCCGTAGAAACGGTCAAATCCGCGCTGACGCGGTGTCGGATGATCGACCTCGCCGACGCGCCAGCTATCGACCTCCCGCGCCATGAAATCGCCGCCCACATGCCATTTGCCGGCCATCAGCGTACTATAGCCGCCGGCCCGGAGCACCTCGGCGATCGTGACGCTGTCGTTGCGCAAAAACCCTGATAAGCTGGTGTGCCCAAATCGGCGCCCATGTGGCCGACACCGGCGCTGTGCGGATAAAGCCCGGTCAGAAGCGAGGCGCGCGTGGGACAGCAGCGCGCGCACTTGTACATCGCCGACAACAGGACGCCGTTTCGGGCAAGGCCGTCGATATTCGGCGTCCCGATCTCCGACCCCGTGACGCCCAGATCCGAAAAGCCCATGTCGTCGACAAGTATGAGAATGACATTGGGTTTCGGCGGCATGGGCGCGATCCGGTTCGAGAGGCACGAACAGGTTTGAGGAATTCGCGCGGCCGGTCAACAAAAAAGCCCGGGAGAACTCCCGGGCTTCACGTGGACGCTGTCGCGACGATTCAGACTTTTCCGGCGTCTTCCTGTTCGGAAACCGGCTCCTCGGCAGGGGCTTCATCCGTCCCGGTTTCCGCTTCCGCCCCCCGGGGGGGGGCCTTTGCGTCATCGTTTGCCGCGTCAACCTCCTCCTCTTCTCCGCCGCCGGGGGCGTATTCGGCTTCCGGATCGAAATAATCGTCCGGTCGGGCGTTTTCGTTGATGGCGTCACCGTAGATGGCCTCGGCGGAAGTCAGATCCTCGCCGCGCGCCTGGCGGTTCGCCTCGTCGGCGGAACGCGCGACGTTGACCGTGATCGAGACCTGAACTTCCGGGTGAAGCGATATCGCGACCGTCGAAATACCGATGGTCTTGATCGGCATTTTGAGTTCGACCCGGTTTTTGCCGACCGCAAACCCCTCTTCGGTAACCAGTTCGGCGATATCGCGGGTCGAGACCGAACCGTATAGCTGTCCGGTCTCGCCGGCGGAGCGGACCACGACAAAACTCTTGCCGTCGAGTCCCCCGCCGATCGTCTCCGCCGCCGACCTGCGCTCATTGTTGCGCGATTCCAGTTCGGCGCGTTGCGCCTCGAACCTGGCGAGATTGGCTTCATTCGCGCGCAACGCCTTGCCTTGCGGCAGAAGATAGTTGCGTGCGTAGCCGTCCTTGACCTTCACGGTTTCACCGAGATGGCCGAGATTGGCGATGCGTTCGAGGAGAATGACATCCATCGTTTGCTTCCTTGCACCGGCCGTTCATTCGAACGGGAAATTTCAACTGGCGGGAAGCTCGCGGCGTGGGCCGCCGGATCGCTGTCCTGCCGTTCGGCAGTTAGAGGCGCGATCATCACACCCCAACTTGCGGGCTTTCGACCGGCGCCCGCCACCGGTGACGGACGGGCCGCCTGCTGCGGCCAGCCGCATCCTACTTCACAATATAGGGCAAAAGGCCAAGGAAACGGGCGCGCTTGACGGCCGTGGCCAATTCGCGTTGTTTCTTCTGGCTTACGGCCGTTATGCGCGATGGCACGATCTTGCCGCGCTCCGAAATATAGCGCTGCAAGAGACGAACGTCCTTGTAGTCGATCTTCGGAGCATTCGCGCCCGAGAACGGACAGGTCTTGCGGCGGCGATGGAACGGACGACGCGTCGGAATTTGATTGATATCGACCATTATTCGTCTCCCTTCTTTTCCTGCGCGGGCGCTTCCTCGCCATCGCGCCGAGCAGGGCGGTCATCGCGGTCGCGACGCGGCCTGCGGTCACGGTCGCCTCTTGGACCGCGCGGACCGCGATCATCGCGTTTTTGCATCATCGCGGACGGACCTTCCTCATGTGCGTCGACCTTGATGGTCATGAATCGCAACACATGTTCGGAAAGACGCATCTGGCGCTCCATCTCTCCGACGGCGGCGGGCGGCGAATCCAGATTCATCAGCGTATAGTGGGCCTTGCGGTTCTTCTTGATGCGGTAGGTGAGGGACTTCAGCCCCCAGTTCTCGATCCGGCCGACCGATCCTCCGCCCGCCTCGATGACGCCCGTGTATTGCTCCACAAGTTCGTCAATCTGGGTCGCCGACCGATCCTGGCGCGCCAGAAACACGTGTTCGTACAGAGCCATTTGGCAATTAGCCTTTCTTCATTTCAACGTTCTGCCGAACCGGCGGCTAAGCCTCTGCGGCTTTCATGGGCGTTCGCCCGGCGAAGAAAGGCGCATTGTCAAGCGGTCGAGAGCGGAGACACGGGAGGCGGAAGTCCTTGTGGCTTCATCAGGGTTTTAACCCCGCCCTCCGTTCAGCCCCCGGCGGGACCAGCAGAAGATGCGCGCTTATACCGGATATTTTACGCGGTGCAAGAGGAGCGGGCAATTTCAATCGGAAAGGCCGGAACACATGGCTCCGGCCTTGATATCGCCTGGCGGGAAATGTCAGCCGACGAGCCCGCCGTCATTGCGGCGGATGGCGATGACCGCGGAACGCGGAACCGCATCGCCGCCCTCCGGCCAGTGGCTGTTGCCGCGTTCTCCGGGATGCTGGATGCCGACAAACATCGTCCGGCGGTCGGCGCTCCAGGTCAGCCCCGTCACCTCGCACTCATTCGGACCGACCAGGAAACGCCTGATTTCCCCGGTTGCGGGATCGCCGGCCAGCATTTGGTTGTTGCCCTGTCCGGCGAATCCCTCGGCATTGGAGTAGTTGCCGTCCGTCTGGATCCAGATCAGTCCGTTTGAATCGAATTTCAGCCCGTCGGGCGAATTGAACATGTTGTCGGCGTTGATGTTCCCGGAGCCGGCGTTGGCGTCCGAATGCACGGTCGGATTTCCGGCGAGCACAAACAGATCCCACGCAAAGCCTTTCGCCGTATGATCCGCGCCGTCCGGCCGCCAGCGCACCACTTGCCCATAATTGTTGGCTTCGCGAGGATTCGGTCCGCCGACCGGAGTCGGGTCGCCACCCTTGTTCGGCTTTCTGCCCCTGTTCTTGTTGTTGGTCAACGCACAATATATTTCGGCGGCGTTCGGGTTGGCGGCCACCCACTCCGGGCGATCCATGGTGGTTGCCTTGACCGCCGAGGCGGCGATGCGGGTGTGAATGCAGATTTCAGCCTTGCTTTTCATACCGGTTGTTTCAGGCGTCAGTTCCAGCCATTCGCCCGCACCGCTGTCGTGGAATCTGGCGACCGAGATGGTTCCGTTTTCCATCAGCGCATCGGTATCGCCGCCCGGTGCATAGACGCCATCCGAGACATAGCGATACAGGAACTCGCCACGCTCATCGTCCCCCATGTAGATGACGATGCGGCCGTCGCCGTTGACGACACATTCCGCGTTCTCATGCTTGAAGCGCCCCAGCGCCGTACGCTTCCTCGGCGTCGAACCCGGATCGCGAGGGTCGATCTCAACGACGTAACCGCTTCTGTTTGGCTCATTGGGATGCTTGGAGACATCGAACCGCTCGTCAATACGCGCCCAGCCATAACCCCAGTCCCTAGAGGAAACGCTGTAGCGCGCCAATTCCGGCGACACCGTGTGATTTTCATCGACCGCGGAATAGTAGCCGTTGAAATTCTCCTCACATGCCAGATATGTGCCCCAGGGTGTCGAACCGTTGCCGCAATTGTTCCACGTGCCGAGTGATTTTGCGCCGGTCGGATCGGCGGCCGTTTTCATCAGGTCGTGGCCTGCGGCGGGGCCCGTCAGTTTCATTTCTGTATCCGGTGTGATGCGGCGGTTATAGGGGCTGTCCTTGACGATGTCCCATTTTCCGTCTGTCGCCGCGATCTCGACGATCGTCACGCCGTGGGCCATCTTGCCCTTCAGAATGTCATCGTCGGTCTCGGCTTTTCCTTCCGACCTGTTGCCCCAGATGATGCCGCGGTTCGTATATTCGTTGTTGACCACGAGCAGCGTGTGCCCGCCGTCTTCGTAGATGTCCATGCCGTCGATATTGTCGCCAAAGGTCTTTTCCTGGCCGGCGCCGGTTCCGCGGGTCGCATGATCGAATTCGGGCGCGCTGGACCAGAGGGGATCGCCCCAGCGAACAAGAACTTCCGCCGCGTAACCTTCCGGCACGGTGATTGCGTCAAGATCGTTCGCGGCGATTTGCGAGAACGCGAAGCGGTTGTCGGCGGCGCGCGCCGTGCCGGTGCCCCCCCCCAGGCCGCCGAGTGCGGCAAAGCTGCCGAACGCCAGCGCCCCGCCCAGCAGGCCGCGACGGCTGATGGCGGCCTCGACCACGCGGTCAAAGTCGCATTCATCTTTCCTTGGATTTATCGATTCGTCGAATTCGTCGAAGGAGAGTTCGGTTTTGGTATGATCGGTCATTGTGCAGTCCTCCACTGATAGCTTTGCATCGGACCCGGTTCCGCCGATACCCGCCGGTCAAATGCCCATGATCGCCAGTATACGCTACTCAGGGCCGGTCTGTATATACGTGAGCTCCGGCGTCGGGTAACGTGATCCCGGCCGAGGGCCGGATGACTAGGCCCTGATTGTAAAGATCAGATGACATTGTGGGGAAACCGCAAAACCATTGACGGGGCCGTCTGCGCGACCAATGGCGACCGTACCCGTAAACCCGAAAACACCCGGGGCCTCATGCATCGTCGGGGATCGTTTTCTTGAGCATGGCCCCGGCATCGCTGGCTTTCCCAGGCTCAAGTCGGTCCCATACCCGAGCCGTCAACACAAAACGTCGCTCGTTCATTCAAACCTCTATTTTGGAAATTTGAATCAGAAATCAAACCACTTGGGAATCCTGATCATCCACAGACCCTGGAATTTCATTGTTCCCGAATTGCGACAATACAACCCCGATAGAGTTCGAACTGACCAGTTTGTGCTTCTAAAGATAGCCGGGCGTTGCCGCCAGAAGTTGTTTCAACACAATGCAGGAATCTTTCCGGCGTTTGCGGCCCCCGGGTATCCGCCATTCATGTCATCTGTTCGCACGCGGTGCTAGCGCGCTCAACCGTTTGAGACAACACGCATGCAATCGGATTGATCCCGCATGATGACATCGCCATACCGCCGGTCCTCCATATGCACGAACCGAATGTCAGGTCTGAAAAAATTCAATGGCGCCTGATTGGACATCGCCGCATAATGGAGTCACTATAAAATGCGTTCAGCATGATCGCGTCAGGACAAAAACATGGGAAACACGATCCGTTTCAGCCGCAAAGGCTTTAACAAGGGTGTCAACGACACGATGACATTGCGCCCGCTGCGGTCGGCCATGGCGCCCGTTATTGAAAAAGCGAGGTCCGTGGTTTTCGGGAAAACCGGGACAGGCTGGGATTCAGACGGTTCGCGGAGCAGCGATAAACGGAGAAATACTCCCGCCCGGAAATCAGGATGACGAGTCCGCGGATGATGATTCCCGCGGCGGGAATTCAAACCATCTGCACATCGGGCACTTCCATTACACTGCAAACGACCTCGCCGAACTTCGGCGGATCGCCGAAACCAATCCAAAGTTGGCGGCGCAAATCGCGGAAAACGCCGACAGGCGGGACAAGCGCCGGCACGCAAGTGAGCGGCTTGGAATAATCGCTTCGGTAACGATTCTGATTTCCTCTCTGATTTCCTCGATGTTGTTTGTCGTCGCGATAATCTGGACGACGGATTTTTTGACCATCGTGTTCGCCGTCGCGCTGATATTGGCCGTGGCCCTGCTCATACGCGTTATCCTGACCGGCGAGTGGTCGGATACGTCATGGTTCGGCAAATTGATCGACTCTCTGGCAAGAGCCCTGGGGTCGGTCGACAGCGCCAAAGACGACGACTGAATGTCGGATTTTCCGACGCCGCCGGTCAATCGGCGCTCGGCAGCCGGCGCATCGTGAACTCGATCACATCGTCAGGCCGTTCGCTCCAGCTTTCAACCGCCGTCCAGTAAGCCTGTTTGGGCCAGCTTTCATACCACTCGCGCGCTTTTCGCCGCGCCTGCGGGCGTGGCAGCACGAACGTCTTGCGCACGAAACCGCCACGCCGCGAATCGCGGGCGCGAACCGGCCGTTTTTTCCGCCCGTGCGGCGACGGTCCTTTCGCCATTGGCGCAGCCTCCTCGCAAACCGATGCCGGTTCGGGTTTTGCCGAGAGCCTGACCGGACCTTACATATCGGAGATCCGTTCAGGCGGGGGACTTACGCCGGATGCCCGCCATGAGCCGCACGGTCCAGCACTTCCTCGGCCCACCGGTTCAGGCTCTTGCCCGACAGTTCCGCGGCCAATACGGCCTTGCGGTGCACCTCCGGGTCGACACGGAACATCACGCGGCCGGAATATGGCTTCCGCGGTTCCCTGCCGACCCTGGCGCAGGTCCCGATGTAGTCCTCGACGGCCTCGCGGAACGCTTGCTTAAGCTCTTCCACACTGTCGGCATGGAAGCCCACGCCATCGCGAATGCCGGCGATCCGGCCTGTCAGAATGCCGTCCGCATCATCGTATTCGATACGGGCGGAGTAGCCTTTGCAGGTCATGGCGTTTGTCATGGCGTGACCCTTATCCTTTCCAAAAACGCACGGGCGGCGCGGATCTGATACCGCTTTGCTTCCCTGGCCGGATGCGGACTATGGAACGTCTCAACCTCGCCATCCTTCTCAAAGCGCACACGAGACCCGTCGCCCTCGATCACCTGCGCGCCTGCCGCGATGAGCGGCTTTTCAATCGCGGCCCACTCAATCGTTCCCGACACGGGATCGGTGAAGACCGTGGCAAGGGTTTTGCGGTGTTTATGGTTCACAGGGGTATTTAATCAACGCTTGCAAAAACCGCAAGCATTGATGCGCAACAGTTTGAACCCGGCATCTCAAGCGGCGCGTATGCTCACCATGCGCAGGGCGTCGTAGCCGATTGCGGCGTGACACGCGGTTCCGGGATTTTTGACACCGGGTTTCACAACGGCGCGCCTCGCCTGCAACGCGCCGTTCAACCGCCCTTCGACACCCGTTCGAGGGCCTTGCACACCGGCATCTGTATTAGGGGCGGATTTTAGCGGTGCTGCGATTTTTTCTCCCGAATGGAAGGAGGCCCTACGGGACAGGCATGGCCGAGGGTTTGGACTTCGGAAGGTTTCGGACTTCTTGCGTGGCTGTCGTTCGTCGATTGCCACACGGAACCCTATGCCTTAAACCGATTTCATGTCGGCGGAAAGTGACAACGAAATTTATCGTCAACGGTACGAAACGTTCCGGCATTTTGATCGGATGCGGTTTCAGTTGCTTCAGATTTTGGTCGCTTTTGGCGCGGCCGTCGCATTGCTTTTCCGGTTTCGAATCACTCCCATGGAATGGTGGGCATTTGCATTGATCGGGTTGATGCTTTTTCTGATTGGCAACGCCATGTCGAAAGTGTCGAACGGCCTGTGGAGGAACAATGAGGCGCTTCGCGACATCGCGGTCAGGATTGGTGATAATGGCGTTCCCGAATCAGTATCGAAAGAGAAAATGAATGGTTCCTTTTCCACTTCTCAATAAAGGAGAGTAAGATGAATAAACTGATAGTATTGATTGCTATCGTGTTCGGTCTTGTTTTGGCAGGATGTCAAACAGCCAAAGCTCAGAACCTGACAAAAACCGAAGCAGAATACAAGTACTTTTTTGCAGCTACTTGTACAAACTCTTCAAGTCAAGCTAATGCTGAGCTTGCAAAAGTTGCTCAGGGGACAAGATACGCTTCAATCTTCAACAGGGTCTCTCAAGAGCTTGCAAAACTTTGTGCCGAATCTCCTCAAAGCGTGCAAGCAAAAAATGAATGGCTCAAGAGACACGAAAAAATTGTTCTATGGGCAGACAACAGTGCATTCATTCCTTTTACGAGAAACAGTTCTCTAGAGAAGGAAGTTGAAGCAGTACGAATTGTAAGCTGCAGTAAGGAGATACAGGCAGCAATGAAAGAAATGGCCCAGCTTGGAATCGCTCAAGATCCAAGCCGTGCCAAACGCATCAAACGGCGCTATGCCAAGGCGGTGCAAAAACAGAAAAAAGCATGTGAAAACACCCCAGGCGCACAGAAATTCCTTTTTGCAATTGAGGGTTTCTGGACAAATCAAATGAGATCTCTAAACCGTGCTGTAAAAAGTGCGCTTGGTATCTGAAATACTTTTTTAAACCCCCACTTTTAGTGGGGGTTTTTACTTACCCTACTAACGCATAGAATTTCCTGATCCGGAACCCTGACCACTGATTGCGACACACGATTGCCAATGCGGATGCGTGATCACAATCCATAAGTTCGACATTACCGCCGGCGATGGCCCGACCGCATTAACAGCAACTGTCCGGTGTCGGATGATCCGGGACAGCCGAGCGGACCGGGTCCGGTTCATGCGGTTGCGGGTTTCACAACGGCGCGCCTTGCCTTCAATACCCGTTCAACCGCCCTTCGACACCCGTTCGAGGGTCTTTCACACCGGCATCGGGACGCCCGAAAGCGGTTGTATCCCGTTCCCATAGCGAACCCGCGTATACCGTGTGTCGCACTTGGTTTGAAAATATAACCCTCACGGCATCACGATGATTGTCTACAGATTCCGGTTGAATCCTGACCCCTCTCATGCGACATACCCATCGACAGCAACGCTGTTGGCGACCCGTCATGCCGTGTGCAGGGCGAGCGTCGCGGTGACCCGGGCCTTGAGCGGCCCGGTTGCGAGCCGCCCCTGAAAACCGCCCTCCGGGCGGTTTTTCCGGTTCAAAGAACCCGGATTCCATAGTTTTCATGCAACCCCTTCGCATTCCCTTCACCCCGGTGAATCCATGTGTGCGCTCCTGTATTCGCTTCAGCAACGGACAAAAAAGACGTTGTTTGAGGCGCCCGGTTTTTCAAGTTTTCTTGTGCAACCAGAGGAAAGGTGAAAAATCAATAGGTTAGCGACAATCCTCCCAATTGGAAGGCAGGCGCCCTCAGATCGAGAACCGGCTGCGACCGTGTTTCTCTTAGAGCAAGATGACTCTAGAGCATGAACCGAGCGGATGGGATCGATTTGGGATTCCCAATCGGCTTGAGTTGTGATTCACGCTGTCTGCCGGAACGGGAGGCTGGCAGATATGTCGAGAGTTCTTCGCCTTGATCTTCGCATTCGGGTTTTGGAGGCGGTGGCGGGAGGCGAGAGCCACCGCGATGCCGCGGCGCTCTGGCCGCATCGAAGCGCAGGCCGGACCGACCCGGTCGCTGCCGGAGGAGACGCCGGACATCACCATCAAGGAACTGCGGCGGCGCTCATCGAACGCGGGCATTCGTCCGGCTACGGCACGGTCCGGCGCTTCTTCGAGCGATACGCGCTCACGCGCAATATTAAAGACCGCGCACACGAGCGAACATAACCGGCCGGACATTCTGAAGAGACGCCGGGGCCGGTCTTGCGCCGGAGCGCCTGGTCTTCATCGACGAAACCCGGCCGTGGCGACCGGCGATCGGGTGGAACATGACGGAAGTCAAGGTATCGTCCAGGTCATCGCTTGCTCTCCCTGTCAATCCGCTTGTTCGCGGATATGCGAACTGTTACGCCTTATCTCCAGGGGATCAACAGCAAAGCGGGATATGGCATTCAGGGCGGGGGCAAGCGGATGATCAAGATCCTTCACACGGCGGACATTCATCTCGATTCACCGTTGCGGTCGCTCGCGTTGCGTAACGCCGAACTGAGGGATCGGATTCAGACAGGCACACGCGCAGCGCTCACACGGATTATGGACACCGCTCTTTCCGAGGGGGCGGCTGCGCTTATGATAGCAGGCGATCTCTTCGATGGCGCAGAACGCAGCGCCCGAACGGCGGCATTCCTAACCGGACAACTGGATCGATTGCGCGCCGGCGGGATCCGCGTTTTCTACGTCAAGGGCAACCACGACGCCGATAACCCTTTGACTGGCGAACTCAACCTGCCTGACAACGTCCATGTCTTTGACGGCCGCGGTGGCAAGGTCCAACTTGCGGACGACATCTGGGTCCACGGCGTAAGCTTCGCCAACCGCCACGCCCGGGAGAGCTTGCTGCCGAAGTTCCATGCCCCTGTGGAGGGCGCGGTAAATATCGCGATGCTTCACACGTCCCTGGCCGGCGCAGAGGGACATGATCCCTACGCCCCTTGTTCGGTGAACGACCTTGTCACGTCGGGATTCGACTACTGGGCGCTCGGGCATGTCCATCGTCGGCGCGTTCACTCCAAGGCGCCATGGGTCGTGATGCCGGGGACACCTCAAGGCCGCGACATCGGTGAGCCCGGATCGAAATCCGCCACGCTGTTGACCATCGGCGAAACAATCGAGATCGAAGAAGCGCCGACCTCGGTGGTGGAGTTCCTGCACGTCAAGATCGACGCCACAGATGCCGAGAGTGAAGATGCTCTGCGCGACCTGCTCAGGCAAAACCTGCGCGAAACGGCGAGTGAACTGACTTCTGACAGCGGTGTGATGCGTATCTCACTGACCGGCGGCAATCCACGCCGCTGGCAGATCCTGCGAGATCAAAACGTGTGGACGGAGTTCGCAACCCAGTGCGCCCGCGAAACGGGCAATCTGTGGCTTGACAAATTGGTGTTCAGCCTTTCGGACCACACCGCACCCGGCTACAGCGCCACGGACGAACTGGCCGAGATCATGGAAAAAATCCGGCAAGAACCCGGATTTGCCGAAGATTGTCGCGCAGAACTTGAAAGCATCCTGGCTGAGTTGCCCGCGCGACGTCGCGGAGAATTGGCGCCGGATGAAGGAGCGATGGAGGAACTGGCGCAGCGTCTCGCTGAAACAGGCGCTCAGCGAATGCTGGCGCGAATGAAGGGTGCGACCACCTGATGCGGATCCAGCGGCTTTCCTTTGATTTCTTCGGGCGGTTCACCGGTAAGGCTTTCGACTTCGGGGAGTCTAAGAGACCTTCGGATTTCCACGTGATCTATGGGCCAAACGAGGCCGGCAAGACCACGGTGATGGAAGGCTATCTGCGACTTCTCTACGGTTTTCCACATCGCGAACCTTACGGTTTTCAACACCGGCGTCAGAACCTTCGGATCGCCGGCGTTCTTGAACTTGACGGAGAGACGCGCAGCTTCACGCGACTACCGTCGCGCACCGGCAACCTGCGTGGCGAGGCGTGGGCAACGCTGCCTGAGACCGCCATTGCCTCCCACATGGGCGGACTGTCACTTGAGGATTATCGCAACTTGCTCTGCCTCGACGACGAAACGATCGAAAAAGGCGGCGACGACATCGCCAACGCGCGCGGCGACATCGGTCGCTTGCTTTTTTCCGCGGCGGCCGGGGTTGCTGATTTGAATGCCGTGCTCGCGCAAGCGCAATCACAAGCCAACAATCTTTACCGAAAACGCGCCAGTTCCACCCGCGTCGCTGAGTCGAAGCGCGAACTCGGGGAGATCGATCGTCAGATCAAGGGTCTGGATGTTAGCGCCAGCGCCTGGCGCAAGTTTAAGGAGGCGCTTCAAGCGGCCGAAAACGAAGAAGCAGACGCAAGGACGGCGCGTGACGACCTTCGTGTCGAACAAGCGCAGACCGCAGCGCTTAGCCGCGCCCTGCCGAACATTGGAGAGCTCGACCGTCTCCGGGATGAGATCGCGGACTATTCGGACTATCCCGAAAGGATAGACATCAATTCCGAGGATCTCGTCTCGCTGAAAACGGAGCAAGGCAAAGCAGAGGCCGAGGTTCAGCGGCTGAAGGGAGAGATCGAAAAGGCCGAGAAGGAGCGTACAGACATCGTTCCGGACGAGGAGCGTTTGGCGCTGGCTGGAAGGTTGGACGACCTCGACGAACTGCGCAGCAGGATGACGACAGCCAAGCTAGATCTTCCACGACGTCGACGAGCCCACAAGGACGCAGAGGCCGATATGGCCCGCATAGCCCGGGAACTCGGCGCGCCAGAGGGCTGCGACGTAACCAGAATGGTGAAGTCGCCGGCAGACATCGCCGCGCTTGAAAGCGTGCGAGACGCGATGCGGGACGCATCGACGGCGAAGAAGACAGAGGCGCGCGAGATCGGCCGTCTGCAGACGCGAGTTATGGATGCCCGAAATGCGCACAAGGCATTGCTGGACAACGCCCCTCCCCAAACCGGCCTGCTTGAACTGCTGTCTCGGTTCGACGCAGACACAGTCTCGGTTCGACGCAGACACACTTGCCCCCGCGGCCGCGGCCGCGAGACAAGCGGTCGCTTCCTCTGAAGAGAGTTTGCAGGATGCGCTCTCCGTCGTCGGCTGTGCCTTCGCCGTGCTGCCGGACTGCCAAGTCGATCAATCGACGGCGAAGGACCTCGCTGAACGGCATGCAGGTCTGATGGAGCAGTTCGCCCGCTCCGAAGAAACACTTGAACGCCACGAAGAAGATGTCGCCGTAAAGACTGCGAAGATCGCCAAACTCGCAGCGAGCGTCGGTGTGGCAAGCGATGAAGATGCGCGCAACGCTCGTGATCAGCGCGACGTCCTATGGCAGGCGCATCGTGACAAACTGACCGCCGAAAGCGCAGATGCTTTCGAGCCCTCGATGAAGCAGGTGGACGACATCGAAGGAGCAAGGCTCGCGCACGCCACAAAGCTTGGCGAATTGCGGCAGCTTGAGCAAGCACTCGTGGCAGCGGAAACGCGCGAAGCAAAGACGAAGGAAAATCTCGAAAAACTCAAGCTGCAGGCCAGCCGGATCGAGGCCCGCGTTGAGGACATGGCTTCGGCAATCGGCCGGCCGAAGCTTTCGCCCGCCGGTTTCAGTGATTGGGTCGAGCGGCATGGCTTGGCCGCGGCGGCTCAGCGGCAAAAGGTCAGGCTGGTCGAACAACATCGTGCGACATTGGAACAAGCGGAATACCTGCATGAGGCTCTCCGCCCTTTGGTATCACTCGAAAACCCAACCTTCGAAGCGGCGCTGGCGGCAGCACGACGCATCGCTGAAGAGGAGCGCCGGCAACAAGACAAGCAGAATGCGGCTTCCGACACCGAGGCTGACCTGGAAGAGCAACTCCATGGTCGTCGTCCGGAGCTGGCGGCGCTGGACGAGACTGCAGGAAAAGCGTCCGAAACTTGGGTTGATAAAGTCCAGGAGTTGTTTGGCGGGCTGCTCCCGCATAACACGCTCGCCGGCGCCTTCGGGCAGCTGCGCGATATCCGGGAACATGACGTGAAGCGCCTTCAAGCGGCGCGCCAGGTTTCTGCGATGGAACACGACCAGCGTCAGTTCGCTGACGCCATGATCACGCTCAATGTACGATACGACCTCGACGAAGATGACCCTCTCGAGGCGTTCCGCCTCCTCCGCGACGAGGCAGGACAAGCACAAGCGGACAAAATCCGGCATAATAATCTGAGCGCGAAAATTGAAGATGATATGCAAAAGCTCCAAGACTTGGAAGCGCAGCGGCAAGACATCGACCGCCGGGTTGGCGAACTCGGCGCGCTCTTTCCCGAAACGGCGGACACAGGCACGCTCAATGCGCTGCGCATCACCGTGGTCAAAGCCCAGGATATCATTACAAAGCGCGCGCGGATAACCGATCTTGAGGGTCAGATACGCACTGAACTTTCGGTGCGCATGATCGATGAGGCGCGCACCATGCTGGAAAATGCATCGGCACCTGCCCTCGTGGCCAAGGCAAAGTCGCTTGAGGCAGATCTCGAATCTGCGGAGGCGCGCCTGTCCGCTGCAACGGTCGCACGAGCGAATGCCGCCCGCGACGTTGGCGCAGTCACCGGCAACGCGGAGATAGCCGAACTGGTCGAACGGCGAACCACGCTGCGGATGCAGATTGAAGAGACAATTCTCGATTACCTTGAGCGGAACTTCGGCTTGCGCCTCGCTGAAGAAGCCATCCGGCGTTATCGCGACAAGCATCGGAGCGGCATGATGGAAGCCACCGAGCGCGCGTTCTCCGAACTAACGACCGGCGCATATGAGAAGCTTCTGACGCAGCCAGACGGATCATCGGGAATCCTCCTGGCGGTCGACGCAAACGGAACACCGAAACAGATCGGCGATATGTCGAAGGGTACGAGGTTCCAACTGTATCTCGCTCTTCGCGCAGCCGCCTACGAGCAGATGGTCTCGCAAGGCGTGCAACTGCCATTCTTCTGCGACGACGTCTTCGAAACATTCGACGATGATCGCACACGTGCCGCGTGCCGCCTGATGGAAAGGATCGGGCGAAGTGGCCAGGCCATCTATCTGACCCATCACCGCCATGTCGTCGAAATTGCGAAGGAGGTTTGCGATGCGCAGCCAATCATACACGAACTTTAGGCTGCGCCCTCATACATGAGTAGCGTTCTTTTGGGATTACCGGTTCACTTGTTTGAAAGAAGAGAGCGGCATGACGCACCGCCGTTACGAACCGATCGATTTCAAATGGTTGATCATCGAACCACTCTTGCCGAACAAACCTCGTGGCGTCGCTCGGGTGGACGACCGGAAGGTTCCGAACGGCATCTACCGGCGGCTCGGGACGGGATCGCCCCGGGCCGACATTCCCGACCGCTATGGCCCCTCCTGCTACAATCGGTTCGTCCGGTGGGGCAGGATCGGTGTCCGGGACCATATATTCGACGCGGTGTCGGCAGCTTATGACGGATCGGAGCAATCCGTGGGTTCCTCCTTGATCCGGGTTCACCGGCACGGGGCGAACGCAAGAAGGAGAGTGCGCAAAGCGCCGAAACCACCGGTCCGGCTGACGTTCGAGCCGGATGCATGGAGCGCTCGCGGGGCGGTCTGACCACGAAGATACAGGTCGTCACCGACGCGCGTGCCGACCCCGCTGAAATTGACGGCGAAACAGGCGCATGACGGGCGCTGCGCCGACGACATGCCGGGCGCTGTTGGATCGGGCCGGAGCCTTCCGGCTGCGCGACCGCCTCGCCGCAATCGGCGCCACTGCCGTCATCAGGCCAATTCCGCGCCGTTTGATCCCTCCCGAACCGGACCGGGAGGCCTACAGACGACGCGACCGCCTCGAACGCTTCTTCTCAAAACTCAAACAGTACAGGGCGATAGCCGCACGATATGAAAAGCGCGACGCCAACTTCCTCGCCATCATCAAACTCGCCGCAACACGCATCCGGTCGCGCGTTTATGAGCCGGTGGCCTAGACAAAAACCGACCCGCTCCAGCCGGATGTCCATGGCGAAATCCGACCGAAAGGGCCGTTGGCCGGTTCGGTCAAAACGGCCACGGACGCACCCCCGCCGGGAAAATGGTCATGGCCCTGAACAACTCCCCCATCCCGTCCCGGCCGGCCAAACGCTCGATATCGGCCCTGATCCGTTCCCTTCCCTTTTTGTCGTACGCGGCTCCCAGCCGGCCCGCCCGTTCCACCAGTCCCATGCGTATGAGGAATTCGCCCTGCGTCATGCCGGCGGTCTTGGCGCCGGTTCTTCCCGCCGCCCTGGCCAGCGTCCCGAAATCGACATGCGAGGTCAGGTCGGCCCTGCCGGAATTTGCGAGCACATCGACGTGCCGGTGCCGCCGCACCGCCTGCAACGTGTCGCCAAAGCCGCTTGCCGGATGACCGTAGTCCAGAAACAGGGCCGCGCCGCCACGACCGACGATATTCTCCGCGACGGTTTCGGCCAGCGCCTCGCGCGCCGGAGCGATCTCGGAAACCGTTCCATCCGGCTGTTCGCCCGCCGTTGGCGGAAGCGCGGATTCGGCGATTTCGCCCGCGCCGAGAACAAACGTCAATGCACCGTCCCGATCGATCCCGACCATTCGCTGTATCCAGCGGTCGTTTACCTTGATGTACTGTCTGACCGGAATGGCGTCGAACACTTCGTTGCCGACGACGAATACGGCCGTTTTGGGCACATCCTCGAAACGTTTCAGCCATTTGACGGTCCCCGCGTCCGCGCCCAGCGTCTCCTTCTGGATCGTCTCAAGCCGGGGGCTGGTTTCGATCATGCAGATGGAGCATTGCTCCAGAAACCCGCCCGCCGTCTTTCGAATCGCCCGCAACATGTCGCTCATCAGCGTCCCGCGACCCGGGCCGATTTCGACGAGAGCGGCATTTTCAGGGCCGCCCGCCGTCCGCCAGGCGGCCACCACCCAGACTGCGACAAGTTCACCGAACATCTGACTGATTTCCGGCGCGGTGACGAAATCGCCGTTTCGACCGAACGGCTCCTGCGTGATGTAGTAGCCATATTGAGGATCGAACAGGCAGGCGGCCATATATTCCGAGACGGATATCGGGCCGTTGTGTGCGATATGCCGCCGGAGCCGTTCGACCAGCGGGGTGGTCATGCGGCTTTCAATTCGCGCGCCATCGCCATGGCCCAGATTCCGGCCAGAACCATTGGCAGGGAGAGCGTCATTCCCATCGTCAGCCAGCCACCGGCCAGGTAACCGATATGCGCGTCGGGTTCCCTGAAAAACTCGACAACGATCCTGGAAAGTCCGTAACCGGCGACAAAAGCGCCGCCTGTGAATTTTGGCGTTTTCAACTTTTTCCAACGGTGGATCAGAAGCCAAAGGACGCCAAACAGAACAAAGCCCTCGAACGCCGCTTCATACAACTGGCTTGGATGTCGCGGCAGCGGACCGCCGGTTGGAAACACGAACGCCCACGGCATGTCGGTTGTACGGCCCCACAGTTCGGAATTGATAAAGTTCGCGATCCGAACCAGTCCGAGACCGACTGGCGCGCCGGCGGCGACCGTGTCAAGCAGGCTCCAGACATGTATGCCGCGTTTTCGGGCGAACAGGATCATTGCGAGAATCGTTCCGAGAAGTCCGCCGTGAAAGGACATGCCGCCCTGCCAGACGGCGAGCATGTCGAGCGGATCGGCGATGTATCGGGGCAGATCGTAGAACAGGATATAGCCAAGCCGGCCGCCCAGTACGACGCCGGCCGCGGCCCAAGTGAGGAAATCGTCCAGATCCCGGGCTGTCATTGCCGGCCGGTTGCCGGCCCATAATGGCGGATTGGCGGCCAGTCGTTTCGCATACCACCATGCAAATGAAATACCGGCGACGTACCCAAGTCCGTACCAGTGAACCGCGACGGGCCCGATCCGGACGACTGCCGGGTCGATTTGCGGAAATGGAAGCGCCGCGAGCGCAAGGATCAGGTGGTCGGGCATTGTTTTGGCAGACGGAGGATCAAGCGCGGACGATGCGCGAGCCTCGTTTTCAGGTCAAGACGCATACGGAATTATCCGCGCCGGACCGCCGGACTTGCAATCGACCGGTTGCGCACCTACGTCGTGGACAACCAAGGGGATTGCGAACATGAACCAGGGTCCGAACCGCCTGCTTGACGAGTTTGCCAGGCTGATGACCGATGCGGCCGGCGCCGCCCAGGGCGTGCGCCGCGAAGTGGAGTCCGCGTTTCGGGCGCAGGCGGAGGGCATATTGAACTCGATGGATCTGGTTCAGCGCGAGGAGTTCGAGGCAATGCGCGACATGGCCTCGAAGGCGCGGACGGAGAACGAGGCCTTGACGGCGAGAATCGATTCGCTCGAAGCCCGCCTTGAGGAAATCGAACCCGGAAAGGCAGGAAAAACCGGACCGTCGGCGGCCGCGAGAGCGAAATCCGGAAAATAATTCCGCTGCATATCCACAAGGCGGCGGACTCCAAAAACGCTTTTGCGAGAATCGTTTAAGGCAAACGCATGAATCGATTTGTAGCCGCATGTCCACACGCAATTCGAGGGCGCCGTCAAAAAGGGGTGGCGTTCCGACTCTGCATCAATAGACTGAAATCGTTAGATGATTCGCCACGGATCGTTAATCGGGATGCGGCGGCCCGATAAGTAGCCCTTCAGCCGGCGCCAATGAGTGCACGCGTTTGAAAGAATATCGGCGGCGCGGCGGCGCCCCGTCAGCAGGATTCGATCATGGAACTCCATGAATACGGCATATCGCGCGATTTACATCCGGTTGATGTCATCGAACATGTCGCACATTCCAACGACTGGTCGTTCGAACGGACCGGCGAGGATGAAATCGCGATTTCCGTGGCCGGCAATTGGGCCGACTACCATGCGTCCTTCTCATGGATGGAAGATTCCGAGTCCGTCCATCTCGCTTGCGCTTTCGACATCAAGGTGCCCGGGAACAAGACGACGGAGATCATACGTCTGTTGTCCCTGATCAACGAGCAGATGCTGTTCGGACATTTCGACCTCTGGGAGCAGGAGGGCGTCATCATGTTCCGTCAGGCGCTGCTGTTGAGCGGAGGCGCCGAACCGACGGCGAAGCAGGTGGAAGTGCTGCTTGGTTGCGCGCTGGAAGCCAGTGAATGTTACTATCAGGCATTCCAGTTCGTGCTTTGGTCGGGCATGCCCGCCCGCGAGGCCTTGAACAGCGTGATGTTCGAAACATTCGGAACGGCCTGAGGACACCGGAATGACCGCGAAGGCGCCGGAAATCGGAATTGAGGAATTTCTGAAAGTCGATATCCGTGCGGGCACGATTGTCGAAGCCTCGCCGTTTCCGGAAGCGCGCAAACCGGCCTTCAAGCTGACGGTCGATTTCGGGGCCGGTATCGGCCTGAAAAAATCCTCGGCCCAGATCACGAAATACCATGCGCCGGACGATCTGGCCGGCCGGCAGGTCATGGCGGTCGTCAATTTTCCGCCGCGCCAGATTGGCAAGTTCATGTCGGAAGTCCTAGTGCTCGGCTTTCCCGATGAAGAGGGCGCCGTGGTGCTCGCGACTATCGACCGGCGGGTTCCCGACGGCGGGCGGATGTTTTGACGCGCCATTCTAAGCCGGCACGCTGACCGCGGCGCGCAGGCCGCCCATTGGCGAACACCCGAGAACGATGTCTCCGCCGTGGCTGCGCGCGATGTCGCGGGCGATGGACAGTCCCAGGCCGGTGCCGCTCGAGTCCTGATTGCGCGCTTCGTCAAGGCGGAAGAACGGTTTGAACACATCCTCAAGCCGGTTTTCCGGTATTCCCGGGCCGTTGTCGTCGATTGTGGCGGTCAGCATGCCCTTGTGGTGACGCACGTCGACCGAAACCGACCGGGCGTGGCGAAAGGCGTTGCCGACCAGATTGGAGACAAGCCGGGAATAAGCGTTTGGCCGTACGTGGACTTCGCTCTTTCCCTTCAATGTTATGGTCAATTCACGATTGCGCAAACGCGCATCCTCACGCAATGTGTCGAACAGTTCATTGAGATCGAGGCGGCCGGTATCCTCCAGCGCCTCACCGCGGGCGAACGCCAGATACCCCTCCAGCATCGACTGCATGTCATCGACATCCTTGTCGAGCGCGCCTGAGTCCGAATCCTTGCCGCCAAGGGCCAGTTGCAACTTGAAGCGGGTCAGAATCGTTCGCAAATCGTGGCTGACTCCCGTCAACATGGCGGTTCGCTGCTCAATCTGGCGTTCGATGCGTTCACGCATCTGAATGAACGCCGTGCCGGCGCGGCGCACTTCCTCGGCGCCGCGGGGATTGAAGTCGGGCGACATGGGCCGGCCCTTGCCGAAGCTCTCGGCGGCGTGAGCCAATTGCTGGATCGGGCGGATCTGGTTGCGCAGGAACAAAATGGCGATGAACAACAGCACAAGCGAAGTCCCGACCATCCAGAGCAGGAATATGTGGGTATTGGATGCGTAGGCCTGGCTGCGGCGCGCGAAAACGCGCAGCACGTCGTTCTCAATCTTGATGCGGATTTCAACGACGTTGGAATCGCCAACAGTGTCAATCCAGAACGGCCGGTTTATCTGACGGGTGATCTCCGAACTCAGGATTTGATCCAATATGGAAAAGAACGGTTTCGATCCTGGCGCCGGCAGAGAATCGGGCGGCAGGACGTCCACTTTGAGGGACAGGCGTTCCTGCGCGATGCGTATCGCCTGCGCGATGCCCTCTTCGTCCGAATTCGTTTCGATCATGTCGATTATCGCGGCGATATCGCTGACGACGGCGGTGGACAGCCTCTGTGTCACCGTTTGCCAGTGGCGCTCCATGAACACGAACGCGACCACGGATTGCAGCAGCAGCATGGGCGCGATGACAATGATCAGGGACCGGGCGTAAAGGCGCTTGGGCATATACCGGGAGATCGAACGCCAGAACCGTCGCCACAACCGTTGCAGGACGGACAGCGCGCGCATGCCGTGCGCCATGGCGGCGCGTCTGGATTGGTTGTGATCGTCCGTCGTCGTCATCACATGCGCGTTTTCATTCGACCGAAAGCCGGTAGCCGACGCTGCGAACCGTCTGCAACCAAACGGGATTTGCCGGATCCTCCTCGATTTTCCGGCGCAATCGGTTGATCTGAACGTCGATCGTCCTCTCCCCGACCGCCGCGTCTCCGCTTGTCAGTTCCTGTCTGGGTATAGTTTCCCCGGCCCGTTCGGCGAACAACGTCAGGATATCCCGCTCGCGATCGGTCAGTTTTATCGGTTTGCCGGAACATTTCAGTTCGCGGCGCGGTATCTGAAACGTGTAGGGTCCAAACATGATCTGCTCGACTTTCGGCGTCGACGAAGGTCCGCCACGGCGAAGAATGTTGTTGACCCGCAAGATCAGTTCGCGCGGATCGAACGGTTTCGACAGATAATCATCCGCGCCCGCCTCCAGTCCGCTTACCCGGCTTTCGGTCTCGCTGAGCGCCGTCAGCATCAGGATCGGAACCTTTTTGTCCATCCTCAGCGCCTGCGTGAGTTCGACGCCGTTTTCTCCGGGCATCATCACATCCAGAACAAGAAGATCGAAATCCAGTCCCCGCAGCCTGCCGCGCGCGTCCGATGCGCTGGCGGCGACGGTTACGCGGAAACCGTTCGACGTCAGATATTGCTTCAGCAGGTCCCGGATGCGCGTGTCGTCATCCACGACAAGCAGGTGCGGCGCGTCATCGGCTGGCGCAACGAAATCGTCGACCATTCAGTCTTCTTCCTCTCGGCCCCCTTCCCGCCGCGGCGCGGGGAGCCTGTCGATTTGCGAGCGCCGTTCGGGATTCACCATCGCCTTGAGAAAAGCCATGATGGCCGAGCGTTCGCCCTGTCCCGCTTCCTCCAATGCACGGCGGATGCGGCGGGACTGTGGCGTCGCCAGAGCCCGTGAAAGCTCGCGCCCCTTTCTTGTCGGATAAAGTTCCCGCTGCCGGCGGTCCCGCGGACCGGGAATTTGTACAATGTAACCGGTGTCCACAAGTTGCTTGAGAACGCGCGCCAAACTCTGCTTGGTGATATTGAGCACGTCGAGAAGTTCGGCGACGGTCAATCCGGGCAGGCGATTGACGAAATGTAGAACCCTGTGATGCGCCCGACCGAAGTCATAGCCGGCCAGAATCTTGTCGGGATCCGAGGTGAAATCCCGATAGGCAAAGAACAGCAATTCGATGATATCGAGGTCGATATCCTCTCCGACTCCGAACGGGGATTTGAGAATGTTGTCGGCATTGTCGGTCATGGTTCGGATTTCCCGCATTATACTATGTCAGTGTTATTGACATAATATAAACTGGATGATAATTTTCACAAAGCTTATTGCCGGATTACGCAAAAAATGGAACGCTGGAAACGAATTTCGGACATTTCCATGAATTAAGGCGCGGCGAAATCCGGCAGGCCGATCATTTTGAACGGCGAAGATACTGTATATTCCGAATTGCGGGAGAGACCCGCCGGAGGTTGGCATGACAACGGTTTCATTCGACGACTTGGAAGGTCACATCTGGATGAACGGAGAGTTCGTCAAATGGGCTGATGCCAGGGTGCACGTTCTCACCCACGGTATGCACTACGCCAGCGCGGTGTTTGAAGGTGAAAGGGCTTATGGAGGCCGGATTTTCAAACTGACCGAGCACACCCGGCGCCTTCACGATTCCGCGCGACTTCTGGGGTTCCGAATCCCCTGGACCGCCGACGAGATCGATGACGTTTGCAATCGGTTGCTCGCCAAACAGGGATTTACGGACGCGTATGTTCGACCGATTGCATGGCGTGGCAGCGAGATGATGGGCGTTTCGGCGCAGAACAACAGGATCAACCTCGCAATCGCGATCTTTCAATGGCCCAGCTACTTCGATCCCGAGCAGAGATTGAAGGGCATTCGGCTGGATATCGCCGAATATCGCAGGCCCGACCCCCAAACGGCGCCGTCGAAATCGAAGGCGGCAGGCCTTTATATGATCTGTACGCTTTCGAAACATGCGGCGGAAGCCAAGGGGTACGCCGACGCCCTGATGCTTGACTGGCGGGGACGGGTGGCGGAAGCAACCGGAGCCAACGTGTTTTTTGTGGAGGACGGCGTTATCCACACCCCGACGCCGGATTGTTTTCTGGACGGCATCACCCGCCGTACGGTCATCGACCTCGCGTGCAAGCGGGGTATCGAGATTGTCGAGCGCGTGATCCTGCCGGAAGAGATGGAAGGTTTCGAGCAATGCTTCCTGACCGGCACCGCGGCGGAGGTAACGCCCGTATCGGAAATCGGTCCCCATCGTTTCCAGGTGGGCGAGATCACAAAGGCGCTTATGAGCGACTATGAAAGCGCCGTTCAGCCGAGCCGGTCAATCGCCGCCGAGTAGGACCGGTCGGCCCTTTGGCTGCAAGCGGAAAAACCGGAGCCGCCGATGGGAAATCTTAGCGTCGTAATAATCCCGGTCACGCCGTTTCAACAAAACTGCGCCATTCTTTTCGACCAAACGGACAAGACCGGGGTCATCGTCGACCCTGGCGGCGAGATTGACCGAATCCGGTCCGCGGTCGACGAGAACGAAATCTCGATCAGCGCCATCTGGCTGACCCACGGGCACATTGATCACGCGGGCGGCGCAATGGATTTGAAGGAGGCGTTGGATGTCGACATCATGGGACCGCATGCGGACGATCGCGAGATGATGCTCAATCTGGAGGAGCAGGCGCGCATGTTCGGTTTGCCGGGCGCGGTCAGGAATGTGATGCCGGATCGTTTTCTCGAAGAGCGGGAAACCGTTTCGTTCGGCGCCCATGGTTTTGATATATTTCATTGTCCGGGCCACGCGCCCGGCCATGTCGTTTTTTACAACAGCGCCACCCGATTTGCGCATGTCGGGGATGTGTTGTTTGCAGGCTCGATAGGGCGAACGGATTTGCCGGGCGGAAATCGCGCCGCGCTGATTCGGTCGATCAAAGAGAAGCTCCTGCCGCTTGGAGATGAAATCAGCTTCATTTGCGGCCACGGATCCGGAAGCACGTTCGGAAAGGAAAGGCGGTCAAATCCGTTTCTGGTCTGACGGAAAATCCGGGCCGACGAGGGTGCGACTCCGGACCGCCCCCATAAATCCCGGATTGTCGAACCGCTCATCGCGCTACGCAGAAATGGCGCCTGCCGTCGTATCCGAGAAACGTGCCGCTTCGGCCGTCAAACGACCGGTACCGGGTTTGGCAGTAATTGTGCCATTGCGGCGACCAGGGCTGCGGTGCTTCGTAGGCGGGTTTGGCGTGGATCGCTCTCGGTTCATCGTAAATGCCGCCGTTCCGAGGCGGAAAGTAATCCCGGCCGGGCCGCAGGCGACCGGGGTGGCGCACATGGCCGCCGCCGTTCCGATTTGCCGCTCCGGCGATGATTGCGCCAATCGCCAGGCCGATAATCCCGGCGGCGATCAGTTCACCGGCATCGTCTTTCTTGACGATTACCGGCTGATGATGCCGTCGATGCTTATGGTGCCGCCACCGGTCGTGCGCAAATGCGCCGGAAGCCGAAACCAGCAAAATCGAGCAGGCCGCAAGCGCCGCGGTCGCGGTCTTGATAATTCCGTTCATTGGGTTCTCCCTGGTTGTCCGCCTCCCGACCGGGAGGCGGGTTCCCTGGAGGTTCGTGTAGTTTGTTCAGCCTGAACGGAAGCTGAACGTAGCGGCGTTAGCCTTCAACCGTCAGATTGACGGCCTTCGGTCCCTTGCCGCGCTTGTCGGGCTCGGTTTCAAAGGAAACCTTTTGCCCGTCTTCCAATCCGGGCAGTCCGGATGCCTGAACCGCGGAGATGTGTACAAAGACATCGCTGCCGCCTTCGTCAGGGGTGATGAATCCGAATCCCTTGGCGTGGTTGAAAAATTTGACGGTACCTGTCTGCGCCATGAATAACTCCTTTTTTCCGTCATGGTCGTGACGCCGCAAACATTGTTTGAGGCGGGCTGTTCGGTCGTTTACTGGGGGAGAAGAAACAGTGGTTGTCGCGCCGGGCCCTGGCCGGGGCATTCTCTATTCACGCAACCCGTCCGGGCGGCCTTTCGTCGATGTTCAGGCCCGGGAAGGCTATTCCAGTCTCCGGGCCGGCAAATGCCCGAATGGCCGATTGTCCCCTATTTGACCGGGAACGGCAAGGGAAAGATTTTCAGGCGATATGGACAGCGGTCGCGGCGTCATCAATGTTGTCCGCGATCGTATTTCGCCGTGAGCCTCGCCATCGGCGCGCAAATGCATTATTTTATCGCGAAATCCTGCAAATCGTGCCTATGTTATGAGTTCGAAAAGACGCACCGATGAAAACCTCATGGACAGCACACCCGTTAAATTCGACCTGAATAAACTGCTTTCGGAAATTTCCGGGGACGAGCTGGCGAAAATGTCGAAAGCCGGCGAAGCGGTAAAAAAGAATCTGCGGCTGTTGAAAAAGTCAAATCATAACCCGGTCGGCAGATGCCTTGAAAACCAGGGAATATTCTACGAGGACGCGCATTATCCGAAGGGCGACGTCTACGACCGCGAATCGCATGCCCAGTATTATTATCATGCGCATCGACCGGAAAGCGGGGAACACGGTCATTTTCACACCTTCGTGCGCGCCCGCGGAATGCCCGGCGGGATGGCGCCGGCGCCCTATAAGGGTGATGGCAAGCGCCCGGTGGGCAAGGACGCGATCAGCCACATAATCGCCATATCGATGGACCGCCCCGGCATGCCGATCGGCCTGTTCACAACCAATCGATGGGTGACAGGGGAAACCTTCTATCCGGCCGGCGACGTGGTTCGCCTTATCGACCGGTTCCGGATCGAGCAGAGCTATCCCTGTCTTGCAACCAACAGAACGCTGACAAACCTGCTTTACCTGTTCAAACCGCAGATCGTTTCACTATTGGAAAAGCGCGATGAAGTGATTTCCGCCTGGGCCGAAAAACATCCGGATCGCGATGTGTACGAAGACCGCGAACTTGAAATCGCCTCCATTGCCGATATCGGCATCGACAGACAGATTTCCGCGATCAACCGCATGATCGACTCTCTCGAAAAGAAGAAGCGTCAGCGAAGCGCGTGAATTTCCGATCGGCCCGTCAGGTGAAACGGGCCGGCTTTCGCACCTGCCTCGAACCGTTGTTTCTCTTTGTCAAATTCGACGGCAACTCACCGATATGTGACCGGATGACGACCCATCGTGATCCCGTGCCATGCTTCGACCAACTAGTGTGCCAGCATTGATCTTCAAGCGGGATGGTCCTGCGCCATAAGGAGGAATTCATGGCGGTGCTTAAATCCAAATTGCTGACGACAGTCGCGATAGCGCCGTTGGCGCTTGGCGTTGCCGGCGGCGTGTCGCTGATCGGCGTCGCGATTGCGACAACCCCCGGCGTGGCGAGCTGCGCGGCGGAAAATCCGTGCGCCGCCAAAAACCCGTGCGCCGCCAAAAACCCGTGCGCGGCATCGGCGTGTAATCCATGTAATCCGTGCGCCGCCAAGGTCGCTTGCGGGGCCTGCAACCCATGCGCAGCATCAGCGTGCAACCCGTGTAACCCATGCGCCGCCAACGCCGCTTGCGGAGCCTGTAATCCTTGCAATCCCTGCGCGGCAAGTGCTGGTGCAGGCGCGACGGAATGCTATGTTCCGCGTCTCTGGAACGCGTCGGCCTGCAATCCATGCAATCCGTGCGCGGCATCCGCATGCAATCCGTGCAACCCATGTGCCGCGAATAACCCGTGCGCCGCTTCGGCATGCGGAGCATGTAATCCCTGCGCGGCGAAAGCGGCCTGTGGAGCCTGCAATCCGTGCAATCCGTGCGCGGCATCCGCATGTAACCCGTGCAACCCATGTGCCGCGAATAACCCGTGCGCCGCTTCGGCATGCGGAGCATGTAATCCCTGCGCGGCGAAAGCGGCCTGTGGAGCCTGCAATCCGTGCGCGGCATCCGCATGCAATCCGTGCAACCCATGTGCCGCGAATAACCCGTGCGCCGCTTCGGCATGCGGAGCATGTAATCCCTGCGCGGCGAAAGCGGCCTGTGGAGCCTGCAATCCGTGCGCGGCATCCGCATGTAACCCGTGCAACCCATGTGCCGCGAATAACCCGTGCGCCGCTTCGGCATGCGGAGCATGTAATCCCTGCGCGGCGAAAGCGGCCTGTGGAGCCTGCAATCCGTGCAATCCGTGCGCGGCATCCGCATGCAATCCGTGCAACCCATGTGCCGCGAATAACCCGTGCGCCGCTTCGGCATGCGGAGCATGTAATCCCTGCGCGGCGAAAGCGGCCTGTGGAGCCTGCAATCCGTGCGCGGCATCCGCATGTAACCCGTGCAACCCATGTGCCGCGAATAACCCGTGCGCCGCTTCGGCATGCGGAGCATGTAATCCCTGCGCGGCGAAAGCGGCCTGTGGAGCCTGCAATCCATGCAATCCGTGCGCGGCATCCGCATGTAACCCGTGCAATCCCTGCGCGGCCAAGAATCCGTGCGCCGCTTCGGCATGCGGAGCCTGCAATCCGTGCAATCCGTGCGCGGCATCCGCATGCAATCCGTGCAACCCATGCGGAGCAAGCGCGGCTGCCGACCCCGACGATCTCAACCTGACGGCGGAGGAAGTCTCGGCGCTTTATGACTGCGTGAAGCCGCATATGGCGACGCTCTACAAGGGCGGCGGGCATTGGGCGGTAAACAAGTGGGAAGGCTTCGATAATGTCACCACCCATGCCTATCCCAGCGGAACGCATGGCAACAGGTTTGTCCTGAACTATGTTAATGAAATCGGAGCCGGCGCCTATGGGAAATACGAAGACATAGGCAGCGCCCCGACCGGCACGACGGTGGCAAAGCCCAGCTTTACCGTCAGTTCCGCGGGCCAGGCGGCGATCGGACCGCTTTTCATCATGGAAAAAATGGTGAACGGCTTCAATGCGCAAACCGCAAACTGGCGTTACGCCATGATAATGCCCGGCGGTGCTACCGCCGGCATGACCAAAGGTCCGAATGGCGGGGCCGTGGCGTTCTGTCACGAATGTCATCAGGGCGCGGAAGACGCCGATTATCTGTTCTTCCTGCCCGAAGACGTTCGGGCCGAATAGACGGCGAATCGTCCAGACAACATCCTGCGGGGGGTCCGCTCAGGCGGGCCCTTTGTTTTTGGCGGTTTCCGGCCTGCCGGTATCGGCGGGTGTCCGATGCGCGTGTTGTACGCCGCGCGGGTTTGTGATATACGCTTTTCCCAAGCCATGACGGGGGAGGGGCGAAATGGTGAAAATTCGCGCAATTCTGTTCGACAAGGACGGAACGCTGCTTGATTTCAACGCCACGTGGTTCGACTTCGTGAAAGAGATCGCGCTCAAGGCGGCGGATGGCGTCGCGGAAAAATCGCTGCGGTTGCTCGAAGCGGCCGGATACGATCATGACAGCGCAACGTTTCGACCCGGTTCGCCGGGCGCCGCGGGCACGAACGCCGACATTATCGAGGCGCTGTATCCGGCGCTCTCCGGCGCCGAGCGCCAAGGGCTCGTCGTCGCCGCCGATGCCGGATCGGCGCGGGTTGCGAGCGAGAAGGCGGCGCCGCTGCCCGGTGTGATAGATGCCTTGAACGACCTGAAATCCAGCGGTTACAGGCTCGGCGTCGCGACAAACGACGCCACGTCCGGCGCGGAGGCGACGTTGCTGGCGTTCGGGGTCGCTCATCTGTTTGATGCGGCCTACGGATATGATGCCGTCGCAAATCCGAAACCGGCGCCGGACGTGCTTCTTGCGTTCGCGGACACGGTGGGAGTCGGGCCCGGCGAAGTCGCGATGGTCGGCGACAACGCTCACGATCTGGAGGCGGCTCGGAATGCCGGCGCCGGCATGGCTGTCGGTGTTCTGTCCGGGACCGGCCGGCGTGAAGATCTGGTTCCCCTGGCGGATGTCATTCTCGGCTCGGTCGCCGACCTGCCCCGTCATTTAGAGTTCGGGTAATTCCGGGATGCCATGCCGGCGGCTCCAGAAACACCGCCTTGCGCCGGCGAAGACGCCCGGCCGGAAAGTCGATAAACGGCCTTGCCCCGTTGTCCGGCCGAGGGCCGCCGCGAAGAATATCGAGGGGTTCAGTCGCGCAGTTCGCGCCTCAGGATTTTGCCGACATTGGTCTTTGGCAGTTCATCCCTGAATTCGATGTGTTTCGGGCGCTTGTATCCGGCCAGGTTTTCCTTGCAGTGGGCGAGTACGTCATCGGCGGTCAGCGCGGGGTCTTTCTTCACCACGAACAGCTTGGGAACCTCGCCTGAATGCTCATCCGGCACACCGATGGCCGCGGCCTCCAACACGCCTTCATGGCCGGCCACGACATCCTCGATCTCGTTTGGATAGACGTTGAATCCGGAAACGAGGATCATGTCCTTCTTGCGGTCGACGATTGTGACGTAACCATCGGCGTTCATGAAACCCATATCGCCGGATTTGAAGAAATCGTCCTTCGTCATGACATTGGCGGTCTCTTCCGGGCGGTTCCAATAGCCGGCCATGACCTGCGGACCGCGGATGCAGATTTCGCCAACCTCCCCGAACGGCAGGTCCTTTCCGTCTTCGTCGCGGATGGCGATTTCCGTTGAGGGTATGGGGAGTCCGATCGTTCCGGTAAAGCCCGTATCCAAACGGTTCACCGTGACGGCGGGCGATGTTTCGGACAGTCCGTAGCCCTCCGAAATGCTGCACCCGGTCACTGCCTTCCAGCGTTCCGCGACCGGCGCCTGCATCGCCATTCCGCCCCCCAGGGTGATAAGGAGACGGGAAAAGTCCAGTTTCCGGAAATCCTCATTGTTCAGCAGCGCGTTGAACAGCGTGTTGAGACCGGGAAAGGCATGAAACTCGTATTTCTTGAGCTCGGCGACAAGCGCCGGAATGTCCCGCGGGTTCGGTATCAGGATGTTGTGCGCGCCCTGCTGCATGCCCATCAGCGAGTTCACCGTCAGCGCGAATATGTGATACAGCGGCAGCGCGCAGATAAAGGTGAGACGGTCCGGCCGCGGATTGTCGATGTAGGCGCTCTCCATCCAAAGGGCGTTTTGCGCGACATTGGCGAGCACGTTTTTATGCAACAGCGTCGCACCCTTGGAAACTCCGGTCGTTCCTCCGGTATATTGCAGAAACGCAACATCGTCCGCGCCGACCTCAACCGCCTTGAGACTGCCCGCGGATCCCTGTGACAGCGCGTCGTTGAATTTTTCATGGCCGGGCAGCGACCAGGCGGGCACCATTTTCCTGACCCTGCGCACGACGAAATTGACGATTACGCCCTTGAAGCCCATCAGGTCGCCCATTGTGGCCACGACGACGTGCTTCACTCCGGTCTTCGCGACGACCGCCTGAAGCGTCGTGGCGAAATTCTCAAGAATTACGATCGCTTCCGCGCCGGAATCCTTCAACTGATATTCCAGTTCGCGCGGCGTATAGAGCGGATTGACGTTGACCACGGCATAACCCGCCCGCAGCGCCGCCATCATCGCCACCGGATATTGAAGGATGTTGGGCATCATGATCGCAACGCGCGCGCCCTTCTTGAGGCCCCTGGACTGAAGGTATGCGCCAAAATTGGCCGACATCATTTCCAGATCGGAAAACGTCAGGGTCTTGCCCATGCAGGTGAAGGCGGGGCGGTCGGCGAACCGCCCGCAGGCGTCGGCCATCAGATCGCCGATCGACGCGTGCTCGGGCTCGCCGATTTCGTGAGCGACAATATCCGGGTAGTTCGCGAGCCATGGTCTGACCGGAGCCTTGGACCCCGTTTTACGGGCCTTCGATCCGGAGGCCGTCGCCTTTTTCGCGGTGGAACGCCTGGCCGCCGGTTTGCGGGCGCTCTTGGTCGTGCTTGTTGCCTTGGCCACATCTTCCTCCCTGGTTGTGTCGCCGGGCGCATGATCTGCGGTTCGGCGGCGCCTAAATCCGTTTTGCGGAGTTTAGGACCGATCGCCCCGCCAGCGCAAGCATCGGAGACGTTCCGCGGCGCATATATCGCATTGCCCGGTCGCGCGGGCCTATTGCCCATACCCCGAGGCCGTTTTCAGATATTCCAGTTCATCGGGCGTATTTTTGCGCTCAAGAGCGCGGTTGCGATGCGGAAATCGACCGTATCTGGCTATAACGTCGCGATGCTCGATGCAGAATTTCAGACTGTTTTCGTTGCCCAGGGCCGTGAACAACTCCACGGCCTTTTCCTGATCGGAAAGCGATTCCGAATGCATCAAAGGCATGTACATGAAAGCACGGCGATGTTGCCCGATGTCGGAATCGAAGCCGGCCTCGACGGCTTTGCGCGTCAGCGCGGCGGCTGTTGCGTCACTGCCAAACGCGGCGGCCTCGCCCCGGAACATATTGCGCGGAAACTGGTCGAGGACGATGATCGCGGCGAGCGCGGTATCGGCATCGGTTATTTCGGGCGGATTTGACTTCAAGCGCTCGTACAAATCGCCGAAACGGCTTCGGATCGTTTCATCGACTTCCGTGCTCCGCTTGAACCAGTCTTCCGTTGTCAGTTCTTCGAACCAGAACGACAGAACGTCGTCGACCCAGCGCTCGCCCATGTGCGGTCCTCCGCGATTAGATATGGCCCGCCCCCCGGCGGTCAAGGAATTTTCAGGCCGCCGGGCGAACGCACGGAAGGGTGAGGCCGAGCCGACGCGGCGGTCGTGGGCGCCCGGTTCACCGAACCGAACCGCCCACATATTCCGCATGATGCGCCGCCGCAAGAGAGAAGCGGTCCCGCCGGTTCAGGTAACAGTGTGCGAGGGCGGTTCGATGCCGAGCCGATATGCGCGGAAGCGGCATTTCCGGTATCAGACGGTCGGCCCCGGCAAGGTCGAGATATTCGTCGTAATTGTCGAAGCCGGACCGCCCGACATAATCGATGAAACTCTCCGCAGGAACGCCGTTGGCGACGACGCACTCGTGTTTCTCAAGCTCCACATGCCAGTAGTTGAACATCGACGGCAGGCCGGCAAGCGGCAGCAGGCGGATTGTGGTTCCGTCCTCCGCCAGCGTGCCGGCGTTGATCAGCATGTCGTCGAACGGTCTGCCTCGCCACCCGGATCACCGGCGTCGACCTGCCGTCATGGGTCAGCACAAGGTCGCCGGGCCTAAGCGTCTTGATGGCCCGCTCGCCGTCCGGCGTCAGAATCGTCGTTCCGGTGGCGAAGCAGTTGAAGACCCGCGCCGAGGTTTCCATGAATCGCGTCGAGGCGCCGCCTCCCGTCAAAGGCGCCAGGTCAAACGCCTCCTTTTAACCCGATCCATTTTGAGGCAAGAGGAGAGAGACTCTTATTTTACAAGAATGTCACGAATAGGGTAGAGTATTTCCTCAATTTCTACAAATATAGAATTATAAGTATCGATAATATTTTGTTCTACCTCATAAAATTCAGGACAATAGGCATAAACTGTTTCATCAGATCCTATATCCTTACAGTTGTTCTGATTTAAAATAAGCTGTCTTTTCATATAAGCTGATTTTAAAAGCTTGGCTTTCTCTTCATACATAGCACAAACCTTTATGTAATAAGGAGAAGCAGGCTTTTCAAAATGTCTCTTGAGAGGAAGGTTTTTACAATTCCCCGCATGCTCTATCGCTAAATTAATATAACCCATAATATTATCTCTGTATTCAGGATAAGTTTCTAATTCTCGATCTCCTTCATAACTGGGAGAGTTAAGCAGCCTAACACGGTAGTCACCAGAAACCCCTCGATAAAACATGGCTAAATAAACAAGAGGTAATTGATAATAAGCTGTCATCTCTATGTTATGATTTGCCTCCCACATAAAGTAATCAAGAGGAGGGTAGCTATTATAAGTCTTTATGATAGCCAGTGTTCTGGAATAATAATGGGCGGCTAAATCCAAATTTCTATCAGCTATACCTGTTTTGAAATCCCCTCCTGAAAGATGGTATTCTGCTATCCAATAATTAGCTACAATATTGCTGTGTTGATCAGCTAAACTATGTAATATCAACATTCCCCTGGAAACATTGTCTTGATTGTTAGTCACTTCACCTTTTAATAAGAGACAAAGAGCATAAACTAAGGTCACACTCACATAAGGATCAGGATCATTTAATTGTTCTTTATACTGTCTTTCGGTATCCTCAAAATCAACACATCCAAAACTACCAGATCTATATACTGTCCCAAAACCGGGGCTCGTCGCAAAAACGAAAAAGGCGATCACACTCAATATCGACACGATTTTTCTCATAGCTCTTTCCACATCCTCCAAAAAACCGCTATGGCGACGCACCGCTCAACGCAATCATATAAACCCGACCCAAACCGTCAAGAGGCTTTGCGCAAACGGACAGCGCCGATGTGTTCCGGGTTCGTCCCGTCGTCGCGATCAGCCTTCCCCGCCAAGCAGCGTGTCGAAATGCGTCCGGATACGCCGCGCCGTCTCTTCAATATGCGCCTCCAGAACCTTCAGGTCGGGAAGGTCGGTGTTCTTCAGCAACAAATCCGCCAGCCCGGGCGGGATGTCGTCGGGTTCGATCCCGCCATCGATGCACAGGCGCGATATCTGCGTGATCGTGGAATAAAGCCTGTGCGCCTCCTCGAGTTCCCGCCTCATCTGCGGATCGATGGCGCTGCCGCCAATCGATGCGAGGACGCCTTCCGTCGAGGAAATCCCGGAACCGCTCGCCACCCCGCCGATGAGGATCGAGGTTTGCGCGATGAATTCAAGATCGATCAGGCCGCCGGCGATCAGCTTCACATCCCAGACATTGGCCGGCGGCTTTTCCCTTTCGATAAGCCCGCGCATCTCATGGGCCTCTTTCAGCACCCTGGCGCGATCGCGCCCGGAAGACACCACGGACAGGATTTCAGCCTCGGCCCGCCCGCACAGCCCGGCGTCTCCGGCGACCGCGCGCGCTCTCGTCAACGCCATGTGCTCCCATACCCATGCGCTGCGGCGCTGATACTTGCTGAACGCATCGATATGGGTCGCGACAGGCCCCTTGTTTCCCGACGGCCTGAGACGGAGATCGAGTTCGTAAAGAACGCCTTCGGCGGTAGGCGCCGACACCGCCGCGATCAGCCTCTGGGTCAGCCGGGCATAGTAGTGCGACGGCGCGAGCGGTTTTTCGCCATTGGATTCAAAGGCTTCGGCGTCGTGATCATAAAGCAGAATCAAATCGACATCCGAACCCGCGGTCAGTTCGCGGCTTCCCAGCTTGCCCATGGCCAGGATCGCGACTTCTCCTCCGGACACCGCGCCGTGGCGAATGGAGAATTCTTCAACCACCGCGTCAAGCGCCATGGCGACGGTCAGGTCGGCCAGGTCCGAGAACGCCTTTCCCGCATGCGCCGCGTCGATCGCACCGGTAAGGAGACGAATACCGATCAGAAACTTCTGTTCGTCCGCGAATATGCGCAGCCTGTCCAACAGGTCCTCGTATATCGACACGCCGGAAAGAAAGGAGGTCAGACGTTCCCGCAAATATGTCCTGCCCGGCAGTTCGGAAAGAAGTCCCGGATCAAGCAGGCCATCGAACACATGCGGGCGTCGCGTGATCGTTTTGGCGAGACGGGGCGCGGCGCCCATGATCGTCGCCAGCAATTCGAGCAGCGCGGGATTCGACTGAAGCAGCGCAAACAGCCGGATGCCTGCGGGAAGCCCCGCCATGAATTCATCGAACCGCATCAGCGCTTCATCGGCGCGTTTCGTCCGTCCGAACGTTTCGAGCAACACCGGCGTCAGCCTGGTCAATCGTTCGCGCGAGGCCTTCGTCCGCGTCGCCCTGTAGCGCCCGAGGCGCCACGAACGGATGACGCGGCAAGTATCGGAGGGCCGGTCAAATCCGAGCTTCGAGAGCTTCTCCAGCGTACGCGGATCATCGACCTCCCCGGTGAACGCAAGGCCGTCCTCGAATTCGGCGTCGCCGGGATCGGATTCGAACAGGGCGGCGTAGTGGCCTTCAACGATTTCGAGGGATTGGCGAAACGCATCGGAAAACCCGCCGGCATCCTCATATCCGAGCATGAGCGCGATACGCTTCAGTTCATGCTCGTCGTCCGGCAGATTGTGCGCCTGCTCATCGGCGACCATCTGGATGGCGTGTTCAACGTCGCGGAGGAACCAGTATTGTGCGGTGAGCGCCCCGGCGGTTTCCTCGCCGATCCAACCTCTTTCGGAAAGCCTTGAGAGCATCCCGGTCGTCGACCGGCCGCGTAACTCCGGAAACCGGCCGCCCGCGATCAGTTGCTGCGTTTGAACGAAGAACTCGATTTCACGAATTCCACCGCGTCCGAGCTTGACGTTATGGCCGCGAACCGCGATTTCGCCGTGCCCCTTGAGAGCGTGTATCCGGCGCTTGATCGCATGCACATCGGCAATCGTGGCGAAATCCATGAATTTGCGCCAGATATAGGGTTTCAACTCGTCGAGGAAGCTCCGCCCGGCCTCGATGTCGCCGGCGACCGGCCGCGCCTTGATCATCGCGGCGCGCTCCCAGTTCCGGCCGCGGCTCTCATAGTAGGTCAGCGCCGCCTCGACCGGAATCGCCAGCGGCGTCGAGCCGGGATCGGGTCTCAATCGCAAATCGGTGCGAAACACATATCCGTCGCCGGTGCGATCGTTGAGAATGCGAACAAGCCGTTTCGTCAACCGGACGAACAGGTCGGCGGCGTCAAACGGATCGCCGACCGCCGGCGCGTCGGGGTCGTAAAAGGCGATGAGGTCGATATCGGACGAGAAGTTCAACTCGCGAGCGCCAAGCTTTCCCATGGCCAGCAGGATCCAGCCGCAGCCGGTTTCGGGATGTTCCGGATCCGGAAGCGTCAGCCTGCCCTGTCCGTGGGCGTCGGCGAGAACGAACCGGACCGCGGCGCGGATGCAAGCCTCCGCCAGATCGCTCATGCGGCGAACCGTCCGGTGGGCGCCGGACCGGCAGCCAAGGTCCGCCAGGGCGATCAGGCAATGAGATTCACGCTTGATCGCGCGCATCTGAGCCATGATCCCGGATTCGGTCGCCCCCGAAGCGGACAAGCCGTCCAGTCGACCGTTCAGTTCGCGCAGCCTCCCATCGAAACCGGCGTCGAACAATCGTTCCAGCATCACGGGACGATATCGGAGCGAATCGCGGATGAACGGCGACAATTCGAGCGCCGCGGACAGAAACGCCGACAGTGGAGTGTCCGACTTCGCCAATGCGGCCAGTTCGGGCAACCCGGCCTCGCGGGCGCGTTCGGCGAGTTCCTCAATCTCACGATCCGCGATTTGCGAATCCAGCGGTTTCAGCGTTGCGACCGCTTCGTCGAACCAGGGCGCGCCGTCCACCGGGCTTGCGATCGCGCTCATCGCGCCGCCCTGCGGTCGGGAAACGCCATGGTCACCGATAATCCGGGGCCGGCGTCCGACAGTTCAAGCCGCCCGCCGTGAAACCGCATGACCGCCTTCGCCAAGGCGAGACCCAGACCCGATCCGGGTTGCGATCGGCTTTCCTCCAACCTGACGAACCGCTCGGTGGCGCGCTCGCGATCTTCCGGCGCTATACCCGGTCCATTGTCCGTCACATCAAGCAATGCCTCGCCATCGGACTTTTCGAGCTTCAGAACCGCTTCGGGGTTTTTCGCACTTTCCGACGAGTATTTGATGGCATTGTCCAGAATGTTCGACAATGCTTGGCCGATGAGTTCGCGATTGCCCTTTATGCGCAGCGCGCCGGGCGATTCGGTTTTCAAGACCACCGACGATTGTTCCGCGACGGGTTCATACAGTTCGACGACATCGGAAAGAATAGCATCCAGATCCACGTCGCCGATCGGTTCGGCCGAGTAACCGGCCTCCAGCCTGGAGATCATCAGAATCGCATTGAACGTGCGGATCAACTGATCGGCTTCCGCAATCGTGTTTTCAAGCGCATCGCGATATTCCGCGGTTCTTTTCCTGCCGGACAGCGCCGCCTCGGCGCGGTTTCTGAGCCGTGTAAGCGGTGTTTTGAGGTCGTGGGCAATGTTGCCGGAAACCTGCTTCAGGCCCTCGTTCAACGCGGCCATGCGCGCGAGCATTGCGTTCAGATTGCTTGACAATCTGTCGAATTCATCGCCGGCGCCGGATATCGGCAGCCGGCCCGACAGATCGCCGGCCATGATCCTGCGGCTGGCGTCGGTGACGCCGTCGATGCGCTTGAGCGCACGTCTGCCGACAAAAAACCAGATCAGAAATCCGCCGACGCCCATCACGCCGAGCGCAAACATCAACGCCCTGCGCACGACCTGGCGAAACCTTTCGGGCTCTCCCAGATCGCGGCCCACAAGCGCGATCATCCGGTTCGGCAGCCTGACGATATGCGCGAGCGCCCGATGGCGCCGTCCATCGGCGCGTTCGCCAAATCGCTCATACCAGAATGGCCGCCTCGTCCAACCGTCGCGCTCCAGCACTCCGGGTTGCAATTCCTCGACATTGCCCGACAGGATCCGCCCGTTCGGATCGGCGATCAGATACAGGTAGGCGCCCGGCTGACGCGATCTTCGATCGACGGACCGAACCAGCGCCGGCAGTCCGCCACGCCGATAGATGCGCGAAAGGTCCTGCATCTCTTCGGCGACCGAGATGCGCGTCTGGCCGTCCAGGATACTCAGCGACAGGGACGTCATATAGAACACCAGCGCGACCGCGCAGATGGCGAACAGGATCAGATACAGCGCCGACAGTCTCGCCGCCGTCGTCTTCATGATGGCCGGAAACGCCGCCATTGGCGGATCAGTACGCCTTCAGCATGTAACCCGCGCCGCGAACGGTGTGCAGGATCGGCTTGTCGAAGCCCTTCTCGATCTTGCCGCGAAGCCGCGAGACGTGAACGTCGATAACATTGGTCTGCGGGTCGAAGTGATATTCCCACACGTTCTCGAGCAGCATCGTGCGGGTGACCACCTGACCGGCATGGCGCATCAGATATTCAAGCAGGCGGAATTCGCGCGGCTGCAGGGCGATGTCCCTGCCGGCCCGTCTTGCCGAATGCGACAGACGGTCGAGTTCCAGATCGCCGGTCCGATAAACCGTCTCGGCCTCCGCCGAACCGGCCCTGCGGGACAATACTTCCACGCGCGCAAGAAGTTCGCGAAACGCGTAGGGTTTGGTCAGATAGTCGTCGCCGCCCGCCTTCAGGCCCGTCACCCGGTCGTCCACCTCTCCCAGCGCCGAGAGGATCAGCACCGGCGTGTCCTTGCCGCGCGCGCGCAAGCCCGCAACGACCGACAATCCGTCGCGGCGCGGCAACATGCGGTCGACGACCAGCACGTCGTAGTCTCCCGCATCCGCCAGAGTGAATCCGGTTTCCCCGTCGCCCGCGACGTGGGCCGTATGGCCCGCTTCGGCGAATGCGTTTTCAAGATAGGTCGCCGCCTCACGGTCGTCTTCGATCACCAGGATTTTCATTGAACCACCATACAACGTCGAAACATCGCGGCAAACCGGGTTTGACATGACAAAGCGGCGGCGGGGTATGGCCCCCGCCGCCGAACCGGAAAGTCGCGGCTTCCTGCAAACCGGAGATGTTCGCGGTTGCCGGCCGAATGCGTGGTTCCCCGGTTATCCGCGCGCGACCGGCAGTGCGACGAACCGGTTGGCGTCATCGCGGCGAAACTGGAACAGGACGGCATTGCGTCCGGCGTCGGTCGCGGCCTTTACGGCCGCGGCGATATCTCCGGCGTCGGAAACCGGTTCGGAGTTGACGGAAACGATCGTATCGCCGACCTGAACGCCCCTGCCCGCCGCCTCGCCATCCCGGTCGACGCCGGTGACGACCACGCCCTCGCCGTCGTCGGCGGTGGCGACGGTGAGCCCGAAACCTTCGACAATGTCGTTCTCCCTCTCATTGTCCGATCCTGTCGGCGAGGCCCGATTCCCGATTCCCGGCAGCGTGCCGAGTTCGACCGTGGCCATTTCCGTTCCGCCCTTGCGCCACAAACCTATTTCCACTTCGGCGCCCGGCGTAATCGAGCCGATTTTCCTGGCCAGATCCTTTGGCGATTCGACCTTGTCGCCATCCACCGAAACAATCACGTCGCCCGCGCCGATCCCGGCGCCGTGAGCCGGACCGTCGGGCGGCGCGTCGGTAACGAGCGCGCCCTCGGCGCCTTCAAGACCGAGCGAATCGGCGATGTCGGGCGTGATCGGCTGGATTGAAACGCCGAGCCAGCCGCGCTCGACCGCGCCGTCGTCGATCAGATCGATCACGACCTCGCTGGCGACGGAAGCGGGGATGGCGAAGGCGATGCCGACATTGCCGCCGGAGGGTGAGAAGATCATCGTGTTCACGCCGACAACCCGACCGCTCAAATCAAACGCCGGGCCGCCGGAGTTGCCGCGATTGACCGCCGCGTCGATCTGCAGAAAATCGTCATACGGGCCGGCCCCGATGTCGCGACCGCGCGCCGAAACGATACCCGCCGTCACGGTGCCGCCGAGCCCGAACGGGTTGCCGACGGCGACGACCCAGTCACCGACGCGAACCTTCGAATCGTCGGCGAACGACACATAGGTGAAGTCGCGCCTCTCATCGACTTTCAGCACGGCCAGATCGGTGCGGGGATCGGCGCCGATCAGCCTGGCTTCCAGTTCCGCGCCGTCATGCGTGACGATCGCGAACGCACCGCCGCGTTCGACCACGTGGTTGTTGGTCACGAGATAACCGTCATCGGAAATGAAGAAGCCGGATCCCTGCGAGACCGGGCGGGGGCCGCCACGCCTTCCACGCGGTCCGGACTCCGGGCCGCGCTCGCCGCGAAATTCCCTGAAGAAGCGCTTAAGCGGATGATCGTCGGGCAGATCGTCAAATCCCGGCATGTTGAAATCGAATGAGAACGCGCCGTCATCCTTCGCCGGTTCGAGCCGCGCCGTAACCCGGACGCTGACGACGGCGGGCGAGACTTTCTCGACGACATCGGCAAATCCGTGCGCCGCCGGAGCCTCGATACGAACGGCCTCCGCCAGGACGGGCGCCGTGCCGGCGGCGCCGAGAATTGCGATCGCGGCGGCGCCGGCGGTCAGGCGGACGCCAATTTTTGTTTTCAGGAAAAGGTCGGGATTCATGGTCGGTCGTTCCTCCGGAAATCCAGTGCGGGAATTGTCGATGTCTGTACGGGACGCCGATCCAAAACATTCGGATCGCTCCCGTTGCCGGAAACCGATATAGGAAGGCGCGGATTACCGCCCGATTTCCGCCGCATGAAATTTCGGTAATGTTCCCTGGCCGGTGAAACGGAATTTGCCGTTTCCGTCTTTCGCGATCGGACCCCGCGGTTTCTCGCCAGCGCGGCTTCCGGCGAAATTACGCGGGCAGGCTCACATAGTGCGCGGCGTCTAGGCCCGATAGTCCAGAAGTTCGCGCCGCCAATTTGAATTGCGCCCATCTTCAAACTTGACAAGTTCAAAACCGATTTCCGGAGCGTGCCAAAAGTAAACCGCGAAACCCGGCCAGACATGGCTCACCCGCAATGCCTCGAACGTGCCGGCGGGAACGGTCACGGTTTCAAGGGCCTGCACAACGACCGATGATCGAACGGACCGTGTTGTTTCTCCACTTCCATGATCGGTATGGTCATACAGGACGTTGTATCTCTTGCCGACATAAAGCGGAAAATCGAGAATGCCGAGATGAGGCGTGAATTCCCGCCCGACTGCTTCTCCCGACAGGTTCTTAGCGCCCATATAATTCAGTGTTTCGACGTCACGGAACACATAGCGCTGAACGGTTGCGCCACCATCCCGAACGCGCTCTGCCCGGTAGCGATAGGCTGGCCTGCCGTGAAACGTGGACGTGTCCAGAAGCTGAAATGAACTCACGCCGGTTGTTCCGTTTCTGTTTCGAAACCGAAGGCTGTATCGTTCCCCAACCCGCCGCTTTTCCGGCAGGTTCCAACTGCGTGCGCCTTCCGGCGGCGCGTCGCCTGTGCCGGCGGTGCTCTGGCATCCCCCAAGCAGCGCCACGGCCGAAAGCCCCATAATGAAATTTCGCCGGTTTTCCATTTCGTCCTCCAGTTTCAACGTCACCGGCATATAGCAGAACATACACTCGATGTGAACGGTAAAGATCCCGGAATCCGTCCTGAAACTTCATGAACGATTTCATGGCCTTCTTGCGACATGCCGCGTTGTCGCGCCCGGCGTGCGTTGTCAGGCGCCGCGCCCGGTAGCCGCGAACGGGTTTCATCGACGCACGATCGTCCTCACCCTGGCGTTCGCTTCCAGCGTCTTGTGCACCGGGCACTTGGCGGCGATTTCCTCGATCTTGCCGGCGAGCGCTTCGGGAACCCCGCCGTCGATCGTGATCACGCGCTCGAAACGATCTATCCCGCCGCCGGCGGCGGAGCGTTCGTCCCCGGCGCATTCGGCGCAATCGGACGAGTGGATTTTGTCGTGGGAGACATCGACGCTGACGCGACCGAGATCGACCTTCCTGAAACCGGCATACATCCGCAATGTCATGGATGTGCAGGCGCCGAGCGCCATGGACAGAAAATCATAGGGCGTGGGACCGGTATCCATGCCGCCGACCGAAACGGGTTCATCGGCGAACAGACGGTGCGGACCCGCCTGAACCGTGTTCCGGAAACGGCCTTCGCCGGTTTCGGTCACCCGGACATGTTCGACCGCCTCCTCCCGAGGCGATTCCCCCGGCACATAGCGCGACGCCCAGCCCGCGATCACGTCGGCCGCGAAGGCGGCGTCCTCCGCCCTGGTGAGCAGGTGATCGGCCGTATCGAGCGATACGAAGCTCTTGGGATGTTTCGCCGCCATGAAAATCCGCGTGGCGTTTTCGATTCCCACCGTCCGATCGAGCGGAGCGTGCAGCACCAGCAGCGCCTTTTTCATCGAACCGACCGCGTTCTTCAAATTCGCCGCGCGAACATCGTCGACAAACTGTTTGCGGATACGGAACGTCCGGCCCGCCAGTTCGACATCGGCCTCGCCGTCACGTTCGATTTCCTCGATGCCGGAACCGAAATTGTGCAGCACGTGCTCCGCGTCCGCCGGGGCGCCGATGGTCACGACGGCCCTCGCCTCCGGCACTTCGCCCGCCGCCGCGAGGACGGCGGCGCCGCCGAGCGAGTGTCCGATCATTATTTTCGGCGCCTCGAAATTCGCCCGAAGGTGTTCGGCCGCCGACAGCAGGTCCCCGACATTGGAGGTGAAATCGGTCGAGGCGAACTCGCCCTCGCTCGCTCCGAGGCCGGTGAAATCGAAACGCAGGACAGCGATGCCCGACCTCGACAGCGACGCCGCGATGCGCCGGGCGGCAAGAATGTCCTTGGAACAGGTGAAGCAGTGCGCGAACAGCGCATAGGCGCGAATCGGGCCGGTCGGGCTGTCGAGTCGCGCCGCGAGCGTCGCCCCCGAATGGCCCTTGAACTCAAGTTTGCGGATGTTTTGCGGCATGTCTGATCCTTCCATGGAGCGAACTGCCTATGACGCTATCAGGTCTTTCGATCGCCGCCTTGTAGAATATCGTCGAGTTCGGCCCGTTCGGTTTCGCTCAGTTCCACCGGCGCGGTCGCGTCGCGGCGTCCGATCGAAACGAGCAGCGCAATTCCACCGGTCAGGAGGATGGCGAACGGCGAAATCCACAGCAGTGCGTTCTGAACGCTGAAACTCGGTTTCAGCAGCACGAATTCGCCATAGCGGGCGACGATGTAGGCAACCGCCTCCTCGTTGCTGTCGCCCGCCGTCAGGCGCTCGCGGACAATCACGCGGAGATCGCGCGCCAACTCCGCGTCGGAATCGTCGATCGACTGGTTCTGACACACGAGGCAGCGCAGTCCGGCGGAAATCGCGCGCGCGCGCGCCTCAAGCGCGGGGTCGTCGAGAACTTCGTCCGGCGATACCGCATGGGCCGGCAACAGGGACGCGAATAGCGACATCGAAATGGCGATCCCGCCGCCGGCGATCCTTCTCATTCCGCCGGCTCCGGCGACGGCCTGGCTTTTCGCCGCGCCGGCGCGCCGACACGCAGGCGGCGGTCGGCCAGCGACAGCGCCCCTCCGGCCATCATGACAAGCGCGCCGCACCAGATGAGCGTCACCAGCGGCTTCCACCACGCACGCACGACGATGCCGCCATCATCGGTCGGGTCGCCCAGCGACACGTAGACCTGGCTGAAACCGAGCGTTTCGATGCCGGCTTCGGTCGTCGACGTCCGCCGCGCGGTATAAAAGCGCTTCGCCGAGACGATGTTCGCGATTTCATGGCCGTCCCGATTCAAGGTGAAGATTCCCCTGTCTTCGGAAAAGTTCGGTCCCGATCCCGGCTCGATGGCTTCGAACCTGAGAGAATACCCGCCAACCGGGATGGCCTCGCCCGGCTTCATCGCCACGATATGCTCCGTCTGAAAAGCGGCGATCGAAACAATGCCGATCACGGTTATCCCGAGACCGGCATGCGCAAGGGCGGTCCCGGCAATTGAGCGGGGAAGGCCGACCAGACGCCGCGGCACGATCGAGAGCGGAACCGACGGGATCCCGCATTTGAAAGCCAGATCGGTCACGGCTCCAAGAACGAGCCAGGCGCCGAGACCGATGCCAAGCGCCGGAACAACCCCTTTGAAACCGGCATGGATCGATATGGCGGCGACGATCGCCAGAGCGCCGGCGAATGCGGCCATCAGCCGCTGCGAAACGGCGCGCAGGTCGCCGCGTTTCCACGCCATCAGGGGACCGAAGGGAACGGCGATCAGCAAAGGCAGTATCAGCGGGCCGAAAGTGAGGTTGAAGAAAGGCGCGCCGACGGAGATCTTGTTTCCTGTCACCGCCTCGACGAGGAGAGGATAAAGCGTTCCGATCAGCACGGTCGCGGCGGCCGTGGTCAGGAACAAATTGTTGAGAACCAGCGCGCCCTCGCGCGAGATCGGATGAAACAGCCCGCCGGCGGACAACGAACCGGCGCGAAAGGCGAACAATGCCAATGATCCGCCGATGAATACCGTCAGGATCGCCAGGATGAACACGCCGCGGCCCGGATCCGACGCAAAGGCGTGGACGGAAGTCAGTACGCCGGAGCGGACCAGAAACGTTCCCAGCAGCGATAATGCGAATGTCAAAATCGCCAGCAGCACGGTCCAGATTTTCAGCGCGGACCGTTTTTCCATGACGATGGCGGTATGCAGAAGAGCGGTGCCGGCGAGCCAAGGCATGAACGAAGCGTTTTCCACCGGATCCCAGAACCAGAATCCACCCCAGCCGAGTTCATAGTAGGCCCAGTAGGATCCCATTGCGATGCCCCCGGTCAGAAAAGCCCAGGCGGCGAGCGTCCAGGGCCGCACCCAGCGCGCCCAGGCCGCGTCGATGCGGCCTTCGATCAGCGCGGCGACGGCGAACGAAAAGCAGATCGAAAATCCGACATAGCCGAGATAGAGAAGCGGAGGATGGATGGCGAGGCCGATATCCTGCAATACCGGATTGAGGTCGCGCCCTTCGACGGGCGCGGGCGTAAGCCTCGCGAAAGGATTGGACGTGGCCAGAATGAACGCGAAAAACGCCGCGCCGACCCATCCCTGCACGGCGAGGACATTTGCCTTCAACGCGGGCCGAAGATTGCGGCCGAAGAGCGCCACAAGCGCGCCGAAGAGCGTCAGGATGACCACCCAAAGCAACATGGAACCCTCGTGATTGCCCCAAGTGCCGGTGAATTTGTAAAGCAGCGGTTTCAGGGAATGGGAATTCCGCCAGACGTTCGTCACCGAAAAATCGGACTGAACGTAAGCGGCCACAAGCGCCGCGAACGCCAGCAGCGTCATCGCAAATCCGGTAATCGCGACCGGACCGCCGGTATCCATCAACCGCGCATTGCCGGTCCTTGCGCCCCACAGGGGCAGAACCGACTGCACGAGCGAAAGGGCGAAGGCCAGCACAAGAGCGAAATGTCCCGATTCTACCATGGCTGCTTCCGGCCGGCGCGGCCTTACTCGTTGCGCCGCCAGACGCCCTTTTCCTTCAGGCTGTCGGCGACCTCCCTGGGCATATATGTTTCATCGTGCTTTGCAAGAACGGTGTCGGCCCGAAAGGAGCCGTCGCTTCGCAGGACGCCTTCCGCGACCACACCCTGCTTCTCCCGAAAGAGATCGGGCAATATGCCGTTATAGGCCACATTGACGATTGCCTCGCCGTCCCCGACCGCGAAGCGAATTTCGGTTCCCTGGCCGCGAATGACCGAACCGGACTCGACAAGCCCGCCCAGGCGGATGCGCTGTCCTGCCGCAACCTTCGCCCCGGCAAGCTCCGTCGGCATGTAAAAGTACGAGGTGCGCTGGCCGAGCGCATGGAAGACCAGCGCGGCGGCAATTCCCAGGAATGCGAGCCCGCCGCCGATCACGCTCAGCCGTTTCGACTTTCTTGTCACCGCCTAATTCGTCCTTTCGATGCCGATGCCCGCGGCAAATCCGGCCAGAGCGTGGGATGCGCCCGGAACTTCCTTCAGAGCCTCCATGCCCCTGCCGAGTGCCGCACGGGCCTCGTCGGGCCTGTTCATTACCACATAGGAACGTATCAGCTTCCGCCAGCCTTCCCGGTCGAGCGGATTTTCTTCCAGTTTCAACGCAAGGCCGGCGACCATTGTTTCGATCATCGCGGCCCGGTCTTCCGGGGACATCCTTGAGGCCGCTTCCAGATCTTCGGCGTCCGGGCCGGGCCGGCGGGGGCCGGCGGTTTGCCTCGATCCCGCCTGCAATGCGGCGATGGCGTTCAGGGCCGCCTGACCCCACGGGGACAGTTCCGGCGCGTCGGCGGCGACTTCCCGCCACCCGGCGACGGCCTCTTGCGCCTTGCCCTGCTGCGCCATCGCCATGGCGAGAAAGAACCGAGCTTTCAGATTTCGCGGTTCATGCGCGACCGCGGCCTCAAAAGCGTCGCGAGCCTCGGGCGTCATCAGGCCGCCGCCGATTGCGAGAATCGCTTCCCCGAGGCCCGATTGCCGTTCGGCGCTGCTTCCGCCGATGCGGATTGCGTTGCGATAAGCCCTTTCCGCGTCCCGATAACGCCGAACCCTGACATAGATCGGTGCGATCGCGTCCCAGCCGCGCCCGTCCCGAGGGTTTTCCACGAGGTGTTTTTCCGCCCTCGCGATCAGTTCCTCGATCGTATTTTCAGCCGGATTCCCGTCCAGTCTCGCGTGCAGGGGCCGGGCGGGAATATCAGGAGAACCGATGACCGCGTAGATGCCGAGGGACACAACCGGAATTGACAATACGGCGATTGTCGCGAGCCACTTGCCCGCCGTCTCGAATTTCCCGGGGCGGTTTCGGGAGAACCGCCCTGTTTGAAGTATTCGCCGCCCGATTTCAGCGCGCGCTTCTGCGGCCTCTCCTCCTCCGATTATTCCGCGGGATTCGTCGGAATCGACCTCGACCATCTGGTCGCGATAGACTTCAATATCGAATGCGTCGGCGCCGTGTTCGTCAGTCCGTTTTCGGGCAAACGGCAATAGAACCGCCAGGCACGCCACCGCGCAAAGAATGACGGCTATGATCCAAAACGTCAGCACTGGCTCATGAACTTTCCCGGTATAAGTTGAAACCCGTGACGGGGGATTTCGAGCGTCACGTCAACGGCGTCCAACTGCCGTCGGCGTTGCGGCACGCGGTTCCCTTCGCGGACCCCGACTTGCCGCCTCCGGTGATCGTATGCCGGTATGGACGGCAATCCTGAGACCCCACACGATAGGGCTGCGCGGCGACGACTTCGCCTGCAAGGCTGCCGCTTTCGCTTCGCCATCTGACCGGCCGGCCCGCCGGCGTGTGTTCAAGAGCGCGGTATTCGGCTTCGAGCGCCAGCATGCGATCGGACCTCCGGAAGCCGCCATTGCCGACCCGGCTGAACAGACCGCTTCCCAGCGCTTCGATTATCCCGGCCTTCGTCGCCTGGGCCACGCGATCATCGGAGGCCGGTCGCACCGCAAGCGAACCGGTCGATACACAGCCGCCCAGAAGCGCGATCAGACCAATCGATATCGTCAATCGCAGCATGGTGTCTCCGCCGTCGCCTTCCACCGCCATTTGCGCGATTTGACCGAATGGCGATCAATCAACCTCCGGATCAGGTTTGTCGGCAGGAATTTGCCACTCATTAGAGCGCTTCCATTTGAAGGTAAAGCGCTCTAACCGCCACCCGGCAGATGTACGACGGCGCGCAATCCGCCAAGTCGCGATTGTTCAAGATTGAGTGAACCGCCATATTCCGCCGCCAGATCGACGACAATCGCCAGTCCAAGTCCGTTGCCGGGCCTGGATTCGTCGAGACGCCCGCCCCTTTTGATCGCGTCCGCGGCCCTGTCCGCCGGGATTCCAGGCCCGTCATCCTCTATCGCGATTGAAACCGTGGGAGAATCATGGCCTTCGCCGATTTCGGCGACCGTTACCGCGACATTGCCGCGCGCCCATTTCGCCGCGTTCTCAAGAAGGTTGCCGACGATTTCCTCCAGATCCTCTTTCTCACCGGCGAAAACCGGATCGGAGGCGGGAAGATCGAGTGCGAAAGTCTTGTCCGGATTGAGCTTGCCCAGCACCCGGACCATTCTCGCCATGGGCCCGGACAGTCCGGTGCGATAGATCACGGTATCGCGCTGGGCGGCGATGCGGGCGCGTTGCAGGGTATGGTCGATCTGGCGTTTCATCGCGGCCGCCTGACCGACGATTATCGTCCTGCGTCCGCCGCCGGCGGAACGTCCTTCATTGGTGATCACCGCAAGCGGCGTTTTCAGCGAATGAGCGAGATTCCCGACCTGGGTGCGATAGCGTTCGACGATCTTGCGGTTATTGTCGATCAGCGCATTCGTTTCCCTGACGAGCGGCTCTATTTCCGGCGGAAATTCCCCACCCAGTTTCTCAACCTTGCCCTCGCGAATGTCCGTCATGGCCGCTCGTATCCGGCCAAGCGGACGCATACCAAACAAAATCGCGCCCGCATTGATGACGACCATCGCCGCTCCGAACAGCGCCAGATAGGCATAGAGAGCATTTCTGAATTCAGTGGTGTCCCGATCCAGCCTTGTCAGATTTCCCATGATTCTGAACCGGGCGGCTTCCTCGTTTTCTCCCAGCGCGAATTCGGTCTCGACGATCCTGAGCTTCTCGCCGGCAAGTCCATCGGCGACATAGGTGCGCCGGAAGTCCGCATCGAAGGGAACCCGCCCGGTGGAAGGGGATTCGACCTCGCCGGTCATGGAGGCTGACCGCAATCTGCCCGAAATTGCGCCGTTCAGCGGCGTCACCTCCCAGTATGAACCCGATTCGCGCTGAACGAATCCAAGATCGCCCAGATTCGGCACGCCTCGCAGGCTCTCGTCCTCGGCCAGTCCGACCGCGCCGAGAAGCGTGAACAAATGGGCGTTCAGGATATTTTCGAAATCGCGTTCGGCGCGATTTTGATAGAGCGTCGATATGATCGTGGCGATCGCGAACAGCGCCGCGATGGCCAGTATCGTCGATAGACCGGCAACCCGGAATGTCAGCGAGCGCGTCGAAAACATGCTTCACACCCTCCATCCGGGATCAATCGCCGGCCCGGCCAAATCCGATCAGCCTTCCGGCTCGCGAAGCCGATAGCCCATGCCCCGGACCGTTTCGATCAGATCGACGCCCATTTTCCTGCGCAGGCGCCCTACAAATACCTCGATCGTGTTGGAATCCCGATCAAAATGCTGGTCGTAGAGATGCTCCACGATTTCGATGCGCGAAATTACCTCGCCGACATGATGAATGAGGTATGCGAGCAGACGGAATTCGTGGGACGTGAGTTTCAGCGGGACGCCGTCGATGTCCGCCTTCGACGTCCTGGTGTCGACGCGAAGGGGACCGCATGTCAGTTCCGGCGAGGCGTGGCCGGCGGCGCGGCGGATCAACGCGCGCACCCGCGCCAGCACTTCCTCAATATGAAACGGCTTGGTGACGTAGTCATCGGCTCCGGCGTCGATACCCGACACCTTGTCGCTCCAGCGATCGCGCGCCGTCAGCATGAGCACCGGCATCGTCCTGTCATCCCGCCGCCAGCGCCCGAGTACACTGACGCCATCCATCCGGGGCAGACCGATATCCAGCACGATGGCGTCATAAGATTCCGTATCGCCGAGAAAATGCCCCTCTTCGCCGTCGAAGGCCCTGTCGATGACATAACCGGCGTCGGTCAGCGCCTCGCAAAGCTGGCGGTTCAGGTTCTTGTCGTCTTCAACAACGAGTATGCGCATTTTGTCGCTCGTGAATCTGGTTGTATCGCCGGTTTGACCGATTCACTCCGGTCGGAAAACAGTTCTCATCCGCGGCGGATCACAGCGGGACGACGATTTCCCGTCGGCGCGGTCTCTGACCGTTCTTTCCCGGAATGAGCACGACGACGACGCAAACGGACTGGCCGCCTCTTGTCATCGCCCTCGCGGCCGCGAGTGTTCCGCCGTTTTGCGCCGCGATCCGCCGGCCGACGGCATAACAGTCGCCCGCCACAAGCGTCGTCCGTTCCGGCGGCGTCGGATTGACGGCCGGCAGCGCATCGGCCGGCGCGGCCAAAATCAAAATGCAGAATCCGGCCGCTATTATGGCTGCCGGCGGCCATCTATGGACGGGTTTCGTGTTCATGCGGGCGGCGCGTGCGTCCAATCATAGAACTTCCCGCCCAGCCATTCACCGAAGCTCATGGATTCTTTGATGATGTAAACATAAGCTGCCCCTGCCTGAACCGCAACAACAGCCGGGTGAGCCGCCGCCGGTTTAGGGTTAGTCAAAGTGGCGGCGATGACTGCGGGAACTCTGCTCCGGTTCATTGTGTCAATCCTCCATCTTTGTTGACGGAGTTCTTATACTATGCTCCGGCTGAACGCCACATGAATGGCGGATAAGGGATTGATATAAAAGGGAAAGTTTTTAAAGTCATTGCAAATCGTATTGCCACGGTCGCTTCTTCTAGGTCATGTTGACGAACTCCTGACCCAAAGCGGCATTGGCCATGAACACAATCTGTCGCAGGCGCCTGAATGGGTATCGGTCGCCGCGCTGACCATGACCAGGGCTGCCGGCAAAACCGGCACGACGCAGGCGCATATCGTGATGGTGGTGCTCGTTTCCGCTTGTCCGGAACGGGATACGCGGTCGCGGCTTTCCAAATGCACGCCGGCATTCGCGATCGATCCCATTGTCGTCTGGACCCTTTGCCAAAGGCGCGGATCCGCTCTTTCGGGGATTTGCCTGCCGTTTTGCACTCGGAAATGAAAGCGCGCGATTTCACGCCGATGGCGATGCTTCGTTCTGGTCGGTGTCCGTGTACGACCGTCGTACGCGGAACGTCTACAGTTTCAATGACCGAACCGCCACAGACCGGAAGCTCGATCTTGCAATCGCCATTCCGGCGCAAAATGATGGCTTTGCAGGAGGAACTGGTCGGTTATCGACTCGCACCAATTCCAAATGTGGAGTCGAAGATGTTGAACCTGGCCGATCTTCGCGTCCGATTCAATTTGTCTCCACACACCAACCTAGCCAAGATCAGAAACGGACGGCTGGTCGTGATGTCCAGATTCGGACTTTGGCACGTTCGGACCGATGACAACATGAACTACGTCGGATGCCGCAATATCAGCTATCGGATTTTACTGGCCTTGAAAGTCCCTGACCCGCCCGAGCAGCCGCATGTTGAGGGATGCAGGCACGACAAGCGGAAATGCGATTCAAGATAGTAGGGCGAGGCGAACTCCAAATCCGTCAGCTCGAACTTCATGAAAGCGTCTTGGTCGGTCGACAATGGCTCATGCGCAGTAATCGCCATCGTTGCGCTGCCCTCCGCCGGGTCAATCCGGCTATCGCCTATCATGCCGAAGTGCGCCCAAAAAGAGGCCAGCTCATTGCGAGCCGGCCTCTATCAGCCATGCAGGTATCGGCGGTCACATTATCGCAGCCAGCGGGGGTAGTAGCGGCAAGCACAAGCATAATTCAGAGCCACCCAAGCACAAGCAAACGCCAGCTTGATTGGAACTTACGGTATTGGCGAGGGACCAGCGGCGACAATGGCCTCTATCAGCGATGGTGGTTGGAAATACGAAAGAACTGATATCGGCTCCATGGCGATCCAAGAGCATGGCCACCAAAACAACCATCCAGGGCCGGCAATCAGCGAATGCGGGCAGAACTTGAAGGTAAACGCGGCAACAGTGGCTGCCGCCCCCGATCCAGCTTGAGCAGCCGGTGTGGTCAGACTGACCGCGATCAATGCCGCAAAAAGAATTGTAGGTCTCATTTGTGAATCTCCTGTTGTTGTTACCGGTATGACAGTCCGCCGGTATGGAAGCCGGAAAGAATCCGTCCTCCGCAAAGTCAAATACCAGCTATGCGGCGCGTTCCGGCAATATATTGAGAATTCGACCCGGTTCGCCGCCGGTCGTCAGCGTGAGACCGGCCCGGCAGGTCTCTCTCGCGCGGGCCCATCGGGCACCGTCCGGCAAGCGGCAATACGACAAGGCAGACAATGACCGCCATAGCCGGCCGCATCGCGCCGGTGACCCCGGCAACGGCGACAAACAGGCGGATACCGAACACAATGGCGATGACGAGCGGCGTCGGTATCAGGCATTCCCGATCAGCATGCCGGCGCCGAAAACAAGCGCGCCGCCCAGCACGACCTGAAAGATCGCCCGGCTCCATGGCGTTTCCATCCACCGGTTCTGGATCCAGACGATGGCCCACAATTCCACAAAGACAATTGCGATCGCCATCGTCGTCGCGGTCCAAAAATCCGAGATCAGATATGGCAGCGCGTGGCCAAGCCCGCCGACCGTGGTCATTATCCCGGTGGCGAGACCGCGCTTGATCGGCGATCCGCGGCCGGAGATCACTCCATCGTCGGACGCGACTTCGGTAAAGCCCATGGATATCCCCGCGCCAATGGACGCCGCCAGGCCGACCAGAAATGTCTGCCAGGTGTCGTGCGTGGCGAAAGCGGCGGCGAATATCGGCGCGAGCGTCGAAACCGAACCGTCCATAAGTCCTGCAAGTCCCGGCTGCACATAGGTCAGGATAAACCGCCGGCGCTCCGCCTGGTTCTCCTCTTCGCGCGCATTTTCGGTCAGGTGCTTCAGACCGAGCCGCCGGGCCATGGAGACATGAGACTTTTCCGCGGTCGCGAGATGGTTCAACAGCTTGCGTGTCGAGGCGTCCGCGGTGCGTTTCGCGGCTTCGAGATAATAGCGATGCGCCTGCGATTCCATCGCCTCGGCCTGATCGCGAACCCTTTCAAGCCCAAGCGGTCGGACAAGCCAGTCGGGTTTACGCTCATAGTAACCCCGCACATGCTCCCGCCGGATCAGGGGTATGGTTTCGCCGAACCGTTTTCTGTGCGCCTCGATCAGGTGGTCGCGATGGCTATCCTCCTCCTCGGCCATCTCATCGAAGACCTTGGCCGATTGCGGGAACCCGTCGCGAAGCCCGTCGGCATATGCCCGGTATATTCGCGCATCGTCCTCTTCCGATGATATTGCGAGCGCGAGAATTTCCTGTTCGGAAAGCGACGAAAAGGGACGGCGGTTGAAACCAAAAAAGCGGGTGAACATCAAGCGAGAAATCCAGATTGGAATTATTCCAAACTATGTCCGCCGACAACGATCGTCAACGCGCCGTGAAGACGTTTCCGGCGATCGCCGGAACTCCGATTGAGAATCACGGCGCTTCACAATCGGGCAAGAAACATCCGGGACCGGAGCAAGCCTCTTCACGCGACCGTCGAATGAAGCCATATTCGCCTCATGAGCGAGCGGGCGGAGACATTTCTAGATAGGACAGGGCGGTTTCTGGCGGGCCGGCTGGAAGCGGAATCGTCCGGCTACGAGCCATATACGCCATCGGATCCCGAGACACTGCACCGATCCCTGGCGCCGGGCGATGTGTTGCTGGTGGAAGGAAACCAAAAGATTTCGGCTGTCATCAAATATCTGACCCAATCTACCTGGAGCCATTCCGCGCTTTACATCGGCGACGTCCTGCCGAAACCGAAGGATGGCACGAAACGGCCGCGGCTGATTGAGGTGAATCTCGGCGAGGGTTGCGTCGCCGTTCCGCTCTCCAAGTACAAGACATACAACACACGGATTTGCCGGGCGCATGGATTGACGCCCGGCGACCGCGAGAAGGTCGTCGAGTTCATGGTCGCCCAGATCGGCCTCAGTTACGATCTGAAGAACATCATCGACATGCTGCGGTATTTTTTCCCGACGCTGCCCGTGCCGGTGCGCTGGCGCAGGCGCATGCTTGCGTTCGGGTCCGGCGATCCGACGCGCGCGATATGTTCATCGCTGATCGCGCAGGCGTTTCAGGCGGTTCGCTATCCGATTCTTCCCGAAGTGACGCTCGCGCCCGGACGCACCCACGCCGCGTCGCGATATTCGCGCGGCGAAATTCTCCATATCCGCCACCATTCGTTGTTCACACCGCGGGATTTCGACTTGTCCCCCTATTTCCAGATCGTCAAACCAACCCTGGAATTCGGATTTGATTACAAGGCGTTGACGTGGGCTGACCAAAAGGCGGATGAGAAAAAACTTCCGGCCCCTGAAGACGGTCAAATACATGAAACGCCGGACGGACCTTCCTCAGGCAAGCGGGAAGAACGCCGAACGCATCCGGTTGTCGCAGTCTGTTGAACCCGTCCCGCAATAGTGGCGCGCGCCGCGTAATCGTGCGGGTCGCTTTGTCAACGGCTACGGTGTATGGAACGCCACTCCAAGCTGTTGCTATCCCGGCGGGCATCGTGCAACGCCGGCTGCCGATGCGTTTCAGTACCGGCGGTGAATCCTCTTGTTGCTGACAATTTGCCGCCGCTTTTGCCGTTCGCGCACGAACACGAACAATCCCGCGCCGGCGATCAGCACAATGCCCAATGCGGTTGAGACTCCGGGCAATTCTCCCCAGATGACAAATCCCCACATGACGGCAAGCGGTAATCCGGCATATTCGAACGGCGCGACGGTGGCGGCGTCGGCCATGCGGTAAGCCTGAGACAACGCATAGCCTATGATCGCTGAGATGACGCCCAGCGCGAGAAACAGATACAGGTCGGCGCCTTGTGGCCAGACCCACGCCCTGAGCAGGAACCGGACGCTCGAATTATCGGACCCGATCGCAAACCGGCCGTCGCCTGCGAGCACGAAAAAACCGAGCGACACCAGGATAAGCATGGCCTGAATGTATGCCGCCATTGCCGACGCCTTGCTGGAAACGCCGAGTTTTCGCGTCATTATCTGATTCATGGCGTAGGCGAGCGCCGACAGGACCGGCAACAGCAATATGATTATGTCAGCGTGGCGGGAATCGCTCTCCGCCCATGGTTGCGCCATCACCACCACGCCGGCGAAGCCGACCGCAACGGCTCCCAGCCGCAGCGGTCCGACTTTTTCGCCCAGAAAAGGAATGGACAGCATTGTTATCAGCAATGGCGCGACAAAGAACAGTGCGGTGGCATCGGCCAGCGGCACCACGGCCAGTGCGGTGAAAAAGGTCAGGTTGGATATTACGATCAGAATTCCGCGCAACGCATGAAGCCCGGGTGTTTTTGTGCGCAGGATCGACCAGCCGCCCTCGAATTGCACCAGAATCAGCGAAAAAACGATCCCGATCGATGACCTGAACAACACCATCTGGTGCAGCGGATATTCTCCGGACAATTGTTTGATCAGCATGTCGTTGATCGAGATCGCGGTCATCCCGACAAGGATGAATGCGATGCCGGCGGCGGGCCGGTTGGAGGGTATTGCCAATGCAGATTGACTCATGACAGCCCGCATATCACGGGCTTGCCCGGCGAGCCATTCCAATTCGATCAGGCGAGTTTCGAGTAGGGTGGGAGAGATGGCGAGGGTGGACCGGCGTATCACGAGCCTGTGAATCGCGGGCATGATCCAACTGAACCCATCGCCATCGGTTCCGGTCTGACCTAAATGGAAGACACCGGTTCAGAGGCGGCGATGCGCTATTCCCAGAATGTTCTCGACGAGATACGCGACCGCGTACCGATTTCAACGGTTATTGGGCCCCGTGTCGCCTGGGACAGGCGAAAGACCAACACATCGCGCGGCGACTGGTGGGCCTGCTGTCCGTTTCACGGCGAGAATACACCGAGTTTCCACTGCGAGGATCACAAAGGCCGCTACCATTGCTTTGGCTGCGGAGTTTCGGGCGACCATTTCCGCTTTCTGACCGAACTTGACGGTTTGTCCTTTCCGGAGGCCGTGGAGTGTATCGCCGACATGGCGGGCGTCGCACTGCCCGAGCCCGATCCGGAAGCCGAGGCGCGTGAGCAAAAGCGCGCCACGCTCTACGACGTCATGGAGATGGCGACCGGTTTCTTTGAAGGCAAACTGCAAGGCGCTGACGGTGCAAAGGCGCGGGCGTACCTGCGCGAGCGCGGCCTCACGTCGGCCACGCAGGCCGGCTTTCGTATCGGCTATGCGCCGGATAGCCGTAATGCGCTCAAGGAATTTCTCGCGGACAAAAGTGTCGAGAAGGAGAAAATCGAAGCCTGTGGATTGGTGGTCTTCGGCCCCGACATCGCGGTGTCTTATGACCGCTTTCGTGACCGCATCATATTTCCGATCACCGATCCGCGCGGCCGGGTGATCGCGTTCGGCGGGCGGGCCCTTTCGCCTGACACGCCGGCCAAATATCTGAATTCGCCGGAGACCGAACTCTTCCACAAGGGTGATGTGCTCTACAATTTCGGCCCGGCGAGGCAGGCGGCGCGCAAGGCGGGCACGCTGATCGCGGTGGAAGGCTACATGGATGTCATCGCGCTCGCCCAGGCGGGATTTGACAACGCCGTGGCGCCGTTGGGCACCGCCCTGACCGAACGCCAGATTGAGCTTTTGTGGCGGGTGGCGCGGGAGCCTGTTCTGTGTTTCGACGGCGATCGGGCCGGATTGAAGGCGGCGTGGCGGGCGGCGGATCTGGCGCTGCCGCTGATCGGCCCCGGCCGCTCGGCGCGATTTGCATTGCTGCCGGAAGGATTAGACCCGGACGATCTCGTCCTGCGGTCCGGGCCGGACGCCTTTGCCGGGGTCGTCAAGGAAGCGCATCCGCTGGCCGATCTCCTGTGGATGCGGGAAACCGGTTCAGGCGTGTTCGACACACCGGAACGGCGCGCCGAGCTTGAAAAAAGACTGCATGATCTTGTGTTCCGCATCAAGGACGAGTCGGTTCGACGGCACTATCGGCAGAATATCCGCGAAAGAATTCAGTCCTATTTCGGTTCCCGGCTGACGGGCAAAGGACATGCGCCATCAAAATCCCGGTCAACGGGAACGTATGGCGGTCCGCTGGCGAAAGGCAGGCTTGCCGTTTCCGACAGTCTGGCGCGCTCGGCTCTGGTGAAAAATTCAGAGGGCGTCATGCCGGCGAGGGAAGCGGCGATGCTCGTGGCTCTCGTGCATCATCCCGAACTGATTGACGAATATTTCGATCGGATTGAATCTTTCGAGGCGAGGCATCCGGAACTACAGCGCTTGCACGGTGCGCTGCTGGATGCCGTGGCTCACGACGAGGCTGGTGAATCCGGCCTGATCGTCTCCGTCATCAAGCGACACGGCGTCGCCGAAAGCTGGCAGAGAGCGCTTGATCTCGTTCGCCGCACGCGCACTTGGCCGGTTTTGGCGGATGCCGCACTGGACGATGCGCGTGACGCCTTTGCACAGGCGCTGCACTTGCACCGCGCCTCCGGGGCGCTACATAGGGAACTCAAGGTTGCCGAGGCCGCGCTTGCAAACGAGTCCACGGAGGAAAATTACCGCCACCTGTTGGATATCCAGTCCCAGTTCAGGGATGCGCAAGCCACGCAAGCCCTTATTGAGGGATTTGGCGCCTCGTCCAGACGCGCCGGGCGTAGCGTTTGACGCGCGTGTCGGCGCGAAGATTCGCTTTTTTGCGCGAATCAGGGCAATGGCGGCTTGACCTTGATGAAAAATAGCGGAATCAGAGGGGATTATTCCGTTTCTGAGGAAGATTGACGTCCGGATGCCGGTGAATGCCGTCATCCGGCGGGGTGATTGGCGAAAAAATGAACGATCTCAATGGGGTTAAGCGGGAATTGACGACCATATCCGTAAATCCTCAAGGCTGATCGATCAATCGCATCCGGCCCGCCAGCGGGCTGGCGATATTCGGCGAATTTTGACCGAATCGGCGAGCGCCTTCCAAAAGATGCGCACTGTCTGGAGAACCGACAAGCATGGCGACAAAGACCAAGGAAAAGGCCGAAACCGAACTTGAAGCCGCGCCCGACAGACCGCTTCTCGATCTGTCCGACGACGCTGTCAAGAAGATGATCAAGGCCGCCAAGAAGCGCGGCTTCGTGTCGATGGACGAGTTGAACTCCGTCCTGCCGTCCGATCAGACCGACCCCGACAAGATTGAGGACACCATGTCGATGCTCTCGGACATGGGCATCAATGTCATTGAGGAAGATGAGTCGACCGACGAGGCCGGCAACGACAATCAAGCGGGCGGGGAATCCAAGGAAGTCGCCGAACAGACCGGCAGCGCCGTCGCCACCGTCGCCAAAAAGGAGCCGACCGATAGAACCGATGATCCCGTGCGCATGTATTTGCGCGAAATGGGCTCGGTCGAACTGCTGTCGCGCGAGGGCGAAATCGCCATCGCCAAGAGGATAGAGGCGGGCCGCGAGACAATGATCGCCGGGCTTTGCGAGAGCCCGTTGACCTTTCAGGCCATCATCATCTGGCGCAGCGAACTGAACGAATCGAACATCCTGCTGCGAGAGATCATCGATCTTGAGGCCACCTATGCGGGCCCTGAAGCCAAGAAGGCGCCGAAAGTGCCGACTCCCGAGGAAATCGAGGCCGAACGAAAGGCGAAGGAAGAAAAACGGCGGGCCTTGCGCCGCCCGCGCGACGTCGACGACATCACCGATGTCGGCGGCGAAGGCCGGCCGGAAGAAGAGGACGACGAGGAGGATGAGGTCAATCTGTCGCTCGCGGCGATGGAAGCCGAACTCCGGCCGCAGGTCATGAAGACCTTTGACGTTATCGCCTCGACCTACAAGAAGCTGCGCAAGCTGCAGGACCGGCACGTCGAGGGCAGTCTCGGCGATGGCGCGAAACTGTCGGCCTCGCAGCGCCGCCGCTGCAAGCAGTTGAAGGAAGAACTGATCACGGCGGTGAAGTCGCTGTCTCTCAACAATGCGCGCGTCGAAGCGCTGGTCGAGCAGCTCTACGACATCAACAAGCGGCTGGTGCGCAACGAGGGCCGGCTGTTGCGGCTCGCCGAAAGCTATGGCGTCGCGCGAACGGATTTTCTGGAGCATTATCAGGGTTCGGAACTCGATCCGGGCTGGGTGAAGACGGTATCCTCCGCGTCGGGCAGGGGCTGGAAGGAATTCGCCGGGAGCGAAAAGAAAAACATCGGGGAACTGCGCTCCGGGATTCAGGCGCTCGCCACCGAAACCGGCATTGCGGTCACCGAATTTCGCCGCATTGTCAATCAGGTGCAGAAGGGTGAGCGCGAAGCGGCCATCGCCAAGAAGGAAATGGTCGAGGCCAATCTGCGTCTGGTGATTTCGATCGCCAAAAAATATACAAATCGCGGATTGCAGTTTCTTGATCTGATCCAAGAAGGCAATATCGGCCTGATGAAGGCTGTCGACAAGTTCGAATACCGCCGCGGCTACAAGTTCTCGACCTATGCGACCTGGTGGATCCGGCAGGCGATCACCCGGTCGATCGCCGATCAGGCGCGCACCATCCGCATCCCGGTGCACATGATCGAAACGATCAACAAGATCGTGCGCACGTCGCGCCAGATGCTGCACGAGATCGGGCGCGAGCCGACGCCGGAGGAATTGTCGGAAAAACTCGCCATGCCGCTGGAAAAGGTGCGCAAGGTCCTGAAAATCGCCAAGGAACCGATCAGCCTTGAAACGCCGGTCGGCGACGAAGAGGATTCGCATCTCGGAGACTTTATCGAGGACAAGAACGCGATTCTGCCGATCGACGCGGCGATCCAGGCCAATCTGCGCGAGACGACGACTCGTGTGCTTGCATCGTTGACGCCGCGCGAAGAACGGGTTTTGCGAATGCGCTTCGGTATCGGTATGAACACGGATCACACCCTTGAGGAAGTCGGCCAGCAGTTTTCGGTCACGCGCGAACGGATCCGTCAGATCGAGGCCAAGGCGCTGAGGAAGCTGAAGCACCCGAGCCGGTCGAGAAAGCTCCGAAGCTTTTTGGATGGCTAGGCCGGCTACCGCGCCGCGTGATCCTTGCAGAACGGCGTAAAAGGCAGCAGGTCCAGCCGTTCTTCGGAAACCGGTTTGCCGCAGGTGACGCAATCGCCGTAGGTGCTGGCCTTGATGCGGGCCAGCGCCGCGTCGATCGCGCGTATTTCCTCCTGTCCGGCAAGGCCGAGATCCTCCATGACTTCGTCATTCTCCGACTCTTGCGCGGCCTCTTCCCAATCGGGATTGGGCGCATCGTCGAGATGATCCTCGATACGCTCCAGCCGCGCGATCAGATATTGCCGCCGTTGCTCCAGTTCGGCGCGGCGCTCCTCCACGGTTCTGGTCATCGAAGGTCTCCCGATATTCCATGCGGCCCCATCCGGGCAATGTGGGCGACGGGTTGCGCCAGGTCAAGTGCGGTTGATCCGCCCCGGCCGTTGCCATGAAAAGCGCCGGAAGATAGGCTGACCGGGGCGTCGGCCGGACTGGCGCCATGCTGTGGATGGAGCGGGGGAGGCATATGTCCTTGTTCAAACGCCTGTTTGGCGGAAGCGATGAAAACGGCGGAGACGCCGCCGCCGGGGCGATTCTCGAAACAGAGCACGAGGGTTACTCCATTCGGGCGACGCCGCGGAAGGAAGGCGCGCGGTTCAGATTGCGCGCGGTGATTTCAAAAGAAGTCGGCGGCCTCCCGAAAGAACACATTCTCATTCGCGCCGACCTGTTTTCCACAGCCGATGAGGCCGCCCGGGCCGCGGTGCGAAAAGCGCGCCAGGTCATCGGGGAACAGGGCGACGGGATGTTCGATTGACGGTTTCGACCGGCCGGCGGGCCGGTCTGCTTTGACGCGAATTTCATCGGTCGGCCATGTGGCGGAGGCGGCGAAGTGCTCGCGACCACTGGGCAATCGCCCTCATCATGCCTCCCCATCCCCGAAGCATGCCAAAACTTCCGCGAAGACAGAAAAACCACCATCGCCGCCGTCACAGAAGCCTTTCTTTGAATGACCCTCCCACACCCGCCGGGGCGTGAAAGACCGGAACCTGTCAATCCCGTTCAATTCCTCCCGGAAGGAACGGTATGAACGGATACGAACAGGCGCACGGTTTCAGCCGCAATCGACGGGCCGATCGAACACCGATAGATCGACCAGTTTTCCCGCCAAGGCGAAATCGCCATAGTCCATCAGGATCGACCGCATTATGCCGTTCGGGTAGAGCTTGAACGACATCCGGTAGACCGGAAGTTGCTCGCCGCCATTCGCCGCCTGCCCGAAATACGCAATGGAGATCGGCCAGAATCGCTCCCCGCCAAGTTTTCCGAGCGCCGCGATCTCCGGGTCTCCGGGTTGGCCGGCGCCCCGCTTTCCGACAATTATCGTTGTCGTCATGACTTGGTCGGCATTGTCGGAACCGTCGAAAACAGTGGTTTCATAAAATTTCTCGCCGCGGGACGCCCGTTCCAGCAGGTCGGACAGATGCCGTACCGGAAACCGGGTTTCTTCAAGCTCGATGCTCGCCTCATCGGGCCTGGTCAGCCGAACGCTTGTCCCGCCGCGCTCGAGAGTGGCGGCGCCGCGCACCTCCCGGTCAAGTCTTTCATCGACGTAGGTTCTGGTCGCGAATGAAAACGTCGTACCCGCGGCGTCCTCATGGGTGGCGGTCCGCTGGTCGGTGATCCTGGACGAGCCATCGGCGTCGATCCGGGCCACGAACCGGAAACCGACGGTATAGCCTTCGCACGGAGAGCCGTCGAACTCGTAAACCATGCGGCCCTCCACCCCGGTAACGCCGGACCTGCCGGACGCCTGCCCAAGCGCGATGTCGTAGACGGCCCGATGCGGCGCAAGCGGACCGGCGGCGAGCGCAGGAACGCCCGCGGCCATCGAAAGGGCGGTGAAAACGGATATGCCGATGCGCGTCAAACTGGCGATAACTCCGTGAAAGCCGGGGCGAGGCGATGTCCGCCGCAACATAATGCAAAAAAGGTGGCGGAAGATCGACATTGCGGTCACAGTCGGAATCGCGAACCCGTTTACCGAATATCACGGAACGACACAATGAACGAGACCATGGAACGGCGCCTGCGAAATCTCGGCGTCGAATTGCCGGAAGCGGCGGCACCGGCCGCGAATTACGCTCCATACCGCCTCGCCGGAAACCTGTTGATGACGGCCGGTCAGTTGCCCCTGCGCGATGGCGAACTGACCGCCGCCGGGCTTCTCGGCGCCGATCTCGACCTCGCGGCGGGCCGGGAGGCCGCCAGGGTCTGCGCGATCAACATACTCGCCCAGGCGAAAGCGGCGCTCGGCGATCCTGAGAAAATCCGGCGCCTGGTCAAAATCACGGTGTTCGTCGCTTCCGCGCCCGGTTTCACGGAGCAGCATCTGGTTGCGAACGGCGCTTCGGATCTGCTGGTCGAAGCGCTCGGCGAACGCGGCGTTCACGCGCGGTCGGCCGTCGGCGTCGCCGCCCTTCCGCTCAACGCGCCGGTGGAAATCGAGGCGGTTTTCGAGACCGACACGCGCGAATGAGCGATGGCGGCATTTCCTGGCTGACCGCGCGGCCGATCGCCCATCGCGGTCTGCATGACGGAAACCGGCGCTGCTGGGAGAACACGCTGCCCGCGTTCGAACGCGCCGTTTCGGGCAATTTTTCGATCGAATGCGATGTGGTCCTTACGGCGGATTGCGTGCCGATGGTGTTTCACGACCGCGAGCTGACCCGCCTCACCGGCCGGCGGGGCAAGGTGCGCGAGACACGCGCAGACGAACTTTCACGGATGGTCGTCGGAACTTCCGCCGACAGGCCGCCCAGCCTCGCGGAAACCCTGGCGCTCGTCGCATGCCGCGTGCCGGTGGTGATCGAACTGAAGGGAAATGAAGACCATGACGCCGGATTTGTCGCCGCGGTCGCCGAAGCCCTCAGGAACTACAAGGGGAAGGCGGCGATCATGTCGTTCAGCCCGCATCTTGTCCGCCGATTCGCGACACAGGCGCCGGGCGTTCCCGCCGGACTGACCGCCGAGGGAACGAGCCAAGAGGCGATGGAGGCCCATTTTTCGATGCTGGCGCACGGTATTTCGTTCGTCTCCTACGCGGCGCGGGAAATTCCAAATCCGTTCGTGGCGTTCACCCGCGACCGGCTGGGCCTGCCCTTCATCACATGGACCGTCCGGGACCGGCGGGCCGCCGGACAGACATGGGCGCAAGGCGGTCAGATCACATTCGAAGGCTTCGATCCGGACCGGCCTTGAAGTTCTCTTCGCCCCGGTCTTGCCCGCCGCCGCGGAACCGTTAGTTTCCGGTCCATGAGCACGGGCAATTCCCAAATAGCACAAGATTTCATCATCCGGACCGTTCCGTCCATGGACGGTTTCAACGGGCGTGAATGGGATGAACTTACGGGTGCGAACCGCCGCCATGAAACATATAATCCGTTTGTCGGCCATGCCTTCCTGAGCGCGCTGGAAAGGTCGCGATCCGCGACGCGCGAGACCGGGTGGACGGGCCGGCATCTCCGTCTGGAGACCGAAAGCGGCGCTCTCGCCGGCGCGGCGGCGTGTTATCTGAAAAGCCACAGTCAGGGCGAATATGTGTTCGATCATGGCTGGGCCGACGCATTCGAGCGCGCCGGAGGGCGTTACTACCCGAAATTGCAGGTTTCCGTACCCTTTACGCCGGCCACCGGGCCGCGCCTGCTCGTCCGCCGCGGGTACGACCCGGCATCGGTGCATCGGGCGCTCGCGGACGGCCTGAAACTCCTGACAGAGCGTCTTGGCGTTTCGTCCGTCCACGTCACCTTCGCGCCGGAAAACGAGAGCGCCGCGTTGGAGAAAACCGGATTTCTGCACCGGACCGACCGGCAGTTTCACTTTGTGAACCGGGGCTATCGCGACTATACCGACTTCCTCGACACGCTGACGTCACGCAAGCGCAAGGCGCTGAAAAAGGAACGCGCGCGGGCGGTCGCCGATGGCGTCGACATCGTCCGGCTGACGGGTCGCGACCTGACCGAAGCGATCTGGGACGACTTCTTTGCGTTTTACATGGATACCGGCGGCCGAAAATGGGGAAGGCCCTATCTGACCCGCGAGTTCTTTTCGCTCATCGGCGAATCCATGGCGGACGACATCGTCCTGATCATGGCGCGCCGCAATGGCGGGAACATCGCCGGCGCGCTGAATTTCGTCGGCGCGGACACGATCTTCGGCCGGCATTGGGGGTGCGTCGAGGATCGCCGGTTTCTGCATTTCGAACTGTGTTACCATCAGGCCATCGACTATGCGATCGAGCGCGAATTGAAGGTCGTGGAGGCCGGGGCGCAGGGCGAGCACAAGCTCGCTCGCGGCTATACGCCGGTCAAGACGCACTCCGCGCACCATATTCCGCACGCGGGGTTTCGCCGGGCGGTCGACGACTATCTGCGACATGAACGCGCGGAGGTCGACCGGGTCGGCGACATGCTTGATGCGCATACGCCGTTCAGGAAGGGCTGACCCGCCTACCGGCGATTTCGATCGTCGCGCAAAAACGGGACAAGGAACGCAAAACAGGCAATCAGGAAAAACACGCCGCCACCGAGCGCGAGGCCGTCGCCCGAACGCCAGGCCGCGACAATGAAAAACAGTGCGGAGACGATGAAAAGCATCCATCCGGCAAGAATCCAACGCATCGACGCTCCTCGCCCTTGACCGTCACGGACACCCGGTGAAACATTGCCGCCGACAGGTCAACAAAAATCCGGTGGCGTTCATGACGGCTGAATACGACGACGGCAATATCTTCGCGAAAATCCTGCGCGGGGAAATCCCCAGCGAGAAACTGTATGAGGACGGCGACACATTCGCTTTCATGGACATCATGCCGCGCAGCCGGGGTCATTGCCTCGTCATTCCAAGAAAGCCGGCGCGCAATTTGACGGATTGTTCCGACGACAGCCTTGGAGCGGTCATCGCAACGACCAAAAAGCTAGCGGTCGCGGTGTTGAAGGCTTTCGGCGCGGACGGCGTGACGATCCTGCAAGCCAATGAGCCGGCGGCGGGGCAGGAGGTGTTTCATCTGCATTTCCACGTCATTCCGCGTTACGACGGCGAAAAGCTCGGCCCGCCGGCCTCCCGGATGGAGGAAGGCGAGGTTCTCGCGGAAAATGCCGAAAAAATTCGCGCGGCGCTCGGCTGAACCGGGGACAAAAGTTCGCCGCCGTCACATGAGGACAAACGGCAACAACACGATTTCGGCGACGACGATGCCGACGACAGTCGACTTCCCGCCGATCAGATAGGCGCAAAATCCCAGCGCGACGGCGCCTAGCCTGACCGGAAGCGCGATTGTCGCCAATGCGCCGACGGGAAACAATACGAGATTGGAAATGACGGCCGCCACCAGCGCGGTCGCGACGCAGCGCACAAACACCAGCGCATCGGAGCGTTCATCGATTTTTCCGCCAAGATAAACGCCGAGAACACGCCAGATATCGGTCGCGAACCAGCCCGCGGCAAGAATGAAAACATATGGCCACCACCATGCGCCGACCGCATCCCAGGTCATGCCGGACCGCCCCGCCGGCCAATGCGATGGAAGGCATAGGCGAGAACTCCTCCCGTCGCCCCCGCGGCAAGCAGATCGACCCGCGGCGCCAGAAAATGGAACACAGGCCCGAGGACGAGGCCAAGAGCGAGCGCGACAAGGCCGGCGTTTTCCCGGGCGGACGACCAGAGCGATGTCAGAAAATACATTGGCGTCAGCATGAGGAAGGCGGCGGCGACGCCGGCGGACATGCGCGCCGAGGTTATGAACACCAGAGCGGCAATCAGCACGTTGAGCGCCATCAGCGTGGAACCGATGCCGAAATAAAAGCCGGTTCGACGCGCTCTGGGCACACGCGGAAAACGCTCCATTGCGATCACCCACGATGTCACCGCGATGAAATGGGAAAGCAGATACAAGACCCAGGTTCTGGTATGCGGTCCCTTCATTTCCGGAATCATCGCGACGGTCATGGGCATGAGGCGGACGGAGGAGAGCGCGACGGCCAGCGCCGCCGCCGGAAGCGAAGCCCCCGACACGACCGCGCCGACCAACACCACCTTCGCCGGCAGCGCCCATATGGCGACGATCATGAAAGCGGTTTCCGCGAGGGAAAAACCCGTCTCCCGGGCAAGCGACGCAAAACCGATGAACGACATGACCAGAACGAGACCGGGAACGGAAAAGGCCGCGCGAACGCCTCGACCATACCAATGCAGATGACCGTGTTCGGGTGGATGGCGGGGCGCGGCGTCGATCATGCAACCGCTCTATCACAGAGCCCGGGTTGAACAAGCGGCGGAACGAAATCGATTGCCGTCGCGCGGCCCTACAGGAGTCGCCGAGCGCGCGCCGCAAGCGCCTTGCGGGGCGATTTCGCGGCGTCGATTATCAAATCGCGAACCTTGTCGCCCCCGATCAATCCCCTCTCGGCCAGGCGGTTCAGCGCTGTCAACGCGGATGCGGCGGCAATGTTCGATTTGCCGTCAATCCGGACAATGAGTATCTGCTCCAATCGTATTGCCCGATCCCGGGACAGTTGCGTCTCGACCAGGATTTTCGGCAATTGTTCCCCGATCTCCCAGACGACGCAACGCTCCAGAATATCCGTAAGTCGATCGATATGGTCGTCGAACAGGTCCGGTCTCGATCCGCCGATTTGCATTATTGCGTGTGCGCCGTGCGAGACGACCGCCTTGTCGGAGTCGGCAAGGCAATCGATCAAATCGCCGACAATCGCCGGATTGTCAAGAACTTCGAGCGCGACTTCGGTTGCGCGCCCGATCTCGCCGCGTTTGCCGTCCGCCAGCTTAAGACGAAATTTTTCGCGAACCCGGTCGATCCGACGTCAATCCTTGCGTGGAAGCTGCGGAACCGTGCCGCGCGGTTTCCTGTCCGGCTTTGCGGCCGTTCTGGGCCTGGCGGCCGGTTCTTTCCTTGCCGCTGCTTTCTTCACGCGTCCCGGCTTGAGGGCTGTTTCCTTCTTGGGCCTGACCGGCACCTCATCGGGCACCGCCGCCAGCTTCAATCCGCTCTTGCCGTTCTCGTTCTTCTCGACAGTCACCCGAACGGTGCCGCCGCGCTTCAGGCCGCCAAACAGCACCTCGTCGGCGAGCGGCTTCTTGATGTGTTCCTGAATGACGCGGCCAAGCGGTCTCGCGCCCATCCGTTCGTCATAGCCTTTCGTCGCCAACCAGCCGACCGCCTCTTCCGACAGGTCGAATGTAACGCCGCGTTCGGACAGTTGGGCCTCCAACTGCATGACGAATTTCTGCACAACCTTGTGGACGACCGGCACCGGGAGCGCGCTGAACGGAATGATCGCGTCGAGCCGGTTGCGGAATTCCGGCGTGAACAGCTTGTTGATCGCCTCCAGATCATCGCCCTCGCGCTTCGACGAGCCAAATCCGATGGCCGCCTTTTGCATCTCGGACGCGCCGGCGTTGGTGGTCATGATCAAAATGACATTTCGAAAATCGATCTGCTTGCCGTTGTGGTCGGTCAGTTTGCCGTGGTCCATCACCTGCAACAGGATATTGAACAGATCGGGATGCGCTTTTTCAACTTCGTCCAGCAACAGCACGCAATGCGGATGCTGGTCCACGCCGTCGGTCAGGAGACCGCCCTGATCAAAGCCCACATATCCGGGAGGCGCGCCGATCAGCCGCGATACGGTGTGGCGCTCCATGTATTCGGACATGTCGAAGCGCAGCAATTCCACGCCGAGCGAAGACGCCAGTTGCCTGGCGGCCTCTGTCTTGCCGACACCGGTCGGGCCGGAGAACAAGTAGCAACCGATCGGCTTTTCGGGTTCGCGCAGTCCGGCGCGCGCCAGCTTGATCGAAGACGCCAGCGCCTCGATGGCCGTATCCTGTCCGTAGACGACCGTCTTGAGTTCGTTTTCGAGACCGGCGAGAACCTTTTCGTCATCGCTGGACACGGTTTTCGGCGGGATGCGCGCCATCGTCGCGACGGTCGCCTCGATTTCCCTGACGCCGATCGTCTTGCGCCGCTTGTTTTCGGGAACAAGCATCTGCGCCGCACCGGTCTCGTCAACCACGTCGATTGCCTTGTCCGGCAGCTTGCGGTCGTTGATGTACCGCGCCGAAAGTTCAACCGACGCCTTGATGGCGTCGTTGGTGTATTTCACCTTGTGGAAATCCTCAAAATAGGGCTTCAGCCCCTTCATGATTTCCACGGCATCGTCCAGCGAGGGTTCGGCCACATCGATTTTCTGGAATCTGCGAACGAGCGCCCTGTCCTTCTCGAAGAACTGGCGGAATTCCTTGTAGGTGGTGGAGCCGATGCACCGGATCGCGCCGTTGGACAGAGCCGGCTTCAACAGATTGGAAGCATCCATGGCGCCGCCCGATGTCGCGCCGGCGCCGATGACAGTGTGAATCTCGTCGATGAACAGGACCGCGTCCGGATATTCCTCAAGCTCCTTGACGACCTGCTTCAGACGCTCCTCGAAATCGCCGCGATAGCGCGTTCCGGCCAGAAGCGCACCCATGTCGAGCGCAAATACCGTCGCGTCGGCCAGCACGTCCGGCACGCCGCCCTCCACGATTCGTTTGGCGAGACCCTCGGCGATCGCCGTTTTGCCCACACCGGGGTCGCCGACATAGAGCGGGTTGTTCTTCGACCGCCGGCACAAAACCTGGATCGTGCGGCTGACCTCCTCCTCACGCCCGATCAGCGGGTCGATGCGGCCGGCATTGGCCTTTTCGTTGAGATTCACGCAATAGGCGCTCAGCGCGTCCTGCGGTTTCTTCTTGCCGCCATCGTCGACCTCGCCGCCGCCGGAACCGGGCTGATCGTCCTCGACGCCCGTCGGCGCGCGCGATTCGCTCGAACCCGGTCGCTTGGCGATGCCATGCGAAATGTAGTTGACCGCATCATATCGGGTCATCTGCTGTTCCTGCAGGAAGTATGCGGCATGGCTCTCGCGCTCGGCAAAGATGGCGACCAGCACATTGGCGCCTGACACTTCTTCGCGGCCCGATGACTGAACGTGGATAACCGCGCGCTGGATCACTCGCTGAAAACCGGATGTCGGCTTTGAATCTTCTTCATAACCGGTGACGAGATTGTCGAGTTCGGTATCGACGTAATCGATCACGGTGCGCTTCAGGTCGTTCAAATCGACATTGCAGGCGCGCATGACGGCAGCCGCATCCTTGTCGTCGATGAGGGCGAGCAGAAGATGTTCGAGCGTGGCATATTCGTGATGGCGTTCGTTGGCGAACGTCAATGCCTGATGCAGCGCCTGTTCCAGGCTTTGTGAAAATGCAGGCATTCCTACCTCACTTCTTTTCCATCACGCATTGCAGCGGATGCTGATGCTGACGTGCGAAATCCATCACGTTCGATACCTTGGTCTCCGCCACCTCAAAAGTATAGACCCCGCATTCGCCAACACCGTGATTGTGAACGTGGAGCATGATTTTTGTCGCCTGCTCCCGATTCTTGCTGAAGAATCGCTCCAGAACGTGAACGACAAACTCCATCGGCGTGTAGTCGTCATTCAATATCAATACGCGGTAGAGACTCGGCTTCTTGGTTCTTGTGCGGGTGATGACAGCCGTGCCGCGGTCGCCGTCGCGGCCGTCGGCATCGTCATCCCGATCTTCCTGCAATTTCGTGCGGCGATCGATCAGTCTCTCAACAATCTGCGCCACGGTGTGCCTGCCGAAAAACCTGTTTCGCGTGAGCGCCCATGTAGGCGCTTCACCGACAATTGTAAGGCCTGAAAGTCAGGTGACAATACGGGGATCGTGATAAATGTGCGCCGATCACCAAAACCCGTATCTGAAGACGCAAAAACCCGACAGCGTGGGGCTGCCGGGTTTTTCAATGTTCCGCCGATAATCCGGGCGCCGGATCCGGCGCGGATATTCCGTGGTTCGACTTACTTCGCCTTGTTGATAGCCTTGTCGGTCGGCTTGAACGCGTCCTTCGTCATGTCGGCGTAGATTTCGCCGACCTTGGTCGCCTGAGCAACCGTGCGCTCAAACGCCTCCTTGGCATATTCGGATTGCGCCTCGAACGCCTTTTCCGCAGTGTTGGCGGCCGCCGCTTTTTCGAATGCCGAAACACCGCTCTCAACGGACGTCTTTGCATATTCCGCGGTTTCGGCGGCGAGAGCCTGTACGCCGTTGGACCATGCTGCCGCGCATTTCATGGCGTTGTCGACGATCTCCTTGTTGAATTTGCTGACATTCTCAAAAGACCGGTTCATCGTTGGCGTCCTTTCATTGGCTTGATGGGAGGAATGCGATATGCTGCATTGCGAAAGATTTAGTGTGCGTTGCACAAAACGTCAACCATGTCGGAAGAATTCGCACGAATTCATCAAGGGTCCGGTTATCATAAACGGATTGGTAACGACGTGCCGGTTAGCCTGACCGCGACACCGGCAGTTTGTCACCGGTGAGTTTACGAATTCCTGATTATGCGGGTGATGATGTGCGTTTCGCGTTTTCGAGTTCGACCGGGGTATCCACCCTGTTTGTCTTCCTTGCTTTTTGCGCCTCCATTGTCGCCATGCCGGCGACGGCTGACGCCAATTCCAAATATGCGGCGATCGTGGTTGACGCCAACACCGGCAAGGTGTTGCACGCTTCGCGGTCAAATTCGCCGCGTTATCCGGCGTCGCTCGTCAAAATGATGACGCTTTACATGGTGTTCGAAGCGCTCGATACGAAACGGGTATCCAAGAATACCCGCATTCGCTTCTCCGGATACGCCGCCGGCAAACCGCCATCCAAGCTGGGTATAAAACCCGGGCGTTCGATCTCGGTCGAGTCCGCCATTTTGGCGTTGGTGACCAAGTCGGCCAACGATGTCGCGGCGGCGGTCGGCGAGCATCTCGGAGGGTCCGAAGCCAATTTCGCCCGGATGATGACGGCCAAGGCGCGGCAATTGGGCATGAAGTCGACGCGCTTTCGCAATGCGTCCGGCCTTCCCGATTCCAAACAGGTGACGACCGCACGCGACATGGCGACGCTCGGTCTGGCGCTGAGGGAACACTTCCCGCATCATTATCGCTATTTTTCCACACGCACGTTTCGGCACGGCAAACGCCGCTATGGCAATCACAATCGTCTGCTCGGACAGGTGCGCGGCGTTGACGGCATCAAGACCGGATACACTCGCGCCTCGGGTTTCAATCTCGTAACGTCGGCCACGAAGGGCAAACGGCGCATCGTCGCCGTGGTAATGGGCGGGCGATCCGGAAAATCGCGCAACGCGGCAATGACGGCGCTTGTAAAGAAATATCTGCCTCGTGCTTCCAAGCGCTCTCGCGGACCTCTCGTGGCGGCGCGCAAGGTCAGCCCCAAGGCGGTGACGGCAAAACTGCCCGAAACAATAGCGCCGGTTCCTGAGCCGCGTCCCGCCAAGGTCGCCGTCGCATTGGCATATGCTCCCGTGCCAAGGGCCCGTATCCCCGAAAAGACCGTCAGGGATGCTCTCGATCCGGTCGAAACCGGAGCAACCCGGAAAGACGACCGTTCGAGGCCGACCGGTTGGATCGTGCAGGTCGCCTCTTTGCCAAGCGAAGGGGAGGCACGTGAATTTATCGGCAAAACAAAGCGCAAGGCAGGGCCTGTTTTAGCGAATGTCACCGGATTTACCGAAACGTTCGAGAAGAACGGAACGGTGTACCACCGCGTCCGGTTCGGCGGCTTCAGTTCGAAAGACAGGGCGTGGGGAACCTGTTCCAGGCTGAAGAAACGCAAGATTCCCTGCTATGCGGTCGCGCAATGACAACGCAGGCGGAGGAATGCCGCAGGCCTCGTCGAATTGCCCCTGTCGTATCAGGCGCCCAAGGAGACCAGATCTCAATGTCCGCGCAAAAGAACGTCCTTGGCCTCATTTATTCTGGCCGCCAGGAAAGACGACCCGCCGAGATCGGGGTGAACGCGCTGCATAAGGCGGCGATGGGCCTTGTGAATTTCCGCCGCGGCGGCTCCAGGCTCAAGACCAAGGATCTGGTAGGCTTCCTGCTTGGTCATGGCGCCCGATCCTGGAGGCTCTCCCAACCCGCCGCCAGCATTCGCGTGCGCGTTCTCACGCCAGACGGTAAAGCGGCTGTCAAGATAGGTCTCCAATAGGCGGATGCTGTCGGCGTCGCTTTCCAGTTCGCCGTGCAATTCGAGCAGGTCGACAAGGTTCATTTGACCAAGCGTCTTTCCTTCATGCCGGCCCGCAAGAACCAGCCCCTCCATCACGCCGGAATCGTGGTCGAGATCCATCTCCAACGCCGCGGTGCGGACCGAGGACTGTCCGCCCGGCGATTTTCGCCGCGCGCCGCGCAAACGTTGCGATGAAATCCAGCCCGCCGCCGCCATGATCAGCATGATGCCCAGGCCTGAGCGGCCGGCTATGAACGCCACGGCGCCCGCAAGGCCCAGCAGGCCCGGAACGATCATACGCACCGCGGAAGCGAGGGCCGCGGGATCGGCGCGCAGCAGCATCGTTCCGAACAGGCCGCCCGCCAGCAGGACAATCGCCAGCACAAGAAGGAACGTCATTGTCTCTTCCTCCCCCGCATGTGGCCTATCAACAAGCGATCTTCGCGCGATCCCCGGGCTTCAAGCGCCTTGAAACCGCCGGAGGCATAAACAGCGATTGAAGAAAGCAGTCTGGCCAGCGTCGCAGCGGAGGAACGGTCAAACCGAAACCATGCACCGTTGGACAGATGCGTAATCTCGCGAAATGCCTGCTCCGCGGTCGGGTCGCCGCCTTCCTGAAACACGAAAATCGGCACCCGTTTCAATCCCAGTTGACCGGCCTTGTCCGCGAGCTCGTCAACGGATTCCTCCATAGCGTCGCCGATGAACACCAGGGCGTCCACGGCCTGACGTCCGGTTTCCTTCAAAGCGTGAGCGAGAACCCTGCCAATCTGCGTATGTCCGCCGCGACAATCGATTTTGACCATCAGGTTTTTCAGCGAGCCGGTATCGCCGACGAATTTGGAAGAACGGCATTCCCCGAATCCGCGAAAATAGACCAACTGAACATCAAGCGAGCCGACCCCGGCGGCGGCGTCGAACATTTCCGCCTGAAGCGAACACGCCAGGTCCCATGTGGGTTGCCTGCTCATGGTCGCGTCCAACGCCAGGATGAGACGCCCTTTCCTGACCGATTTCAACGCGCCGATCGCCTGCGCCTTGCGCAAGAATGTCGCGACATCCGGGCTTGCCGATGTATCGGGAATCGGCTTGCCGGCCGGAATCGGTGTCTTGTTGGCGCTCATTGTCCTTGGAACATGTGGCGGTATTGTCTTCGATGCAAGGACATTACCGCAATTCCGCCGGTAGGTGGAAAGTCAACCGATCCAAATCCTGACTTGAAAGTCACATCCGGAAAATGCCGTCTGGCAAATTCGCGCCTTCCGCGGTTTTCATCCGGATTTCAAGCCGTGCTTAACACCGGGCGAAATGCTGGAAATGGGCGTTTTCGAGGGCAAATACTGCAACGACTGCCGGGAAGAATTGCCGTCGGAATGGTATATGAACGCCAGATTATCCGATGTCGCCGATCCGGCCCTCAATTATTTCGGCGTGAAAAGCCGGCAGCCGCTTTCCGTGTGGCGGCAAAACGGCTGGATCGTCGGTCCGGATCCGCGCGGCTGGTTTCAGTAGTATTGCCGATATTATCTGGAACGCCGCATCCCGGACATCGATCAATGGCAGATCAAGCGGTGGAAAGCGTTCGCCCGTCATGCCGTTCAGATCAGGGCCAACTGCGATCCCGGAGACATCTTCTGCCGCCCGCGGCAACGGCAGGCGCGGCTCTTCAATGGGCGCGCGTTCCGTTCGTCTAGAGCCGTTCACAACAGCCCGAGTTCGGCCAGTTCAAGCCGCAGTTCCGCGGGGACGGACGCCATGCCGTCCTTGCCTCCGGCGAGATCGGCCGGCGCTTCGGAACCCTTCAGATAGCGCCAGCCCTGAAAAGTGCGCCTGGGCCGCCAATACGTTGGGACAACTTCCGGCTCCATCACCAAATCGCATCGGCTTACGCCGTTTGAATCCGTGAACGGCCTGATTGCCGTCAAACGCTGGCGACACTGAATGTTCCCCTTGATCACCCAGTAGAGCGATCCTCGCGCTTCCAGCTCCTTCGCCCGTTTCGGGAGCATTCTCGTCGTGTGGATATATTCCGGTGCCTGGCCGGCCTTCTTCCGCCGCGCCTTCTCACGCTCGACGGATTGGATCAGATGCTCGACACTGTCGCAGCCGACGCATAGTTTGAGAAGATGAAGAGCCATTTGCCCATGGTGCGGCCCGCGGCGGCCCGAGGTCAATGTCCGCGGGATGGCCGTCCACAGGGTCGGCGATCAGCAGGCGACCACATTTACGGCAAGGCCGCCCTTGCTGGTTTCCTTGTAGCGCTCGCTCATGTCGAGGCCGGTCTGGCGCATGGTTTCGATTGCCGCGTCAAGCGGCACAAAATGCTTGCCGTCGCCCTTGACGGCGAGTGAAGCGGCCGTCACCGCCTTGACCGCGCCAAGCGCGTTACGCTCGATGCACGGTACCTGCACAAGACCTCCGACGGGATCGCAGGTCATGCCGAGATGGTGTTCCAACGCGATTTCAGCCGCGTTTTCAACCTGCTCGGCATTACCGCCCATGACCGCGGCAAGGCCGGCGGCCGCCATGGCCGAAGCCGAGCCCACTTCGCCCTGGCAACCGACTTCCGCGCCGGAAATGGATGCGTTGTGCTTGACGATGCCGCCGACCGCCGCGGCCGTGAGAAGGAAATCGCGGACGCCCACCCGTTCGGCATCCTCGTGAAAACGCAGCCAATAGCGCAACACGGCCGGAACCACTCCCGCCGCGCCGTTCGTCGGCGCGGTGACGATCCGGCCGCCGGAAGCGTTCTCCTCGTTCACGGCCATGGCGTAGACCGACAGCCAGTCATTGGCGAGCAGCGGATTTTGCCTGTTCTGCTTCCATTCTTCATTGAGCCGGTCATGCAATCGCCGCGCACGGCGGCGCACGTTCAGCCCGCCGGGCATCGTGCCGTCCTGCGACAAACCGCGTTCGATGCAGCCGCGCATCGCTTTCCAAATGCCGTCGACACCGGCATCGAGGTCGTCGCGGCCGATGCGCGTCTCCTCGTTCGCACGCTTCATTTCCGCAATCGACAGGCCGCTCGACGTCGCCATTTCGAGCATCTGTTTTGCGTTTAGAAACGGATAGGGAACGCCCTTTTCGGCCTCAGGCTTCTTTTGGGCCTTGAGCCGCCGCAACTCCTCCTCCGAAACGACAAATCCGCCGCCGATCGAGTAATAGACCCGCTTCAGCAGCAAACGGTCATCGCGATCGAATGCGCTGAACGACATGCCGTTGGCATGTCCGGGCAACGGGTTTTGGCGATCGAACACCAGATTTTCGGCGGGGTCGAAACGGTATTCCGGATGACCGGGAGGCCGCACTTTCCCGCCGGTGATTATCCTTTCGACAATCGACCCGGCATCGTCGGGATCAATCGTGTCCGGGGCTTCGCCCGCAAGCCCCATCATGACCGCCCGGTGGGTGCCGTGACCCACGCCGGTAAAGGCGAGCGATCCATGCAGGCTCGCGGTTAATCGCGTGACGACGGCGCCGCGCGGGCGCGGCCAATCGTCACCGGCCAATTCATCAAGAAAGCGGTTTGCCGCCGTCATCGGTCCCATCGTGTGGGAACTCGACGGCCCAATTCCGATCTTGAACAAGTCGAAAACAGACAGAAACATCGCCGATTAAATCCCGTTCGCCGTTGCGATGGCCGCAACTGAACCGTTTCATCGTTCGCATCGGGAATACCGCGCCTTGGCCCGCATTCGCGCACACGAATGCGACATCAATGATCATGGAAAAGAAAAAGCGCCGGCAAATCCGGCGTTTTTTTCTATTCCGCGATTTGACCGGTCAGTTGGCGGCGAGCGTCGCCGCCATTTCAACATCGCCAAACAAAAATGCCAATCCAATGATCGCGGCGAAACCGGCGACCGCCCGGACAGTGACGCCCCAGCAGGATTTCCGAACGCTGTCGTCCATCAAAATACCCGTTCGATTAATCTTGTCCCGAGGTCCCGGACTTCATCGTCCGCCCTCGTGTCGAGGCGCAGTCCTTACCGCGCCGTTAACAAATCGGCAACCATGTTTTTACGGAAACGCGTCAATTTCCGCATGGTTGAATTGCAGCCGGGACATGCCCGATTCCAAGGGTTTCAATCGATATCGATTCGTTGCCCGGATGTGGCGCAAGCCGCAAGCCTGTCGGAATCGCGACTCGACAATGTCATCCGTTCCGCTCCGCCACCGTCAACGCGGCGACCGATTCGTTCAGGATCGGCTCACCACCACCGTTCGGGCGCGAAACGTCCGGCGGCATGCTCGATGACATTTCCGGCGCGGAACAGCGTTTCCTCATCGAACGGACGTCCGATCAGTTGCAATCCGAGCGGCAATCCCCTGCCGTCCAGACCCGCCGGCACCGAAATTCCGGGCAGACCGGCCATATTGACGGTCACCGTGAAGATGTCGTTCAGGTACATTTTCACCGGATCCGCCGCCATGTTCCGGTCGGCGATGCCGAATGCGGCGGAGGGCGTCGCCGGCGTCAGAATCGTATTGATCCCGGATGCGAACACATCCTCGAAATCGCGCTTGATCAGCGTGCGCACTTTCTGCGCTTTCAGATAGTAGGCGTCGTAGTATCCGGCGGACAGCACATAGGTGCCGATCAGCACCCGGCGGCGCACCTCGCGGCCAAAGCCTTCCGCCCGGGTATTCTCATACATCTCGACGATGTCCCTGCCCGGCACACGCAGCCCGTAGCGAACGCCGTCGTAGCGGGCGAGGTTCGAAGACGCCTCGGCGGGCGCCACGATATAGTAGGCGGGCAGCGCGTATTTCGTGTGCGGCAGGGAAATATCGGCGATCACGGCGCCGGCGTCCTTCATCCATTCGATACCGGACTTCCACAGCGCCTCGATTTCGTCCGGCATTCCATCGACGCGATATTCCCTGGGAACGCCGACCCTGAGGCCCCTGATCGACTGTCCGATCGCCGCCTCGTAATCGGGAACCGGCCGGTCGGCGGATGTCGTGTCCTTGTCGTCGTGCGACGCCATCGATTTCAACATGATGGCGGAATCGCGCAGATCGCGCGTGATCGGGCCGGCCTGATCGAGCGAAGACGCGAACGCCACGATGCCCCAGCGCGAACACCGGCCATAGGTCGGCTTGATGCCGACCGTTCCGGTAAACGCGGCGGGCTGGCGGATCGAACCGCCGGTGTCCGTCGCGGTCGCCGCGGCGCAGAGATTCGCCGCCACCGACGCGGCCGAACCGCCCGACGACCCGCCGGGCGTCAAATCGAGATTGGAATCCCTGGCGCGCCACGGATTTTTCACCGGGCCGTAATATGAGGTTTCGTTGGATGAACCCATGGCGAACTCGTCCATGTTGAGTTTGCCGAGCATCACCGCGCCATCGGACCACAGATTGGATGTGACAGTCGATTCGTAACGCGGCCTGAAGCCGTCAAGAACATGGCTGCACGCCTGGGTGTGGACGCGTTCGGTCGCGAACAGATCCTTGACGCCGAGCGGAATTCCCTCCAGCGCGCCGCCCTCGCCTTTCGACAGGCGTTCGTCGGATGTCCGCGCCATTTCCCTCGCCTTGTCGTGCGTGACGGCGACATAGGCGTTCATCGTATCGTTGGCCGCGTCGATGGCGGCGAGATAGGCGTCGGCCAGTTCCAGCGCCGAAAACTCCCCGGCCGTCAGTTTCTCGCGCGCCTGGGCGACGGTCAGTCCGGTCAGGTCGGTCATTCGGACAATTTCTTTTCGTAGAATCGCGTGTAATCGGATGGCGGGTAGCCGAGAACCGGGCCGCATCGGGTAAATCCGCCACGTTCGTAAAGCCGCCAGGACTCCGACATTTCGGCGACCTCGCCGGTTTCCAGAACAAGGCGGACAACGCCCCTGTCACGGGCGAGATTCTCAATGCCGGCAAGCAGCGCGGAACCGACGCGCCTGCCCCTGACGGCGGAATCCGTGTACATGCGCTTGACTTCGCCAAGCCTCCCGCCGTGATCCTTCAGCGCGCCCATTCCGAGAGCCTTGCCGTTTTCGTCTCTTGCGACAAGAAGCGTGACGGTCGGTCCGGCCATTTCCTCGACCGTAAGCTGATACTGGAATTCCGGCGGCGTCAGCGGGTTCAGGAACCCGTTGAGCGCAGCGACCATCGCGCGCACATCGTCCTGCAGGGGCGTCTCGACGGCGATCATCACGGCCATCGCCTATTCCACAACCTTCGGAACGAGGAAAAAGCCGTCTTCGGCCGACGGCGCGTTGGCGACAATATCCGCCGCCCTGTCTCCGTCGATTTTTTTATCGGCGCGCTTTTTCATGTTCATCGGCGTGACCGAGGTCATGGGTTCGACGCCGGTCACGTCCACCTCGTCGAACTGCCCGACAAAACCCAGGATCGCGTTCAGTTCGCCGGTCATCGCTTCGGCGTTCTCTTCGCTTACCGCGATGCGGGCCAGGTGCGCGATGCGTCTGACCGTGGCGATATCGACCGACATCAAATCTCTCCGGCGGCGTGGAAACTCGTTGCCGGGGCTATAGCGGGGCGCGGGCGGCGGCGCAACGGCGATCTTGCCCGCGCCCCCGCGCCGCCTTCATGCGTATTGCGTCCGGCGGCCCTTGGCGCGGTTTTCCGGGGGCGGCGGCGAGGGGCCACCGGGCGATGGCCGGCAATCCCCGCAGCCCGTTCGCCGGCAACAGACGCCGCGCCGATATGCGCGCAAACGGCATTTCCGGTATCAGACGGTCGGCCCCGGCAAGGTCGAGATATTCGTCGTAATTGTCGAAGCCGGACCGCCCGACATAATCAATAAAGCTCTCCGCGGGAACGCCGCCATTGACCGGAACGACCTCGTGGTTCTCAAGCTCCACATGCCACCAGATGAACCGCGTCGGCATCTCCGAAAGCGGCAGGAAGCGGATCGGAGTTCCGTCCTCCGCCGGAACGCCGCCATTGACAGGAACGACCTCGTGGTTCTCAAGCTCCACATGCCACCAGACGAAGCGCGTCGGCATCTCCGAAAGCGGCACGAAGCGGATTGGAGTTCCGTCCTCCGCCAGCGTGCCGGCATTGACCAGCATGTCGCCGAACAGCAGGGCGTGGTCGGCGGTCACGGTCAGCGGCGCGTCGGGCAGGTCCGGGCCGAGGGCGCCGGCGTCGACCTGCCGTCATGGGTCACGACCCGGTCGCCGGGCCTAAGCGTTTCGATGGCCCGCTCGCCGTCGGGCGTCAGAATCGTCGTTCCGGTCGCGAAGCAGTTGAAAACCTGCGCCGAGGTTTCCATGAATCGCGTCGAAGCGCCGCCTCCCGTCAAAGGCGCGAGGTCAAACGCCTCCTTTTAACCCGCTCCATGTTGAGGCAAGAGGAGAGAGAATCTTAATCAAAATCTTATATAAGACTATCACGAATAGGGTGGAGTATTTCCTTAATTTCTTTAAATATAGAATTATAAGTATCGATAACTTTTTGTATTGCCTCATCATTTTCAGGACAATAGGCAAAAACTGTTTCATCAGATCCTATATCCTTACAGTTGTCCTGATTTAAAATAAGCTGGCTTTTCATATAAGCTGATTTTAAAAGCTTGGCTTTCTCCTCATACATAGCACAAACCTTTATATAATAAGGAGAAGCAGGCTTTTTAAAATGTCTCTTGAGAGGAAGGTTTTTACAATTCCCCGCATGCTCTATCGCTAAGTTAATATAACCCATAGTGTTATCTCTGTATTCAGGGTAAGTTTCTAAGTCACGGTCTCCTTCATAACTGGGAGAGTTAAGCAGCCTAACTCGGTAGTCACCAGAAACCCCTTTATAAAACATGGCTAAATAAACAAGAGGTAATTGATAATAAGCTGTCATCTCTATGTTATCAGTTGCCTCCCACATAAAGTATTCAAGAGGAGGGTAGCTATTATAAGTCTTTATGATAGCCAGTGTGCTTGAATAATAATGAGCGGCTAAATCCAAATTCCTATCAGCTAGACTTTTGAAATCCCCTCCTGAAAAATGGTATTCTGCTATCCAATAATTAGCGACAATATTGCTGTGTTGGTCAGCTAAACCATGTAAAATCAACATTCCCTTGGAAACATCGTCTTGATTGTTAGTCACCTCACCCTTTAATAAAAGACAAAGAGCATAAACTAAGTTTACATTCACAGAAGGATCAGGATCATTGAGCTGTTCCATATAAGCTTTTTCTTCCGCCTCAAAATCAACACATCCAAAAGCACCAGATCTATAACTTTCCCCAAAACCAGGGCTCGTCGCAAAAACGAAAAAGGCGATCGCACTCAATAGCAACACGATTTTTCTCATAGCTCTTTCCACATCCTCCAAAAAACCGCTATGGCGACGCACCGCTCAACGCAATCATATAAACCCGACCCAAACCGTCAAGGGGCTTTTGCACAAACGGACAGCGCGGCGGGTCGTGGTGAGATCGCGCCAAAGTTCCCATCGCGCGGCGGTCCGGCGGGCGGAAGCAGGCGCGCCGCGAACGACGGTCGGACAAAACGGCCGGCAACCGGTCGCGGATTGCCGCCACTTGCGCTTGCGATGTCAAGCCAATAGACGCTTTTCTTTACCAACCGGAACAGGGCACCATGCGTCTCGGCGGCAGGCTGCGGGCAGCTATCGATATTCTCGATGACATCGACCGGCGGCGCCGTCCGGCGTCCGATGCGCTGCGCGACTGGGGCCTGTCACACCGGTTTGCCGGATCGGGCGATCGCGCCGCGATCGGAAATCTCGTCCATGACGCCCTCAGGAAGAGACGAAGCGCCGTCGCGATGCTTGGCGACGAGACATCCCGAGCGGCTGTTTTCGGGGCGCTTTTGTTGTCCGGCGCGGAGACTTCGTCCTCGCTGAACGCCGCATTTGACGGCGACCGGTTCGCGCCCGACGACCTGACGGAAAACGAACTGCGAACGATTGCGGCCCACGACCCGGAAGGCGTTTCGGAATCCGTTCGCGCCGACGTGCCGGATTGGTGCGCGCCGGAATTCCGGTCGGCCTTCGGTGACGGCTGGGCCGTGGAAGCGGCGGCGCTTGCGGCGCGGGCGCCGCTTGATTTGCGCGTCAACACGATCAGGGCCACGCCGGAGAAGGTGCTGTCCGCCTTGAAACGGACCGGCGCCGCGCCGTGCGAATTCGCGCCGCATGGATTGCGCATCGCGCCGATTGCCGGCCATGGCCGGCATCCGAACGTGCAGGCCGAACCGGCCTTTCGCAAGGGCCGGTTTGAGATTCAGGACGAGGGGTCGCAAATGGCCGGCATTCTGGCGGCGACCGGCACGGCGCGACAGGTGCTGGATTTTTGCGCCGGCGCGGGCGGCAAATCCCTGGCGCTGTCCGCTGCGTTGAACAACAGGGGGCAGATCTTCGCGCATGATGCGGAACGGCGGCGTCTGGCGCCGATTTTCGACAGGCTGAAGCGCGGCGGTTGCCGCAACGTCCAGGTGCTGGCGGATGCCGGAGAACTGACGCCGCTTGAAGGTCGCATGGATCTGGTGCTGGCCGATGCGCCATGCACCGGCTCCGGCGTCTGGCGGCGGCGGCCCGATGCAAAATGGCGGCTGACGGACCGGCAGTTCCACCGGCGTCTGGCGGAACAATCGGCAATTCTGGATGCGGCGGCCCGGTTTGTCCGGCCCGGCGGCAGGCTGGCCTATGTCACGTGTTCGGTGTTCCCGTCCGAGAACGACCGGCAGATCGAATCGTTCTTACGGCGGCGGCCGGATTTCACGATTGCGAACCCGGTATTGCTCTGGAACGAGATGTTCGAAGAACGCGCCGGCAGGATTTTCGCCACTGAACGCGGATTACTGATGACGCCAAACAGGACGAACACCGACGGCTTCTTCATTTCGATCGCGCGGCGCGTATGATCCCGTTGATGGCGCCGCGAACAGGCGAACGGCTCCTGTTTCGGGGCGAAGTCGCAAAACCCGGACGAACCATGATTGTCGCGAATGGCGAGGCTCACGCCTTCGGCGATGGCGATTGCGAACCGGCCGCGCCGTTCGGCGCGCGGCAACGCATATGGCGAGGAAACCTGGCGTCGCCGATTGATCATCGGGTCAACAAGGCCTACACGCCTGCCATGACCACGACGCTTCATCCGGAATCCGTTCTGATCGTCGATTTCGGCAGCCAGGTGACCCGGCTCATCGCCCGAAGAGTGCGCGAAGCCGGCGTTTACTGCGAGATCGTGCCGTTCCAATCCGCCGAGGACGGATTTCATCGCCTGAAACCCAAAGCCGTCATATTTTCCGGCGGACCGGCATCCGTGCCGGACGAAGGGTCGCCGCGCACACCGCGGACAGTGCTTGAATCAGGCGTGCCCATCCTCGCCATCTGCTATGGTCAACAGACCCTTTGTCACCAGTTGGGCGGAAGGGTCGAGGGCGGTCGTCATCGCGAATTCGGGCGCGCCGACGTGGAGATTCTGAAATCCAGTCCGCTTTTTGAAGGGTTCTGGGAGGTAGGCGGAAAATATCCCGTGTGGATGAGCCATGGCGACAGGGTCTGCAAATTGCCGGACGGTTTCGAGGTTATCGGCACGTCGCCGAATGCTCCGTTCGCCATTGCGGTGGATGAGAACCGCCGGCATTATACGACCATGTTCCACCCGGAGGTCGCCCACACGCCGGACGGCGCCAAGCTGCTTGCGAATTTCGTCCGCAACATTGCCGGCCTGAAGGGTGACTGGACCATGGCCGCGTACCGGGATCAGGCGATTGCCGCGATACGCGAACAGGTTGGCGCGGGGCGCGTCATATGCGGATTGTCGGGCGGCGTCGATTCGTCCGTCGCCGCGGTATTGATCCATGAAGCCGTCGGCGACCGGCTGACATGCATCCTCGTCGATCACGGGCTTATGCGCGAAAACGAGGCGGCCGATGTCGTCGCCATGTTCCGCGAGCACCACGATATACCGCTGGTTCACGTGAACGCCTCCGAGACCTTCATTTCCGCGCTTGAGCGAGAGTCCGACCCGGAAGTGAAGCGCAAGACGATCGGAAGGCTTTTCATCAATGTGTTCGAAGAGGAGGCGCGAAAGATCGGCGGTGCCGATTTCCTGGCCCAGGGAACGCTCTATCCGGATGTGATCGAGAGCGTGTCGTTCACCGGGGGGCCGTCGGTAACGATCAAATCGCACCACAATGTCGGCGGTTTGCCGGAACGAATGAACATGAAACTGGTCGAACCGTTGCGCGAATTGTTCAAGGACGAGGTGCGCGCGCTTGGCCGCGAACTCGGTCTGCCGGACGACTTTATCGGCCGCCATCCGTTTCCGGGACCGGGGCTGGCGATCCGTGTTCCGGGTGGTTTATCGCGTGAAAAACTCGATACGCTCCGCCGGGCGGACGCGATTTATCTCGAGGAAATTCGCGGCGCCGGCCTTTATGACGACATTTGGCAGGCGTTCGCCGTGTTGTTGCCGGTGCAGACGGTTGGCGTGATGGGCGACGGTCGTAGTTACGAGCATGTGTGCGCGCTTCGCGCGGTTACGTCGGTCGATGGCATGACCGCCGATTTTTTCCCCTTCGACATGGCGTTTCTCGGTCGTTTGGCGACGCGGATCGTCAACGAGGTTCCGGGGATAAACCGGGTTGTGTATGACGTGACGTCGAAGCCGCCGGGAACGATCGAGTGGGAGTGAATTTTTTGTGGTCATCGGCGAGATTGTAAGGTAAGAACCCGGGATATTCGCGGTCCGCCGTGGTGAGGCGGGCGCGGTGTGATGCGCGCCTTCTGGCTCGGAGATGGGCGGATGGTTTCGGCAGTGGGACGGGATACGCCATGTGGGGGTGTCGTTCATGAAATCCGGGAATGCGGTCAGGTGCATTCTGGTTCTCGGCATGTACGGGTCCGGGACAAGCGCGCTGACGCGAATGTTCAGCCTTGCCGGGGCGGCGCTGCCCCGCACGCTGCTTGGAGCGGATGAAGCCGACGAAACCGGGTGTTGGGAGCCGGAAAGGCTTGTCCGCTATCATGATCGGCTGTTGTCGGACCTGGGATCGGGTTGGCATGACTGGAAGCCGCTTGATTTTCCTTCCCTGCCGCTGAGCGACCGGAAGACGATCCATTCCGACATCAAGTCCATTCTGGCCGATGAATTTGGCGGCCGCCGGCTATGGGTGTTGAAGGAACCGCGCATCTGCCGGTTTGTTCCGATTTATCGGGAAGTTCTGTCGGACATGGGCGTTGCCTTGTCGCCGGTGCTTATTTTCCGCAATCCGCTTGAGGTCATGGCGTCGCTGCAAAGGCGCGGCGACTGGCCGGTTGAGCGGTCGGCGGCGGATGCCTGTCTTCTCTGGCTGCGTCATGTGCTGGATTGCGAGGCTGCGACCAGAGGTGTGAAGCGATCGATCGCAAGCCATGCTTCTATTGTGTCGGATCCGGTCGCGGCGCTGGCCAGGATCGAACGCAAGGCGAAACTGGATTTTCCGAACAAGGTCGACGGATTGGGAGAGGATATTCGCGAATTTCTTGATCCGGCGTCCGGCGGTCATGAGAAAGGCGGCGGGGAAGCCGCGCTTGAGCCGATGCTGCGGGGCTGGGTGGAGGACGCCTTCTCGGCGATGAGAGCGCTGGAACGCAATCCGGGCTCCAAAAAGGCGCGAAAGACGCTGGACCGGGTGAACGAGGCATTCGGCGCCTCGCTTCCGGTGATTGATGCGTTCGGCGCGGCCTCGAGAGAAGCTCTCGCTCACAAACACAAACTGGAAGAGGAAGCTCAAGCCAGGGATGCCGAGGCCAAACGGGGTGAATCACTTCGGCGCGAAGACTCCGCCCGTTTGGAGTCGCGGATTTTGGATTTGCAGACCGCGGTTTCCGAAAAATCGGCGGTGCTCAAGGCGCTGGAAGAGGAACGGGAGCAAATCCGGCTGGATTTCGAGGGTCTCGACCGGCTGACGGAGGAGCAGAAATCGCGGATCGGATCGCTTGATCGGATCGCCGGGGAGCAATCCGGGCAACTCGATGCGATACGCCGCCTGTTCGATGTCGGGGAAGGCGACAACCGGACGATTGACGAGGTGATCGGCGCACATTTGCAGTCGCTGCAGGCTGAATACGATTCGCGTTTAAACGCACAGACCGAGGATCATGAAGGGATTTTGAACAGCCAGGCCGCCGATTATGAGGAGCGGCTGGCCGCCCGGACGGAGGAATTCACGCGGGAACGGGAGCAAATCCGGCTGGATTTCGAGGGTCTTGATCAGCTGACGGAGGAGCAGAAATCGCGGATCGAATCGCTTGATCGGATCGCCGGGGAGCAATCCGGGCAACTCGATGCGATACGCCGTCTGTTCGATGTCGGGGAAGGCGACAACCGGACGATTGACGAGGTGATCGGCGCACATTTGCAGTCGCTGCAGGCTGAATACGATTCGCGTTTGAACGCACAGGCCGAAGATCATGCAAAGCGTCTGGATGGCCAGGCCGCCGATTATGAGGGGCGGCTGGCCGCCCGGACGGAGGAATTCACGCGGGAACGGGAGCAAATCCGGCTGGATTTCGAGGGTCTTGATCGGATCGCCGGGGAGCAATCCGAGCAACTCGATGCGATACGCCGTCTGTTCGATGTCGGGGAAGGCGACAACCGGACGATTGACGAGGTGATCGGCGCACATTTGCATTCGCTGCAGGCTGAATACGATTCGCGTTTGAACGCACAGGCCGAAGATCATGCAAAGCGTCTGGATGGCCAGGCCGCTGATCATGAGGGGCGGCTGGCCGCCCGGACGGAGGAATTCGCGCGGGAACGGGAGCAGGCGCGGCTGGATTTCGAGAGTCTTGATCGGATCGCCGGGGAACAATCCGGGCAACTCGATGCGATACGCCGTCTGTTCGATGTCGGGGAAGGCGACAACCGGACGATTGACGAGGTGATCGGCGCACATTTGCATTCGCTGCAGGCTGAATATGATTCGCGTTTGAACGCACAGGCCGAAGATCATGCAAAGCGTCTGGATGGCCAGGCCGCTGATCATGAGGGGCGGCTGGCCGCCCGGACGGAGGAATTCGCGCGGGAACGGGAGCAGGCGCGGCTGGATTTCGAGAGTCTTGATCGGATCGCCGGGGAACAATCCGGGCAACTCGATGCGATACGCCGTCTGTTCGATGTCGGGGAAGGCGACAACCGGACGATTGACGAGGTGATCGGCGCACATTTGCATTCGCTGCAGGCTGAATATGATTCGCGTTTGAACGCACAGGCCGAGGATCATGCAAAGCGTCTGGATGGCCAGGCCGCCGACTATGAGGGGCGGCTGGCCGCCCGGACGGAGGAATTCGCGCGGGAAAAGGACAGGCTGACGGGTCAGGTCGCATCGCTGGGCGAGGATTATGCAAAGCGTCTGGATGGTCAGGCCGCCGATTATGAGGAACGGCTGGCCGCCCGGACGGAGGAATTCGCGCGGGAAAAGGACAGGTTGACGGGTCAGGTCGCATCGCTGGGCGAGGATTATGCAAAGCGTCTGGATGGTCAGGCCGCCGATTATGAGGAACGGCTGGCCGCCCGGATGGAGGAATTCGCGCGGGAAAAGGACAGGCTGACGGGTCAGGTCGCATCGCTGGGCGAGGATTATGCGGAGCGTCTGGATGGTCAGGCCGCCGATTATGAGGAACGGCTGGCCGCCCGGATGGAGGAATTCGCGCGGGAAAAGGACGGGCTGACGGATCAGATGGCGTCGCTGGGCGAGGATTATGCGGAGCGTCTGGATGGTCAGGCCGCCGATTATGAGGAACGGCTGGCCGCCCGGACGGAGGAATTCGCGCGGGAAAAGGACGGGCTGGCGGGCGAGATCGCATCGCTGGGCGAGGATTATGCAAAGCGTCTGGATGGTCAGGCCGCCGACTATGAGGAGCGGCTGGCCGCCCGGACGGAGGAATTCGCGCGGGAAAAGGACAGGCTGACGGGTCAGGTCGCATCGCTGGGCGATGAGCGCGACGCCATTTCCGGCGAAGCGCAATATCTGAACGCGGCGAACAATGACCTGCGGGCGGCGTACGACGCGGCCAGCCTTGATCTTCGCCGCGAAAAGACAACCGTTCTTCGACCGATCTACCGGAACGTTTACGGCGCGGGCGGCAGGCTGATGCGCGGCGTCCTGCCGGAATCCGTTGTGCACTGGGTAAAGGACAAGGTTCCCGACCCGGACGGCGCGCGGTTCAATGGCGCTTCCCTGGATTTGCCTTATGCGCCGACCGGACCCGCCCGTCTTGAAGATGTTTCGCCCGGCGGCGGCAAACCGGACGTTTTCGTGCTTTCGATCATCGACTGGGACTTCCGGATACAGCGTCCTCAACATATCGCGCGGGCTCTTTCGTCCGACCGTCGGGTTTTCTACGTCGAAATGATGATGGAACGAGAGGAGCCGGCGGTGCGGAAGATCGCCGACAATCTTTGGGCCGTACGGCTGTCGATGGACGGCGCCGGCCACATTCAGCCCTATAGCGGAGAACCGGATGCCGACCGGCAGGCGGCATGGGTGCGGTCGTTTTTCGAGTTTTGCCGGGTTGTGGATGCTTCTCCGTTCAAGCAGATTGTCGTTCAGCACCCGTTCTGGTGGAACCTGGTCAGGCATCTTCCGCCCGAGTTCGAGATCGTCTTCGACTGCATGGACGATATCACGGGGTTCTCGAACACGAGCCGGGCCGTCATTGATCTTGAGAACGATCTGCTGAAGGGCTGCGACAAACTCGTGGTCAGTTCACAATATCTGTTTGACAAGCATCGTGACAAGGCCCCGGCGCTGATCCGCAATGGCGGCGACATCGATCATTTCAGCGCCGCCGCGGCGGCGGGTCCGGCGCCGTCGTTTCTCGCCGGGTCGGGATTTGAAAAGCGCGAGGGAACGATTGACGCGGGGTATGTGGGCGCGGTCGCCGAATGGTTCGATCATGAACTGATCAGGCGGACGGCGACGCAGAACCCCGACATACGGTTTCATATTTGCGGAGATGTGACGGCGCCGGAGCCGGCCGCGCTGGACGATCTGGACAACGTGCATCTGTACGGCGAGATCGCCTATGACGACGTGCCCGCGTTCATCCGGCAGATGGACGTCATGACGATTCCGTTCAAGCTGCTTCCGATCATCCATGCCTGCGATCCGGTCAAGTTTTATGAGCATTCGGCCATGGGCAAGCCGACGGTGTCGACCAGGCTTCCGGAACTGATGCGGGCCGGGGAACTGATTTACTTCGCCGAGACCGCCGAACAGTACGGCGCACGGATCAGGGAGGCGTGCGCGGCCGGCGCGCTGCCCGAGTATCGGGACAAATTGCGGCTGTACGCCGCCGAAAACAGTTGGGCGCACCGGGGCGAAGAGTTCGATGCGGCGCTGGGCCGGTTTGCGAAAGTGTCGGTCGTCATCCTTGCGTTCGGCGACGCCCTATGGACCGGGACGACTCTCCAATCGTTGTTCGATGGCGGCGATCATTATCCCGATCTGGAGGTCATCGTCGTCGACAACGGATCGGACGACGCGACCCTGGCCGAACTGCGAAAGGCGTGCGCCTCGCATCCCGGCGTGAGACTGATCGAAAACGGCGAGAACCTGGGCTTCGCCCGGGGAAACAATGCGGGACTGTCCGCCGCCGCGGGCGAATATGTCGTGTTGCTCAACAACGACACCTATCTCGCGCCCGGCGCCATCCATGCGATGGTCCGCCACCTTCGCGACAATCCCGGGATCGGGGTGGTCGGTCCGCTGACCAACAATATCGGCAATGAGGCCAGGCTTGATGTGCACTATGCCGACATGGCGGAAATGATCGACGTGGCGCGCTCGGTCACGACCGGATATCGCGGCGTATATTCGCCGGTGCGCGTATCGGCGTATTTCGCGGCGATGTTCCGCACGGCCGACCTGGAGACGTTCGGCCTGTTGCCCGAAGAGTACGGGCGCGGAATGTTCGAGGACGACGATCACTGCGAGACGATAAGAAAGCACGGTTTCATCTGCGCGCTGGCGGAAGACGCGTTTGTGCATCACCACCTGTCCGGCACGTTCTCGACGATCGGCGGCGATGAGAAACGGCGGCTGTTCGAGCGGAACCGGGAGATATTCGAAGCGAAATGGGGCGCTTGGATTCCGCATGAATACAGGTCCGACCGACCGGTGGGAAGCCTGTCCAATGACAATTTGAAGCCGACAGCGGACGAGTAGGGCAATCCGCAAGATGAAGATCAGGCACATTGGCGAAATCGTCCGAAATGTCACCGCGAGCAGATACCGCGCTGTCGACGCAACCGCCGCGGGTGACACGCGGGGAGGCGCGTCGGGCCAAGCTACAGCTGTGCGGGGGCAAGATGAGGAATTATCCATGAACAGGGAAAAAATAAGATACCTAGACAAAATAATTTCACTATCAAAAAATATATTGTGTAATAATAAATATGCCAATAAATAATTGTAAAATAATGAAATTACATCAATTATCGAATTAGATAATAGATTTTATTATAATGATATAATTTTTGACAAAGAGCCTTACTATGGGGATGATATTTTTAGACTCGATACGATGCGGAATTTTTTTCGAAGAAACCCATCAGTTTAGCGACGAGTTTGAGCCACCAAGTGATGACGATTTAGATAACCCGAAATGCTGCTTCTGGGGTAATCCGGCCTTCGGCGATTTGGATGCCATTTTGTACTGGTCAATGATCAGAAAGTCCCGCCCGAAGCGTATATTAAGATCGGTTCGGGCTTCTCGACGCTGATTGCGGCCGAGGAACTAAGGAAAAATGGAACCGACAAACTGACCTGTATCGAGCCCTATCCAAAAAAATGGCTGATATAGACTGCCATTCCCGAGATGGAACTCGTTCCCGAAAAAGTGCAGTCACTCAACGCCAACTGGTTCAATGAACACCTTCAAAATGGAGATATTTTGTTCATTGATTCAACTCATACCACCGTCATTAGATGTTGATCCTATTTGTATAATCGCGTGTTGTGATTGAACGGACGGTGGCGGGATTGTTGGCGAAGACGTTCCAGGCTTTGCAGTAGCGGTCGACGATATCGTGGTATGAGTTGAAGACGGAGATGGCGGTCTTGTTGGCGCGCAGGCAGGCCCGGACGTTTTCGACGGGGTTGATCTGTGGAGCGTGGGGCGGCAGCGGCATGAGCGTGATGTTATCGGGAACGCGCAGCGCCCTTGCGCCGTGCCGGCGCGTCGGTCTCGGCGCGTTCGGGACAGACGGCGCCAAAGATGCAGGTCCATTCGCATCCGGTATTGCGCGGCGCCCTGCCGGCCGACACGCGCTTTGTGCCAGCACCACACCTCGATTTTCTTGCCGCGCACCGCATCGGGCAGGTCGGCCTGTACCTTGGCGGCAAAGTTTTCAAACGCCTCCCGGACCTGCGGGTCGGATTTCGGGCGGGCGCACCGAAAGGCGCCGAAACCCGAGCGCGGCAAACTGCCTGCCGTGCGTTCCTGCATCGTCACACCCAAGCGCCTTTCGACCTCGCGTTGCAGACCGACACGCCGCCAGCCGACAACACCGTGCGTTTCCGGACCGGGGCCTGCGCGGACGCGCGCGGCAAGCGCGGCCTTCCGCGCCGCGTCGAGGCGTGGGTCACGCCCCGGCGCCCGGAAAGCCCCTCAAGACCTCCCTCGTTGTAGCGATGGAGCCAATCCCGTAGCGGCCGGCAGTCCATCCCGCAGTTTGCGGCTGCCGACTTGCGGTCGGGGCACCCTACGGAACCGATGCGACCGCCACCATACGCCGCGCGGCCCTGGTATCATGGCTCCGGGAGCCGGCAGCACGGAGTTCCCTTGACGTCAAATCCGTCCGCGCGATCGCAACCACCATCAAAACCTCCATCCTTCGATGAAAGTGAACCGGAACCTGCACCATATGGAAATCCACAAAGGCGTCAGGCCCATTGGCCAGTGATATGAGGCCGGCTCAGTTTTTGGCTGCATTGAATTGTGGTTTCCTTTGAGGGTTGGATGTGGTTCAGGATCCATAACGGTGAAGGAGGCCGGTATGGATGACGCGACCTTACCCGAATGATCTTCGTGAACGTATTGTTTCCGCGATGCAGGCTGGAGAGAGCCATCACCGGGCTGCGGAGCGGTTTGGAGTTGCGCCGTCGGGCGTTGTGAAGTGGAGACTGCGCGTGGCGCGGACCGGCTCGGTGAGGCCTGCGAAGATGGGCGGGTATCGCCGCCCGGTTCTGGAGCCGCATCGGGGTTGGCTGTTGGATCGGGTACGGAACTCTCCGGCCGTGTTGCAGGAGATGCCGGCGGAGTAGTGCGGGGGCGCGGTGAGCCACGATACTGTCTGGCGTTTTCTGCGCGGCTGCGGGTTCGGTTTCAAGAAAAAGACGCTGGTCGCCGATGAGTGCGAACGCGCGGACGTGAAACGCCGTCGCGAGCGGTGGCGGCGCCATTGAGGCCGGATCGACCCGCGCCGGTCGGTGTTCATCGACGAGACCCGGGTGAAGACCAACATGGCGCCGCTCAGGGGCCGGGCGCCGAAAGGCAACGCCTGCCGAGAGTGTCCGATCTTCTGTGTATGACTGATCTGGTTCATGCTTTTGCATAAGGAAGCAAGGATGACGATTTCCAAGGAACGACTGGACGAACTTCTTCAGGGCTGTGAGCAGCCTGAAGACATGGTTGGCGATACAGGGAAGTCAAGGGTTTTGTATATCCATTAGAGACATTTATGATAGACAAATTGGTTTGCGTGGCATATATTACAGGCAAAATGATTTATTACAGGCAAAATGATTTGATTCTCAAATAATCCGATTTATGAGAGATAAGATTGAAATGAAGCGCGAGGAACTCAATCTGTCTACGGTTGTGGACTACCATTATGGGAAATTTCCACCAAAACTGGAAAGATATGAGACGCTCATGAAACAATTAGCGGCGACCGCCGCCGCGCTTGCCAGATTCGATTAGAACCTGCGGACACTGCGCAATAGTGAAATCCTGCTCGCCCCGCTTGGAAAGCAGGAAGCGGTGATTTCTTCGCGAATGGAAGGCGCGATAAGTACATTGGACGAAATTTTGCGTTATGAGGCTGAGGCCGAAAGCGATGGTGAAAGCGCTTCGGCCCGGTTCAGAAGCGAAATCATTGAGGTATTTCTTTACAGCCATGCAATGCGAATCGCGCAGCGGTCAATGCGGGGTGGTCAACCGCTGTCACCATTTCTGCTAAGGTCCGCCCACAAGGCATTGCTGAGTTTTGGTCGGGGCGCTTCGAGGAAACCCCGAGAGTTTAAAACCGAGCAAAATTATCTTGCCGACCGGACCCGGCGAAAAATCCTTTTCGTTCCCATAAAGCCGGAATTTTTGAACGATGGAATAACCGGGTTGTTTGAATACATCTCGGGAGAAGATCACGAGACTATCACCCGAACGGCCATTGCTCATGTGGAATTCGAAGCCCTTCATCCTTTCGAGGACGGAAACGGCCGCATCGGCAGAATGCTGATTCCATTGATGCTCTGGCAAGGGGGTGTTCTCAGTCAGCCCTATTTCTACGTCAGTTCATACCTTGAACAGAGAAAGACGAGTACATTGAACGAATGCGGCGGGTGTCCTCCGAGGGGGACTGGCTTGGCCGGGTTGAGTTCATGTTGACCGCCTTCCGGGAGGAGGCAATCAGGAATCTCGGGAAAGCGGAGAGCGTTCGTGAATTGTATGATGTAATGAAGGATAGATTTCGCGAATTGCTGCAATCGCAATGGAGTACCGTCGCGGCGGATTTTGTGTTCACGCGACCGGTCTTCAAGGCAAGCCTTTTCACGGGTAAGTCGACAATTCCGCAGGCAACGGCATACAGATTTCTCAGGATTCTGCAGAATGAAAAAATTATCCGCATAATCGAACCGGCCTCGGGTCGCAGGGCGGCTCTCTATTCGTTTGAACCGCTGCTTGAACTGGTGCGCGATTGATACCCAGGTATCGATTTCAGCCAGCGACGATACCGGATATCCAATCAAGGATCGCAAGGACAGGCTATGAGGGGGTCATACCCCGCGCCTCGGTCCCACCGACCGTCATCCGATCCATGCGCAAATGCGGCTGGCCAACGCCTACCGGAACGCTCTGTCCCGCCTTGCCGCACATGCCGATGCCGGTATCGAGGGCCATGTCGTTCCCGATCATGGAGATCCGGCGCATGGCGTCGGGGCCGTTTCCGATCAGCATCGCTCCCTTGATCGGCCGGGTCACCTTGCCGTTTTCGATCTTGTAGGCTTCCGTGCAGCCGAAGACGAATTTGCCCGACGTGATATCAACCTGTCCGCCGCCGAAAGACACCGCATAAACGCCATTGTCGACGGAGGCGATGATCTCCTCGGGCGTATGGCTTCCGCCAAGCATGTAGGTATTGGTCATGCGCGGCATCGGCCGGTGAGCATAGGATTCACGCCTTCCGTTGCCCGTCGGCTCCACACCCATCAGCCGGGCGTTCTGCCGGTCCTGCATGTAACCGACGAGTTTGCCGTCCTCAATCAGGACGTTACAGGCCGACGGAGTGCCTTCATCGTCGATGGTCAGCGACCCCCGCCGTTCGGCGATCGCGCCGTCATCGACGACGGTGACGCCCTTCGCCGCGACCTGTTCGCCCATAAGGCCGGCAAACGCCGAAGTTTTCTTGCGGTTGAAGTCTCCCTCAAGCCCGTGACCGACCGCCTCGTGCAGCATCACGCCCGGCCAGCCCGCGCCCAGCACCACGTCGAACGCGCCGGCCGGTGCGGGGACCGCCTCCAAATTGACGAGCGCCTGGCGCAGAGCTTCGGCGGCGGCCTCCTTCCAGGTTTTTTCCGCGATGAACGCGCCGAAGGATTTTCGCCCGCCCGCGCCGTATGACCCGGTTTCCTGCCGGTCGCCCTCGCCGGCGACGATCGATATATTCATCCGCACCAGGGGGCGCGCATCGCGCGCGAACGCGCCGTCACCGCGCAGTATTTCCACGTGCCGCCAGGAGGCGGTCAGCGAGGCGGTCACCTGTCGCACGCGCTCGTCGCGTCCGCGAACCCACTCATCGATTTCCTTTAGCAGTCCGGCCTTGGCCTCGAAGTCCGGCTCAAGAATGGGATTGGCGTCGCCGTACAGATGCCGGTTGGTCTTCTTCGGCCCCTCGGCCGCGATTCCCGCATAACCGATTCCCGCATAACCGCCCCTGACGGCCGAGACCGAAGCGGCGGCGCGCCTCAGCGCCGCTTCCGACAGGTCCGACGAATGCGCATATCCGGTCGCTTCCCCGGCCACCGCCCTCAATCCGAATCCCCGATCGGTATTGAAGTCGGCGGTCTTCAGGCGTCCATTGTCGAAAACCAGCGATTCGCTCTCGCCATATTCGAGAAAAAGCTCCCCGTCGTCGGTGTCCTTTACGGTATCGGCGACCATCCGCCGGACCTTGTCCGGCGAAACGTCGAATGCGTCGAGAAGGCTGTCAGTCACTGCGGTTCTCCGGTAGCCGGTCCGAATCCATATAGGCGGGAATTGACGGCGGCGCACCAATCGTTTCTCACGCCGGTCATCGGCATTCCCGGCGTCATGAAAAACGCTTGCCGGATCATCGTCGGCCCTCAGGCGATCGTGCGCTAGGGAAGGGAAGCGAAACCATCGGCGAAACCTGTCAAATCGACCGGGATTCCAATGCCTTCCTCAGGCGTCTGAAAAACGATGAAAGTGGCCGAACCGCCGGCTTTCAGCGTATCAACCAGTTGTTTTTCCAAAATAACCTCAGCGTAGCATCCGTCCTGAAAGCAGCGCACGAAATAGGCGCGGCCAATATCCTCGCCATCGACATTGAGGCCGAGACCGTTTGGAAGGAGAACGCCTAACGGCGCTAGGACGCGCAGAATTTCCGCCTTGTTATCGGCGGTTCTGAGCACAACGACGGACAGGCCGATTTCCGGCCGGTCTTCCGCAACGACATTTTGCATCATTGCGCACTGTTCGGTTGCCGCACCCGCCGGCGTATCGCAGATGATCGACCAGGCGCCGTGTTCCGACCGGATCGTTCCCTGCTGCGCGAACGCTGATCCGGACAGGAAACCGATGCCGATCGACCAGCAAAACAACGCCGTGACGGCTGAATTTATGGCCCGCATAGGCGTCCTCTCCCGAATCAAATCATCCCACATTGCGATGAATGCGTATAAACGGATACGCACCGCAAGACCCACCTACAATTATCGTACGAGCGCCAATGCGCGATCCGGAGGAAAAATCCGCCCGAAATCAAGACCGCATGTCATGGCCGAACCGCGTGGAAATAAGATTTCACGGCGCTATTCGCGGAATTTAAGTGAAAGATCGCCTTCGACGGCGCAAAAATACCGCAGAGATTTGAGGCGGTCCTTCCTTGCGGATAAATGAAGAGTATGGTTTGAACGGCGTAAGAAGGTCGGCGGGATTCCGCCTGTTTGGCATATGCGGGGCCAAACCTTGCCGGAGGCCCTGGCGGGAGATGAGGAAATTGATGAAAAGAGCGATCGCGACAGTGGCGGGAGCATGCGCTTTGTGGTCCGACGCGGCACGGGCCGCACAGCCTGAACCGTGGCAGTGGAGGTTTCAGCCGGCCGTCACTTCGATGATGGAGGAGATAGCCTGGTTTGAGGTCTATACCCTCTGGTTTATCGTGCCGATCTCGATATTTGTGCTTGGTCTGCTTGCCTGGTGCATGTTCCGCTATCGCGAAAGCGCCAATCCCAATCCGTCGCGCACCAGCCACAACACGCTTATCGAGGTGATCTGGACGGTCGGTCCGATTATCATCCTGCTGGCCATGGCCGTTCCCTCGTTTCAACTCCTGACCGCGCAATACACGCCGCCGGAGGAACCGGGGCTGACAATCAAGGCGACCGGCAACCAGTGGAACTGGGATTATGAGTACCAGGTCGGAGACGAGCCGCTATCGTTCAATGCCGCGATGCTCCTGGATGCGGATCGCGCTTCGCTGGGCAAGGCCGACAAGGCCGACTATCCGCGTCTTCTTGCGACCGACAACGATGTCGTCGTTCCGGTCGACACCACCGTTCGCATGCTCGTGACGGCGAGTGACGTCATTCATGCCTTTGCGATGCCGGCGTTTGGCGTCAAGGTCGATGCGGTTCCGGGCCGTATCAACGAAACCTGGTTCAAGGCGACCAGGGAAGGCATTTATTTCGGTCAGTGCTCCGAACTCTGCGGCAAGGATCATGCCTATATGCCGATCGCCATCCGGGTGGTTTCCGCCGAACGGTACGAAAACTGGTTTGCCGCCGCCCGGACCGACCTGTCCGCGGCCAACAAGGCGCTGATGGCGTCCGTCGAAACGAACAACAAGCTCGCCGCGGCGTCCGAATAAGCGCCAGGGCGGCAACGAATTTGATAAACGGAGCGGAAGACATGGCAGACGCCGCGGCTCACGACCATCACAATTACAGGCCCCAGGGGTTTTTCCGGCGCTGGATGTGCTCGACAAACCACAAGGACATCGGCACGCTCTATCTGATTTTCGCCATCACGGCCGGCGTCGGCGGCGGATTGTTATCCGTCATGATGCGCTGGGAACTGGCTGAACCGGGCATTCAGATCTTTCGCGGCCTGGCCGAGATGGTCTACGGCTTTGAAGGCGATTCGGCGGTCGATGCCGGCAAGCACATGTTCAATGTGTTCGTCACGGCCCATGGGTTGATCATGGTCTTCTTCATGATCATGCCCGCGCTGATCGGCGGTTTCGGCAACTGGATGGTGCCGATCATGATTGGTGCGCCGGACATGGCGTTTCCGCGTATGAACAACATTTCCTTCTGGCTGTTGCCGCCGGCGATCCTGTTGCTGGTTCTTTCCATGTTCGTACCCGGACCGGCCGGCGGTTTCGGTGTCGGCGGCGGCTGGACCGTTTATCCGCCTCTGTCGACCAGCGGCCAGCCCGGACCCGCCATGGATCTCGCTATTCTGGCCCTTCACCTGGCCGGCGCGTCGTCGATCCTGGGTGCGATCAATTTCATCACGACGATATTCAACATGCGCGCGCCCGGCATGACCCTTCACAAGATGCCGCTTTTTGCGTGGTCGGTCCTGGTAACCGCTTTTCTGCTGCTGCTGGCGCTTCCGGTGCTGGCCGGCGCGATCACCATGCTGTTTACCGACCGGAATGTGGATACCGCGTTCTTCTCACCGGAAGGCGGCGGCGACCCGATCCTGTTCCAGCATTTGTTCTGGTTCTTCGGCCACCCGGAAGTCTACATCCTGGTCCTGCCTGCGTTCGGCATTGTCAGCCATATCGTGTCCACCTTCTCGCGCAAGCCGATATTCGGCTATCTCGGCATGGCCTACGCCATGGTCGCCATCGGCGTTGTCGGTTTTGTCGTCTGGGCGCATCACATGTATACGACCGGCATATCGCTCAACGCGCAGCGCTATTTCGTCTTTGCGACGATGGTGATCGCCGTGCCGACCGGGATCAAGATCTTCTCCTGGATCGCGACCATGTGGGGTGGCTCGATCTCGATGCGGACGCCGATGTTGTGGGCGATCGGGTTCATCTTTCTGTTCACCGTCGGTGGCGTGACCGGTGTCCAATTGGCCAATGCCGGCCTCGACCGCGCATTCCACGACACCTATTACGTCGTTGCGCACTTCCACTATACGATGTCGCTGGGCGCGACGTTCGGTATCTTTGCTGGCTGGTATTACTGGTTCCCGAAAATGACCGGCTACATGTATTCACCGCTGATCGCCCGCGCCCATTTCTGGGCGACTTTCATCGGTGTGAATCTGGTCTTTTTCCCGCAGCACTTCCTGGGATTGGCCGGTATGCCGCGCCGGTATATCGATTACCCCGACGCATATGCGGGGTGGAACGCGGTATCTTCCTACGGTTCCTACCTGTCCGCGATCGGTGTGCTGATATTCCTTTATGGCGTGTTCGAGGCCTTTTCCAGAAAGCGGGTGGCCGGCGCCAACCCGTGGGGCGAAGGCGCCGACACGCTGGAATGGCAATTGCCCTCGCCGCCGCCCTATCATCAGTGGGAGCAACTGCCGAGAATCAGGTAGGCGCGAGGATTGGTTCGAAAGCGACCGCCGGTTTACGGCGGTCTTCGAAATTGAAAGACGAGCGGATCGTTCATGGCTTTTGTCGATACCGAAGGCGGAGATGCCGGCTTGTCCGAGGCGACGGCGAGCCATTTTTTCGCTCTCCTGAAGCCGCGCGTCATGTCGCTCGCGGTCTTTACCGCGGCTGTCGGACTATTCGTGGCGCCGGTCGGTCTCGACCCCGCGCTGACGGTAACGGCAATAATCTGCATCGCCGTGGGTGCGGGCGCGTCGGGCGCTTTGAACATGTGGTATGATGCCGACATTGACGCCGTTATGTCCCGCACGGCCGCGCGTCCGGTTCCGTCGGGGCGGATCGCCGCCGGAGAGGCGTTGACTTTCGGCTTGGTTCTGTCGGCCATTTCGGTGATCGCGCTCGGGACTTTTGTCAATTGGCTGGCGTCGGCCCTGCTTGCCTTCACCATCTTCTTTTATGCGGTTATCTATACGATGTGGCTTAAGCGTTCCACGCCGCAGAACATTGTGATTGGCGGAGCCGCCGGCGCCTTTCCGCCGGTGATCGGCTGGGCCGCGGCGACGGGAACGGTCTCCTTTGAAAGCCTGGCGCTGTTTCTGATTGTCTTTTTGTGGACTCCGCCCCATTTCTGGGCTTTGGCGCTTTTCAAGGCGGGCGATTATCGCCGGGCGGGCATTCCCATGATGCCGAATGTGGCAGGTGACCGATCCACGCGACGGCAGATGTTCGTCTACACGATCCTGGTTTCATTGGCCGGCGTCGCTCCCTGGTCGCTCGGCTTCGCGGGACCGGCCTATGGATTGATTTCAGCGGCTCTGGGGGCGGCGTTCGTCCGATATGCCTGGAACGTCCTCAAGGCGGATGACGCCGACGCATCAATGCGGTCCGCCAAGGCGATGTTCGGATTTTCGCTTGCCTATCTGTTCGCGCTTTTCGCTGTTCTTCTCTGCGAAGTTCTTATCGGCCGTTTCCTCTCGTTGGCGGTTTAAGTCGTGACCGGGGAAACGATTACTCCCACGGAGAAACAGCTTAAAGCGCGGCGAAGCCGAAATATCGCGATCGGCCTGGCGCTGGCGGCATTTGCCGTTCTGGTTTTTGTGGCGAGCATGGCGAAGCTTGGTCCGGCTCTGTTTGACAGGCCGCTGTGAGGTGGGCATGACCGGACAGGAACCCGGAAGCGGGTCCGGCGGAAACAAGGTCGTCGCAATCGCCTGCGCGGCGTTTTTTGCCGGCATGATCGGCATGTCGTATGCCGCGGTTCCGCTCTACCGGATCTTTTGCCAGGTCACCGGGTACGGCGGCACTACCCAAAGGGTCGAACAGGCATCGGACAGGATACTCGACCGCGAAATCACCGTGCGGTTCGACGCCAACACGGCAGGCGGATTGCCGTGGGATTTCACGCCGGTCCGGCGCGACATCGAGATGAAGATCGGGGAAACGGCACAGGTTTTCTACGCGGCGAAAAACCTGTTCGGCACGGCGACAGGCGGCCGCGCGACGTTCAATGTCACGCCGCAGTTCGCGGGCGCATACTTCAACAAGATGGAGTGTTTTTGCTTCACCGACACGGAACTTGCGCCCGGCGAGACAATGGAAATGCCGGTCGTCTTTTTTGTCGACCCGGATATCGTCGACGCTCCTGAAATGAACGATCTGACGTCGATCACGCTTTCCTATACATTCTTCCCGATTGACGGCGAGGAGCCGGTAGCGTTGGGGAAACTCGAAACAACGGCGGACAACAACCCTGGGGATTGACATGGCCGACTCACACGCGAAGCAACACGATTATCATATTGTCGACCCAAGCCCCTGGCCGATAATCGGCGGAACCGGCGCTCTGATAACGGCCATCGGCGGGGTGGCGTGGATGCGCCATATCAACGGCGAAGAGTTCCCGATATTCGGCGTGAACATCGCCAACCCCTGGCTGTTCTTCATCGGTCTGGCCATTGTGCTCTACACGATGGTCGTCTGGTGGGGCGACACGATCAAGGAAGCCCATGGCGGCGACCATACCCGCGTGGTTTCACTGCATTTGCGCTACGGAATGATCATGTTCATCGCGTCGGAAGTGATGTTCTTCGTCGCATGGTTCTGGGCCTTTTTCGATGCAAGCCTGTACCCCGGTGAATCCGCGCAGGTCGCTCGAAATGCGTTCACGGGGGGCGCCTGGCCTCCGCGGGGCATTGAGGTTCTCGATCCCTTCCACCTGCCGCTGTACAACACCATCATTCTTCTGCTGTCGGGCACCACGGTAACCTGGGCGCACCATGCGCTGCTTCACAATGACCGGCAGGGCCTTGTTTGGGGTCTTGTCCTCACGGTTGCCCTTGGCGTGTTGTTTTCCGCGGTACAGGTTTACGAATACGCGCATGCGCCATTTGCCTTCAGGGACTCGATCTATGGCGCGACGTTCTTCATGGCGACGGGTTTTCACGGCTTCCATGTGCTCGTCGGCACGATCTTCCTGCTGGTTTGCCTGTTCAGGGCGTTAGCGGGTCATTTCAAGCCGGACCGGCATTTCGGCTTTGAAGCCGCCGCCTGGTATTGGCACTTCGTCGACGTCGTGTGGTTGTTCCTGTTCGTATGTGTCTACATCTGGGCTTCCTCCGGCGCGACGATCGCCCATTAGATTTTGCCTTTCCGGGCCATGATCGCGGGCGGTCGCGGCGACATGGCCGCCCGTTTCGGTTCAAGGTCTCGGGCAGCGGAACCCGGCAGGACCCGTTGTCCCTCCGTGGAGCCGGTGCGATATGCCGATATGGCCGGACAGGGAAATCGGGACCGGGACCCATGATCACCGGGCATGCCGACCCTCGCGGCGGCACGACAAAACACATGGCGTTCATCGCGCTTTGCGTATTTGCGTTTGCCGCGCTGCTCGGATTGGGAACCTGGCAGGTGCAAAGACTGCAATGGAAGGAGGCGTTGATCGCCTCGATAAACGCCCGGATCAATTCCCGCCCGCGCACCCTGGCCGAACTGGAAGCCGAACATCGGCGGTCGGGCGACGTGGACTACCGGCCGGTCGGCGTCGCCGGCGTGTTCGAACACGAGAACGAGCAGCACTTTTTCGCCACCCACAGGGGTTTCAGCGGCTACCATGTCTACACGCCGCTGCGGCTTGCCGATGAGAGGATCGTGTTCGTCAATCGCGGTTTTGTGCCGTTCGACCGGAAAGATCCCCGAACCAGAACCAAAGGGCAGCGCGGTGGATTGTCGACCGTATCGGGACTTGCCAGGAACCGTTTGATCGAAAAGCCGTCCTGGGTCGTGCCGGAAAACGATCTCGCCGGGAACGTCTACTACTGGAAGGATATCGCCGCGATGGCGCGCCGGAGCGGCCGCGAGTCGCTGGCGGAGGTAATCCCGTTCTTCGTCGATGCCGACGATACATCGAATCCGGGCGGACTGCCTGCCGGGGGCGTGACCATCATTGATCTGCCGAACAACCATCTTCAATATGCGATCACCTGGTATGGTCTCGCCGCCGCGCTTGCCGGCATGTTCGGATTCCGGTTCCGGCGACGGCGTTCCGGTGAAGACGATTCCGGGAAAGCTTGACATTGGAGGCCGCAAACGGCCATCACGCGCGCAGCGATGACAACCGTAAAACACATGCCGGGAACGACCGTCGGGCGGCCCCTGACCGTCCGTCTGTGCCGACCGCGCGGTTTTTGCGCCGGTGTGGACCGCGCAATCCAGATCGTCGTGCTGGCGCTGAAAAAACACGGCGCGCCGGTCTATGTGCGCCACGAAATCGTTCACAACGGGTATGTCGTCGAAGGATTGCGGAACAGGGGCGCCGTATTCATCGAGGAGCTTGACGAAATCCCGGCCGAACACCGCCGGCGTCCTGTCGTCTTCTCCGCTCACGGCGTTCCCAGATCGGTGCCCGCCGACGCGGAGGCGCGAAACCTGTTCTATCTCGACGCCACATGTCCGCTCGTCTCGAAAGTGCACAAACAGGCGATGCGGCATCGACGCCTTGGCCGCCACGTTCTGCTGATCGGACATGCCGGCCACCCGGAGGTCATCGGTACGATGGGACAACTGCCGAAGGGCGCGGTGACGCTGATCGAGACCGAAGAGAATGCCGGCGGTTTTCCGGTTGAGCCGGGAGCCGATTTGGGATTCGTCACGCAAACGACGTTGTCGGTGGAAGATACCGCCGGCATCGTCAGGGTATTGAAAACGCGGTTTCCCCGGTTGCATGCACCGGCGGCGGAATCGATTTGCTACGCCACGACCAACCGGCAGGAGGCGGTCAGGGAGGCCGCCCGCGGAGCCGACCTGTTCCTGGTGGTCGGCGCTCCCAATTCCTCCAACTCGCGACGGCTCGTCGAAGTGGCCGAAAGAGCCGGCGCCAGGCGCTCGCTTCTTGTCCGGCGCGCGGGCGATATTCCATGGAGCGAGTTGGAGAGCATTTCCGTCATGGGGCTTTCCGCGGGCGCCTCGGCCCCGGAAATCATCGTCGAGGAGATTATCGGCGCATTCCGCGAACGGTTCGACGTGACGGTCGATTTGACCGTTACCGCCACCGAGACGGAGGAATTCTCGGTCATGCGGGCATTGCGTGACATCGAGCTGACGCCGGCCGACATGGCGTTCGTCGATGGCGCGGGCTGATGGCGGTCTATACCGACATCAATGAAATCGAACTGGCGGAGTTTCTCGGCCACTACTCCGTCGGCGAACTCCTGTCCTACAAGGGTATTGCCGAGGGCACCGAAAACACCAATTTCCTCGTGCGCACGTCCACGGCGTCATTCATCCTCACCCTGTACGAAAAACGGGTCGCGGAAAGCGATTTGCCGTTTTTCCTCGGACTGATGGAACACCTGGCCGCTCGCGGTATCGCATGTCCGTTGCCCGTGCATCGGCACGATAGTTCGGCGGTCGGTCGACTCGCCGGCCGTCCCGCCGCGCTTATCGCTTTTCTGGAAGGAATGTGGATGCGCCGCCCGACGGCGGATCATTGCCGTCAGGTCGGCGAAGCCATGGCGGCATTGCACCTGGCCGGCGCGGATTTCGCGATGTCCAGACCCAACGCGCTTGATCCTGTCGGCTGGAGAGCGCTTTGGGCGAAGGCGAAACCGGGCGCCGACGGCGTCGCGGAAGGCCTGGCCGATGAGATCGACCGGGATTTCGCGCGGATATCGGCGGATTGGCCGAAGGATATTCCGGCCGGGGTGATTCACGCCGACCTGTTTCCCGACAACGTGTTCTTTCTCGCGGACAGGCTTTCCGGATTGATCGACTTCTATTTCGCCTGCAACGACTTTTTCGCCTATGACATCGCCGTCGGTCTGAACGCATGGTGTTTTGAGCGCGATTTCTCCTTCGACCTGGCCAAGGGCCGGGCGTTTTTCGCGGGATATCGGTCGGTGCGCGAATTGGATCGCGAGGAGACCCGGGCCATGCCGGTTCTGGCGCGCGGCGCGGCGTTGCGTTTTCTTCTGACGCGTCTCCACGACTGGATTTCCGGACCGGATGGCGAACTTGTGAAAAAACGCGATCCGATGGAATACATCGGACGATTGCGATTTCACCGCGGAATCGGCTCGGCCCGGGAATACGGTTTCGACGCCTCATGAAAACCGTTGAAATATATACCGACGGGGCGTGTTCGGGCAATCCCGGCCCCGGCGGCTGGGGCGCGGTTCTGCGTTTCGGCCCCGTTGAAAAGGAGATTTTCGGCGGCGAAACGGAAACCACGAACAATCGGATGGAACTGGCGGCGGCGATTGAAGCGCTGAACGCGCTGAAGGAACGCTGTCGCGTCGATCTCTACACGGACAGCGTCTATGTCCGGGACGGCATTTCCGGCTGGATCAAGGGATGGAAGAAGAACGGCTGGAAAACGGCTGCAAGAAAACCCGTCAAAAACGTCGAACTATGGCGGGCGCTGGACGAAGCGCGCGCGCGCCACGATGTACGCTGGCACTGGACAAAGAGTCACGCGGGACATCCCGAAAACGAGCGCGCCGATAAATTGGCCCGCCGGGGAATGAAACCGTTCAAAGGCGACAGATAAGGCCCTAAAGCTCTTCGAGAATTTTGGCGGCGCTTGTCTCAATCGCCTGACCGGGCGCGAGCTCGATGTTGATTACGCTGACTGTCCCGTCGTCCACGATCATGGAGAAGCGCCGGCAGCGGGTGCCCATACCGGCTGCGCTCAAGTCAATATCGAGGCCGATTTTCCTGGCGAACGAACCGTCCCAGTCGGCCAGAAACAGCATCTTGTCCCTGCCGCCGGTCGCATCCGCCCAGGCATCCATCACGAAGTGGTCGTTTACCGAAACGACGGCGATTGCGTCGACGCCCTTCGCCCTGAGCGTATCGTGGTTTTCCAGAAACCCGGGGACATGATGATTATGGCAGGTCCTGGTGAACGCTCCGGGAACACCGAACAGAACAACCTTCCTGCCGGCAAAAATTTCGGCGGTGGTCAGATTAGACGGGCCGTCTGCGGCGACGGTCTTGAACGTGGCCTCAGGCAGCCGGTCTCCCGCGGAAATGGTCATCACGATCTCCAAAAATCCAAATGAAACGACGGCCACAAATAATGAATCCGGACCGCTTGTCCAGTGCGGTCGTTCGCCGGGGCGCGATCAGTCCGCGGCGGTGGCCGTGAGATTGATTTTTCCGCTCACCGCGGCATCGGATGAGACCAGGGTGTAGGAAATTTCAGGCGGTTCGCTTCCGTCCCCGGGACGCGCCAGCAATGGAATGTCATAGGCGCGACCGTCTAGCGAGATCATCGGCGTTCCAAAGTACCAGCCGTCGGCGGAAGCGACGAACAGTTCCGGCGATGCGCCGGAATCGGGCGCGGTGATTTCCGCCCGGATCGTTTGCGGACCGGTCAGGCGCAGGGTGTCCAGCCGGAACATGTCGTTCGGCTCGCCGGGCAATGCGGAAAAGGCCGACGCGACAATCGCCGCGTGTTCGGACGTGTCGTTGGAAACCGAGGGATCCAGCGAAAAGCGAATCTGAACGGGAATACAGATTTTTTCGCACAGTCCCAGAAACACATCCGCCTCGATATATGGCGCGGCGGCGGTTTCGAACTCCAGCGCCAGCGAGACATGATTTTTATAGCCCGCCCAGACGGCGTATCCGTCATCGAAACGTTGCGGCGGCGGAAAAAGGAAACCGGCGCTTGTAACATCGCGGCTTGCGCTGACGTCGATCCGCGGCGGAACGCCCGCGTCGCCGGGGTCGATCCAGTAAGTCTTCCATCCCGGCAGCAGAGCAATTTCCAATGCGCCCTTCAATTTGCCCGCCCGGTCGATGCCGCCCGCGGTCACCAGCCGGATTTCGCCGCCTTCGGTGGAAAACCGGTCGGTGCTGGCGGCGTTGGCGATACCGCCGACCGGGAACAACAGCGCAAGGACTGAAAAAAGCATGTGTCTCATGACCCCACATTGATATGCCGCGAATGCTCGCGCAATGCAGGCGGCGAACAACGATGATGATAATTGCGTGAGACGATCACGCATTTTGCCGGCAGTGCGGTTCGATTGCTCTATCAATTTGCGGCCAAAAAGCTTATCCTTTTGGCATGGGACGTGAAGAAACCGATCTTCGCAACGATCGCCGCGGTTCGCTCGACGGCCAGTTCCTGGTCGCCATGCCAGGTATGCCGGATGAGCGGTTTTCGCGCGCCGTGATCTATTTGTGCGTCCATAGCGAAGAAGGCGCCATGGGTCTGATCATCAATCGCGTCCAGCAGGTCCGGTTTCCCGATCTTCTGGTTCAACTCGATGTCATTGATAAAAAAGAGGAAATCCGCCTGCCCGAAAGCGCGCGCTCCATGCCGGTTCGCAGCGGAGGCCCGGTGGACCGGGGCAGAGGTTTCGTGGTGCATTCGGACGACTACATGACCGAATCGTCCATGCCCGTCGATGAAAGCATCGTCCTGACCGCGACGGTCGATATTCTGCGCGCGATATCCGACGGTCGCGGCCCGGCCAGGGCCTTCATGGCGCTCGGTTATTCGGGTTGGGGACCGGGACAGCTCGAAGCGGAGATAACCGAAAACGGCTGGCTGACATGCGACGCGGACAAAAACCTGCTTTTCGATACCGACATCGATAACAAGTATGAACGGGTGTTGTCTTCGCTCGGAATCGATCCGATGCACCTCAGCAGCGAAGCGGGACGGGCTTAGGATCAGGTTTCATCAATCTCATTCCTTGCCGGACCCGAAGGGCGTGGCCCCTCCGGCTTCACGCTGCAACGGATGACATCAACGGGCCCTGCCCCCGGTCAGCCCGCGAGGCGAGCGCGACGGGAATTCAGGCCCGCGCCTGATGCCGTTCACGCAACAAACGCAAAACGACTTCGGCGTCCATGGGCGGGCCGAACATGAAGCTTTGCACGTACTCACATCCCATTTCACGCAGCGTCGCGGCGTCGGTTTCGTCGGTCACGCCCTCGGTGACGACCGACAGGCCCAATTCATGCGCCATGTTGACCATCGATTTCAGCAGCAGCGTCCTCTTCGGGCTTATATCGTCGACAAAGCTCTTGTCGATCTTGATCGTATCGAACGGAAAACGGGTCAGGTAGGAGAGCGACGAGAATCCCATCCCGAAATCGGCCAGCGACAGGCCGATACCGAGTTGCTTCAGGCTTTTGAGAATATGGGCCGCCTGCTCGGGGTTGGCCATCACCATCGATTCGGTCAGTTCCAGCCTGAAACAGCGGGCAGGCAGGCTTGAGTGAGCCAGAACCGAGTGGACATCCGCGACGAGATCCTGCCGGATCAGCCGCCTGCTCGGCAGGTTGACCGCCACCGACAATGGCGCATCGCCGATTTCCTTTTGCCAGCCGTAGAGGTCGCCGACAGCGCGCCGCATCGCGAACAGACCGAGTTGGACAATCAGCCCGGTCGCCTCCGCCGCCGGAATAAACTCGCCCGGCGGGATTATACCGCGGCGCGGATGTTCCCAGCGGATCAGGGCTTCGAAACCGGCAATGGACGCGTCCTGCAGACGTATGATCGGCTGGTACGCCAGACTGAACTCCGAACGCTCGACCGCGCGACGCAAATCGGATTCCAGTTGCGGCCTGTCGGCGCCGGATGTTCTGAACGCCGGTCTGAACGGCTCTATTCGACCGCCGCCAGACAGTTTCGCCTGCTGCATGGCGAGTTCGGCGTCCCTGATCATTTCGTCCGCCGTATTCGTGGCGGAAGTCGCCGTGATCAGGCCGACCGACGCCGTCAGCACGATTTCGCTGTCGCCACATGCGATCGGCGCCCCGATCGCCTGTTTGACGGCTTCCGCGATACCCGCGATGCGAGCCGGATCCCGTTCCGAAAGCAAAAGCAGAGCGAACCGGTCCGCGGAGGTGCGCGAAAGCGTGTCGTGAGGTTTCATCAGCCTGTGCAGCCGCCTGGCGATTGTCAGCAGGATGGTGTCGTCGGCGGATATTCCGGGGCTTTGCGTTACCTGGCCGGACCGGTCGATGTCTATTGAGAACACCGTCGGCTTGATGTTCCCCCCGGCATTGGCGATTGCGATAGCCGTCTCAAGCCGGTTCAGGAACAGTTCGCGATTGGGCAGTCCGGTGAGATTGTCGTGGACCGCATCACGCAAAAGGCGCTCTTCGGCCCTCTTCCGTTCGGTAATTTCAACCAAGGTGCCGATGCAGCGGATGACCTCGCCGCCGGAGCCCGCCACCGGCCGCGCCCTTAGCAGGAACCAGCGGTAATGACCGCCCGCGTCTGTCATCCGGAGCGATTGCGAGACCTTTCCGCGACGATGCGCTAGGATCATGTCCAGCGTGATGCGGAACCGGTCCCGGTCTTCCCGATGCAGCGCGCGCAGCCAGTCCCGCGCGGGTCCGTGCAGGCTGTTCGGCGTCAGCCCGAGCGCATCGGATATGTCGGGTTTCGTTATGACGCGGTCGCGCGGCACATCCCAGTCCCAAACCAGATCCCCCGCTCCGGCAACGGCCAGCGCCTGGCGTTCCATGTCGCTGAACGATCCCTGCCGCGGACCGTCTCCCGCGAATGCGTGCTGCATGACCGTAAATCCGATCAGCAGGGTTACCAGAATCAGCCCGCCGCCCAGCGCCGGTTGCACGATATCGTTGTCCAGTGTGCCCGACAGCGCCATCCAGGAGCCGGAAATCCAGACCAGGACCATCAGCCAGCTCGGCACCAGCATGATCGCGCGGTCGTAGCTCCTGGCGCCGAGATAGATGATCAGTCCGACGCCGGCGATCGCTGTCAGGACAAAGGATATTCTGGCGATGCCGGCGGCGATCGGCGGTTCGATGATCACGCCAGTCGCAAGCAGCGCAAGTCCCAGAATCCAAGTGAGGGCACCGTAGCTGAAGTGATCGTGCCAGCGATTGAGATTGAGATAGGTGAACAGGAAAATGACGAATGTGGCCGCCAAACCCACCTCCGCTCCGGCGCGCCACATCCGGGCGTCGCCGGGCGTGATTTCGATCACGCGATTGAGAAAGCCGAAATCGACGCAGATATAGGCCAGAACGGCCCAGGCCAGGGCGGCGGTCGCCGGGAACATCGAAGTTCCCTTGACCACAAAAAGAATCGTCAAAAACAGCGCGAGCAACCCGGAAACGCCAATGACGATACCGCGATAGAGCGTGTAGGAGTTGATCGTGTCCTTGTAGGATTCCGTGTCCCACAAATAGATCTGCGGCAGATCGGGCGACGCCAGTTCGGCCACGAATGTGACAATGGCACCCGGATTCAGTGTGACCAGAAAGATATCCGCGTCGGGGCTCGATTGCCTGTCGAGCGCAAATCCCTCGCTTGGCGTGATCGCGGCAATACGCCGCGAACCCAGGTCGGGCGACAACAGGCCCGAGCCTGAAAGCCGGAAATGCGGCGCGACGATCAGGCGATCGATTTGCAGGTCGGTCGCGTTGGCCAGGGCGAAAACCGCCCAGTCGCCGTCGGAATCCTCATCGTTTGCCTCCACCTCAATGCGGCGCACGATGCCGTCCGGCTGGGCCGCCGTGTTGACCTGAAAGCTCGATCCCTGATTGCGGTGGATGTCGACGGCTTGGGAAAGATCGAGCGCTATGTCATCCTTCGAAATCCTGATGGGTTCGACCGCCGCCGACGGCGCGGCGACCCACAGCACCGCGATCAATGCCGTGACCAGAATCCAACTGTTTGCGGACGCCGTTCCGTTCAAGCTTTTGAGCCCCGATCCCGTTTTTTCCGAAAGTCCTCGTCGATCAGCGAGAACAACATATGATCCCGCCACACGCCGTCGATGCGCAAATAGGATCGCAATAATCCTTCACTTGAAAATCCGGCTTTTTCAAGCACATGGATCGAGCGCTTGTTGCCGGGAATACAGGCCGCCTCGATCCTGTGCAAGCCAAGTGTCCGGAAACCATGGTCGATAACCAGCAAAAGCGCCTCGCTCATCAGACCGGAACCGGAATATTTTTCCCCCATCCAGTAGCCGATATGGCCGGATTGGGCCACGCCGCGCCTGATGTTGCCAATCGAAATCCCGCCAGCGAGACCGCCCGATTGCCTTTCGAAGATCAGGAACGTCAGTCCTGTCCCCCGACGGCGTTCCCGGCCATGCTGCCGAAGCCTCTCACGCCACGCGCTTCGTTCCAGTTCGTCGATTATCCAGCGCGGCTCCCACGGTTCGAGGAAACAGCGGCTTTCCCGACGCAGCCGCGCCCAGGACTTGTAGTCGGACCATCGGGGATAACGCAGAAAAACCCTGTTTCCCGTCAACTCCACCCCGCCTGAACCGAACAAATCGCGTATCGACACGTCCGCTCGATTCCGGGTCAGATCGCCATTCGATGCGCGGATTGCGGTTTCCGCGCCAGATGGTCGTGTATGCTCTGGAAAAACGGGAGATTTCCAACCGGGCCGACCGCCGCCACCGTCGGTCTGGTCGAAAACAGCCGATCAGAGAGATCGGCCAGTCTCTCGACGGTGATATTGGACAGGCGATCCAGCAATTCCTCGGTTGTGACCGGTCTGCCGAACAGCAGAATCTGCCGCGCGATCTGGGACACCCGGCTCGTCGCGCTTTCGTGCGACATCAGCAGTCCGGCGCGGTATTGGGCGACAGCCCGTTCCCGCTCGTCCTTCCGGATTATTTCCCCGCTTCTCTTCAACTCATCAAGGATGACCGGAATGAGTTCGGCGACATCCTCCCTGCCTGTCGCCGCGTGGATTCCGAAAATGCCCGTATCCGAAAATCCCCAGTGAAACGCTTGGACCGAGTAACAAAGTCCACGCTTTTCCCGCACCTCCTGGAACAGGCGTGACGACATGCCGCCGCCCAGTATCATCGACAGGATCTGCGAGGCGTAGAAATCGCGCGCATGGTAGGCGCGGCCTTCAAAACCCAGCACGATCTGGGCATCCATGAGATCGCGATCCTCGCGGAAATCGCCGCCCACATAACTCGCGTAGCCGGCAGGTCCGGCGGATGCCCGTTCGCGATACCCGCCAAAGTGCTTTTCGACCTCACGCGCGAATTCCCGGTGCGAGACCGCACCGGCCGCGACGATGACCATGCGGTTGGCGCCATATTGCCGTTCGAGGTAGGCGCGAAGCTGGGCGGCGGAGAAAGATTCCACGGTTTGCGGCGTGCCGAGCACCGATCTGCCGATCGTCTGATGTCGGAATGCCGTTTCCGCGAAGCGGTCGAAGACTATATCGTCCGGTGTGTCGTGCGCCGCGCCGATCTCCTGGACAATAACATGCTGTTCGCGTTGTAGTTCTGCGGGATCGAATTTTGGATCGGTCAATATGTCGGCGAGGATATCGACCGCCAGCGGAACATCGTCCTTCAAAACGCGGGCATAAAATGCGGTTGTTTCGACGCTGGTCAAGGCATTGATCTCTCCCCCGACATCCTCGATCTGCGAAGCGATGTCCCAGGCGTCGCGTCCGCCGGTTCCCTTGAACGCCATATGTTCGAGAAGGTGAGCGATGCCATGTTCATCGTCGTGCTCATTGCGCGAACCCGACTTTACCCAAACGCCCAGCGCAACGCTTTCCAGATGGGGAATTGTTTCCGTGGCGACCGTCATCCCGTTCGGCAGACGGCTGACATCAACACTCATAATACGCGCGCTCCCGCTCACTCTTTACCAGTATATTCGACGCTCGATATGATCTTCCACCATTTTCAGGTCCGATGGAAGGATCGTGTGTCGTTCCTTCGCCTGCATCATCCCCGACAGGCGCGCGGGCAACCGGGGCGCAACGCCGCTCGCAGCTTCCACGGCGGCGGGAAATTTCGCCGGGTGCGCCGTGGTGAGAACGATCATCGGCTCTTCGCCGCCGTGTTCGCGGGCGACCTTGAAGCCTGTCGCGGTATGGGGATCGGCGAGGTAGCCGGTCGAGGCGTACAGGTTCCTTATCATTTCGGCGGTCGCGCTCATCTTCGACCGGCCGGCCGAAAACTCCGAACGGATCGTCGACAATATTCTGTCATCCAGGGTGAATGATCCCGACTGCTTCAGTCTGTCCATCAGCCTGACAGTTTCGGTGCTGTCGCGCCCCGAGGCTTCAAAAAGCAGACGTTCGAAATTCGATGACACCTGAATATCCATCGAGGGTGAAGTGGTCTCGATCACCGGTCGGGTTTCATACTGGCCCGTTTCGAGAGTTCGAGCCAGAATGTCGTTGTCATTGGTGGCGATTACGAGCCTCTTGACCGGCAGACCCATCCGCTTTGCCGCATAGCCCGCGAAGATGTCGCCGAAATTTCCGGTTGGCGCGGTAAACGAAACCGGCCTGTCCGGCGCGCCAAGCGAAATCGCCGAAGAGAAATAGTAGACGATCTGCGCCATGACCCGCGCCCAGTTGATCGAGTTCACGCCCGACAGGCCGACCCGGTCCCTGAACGGTTGATCGTTGAACATCGATTTGACCAGCGCTTGGCAATCGTCGAAATTTCCTTCGATCGACAGCGCGTGAACATTCGACGCATCGGATGTCGTCATCTGCCGCCGCTGAACGGGAGAGACCCTGCCCAGCGGAAACAGGATGAAGACCTCCGTCCGTTCGCGCCCGGCGAACGCCTCGACCGCCGCCCCGCCGGTGTCGCCGGATGTCGCGCCGACGATCGTCGCCCGTTCGCCCCGTTCGGTCAGGACATGATCCATGAGTCGCGACAGCAACTGCATCGCCACGTCCTTGAATGCGAGCGTAGGTCCGTGAAACAGTTCGAGCGCGAATTCGCCGCCATCCGTTTGCACGATTGGACACACCGCCGGATGATCGAACGCGGCATAGGCGTCGCCGGCCATTCGGGCGAACATGTCCTGTTCGATATCGCCGGCGACGAAGGGGGCAAGCAGGCGGCTCGCGATCCCGGAATAATCGAGGCCCCGCATCGCCCGGATTTCGGTGGCGCTGAATTCGGGCCAGCTTTCCGGCAGATAAAGCCCGCCGTCGCGCGGCAGGCCCGCCAGCAGCGCGTCGGAAAAACCTAGGATCGGGGCATCGCCCCTGGTGCTGATGTATTTCATCGCGATTGCCTGTTGCCGGGGTTCCGCAAACCTGTTGAACATCGGCGGATTCGTGTGCGCTTTCGGTCGCATTTCCGCCGTGGCGCTGGTATAGATGCTTGTTCCCTTCGATAAAAGTGCGGGCAATGGAGTTTGATTTGGGCACTCTGCGGTTTTTCGGGCTCGTCGTTCTGGTCGCGGCGATGGCGGGTTGCCAATCGGGCGGCGGATTTCCCGGCCTCGGTCTTGGCTCAAATGATGAAAAGGAAGCCGGGAAAAAGCCCGACGACCGGATAAGCCAGGTCGATTTGCGCGCATATTGCCCGCAGGTCAGGCTTCGGCAGGGTACGGCGTTCTACAACACCTATCAAAGGGTCCGCGGCGAAGAAGAGAGAAATCCGGACAATATCGTTTATCAGGCGTCGATCTCGGATGTGACGCGCAGTTGCAGATATGAAAACGGTCTGTTGAACATGAACATCGCTGTCGCCGGCCGCGTCGTTCCCGGGCCGAAAGCCGAAACCGGCGCGATAACGATGCCGATCCGGATTGCGGTCGTTCGCGGCGAAGAAGTGCTCTATTCCGAACTGCACCGGCATCGGGCGGTCATCGACGGCGCAGTCGGAGCGACCCAGTTCGTGTTCAACGATCCCGACGTGTCGTTGCCGGTGCCAGCGGCGGCCAATCTGCTTGTGTTCGCCGGATACGATGAAGGTCCGCCCGAACGGCGGTAGGCCCGTTGGGGTCAGGCGTCCCGCCATTCGGTCAGCGCTGCCAGAACTGGCAGGAAACCGCTCCAGCGATTGATCGCCGTTTCCGCGCCCGCCTCGGTCAACCGGTCGGAATGACCCGGAAAGCTGTGCGCCCCGCCGGTAAATCCTATGACGCGCATTCCCGCAGTCACCGCTGCGATCACCCCGTGGACGGAATCCTCGACAACGAAGGTGTTTCCCGGGTCAGCGCCGGTTTCCGATGCGGCATGCAGAAAGACATCTGGCGCGGGTTTTGAATCGACGCCCTCAAGGTCGGGCGCCGAGTAGATCATCCCGTCGAACAAGGGCTTCAATCCGGTCCGCCGTAGCATCGCATCGATACGCGCATTCCTGGAATTGGAGCAGATACAGCGCTTCGGCATCGTCGCGGCCGCCTTGCCTGCGCCGTCGATTTCCCTGACTTCACGCGAGAGTTTCTCGTCGAGCACCCGCCGGTTCTCATCCAGCAAGGACGCCTGAAACGGAATATCCGCCTCCTTCTCCACCGTCAGGAGTATGTCCTTGAACGTGAGGCCGGCAAATCGCTCCGCCACTTCCGACGCCGAGATCGGAAAGCTGGCATTCGTCAGCATCTCCGATTCCACCTTGGCGGCTATGATTTCCGAATCGACCAGAACGCCGTCACAGTCGAAGATCACCAGGTCGGGCACCGGCATCGAAATCTCCGGGAATTGGAAAAACGAACGCCGGAACATACGGCGCCCGCACTATAGAATGGTCCGGGGCGTTTCGCAACAGCGAAAGACCGGTCGACCGCAATTCCGGTTCCTTCGCCCGCCGGAAGCGTCCTCTGCCGTCCCGTCGGACACAAAACGAGCCGGGCCGGTGACTTAAGCCAAAATTTACCGTGAGCGGCAACCATGGTCGTCAGTGTTTTGCGTTCAGTACGAGTGCCCTCATGTCAGCAGTACGACATCTCGACGATCTTGTTCCCCGCGCCGCCGACCATTGGTCCGATACGGTTCTCAAAGGAGATTGTGCCGCGTCTCTCGATCGATTGCCGGAGAATTCGGTCGATGTCATTTTTGCCGACCCGCCCTACAATCTTCAGCTTGGCGGCGATTTGCACAGACCGGACCGGTCGAAGGTGGCCGCCGTCGACGATCATTGGGACCGATTCGAAAGCTTCCGGGTCTACGACGCGTTCACCCGCGCATGGATGACGGCAGCGCGGCGCGTGTTGAAACCAGCGGGAACCATATGGGTCATCGGCTCCTATCACAATATTTTTCGCGTCGGCGCCGTCATGCAGGACCTGGGATACTGGATTTTGAACGATGTCGTCTGGCGCAAGACCAATCCCATGCCCAATTTTCGCGGACGCCGGTTTCAAAACGCCCATGAGACCATGATCTGGGCGACCCGTGATCGGAACGCCAAAGGCTATACGTTCAATTATGAAGCCATGAAGGCGGCTAATGACGACGTGCAGATGCGCTCCGACTGGCTGTTTCCGATCTGCACCGGGGCCGAGAGGCTGAAGGACGAAACCGGCGTCAAGATTCACCCGACGCAAAAACCGGAGGCGCTGCTGGCAAGGGTTCTGCTGGCTTCGTCGAAACCCGGCGATGTGGTGCTCGATCCGTTTTTCGGTTCGGGAACCACGGGCGCGGTGGCGAAAAAGATGGGTCGCCGTTTCGTCGGCATCGAGCGGGAGCAATCCTATATCGACGCGGCCGAAGCGCGTATCGCTGCAGTCGAACCGCTGGCCGACGCCGCGCTGGCCATGCTTTCCGGCAAACGGGCCGAACCGAGGGTGGCCTTCGCCGGTCTCGTGCATGGCGGTCTCATCCGGCCCGGAACGAAACTGTGGGATTCGAAACGGTGCCGGAACGCAACGGTGCGGGCGGATGGAACGCTCGCGTTTGAGCGGGACGCCGGATCGATCCATCGCATGGGCGCGAAGGCGCAGAACGCGGAATCCTGCAATGGTTGGACATTCTGGCACTATGAAGAAGGCGGCGCGTTGAAGCCGATCGATGAATTGCGGACAATCGCCCGCTCGCGAATGGCGATGGCGGGGGCCTGACCCTAAACCACCGCCACGCCTCGCGCAGCGAGGGCCGGGCGCAGTCTTTCGGCATTCGTGAACAACACCGCCTGCCATCCGGCGGCGATCGCGCCATCGACATTCTGCCGGCTGTCGTCGATAAACAGTGTCGCGGCCGGTTCCAGCCCGTGCGCTTCGGCGTGGTGTTCGTATATTTCGCGGTCGGGCTTTATCAGGCCGATATCGGCCGATACCGTCACCGCGCGGGGTTCCCGCAGAAAACCGAACCTCTCCCTAGCCTCGGCGAAAGTATCGCCGGCGAAATTCGTCAGCATGGTCACGTCATGGCCGGCGGCGATCAGTCGTTCCAGGATCGTCACGCTGCCTTCGATGCGATGCGGGATCATCTCGTGCCAGTGACGCCGAAATCCCCGGATATTATGAGCTTCGCCGGGAAACTTCCCGATCAGCAGGGCTTCGGCCTCGGGCCAGCCGCGCCCCCGGTCCTGCTCGATATTCCATTCGGAGGTACAGACTTCGGCAAGGAACCGCCGCCTCCGGTCGTCGTCCGGGATCAGCCGCTTGAAGGGAATCTCCGGATCGTAGTGCAACAGCACCCCGCCGACGTCGAAAACAATGTGGCGAATTTCGCTCATGTGGAGGGCCTTTCCAAAGGTCGGCGTTTTTTCGTTGCGCCCGGAACGGCCGCTTCAATTACCTTTTTCATGATTGCGGGCAAAGCCTCGCCGGGAATTTCGGCGGGCGGGGACCACCATCCGTCCGTATTGTTTCGCGGATTCCTCAGATTGGCGCGAAAAACGGCCAGTTCCAGCTCAAAATGGGTAAAAACGTGCCTGATTTCGCCTGCAATTCGCCAGTTTGCGGTGAATGGAGCCCCCGATTTGCCGGTTTTGCCATCCCGACCGGCGCTCCAATCGGTAGTCGGCACCTCCGCCATGCCGCCGAGCAAGCCGCTCTCGGCGCGTTTCCGCAAAAGCACCGCGCCATCGCCGCGAACGGCCACGAATGCCGCTCCCCGGCGTAACGGCTTCGGTTTCTTCGACACCTTAACCGGATACCGCTCGGGGTCGCCCTGGCCGAAGGCCCGGCAACATTCACGCAGCGGGCAGGCGATGCAGGCCGGTTTCCGCGGTGTGCAGATCATCGCTCCGAGGTCCATCGCGGCCTGCGCGAAGTCGCCCGGCCTGTCCTCGCAAAGATGATTCGCCACGAAGCGGCGTATCGTCGTCCTGGCGTCCGGCGGCAGTGTCCCGATCGCGGCGATTCGCGAGACGACGCGTTCCACGTTGCCGTCGACGACCGGAACCGCGGCGCCGAAGGCGATCGCGGCGATCGCCGATGCGGTATATTCGCCTATTCCCGGGAGTTTTCTCAATTCCTCGACTGAATCCGGAAACCTGCCGGCATGGTCGGAGGAGATGATTTCCGCGCACTTCTTCAGGTTGCGCACGCGCGAATAGTAGCCGAGTCCGGCCCAGGCCTTCATCACCTCGTCCCGATCGGCCGCCGCGAGCGAAAAAATATCGGGCCAGAGTTCAAGGAAGCCGGCAAAGTACGGCATTACCGTCCGGACCGTTGTTTGCTGAAGCATGATTTCCGACAGCCACACATGGTACGGATCGGGTTTGGCGCCCGTTGCCGCGCGCGCCGGAGGAATACGCCACGGCAGGTCCCGATGATGATTGTCGTACCAGTCGAGCAATCCGCGCGACAGAATTCTGGTTTGAGGATTTGGCATCGGGCGATAGTGTTGGTTTTCGAAAGGGCTGAACCACTCATGGCAGGGAAAAAGCGCCGTCACAATCCCGTACCGGTCAGCGATCTGGTGTCGCGCATCATCGATCCGGTGCTCGCCAGACGCACCGGGGTCACGACAAGCCTGCTTCAGGCCTGGGACGAGATCGTTGGCGGCGAGCTTGCCGGGCAATCACATCCTGAAAGAATCAAATGGAACCGTCGTGCGGGCGACGACAACCCGTTTGAGCCGGCAACTCTCATCATTGCATGCGAAGCGATGGCCGCCTTGCATGTCCAGCACCGGACAAGCGAGATCATGTCGAGGATCAACGGATTTCTCGGTTATTCGGCTATCGGACGCATCAAAATCGTGCAAAAACCGATCGGAGCCGAAAAGCCGATAAAGTCTGCGCCGCGCGTTCTACCTGACGCGCAAATGCGCGAAATCGCTAAAAAGGTCTCCGGCGTCGAGGACGAGGAGTTGTGCAAGGCTCTGGAAAGACTCGGGAAAAACGTCGCCGCGTCCCGGTGATCGAATTTCATATCGATCACGGACGGTTTATCGGCTAGGGCGATTGAACCGTGGTGGTGCGACAAAACTTGCCATACTCGACCGCAACACTCGCAATTTTGTGTCAAACCGCTACAAAATCCACTGATTCGCAGGTGATTCGCATGTCAATTCCGATCCACCGCCGCACGATCCTCTCTGCCATGGCCGTTGTGCCGGCCGCCGGCTTTCTCGCCGGTTGCAATGGCGATGACAAGAAAGCCGAGGTGCCGGAGGTGCCGCCGGCCGATCGCGGCTCGGTGGACATGGACGAATTGCTGGCCGACGCGCCGATGGAAGAGAAGATCGTCGGGCAGGCCAATGCGCCGGTGACGATTGTCGAATACGCCTCGATGACCTGTCGGCATTGCGCCAATTTCCACAACAACACCTGGCCGGGCATCAGGGAGAAATATGTCGACACCGGCAGGGCCCGACTGATTTTCCGCGAGTTCGGATTTGACCCGAGGGCGGAGGCCGGTTTCATGCTGGCGCGGTGCTCCGGCGACAATTATTTCGCGATGATCGATGTGCTGTTCAAACAACAGGAAAGCTGGGCGAGCGCGCGGGACGGCAGAGCGGCCCTGCTGAAAATTGCCCGTTTGGCGGGTTTTTCACGGGAGTCCTTCGAGGCCTGCTTGACGGACCAGAAGCTTCTGGACGATGTGAGAGCGGTAAAACATCGCGGCGCGGACGAATTCGGCGTGAATTCCACGCCGACCTTCTTCATCAACGGCAAGAAATATGCGGGAGCACTGTCGGTTGACGAAATGTCGGCCATCATCGACAGCATGTAGGCGCCACCCCGCGACCGGCTGCCTGGACCGGGCGGCCGTCGGAACGGCGGGGCGCTGACCCATGCGGTTTTCAAGGCTCCGTCTTCTCGGTTTCAAATCGTTTGTCGAACCGTCCGACTTCGTTATCGAGGGCGGCCTGACCGGTGTGGTCGGCCCCAATGGCTGCGGCAAGTCCAACCTAGTAGAAGCCTTGCGCTGGGTGATGGGCGAGAGTTCCTACAAGAATATGCGCGCCTCGGGCATGGACGATGTGATCTTCTCCGGTTCGGCAACCCGGCCTTCACGCAACACCGCCGAGGTGACCCTGTTTCTGGAAAACGCCGACCGCACCGCCCCGGCGGCGTTCAATGATTCCCACGAATTGCAGGTTTCCCGGCGCATCGAGCGCGAAGCCGGTTCGGTCTATCGCATCAACGGCAAGGACGCCCGCGCCAGAGACGTGCAGTTGCTGTTCGCCGACCAGTCCACGGGCGCGCGCTCGCCGTCCATGGTCGGGCAGGGCCGCATCGGCGAACTGATACAGGCCAAGCCGCAGGCGCGCCGGGCGCTGCTGGAAGAGGCGGCGGGCATATCCGGCCTGCATTCGCGCCGCCACGAAGCCGAATTGCGGCTACGGGCCGCCGAGCAGAATCTCGAACGCTTGGACGATGTGGTCGCGGAACTGGAGAGCCAGATCGACAGTTTGAAGCGGCAGGCCCGGCAGGCGACCCGCTTCAAGAATGTGTCTGCCGAGATCCGCAAATCCGAGGCGATTCTGCTGCATCTGCGCTGGACCCAGGCGAAGGAGCACGAAGCGGAAGCCCAAAGCGCGCTGGCGCAGGCGACGTCGCTGGTCGCCGAAAAGGCCGCCGCCCAGGCCGAGGCAGCCAAGCGACAGGGTGCCGGCGCCGACGATCTTCCTTCGCTGCGCGATGCCGAGGCGAAAGCCGCCGCCGCCCTTGAAAGGCTTACGATCGCGCGGGCGCAACTCAATGAAGAGGCCGAGCGCCTGCGCAACCGCCGGGTCGAACTGGAAAAACGGCTCGAACAACTGGGCGCGGACATCAAGCGCGAGAAAAGCCTTCTTTCCGATAGCGCCGGCATGATCGAACGGCTAGGCGAAGAGGAAACCGCGCTTCACGGGGACTCCTCCGGTTCGGCCGAGCGGGAAGCCGAAACGAGAGCGGCCCACGAGCGGACTTCCGCAAGGCTTGCCGCGAGCGAGGAGGCGCTGGCTTCGATCACCGCCGAGCGGGCCGAGGCGTCCGCCGACCGCGACCGGATAGAGCGCGGCATCCGCGATCTGGGCGAGAGGAAAGTCCGGCTGGACGGGCGGCTTACCGCTTTGGAGAGCGAACTTGCCAAGCTTGCGGAGAAGATTTCCGGCCTGCCCGATCCGGCGGAAAAGGCGGTCTTTGTCGAAAGGCTGGAATCCGATCTGGCGCGCAACGAGACCGAAGTCAATTCCGCCGAGCGATCTGCGGAACTGGCGCGTGAAAAGGAGCAGGCGGCCCGCGCGCCGCTACAGGATGCGAAGGCGGAGTTGGCGAAAATCGAAACCGAATCGCGGACGCTGGCCAAAATCCTCAATGCCGACGCTGGCGGCCTGTTTCCGGCGGTGCTGGAGAATATCAGGGTGGAACGCGGTTTTGAGACCGCGCTGGGCGCGGCTCTGGGAGAAGACCTCGATATTCCGCTTGATATGACCGCCCCGGCTCACTGGGCCGGGGCAATGCCTATGGAAGGAGATCCGGAGCTGCCTGCCGGCGTCATTTCGCTTGCCTCGGTCGTCAAAGCGCCTGCCGAACTTTCGCGAAGGCTGGCGCAGACCGGCGTTATTGAAGATGATGACGCTGGCCTGCGCGAGCGATTGCGGCCGGGACAGCGGATTGTAAGCCGCGACGGCGCATTGTGGCGGTGGGACGGATTTGTCGCCGGCGCCGATGCGCCGACCGCCGCCGCGCAACGCCTGGCGCGGAAAAACCGTCTGGCGAAACTGGATGCCGAAGCGGTTCACGCGACAAAGGCGGTTCGCGGGTGCGAGGCCAAGTTGGAGGAAGCAAAGACTGCGCTCCAGGCCGCGATTGCCCGCGAGCGTGAAACACGCGACAAGGGCAGGGAACTTCTGGAAGAGTTGAAGAACGCGCGCGAAGCGCTGGCCTCGGCCGAGCGGACATACGGACAGTTCGCGACCAGGCAGGCCGCCTTGGAGGAATCGAAAGCGCGTCTGATCGAAGCGCGCGATGAGGCGACCGGTGAACTGGCCGCCGCGGAATCGTCGCTCGCCAATGCGCCGGACTTGGTGGACCTGAAACGAAGGCGGGAGCGAGCGAACGCGACGGTATTGGAGCGCCGCGCATCGGCGGCGGAAGCACGCGCGACATTCGAGGGATTGAGCCGGGAAGTCGAAGCGCGTAATCGCCGGCTGGAGGCGATTGCCGTCGAGCGCGGGGATTGGACCGGTCGGGCCGATACCGCGAAGAACCAGGTCGCGTCGCTGGAAACCCGCACGGCGAAGGCGAATTCCGAATTCCGATCGCTTGCCGATGCTCCGGATGAGGTTGAAACCCGCCGGCGGGCGCTGATGAACCAGTTGTCGGAAGCGGAGAAATTGCGCCGGCAGGCCGCAGACCGTTTGCAGGAAGCCGAAAATCGGCAGGTGGAGCTTGACAGGACCGCCACTGACGCAATCACCGCGCTGGCCCGGTCGCGAGAGGAACGTGCGCGCGCCGAGGAACGGTTGACCGCGGCGGACGAGCGGCGTGTGGAAGTCGAGGCCCGGATAAAGGAAACCATCAATGTGGCGCCGCACATAGCGCTCGGCCAGGCCGGACTTGGGCCAGACGCTGATTTGCCGGACGCCAATGACGCGGAACGGCGGCTGGAGCGTCTGAAGATCGAGCGCGAGCGCCTCGGTGCCGTCAATCTGCGCGCCGAGGCGGAACAGGCGGAACTGTCCGAACGTCTTGATACGATCGCGACGGAGCGCGAGGATGTCATCGAAGCGATCAGGAATTTGCGCAAGGCGATCCAGAACCTCAACAAGGAGGGTCGCGAACGTCTGCTTCAGGCATTCGGTGTTGTCGACGGCCATTTTCGCCGGCTGTTCACACATCTGTTCGGCGGCGGTGCGGCCGAACTGCAATTGATCGAATCGGAAGATCCGCTGGAAGCCGGTCTTGAAATTCTGGCGCGTCCGCCCGGAAAACGCCCGCAAACCATGACGCTGCTTTCCGGCGGTGAACAAGCGCTCACCGCCATGGCGCTGATATTCGCCGTCTTCCTGACCAATCCCGCGCCGATTTGTGTGCTCGACGAGGTGGATGCGCCGCTCGACGATCACAATGTCGAACGCTTCTGCAATCTGATGGACGAGATGGTGGAGTCGACCGATACGCGCTTCGTCATCATCACGCACAATCCGATCACGATGGCGCGGATGAATCGGCTGTATGGCGTGACAATGGGAGAGCAGGGCGTCAGCCAACTGGTTTCGGTCAATCTGGAGCAGGCCGAGGAACTGCGCGAGGCGGGCTGAGGCGCGGGCGGCACCGGGCGGGCGGTATTCAATCGATTTTTATTGTGTGATTTCCGCGCGCCGCGGTAGTGCATTGCAGCAAAAGCAACTATTGCAGGCGCGGGGATCGGAATGCCTGCGAGGATGCCATGACCAAATGGGTTTACACTTTCGGCGGAGGGTCTGCCGAAGGCAAGGCTTCCGACAAAAGCCTGCTCGGCGGCAAGGGCGCCAATCTGGCCGAAATGTGCTCGCTGGGCCTGCCGGTCCCTCCAGGATTCACGATAATCACCGAGGCCTGCAACCGGTTTTTCGCGGACGGGCGCAGATACCCCGACGGACTTGAGGCTCAGGTCGGCGAAGCGCTTGGCCGGGTTGCGTCGATCACCGGCCGGCGGTTTGGCGACCCGGAAAATCTTCAGCTTGTTTCGGTTCGCTCCGGCGCGCGCGCATCCATGCCGGGTATGATGGACACGGTTCTCAACCTCGGCCTCAATGATGAAACCGTCGCCGCGCTCGCGGCGGATTCAGGCGATGAACGTTTTGCATATGACAGCTACCGTCGTTTTATCCAGATGTATTCCGACGTGGTCATGGGTCTGGACCACGAGGTTTTCGAGGAAATCCTCGAAGACGAAAAAGCGCGGCTTGACCGTGAACTCGATACCGAACTAACCGCCGGTCAGTGGAAACACATCATCGACGTTTACAAGGCGAAAATCGTCGAGGAACTGCAAACGCCGTTTCCGCAGAACCCGAAAGAGCAGCTATGGGGCGCGATCGGCGCGGTGTTTTCCAGCTGGATGAATCCGCGCGCCATTACCTATCGCAAGCTGCACGACATTCCGGAAGCCTGGGGCACCGCCGTCAACATCCAGGCGATGGTTTTCGGCAACATGGGCGGGACGTCGGCGACCGGCGTGGCGTTTACCCGCAACCCTTCGACCGGCGACAACAGCCTCTACGGAGAGTTTCTGGTCAACGCGCAGGGTGAGGATGTCGTCGCCGGAATTCGCACGCCGCAGAACATTACGGAGGCGGCCCGCATCGCCGCGGGTTCCGACCGGCCGTCGCTTGAAAAGCTGATGCCCGACGCATTCGATGAATTTCGTCAATTCGCGCGAAAACTGGAAGCTCACTATCACGACATGCAGGACCTCGAATTCACCGTCGAGCGTGGAAAATTGTGGATGCTGCAAACCCGTTCCGGCAAACGGACGGCGAAAGCGGCGCTGAAAATCGCCGCCGAGATGGCGAATGAAGGCCTGCTCACCCGCGAGGAGGCGATATGCCGGATTGATCCGGCCTCGCTCGACCAGCTATTGCACCCGACGATCGATCCGGGCGCCCGGCGTGATGTCATCGGGGCGGGCCTGCCGGCCTCGCCCGGCGCGGCGACCGGCGAGATCGTGTTCACCTCCGACGAGGCCGAGCAGATGCGGGCGTCGGGCCGCAATGTCATTCTCGTCCGGGTGGAAACCAGCCCCGAGGATATCCACGGCATGCACGCCGCGGAGGGTATCTTGACGACGCGAGGCGGTATGACCAGTCATGCCGCCGTGGTTGCCCGCGGCATGGGCAAGCCCTGCGTTTCCGGAGCCGGCGCGTGCCGCGTGGACTATCGCAACGAAACCCTGATCGCCATGGGCCGGGCGTTCAACAAGGGCGATGTGGTTACAATCGACGGCGGAACCGGGCAGGTGCTCAATGGCGCGGTGGCCATGTTGCAACCGGAATTGTCCGGTGAATTCGCGGCGATAATGGAGTGGGCCGACGAGGTGCGCCGCATGCGGGTGCGCACCAACGCCGAAACGCCGTCGGATGCGCGAACGGCGCGTTCCTTTGGCGCCGAGGGGATCGGACTTTGCCGTACCGAGCACATGTTCTTCGAGGGCGAACGCATTCTCGCCATGCGCGAGATGATTCTCGCCGACACGGAGAAGGGTCGCCGCGAGGCGCTCGCGCTGCTGCTGCCGATGCAGCGTTCCGATTTCGCCGAACTGTTCGAGATCATGGCCGGATTGCCGTTGACAATCCGCCTCCTCGATCCTCCTCTGCACGAATTTTTACCGAATACCGAAGAGGAAATCGCCGAAGTCGCCAACGCGATGGGTGTCCCGGCGGAAAAGATGAGGCTGCGCACCGAAGCGCTTCATGAGTTCAATCCAATGCTCGGCCATCGCGGCTGCCGGCTGGCGGTATCCTATCCGGAAATCGCTGAAATGCAGGCCCGCGCCATTTTCGAAGCGGCGGTCGAGGCGGGGAAAAAGGCCGGTAGTCATGTGGTTCCCGAAATCATGGTCCCGCTGGTCGGCATCGTGAAGGAACTGGACTATGTCAAGGCGCGCATCGACGCGGTCGCCAAGGAGGTGATGGCGGAGACAGACGCCGAGATCGAATACCTAGTCGGCACGATGATCGAACTGCCGCGGGCCGCAATTTGCGCCGATGCGATCGCCGGGGCGGCGGAGTTCTTTTCTTTCGGCACCAACGATCTCACCCAGACCACGTTCGGCATATCGCGTGACGACGCTTCCGCTTTCATTGAGACCTACCGTCGGAAAGGGATTGTCGAACAGGATCCGTTCGTTTCGCTGGATACCGACGGTGTCGGGGAACTGGTCCGCATGGCGGCGGAGAAGGGACGCGCGACGCGACCGGACATCAAACTCGGCATCTGCGGCGAACATGGCGGGGATCCGTCGTCGATCGCCTTTTGCGAGGCGGTGGGACTCGATTACGTATCCTGTTCGCCTTTCCGCGTACCGGTCGCAAGGCTCGCCGCCGCACAGGCGGCCGTGCGCAAGGGGTGAACGCGCGGATCATGCTCGTTTTGCGAAACGGGCATGACCGGTGATCAGATGATCTTTTCGAGCATATCTTTCATGCCCGCCCGCCATTCTGGCCCGTTTTGAACGGCGGCATGACAGGCATCCGCAAGTTCCTGCGGCCGATCTTCCGAGAGAACTCCGATCAGCAATTCGGCTTGCGCAAGGTCTTTTGGAATTTTGTCGAGTCCGGCCGGGTTCATCCCACTTCGATCTTCACCCGGTCGCCATAAAACGCGCCGTAGCCCCCGGTCTCCTCCATTTCGTCATACGGCGTTTCGTAGGACCACATGACGTCCGGTCCGGCATTACCGCCGGCAACACGCCAGTAACTTGCATCTCCCTTGAACGGGCAATGCGTGGAACTGCCGGTTCGCGTCAGCCGCCCGAATCGTATGCAGGCGGCGGGAATATAGATAATTGCCGGGTAATCGCCCTCCCGCATGACGATGGCGTCGTCCGACCGGGCCAGTTCGGTCCCGTCGATGGTCACGGCGACAGGCTTTCCGAGGGGATCGAGAGCGATCGTATGACCCGGGCGCCCGGCAAATCCCCCGGGGGGGGGGGCGGAAATTGTCATTGCCGCCCTCCCGAGTTCACGCGGTGCGCGGTTTTTCTTTCGATACCCAGGCTTCGGTGTCGTCGAGCGCACCCTCAAGCCGGTCAAATAATTCATCAAGCTCTTCCGGCGAGATAATCATCGGCGGGCAGATGGCGATCGTATCGCCGATTGCCCGTAATACCGCCCCGCGGTTTTCCAGGAACTTCGAGAGTTGCGGTCCGACGCCCCGGGATGGATCGAACGACTGCCTGCCGGTCTTGTTCGCCACCAGTTCCACGCCGCCCACGAGACCGCAATACCTCGTTTCGCCGACCAGCGGGTGCTCCGACAGCCGGCGCAGGCGTTCGGAAAATGCCGGTGTGAGACTGCGGACATGGCCGGGAATGTCCCGCCTCTTGTAGATTTCGATTGCTTTCACGCCGAGCGCGCAACACAGGGGGTGGCCGCCATATGTATAGCCATGGCCGAACGTTCCGAGCGTGGCCGAGTGATCGACATAGGCCTGATAAACATCCTCGGGCGCCATCACCGCGCCAAGCGGCGCATATGCGGCGGTCAGTTGTTTTGCCGCGGAGATCGTCGTCGGACGCATCCCAAGCGTTTGGCATCCCCACCAGTTTCCGGTGCGTCCGAATCCGGTTATCACCTCATCGCCGACCAGCATGATGTCGTGCTCGTCGAGAATCGGCCGGATTGCCTCGAAATAACCCTTCGGCGGCACGATTACGCCTCCGGCTCCCATCACCGGTTCCGCGATCATCGCGGCGATCGTCTCCGGGCCTTCCCGTTCGATCAGCGTTTGCAGATTGCCGGCGAGCCGCTTCACGAATTCGTCCTCGGTTTCTCCATCCCGGCCAAACCGGTAGTGATGCGGGCAATCGGCGTGCAGCACCCGGTCGACCGGCAGGTCGAATCCGTCGTGCGCAAAGGGCAGTCCGGTCAGCGAGCCGCTCATGATCGTAACGCCGTGATAGGCTTTCACGCGGCTGATGATCTTTTTCTTCTCCGGTCGTCCGAGCGCGTTGTTCAGGTACCAGGCAAGCTTGACCTGCGTATCGTTCGCCTCCGATCCGGAAGAGGTGAAGAACACTTTCGAGACGGGGACGGGAGCAAGCTCCTTGAGCGCTTCCGCCAACTCGATCGCCGGTTCCATCCCCTTGGCGCCGAACAGATGGTAGTAGGGCAGGGTGCGCATCTGCTCCGTGGCGGCTTCAATCATCTCCTCGTCGCCAAACCCGAGCCCGGCGCACCAAAGACCGGCCATGCCCTCCAGATATTCCCTCCCCCGCGTGTCGTAGATATAGACGCCCTTGCCGCGGGACATGACCAGCGGACCCGACTGCGGCAATTTGTGCAGCGGCGTGTAGGGGTGAAGGATCGATTCGATGTCCCGTGTCTGGACATTGGTCAGAGGAAGGTCGTTCATGCGCAAAGGCTCCCGGCGGATTTTCCGCAAGCCTAGAGCGCTTCACCCTCGAATGGCAACATTCGACCGCCTTCGCGGTCTGGCGGGGGTCGCGGGATCGTCAGGCTTGCGCGGCAACGGTCCCGTTGAACTTTGCCGCCGTCAATGGCCGCAATGCGGCAAAAAGGGTGGAAGCACATGAGACCGCTGGACAAATTCGACATGGCTGTCGCAATATCATTTGAAACACGGGCGACGGACATCGAAAAGCATCGGGAGGATATTGATGCTGGGAACAATGCAGGACTGGCCGCTGCTGTGCCACAAGATCCTGGACCATGCGGCGCTCCAGCACCCGCGTCGGAAAATCGTGTCGCGATCCGTTGAAGGGCCGATCGTCAGAACGACCTACAGGGACATTCACACCCGCGCGCTGAAGGTCGCGCAGCGATTGAGCCGCGACGGATTTGGCGTGGGCGACCGGATCGCGACGCTGGCCTGGAACACCGCCCGTCATCTCGAAGCATGGTACGGAATAATGGGCATGGGCGGCGTTTACCATACATTGAACCCGCGTCTGTTTCCCGATCAGATCGCGTGGATAATGAACCACGCCCGGGATCGCGCGATATTCGTTGACCTGACCTTTCTGCCGATCGTCGAAAAGATCGCCTTGAATGTCGGCTCTCTGGGCAGGGTCGTCGTTCTGACCGACGAAGCCAGCCTGCCGGAAACCGGTCTGCCGGACGTGGTCGCTTATGAAGAATGGCTCGCTGAGGCGGATGGCGATTTCGAATGGGCGTCGCTTGATGAAAACGCGGCGAGCGGCATGTGCTACACCTCCGGCACCACCGGGGATCCCAAAGGCGTGGTCTACAGCCATCGCTCGAATGTCATTCACGCGCTCTTCTCCAGCCTGCCCGATTCGATATCCATGTCGTCTTCGTCCGTCGTTCTTCCGGTTGTGCCGATGTTTCACGCCAATGCCTGGGGAATTGCCCATTCGGCTCCGATGGCCGGCGCGAAGATGGTCATGCCGGGAGGCCGAATGGACGGAGAAGCGATTTACGAATTGCTGGATAGCGAAAAAGTCGATCTGACAGCCGCCGTCCCCACGGTCTGGTTGATGCTGTTGCAGTTTTTGGAGGAAACCGGCAAGAAACTGCCTTACCTGAAAAAGGTCGTCATTGGAGGGTCGGCATGTCCGCGCTCAATGACGAAAAAATTCCAGGAAGAGTTCGATGTCGATGTCATTCATGCCTGGGGAATGACGGAAATGAGTCCGCTCGGCAGCCTCGGCACGCAAAAGCCGCAATTGAAAAACCTGCAAGGCGAGGAACTGCTCGACATGAAGGGCAAGCAGGGATACGCGCCGTTTGGCGTCGAGATGAAAGTCACCGACGACGATGACAACGTGCTGCCCTGGGACGGAAAGACGTTTGGCCGGCTGAAGGTGCGCGGACCCGCGATAGCGGGGTCGTACTATGGCGGGGCCGGCGCGGAGCAGTTCGATGACGATAACTGGTTCGACACCGGCGACGTCGCGCATATCGACGAAGACGGTTACATGCAGATTACCGACCGGGCCAAGGACGTGATCAAGTCCGGCGGGGAATGGATCTCGACCATCGATCTGGAAAATCTCGCCGTCGGGCACCCCGATGTCGCCGAGGCCGCGGTAATAGGCATTGCCCACCCGAAATGGGATGAAAGGCCGCTGCTCGTCATCGTCAGAAAACCGGATCGGAACCCGGCCAAGGGCGACATTCTGGAATTCATGGAAGGCAAGATCGCCAAATGGTGGATGCCCGACGATGTCGAATTCGTCGACGAGATCCCGCACACGGCGACCGGCAAGATCCAGAAGACGATATTGCGCGAACGATTCAAGGGCTATCGATTTGCGTCGTGAGTTTCGACCGGTTCGGTCGTTGAATTGCCATGGTCGCATAAGTCTTGCGCCGCATTTTCCCCGACGGTCTTGATGACGACGCGGCGACCCGGTCGGTCAACCGGACAATGGCCTGCGAGAAAGCCGGATTTCAGGCCGGATTGAAAACCCCGTCAAGGGCCGGCGGCCCTTCGCTGGAGACGATGCTCCGGGCCGCGAGGTCTTCCAGATGTGCGAGGACCGACAGGCCGGCCGCGCCGAACAGCCGGGGATCGGCGTCTTTGTAAATCGAGCGCACCATTTGCGAAATGGTCCTGTCTCCCGCCCCGATGCGCTCCAATATCGCCCGTTCCCGCATTTTGCGATGGGCCTTGAGGCCGCGCACGAATTGCGCCGGCCTTGACAATCGCCCGCCGTGACCGGGCAGATACAGTCGATCGTCGCGTCCAAGCAGCTTGTCGAGGGATCGCATGTAATCCGCCATCGCCCCATCCGGCGGTGCGACGACGGACGTTGCCCAGCTCATGACGTGGTCGGCGGAGAAGAGAATACCCGTTCCCTCCAGCGCGAACGACAGATGGTTGGCGGTGTGCCCCGGAGTTTCTATGGCCGTGATCGCCCAGCCGTCTCCGGAGATTGTCATGCCGTCCGACAGGTTCATGTCCGGAGCGAAGTCCGTGTCGGCGCTCGCATCAAGCGGGTTTGTTTCCCCGACCGCCAGTTCGCGCGCCGGGCGATGGCGGCCCTCCGCGGCGATCGTTGCGCCGGTTTCCGCCTGCAATCGCGCCGCCAGCGGCGAGTGATCGCGATGCGTGTGGCTGACGAAAACGTGCGAAACGGGCCTTCCGCCGATTGCGGCCTTCAGCGCGTTGAAATGTCTGTCGTCGTCCGGGCCGGGGTCGATGACAGCCAGAGTATCGGCGCCGACGATGTAGGTGTTGGTGCCGTGAAACGTGAACGGACCCGGATTGTCGACGGTCAGCCGTTGAACGCCGGGCGAGACGTCGACGGCGACTCCGTGGGACGGATCGAACGCGGTGTTGAATTCCAATACCATCGGCCCGTTCCCTGACGGTGATGCGGATTCCGGTGATTATCGTGACATAACGGGTTCGTCGCGCTTGTGACCTAGCACGCGTCTTCGTATAGGCATAGCGGCCATTCGACCGACTGTTTTCTCAACCAAAATGGAGATACAAATGTCCAACGTTTCCGGCCGGCAGGCCATCGTTCCGGCGCTCCTCGGCGACCGACAGACCGGCGGCATCGTCTGGAAGGCCTTTCTCGTTATTGCCGGTTCGCTGATCATAGCCCTGGCTGCCCGTGTGCAGGCGCCGTTCTGGCCGGTGCCGGCCACTCTGCAAACACTGGCGATTTTCACCATTGCCGCGACCTATGGGCGAAATCTGGCGGTTCTCACTCTTCTCGCATACCTTGCCGAAGGCGCGATCGGACTTCCGGTTTTCGCAAAAGGTGGAGGTCTCGCCTATTTCGCCGGTCCGACGACGGGTTACCTGGCCGGCTTTGTCATTGCCGCCGCGATCACCGGGGCGGCCGCCGACCGGGGCTGGGCATTGAGCCCGTTCAAATTGTTTGGCGCCAATCTGGTTGGCGAGATCGTCATTCTCGCGCTGGGCGCCGCCTGGATCGCCATGGTTTTTGGCGCCGACAAGGCTTTCGCGTGGGGCGTCGGTCCCTTCATAGTGACCGATCTGATCAAGATCGCGCTCGCCTCCGTCATCGTGCCCGCATTGTCGGTCGCGGCCGCGAGGTTTGCGGGACGTTAGCAACGAAATCGCATCCGGGCGGTTCTCAATCGCCCGGATGCGGGATTATGTCCGGAGCCTATGGCCGTTTTGACCGGTCCATGAGAAGGCGGACGACATCGCGGCAGGAGTTTTTCCAGGCGGGCATTTTCCAATTGAAGCACTCTTCAAATTTTTCGTTGGACAAACGGGAATTGGCCGGTCGTCTCGCCGGTGTGGGATAATCGCGGGTCGGAATATCGGCGACGTCGCACCAGGGGCCGCCCATGTCGCGGCTGACCGCATAGATTTCCCGCGCGAATTCGGCCCAGCTCGCGCCGCCGCGTCCGGTAAGGTGGCGGATGCCGAAATTTCCGGAACCGCCGCGCGACATGACGGATGACGCCGCGTGCAGCAATCCCCTGGCGAGATCGCGCGCCGATGTCGGATTGCCGATCTGGTCGGCGACCACCGTCAGGCGGTCGCGGTCGCCGGCCAGACGCAACATCGTCCGTGCGAAGTTTTGACCGACGTCGCTGTAGACCCAGGCGGTTCGAACGATCAAATGTTTCGGATTCGCCGCCGCGACCGCATGCTCGCCGGCAAGTTTCGAGGCGCCGTAGACGCCGGTCGGTCCGGTTTCATCCTCCTCCACATAGGGATCGGGCTTCTCGCCCGAAAACACATAGTCCGTCGACACATGAATCACCGGAAGACCGGCGTCGGCGGCGGCCGCCGCGACGTTTCCCGCTCCATCCCGGTTTACCGCATATGCCGCGTCCGGTTCGGATTCCGCCTTGTCCACCGCCGTGTAGGCGGCCGCGTTGATCACGATATCGGGTTCATGCGCCCCGATCGCGCCGGCGATCGTATCCTTCCGGCAAATGTCCAGTTCGGGCCGGCCGGCCGAACGCACGACAAATTCGCGACCGTTTTCCAGCGCGAGTTTCCGGGCCAATTGGCCCTTGCGGCCGATAACCAGAATACGCAACGGGTCACTCCGCCGCGGCTTTGCCGGCGCCAAGCCGCGTCCCGGCATAGGATCGCCGCCGAATGGGTCCCCACCAGTTTTCGTTTTCCAGGTACCAGTCCACGGTCTTTTCCAGTCCCGTTTCGAATGTTTCCCGCGCACTCCAGCCAAGTTCGTTTTCCGCTTTCGACGGATCGATGGCGTAGCGCCGGTCATGGCCGGGGCGGTCGGTGACGAATTCGATGAGGTCTCGGTACGCCCGCCCCCCGGCACGCGGCCGCTTGCGATCCAGAATGTCGCAGATTGCTTCGACGACGCCGAGATTCGTCCGTTCCGCCCGCCCGCCGATATTGTAGGATTCCCCGACGCGACCCCGCTTGAGGACAAGTTCAAGCGCTCTGGCGTGATCTTCGACGTGGAGCCAGTCCCGCACGTTTTCGCCCCTGCCGTAAACGGGAAGCGTCTTTTCCTCCAGGGCGTTCAGGATTACCAGCGGGATCAGCTTTTCGGGAAAATGATACGGTCCGTAATTGTTCGAGCAGTTGGACAGGACAACCGGCAAACCGTAGGTCTCGCGCCATGCGCGGGCGAGATGATCCGACGCCGCCTTGGAAGCGGAATACGGCGAGGATGGCGCGTAGGGAGACGATTCGACGAAAATTCCCTCGTCAAGCGGAAGATCGCCAAAAACCTCGTCGGTGGAGATGTGATGAAACCGGAACCCGTCATGCGCCCGACCGGACAGGCCCGACCAGTAGTCCAGCGCGGCTTCGAGCAACCGGAACGTGCCGACAATGTTGGTTTCGATGAATGCGGCCGGGCCGTCGATCGACCGGTCGACATGACTTTCGGCCGCCAGGTGCATGATCGCGCCGATTTCTTCATTTCGGAGAATTTCGGCGATCCGGGCTCCATCGCAGATGTCGGCCTTGTAGAACCTGTAGTTCGAATTTCCGTCCAGTTCGCAAAGCGACGCCAGATTGCCGGCGTAAGTCAGCTTGTCCACGTTGACGACGCGATCTTCGCCGTTTCCGGCCAGCCGCCTGCACACCGCCGATCCGATAAAGCCCGCGCCGCCGGTTACGAGGATATTCATTCCCGTTATTCCCTGTAGCTGAATCCGGTGTCGATTTCCGCGAGCAGCGGCGCCTCGCGATCCTTCCGGGACATTTCGAAAGCGGTATCCATGGATGGCCAGCGTATCCCGATCGCCGGATCGTCAAACCGGACGGACCGGTCATGTTCGGGCGAGTAGTAGTCCGTCACCTTGTACAGCACCTCGGTATCCGCAACCATCGTAACGAAGCCGTGGGCGAAGCCCGGCGGAATATAGACCTGATTCCAACTGGCGGCCGACAGGTTAAGACCGACCCACTGCCCGAAAGTCGGCGAAGCCTGTCGAATGTCAACCGCGACATCGAAGATCTCGCCACGCGTCACCCTGACCAGCTTTCCCTGAGCGGCCGGCGGCATCTGGAAATGAAGGCCGCGCAACGTGCCGGATTCCGCCGAGTGCGAATGATTGTCCTGAACGAACGTCGCATCAAGTCCGGCTTCGCCGAATCCCTTTTCGCTGAAGGTTTCCGAGAAGAATCCCCGGCGGTCGCCGAACTTCCGGGGCGATATTTCCAAAATCTCGCCAAATCCGATGACGCGAATGTCAACCAATCTCATTTCACCTGTGCGAGTCTTCGCAGATAAGCCGCATATTCGGTTTTACCCAGACCGTCGGCTCTTGCAAACAGATCTTCCGCCGTCAGATATCCCAGTTCGAATCCGATTTCCTCGGGGCACATGACCTTGACGCCCTGACGGTGTTCAAGGGTGCGTACGAAGGATGAGGCTTCATGCAGGCTGTCATGGGTTCCGGTGTCGAGCCATGTATATCCCGTACCGAGACGCTGCACGCTCAAGTCCCCGCGCTTCAAATAGATCTGGTTCACATCCGATATCTCAAGTTCGCCCCGCGCGGACGGTTTGATCGAGGATGCGATGTCCAGAACATCGTTGTCGTAGAAGTAAAGCCCCGTGACCGCCCAGTCGGAGGCCGGGTCGCGTGGCTTCTCGACAATGGAAATCGCGCGCCCGTCCGCGGAATCGAACGTCACGACGCCATATCGGGTCGGATCTTCCACACGACAGGCGAAAACCGTGGCGCCCCGGCTTCGCGCCGCGGCCGTCCTGCAATGCTCCGACAGGCCGTGACCGTGGAAAATGTTATCTCCCAGAATCAGAGCGACGGGATCCCCGCCGACGAAATCGCGACCGATGATGAAAGCCTCCGCTAGACCGTTCGGTTCGGCCTGTTCGGCATATGAAAGGCTTATACCGAAATTTTCGCCGCCTCCGAGCAGGGCCTGGAACATCGGCATGTCGCGCGGCGTGGAAATAACAAGAATATCCCTGATTCCGGCCACCATGAGAACGCCAAGCGGATAATAGATCATCGGCTTGTCGTAAATGGGCAGCAACTGCTTCGAAATCGGGACGGTGACCGGATACAACCGGGTTCCGTTGCCGCCCGCCAGTATGATTCCCTTCATGCACCCGTCCTCACGCCTGTGACGCCAGCGCCTTATCAGGACGAAAGAAAACCTTCAAGGGACGGTGCGTCGGCGCTTGAGCCGAAGGTCACATCCTGCCCAGAACGCACGCCGCGTAGAGGCTGATCTGACCGAGCCGGGTCTGTCTGTGGATGCCCGATCTTTGCAGGCGCACGAGTCGGCCGGGAAACCCGCCGGTCCGGATTTCCCTGAATTCCGCGAGCAACCGCCGCGACTCTTCGGTCAGATATTCCTCGCAGAGTTCGAGGCCCTCCAGATTTCGCTCGTTCCACCTTGCAAATCGTCCGCCCGCCATCAACGCCAGGCGCGTCATTCTCGCGCGCCAGGATGAATTGGCGCCCACGAGATTCGACAGATGCTGGCGATAGCGCACCCTGGGAATGCCGGAATAGCGGACCGGCCCTCCGGCGCCGGTCACCATCAGATAAGCCCACCAATCATGGCTGACAAAGCCGGTCCGCTCACACGTCCGCGCCAGCAATTCGCGTGCGGACCGGTTGAAGACCATGGTGTTGCCGCCCGCGATGCTCTGGACAATCGCGTTTCTGAAAGAGGGCGGCGAGGAAAACAGCGGCGACAGCCCGACCGCATGGCCGCTCATATCGACAATCCGCGTGCGGGAGCAATACAAGGCGGGTGCGCGCCCCTGACCGTTCAGCCAGTCGGCCGCCTCCGACAGCTTGTCGGGCTCCCATAAATCGTCCTGATCGCCGAAGGCGTAGACATCGGCGTCATCCCGCGAATTCCGAATCAGATGTCTGTAGTTTTCCGCGAATCCCCGCTTCGGTCCGTCAATGACCGTCACCGACCCTTTCGGCCATTTACGCCGCAATTCCTTCAGATAGTCGCGCGTGCCGTCGGTGGACCCGTCATCCGATATGAGCAGGTTTATGCGTTCGGCGGTCTGATTCCTGATGGATTCGATCTGGCTGTCCAGAAAAGCCGCGCCGTTGAGGGTGGCCATCATGACTGTGGAACTCGGCACGACTGGAGGTCACTTTCTATCGCGATCGGTGGTGCGATTTTGCATGGTCATTCGGTTCAACTCACCATGACAATCGTTATACTTTGGTATTCAATCGCTTCACATACCGCCGTTTGAGGCGAGAATGCGCCGGATTTGCCTATGGATGCCCTTGAGTTTATATTCTGTTGAGCTATTAGCCCATAGGGCAATCGGCCCGTCGGCAATCCCTGCTTCGGTTCAGTCGTCGGAGGGCGGTCTCCAACCGGTGTGAAGGGTGGTGCGAATGCGTTGGCTGCGTGACTCCCGCGGGGGAGGGGAGAGGTTTGTGGGTTTCTTGAAACGATTTATTTCCACCGCCCGACTGATCAGATTGTTCGGTTCGCTGCATGATGTGCTGGCCGCGGTTTCAGCGTTCTATCTGGCATACGCGACCGTCTACGGCTTCGACAGGGTTGCGACCGTACCGGGCGTTCACGACAAGGCGCTGGCCTTTGCCCTGATATCGGCGGCGTATTTCTTCGCATTCTCGCTCAATCGCGGTTTTTGGCGATATGCGTCCCTTCCCGACCTTGTCGCAATCATCAAGGCGAGCGCGATGGCGGTCGCGACATACGCGATCGTGCTGTTTTTCCTCACGCGCGGGTCGAATGTGCCGAGGTCGGCATTGCCTCTGTGCTTCATATACATGATCGTCGCGATCGGTGGACCGCGCGTGTTGTTCCGCATACTCAAGGAAGGCGGGCACCTCGGCAATGCGCCGGGCTTCGCGCGCCGTCAAAATCGCTCGCGCCAGGCGCTGCTGTACGGCGTGAACGAGAACTCCGAATCCTACATCCGCGCCGTTCGGCGGTCCGGCGATTCCGATCCGGATATTGTCGGCATTGTCGATGATCGCATGGCGGTCGGAAATACGCTCCATGGCGTGAAGGTCGTCGGGCCTTCGGCGGCCATGACGCGAATAGCTGAAAAGCTGAGAAATCGGGGACGCCCGGTCACCGATCTGATCGTCACCGAACCGGACATGTCCCCCGGCCGCCTCGCGGAAATCGTTGCCGAAGCGGGCAAAAACAAATTGCGGGTGAGCCGGATACCCGATCTCCGGCGAACGTCGGGCTTTGGGAATATCGACATACGGCCAAATCCGTTGAACATCGCCGATCTGCTGCCGCGCCTGGAAATCAAGCCGGATGAGCAGTCGGTCGCCAGGCTGGCCGATTCGAAAGTCATACTGGTGACGGGCGCGGGAGGATCGATCGGCGGCGAGTTGGCCCGTCAGTTGGCTGTATTCAATCCGAAGCGGCTGATCGTAAGCGATATATCGGAATTCAATCTCTACAGGATGGATTCCGAAATTCGCGAACGGCATCCCGACGTGGATGTCGTCGCGAAATTCGCCGATATTCGCGACCGTGCAAGGATATCCGAGATCCTGGGATCATATCGGCCGGACGTGATATTCCACGCGGCCGCCCTTAAACACGTCCCGCTTGTGGAGGCGAATGTTCTGGAGGGAATGAAGACCAATTTGATCGGTACGAGGAATCTGGCCGACTGCGCCGTTGAACACGGTGTCCGGACATTCGTCATGATCTCGACCGACAAGGCGGTCAATCCGACCAGCGTGATGGGCGCGACCAAACGGGCCGCGGAGGCATATTGTCAGGCGATCGATCTGGTCGCGGAGGTTCCGCGATTCAAGACCGTTCGCTTCGGCAATGTTCTCGGTTCGACGGGCTCGGTTGTTCCCCGGTTTTCCGCCCAGATAAAAAAGGGTGGACCGGTCACCGTGACTCACCCCCGGATCGCCCGGTATTTCATGACGATTCCCGAGGCGGTGACGCTGCTGCTTCAGGCGGCGGGACATGGCGAGGGGGACAATGAAAGGGGAAAGATTGTCGCTTTGAATATGGGCGAGCCGGTCAAGATTGACGATCTGGCGCGACGAATGATCGAACTGGCCGGTTACAAACCGGATGTTGACATCAAGATCAGTTATTCGGGGTTGCGGCCGGGCGAAAAACTGTATGAGGAACTGTTTGAAAGCGATGAAATTATCGATGTCAGGCATTGGCGGGGCTTTGTGGTCGCGTCGCCGCGGGTTGTCGAAGCCGCGGTGATCCGCAAATCGTTCGATGGAATTGAAGCCGCCGTCGCCGAGAATGATGAAGCGCGCGCGCTGGAATTGTTGCGCCACGTCGTACCGGAATACGAGCCGGTCGTTTTGGCGGGCGACCCTGCCGGGGCCGCTCCGATATTCGGTGACGAAAGGCTGAAATAGCAATCCCGGGTCCGTATTGACGTGAACCGTCCCCGGAGCGCCTGCATTTGAAGGTGAAGTGCTCCGGGGTCCTGACCCTGATTATCCCATCGCGGCGACAACCGTCTTTTGGATGCCGCTTTGAAAGTCGGTCGCAGGCATCCAGCCGAGCAATGCCCTTGCTCTTTCAATGTTCAGGCGGCTCTCGGCTATGTCCGTGGCGCGCGCAGGCAGGAATTGCTTCTCCAATGCGCGGCCGGTCGCCGCCTCGATTGCTTCGATTACCTCCAGGACCGATCTCGATTCGCCTCGACCGACGTTGATCGTGGCGGTCGCGCCATCGGGTAATCGGATCGCCCTTTCGATGGCGTCGATCAGATCGTCAATGAACAGATAATCGCGCCGCGCGCCGCCGTCTCCGAAAATCCGCACCGGCATGTTTCGCCGATACCGTTCCATGATTGCAGGGACCAATCCTTGGCCGCGGCGAAATTTCTGACCGGGTCCGAAAAGATTGGAAACACGAAGAATGATGTATTCCAACCGGCCAAGCGCGCCGTACATTCTCAGGTAGTTTTCGACGGTGAGCTTGGTAAGACCGTGGGAATTGATCGGGGCGCACGGAATATCCTCGCTCGTCGGGACCGGCGCGTTCGGTCCGTATATGGCTCCGCCCGACGAGACGAAAATGAACCGCCTTACCCCGGCATTGGCGCACAATTCGAGGAATTCGATCTGGCGGATGACATTGTCGCTGATATCGGCGACGATGTTTTTGTTTTCAAATCCGGGACTTGACGTGCCGATCAACTGGACGACGGTATCGATACCGACGAGCGAAGAAGACATTGCCGACGGATCAAGCAGATTCGCTTCAACCAACCCGGCGGAGGCGCCGAATTCGGAGATGAAATTCGCATCGATCCTGCGGGAAACAAGCCGCAATTGTTCATTGGAAGCGATGAGCCGCCTCGCCAGATTTGACCCGATGAATCCGGTGGCGCCAAATAATCCTATCATTCCGGCGCGCTCACCGGTTCGAAATATTCGCCGACCGCGCAATAGCGGACGATTTCGCCCTCGTGCAGTTCCAGTATGTGGGTGCATGTTTTCTGCAAAAGACCGCCGTTGTGGCTTGCAAGCACGATAATCCCGGCCGAACTGGCGAGCTCATTCATTCTCTCCCTCGCCTTGGCCTGAAATGAAGCATCGCCGGCGCTGATCCATTCATCCATGAGCAGGATTTCGGGATTCAGGCAGGTCGCCACCGAGAACGCCAGTCTGGCCGACATGCCCTGACTGTATGACTTCAACGGCATGTCGATGAAATCGCCGATTCCGCTGAACTCGATGATTTCATCCATTCTGTCCTTGATCTGATCGCGGCTGATTCCATTTATCAGGCCGCGCAGCATGACGTTCCGGCGCCCTGACGCTTCAGGGCGAAAGCCAAGGCTGATATTGAAGAGAGCATCGACGCGGCCTTCAATGTAAATCGATCCCTCGACGGGTTCAAGCACGCCGTAAAGCGCGCGGAGCAGCGTGGATTTTCCCGATCCGTTGGACCCTACAACGCCCAGACGGTCGCCCGGATTAAGGGTGAAGTCGATACCCTGGAGGGCGCGTACATGCCGCGTGCGTCCGGAGCCCGCGATTTTGCCGGCGGACGGATTGGGTCGGGCTCGACGCGAAAGTGACAGCTTTCGGCGGATCCGATATGTCACACTCAGATTTTCAACTCTGACAAGGACCATTAAAGCACGAACGCAATTCTTTTTTTCAGCGAGCCGAGGAGCGGCAAAGCGATCGCCCAGAGCAGCAGACAAATGACGGAACAAATCAGCAGCGCATCTGAAGGAATGATACCCGAATGGACCGGCGCACGCACGATTTCCAGAAAATAGGTGAATGGATTCCACGTGTATATCGCTGTGCGCAATCCGCCTCCACCTGTATCGATCCAGAAGATCGGGGTCAGAAAAAACCCTATCCGCACCACATTTATCGCGAAGAATTGCAGATCGGGAAAATACGCGCCGGCCAGGGCGGATATCGTTATCGCTGCCGGCGTCACCACGATTATGAGGAGAATGGCCGGGACGGACCAAAGCCAGACAATATCGGGTTCTGTCCCCCAAATCGTGATGATCGCCACGCAACCCACCAGGGTAAATCCGGCGCGAATCGCCGACTGGGTTGTCAACCGCAGGACATAGACCGACAAGGGTAGTGTGGTTCCCTTTATGAAGCTCTCTTCCTTGGTAAAAAGCGTTATGCTCTGGATCATTGTTTCGGACAGGTAGAGCCAGACATAAAGGCCGGTTGCGATATAAGTCGGAAATTCGGGAATTCCGCCGCCCCGGCCGAATATGATGACGAACGTCCCGGCATACGCCAGATAGTTCACCAGAATCCAGGCCGGCCCGAGAAACGTTCGTCTGTGTTGATCGGTGATATCTTCGGTCGCGAGCGCCAGCCATAGGCTGTGCATACGCAGACCGGTTCTGATATCTTCCATGCCCGAAGAATACGATTTCAGCATTCGAGAACCGCAGAGGATTGTGAAACTGCCCGCGCTTATCATACGGAAACAAAAGTTGAAAGCGGTGAAAACAAGCTTGCGTCATACAGGTCCGACGGCGCCGGTTTCCCCGGTGCGGTCGATCGGGCGACCGCCGCCAGTCCGCGCCATTGACCGCAACCGTGTCGAACCGGCCGACCGCTCCGCGGGCGATTCCCCACCCCGAACCGTTCCAGCAAACGAGAACGTTTTCGTCTTCTATCCACGCAAGCCAACCAACGCGCGGCGAATGGAATTCCCAGGCTGCGACCTGCCGGTCGCCCGAGGCTCCCGCCGCGACAAGGTATCTGTCGCCGTCGGACGGCGCGGATGGCGCGACGGCCGGGTCGCGGTCCAGCACGCCCAATTGAACAACGGCGTCCAATGCGTGAACCGCCTCGTTGTGGGTGACGTGTTTCCGCGCCTGACCGGGCAGAATATACGGAATTTCGAGATTTGAGGTTCGTTCCAATGAGCGGCGCCGCTAATTTTCCGCAACGGAGCCACCGCGCGCGGCGGCGTGGATAAACTTCCTGTCGAATACGCCGTGAATGCCCGCCCGATTTGAATCGCATACCCGGTAAATCGGCATATGGCGGCGGCGGCTTGACCCGACGGACCGAATTGTGGCACCGAGACGCGTTCGCGTCGTGATGCGCGATATTGAGCGCATTCATGCGCGGCCTGAATTTTCAGTTGGGGCGTAGCCAAGCGGTAAGGCAGCGGTTTTTGGTGCCGCCATGCGCTGGTTCGAATCCAGCCGCCCCAGCCAGCCGCGGGTTTCCGAATGCCGCGGGCGGCGCTCCCGGATCGAGCGGGCATCCGGTCAAAAATCGATTGCCTCGAGTTCATTCAGGCAAATGAACCGGGTTCCGGCAATCGACATGTCCGCCGACAGATGCCAGTGCCCGAAAATCCACGTTTCCGGCCGGTGTCGTTCCCACATGCTCTGGAGAAACCGTCTGGTGCGTGATTCGGCGACGGATTTTCCCGGCTGATGAACCCGCAGGATCGTTTCCGCGATTGAATGCGGACCGTCATGCGTCACCATGATTTTCGGTTTTTCGTCGAGATATTTTTCACGAATTCGTTCGAGCGCAAAAACCGAAAGCTCCTCGTCGGGCCACCGGTTCACGCCTTCCGTCCGCCGTGCGCGACCCGCCGACAAAGCGCCTCCGCAAAAGAACATTTCGCCCTCGCGGTGCCCGTCCGCGATGCACAGGCTCTGGTTTCTGCATTCGGCGGGATTGTCGTGATTTCCGCGGATGAAGCGGTGAGACCCCTCCCGCTTCATGGCGCCGTAGGGCGGGGATGGATACTCAATACCGCCATCGGGCCCCGCAATGCCGAAACCGATGCCCATATCGCCGACCTGAATGGATTGCGTCACTCCCGTGATCAGGCGTTCATACCGCCTGAACTTGCCGTGCACATCGCCAATGAACCGCACCTGTTCGCCTCGCCGGATAATCCAATTCACGGTTGTCCGTTCACCGCGATCGGTTTTCATATGCCGCCATACGCAATAGCGTCCGGTGAAACAACGCCTTGACCGGCCGCATCGGTCTGTCGGCCTGTCCGCCGGACAAGGAGGGGCAATCATGTCCGGTCGTGACGCCACATTGGAAACGCTTTCCGATCGTTTGTTCGAATTCCGCGACGCCCGGGATTGGCGGCAGTTCCATTTGCCAAAGAACCTCATCGTTTCGCTGAATCCGGAGGCGGCCGGACTGCTGGAACCGACCCGGTGGAAAAGCGCGGGCGCCATCGAACGAATGGCTGAACTGGACGATGGTCACGCTCGGTTCTCGCAGGAGTGCGCCGACGTGTCGCCGTATCTGATCCTGATCGCCGAGAGGGCAGGGCTCAATCCGGTTGAAATCGCCGAAGCGAAAATCGACGTGAACGAGCGCAAATATCCTGTGGAAAAGGCGCGCGGCGCGGCGGCCAGGTATTCCGATCCTTGATGCAGCCGACCGAATTCACCCGCCGGCGTCTTGCGTGTCGTAAAGCTCCCGCAGAATCTCGACTACCTCCGGCCTGCTGAACTCCGGCGGTATCGGATCGCCACGCGCGAGCATGGCGCGCTGATCGGTTCCGGAGATCGATATGCGATGTTCGGCGTCGTGCGGGCAGGTTCTGGCCGTCGCCATGCCGTAGCATTTCCTGCAGTAGAACGTGACGTCGATCTTCAGCGGCCGGGTCTGAAGCGCGCCGTCCCATAGCCGGTCGAAAATATCCTGGGCGTCATACGGGCCATAATAGTCGCCCACTCCGGCGTGATCCCGGCCGACAATCAGGTGGGAACAACCGAAATTCTGCCGGATAAGAGCATGAAGCAGCGCCTCGCGCGGGCCGCCGTAGCGCATCTCGATCGGATAGCCGGCTTGAATGACGGTGCCGGGAACGAAATAGTTGTCGATCATCGCCCGGATGGCTCGTGTGCGGGTTTCAGCGGGGATATCGCCGGGTTTGAGTTTCCCCAATACCTGATGAATGAACACGCCGTCGGTAACCTCAAGCGCGATTTTCACGAGGTGTTCGTGGCTGCGGTGCATCGGATTGCGGGTCTGGAATGCGGCCACCTGAGACCAGCCTCTTTGCTGAAACAGCGCGCGCGAGCGGTCCGGATGCAAATACAGGTCCGGATAGCGGCCGGGATAGTCGCCTTCGGAAACGACCCTGACCGGACCGGCGAGGTTGACGTCTTCCTGCTGCATTACCTTTCGCACGCCGGGATGAGCGGTGTCGGTAGCGCCATAAATGTGTTCACACTCGAAGGATTTGTCGATGCGGTATTTCTCGGCCACGTTGAGGATGCCGAGAATTCCGCCTGTTTCGGCGTCGGATAACGAAACATCCTCGCCGACGGCAATGCTGTCGGCCAGTTCTTCGTCGCAGGACACCGTGATCGGGATTGGCCAGAAAATACCGGATGTCAACCGCATGTCCTTGCAGCAGCATTGCCAATCGTCAAAACCCATGAAGCCCTGAAGCGGCGTGTAGGCGCCCATGCCCAGCATCAAAAGGTCGGAAACCTCGCGGCTCCGCATTGGAACCGTCTTCAATTTCGACGCTTTGGTCAGCGCATCGCCGCGCTGCCGCTCCGGTATCAGGAGCACGTTCAAGGCATCGGCGCCGTGAGGTGTGACCAGTTGTGACATGCGACGGCTACATTACCCGCTGTTCGCCGGCCATGATCATTTTTTTGTTGGTCCAGGCGACATGGGTTTTTGTTGGTCCAGGCGACATGGGTTTTTGTTGGTCCAGGCGACATGGGCGCTTGCTTTCATCCGGCGGTTGACGGAATTATGTTCATAACGTAAGACGAAATTATGTTCATAACGTAATCCGTCGACAAATGCCTTGCCGGAAATGGAACGCACGAAGAGGCGCGCGGCAACCGCGTGGCGGCATGGCGCCGAGCGGAAGCCGATGGGTTCCGTTGGCCGGGACGCGGGGCTTTTCACGCACGGGTCGGCCCGGCGAATTGGACCGAGGGGAAGCGGCGCCCGGATTAAGGGGAGATAGTCTGAATGTTGGTTTCAAACCCGTTCGCGGAACTGTCAGCCACGATTTCACCGGGCTTGATGCAGGCCTACGTCTGGCTGATGATGTTTTGCGTCGTGGCCGGAACCTTGTTTGACATCGTGCATAAGCAAAGCGCGAAGTACTTTTTCGAAAACTGGCGCAGCGGGCGGACAAAAGGCGACCGGCAGGTCGGCGGCGGCGAGATTGCCACATTGGCGGTCAAAACGCTGGCGGTTGATGTCGCGACCTCGGCGGAGTTCTGCAACCCGCATCGGCGTGTCGCCCATCTGCTCACGATGTACGGTTTTATCGCCTACGTCGTTTCGACCGCGGTGATGGTGCTGGGTTATCCGACATCGGCGGATTCCACCCCGGTTGTCTGGCCGCTGCTTTGGACCCTTGGCGCGCTGATGATATGCGTTGGCGGCTGCTGGTTCTGGTTTTTCATCCGCGCGGATGTGAGCGCCGAGGGGCAATCGCCGTTTCGGCTGATGCGGGCGGACCTGTTTGTTCTGTCATTGCTTGGAAGCGCGGCCTTCGGGCTTGTCTGGGCTTGGGTGCAAAGCGCGGGCGGCGGGTTCTGGTCCGCGATTTTCCTGATCCTCTATCTGATTGCGACCACCGTACTGTTCGGTTCGGTTCCCTGGTCGAAACTGTCCCACATGTTCTTCAAACCGGCCGCGGCGTTCGAAAAAAGAGTATCCAGCGCCAATGGTTCGGCTCAGAATTTACCGACGCTTGCGCGCGACGATCCCGAACAACAAAAGAGACACTCCATGGAACTGCTGCAGGACGCCCCGATGAATATGGGGCTTGGCATAAAGCGCGAAGCGCCCCGCCACTATTGACAGGCAGCCCGCAAGCGCCATCGGAACGGAGTTAAGGAGCCGGACTTATGCCTACCTTCGTCTACATGACAAGGTGTGACGGATGCGGACATTGCGTTGACATCTGTCCCTCGGACATCATGCACATCGATAAGACATATCGTCGGGCATACAACATCGAGCCCGACATGTGCTGGGAGTGCTATTCCTGCGTCAAGGCCTGCCCGCAGCATGCGATTGACGTGCGCGGATATGCCGACTTTGCCCCGCTCGGTCACAGCGTTCGCGTCAATCGTGACGAAGAGAAAGGCACGATCGCCTGGAAGGTCAAATTCCGGAACGGCGCGGAAAAGAATTTTCTGTCGCCCATCACCACAAAGCCCTGGGGGCAGGCAATCCCCCGGCTTGCGGATGTTCCCGGACCGGGCCCGGACCAGCGCGACAGCCAGTTGTTGTACAACGAACCGAAATACATCCGCATGGATGAAGGCGGATTGCATACCCTTGAGTCCAACGGTCTCAAGATGAAGAAGGGCGTGTATTACTGAATGGCGTACAAAACGATCATCGAAGACGGCATCGATATTCTGGTCGTCGGTGCGGGGCTTGGTGGCGCCGGCGCCGCCTGGGAGGCCAGATTCTGGGGTCAGGACAAGAAGATCGTCGTTGCCGAGAAGGCCAATATCGACCGCTCCGGCGCGGTCGCCCAGGGTCTTTACGCCATAAACTGCTACATGGGCACCCGCTGGGGGGAGAACAACCCGGAGGACCATGTCCGCTACGCCCGCATCGACCTGATGGGGCTGGTGCGCGAAGACCTGCTGTTCGATATGGCTCGTCACGTCGATTCCACGGTCCACCAGTTCGAAGAATGGGGCCTGCCCATCATGAAAAACCCGGAAACGGGACGCTATCTGCGTGAGGGGCGATGGCAGATCATGATTCACGGCGAGTCATACAAACCCATCGTGGCCGAGGCCGCCAAAAAGTCGGCGGACAAGGTCTTCAATCGCATCTGCGTTACTCACCTGCTGATGGACGACGGCAGGGAGAACCGCGTCGCCGGCGCTGTCGGCTTCAACGTCCGCACCGGCAACTATCACGTCTTCAAGTCCAAGACCGTGATCTGCGCCGCCGGCGGAGCGTCCAACATTTTCAAGCCGCGTTCGGTGGGCGAAGGTGCCGGTCGCACATGGTATGCGCCCTGGTCGTCCGCATCCGCCTATGGGCTCATGATCGACGCCGGCGCCAAGATGACGCAGATGGAAAACCGCATCGTGCTGGCGCGGTTCAAGGACGGCTACGGCCCGGTCGGCGCCTACTTCCTGCACCTCAAGACCTATACGCAAAACGGTCTGGGTGAAGAGTATGAATCCAAATGGTTCCCCGAATTGCAGAAGATGGTCGGCAAGGAATATCTGGATCCGGAAGTTTCACACCTGACCCACAGACCAATCCCGACCTGTTTGCGCAACCATGCGCTGATCAGCGAAGTGAATGCCGGCCGCGGCCCCATTCACATGGTGACCATGCACGCCTTCCAGGATCCTCATCTGGAAGAGGTCGGCTGGGAAAACTTCCTCGGCATGACCGTCGGCCAGGCAGTCCTGTGGGCGGCCACCGATGTGGATCCGAAAAACGAAAATCCCGAACTGACCACATCGGAACCTTATGTGATGGGCTCCCACGCAACCGGCAGCGGCGCATGGTGCTCGGGTCCCGAAGACGTTTCCCCGCCCGAGTATTTCTGGGGTTACAACCGCATGACGACGATCGAAGGCCTGTTCGGCGCCGGTGACGCGGTCGGCGGCACACCGCATGCCTTCTCTTCAGGCTCGTTCACCGAAGGCCGTCTCGCCGCGAAGGCCGCGTGCGGTTATATCGACGACGGAAAGGCCGAGGGCGTCGTTGTGTCCGATGAGCAGATCAACCGCCGCGGGAAAGAGATCTACAAGCCCCTGGAACATTACAAGATTTACCGCAATGCGATCGTGGCCGGCGATGTCAATCCGCATTACATCAATCCCAAGCAGGGGCTGGACCGCCTGCAGAAGTTGATGGACGAATATTGCGGAGGCGTGACGGTCAGCTACATGACCAATGAAAAGCTGCTGCATATCGGTCTCAAGAAACTGAGGATCATGGAGGAGGATCTCGAGAGCCTGGCCGCGAAGGACCTTCACGAATTGCTGCGCGCGTGGGAATTGAAGCACCGCCACCGCGCCGCGGAGTGCGTTACCCAGCACACCTTGTTCCGCAAGGAGACCCGCTGGCCGGGTTATTACTACCGGGGCGACGCCATGAAGCTGGACGACGAAAACTGGCACGTGCTGACGGTTTCGCGTCGCGATCCGGATTCGGGGGAATACACCATGGAAAAGGCGCCCTGTTATCATCTGGTCGGCGCGAACGAATAGCGTCGGCCCTGCGCGGAAGCGCCGGACCTCCGCCCCCTGAAATCGCTGAGAGACGTGCGTGAATATTGTTGAAAGAACCGACGAAGAGATACAGGCTATGGCCGACCCGCTGTGGCGCGACCTCGTGAGAAATTCAAACGAGGGCAAATACGGCGAATTCGTCAAGGATTTTTGCGCCTCCTTCTCGCGCGCGATGAATCAGGTTGCGGTTGGCCACCAGTTCGCGAACAGCGAGTTGACGAGAAACCTGTCAGAAGACGCGGACTGTCTCGGCATTATCCGCCGGGGTGAACACGTGACGGTTCTTTACCGACAACGGAGCACGAAATGTGCGGGCGAATGGCTTGGCCGACTTGTTCTTGGCTATGAAGATGGAACGGTCAGGATTTTTGGCGCGTCGATCTTTTAGGCGGACAATTCGAATTTGACATGAGTGAAACCATCCAGGACGGCAGGTTCGTCGAACTGACCTACAAGGTGACGGACAAAAAATCGGGCCATGTTCTCACCGAGGTGGAATTCCCCTTGGGATATGTTCACGGACACAATGAGATTCTGTCCCCATCCGTCCACGGCGAGCTTGAAGGCCGGGTCGAGGGCGACGTCATCGAAGTGCCGATTGACGGCGCCCGGATTTTCGGCCCCAGGGACGAGTCCCTTGTGTTTACCGATCGCATTGAGAACGTCCCGGAGGAATACCGGCAAATCGGCACGTCCATTCTCATGGAAAACGACAACGGTCGGACACGCGGCTTCACGGTGACGCGCATGGACGGCGAGACACTGACTGTCGATGGCAACAACCCGCTTTGCGGACGGGAGGTCGTCTTCATGCTTTCGATCCTGACCGTGCGCGATGCGACTGACGAAGAGACAAGGGCGGGCGGGACGATCCCCGCCGAAGCGGATGTCGCCCCGTCGCTCGTCAGACCTGTTTGAGCGGCGCATTGAATGGCGCCGGGCAATCACTTGCGGACTTGGCTTCGCGGCAAATGAGGTGACATATGAGCGAGCAAAAACCCACCACGAAAGTTCCTGACGGCCACACGCGTTATTTGACGACGCGGCAGATGGAGCCCGACAAAAAGGGGTATGTCGGCTACGAGACCATCTGGGAGCCTTTCCAGAAGGAAGCCGAATACGAGACGCCGAGGAAGCCGTAAGCGCAGCGCCGTTGCATGGATGCGCCCGATCCGCCAGCTGATATGTGCGCCGGGGCGCATCAGGCCCATCATCGGATTGGAACTTGGGACAACTTCGTTTCGCGCGCTTGCGGCAAGGCGGCCTGTTGTCGCGCATGAAGCCGCGAATATCGCCATCGCTAAGCAAGTCACCGGCGGTGGAAGTTATCGGCTGGTCCGGATCGGCGTCCGCATGTGAGGGCGAATGTCGAAATTTTGGCCGGAGCCGAATACTCCTTGCAAACCGGGCATGTTGCCGATAATCCCCGCTCTTGGAGAGGTGGCCGAGCGGTTGAAGGCGCTCCCCTGCTAAGGGAGTAGGCGGTTTGAAGCCGTCTCGAGGGTTCGAATCCCTTCCTCTCCGCCACTTGCCCTCGCGAAAGGCGTCTCCCGGTCCGGCCACGGCCGGATTTTATCGTTTTTTCGGGGGTTATGCGGGTGGGGCTGTTCACCGGCTCCAGCACCAGGAAGCCCGGAAGCGTTCTCTCGGGGCCGTTCGCCACGGTTCGTGTATAGCCCTTGAGCAATGAGAGCCGCCCCCGGCAGGGCGCGTGCTTGGTCCCAAAGCTGCCGTTCGCCGTGGCTGTCGCCGGCAACCGGGTTGCGGACAAAGGAGACGTCGAGTTGAATGACGTCGATATCCGCAGATGGTATTGAGCCAAATCAATGCGTCCAGCACAGATAATTCGGTGGCTTGCCCGATGTCGTCAGATTAGTCGGCCAACGCACCCTCAACGCCTGACGTTGCGTTGCGGTTGCTGGCCATGTTCAGGCACATCGTGAAGGCGTTTTTGGCTGGGACCAGGTTGGCTTTGGCTTGCCCTACAATGTCGAAAGCCGTGCCGTGCGCAGGTGTCGTCATCGGGGTCGGCAGTCCGGCGAGAACCGACACACCGCGTTCAAATCCCAGCAATTTTATCGCGATCTGGCCTTGGTCGTGGTACATAGTGACGACTGCGTCATACTCGCCATCCCGCACTTTGAGCCACAAGGTATCGGCGGGCAGTGGCCCGATGCAATTGATCTGTTTGTGCCGCGCGTTCTCGACCGCGGGGCGGATAACCCTGATCTCTTCGTCTCCCATGAGGCCGCCGTCGCCGGCATGCGGGTTGTAGGCGGCCACGACGATGCGTGGGCGATCATAGCCCGCCATTTTCAGGGTCCTGTCGGTCAGCGCGATGCTTGCCTCGATCTTCTCGGTGGTCAAAAGATCAGGCACATCCTTCATTGCAACATGGCTGGTCACGCGACCATTCCATATGCCGTCGGCTACATTGAATTCACTTGCCGGCGTTTTGAGATCAAAAAAATCACGGGCGAAGCCTAGCTCGTCGGCAAATTCGTTGCCGCCCAGATGCATTGATTCCTTGTTGAACGGCATGAACACGACACCGTCGACACGACCGGCCTGCGACAGCTCAAATGCGTGCCTCAGACCCTCAATGGAAGACTTTCCACCAGCGACAGAGACCTGCGCAACGGGAACGTCGCCAATGCCGTCGATCGGCAAGTCGAGATGCAAAATCACACCATCGACAGTGTCGATCTCAGCATCGAGCGCCATGTGTTGCACGTCGATCTCTGATCCCATTTGTTCTTCGCCTCGGGCAAAGACTTCCGGCGCGCCGATGGCCACCAAGTTAGCGCTTTCGCGCACCTCTTCGTCGCTCAAGAGCTTGTGCAAGAGTTCCGGGCCGATGCCGGCAGGGTCGCCTTGGATCAGCGCAATGGTTTTCTTGGTCACGACTTTTCCTCAGCTCCCGATTTCTCTTGCGCAGCGGCGATATTGGTGATGGCCACCTCAAGATGGCGTCGCATTTGTTTGGCGCAAGCCTTTCCGTCGCGTGCTTGTAATGCAGCGAGGATATCCTCGTGCTGGCCTAGAGTTCGGTCGCGTGCCATACGCGTTTTGGAGGAGATAAAACGCGCCCGCCAAAGGCGTGCGTTGTACGTCCTGTGAGACTCAAGAAGTGGTGCATTTCGCGCTGCTCGGACGACGGTCTTGTGAAAATCCATGTCCCAGCGGAAAAACTTCAGCGGCTCGGTGTTATCGTCGGCCAAACGCATACGTTCTTCCAGGTCAGCGGCCTCGGCGATTTCAGCGTCAGTGGCATGTTTGCAGGCCAATTCGCCTGCAAGTGCTTCAAGCGCGCCCAGAACTGCGAGATTTTGAGCGAGTTCTTCAAGCGAGGGATCGGCCACGCGGGGGCGACGCGTAGGTCCGTAGACTATCAATCCTTCGTTTTCGAGGATGCGGAGCGCCTCTTTCAGTGGTGTGCGGCTTATCTTGAGCGCATCCGCCAACTCGCGTTCTGGAACCGCAACTCCCGGAGCCGGTTTGCCGAGCAGAATAAATTCGCGCAGCGTGTCAGCCGCTTGTTCGGCCAGCGACTTGCGAGGGCCGATTCCCCCGATTTCGCGCAACTCTTCTGCCCAAGCGGTGTCTGCCATGTCAGAGCCCCCAACGCAGCGCGATCGGGTCCAATGGTCGCAAGAGCTCAAAGAGTTGTTCGCGCGCCCAGTCCGGCAGAGCCGGGATCGGATGACGGCAGAATGCGGATTTGATCACGCGGCCGGCTTTCATGGTCTCCTTGGCGGCACGGAAATTGCACTGGCGGTTCTCGTGGTTGATCGCGGGCAAGACGCGCGCGTAAGCGGCCAGAGCCTGATCGCGGTCGCCCGCAAGGTGGTGTGTCACGACGGGTTTTATCTGATCTGTGATGGTGGCCGACGTCATCGTCCCGGTGGCTCCAGCATCGAGATCCGCCATCAGTGTGATGCCCTCTTCGCCATCAAACGGTCCGTCAATGTGGTTGCCCGCCTTGGCCAGTAGAGCGCGCAGCTTGGCGGCTGTGCCGACGCTTTCGATTTTTAGCAGCTTCAGCATCTCGATCTCGCGCGCCATCCGCGCCAGTAGAGGCACCGTCAGCTCGACCCCGGACAACGGCGCGTCTTGCAGCATGATCGGAATGCCAACTTCGCCGACCCGGGCGAATTGCTCGAAGGTCCGGTCCGCGTTGCCCTTCAACGTGGCGCCGTGATAGGGGGCCATCATCATCACGATATCAGCACCCATCTCTTTTGCCTGACGCGCGCGCGCCACCGCGATGTCGGTCGCAAAATGGCTGATCGTAACGATCACAGGCACTCGGCCTGCCACATGTTCCAGCGACATTTTGGTCAGATCAAAGCGCTCCTGGTCGCTGAGCAGGAACTGCTCGGAGTAGTTCGCGAGGATGCAGACGCCGTCAGACCCCTGGTGGATCATGCAGTCTAGCACCCGGGCGGAGCCCTCAAAATCCAGCGTTCCGTCGTCTTTGAAGGCCGTCGGCGCGACGGGCCAAATGCCGGAATAGGGTTTCATGGCGCGATATAGCTCGTTTTGATGGTGGTGTAGAATTCGCGGGCATAGGCACCTTGCTCGCGCGGGCCATAGCTCGAACCCTTCCGGCCACCAAATGGCGCGTGGTAATCCACGCCCGCTGTGGGCAGATTGACCATCACCATGCCCGCCTGAGCGTGGCGGCGGTAGTGGCTCGCGTATTTCAACGAGGTGGTGCAGATGCCTGACGACAGCCCGAATTCGGTGTCGTTGGCAGTCGCCAGCGCCTCGTCATAATCTGCCACCATGATCACGCTGGCGCAGGGGCCGAAGATCTCTTCCCGGCTGCTGCGCATCTCGTTGGTGGCGCCGGCGAAGACCGCCGGGCGCTGGAAGAAGCCGGGCCCTTTGGCGCGCTCTCCGCCCGAAACCTCGCAGCCCTCCTCTTTGGCAAGTGCAACATAGCTGAGGTTCCGATCGAGCTGTAATTGGTCGACCACCGGGCCGATTTGTGTCTCTGGGTCAAGTGCATCGCCCACTTTCAGCGCAGCCGCCGCGGCGGTCATCTTTTCGACGAAGGCGTCATGGATACCCGCCGTCACGATCAGTCGCGAAGAGGCGGTGCAGCGCTGCCCCGTCGAGAAGAAGGCGCCATTGGCCGAGACACTCACGGCGACGTCCAGATCGGCGTCATCAAGCACAACCATCGGGTTTTTGCCGCCCATCTCCATCTGGACCTTCTTGCCGTTCGCAGCGCAGCCGACGGCGATGCCACGACCCACGGGCACGGAGCCTGTGAAGCTGATGGCGTCGATACCCGGGTGCTCGACCATACGCGCACCAACCGAAGAACCGCGGCCCATCACGAGGTTGAACACGCCATTAGGGCATTCCGCCTCCTTCAGCGATTTAGCGATTTCCCAAGCGCAACCCGGTGTGAGATCGGCGGGCTTCAGGATGACCGCGTTGCCACAGGCCAGCGCGGGCGCGATCTTCCACGCCGGGATGGCGATGGGGAAGTTCCACGGAGTGATAAGGCCGACAATACCCACCGGCTCGCGCTCGATCATCACCTCGACGCCGGGGCGGATAGAGGCGATGGCTTCGCCGCCCAAACGCAGCGCCTCTCCGGCGAAGAACTTGAAGATCTGCGCCGCACGGGTAACCTCGCCGATGCCTTCGGCAAGAGTTTTGCCTTCCTCGCGGCTCAGCAACCGCCCGAGTTCCTCCCGCCGCGTCATCAAATCTGCACCGACCTTTTCAAGCACGTCGTGGCGCACTTGAGGCGACGCGAAAGCCCAGTCCGGCGAAGCCGCATGGGCCGCCTCTACGGCGGCATCGACCGCAGCCGCATCACCGCGGGTATATTCGCCAATCACGTCGTCGGTGTCCGACGGGTTCACATTTGGTGCGGCCTCGCTGCCGCCAACCCAGGTCCCACCGATGAAGTTCTCAAAAACGCCCATAGCTACTCCATGATCTCAAAGTTATGGATGTGTTCGTCTGTGATCTCGATGCCGAGGCCAGGCAGGTCATCATCCAATCGCAGGAAACCGTCGACCGCATCGGGATCGCCCTTAAAGATGTAATAAAACAGCTCATTGCCGACCTCGACATCGGAAACCGGGAAGTATTCGCTGATCGGGCAGTTCACGTTTGCCATCGTCAGGTGATAATTATGCATCTGACCGGCATGCGGTATTACCGGGATCTGGAATGCTTCGGCCACCGCATTGATCTTTTGCGCCGCGGTGATGCCGCCGACACGATTGGTGTCGTACTGCAGGACGCTGACGGCGCGTTTTCGCAAGAGGTCAGCACAGCCGATCAGCCCGAACTCGTGTTCCCCGCCCGAGATTGGAATTGGGCCGCGGTTCAACTCGGCATATCCGTTGACATCCTCCGCGATCACGGGCTCTTCCAACCAACGGGGCTCATATTTCTCCAGCTTGGGCAGCATTCGCCGCGTGTAGTCGAGGTTCCAGCCCATATACGCCTCAAGCATCAGGTCGCGGTTATAGCCGATGACCTCGCGCACGGCTTCGACCCGTTTGAGGTTCTCGCGCATGCCGGCCATACCGTCCTTGGGCCCGTAGCCGAATCGCGATTTGAACGCCTGATAGCCGTTCTTCATCGCCTCTTCCGCCTCGGCCTGCATCGCGTCGATGCGTCCGGCGTATAACTTGGAGTAATAGACCGGGATCTTCTCTTTTGTGCGCCCGCCGAGGAGCTTGAACACCGGCTTTCCCGCCAGTTTGCCCATCAGATCCCAGATCGCGATATCGACGGCGCTAATCGCGGTCATGCCGATACCTTTGCGGCCCCAGGCATGACTGCGGCGGTACATCTTTTCCCAGATATAGGCGTAATCGAAAGGATCCTCGCCAATCACCATAGGCGCGTACCAATCGTCGATGGCCTTTCTAACGACCGTGGGCGCCAGTGCGGCGTTGCCAATCCCGATGGCGCCGTCGTCAGCTTCGACCTCGCAGGTCAGCCACTGGTGAAACCGGAAGGACGACATTGCATCGCCCTTGTCCCAGAGCGCGTCCGAGGCGTTGGTGCAGAAGTTGCCAGTCGGCGGTACGGTCGGACCGGTCCAGTTCCAGACGCGTGTGCGGACGGATTTGATCTTGCTCATATCATTCTCCGGTGGATTCAAGCGGCGCACGACGCTTCACCAATCGGCCCCAGATCGCCGGGCCAAACAGCGCGAGTGCGGTTAACACAAGAAAGAACAAGGTTAACGGGCGGGTGAACATTAGCCACCACTTTTCGTCCAGCATCACCATCGACTGGCCGAAGCGTTGTTCCAGCACGCCGCCCAGGATCAGCCCGATGGCCAGCGGCACGACGGAAAACCCGTAACGGCGCATGAAATAACCAAGCACGCCAGAGATCAGCGCCACCCATACATCGAACATCGACTGATCAAGCGCGTAGGCGCCGACGATGGATAAGATGAAGACGCTGGGCCACAGGACTTGCACAGGAATCAGTGTGACACGGGCAAAGATCTTGGCGCCGCGCAATCCGACGGTGAAGAACAGGATGTTGACCAGCATCATCGACCAGAAGATCGCGTAGGCAAAATCGGCCTGTTCGGTAAACATAGCCGGGCCCGGACGAAGCCCGTGCACCATCAACCCGGCCAGTATGACTGCCGCGGTGGCCGAGCCTGGTATGCCGAGCGCCAAGGTCGGCACCATCGCTCCGCCTGTAGCGGCGTTGTTGGCCGCTTCCGAGCCGGCGACGCCCTCAATCGCGCCTTTGCCGAATTCCTCGGGCGTGCGCGACCAGCGTTTGGCCTCGTTGTATCCAATCATTGAAGCGACCGTCGCGCCTTCGGCGGGAAGAATGCCGATGAAGGTGCCGATGCCAGACGAACGCAGGATCGCGCGCCAGACCTTGCGGTAGTCTTCGCGGCCGGGAAGTTTGATCGCCTTCATCTGGACTTGCTTGCGCTCAACATTAATATCTGAGGCCTGCACGAGCAACTCGGAGATTCCGAACACACCGATCATGACCGGTACAAATCCGATGCCGTCGTATAGTTGATATGACCCGAAGGTGAAGCGTTCGACGGTGGTGAGGTTGTCCACGCCGACCAATGCGAAAAAGATGCCAAAGCCGCCGGCAATCAGGTTTTTCAGGGCGGACCCATCGCCGATTGAGGCCAGCATCGAGAGGCCGAAAAGCGTCAGAGCAAAATATTCCGGTGGAGAGAAATTATAGGCCGCGCGTGCCAACAACGGCGCGGCGAGCATCAAACAGATAACGCTGAATATACCGCCGATGGTCGAGGCCACTACGGCCATGCCTAACGCACGTCCAGCCTCACCCTTTTGCGCCAGGGGATAGCCGTCAAGGCAAGTCGTGGCGCTTGCCGCCGTGCCTGGTGTGTTGATCAGGATGGCGGTGATAGCGCCGGCAAAGGTCGCCGAGCAGTAGATCGCAGTCAAAATCGCAATCGCAGGCACAGGCTCCATCGTCAGCGTGAACGGCAACAGCAGCGCTGCACCCGTCGTCGCGTTCAACCCCGGCAGAGCACCGATGAACACGCCCCCCAGCGTCGCCGCAAAGAGCAGCGCCAGAAGGTAGGGATCGCCAAGCGCGACCAATCCGCCAAGAAACGCGTCCATCTATCCGTACCAAATGTTGGTCAAAAGACCGCGTGGGAATCGGATCTCAAAGATCAGGTCGAACAGGAAGAAGATCACCACGGGCATCACCAAACCCACCAGGGCCAAAACCCAAATGCGCCGCTCTCCCCACCAGCCCGACAGTCCCGCGGCGAAGATTGCAAGTGCTAGGAACAGGTCAATGGAGTTTAGAAGCGCGAAGACGCCGAAGAGAAGGATCGAGCCAATCGTGGCGCCTTGCATCTGCTCTCTGACGCGAACCGGGTCAAACCAAGCCATGGCCAGCGTCATCAAGATGATCGCGCTGAGCAACAATTGCGGGAAGTCCGATGGCTGAATTCCGCGCTTGAGGATCGGCGGCATCTTTTTGAACGTCGTGGTCAACCAGATCGCGCCAAGACAGAACAAGATAATTAGGGCCGGAACCAGCCAGCGTTCGATCTGGCCGCGTGGTTTGGGCGTCGTCGACATGATTGGGTATCCGGATCGCGGGGCGGATACGGCCACCGGCTGGGCAGCCATATCCAGTTTGGTTTTACTCGATAAAGCCTAGCTCTTTCAGAGCCGCGTTCATCTCGTTCACCGTGGTTTCGATCTGCGGGCCCCAGACGTCCGATCCGGCGACCGATGTGCTGTCGAGTCCGACAGAGGTCAAGAAGCCTTGGTACACCGTGTGATTCATCGACTTCAGCAGGGCCGCTTCGATCTTCTCGGCGATTTCGGGCGGAGTATCCGCGTGGACGGCGAAGCCGCGCACGGTCGAGAAGCTGACCGGGATACCCAACTCTTTTGCAGTCGGGACATCGCTGATCTTGGCCATGCGCTCATCGGCCAACACGACGGTCGGGCAAATCTCGCCCGCTTCGATCTGGGCAGTCGCCTCGGCGAGGTTCAAGACACCTGCGTCGACAGCACCGGCAACCAACTGCGTCGCCAATTCGCCGCCACCGTCAAAAGGCAGCATTTTTGGCGTCATCATTCCGCCCTTGAGCGTAAACATGAAAGCCGATACGTCGTCGATGTTGCCCAGGTGGGTCACGCCATATGTGATCGGAGCCTCTTTCTGTTTAGCGACAAAGTCCTCGGCGCTTTCATAATTGCCGCACTTGGTCATGAGAATCTGAGGGTCGTCGGTGCCACGCGCAATCGGGCGCAATTCGTCGATCGTCATGCCTCCTTGGCCCTTCGCGACGACGGCGGCATGGCCAACAGTGAACGTCAAGATTGTGTAACCGTCGGCGGGCACAGTTTTGTAATACTCAAGCGCCGCGGCGCCGCCGCCGCCCTTCTTGTTGACGATGACCATGTCCTGGCCCAACTCGCGGCGGGCGCGCAGCATCATCATACGAGTGGTCACATCTGTGCCGCCGCCGTTGCCGGCGTGCGTTACGACTTCGATCGTCTTGCCCGGATACTCATCCGCGCTTGCGATGCTGCCTCCGGCCAACATCGTCGCCGATGCGAGGACCGCAACTGCGCCCACCTTTGCTCCGAAAGAATTCTTCATAATTTCCTCCTTGGGGATCGGTTTTTTGGATCAGTCAGCGACTGATACGGCATTTGATATTCCAAATGTCATTTACGAGTCAATTCCCTCCCGCCTTGGCGGGCTTCGCGCATCATCACGGGGATGACTAGAGCGTGTTGCGTTTAATTGGTTTCATATCCATTTGCTATGAAGCAGTTTGTTGGCGTTCAAACCATTGTTGTTGCGATTATTTTCTTCAAGCCACGCGGTATGGTCGCCTTCGAAAGCCGGGAGCGGGGTGAATACCGTCGCATCGTGCGGTTACCTGCCGAAACGACAATCCCGATGTCGGCATGCTATGGGCCATATGGCGCCGCCGGAAGCCGGCCATCGCGCCGCCCGCGACGCCGGACCGGACGAACGGGGCGCGGATTTTCATGCGCTCGTCGGCGATGAACTGACCCGCATGCTTCTTCCGGAGCGATGTTTTAGCGCATGTCGGTCGTAAACACGTTCGATTCCCTGCCGCCGGTCACCTGATCGCCTTGTCGATGAAGTTCAGCGTGGTCGCGTTCTCGATCAGGGTTCTGACCCGGTTGCGATCCAGACCCGAAGGGATTTCGGCGTCGATCTCCAGCCTGATCGAAACGTCGGCGCCCGGCAGCGTCGTGAGCTGTTCGATAATCGCCTCCACGATTTGGTGGATGTCCCGCGCCGGCCGGTCGGCCGAAATCATGACCGCGCCGGCGAAACGCGTAGGCTTCTTTTCGGGGTCCGGAGCCGGTTCTCCTTGCGTATCGCCATCCGGCGCCGGCGCAGGGCCAACGCCTTCGGCGGGCGGCGCTCCGCCCGGCGCCACGGGGCCTTCCGGCCGTTCGGGCCGGTGAGCTTCGGCGACGTCGGGTCTGACGATGACCGAGTCGCCATCGATCACGATTTGAATCCGGCCTTCACCCGAAATCGCCAGACCGACGTAGCTTTGCCCGGCTTCGTCCCATCGCTCGGCATAGGCGAACGGTCCCGGAAGCATCCCGCCAGAGACCGCCGATTGGACCGCCCTGGCGAGCACGCTCCGGTTCTCGACGCGCGGCAGATAGGTGTAGCGGTTCATGTACTCCCACAAGTCTTTCAGGAACAGGTGGTCTTTTCCGTTCCAGATGTACTTCCGCAACTCGCGATCCAGCCGGGCGGGACCGAGTTCGGGCAACAGCCCCTCGTCGCCGACAAGCTTCCTGCTCGCCCGCGCCAGCAATCCGTCCTGAGCCTGCACTTTGGCCGATGTCCATTCCAAATCCGCCTGCGCGCTTTCCTGAACCGGATAGAGCAGCCAGCGCCAGGTCTCTTTCAGCCGCGCCTTGAGCGTTTCGTCGCCTTCGTTCATCTTCTCCCTGGCGAGCGCGCTGTCGCTTTGCGTCAGGTCGAGGCGGTCGGTGTCGCGAACGATCTCCGCCCACGCCAGGGCGAAGCGCATCGCCGATTTCAGGTCGTCGAGCTGGCGCTGTTCCGCCGCCAGGAACACGAGCATGTTGCGGTAGACGCGCGGCGTGCTCCCGCGCTGCATCAGGATGTCCTTGGCCTCGTCCAGCGCCTCGGAGCCGTCTCTTCCGGTGTGCGGATGGGCGACGCCCAGGACGACGGCGCGCACGCCGCCCGGCTCGTCGGGCACGTCGGACGAACCGCCCGGCGCCGCCTGCACGGCGTCGAAGCGCCCGCGGTCTCCGAGGCCGTTGATGTAGCGGGCGAGCGCCTTGTCGATTTCCGCCAGGACCAGAGCCTCCTCGATCTGACCGGCCCTGTCGGCGGCGATCCGGTTCAGGCTCGCCGCCATCGAATACCAGTAGCGCCCGAGATCGCTGTGCATGAACCTGGCCCGGTTCGTCAGGCGTCTCAGCGCGTCGCCGAAAATCGCCGGGCGCTCCCCCGGCTGGACGACGCCGAGATTGATCTGCTTGTCGTCGAGGCCCCTGTTCTGCTGGCCGTGAGTCGGCGCCGTTCCCATGAACACGGCGCGGGCGACTCTCCGCGCCGCCGAATAGCGGTTCAGGTTCGGCGCCGATTGGTCGATTCTGTAGGGGATCGAGGTCGCCCCCTCCACGTCGCCGGCGATAATCGACTGCCAGCTTGCGTCGAGATAATGAAGCAGTTCCGGTTCCACGCGCGCCCGGCTGATAGCCACGCCGCCCGGCATGATCATGACCGAGGGATCGTCGCCCATCCAGAGTTCGTGGATGACCTGCGCCATCAGCCGCAGCACGCCGCGCGTGCGCTGAAACTTCTCCAGCGAACCCCAGCCGGTGTAGAGCTGATCGAACAGTTCGGGATGGATCGGATAGGCCCTTTCCAGCTTCCGGCGATAGTCTTCGTCCGAGCAGCCCTGCGGGAAGTCGTTGGCGTTTTCCCGATAGAGCTTCGCGAACTGTTTCAGCGTGTTGTCGCGGTGATGGAACCTGTCGCCGGGAATCTCCCTGAACAGCCGCCGACGGACGATCTCGTAGCTTTCCTCCTGCGAAGCCGGACGCCACGAGGATTCTATCCGGCTGAAGGTCTGTTGCAGCCGCGCCAGCGCCTCCTTGCCGCCATCGCCGCCGACTTCGATCTGCGAGGCGGGCAGGGAGGCGACCAGCAGCGCGCCCGGGCTTGCCTTCACCGCCTCGGTCAGCGCCTGAACGAAGGTCAGATTGGCGTCGAACGAGCCGGACGGCAGACCGTCGACCTTGTAGATCTGGCGCAGATAGGCGACCCATTCGTCGATCAGGATCAGACACGGCGCGCATTTCCTGAAAATCGCCTCAAGCAGGTCCGAGCCGGGCGCGACCCCGCTTGCGTCCTGTCCGGCGATCATGTCGAAAGCCCCGGCTCCGCCAAGCTGCCACGCCAGTTCGCCCCAGCTCGTTCGGCATTCCCGGCCGCCCTCCAGGCCGATGATGTCGTGCGCGCCGCGCGCGCTGCCCACCAGCACGGCGCGGTTGATCCTCCCGGGGACGGCAAGTCCGTTCGCGGACAGAAGCTGGTCGAGCCCCGGCAGTTCCTCCGCCGGCGTCCCGCCCGCCATGTGGTAGAGCGCCAGCATCGAGTGGGTCTTGCCGCCGCCGAAACTGGTCTGCAACTCGACCACCGGATCGCCGCCCGCGCCCGAAAGCCGCCCGGCGGCCCCGGTCAGCAGGGCGCTCAACCCTTCCGTCAGATAGGTGCGGGAGAAGAACGCGCCCGGATCGCGATATTCCGGCGGCGCGCCGCCATTGTGAACCTTGGCGAGGTCGGCGGCGAATTCGGCCTGCCGGAACTCGCCCTCCGCCACGTCCTTGTGCGGTTCGACCACGTCGCGCCACGGCATCAGCCCCGCCACCGTATCGACCGAAATGTCGGAGCGTTGCGTCTTGCGCCGCTCCTCGTTGCGGGCCAGTTCGGCGTATTTCGTGCGCAGGATGGTGTCGCGCGCCGCGCCGATTTTCCCGGCCGCATCCCCGGCGCTCACCGCCTCCAGCAGCCGCCGCATCGTGTCGAGCGCGCGCTCGGCGTCGTCATAGCTGAAATTCTCGTTGTGCGACAGCTTGTTGCGCACGTCGAGCAGTTCGGACACGTAGGAGCGTTCGGGTTGTCCCAGCACCGTGGCGAACGCCTCTTTCCAGAACGCCATCATCGCCTTCAAAAGCCCCTGCTGATCCCAGGCGATGTCGCCGCCATCGGCTTTCAGGCCGGAAACGCGCGCCACCGCCTCGGCCCGCCAGTGTCCCTTGACCTGCGATTCCAGCCGCTTCTCGACGAAGGGGATCAATCCCTCCGGCAGCAGTTCCATGCCGTCGAATACGTGCTGGCGCGTGCTTTTGGCCATGATCGTTCCCTTACAAATCCATTCGCGTCTGGCCGGGGCCGCGAATATCGTGGATCGCGGCGGCGTCGCGAATCAGGTCCGGCCAGTCGGCGATCAATGCGTTATAGGCGGTCGCCTCCTTCGCGTCCCGCCGCTTGTTGGCGGCGATGTCGTAGAGGCAATAGGCGAGGTCTTTTACCGCCCCGGCCCTGCCGCCGGTCTTTTTGAGCAGCAGCGCCGTGTCGTGCGACACGCCGCCTTGTTCATGGGTCCGCACGAGGTGTTGCAGACATTCCCACACCGTCGGATGGGTGTCGGTCTGCGGTTCCCATTCCGGGTCGAGTTCGCCGCGATTCAGGATGCGCACCCTGCCGGCCGCGCTTTCGACGATGCCGGCGTGTTTGACGCTTTCGACCGAGATGCCGCGGGCGCGGGCCAGATTGTCGGCCGCGCCGTAATCGCCCTTGCCCATGCCGTGCTGTTCGAACCAGGTGACGGCGAAGCGGGTGTCGGCGTCGAACTCGCCCTGAACGCCGCCGAGATAATCGTCGAGTTCGGCGTTGATCAGTTGCAGCGCCGTCCTGACCGTCATCGGCTTGTCGTCGGCCTCCAGCACCTGATGATAGCGCGAGAAGACGCCCATGCCGGGGCCGATGGCCGATTGCGGCATGTCGGCCGGGGCGATGTTGGCGGCCTGAAGTTCGGCGATGGCCGGCGGCAGTTGGCGTTTCAGCGCGCGGATGAATTCGGCGCGGGTGACGGTTTCCGCCGTCTCATCCTTCCTGCGGCAGACGAGGATGACCGAATTGGCGAGGGCGTTGCTGCTATTTCCTCGCATCCTGTTCGCCAGTTCGGTGCGCATCGGCCAGGTGCCGACCACGGCGTAGCCGGCCTCGATCACGGCTTGCAGAAACGTCGCCCAGCCGGTCGAACTGATGCCTTCCCGCGCGATTTCGCTTTGCTTGAAGGCGTAGTAGATCGTCGCCGGGAAGCGTTCGGACGATTGCGCCGCCATGTTGGCGATGGCGCGGCTCATTCCTTGCAGGAAGAAATTCCCGGCTTCCTGTTTTCCCGCGTGCCGATAGGGCGTGGCGACCAGTTCTTCGGATTTGGGCGCCGCCAACATGCCGAACGCTTCGGGAAAGACAGGGCGAACAAGAGGTTTCATCCAGGCGAAGAAGAAGTCGGACAGGTCCGCATATCCGATATTGTCGTAATAGGGCGGGTCGGTGGAAATCACGGCGTTCGCAGGATAGAAAACGGTTTGCGCATCGTGTTGACGCTCTACTCCGCTTGTAACAATCTGAATCCCTTCCACGACTTTCCAGATCCACTCAACACATGAAATCCAGTTGCCAGTAGAATATGAAAAGCAATTACCCTCCGCGAAGTCCCAACTCATTGGCAGCGCTTGCCTTCCAAAAGTATTTCTAATTTTTGTATATCCCGAATCCCAAGTGCAGATAGTACTTCCACGGTCCGCCAGACGGTCAATCGCAAATGCCAGATACACGCTCACCGCTTCGGCATAGGCTTTCGCGCCCGCGCCGCCGTCGCGGAGCGGTGTCGGGTCGGGGAACGCCGCCAGGGCGTCCGCCTCGATCTTCGCCCGCGCCTCATGCACCAGATCGGAGAAGGTGTTCAAGGCGACAAGCTGGCGGTCGGTGAACAGATCGCCGAAAGTGCGAAGACCGTATGGCGGTGTACAAAATGCCCGCATATCGTTTGGTAATGGCGCCTCAGGCTTCCGCTCTGGTCGTTCGGAAAAGGCAATTTTGACTTGCTCGTCGTTCGGCCCCACGTAACGCCGCCCGCGCTTGCCCTCGGCCACGATGGCGATAAGCGTCTGCCCCATCTTGCCGTCGCGGCCCATCCGCTTGACGTATTCCGGCGTGATCGCCGTGCCCGACATGATGCAGCGGAAATTCGCGCCGCGCCCGGCCTTGGTTCCCTCCTTCGCGCCGGCGATTTCGGCCTTTGTTCCCCCGCGCCGGATACGATAGGCGATGGTCTTGGCCCGCCGGTCCACGACGGGCTCGACCCACGCCTCCTTTCCGGCTTTGGAACTCAGCAGAAAGCTCGACGCAATCGGCGCCCGCACGCCGGCAACGGCCGGGTCGGGGCTCGGCACGGTGCGCGCCCAAAGCCAGGCGATGACGGTCGCCCCGCCGCCGCCATATTCGCTCGGCAGGTCCACCTTTGGATAAAGATGCCCGATGCGCTCGAACGCCTTTTCGCGCATCCATGCGCCATAGAACTTCACATCCTCCGCCAGCCCTTCGGCGTTGCGGTAGTGGTTGCGCTCCTTGCCGCCGGGATGGACCGGTTCCCTGTCCCTGAACTTCGGCGGGATTTCGATCATCGCCTTGCCGATCATGACCGCAACCGGATTGAGGTCGGAGCCATGAGCGGGCAGGCCCAGCCGCTGCGCCTCCAGCGGGATCGATCCGCCGCCCGAAAACGGGTCGCAGACCGGCGGCAGCGGCTCGCCGCAGCTTTTGCGGATTTCCGCCCGCGCGCGTTCCAGCACCTCCCCGTCGGTCGAATTCTCCCATTTCACCAGGTCCTCGATAATGGCGAACAGCCGCTTGCGCTCGATCTCGACCGCCAAATCCTCCAGCGTCGGCTTCGCCGCCGCGTCCCGCGCCGAAGCCTCGCCCCCCTCCCACGCCTTCACCCGCCCGGGCAGTTCCGCCGCGGCCCGCGCGCGCAGCTTCGCATCGGCCAGCAGTTCCTCCGCCCGCGAGGAGGGATCGTCCACAAGCTGCGCGAACAGCACCGCCCGGCACGCCGCCAGCGGCCGCCGCGCCCACCACAGATGCAGGGTGGAGGGGTGCCCGTGCCGGATCGACTTCTCCCGCACCGCCGCCGCATTGATGGCTTCGAGCGGAATGGCGACCTCGATGAGTTTCTTGCGGTGGGGCATGGGGATTGTCAGAGCTTTCCAAATCGGTCGTGAATGAATTGAGGGCCGAGCGGCCCCACCTTTTGAAGCAGTCCCTCTGGCAGCGGCTCACCGAGAATTTGTGCCGCGAATGTGTCCGGGTTGCCCTGTTCGGTCATAGCGAGCCAGAAGTAGTCGTCCGCCACCACATAGTTTCCGTTCTTGGCGTAGAGCCATGGCTGTGCGGGTTTGCCGTTCTGCCAGTCGCTGAACATCTGCCGCACAGCCTCCTGTCCGCCCTCCATGCTTTCGGGACGATGGCTATCGAACGCGCGCTTCAACGAGACTTTCGCCGTCTTGATAACCGCGCCGTAGACAGGAATTTGACCACGGGATGCGCGGAGAAACAGGCTCTGGAAATGAACGTCGTCTGGCGGTGCGAAGTGAATGGAGTCGACGTTCATCCCGGTTCCTCCGCCCGCTCAAGCAGGCTTTTGATATTCATCTGAATCGCGGTGACCCCGAACTCCGGTTCCTGCGTAAACGGTTTTCGCACATAACGCGGCGGGCGGGCGAAACCGTTCTCGACCCGGACGATGGCGAGAATAAACCTGTCCGGCTCGTGCAGCGAGGTGATGACCTCCTGCCGCGTGACCGTCACCGTGGCCGCGCCTTCGATTCTCCCCTTGACCTCGATGAAGCGCAGATGGCCCGCATCGGGGTCGTAGGAGGCGATGTCGTAACCGACCTTCTGCGCGGAAACGTCGGTGGGCGCGTTGCCCAGCGCGCGTTCGGCCCGCATGACGGCCTCCATCGCCGCGCGTTCGATCCCGCGCCGCGCCGCCGGGTCTTCCGAGAAGCCGGTCGCGGCGGGCGCGCGGGACATCAGCAGGCCGCGCGGGATGACGACCATGCCGCCGCGAACGCGCGGGGGCCGACCGGAGATAAACCGCTCCTGCTCCAGCACTTCCATGCGGCGCTTCAGACGTTCCGCCAGTTCTTCCGCGCGCCGTTGGGCGTTTTGCCAGTTCAGACGGGTTTTCCTGCCGGCCCGCTCTTCCTGCTTGAGTTCGCCCGCCCGCGTGTCCCAATAGTTGATCTCCTTGCCGAGCCGCGCCTTCACCTCCCGTTCCACCTTGTCGATCTCCGGGATGCGGCGCGCCTTGACCTCGGCGACATGACCTTGCGCAAGTTCCACGGCGGCGAAGCGGACGGCGGTCTTCTCCGGATCCTTCCGCAGCCAGTCCGCGTCCAGCAGATCCCGCGCCGAAGCGATCTCATCGGGCGTGGCGGGGCGAAGGTTGAGGTGCGGGGCGATCCCGGCGTTGACCGCCCGACCCGCGCCGTCGATGGCGGCGAATTGCAGGCGCTCCGAGACGATGTGCGGTTTGCCCGTCGCCATGGTGCGCCCGTCCCGGACACTGTGCTCCAGCAGAAACAGCGCCGTGATCTCCTCGCCTGGGTCGGTGTCGTCGACCAGTATGGCTCCGCGCTTCATCAAATGGCCGTGGCGCTCGCGGATCAGGCCGATCACCGCTTCGAGCAGCGGATGGCCGGGGCACACGAAGGCCGCCACCGGCTGCCGGTCGATCCCGCTCTTCTCGAAGCAGATGCGCTCGTATTTCTTCCGGACCGGCGCACCCGAGCCGGTCTGCCGGTCCCGTTCCCTGACGCTCATGGGAACATGGGTAATTTCCCAGCGGCCTTGCTCGCGGCGCTTGATCCGTCCGCCGAGTTGTTTGAACGCCTCGACGAAGAAGCTCTGCACGTGATGCGGTTGCAGCCTTTGCGCTTCGGCCCGCTCCATCTCGATACGCAGTTCGCGAACCCTTGCCCGGGGCATGGAGTCGTTCGTCAGCGCCCGGCGCTCAAGGAGTTGCAACAGGCGGTCCCGGTCGACGGCTCCGTCCACGGCATCGAACAGCCTGGCCTTCACCTCCTCCCGCTCGCCGTACCGGATGGCCTCCACCAGCAGATCGCGAAGCGCCGTTCCCTCGAACAACTCGCCAAGCACATCGTAGACGCGACCGCCCAGAGCCTCGCGCGCCGCTTCCAGCTTGTCGAGCAGGCGGGCATAGACCTCGCCCTCGCGGGTGTCGGCCGCGACAAGGTTCCAGAGATGGCAGACCTCGGTCTGGCCGATGCGGTGAATGCGCCCGAAGCGTTGCTCGATCCTGTTCGGGTTCCACGGCAGGTCGTAATTGACCATCAGATGCCCGCGCTGAAGGTTCACGCCTTCGCCCGCGGCGTCGTTGGCGATCAGAACCAGCAGGTCCTTGTCCTGCATGAAGCGCTCGATGACTTTCCGGCGCTCCTCTCGCGTCACGCCGCCATGGATGACCTCGACGGCTTCCGGTTTGCCAAGTCTGGCGCGCGCCTTTTCGAGCAGATAGCGCAGCGTGTCCTTCGGTTCGGTGAAGATGATCAGCTTGCGGCGGTTTCCGTCCGCGTCGATCATCAAATCGTCATCGAGAATCCTGTCGAGCTGCGTCCATTTCGTATCCTTTCCGGACCGCAGGACGCCGAGGGCCATCGCCTCGAGGCCCTTGAGGGTCCGCACCTCGATTTCAAGCTGCTCCACCGTCTCGGCGGTCGTCGCGCCGGTCGAAATCAGGTCTTCGAGATCGTCGATCTCATCCTGTCCGAGTTCCTCGATGTTCTTTAGGATTTCTTCCGTGACGCAGGCGGAACGGATGGGCGAGCCTGCGCCTTTGCGCACAAGCCGGGCTTCGGCGAGTTCCGCTTCCAGGCGCTCGCGCCGTCTCTTCAGGGATTCGCGGATCGCCGCCGGCGACGATGCCAGGCGGCGTTGCAGGATTTGAAGGGCGAAGCCGACGTTATTGCGCTTCTTGCCGTCCCGGTCGGCGAATCTCCGGACGCGGTTCATTTCGGTTCGGACATACTCCGTGACGTCGCCGTAAAGGCGGGCCTCTTGCGGGGAGAGTTCGTATCTGACCGTATAGGCCCGGCGCTCGGGGAAAAGCGGCCTGCCATCGAATTTCAGCAGTTCTTCCTTGGTCAGGCGGCGCATCATGTCGCCGCTGTCCGCGTAGTGAACGCCGTCGCGGAAACGCCCCTCGAACCGGTCGCCGTCAAGGAGGGCCATGAAGAGTTGAAAGTCCTCTTCCTTGCCGTTGTGCGGCGTGGCGGACATCAGCAGAAAGTGGCGGCAGACCCGGCCCAGCAACCGGCCGAGCCGGTAGCGCCGGGTGTATTTCACTTCGCCGCCGAAGAAACCGGCGGACATGCGGTGCGCCTCGTCGCAGACGACAAGATCCCATTCGTTCGAAGAGAGTAGCTTCTGCCGCAAATCTTCGTTTCTGGCCAAGACGTCGAGGCGCGCGATGAGGCGGTTTCGATCGTCGAACACGTTGCCCGAGCGGGAAGTCTCGATCATGTCGCGCGTGAGAATGTCGAATTCCAGCGAGAACTTTTCGCCCAGTTCGTCCTGCCACTGCTCGACAAGGCTTCCCGGCGCGACGACGAGGCAGCGTTCGAGATCGCTCCGTGCGATCAGTTCCTTGATCAGGAGACCCGCCATGACGGTCTTTCCGGCTCCCGGGTCGTCGGCGAGCAGGAAGCGAAGCGGCTGACGCGGCAGCATCTCGCCATAGACCGCCGTGATCTGGTGCGGGAGCGGATCGACGAGGCTGGTATGGATGGCCAGATACGGGTCGAAATAGTGCGCCAGCTTGATCCGGTTTGCTTCCGTAACAAGGCGGAGCAGGGAACCGTCCGCATCGAAAGACCAGGCGCGACCTCGCTCTTCGACGCTCAGCCGGTGTTCGTCGTCGCGATAGAGGGTGGTTTCCGAAACGCCGCCGCCGGCGACCCGGTAGACGAGATCAATCGCCTGGTCTCCGATCCACTCGGCGGAAACCACTTCAACGGTCCGGTTCGGAACGACGCCGGAGACGCCGGCCCCGTTCCTGATGTCCTCAAGTTTTGTCACGCCGCGCCCTCCCGGCATGGCCGGTGCGCACGCCGGTCATGCGCATTTCCCCCGCCGCCCGCGATGCTATCCGGGCGGCGGGGCGCGGGCAACCGAAACCGGGCGGAGGATGGCGGGAGGCGCGCGGGCCGGCTCAAACCTTTCCGGTATATTCTCCGCGCGCCGGATAATCGTTCTTGATGGCGAAGTCGAGCGCGCCGATGAGTTCCGAAAAATGCGGGCGAACGAACGGCATCGTTTGCACCGAGGCGTAATAGAGCGTCCGTTGGGGGGTGACCATGAACAGTCCGGGCTCGGAAAAAAGCGGAGGTTCTTCGATGCCGATCGAGGTTTTGCCTCGCGAGGTTGAAATGTAGAGGCCCCATTCGCGCGCCTTGGCGAGGCCGAGATTATAGCCGAGACGGAGTGCGCCCGCCCCCAATCGATTCGCCATCTCGCGGGCGCGCTCCTCATCGTCGGAACTGACGGCGACGGTTGAAACGCCGCGTTTGGCGAACTCCTCGTCCAGCCTTTGCAGTTCACCGAGATATTTTGCGCAGATCGGGCAGTGAAGTCCGCGATAGAAGCAGATTACCGTTCCCCGTTCCGAGGTTTCGGAAGACAAATCGAATGTTCCGTTCTCAAGCGTGGGAACCGAGAGAGAGGGTGTTTTTTGGCGCGGAATCAGCATTGCATCCACCGGATTATTGCAATTGAACGGCGATATAGGTAGTTTTTCGGCCTGCAATCTCCAAAATAACCGACCAAAAGACCGAAAAATGCCCGACCAGGACCGACTCAGCGCGATAGTCGACCGGTTTCGTTTGATCGTTTCGCCGGTCGCGCCGGAAAACGCCAACCTGGCCGTTTTCGGAACGGCGCGCGGCGCGGCGAGCCGGGTCGTGTTTCTGCCTGACGCCGGAAATCTGGGTAAAGAGGCGCGGCGGGCGCTGCTGACCGTACGGGTGGATTGGGGCGGCCGCCTCAATCCGTTGGTCGCCGCGTTGCCGAAAAGGGTCGAGCACAATCTGTCGGAGTATCCCCTGATGGCGGATGTCGCGTCGCTGATGTGCGCCGAGGCGCGGAATCGGCGCTGCGGCCTGCATTCGGTCATCAGCCGTCTTGGCGAGGTGCTCGTCGTGCACATGCTGCGCGCCCGGATTGCCGCCGGCTCCACGCAACCGGGTCTGGTCGCGGGATTGTCCGACCCCAGATTGAGCCGGGCGGTCGTGGCGATGCACGACGATCCGGGGCGGCCGTGGCGGCGGGAGGAACTGGCTGAAATCGCCGGCATGTCGCTTAGCCGTTTCTGCGAAGTGTTCCATGACCGGGTCGGCGAGGCGCCGTCGGCGTATCTGAGACGATGGCGGCTGGTTCTGGCGCGACAGGACTTGCGCCGCGGAGACAGAATTGATGCGATCGCGCGGCGATACGGTTACGGATCGCCGGAGGGATTCGCCCGCGCTTTTCGAAAGCGGTATGGCCGAAATCCCGCCTCGTTCCGCCATGAAATCGCCGCCTGAGGGATGGCCGGCCGAAAAGCCGGACATGCGGTCGCCACCCGTTCAACCCTCGTCACCGTCAGGGTCGAGCAGTCGCGTGGCCCGCCAGCCGCTCAGTTTCCCGTTTATCGCATCCACCACGAAATGGCGGGCCGCATCGCGGTCATAGCCTTCGTCGAGCAGTTCATCGTAATCGGAATGTTCGTGCCGGATGTGAGCCACGGTCGCCAGCCAGACCGCTATTGACGGGGGCAGGGTGCGATAGGTCGCGCCGAGCGCGCCGGCGCGGATTTTTTCGATGTCGGAACAGGGGGCCATTGGAAGGAGCCGCGTCAGCGCCCTGGCCACCGCTCTCCGTCTGGAGGTTGTCGCGCGGCCGGGCAACTATCTCTCCGTTGCGATATCGGTCGATTCGAACCACGGTTTGATGTCGATGAGCGGCGTACCGTCAAGAACGTCAATGGCGTCGATTTCCAATAACCCTGCGTTTTCTTCCAACGTCAGGAGCCGGACGACGTGCAGCCCGACAGGGTTCGGCCGCGCCGGCGACCGAAGCGCGAATGCGCCGCAAGGCTCTTTCGAATGGCGCGGGTTCTGGACGATCAGGTCGCGCGGCGCGAAATTGAGCCATGTGAACAATATGACGGGTGAACCCGGTTCCAGGCCTGACAGTCCGGGGAGAAAGCGAGGGTGGACCGAGACGGTGGCGGTTTGATTTCTCTCACGGGCCTGACGCAGGTTTTTCGGGCATTCGGACCGGTTTTTCCAGGGAGAACGAACGGTTCCGATGAAGACGATGTGCGCGTCGGGGACCGAAGTCGCCGGATCCGCATCGAGCCGAATTTCACCCGGTCTGGTTTCAAACATGGTCCGGATTTCCTGAAATCGCCGATCGCCGGTTTCCGATCGCGATCCATCCGTCTTGTTTTATCTTCATAAATGATATAAACATATCTTTATATCTTTTCGGAGAGATCATGTTGTCGCGCACCGGAATCGATCTCGGCCTGATGGTCGATACTATGAAGGCGGCTGCCGAATCCAGCCGTTTGAGAATATTGCTGCTTCTGTCGCACGGCGATCTGACCGTTTCCGACCTTACCGAGATCATGAACCAGTCGCAGCCGCGCGTTTCCCGGCATCTCAGGCTCTTGCTCGAAGCGGCTCTGATTGAGCGTTATCAGGAAGGTTCCTGGGCCTATTTCCGCCTTTCGGATGTGGAGGGGGCGCGGCAGTTGGTGATCGGGCTGGTCGGCCGGGTGGATACAAGTGATCCGCGGATCGAACGTGATCTGGAGCGACTGGCGTCGGTGAAACGGCGGCGGCGTGATCGGGCCGCGGATTACTTTCGCTCCAATGCGGAAAGCTGGGACAAAATCCGCTCGCTGCACGCGCCGGATCGCGAGGTTGAGGGAAAGCTGCTGGAAATGGCCGGCGACCGGCCGATCGACTTCATGCTCGATCTCGGTACCGGTACGGGCCGGCTGCTGGAAATCTTCAGCGGTCACTACCGCCGTGCGATCGGCCTGGACCTGTCGCGTGAAATGCTGGCGGTCGCCAGGGCGAATTTGGATCAGGCGGGAATAACTCACGCGCAGGTTCGCCATGGCGATGTCCATGCGCCGCCGGTGGATCGGGATTCCTTTGATCTGGTGACCGTTCATCAGGTTCTGCACTATCTCGACGATCCGGAGCGCCTCGTTCGCGAGGCGGCGCGCGTTCTGCGACCGGCGGGACGTTTGATGATCGTCGATTTCGCACCTCATTCGCACGAGTTCCTTCGCAGCGAGCATGCCCATGTCCGGCTGGGATTCTCGGATCGGCAGATCGGTGAATGGCTGACGGAATGCGGGTTGGAGCTGACCAAGACGGCGGAAATCGAAGGCGGCGGGAGCGATTCCGGTGGCGAATTGGTCGTGAAATTCTGGATGGCGAAAGATCGGCGCCTGCCGGGCGCGCCGCAAGGAGAACCGGCCTGATGAATGAAGCGGGCGCGAATGACAATCAGGCGGCGAAGCGTCCGCGCGTTTCCTTCGAATTTTTTCCCGCCAAAACCGGCGATGGAGAAACGGCGCTGCGGTCGACGGTGAAAAGGCTCGAGGCGCTGAATCCGGAGTTCGTCTCGCTGACCTACTGAGCCGGTGGTTCCACGCATGACCGCTCTATCGGTCTGCTTCGGCGTCTTTGCGGCGAAACCCGGCTCGACGCGGCGGCGCATCTGACATGCGTTTCGGCAAGCAGGCGGCGGGTCGGTGCGGTTGCGCGGGAGTTCGTCGGATTGGGAATCAGGCGTTTTGTCGCGCTGAGGGGCGATGCCGCGGAGGGTGCGGGATCGCGATACAAGCCGCCCGCCGGCGGCTACGAAAATGCGGCCGAACCGGTCGCCGGACTGTCGGCGATTTCGACATTTCCGTGTCCGCCTATCCGGAAAAGCATCCGGATAGCCCGGACTATGCGACGGATATCGAAATGCTGCGGCGCAAGGTTGATGCCAGCGCGGTCCGCGCGATCACGCAGTATTTTTTCGACAACGATACCTATGAACGTTATGTCGAGCGCGTGCGTCGGGCCGGGATTTTTGTCCCGATCGTTCCGGGAATTCTCCCCGTTCATGACTTCCGGCGGATGGCCGCGTTTTCGGAGCGTTGCGGCGCGTCGGTGCCTCGGTGGCTCGCTGACCGGTTCGACGGGCTGGAGGGCGATGCGCAAACGCATCGGTTGGTCGCCGCCGGGCAGGTTCACGACCTTATCGAGCGCGGCGCGGAGGGATTTCACATATACACGATAAACCGGGCCGGATTGGCCGTCGCGCTCTGCCGAATGATCGGCGTCAAGAGCAAACCGGTATTGCATACCGCGGAAACACCGGCCGCCGCATGACAAGTCCGAAAATCTTCGCCAGGACGGATGAAAACGACGAGGGTCGAATCCTGCGGTCCGGCCTTCATCGTTCAAAGCCCGAGATGCGGGTTCCAGGAACTCCAGCCGCGCCCTACGGCAGATATCCCATCACGACAGCCGCAACAAAGCCAAACGCCGCAAGCAATACCAACGCGTTGAACGAACGGGAAAGTCCCATGGCTCAAGCCTCCTTTGAAGACTGGGCCAAGAATTTAGTGGCGATTGTTCCAGCCGCAAGAAAATTCAATGTTGCAGTGCCGAAATCCTTGTGGTCAACTCTTGTACCGGACCATGGTATCCAATTGAAATTTCATCAATATCACCAAACGCCTTTTTCAATTAACAGCGTGAACAATTAACTGCGAATCCTGCGGGTTCGGTGTCGGTTCACCGCAATATACGATCGGATTCCTGCCTGTTCGGGTGCAAAACCGGCAAATTCTCTCGTGCCGTCCGCCCCGCTGTCTCCCAATGGCGCGGACGGTGAACGAACTTCACCCGGCGGTATGGGCGAATTGCTTGATGAGCATTTTAACGACCTGTCTCAAAGCCTCGTTCTCGTCCCCCGATTCGGCCAGAGTTTCCTCGAAAACGGCGCGTTGCCTTTCGGCGCTGGTGCCGCGTTTCAATATTTCACGGGCGTTGTAAATTTCGTTGACGCAGTCCAGCGCCTCGGCGTCTTCGGCGAGAAGTTCGAACAATTCCTCCAGTAATTCGCCATAGGGAACAATTTCCTGGCGGCCGAAATCGATCAATCCCTCGGAAGTTCCATAACGCTGAGCGCGCCAACGGTTTTCGCCGATCAGGAAGTTGTCGTAGACCCGCCAACGCTGGTTGTTGCAGCGCAGACGATACAACATCCGCATCAGACATTGCGTAAGAGCGCCGATTGTCAGCGAATCCTCCAGATTCGGCATTACATCGCATATCCGCGATTCGAGCGTCGGAAATCGCGCTGACGGTCTCACATCCCACCAAATCCTGGTCGTATCCTCGACGATGCCGTTCTCGGTCAGAACCTTGAGCGCTCGCTGATATTCGCGCCAACTGTTGAAATCCGGAGGCAAGCCGGTTCGCGGCAGATTGTCGAACACGGTCAGGCGGTAGGAACTCAGACCCGTGTCCCGGCCCTCCCAGAACGGCGAAGAAGTCGACAAGGCGAGGAGATGCGGCAGGAAATAGGGAAACTGCCGCAGCAGATCGATACGCAGATCGTCGTCGTCGATACCGACATGCACGTGCATGCCGCAGATCAGCATGCGGCGCGCGACCCCGGCCAGATCGCGTTCCAACTGGCGGTAACGCTGCTTGTCGGTGAAATGCTGCTTGTTCCATTCGGCGAACGGGTGGGTGGAGACGGCTATCGGCGCAAGGCCGTATTTTTTCGCGGTGTCACGCACCATGGTCCGCAACCTGCCAAGTTCGCTCCTTGCCTGACCGATCGAACGGCAAACCGCCGTACCGACCTCAATCTGACATTGAAGGAATTCCGGACTGACCTGTCCGCCGGCCTTTCGTGCGCATTCGACCATCATCTCGTCGGGCGCGGCGGCCAGATCGCAGGTCTGCTCGTCGACCAGCAGATATTCTTCCTCTATCCCCAATGAGAAACCCGGTTCGGGCATCGGTTCCCCCGTTTTCACGCGGCGCATAATGCCAGGGTATCGCGGAAACGTTGAGGGGAGGTGAAAACGGATGGCCGCTCGCTCGAATTCAGCCGCGCCCCCAAATGCGTCCGTCGATCACGACAAGACCGATTCCGATGAGCGCCATTCCGGCAAATTCGTAAAGTTCGAAGCGTTCCGCGAGAAACAGCGACCCAAGCAGGATGGCGCTGACGGGAACCACCAGCGTCACCAGGGAAGCGTTGGTTGCTCCGGCGTTTGCGATCAACGTGAAATAAAGAATGTAGGCCAGCGCGGTTGAGATCAACGCAAGCGCCAGGACCGATGCCCATACCGGCGCGCTGGCGATGAACATCGTTGACATTCCGTCGACCAGCAGAACCGGCGGTATCATGATGACGGAAGCCGCGGTGAGTTGCCCCGCAGCCACCGCCGACGGCTCGATGTGTTTGAAGCGCTTGGCGTAAATTACCGCGAATGCGTAGGAAATCGCCGCTCCGACAATTGCGAATTTTGCCCATGCCGGCCCGCCGAAATCCGCGAGGAGTCCCGGTCCGATCATAATGCCCGTCCCGGCAATTCCCGCCAGAACGCCGACGATTTTGCCGGCGGTGATCTTCTCATCCGCAGTCAGGCGATTTGCCGCCAGAACCGTCCAGAACGGGGTCGTTGCGTTGAGTACGGCGGCCAGGCCCGCGCCAAGCTCGGTCTGGCCGAGGAAAATCAATGAAAACGGAATGACGTTGTTGAGGGTCGCCAGAATGAGGAATGGTCCGGCGTGCCGAATTATTGGCGTGAACCGGATTCCCCGCGCGACCAAATAGACCTGCAACGCAATGGCGGCGATGGCCACGCGGAACAGGACCAGCGTCAGCGGCGGAATTTCCATGACCGCCACACGGGCAAAGAAGAAGGATGCTCCCCAGATGAGACCGAGGGTCAGCAATTGAAACCAGGCGAAAAGCGACATTGCCGGCGCGGAAACGGGTTCGGCGGCGGGGGAACGCTCCGGTTTGGCGTTCGATATCGGCCGGCCTGACATCTTCTGCTCCCTGACAATGTCCCGGCTTACGGTTTCACGGGCCAGGGCGCCACCCGGTTCTTGCAAGAAGGGGAAAATCAATGGAAAGATTTTGGACCGCGCGGGAAGCGGCTTTGCCGATGCGTCGTTTGGCCGTCGCGTATCCGATGCCGCTCGACGCGCCGGTAACGACGGCGGTCTTGAGTTCCGTCAAAATCTCTCTTCCAATCCGTCGAAGGCGCTTTCGGAAACATCAGGGCGCGTTTTCATGAATAATATCAAGGGCCTGTCTGTCCGATCTTGCGCATAATCGCATGTGGTCTAATGTCTGCCGTTTCTGAGATTCCTTCGGAGCCCGTTCTGACTTTCATTTCCGCCGTTTTCGCTATTTCCAACCGTGGCGCCCGCCGATGAACGCGTTTGCCGGCAACAAGGCGGGCGATACCGTCATCGCCGGCATCGGCTGGATGGTGCTGACGACATTCTGTTTCGTTGCGGTCACCGGAATCGTTCGTTATGTCGGTTCCGATATCGCGGCGGTGCAGGCGGCGTTTATCCGCTACGTTTTCGGGGTGGTCCTTTTTCTGCCGGTCATGGGACGGATTTTCGCCGATCTTCCCTCGGCGCGAACATTGCGCCTTCACGTTTTCCGTGGACTGGTGCATGGCGTCGCCGTCACGCTCTGGTTTTTCGCCATGGCGCGCATTCCCATCGCGGAAGTCACCGCACTCGGTTATATCTCGCCGATATTCGTCGCTGTCGGCGCTGCGGTTTTCTTTGGCGAGAAACTCCATTTCCGCCGGATTGCCGCGATCGGCGTGGCGCTTCTTGGCGCGCTGATCATCCTGCGCCCCGGTTTTCAGGACGTGTCCGCCGGGCAGCTGGCGCAGATACTGGCCGCGCCGATGTTCGCGGCATCGTTTTTGCTCGCCAAACGGTTGACGGCGATCGAGGATCCGATTGTCATCGTCATCATGCTGTCGGTCCTGTGCACGCTCGTGCTGTTGCCCGGGGCGATTGCGAACTGGACAACGCCGAGTGCGAACGAACTGTTCTGGCTGGCCATGACCGCGGTGTTCGCGACGATCGGGCACTACGCGATGACACGCGCCTTTCGCGCGGCGCCGCTGACGGTGACCCAACCGGTCGGAATTCTGCAACTGGTATGGGCGGCGCTGCTTGGCATCGTCGCCTTTGGCGAGCCGATCGATCCATTCGTCGTGCTGGGCGGCGGAATCGTGGTCGCGGCGGCAACGTTCATCTCGCACCGAGAAGCGATCGCCGCGCAGCGGATCAAGACCCCGCCGGCCCTGGCGACGAAGGATTGACCATCTGATACGACTGAACGGCCTTCATGTTGCTGCATTCGACGCAAAAACGCTAATGTCCGTCGCAACCAACAAGCCGGAGCATCGATTGGAGCACGAAGCCAGCCACGCCTTTCCACTGATCGAGATCGCGATTGTGATCGCGATCGCGGTTTTCTTCGGCCTGGGCCTGATGCGTTTGAGGCAGCCGCCGCTCGTCGGCTTCATCCTTGCCGGCGTGATCATGGGACCGACCGGGTTCGGGTTGATCGCCACCAACGACAATGTGACGTCACTTGCCGAAATGGGCGTGCTGATGTTGCTTTTCTTCATCGGTACGGAACTGTCGCTGAAGGCATTCGTCATCAGTCTGCGCCCGGCGCTGATCGTCGCCGCGGGTCAATTGGCCGTCGCCCTTGGAATCGGAATGACCATATCCTGGCTGACGGACGCGACCGGCGCGGAAGGCGTCATTCTGGGATTCATTATCGCTATCTCGTCGACCGTCGTTGCAATGAAGATTCTCGACGACGCCGGAGAGTTGCGCGGCGATGCGGGAAAGATCGCGGTTGGCGTTCTGATCGCCCAGGATATCGCCATCGTGCCGATGCTTATTCTGGTTTCGGCGCTTGGCGGGGAAGAGGTGGCGCTTGAAATCACGCTGGTGAAGATCGCTGTCGCCGTCGTATTCCTGGTCGGGTTGTTGTGGTGGCTTGGCAGGCAGTCAAAATTGAAACTGCCGTTCGCGGATCAGATTCAGGACAATGTCGAACTGCTCGCCCTCGGCTCGCTGGCCGGCTGTTTCGGTGCGGCCGCCTTGTCGGGGGCCTTCGGCCTGTCGCCGGCATATGGCGCGTTCGTCGCCGGACTGGTGATCGGCAACTCGAATTTGCGCACGCGCGTCATTCCGGTCATCGAGCCGATTCAAAGCATTTTGCTTGTCGTGTTCTTCCTGTCGATCGGTCTGCTGATCGACCTGATCTATATCTGGCGGAACCTGTCGGTTGTCCTGGGCGCGACGGTGTTCGTCATCGTGGCCAAGACGGCCGTCAACGTCTTCCTGCTTCGCGTCACCGGATACGATCGCGATACCGCGCTGATCGGCGGACTGTCGATGGCGCAGATCGGCGAATTTTCCTTCGTGCTCGCCGCGGCGGGATTTACCGCGGGCGTATTGGGCTATGATACCTACCGGCTAGCGATCGCCGTCACGGCCGTTACGCTGTTGCTCTCGCCGGCATGGATGTCGCTGATCCACCGGGTCGAGGATATGGCCGCGGAAGGGTATGACTCCTATCGGGAAGCGCTGTCGGAGGCCTACTCTTCGGAAATCGAGAATGTCGGCGAGGGCGTGTGGAAAGCGCGGGTTTTCTACCGGACCTGGCGGCTCGCCAAATATCGCCGGCGCGCCTTCAGGTCGCAGGCGAGGGCCCGCGAAGAGGCCGACAGGATGCTGACGGCCGCGGCCGCGGAGAAGGCGGCGCGCGAAAAAGCGAACCGGACACCGCCGAACGACGCCGACACAGCGCGCGAGGGCGACCGAACCCGGCCTGTTGCGGGCGGATAGACCTGTCTCCAGGCGCCGAGGCTGTAATTCGCCGGCGATCCTGGTGCCGGCCGTCAATGGCCGTTCCGAGGCGTTTTTGCTCCGCCGCCGCCATTGTTCGCCCGCGGATCTTCAAGCCTCACGCCGGGCCAAAACCACCTGCCGTCGGCGTTGTCACGATCACGGCTTCGCCGGCCTCTAGCACGGTCTGATCGCAGGCTCTCAACCGGTCGATTGAACCGTCAAGGCGGCGGACTTCCGTTTTGCCGGCCTGACCGTCGCCCCCGCCGCCGATTCCTTGAGGCGGGCGATTCCTGTGCGAGGAAAGAATGGAGCATACCATCTTTTCCAGAAAGCGCACCGTACGGCGGGCGCCGTCTCCCGCCGGGAACCTGCCCTTGCCGCCCGAGCCCTTTCGGATATGGAAATCCTCCAGAAGCACGGGAAATCGCAACTCCAGTATTTCCGGGTCCGTCAGGCGCGAGTTTGTCATGTGTGTGTGGACGCCCGACGTGCCGTTGAAGCCGCGGCCCGAATTCATCCGGCCGGCCGGCGAGCCGGAACAGATGGTTTCGTAATACTGGTATTTGTCGTTGCCGTAGGTCAGATTGTTCATCGTTCCCTGGGCGTTGGCCATCGCACCCATGGCGCCGAATACGGCATTGGTCACATGTTGCGAAGTTTCGACATTGCCCGCGACGACCGCCGCCGGATATGAGGGGCGCAACATGCAGCCCTCCGGAATGACGATATTGATCGGACGCAGACAGCCCGCGTTCATCGGGATGTTTCCCTCGACCATCACTCTGAAAGCGTAGAGCACGGCGGCGCGCGCGACCGGTTCGGGCGCGTTGAAATTGTTTTTTTCGACCTTCGACGTGCCGGTGAAATCGACCGTCGCCTCGCGATTGTCGCGGTCGATTGTGATTTTCACCGCAATCTTTTGCCCGGTGTCGGTGGGGTATGCGTAGCTGGATTCGTCGGGAAGACGCTCCAGCACGCGCCGAACGCTTTCGGCCGCGTTGTCCTGAACGTGGCCCATATAGGCTTCGACAACGGCGAGGCCGAAATGCGCAACCATCTTGCGCAGTTCAGCCACGCCCTTTTCGTTTGCGGCGATCTGCGCCTTCAGGTCGGCCACATTCTGATGAACATTGCGCACCGGGTAGGGATGATCGGTCAGCAGTTCCGTCAGTTCCTTTTCAAGGAAGACGCCCTTTGAGACCATACGGAAATTGTCGATCAGCACGCCTTCTTCATCGACGGTGGTCGCCAGCGGCGTCATTGATCCGGGCGCCGCGCCGCCGACATCGGCATGATGGCCGCGCGAGGCGGTGTAAAACAGAACCTCCCTGCCGGCATCGTCAAACACCGGCGTGACAACCGTGATGTCGGGCAGGTGCGTGCCGCCGTTGTAAGGCGCGTTGAGCACGAATGCGTCGCCGGGGCGGATATCGCCCTCGTTCAGCCGGATGACCGTTTCCACCGAACGATCCATCGATCCCAGGTGGACCGGCATGTGCGGCGCATTGGCCACCAGCGCGCCATTGCGGTCGAACACGGCGCAGGAGAAGTCGAGCCGCTCCTTGATATTGACCGAATAGGCCGTGTTCCGCAGTGTCACGCCCATCTGCTCGGCGACCGACATGAACAGATTGTTGAAGACTTCCAGCATTACCGGATCGGCTTCGGCGCCGATCGCGGCGGCGCGCGCTTTTTGCTCGTGGCGTCGCAGAAGCACATGGTCCTTGGCGGTGATCTCGGCTCGCCAACCGGGCTCGACGACAATCGTCTGGTGGCTTTCAATGATCAGCGCCGGCCCGTTTACATGATGGCCGGGACGCATCCTCTCACGTTTGCGGATATGCGCATCGCGCCATTCGCCCTCGGTGAATATCCTGCCCGCGCCGGTATCGTCCGCGGCGCGCTGTTCGATGGTCATATCGCGCTCGTCGCGGCCCTGGTCGCGCATGTCGATCGCTTCGACATTGACGGCTTCGACCACCAGCGGCTTGTCGTCATAGATGAAGCCGAACTGCGCCTTGTGAGCGGCCTCGAATTCCGCTTTCGCCTCATCCGGCGAAAAACCGTCGAACGATACCGGCAGGGTGGTGTCGGTACCGTCATAGCGCAGTTGCAGGATCGGCCGCCAGGCAATGTCGTCATTGGCAATTCCCTGTTCGTTCAACTCCCTGTAGACCGCCTTTTTCAGATGATCGGCAAGCGAGCGGATTTCGATCAGGCTCTCCTGGCCGAACGGTTTGACAAGCGCCCGGCTGCGCGAGGCGAACACGGCGGCAAGCCCGATGCCGTAAGCCGACAACAATCCCGAGAAAGGGTGCACCAGCACCGCTTCCATGCCGAGCGCATCGGCGACCAGACAGGCATGTTGTCCGCCGCCGCCGCCGAAACAGTTCAACAGATACTCGGTGACGTCATGGCCCCGCTGCACCGAAATCTTCTTGATTGCGTTGGCCATGTTCTCCACCGCGATGGTGATGAAACCTTCCGCTACATCCTCGGCCGTGCGGTCTTCGCCGGCCTCTTCGGCCAGGATCTCGAATTTCCTGCGGACGATTTCCGTGTCCAGCGGCCGGTTCTGATCCGGTCCGAATATTGCCGGGAAGAACTGCGGTTGCAGCTTGCCAAGCATCACGTTTGCATCCGTGACCGCCAGAGGACCACCGCGGCGATAACACGCCGGACCCGGATTGGCGCCGGCGGAATCGGGGCCGACCTGAAAACGTCCGGCCTCGAAATGCAGGACCGAACCACCGCCCGCTGCGACCGTGTGAATGCGCATCATCGGCGCTCTGATGCGAACGCCGGCGACCTCGGTGTCGAACGCACGCTCATATTCGCCGTCATAGTGGGCGACATCCGTCGACGTGCCTCCCATATCGAAGCCGATCGCCTTTTCGAAACCGGCCAGCCTTGCCGTCTCCACCATCCCGACCACGCCACCGGCAGGTCCGGACAGGATGGCGTCCTTGCCCTGGAAAATGTCGGCGCCGGTCAATCCGCCCGACGACATCATGAATTTCAGACGGGGCCGGTCGGCATCGGGTCCATCGTCACTGGTTGCGAAAACCGCACTGAGTTCGCCTGCGACCCGATCCACGTAACGTGACAGAATCGGCGACAGATAGGCGTCGACCACCGTGGTGTCCCCGCGGCCGACCAGCTTGACGAGCGGCGAAACCGCATGACTGACCGAAATTTGCGAAAATCCGATTTTGTGACAGAGGCTTGCCGTCATCGCTTCATGTGCCGGATAGTTCCATGCATGCATAAATACAATGGCGACGGCATCAATGCCGTCAGCCCTGGCCCGCGCGATTTCACCCTCCATCTCGTCGAGATTCGGCATGGTTTCGACATGTCCGTCGGCCCGGATGCGCTCATCGACCTCAATCACCCGTTCATACAATTGCTCGGGCAGGATGACCTCCTTGGCGAAGATGTCGGGGCGCGCCTGGTAGGCAATGCGCAGTGCGTCCCGGAAACCTCTGGTGATCAGAAGCAGCACCCGATCGCCCTTGCGCTCCAGAAGCGCATTGGTTGCGACAGTCGTACCCATCTTGACCTCGCCAATGCGGCGGGAAGGGATCGGCTCGCCCTTGGCGACCCCAAGCAGATCGCGGATGCCCTGGATGGCGGCGTCCGAATAGGCTTCCGGATTTTCCGACAACAGTTTGCGTGGATGCAGGCCGCCCTTGGGGTCGCGTCCGATGATGTCAGTGAACGTGCCACCGCGATCGATCCAGAAATCCCACTTGCATGCCATGTTTTTGATTCCTTGATCCGCACTCGAATTCGCGGTTGGACAAAATCCGCGCTTCGTTGTAATGGAATTGAAGCTATTTCATCGACGATTTACCGATAAATTATCAATGAAGCAAGGCGAGAAATGAAAAACCGTTCTGAAAAATCTATTCCGGATAGCGGAACCGGTATCGGCCCGGTGGTTTCGGCGGCGCATCTGGCCGACGGCGCGATGCCTTCGCTGTCGGAACTGGAGTTCGCGATGACGGTCGCCGCCAATGCGTTTCAGCGCTGGATGGTTCGCTGCATGACCGCAGCCGGTGTATCGGGATTGCAGCCGACCGATGTGCAGATCCTGCATACCGTCAATCATCGCGACCGGGAAAAGACGCTCGCCGATCTGTGCATGATGTTCAATATCGAGGACACGCATGTGGTTTCCTATGCGCTGAAGAAGCTTGAGGGTCTTGGGTTGATCACCACCGGACGGCGGGGCAAGGAAAAAACCGTGCGGGTGACGGACGGGGGAGCGGCCGCGTGCACGCGGTACAGGGAGATAAGAGAGGGTCTGCTGATTTCCGGTGTCGCGGACTGAAGTTCGAGGAGGCGGATATTTCGCAAATTGCCGCGACATTGCGCGCCTTGTCCGGCCAATACGACCAGGCGGCGCGGGCCGCGGCGAGCATGTGAGCAGGTCATGATTTCAGTGGCGGGAATGTGAGGCTCATTGATTGTTCGACGACCGGTTTCAGGCCGGCCTGATGCGCCAGCGATCAGCCTGTCGACCAGTTCATGCATCTTCCCGCGGATCGGGAAATATGTCCAGCGGCGGTTCATCGTCACGAACCCGTTCAATGCGGTCGGACAGGCCACCCTTCATTTTGTTGAAATCCGCAATCGCCGGCCGGGCTTTCCCAAAGGGGATGAACAGGCCAGTGGGCAAAGGGGATCAGGAAGCGCGCGCCTGACGGCCGATCCTGGACATATCGCCCTTTGAGCGGAGGTTCATGCCATCCTCGATGCCGCGAGAAAGAGCGTGAAACGATAGCGTCGTGAAACGATAGCGTATTGCGGGGCCGAGGGCGTTATGTTGGACATCGATCCTGATAAAAACGGTCGCTTCTCTGGAAGCGCCATACCGGTTTCGCGCGCCAATGAGACACTGATGGATTTTGGCGGATTACAAGGGCGCCGATGGCCGGGTTTGACTTTGTTATCGTCGGCGCGGGTTCGGCCGGCGCCGTACTCGCCAACCGGCTCAGCGAGGACGGCAGGCATACGGTTTTGTTGCTTGAAGCGGGCGGGTCGGACAAAAATTTCTGGATCCGCATGCCGATCGGCTATGGCCACGCCTACTACGACGCTTCGATCAACTGGAAATATCTGACCGAGCCCGAAGCCGCCCTTGGCGGTAATCCCGGCTATTGGCCGCGCGGCAAGGTGCTGGGCGGTTCCAGTTCCATCAACGCCATGGTCTGGGTGAGGGGCGCGGCCTCCGACTTCGATGATTGGGGTCGCGAAGCGCGGGGATGGAGTTGGGAGAACGTTTCGCGCATCTATCGACGAATCGAGGATTTCGAACGTGGCGGCGATCAGGTTCGCGGTGCGGGTGGTCCGGTCCATGTTTCGACCATCGACCGCGATGCGCATGCGCTGTGCCATAACTACTTCGTCGCCATGGAGCAGGCCGGATATGTCCGCAATCCGGATTACAACGGTCGGTCGATCGAGGGCGCGTTTCTCTACCAGATCACGACAAGGGACGGGCTGAGGGCGTCGACCGGGCGCTGCTACATTGATCCGGCGCGTTCGCGACCGAATCTGAAAATCGAAACCGGTGCGCATGCGACCCGTGTTGCATTCAAGGGGAAAAGGGCGGTCGCCGTTGAATACCGCAAAGACGGCAGGGAGGAGAAGATCAAGGCCCGCCGCGAAATCATCTTGTCGGCCGGCACGGTGAACTCGCCACAAATCCTGCAACTCTCGGGCGTCGGGCCCGGCAATTTGCTTCAGGAGTTCGATATCGAAATTGTCGCGGAAAACGCCAATGTCGGACAGCATCTCCAGGATCATCTGGGCCTCGACAATCTCTATTGCTCCAGAGCGCCGACCTTGAACGAGGAGTTGCGGCCTCTGTTCGGCAAGCTGAAAGCTGGACTGCGGTTTCTGCTGCACAAACGTGGACCGCTGTCGCTTTCCGTCAATCAGGGCGGCGGTTTCGTGCGCTCGTCGCCTGACGCCTTGCGCCCGGATTTGCAGATCTACTTTTCTCCTGTCAGCTACACGCGGGCGCCGCCGGACAAACGGCCGATGATGAACCCTGATCCCTTCCCCGGATTTCTGCTCGGATACAGCCCCTGCAAGCCGAGCAGTCGCGGTCGGATCGACATTGGTTCGGCGGACCCTCTGGCGCCGCCAAAAATCCGGCCCAACTATCTGTCGACCGATCATGATCGCGGTCTGATGATCAAAGGCGTGCGTCTGATGCGGCGGATTGCATCCATGCCGGGCCTTGCCGATGTGATCGAAGCGCCGATCAGGCCTGCCGACGACATACAGGGTGACGAGGAAATCCTTGCCTATGCCGCTGAACACGCATGTACGGTATTCCATCCATGCTGCACTTGCCGCATGAGCGACGACACCGCCGACTCGGTAGTCGATTCGGAACTGAAGGTGCGCGGGGTCGACGGATTGCGCGTGGCCGACGCCTCGATTTTTCCGTCAATTCCATCGGGTAACACGAATGCGCCGTCGATTATGGTCGGCGAGATGGCGTCCGATCTGATATTGGCCGACAAAAGATAGCGGAGCATCGATTCAAGCCGCCTCCGGCCGGATCGATTTCGCCCGATGGAAGCGTCCGCGTGACTCAACGCGCGGATTTCCCCGCGCGCTGGCCGATCGCAACGATTGCGATGGCGGATAACACGATATTTGGTCACGTCGCGGTAAAACCAAACGGTAAATTGCGCGTATGAAACCGCGAAAAACCGATCGTCAGGTCCGGCAGGACGATCTCGGGAAAATAGAAGACGCCGATGCGGTTCTACCGGGAGAGAAAGTAATCTAAAACGCGCCCATGTCGATTTGGACTCGCATAGGCGAATTTGTATCGCACCTTTCAACCAACGTTCTTTCGGGTGTGATCGAGGCCGTGCGCACGGTTTTCGAGGGCGACCCGGAAACCCGCCGACGCGTGGCGTTCTCGATCGCGATGATCGCTCTATCGGCAAAAATGGCCAAGGCGGACGGTGTTGTCACATCCGACGAGGTGCGGGCGTTTCAGGAAATTTTCGAAGTTCCGCCGGACGAAACAAGGCATGTGGCCAGGCTCTATGATCTGGCCAGGACGGATGTCGCGGGTTTCGAGGCATATGCGGCACGGATGGCGCGCCTCTGCGGATCGGGTCACGCCAATTGTCCGATATTGGAAGATATCCTCGACGGCCTGTTTCATATCGCCGGGGCCGACGGCGTCGTTCACGAGCGCGAACTGGCATATCTCGGGCGTGTCGCCGAAATCTTCGAGTTTGATCGGGTGCATTTCAACCGGCTGACGGCGCGGCATACCATCGCCGATGGCGGCGACCCGTTTGTCGTCCTTGGTATTTCCCGCGATGCGAGCCGCGACGAGATAAGGCGGCGCTACTACCAACTGGTGCGGGAAAATCACCCGGACCGCCTGATCGCGCGCGGCGTTCCGGAGGAATTCCAAGCCATCGCCAATGAACGGCTGGCGGCGATCAATGCCGCCTATGAGGCGATCACGGCCGGATTGCCGGTTGCATGACCGGGTTTGTTGCCGATCAGCCGGGCGCCGATGTCCGCGTGTCGCCGAATTTCGGCCCGCGCAGGGCGGGCGCCACACCCTCGATCATCCTGCTGCACTACACCGGTATGGAAAACGGCGAATCCGCGGAAGCGTGGTTGTGCAATCCGAAACCTGAAGTATCCAGTCACTATGTCGTTCATGAGAACGGTCGAATAGTCCAGTTGGTCCGTGAGGCGGAACGCGCCTGGCATGCGGGCGCCGGTTCATGGCAGGGGAATGCCGATATCAACTCGGCGTCGGTCGGAATCGAGATCGTGAATCCGGGTCACGAATTTGGCTACACCGACTTTCCGGATGCTCAGGTCGCGGCGGTCGTCGCGCTATGCCGGGGGATCATCCGGCGGCATTCAATCGCGCCGGAAAAGGTGCTGGCGCATTCCGATACCGCGCCCGGACGAAAGGTCGATCCGGGAGAAAAATTTCCCTGGGTCGGGCTCCACGAAGCCGGTGTCGGGCATTTCGTCGAACCTGTTCCGATCTCGGATGAGGGCATGATCCTGACGGGCGTTTGCGTCGGCAAACCGGTGAAAGAATTGCAATCCATGTTGGCGGTCTACGGATATGGGCTGGAAATAACCGGCAACTATGATGAAGCGACACGAAAAGTGGTTGCTGCGTTTCAACGCCATTTTCGACCGGACAGGGTTGACGGCGTTGCCGATCATTCCACCGTCGAAACGCTGCGCAAACTGCTTGCGGCGTTGCCGGAGCGGGCAGGCTGAAAACAACTGCCGCGTCAACGCTTACGGGGCGAAAGCGGACTTGTGCGGATCAGGCCGGCTGCCGCGCGTATGATGGGTTGCGCCGGGGGCATGCCGCACGGTGGATGAACCGATTTCGGCCCGCTGTAGCGCCAAGGTGAAAAGGCATTTGCACGGGATGTGAAGGTCCCGGTCCCGGTTCGACGCAAAACCGCGGATATCATGCTCTCCTGCGCCGCTCTTGCTCATCCAGCGCCATGATGAATTCGTCGTCGTCCATGCACTCCGCAAGTGCGCGACGCATGAGTTGGGCCTGCGTTTCCGGGGCAAGTCCGCCAATCGGCGGGTCGTTGTCCAGATTCGTGGGAAATGAATATCCTTCGGCGCATGCGGCGATGGCGGCGTTAAGCCCCGGTTCGCCGATCTTCGAACCATCCTTCAGTTCTTTCAGTTTCGGATAGAGCAGCGCCGCCATCTTTTTGCGATCGATCGTCTCCATCGTGCGGCCAAAGGCGGATGAAATCTGCAGCAGGTTCGCCATCCGGTGGATATCGTTGCTTGTGTTGGCGCCGGCGGCGTGAAACAGCGCCGGATTGAAGAACAGTCCGTCACCCTTCGCCAACGGCGATTGCACGAAGTGCTCCTCGAAATAGGCGCGGAAATCATCCCTGCGCCAAGCGGCGTAGCCGGGGCGGTAGAGTTGCGAAAACGGCAGCAGTTTTGTCGGGCCGCTTTCGACCGGCATGTCGCAATGGGCTATCGCGCCCTGCAGGGTCATCAGTGGCGACAGGTCGTGAACATGCGAAGGGTAGGTGGACGATATCTGCATCGTTTGAAAGCCCAGATGATAGTCCCGATGAGCCAGTTGCGCCTCTCCGCCGGGATGAACCACGTTTACCTGCGCGGTCATCTGATAGTTCGGGCCGAGCCAGGCTTCGCACACCGCATCGACGGCCGGATTGGCGAAATAGCAGGCAAACGCCGAAGGCGAGGCCTCGCACAGTTTTTGCAGCGAATTCCAGATGCGGTCGTTTGCGCCGGCCTTCGCGAAGTGATCGCCGCCGCCGGCCCGCTGTTTCTCCTCGGCGACGATGTCCTCGAAGATTTTCGTGGCCGCGTCGATTGCGCCGAGGTCGGTCGCCGCGCTTCTAATCGCCAAGACGCCCGGTCCGGTTTGCAGGATGCGGGCCCATTCCGCCATCAGCGTGCGGCGCTTGTCCGCATCGACGAAGAAATCGCCAAGCGCATTCGCGTCGTAGACCGGAATGTTTGCCGCGATCGACCGTGCGTTCGGACAATCCTCCCGGCCGGTTCGCCTTGACGCCAGCGTGGCGAAATCGGCCAGGTCGCACCGGTCTTCGCGGTAATAGCCGACACGGTCGTCGCGCATTCGGTCCATGGGTCGTTCCTCCGGATTTGGAATATGACGATACACTCAAACGGGTCTGCCGTCGCCCCTGTTTTCATCGATAATCCACCAAATGACCCACGGATTTCTTCCGTCATCGCCGCGCCCCGCCTCACGCCGGGCGCCTATCCGGAGCCGAAACCCCTGAAAATGCGCGTTGCGAGCGCCAACCGGTAACATCCGCCCCGCGGCTGTCGTTACCCGGGCATGTTCGGGCGATCCGAGTCCGGCTTGAACCGGACGGCAATACCGGCGAACCCGCGCCGTCCGAACACGGCGATAAGCGAGTTGCTCATTATTAAGAAATTATATCTGAACACTCTATTGCAGCGGGAAAAAAGCTCTTTTGATTCATCTAAAAATTCATCAATTATATCCAAATTTTTTTGTTGTGTCTCATAGTATTCCGGACAATTGATTTCGCTTAAGTCCTTACAGTTGCTGTGTTGACCTAAAATCTTCACCCTTTCATCTTCTAACTCTTTCATCTTCAATGTTTTTTGTTTAATCACCTGACATGCGCTTCTGTAGACTTTATATGTATTGGGATTAAAATAAGGCTTTTGCGGAACATTGATGCAGCCTTGCGCATGAAATAATGCTTTATCTAAAAAACCTTGAGTGAAACGTCTAAATTTCTCATAAGTCTTTAGATTGCGATCCCCTTCATAGCTGGGGGATTCCAATAAATTGAAATCGTGATCTCCAATAACACCTAAAGTATAAATGCGTAAATACAACACAGGGACTTTATAATAGGAGACCATCTCTATCTCAAAACCTTGCTCAAAAAAATATAATCCAGACCAGGATAGTTCCTTTCCAAAGTATTGATATAGGCCAAAGTCATAAAATAGTGGCTTAAATAATCTTCCAGCTCCTCTTCATCTTCAGAAAAATCTTTAAATGTCCCTCCGGTTATAAAATAATCTCCCAGAAAAAAACTGGCCATAATATCATTTTGATGCTCTGCTAGCTCCCGCAAACGAGATAATCCTAAATTCTTCAAGGCAACATCTCCCGTTGCTTGCCCCTTAAGCACACGGCATTGATTATAAGTTACTTTTGCAGATATAAATTCGGGATCCTCTTTATATAGCCTTTCCGCTCTTTCAAAATCACAGCTTTTACCTCCCACACGATAAAGCTTGGCCGAAGCGGAACCGGCGAAAACGCCCGACCAGAAAACGGCGGCGACCGCCAAAAGCAAAAAACGCCTCGTCATAATCGTCCTCCCCGGCTTTCCAATGCTCAATCCTGACACAATCCCGCAACGCAGGCTATTCAGGAAATCGAATCCTGTCAAATCGGGGAAACAAGAACCCCGCCCGGCGAGCCGCGCTTTCTCCGATGCGTCGGCGCAGCGGACCGGGCGCAGGTCATGTCCGACAATGGCAGTTGTTACAAATCCCAAGCCTTCAACGCTGGCGTACCGGTCCGGACACCTCTCTACAATCGGCGCTAAAATCCAAACCGTCGATCGGCCGCTTGGGTTTTAATCGGAACAATTTGTTGAGATTCCACAGTTAGAGCGATATCATTGATGTGGAGGACGCGCGATTGGACGCGATAGAAAATGCGATTCGGACTGCGTTGGAAAAAGGCGACGCGGGAAGTCAGGCGTTTCGCGAGCGCGTCTATAAATCCGCATTTTCGGCGCTCGAAAAAGCGCTTGAATCACGTAAATCCATTTCGGAAGACATGGCGGAAAGGCGGCGAGAGGGTCTTCGCGCCAAAATTCTTCAAATAGAATCCGAATTTTTTACCGTCGGGGGAAAACCGGAGATTGGCAAAAGGGATATTTCCGGCTCTGGAACCGGGCACAACAAGGTCGTCACCGAGGCCCCGGCCATCAATCCGGACGACCGGCTGGTCGCATCGATAGTCGCTGACGAGCCACAACCGGGCGATCTGTCAGAACTCTCGTTCCGGCGACGGCCATTTGCGATATTGTTTATTTCCGCACTGCTGCTCGCGGCTATTGGCGCAGGTATATGGTGGACCCTCCAAAGCGGTATTCTCGAATCCGTCGAGCAAAGAGACGGAAGCGTTCCAAACCCGCCTCTTGAACTGAACGGCGAGAGTTTCCGGCCGGAAAGGATACCGGGTGGTGACGATAGGAGCGCGGATTCCAAAATACCGCGCAATTGGATCGGAATATTCGAACCGGTCGACTCGACCGATGTGACCGTTCCCGGCGGCGCAACCGCGCAACTTACCGAACGGGACGGCGAGAGTTACTTGCGCGTCGGTTCTTCCGGCGGTGCGGAAATCCTGTTTGATATCGGAGAGGGGACATTGGAGCGGATCGCCGGCGGCAGCGCTCTTTTCAGCGTTGCCGCAAGAGCGCAGGAGGGCCAGACCGTCCAAATGTCTGTCGCCTGCGATCTGGCGGAATTAGGCGATTGCGGTAGGAAACGTTACGTTGTCGGCGCTGCGCTTGCGGAATATCTGTTCGAGGTCGAGCTTCCGGACCGTTCTCCCGGAGCAGCCGGCGTGATTGCGGTAAACCCGGATATCACCGGACAGGGGATGATGGTAGACATCAAAGAGATTCGCGTCGCCATCACCAGATAGTTTTGGCAGGGATCGCCTGGCAGGAGCGTCAAGAGATATTCCAGATTATCGGCTTCTTCTCTTGGCTTCGACCAAAACCCGCGCGGACCGCATCAATAAAGAAGTCGCCCGGGGGCAATAAAGGCCATCTGGCCTTGGTTATAGCAATTCGCTTGCCCGCAATTACCTCACTCACATTCTTTTTCGGCTTGGCGAACAGCGGCAAGCCGATTAGGTGTATGCCGTGGAACAAATACCGAACATTTTGCAAGCGACCGGACAAGATTTGTTGCCCGAAGTGTTTTCGCGATGGTTTTCCGGCCGCGGCTGGACGTTGCGCGAACACCAGGAAAAGCTGCTTGTCGAGACTTCGGCCCGGCGTTAGGTCCTGCTGATCGCGCCTACCGGCGCGGGCAAGACACTGGCGGGATTTCTGCCGAGTCTCGTCAGCCTGCATGGGCGTCCGAGGCGACGGCCTGGTGAACCTTACTGTGGCGTACACACACTCTATACCTCGCCTCTCAAAGCGCTTGCCGTCGATATACATAGAAATCCGACCACGCCGGTGAGAGAAATCGGACTGAATATCTCGCTGGAAACGCGCAGTGGAAACACGCCCGTCCTCGGTTCTGCTGCTTGACTTTCTCTTTCTTACTGTGGTATTATGTTACCTCTTGATTTGGAGATTGCCCTATGCCTCCCCGTTATCCCCGCCGTCGTCGCCGCTCTTGACCCCGTCATGGTGAGGTGGCCTCGATTGTCCGATCGGTCATGCGCGAAATGGAGTATGGTCGCCATCGCCGTCGTCGCTACGACGACTATGATGACCCCATGGAGTACGACCCCGACCCTGATCTGATGATGGATGACGACTACGACGATTACGACGACCGCCATGGTCATTCACGTTGGCGCTCCAACCACCGCATGGACGAACCCAGCCGGGCGATCCTTGTGCCCGCAAACAGGTTCGAGGTCCTGGAATGCAGGGCGGCTCTTGAAGCCGGCACTCAGGGTGCACAGGATACACCTCCGTTGCTCGAAGGCGCCATGGATGTGCTGGCGCAGCATGTTCTCGGAACAGCGTGCGCCGGCCCGTTTGCTCCAGACGACCTTTACGATGAAATCAGGACCGCGGCGCCATATGCGAACCTTGACAGCGAAACGTTTAACCGGGTTGTCGAATTTGTCGCGACCGGCGGATATGCGTTGAAAAGCTATGAGCGCTACGCGCGCATTCGCAAAACACCCGATGGACTGTGGCGCATCTCAAATCCGGTCGTTGCCCGGCAATATCGCCTCAATGCCGGAACGATCATCGGGGCGCCCATGCTCAACGTCCGCCTTACCAGACATCGGGGCCGAGGGATAAATGTTCGCGGAGGGCCGGTTCTGGGAAAGATAGAGGGGAGTTTTCTGGAAGCCTTGTCGCCGGGCGATACGTTTCTTTTTTCCGGCAAGGTGCTCCATTTTGAGGGTATTCGGGAAACGAGTGTTTTGCATCCGGCGCGCACGGAGCCGATGTAAAGGTGCCGTACTACGCCGGCGGGAAATTTCCGTTGTCGACATATCTCGCCGATACGGTTCGAAAGATGCCGGCGGAGCCGGAGCGCTGGAAAACTCTGCCGCCCCAGGTCGCGAATTGGCTCAAACTGCAGCGGCGGCACTCGATGTTGCCCGCCCATGATGAGCTATTGATCGAAACGTTCCCGCAGGCCGAACGTTACTACATGGTGTTGTATCCGTTCGAAAGACGTCTTGCGCACCAGACATTGGGAATGTTGCTGACGCGCAGGCTTGAGAGAGCCGGCGCACGGCCCTTGGGATTTGTCGCAACCGACTATGCGTTGTCAGTCTGGGCGTTGCACGATCTGGGTTGCATGTTTCAAAAAGATGAATATTCACTTCGCGATCTTCTTGATGAGGACATGCTGGGCGATGGCCTGGAAGCCTGGCTTGCGGAAAGCTGGTTGTTAAAACGTACATTCCGGAATTGCGCCCTGACTGCCGGGCTGATTGAGAAACGTCACCCGGGAAAGGAAAAATCCGGACGTCAGGTGACAGTTTCCGCTGACCTGATTTACGATGTGCTTCGAAGCCACGAGCCGGATCACATACTGCTTCAGGCAACCCGTGTGGATGTAGCCTCGGGGCTGCTTGATGTCCGCCGCCTGGCGGATATGCTCTCGCGCATACCCGGCCGAATCGTGCATAAGGATATTGAGAAGATATCGCCATTGGCGGTCCCGGTGATGCTGGAGACCGGTAGGGAACCGGTTGCAGGGAGCGCTGACGACGCGTTGTTGGAAGAACTGGTTGCCGAAATGGATCATGCGCCGGATGCCAAATGATAAAATTGTCATCGCAATCATTTCGTTGCGGCAAAACCGGCGCAATGACAATCGAAGCGGCCTCCGAGGAGGTGGTCTGCGATTGGCGCGGCGTGGCATATTTTGCCGATCACAGGCTGCTATGCCTTTCCGATTTGCATTTCGAAAAGGGTTCTTCGTTTGCCCGGCGCGGGTCCTTTGTCCCTCTATATGACACCCACGCAACAGTTGACAGGATTAGCGAAGTCGTCGCCGATTACGATCCGGCGCTCATTGTCTGTCTGGGAGACAGTTTTCACGATGACACCGGCCACAACAGGATTCCCGGGGATGTTTTTGACCGCATCGTCGCATTGTCTCGTGGAAGGGACTGGTGCTGGATATCAGGAAATCATGATCCAGACGCTCCGGTCAATCTGCCGGGATTTTTTGCGGATGAGCTGGCAATCGGAGCGCTGACATTCCGGCACGAACCGGCCTTGGGAACCTCGGCGGGAGAAATATCGGGACATCTTCATCCGGCCGTCCGGGTCCACCGTCGCGGCCGGACCGTGCGTCGGAATTGCTTTGCTTGGGATGGCGAGCGAATCGTCATGCCGGCGTTCGGCGCATTCACCGGATCGCTCAATGTGCTCTCGCCGGCCTATGAGAGCTTGTTCGACTGGTCGCGAATGCAGGCGTTGTTGCTGGGAGACCGGCGAATCTATCCCATACCGGCAACTTTGCTGACGCCCGACAGGACAGCGGTTCTGAAAGGGGAGAGATGTCGCCACGGATGATTTAACCACGGTGAAATCAGTCCCTCTTGAAAATGATTCGACCGAGCCAGCCTATCAGCATCGCAATGAGAACCGCCCCGACGCCATACAAAAAGCTGTAGCCATGCGCCGCCCTGTAAATCGCATCTTCCAGTCCGGATTTGAGGATAAACAACGGCGCTGATGCTTCCTTCAAAAATACGCCATTGCGGAACAGGAACGCTCTGGCCCGATGCGTTCCTGTCGGAACGGTAGGTGGCAGCGAAAGCGTCGCCCGGAACAGGCTTTGAGACAAAAATTGAACGCCGCCGACCCGTTCGCTGTAGAGACCGGAGACCTTTTTTCTCGTCCGCAGCGCATCGGTGAACTCGCCATCCCGTGAGGCATTTCCACCGTCCCGCGGTTTGAGGTAAATGTTGTCGATCCCCAGCGAAAGCCGGGAGAATGTTTCATTGTCGGCGATATCCTGGATCGCGCGTGTAGTGGCCAGCGAATAGGAGATCGGCACATTGTCAAAGATTTGCGAACGCCGGTTGATCCACATCCCGAAAAATCGCTCCTTGCGGCGCACAACGGTTGACGCAGTTGGCCCCTGAAGAACGACGATGACATCATATCTTCCCTGGCGAACGATCAGAGGGTCTGCGTTGTCCAATGCGCCGAATATGGTCAGGTCGGCTCCACTGAAATCGGCCGTAATGGCTATGCGATCCGTCGAAAGCCCGATTTCGATGCTTTCGCTCTCGCCCTGTTGAGCGATCGCTGCACAAGGCCATGCGATGACCGCAAGCAGAAGTATGATCGCTCCGTGCATCAGGCGATCCCCGGCAAGGATATCGAGTACAAATCCGCCGGCTCCACAAACAGATCAAAGGCGAGCCGAAGCGCCACGGCCAAAACGAGAAGCGCGAGCAATGCACGTAGCTGCTCGCCTCGCAGCCGTTGGCCGGCTTTGGCGCCGTATTGAGCCCCCGCCACGCCTCCAAGCATCAGCAACAATGCCAGGACGACATCGACGGTTTGGTTGGTGGATGAGTGAATGATGGTGGTGAAGGCGGCAACGAAGACGATCTGAAACAGCGAAGTGCCGATAACCACGTTGGTCGGCACTTTCAAAAGATAGATCAGCGCCGGGACCATGATAAATCCGCCGCCAACGCCCATGATGGACGCCAGAAAGCCGATTATGGCGCCAAGACCGAGGACCGGTATCGCGCTGACAAAAAGTTTTGATGCGCGGAATCGCATCTTGAACGGCAATCGGTGTATCCAGTTGTGCCGGCCGGGTTTTTTCAGGCTCGCTGTCTGCCCCTTCTTCGTCTTGCGGATGGCCCTTACACTCTCAACGAGCATCAATCCGCCTACGATGCCAAGGAAACCCACATAGAAAAGAGAAATGATCAGGTCGAGTTGACCGATTTGCCTTAGCAACGCAAAGATATAGACGCCGACCGACGAACCGGCCATTCCGCCGACGAGAAGAACACTACCCAGTTTGAAGTCCAGAGTTCCGCGCCGCATATGCGCCAAGGCGCCGGAAAACGAGGATGCTATGACCTGATTGGCCCCGGTTGCGACCGCTACCGCGGGCGGGATGTTGTAGAAAATCAGCAACGGGGTGATGAGGAATCCGCCGCCGACGCCAAACATACCGGACAGAAAACCGACCGCACCGCCCATTGCGAGCAACACGAACACATTAACCGACAACTCGGCGATCGGGAGATAAATGCCCATCCCGTATTCCCGGCTTTCAGAAGATGCGAAACGATCATTTGACCGGGGAATCCGATCTGACGGCATCTCTTGCGCCGTTCGGCGCGAACTGTCAAACGCGGATCGCTTCCCAGGCCGATTTATGGGCCCGAAAGTCTCGATAATCCTGCAACCGGAGAACGACGGCCACTTGTTTTGCTCCGGCGGGGCTTTGACGATCACCTCGTCAATCTCACCCTTGGCGGCCATTTCGTTGTTTTTCCGAAAGGCTGCAATCGCCAATTTGGTATTCGCGCCCATTACGCCATCGGCGATGTAGACCCGCCCGATGTCCCGGTCCGCGAACGGCGCATCGTTGATGATTGCGAATGTCGCGACTATACTCTCCCGATGAAACGGAAACCGCGTGGATGAAACGGAAACCGCGTGTCAGACAGCCCGATAAAACCCCGCGTTAAGCGCCTCCTCCGCGAAGCATTGGTTCGTCGCCGCCCGGACCCGGACATTGTGGTGGATCAGAACGGCTATGTCGGCTCGTTCACGGATAATCTTCTGCCTCTTGTGTCTCCGGTGGATTTCGAAGCCGATCTCCGCGCCGGTGACGGAAACGAGTTGGAAACCAAATTTTGCGCAGCCCATTCGTCTTCGGCATTGGCGGTCAATTGCTTCGCACCCTTCCGCACCCGTATCGACGATCTGACCTTGCCGTTCGCCGGCGCTTTCTCGAAGCTGGAATTCGAGCGGAAATGCCCGACCGGCCTTCAAGGCACCCCCCCATCTCGATGTGGTGCTGTCCGGGGTCGATGGCGTTGTGGGCGTCGAGTCCAAACTGATCGAATATCTTAGTGGCGAAACCGCCGAGTTTTCAGATGCATACGACAAACAGATCCGGGATGAACGGCGCGAACAGGGTTATTTCGAAGAGATGGGTCGGCTGAAGAACGCGCCTGACAGTTACGCTTGCCTGAATGCGGCACAGTTGATCAAACATGCATTCGGCCTGGCGCGCACCTTCTCAGGTCGTAACGCGACACTCCTGTATCTCTACTGGGAGCCGGCAAATCCTGACCGCGATCCCGTTTTCGCCGACCACCGGCGCGAGATTGCAGAATTCGCGGATCGCGTGGCCGGTTCGACACCGCGGTTCAAGGCGATGAGCTACCCGGAACTCTGGGCGGAATGGCGCGAATCCGCGCCGGCCTGGCTGTCCGGGCATCTGGGCGAACTTGCCAAGCGTTACGCGTTCCAAATATAGCGCCGGTCAGAAGCTGCGTTCGGACGCATCCGACCGATGGCATCGCCCGCCCCGGCTTCTGTGGCTGCGCCGGGGATTGAGCCGATAAGCAAGCCGTCGCCGGAGGTAACGGCCTAGAGTGGCCCGTCAGGGAGATGGCGTTGTCGGATTGGGCGAAGTTCTTCATCGGGTTGATCCTTTCGTAAATGAGGAAGGGCAGCCTGACGGCCGCCCCTCGGAAGTTGCGCGTTCTTGTTTGGGGTCAGGTCGAAGGTGTTCGCCGCACCAAGTCCTCCAGCAATCCAAGGAAGGCCGGGTCATATTTCTCATCGACGTGATTATTGTTCCAAAGCCCGGATCTACGCACCCGAGCCCGACCGCTGAATTTACCCAGCCAATTGGAACTTGGCCGATCCGGTGTCGCTGCACGATAGTTGCTGAGCAACGCGATGGCATTCCGCTCAATGATGCCGCGGGCGCTTTCCGGACCGGAAGCGTCCGGCGCCGAAACGAACAACAGCGTCATGGCCCCGATGTATCGGCTGACCAAAGCCTCGTGCTGACGCTCGGCGGCCCTGATTTCCCGCGTTGCGGAGGATTTTTTCCCCCAGGTCTCAATTTGCAGTGCGGGATCGCGGGTCATCAAGGCTTCCCCGTACAGAAGCCGGAATATCGAACCCCGATGATTGCCGCCGCGAGGATTGGTCGTACCCCTGTGCTGACTGATCCGTTGCCACAATGTCGTCCGGGATTTCGAGGTCAAAGCATGGGTGCCGACCCGCACGACGCGGGATACAGGCGGATTGCTGTCGCGCGTCTCTCCCGGTTCGAAGAAGAAATAGACACCGCGTTCCGGCCAGTTCATTCGCCCGTGACATTCTCCCAGCCGCCGCCCGCCGATCCGGCTCTCAAGTTCGGCCAGCAGGCCATAGAAGGTATTGAGATCAGAGCGTCGTTGCATTGTCCAGCCAGTTCAACTGCCGTCCAATCCTCAGCCCTTCCATTGGCGCTTCGACCTTGGGAAAGCGCGCCCGAAGATACGGCATCAGGTACTCGCGGTAGCGGTTCCCCGCCAACACGACGATTTCGTCGGCCTCCGGGAGTTCCGCATCCAACTGTAGTTGGACACGCTCCGCCCACGCCCGCCTCTCGGCGGTCGACATCGTGTTCAGTGTTTTGTTATAGGGCCCGACCATTGTTTCGGGACCAAGCAGCCCGTGTTCTGCTGAAAGAATGAACCAGGGCGCACCGGTGCGCTCCACCAGCCGGCGCGCCTTGATAAACCACGCCGACGTATAAAGATCGGCTGCCCGATTCAGATCAGCCTTCTTTCCAGCCACGCAGGATACAAGAATCACTTGTTTCAACATCGCCAATCGCTCCAGTGGAATTATTGGCGAAGCCTATCGTTCATCTCTTGTGCGATCAAGTTCGGCGTATCGCCACAAGCTCGGTTTACGCGCCCGGATTTTTTGTAGAGGCCCCGGCAGTCTATAGCCTTGGAGATGGGCGAACTCGATGGCGTCGATGCTGTACGGGCGAGTTCCGCCGACTGGCAGGTCTATCGTCTGATCCATGAACGGATCCGCGTTGGATTCCGTCGCGAGTCCGGCCCACCCGGATTTGGTAGCATTGAGGAAGTCGTTCGGCGCGCCTGTCAGGTTTGGAACGATTCCAGCGCGGAACCTGGAGACGACACGATTACCGTTGCTCACCGCTCCCATTCCGAATATCCGGATCAGGCTGCTCTGATACGTTCGGCAAGGGGCGTCGGTGGATGCTGGAGATCGCAACCGGTCTGGTAGGATACAGTTTGGGGCCATTTTCGCCAGGTTTTGTCAAACACACCTAAACGACCGCCGATTGGCGTCGGTGGGACTTTTGATGTGCTGCTCAAGGTACTGAATGTTTGATACCGGATCTTGCCGGTGCGATTATATCGTAACCCATTGGAAAACTGTCATTTACACCTCGGATTGCTGGTACACCTCGGATTGCTGGAGCGGGCGATGAGATTCGAACTCACGACCCCAACCTTGGCAAGGTTGTGCTCTACCCCTGAGCTACGCCCGCTCATGCGGCAACTGCCGTAAAGCGGTGCCTGTATGGCGCAGAAGGGGCATGAATGCAACCGGGAAATGGCGAATGCGGCGATGAAATACCGCCCGCCTTCGCCACAAGGGTTGCATCGCCGCGCCAATCGCGATACCGCGTCCCTTCGATCACAGAAATTGCCGGAATGCCTTGATGCCGTTGACGATTGATGATCTGCAAAATCAATTGGACGAGGCGGGATATGTGACGGCGACAGTCAAGCACCCGCCGCTGTTCACGGTGGCCGACTCGCGGCGGCTGCGGGGAGAGATCGCCGGCAGACATACGAAGAATCTTTTTCTGAAGGACAAGAAGGACAACTACTTTCTCATTACGGTCGGCGAAGACCGAGCCATCGATCTGAAGCAACTGCACAGGAAAATTGAAGCCTCCGGCCGCCTTTCCTTCGGCAAACCGGAAAAACTCATGGAATACTTGGGTATTGCGCCGGGAGCGGTTTCGGCTTTTGCCGTCATTAATGACGCAGGCGGGAGGGTTACCGCAATCCTGGATCGGGAATTGCTGGATCATGCGCTGATAAATGCGCATCCGCTCACCAATGAAGCCACCACGACAATCGGAACGGATGACCTGATCGACTTCATGACCCGCGCCGGTCACCCGCCCGCGATTGTCGCTCTATCCTCGTAAGCGGCATGAGATTGTTGCGGCGCGGGCGCAAGCGTCATACATACCGATGCAGCAATTGACTTTCGGCGACAAAAGTCTGCCTGACCCGGCGGGCGACAGTGAGGATTGACATGAATGGCGCAAACAACCCCTATGGCGACGGTAACGCCGGCTATACGACAAACGTCAGCTACGGTTCCGATTCGGAACAACCCTCGGCGTCCCCCCAACCCGAAATCGTTCTTGGCGATGCGCGGGAAAGCGGCGATGCCGGGCTGATCAAGGATACGACAACCGCCGATTTTACTGCGGATGTGATCCAGGAATCGCGAAATCAGCCCGTGATCGTTGACTTCTGGGCTCCCTGGTGCGGACCGTGCAAGCAGCTTCAACCCGCGTTGGAGAAGGTCGTCACGGAAGCCGAAGGCGCGGTCAAACTGGTCAAGCTCAACATTGACGATCATCCGGCGATTCCCGGTCAGATGGGCGTACAGTCGATTCCGGCCGTGTTCGGGTTCAAGGATGGCCAGCCGGTCGATGGATTCATGGGCGTTGTTCCGGAAAGTCAGATTCGGGAATTTGTCGCGAAACTCGGCGGCAGCGGCGCCAAGGACCGTCTCGCCGAGGCGATTTCGGCGGCAAACTCCGCGCTTGACGCCGAGGATTTCCAATCTGCCGGTCAGATGTTTTCAGCCATTGTGCAACAGCACCCCGACAATGCGGATGCCTCGGGTGGTTTGGCGGCCGCACTGTACGGGCTGGGAGAAACCGAACAGGCCAAGAAGGTATTGGAAACCGTCGCCGAGGCGGATCAAGACAATCCGGCGTTTGCCGGCGTCAGAGCAAAAATCGCCCTGGCCGAACAGGTCGCCGACCTTGGAGACCCGGATGCGCTGGAGCGGCGCCTCAACGAAGATCCCAGGGATCATCAGGCGCGATTCGACCTTGCCATGGTCCAAAACACTCTCGGACAAAAACAGGCGGCGGCGGACAACCTCCTTGAGATCATCAGACAGGACCGCAACTGGAATGAAGATGGCGCCAGGACTCAATTACTTCAGTTTTTCGAGGCCTGGGGCGTGGCCGATGAGGCAACGTCCGCCGCACGACGAAAACTCTCCTCGCTTCTGTTTTCCTGACGGGCGCTGATACAAACTCGCGCCAATGGGGCCTGGCGACCTTGAGTTTCACCGCCGCTGCGCCAAATAATGCGGGCGGCCGGTCTGCCGGAAGACCCGGCCATGGGAGCATTCGGTGCAGGCAGGGAACGCGCATTACAGTAAGGCATCCGATCTGCCTGGTCGGATAGCGATCTTTCCGCTGGCCGCCGCTCTGTTGTTGCCCGACGGGCGCATGCCGCTCAACATATTTGAGCTCCGGTACCTGAAGATGACGGATGATGTGATCTCAGGCAACCGGATTATCGGCATGATTCAGCCCCGGCTTGATGGCGCGCTGCGGTCGGATGGCGAGCCGGAACTTTGCGACGTCGGCTGCTGCGGGCGCATTACGTCGATGACCGAATCCGGCGATGGCCGTTACCTGATCACGCTGCAGGGGATATGCCGGTTTCGGATCGTTGAAGAACCGCCGGTCAAAACACCTTACCGCCAATGCGTCATAAAGCCGTTTGTCGCCGATCTCGACCCGGCCGAGGGCGAGAAGGAGGTTGATCGTGATGCGCTGTTGAAAGCCTTTCGCGATTATCTGGAAGCCAATGGGATGGAGGCGGACTGGGACAGTGTGAGCCGCGCCGAAAACGGCACGCTCGTCAATGCGCTGTCCATGATGTCGCCCTATGGTCCGGCGGAGAAACAGGCTTTGCTGGAGGCGCCGGATCTGAAAACCAGAGCCGAAACCCTCGTCGCAATCACTGAGATGTCGCTCGCCCGCGACGGTGGCGAACTCAGCGTCGGGTTGCAATAATGATCTTCCGGGAGCGTGCCTGATGGCCAAACGAGAGCGAAACGCCTCCATTGATCCCAAACTGCTCGAACTGCTGGCCTGTCCGCTGACGAAGGGTCCGCTGACGCACGATTCCGCTGCCGGGGAGTTCAGATCGGATTCGGCGAAACTTGTCTATCCGATCCGCGACGGCGTCGCGGTTATGTTGCCGTCGGAAGCCCGGCCGCTTGATGAGGGGTCTTCCGGCGGCCAATCGAACAAGGCGTGACGACCGGACCGTTCGTCTTGTCCCGCGCATGCGATGACTGGTTCAGCCTGCCGATAATCGCTTTAAGTAAACTCATGACGCGGAACGGCATGTGTTCATTGGCAGATGAAACGCGGTGAGAAAAATCGGGCGGCGCTGGTCGCGGCGGCGGCACGGCTGTTCTGGCGCCAGGGTTATGACGCCACCAGCCTTGCCGATATCGCAAAGACTTCCAGCACTCCGCTCGGCAATGTCTATTACTATTTTCGAGCCAAGGCGGATTTCGCCATGGCGGTCGCCGAAGTTTTTGTTGCGGAGACCGGCTCGATGCTCTCGGAGATAGAGAATGATGAAGAAAAACCGCGTGAGCGGCTTGCGCTGCTGGTGGCGAGATTGGCGCGAAGTCTGAAGAGCCGGGTGGCGCATGGACGCCCGATGGCGGTACGCGATTTTTCTTCTTCCGCTCCGGAGGCGTCAAAGCGAGCAGGAGAAAGCTTTTCGCTGCTGATCGGTTTCATCGCACGGGAATTGGGGCGCACCGGCATGCGGCCCTCGCTGGCTTTTTCGACCGCTCGCGGGGTGGTCTCCGAATGGCAGGGCGGCATGATGCTGGCTTTTGCGCTGAAGGATGCGACGGTTCTTTCGGAAAGCTTTCGCCGTATGGAGCGGATGCTTTTGTGACTCCCGATTTGGGTTCTGATCCTAGTGGAAATTTCTCCCCTTCGGCATGACCTTTCCGGTCGAACTGGCGAGCCGGGCATAATCTTCTTTCAGGTCCGGTCGCTCGCGAACAAGCTGGATCAGACGGGAGCGCGGCATAATGCGGCGACCCATGTCCTCCACCGGGCGGCGAACTTCGTCCGTATTGGCGGGACTGTCGATGACCGGGATTTCCTCGGGCAGTTCGGCCAGCAGCGGCGTTAAGTCCTCGATGCGGTTCGCCACGATGTGTATGATGCCGGATTCACATTGCAATTTGCCGCTGACGCCGACAAAGCGCGAGCCGAGAACCAACGGCCGGAAGCACTCGAATGTTTTCGGCCAGACAATGATGTTGGCGATGACGCCGCGTTCGGCCAGGTGGTGGCGCAGGAAGGAAACCAGGTGTGCTTTCAGCGACATTGCCAGCGATCGGGTAATCATGGATGTTCGCCCAGCGGCATGGGCGGCAGGGCGACGCCGGGCTCCCGGTCGCGGCCAGGCCGGTGTGGTCGCGACCGTATTTTCATATACGTACTGAATCATCTCCTCGCGGCGCTCATGCTCGAAATCGACATCGATATCCGGCGGCTTGCGCCGTTCCGGCGAGATAAAGCGCTCGAAAAGAAGATCGGCCATCGCCGGATCGACCGCGGTGATGCCGATGCAGTAGCAGATGGTGGAATTGGCCGCCGCTCTCCGGCCCTGGCATAAAATGCCCTGACCGCGCGCAAATTGCATAATGTCGTGGACGGTCAGGAAATAAGGCGCATATTCGAGTTTCTCGATCAGTGCGAGTTAATGGTCGATCTGATGCCTGATCTTTTCGGGAATTTCGCCCGGATATTTCTCCGCGCTGCCCAGCCAGGCGAGCCGCTCCATTTCCTCCTGCGGAGTTGCGCCCTCGCCAAAACACTCCTTGGGATAATTGTATTTCAGCTTATCGAACGAGAAGGACAGTTTTCCGGACAGGATTTGTGTTTCGTTCAATGCCGCTTCATGACCGGAAAACAGCCGCGCCATTTCCCGCGGACATTTCAAATGGCGTTCGGCAGGAGGTCATGACCCGCTTCGGCCACCGGCGTATGCAACCGGATAGCCGTCGCCACATCCTGGCACCTGCGGCGTTCGGGCCCGTGATAGAGCACGTCGTTGACCGCCATCAGCGGCGCATTTCCCTTTTCGGCCGCGGTGGAAGCCATTTCGAGCGAAACGCAGCCCGTCGGACCATAATAAGTCGGGCAGGCGGCGAGACGGATCGTTTCACCCAGGCAAAGCCTGACCTTGTGCAACAGCGCGACACAATCTTCAGGGTCGCGGTCGTTACGCTAGAGTACCGCAAGCTCCAGCGCCTCGCCTAATCGAGAAGGTCGGTGAAAAGCAGGTTGGGAGCGCCTTTTTCGCCACGCAGATTGGCTGCGGTCAGCATACGGCAGAGATGCGCCCAGCCATCGCGGTTTGCGGGATAGGTGAGGATTTCGAAGGAGCAATCCGAAAAGACCAGCCGGGAGCCGGAATGGTAGGCGAGTCCTGCTTCCCTGGCGGCATGATGGGCGCGGACGACGCCCGAGACCGTATTGCGGTCGGCCAGACCGAGCGCCGTAAACCCAAGCCGCTTTGCCGTGACCACCATTCGAAGTGCGAAGCGCCGCGCAGGAAGGAGAAGTTCGATTGCACGACGAATTCGCAAAAACCCGGTACGGAACCGCTCGGGACGGATATCAGGCGAAAATCCCGTGCATGAACCAGCGCGGCGGAGCGCCTTCCCGCGCCGTGAAAAGACACTGCCGGTAAAACCAGTAGCGCCGCCCGGCTTCGTCTTCGATGCGATAATAATTGCGTGGCCGGATTTCACCGTCGCGCCACCATTCCGGCTCGATGCGTTCCGGGCCTTCGACTGCAACGACCCGTTGCAGCGCTCGACGCCAGCGAAAGGCGATCGGCGGACCTTCAGGCGCCTCGGCCATGGCTTCGACCGGTTCAGGCCGCTCGAAAAGCCGGATCGGGCGCGGCAGGCGGATGGTTTCCCCGGATTCCGTGCACGGGCCTCGCCGTTTTTTCGCCGCCCGGTTTTCGGCTATGCCGGAAAAGGCGACAAGACTGCTCGACCGTTCGGGTATGTGGCCGCGGGCTGAAAGATGGCGGCGCGACCAAGCCGGGCATGGATACGGTCGGCGAGCCGGGCCAGATTTTCGCGTTCCGACGGACCGTCGCCGGCAAGATCCGCCTGCCGGTTTTCAAAGGGCGCCGAAGCCAGCACCGAAAGTCGCGCGACCTCATAGCCGTAACCGGCATCGATCGCATTCCCCGATCGCGGTCAGCCTTTCGGCGAACAGGCGCTTGATCAGCGGCAGGTCGCGCACCGGGCGCGACATGCCGACCGCCAGGCGATGAACCGCCCCGTCAACCCGAAAGAGCGACAGTTCAAAAGCCCTTGCGCCCTCGCCGCGCTGTTCGAGACATGTTTTCAATGTCAGGCAAAGCAGGCTTGTCAATTTCTCAATGTCTTCGATACGCGAGACGGGTTCGGCCATCCGCCGCTCGACGGAGAGTTCGGCGACGGCCATGCGCGGCGAAACGGGCTTGTCGAGCCGCCCAAGCGCCTGGTCGAGCCGGGTGAGGGTTTGCCGGCCGTAACGGCGTGACAGCGGCGCACGGGGTGCCTGAAGGATTGCGTCAACCGTTCTCAGGCCGACGCTTTCAATCCGCGCGACGGTTTCGGCCTCCAGGTGCAGCGCATTCAGGGGAAACGGGGAAAGCGTCTCCGCCTCCCTGCCTTTTTCGATGATCCTGCCCTTACCGCATGCCGGCGCCATATATCGCGCCGCGGCCCAGGCCGGGCGTCGAGGCAAGGCTGACGAGCAATCTCCGGTCGGCCCGCGGTTCGGCTTCGATGAATTCGAACGCCGGATGCATGGCGCATGCGTCAGCCACCCCTATGCCGCGTTGTGCGAGCGCGCCGGGCATTGCGATCGTCATGGCTGATCGCCAGCGGCGGTTGTTCAGCCTGTCCGGCGGCGCTTGCCGGCTTCGAACGCCATGACCGGCCGAAGCGCCGTCGCACGATCCTGTCCGTGGGAAGATGCGGTAACCGGAGCGAAATGATCTTCTGATCGTCGCTCATGGAAGCGTTGTTCATCCTTGTTCCATTCCAGTATGAGTTTTCGGCCCGGATTGGCCAGGCATGTGTCGATTGCAACGCTGAAGGCGGGCGCGGCGAAAACCCGAAAACGGACCGGAGCGGCGGTCGGGCGCGCCGAGCACTCGGTCGAGCGATGCCGCGCTGCTTGGCGTGGCTTGCGTCATGGATGCATTGCGATTGGCCGGAGGCGGCGGAATGACAGATGCGTTGAAACCGCCCGCCGGCGCCCCGTTCCGGCGGATTACGACCGTATCATTGCCGGTTCCGGCGACTCTGCCCGCGCCATGTCGATCATGCCTTGCGAGCGATATGTTCCTTTTATGTTCTCATCGATTCCGGATCGGGCGAAAGGAGTCAAGCGGATTTTTGAGAATCCTTATCCTTGAGCGGCCGGCCGGAGCGTGTGAGATGCGCGGCGGAAAATCCTCGAAACCGATCGGGCATATCTGTATATGCCGGTATATGGCTTGAAGCCGCCAAGGACGAAAATGGATCGAACCTACCCGGCCCGCATCTGGCGCGACCAGCTTTCTCCCTCGCTTGACGAGATGGAAATGCTGGCGATTGAGGCCTATGCGCATCTTCCCGAAGAGTTTCGCAAGCTGACCGGTGAAATAACGATACAGTTCGCCGAATATCCTACCGAGGAGATCATGGATGATCTGGCGCTGGAAACGCCGTTTGATCTGATGGGTCTGTTTGAAGGCCGCGGAATTGCCGAACGCTGGAATCCGCGGACCGGAGAGGGCGGCAACCGGATTACGCTCTACCGCCGCGCCATTCTCGACTACTGGGCCGAAAACGAGGAAACGCTCGGAGATATCGTCAACCACGTGCTGATTCATGAACTCGGCCATCATTTCGGCCTCAGCGATGAGGACATGGCGCGCATTGAAGCCGGCGTGGAGAACACGGCCGCTCAATGAGCCGGCTCCAAGAGGCCGGGTGTGCAAAAGGCTCTTGACGGTTTGGGTCGGGTTTATATAATTTCCTTGAGCGGTGTGTCGCCATAGCGGTTTTTTGGAGGATGTGGAAAGAGCCATGAGAAAAATCGTGTTGCTATTGAGTGCGATCGCCTTTTTCGTTTTTGCGACGAGCCCTGGTTTTGGGACAGTATATAGATCTGGTAGTTTTGGATGTGGTGATTTTGAGGATACCGAGAGACAGTATAAAGAACAATTAAATGATCCTGATCCTTCTGTGAGTGTGACCTTAGTTTATGCTCTCTGTCTCTTATTAAAAGGTGAGGTGACTAACAATCAAGATGATGTTTCCAAGGGAATGTTGATTTTACATAGTTTAGCTGATCAACACAGCAATATTGTAGCTAATTATTGGATAGCAAGATACCATTCTTCAGGAGGGGATTTCAAAAGTATAGCTGACAGAAATTTGGATTTAGCCGCCCATTATTATTCCAGAACACTGGCTATCATCAAGACTTATAATAGCTACCCTCCTCTTGATTACTTTCTGTGGGAGGCAAATCATAATATAGAGATGACATCTTATTATAATTTACCTCTTGTTTATTTAGCCATGTTTTATCGAGGGGTTTATGGGGACTATAGTGTTAGGTTGCTTAACTCTCCCAGTTATGAAGGAGATCGTGACTTAGAAACTTATCCTGAATACAGAGATAATATTATGGGTTATATTAATTTAGCGATAGAGCATGCCGGGAATTGTAAAAACCTTCCTCTCAAGAGACATTTTCATAAGCCTGCTTCTCCTTATTTTATAAAGGTTTGTGCTATGTATGAGGAGAAAGCCAAGCTTTTAAAATCAGCTTATATGAAAAGACAGCTTATTTTAAATCAGGACAGATGCAAGGATATAGGATCTGATGAAACAGTTTTTGCCTATTGCCCTGAAATTGATGAGGCAGAACTGAAAATTGTCGATACTTATAATTCTATATTTAAAGAAATTGAGGAAATACTCCACCCTATTCGTGATAGTCTTATATAAGCTTTTGATTAAGAGTCTCTCTCCTCTTGCCTCAACACGGAGCGGGTTAAAAGGAGGCGTTTGACCTCGCGCCTTTGACGGGAGGCGGCGCCTCGACGGGATTCATGGAAACCTCGGCGCAGGTATTCAACTGCTTCGCCACCGGCGCGAGGACCGCCACGCAGTGGCGGCGAGCGGGCCATCGAAACCCTGAAACCCGGCGACCGGGTCATGACCCATGACGGCAGGTCGACGCCGGTGATCTGGGTGGCGCGGCAGACCGTCGTCAACCCGCGCGGCGTCGAACTCGGCCGCAAGCCGGTGCGCATCGACGCCGGCGCCCTCGGCCCGGACCTGCCGAACAGACCGCTGACCGTGACCGCCGATCACGCCCTGCTGTTCGGCGACACGCTGGTCAACGCCGGCGCGCTGGCGGAGGACGGAACTCCAATCCGCTTCGCGCCGCTTTCGGAGATGCCGACGAAATTCGTCTGGTGGCATGTGGAGCTTGAGAACCACGAGGTCGTTCTGGCCAATGGCGGCGTTCCCGCGGAGAGTTTCATCGATTATGTCGGGCGGTCCGGCTTCGACAATTACGACGAATATCTCGACCTTGTGGGGGCCGACCGTCTGATACCGGAAATGCCGCTGCCTTGCGTCTCGGCGCACCGGCTCGTTCCGCCCGACCTTCGCGAGGCGCTCGGCATCGCACCGCCCTCCTACATGCCCCGGCGCAAAGCCGCCGCCTGAGGCAACACAAGCATGGCGGCGGCGCTTCGCTGTCAGCCACGAAAACCGCCGGAAGTTTTTCCTCCCGGGGCCTGCGTGCTCGCACCGCACGGGGATTCGACGATTGCGATTCACCGGCCTTCGCCCTCGATGGCTGCGCCGGCGGGCCTTTCATACCCGGCGATAACAGGGTATGTGCCCGGCATGACACTCCGCGGCAATCGCGGCGAACCGTCTCCGGAAGCAATTCGATGTCACTTCGCAATATCGCGATCATCGCGCATGTCGACCATGGCAAGACCACGCTTGTCGATGCGCTTTTGAAGCAATCGGGCGCGGTTCGGGAAAACCAGCGCGTCGAGGAGCGGGCTCTCGATTCCGGCGACCTCGAAAAGGAACGCGGCATCACGATCCTGGCCAAGGCCACTTCCGTGGTGTGGAACGGCACGCGCGTCAATATCGTCGATACGCCCGGTCACGCCGATTTCGGCGGTGAGGTGGAGCGCATACTGAACATGGTCGACGGCGCCATCGTGCTGGTCGATGCGGCTGAAGGCCCGATGCCGCAGACGAAATTCGTCGTCGGCAAGGCGCTCGAGGCGGGCCTGAAACCGATTGTGGCGGTCAACAAGATCGACCGGCCCGATGCGCGTCCCACCGAGGTGATCAACCAAATCTTCGACCTGTTCGCCAATCTCGACGCGACGGACGAGCAGCTCGATTTTCCGATTCTCCACGGTTCGGGGCGCGATGGCTGGATGAGCGACGATCCCGCCGGATCGAAAGATCGGGGATTGGCGCCGCTGTTCGACCTTGTGCTGGATCACGTCGCCGAGCCCTCCGTGGCCGGTGGACCGTTCCGGATGATCGGCACCATCCTCGAAGCCGACCCCTATCTCGGACGGATCGTCACCGGCCGGATCGAAGCCGGTTCGGTGAGACCCAATCAGGCGGTCAAGGCGCTCGGCCGGGACGGAACGATCATCGAGCAGGGCCGGGTGTCCAGGATTCTGGCGTTTCGGGGCCTTGAGCGCAAGCCGATCGAAGAGGGCCGCGCGGGCGACATCGTGGCCATTGCCGGTCTCGCCAGGGGGACGGTCGCCGACACGTTCTGCGACCCCGAAATCACCGCGCCGATGGCGGCCCAGCCGATCGACCCGCCGACCGTGACCATGTCGTTTATGGTCAATGACAGCCCGCTGGCCGGCGCCGAGGGCGACAGGGTCACCAGCCGCGTTATTCGCGACAGGCTGTTGCGCGAGGCGGAAGGCAATGTGGCCCTGAAGATCGAGGAAGCCGCCGACAGGGATTCGTTTCACGTGTCGGGTCGCGGTGAACTGCAACTCGCCGTCCTTATAGAAACCATGCGCCGGGAAGGTTTCGAGCTTGCCGTCTCCCGCCCGCGCGTCGTGATGAAATCCGACGGAAACGGCAATCGGCTGGAGCCGGTGGAGGAGGTCGTCATTGACGTCGATGACGAACATTCCGGCGTCGTCGTGCGGAAGATGTCGGAGCGCAAGGCGGAAATGGTCGAACTGAAGCCGTCCGGCGGCGGCCGTCAAAGGCTGATGTTCCATGCGCCGACCCGGGGTCTGATCGGGTACCACTCGGAACTGATGACCGATACGCGCGGCACGGCGGTCATGAACCGGCTGTTTCACGCCTATGAGGCATACAAGGGGCCGCTGCCGGGCCGCGCCAACGGCGTGTTGATCGCCAACGAGGCGGGCGAGGCGGTGGCCTATGCCCTGTGGAACCTGGAAGGTCGCGGCCCGATGGTGATCGGCGCCGGCGTTAGGGTTTATGCCGGCATGATCGTCGGCATCCACTCGCGGGACAACGATCTGGAGGTCAATGTTCTGAAGGGCAGGAAGCTCACCAATGTCCGCGCCGCCGGAAAGGATGAGGCGGTCAGACCGGCTCCGCCAATCCGCATGACGCTCGAACGGGCGCTGTCATGGATACAGGACGACGAACTGGTTGAAGTGACGCCGAAATCGATCCGTCTGAGAAAACTCCATCTCGATACCCATGCGCGCAGGAAATTTGAAAAATCCCGCGCCGGCGCCGCGTGACAAGACGGCGCCGGCGGGAAAATTGACGATGCCAGGCGGATCGCCCGACATGGCCCCCATCGATGTCGCCAACTGGCCCCGGCGGAGCCAGTACATGTTTTTCCGGACCTATCGAAATCCGCACTTTTCGGTGACGGCGGATGTTGATGTCACCCGCCTGATGAGCGAGTTGAAACCAAACGGAATGCCGGTGTTCAACGCCTGCCTCCATGCCATCACCGGGGCGGCGAACGACATTCCCGAGTTCAAAACCCGCTTCGACGGCGGGCATGTGTATGAATGCGGCCGGGTTGGCGCGTCGGTGACCGTCCCCATCAAAAACCGCAAGTTCGCGTTTTGCGATATTCCGTGGTCGCCGGAGTGGGAGAAATTCAACGAAGACTGCCGGCGTGAGATCGAGACCGCGAGGCGGCAGACCGATTTGAAAAACAAGGTCGCCGGGCAGGGCGGCTGGATTTACATGACGTGTCTGCCCTGGGTTCGTCTGACCGCGATGACGCATCCGGTCTCGGGTCCGGACGACTGCATTCCGCGCATCGCCTGGGGAAAAATCGCGCGGACCGATGGCCGGTGGAGGATGCCGGTGGCGGTGCAGGCCCACCATGCGCTCGCCGACGGTCTCCATGTGGGGCTCTACTTCGACGCGCTTCAAACTCGCTTGAAGGCGCTGTGAGCCGGTCGCGCGCCGCTACCGCGCCATGGCGTGATATTCGGCGTTGGGCTTCATGTCGGTGGCCGATGCGACGCGATTCGACATATTGAAGAATGCCGCCGTCGCGGCGATGTCCCAGATATCCCGGTTCGAAAATCCGGTCTCGCGCAGCAAATGCCGGTCGGCCCCGGTGATCTTGTCGGGGGCTTCCGTCAGTTTGACGGCGAACTCCAGCATCGCCGATTGACGATCATCCAGTCCCGCGCCGCGCCAGTTATGTGCGATCTCCTCGCCAAATCCCGGGTCGCCGGACAATTGCCGCAGCGCCGCGCCGTGAGCCGCGAGGCAGTAATGGCAATGATTGACGGCCGATACCGCAACGGCGATCATCTCGCGTTCGAGTTTTGAAAGTCCGGAATCTCCGAACATCAGATCGTTGTAGAAATCGCTGAACGCGCGAAGTTTCCTTTCGTCAAACGCATAGGCCGACAACACGTTCGGGATCAGACCCAGTTTTTCGCGGCATTTGTCGAAATACGCCTTCGTCGCTTCGCTCAGTTCCCCTTCCGGCTTCAGGTCGAGCGCGGTGATATCGGTCATCGTTTTCCATTCCCGCCAATTGAGAGGTTTCTGAAGTATCGTTGCATTGCAGACGTCGCCAAATTGCAGATTTCTGCTACGATAGCAAAAAACGAGCCGGGGCGAGGGAGAAACGCGAATGGCCGGATCCGGGAGAAAGACCGCGAGCGCATCGCGCAAGAGCGGTTTCGACAAATTCTCCAGGCTTTTGTTTGACAGGGCGCCGGAGGAGGACATTTCCCTTTACAACAAGAAATCGCTCGAATTGGCGGCCGAGAATTCCTTCAACGCGGTCAGGCGGCACCGCAAGGGAAAGAGTGTCGCCATCGTCACTCCCGGCGGAAACGTCAGATGCGGCGGCAGACCGGTCTCGATGATCACGGTCGTCAACGACAACATACCGTTCCTGTTCGATTCGATCATCGGAGCGATAACCGCCGAGATGGGGGAACCGACGCTGGTTCTCCATCCCGTCATCGAGGTCAGGCACGGCCGCTCGGGCGTTGCGGAATTCGCCGGCAAGGCGCTGCCCGGCGTCAATCGGGACGGTTACGACAAGATCAGCGTCCTGCATGTCCATACCGATGTCATGTCGGCCGAAGCCGGGGCAAAACTGGCGGAAAATCTGCATGCGATCCTGAAGCAGGTCGGCGACGCGGTGAAAGGCTGGCGCCCCATGATCGCTCGCCTGGAACAGACGATCACCGACTATCGTTACAATCCGCCGCCGCTCAAATCCGAGACGCTTGATGAGGCGGTATCATTCCTCGAATGGCTCAGGGACGATAATTTCACCTTCCTGGGAATGCGCGAGTACCGGTACGGCGGCGCCGGCAAGACGGGGACGCTGAAACGGGCGGACAAGCCGGCGCTCGGCATTCTGTCGGATCCGGAGCTGCGCGTGTTGCGGCAGGGCGGCGAAGCGCGGTCGACCACACCGGAGATACGGGCGTTTCTTGTAGGCTCGGAGCCGTTGCTGGTTACGAAAGCCAATATGAAATCGAAGGTCCATCGCCAGATTTACATGGACTATATCGGGGTGAAGACCTTCAACCACCGCGGCAGGTTGACGGGGGAACTGCGCATTGTCGGGCTTTTCACCTCCACGGCCTACACCCGTTCCGTCATGCGCATTCCCTATCTGCGCTCCAAGGCGAAGGCGGTCGTTTCTGGTCTCGGCCACGATCCGGCGGGCCATCTGGGCAAGGCGCTGACAAACGTTCTGGAATCCTATCCGCGCGATGAGCTGTTCCAGATAAGTCTGGAAGATTTGACGAGGAACGCCGAGGCCATTCTGGCGCTTGGCGAAAGGCCGAGGGTCAGGGCCCTGATCCGGGCCGACCAGTTTGACCGCTTCGTCTCGGCGATCGTCTATGTCCCGCGCGACCGCTACAACAGCCGCAATCGCGAACGGATCGGGAATTATCTGAAAGACATATTCGCCGGCCGGCTTTCGGCCTACTATCCGGCCTTCCCGGAAGGCGGTCTTGCGCGGGTGCATTTCATCATTGGCCGCAACGCGGGCCGCATCCCCTATGTGCCTCAGCACGAGATCGAGCGGAACATACGCGAAATCGTGCGCAATTGGGACGATGCGCTTGCCCAGGCGGCGGCCGATGGCGACGTGGCCCGGTCTCTGGTGCGTATCGCGTCGCGCTTTCCGGCCGGTTATCGGGAGAGCTTTCCGGCCGCCGAGGCGCTTGACGACGCCGACCGGGTCGGGTCCGTGTCCCCCGAGGCGCCGATCGCGATCGAATTTTACCGGGGGCGCGATCGTGGAGAGACCGGCGCCGCGCTGAAAATCTATCATTGCGGCGCTCCGGTTTCGCTTTCCAGACGTGTCCCGTTGCTTGAGAACATGGGATTCAGGGTCATCAGCGAGCAGACGTTCAAGGTGTCCGACGCAGGTGAAAATCCGGTGTTTCTGCATGCCATGGATCTTGCGAGCAGCGACAACCGCCCCATCGACCTGTCCGATGGGGGGACATTGTTCGCCGGGCTTTTCCTGTCCGTCTGGAATGGCGGCAACGACAATGACGGCTACAACATGCTGGGCCATGCCGCCGGGCTGAGCGCCGACGAAATCGCCATCCTGCGCGCCTATGGCCGCTATCTTCAACAGGCGGGCATTCCGCAGAGCCAGGAGTTCATCGCGGCGGTGCTGTGCCGCTATCCGGACATATCGGCAAACCTGTTCGCGCTGTTCCGCGTGCGGTTCGACCCGGCCGGGCAGAAGACCGCGGAAGGCGAAACGAACCGGCTGGAAGAGCTCATCGACGTGGCGCTGGAAGCGGTTCCCAGTCTGGATGACGACACGATCATCCGCCGATTCGCCAATCTGATCGATGCGACGCTCAGAACCAACTATTTCGCGGAACCCGCGACCGATCAGCCGCGGTCGCTCGCTTTCAAACTCGATCCGCGATCGATCGACGGGCTGTCCGAACCGAGACCATGGCGGGAGATATTCGTCTACGGCGCCGATGTCGAGGGGGTGCATCTTCGCTTCGGACCGGTCGCCCGCGGCGGCCTGCGCTGGTCGGACCGCGCCCAGGACTATCGCACCGAGATTCTGGGCCTCGCCAAAGCGCAACAGGTCAAGAACGCCGTGATCGTTCCCGTTGGCGCCAAGGGCGGGTTCTTCGCCAAGAAACTGCCGGCGGACGGAACACGCGATGAGGTCTTTCAGGCCGGCAGGCGGGCCTACATGAACTTCGTTTCAAGCCTTCTGTCGGTTACCGACAATCTCCGGGGCGACAAGGTCAAACCTCCTGCCGGGGTCGTGCGCCGGGACGGTGACGATCCTTACTTCGTCGTCGCCGCGGACAAGGGTACGGCTACTTTTTCGGACACCGCCAACGGGATCAGCCGGGAGCATGATTTCTGGCTCGACGACGCATTCGCCTCCGGCGGCTCCGCCGGATACGACCACAAGAAAATGGGCATCACCGCGCGCGGCGCGTGGGAGGCGGTCAAACGGCACTTCCGCGAGATGAACCGCGATATCCAGAACGAGGAGTTCATCGCGGCGGGCGTCGGCGACATGTCCGGCGATGTGTTCGGCAACGGCATGCTGCTGTCCCGCCATACCAGGCTGATCGCCGCATTCGATCACCGCGACATTTTCATCGATCCGGACCCCGACGCGGAATCCTCGTTCGGGGAACGCCGGCGCCTGTTCGATCTCGAACGTTCCAGTTGGCGGGACTACGACCTGAAAAAGCTGTCGAAAGGCGGAATGATCATTCCGCGTTCGACGAAATCGGCAAAACTCAGCGCGGAAGCCGCCAGGGCGATCGGGTTCGGCGGCGCGACCGCGACGCCCCATGAGATCATGCGGGCGATTTTGAAGAGCGACGTCGATCTTCTGTGGTTCGGCGGCATCGGAACTTACATACGCGCGAAGGCGGAATCGAACCAGGATGCGGGCGACCGCGCCAACGACGCCATCCGCATCACGGCGGGCGAGGTCGGCGCGAAGGTCGTCGGCGAGGGCGCCAATCTGGGTTTGACGCAACGGGCGCGCATTGAATTCGGGCTTGCCGGCGGGCGATGCAACTCCGATGCGATCGACAATTCGGCGGGGGTCAACTCGTCGGACGTCGAAGTCAACATCAAGATCGCGCTGGCGGCGGCCATGCGCAATGGCGGCCTCACCCGGCAGGCGCGCGACAGGCTGCTCGCGCGGATGACCGACGAGGTCGCGGAACTTGTCCTGGCGAACAACTACAGACAGACGCTGGCGATTTCGCTGTCCGAACGGCGTGGCCTCGCGGACATGGGACATCAGGGCCGGTTCATGAACGCTCTGGAAGATCGCGGATTGCTCGACCGGGCCGTCGAACTGTTGCCTGACAATGGCGAACTTGCCGACCGTCAGGCCCGGGGCGAACCTTTGAGCCGTCCTGAACTGGGCGTTCTTCTGGCCTACGCGAAAATCGTCCTTTTCGACGAACTCTACGCCAGCCATCTGCCGGACGACCCGCATTTCACCGGGGACTTGTTCGCCTATTTTCCCGGTCGAATGGCCGGGAAATATGCCGCGCAGATTTCGGGCCACCGCTTGAAGCGTGAGATCGTCGCCACCTTGCTGGCCAATGACGCGATCAATCGCGGCGGTCCGGCGTTCGTCAGCAGGCTGCGGGATCTGACCGGCAGTCCGTCCGTCGACGTTGTCGATGCGTTCATCCTGGTTCGCGACGGCTTCGATCTGGGCGATGTATATGCCGCGATTGACGCCCTCGACAACAAGGTGACGGGCAGCGCGCAGATCGATTTCTATTCCGAGGTCGGCCGCGTCGTTCATGGCGCTACCGGCTGGACCCTGCGCCGGACCGAAGCGAAAGGGCCGCTCGGCGACCGCATCTCCGCTATCCGCGAAGCGCGGCGCGTGCTCGAACCGAAGCTGGCTTCGATGATGCCGGAATACATGACAGGGAAATTGCGTGAACGCGAATTGGCGTTCCGGTCGTCGGGCGCCCCCGAAGTGCTGGCCGGACGTCTGGCGTTGCTCGGAATTTCGGAATCGATTCCGGGTTCGATGTCCATCGCCGCCCGCGCCGGCGCGGGGCTGGTCGATGCGGCGCGGGTCTATTTCGACATTACCGAACAGTTCCGCATAGGACGGATCGCGGAGGCGGCGCGAAACATCGACACGCACGACTACTATGACGGTCTGGCGCTGGCGCGCGCCAACGAAACGATCGCGTCGGCGCGCGGGCGCATCGCCGTTTCCGCGTTGAGCGCGCACGGAAAGTCTGATAATCCCGTCGCGCGCTGGCTGGATGCCGGCGGTGTCCGGGCGTCGCGCACAAATGACCGTATCCGGGATCTGATCGATAGCGGGGAAATCACGTTGTCGCGCTTGACCGTGGCGGCCGGATTGATGAGCGATCTGGTAGGCAGGAATGAATAGCGGGGACGCCATGGCCGAAGCAACTGCGACCGACGTCGCGCCACGAGCGAGCAGGCGGGGCATCTGGGGCTGGATGTTCTTTGACTGGGCCGCACAGCCTTTTCATACGCTGATTATCACGTTCGTTTTCGCGCCCTATTTCGCCTCCGCGGTCGCCTCCAACAGCGCGGAGGGTCAGGAATACTGGGGATACGCGACCGGATTTGGCGGATTGCTGATTGCCGTTCTGGCGCCGTTATTGGGGTCCATCGCCGACGCCACCGGGCCGCGCAAGCCCTGGATCGCCGCGTTCTCGGTTCTTGGCGTGCTGGGCTGCGCCGGGCTTTGGCTGGTAACGCCGGGCATGGAAAGTCTGTTCCTGCCGATGCTCGCCATCGTCGTCGCATTGATCGGCATGGAGTTTGCCGGGGTCTTCAACAGCGCCATGATGCCCGATCTCGTACCGAGGTCGAAGCTTGGCCGCCTCTCCGGGTCTGCCTGGGGGCTCGGCTATGTCGGCGGACTGATCAGTTTGATCGTCGTGTTGGGATTGCTGGCGGGACAGCCGGAGAGCGGCAAGACCCTGCTTGGGCTCGTTCCCCTGTTCGGACTTGACACCGCATTGCGCGAAGGCGACAGGGCGTCGGGTCCGCTGACCGCGATCTGGTACCTGATCTTCATCATTCCGATGTTCCTGTTCACGCCTGACGCGCCGCGCCGCAAGGCGGCGAAAGGCGCGGCGATCAACGGGCTCAAATCGCTTGCCGCGACGATACGCGGCCTTCCCGCGCAACGCAGCTATTTGAGTTTCCTGCTATCGAGCATGTTTTACCGCGATGCGCTGAACGCGCTTTACAGCTTCGGCGGCATTTATGCGGCGGGCGTTCTTGGCTGGACCATCACGCAAATCGGCATATTCGGAATTCTGGCCAATATTACCGGTGCGCTTGGCGCATGGCTCGGAGGACGAATCGATCAGAAATTCGGCCCCAGGATCGTTGTCGGCGGATCGGTTGTCCTGCTGACGCTCTGTTGCATTCTGGTGATCTCCACCACCAGGACCGAGTTTCTTTTCATGCCGGTGGCCGGTGAAAACTCCAACCTGCCCGATATCACATTTTACATAGCCGGCGCATTTATCGGCGCCGCGGGCGGTGCGGTTCAGGCCGCTTCCCGCACCCTTCTGGTCGATCAGGTCGAGCGTGAACGGGTTACCGAAGCGTTCGGACTTTATGCGCTTTCGGGCAAGGCCACGGCGTTCATCGGGCCATTGGCCATTGCTTTCGCGACCGCCTTTTTTGCCCGCGAAGCATTCGGTTTCACGCCCGAGGATGCACAGCGTCTCGGCGTGACGCCGGTAATCGTGTTGTTTATCGTTGGTCTGGTCTTCCTGCCGTTTATCAAAAGCAGGCACGAAATTTCATAGCGCCGATGGAGAATCGGGGATAGACCGGAGCCCGTTCCCTGACGGGGCCGGGTCGCCCCGCGATCTTCGGAAAAGGAAGAAATAGACGATTCTGGAAAAAACCGTTCCCGGCAACCGCTCTCCAACGGCAGCGGGCGCATTATCGGCGTTCGAACGAGAAGCGCCGTTTTCCGGAGATGAAGCGCTTCGATGCGCTTTTGACGCACCGAACCGTATCTGCCTACGCCTTTGCGCGGGCAATCGCTTCAGCGATCATTCGCCTGGCGTCTTCCGCACTTGGTCAATCGCCGATCTTGACCTATTTTCCGGGTTCGAGATCCTTGTAATGCTCGAAAAAATGCTGGATCTGCTTCAGCGTGATCCGGGGCAGATCCATCACATCATCGATACCGTGGTAGCGCTGCGTGACATGGGGTGAGGGCGCGGCGAGGATTTTCTCGTCCTGTCCCGAATTGCCTTCCATTACCAGAACGCAGACCGGCCTGACATTGATGACGCAGCCCGGAATCGGTTCGCGCGTGTTGCATACCAGCACGTCGATGGGACCGCCGTCGTCGGAAAGCGTGTGCGGAACGAATCCATAGTTTCCGGGGTAGGCCATCGGAGTGTAAAGAAAGCGGTCAACGACCAATGTGCCCGCGTCCTTGTCCAGTTCGTATTTGATCGGCTGCCCGCCAAGCGGAACCTCGATGATCACGTTGACGTCTTCGGGTGGATTGTCGCCGATTGCGATTGCGTCGATGCGCATGGGCCGGTTTCTTCCCGTAATCGCCGCAGATTGGCCGAACCTGACTATGCTGCACTGCAACATATCCGTTGCCGGCGCCGACGGCAACCGGGTCCGTTCATCCGGCTATTGTTTTCTGGTCGGTGGGATCGGGTTTCCGGCGCCGTCATATGCGACCCCGAGAAACGCGGCCACCGTGGCGCCGATATCGGACATCGGTCTCATGCCGGCAAAACCGCCGGCGCCCTGGCGGCGAATGAGGATCGGCACCTGCTCGCGCGTATGATCGGTTCCTCGCCAGGTCGGATCGTTGCCGTGATCGGCGGTCAGAATCAAAAGATCTTCACTGTCCAGTCCGGCGGCGAGTTCCGGCAGGCGGCGATCGAATTCCTCAAGCGCCGCGGCGTATCCGGGAACATCGCGCCGATGTCCGAATTCGGTATCGAAATCGACAAAATTGGCAAGGAGGAACCCGCCGTCGCGAAGCTCGCCGACCGCTTCAAGGGTCTTATCGAACAGGGCCGTGTTTCCCTGCGCCTTTCGCACCTCGTCCAATCCGCGGCCGCTGAAGATATCGCCGATTTTTCCCACGCCGATTGTGTGCCGCCCGGCGGATCTCACATAGTCGAGCAACGTGTTTTCGGGCGGGTTGACGGTGTAGTCCCTGCGGTTGCCCGTTCGGGTGTAACCGCTTTTCGAATCGCCGCTGAACGGCCGGGCGATCACGCGTCCGACGCGCATTGGCGCGGTCAATTCGAAGACTTTTGCGCACATGTCAAGAAGGCGCTGCAATCCGAAATGCCTTTCATGCGCCGCGATCTGGAAAACGGAGTCCGCCGAAGTATAGCAGATCGGTTTGCCGGTGCGGATGTGTTCTTCGGCGTATTCCCCGATCACCGAAATTCCCGAAGCGTGTTTGTTGCCGAGAATGCCGGGCACGCCGGTGATTTCGACGATCCGGTCGACAAGCGAGTCGGGAAAACTCGGCTCGGTGTCCGGAAAGCGCATCCACGGTTCCGACACCGGCAGGCCGCAAATCTCCCAGTGGCCGGACGGCGTATCCTTGCCCGCGGACCTCTCGATGCCGACGGCCCATTCTCCGGCGGGTTCGGCGCCCAGATCGCCCACCGCTCCCGGAACGGAGACGTTCGCCGCCGCGCCAAGACCCATGGCGGCCATGTTCGGCAGGTGCAGCGGTCCGCCGCGCAGTCCCTCGCGGTCCGCGATCCCCGCCGTGCAGCTTTGCGCGATGTGGCCCAGCGTGTTGGAGCCTTCATCGCCGAAATCCGCCGCGTCCTTCGCGCCGCCGATGCCGACGGAATCCAGTACCAGGACGAGCGCACGCGCCATTTTGCCGGCCTTTCCGTCAGCCCGAAAAGGTTTCGAAATATCGCGTGAGCACCCTGGCCAGTTTCGCCGCGCCGACCGGCGCCATGGCCTTCGTGTGTTCGTGACTGATGCTCTCGTCGCTCAGACCGGCGCCCATATTGGTGATGATCGAGATCGCCCCGACCTTCAAGTTCAGGAATCCGGCAAGAATGACCTCCGGTACGGTGGACATGCCGACGGCGTCGCCACCGAGGATTTGGGCGGCGCGGATTTCCGCCGGCGTCTCAAAGGACGGACCGGAAAACCAGGTATAGACCCCGCTCTGCAACTCAACGTCGACATCCGCCGCAGCAACCCTTAGCGCGTCGGCGACGCCGGCGTCGTAGACTTGTGAAAGCGGGACGAATCGCCGATCGGTTTCCTCTCCGATCAACGGGTTGGTCCCGGCGAAGTTGATGTGATCGGTAATCAGCATCAGGTCGCCCGGACCGAGGCCCTTGCGCACCGAACCGGCCGCGTTGGTCAACAGCAGTTGCTTCGCGCCGAGCGCGGCCATGGTCTCCAGCGGCGCCCGCATGGCGTCGGCCTTGCCATGCTCGTAGTAGTGGAAACGCCCACCAAGTACGGCGACGCGGGCGCTGCCGACCGTTCCAACGATCAGTTTCGGGGTGTGGCCGGAAACCCCAGTCCGCGGAAACGCCGGAAGATCGGCGTAGTCGACGGCCATGCCGTCGACCCGGTCGGCAAATCCACTCAAACCGGAACCGAGCACCAGCGCGATGTCGATTTTGTCGACGGATATCCGGTTTTTTATGATTTCAGCGGTTTCGCCAATCGTCATGTATTTTGCCTTCCCTGCCATGTTCTCGCGGGAAATCGATATCACGTTACCGGCATCGCCGGCCATCGAATGATCAAAACAATGCCGTGTTCGACGCCGGACTTGCCAATTGCGCGCGCGGAACCGGTCGTTCGGAGGGTGTTTCGGGCGGCAAATGCGGATTTCCGGGTGCGAATATGGCGATTTGTAGCGAAAATTCAGGGAATTCGCTGCCGCGAACGGCGAAATCGGCGCCGTATTACGGATGATGTGGCTCTATTCGATTTCGGCCCGACGATTCTCGACTTTGCCGGGGTTGACGTGCCGGATTGGATGGAGGCGACCTCGCTCAAGCCCCACTTTGGCGATGGCCCGGCATCGACGCGAAGCCGGGTCTATGCCGAGCATTCCAATGACACGCTGCTGACAGGCACGCGTTTCATGACGATGATTCGGGATGGCAATATGAAGCTTGTCCATTTCGTCGACGTCGGTAAGGGAATGCTCTTCGATCTGGCAAGCGAACCTGACGAGCAAACGAACCTCTGGGACGATTTCGAGTACGCCACAACCCGGGAATGGCTGATCGATGAAATCCTCAACTGGCGCATGGAAAGCAGCCTGAAAACTCAGAGCTTCATCAAGGCCTGCATCCGCGGACCGCACGCCATGATGTTCCCGCCAGGCAATCCCGTACGAGGCCAGCACCGAGAAGGCCGCAAATAAAAATGAGATGCATTCAACTCAAAGAGCACAGGATGACGAAGGACGTTTGGCATGGTTGCCGCCGGCGGAAAGCGATAATTACGGGTTCCGGCGCGGTTAATGCTTCGCAAATGGCTTGTTTGCCGTTCTGAAAGTCCCGAATGTCATAATGGATCCGCAGGGTAACGGGTGATGACGATGCCCGACCGGGCATCAAAACCGGCAAGACGGGAACAGCGAGGTCGCGACGTATCGCTCCTGTCGGACATCTCCGGCGAAACAGAGATTGAAAAACCTCGTGTCGGCCAGTTCATCTCATCGGTCGTCGAAACTGGCCCAACGCGCGACGGCAAGGTCTGCAAGGTGTTCGCCGCGTTCACCGATTTCTTTCTCGGTCCACTGGGATTTGTCGTTGAACCACTTGTTCAGGAACAAGCCGGAGTGATCGGCGAACTTGGCCTTCTTCTCGCCAAAGCCCTTTTTGCCGGACGAGATGTTCAGACCACCAGTCAGAAGCGTCAGGTTCCCGAGCGTGTGCAGAATGGCGTTTCTGGCGATGGTCTTCCCGTCTTCATCCAGATGATGCCCGGTTGTACCGTCCTCAAACGACCAGTCGTCGCCCCACGATTGCGGCATGACGTGTTCGACCCACAGGTCCCGGGGCTGTTCCGTCTGTTCTGCCAGCGCCGGTTCGCTCGCGAGTTCCATTTCCCAAAGAATGTCCGTCAGCCGAGATCGCGTAGGCGTTTTCGTTCAAGATGCCATGCCGAACTTCACGGTCGGTCGGGAACCGGCTGCTATCACCGATATTCTTCGCGAAATAGCCTTTGAAACTCGTCGCTGAAACTCCGTTTTCAAGGAACTCGGCGGCAACGGACTGAAAGACCTTGTTGAGGTTTTTGGCGGTGAATTTGCAGAGCGTTCGACGCACCAGATACGAATAGATGAGTTGCGCCAGCCGTTCCCGTTCTTCGAGTGGCACATCCTCCCGTCCCATCTGCAAGGCTACCGGGTAGACTGTCGTGACCTGCCATGTGGCCAACTTTCGTCCCAGCCATGCCAATGACGGATCGCAGTCTTCCTGACCTTCCAGGGTGCGATAGACGGGCGCATACCGCTCAAGGAGTTTCAGTTCGTCTTCCACATTCTCGAAGCGCGGCTTGCCCTTCGGCACGGCGAAATCCTAGTATTCCGCGTATAGCTCACGGATCGAAATCTTCCGGCCCTTTTCAGCGGCGAGCATGTGAGCGAGGAAATGATCGAGGCGCGGACGCTTCGGACGGGCGCTGGGCGCAGGCTCACGCCACCACGGGTGGTCAAGAGGGTCCCACAGCCTCTTGTAAAGAGTCTCGACCTCGGCATCCTGCTTCTCGGCTCGATAGAACTCGATAGAAGATGTTGTTGCGCACGAGATCCATCGCCAAAAGCGGTTCGCCCTTCGAGTTCAGCGTTTCGAAGATCACCTGCGCGTCGTCGCTTTCGCCCAGCGTGATGACCACCAGTTTCAAACGATCCAGCAGCGCGCTCAGGAGCGCCTCAAGACATGCTGAGACGTGCTTCCGGCGCAATACCCCTCGTCGATTTGCTCCCCGGTGCCTTCTGGCTCGTCTAAAGCGCCCTCGAAGTCCCGCGGGCCGTGTCGCACGAAATCTTCGATCCACTGGCGGAACAGGTGATAGGCGTGATACGCCTTTTCCGGTCGGCTTTTAGGAACCGATTTACCCCAGAACAGCGACTTGTACTTCTTGTCGACGTCGGCGGCGGTCAGGTCGATCATGTCGTGGAACAAGTCTTGATCGGATGGTGTCGGCGTCAGCTTGAACCGCGTCAGCGGGTAGGTGTCCTTGCTTTGCGGCTCATTCGTCAGATAGCGCTTGATGTGGTCAATGAACGCGGTGTAACCGTGGGTGCGGGCCACCTCGCGCAGCGCGGCGAGAAAAAGCTGGAACGTGGTCAGGCGTTACTGGCCGTCCACCACCTGCACCATGGGGGTGAAGGCGAATTTCGCGCCGCTATCGACGGGGGCAAGGATCAGCAAGCCCATGTAGTGTTCGAACTTGCGTTCACCTTCCAGCACCTCGGCTGTCTTGGCGGCAACGTCCTCCCAAAACGGGATCAGTTGTTTGTCGCCCCACTGATATTTTCGTTGGTAGAGCGGCACCATGAAACGGCGCACTTCTTTCAGAACGACTTCAACCGGATGATCGTCAGCGTCCATCTGAAATACTCCCAAAAATCAAAACATCGCCACTATCGCATGGCAGTTCCCAGAACTCAACGTCCGGCGGGATCATGTGGCGGCTTTGCGTACGGCGGAAATAGGCGAGCAGACTTTCGCCCGTGCGGATGCGCAGGCTCTGCTCGACAAAGAAAATCTTGCGATACATCGGCGGTGCTATGTGGAAATAAAACATCGCCTCGCCCCAGTTCTTCATCTTGGCGCTGGGCACCTTGTCCCCGGCCGTCCATGTCTGCGACTTGCACTCGACGATCACCGGCGGCTGATCGGAGCCGAGGTCGAACGTGTGCATCTTCTTGTCGTTCCCGAGACCACAGAAAACCTTGTGGTTCACCTCAAGCGGGATGCCGTGTGCTTCGAGGACGGTGCGGGCGCGGGCCTCGAAATCGCGTCCGACATGGGCGTTGCTGATCGATCCTTCGCGCTGGAAATTGCTCATGCCTCGCGCCGCCGTTTTTTCGGGTCGGTCGGGAAGCGGGTATCGGGTTCTCCGGCTGCCGAAAAAGAGCGTCATTCCACGGCCGGTTCCAACTTGTCCTGTGTCCTTAATTCAAAATCGCTGGCGTCATGTCGCTCGTGCAGCTGCGTTTCGGGCTCGCCGAACGTGCGGTTCACCATACGGCCGCGCCTGACGGGTTCACGCTCCGCAATTTCCTCGCTCCATCTCCGTACATGCCTGTAACCGGCCGCATCAAGAAATTCGGCGGCATCATAGACCTTGCCGGCGACCAGATTGCCATACCAAGGCCAGATGGCCATATCGGCAACCGTGTAGTCATCGCCGGCGATATAGCGGTTTTCGGCAAGTTGCCGGTCGAGAACATCCAACTGACGCTTGACTTCCATTGTGTAGCGATCAATCGGATATTCCAGCTTCTCGGGCGCATAACGGTAAAAGTGACCGAAGCCGCCGCCCAGGTAAGGCGCGGCCCCCATCTGCCAGAACAGCCAGGACAGGCATTCGGCCCGGCCGGCCGGACCGATCGGCAGAAACGCACCGAATTTCTCGGCGAGATATACCAGAATAGCGCCGGATTCGAACACGCGGATCGGTTTTTCGCCGCCGCGGTCCACCAGCGCCGGAATTTTCGAATTCGGATTGGCTGAAACAAAACCGCTGGAAAACTGCTCGCCATCGCCGATTTTAATCGACCAGGCGTCATATTCGGCGCCCACATGACCGGACGCCAACAGCTCCTCCAGCATTACCGTCACTTTCACGCCATTCGGCGTCGCCAGCGAATAGAGTTGCAACGGATGTTTCCCGACCGGCAGGTCCTTATCGTGTGTCGGTCCGGCCATCGGCCGGTTTATGCCGGCGAATTGTCCGCCGCTCTCCTTGTTCCATTTCCAGACTTTCGGGGGTTCGTATCCGGCCGGTTCGGTCATGTCGAAAAACATCCATGCTGTTGATGCGTCGCGCCGATGTAAGACACAGCGAGACCGACTTCAATCGATATTGCCACGAAACCCCACACGCCGCCACCGCCGGAAAAATTCCCAGGCGAGCAGGTTAACGTTTACCGACTCCGATCCGATGAGACATCGCGCATCGGTATTCGCGATATGAACAACGGAATTCGAGTGCGCGGGATTTCGGCCTGAACCGCTCGACGACAAACCGTCTCGCAATCATTGTCCGAAAATTCGGAGACGGCAAACACCTCGCAACCTCGATCTCCTGTCAATCGGTGCGATCTCGAATCCATATGCGCTTCTTGCAGACCCGCGCCCTGATGCGCCGGTCGTGACCGGAACAACCGATTTCGATCCGGCCATCCGCTATCAGGATTCTCCTGTCCGCGACGTCATGATACCGGCCGCGTTTTCACCTGCAAGCGCACCGAATATCACCGCCGTCAACAGCCCGTTGCCGGACAGGTAACCGCCGGCATACGGTCCCGACACGCCACAGGCCGCGCTGCCGCCCGCGAAAAGATTTGGCAGGGGACGCCCGTCGGTTCCGAGCACCCGCGCGCTTGCGTCGATAGGCAATCCACCTTGCGTGTGAAACATCGCGCCGGTGACCTTGACGGCAAAGTAAGGCGGTTCGAAATTCCGCCCGCCGGCAAATGAACGTCCGAAAGAATCGTCCCGGGCGCCAAGTCGATACCCGCTGATATCGCTCAACGTGCTTGAAACGGCATCGAAGGGCTGTTTCGTCAGGGCGCACAAGGTGCCGACATCATTTCCGCACCGGATCGCCCCGGCGGCGACGGCCTGCCTGTAATCGTCGAATTGAAGACCGGTCTCGTGGATCCGCTGATCGTATATGCACCAAGCGACGCCGCCCGGTTGCGCAAGAACCGGCACGGCCTGTTCCGAATAGCCAAGATGCTCATTGGCAAATCTCTCGCCACGCGCATTGACCTGAATGCCGCCCTGCATCATTAACGCCCAACTGATGAGAATTCCGTGCGGCGTCGCCACAGAGCCATGCCCCTGATATCCGGGCAGACCGGCTGTCGCCGCGCCCAGTTGCCCACCCCACAAAAGCGCATCGCCGCGATTTCCGGGATGACCTAAATAGAGCGCCTCCGCCATCTCCGGTATATACTTGGCCACCAGCGATTTATTGCCGCCATAGCCGCAACAGGTCAGCATCAGCGCATCGCAGCCGTTCATTTCGCGACCGCCGTCACCCCCCGTTGCCTCCACCCCGTGAACCACGGTTCCATCAACGAATAACCCGGTCGCTCTTGCGTCGGTTGCAACAGGTATTCCGGCGGTTTCCACGGCATTTGAAAGTCTCGCCATCAACGCCGATCCCTTGCGCTCCGGAACGGCATGCATGCGATGGCGTGAATGGCTGGGATAAAGGAAATCATCAATGATTATCCATTCGAGGCTATGGCGTTCGGCCACCCATTCCAAGGTCGGGCCGCAATTCCGGCGTCCGCTTGGAAACGCCTCCTCGCGGCCGGGACAAAGCTTGATGAGAGCGATGTCGAACCGGATGACGTATCATCTTGTTCCAAAAAGAGAATTTCAATACCGGCATCGTTCACCCGGAGCGCCGACTCCAGTCCACAGGCACCCGTTCCAATGATAATCAGCGGAACATCGAAATCGAATGCCTGCCCGGTCGCATCAATGATACGGCTCATTGCCCGACCCTAGGTCTGCCGTCGGCTGAATTCGGCGATGCTTTCAATCAGGCGGTCATTGTGTTCGGGAATGGAAAGCGAAAAACGAAAGAAATTCTCCAATCCCGCCTCGCGGGTCCGGTTGACGAGAATGCCGGTCTTATCGAAAAGGTATTTGACCAGCGCGTCGGTGGTCTCGGCGTCGGCCTTTCCCGGCGACCGCGCGAGCAGAAAATTCGCTCGGCTTGGAAGCGACGTGACGCCCGACTTCGCAAGTTCGATCGCAACCCTGTTGCGTTCCGCCACCAGTTGCGAAACGTTCCATGAAACCGTCCCGTCATCTTCAAGCCCGGCGAGCGCCGCTGCCTGCGCCAAAGCGTTGACCGTCCCCATTCCACGTCCGGCATAGAGCGCCGGCACCATCTAGGCTGGCGCGCAACACCACCCTACCCTGAGACCGGCGAGGCCATAAGCCTTGGAAAAGGTCGATCACCAGTACGACGGAGCGTGGCAGTTCGTCGGCAAGGCGAACCAGTTCACTTTCCGCCACCCATTGTCCCTGTCGGATTGTTCGGGTTGGCCAGGAATACGATTTTCGTTCGCTCCGTAATCGCCGCCACTATCGCATCGGCATTGCTATCGCATCGGCATTGATGGTGAAGTTCGTTTCGCGCGCCCGCGACAAGATTGCGCCAACCCGGCTCTCCACGATTGGAAACTGGATATAACCATACTGTGGAACAACGATCTCGTCTCCGGGCCGGGCAAATACCCGTCCGACGACATCGAGCAGTTCTTCCGAACCGTTACCGCAGATGATGCGGTCGGGATCGAGACCGTCTCTTTCCGCAAGCGCCTGACGTAATTCGGTGCAGCTTGGATCGCCATAGCGATTGACATGCCGGGCCGAATCGGAAATCGCCGCGGCGACCCGCCTAGACGACCCAAACGGCGATTCATTGAAGCTCAAATTGACTACCGACAGGCCCCTGGGTTGTGGACGGGCAATCCGGCCACGAATGGTCAATGGCGCAATGACCGCCTTGGGTGGGGCTTCGACTTCGGCATGCAAATGATCCGTTGCCATTGATTTCCAATTCCCGAACACGTCCAATCGGATGCCGGCATTCGCGCCGCCGATTTCAACCGATGGTGATGACTATGGACCCGACCCGCATTTGCTACCAGAGTTATGTCGACCACGAAAACGGCAAGACCTACTGGGGTACCCTGAAACCGCACCTCATCCAGGTATCGGACGATGGAACCGCGGTTGATGTCTGGGGCATCACACCGTTCGATTCCTACGCCCATGCGCTGTTGGAGTTCCGCTGCGCTCGCGAAATGATCTGCAATGCAGTGCGTGCCGAGCGCGAGGGCTATGATGCTTTCATAGTCGGCCATTTCCAGGACGCAGGGTTCTACGAAGCTCGCGCCGCCGTCGATATTCCTGTCATCGCACTTGGCGAAGCAAGCATGCTTTATTTTTGCCAACTCGGTCAGCGCATCGGCATCGTCACCACCAATACACGCTTCATTCCCTGGTTTCACCATCAGATCGGCAAATATGGGCTGAAAGAGTGCGTGACCGCCATTCACGCCATGGTTTTCGAGCCGGGGCAGATTTTGGAAGCCTATGATTCAGGCGCCAAGGCAAAAGAAATCAAAGCCCTGTTTGAGAAACAGGCCAGACCCCTGATCGCAAACGGTGTCGATGTTCTGATTCCCGGCGGCGGAATTCCGATTGCTGTGAAGATGGCGGAAATGGCGGTCAAGCTCCGTCGCATGATCGACCTCAATGTCAGCCGGGCGTCGGATTTCGCCCAGCCGCCCGAACACATCATCGACGAATTCCCGGCCAATCCGAAGGGTTTATGAACGCGTGGACAACAAACCGAGCGCGTCTTCGCATGTCATGATGTCGGCGACAGTCGCCATATCCGCAACAGCCGCATTGTGCGCCTTCTCGGAGAATGCCGCGCAACCGTCGGACAAAACGACGAGATGATACTCACGGACATGGGCGTCGCGCACGGTCGACGCCACGCTGCCATTGGTGACGATGCCGCAGAACATGATCATCTCGATGGAACTTTTGCGCAACACCCACTCCAGCCGCGTCATGTGAAACGCCGAATAGGCGGCCTTCTCGACCGAGAAATGGGCCGGCTGCAATTCGTCGACGAGTTGTTGCCCCCAGCTTCCCGGCGCGAAATCACCTTTGCTCAGAAACGGTTTGAGTTCCTTGAGGTGCGCCGCATCATCGGCTCGCCGTCACGGCCGGGCACAAGAGTGAATTGGGTCGATATGACGATTCCGCCTGCTTGACGAACCGCATCGGCAACCGGCTTCACCCTGCTGGGCAGCGCTGCAATGGCAGGCGCGACGTGACCCGCACGACCATACGCGTCGCCGGGATGCAGAAAATCGTTCTGCAGATCAACAATCACCAGCGCCAGCCGGGCCGGGTCGCCGAGATCAACCATTGTTCCCCTCATGTCGTGTGATAATCGGATTTCCAAATCTGTCGACGGTACCTTTCAGACCCGGATCGATGAATATCGTCGCATCCGGCTGTTCGGCCAGCGCCGGGCCCACGACCTCTGCTCCGTCCGGTAAGGCAGGCCGCTCATAGACGGCGGCGACGTAGGATTTCCCATTATGCCAGATGTCGCGAGTGCTGGTGGCGCACTGATCCAAGGCGGCATGTGAAGGTGGCGCGAAGCCGGATAGATCGGGTTCAGGCCGTTTCCCATGATAATAATCCTGAGATTGACCGCCCGGACCGACAAGTCCTTCAGCAATCGACCTTAGGTCGCCGTATAGGCTTCCTCGAAGCGGGCGCACAGAAACTCCGGCGTCAACAGAAATCGTGTGCGTCTGGCCGGAAATGCGAATACCGTGGGCATTAGTGTGTTGAAACTGCGCTTCAAGGTCATCCACGACCAAAGTCGCCCGCCCGGCCAGACCCCTGAGATCGAGATCGTCCAGCATGGTGTTGACGGTTTGCACGATGTCCAGCCGCATATCGGCGACAACGCACCCAATTGCCGAAGTCACGCCCGGATACCGCGGAACAATCGAGGCGCTCAGACCGATCTCTTACATCAGGGCGCCGGTATGCAGTGCGGCGCCGCCAAACGGCATGGCCGCTCGCGCCTGCCATCCTGGCGTTTGCGACGCGGATGATCGCCTCGGCCGCCTCCATTGTTTCAAGACCAAGCGGTATGCCGATTTTCCGGTCAATGGTCGTTCCTGCCGCTTCGATATCCAGCCGGGCCAGCTTGCCGCCGACCGACGGTTCAGATTGATCCGTCCCAGCACCAGATTGGCGTCGGTGACCGTCGGCCGGTCATTGCCGAAGCCATAGGCGACCGGACCGGGGTCGGCACCGGCGCTCTCCGGCCCAACCTCCGGCAAGCCGCTGCTATCGATATGGGCAACAGAGCCACCACCCGCGCCGATGGTCGATATCTCGATCATCGGCGTGCGAACCACCATGCCGAAATCGATCTGAGTCTGGGCGGACAGTGAGCTTTTCCCGTCAGTTACGAGCGAGACATCTAATGACGTCCCGCCCATGTCGCAGGTGATCACGTTGTCATAGCCCGCGGCACTGGCAATGCGAGCCGCCGCGACCACGCCGGCGGCGGGCCCGGACAGCGCGGTTCGTATCGCCATGGCTTTTACGGTCTCTACTCCCATCAACCCCCGCCATTCGACTGAACAATCATCACATCCGCAAAGGATTCTTCCTGTCTCAACGCCGTTTCAAGGCGTTGCAGATAGTTGCCGAGAACCGGTTGCAGATATGCGTTCAGCGCCGCGGTCGAGCATCGTTCGAATTCCCGGATTTCCGAAAGGATTTACGTGGCCGCGGTGACATGGTCATTCGGCCACACGGAGCGCACGACTTCCAGCGCCCGTCGCTCGTTGCCAAGGTTGGCGTAGCTGTTGATGAAGAAGATACAAACCGCAGTGCAGCCGGCGCCAAGCAGATCAAGCACCGCCCGTTCAGCCCGTCGCCATCGGGATGACCGCCGTGCCCGCCGCCAAAGAACGAGAACATCACCCAGCGCCGGCCGTCGGTCCGATGACCGGCGACCGAGAGCGCATTTATGGTGCCATAGGCGCAGCCATTCGACCGTTCCGGCGCGATGTGCGCAATCGCCTGAAACACGACATCAATCAGGCGCAGTATCGTTTCCGTGTAGCCGCCGACGGGTTTGGGCGCCGTTGCCGACAGTATGGATTTGTCGTCGATAACGAATGAAACCGGTTCAAGTACGCCAGCATTGGCCGGGGCATCGCCAAAAATGTGCTTCATTGCAACGTAGCAGGCGGCAATCGCGGTTGAACGCGATATGTTGACCGGCCCATGGCAGGAGGGAGCGGAGCGGCTGAAATCCATTTCCATGGTCTCGCCATCAATCCGCAGGTCGAGTGCGATTTTCAGCGGTTCGTCTACTATCCCATCACTGTCAAGAAAATCCTCTGCCGAAACGATACTGTCGGGCAGACTGGAGATATGCGAACGTATAAGCTTCGAGGCGCGCTCCTTCAGCAGCGCCATCGCCTCAAGCACCGCATCGTCGCCGAATTCGTCAAGCAGTTCCGTCAAATGCTTCGTACCCAGATCCAGCGCGTTGATCTGGCCGTTAAGATCGCCATAGAGCGAACCCGGCAATCGCGAATTTGCCGACAGTATATCTACAATATCCTGCCGCAGGCGACCTGCTTCGAACAGCTTGGCTGGCGGAATCAGCATGCCTTCCTGAAAGCTTTCGATCGCGACTGGATCGTAGTTTCCCGGCACACTGCCGCCGACATCATGCCAATGGCCAACCAAAATAGCAGAATACTACGCCATCCCGATAAGGCGGTTTAACCAGCCGGAAATCGGAAAGATGGCTGCCACCATCATATGGATCGTTGAAAATGTAGACGTCGCCATCAGCAAGACCGCCATCCCGCGTCGCCTTGTCGATTACCGCCCTGACCGCAAAGGCCATGATACCGACAAAATGGGCAGGCCGGATTTTCCCTGCACCAGCGTGTCGCCATTCGATGCGTCGTAAAGACCGTGCGAGGCGTCATGCGCTTCGGCGATGATCGGGTTAAACGCGGAACGGAACAGCGTTGCGTCCATTTCATCGACGATCTGCTCAAGTCTGCCCTTAAGGACGGCAAGCGTGACGGGATCGATCATAAACCGTCTCCGGCGTAGTATCTGACCGCCTTGGCGATCATGTCCGGCGTGCCGATGATTTCGTTTAACTCCGAAAAACTCGCCATCCGGTCCAGGAACGGTTCGGTCGTTCCGTGCTCCAACAGACTGCCAAAATAGTCCCGTGCAATCTTCGACAATACCCGCACAAGTCCGCCGGGAAAAATCACGATGGGAATAGCCGAGTGATTCCAATTCGTTCGCCGACAGCAATTCTGTCTTGCCGCCCTCCCCCATGTTGGCCAGAAGCGGAACCCGGTCCGCGAAGCGCTTGTCGATTTTGGTCATCGCGGCACGATCCCTCGGCGCCTCGATGAACAACACATCGGCTCCCGCTTCCGGATATGATTCCGCACGATCAAGCGCCGCTTGCAATCCTTCCGCCGCAATCGCGTCTGTCCGCGCGATAATGAGCGTTTCGGCGCTGGTTCTTGCATCCAGCGCGGCTTTGATCTTGCCGACCATTTCCGCGGCCGGAATCAACGTCTTGCCGTCAAGATGACCGCAGCGCTTCGGCAACGTCTGATCCTCAAGCTGGACGGCCTTCGCGCCCGCGCGTTCGAACACGCGCACGCAGCGCAGCACGTTGAACGCATTGCCGTAACCGTTATCGGCGTCAACAATAATCGGAAGCCCCGTGCGGTCGGTGGTCTGCGCCTTCGGTCATCATCACCAGGCCGAGGTCCGGTCGTCCGAAGCGGGTATGGGCGACGCTCGCACCGGACAGATAAGCTGCTTCAACGCCGGCCAGTTCCGCCAGAAGTGCTGAGAACCCGTCAAATATCCCCGGCGCCAGCAGGATCCTGTCGTCCGCCAATCTTCGCGCCAGAGACACGGTCATCGCGTCGCCTCTGAAGAGAAGCGCTTTTCAAGATGCGGCACCAGCCCGCCATCTCTCACGATCGCCATCAGAAAATCCGGCAGCGGAGTGCATTTAAGGGCGGTCAAACCCTCGATTTGAACTCGGCTCGACCCGGCATCATATTCGGCGGGAACTCCGTCCGGCACCAGGTCGGGTTCGCCGCACTCAAGCGCCGGAAGCCCCAAATTGACTACATTGCGGTAGAAGATTCCGGCAAACGATATTGCAATCACCGCCGCGATACCGAGATGCTTCAACGCCTCGACCGCCTGCTCGCGCGAAGAACCCATGCCGAAATTCGCTCCTGCGACGACGATATCTCCCGGCTTGACCTCGGCGGGAAACTCCGGTCGCGCTACTTCCAGGCAGTGGGACGCAAATACATCGATCGGTGCGTTCATGTACCGTCCAGGCGCAAGCGCATCAGTGTCTATATCATCGCCGAGTTTCCAAATGCGAGCGGCGCCGGTCATAGGACTTTTCCACCGAATTCGCGTGGGTCGACGATGTACCCGGCGATCGCGGATGCCGCGACCGTGTATGGCGAAGCCAGATATACTTCCGATGACGCAGCTCCCATGCGTCCGCGAAAATTGCGCGCGGTCGTCGAGATGCAGCGGACATTCTCGTCGAGTCGATTGCCGCCATATCCCGCGCAGATGCCGCAGATATTGGGCAGAATTATCGCTCCCGCCCTTTCAAACGCTGCCATGATCCCCTCCCCCTCCGCGATCTTCTGGTCACGCTTTGAGGCCGGGGCGATCATCAGTGTTACATTCGAAGCAAGACACCGCCCCCGAAGCACCGACGCCGCCATGCGAAGGTCATCCAGTTTCGCGCCCGTGCATGCGCCGACATAGGCTATCCGGCGCGGTATTGGCGGGCGAGTGGCGCGCGCCATCGCTTTCGCCTTGGCCGGCCACGACGTTCATCTGGTCGACCTGAAAGACCGGACAACCGAAGATCGGGCGAAGTTGCGTTCCGGCACCTTATCGGAAATCGAATCCACTCTCTATGATGTTGTACGGCATTGGCCTGTTCGAGACAGCGCGGGTCGACGACATGCTTGGTCGTATCAAGATTTACGATCGGCAATATGGCCGTGAGACTCTTTACGCCGCCGAGATCATATTCGAAGCTGTACCGGAAACGCTGGATGCAAAGCGGGAGGCGTTCACGCTGATCGGCACGCACGCCGCCGTCGATGCGATCATCACATCGACGATCCTGTCCGATGACCTGGCGCCTATGGTGAAAGGGCCGGAAAGGTTTTTGAACGCCCACTGGATCAGTACGGCTTTTCTGGTGCCGCTGGTCGAACTGTCGCCAGCCAACGGCTCATCGTCAGATGTCACCGAGGCCTTGAAGGCGTTACTTGAATCGATCGGCAAGATTTTGTCGTTTGCAAGGCGAGCCCGGGTTACATCATCCCGCGCATCCAGGCGCTCGCGATGAACGAAGCCGCCTGCATGGTCGAAGAAGGGGTCGCTTCCGTTGAAGATATCGACAAGGCGACCAAATACGGTTTCGGCTTTCGCGCTTCGCCATTCTCGGCATGCTTGAGTTCATCGACTGGGGTGGCGCGACGTACTCTATCACGCCCCAGCAACCACATGCGCCGGGCGACGGCATCGGACAGGTTCAGATCGCCGCGAATTGTCGGAAAAACATGTCCGAAGGAAAAATCGGCCTGTCAGCCAGCGCGGGATTCCTTGATTACACTTCCATGGATGTCGATGCCTATCGCCGGCAGTGTCTCCGGTCATTTGTCGCAATGCTCTATCATCTGGGAGTTGCACCCAGGATCGCCTGATCGGAAATGTGGTATTCCATTTCTATTCCGGTACGCTGGTTTGCAGCGCAAGCGCGTGCAGAACGCCGCCCATATTTCCTTTCAGCGCATCATAAACCATCTGATGCTGCTGTACGCGGGATTTGCCGCGAAAGCTCTCGGCCACGACTTCAGCCGCATAGTGATCGCCATCACCGGCCAAATCGCGAATGGTCACAACCGCATCGGGAATGGCGTCCCTGATCATCTTTTCGATGTCATGCGCATTCATCGGCATCGGACACTTCCTTCCGGCAAACCGTACCTGTCAGCGACCCATATAGAGCGGAAACCACGATTCGTGCGCCGCCTTCAATTCATCCACCGATATGGCACGCGCCTCGCCCAGTTTCAATTCATCTCCACCGGTCGTTCCGACGGCCTCAACCGATACCCCCGCGTCGCGCGCGCGATCTCGAACCGGACCGGTATCGCTCCTCCGGATCGTAACGCAGTATCGCCCTTGATCCTCGCCGAAAAAAGTTGCCGCCATCTCCCCGTTCTTCGGCTGATCAATGCGCGCGCCGATGCCCCCGGCAATCGCCATTTCCGCCACCGCCACCGCCAATCCGCCGGACGAACAATCGTGAACCGCTGTCGCGATGCCGTCACGAACGAGATCACGCACAAAATCACCGGTGCTGCGCTCATGGGGAAGATCAACCGGCGGCGGCGGCCCGCCGGTTTGTCCCAGCACTTCACACAAGTAAGATGATGATCCCAGATGTATGCCCCAATCCTCGGGCGCTCCGACGAGCAGGATGTCCTCGCCCACGCTGGCGAAACCGATCCGCGCCATCTTTGACCGGTCATCGATCAGACCGACGCCGGCAATGGTCGGAGTCGGCAAAATCGCCTCACCGTTGGTCTCGTTGTACAGCGATACATTTCCCGAAACGATCGGAAAATCGAGTGCGCGGCAGGCGTCACCAATACCCTCGATTGCTCGCACGAACTGCCCCATGATTTCCGGCCGCTCCGGGTTGCCGAAATTGAGATTATCCGTTGCCGCCAACGGTTTGGCGCCAGTTGAGGTGATGTTGCGCCAGCATTCGGCAACCGCCTGTTTGCCGCCTTCGAAAGGATCGGCCTCGACGTAGCGCGGCGTAACGTCGGAGGAATATGCAAGCGCCTTTGTCTCGTGCCCATCGACCCGCACGACGCCCGCGTCGCCACCCGGGATTTGCAGGGAATTGCCCTGAATAAGCGTGTCATATTGCTCCCATACCCAGCGCCGGCTGGACCCGTTCGCCGAACCGAGCAATTTCAGAAGCGCGTCGGCTACATCTGCCGCCGGAAGTTTCGATGAATCGAGGTGAGCGCGTGGTTCCGGCACCTTCCACGGTCTGTCATATTCCGGCGCCTCATCGCCCAGTTCCTTGATCGGCAGATTTGCGACCTCATCGCCCTGATGGACGACGCGAAAATGCTTGTCATCCGTGGTCCGGCCTACAATGGCGAAATCGAGACCCCATTTTCGGAATATCGCTTCGGCTTCCGCCTCCTTTTCGGGCCTGAGCACCATCAACATGCGTTCCTGGCTTTCGGAAAGCATCATTTCGTAGGCGCTCATACGTCCTTCGCGCACCGGCACTCTGTCCAGATCGAGATAAATGCCGAGATCGCCTTTCGCACCCATTTCGACAGCCGAGCAGGTGAGTCCCGCCGCTCCCATGTCCTGAATGGCGATCACCGCGCCTGACGCCATCAATTCAAGGCTCGCCTCCAGCAGGCATTTTTCGGTGAACGGATCACCGACCTGAACGGTCGGCCGCTTTTCATCGATATCGGTGTCGAATTCCGCCGACGCCATGGTCGCGCCGCCGACGCCGTCACGCCCGGTTTTCGCTCCCAGATAGACGACCGGAAGGCCGACGCCTTCGGCTTTCGAATAGAATATTGCATCCGACTTCGCGAGGCCCGCGGCAAATGCGTTGACAAGGCAATTGCCGTTGTAGCGGGCATCGAATTCCACCTCGCCGCCAACGGCAGGTACGCCAAAGGCGTTGCCATATCCCCCGATGCCTGCAACGACGCCCGCGATCAGATGCCGCGTTTTCGGATGGTTGGGATCGCCAAAACGCAACGCGTTCATGACGGCGATTGGACGGGCGCCCATGGTGAACACGTCGCGCAGAATACCGCCGACCCCCGTCGCGGCGCCCTGATAGGGCTCAATGTAGGATGGATGGTTGTGGCTTTCCATCTTGAAGACCACGCAATTACCGTCGCCAATATCGACGACACCGGCGTTTTCACCCGGGCCCTGAATTACCTGCGATCCGCTTGTCGGAAGGGTCCGCAACCACTTCCTTGAGGATTTGTAGGAACAATGCTCGTTCCACATGGCGGAAAAAATGCCAAGTTCGGTAAAACTCGGCTGGCGCTCGATCAGTTCGAGAATTCGCTCATACTCTTCCGACTTCAGCCCGTGGGCCGCAACCAGTTCCGGCGTTATCGGAATATCGTTCGGGACGTTCATGGTTTTGCGATCGCTGCGTGGTCGGACGTGCATAAGTCTCATAGAGGAAGCGTGCCGTGCTCGCGAGTGTGAATCGCGTTGGTTCACCGGGATTTTGCCGGGCGGGTCTCCAGGCACCGCCTCATCAAAATTCTGGATCAAACATCTAGTTTGTAAGGTCGTTCGGAAAGAAAAGCTGCTTTCCGCCAACCCTGTAAGCCGCAATCGCCGACCGGCCCCTTTCAGATAACATCCAGTCAATGAACTTCCCGCCGAGTTCATCTTTCACGAGCGGGCAATTGGTCCTGGAAACGGGAATGATTCCATACTGATTGAACAGCCGGTCATCGCCCTCGACAACAATAACGAAGTTACCCCTGTTGCCGAAACTGAGCCAGGTGGCGCGATCCGTCAGTGCATAGGCGCCCATGCCCACCGCCCCATTGAGCGTAGCGCCCATGCCGGCGCCCATCTCGCGATACCAGTCGCCGCTCGCCGGCACCGGATCGATTTGCGCCGCGTTCCACAACTCAAGCTCCTTGTTGTGAGTGCCTGAATCGTCGCCACGCGAGGTAAACAGTCTTTCCCCCGACGCGATTACCTTCAGCGCCGCGACAACGTCGGCGCCCCCGAAAATTCCGGCGGGATCGTCTTCAGGACCCACAATGACAAAATCGTTATACATCAGATCGCGGCGCGGCCCGCCGTAGCCCTCGGCGACAAATCTCTCCTCAGCCGCCCTGGCATGCACCAGCAACACGTCGCCGTCGCAGTTTCGCGCATTCCTGATTGCCTGGCCCGTGCCGACCGCGACAACGCGAACGTCCAGCCCCAGGTCCTTCGCGACAATCGGCAACAGATGTTCGTAGAGCCCGGAGTTTTGCGTCGATGTCGTTGACTGCACGACAATGAAATCCCGCGCCGACGCAATACCGGCACAAACCAGCAACGCCATTGCGATGGCGGGAAAGCGCAATTGTTTCAAAACGACGCCCTCAAAATGCGAATCGGTTTTCAAACGACGAGTTCTCCGGCGACATAGGCCCTTGCAGCCCGCGTCCGCGGATCGCCGAAGAAATCATCCGCTTCTCCCCGCACCTCGATTCTGCCCCGATTCATGAAAACGATGTCATCTGAAAGCCGTCTTGCCTGTGCCAGATCATGGGTTACGAGAATGACCGTCACCCCCCTTCCTCCGGCCTCGCGCACCATGGCTTCGATCGCCGCCGTCGATGGCGGATCGAGATTTGCGACCGGTTCGTCAAGGAACAGAACCTCCGGCTTGATCGCCAGCGCGCGCGCAAGCGCCAGGCGCTGCTTCTCGCCACCCGACAACAGGCGCGCGGACGTCCTGGCGACTTCTGACAGCCCCGCCTGCTCAAGCGCCGCGAGAGCCTGATCGCGCGCCTCCCCGGAACCGATGCCCGCCGCTTTCAGAGCGAATGCCAGATTGGCCAGCGCGGTACGCCTGAGCAGAACCGGAGTTTGAAGTACAAGGGAGAGTTTGCCGTAGCCGACGCGCGCGGGCGCTCTTCCGGACCAGGTCACCTCGCCGCTGTCCGGTTGCATGACGCCGGCCAGGATTTTGATGAGCAGAGATTTTCCGGCGCCGTTCGGTCCTACGATCGCCGTCAGTTTGCGATCGCGAAATGTTATCTCCGGCACGTCAAGGAGCAGTCTTCCATGGCGCGCAACCCGCAAATTTCGGCCAAGCACCGGATGCACGTGCAATTCATCCGGCGGTCCGGATCGGTTTCCCGGTTTCGTTGCGGCATCAACCATGGCCGGCCCGCGCGGACGTCGCCCCGAGAGACAGGACGGCGGTGTTGATCGCAATTGCCAAAAGCACAAGTACGATACCCAATCCGAGCGCCAGCGCGAGATTGCCGCGCGACGTCTCAAGCGCGATTGCCGTCGTCATAACCCGGGTTACGTGATTGATGTTGCCGCCGACGATGATGACGGCGCCCACTTCAGCGATGGCGCGGCCGAAACCGGCCAGCAACGTGGTGAGCAGGCCATATCGCCCCTCCCACAACAGGGTCGTCAGAACCGAAACGCGGGAAAGCCCGAACAACGTGAACTGCTCATGATATTCGCCATGAAGTTCCTCGATGGCCTGTCGCGTCAGCGCGATGATAATCGGCAGAACCAGAAGCGTCTGCGCGACGATCATCGCCGTCGGCGTGTACAGGAGTTGCAGCGGTCCCAGCACACCCGCCCCCGAAAGCAGCAGGTACACGAACAGACCGACCGCAACCGGCGGCAGGCCCATCAGCGCGGTTATCGTGACGATGACGGCGCCGCGCCCCCAAAAACGCGAAATGGCCAACAGCGCTCCAAGCGGCAGGCCAAACAGCGCCGCGACCGCAACGGCCGCGAGACTGACATGGAGCGACAGACCGATGATTTCGATCAGGTCGGGATCGAAAGAGACTAGCAATTGCACCGCGAGCGAAAAAGATTCTGCGATTTCATGCATTTTGATGCTTTTTACTCCCAATTATACGCAAATGGAAATTTATGCGCAAAATCAACCTTGCTCAAGAGGAGACCACGCCGATACAGCGCGCCGGATGCGTCTGGATTACCCGAATGGAGGGCGACCAAAGGCGCCTGGATCCGCCTCATCGACCGCAAGAGGTTCAACTCAGGCGCGGGTAAACAATTGATACCCAGGCGCGGTCACGGCTTTGACCGACGTTATCGGCCGCTCGTTTTGCCATGTCGTTCGTTCCATGACGAACAGGGCTTCATTGGCGTCCGTCCCGAACAGTTCGCCATAAAGGTCTCCGGCTCTTTCCGCATAGAACCGCAGATCGCATCGATTGTACGGCTTGTTGCGAACCAACCACTCATTCGCGCTTTGAACCGCGAGATCAACATTCCGGATTTCAGGCGTCGTCTCCGTCGATATCCAGCGGTCCTCGTAGATGTAAGGCCGACCATCGGCCATATGTACCGCCTCAACCCGCAGCATCTCATGCGGCGCCGAAAGATCAAATTTCGCGACGATGGAATGCGGTGGTTCGGTCTCTTCAATCCCGATCAGCCGATAGGAATAGCGGCTGCCGCGTTGCTCGACTTCGCGCCGGGTAATTGGAATGCTCAACGTCGCCCGCGTAACGGGGTCTGAGCGCACATGCGTTCCCCCCTTGCGGCGGCGCTTGACAACGCCGCTTTCGGCAAGACCGCGCATGGCTCGTTGAACCGTCGCGCGTGCACAGCCAAGTTCTTCCGCCAATTCCTCGTCTTTCGGCAGCCTGTCGCCCGGACCGTATGTCGCATTCATGATTCGACCGTGGATTTCATCGCGTACCGATCTCCATGAATGGCGAGCAATTGTGGTCATCGGCAGTCGCCGATATCGGTCATGACCGCGCGAAATGCGCTTGTGATTGCATCCTGTTTCGGATGGCGGCCATCCCGTATGGCATGTCTTCCCGCCGACCAGACGTCGCTGATGCACTGCTGACCGAAACCGCCGAAGATCAGCCCGTCGAGAATCATGTCGCCCTTAAGGTGGCCAATCCAGCGGTTGTCGGCGGACAGGCCGATCAGGTCGGCGAGCATGCCCGCTTCGATCATGCCGCCCGGCCGCCCCGCGGCTTGCGCCCCTGCGCCGGAAACGGCCTCGAACAACACCCGCCCGGTCGACTTCCCGGCGGTAGCGAGTGCGGCACGCGACCCGTCGCGCAGGCGCTGGGAGTATTCAAGCGTCTTCAACTCATCGAACAGTGAAATATGGATATTGGAATCCGATCCAACGCCGGCGCGTCCACCGGACGAAAAGTAGTCGACACCGTTGAAAATACCATCGCCTAGGTTCGATTCCGTGATTGGACAAAGGCCGGCCACCGCACCGGTTCGCGCCAAATTCCGCGTCTCCTCTCCCGTCATCTGCGTACAATGGATCAGACACCAATTCTCGTCGACTTCGTGGTTGGCAAGCAGCCATTCGATCGGACGGGCGCCGCGATGGGATTGCACCTCCTCGACCTCGGCGACCTGTTCGGCAATGTGTATGTGCATCGGACCGTCGCAGCAGAGTGACTGTAATTGCCGCAATCCGTCCGGACCCGTGGCGCGAAGCGAATGGGGAGCGATGCCGATACGGCAGTCATCCAGCGACGCACCGACGGAAGCCGAAGCCTGTTCATGCAGGCGCCCGTACCGGTCGATATCGTTCTTGAAACGTAACTGTCCACCCTTCAGTGACCTGCGGTTGCAACCGCCGAATTCGTATAAGACCGGCAACAGCGTCAGTCCGATCCCCGTTGTTTCAGCCGCGACCACGATCCGGTCCGACAATTCGGACAATTTGGCGTAGGGCTCGCCGCCCGCGGAATGATGAACATAGTGAAATTCCGCGACGCTCCCAAAACCGGACGCGAGCATCTCCATGAACGCCAGAGCGGCGACCGCCTCGATTTGCTCAGGGTCAAGCCGGTCGAGAAACCGGTACATCAGCGTCCGCCATGTCCAGAAGCTGTCCGTCGCGGACGGTCCGCGCATCTCGGTCAGACCCGAAATGGCCCGCTGAAAAGCGTGGCTGTGCAAGTTTGCAGGCGCGGGAAGCAACAGGTCGACGCTGTGGTCGGGCTTTGACGTCTGCACGCCGACATATCCGATCAGTCCACGTTCATTGATGCCGACCTGGAGATTCTTCCGCCAACCGGTTGGCGTGAGTGCCGTTGCACAATTGATGAATTTCATTTCCAAGCCTGCTTGACTATATATGAGCGCTCTTATTAATAATAAGCAGCTACATAATCAAGACGGCTTTCATGCTCTCGTTCACAGTCCTGCAGGATATCCGCATCGCCACGATGGCGTCGGCCGCCGCGGCCGCAGACATTATCGAAGACGGGGCTTTGGCAATCAAAGGCGGAATCATCGCCTGGGTTGGAAAGAAAACCGATTTGCCAGAAGCGTACCGTCCGGCGGATCGGATCTCCATGGAAGGCCGGTTGGCGACACCCGCGCCGGTCGATTGCCACACGCACATCGTATTCGGCGGCGACCGCGCCAAAGAATTCGAGATGCGGTTGGAAGGCGCGAGCTATGAGGATATCGCCCGCGCAGGCGGAGGCATTGTTTCGACGGTAGCGGCAACGCGGCAGGCAAGTGAAGACGAACTGCTTGCCGGCGCCCTGCCCCGCGTTGACGCCCTGATCGCGGAAGGGGTTTCCGCCATCGAGATCAAATCGGGCTATGGTCTGGACCAAGAAACCGAGCTCGCGATGTTGCGAATTGCGCGCGCCATTGCGAAACAGCGGTCGATAAGGGTCAGAACCAGCTTTCTCGGCGCGCACGCGATCCCCGCCGAATATGCCGGCAGGCCCGACGCCTATATCGACGAGGTCTGCATTCCTGCGCTCGAAACGGGTCATGCCGAAGGTCTGGTCGATGCGGTGGATGGATTCTGTGAAGGCATCGCATTTGCTCCAGACCAGATCGAGCGAGTGTTTGCCAAAGCGCGGGAACTGCGCCTTCCCGTAAAACTCCACGCCGAACAACTGTCCAATCTGGGCGGTGCCCGGCTGGCGGCCCGATACGGCGCTCTGTCGGCGGATCATCTGGAGTATGCCGATGAAACCGACGCCAAGGCGATGTCCGAAGCCGGCGCGGTAGCGGTTCTGTTGCCGGGCGCATTCTACACGCTGCGGGAAACGCAATCGCCGCCGATTGAAGCCTTCAGGAAACACGGCGTGCCCATGGCTGTCGCCACCGACTGCAATCCGGGCTCATCGCCGCTGGCATCTATCCTGTTGGCCATGAACATGGCGTGCACCTTGTTTCGAATCACGCCTGCTGAAGCGCTGGCCGGCGTGACGGTCAATGCGTCCGGGGCGCTCGGGCTGGGCGACACCGGATCGATCGTGCCCGGCAAGCGCGCCGACCTCGCCATCTGGAATGTCGCGCACCCGGCTGAACTCGCCTATCGCATTGGATTCAATCCGCTGTACAAGCGGGTTTTCGGAGGCGTCGCCCGATGACGGCGATTCTCACGCCCGGTGAAACGACGCTCACACAACTGGAACGTCTGTGGCGTTCGAGTGAAGCGGCAAGATTGTCGGATTCCGCGAGAGCAGGAATAGAGGCGTCAGCCGGCATGGTGGCAAATGCCGCGGCGGGGAACGACGCTGTCTATGGCGTCAACACCGGCTTCGGCAGGCTCGCCAATGTCAAGATCGCCGCAACGGACACTGAATTCCTGCAGCGAAACCTCATCCTGTCGCATTGCTGCGGCGTCGGTGATGCGCTTGACGTTGCGACAACACGTCTGATGATGGCGCTGAAATTGTTGTCTCTCGGGCGCGGCGCTTCCGGAGTGCGCCGACGGACAATTGCCCTGATCGAGTCGATGCTTGAAGATAAGGTGACGCCGGTAGTGCCGGCACAGGGTTCGGTCGGCGCGTCAGGCGATCTCGCGCCGCTGGCCCATATGACGGCTGTCATGCTGGGCGACGGCGAAGCGTTTCATGCCGGCGAGCGCATGACTGCGTCCCGGGCGCTGGCCCGCACCGGACTTGAACCGATAACACTTGGCCCCAAGGAGGGACTCGGACTGATAAACGGCACCCAGTTCTCTTCTGCTTGCGCATTGGCCGGATTGTTCGGTGCATGGCGCAATGCGTCCGCATCAATCATATCCGCGTCGCTATCGACCGACGCAATTATGGGGTCCACCGCGCCGTTGGCGCCGGAAATTCACACGCTTAGAGGTCACCGCGGCCAGATTGAAACCGCCGCCGCGATGCGGTCCCTGATGGAGGGATCGGAAATCCGCGAAAGCCACCGCGAAGGCGACACGCGCGTGCAGGACCCATACTGCATCCGTTGTCAGCCGCAGGTCACCGGCGCAGCGATGGATTTGTTGCATTTCGCGGGCCGGACACTTGAGGTTGAGGCAAACGCCGTCACCGACAATCCGCTGGTCTTGCCCGAAATCGGCCGAATCGTCTCCGGCGGCAATTTTCACGCCGAGCCGGTCGCATTTGCCGCGGACCAGATCGCTCTGGCCATCGCGGAGATCGGGGCGATCAGCCAGCGCCGGGTCGCGTTGATGGTCGATCCCATCCTGTCATTCGATCTGCCGCCATTCCTCACACCGAATCCGGGTCTCAATTCCGGTCTGATGATCGCCGAAGTTACCACCGCCGCGTTGATGAGCGAAAACAAGCACCTGGCTAATCCATGCTCGACGGATTCGACCCCGACATCGGCCAATCAGGAAGATCATGTCTCAATGGCCGCGCACGGTGCACGCCGCTTGAAACACATGAACGCCAATCTGAATTCGATCATTGGCGTGGAGTTTATGTGTGCCGCCCAGGGCATCGAATTCCGCGCGCCATTGAAGACCAGTCCGGGTCTTCAGCGCGTTCTGGCCGTCTTTCGCAATCGCGTTGCGGCACTGGATGAAGATCGCTTTCTTGCAGGAGACATCGCGACCGCCGCCGGCATGGTCGCGAATGGTTCGCTTGTCGACACGGCGGGATTGAACGGCTTCGTCATTGGAGACGGCGAGTGAATCCCGTCGAGGTCACCCGCGGCGAAAGCCCGGTCGTGCTGGGATTCCCGCATACCGGAACATTCGTCCCCGACGACATTCTTGCGCGCCTGAACGATCGCGGCAAAATGCTGGCCGATACCGACTGGCATGTTCATCGGCTCTATGCGGACCTGTTGCCGAACGCCACCACCATACGCGCCACTTTCCACCGCTACGTGATTGATGCCAACCGCGATCCGTCGGGGGTAAGCCTTTATCCGGGTCAAAACACAACCGGTCTCATCCCGCTTACCGATTTCGACAACAACCCGATTTGGAGCAAAGGCAAAGAGCCGACGGAAGCCGATATGGCCGAGCGGCTGGAGACCTTTCACATTCCCTACCACGCCGCGCTCGACATCGAACTGGAGCGTGTGAGGGCAAACCATGGCGGCGTCATACTCTACGATTGCCACTCGATCCGGTCGCACTGCCCGTTTCTGTTCGATGGCCGGCTTCCCGATTTCAACATAGGCGACAATGACGGGGCTACATGCGCGTCCGCCATCGCCTCGTCCGTCAAGAATGTCTGTGCTGACGCCGCCGGCTATACCCACGCGGTCAATGGCCGGTTCAAGGGCGGCTGGACCACGCGTCACTACGGCCACCCGGTGAAGGGAATGCACGCCATTCAGATGGAACTGGCCCAATCGACGCATCTTGCAAGCGAAGAACCGCCTTTCGCCTATGACGAAGGTAAGGCGGAGAAACTTCGGGCGCATCTGGGCGAATTGCTCAGTCGACTCGAATCCCGGGCTCACGCCGATCTGTGAATTTTCGCCCGCACAAGTCGAAATGACATTCATCAGCAAGCAAAGGGAGACAGACATGAACCGACGTAAATTCCTGAAAACTTCTGCCATCGCCACCTGGTTACCCGCCACGATTTTTTGAATTCCGGAAGGAACTCTCCAACCCGGAGGCCGCCAAATGACAAATCCCCGCCGCAACATCCGCGATATCCACCCGCCGACGGGATCCGGCATCACCGCCAGGAGTTGGTCGACCGAAGCGCCGATGCGTATGCTGATGAACAATCTGCATCCCGACGTCGCCGAAAATCCGCATGAATTGGTCGTCTATGGCGGCATTGGCCGGGCGGCCCGCACCTGGGGCGATTTCGACAAAATGGTCGCTACGCTGAGGGCGCTTGGCGATGACGAAACGATGCTGGTGCAATCCGGCAAGCCGGTCGGTGTGTTCCGCACCCACAAGGATGCGCCGCGTGTGCTGATCGCCAATTCCAACCTTGTCCCGCATTGGGCGACCTGGGACCATTTCAACGAACTCGACAAAAAAGGGCTCGCCATGTATGGCCAGATGACCGCCGGCTCATGGATATATATAGGCACGCAGGGCATCGTGCAGGGCACCTATGAAACCTTCGCCGAGGCCGGCCGTCAGCACTATGGCGGCGACCTGAAAGGCAAATGGATTCTGACCGGCGGCCTTGGCGGCATGGGCGGCGCCCAGCCGCTCGCCGCGGTGATGGCCGGCGCCTGTTGCCTAGCGGTCGAATGCGACGAGACACGCGCCGATTTCCGCTTGCGCACCAGATATTTGGACAAAAAAACAGAATCCCTCGATGAAGCCCTCGAAATGATCGCCCGCTGGACGAAGGCCGGCGAAGCCAGGTCCGTCGGCCTGATCGCCAACGCCGCCGACATCTTCCCGGAACTGGCGAAACGCGGCGTTCATCCCGATATCGTCACCGATCAGACTTCGGCGCACGATCCGGTCCATGGTTACCTGCCGCGAGGCTGGACGGTGGCCGAATGGCGCGAGAAGCAGGAAAGCGATCCGAAGGCGGTCGAGAAAGCCGCCCGCGCCTCCATGAAAGTGCATGTCGCCGCCATGGTCGATTTCTGGAACGCCGACGTGCCGACCTTCGACTATGGCAACAACATCCGTCAGGTCGCCAGGGAGGAAGGTCTTGAAAACGCATTTGCGTTTCCCGGTTTCGTTCCGGCCTATATCCGCCCGCTGTTCTGCCGTGGCGTCGGCCCGTTCCGCTGGTGTGCGTTGTCCGGCGCCCCGGGGGATATCCACCGGACGGACGACAAGGTGAAGGAACTGATCCCCGACGACGAGCATCTGCATAGCTGGCTCGACATGGCGCGCGAGCGCATCGCGTTTCAGGGCTTGCCCGCGCGCATTTGCTGGGTCGGCCTCGGTCAGCGCCATCGCCTCGGCCTCGCATTCAACGAGATGGTCCGGAGCGGCGAACTGTCGGCCCCGGTCGTGATCGGTCGCGATCATCTGGATTCCGGCTCGGTCGCCTCGCCCAATCGGGAGACCGAAGCAATGAAGGACGGCTCCGACGCCGTCTCCGACTGGCCTTTGCTCAACGCTTTGCTCAATACGGCTTCAGGCGCGACCTGGGTGTCGCTGCATCATGGCGGCGGCGTCGGTATGGGCTTTTCACAGCACGCAGGCATGGCGATCTGCTGCGACGGCACCGACGATGCGGCCGACCGCATAGAACGTGTTCTGTGGAACGATCCCGCGACGGGCGTTATGCGCCACGCTGACGCCGGCTACGACATCGCCATTGATTGCGCGAAGGAAAACAATCTCAACCTGCCGGGAATTTTGGGCTAAGGTGATGCGATCATGAAACCCGCATCGAAGACTCAAGCAAAGGAATCGCCATGGCCCTGACCCGATCCACCATGATGCCGCTGGGCACGGCGGCGCCGGATTTCGCGCTGCCCGGAACCGACGGAAAGACCTGCCGGCTCGACGATTTCGCGGACAGCCGGACGCTGGTCGTCGCCTTTATCTGCAATCATTGCCCCTATGTGAAGCACCTGAAACGGGCATTCGCTCAATTTGCGACCGATGTCATTGCCGGCGGGTGCGCGGTCGTCGCCATCTCAAGCAACGATGCGGAAGCCTATCCCGCCGATGCGCCGGAACGCATGGCCGAAGACGCGGCCGAGTTCGCCTATCCCTTTCCATATCTCCACGACGAAAGCCAGGACGTCGCGCGGGCCTATGACGCCGTCTGCACACCCGAATTCTATGTATTCGACCGGGAGCGAAATCTCGCCTATCGCGGGCAGTTCGACGACAGCCGTCCGGGCGGCGGTCAGCCGGCGACCGGCGCCGATCTCCGGGCCGCCGTGGACGCCGTCCTCAACGGTGCAAGTCCCGACCCCGATCAGAAACCCTCGGTCGGATGCGGCATCAAGTGGAAGCAGTCGGTTTTCCGCTCGAATTAACGGGAACAGGCGATATTAGCCGGTAATTGCCGGGATCCGGCGCGCCGCCGCCACGAGAGCCCGGGAAATCCGCCGATTTCGACCCAAGCGACGCCATTCTCAAAGGACAAGGAAAAACCTGAACCGGCAGCGCTTGCTCAATCCGGGCGAGTCGAGTAAATTCCAAACCAATCGGAAGGCTTTTCAATCTGACGTCAACTCAATCGAACCGCTTCATCCAATGACCGGCAATCATCCCCTCTCAGCCTCAAGACGCCAATCCCGTAACCGGTTCTGTGCAATGCCCGCAAAGCTCCTGGGGGCGACGTGCATGCTCGCCGGCCTGCTGACCGTCGCGCCCGGGGGCCCGGCCATGGCCCAGTCCCAGCCGGTGACGTTCACCAAGTCATTCGCGACGAACCCGATTGAGGCGGGCGCCAGCCAGACGATGACGTTCACGATTACCAGCACAAGCGCGGACCAAATCTTCGAAATCGAATTTACCGACGATCTTGCGAACTTCCTGGGTGGAATCACACCGACCGGAATCGACCTGCCCGCGAACGGATTCTGCGGCTTTGGTTCACATGCATCCGCATCGGACTCAAACGGCATTTTGGAGGTACAGGGAGCATTCCTTGAGGCAAACGGATCTTGCGAATTCAGCGTCGAATTTATCGTCCCGACCGGCCTGACCCCGGGCGATTACACAAATACGACGAGCGAGCTGAACGCGGCAACCGGCGTTGAGTCCTTTCCCGTCAATGCGCCGGCGGCCACGGCGACGCTGACGGTCGATGCGGCGGATGCGCTGGTCTTTACCAAGGCGTTTTCGCCTTCGACGATCGCCCAGGGCGGGGTGTCAAGGTTGAGCTATGGTCTGCGCAACGATGCGGCGGTCGGGGCGACGTCGATTTCGTTGTCCGACACGCTGCCCGCCGATGTGGTTGTGGCGGGCGTCCCGGACGCATCGACGACCTGCGGCGGGACGGTGACGGCGGCGGCGGGCGGTGACACGATCGCCTTTGCCGACGGTGAGCTTGCGGCGGGCGACACCTGCGCGATTTCCGTCGATGTGACCTCCGCGGTTGCGGGAAGCTATAGCAACGGCCCGGAGACCGTGACCTCGTCGCTGGGCGCAAGCACGCCGGTGCAGGCGACGCTGACGGTCGATGCGGCGGATGCGCCGGTCTTTTCCAAGGCGTTTTCGCCTTCGACGATTGATCCGGGCGGGATTTCCAGGCTGACGTTTACGATCGACAATGGGGCCAACGCCATCGAAGCCGCCGATCTCGCCTTTACCGACGCCTTCCCGTCCGGTCTTGTCGTGGCCGGGACCCCCAACGGGTCGACGACCTGCGGCGGGACATTTGCCCCCGCCGCGTCGGATGTCTCGCTTGCGTTCACGGGCGGCGCTGTCGCGGCCGGGGACGCCTGCGCGATTTCCGTCGACGTGACCTCCGCGGTTGCGGGAAGCTACCCGAACACGTCGGGCGCTCTGACGTCGGACCTGCCGGATGCGCCGGCGGCCACGGCGACGCTGAGGGTCGATGAAGCGCCGCTTATCGTCTCGATGGGGTTCTCGCCTTCGACGATCGCCCAGGGCGGGGTGTCAAGGTTGAGCTATGGTCTGCGCAACGATGCGGCGGTCGGGGCGACGTCGATTTCGTTGTCCGACACGCTGCCCGCCGATGTGGTTGTGGCGGACGTCCCGGACGCATCGACGACCTGCGGCGGGACGGTGGCGGCGGCTGCGGGCGGCAACCAAATCTCGTATTCCGGCGGCGCTGTTGCGGCCGGGGACGCCTGCGCGATTTCCGTCGATGTGACCTCCGCGGTTGCGGGAAGCTACCCGAACGGCCCGGAGAGCGTGACCTCGTCGCTGGGCGCAAGCACGCCGGTGCAGGCGACGCTGAGGGTCGATGCGGCGGATGCGCTGGTCTTTACCAAGGCGTTTTCGCCGGACACGATCGCTCCGGGCGGGATTTCCAGGCTGACGTTCACGATCGACAATGGGGCCAACCTGATCGATGTCGGGTCGCTGGCCTTTACCGACGCCTTCCCGGCCGGTCTTGTCGTGGCCGATACGCCTGACGTCGACAACGATTGCGGCGGCGGGACGCTGACGGCGGCTGCGGGCGGCGACACGCTCGCCTTTGCCGGCGGCGCTGTTGCGGCCGGGGCAAGTTGTACGATTTCCGTCGATGTGACCTCCGCGGTTGCGGGAAGTTACCCGAACACGTCGGGCGCTCTGACGTCGGACCTGCCGGACGCGCCGGCGGCCACGGCGACGCTGACGGTCAATGAAGCGCCGCTGGTCGTCTCGATGGGGTTCTCGCCTTCGACGATCGCCCAGGGCGGGGTCTCAAGGTTGAGCTATGATCTGGGCAACGCGGCGGCGGTCGGGGCGACGTCGATTTCGTTGTCCGACACGCTGCCCGCCGATGTGGTTGTGGCGGGCGTACCGGACGCATCGACGACCTGCGGCGGGACGGTGACGGCGGCTGCGGGCGGCAACCAAATCTCGTATTCCGGCGGCGCTGTTGCGGCCGGGGACGCCTGCGCGATTTCCGTCGATGTGACGTCCGCGGTTGCGGGAAGCTACCTGAACGGCCCGGAGAGCGTGACCTCGTCGCTGGGCGACAGCACGCCCGTCTCGGCGACGCTGACGGTCGATGCGGCGGATGCGCTGGTCTTTACCAAGGCGTTTTCGCCGGACACGATCGCTCCGGGCGGGATTTCCAGGCTGACGTTCACGATCGACAATGGGGCCAACCTGATCGATGTCGGGTCGCTGGCCTTTACCGACGCCTTCCCGGCCGGTCTTGTCGTGGCCGGGACCCCCAACGGGTCGACGACCTGCGGCGGGACATTTGCGCCCGGGGCGTCGGATGTCTCGCTTGCCTTTGCCGGCGGCGCTGTCGCGGCCGGGGACGCCTGCGCGATTTCCGTTGACGTGACCTCCGCGGTTGCGGGAAGCTACCCGAACACGTCGGGCGCTCTGACGTCGGACCTGCCGGATGCCGCGCCGCCCGCTTCGGCGACGCTGAGGGTCAATGAAGCGCCGCTGGTCGTCTCGATGGGGTTCTCGCCTTCGACGATCGCCCAGGGCGGGGTCTCAAGGTTGAGCTATGATCTGGGCAACGCGGCGGCGGTCGGGGCGACGTCGATTTCGTTGTCCGACACGCTGCCCGCCGATGTGACGGTGGCGGGCGTACCGGACGCATCGACGACCTGCGCCGGCGGGACGCTGACGGCGGCTGCGGGCGGCAACCAAATCTCGTATTCCGGCGGCGCTGTTGCGGCCGGGGACGCCTGCGCGATTTCCGTCGATGTGACCTCCGCGGTTGCGGGAAGCTACCTGAACGGCCCGGAGGCCGTGACCTCGTCGCTGGGCGCAAGCACGCCGGTGCAGGCGACGCTTATGGTCGATGCGGCGGATGCGCTGGTCTTTACCAAGGCGTTTTCGCCGGACACGATCGCTCCGGGCGGGATTTCCAGGCTGACGTTCACGATCGACAATGGGGCCAACCTGATCGATGTCGGGTCGCTGGCCTTTACCGACGCCTTCCCGGCCGGTCTTGTCGTGGCCGGGACCCCCAACGGGTCGACGACCTGCGGCGGGACATTTGCGCCCGGGGCGTCGGATGTCTCGCTTGCCTTCACCGGCGGCGCTGTCGCGGCCGGGGACGCCTGCGCGATTTCCGTTGACGTGACCTCCGCGGTTGCGGGAAGCTACCCGAACACGTCGGGCGCTCTGACGTCGGACCTGCCGGATGCCGCGCCGCCCGCTTCGGCGACGCTGAGGGTCAATGAAGCGCCGCTGGTCGTCTCGATGGGGTTCTCGCCTTCGACGATCGCCCAGGGCGGGGTCTCAAGGTTGAGCTATGATCTGGGCAACGCGGCGGCGGTCGGGGCGACGTCGATTTCGTTGTCCGACACGCTGCCCGCCGATGTGGTTGTGGCGGACGCACCGAACGCGGCGACGACCTGCGCCGGCGGCGTTCTGACAGCCCCGGCGGGCGGTGACACGATCGCCTTTGCCGACGGTGAGCTTGCGGCGGGCGACACCTGCGCGATTTCCGTCGATGTGACCTCCGCGGTTGCGGGAAGCTACCTGAACGGCCCGGAGGCCGTGACCTCGTCGCTGGGCGCAAGCACGCCGGTGCAGGCGACGCTTATGGTCGATGCGGCGGATGCGCTGGTCTTTACCAAGGCGTTTTCGCCGGACACGATCGCTCCGGGCGGGATTTCCAGGCTGACGTTCACGATCGACAATGGGGCCAACCTGATCGATGTCGGGTCGCTGGCCTTTACCGACGCCTTCCCGGCCGGTCTTGTCGTGGCCGGGACCCCCAACGGGTCGACGACCTGCGGCGGGACATTTGCGCCCGGGGCGTCGGATGTCTCGCTTGCCTTCACCGGCGGCGCTGTCGCGGCCGGGGACGCCTGCGCGATTTCCGTTGACGTGACCTCCGCGGTTGCGGGAAGTTACCCGAACGCGTCGGGCGCTCTGACGTCGGACCTGCCGGATGCCGCGCCGCCCGCTTCGGCGACGCTGAGGGTCAATGAAGCGCCGCTGGTCGTCTCGATGGGGTTCTCGCCTTCGACGATCGCCCAGGGCGGGGTCTCAAGGTTGAGCTATGATCTGGGCAACGCGGCGGCGGTCGGGGCGACGTCGATTTCGTTGTCCGACACGCTGCCCGCCGATGTGGTTGTGGCGGACGCACCGAACGCGGCGACGACCTGCGGCGGCGGGACGGTGACGGCGGCTGCGGGCGGCAACCAAATCTCGTATTCCGGCGGCGCTGTTGCGGCCGGGGACGCCTGCGCGATTTCCGTCGATGTGACCTCCGCGGTTGCGGGAAGCTACCCGAACGGCCCGGAGACCGTGACCTCGTCGCTGGGCGACAGCACGCCCGTCTCGGCGACGCTGACGGTCGATGCGGCGGACGCGCTGGTCTTTACCAAGGCGTTTTCGCCGGACACGATAGCTCCGGGCGGGATTTCCAGGCTGACGTTCACGATCGACAATGGGGCCAACCTGATTGATGTCGGGTCGCTGGCCTTTACCGACGTCTTCCCGTCCGGTCTTGTCGTGGCCGGGACCCCCAACGGGTCGACGACCTGCGGCGGGACGTTTGCGCCCGGGGCGTCGGATGTCTCGCTTGCCTTCGCCGGCGGCGCTGTTGCGGCCGGGGTAAGTTGTACGATTTCCGTCGATGTGACCTCCGCGGTTGCGGGAAGCTACCCGAACACGTCGGGCGCTCTGACGTCGGACGTACCGGATGCCGCGCCGCCCGCTTTGGCGACGCTGACGGTCGATGAAGCGCCGCTGATCGTCTTGATGGAGTTTACGCCTTCGACGATCGCCCAGGGCGGGGTGTCAAGGTTGAGCTATGGTCTGCGCAACGGCGCGGCGGTCGGGGCGACGTCGATTTCGCTGTCCGACACGCTGCCGGCCGATGTGGCGGTGGCGGGCGTACCGGACGCATCGACGACCTGCGGCGGCGGCGTTCTGACAGCCCCGGCGGGCGGTGACACGATCGCCTTTGCCGACGGGGCGCTTGGCGCGGGCGGCGCCTGCGCGATTTCCGTCGATGTGACCTCCGCGGTTGCGGGAAGCTATAGCAACGGCCCGGAGGCCGTGACCTCGTCGCTGGGCGCAAGCACGCCCGTGCAGGCGACGCTGACGGTCGATGCGGCGGATGCGCCGGTCTTTTCCAAGGCGTTTTCGCCGGACACGATCGCTCCGGGCGGGATTTCCAGGCTGACGTTTACGATCGACAATGGGGCCAACGCCATCGAAGCCGCCGGTCTCGCCTTTACCGACGCCTTCCCGTCCGGTCTTGTTGTGGCCGGGGCGCCCAACGGGTCGACGACCTGCGGCGGGACGTTTGCCCCGGTTGCGGGCGGCAACACGCTCGCCTTTGCCGGCGGCGCTGTCGCGGCCGGGGTAAGTTGTACGATTTCCGTCGATGTGACCTCCGCGGTTGCGGGAAGCTACCCGAACACGTCGGGCGCTCTGACGTCGGACCTGCCGGATGCCGCGCCGGCGGCCACGGCGACGCTGACGGTCGATGAAGCGCCGCTGATTGTCTCGATGGAGTTCTCGCCTTCGACGGTCGCCCAGGGCGGGGTCTCAAGGTTGAGCTATGGTCTGCGCAACGATGCGGCGGTCGGGGCGACGTCGATTTCGTTGTCCGACACGCTGCCCGCCGATGTGGTTGTGGCTGACGTCCCGGACGCATCGACGACCTGCGGCGGGACGGTGGCGGCGGGCGGCGACACGATCGCCTTTGCCGACGGCGCGCTTGGCGCGGGCGGCGCCTGCGCGATTTCCGTCGATGTGACGTCCGCGGTTGCGGGAAGCTATAGCAACGGCCCGGAGGCCGTGACCTCGTCGCTGGGCGCAAGCACGCCCGTCTCGGCGACGCTGACGGTCGATGCGGCGGTCGTTCCGGCCTTTGCGGGGACCGTCACCTTCGACGTGACCTCGGACACCGACGGCGCCTTCGGCTTTTCATCCGCCGAACCGGGTTTGACCACCTCCCTTGAAATCAGCGGCGGGACCGGGTCCACGGGTGCGCTCCCGGTCGCAACGGCGGGCAGTTATTCGGTGGCGGTGACGCCGCCCGCGGGCGCCAGACTGACGGCAATCGCCTGCGATGACACGGACAGCACGGCCGACGTGTCGGCGGCGACGGTCTCCGTGACGGTCGACGCCTCCGAGGACGTGACCTGCACGATCACGGCGCGATCCCCGGTTGAGGAGACGGTCGAAACGATCAACCGCTTCCTGACCCGCCGGGCGGACCTGATCCTGTCGAGCGAACCCGATCCGAGCCGCAGATTCGACCGCCTGAAACGCGGTTCGGGCAATGCCGGTCCGATCAGTTTCTCAAACGACGACCTGAAGGCGCTGCTGCCGTTCACGGCGCAAGGCGGCAACGGCGATTACGGGTTCTCGACCAGCCTGCCGCAAGCGCGCCGGGCGATTGCGAGCGCCGCGCTGGCCCTCGGACCGGACGGGGAGGTGGCCTATGTCGAAAACCACCGCTTCGACGCCTGGTTCGAAGCGCAATACAAGGAGTTCGACGCCGGCGCGGACAGGCGCGGCGATTTCGGCATCGCCTATGCCGGGGTGGATTATCTGCTGACGCCGGACGTTCTGGTCGGCGCGCTCGTATCCTTCGACACGATGGAGGAGACGACCGATACCGGCACGGTCAGCGGCGATGGCTGGATGGCCGGGCCGTACATGACGGCGCGGCTGGCTCCGTCTCTGTATTTCGACGGTCGTCTTGCGGCCGGAGAATCGGACAACAGGATCAGCCCGTTCGGCGTCTATACCGACGAGTTCCCGACCGGGCGCTGGCTTTCCATGGCGAGCCTGACCGGCGAGTTTCAGCGCGGCGACTGGACGATCAGGCCGCATGCGAGCCTGTCTTATCTGGAGGAGAGACAGAAGAGTTACGTCGACGGCGTCGGAGCGACGATCCCCGGCCGGACGGTGCGGCTTGGCCAGTTCAAGATCGGCCCCGCCTTCACCGGACGGTTCGAAGGTGCGGAAGGCCGGTTCTACTCGCCCTATCTGAAGGTCGACGCCATATACAATGTCGGCGATACGACGGGTGTGACGCCGGCCGAGGCGAACGACGCCGAAGTCGAGGGATGGCGCGCGCGGGTGAAGGCCGGCGTCAGCATGACGACGGAGCATGGAACGCGGCTGTCGCTCGGAGCGACCCATGACGGGATCGGGCGGTCCGATTTCGAGACCTGGGGCCTGACGTTCGAACTCAGCGTCCCCATCGGCAAGCCGAAAGCGCGTTAGAGCGCGGAGGATCGCGACCGGCGCAGGGTCCGGTAAGAGGTCACACCGTTCTTCGCCTTCGGTCCGGCGACCCGCAGAATCATAATACACGCCATGAATGCGATTGAAAGCCTGAACAATATGATCCGGAAATCCATCAAACCGCGTGGATCATTCCCGCCATCCGCGATGTCGAAAAGGCGAGGAGCAATGCCGGAGAACGGTTTGTCGTGCGCCATTCAATTTGGTAACATGCTCGCGAGATGATTCCGTGCGCGAACGTTTGCGAAAACCACATCGGCCGGGCCGGATAGGAGGAGTTGAGAATGCCCTTTTTGAGACCGGCAAATGACGATTTTTTTACGTCCATGAAATACGGGCTTAGAATTCGTTCACACTTGCGCCATAAACAATAATGGCAGGAGGGAGCCGTCATGAACATTGCCCGCACCGCGGTCGGACAGAAGTCGCGCGAAAAGCCGACCGGCGGCGGGTCGGCCGATGTAACAGTCGCGGATGCGAATACGGTTTCAACGTCCTGTCCGGCACCATCTTCGGGAAAACAAGGATACCGCTTCAAAAACGGTTTCCCGGCATCGCGGTCATCGTCAATGCGAAGAAAAGCATTTCAAGCCCGCAACCGGCCCGCGATCCTGACCTGACTCGCCCTTCGGCCTTGTATTGTGCGGCGGCGCATTCGCGCGGAAATTGCGGCGATCCCCGAGAGCGAAATAATACAATGATAACAAATATTTACCCCCCCATAATCCGGAAGACCCCGGCACACGCAAGATCGCCCTGCCATCGGGTTACCTGTTGAGCCCATAACTTCGCAATGCGGTTTTTCATCAGATCATTCGTTATGGCCTGTCTCCTGGCGGGACTCGCCATATTCAAGGCCTCATCGGTTTTCGCACAGATAGCGGTACCGACGTGCACCGCGACCGTTGACGACCTGGATTTCGGCACAATTGAAACAGCCGAAATCGAAGCAGTCGATCTGGCTAAAACCGTCGACGGTATCGTTCGAGTGAGTTGCACAGGCGAGCCGGGTCGGGATGTTCTTATATGCGCCGGTATCGGTGACGGAGGCAGTGGCACCCAAGCCCCGGAACATCTTCTCCGCAGGCTCCGTACTTCCGACGGCGGCACGCCACTTCTCTACAATCTTCTCCGGCGTGATGGAACCGTCTGGGGATCCGATTTGTTAAGCCAGCAAATTGAGGCGCCCAGTTTGCAGACACGTCTCCGGTTGGACGCGCAGGGCAGTGGCGTTATCGCGCTTTCAATCAGAGCCCGTATTGACGACCAAAGTGAAGTCCCGCCCGGTTTTTATAGATCGCGATTTCGAGGCGATAGAGCGCTTTTTTTATACCACTATACGTTCGGTTTGGATTCGGAATTCGGCGACAGTTGTTCAAATACATTCATTCGCCCTTTAACCCCCGAAACGTCGGCGCAGTTCATGGTGAGCGCCACCGTTGTCGATACTCCACCGGGCTTTTCCAAGGCGTTTCCATCGTTTACGATCGACCGGGGCAGTATCACCACGCTGACCTACACGATCGACAATTCCGGCAAAGATATCGATGTGACCGATCTTGCCTTTACCGATTCGCTGCCCTCCGCTCTGGTCCTGACCGACACGCCCAGCGTGGACAACAGCTGCGGCGGTACGCTGACAGCCCCGGCGGGTGGCAGGGCGATCGCCTTCTCCGGCGGCCGTGTCGGCGCCAATGCCACGTGCGAGATACCGGTGTCGGTGCGTGGGATCGAATCCGGGTACCTCTTCTTCACCACGTCGGATCTGACCTCAAGTATCACCACCGCCGACGGCGCGTTCACGGATCTGTTCGTACGGGTGGACGCGCCGGGCTTCACCAAGGCGTTTTCGCCGGACACGGTCCCTCTGGGCACACTCAGCAGGCTGACCTACACGATCGACAATTCCCGCAACGCGTTCGGGTTGGATTTTCAGTTTCTCGATGATTTTCCGAACGGCCTGTTCCCGGCCCCCATCCCCAATGTGTCGAGCGACTGCGGCGGAACATTCTCCTTTGACGCGGAAAATAGTATATCTGCCTTTCGGTTCGAAGGCAGCGTCAGGCTCGGGCAAACCTGCACGGTCTCCCTGGACATGCAGGGCCGACAGTTCTCGAACGGGGTTATTGAGTCCGTATCGCGCGAGCTGACCTCCAATTTCGCCGCCCCCGCGCCGGGCGCCCGTGCATTCTTGTCGATCACCGCTGTCCCGCTGTCGGTCTCGATGGCGTTCTCGCCGGCGAGGATCACGCCCGGCGGCGTGTCGAGGCTGACCTATCGCCTGCGCAACAACACGTCAATCCCTGTGATTAGGACTTTCCTGCGTGACGTGCTGCCCGCCGGTGTCGTAGTGGCAGCACAACCGAATGCGGAAACGACCTGCCCAAATTTCGACTTTAACTTTTTTAACCTTTTTGCCGCAGCAGGCAACGACGAGATCACATTAGCCGCCTCCATTGACCAAAGTGAGCTTTCAAGGATCATCGACGAATGTACGGCTTCCGTCGATGTGACCTCCGCGGTGCCGGGAAGTTACCGGAACGTCACGGGGTTTATTACTTCATCGTCGCATGGCAACAGCCCGCCCGCCGAAGCCACGCTGACGGTCGTGGACGCGCCGGGCTTTGCCAAGGCGTTTTCGCCGGCGGCGGTTGATCCGGGCGGTGTCTCGACGCTGACCTTCACCATCGACAATGCGGCCAACCTGATCGAGGTGGGATCGCTCGCCTTCAACGATAATTTCCCGGACGGCATGGCCGTAGCCGCCGATCCCGATACGCAGACCACCTGCACAGGCGGCACCATCTCGGCCGCGGCGGGTGGAGCCTCAGTCGGCTATTCCGGCGGCGGCGTCGCGGCCGGCGCAAGCTGCACGGTTTCCGTTGACGTGCAGGCTGTGGGGTTGGTTGGTCCGCTGGAGAACATATCGGGCGAACTGACTTCCGATCTGCCGGATGATGCGCCGGGCGCCGCGGCGACCCTGACGGTCAACGAGGCTCCACTGAGCGCCGCCATGTCGTTTACGCCTTCGACGATCGCCCAGGGCGGGGTCTCAAGGTTGAGCTATACCTTAAGCAATGGCGCGGCGATCGCGGCAACAGAAGTGTCACTGACCGACACGCTGCCAGCCAATGTGGCGCTGGCGGCCGCGCCCGATGCGCGCACGACCTGCACCGGCGGCACGTTGACGGCTGCTGCGGGCGACACGGCACTGACCTTCACGGATGGTGATCTGGCCGCGGGCGGGACCTGCACGATTTCCGTCGATGTGACGGCGGCGGTTCCCGCGACCTACCGCAACCCGACCGAGAGCGTGACCTCATCCCTGGGCGACAGCACGCCCGCCGAAGCCACGCTGACGGTCGTGGACGCGCCGGTCTTTTCCAAGGCGTTTTCCCCGGCGACGATCGACCAGGGCGAGGTCTCGACGCTGACGTTCACGATCGACAATGGGGCCAACCTGATCGATGTGGGGCCGCTCGCCTTTACCGATAATTTCCCCGACGGCATGATCGTGGCGACCCCCCCCAATACGACGACGAGTTGCGGCGACGGCACGGTGTTTCGGCGCCCCGGCAGCAGTACGGTGTCGCTGACCGATGGAGCCGTCGCGGCCGGGGCAAGCTGCACGGTTTCCATTGACGTGCGGGGGCTGCGGTCCGGTACGCTGGAGAACATATCGGGCGAACTGACCTCCAATCTGCCGGATGCCGCGCCGCCCGCTTTGGCGACGCTGACGGTCGATGAAGCGCCGCTGATTGTCTCGATGGAGTTCTCGCCGGATACGATCGCCCAGGGCGGGGTGTCAAGGTTGAGCTATGGTCTGCGCAACGATGCGGCGGTCGGGGCGGCGCCGATTTCGCTGTTAGACATGTTGCCCGCCGATGTGGTTGTGGCGGACGTACCGGACGCGCGCACGACCTGCGGCGGCGGGACGCTGACGGCGGCTGCGGGCGGCAACCAAATCTCGTATTCCGGCGGCGCTGTCGCGGCCGGGGTAAGTTGTACGATTTCCGTCGATGTGACGTCCGCGGTTGCGGGAAGCTATAGCAACGGCCCGGAGGCCGTGACCTCGTCGCTTGGCGACAGCACGCCGGTGCAGGCGACGCTGACGGTGAACGCGGCGGATGCGCTGGTCTTTTCCAAGGCGTTTTCGCCGCCGGCGGTCGATCCGGGCAGGGTGTCGACGCTGACGTTCACGATCGACAATGGGGCCAACCTGATTGATGTCGGGTCGCTGGCCTTTACCGACGCCTTCCCGGACGGCATTGCCGTGGCCGATACGCCCGCCGTCAACAACGATTGCGGCGGCGGGACGTTTGCGCCCGGGGCGTCGGATGTCTCGCTTTCCTTTGCCGGCGGCGCTGTCGCGGCCGGTGCAATCTGTACGATTTCCGTCGATGTTCAGGCTGTGGGGCTGGCCGGCGCGCAGCGGAATGTATCTGGCGCTCTGACCTCGGACCTGCCTGTCAGCACGCCGGGCGCCGAAGCGACCCTGACGATCAACGAGGTTCCGCTGCTCGCCACGATGGCGTTTGATCCTCCGGAAATCGACCCGGGCGAGATTTCCACGCTGACCTATACCCTGGAAAACCGTACGGGGATCGAAGGGGCGGCGCCGATTTCGCTGTTAGACATGTTGCCCGCCGATGTGGTTGTGGCGGACGTACCGGACGCGCGCACGACCTGCGGCGGCGGGACGCTGACAGCCGACCCCCCCGACCCTATCGAAACCGCGTCGATCGTCTATTCGGGCGGATCGCTTGCCGCGGACAGTACCTGCACGATTTCCGTCGATGTGACCTCGTCGGTTGCGGGAATCTACCCGAACGCCACGGAGGAACTGACCTCGGCGCTGGGCGTCAGTACGCCCGCTTTGGCGACGCTGACGGTCGATGAAGCGCCGCTGATTGTCTCGATGGAGTTCTCGCCGGATACGATCGCCCAGGGCGGGGTGTCAAGGTTGAGCTATGGTCTGCGCAACGATGCGGCGGTCGGGGCGGCGCCGATTTCGCTGTTAGACATGTTGCCCGCCGATGTGGTTGTGGCGGACGTACCGGACGCGCGCACGACCTGCGGCGGCGGGACGCTGACGGCGGCTGCGGGCGGCAACCAAATCTCGTATTCCGGCGGCGCTGTCGCGGCCGGGGTAAGTTGTACGATTTCCGTCGATGTGACGTCCGCGGTTGCGGGAAGCTATAGCAACGGCCCGGAGGCCGTGACCTCGTCGCTTGGCGACAGCACGCCGGTGCAGGCGACGCTGACGGTGAACGCGGCGGATGCGCTGGTCTTTTCCAAGGCGTTTTCGCCGCCGGCGGTCGATCCGGGCAGGGTGTCGACGCTGACGTTCACGATCGACAATGGGGCCAACCTGATTGATGTCGGGTCGCTGGCCTTTACCGACGCCTTCCCGGACGGCATTGCCGTGGCCGATACGCCCGCCGTCAACAACGATTGCGGCGGCGGGACGTTTGCGCCCGGGGCGTCGGATGTCTCGCTTTCCTTTGCCGGCGGCGCTGTCGCGGCCGGTGCAATCTGTACGATTTCCGTCGATGTTCAGGCTGTGGGGCTGGCCGGCGCGCAGCGGAATGTATCTGGCGCTCTGACCTCGGACCTGCCTGTCAGCACGCCGGGCGCCGAAGCGACCCTGACGATCAACGAGGTTCCGCTGCTCGCCACGATGGCGTTTGATCCTCCGGAAATCGACCCGGGCGAGATTTCCACGCTGACCTATACCCTGGAAAACCGTACGGGGATCGAAGGGGCGGCGCCGATTTCGCTGTTAGACATGTTGCCCGCCGATGTGGTTGTGGCGGACGTACCGGACGCGCGCACGACCTGCGGCGGCGGGACGCTGACAGCCGACCCCCCCGACCCTATCGAAACCGCGTCGATCGTCTATTCGGGCGGATCGCTTGCCGCGGACAGTACCTGCACGATTTCCGTCGATGTGACCTCGTCGGTTGCGGGAATCTACCCGAACGCCACGGAGGAACTGACCTCGGCGCTGGGCGTCAGCACGCCCGCTTTGGCGACGCTGACGGTGAACGCGGCGGATGCGCTGGTCTTTTCCAAGGCGTTTTCGCCGCCGGCGGTCGATCCGGGCAGGGTGTCGACGCTGACGTTCACGATCGACAATGGGGCCAACCTGATTGATGTCGGGTCGCTGGCCTTTACCGACGCCTTCCCGGACGGCATTGCCGTGGCCGATACGCCCGCCGTCAACAACGATTGCGGCGGCGGGACGTTTGCGCCCGGGGCGTCGGATGTCTCGCTTTCCTTTGCCGGCGGCGCTGTCGCGGCCGGTGCAATCTGTACGATTTCCGTCGATGTTCAGGCTGTGGGGCTGGCCGGCGCGCAGCGGAATGTATCTGGCGCTCTGACCTCGGACCTGCCTGTCAGCACGCCGGGCGCCGAAGCGACCCTGACGATCAACGAGGTTCCGCTGCTCGCCACGATGGCGTTTGATCCTCCGGAAATCGACCCGGGCGAGATTTCCACGCTGACCTATACCCTGGAAAACCGTACGGGGATCGAAGGGGCGGCGCCGATTTCGCTGTTAGACATGTTGCCCGCCGATGTGGTTGTGGCGGACGTACCGGACGCGCGCACGACCTGCGGCGGCGGGACGCTGACAGCCGACCCCCCCGACCCTATCGAAACCGCGTCGATCGTCTATTCGGGCGGATCGCTTGCCGCGGACAGTACCTGCACGATTTCCGTCGATGTGACCTCGTCGGTTGCGGGAATCTACCCGAACGCCACGGAGGAACTGACCTCGGCGCTGGGCGTCAGTACGCCCGCTTTGGCGACGCTGACGGTCGATGAAGCGCCGCTGATTGTCTCGATGGAGTTCTCGCCGGATACGATCGCCCAGGGCGGGGTGTCAAGGTTGAGCTATGGTCTGCGCAACGATGCGGCGGTCGGGGCGACGTCGATTTCGCTGTCCGACACGCTGCCCGCCGATGTGGTTGTGGCGGACGTACCGGACGCATCGACGACCTGCGGCGGCGGGACGCTGACGGCGGCTGCGGGCGGTGACACGATCGCCTTTGCCGACGGCGCGCTTGGCGCGGGCGGCGCCTGCGCGATTTCCGTCGATGTGACGTCCGCGGTTGCGGGAAGCTATAGCAACGGCCCGGAGGTCGTGACCTCGTCGCTTGGCGACAGCACGCCGGTGCAGGCGACGCTGACGGTGAACGCGGCGGATGCGCCGGTCTTTACCAAGGCGTTTTCGCCGGACACGATAGCTCCGGGCGGGATTTCCAGGCTGACGTTCACGATCGACAATGGGGCCAACCTGATTGATGTCGGGTCGCTGGCCTTCACCGATGCCTTCCCGTCCGGTCTTGTCGTGGCCGGGGCGCCCAACGGGTCGACGACCTGCGGCGGGACGTTTGCGCCCGGGGCGTCGGATGTCTCGCTTGCCTTTGCCGGCGGCGCTGTTGCGGCCGGGGTAAGTTGTACGATTTCCGTCGATGTGACCTCCGCGGTTGCGGGAAGCTACCCGAACACGTCGGGCGCTCTGACGTCGGACGTACCGGATGCCGCGCCGCCCGCTTTGGCGACGCTGACGGTGAACGCGGCGGATGCGCCGGTCTTTTCCAAGGCGTTTTCGCCGGACACGATAGCTCCGGGCGGGATTTCCAGGCTGACGTTCACGATCGACAATGGGGCCAACCTGATTGATGTCGGGTCGCTGGCCTTCACCGACGCCTTCCCGGCTGGTCTTGTCGTGGCCGGGGCGCCCAACGGGTCGACGACCTGCGGCGGGACGTTTGCGCCCGGGGCGTCGGATGTCTCGCTTGCCTTTGCCGGCGGCGCTGTTGCGGCCGGGGTAAGTTGTACGATTTCCGTCGATGTGACCTCCGCGGTTGCGGGAAGCTACCCGAACACGTCGGGCGCTCTGACGTCGGACGTACCGGATGCCGCGCCGCCCGCTTTGGCGACGCTGACGGTCGATGAAGCGCCGCTGGTCGTCTTGATGGAGTTCTCGCCTTCGACGATCGCCCAGGGCGGGGTGTCAAGGTTGAGCTATGGTCTGCGCAACGGCGCGGCGGTCGGGGCGACGTCGATTTCGCTGTCCGACACGCTGCCGGCCGATGTGGTTGTGGCGGACGTACCGGACGCATCGACGACCTGCGGCGGCGGGACGGTGACGGCGGGCGGCGACACGATCGCCTTTGCCGACGGTGAGCTTGCGGCCGGGGTAAGTTGTACGATTTCCGTCGATGTGACGTCCGCGGTTGCGGGAAGCTATAGCAACGGCCCGGAGAGCGTGACCTCGTCGCTGGGCGACAGCACCGCCGCGCCGGCGACGCTGACGGTGAACGCGGCGGATGCGCCCGGCTTTTCCAAGGAGTTTTCGCCGGACACGATAGCTCCGGGCGGGATTTCCAGGCTGACGTTCACGATCGACAATGGGGCCAACGCCATCGAAGCCGCCGATCTCGCCTTTACCGACGCCTTCCCGGCTGGTCTTGTCGTGGCCGATACGCCCAACGGGTCGACGACCTGCGGCGGGACGTTCGCCCCGGTTGCGGGCGGCAACACGCTCGCCTTCGCCGGCGGCGCTGTCGCGGCCGGGGACGCCTGCGCGATTTCCGTTGACGTGACCTCCGCGGTTGCGGGAAGCTACCCGAACACGTCGGGCGAACTGACGTCGGACCTGCCGGATGCCGCGCCGCCCGCTTTGGCGACGCTGACGGTCGATGAAGCGCCGCTGATTGTCTCGATGGAGTTCTCGCCGGATACGATCGCCCAGGGCGGGGTGTCAAGGTTGAGCTATGGTCTGCGCAACGATGCGGCGGTCGGGGCGGCGCCGATTTCGCTGTTAGACATGTTGCCCGCCGATGTGGTTGTGGCGGACGTACCGGACGCGCGCACGACCTGCGGCGGCGGGACGCTGACGGCGGCTGCGGGCGGCAACCAAATCTCGTATTCCGGCGGCGCTGTCGCGGCCGGGGTAAGTTGTACGATTTCCGTCGATGTGACGTCCGCGGTTGCGGGAAGCTATAGCAACGGCCCGGAGGCCGTGACCTCGTCGCTTGGCGACAGCACGCCGGTGCAGGCGACGCTGACGGTGAACGCGGCGGATGCGCTGGTCTTTTCCAAGGCGTTTTCGCCGCCGGCGGTCGATCCGGGCAGGGTGTCGACGCTGACGTTCACGATCGACAATGGGGCCAACCTGATTGATGTCGGGTCGCTGGCCTTTACCGACGCCTTCCCGGACGGCATTGCCGTGGCCGATACGCCCGCCGTCAACAACGATTGCGGCGGCGGGACGTTTGCGCCCGGGGCGTCGGATGTCTCGCTTTCCTTTGCCGGCGGCGCTGTCGCGGCCGGTGCAATCTGTACGATTTCCGTCGATGTTCAGGCTGTGGGGCTGGCCGGCGCGCAGCGGAATGTATCTGGCGCTCTGACCTCGGACCTGCCTGTCAGCACGCCGGGCGCCGAAGCGACCCTGACGATCAACGAGGTTCCGCTGCTCGCCACGATGGCGTTTGATCCTCCGGAAATCGACCCGGGCGAGATTTCCACGCTGACCTATACCCTGGAAAACCGTACGGGGATCGAAGGGGCGGCGCCGATTTCGCTGTTAGACATGTTGCCCGCCGATGTGGTTGTGGCGGACGTACCGGACGCGCGCACGACCTGCGGCGGCGGGACGCTGACAGCCGACCCCCCCGACCCTATCGAAACCGCGTCGATCGTCTATTCGGGCGGATCGCTTGCCGCGGACAGTACCTGCACGATTTCCGTCGATGTGACCTCGTCGGTTGCGGGAATCTACCCGAACGCCACGGAGGAACTGACCTCGGCGCTGGGCGTCAGCACGCCCGCTTTGGCGACGCTGACGGTGAACGCGGCGGATGCGCTGGTCTTTTCCAAGGCGTTTTCGCCGCCGGCGGTCGATCCGGGCAGGGTGTCGACGCTGACGTTCACGATCGACAATGGGGCCAACCTGATTGATGTCGGGTCGCTGGCCTTTACCGACGCCTTCCCGGACGGCATTGCCGTGGCCGATACGCCCGCCGTCAACAACGATTGCGGCGGCGGGACGTTTGCGCCCGGGGCGTCGGATGTCTCGCTTTCCTTTGCCGGCGGCGCTGTCGCGGCCGGTGCAATCTGTACGATTTCCGTCGATGTTCAGGCTGTGGGGCTGGCCGGCGCGCAGCGGAATGTATCTGGCGCTCTGACCTCGGACCTGCCTGTCAGCACGCCGGGCGCCGAAGCGACCCTGACGATCAACGAGGTTCCGCTGCTCGCCACGATGGCGTTTGATCCTCCGGAAATCGACCCGGGCGAGATTTCCACGCTGACCTATACCCTGGAAAACCGTACGGGGATCGAAGGGGCGGCGCCGATTTCGCTGTTAGACATGTTGCCCGCCGATGTGGTTGTGGCGGACGTACCGGACGCGCGCACGACCTGCGGCGGCGGGACGCTGACAGCCGACCCCCCCGACCCTATCGAAACCGCGTCGATCGTCTATTCGGGCGGATCGCTTGCCGCGGACAGTACCTGCACGATTTCCGTCGATGTGACCTCGTCGGTTGCGGGAATCTACCCGAACGCCACGGAGGAACTGACCTCGGCGCTGGGCGTCAGTACGCCCGCTTTGGCGACGCTGACGGTCGATGAAGCGCCGCTGATTGTCTCGATGGAGTTCTCGCCGGATACGATCGCCCAGGGCGGGGTGTCAAGGTTGAGCTATGGTCTGCGCAACGATGCGGCGGTCGGGGCGACGTCGATTTCGCTGTCCGACACGCTGCCGGCCGATGTGGTTGTGGCGGGCGTACCGGACGCATCGACGACCTGCGGCGGCGGGACGGTGACGGCGGCTGCGGGCGGTGACACGATCGCCTTTGCCGACGGCGCGCTTGGCGCGGGCGGCGCCTGCGCGATTTCCGTCGATGTGACGTCCGCGGTTGCGGGAAGCTATAGCAACGGCCCGGAGGCCGTGACCTCGTCGCTTGGCGACAGCACGCCGGTGCAGGCGACGCTGACGGTGAACGCGGCGGATGCGCCGGTCTTTACCAAGGAGTTTTCGCCGGACACGATAGCTCCGGGCGGGATTTCCAGGCTGACGTTCACGATCGACAATGGGGCCAACCTGATTGATGTCGGGTCGCTGGCCTTCACCGATGCCTTCCCGTCCGGTCTTGTCGTGGCCGGGGCGCCCAACGGGTCGACGACCTGCGGCGGGACGTTTGCGCCCGGGGCGTCGGATGTCTCGCTTGCCTTTGCCGGCGGCGCTGTTGCGGCCGGGGTAAGTTGTACGATTTCCGTCGATGTGACCTCCGCGGTTGCGGGAAGCTACCCGAACACGTCGGGCGCTCTGACGTCGGACGTACCGGATGCCGCGCCGCCCGCTTTGGCGACGCTGACGGTGAACGCGGCGGATGCGCCGGTCTTTTCCAAGGCGTTTTCGCCGGACACGATAGCTCCGGGCGGGATTTCCAGGCTGACGTTCACGATCGACAATGGGGCCAACCTGATTGATGTCGGGTCGCTGGCCTTCACCGACGCCTTCCCGGCTGGTCTTGTCGTGGCCGGGGCGCCCAACGGGTCGACGACCTGCGGCGGGACGTTTGCGCCCGGGGCGTCGGATGTCTCGCTTGCCTTTGCCGGCGGCGCTGTTGCGGCCGGGGTAAGTTGTACGATTTCCGTCGATGTGACCTCCGCGGTTGCGGGAAGCTACCCGAACACGTCGGGCGCTCTGACGTCGGACGTACCGGATGCCGCGCCGCCCGCTTTGGCGACGCTGACGGTCGATGAAGCGCCGCTGGTCGTCTTGATGGAGTTCTCGCCTTCGACGATCGCCCAGGGCGGGGTGTCAAGGTTGAGCTATGGTCTGCGCAACGGCGCGGCGGTCGGGGCGACGTCGATTTCGCTGTCCGACACGCTGCCGGCCGATGTGGTTGTGGCGGACGTACCGGACGCATCGACGACCTGCGGCGGCGGGACGGTGACGGCGGGCGGCGACACGATCGCCTTTGCCGACGGTGAGCTTGCGGCCGGGGTAAGTTGTACGATTTCCGTCGATGTGACGTCCGCGGTTGCGGGAAGCTATAGCAACGGCCCGGAGAGCGTGACCTCGTCGCTGGGCGACAGCACCGCCGCGCCGGCGACGCTGACGGTGAACGCGGCGGATGCGCCCGGCTTTTCCAAGGAGTTTTCGCCGGACACGATAGCTCCGGGCGGGATTTCCAGGCTGACGTTCACGATCGACAATGGGGCCAACGCCATCGAAGCCGCCGATCTCGCCTTTACCGACGCCTTCCCGGCTGGTCTTGTCGTGGCCGATACGCCCAACGGGTCGACGACCTGCGGCGGGACGTTCGCCCCGGTTGCGGGCGGCAACACGCTCGCCTTCGCCGGCGGCGCTGTCGCGGCCGGGGACGCCTGCGCGATTTCCGTTGACGTGACCTCCGCGGTTGCGGGAAGCTACCCGAACACGTCGGGCGAACTGACGTCGGACCTGCCGGATGCCGCGCCGCCCGCTTTGGCGACGCTGACGGTCGATGAAGCGCCGCTGGTCGTCTTGATGTCGTTTACGCCTTCGACGATCGCCCAGGGCGGGATCTCAAGGTTGAGCTATGAGTTGAACAACGATGCGGCGGTCGGGGCGACGTCGATTTCGCTGTCCGACACGCTGCCCGCCGATGTGGTTGTGGCGGACGCACCGGACGCGGCGACGACCTGCGCCGGCGGCGTTCTGACAGCCCCGGCGGGCGGCGACACGGTCGCCTTTGCCGACGGCGCGCTTGGCGCGGGCGGCGCCTGCGCGATTTCCGTCGATGTGACGTCCGCGGTTGCGGGAAGCTATAGCAACGGCCCGGAGGTCGTGACCTCGTCGCTGGGCGACAGCACGCCGGTGCAGGCGACGCTGACGGTGAACGCGGCGGATGCGCCGGTCTTTTCCAAGGCGTTTTCGCCGCCGGCGGTCGATCCGGGCAGGGTGTCGACGCTGACGTTCACGATCGACAATGGGGCCAACCTGATTGATGTCGGGTCGCTGGCCTTCACCGATGCCTTCCCGTCCGGTCTTGTCGTGGCCGGGGCGCCCAACGGGTCGACGACCTGCGGCGGGACGTTTGCGCCCGGGGCGTCGGATGTCTCGCTTGCCTTTGCCGGCGGCGCTGTCGCGGCCGGGGTAAGTTGTACGATTTCCGTCGATGTGACCTCCGCGGTTGCGGGAAGCTACCCGAACACGTCGGGCGCTCTGACGTCGGACGTACCGGATGCCGCGCCGCCCGCTTTGGCGACGCTGACGGTCGATGAAGCGCCGCTGATCGTCTTGATGGAGTTCTCGCCTTCGACGATCGCCCAGGGCGGGGTGTCAAGGTTGAGCTATGGTCTGCGCAACGGCGCGGCGGTCGGGGCGACGTCGATTTCGCTGTCCGACACGCTGCCGGCCGATGTGGTTGTGGCGGACGTACCGGACGCATCGACGACCTGCGGCGGCGGGACGGTGACGGCGGGCGGTGACACGGTCGCCTTTGCCGACGGCGCGCTTGGCGCGGCCGGGGTAAGTTGTACGATTTCCGTCGATGTGACGTCCGCGGTTGCGGGAAGCTATAGCAACGGCCCGGAGGCCGTGACCTCGTCGCTTGGCGACAGCACGCCGGTGCAGGCGACGCTGACGGTGAACGCGGCGGATGCGCCGGTCTTTACCAAGGAGTTTTCGCCGGACACGATAGCTCCGGGCGGGATTTCCAGGCTGACGTTCACGATCGACAATGGGGCCAACCTGATTGATGTCGGGTCGCTGGCCTTCACCGATGCCTTCCCGTCCGGTCTTGTCGTGGCCGGGGCGCCCAACGGGTCGACGACCTGCGGCGGGACGTTTGCGCCCGGGGCGTCGGATGTCTCGCTTGCCTTTGCCGGCGGCGCTGTTGCGGCCGGGGTAAGTTGTACGATTTCCGTCGATGTGACCTCCGCGGTTGCGGGAAGCTACCCGAACACGTCGGGCGCTCTGACGTCGGACGTACCGGATGCCGCGCCGCCCGCTTTGGCGACGCTGACGGTCGATGAAGCGCCGCTGGTCGTCTTGATGGAGTTTACGCCTTCGACGATCGCCCAGGGCGGGGTGTCAAGGTTGAGCTATGGTCTGCGCAACGGCGCGGCGGTCGAGGCGACGTCGATTTCGCTGTCCGACACGCTGCCGGCCGATGTGGCGGTGGCGGGCGTACCGGACGCATCGACGACCTGCGGCGGCGGGACGGTGACGGCGGCTGCGGGCGGTGACACGATCGCCTTTGCCGACGGCGCGCTTGGCGCGGGCGGCGCCTGCGCGATTTCCGTCGATGTGACGTCCGCGGTTGCGGGAAGCTATAGCAACGGCCCGGAGGCCGTGACCTCGTCGCTTGGCGACAGCACGCCGGTGCAGGCGACGCTGACGGTGAACGCGGCGGATGCGCCGGTCTTTTCCAAGGCGTTTTCGCCGGACACGATAGCTCCGGGCGGGATTTCCAGGCTGACGTTCACGATCGACAATGGGGCCAACCTGATTGATGTCGGGTCGCTGGCCTTCACCGATGCCTTCCCGTCCGGTCTTGTCGTGGCCGGGGCGCCCAACGGGTCGACGACCTGCGGCGGGACGTTTGCGCCCGGGGCGTCGGATGTCTCGCTTGCCTTTGCCGGCGGCGCTGTTGCGGCCGGGGTAAGTTGTACGATTTCCGTCGATGTGACCTCCGCGGTTGCGGGAAGCTACCCGAACACGTCGGGCGCTCTGACGTCGGACGTACCGGATGCCGCGCCGCCCGCTTTGGCGACGCTGACGGTGAACGCGGCGGATGCGCCGGTCTTTTCCAAGGCGTTTTCGCCGGACACGATAGCTCCGGGCGGGATTTCCAGGCTGACGTTCACGATCGACAATGGGGCCAACCTGATTGATGTCGGGTCGCTGGCCTTCACCGACGCCTTCCCGGCTGGTCTTGTCGTGGCCGGGGCGCCCAACGGGTCGACGACCTGCGGCGGGACGTTTGCGCCCGGGGCGTCGGATGTCTCGCTTGCCTTTGCCGGCGGCGCTGTTGCGGCCGGGGTAAGTTGTACGATTTCCGTCGATGTGACCTCCGCGGTTGCGGGAAGCTACCCGAACACGTCGGGCGCTCTGACGTCGGACGTACCGGATGCCGCGCCGCCCGCTTTGGCGACGCTGACGGTCGATGAAGCGCCGCTGGTCGTCTTGATGGAGTTCTCGCCTTCGACGATCGCCCAGGGCGGGGTGTCAAGGTTGAGCTATGGTCTGCGCAACGGCGCGGCGGTCGGGGCGACGTCGATTTCGCTGTCCGACACGCTGCCGGCCGATGTGGTTGTGGCGGACGTACCGGACGCATCGACGACCTGCGGCGGCGGGACGGTGACGGCGGGCGGCGACACGATCGCCTTTGCCGACGGTGAGCTTGCGGCCGGGGTAAGTTGTACGATTTCCGTCGATGTGACGTCCGCGGTTGCGGGAAGCTATAGCAACGGCCCGGAGAGCGTGACCTCGTCGCTGGGCGACAGCACCGCCGCGCCGGCGACGCTGACGGTGAACGCGGCGGATGCGCCCGGCTTTTCCAAGGAGTTTTCGCCGGACACGATAGCTCCGGGCGGGATTTCCAGGCTGACGTTCACGATCGACAATGGGGCCAACGCCATCGAAGCCGCCGATCTCGCCTTTACCGACGCCTTCCCGGCTGGTCTTGTCGTGGCCGATACGCCCAACGGGTCGACGACCTGCGGCGGGACGTTCGCCCCGGTTGCGGGCGGCAACACGCTCGCCTTCGCCGGCGGCGCTGTCGCGGCCGGGGACGCCTGCGCGATTTCCGTTGACGTGACCTCCGCGGTTGCGGGAAGCTACCCGAACACGTCGGGCGAACTGACGTCGGACCTGCCGGATGCCGCGCCGCCCGCTTTGGCGACGCTGACGGTCGATGAAGCGCCGCTGGTCGTCTTGATGTCGTTTACGCCTTCGACGATCGCCCAGGGCGGGATCTCAAGGTTGAGCTATGAGTTGAACAACGATGCGGCGGTCGGGGCGACGTCGATTTCGCTGTCCGACACGCTGCCCGCCGATGTGGTTGTGGCGGACGCACCGGACGCGGCGACGACCTGCGCCGGCGGCGTTCTGACAGCCCCGGCGGGCGGCGACACGGTCGCCTTTGCCGACGGCGCGCTTGGCGCGGGCGGCGCCTGCGCGATTTCCGTCGATGTGACGTCCGCGGTTGCGGGAAGCTATAGCAACGGCCCGGAGGTCGTGACCTCGTCGCTGGGCGACAGCACGCCGGTGCAGGCGACGCTGACGGTGAACGCGGCGGATGCGCCGGTCTTTTCCAAGGCGTTTTCGCCGCCGGCGGTCGATCCGGGCAGGGTGTCGACGCTGACGTTCACGATCGACAATGGGGCCAACCTGATTGATGTCGGGTCGCTGGCCTTCACCGATGCCTTCCCGTCCGGTCTTGTCGTGGCCGGGGCGCCCAACGGGTCGACGACCTGCGGCGGGACGTTTGCGCCCGGGGCGTCGGATGTCTCGCTTGCCTTTGCCGGCGGCGCTGTCGCGGCCGGGGTAAGTTGTACGATTTCCGTCGATGTGACCTCCGCGGTTGCGGGAAGCTACCCGAACACGTCGGGCGCTCTGACGTCGGACGTACCGGATGCCGCGCCGCCCGCTTTGGCGACGCTGACGGTCGATGAAGCGCCGCTGATCGTCTTGATGGAGTTCTCGCCTTCGACGATCGCCCAGGGCGGGGTGTCAAGGTTGAGCTATGGTCTGCGCAACGGCGCGGCGGTCGGGGCGACGTCGATTTCGCTGTCCGACACGCTGCCCGCCGATGTGGTTGTGGCGGACGTACCGGACGCATCGACGACCTGCGGCGGCGGGACGGTGACGGCGGGCGGTGACACGGTCGCCTTTGCCGACGGCGCGCTTGGCGCGGCCGGGGTAAGTTGTACGATTTCCGTCGATGTGACGTCCGCGGTTGCGGGAAGCTATAGCAACGGCCCGGAGGCCGTGACCTCGTCGCTTGGCGACAGCACGCCGGTGCAGGCGACGCTGACGGTGAACGCGGCGGATGCGCCGGTCTTTTCCAAGGAGTTTTCGCCGGACACGATAGCTCCGGGCGGGATTTCCAGGCTGACGTTCACGATCGACAATGGGGCCAACCTGATTGATGTCGGGTCGCTGGCCTTCACCGATGCCTTCCCGTCCGGTCTTGTCGTGGCCGGGGCGCCCAACGGGTCGACGACCTGCGGCGGGACGTTTGCGCCCGGGGCGTCGGATGTCTCGCTTGCCTTTGCCGGCGGCGCTGTTGCGGCCGGGGTAAGTTGTACGATTTCCGTCGATGTGACCTCCGCGGTTGCGGGAAGCTACCCGAACACGTCGGGCGCTCTGACGTCGGACGTACCGGATGCCGCGCCGCCCGCTTTGGCGACGCTGACGGTGAACGCGGCGGATGCGCCGGTCTTTTCCAAGGCGTTTTCGCCGGACACGATAGCTCCGGGCGGGATTTCCAGGCTGACGTTCACGATCGACAATGGGGCCAACCTGATTGATGTCGGGTCGCTGGCCTTCACCGACGCCTTCCCGGCTGGTCTTGTCGTGGCCGGGGCGCCCAACGGGTCGACGACCTGCGGCGGGACGTTTGCGCCCGGGGCGTCGGATGTCTCGCTTGCCTTTGCCGGCGGCGCTGTTGCGGCCGGGGTAAGTTGTACGATTTCCGTCGATGTGACCTCCGCGGTTGCGGGAAGCTACCCGAACACGTCGGGCGCTCTGACGTCGGACGTACCGGATGCCGCGCCGCCCGCTTTGGCGACGCTGACGGTCGATGAAGCGCCGCTGGTCGTCTTGATGGAGTTCTCGCCTTCGACGATCGCCCAGGGCGGGGTGTCAAGGTTGAGCTATGGTCTGCGCAACGGCGCGGCGGTCGGGGCGACGTCGATTTCGCTGTCCGACACGCTGCCGGCCGATGTGGTTGTGGCGGACGTACCGGACGCATCGACGACCTGCGGCGGCGGGACGGTGACGGCGGGCGGCGACACGATCGCCTTTGCCGACGGTGAGCTTGCGGCCGGGGTAAGTTGTACGATTTCCGTCGATGTGACGTCCGCGGTTGCGGGAAGCTATAGCAACGGCCCGGAGAGCGTGACCTCGTCGCTGGGCGACAGCACCGCCGCGCCGGCGACGCTGACGGTGAACGCGGCGGATGCGCCCGGCTTTTCCAAGGAGTTTTCGCCGGACACGATAGCTCCGGGCGGGATTTCCAGGCTGACGTTCACGATCGACAATGGGGCCAACGCCATCGAAGCCGCCGATCTCGCCTTTACCGACGCCTTCCCGGCTGGTCTTGTCGTGGCCGATACGCCCAACGGGTCGACGACCTGCGGCGGGACGTTCGCCCCGGTTGCGGGCGGCAACACGCTCGCCTTCGCCGGCGGCGCTGTCGCGGCCGGGGACGCCTGCGCGATTTCCGTTGACGTGACCTCCGCGGTTGCGGGAAGCTACCCGAACACGTCGGGCGAACTGACGTCGGACCTGCCGGATGCCGCGCCGCCCGCTTTGGCGACGCTGACGGTCGATGAAGCGCCGCTGGTCGTCTTGATGTCGTTTACGCCTTCGACGATCGCCCAGGGCGGGATCTCAAGGTTGAGCTATGAGTTGAACAACGATGCGGCGGTCGGGGCGACGTCGATTTCGCTGTCCGACACGCTGCCCGCCGATGTGGTTGTGGCGGACGCACCGGACGCGGCGACGACCTGCGCCGGCGGCGTTCTGACAGCCCCGGCGGGCGGCGACACGGTCGCCTTTGCCGACGGCGCGCTTGGCGCGGGCGGCGCCTGCGCGATTTCCGTCGATGTGACGTCCGCGGTTGCGGGAAGCTATAGCAACGGCCCGGAGGTCGTGACCTCGTCGCTGGGCGACAGCACGCCGGTGCAGGCGACGCTGACGGTGAACGCGGCGGATGCGCCGGTCTTTTCCAAGGCGTTTTCGCCGCCGGCGGTCGATCCGGGCAGGGTGTCGACGCTGACGTTCACGATCGACAATGGGGCCAACCTGATTGATGTCGGGTCGCTGGCCTTCACCGATGCCTTCCCGTCCGGTCTTGTCGTGGCCGGGGCGCCCAACGGGTCGACGACCTGCGGCGGGACGTTTGCGCCCGGGGCGTCGGATGTCTCGCTTGCCTTTGCCGGCGGCGCTGTCGCGGCCGGGGTAAGTTGTACGATTTCCGTCGATGTGACCTCCGCGGTTGCGGGAAGCTACCCGAACACGTCGGGCGCTCTGACGTCGGACGTACCGGATGCCGCGCCGCCCGCTTTGGCGACGCTGACGGTCGATGAAGCGCCGCTGATCGTCTTGATGGAGTTCTCGCCTTCGACGATCGCCCAGGGCGGGGTGTCAAGGTTGAGCTATGGTCTGCGCAACGGCGCGGCGGTCGGGGCGACGTCGATTTCGCTGTCCGACACGCTGCCGGCCGATGTGGTTGTGGCGGACGTACCGGACGCATCGACGACCTGCGGCGGCGGGACGGTGACGGCGGGCGGTGACACGGTCGCCTTTGCCGACGGCGCGCTTGGCGCGGCCGGGGTAAGTTGTACGATTTCCGTCGATGTGACGTCCGCGGTTGCGGGAAGCTATAGCAACGGCCCGGAGGCCGTGACCTCGTCGCTTGGCGACAGCACGCCGGTGCAGGCGACGCTGACGGTGAACGCGGCGGATGCGCCGGTCTTTACCAAGGAGTTTTCGCCGGACACGATAGCTCCGGGCGGGATTTCCAGGCTGACGTTCACGATCGACAATGGGGCCAACCTGATTGATGTCGGGTCGCTGGCCTTCACCGATGCCTTCCCGTCCGGTCTTGTCGTGGCCGGGGCGCCCAACGGGTCGACGACCTGCGGCGGGACGTTTGCGCCCGGGGCGTCGGATGTCTCGCTTGCCTTTGCCGGCGGCGCTGTTGCGGCCGGGGTAAGTTGTACGATTTCCGTCGATGTGACCTCCGCGGTTGCGGGAAGCTACCCGAACACGTCGGGCGCTCTGACGTCGGACGTACCGGATGCCGCGCCGCCCGCTTTGGCGACGCTGACGGTCGATGAAGCGCCGCTGGTCGTCTTGATGGAGTTTACGCCTTCGACGATCGCCCAGGGCGGGGTGTCAAGGTTGAGCTATGGTCTGCGCAACGGCGCGGCGGTCGAGGCGACGTCGATTTCGCTGTCCGACACGCTGCCGGCCGATGTGGCGGTGGCGGGCGTACCGGACGCATCGACGACCTGCGGCGGCGGGACGGTGACGGCGGCTGCGGGCGGTGACACGATCGCCTTTGCCGACGGCGCGCTTGGCGCGGGCGGCGCCTGCGCGATTTCCGTCGATGTGACGTCCGCGGTTGCGGGAAGCTATAGCAACGGCCCGGAGGCCGTGACCTCGTCGCTTGGCGACAGCACGCCGGTGCAGGCGACGCTGACGGTGAACGCGGCGGATGCGCCGGTCTTTTCCAAGGCGTTTTCGCCGGACACGATAGCTCCGGGCGGGATTTCCAGGCTGACGTTCACGATCGACAATGGGGCCAACCTGATTGATGTCGGGTCGCTGGCCTTCACCGATGCCTTCCCGTCCGGTCTTGTCGTGGCCGGGGCGCCCAACGGGTCGACGACCTGCGGCGGGACGTTTGCGCCCGGGGCGTCGGATGTCTCGCTTGCCTTTGCCGGCGGCGCTGTTGCGGCCGGGGTAAGTTGTACGATTTCCGTCGATGTGACCTCCGCGGTTGCGGGAAGCTACCCGAACACGTCGGGCGCTCTGACGTCGGACGTACCGGATGCCGCGCCGCCCGCTTTGGCGACGCTGACGGTGAACGCGGCGGATGCGCCGGTCTTTTCCAAGGCGTTTTCGCCGGACACGATAGCTCCGGGCGGGATTTCCAGGCTGACGTTCACGATCGACAATGGGGCCAACCTGATTGATGTCGGGTCGCTGGCCTTCACCGACGCCTTCCCGGCTGGTCTTGTCGTGGCCGGGGCGCCCAACGGGTCGACGACCTGCGGCGGGACGTTTGCGCCCGGGGCGTCGGATGTCTCGCTTGCCTTTGCCGGCGGCGCTGTTGCGGCCGGGGTAAGTTGTACGATTTCCGTCGATGTGACCTCCGCGGTTGCGGGAAGCTACCCGAACACGTCGGGCGCTCTGACGTCGGACGTACCGGATGCCGCGCCGCCCGCTTTGGCGACGCTGACGGTCGATGAAGCGCCGCTGGTCGTCTTGATGGAGTTCTCGCCTTCGACGATCGCCCAGGGCGGGGTGTCAAGGTTGAGCTATGGTCTGCGCAACGGCGCGGCGGTCGGGGCGACGTCGATTTCGCTGTCCGACACGCTGCCGGCCGATGTGGTTGTGGCGGACGTACCGGACGCATCGACGACCTGCGGCGGCGGGACGGTGACGGCGGGCGGCGACACGATCGCCTTTGCCGACGGTGAGCTTGCGGCCGGGGTAAGTTGTACGATTTCCGTCGATGTGACGTCCGCGGTTGCGGGAAGCTATAGCAACGGCCCGGAGAGCGTGACCTCGTCGCTGGGCGACAGCACCGCCGCGCCGGCGACGCTGACGGTGAACGCGGCGGATGCGCCCGGCTTTTCCAAGGAGTTTTCGCCGGACACGATAGCTCCGGGCGGGATTTCCAGGCTGACGTTCACGATCGACAATGGGGCCAACGCCATCGAAGCCGCCGATCTCGCCTTTACCGACGCCTTCCCGGCTGGTCTTGTCGTGGCCGATACGCCCAACGGGTCGACGACCTGCGGCGGGACGTTCGCCCCGGTTGCGGGCGGCAACACGCTCGCCTTCGCCGGCGGCGCTGTCGCGGCCGGGGACGCCTGCGCGATTTCCGTTGACGTGACCTCCGCGGTTGCGGGAAGCTACCCGAACACGTCGGGCGAACTGACGTCGGACCTGCCGGATGCCGCGCCGCCCGCTTTGGCGACGCTGACGGTCGATGAAGCGCCGCTGGTCGTCTTGATGTCGTTTACGCCTTCGACGATCGCCCAGGGCGGGATCTCAAGGTTGAGCTATGAGTTGAACAACGATGCGGCGGTCGGGGCGACGTCGATTTCGCTGTCCGACACGCTGCCCGCCGATGTGGTTGTGGCGGACGCACCGGACGCGGCGACGACCTGCGCCGGCGGCGTTCTGACAGCCCCGGCGGGCGGCGACACGGTCGCCTTTGCCGACGGCGCGCTTGGCGCGGGCGGCGCCTGCGCGATTTCCGTCGATGTGACGTCCGCGGTTGCGGGAAGCTATAGCAACGGCCCGGAGGTCGTGACCTCGTCGCTTGGCGACAGCACGCCGGTGCAGGCGACGCTGACGGTGAACGCGGCGGATGCGCCGGTCTTTTCCAAGGCGTTTTCGCCGCCGGCGGTCGATCCGGGCAGGGTGTCGACGCTGACGTTCACGATCGACAATGGGGCCAACCTGATTGATGTCGGGTCGCTGGCCTTCACCGATGCCTTCCCGTCCGGTCTTGTCGTGGCCGGGGCGCCCAACGGGTCGACGACCTGCGGCGGGACGTTTGCGCCCGGGGCGTCGGATGTCTCGCTTGCCTTTGCCGGCGGCGCTGTTGCGGCCGGGGTAAGTTGTACGATTTCCGTCGATGTGACCTCCGCGGTTGCGGGAAGCTACCCGAACACGTCGGGCGCTCTGACGTCGGACGTACCGGATGCCGCGCCGCCCGCTTTGGCGACGCTGACGGTCGATGAAGCGCCGCTGATCGTCTTGATGGAGTTCTCGCCTTCGACGATCGCCCAGGGCGGGGTGTCAAGGTTGAGCTATGGTCTGCGCAACGGCGCGGCGGTCGGGGCGACGTCGATTTCGCTGTCCGACACGCTGCCGGCCGATGTGGTTGTGGCGGACGTACCGGACGCATCGACGACCTGCGGCGGCGGGACGGTGACGGCGGGCGGTGACACGGTCGCCTTTGCCGACGGCGCGCTTGGCGCGGCCGGGGTAAGTTGTACGATTTCCGTCGATGTGACGTCCGCGGTTGCGGGAAGCTATAGCAACGGCCCGGAGGCCGTGACCTCGTCGCTTGGCGACAGCACGCCGGTGCAGGCGACGCTGACGGTGAACGCGGCGGATGCGCCGGTCTTTTCCAAGGAGTTTTCGCCGGACACGATAGCTCCGGGCGGGATTTCCAGGCTGACGTTCACGATCGACAATGGGGCCAACCTGATTGATGTCGGGTCGCTGGCCTTCACCGATGCCTTCCCGTCCGGTCTTGTCGTGGCCGGGGCGCCCAACGGGTCGACGACCTGCGGCGGGACGTTTGCGCCCGGGGCGTCGGATGTCTCGCTTGCCTTTGCCGGCGGCGCTGTTGCGGCCGGGGTAAGTTGTACGATTTCCGTCGATGTGACCTCCGCGGTTGCGGGAAGCTACCCGAACACGTCGGGCGCTCTGACGTCGGACGTACCGGATGCCGCGCCGCCCGCTTTGGCGACGCTGACGGTCGATGAAGCGCCGCTGGTCGTCTTGATGGAGTTTACGCCTTCGACGATCGCCCAGGGCGGGGTGTCAAGGTTGAGCTATGGTCTGCGCAACGGCGCGGCGGTCGAGGCGACGTCGATTTCGCTGTCCGACACGCTGCCGGCCGATGTGGCGGTGGCGGGCGTACCGGACGCATCGACGACCTGCGGCGGCGGGACGGTGACGGCGGCTGCGGGCGGTGACACGATCGCCTTTGCCGACGGCGCGCTTGGCGCGGGCGGCGCCTGCGCGATTTCCGTCGATGTGACGTCCGCGGTTGCGGGAAGCTATAGCAACGGCCCGGAGGCCGTGACCTCGTCGCTTGGCGACAGCACGCCGGTGCAGGCGACGCTGACGGTGAACGCGGCGGATGCGCCGGTCTTTTCCAAGGCGTTTTCGCCGGACACGATAGCTCCGGGCGGGATTTCCAGGCTGACGTTCACGATCGACAATGGGGCCAACCTGATTGATGTCGGGTCGCTGGCCTTCACCGATGCCTTCCCGTCCGGTCTTGTCGTGGCCGGGGCGCCCAACGGGTCGACGACCTGCGGCGGGACGTTTGCGCCCGGGGCGTCGGATGTCTCGCTTGCCTTTGCCGGCGGCGCTGTTGCGGCCGGGGTAAGTTGTACGATTTCCGTCGATGTGACCTCCGCGGTTGCGGGAAGCTACCCGAACACGTCGGGCGCTCTGACGTCGGACGTACCGGATGCCGCGCCGCCCGCTTTGGCGACGCTGACGGTGAACGCGGCGGATGCGCCGGTCTTTTCCAAGGCGTTTTCGCCGGACACGATAGCTCCGGGCGGGATTTCCAGGCTGACGTTCACGATCGACAATGGGGCCAACCTGATTGATGTCGGGTCGCTGGCCTTCACCGACGCCTTCCCGGCTGGTCTTGTCGTGGCCGGGGCGCCCAACGGGTCGACGACCTGCGGCGGGACGTTTGCGCCCGGGGCGTCGGATGTCTCGCTTGCCTTTGCCGGCGGCGCTGTTGCGGCCGGGGTAAGTTGTACGATTTCCGTCGATGTGACCTCCGCGGTTGCGGGAAGCTACCCGAACACGTCGGGCGCTCTGACGTCGGACGTACCGGATGCCGCGCCGCCCGCTTTGGCGACGCTGACGGTCGATGAAGCGCCGCTGGTCGTCTTGATGGAGTTCTCGCCTTCGACGATCGCCCAGGGCGGGGTGTCAAGGTTGAGCTATGGTCTGCGCAACGGCGCGGCGGTCGGGGCGACGTCGATTTCGCTGTCCGACACGCTGCCGGCCGATGTGGTTGTGGCGGACGTACCGGACGCATCGACGACCTGCGGCGGCGGGACGGTGACGGCGGGCGGCGACACGATCGCCTTTGCCGACGGTGAGCTTGCGGCCGGGGTAAGTTGTACGATTTCCGTCGATGTGACGTCCGCGGTTGCGGGAAGCTATAGCAACGGCCCGGAGAGCGTGACCTCGTCGCTGGGCGACAGCACCGCCGCGCCGGCGACGCTGACGGTGAACGCGGCGGATGCGCCCGGCTTTTCCAAGGAGTTTTCGCCGGACACGATAGCTCCGGGCGGGATTTCCAGGCTGACGTTCACGATCGACAATGGGGCCAACGCCATCGAAGCCGCCGATCTCGCCTTTACCGACGCCTTCCCGGCTGGTCTTGTCGTGGCCGATACGCCCAACGGGTCGACGACCTGCGGCGGGACGTTCGCCCCGGTTGCGGGCGGCAACACGCTCGCCTTCGCCGGCGGCGCTGTCGCGGCCGGGGACGCCTGCGCGATTTCCGTTGACGTGACCTCCGCGGTTGCGGGAAGCTACCCGAACACGTCGGGCGAACTGACGTCGGACCTGCCGGATGCCGCGCCGCCCGCTTTGGCGACGCTGACGGTCGATGAAGCGCCGCTGGTCGTCTTGATGTCGTTTACGCCTTCGACGATCGCCCAGGGCGGGATCTCAAGGTTGAGCTATGAGTTGAACAACGATGCGGCGGTCGGGGCGACGTCGATTTCGCTGTCCGACACGCTGCCCGCCGATGTGGTTGTGGCGGACGCACCGGACGCGGCGACGACCTGCGCCGGCGGCGTTCTGACAGCCCCGGCGGGCGGCGACACGGTCGCCTTTGCCGACGGCGCGCTTGGCGCGGGCGGCGCCTGCGCGATTTCCGTCGATGTGACGTCCGCGGTTGCGGGAAGCTATAGCAACGGCCCGGAGGTCGTGACCTCGTCGCTGGGCGACAGCACGCCGGTGCAGGCGACGCTGACGGTGAACGCGGCGGATGCGCCGGTCTTTTCCAAGGCGTTTTCGCCGCCGGCGGTCGATCCGGGCAGGGTGTCGACGCTGACGTTCACGATCGACAATGGGGCCAACCTGATTGATGTCGGGTCGCTGGCCTTCACCGATGCCTTCCCGTCCGGTCTTGTCGTGGCCGGGGCGCCCAACGGGTCGACGACCTGCGGCGGGACGTTTGCGCCCGGGGCGTCGGATGTCTCGCTTGCCTTTGCCGGCGGCGCTGTCGCGGCCGGGGTAAGTTGTACGATTTCCGTCGATGTGACCTCCGCGGTTGCGGGAAGCTACCCGAACACGTCGGGCGCTCTGACGTCGGACGTACCGGATGCCGCGCCGCCCGCTTTGGCGACGCTGACGGTCGATGAAGCGCCGCTGATCGTCTTGATGGAGTTCTCGCCTTCGACGATCGCCCAGGGCGGGGTGTCAAGGTTGAGCTATGGTCTGCGCAACGGCGCGGCGGTCGGGGCGACGTCGATTTCGCTGTCCGACACGCTGCCGGCCGATGTGGTTGTGGCGGACGTACCGGACGCATCGACGACCTGCGGCGGCGGGACGGTGACGGCGGGCGGTGACACGGTCGCCTTTGCCGACGGCGCGCTTGGCGCGGCCGGGGTAAGTTGTACGATTTCCGTCGATGTGACGTCCGCGGTTGCGGGAAGCTATAGCAACGGCCCGGAGGCCGTGACCTCGTCGCTTGGCGACAGCACGCCGGTGCAGGCGACGCTGACGGTGAACGCGGCGGATGCGCCGGTCTTTTCCAAGGAGTTTTCGCCGGACACGATAGCTCCGGGCGGGATTTCCAGGCTGACGTTCACGATCGACAATGGGGCCAACCTGATTGATGTCGGGTCGCTGGCCTTCACCGATGCCTTCCCGTCCGGTCTTGTCGTGGCCGGGGCGCCCAACGGGTCGACGACCTGCGGCGGGACGTTTGCGCCCGGGGCGTCGGATGTCTCGCTTGCCTTTGCCGGCGGCGCTGTTGCGGCCGGGGTAAGTTGTACGATTTCCGTCGATGTGACCTCCGCGGTTGCGGGAAGCTACCCGAACACGTCGGGCGCTCTGACGTCGGACGTACCGGATGCCGCGCCGCCCGCTTTGGCGACGCTGACGGTCGATGAAGCGCCGCTGGTCGTCTTGATGGAGTTTACGCCTTCGACGATCGCCCAGGGCGGGGTGTCAAGGTTGAGCTATGGTCTGCGCAACGATGCGGCGGTCGAGGCGACGTCGATTTCGCTGTCCGACACGCTGCCGGCCGATGTGGCGGTGGCGGGCGTACCGGACGCATCGACGACCTGCGGCGGCGGGACGGTGACGGCGGCTGCGGGCGGTGACACGATCGCCTTTGCCGACGGCGCGCTTGGCGCGGGCGGCGCCTGCGCGATTTCCGTCGATGTGACGTCCGCGGTTGCGGGAAGCTATAGCAACGGCCCGGAGGCCGTGACCTCGTCGCTTGGCGACAGCACGCCGGTGCAGGCGACGCTGACGGTGAACGCGGCGGATGCGCCGGTCTTTTCCAAGGCGTTTTCGCCGGACACGATAGCTCCGGGCGGGATTTCCAGGCTGACGTTCACGATCGACAATGGGGCCAACCTGATTGATGTCGGGTCGCTGGCCTTCACCGATGCCTTCCCGTCCGGTCTTGTCGTGGCCGGGGCGCCCAACGGGTCGACGACCTGCGGCGGGACGTTTGCGCCCGGGGCGTCGGATGTCTCGCTTGCCTTTGCCGGCGGCGCTGTTGCGGCCGGGGTAAGTTGTACGATTTCCGTCGATGTGACCTCCGCGGTTGCGGGAAGCTACCCGAACACGTCGGGCGCTCTGACGTCGGACGTACCGGATGCCGCGCCGCCCGCTTTGGCGACGCTGACGGTGAACGCGGCGGATGCGCCGGTCTTTTCCAAGGCGTTTTCGCCGGACACGATAGCTCCGGGCGGGATTTCCAGGCTGACGTTCACGATCGACAATGGGGCCAACCTGATTGATGTCGGGTCGCTGGCCTTCACCGACGCCTTCCCGGCTGGTCTTGTCGTGGCCGGGGCGCCCAACGGGTCGACGACCTGCGGCGGGACGTTTGCGCCCGGGGCGTCGGATGTCTCGCTTGCCTTTGCCGGCGGCGCTGTTGCGGCCGGGGTAAGTTGTACGATTTCCGTCGATGTGACCTCCGCGGTTGCGGGAAGCTACCCGAACACGTCGGGCGCTCTGACGTCGGACGTACCGGATGCCGCGCCGCCCGCTTTGGCGACGCTGACGGTCGATGAAGCGCCGCTGGTCGTCTTGATGGAGTTCTCGCCTTCGACGATCGCCCAGGGCGGGGTGTCAAGGTTGAGCTATGGTCTGCGCAACGGCGCGGCGGTCGGGGCGACGTCGATTTCGCTGTCCGACACGCTGCCGGCCGATGTGGTTGTGGCGGACGTACCGGACGCATCGACGACCTGCGGCGGCGGGACGGTGACGGCGGGCGGCGACACGATCGCCTTTGCCGACGGTGAGCTTGCGGCCGGGGTAAGTTGTACGATTTCCGTCGATGTGACGTCCGCGGTTGCGGGAAGCTATAGCAACGGCCCGGAGAGCGTGACCTCGTCGCTGGGCGACAGCACCGCCGCGCCGGCGACGCTGACGGTGAACGCGGCGGATGCGCCCGGCTTTTCCAAGGAGTTTTCGCCGGACACGATAGCTCCGGGCGGGATTTCCAGGCTGACGTTCACGATCGACAATGGGGCCAACGCCATCGAAGCCGCCGATCTCGCCTTTACCGACGCCTTCCCGGCTGGTCTTGTCGTGGCCGATACGCCCAACGGGTCGACGACCTGCGGCGGGACGTTCGCCCCGGTTGCGGGCGGCAACACGCTCGCCTTCGCCGGCGGCGCTGTCGCGGCCGGGGACGCCTGCGCGATTTCCGTTGACGTGACCTCCGCGGTTGCGGGAAGCTACCCGAACACGTCGGGCGAACTGACGTCGGACCTGCCGGATGCCGCGCCGCCCGCTTTGGCGACGCTGACGGTCGATGAAGCGCCGCTGGTCGTCTTGATGTCGTTTACGCCTTCGACGATCGCCCAGGGCGGGATCTCAAGGTTGAGCTATGAGTTGAACAACGATGCGGCGGTCGGGGCGACGTCGATTTCGCTGTCCGACACGCTGCCCGCCGATGTGGTTGTGGCGGACGCACCGGACGCGGCGACGACCTGCGCCGGCGGCGTTCTGACAGCCCCGGCGGGCGGCGACACGGTCGCCTTTGCCGACGGCGCGCTTGGCGCGGGCGGCGCCTGCGCGATTTCCGTCGATGTGACGTCCGCGGTTGCGGGAAGCTATAGCAACGGCCCGGAGGTCGTGACCTCGTCGCTGGGCGACAGCACGCCGGTGCAGGCGACGCTGACGGTGAACGCGGCGGATGCGCCGGTCTTTTCCAAGGCGTTTTCGCCGCCGGCGGTCGATCCGGGCAGGGTGTCGACGCTGACGTTCACGATCGACAATGGGGCCAACCTGATTGATGTCGGGTCGCTGGCCTTCACCGATGCCTTCCCGTCCGGTCTTGTCGTGGCCGGGGCGCCCAACGGGTCGACGACCTGCGGCGGGACGTTTGCGCCCGGGGCGTCGGATGTCTCGCTTGCCTTTGCCGGCGGCGCTGTCGCGGCCGGGGTAAGTTGTACGATTTCCGTCGATGTGACCTCCGCGGTTGCGGGAAGCTACCCGAACACGTCGGGCGCTCTGACGTCGGACGTACCGGATGCCGCGCCGCCCGCTTTGGCGACGCTGACGGTCGATGAAGCGCCGCTGATCGTCTTGATGGAGTTCTCGCCTTCGACGATCGCCCAGGGCGGGGTGTCAAGGTTGAGCTATGGTCTGCGCAACGGCGCGGCGGTCGGGGCGACGTCGATTTCGCTGTCCGACACGCTGCCGGCCGATGTGGTTGTGGCGGACGTACCGGACGCATCGACGACCTGCGGCGGCGGGACGGTGACGGCGGGCGGTGACACGGTCGCCTTTGCCGACGGCGCGCTTGGCGCGGCCGGGGTAAGTTGTACGATTTCCGTCGATGTGACGTCCGCGGTTGCGGGAAGCTATAGCAACGGCCCGGAGGCCGTGACCTCGTCGCTTGGCGACAGCACGCCGGTGCAGGCGACGCTGACGGTGAACGCGGCGGATGCGCCGGTCTTTACCAAGGAGTTTTCGCCGGACACGATAGCTCCGGGCGGGATTTCCAGGCTGACGTTCACGATCGACAATGGGGCCAACCTGATTGATGTCGGGTCGCTGGCCTTCACCGATGCCTTCCCGTCCGGTCTTGTCGTGGCCGGGGCGCCCAACGGGTCGACGACCTGCGGCGGGACGTTTGCGCCCGGGGCGTCGGATGTCTCGCTTGCCTTTGCCGGCGGCGCTGTTGCGGCCGGGGTAAGTTGTACGATTTCCGTCGATGTGACCTCCGCGGTTGCGGGAAGCTACCCGAACACGTCGGGCGCTCTGACGTCGGACGTACCGGATGCCGCGCCGCCCGCTTTGGCGACGCTGACGGTCGATGAAGCGCCGCTGGTCGTCTTGATGGAGTTTACGCCTTCGACGATCGCCCAGGGCGGGGTGTCAAGGTTGAGCTATGGTCTGCGCAACGGCGCGGCGGTCGAGGCGACGTCGATTTCGCTGTCCGACACGCTGCCGGCCGATGTGGCGGTGGCGGGCGTACCGGACGCATCGACGACCTGCGGCGGCGGGACGGTGACGGCGGCTGCGGGCGGTGACACGATCGCCTTTGCCGACGGCGCGCTTGGCGCGGGCGGCGCCTGCGCGATTTCCGTCGATGTGACGTCCGCGGTTGCGGGAAGCTATAGCAACGGCCCGGAGGCCGTGACCTCGTCGCTTGGCGACAGCACGCCGGTGCAGGCGACGCTGACGGTGAACGCGGCGGATGCGCCGGTCTTTTCCAAGGCGTTTTCGCCGGACACGATAGCTCCGGGCGGGATTTCCAGGCTGACGTTCACGATCGACAATGGGGCCAACCTGATTGATGTCGGGTCGCTGGCCTTCACCGATGCCTTCCCGTCCGGTCTTGTCGTGGCCGGGGCGCCCAACGGGTCGACGACCTGCGGCGGGACGTTTGCGCCCGGGGCGTCGGATGTCTCGCTTGCCTTTGCCGGCGGCGCTGTTGCGGCCGGGGTAAGTTGTACGATTTCCGTCGATGTGACCTCCGCGGTTGCGGGAAGCTACCCGAACACGTCGGGCGCTCTGACGTCGGACGTACCGGATGCCGCGCCGCCCGCTTTGGCGACGCTGACGGTGAACGCGGCGGATGCGCCGGTCTTTACCAAGGCGTTTTCGCCGGACACGATAGCTCCGGGCGGGATTTCCAGGCTGACGTTCACGATCGACAATGGGGCCAACCTGATTGATGTCGGGTCGCTGGCCTTCACCGACGCCTTCCCGGCTGGTCTTGTCGTGGCCGGGGCGCCCAACGGGTCGACGACCTGCGGCGGGACGTTTGCGCCCGGGGCGTCGGATGTCTCGCTTGCCTTTGCCGGCGGCGCTGTTGCGGCCGGGGACGCCTGCGCGATTTCCGTCGATGTGACCTCCGCGGTTGCGGGAAGCTACCCGAACACGTCGGGCGCTCTGACGTCGGACCTGCCGGATGATGCGCCGCCCGCTTTGGCGACGCTGACGGTCGATGAAGCGCCGCTGATCGTCTTGATGGAGTTCTCGCCTTCGACGATCGCCCAGGGCGGGGTGTCAAGGTTGAGCTATGGTCTGCGCAACGATGCGGCGGTCGGGGCGACGTCGATTTCGCTGTCCGACACGCTGCCGGCCGATGTGGCGGTGGCGGGCGTACCGGACGCATCGACGACCTGCGGCGGCGGGACGGTGACGGCGGCTGCGGGCGGCAACCAAATCTCGTATTCCGGCGGCGCTGTTGCGGCCGGGGACGCCTGCGCGATTTCCGTCGATGTGACCTCCGCGGTTGCGGGAAGCTACCCGAACGGCCCGGAGACCGTGACCTCGTCGCTGGGCGACAGCACGCCCGTCTCGGCGACGCTGACGGTCGATGCGGCGGACGCGCTGGTCTTTACCAAGGCGTTTTCGCCGGACACGATAGCTCCGGGCGGGATTTCCAGGCTGACGTTCACGATCGACAATGGGGCCAACCTGATTGATGTCGGGTCGCTGGCCTTTACCGACGTCTTCCCGTCCGGTCTTGTCGTGGCCGGGACCCCCAACGGGTCGACGACCTGCGGCGGGACGTTTGCGCCCGGGGCGTCGGATGTCTCGCTTGCCTTCGCCGGCGGCGCTGTTGCGGCCGGGGTAAGTTGTACGATTTCCGTCGATGTGACCTCCGCGGTTGCGGGAAGCTACCCGAACACGTCGGGCGCTCTGACGTCGGACGTACCGGATGCCGCGCCGCCCGCTTTGGCGACGCTGACGGTCGATGAAGCGCCGCTGATCGTCTTGATGGAGTTTACGCCTTCGACGATCGCCCAGGGCGGGGTGTCAAGGTTGAGCTATGGTCTGCGCAACGGCGCGGCGGTCGGGGCGACGTCGATTTCGCTGTCCGACACGCTGCCGGCCGATGTGGCGGTGGCGGGCGTACCGGACGCATCGACGACCTGCGGCGGCGGCGTTCTGACAGCCCCGGCGGGCGGTGACACGATCGCCTTTGCCGACGGGGCGCTTGGCGCGGGCGGCGCCTGCGCGATTTCCGTCGATGTGACCTCCGCGGTTGCGGGAAGCTATAGCAACGGCCCGGAGGCCGTGACCTCGTCGCTGGGCGCAAGCACGCCCGTGCAGGCGACGCTGACGGTCGATGCGGCGGATGCGCCGGTCTTTTCCAAGGCGTTTTCGCCGGACACGATCGCTCCGGGCGGGATTTCCAGGCTGACGTTTACGATCGACAATGGGGCCAACGCCATCGAAGCCGCCGGTCTCGCCTTTACCGACGCCTTCCCGTCCGGTCTTGTTGTGGCCGGGGCGCCCAACGGGTCGACGACCTGCGGCGGGACGTTTGCCCCGGTTGCGGGCGGCAACACGCTCGCCTTTGCCGGCGGCGCTGTCGCGGCCGGGGTAAGTTGTACGATTTCCGTCGATGTGACCTCCGCGGTTGCGGGAAGCTACCCGAACACGTCGGGCGCTCTGACGTCGGACCTGCCGGATGCCGCGCCGGCGGCCACGGCGACGCTGACGGTCGATGAAGCGCCGCTGATTGTCTCGATGGAGTTCTCGCCTTCGACGGTCGCCCAGGGCGGGGTCTCAAGGTTGAGCTATGGTCTGCGCAACGATGCGGCGGTCGGGGCGACGTCGATTTCGTTGTCCGACACGCTGCCCGCCGATGTGGTTGTGGCTGACGTCCCGGACGCATCGACGACCTGCGGCGGGACGGTGGCGGCGGGCGGCGACACGATCGCCTTTGCCGACGGCGCGCTTGGCGCGGGCGGCGCCTGCGCGATTTCCGTCGATGTGACGTCCGCGGTTGCGGGAAGCTATAGCAACGGCCCGGAGGCCGTGACCTCGTCGCTGGGCGCAAGCACGCCCGTCTCGGCGACGCTGACGGTCGATGCGGCGGTCGTTCCGGCCTTTGCGGGGACCGTCACCTTCGACGTGACCTCGGACACCGACGGCGCCTTCGGCTTTTCATCCGCCGAACCGGGTTTGACCACCTCCCTTGAAATCAGCGGCGGGACCGGGTCCACGGGTGCGCTCCCGGTCGCAACGGCGGGCAGTTATTCGGTGGCGGTGACGCCGCCCGCGGGCGCCAGACTGACGGCAATCGCCTGCGATGACACGGACAGCACGGCCGACGTGTCGGCGGCGACGGTCTCCGTGACGGTCGACGCCTCCGAGGACGTGACCTGCACGATCACGGCGCGATCCCCGGTTGAGGAGACGGTCGAAACGATCAACCGCTTCCTGACCCGCCGGGCGGACCTGATCCTGTCGAGCGAACCCGATCCGAGCCGCAGATTCGACCGCCTGAAACGCGGTTCGGGCAATGCCGGTCCGATCAGTTTCTCAAACGACGACCTGAAGGCGCTGCTGCCGTTCACGGCGCAAGGCGGCAACGGCGATTACGGGTTCTCGACCAGCCTGCCGCAAGCGCGCCGGGCGATTGCGAGCGCCGCGCTGGCCCTCGGACCGGACGGGGAGGTGGCCTATGTCGAAAACCACCGCTTCGACGCCTGGTTCGAAGCGCAATACAAGGAGTTCGACGCCGGCGCGGACAGGCGCGGCGATTTCGGCATCGCCTATGCCGGGGTGGATTATCTGCTGACGCCGGACGTTCTGGTCGGCGCGCTCGTATCCTTCGACACGATGGAGGAGACGACCGATACCGGCACGGTCAGCGGCGATGGCTGGATGGCCGGGCCGTACATGACGGCGCGGCTGGCTCCGTCTCTGTATTTCGACGGTCGTCTTGCGGCCGGAGAATCGGACAACAGGATCAGCCCGTTCGGCGTCTATACCGACGAGTTCCCGACCGGGCGCTGGCTTTCCATGGCGAGCCTGACCGGCGAGTTTCAGCGCGGCGACTGGACGATCAGGCCGCATGCGAGCCTGTCTTATCTGGAGGAGAGACAGAAGAGTTACGTCGACGGCGTCGGAGCGACGATCCCCGGCCGGACGGTGCGGCTTGGCCAGTTCAAGATCGGCCCCGCCTTCACCGGACGGTTCGAAGGTGCGGAAGGCCGGTTCTACTCGCCCTATCTGAAGGTCGACGCCATATACAATGTCGGCGATACGACGGGTGTGACGCCGGCCGAGGCGAACGACGCCGAAGTCGAGGGATGGCGCGCGCGGGTGAAGGCCGGCGTCAGCATGACGACGGAGCATGGAACGCGGCTGTCGCTCGGAGCGACCCATGACGGGATCGGGCGGTCCGATTTCGAGACCTGGGGCCTGACGTTCGAACTCAGCGTCCCCATCGGCAAGCCGAAAGCGCGTTAGAGCGCGGAGGATCGCGACCGGCGACCGATCCCACGAAACGGCCCTTCCGGGCGACGCGAACCGGCAACAGACCGGGCGCGGAAAAGTCACCGCGCCGACCTTCCTGCCGGTCCCGCAGGTCAAGCCGCCGAAGCGGCTCGACCTCAATCGGGACGCCACACGGGCGTTGGACAGCGTACCGGGCCGGGCCTGATCTTGGACTAAGCGAGAGCCATCCTCAGGAGGCACCAACAGAGTTTCTAGTCTGCCCGCTGAAGCCACATTTCGCCAAATAATGATTATATTCCCCCGCATGTGTTCAGTAATGCATCTGTTTACGAGGAATGACACGTCTTCGAGCGCCTTCTGCGTTGCATTCGCCGATATGGCTTTTATTGCCAATTTTGGGCGGTCGCAGTTGTGAATGCAATCATGGCGACGCTGAAAAACTGACTGCATTCGACGACCAAATTTCTCCAACGCGTTCTTTTTGGCCGTCGCTTTGTCTGGCGTTGGGGTCTGTTGGTAGCCGTGCCGGCTGATCCCAAAGTGCCGTTGCATCGTATCGGCATGCAGGATCCACTTTTCGACGGTCTCCCGGGTCAGGAGTTTATGCCGATCACGGCAGAATATGTTCAACAGGTCTTTGATCCGCTGGATGGAGAGAACATTCTCTTTCTCGATCATCTCGCGCGCCGCCATTCTCCAGCGCCAACTGTTACTGCAATCAAGGACGGTAACCACCGGCACTTTAAGGTTGTTGAGCTTGTCTTGAATCTGTCCGTCGGGCTGAGATGCTTTTGCGCGAAATGTTCGAGAGATCAAGTCCGCATACGCATCACAGAAAAAGGCATCGCTTGCCCCGACCCCTGTCATCCAGGCTGACCTCAAGAGATCGTCCTTCAAACGTCCATCCGCAAGTCCAGCGGCGTGGGCGTGAATGTCCCTTGATCGTTGGATATCTTCGTCGAAATGATGCTTTGCTGTTTTTAGAATCAATGAGTTAACTCCATGTGGAAGCTGTGATCAGGATGCCGATTGCTTCGGTCAGTTGCAAGCACTCCGCATACCGCAGGATCGGGAAGGGTTCAACCAGTTGGATCTCGGTGGCGCGCGGCGGAGCTTGATCTCCTGAAGTCCGACGTGATCTCTTGCATTCGTGGCTACGGCTCTGAGCCAGCAACAACCTACAATGTGACGTCTCAACATGCCCACCGTCCCCGAAACCATCCTTACCGCGTTGTATGCGCGGCTTTCGGCCCTGCCCACCACCCGCCTTACGCGGGGAGGTGCTGCCCGAACGCATGCCGGCAGATAGCCTGCTGATATTGCGAGACGGCGAGCCGTGGGAGCCCGAGGTGACGCTGTACCACTACCGACGCCGCGCCGAGATCAAGGCGGTTGTGCAAGGCACCGGTCGTGACGCCATGTTCGATACGCTCTGTGCCAGCGTCGGCACGGCAATTGCCGCCGACCAAACGCTGAGCGGCATTTGTGACCGGGTGGAGGCGGAAGCCCCGCGCCCGTTCGGGTCTGCCCATTGAGGGCGCGACGCTACACGGGCGCATGACGCCTTACCGGAGTTGATCATGGCGAACTCGCGCGTTAACGCATAGAGCCATCCTTTTGGCCTTGCTCTTAGGGTCATATGGCCTTATATGGCGGATCCTACGGAGAATCCACGATGGAAAACACTGTCAGAGAACGCCTGGCAACCGATGTTCAGGCGGTTGCATTGAAAGCGTTCGGCAGAATTGCAGAGGCGTGGTCGCTCACCGGTCGGGAAGCAGCCGCACTTGCGGACATGTCGGAATCAACCTGGAAACGTGCAAAAAAACCGGATTTTGCCGGTGAACTGACGCACGACCAGAAGCTGCGGCTCAGCGCGCTGGTGGGCCTCTACAAGTCGCTGGAACTCTACTTCAATCCGCCTGTCGCGGGCCAATGGGTCAAGCGAGCCAACCGTGGACCGGAGTTCGACGGGCAGCGTCCGGTCGATGCAATGATCCATGACGGATTGCCGAAGATCCTTCGGGTGCGCGCTTATGTCGATGCCTTGCGAGGCGGCGTTTGAAGATCACGGCCATCCACGACCGGGGTCTCGTTCGGCTCGTCTCGGAAACCCGTCACAAGCCACCGGTGCTGCGTGGTCTTGTCGACACCGATGAGGAGGTGGAAATCCTTGCCGAACTCGAGGGTGCAACCAGCGCGCGGCTGGTTGCGGAGCGGGAGGGCGGTTCTGCGCTCGACAGGCGCGAACTGGTTTTCGCGCGTCGGGCACATGATCTGAGGGTCTACGGTCAGAGCCGCATCAATGCGGCGTTCACCTATACGCGACCGACCGGAAACCGCTTCAACGGAGGGGACCGGGGAGCATGGTATTGCAGCTACGATGTCCTGACCTCGGCCGAAGAGGTCGGGTTTCACAGGACGCGGGAACTCGGCTACGTCGGCATTTTCAAGGACGAAGCCCGATACGTTGAACTCCTTGCCGATTTCATCGGCGATTTCCCCAACCTCGATGGTGAAGTCGGACACGCGGCTTTGAATGCCGATCCGGACATTGGATATCCCGAGGGTCAGGCGCTCGCGGAGGCGCTGCGTCGCGAGGGACACCGTGGCTTGCTCTACCCCTCGGTGCGGCACGCAGGCGGCCGCTGTTTCGTGGCTTTCGACCCCGGCATCGTTCAGAATGTCCGCCCGGGAGCCAGTTGGAAACTCACCTGGAACGACACGCCGGAATACTCGATCGAAGGGCTGTAAGGTCCCATCGCTTCCCGCCGGGCTGGCATCGACTGAGACGCCTCTGCGACTGCCCGATAAAAACGCGCGGTCACGGCCGCCGCCTCGCGCTCCAAGACCGGGCGCGGTAAAGGTCACCGCGCCGGGCCTGGTCGTCGCGAACCGGGTGGAAGGAAGAATCTAAAAAGGATCGAAGAGTATTACCGGCTCGATTGGAGCTTGACGATGTCTACGCCGGCATTCTCCAGGCGCTCCTTCGCAGCCGTTTGAACTTCCGTCTCAAATGACTTGCCGTGTTTCAGGACCAAAGCTTCACCGGTCAGTTCGGGTAAACCTCGTTCAATCAACATTTCGAAGCCGTCAGTAGGAGCTTTGCTTGTCGCAAAATCGATCAGGGTCTGCTTGACCCCCACCCGGCCAATCTTCCGCCGAGTTCTGGACAGTCGAACCGTTTTCCCTCGCTCGTCCCGAAGGACCTTCTCGAAGGCGTGAATCGTCATCCAAAAATCATGTTCAATGCTACCCGGCGCCTGTTCAGGGAGGATCTCGATCAATCGTCTGAATGCCGCATCCGCGACAACGGTGACGCCCATTCTCCGAGCGTTCTCCCGAAAGCGTCGCAGTTGTTCCGCGTCGGTTGAGCCTGCGATGGAAGCAAGAATCTTTGTGTGATCGTCCATCGCTCAAACCTCCGGCGCAGATGCTGCCAAATCAGGCGCGCCAGCCGCCGCGCTTTGAAGCAACGTGTAGCTTTTGATCGGCTCGCCCCTGACGAACGCGCGGCGTGGCTTCCCGGCGTCGTCCAACAAAGGTTGGGCATTTATGGCGTTCTTGATGTACCAGCCGAGGTACATGTTGAGCGGAGTCTTCTTCGGCGCGCCGTCCGTATATGCGTCGGCCTCAATCACTTGCTCGTACAGATGACGCGAATTCGCGTCCGACATTAGTTCACGGAAGACCGTTAGAGTGAAGCGTTCATCGAAGCGCCCGGCATCGAATACCTCACGCGCTTTGAGTCGTGCGACAGTGTAAAGCGTTTCCATGTTGTCGATCTCCTTTTGCCTCTCGGGCGGTAGATGCTCGTAGACTGCACGCTCCAGCGCTCGCTGCATGAAAGCTGACGGATCCAGACCGGCTTCGCAGGAGAGTTTCTGAACCAGATCAAAGACGTCGGTCTTGAGACGAAATGAAACGCGGGTCGTATTTTCGGTTGTCATCGGCTTACCTCACATGGTGCGGACACTTGTGATATTAGGGCGGCGATGCGATGCTGTCAACATGGCGCCGACACCTGTGAGAATGACGGAATAGAGTTCCATTGCTCCACTTCCCGAGATGCGGGAAACCCTCGAGGGAACGCATTGGAATGCCCACTCACCGCGAAACCATCCTCACCCGCCGCCACCGCCTTACGCGGGGAGGTGCTGCCCGAACGCGTGCCCGCCAATAGACCGCTGATATTGCGAGACGGCGAGCCGTGGGAGCCGAAGGCGACATTATCGCCGCGCGCCTGGCACTACCGGCGTCGCGCCGAAGTCGAAGCCATTGTAGCCTGTCACCGGGTTCCGGAACAATCGCATGCCGCCAAGGGCCGGGCGGGAAAATGTCCGTTCGAAAGGCGGTCGAAGGCCCCGTGAACGCCATTCGGGAGCGCCTCGATAGGATCGCCCCGGTCCCGGGCGCGTCGTTTATCGACAGGATGAACCGGCCTTTCAGCGAGAAGCGACATCCGGCCGGCGTCTTTTGGGGCGATTGACGCGGATAAGGAGACGGACTCTCCGCCGGGAAACCGGCCTCGATCCACGCCCCGAAATCCCGTCGCTGTTCGAGAACGCGGACATGCCGGTCAGGAGAACAGCGAACCGCGTGGTGGAGCCAAGGGGAGTCGAACCCCTGACCTCGTCATTGCGAACGACGCGCTCTCCCAACTGAGCTATGGCCCCGACCGGAAATCCGATTTAGGGGTTTGAAACGACCGAAGTCAAGCGCCGAACCGGTTTTGGCGAAACGGAAGCGACACCCCTTGCCGTACCGGCCCTCAACGACTAAATATCCGCCTGAACTCGGGAGACGTTCATGCTGGCACTTATTCAGACGGTCGTTCTGGCGCTCGATATCTACTGGTGGGTCGTGATTATCTCGGCGGTGCTGTCGTGGCTTTTCGCATTCAACGTGGTCAATTCCCACAACCGGTTCGTCGGCATGATCGGCGATTTTCTCTACCGGGCGACCGAGCCCGCATTGCGTCCGATCAGGCGTTTTCTGCCCGATCTCGGCGGCATCGATATCTCTCCGATCATTCTGCTGCTGGCGATTTTCTTCCTTCGCCTGTTCATACTCAATACCGTCGCGCCGGCGGTTCTCTAGCGTTTTGCGGATTGTCCTCGACCGGAACGCCGTTTCGCCTTGTCGATGACGGCGGTCCCGTCCGGCCGACGCCATCGACGGAATACCGCGCCTTTCGGACGATTTTCGAAAGCGCGCGGTCGAGCCGTTCCGGAAAAGAGCCGGCGCCGGGCCGGACCTCGATGGGCGCATAAAGCGGGATTTCATCATCCGCGCCGCTCTCATCCGGCCGCCGCGCATGGGTTCGCGCAACGATGTTTGCGCGGACCGCCCGCCGAATTGCGGCTTGCGGACCGGGCCCGGATTCTGTTTAACGGACCGGGACCGACGGCTGGCGCGACGCGTCAAAATCGCGACGGTTCCGGACACGGCAATTCGCCGGAGTCGGTTCAATCGAGGGAAGATCGAACATGGGTCGGGAACCCAGGCCGGATATCCACAATTCCGACGTGCCGGTGTTGTGCCGCGCCTGCGAGGCGCGCCACCGGGGGATTTGCGGCGCCCTGGACGCCAGACAACTGACGGAATTGAGCAGACATGCGACGCGCCGGACCGTGGAACCCGGTTGCACGGTTTTCGCCGACACGGACAAGGTCGTGACCTACTCCAATATCCTGTCGGGCGTCATCAAGCTCATGAAAATCCTCGCGGACGGCCGCCAGCAGATTGTGGGACTGCAATTCGCGCCGGACTTTCTGGGCAGGCCCTTTCAAGAAGAGCGCGCCACCGACGCCGAGGCGGCGACGGGCGTTTTCCTGTGTTCGTTTCCGAAGAGCGCTGTCGACCGAATGATCGCCGACACGCCGGAACTGGAGCACAAACTGCTCGAACAAACGCTGAAGGAACTGGATGAAGCGCGCGACTGGATGGTCACGCTGGGGCGCAAGACGGCCGCGGAGAAAGTGGCGAGCTTTTTGCTGCTGATAGCACGCCACATCGATCCCGAGGCGGACGACGCGGAAGGTCCGATGACGTTCGATCTTCCCTTGACCAGGGCGGATATCGCGGATTTTCTCGGATTGACGATTGAAACGGTGAGTCGTCAACTGACCAGACTGCGCAAGGACGGTGTGATCCGCATCGAGAACAACCGGCATGTCACGGTTCCGGAAATGGAGCGGCTGGCGTTTCGCGCCGAATCCTGATCCGGCCTTGAAGGATACGCTTGTCTTGCGACTGTCGCGGCTCAATGGAGCGGATTTGAGCACCCCCCGCCTGAGTGGCGGAGCGCGGCGGGCGTTCGACAGATTACCGGCGGGCTTTCGCACGCCGCGAGGCCGGCCGGAACCGTTTGTGGAAACGTCCCTTGACGGTTTGGGTTAGGGTTATATAGTTGCCTTGAGCGGTGCCGGTGCGTCGCCTCAAGCGGTGCGTCGCCTAATGAAGTGACGGGCGCGCTTGCCTCGCGGTTTTCCGCCGGTTCGTTTCCCGGATTGGAAGGAGACAAACCGTGGCTGTCGTATCGCCCTCTCACTTCATTTTAATTCAGTCGCCGGTTGCCGACCCCAGCGGGCCGCTCGGTGTGCTCGCGTGGCTTAGGGCCAGTAACCTACCAATAATAAACTCAGAAACCGTCAATTCCGGAAGCGATGGCCTTCTGGATGCGGGCGTCGACTATTTCGGAAACAGCTCCGTCCTCTTCACGGGGCACACGATCAACTTCGACGGCGAGACCTACGCCATTTTCAGCGATAGAACCGATTTCAGCGATGGAAGCAGCTATTTCATCCCCTACGACATCAGTCGGCAAAACATCGCGCACCTGGCGAACGGGGGCCGTTCGACGGGTTTCACGGAAACCGGGGCGCGGGTCTTCAACTGTTTCGCGACCGGAACGCGAATCGCCACGCCGGACGGCGACAAACCCATCGAGATGCTGCGGGCCGGCGAAAAGGTGCTGACCCATGACGGAAGGTCCGCGCCGGTGATCTGGCGGGCGCGGCAGTCGATCGTCAACCCGTGTAACTTGAGCGTCGGCCGCGGCCCCGTGCGCATCGAGGCCGGCGCGCGCTCGGCCCGGACCTGCCCGACGCGCCGCTGACCGTGACCGCCGATCACGCCCTGCTGTTCGGCGACATGCTGATCAACGCCGGAACGCTGGTCAACGGAACCACAATCCGCCTGCTGCCGCTTGAGGAGATGCCGGCGAGGTTCAACTACTGGCATGTGGAGCTTGAGGAACACGAGTGCGTCGTCGCCAACGGCGTTCCGGCGGAGAGTTTCATCGATTATGTCGGGCGGTCCGGTTTCGACAATTACGACGACTATCTCGACCTTGTCGGGGCCGACCGTCTGATCGCGGAAATGCCGCTGCCGCGCGTCTGCGCGCACCGGCTCGTTCCGCCCGGCCTGCGCGAGGCGCTGGGCATCGAACCGCCCTCCTACATGCCCCGGCGCAAAGCCGCCTGACGCTCAAAAGGCGCTGTCCGGCGTTTTCGCCCGAAAGCCCATCGCGACCGTTTCCAAGGGCGTTTGCAAGGCGTTTGAAGACCGGCGCCGAATCACGGAGTCGAAATCCGTGACGCGGCGGTCGCGCGCTCTTCTCTCGCGCCGGCGTCCGGCTGCGAAAAGGCCCCTTGACGGTCCGGGGCGGGGTTATATGATGGAATCAAGCGGGGCTTCGCCAACCCGCGCGGCGTCGAACTCGGACGCAAGCCGGTGCGCATCGACGCCGGCGCCCTCGGCCCGGACCTGCCCAACAGACCGCTGACCGTGACCGCCGATCACGCCCTGCTGTTCGGCGACATGCTGGTCAACGCCGGCACGCTGGCGGAGGACGGAACTCCAATCCGCTTCGCGCCGCTTTCGGAGATGCCGACGAAATTCATCTGGTGGCATGTGGAGCTTGAGAACCACGAGGTCGTTCTGGCCAATGGCGGCGTTCCGGCGGAGAGCTTCATCGATTATGTCGGGCGGTCCGGTTTCGACAATTACGACGAGTATCTCGACCTTGTGGGGGCCGACCGTCTGATACCGGAAATGCCGTTTGCGCGCATATCGGCGCGGCGTCTGTTGCCGGCGGACGGGTTGCGGGGATTGCCGGCCATCGCGCGGCGGCCCCTTATCGCCGCTCCCCGGAAAACCGCCGCCTGACGCGATGCGCATGGCGGCGGGTCGCCCCCGCTTTGCCGCTGACATCCCATGTCGCCGTCTGAAAGGCGGTCCGGAAGCCCGGATCGATCCGGGCTTCCCTCTTTTATCGCCGGGCGGAAAGCGGAAAGGGTTGCGGAGAACCGCCGGTGCGGCTATCAGGTCGGCGGAATGAAAACGGCAAACGTAAAATCGCGGTGGCGGCGCTGCTGACAGGCGGCCGCCGACGCAATGCGTTTGCAAACGGGATCGATGGCCGCAGCGGACAAGCCGGGCGGCCATTTTTGCTGCGCGGTTTCCGCCTGAGGGAATTGGAGAGCCGGACATGAACACGTCACCCGGGCCGGAGGGCGCGTCCTACGTCACCGAAGGCGGAATTGAGGTCAAGCGTTCGCGCGTCGAAACGCCTTATGCCGGAGCCGTCGAGACCTGTATCGATCGGCTGGACGGCAAACGCGGCGCGGTGTTTTCCTCCAACTACGAATATCCGGGCCGGTATACGCGGTGGGACACCGCGATCGTCGACCCGCCGGTCGCGATATCGGCGCGCGGACGGTCCATGCGTATTTCGGCGCTCAACGGTCGCGGCGAGGCGATGTTGCCGGCGATCGGCGATGCCGTCGGGCAGGCCGCGGATGTAACGGTGTCGGGACGGACCGCCACGGAAATCCCGGTGCAAATTTCCGAACCCGGGCGCATATTCAGTGAGGAGGAACGATCGCGAACGCCGTCGGTGTTTTCCGCGTTGCGGGCGGTCGTGGCGCTGTTCAAATCGGATGGCGATCCCAATCTGGGGCTTTACGGCGCTTTCGGCTACGATCTGGCTTTTCAGTTCGACCCTGTCGATCTGAAGCTGGACCGGACGGACGGTCAACGCGATCTTGTCCTTTATCTGCCGGACGAAATCCTGGTGGTCGACCACCACTCGGCCAAGGCGTGGCATGACCGGTACGAATTTTCCGGTGCGGGATGGACGACGGAACGTCTGGCGCGCGGCGGCCCCGAGGCGCCGTTCGAGCCGGCCGCCAAGGCGCCGCCGCGGGCCGATCACCGACCCGGCGAGTACGCGGAGCTTGTCGGAAGGGCCAAGGAGAGCTTTCTTCGCGGCGACCTGTTCGAAGTCGTTCCGGGACAGATGTTTTACGAGCGGTGCGAAAGCTCTCCATCGCGCATCGCAAGGCGTCTGAAAGAGATCAACCCGTCTCCCTACTCATTCTTTATAAACCTCGGCGACGGCGAATATCTGATCGGCGCATCGCCGGAGATGTTCGTCCGCGTCAATGGACGGCGCATCGAGACCTGTCCGATTTCGGGCACGATTCGGCGTGGCGGCGACGCGATCGCCGATTCCGAACAGATCCTCAAACTGCTCAACTCCAAAAAGGACGAGTCCGAACTGACCATGTGTTCCGACGTCGATCGCAACGACAAGAGCCGCGTCTGCGAACCGGGCTCGGTGCGGGTCATCGGGCGACGGCAGATCGAGATGTATTCCAGGCTGATCCACACGGTCGATCATGTCGAAGGCCGGCTGCGCGAGGACATGGACGCATTCGACGGATTTCTGAGCCACGCATGGGCGGTGACCGTCACCGGCGCGCCGAAACTGTGGGCGATGCGGTTCATCGAGGAGAACGAAAAAAGCCCGCGCGCCTGGTATGGCGGCGCCATCGGCATGGTGCATTTCAACGGCGACATGAACACCGGGCTGACGCTGCGCACCATCCGGATCAGGGACGGCGTCGCCGAGGTGCGCGCCGGCGCGACCCTGCTCTTCGATTCCGATCCGCATGAAGAGGAGGCGGAGACCGAATTGAAGGCTTCGGCCATGCTGTCGGCCATTCGCGACGCCGGCTCATCCAACGAGGCGGGGCGGGAACGCGACGCCTTGCCGGTGGGACGGGGAAGAAGAATTCTGCTGGTCGATCATGAGGATTCGTTCGTTCACACGCTGGCGAACTATTTCAGACAGACAGGCGCCGATGTCACGACCGTCCGCTCGCCCGTTTCCGACGACGTGTTCGGGCAGGTCCGGCCGAACCTGGTCGTGCTGTCGCCCGGACCGGGTCATCCGGCCGATTTCGATTGCGCCGCCACCATCAAACGGGCGCGGGATCGCGATCTGCCGGTCTTCGGCGTCTGTCTCGGGCTGCAGGCGATCGTCGAGGCCTATGGCGGCGAACTGCGTCAGCTTCGCCTGCCGGTTCACGGCAAACCGTCGCGAATCCGGGTCGATGATCCGGGATTGATTTTCTCCGGGCTGGGCCGCAAAGTCACCGTCGGGCGTTATCATTCGATTTTCGCCGATCCGGCGAGCCTGCCGAGAGAATTTCGCATAACCGCCGAAACCGACGACGGGGTGATCATGGCGATCGAACACGAGGAACAGCCGGTGGCCGCGGTGCAATTCCATCCCGAGTCGATCATGACGCTCGGGCAGGATGCCGGAATGCGCATGATCGAGAACGTCGTGGCCCATCTCGGTGTGCCGAAACGTTGAAAATTCGGCTTTGCCGTCTGTATCGGGGCTGCAAGGATCTGGCGGCGGCGCAATTTTCCTGATATGCGGATGACAGGGAGAAAGGCCAATGAAATCCACCTTGCTGTCCACCGCCGCGGGCGTCGCCGCCTGCGTGGTTTCGGGGTTGACCGCGTTCGCCGACGAGCCCGATGTCGATCATGGCGGGAAACTGGCGGAGGTGAATTGCGCCCGGTGCCACGGTATCGGCGAGAGCGATGTCAGCGCTCACGCGGAAGCGCCCGAATTCAGAACCCTGTCCGGGCGCTACCCTGTCGAAGCGCTGGAGGAGGCGTTGGCGGAAGGCATTGTCACCGGTCATCCGGACATGCCCGAATTCAAGGCGACGCCGAAACAGATTGCCGACATCGTAGCCTACCTGGCTTCGATTCAACCCGATTGAATCCGGGTATTCGCGTCTTCGCATAACGCCCGTTCGACGGGCCGGCGGTTGCGCAAAGATCATGCAGGGTGTAAAAGACTTCGTCATGAGACGCATTTATGCCGACAGCGCTGAAACTTCTGCAACGCCGACGCCCGCCGGCGCGCTTCTCCTCGGCCTTATTCGCGACTGCCGGGTACGCTGAAGGAGCACCCGGCGGTCGATATGCCGCCTGACGGCGCCGCTCCTCGCCATTGACCCGATCGTGCAAACAGAACACAGGGCGTCTGTCCGATGACCGGCAATACATTCCGGCGCGGAAGCGCCGGAGAGAAGCAGGATGAATACACATGAACCCGATATCCGCACCGCCGGCATGCCGGGCGCGCGGACCAAATATCAGCCCTATCCGCAGGTCGGACTGACCGACAGAACGTGGCCTTCCAGGCGGATCTCGAACGCGCCCGTCTGGTGTTCCGTCGATTTGCGCGACGGAAATCAGGCCCTGATCGATCCCATGGGCCATGAGCGCAAGGCGCGCATGTTCGCCCTGCTTGTCGACATGGGGTTCAAGGAGATCGAGGTCGGATTTCCGTCCGCGTCGCAAACGGATTTCGATTTCACCCGCTGGTGTGTCGAACAGGGCGACGCGCCGGCCGATCTGTCGTTGCAGGTGCTGGTGCAATGCCGGCCGGAACTGATCAGCCGCACATTCGAATCGCTTGAGGGCGCAAACCGGCCGATCGTCCATTTTTACAATTCGACCAGTGAGTTGCAGCGCCGGGTGGTGTTTGAAAAGGATGCGGCCGGCGTCAAACGGATCGCGACGGACGCGGCCAGGATGATTACCGACATGGCGGCCCGGGCCGGCGGCGGCTACCGGTTTCAGTATTCGCCCGAGAGCTTCACGGGCACCGAACTGGAGGTGGCGCTGGAAATCTGCGACGCCGTCGCCGAAATTGTCCGGCCCACGCCCGAAAACAAGCTGATCGTCAATCTGCCGGCGACGGTGGAGATGTCCACCCCGAACATCTATGCCGACCGGATCGAGTGGATGTGCCGGCAGTTGTCCGATCGCGAGAATCTGATCGTTTCGCTGCATCCGCACAACGATCGCGGGACCGGCGTGGCGGCGACGGAACTGGCGCTGATGGCCGGCGCCGACCGGGTCGAAGGAACCCTGTTCGGCAATGGCGAGCGCACGGGCAATGTCGATCTCGTCACGCTGGCGCTGAACATGTACACGCAGGGAGTCGATCCGGCGCTGGATTGCTCGGACATTCCGCGGATGAAACAGGTCTACGAGTATTCAAATCAGCTCAGGATTCCCGAACGCCACCCCTATGTCGGCGAACTGGTCTACACGGCGTTCTCCGGGTCGCATCAGGATGCGATCAACAAGGGGATGAAGGCGATCGGGAAAGCCAATCATCCGCGCTGGGAAGTGCCTTATCTGCCGATAGACCCTCAGGATGTCGGGCGCAGCTACGAGGCGATCGTCCGTATCAATTCCCAGAGCGGAAAAGGCGGTATCGCCTATGTCATGCAGGCGGATTACGGGCTCAATCTGCCGCGAAACCTGCAAATCGAGTTTAGCGCCGCCATACAGAAAATAACCGATTCCGAGGGTCGGGAACTTCCCGCCGGAAGGATTTACGACGAATTTCTGCTGACCTATGTCGATCAGCCGGACGGGCGGCTGAAATTCGTCGATCACCAGACATTCTCCGACGGCGCGCATCGCCGCCGGATGGAGGCGACGATTGCCGACGGCGGCGAGGAAATGAAAATCGAAGGCGCCGGCACAGGTCCCGTCGATGGATTTGTCGATGCGTTGTCACGCCATATCGGCATCGAACTTTCCGTGCTCGATTATTCCGAGCACTCCATGCAGCGCGGCTCGAACGCGGCCGCCATCTGTTACATGGAAGTCGAGCACCCGGACGGAAAGCTGTTCGGGGCGGGCATCAACACGAACATCGTGGCGGCGTCGCTTGAGGCAGTCGTTTCCGCCGCCAACCGCATTCTCGCGGGAAACGGCGCGGCGTGAGCGCGTCCGGATTGTTCGCCGACAAAAAGGGCGACGGCGATGACGCCATCGTCTTTCTGCACGGTTTCGGCGACAACCGCCTGGTCTGGGAATCCATACGGCATGCCTTTGCCGGCGAGGCGACGACGTTTGCTTTCGATCTTCCGGGCCATGGCCGGTCCCTGCGGCATCCGTCGGCCGGCGGAATGCGGCAAATGGCCGAAGCGTTGACCGGCCGGCTGGCGGAAGCCGGGTTGAAACGGGTTCATCTGGTCGGGCACTCCATGGGAGGCGCGCTGGCGGCGCTCATGGCCTTGGAGGGCGGACGGACGGCCGCCTCCCTCACCATGCTTGCGCCGGGAGGTTTCGGGACGGAAATCAACCGGCGGCTGCTCGAACGCTATGCGGCGGCGCGCGACGCCGGCGACATCCGGATCGCGCTTGAGGAAATGTATGGCCGGAACAATCCGGTGACGGACGCCGCCGTCGCGCGGCATGTCGCCATGCGCGCCATCGACGGGCAGACGGACAAACTGACCGAAATCGCCGCCGGACTGGCCAGAGACGGCGGACAGCGGGTCATTCCGCGAGAGCTGCTGGTTTCGCTCAAGGCGCCGGTGAAGGTGTTGTGGGGAACGCGGGATCGCGTTCTGCCCGTCAGGCAGGCGCGCGGACTCCCGCCGATGTTCGCCGCGCATATATTCGAGGATACCGGTCACATGCTGCCGGCGGAAATTCCCGACGCGGTGATCGCGCTGATCGAACAGAACATCAGAGCCGCCGGCTGACGGCCATGACCTGACAACAGGCTGCAAGTCCTGTTCGAATCGGGCATCCGGGCGGTCGGGACGCGCCGTTACGTCAGCATCTCGGCCGACAATTGCGAAACGCCGGCCTGTCCGCCGCCGAATCCGCGCTTTCGCAGCCGGATGTTCCAGTCGCCCGCCGCTCCGTCGATTTCGATCAGATTGTACTGCGCCGCGGGACGCGATCCGCCGGGCGCCTGTCCGGCGGCCGCGACACCGACGACCGGAACCCTGCCGTCCGGTCCGTCGATCCGGTTGAGCGTCGGCAGATGGGTATGGCCGTGGAGCACGATCTCAGCCCCGTTTTCACGGATGATCCGTTGGAAAGCGCCGATTCCGACCAGCCGTTTGTGAAAGGAAACGGCGCGGCGGACGGGCGGGTGGTGAATCATGACGACGCGGCAGAGGCCCCGCCGGCCGGTCCCGCGCAGGACTTCGGCGAGGGCCACGGCCTGGCGGCGGCGGAAAAACCCCGTGGCCATGAACGGGGCCGTCGCGCGGGCGCTGTTCACGCCGATCAACGCGACATTGTTCCGCACGCGCATATAGGGAAATTGATTCCGTCCCGCGACCGGTGCGTCGTCCTGCATCCAGGGCCGCCAGTCGTCGCGGATTCGTTCGAGAGCGCCGGGCACATACGCATCGTGATTGCCGGGAACCACGGAAACGGTTGCGGCCCTTCCAAGGGAGTTCAGCCAGTCTCCGGCCCGCCCGATCTCGCTTTCGAGGCCAAGATTGATCAGATCGCCGGTGATCGCGATGTGGGCCGGTCGTTCGGACCGCATGTCCCGGATGAGTTCGGCCAGAGCGCCGGAATCGTGGTTGCGACATCGGCCGGCGCGCCAGTTGACATAACCGGTGATTCGCTTGGACGCCAGTTGCCCGGCGGTGACCCCGGGGAGCGGTCCCAGATGCGGGTCCGACATGTGGGCGAGGCGGAACATGGTTCTTCAATAATGTCAAAATTACCGATATGGAAACCCATGAGGCATCGCATCCACATCGCTTCGAGGCATGGCGGCTGATGGGCGGAGCGGAACAGGGACACGCCGGCCCGGGCCGGTTGTGGCGGCGTTTGCGCCTGCGTCTGTTCCATGTCTGTTTTCTTCTCACCCGTCCGATGACGCTCGGAGTGCGGATTCTGGTTCACGATCGCGGCGAGAACGCCGTCGTCCTGGTTCGGCACACCTATGTCGATGGCTGGCATTTGCCCGGCGGCGGGGTGGAAACGGGCGAGACGGCGACAGAGGCGGTCGATCGCGAGTTGCGGGATGAAACCGGCATCGAACTGACCGGACCGGCGGAACTCGTTTCCCTGCATTTCAATCGTCGCGCAAGCCGGCGCGATCACGTGGCCCTGTATCTCGCCGGATCGTTCCGCCGGGCGGAAGAGTTCAGGCCGACGGCGGAAATCGCCGAAGCCCGGTTTTTTCCCTTGGACGAATTGCCGGATGACATCGACCCGGCGACGGCGTCACGCATCGAAGAAGCGTTGCGCGGACGCGAACGGTCGGATTGCTGGTGACCGGGGTTCCGGCCTTCGATCATTCCAATCCGGCGCGATCGTGGGGCGCCGAATAGTCGATCCACGGTCCCGCCGGCACGATCCCCGTCGGATTTATCGTCCCGTGGCTGCGATAATAATGATGCTTGATGTGGTGGAGATTGACGGTGTCGGAGACGCCGGGTTTCCGGAAAAGGTCGCGTGTATAATTCGACAGGTTGGGGAAATCCGCGATTCTCCGCCCATTGCATTTGAAATGCCCGACATAGACCGGATCGAAACGGACCAGCGTCGGAAACAGCCGCCAATCGGCTTCGGTGGGCCGGTCGCCGACAAGATAACGGTGGTTCGACAGGCGGTTTTCGATATCGTCCAGCGTCGAAAAAAGATCGTCGAACGCTTCCCGATAGGCTTCCTGCGTGGTCGCGAACCCGCACCGGTAAACGCCGTTGTTGATATTCCGGTAGATCGGCGCATTGATTTCGTCGATCTCCGCGCGAAGGGACCGCGGATAACAATCCACCGTCGCATCGGCCCATTCGTCGAAGGCCGAATTGAACATCCGGATGATCTCGGACGATTCGTTCGAGACGATCGCGTTGTTCCGTTTGTCCCAGAGAACCGGCACCGTCACGCGGCCCGAATAGCGCGGGTCGGACATCGCGTAGATCTCTCGCAGAAGGTTTTCGCCGTTGACGGTATCGCCGGTCGCGCCGTCGCCCTTGTCGAAGGTCCAGCCCTCCTCGCCCATGAAGTGATGAACCACGGAGACCGTTATCAAATCTTCCAGCTTTTTCAGCCGGCGGAATATCAATGTGCGATGCGCCCAGGGGCAGGCGTAGGACACGTAGAGATGATATCGGCCCGGTTCCGCTTTGAAACCGCCTTTGCCGCTCGGGCCGGCGGAGCCGTCCGGGGTGATCCAGTTCCGGCAGGCCGCCTCGGAACGCCGGAACCGTCCGCCCGATCCGGACGTGTCGTAGCCGGTCTTGCGCCACTGCCCGTCAACCATGATGCCCATGGCGTGCTCCTTTCAAATCCCGTCCGCATGGTATCCGAACGCATGCGAATATGGAAATGCCGCTATCGTGAACAACGGGCGACGCGGCGGCGGAACTCCGATGTTTACCCGGACGGCGAACGATGGTACGGGTTTCCGCGAGGAGAGGGTGCCGATGGCGACCCGCGGCGAACGACGACGACAGGCGATCCGCGCCTGAGGCGCGAAACCGGCGTGAGCCGGTGAAATCCGTCCGTCCATCGTTCGAAACGGAACTTCGCCATGAGCGATATCGCAATCGCCTTTCTGCCGGAGGGACCCGGCCATGATCCCGACATAGAAACCATCAACGCGGAAGCTTTCGGCCCCGGAAGATTTGCGCGCGCCGCCCATAAAATCCGCGAGGGCGGCCCGCATGACCGGCGCCTGTCATTCGTGGCGATATGCGAGGGCGGGATCGTCGGATCGGTCAGGCAGACCCGGGTCAGCGCCGGCGGTTCGCCCGGATTGCTTCTCGGTCCGCTTGCCGTGCGGCCCGCCCGGAAGAACATGGGCATTGGCCGTAAACTGGTGGCGACGGCGCTGGAAGCAGCGAAGGAAGCGGGGGCGTCTCCGGTCATTCTCGTCGGAGATGCGCCCTACTATGCGCCGTTCGGGTTTACGCCGATGCCGGAAGGCCGGATACGAATGCCGCGTCCCGTCGATCCGGCCCGTCTCCTGGTCGCCGAAATTGCCGGCGGTTCTCTCGCGGGTTTCAAAGGAGACCTGATCCACGCGGATCAGGCGCCCGTGGCCGCGGAGTGAATCGGGCGCTATCGGCCTTCCCGGCGCCACATCGAGCCGAGAGCGAGGAGCAGCGCGCCAAGACCGAGAAAGCCGCCGAACAGCGGCGCCCGGTTGACCGCTTTCAAGATGGAATCGTCCGTCGCGCGAAGTCCGATCCAGTCGCGGCCCGATGCGTTGCCCGTATGACGGACGGGCGCGATGCCGGGGACGGAAACGCCTGAACGACGCGCGACGCGCCGAACGCCGCCGCCGGTTTTTTCGGCGGGCGCGCGCAGCAGTTGTTCCGTCGACGCCATGTCGGCGAATTCCGGCGCATTCACGGGACCGACATGCGCCAGCGCGACCAGATCGCCGTTGCCGATCCGGTGGAGGCCGATCTCGTCGGCGTCGATTGTCGTGGAGAACACGCCGGGCTCGGCCTCGGTCAGATCCGTGTCGATCGTCTTTCCCGACGGGGATGTCAGGGTTGCGGGTCCGGGATCGTCATTCATCGTCTGACGGCGGATTTCCAGCGTCATGCCCCGCCCTTCCGCGTAAAGGCGCTCTTCTTCGAGTTCCGGTTCCTTCATCAGCCAATGCGCGATGCGGCGGTAGAGCGAGACGTGCGGGCCTCCGCCTTCGAGTCCGCGCGCCCACAACCAGCCCTGATCCGACAACAGCATGCCGACGCGGCCCTGTTCCAGCCGGTCGAGCAGGAGAAGCGGCCGGTCGCCGGCGCCTTTCATCACCGCCGCGCCCCGAGTGTCGGAAATGCCGACGAGCCGGAACCAGCGACCCCAGTCCGGCGGCTCGGTCGCGGCGCCGTCAAGACCCCGCGTAACGGGATGCTTCGCGCCGATTTCGGTCAGCCGGGGATAAAACGCCTCGTCGATCACTTCACCGGTGGGCGATGCGGGCAGGGCGGCGATCAGCGGGGTTCGCGCGATCGACCTGTCGCCGGAATATTCCGGACCCGCCGCGACCATCAGCGCGCCGCCGCGGGCGATATATTGGGCGATGTAGTCGTAATAGAGGATCGGGAGCACGTCGCGGTTCTGGTAACGGTCGAATATGATCAGGTCGAAATCGTCGATCTTCTCGATAAACAGTTCGCGCGTCGGAAACGCGATCAGCGAGAGATCGGTTATCGGCGTGCCGTCCTGTTTCTCGGGCGGTCGCAGAATCATGAAGTGGACCAAATCCACCGAGGCGTCCGATTTCAGCAGATTGCGCCATGTGCGTTCGCCCGCGTGCGGTTCGCCGGAGACGAGCAATACCCGCAGATTCTCGCGAATCCCCTCGACGACGGCGATCGCCTTGTTGTTGATGTCGGTGATCTCTTCCGGCCGGCGGGCGATCGACAGTTCGACGATGTTGCGGCCGGCATGCGGTATTTCGATCCCGAGCGGCGTTTCGACGCCGATTTCGGCCCGCGTGACCGCGACGAGATCTCCGTTGATCGAGACCCGGACGTCGATCTGCCCGGTTTCGCCGGTGCTCGCCGCGACTCTGTAGGTCATTTCGAGCGGCTTGCCTGTTATGCCGAAACGCGGCGCCTTTTCAAACCGGATTCGCCGGTCGAACTCGTTTTCGCCGCCGGTTATCAATGCGTGCAGCGGTGCGGGAAACGGCGGCCGGTCCTGATCGGGCAGATCGTGAATCTGCCCGTCCGTCACGACAATCGCGCCGGCCACGCGCGAGGGCGGGACGTCTCGAATTGCGCTTTCCAGCGCCTCGAAAATCCTGGTTTCGGTGCGTTCTTCGGCTTTGGCGCTTCTGCCCGCTTCGATTCGCCGTACGTCGAACTGCGGAAAACGCGCAAGTTTCGCGAGCAACCGTTCGACCGTGTCGTCGGTTTGCGCGCCGCGTTCGCCGATGTCCTGACTCTGGCTCCTGTCGACGATCAGCGCGACAATGCTTGTCAGCGGTTCGCGTTCCTCGTCGAGAACGACCGGGTTGATCAGCGCTCCCGCGAGCGCGATCGACGCGACGAGACGGAAAACGGCGCCGCGCAGTCGCAGATAAAGCCCGATTGCCGCGAGCGCGAGCAGGACAATGCCCGCCACGGCGATCACGGGCCAGGATGCGAGCGGTTCGAATCCGATGGACAGATTCATCGGTCTACTGCCCCAATCGCTCAAGAAGGACCGGCAGATGGACCTGATCGGACTTGTAGTTGCCCGTGAGCATGTACATCATGATGTTCACCCCGGACCTGAATGCATGGACGCGCTGCATCGGATCGGCCGGGACCGTGGGAAACATCGGTCTGCCGGACCGGTCGGTGGCCCACGCACCGGCGAAATCCGCCGCCGTGATCATGATCGGCGAAACGCCGTCGCCCGTGCGCACCGGTCTGTTTTCGGCGTTCTCGGCATCGAGCGACGCTTCGACCCACAACGGAGAATCCGCATATCTGCCGGGAAATTCACGCAATATATAGAAAGACTTCGTCAGCACGTGATCGTCCGGAACCGGCTCCAGCGGCGGCACGTTGAGATTCGCCAGAATTTCACGCAGCCGCAGCGTTGCCGGGCTGGCGTCGTTGACGCCAAATCCGCTGGCGTATCGATCGCGCGTATCGAACAGCACCGTTCCGCCCTGCTGCATATATGCGTCGATGCGGCCTATCGCGGTCCGGCCCGGCAGGGGCGCGGCGGGATCGACCGGCCAGTAAATCAGCGGATAAAACGCCAGTTCGTCGGCCGCGATGTCCACGCCGGCCGGCTTGCCCGGTTCGAGCGCGGTCTTTTCGATCAGGAAGCGGTTGAGACCCTCGATGCCGGCGCGGCTGATCGAATCCACCGCCGCGTCTCCCGTCAGCACATAGGCGATGCGCGTTCGGGAAATCGCCTCGATGGCCTCTGCGTCGCCGGGTCTGGCGTCGTTCGGCCGCGCGACCGCCGGGTGCGGCGATGCCGACATGGCCGACAGAAAGGCCGCCGCGGCCAACGATCCGGCGGCCGTCGCGCGCGCGACGGCGCTTCGCGCAAAAACGCCTCCGATCCATAAAACGGCGATGGTGTCGAGGGCGAACAGCGCGATCGCCAGCGCAATGAGCGATCCCTTCAAATCGCGTTCCTCATCGAAGCCATAGCGAATCTCGGCGACGGGAATGTCGGTGCGGGGTTTCGCCATGCGCTCGAACGTCGCGGAGGCTTCAAGCAGATTGTGGGCGACGACGCCTTCGTCGCCGCCGTAGAATCCCGGCGGATTGTCGATCGTCACCGCGGGCGGTTCCGCGCCGAGGACGAGCGGTCTGGCGTCGGGCGGGGCGGGGACCAGCGATCCCTCCGCCGATATCATCCGGTAGGGCGCGAGCGCGACCCGGTCGCCGTCCGCGGTCCGCCCGGTGTGCGCCCGATTGCGGGAAAGCTGCACGATGCGGCGCAGCATTTCCACGAAACTGCCGGAGATCGGCAAATTCGACCAGGTGGCCTCCGGGGGAACATGGAACAATACCAGCGCGCCGTCGCCGCGTTTCGATCCGGTGATCAACGGCGTTCCGTCGGCGAGGTCGGCCCAGGTGCGTTCCACGATGTCGGGCGTGGGCTCGGCCAGCACCTGCCGTCTGACGGAAACGTCGCGCGGCGGCGTCAGGTCGAAGAACGGGCCTTGCGCCGGGAATTCGGCGACAGGCTGCGGTTCGGTCCATGAAAGGGCGCCGCCGAGCGCCCGTTCGCCCAGCCTGAGTCTGACGGGCAGAAGGTCGTCATCCTGCTCCGCCGCGGCCAGTCTCGGACCGGCGAATCGCACGAGAGTTCCGCCATTTTCGATCCAGTCGATCAACGCGCTTCGCGCGGTCGGGTGGACGATTCCGACATCGGCCATCACGATGACGGCCGGTCCGGCGTCGATGAGTTCGGATATGGCTTCGGACAGATCCGATGTTTCCGGTTCCATCGGATCGGCGAACGGGGCGATCGCGTTTCGGATGTAATACAGCGGCGAGAGCAGCGGCTGATCCCGATCGGCTTCGGAGGCCGAGATCAGCCCGACCCGCCTTCGCCTCGAATTTTCGTCAAGCAGGCGGATCGCCGACGCCAGGTTCTCTCCTTCGACGACGATCGCATCGAAGTCGTTTCGCAGTTCGAACGGTGCTTCAAGCTCGGCTTTCGTTTCCGTCGCGCCCGCGCCGAACGCGGCGTCCGTCTCCGCGATGCGGCGTCCCTTGTCATCGAGGGCGACGACGTTCAGTCGTCGCGGCGACATGTCGTCGTTCGCCCTGATCGCGGTGACGATCATGGCGTCGGCTTCATTGGCCGCCGCGACAACGCCGACCGCGCCCAGAAATTCGGGTTGCGCCCAGACCAGTCGGGCGACGTTGCCGCCCAACAGGTCTTCGATCGCCTCGCGGTCTCCGGGCGCGGCGAGACCGTCGGCGAGAATCGCCACCGTGACGTCCGGCAAGCCGGCGATCGCGTCGCCGACGCGCTTGTAAACGCCTGTCCGGTCGGCCGGTGCCGGTCGCGGCGTTGCCGCGCGCAAGCGATTCAGCGCGGTAGTGGCGTCGAACGGGCCGATTTCCGCGTTCGGCGCATCCACGGTCAATCCAAGCACGACCGGAGAACCGTCCTCGGCCGCATCGGAGATCATTCGTTCCGCCGTCGCGACCCGTTTCGGCCAATCGCGGGCCGCCGGCCACGAATTGTCGATGAGCAGGGCCAGGGCCGATCCCCGGTCGCCGGTCCGTTCGTTCGGTTTGAAAACCGGTTCCGCCAGCGCGAGGATCACCAGCGCGGCGAGCGTCAGTCTGAGCAATGTCAGCCACCACGGACTCCGATGCGGCGTCTCTTCCCGCTTCAGCGCCTTCGCGAGAATTCTCAGCGGCGGGAAAATTTCGGTCCGCGGACGCGGCGGCGTGAGCCGAAGCAGCCACCAGATGACCGGCAGGGCGATCAGACCGTAGAGGATGAGCGGCTGGGCGAATGCGACGGGCAGGAAGTTCATGCCACCGCTCCGGCCTTATGGCCGGTTTCCTCGGTCATCATCGTGTGCACGCGAACCAGAGCCTCCGACGCCGGGCGGTCGGTATGATTGACGGTGTGGCTCCACGCGATGCGGCGGCACCATGCGGCAAGTTCCTCGCGTCGGGCGAGATAGCGCCGGCGATAGTCTTCGCCCACGGTTTCCGCGCGCCCGGCCGTCAATCTCGCCCCGCTTTCGGGATCGCGAAATTCGATGCGCCCGGAATAGGGAAAGCTTTCCTCGGCCGGATCGGCGATTTCAATCAGATGGGCCCTGACGCCGCGATACGCCGCCGGCGTCAGCCAGGCGATCGTTTCTTCCGGCGGATCGAGAAGATCGCCGGCGATGACCAGATCGGACATTCCGCGGATTTGGGAGAGGTCGGGCCTGTCGGGCGGCGGCGGCGCGTGAACCAGATGCGCGGCGAGCCGTTCGGCGCCGTTTCTCGCGGCGAACGGATCGGTCAGTCCCGGCCACGCGATGCGCTCGCCGCTTCTGGACAGAAGTTCCGCCAGGGCGAGCGCCAGAACGAGCGCGCGCGATTCCTTGGACGTTTTGGCGTTCGCCGATTTGTACAGCATGGAAGGAGAAGAATCGGCCCACAGCCAGACGGTATGGGCGGCCTCCCATTCGCGGTCGCGGACGTAGGTGTGGTCGTCGCGCGCGGAGCGGCGCCAGTCGATCCGGGACCGGGCCTCGCCTTCCACATAGGGGCGGAATTGCCAGAAGTTTTCGCCGATGCCGCGTTTGCGTCGTCCGTGCCATCCGGCGATCACCGTATTCACGACCCGGCGGGCCTCGATCAGCAGGTCCGGCACGAGCGCGGCGCGCCGGCGCGCCCTCGCCAGCGCGTCGGGCGTCGCGACCGGACCGACCGATTTGCCGATCCCGGCCATCAGATCCGTTCTTTGACCAGCCGCGAAATGACGTCGCGGACGTTCATGCCCTCGGCGCGCGCCGCGAATGTGAGGGCCATGCGATGCTGCAACACCGGCTCGGCCAATGCGCGAACGTCGTCGATCGAAGGCGCCAGACGGCCGTCGTAAAGCGCGCGGGCGCGGGCGCACAGGGTCAGCGCCTGGCCGGCGCGCGGCCCCGGCCCCCAGGAAACATGCCGGTCGATATCGGCGTCGCCGCCGGCGGGCCGGGCGGCCCGCACGAGATCGAGGATCGCCTCGACGACGCTTTCGGGCGCCGGCATGCGCCTGACAAGCGTTTGAACTTCGCCCAGCCGTTCCGCGCTCAGAACGTTTTCCGCCTTCGCCTCCTCGGCCCCGGTGGTTTCGATCACTATGCGGCGTTCGGCTTCCGGTCCGGGATACGATATGTCGATTTGCAGCAGGAACCGGTCAAGCTGGGCTTCGGGAAGCGGATAGGTGCCTTCCTGCTCCAGCGGATTCTGGGTCGCCAGCACATGGAACGGCGACGGCAGATCGTGACGGACGCCGGCGACGGTCACATGGTATTCCTGCATCGATTGCAGCAGGGCCGACTGGGTGCGCGGACTTGCGCGGTTGATCTCGTCGGCCATCAGAAGCTGGGCGAAGACCGGCCCCGGAATGAAACGGAAATCGCGCCTGCCCTTCTCGTCCTGCTCCATCACCTCCGAGCCGAGAATGTCGGAGGGCATCAGGTCGGGCGTGAACTGCACCCGGTTGGCGTCGAGGCCGAGAACGGCGCCGAGCGTGTCGACGAGTTTGGTTTTCGCCAGCCCCGGCACGCCGACAAGAAGCGCATGGCCGCCGGCCAGAAGCGCGACCAGCGCGCGTTCGACAACGCTTTCCTGTCCGAAAATCACCGTGCCGACGGATTTACGGACATCGGAGATTTCCGACAGCGCCCGTTCGGCGGCGGCGACCGTTTCCTTGTCGCTCAGGGTTTTTTCGGGCGTCAACACGGTCATGTCGGGCACATCTCCCGGGGCGGCGTCTTCGCGACGGGAACGTCGTTCGCTCCCGGAGTATCGGAATCGCCTGTTTGAAGCCATGTCCGGCGTCCGCCGGACCGTTCTTCACCTTAAATCGCTCAAAATGGCTGACAAGCGGAGCGACAGTGACTATTTCGTGACCATGGAAGACGATAAGCGCATCGCCGATGACGGTTTTCCGGGTCTGGCCGGAAGCTCCGATACCGCCGGTCTGGCGGCGTTGATCTCGCGCGCCGCGCGGGCGGGGAAGGGCCTTCCGCCGGTTGACCGGTGGGAGCCGGAATTCTGCGGCGATCTCGACATGGAGATCAGGCGGGACGGCGCGTGGTTCTACATGGGCACGCCGATCGGACGCATGGCGCTGGTGCGTCTGTTTTCCACGGTCCTGCGCAAGGATGCCGATGGCGGGACATATCTGGTCACGCCCGCGGAAAAGGTCGGTATCCGGGTCGAGGACGCGCCGTTCGTCGCCGTGGAACTGAACGTATCGGGCCGCGGCGGCGATCGGGTCATGACGTTCAGAACCAATGTCGGCGATGTGGTCGAGGCGGGACCGGACAATCCGCTGCGATTCGAGGATGAGGACGAGACCGGTGGATTGAAGCCCTATCTGCTGGTGCGCGGACGTCTCGAGGCGCTTGTCGCGCGGCCCGTCATGTATGAACTCGCGCATCATGGCGAGGAAATCGCGATTGACGGCGTTTTGACGTTCGCCGTTCGATCCCGGGGTATGATTTTTCCGATCATGCCGGCGGACAGGCTGAAGGAATTGAGCCGGTGAACGTCGTCCCCCGGCTTTCCATGGATGACTTTCGCGTTCGCGCGGCGCGCGAGGACGGCGGGTCCGAAGCCGCACATCCCGGCGACCATGCGCTCAATCCGGAACTGACGGAAACGATTCTCCGTCGGCCGTTGCGCGACGCGGCGGTGCTGATCGCGGCGGTCGAACGAAATGGCGGTCCGTCGCTGATCCTGACCCGGAGGACGGAAAATATGCGTTCCCATTCCGGTCAGGTGGCGTTTCCGGGCGGACGGATCGACGCCGGCGACGCGTCGCCGGAAGCGGCGGCCCTGCGCGAAACGCACGAGGAAATCGGGCTGGCTTCGGACGCGTTCGAGATTGTCGGGCGGATGCCCGATTACGCCAGCGGCAGCGGATACCGGATCGCGCCGGTATTGGCGGTCGCCGATCCGGATGCGGATGTGCGGATCAATCCGGCGGAGGTCGCCGCCGCCTTCGAGGTGCCGCTCGGCTTTCTGATGGACCCGCGCAATCACAAGACCGAAAGCCGCGTCTGGCGGGGCGGGGAGAGACGCTATTGGACGATGCCCTACGGCGAACGCCGCATCTGGGGCGTCACGGCGGGAATTATCCGCACGCTGTATGAAAGGCTGTACGCTTGAGCGCCACGATCGCAGGCGGCGAATGGCTGAAGGACGATGATCTGCGATCGCTGCTGGAAATTCTGAACGGCGATGGCGAGGAAGCCCGGATCGCGGGCGGCGCGGTGCGGGACGCGCTGCTGGGCGGACCCGTTTCGGATATCGACATCGCGACGACATGCCTGCCCGCCGAAACGATCCGCCGCGCCGGGCGGGCCGGATGCAAAACCGCGCCGACCGGCGTCGAACACGGCACGGTCACCGTCATCGTCAGGGGTCGCCCGTTCGAGGTGACGACGCTGCGCAAGGACATCGACACGGACGGGCGGCGGGCGACGGTCGAATTCGGGCGCGACTGGCCGGCGGACGCCGCGCGGCGCGACTTCACCATCAACGGGCTTTATGCGGACGCCGACGGCGCCGTGGTCGATCTGGTCGGCGGCGTCGCCGACATCGAGCGGCGGATTGTGCGCTTCATCGGCGACGCGGAGACCCGCATCCGGGAGGATTATCTTCGCATTCTGCGGTTTTTCCGCTTTTTCGCCTGGTACGGCGACGGCGGGCCCGACGCCGGGGGACTGAAAGCCTGCGCCAGGTTGAAGTCCGGGCTTGACGGCCTTTCCGCGGAACGGGTCTGGGCGGAACTGAAAAAACTGTTGTCGGCGCCCGATCCGTCGCGGGCGCTGTTGTGGATGCGTCAGGCCGGCGTTCTGACCGCCGTGCTGCCGGAAACCGGAAAATGGGGGATCGATGCGATTCACGGGCTTGTCGCGGCGGAGAATGCGCTTGGATGGGACGCGGACCCGCTGTTGCGGCTCGAATCCATGCTTCCGCCGGACGGCGAACGCCTTCGGCGGCTGGGGCGGCGCTTGAAAATGTCCGGAGCCGAGCGGAACCGGTTGGAAAACTGGGCGGCGACGCCGACGCCCGCCGCCGCCCTGTCCGGACAAGAATTTGAAAGACTGATTTATCGGGGAGACCGGCGGGCGCTGTGCGATTCGATCAGGCTGGCGCTGGCGTCGGCGCGCGGACGGACCGATGATTCCGCCATGACGCGGGCCGGCGGCTATGCAAGGCTGCTGGCGGTCTGCGAGAACTGGCGGAGACCGGTATTCCCGGTTTCCGGCGGGGACCTTCTGGCGCTGGGTCTTGAGCCGGGCGTCCGGCTCGGCGGCGTGCTGGCGGGCCTTGAGGCCGAGTGGGTGGACGCGGATTTCCGGCCGGACAAGCGGCGGCTTCTCGACCGCGCCGGGGAGATGATCGCCGAAGGCATGGATTAGATGCCGGGTTCAGAAGGTCAGCGCGGCAAATCCGGCCGTCCGGTAGGGATTTCCTGGTTCTTCATCGACCGTCCGCGCGTTCCCCGGATCGATCCAGGAACTTTTCCAGCTGCGCGAAGGCTTGTTGTGCGTTTCGGAGTTCGCATTCCCAGATCACGATCGAACTCCATCCCAGCCTTTCCAACGCCGCCCGGTGTTGATTGTCCCGTTCGCGATTTCGTTCAATTTTCGCGCGCCAATAATCCTGATTTGTTTTAGGCGCCCTGGCGCCGCGTGAACAGGCGTGGCCATGCCAGAAACACCCATGCACAAAAATCGCCTTGCGCCGGCCCGGGAAAACGATATCCGGCCGGCCGGGAAGGTCGCGCCGATGCAATCGGTACCGGAATCCCTGACTGTGAAGATAACGGCGAACAATCAGTTCCGGCGTCGTATTCCGATCTTTGACCGCGCGCATGGTCCTGCTGCGCGCGATCGGGTCGTCCGTCATGACCTTCTGATCGCCGTCGCATCCGACCGGCGCCGCACATCGCCGGCCCGTTCAATCGTCGTTGTGCGAACGGTTTCGACGCCCTTGTGCGTGACGTCGAACGTAACTTTGTTCATTTCGTCGTCAGCGCCGCCGAAACATTGGTGAAACGCCTTGAGCAACTCCACGTCATCGAGATTTTGCGCCGGTGGCGAAGGATTGTTTCGAGGACTGGGCGCCGTGTTCGGAAACAGATAGATACAAGGTGGCGGCAAGCGATATGATCCGACCTCGGTTGCTCTTTCCGGGCTTTCTTTCAATTTTGGGGAAATTACCAGCATAATTAGCCAAAATCAATATATTGAGACAGCGGGTCGTCTGGCCGGTAACTGTCTGCCAATTCCAGCCAACGCCTTAATCGGTGTTTAGGATCGCAGGTTTCGCCCCAATATTCCAGAATCAACGCATCATCAATCTGCGTAGAAACTTCGCGGATGATATCCCTGTTGTTCTGAATGGACCGAATGAGATAATCGCCGCCTCGATCTTTTCCAGCCACACTGCCAGCCGAGAAGAGGTCTCGGGTTTGCGGCGCAAACACACCGTGCTGGGTTAACAGATACAGAGCGGCATCGTCGTATTTGCCTCGCTGCCGCGATCCTTTGAAGATTTGCGGGCACATAAAGGCGGCCTCAGCTCGCATTTGCGCTTTTGTGTCACTGTCGAGAAGCCGATAAATACGAACGTTAACGGGAAGCGTGTGCTCCCGCTCTTCATCAAACCACCAAAGCCTTTCCCCGTCACCCCTGCGTTTGCGCACATGGTTCTTGACGATCTGCATTTTGTCTCGCAAATCGGCGCTTCGAAACTCGTCCATACCCACGCCGATCTGATCGAACAACGTGTTATCGCTGTCCATATCGATCATGTAGCGAGGGGAGTGAGATATACGAATTCCCTTGATACAGTCGCTATACCATCGCCAGCGGGCTTCCCGAGAATCGGCACGGTAATAAACCAGCGCCACGGCACGGGCAGTCTTATCCCTCATCCCTTCGAAGATGCTGTTGCCCGTGCCGTGCCACGTTGAGCGGGTTGTGAACTTGACCTCGACTCCGAAGCCGTTGACCACGATATCGGGAAACGCACGGTTATGAAATGACGGATTGGCTTCTGCTATTCCATCACAGACAACTTTTAAATGCGCAAGAACTGTTTGCTCAAACTCGTCAGCGTTGGAATATCCTATCATTCCTGCCCTAGCTTGCTCGTTCATGGCGGAAACGGCGGAATCCATCAAGCGGCAAAACTGTTCCTTGTTCATCGGAAAGCCTGTTCGTTTATCGCTTTGGCAATGTGCCACGCCATAGCGGGAGGCACGGCGTTGCCAATCTGGCGCTCCGTTTCTCTCATGCCGCAGGGAAACCGGAACGCATCCGGGAATGACTGAAATCTGGCCTGTTCGCGACACGATATTCGGCGTGGCAATTCGTAATGCCACTGGACGTTTCCATGATGTTCGGCCCGCATGGTGGTTGCCGGGGCGTCCGGTTTCAGTTTTCGCGATCCTTGGTCCGGCGACGGTTTGGCCTTGCTCCAGACGTGCTTGCTTTCCGGCTTTTCCCGCATATTGGAAAGATCGTCGATCGCCTCTTTGGCTGTTATTTTTCTTCCCGGCGCGTCAGGAAATCTGAACGCCTTGCTTCCGCGAAGGCCAACAATCAGAAGTCTTTCCCGATTTTGCGGGACGCCATATTCGGACGCGACGCAAACACGATGCGTAACTGTATATCCGGGAATGTTGAAATCATCGAGAACGCGGCGGCCAAAATCACACGCCATCAAACCCTTGACGTTTTCGGCCACAAACGCCGATGGGCGCGAATGGCGGATCGCGTCCAGCATTCGCGTATAGAGCACTGTCCGGCTTCCGCCTGCCGCCTGCCGTTTGCCGTTCACCGATACATCCTGACACGGAAATCCGCCGACCAGAATGTCGCACCTGTCCGGCAAACCGCCAATGGCGTCGTCAATGTCCGCCTGAACTATGTGGTCGCCAATATTGCCCCGATAGGTCCGGCAGGCCGCAGCGGATATATCGTTGGCGAAAACAATCCGGTTCGGGAGGCGGTCGTAGCGCCAGCCCAGAAATTCAAATCCGCCTATAAACCCCAGGTCCATGCCACCGCAACCTGAGAACAGGCTTACAATCGTTCTTTCTTCAGGGATTTTAACGCCCGCGACACGTGCGACCGATCGTTCAAAACCAGCCGGAATAGTGGGTGCGCAACTATTCATGACCGTGCTCCATCTACCAGTTGACGGTGGGTCAGCAGTCTACCTTCAAATTCGGCGGATGTCTGTTCCATGAACTTTAGTGCGTTGAGTGGCAGGTTGTTTCTTGCCTGAAACTCATCGACATAGCGTTGCATGTGCTTTTCGCTCATGTAGTGGAATGTGCCATAGTGTCCGCGCTATGGCAAACGGTCTCATGATCTCTGCCGATTCCTTCGTATGCCGATGAGTCATCGGTATAGACAGCAACATCTTTGGTGGTTCTGGTCTCAACAAAACCTTTCAGGGTCTTTGCATCGGTCTTATCGACCACTTCCTCAGTGGGAAACATTTCGTGAAATTGGAATGTACTAAGTGTGTCATGACGTTTCATTGGTTCCTCCCTCTGCGCCAAAATTAGCGTGAAAAGGCGCGTTTCTCAAGGAAATTGTGGCTAATTATGCTGGTAGTTCGCCAACTTTGGGCATGGCCGACCGATCGCGCCGCAGACAAAATCCCAGACAATGACCCCATCGACAATTTGGGAGCGCGAAATAATCTCCGCGCTTAAACGGGTATGAATGCCCGACCAGATATTGTGGCGCGGATCGGCGGATGGATTGGCGCACACACTCCATACAACGAACTCGTGCGCATGAGGCGGCCTCCCGAAGATATTGGTGTTATTGCCGTCCAGGCAGCCTTTGAGCTCGATAATCCCGGTGCGGCCCGAATTGAGCGTGACGCTGTAGTCGCGCCGATTGGCCTCTCCGGCGGATTCCCAACCGGCGATGAATTTCGCATCCTCCATGTGATTGAGAATATGTCGAACGAACTCGCGCTTGTCGCGCATGGCGGCCGAGAACTGACCGCGGACCCGCTCGATCGCGCCACGAAAAAGGCCGCTGCGGTAAAATTCCCGCTCCGTCAGCCCATGACCGCCCAAAGTGTGCGCCTCGGTTTTCAGGACCTCGGCATATTCCTCTATCCGCTTGCGAAGAGCCTTGTTTTGGGCACACGGAATAACGCTCATGCGGCCACCCTGGAAACACGATTTTGACGTTCCAGAAGCGGCTCGAAGATATGCTCGGCAAGATGGCGCACAACCGGCACGACAACGCCGTCACCTGTCAAGTGATAGGCTTCGTTGTAGTTTTCCGGCAGTTCATACTCATCCGGCAGTCCCATGAGTCGAGCCGTTTCCCGGCTGGAAATCAGCCTCGATTTCACGGATCGTCCGTTCACAACCAGAATAAGCTGGCGGCTCGAACCGCCCGCCGGCGTGCGCAGGCACCCGGCCACATCGTCAAATCGTATTTCGGCGCGCTGAACTTTACACTTGTTCTCATCCGGTCTGGTGCGCTTGTAGACAGCGCCGACCATGCGCTTGCCGGTTTTCCCCGCCGCCGTGACCTTCGCCAGATTGATGTCGCTCATCATTGAAAGGAGTCGCCGCGTTTCCGCGGGCGTATGCCAGGCGACGCTGCCCGGATCGTCTTCGATGAGGTCGGCGAACCGCGTGTTTCGCTTTGAAGGCGCCGGAATGCTCCACCATACCCAACAGCGTTTGGATTTCGTCGGCAGCCTGTCATACGCCGCTTTCAATGCGCGCGAGCGCCAAATCGAACCCGGATCGTCATCGGGCGCGATCCCTTCCAAAGCGACATCCTCTCGCACGGCGACAATGAACAGCCGCGGCCTTGACTGTGGGACAAACAGAGCCGCGTCTATCACGACGGCGCCAAATCGATAGTCGGCCTGGGCCAAGGCGTCGCAAATCGCATTGAAGTCCTCGCCTTTATGGCTTGTCAGCGCGCCACAGACATTCTCCAGCACGATGATCCTCGGCGCCCGGCCATCCTTCTTGAGAGCCTTCATCTTGTCCCAGAAGGGCCAGAATGTTCCGGACCGATCGCCCTTGAGTCCGGCGCCGCCGCCTGCAAGCGATAAGTCCTGGCATGGAAAAGAACCCCACGCCAGGTCGACACTGCCGGGCAGGTCTTTCATTCTCACATTGCGAATGTCGCCCGTGAGCAGTTCGCCGGCGCCCCAATTCGCCCGATAGGTTGCGCCCTTCTTGTGATCGAAATCGTTTGCGAACAGGCATGACCAGCCCGGTCCCAGACCGGCTCTCGCCATGCCGCCGCCGGCGAAAAATTCATAAAAGTCATACATTCCCGCCCTCATGCGTCTTGTCGTTCTTTGGCGAGTTTCTTGACAACGGCTTCCGGCGCCCACGTGTTGCGGGATACGAATCCGGCTCTTTGCTTTCCGGCTTCGTCGATCGCTTTCCAACTATCGGGATTGAGACGTAAGTTGCCCCGCGCGCGATTGCCGGATTGTTTTAATGCGGCGCCCATGATTCCGACCAGGCGCCATCGCGGCGCCAAAATCAAGAACAAAAAGTAAACCTGACCTATCTTCTGTATCTGCCTTACACCCCCGGGAAGGGTCGAAGGGAACAATCCAGGCCGCCCGCGCCCGCGCCGGATCATTCGCCGGACGCGCCGCTCCGCGCGGCCTGTCTCCGATGGTCGGCGCCGTCTAGGCGGCGTCGCTCGCCCGCGCGATCCTTGAGCGAATCGCCTCGATCATCGTTTCCCTGATGACGGTTTCGCCGTGGGCCTTGCGCATGTGCTCCACGGCGCGGCGCATGATTTCGGCCTCGTCGTCGTGACGGGTATGCCAGTCGCATCCGGGAACCAGCGCACCGCACTGAAATTCCTTCATGGCGCTATCCTCCTGTTCTCGTGACGCCGCCGCTATAGCACCTTCAGACGGCGATTTGTTGATCTGTCTCAATCGTGATCCCGTTCACGGCCACTTCACCTCCGGCGGAAGCGAAGAAAGGATCGACGCGATGTTGCCGCCGGTTTTCAATCCGAAAATCGTGCCCCGGTCGTAGAGCAGGTTGAATTCCACATAGCGTCCGCGCCGGACGAGTTGTTCCTCGCGGTCGGCGTCCGTCCAGCCGGTGTTGAAGTTGCGGCGGACCAGTATGGGGTAGACGACGTTGAAGCCACGCCCGACATCCCGCGTGAACGCGAAATCGGCGTCCCAGCCGCCGTCTTCCTCGGGCGAATGCAGCCAGTCGTAGAAAATACCGCCGATGCCGCGAGGCTCGCCGCGATGTTGGAGGAAGAAATAGTCGTCGCACCATTGTTTGAAACGCCGGTGGTCGGCGATTTTCGCATGGCGGTCGCAGACGAATTCGAACGCCTTGTGAAACGATGCGCTGTCGGGGTCGTCCCGCCTGCGGCGGCGGTCGAGAACCGGGGTCAGGTCGGCGCCGCCGCCGAACCATTGCCGGGTCGTGACGACCATGCGCGTGTTCATGTGCACGGCGGGAACGTTGGGATTTCGCGGATGGGCGATCAGCGAAATGCCGGACGCCCAGAACCTCGGATCCCGTTCGGCGCCCGGCATCTGCTTGCGGAATTCGGGCGCGAACTCGCCGTAAACCGTCGATGTGTGAACGCCGGCCTTTTCGAACACGCGCCCGCGCAGCATCGACATGACCCCGCCGCCGCCCCTGCCTTCGTCGCGCCGCCAGGGCGTGCGTTCGAACCGGCCCGGCGCGCGGGCGTGAAGCGGCCCGGTCAGTTCGTCTTCCAGCGTTTCCAACGAGGCGCAGAGCCTGTCGCGCAGTTCCTCGAACCAGGCGCGGGCGCGTTCCTTCTTCCGCTCGATTCCGTCGGGCAGACTCTCGGGGATGTTGTGGTTTCCCATTGCCGGTTCCGATAGGCGAAACAAAGACTCGCTGGCGCGCCGTTCGATCTCTAAACCCGATCCCGGACGGGTCAAGCGCAAGATTCCGACATCATATTGCAAGGCTGCGCCAATGGCGAAAGGACCGCCGCCATACGGGCGGAAAAAACGGCCGGATCGCGCCCGCGGTTCGCGGCGTGGCGGTTTCTTGCGTGAAACGTTCGTGCTGCCACGCCCGCAGGCGCGGCGAAAAGCGCGCGAGTGGTATGAAAGCTGGCCCAAACAGGCTTACTGGACGGCGGTCGAAAGCCGGCGCGAACGGCCTGACGATGTGATCGGGTTCACGATGCGCCGGCTGCCGAGCGCCGATTGACCGGCGGTATGGACGACGCCATCGCCGGCGGGATTCCTGAATGCCGACCGGAGGCGTCCCGATGCCGGTGTGAAAGGCCCTCGAACGGGTGTCGAAGGGCGGTTGAACGGCGCGTTGCAGGCGAGGCGCGCCGTTGTGAAGTCCGGTGTCAAAAATCCAATACCGCGTGTCACGCCGCAATCGGATTGCGCCGCGCCCGGACGATCATGGCCGCCATAGCGGCGTTCCTCGGGCGGCGCCCGTCATCATGCCGCCGCGCCCTTTCACGGGAAGCGACGGCTCGACCGCCGCCCGTTCTTCATCGCTGAAATCGAATCCCGCCATGGCCGCCGCCTTTTCCCGGCCCGGAAACCCGAACGAGCGTCGGGAGATCGACGAACCGGGTTCGCGCCCTGACGGGAATTCGGATTGGCTCCTTATCCATGCCTCGTATCGAAGCGGGACGCCATCGCCCTATTGCGGCAGCACCTCATCCAATTCAGCACAGGGTTGACCACAGACTGACTCATAATCATCGCAAAAATGAGAAGATGGAACAAAGGCATTTGGCGCAGGTGTTTCTTCAAATGACTCTTCACTAATAGCACTGCCATGAATATGCATTCCTACAAGATAATCTTGACCATTTACATTTGCAGAATAGGTGCTTCCAGAAACAGCTTGCTCTGTTGGGCAATCTGAACCAATTAAACCCTCATAACCTTGAACAGTTTGACAAGGATCATTAACTCTCATTGGTTGTTGATACAGAGGAGCCATTTCGTCTAAGGAATTAGCTTGCATTCCTTGTTTAAATAATGGAGTTCCTTTGCTATCAGTAGCAAACCTGGTTTGTGGTCTATAAAGATGAACATCTATTTCACCTCTTATTGAAGCATCAACTAATCTTTGATTTGAACCTCTTACTGGTCTTACAAAATGATTTGGTTTTAATGGATTATCAACTTTTATAAAAACATAATCAGTAGACGAATCTGTCCATGCAGAAGGATTTCCTATTCTGGGAGACACATAGCTACTATCATTTTTAGCAGTCATTACAGTTTCTCTAGAAAGTGGATAAGGAGACATACCATACATATTTCCAGAAGGGGTTTCTTGTGGTCTTCCGTCACGTCTTGCATTTTTCGGATTATATAAAACTCCATGAGCTGTTGCTAAATAGACCCCAGGACAAACCTGTATTCCTTGAGTTTTTCCACTTTTACTAAAAATTGTTGCCATGGCAGCTCCAACCCCCTCATCAGTTGAAACAGGACTCATGGAATTATCCCGATCCTGATACCAGGCCGCTTTGTGAACACAGCGTTCAGGGTTCGACATGCAATCGATCCCATCGGGCCGGGAACCCCCGCCGTCGGAAGACCGCACTGCGCGGTCGTCGCCGCCCCGCATTCCCGAATGAAGGTCCGGGCTTACGGCCCCGGCATGGGCGTCGATGGAAAAAAGACCCGCCAACAGCAGAAGGGCAGGGGGCGATTTCAACGGGTTCATTCGTTCTCTCCGGCGCCTTCCCGCGACAACGCCTCGTTTAGTCCGGCGCACGGCCTGACGCAAACGGATTAACAGGGTCCGGCCTCGTTCAGGCCGGCGTCCGATTGCGGCGATGCGGAGCATGGACGGGAGTTTCGGCCTTTCGCCGTCAGCCGTCGCATGTCCTTCATCGCGGATGGCCCGGCGGGTCGCGCATCGCCGGCGGGATTCCTGAATGCCAACCGGAGGCGACCCGATGCCGTGTGAAAGGCCCCCGAACGGGTGTCGAAGGGCGGTTGAACGGTGTTGCAGTCGCGCCGTTGTGAAGTCCGGTGTCAAGAATTCCAACTACCGCGTGTCACGCCGCAATCGGCTACGACGCCCTGCGCATGGTGAGCATACGCGCCGCTTGAGATGCCGGGCTCAGTCTGTTGCGCATCAATGCTTGCGGTTTTCGCAAGCGTTGATTAAATACCCCTGTGAACCATAAACACCGCAAAACCCTTGCCACGGTCTTCACCGATCCCGTGTCGGGAACGATTGAGTGGGCCGCGATTGAAAAGCCGCTCATCGCGGCAGGCGCGCAGGTGATCGAGGGCGACGGGTCTCGTGTGCGCTTTGAGAAGGATGGCGAGGTTGAGACGTTCCATAGTCCGCATCCGGCCAGGGAAGCAAAGCGGTATCAGATCCGCGCCGCCCGTGCGTTTTTGGAAAGGATAAGGGTCGCGCCATGACAAACGCCATGACCTGCAAAGGCTACTCCGCTCGTATCGAATACGATGATGCGGACGGCATTCTGACAGGCCGGATCGCCGGCATTCGCGATGGCGTGGGCTTCCATGCCGACAGTGTGGAAGAACTTAAGCAAGCGTTCCGCGAGGCCGTCGAGGACTACATCGGAACCTGCGCCAGGATCGGCAGGGAACCACGGAAGCCATACTCCGGTCGCGTGATGTTCCGTGTCGACCCTGAGGTGCACCGCAAGGCCGTATTGGCCGCGGAACTGTCGGGCAAGAGCCTGAACCGGTGGGCCGAGGAAGTGCTGGACCGTGCGGCCCCCCATAAGGCAAGGAAATGCAGGGCTTTGCATGGCGCCACGACGGCGTTCCTCGGGCGGCACCCATTCACGCCGCCGCGCCGGCAAGCGCGGCAAAAGGCGCGAAAACTGGTTCGGATACCTGACGACGTAATCGGTTCGCGGTCGTCGGGCACCGATTGACCGGCGGCGAACCGGAAACTCGAACGAGCATCAAGAGATCGACGAACCGGGTTCGCGCCCTAGGACATCAATCTTGTCTACCAAGCGGCCGTTTGCAGAATAGCGCTTTATGGCTCAGTTCTTGCTCCTGCAGTCATGGTCATTCCCCACGTTGAACTCGAGCAAAGGCCTCCGGAGAATCCACGAATATGAAATCCCCGTCTGCGGCCTCCTTAAGATCAAAAGCAGTAAAAGAACCTATATCATAATCATCAGCACCTAAAGAGGGAGCACCTAAAGAGGGAAAAGGATTAGAAAAGGAAATCGACATGCCGGCATCCGCAGCCTGGGTCGTGATAATATTTTCTGCCGCAGCCGGCAGTCGGGAACCGTCAATTCTCAGGTTGTCCCTAACACCCTCACCACTCAGCGCTTCCTTAGCCCGATCCACATCGCGTTCAACGGACGATGCATAAACCGCCTTGCCGCGGTCCGGGTCGAAGAGGAGCAAAGGCCGTATGAGCATGCTTTGAACTTGGCTCCAGTCCACCGCATAGAGCAACGCTCGCTTTTCCTCGCTTGATGCTTGAACAGAGAGACTGATATAGCCGTTTAGGATGGAGACCGTCACTGATGCGGATTTCGAGCGGCTCACACCTTTCTCGTCTTCGACCTCGACGGCCACAGAATGCGTACCGGCACCAAAAAACCGGCAACTGACAATCGCCGGATTATCTTCTGTTAGTTCGCAGTCCGCAGCATGGCTCTGACCGAATGAGAAGCCATTTAGCGACCACTCGTAGCGCAATTTCCCACCTTCCGGATCACGCGAGCCGACGGCGCTGAAGCTTATCGGTACGTTCCCTTCAGCATTCGGCAATTTATCGGGAACGATCACGACCAAAGGTGGCTGATTTGGAATCGTAATCCATTCATAAAATTTTAATGACAGTGCCGCGATCACGATAACAGCCACCGGAATGAGTACCTTGGTGAGGATATTAACGCCCATTATATTATATTCGAAAATTTTGTCATATGGCGCACCTCGCACATGGAGTGGTGGAACTTGTTCCATTGGGTGTTCGAGCGTCTTTATGGTCGTCGCCGTTACGCGGCGATGTCAAGGATTTTTTTGCGAGGGGTCGATCAAAGGTTTCCCGTCCATCGACCTTTCGCATCTGGATGCGGCCCGCGGCGAGCAATGCCCAAAATAGCATCGGCGCGGTTCGGTCGGCCTTTCGGGCCGGGCCGCGTCCTTTCCCGGGAAGCGACGGCTTGATCACCGCCCGTTGACGCACAGCCCGCGCCGCTAAAATCCACCCCTAATACAGATACCGCTGGAAGCCGATGAAGGCGGCGCGGATCTTGTCGGCGTCGCCGAGTTGCGCCGCGCCTTCGCCGACGGCGCCGTATTTCAGTTCCAGCAACGGGCTCAGCTTGGCGCGATCGAGTTCGCCGACGCCTTCCTTCACATATTGCGCCAGCACGAAATCGATGAAGGCGCGAAGTTTTCCGTCATGGTCGGAGAGAATGCGGTCCCGCCGCCGGGCGACCCGTTCCCGCCGCGTGACGGGCGTCAGGGCGAAGGCGATATAGGCCAGAACGTCGAACAGGTCGCTCCGTTCGGCGTCGATGAGCTTGCGGATGCCGGCCAGTTGCGCCTCGCCGTAGCCGCGTTCGCCCAGTTCGTCGAGAAGCCGTTTCCGGGTTTCCGGCACGCGCCACAATCCGCGCAGTTCGTCCTCGTCCCTGAACAGTTCCGGCAGGTCGCCGAACAGTTTTTCGATGAAATCCGCCGCCGACATCGGCCTGCCGTCCGGCCCCCAGAAGCTTGTCGCCGCAATGTGCCGGATGGTCCGTTTCTTGCCGTCGGCGAGTTTTATCTCGATGCGCCGGGGCGGTTCGTCGTCGTCGTCCAACGGAGGCGGAGGCGTCTTGTCGAAACCGTCGCGCCCGTCGCCGTCCGGTCGCGCGGGAGGGTCCGCCGGGTCCGCCGGTTCGCCGTCCCAGTCCGGGTCGTTGAACCGTTCGTGCGCCTTCACGAAATCGTAGATCGTGAAATAATCCTTGCCGTCGTGGAGCCGCGTGCCGCGCCCGACGATCTGCTTGAACTCGATCATCGAATTGACCGGGCGCAGCAGCGCGATGTTGCGCACGTTACGGGCGTCGACGCCGGTCGAAAGTTTCCGCGAGGTCGTCAGAATGGCGGGGACGGTCTTGTCGTTGTCCTGAAAGGCGCGCAGATGTTGTTCGCCCAATGCGCCGTCATCGGCGGTGACGCGGACGCAGTGGAACGGGTCGTCGCTGGCGCAGGTGCTGGAGCCGTTCCCCATCGACTGGGGCAAAAAGGCGTTTCGTTAATGGAGGCGTCATGCCAAGATACTTCCTGAACTCGTGCATTGCGCACCATCTGACGACGAAGAATATGCAGCACTATTGGCCCACACGGCGAAACCGACGCTCGGTCCGTCCCGATCGAGCCCAAAGATCGTCCCGATGACAGACCACGTTACGGCCGAGCGCCGCTCATACATAATGTCAAAGGTCGGGCAGAGGGACACAAAGCCCGAACTCGCACTCCGCCGCGCCCTGCACCGGCTGGGATACCGATTCAGGCTCCACCGGCGGGATCTGCCAGGTACACCCGACATCGTGTTCCCTTCTCGCCGCAAGGTCGTCTTCGTGCATGGCTGCTTCTGGCACGGACACGGGTGCAGGTGGGGCAGACTGCCGAAGTCTCGACCGGAATACTGGCGGCCGAAGGTTGAAACAAACTGGACCTGTCACGCTTTTGTGCCGCCCCAAGTGCTCGTTTAAGCCAGCTTTCGTTCGAAGGCGACGGGGCTTTTCCAAGCCAGTGCTGAGTGACGGCGGCGCGGATTGTAGAAGCCGTTGATGTACTCGAAGATTGCCATCTCAGCTTGCCGCCTTGTTTCCCAGGACCGTCGCCAGATCAGCTCTGCCTTGATGGTTTTGAAGAAGGTTTCGACAGCGGCGTTGTCGTAGCAGTTTCCCCTTCCACTCATCGATACCTTGAACCCATGCTGGCGCAGGATCTTCTGGTAGTCGTGAGAACAATATTGGCTGCCACGGTCTGTATGATGGATGCAGCCCTTCGGTGGTGCCCGGAAGGCAATGGCCATATTTAGCGCTCTGATGGCCAAGTCGCGTTTCATCCGGTTACTGACGGCCCAGCCGATGACGCGCCGGGAATGCAGGTCCAGGATCACTGCCAGATACAGCCATCCCTCCCGCGTCCAAACATAACTGATGTCGCCCGCCCATTTCTGGTTGGGCTTGCCCGCTGTGAAGTCCCGATTCAGCAAATTCGGTGAGATGTTGAACTTGTGATCGCTGTCTGTCGTCACTTTGTGCTTGCGTGTTCTAACAACAGATATGCCGTTCTGGCGCATCAACCTGCCAACACGGCGGTGGCCAACATCCAAGCCGATCTCCTTTAGCTCCTCGGTCATTCTTGGCCGACCATAGCTGCCCAGGCTGAGACGCGACTGCTCTCTGATGTGCGCCAACGTCACCATATCAGACCGCTGTCTGCGGCTGGCCGGACGGGTGCGGAAAGCCCGCAATCCGCGCGGGCTGACACCGTGGGTGGGATTACCTTTGATATCATACATAGGTGCGGAAAGCCCGCAATCCGCGCGGGCTGACACCGACAACATGGCATAAGCGTTTGGCTGGAAAGCTGTCACGGTGCTCTTCGATGAACCTAAACCTCATTGCTTTAGGCCCGCGAAGAACTGGGTGGCTTTTTTTAGGATGTCCCTCTCCTCCTTCAGGAGCCGGTTCTCCCGCCGAAGCCGGTCATTCTCTTTGGCGAGGCTTAAATCCTCTTTGGAAACCACGTCTGTGTCTCGATGCGCGGTGATCCATTTGTTCAGTGTTGACATGCCAACACCCAGATCGTCGGCCACTTGCTTACGCGTTAGCCCGCTTGTCAGCGCGATCCGCACCGCATCCTGGCGAAATTCGTCTGTCCGTTTCAGTCCCATAGTCAGTCTCCTTTGTTGCAGTAAATGCTATCAAAGGAGCGGCATCAAACCGCGACAGGTCCAAACCTCGACTCCACCGCCAATAGTAATCTTGGTGCGGCCGATGCCATTCATGTTCCTCTTGAGCATCTTGACCGCGATTTCCCTTCTCTCGACCGGAAAATCGTCGTCCAGCGGTTCGCCGGCTTCGAGACGGACCAACCCTCGTTCAATTCTGGACACGTGGTTTGCCACGAGGCCATAGGCCTTCGCGTCGGTTCGACGGTCGATGGGCGCCCCCACGGCGGTGAATGGGCTGTCGGTGCTGGCGCGCTCCAGGTTCCAGACAACATTGGACTGGCTTTGATCCGTCAGTAGATCAAAGTAATCAATGACTTGCTGCATGGCGTCTTTTATGTGGAGAACGTCTGGATGATCGGCGGACGGTTCGATAACTATTTTCTTTGGTTCCATAGCGTTCTGGACCTCCCACTCGGATTCTACGCGCCCGACGAGTCCCGGTAAAGACTTCGTTTTCCAAAGCGCGGCTTTGGGGCCGGGCCTTTCTTGACACCGGACCGTACCTTTATGTGGCCAAAAATTCAGCGTACCCGGGTTAGGTTCGGTCGGGCGGCCGGTTCCTTTTGCCGGCATTGAACGGCATGGGCGGACTCCGTGGCGCTTCCGCGACGGGAGGGGACCGTGCGGCGCTGTCAGTGAACACTTGACATACTGGGGGTGGCGTGCACATATTGCGCCTGAGTTCATCGCCTATCGGTCTTGAACCTATCGAGGCTTCGGACGCTGAGCCAGCGTAGCAAATCAGCGTCCTTGCCATTCTATCGCGCGACATTGAGGTAATCTTTCAGCGTCCATCGTGGCGACTGCCGTATCTTCCCGATGCTGTTTTCGGCGCGGTAGCAGGTAACGAAATTTGCCTTCAAATTGCCGTCACGGCGTGTGCTCAGCGATATCACGACGACGAAATCCCGCACCACGACAGTGACGCGCCGACGTGCGTCATACCGCTTGTTCTTGCTGTCCCAGCCTTGAAAGCAATCCGCGGCGGGATCGGAGAGCGCGGCGGCGATCCAGTTCATTCGCTGCGCGCGAATCTTTGAAAAAACATCTTTCTCGCCCCTGCGGCCTGAACTCTCGAAAAAGGCGTGATCGAAATTCTGCTTGCGGAAATAGACGCGAATTCCATCGTGGGTCACGACGGCGCCGTTGCAGCAGCTTTGCTCGAAGTGACGTCGATACGCCGCTTCATCGGCCAAAGTGAGAAGCGATGGCGTCACCAGCCGCCTCCCAGCCGGATCTTGAAGATGTTGAACTTCTCCTCCGACTTGTGAGTCGGGCCGAGTCGGGCGCGATTGAGGCGGCGCTCCAGATGTGCGATCAAATTCTCCTTGGCCGCCCCGAGGTCGTTCCGGTCGTTGACCCGGGCCGAAGCGGCGCCGAGCAGCACATCGCAAAGCTGCAGCGGCGCAACCTCGGGCGAGGGAAGCGACTGCACATTACGGATGACCGAGGTCCGGTTGGTATTGTTAAGTACGCGCCGCAGGGTGTGCAGACGCATGCGATCCCGGTTCTGCTTGAGGTCGCAGAACACGGTGTATTCGTTCCGGTCGAGAATCCAGTGATGCAAGACCTGATAGTAGAACTTGTAGAAGCCGAGTTCGGCATCGCCGTTGTGCAGGCCGAGGTCCATGGCCTGGCGGTCCACCGCGACGCAGCGGAATCTCAGGTCCAGCCCGAAACTCATGAACAGGTCGACGAGGTCGGTGTAGAACGCAGCCTTTGACGGCGAGACCTTCCGCCACTTCATCTCGCCATGCACGCCATGGCGCCGGCGCAGATCGTCGATCCTTGCCTTGACGTTCTTGCGCAGGTCGCCAGGCAGCCACAGGCTGCCGATCATCAGGTAGCGTCCCTGCGGACGGGCGGACGTAAAAAGGTCTGGCAGCGTCTCATCGCAATAGACCTCGAACTTCATTCTGATGCCTCCATTTCCTCCGCTTGCGTAAGAAACGTCTTGAACTGATTGAGCGTTCTCTTGGGAAACGAACGCGAACTCAACGGATACAATGGCGCCTACTTGATTGGCTATCCGGAAGCATGTTGCTCGGTTCCGGCGTTATCGTCCGGCGCGCGGGAAGGGAATACGCCGCCTTGAGACCACCCGTCGAGCAGGCCGCGTGCGAAATCGCGCGCTCTCTCAAGTTCCGGGTCGTTCTTGAGGTCTCTTTGCAGCACCTCGACAACCCAGCTTGGGCCGTGACCTGAAATCGATTGGCAAAAGCCCTCAAGCTCTCCTTCCTCCACCAGGACTATACCGGCCATGCTCAGCGTCTTGTGCAAACGTTGATAAGCGGCGGTCGCTTCCCCGTTCGGCACGAAGCGCTTTCCGAGACGTTTGGCCTCTGACCAGGCCGAGGCGCCCCTGATGATTGCTCGCAGCTCTTTAATCGCGTCGTTGGAAAGAGTTTCAGATTTGACATCGTCAAACACTTTTTCGATTTGTTTCCGGGCATATGCTTTGGGTATTTGAGGCCGCCTGCCGGATATTGCGGCGGAGACCACGTTCAAGTCGGTGCCTAGGCCGGACCATTCAATGCCGAACTGATCGCACAAGCGCTCCAAAAGCCCGGCGTCGGCGAGCGCGTCGAAATCGAGCACGACACGAACGGGAATGTCGATTGCCCGAAGCGCCTTGACGATCGGGAGAACCCGGTTCTTGCCCGCGCCATGCACAAGCGCCAGATCGGGAACATGGTCTCCCGTGCTCACCGCATCAATCATCGCGCCGTAAAATCTGCAGTCCGCATCTCCTTCGCATATGACCACTCCATCGTAGAACAAACCGTCGAAGACCTTGGAGTAGCGTAAGATCGGGTCGGCCCATACCTCCCTGATCCTGTCGGGACGGAGTTCGGTCACATGGTTGACGTCTCCTTCCCGCCGAAGACGCACAACCCTGACGCGATCACCGGCCGCGTCCAATGCGCCGCGAAGGAAATCGGTGCTGTGCGTCGCGACAAACAACTGGCGGTCATCCGGCGTTTCTTCCGCCAGCATTTTCCCGATCAAATTGGCCTGGGGTGGATGCAGGAATGCTTCGGGCTCGTCGATGAAGAACAGATCGTGGTCGGACGCGAGCACGCTCGCCAAAATACCCGTGAAGGCGCGCATCCCATCGCCCTGCTCATGAATCCTCGGTAAATCGTTGACGGCTTTTCGATACTCCCGCGACTGCCTGTCTTTGCCCTCGGGAGGGACGGGGCGATTGCCTGTGTGAAGCGAAATCTTGCTCCCCGCCCCGCGATTGACTGTCAAGTCCGATCCAAAAGCGCGGCGAAACGACTGATCGAGTTTGTTTTCGATGCCGTCATCCTCATACAGTTTATGAAGCGGCAGCATTGGCGGTAAGGTTAACAGATCGGGAAGGTCGCAAGGGTCGATCGTGGTCAGGCGTTCTTGAGTCGTCAGGCGCAGACACCACAAGCGCGCGAGTCGCTTCAGTCCGTCTTTTTGTCGCCACAGCGTGCGCAACATTCCCCTGTGGAAGCCAACGGCATACGGAAGCATGAGATTGCCATCCGGCATCTGTTTCGCGACCGCGGAAATCCAGGCTTCGGCCTCATCCGGGAAGCCGCCATATTCGACCTCCGATGAGATCACGACATTGCGTTTCCCGGTATCTCCATGCTCAATCTTGCCGTGCAGTTCCTTGAGCGCGGCGCTCTTGCCCGCATTGTTGGGCCCGACGAAAACGATGATCTGGTTCCGGTCAACCTCCATGCGCGTACCGTCGCTGAATGTGATGGCCTTTATCCGAATACCTGGCCGGTCCGGCGCTGACGTTTCCTCGACGGGAGCGCCCGCTTCCCGGCGTTCGGTCGGTAGTTCGGTCGTCGCACTTCCTTTCCTTTGGAAACGCCTCGCATGCGGTTCGGCGCCATCGTCCGGGCGCGCATTCTCCTCATATCTCATGATTCGGAAGCCGGGCGAACGCGCGTTTCAGGGTTGCCGAAAGGACACGGTTGACGCCCGCCATGCCGGCATGGCGCATGCCAAAGGTTGAAGCCGTAGCAAGGAGGGTGTAAACAGCGCCCGTCCGAAACGCGATCCGCCGGAGGCGCCGATGGAATTCTGGATAATGGGATCATCCCGCCGCCTTCGCGCGCCGGGTGTGCGCCGCCGGGCGGAATTCGTGGGCACGTAATCTATCCGGGTATCCCGCGAAGACGTCGCCGATTTCCACCGGAACCGGTTACCAACCGATGGCAAGCGTCCGTGATGCCGGACATTGCCGTTCATGGAAATCCCGGGCCGCCGGCGCATCCGTCCGGCGGAGCATTCTTTGCGATTTCCCTTGATCCCGCCGCGATTTGCGCGGACCATTCGAGACCTGAACCATGTATGCCTGGTTTGAAAAGAGACTGAACCCGTTTCCGGCGGAAGAGCCTTCCGAACCGCCCGGCACGCTGTTCGCGTTCTGCCTGCATTTCACCCGCGGGTCCGGCCGCTACATCGTCATCACGGCGATCATGATGGCGGTCATCGCGATGACCGAAGTGTGGATGTTCGCGTTTCTGGGCTCGATCGTCGACTGGCTGTCGCAACAGAACCGGGAATCCTTTCTGCGAACCGAATTCTGGAACCTGGCGTTCATGGCGTTCGTCGTCATGGTCGCGCTGCCGGCGCTGGTGTTCGCGCAGACCTCGGTGACGCACCAGACGCTGCTCGGCAATTATCCGATGCGCATTCGCTGGCAGGTGCATCGCTACCTGCTGAAACAGTCGATGACGTTCTATCAGGACGAATTCGCCGGACGGATCGCGACCAAACTGATGCAGACCGCGCTCGCCGTGCGCGAATGCGTCATCAAGCTGGTCGAGGTGCTGAACTATGTCAGCGTCTATTTTCTCGGCATGTTGTTTATCGTCGGGTCGGCGGACTGGCGGCTGGCCGCGCCGCTGGCGATCTGGCTTGCCTGCTATTTCGTGCTGATGCGCCATTATATTCCGCGGTTCCAGCGCATCGCGGAGAAACAGGCGGACGCGCGTTCGGTCATGACCGGCCGCGTGGTCGACAGCTACACGAACATCCAGACCGTGAAGCTGTTTTCGCACGGCGGACGCGAATCCGCCTATGCGCGCGAGGGCATGTCCCGGTTTCTGGATACGGTCTACCGGCAGATGCGGATAGCGACCTCGCTCTACGGGCTGCTTTACCTGCTCAATTCCACCCTGCTGCTGGCGGTCTCATCCATTTCGATCTGGCTTTGGCTCGGCGAGTCGGTCACGGTCGGCGCGGTCGCCGTGGTCATCGGCCTCGTGCTGCGCCTGTGGGGCATGTCGCAATGGATCATGTGGGAATTGTCCGCCCTGTTCGAGAATATCGGAACGGTTCAGGACGGTATCAATTCGATTTCGCTGCCCCGTCTTGTCGAGGACCGCCCGGATGCGGTGGAGATCGACGTCACGCGGGGAGGCATCGAATTCAGGGGCGTCCGTTTCCACTACGGAAAGGGCGGCGGCGTCATCGACGATCTTTCGCTGTCGATCCGTTCGGGCGAGAAGGTCGGCCTGATCGGCCGTTCCGGCGCGGGCAAATCGACGCTCGTGAACCTGCTGCTGCGGTTCTACGATCTGGAGCACGGGCGGATCCTGATCGACGGCCAGAACATCGCTTCGGTCAGGCAGGACGGATTGCGCGCGCGGATCGGCGTGGTCACGCAGGATACGTCCCTGCTGCATCGTTCGTTGCGCGAAAACATCGTCTATGGCCGTCCCGACGCCACCGAGGAGATGATGATCGAGGCCGCGAAGCGGGCGGAAGCGGATTCGTTCATCGACGATCTGGAGGATCCGAAGGGCCGGCGCGGATTCGACGCCCATGTCGGCGAGCGCGGCGTAAAACTGTCGGGCGGCCAGCGGCAGCGCATCGCGATCGCGCGGGTCATGCTGAAGGACGCTCCGATCCTGATCCTCGACGAGGCGACATCCGCTCTCGACTCCGAGGTGGAGGCGGCCATTCAGGAGAATCTCTACCGGCTGATGGAGGGCAAGACCGTGATCGCGATCGCCCACAGGCTGTCGACCATCGCGGCGCTGGACCGGCTGATCGTCATGGATGGCGGCGCGATCGTCGAGGAGGGAACGCATGACGAACTGGTCGCCAACGGCGGTCTCTACGCGCAGCTATGGGAGCGGCAGTCGGGCGGATTCCTGATCCACGACGAGGCCGGAACGGAGATCGCCGCCGAATGAGCGACGGCCGCCCGGCGGGAAAAGACGGCGCCTTCGAGCCGGTATGGCGCCGGCTCGAAAACAACATCGAGCCCTTCGGCGACGCCGGACGCGAGGTTCTGCCGCGCGAAGCCCGGAAGTTCATCCTGTTTTTCGCCCGGCAGGCGAAGGCGCCCTTTTTCCTTCTGCTGATCATCGGCGGTCTGGTCGGAGCGGTCGATGCGTCCCTTTACTGGTCGCTCGGCTGGCTGGTCGATACGCTCGACGCGGCGACTCCCGCCGATCTGATCCGCGATCGTTTCTGGCCGCTCGCGGGCTTGCTGGTTCTGGTGCTCGTCATCCGTTCCGGCGTATTGATCGCCGCCGTTGCGGTCGAGCAGCAGGTCATCGTGCCGGCATTCTTCACGCGGGTGCGCTGGCAGGCGTTCCGGCGCGTGATCGAGCAACCCTATGCTTTCTATCAGAACGACTTCGCCGGTCGCATCGCCGCCAAGGTGATGCAGGGCAGCGCGTCGGTCGGCGATTTCATCGTCGCATTGTTGCAGGTGTTCTGGTCGTTCGTGACGTTCATCGCGCTGACCGTCACGATACTGATGACGCTCGATCCCCTGCTGGGCCTGATCGTCGCGGCATGGCTCGCCTGTTATCTCGCGATCGCATGGTTCCTGGTTCCCGGGCTGCGCGACGCGGGCAGGCGGCTGGCCGATGAACGCTCGGTGGTCAATGGCCGCATGGTCGATGCGTTCACCAACATCATGGCCGTCAAGCTGTTCGACAGCGGCGAACGCGAACACGGTTTCGTCCGCGACGGCATGACGCGGATGCTCGCCGCCTCGCGCAGGCTGACGCGGATGATCACGACGGTGCGTTCATGCGTGGCGATTCTGAACGGATTTCTGGTCGCATGCGTCGGGTGGGTCGCCGTCGCCGGCTGGATCGACGGCGCGATAACCTCCGGATCGATCGCCGCCGCGATGGGGATGGTGCTTCGCCTGACGCAGATGTCGGGCTGGATCATGTTTTCGATCAACGGGCTCATTCGCAATTTCGCCACCGTACAGGACGCCACGCGCACCATTTCGGTGGAGCCGGCGATCCGGGACAGGATCGGCGCGGTCGATCTGCGGACGGCGGAAGGCGATATCAGGTTTGAGAACGTCACGTTCCGCTACGGCGGGAGCGACGGCGTTATCGGGAATTTCAACCTGCATATCCGGGCCGGCGAGCGGGTGGCGCTGGTGGGTCCGTCCGGCGGCGGAAAGACGACGATCGTCAATCTGTTGCTCCGGCTGTTCGATGTCGAGGGCGGACGCATATCGGTCGACGGCGTGGATATCCGCGATGTGACCCAATCGTCGTTGCGCGCGCAGTTCGGCGTCGTCGCGCAGGACCCCGTGCTGATGCACCGTTCGATCAGGGACAATATCGCATATGGCCGTCCCGGCGCCGGCGATGAAGAGGTGTCGGGGGCCGCGCAGGCCGCCCGGGCGCATGAATTTATCGCCGCCATCGTCGATCCGAAGGGCCGCATCGGGTACGACGCCCATGTGGGAGAGCGCGGCGTCAAACTGTCCGGCGGGCAGCGCCAGCGCATCGCCATCGCCAGAATGATGTTGAAGAACGCGCCGATTCTGCTGCTGGACGAGGCGACGTCGTCGCTGGATTCCGAGGTCGAGGCGGCGATCCAGGACAATCTGTACAAATTGATGGAGGGCAAGACGGTGATCGCGGTCGCGCACCGGCTGTCGACCATCGCGGCGCTGGACCGGCTGATCGTCATCGATGAGGGCGGGATCGTCGAGGAGGGCGGCCACGATGAACTCATCGCGCGCGGCGGGCTTTATGCGAAGCTGTGGAAACGCCAGTCCGGCGGATTTCTCGCGCTGGCGGCGGAGTAGAACAGCGTCGCTTCCGTCAATCGGCGGACCGCGACGGATGCGATGTCGCAAACCGGTCTTCGGGACGTAATATCTCGTAATCCCGCGAAATCCCACATAATATCACGTAATCCCGCGAAAATGCGCAGGAAATTCGCCCCGCTGGCGGCGTTCGGCTGCGAAGCGGCGAATGAGGCCGCCATATCGCCGGGACTGGCCGAATTGCGCGTCTGCGCGAATGGAAAGTCGCTTCGGGAGACACTGCTTTCCAAAGTCGTGGTCGCCGTTCATCACTGCTTCATCCAGCGCGAGACAATGGGTTTGCGCCGCCATGATGGCGTCATCCGCGAATATCGAATTCCGCCGGAAGCGCCGGCGCGATTGGGAACGCGCTGGCGGCCTGATTTGGTATTCGATCGAAGGGCCGTTCTCATCGGGAGAACAACTCCGCGACAAACTGCCGTCATGGCTTGTTGCGCTCTGGACAAGGCTCCGCATCGCGCATAGAAACCAACTCCAATTACCGGGGGATTCCCGCTGGTCATGCCTTCGTGCGCGGTGTTGGCCAGGTGAACGGCGAGTCCCGTTCGAATGGCGAAACGGCGCAATGTGAGGGACCTGGATCGTGAGCGCATCTGACACCAGCGAACATTCCCGTCGCGACTTCCTCTATGTCGCGACCGCCATGGCCGGGGCCGTGGGCGCCGGGGGTGTGGCATGGCCGTTTATCGATCAACTGAGACCTGACGCCACGACGCTGGCTCTCGCCTCGATCGAGGTTGATATTTCGGCCATCGAGCCGGGAATGGCGGTTACGGTCAAGTGGCGTGGCAAGCCCGTATTCATCCGCAACCGCACCGAGGCGGAAGTCGAGGAGGCGCGCGGCGTCGTGCTTGATGACCTGAAAGACCGGGTTGCCCGCAACGCAAATCTGACGAGCGATGCGCCGGCGACGGATACGGAACGCTCGGCTGGCGAGGGCAGGGAAAACTGGATCGTGATGGTCGGCTCCTGCACCCATCTGGGCTGTGTGCCGCTGGGTCAGGCCGGCGATTTCGGCGGCTGGTTCTGTCCGTGCCACGGTTCGCACTACGATACGGCCGGGCGCATTCGCAAAGGACCGGCGCCCGAAAACCTTGCGGTTCCCGAGTTTGAATTCATTTCCGACACCGTCATCAAGATCGGCTGAGGGACGAGGGGATTTCTGACGATGAGCGAAGGTCATTCCACATATACGCCGGCCACGGGCCTTGGACGCTGGATAGATGCGCGCATGCCATTGCCGCGGTTGATGTATGATTCATTCGTCGCCTATCCGGTGCCGCGCAATCTCAACTACGCCTACACATTCGGCGGTATTTTATCGATCATGCTGGTCGTGCAGATACTGACGGGCATCGTTCTCGCCATGCATTATGCACCGGTAAGCAGCATGGCGTTCAATTCGGTCGAACACATCATGCGCGACGTCAATTCCGGTTGGCTGTTGCGATACATGCACTCGAACGGCGCGTCATTCTTCTTCATCGCCGTCTACGTTCACATGATGCGTGGGCTCTATTACGGATCCTACAAGGCCCCGCGCGAATTGCTGTGGATCCTGGGCGTGATCATCTATCTGTTAATGATGGCGACCGGCTTCATGGGTTACGTGCTGCCTTGGGGTCAGATGAGCTTCTGGGGCGCTACCGTGATAACCGGGTTCTTCAGCGCGTTCCCGCTGGTCGGCGAATGGGTGCAGGAGTTGCTGCTTGGCGGGTTCGCGGTCGACAATCCAACACTCAACCGCTTCTTTTCGCTGCACTATCTGCTGCCGTTCATGATCGCTGGCGTGGTCGTGCTGCACGTATGGGCGTTGCACGTGACCGGGCAATCGAACCCGACGGGAATCGAGGTGAAGTCGAAGACAGACACCGTGCCGTTCACGCCGCATGCGACCGTCAAGGATGCGTTCGCGACGGTCGTGTTCCTGTTCGTCTTCGCCTATTTCATCTTCTACATTCCGAATTTCCTCGGTCACCCGGACAATTATGTCGAAGCCAATCCGCTAAAGACGCCGGCGCACATCGTGCCTGAATGGTATTACCTGCCGTTCTACGCAATCCTGCGGGCGATCACGTTCAATATTGGTCCGGTCGATTCCAAACTGGGCGGCGTTCTTGCGATGTTCGGCTCGATCCTGATTCTGTTCGTGGTGCCGTGGCTTGACACGTCCAGAGTTCGCTCGGCCGTCTACAGACCGTGGTACAAGCTGTTCTTCTGGCTGTTTGTCGCCGACTGCATTTTCCTTGGCTGGCTGGGCGCCAAGCCGGCGGAAGGCGGCTACGTCTTCATGGCGCAGGTCGGAACGCTTTACTATTTCGCTTTCTTCATCGTCGTCATGCCGGTTCTGGGCCTGATCGAGACACCGAAACGCCTGCCGAACTCCATCACCGAAGCGGTGCTGGAAAAGAACGGGGCGGGGGCGGCCGTGCGGCCCGATACGGCTGCCGCCACGCCGGAAACCGGAAGTCGAGCGCGAGAGGAATTGACGGGATGAGTACGATCCTGAAGGGATTTGCGGCGCTTGCAATATCCGTCGCTACCGGCGGCGTCCTGGCGGCGGAAGAGGGCGGCGAGCCGACGCATTTTCCGATGAAGAGACCGGTCGAGCAGGACTGGAGTTTCGCCGGTCCGTTCGGCCATTATGACAAGGCGCAATTGCAGCGCGGTTTGAAGATTTATGTCGAGGTTTGCGCGGCGTGCCACTCCATGAACCTTGTGGCGTTCCGCACGCTGGAGGAGATGGACTATTCGGAAGCGCAGGTCAAAGCGCTGGCCGCGAACTATGAGGTGACCGACGGACCGGATTCGGATGGCGAAATGTTCGATCGTCCGGCGATTCCGTCCGATTATTTTCCGTCTCCGTTTGAAAATGAAGCGCAGGCCGCAGCCGCCAACAATGGCGCGGCGCCGCCAGATCTCTCGCTGATCGCCAAGGCGCGTTCGGTCGAGCGCGGCTTTCCGAGATTCGTATTCGATATTTTCACGCAATACGCGGAAGGCGGTCCCGACTACATCCATGCCCTGCTGACCGGCTATGACCGGGAAATACCCGAAGGCATGGAGATTGCCGAAGGAACTCATTTCAATCCGAACTTCATGTCCGGCAAATCGCTGGCCATGGCCAACCCTCTATCGGACGAACAGGTGACCTATGATGACGGATCGCCTGAAACCGTCGATCAATATGCACGCGATATTTCCGCATTTCTGATGTGGGCGGCGGAACCTCATCTGGAAGATCGAAAGAAGATCGGCTTCAGGGTGTTGGTTTTCCTGGCGCTGTTTGGCGGTCTGCTTTATGCGACCAGGCGGAAAGTCTGGGCCGATCGCCACTGATCTTCGCGCGGGCGGCGTCGGCCACCGTCGAACGCGGCGCCGTTTGCCGCCACGCCGGATGCGCCCGGGTTTGATTGTTTCCCTTGTCATCGGTCGCACCCCTTGACGCTTATCCATGAAAGTCCGCCTGTCGAGGGTTGACAAACTGATAATTTTTGATTTTTATTCACTCAACTTCAGGAGGGAACGAAGATGAAATTACACTGTGTTATATTGGCGGCGTCCATGCTTGTGACAGGTTTGCCGGCGTGGTCCTGATCATTATTTTAAGGTTACGAATAACTGCCCGGACAGAATAAATTTTCATTGGGGAGATAACGGATACGACAGTTCTATTATAAAATATGAAAAATTAATGAGCATCGGGCCAGGTCAAAGTAAAACAAGTGATGTCAGTTGTGTATCACACGCAAGGATTAGCTATTGTTCAGATTACACCGATTATAAATTGCAAGAAGCTAATCGTCGCCGCTTGCTTCGTGATCGATCTGCCCGATCCTGGGCGGCCGCGAGAAACTCGAGGCGCTGGAAGTGACGGTCAGAACCCTGGTGTCTTTTGCAGGGCGCTGACGCCGCTTTAACGCCCCGGAGCGTTCACCAGCACGCCGGAAATGAATTCGACAACCCTGACGCCGCCGCCAAAGCCTTCGGCAAGGACAGTCAGTATGCGCCATCCCGGCCGGCGAGGGTGCCTTCGAAGCACGGCGCCCGTGCGATAGTAAGTGATCGTGTCGCCGGCATACACCGGTTTGAACCATTTCAGGTCGCGGATGCCGGGTGACGGGCCAAATGCCGGAAGGGGGCCGGGACCGTCCCAGTTGTCCTCGTTTTCTTCGTAACGCCGGGCGATATTGAGCTTCATCCACATTGAGGCCGTGTGCCATCCGGAGGCGCACAAACCGCCAAAAACGGATTTGGCCGCGGCGTCCTCGTCGAGGTGAAAGGGTTGGGGATCATATTTGCCGGCGAACCGCCTGATCTCCCCGGCCGAAAATGTGTGGCTGCCGAGTTCAAGACGCAGGCCGACCCCCAGATACTCTTCAAGGGTCACGAAGCATCTCCGCGCAGCGCAAGCATCCCCGTATTGCGAATATCGGTAACGGTCTCTCCGCGCTGATTGGTCAACCGATGCTCCAGCGTGACAAATCCCAGATCAGGCCGGGACTTCGACACGCGCTTGCTCACAACCTTGCTTGTCCCGGCGAGCGTATCGCCGGCGATTACGGGTTTTTTCCATTTGACGTATTCGACGCCCGGAGCGCCCTGCGACAGAGAGTTCAGCAAATAGGCGTCGCAGAACATGCGCATCGCCATGGCGCATATATGCCAGCCCGATGCGCCAAGACCGCCAAGCAGACTTGCCTGTCCCGCCTCGGCATCGACATGCATGGGCTGAGGATCGAATTCGGAAGCGAATTCAATGATTTCCTCGGCGGTGATATGTCTGGGGCCGATCGGGATTGTCGCGCCGATCTCGAAATCCTCAAACGCCAGCAATCGATCCGGCTTTTCGTTCTTAACGGTCATGAGGACTTCATGGCGAAAAGAAATAAACCGGTCAACCGGCTTTGCGGTTCGGTTTCTGTCCGCCTACGCGCCGGCGCCGACAATCAATATGAAATAGGCGGGAACGGCGATGTAGGCGACAATCGCGAACGCCATCAGACCGCGAACCCAAAGAGCGTGAAACCGCCGAAACAGGATGATGGAAAGAGAGATGCCCAGGCAGATCTCGAACAGGGAAAACCAGTTTCCATAGTGCCGCGGATTCCAATAGGAAACCGGGGATTGAAAGCGCCAATCGGACAAAGGCCATATATGGGCGTGAGCGTCATCGACATGGACGGGAAAATCGCCGGCCAGATGTGTGAGCGCGGCCAGCGCAAAAACGACGATCAGCGGCTGACTCCGTACAAAAGCCCGCCAGCGATCCGCGATCGTCGGGGCCGGCGACGGCATTTGCGGACCGGCGGCCGTCGTTCCCCGCGCCGCCATGAGTCCCGCGAGCAGGATCGCCGCGTAGACCGGAAGGGAGTTGCCGAGCGCGGTATAGGTCTGCCACGGTTGTCGCCAGTACAATTCGCCCCAGATCGTGCTTTCGGGAATTCCCTGGACCTTCGACCATATCCACAATCCGTAGATCGCCGCATCGGGCGCGAAAGCGCCGGCCAACGCGGCCATATTGCGTCTCGGCTGACCGGGTTCGGCAATCAGCGTTGCGGCGATGAGCAGATGAGTCTGGCTGTTCATACCGCGAGACCACGCCGACAGGCTCCCGGTCGTGAACTCATAAACGGGGTCAAAAAACGGCCCCGAAACGGCAGATTAAACCGGGAAAAAGGCCGATAAGCGGACCGAACCCCCCGGTCGAGGATATTGACGCCGATTCGGGCGGCGGTTTCGGACGTCCCTTGGACATGGCGAATTTGCACGGCAATAGCATCTCAGGCCTTTGAAAACCGGAAGGTTTCTTGTCGGCCGGCTCCTGTTTTCCGACCAAATCCGCTCATACCATTGTTGATGCCGTTTGTGAATTCATGACCTGAACGCAATCCCGTTCACTCAGTGTCCGCCTGCAATTCCGGAGATGATCTGGAACGCGGCGAGCGTAATGCAGATTGTCGCGCCGGGCAGGCCCCACCACCGCCAGCGCCTGACAACCGCGTCATCCAGAGCGCCGCCGAGCGAACACAGTGCGAGATTGACCAGTGCGAATACGCCGAGAGTCGCCAGGCTGGTCGCTTCCGCAAGGCGAATAAGCGGAAAAAACAGCGCCAGCGCCAGAATTGTCGCCGCTACCGTGAAAGTCGCCCGTCCCGGCGTTTTCCGCGCTTCTCCGACCTGACCGAACCAGGAGGGCGCGATGCCCTCGCGCGCCATGCCGTAGAGCACGCGGCTCGCCATGATGATCTGGACCAGTATGCCGTTGATCATCGCGACCGCGGCCATGGCGGCGACCGGCGCCGAAGGCAGTCCGGTAATCTGTTCAAACAGAATCGCAAGCGGCGCCGATGATCCGGTAATCGCCTCCCGATCGGGCGCCAGAACGGCGATGATCGACAGGACGACATAGATGACAATGGTGATTCCGAGGGTCCAGAAAATCGCGCGCGGCGCGGTCCATTCTGGTCTGAGCGTTTCCTCGGCCATGTTTTCGATGTCCTCAAAGCCGATGAAGGCGAAGAAGGCAATGACGCCGCCGGATATGACGCCCGTCAACAGTAGGGGGTTTGATGGCGGGGTCAGGGATGCGGCGATTGTCCGGGCGTCGCCCAGCAGAGGAATGCCGAAGACGATGACAACCAAGAGCGTACCGACCTCGAGCAGTGTGATGAGGGCGGCGAAATAGACGCTTTCGCGAACGCCGAACCAGGCGATGCCGGAGAGTGCGCCAATGACGCCGATGACCAGCGCGGCCTCCGGCAGAGGCGTCAGGGCTCGAACGTAGCCCGCGAAGGCCAGCGCGATGACCGCGCTGGAAATGATGCCGGTTGCCGCAACGCCGTAGCCGGCAAGCCGCGCCCAGAACGATCCCAGACCGCGATTGACGAAAACGGCCTCGCCGCCCGCTCGCGGAAACACCCGCACAAGCAGCGCATAGGAAAGCCCGGTTGCACCGGCGATTGTTCCGGCCAGAAGGAAGGACAACGGCGCGTGATCCCCCGCAAGCGTCAGGATTTCGCCGATCAGCGCGAAAATGCCGGCGCCGACCGTGACGCCGACGCCGTAAAAGACCAGCCATGGCAAGGTGAGCGTGCGGCGGAGTTGCGGCGCCCGATGGGAGGTATGATCGCTCATGCCTCATGATAGCGGCTTGAGCGGTATGGTCAGATGATATCGATCAAATTCGCTTTCCGGTGTGAAGCGGGCGAAAAGGGCAGCAGGCTTATCGATTATCGTCGCGTCGGCCCCTCAAACTTCCTGACGCGGCAAATCGACCAATGCCGCCGGCGCGTCGCAGGTCTTGTCCGGCGCCTTGCATAAATCGGCGATGACGCAGGCCTCGCAGTCAGGCTTGCGCGCCTTGCAGCAATAGCGTCCGTGCAGGATCAGCCAGTGATGGGCGTGATACAGATAATCCCGCGGGATCACCCGCAGCAAACGGTCCTCGACCTCATCGGGCGTGTCGCCCGGCGCCAGGCCGAGGCGATTGGCAATGCGAAAAATATGCGTGTCGACGGCCATCGTCGCCTGGCCGAACGCCATGGACAACACGACATTGGCGGTCTTGCGGCCAACGCCCGGCAGAGTGACGAGTTCCTCGCGGGTTTGCGGCACTTCGCCGCCAAAATCGTCGATCAGCTTCTGCGACAGGGCGATAACGTTTTTGGCCTTGTTGCGCCACAGGCCGATCGTGCGGATGTGGTCGCCCACCTTTTCCTCGCCCAGCGCCAGCATTTTCCCCGGCGTGTCGGCTTTCTCGAACAGTTTTTTCGTCGCCTTGTTCACGCCCGCATCGGTCGCCTGCGCCGACAGCGCGACCGCGACCACCAGCGTATAGGGATTGACGTGAGCCAGTTCGCCCTTTGGCTCCGGGCGCTGTATGGAGAACCGGCGGAACATTTCCCGGATTTCCGCCCCGGTATATCTCGTGCGCCGGCCGGGTGCGGATCGCGTCTTTTCGACCCCGGTCGTATTGTTTTTGAGCTTGGGCTTTGTCATCCGGCTTCTATAATCATCGTTATGGACGAACGAAACCCGAAACATGCCGACGAGCCGATATTCCGGGCGTTGCTCACACCCTATCGCTCGCTCGGACAGCGCGGCTTTTTCCGGTTGATGGCCTTCATCACGACACTGTGGCTGGGAGTCGGCGCGTTTTTCCTCGCCCGCGGCGCATGGCCGGTGTTCGGTTTCTTCGGTCTCGACGTGATGGCGGTCTACATCGCCTTCCGCCTGTCATACCGTTCGGCCCGAGCGCGCGAAGAAGTAATCGTATCGCGCACGACGCTGCTGATCAGAAAAATCGCGCCTTCCGGCAGGGCGAGGCAGCACCTTTTCAATCCGCTGTGGACCAAATTCAACGTACGCCGGCGCGACGAGACCGGCATTACCGCGATGGCGGTGACGAGCCATGGCGAAACCGTGCCGATCGGCGATTTCCTGAACCCGGACGATCGCGAAAGTTTTGCGATCTCGTTCGCGCGGGCGCTGGCGACGGCAAGGCGATAATCATGACGCAGGAATCGGGTGGCGGCGTGAAATCAATTGCGCAAGATGCGCGCCAGGACGAAGATTTTCGCGAGGTGGAATCAATGAACGCGCAAACGGCAATTCCGCGGCACGACATTACCGGCGACCCTGGCGGCGATTACGAGACCGTGCGCCGGGTGATTGAGAAGATCAGCCTCGATTTCCGCGACCAGCCTTCGCTGGACGAATTGGCATATGAAGTCGGCGAAACGCCCACCGGTCTGCAAAAGCTCTTTACCCGCTGGGCGGGCCTGAGCCCGAAAGCGTTCTTACAGGCGGTAACGCTCGACCATGCGCGCAAACTGCTGGACGAAGGCGCGCCGCTTCTGGAGGCCGCGCTTGATTCCGGTCTTTCCGGTCCGGGCCGGTTGCACGACCTGTTCGTCACGCATGAAGCCATGTCGCCCGGCGAATTCAAGACGCGCGGGGCGGGTCTCACAATCCGCCACGGATTCCATATCTCGCCGTTCGGCATCGCGGTGGTCATGGCGACGGAGCGAGGCCTCGCCGGGCTCGCATTTTGCGATCCGGGCGAAGAAAAGGCGGCTTTGAGCGACATGAAGAACCGTTGGCCGAATGCGAACCATATCGAGGAGATGGCGGCGACGCTTCCCTATGCCGCCCGGGTGTTCGATCCGGCGAGGTGGCGCCCGGAGGAGCCGTTGCGTGTCGTGCTGATCGGCACCGACTTCCAAGTCCGGGTCTGGCGGGCATTGATGAAGATTCCGATGGGCAAAGCCGTCGCCTATTCGGATATTGCCCGCGACATCGGAAGACCGGACGCCAATCGGGCCGTCGGCGGTGCGGTCGGCGCGAACCCGATCTCGTTTGTCGTGCCGTGTCACCGCGCCGTCGGCCGGTCCGGGGCCTTGACGGGCTATCACTGGGGACTGACGCGCAAGCGCGCGATTCTGGGCTGGGAGGCCGGTCAGGTCGGTTGAAGCGGGCTGCGACGCGTTCCGGCTTGCCCGCATTGCCGTGGTCGCGCATGATGCGGAAACTCGAAACGAGGCGTTCGCCTTCCGGCCTGCATCGCTGGCGTTGAATCGGCCCCTGATTGGAAAATCGAATGATTATCGTTGTCGGCTCCATCAATCTCGATCTCGTTGGCGCCGTCGGCCGGCTGCCCACGCTGGGCGAGACCGTACCCGGGGACAATTTTGTCACCGCTCCGGGAGGCAAGGGCGCCAATCAGGCGCTGGCGGCGCGCCGCGCCGGGCTCGACGTGCGGATGATCGGCGCCGTCGGTGACGACGCATTCGCTCAAGAAGCGCTGGAACTGTTGAACGAGGCGGGCGTCGATTTGTCCGGTGTCCGACGCGCCGGGGCGGCAACGGGAGTCGCGCTCATCCTCGTCGGCGGCGACGGCGAAAACATGATTGCGGTCATTCCCGGCGCCAACGGCGCGGTGTCGCCGGGCGATGTCGAAGCCGCGGCGATCGATAGCGGCGACATCGTCCTGCTGCAAAATGAAGTGCCGGGAGACACCGTGAAAGCGGCGCTTGCGGCTGTTCGCCGGGTCGGCGCCTTGTCGATCCTCAACACCGCGCCATGGCGGGACGACCGGGCGGAGTTGATCGGGCAGGCAGACATTATCGTCGCCAATGAAACCGAGTTCGATCTGGCCGCGGGGAGCCTCGCTCTGGCCGGCTCGTCCCGCGATCAAAAAATGGCCGCGTTTGTCACGCAGACCGGCCGGATAATTGTCGTGACCCTGGGCGCGGAAGGCGTCATCGCCGCGACGAAGGATGGCATTTCACGGGCAAGCGCGCCGAAAATCGCACCTGTCGATACGGTCGGCGCCGGCGACGCGTTCTGCGGCTATCTCGCCGCCGGTCTGGCCGATGGCCGTTCGCTGCAAGAGGCCATGGCGCGGGCCGCGAGGGCCGGGGCGCTCGCCTGCCTGAAGCCTGGCGCGCAACCTGCGGTCCCCGAGGCGAGCGAGGTGGATGGGCAGGCTGCGCCGCTGCGCGATTCTCGTTGAATGATGCCTCGCCCGTTGCTTTTCATGCCATCGTCGAAACGCCGCAACGGAGTGCGCGGTCGATGAAAGCGAATGATCTGACGGTTCTGATCGGGACAACCAAGGGCGCGTTTCTGATCGCGGGCGGCGGCGAGCGGGCGGACTGGAACGTCGACGGCCCGTTTTGCGACGGCTGGCCGATCAACCATATCGTCGGCGATGCGCAGACCGGGATGCTTTGAGCGGGCGGCGACTGGCACGGCGCCGGCATATGGCGCTGCGAGGACGGCGGCGAAAGCTGGAACCTGACGAGGCTGACCGGTGGCCGGATGGGCCGCCGGCGATCCCCGATTCGCCGGGGTGATCCGGATGGACCGGCGAGCGTTTGCCGTTCGGCGACGACTACTCTCAGATCCGGTCGTTGGCCCATGCTCACGACACACTCTACGCCGGGACGAAACCGGCCCTACGCCGGGACGAAACCGGCCGGATTGCTCGTCAGCCGGGATAGCGGCAAAACGTGGTCGCGCCTTGACGGCCTGAACGATCATCCATCCGCCGAAAGCTGGAATCCGGGCGCGGCCGGCCTGGTGCTGCACACGATCGTGGCCGATCCGCCCAACGCGGACAAACTCTGGGTCGGAATATCGGCGGCGGGTGTGTTCGCCATCGAGGATGGAGGAAAAAGCTGGGATCGGCGAAACCGCCTCTCCGACGCCGAAGCCTGTAATCACCACGACCACCCGGCCGCACCCGGCGGCGGTGAGGTGGGGCATTGCGTCCACAACATGACGCTCGCGCCCGGCTCGACCGATCTGCTCTACCGGCAAAACCACCACGGTGTCCGGCGCTGTCCCGTTTGCCGCGCGGGATGCGTCCGCGCGGACTTTGCGATTTGAATTTTTCCCGTTAAGCTTTGAATCCATGCTCCAAATCGCGACGGCGATCGGGTGGACAGCACCGTTCCGCCGTGTGGGACGGAGTTGCCGGAACCGGGTTCGGTCGAGCACCCGCAAAAGGAAGCGCGCGCAATTGGAACCGATCATATTCGACTTCGAAATGGGTGTCGTCGTCGCGGCGCTGGCGTTCACGATTTTTCTGTTTGTCACCGAAATCATCCGCGTCGACCTCGCCGCCATCCTTGTACTGGTGATCCTCGGCATTGTCAGCTATTTTCCCGGTCTGGAAAATGTCGCGGATGTCAACCGCCTGTTTGACGGCTTTGCATCCAACGCCGTCATTTCGATCATCGCGGTCATGATTGTCGGCGCGGGCCTCGACAAAACGGGGATCATGAACAGGGTCGCCGCCGCCATTCTCAAACATGGCGGGTCGACCGAAGCGCGCATTCTGCCGATCGTTTCGGGAACGGTGGGCGTGATTTCGAGCTTTCTGCAAAATGTGGGGGCGGCGGCGTTGTTCCTGCCCGTCGTCAGCCGCATTTCCGCGCGCACCGGAATACAGCTGAGCAGGCTTCTGATGCCGATGGGGTTTTGCGCCATCCTCGGCGGGACCATGACCATGGTCGGCTCGTCGCCGCTGATATTGCTCAATGATCTGATCCAGACCGCCAACACGGGTTTGTCGGCGGAGCAACGGATGGAGACATTCGGCCTGTTTTCGGTCACGCCGGTGGGATTTGCGCTTGTCGCGACGGGCATTCTTTATTTCGTCGCGTTCGGACATATCGTGCTTCCCGGCGATACCGACAAGGTCGACGTTACGTCGGGGCAGGGCACATCCGACTATCTGAAGCGGGTCTACGGGTTGAGGGCCAGCGTCTTCGAAGTCGACGTGCCGGAGAAAAACCCTCTCGTGGGCAAACAGCTCGCCGACATCAATTTCGAGAACAGCATCTATATCATCTCGACATTCTATCGCGGCAAAACCTCGATGGTGCAGATTCTGACCGCCGAGATCGCCTCACCCTGCCGCCTGGCGATCATCGGCAAGGAATCCGTCGTGCGCAAATTCGTCGCCGACAACGGATTGCGCATGCGCGAAAAGCTTGACGCGTTCGCCGAGGAGTTCGCGCCCACAAATGCGGGAATCGCCGAGATCGTTATCCCGCCGGATTCCAGACTGATCGGCAAATCGCCACGCGATCTGCTGTTGCGCAAGACCTATGGACTGTCCCTGCTCGCCATTCATCGCGGCGAGGAAACGCTGAGCCATGTGGAAACCGACGACCATGCGCCGACGCCTATCGGACTGGTGAAGTTTCAGGCCGGCGACATGCTGGTCGCCCACACGCGCTGGGACAATCTCACCAGATTGAAGCGCGACCGTGATTTCGTGGTCGTGACGTCGGATTTCCCGCAGGAAGAGCTGCGGCCGCAGAAGGTCGGCTGGGCTCTCGCCTTCTTCGTCCTCTCCCTTTCGATGATCCTGTTTACCGACATCCGCCTTTCGCTTTGTCTGTTGACGGGTGCGGTGGGCATGCTGTTGTCGCGCGTGCTCAGCATTGATGAAGCCTATCGGGCGGTCGGCTGGAACACGGTCTTTCTGCTCGCCTGTCTGATACCGCTTGGTCAGGCCGTGCAGAATACCGGCACGGCCGAGTGGATTGCCCAGCAGATCCTGCACATTTTGCGCGGCTGGCCGATCTGGTCGCTTCAGGCGGGCATCGCCATGCTCGCGACCGCCTTTTCGCTCGTCATGTCGAATGTCGGCGCGACGGTGCTGCTTGTGCCGCTTGCCGTATCGATCGCGATCGCCGCGGGCGGCGATCCGGCGGTCTTTGCGTTGACGGTGGCGATATCGACCTCGAATTCATTCATAATCCCGACCCATCAGGTCAATGCGCTGATCATGGGGCCGGCGGGTTACAAGGTGACCGATTTCATCCGCACGGGCGGCGTCATGACCTTCCTGTTCCTTGTCGTATCGCTGGTGATGCTGAACATCGTGTTCTAGAGCATTTCCCCGGAATACGGACGAAGCAGGCTCACAATCGCGCCAAACGCTCCGTCAGCAGCGAGAAAAACCCGTCGGCGTCGATTTCGCGCATGACCTCGGCGTTTTTCGGCCGGTCGGTGACATGCCACCAGTCGATAACCGTGGATCCCATGGTCAGTTCCGACATTGTCTCAATCGTCACATTGACATGGCGGCCGGAGAACAGTTGCGGTTGCAACAACCAGGCGACGACGCAGGGATCGTGAAGCGGTCCGCCGTCGGTCCCGTATTTTCCTTCGTCGAAACGTTCGAAGAAATCGAGCAATCGAGTGACGGCGGAACCGACCGGAGTGCCGATTGAACGGATCGCCTCCACCCGCATCCGCGTGGTCAGCGCCTTGTGGGTGACATCGAGCGGCATCATGACGATCGGAATTCCGGAGCGAAACGCCACATCGGCGGCCTGCGGATCGACATAGATGTTGAATTCCGCCGATGGCGTGACATTGCCCTGCTCGAAATAGCCTCCGCCCATCATGACGATCCGTTTGATTTTCATGGAGATTTCGGGAGCGCGGTTGAGGGCGAGCGCTATGTTCGTCAATGGTCCGAGAGTCGCGAGCGTAATCGATCCCGCAGGCTCGGCCAACAGCGTCTCGACAATGAAATCAACGGCATGACCGTCCTGAAGCGGCATTTTCGGTTCAGGAAGAACCGGGCCGTCGAGACCGGTCCGGCCATGAATCTCTTCGGCGGTCACAAGCGTTCGACAGAGCGGTGCGGGCGCGCCGGCGAACACTTTCATGTCCGGTCTGCCGGCAAGTTCGCAGATTTTCCGGGCGTTCAGCCCGGTCAGGATCAACGGCACATTGCCTGCGACGGCCGTTATGCCCAGAACCTCGATTTCAGGGCTCGCCAGCGCCAGCAGAATAGCCACGGCATCGTCCTGACCGGGATCGGTATCGATGATGATTCTGTGACTGGCGGTCATGGATGCGTCAACCCTCCGATCTTGAACCGGCGTAAAAACGGACCATATCAGGGACAGGCTGCGGAACGCCACATGAAATCGGACAGAGTTTCGCAGGTTTCAGGTCGCTCACAGAGGACTGCGCATGACGAGAATGACGCCTTTTTCGAGCCCGCTGCTGCTTGGGTTTGAATCGATGGAAAAAGCGCTTGAACGGGTGGCGAAATCCGGAGACGGATATCCGCCATACAATATCGAGCGGATCGGCGCGGGCGGCGAAAACGCGGAAAGACTGCGCATCACGCTCGCCGTCGCGGGATTCGACGAAGACGATCTGGATGTGAGCACCGAAGAAAACCAGCTTGTCATTTGTGGCGGACAGGCGGAGGAAGAGCCTCGCGAATATCTGCACCGGGGCATCGCGGCGCGACAGTTTCGACGGTCATTCGTACTCGCCGACGGAATGCGGGTTATCGGCGCGGAACTGAAAAACGGGCTCCTGTCGATCAGCCTCGACCGGCCTGAACCTGAAAGAACGACACGGAAAATCGACATTTCGGTCAAAGACTGAAGCGATTCGGACCGGAAATCGGATTTCCGCGATGAACGGAAGGGCGCTTTTGGAGCGCCGCCATGGTGGAGCGCAACCGCGGAAGGAGCCTGGAATGAACACGGAAGAGCATGACGGCATCATGAGCGCGGACCGGTTCGCCCATCTGGGCGAGGGTCATGTGGCCTATGTCCGCAAAATGCGGACGGATGACCTGATCGACCGTTATCCCGGCCTGCCGGAGATCGACCGGGGCCTTGAACTGTGGGCCTTGTTCGGTGCGGACGGACAGCCGATCCTGCTTACCGGCGAACGCGCCGCGGCTCTGGCCGGCGCCATGGAAAATGAATTGACGCCTGTTTCAATTCACTGACCGGGCGACGCGGGAACGCCACCCCGCGATCAGGCGGCGTGCGACGTTTCGGCCCGTGACAGGAAATCGTGAATGATGGCGGCATCGGACGTGCCGCGTATCTTCGAGACGGTGTCGGCGTTCCTCAACACGCGCGCGATCCGTGACAACGCCTTCAAATGATCCGCGCCCGCTCCTTCCGGCGCAAGCAGCAGAAACACCAGATCCACGGGCTGTTCGTCCATGGCTTCAAAGTCGACCGGGGTTTCCAGGCGCGCGAAAACACCGGTTATCGTATTGACGCCGGGAAGCTTGCCGTGCGGAATCGCAATTCCGCCTCCGACGCCTGTGGATCCCAGACGTTCGCGCTGCAATATCGTGTCGAAAACATCGCGTTCGGCAAGGCCCGTCAGATCCGATGCCTTCCGTGCAAGCTGCTGAAGCAGTTGTTTCTTTGAATTCGCCTTCAACGCCGGCACGATCGAACTCACACCGATCAAATCGCTCAAATCCATTGATCCCGACTTCCCCTTGTCATTCCGTCGCCCGTATCGCCGCGACGCTAGCCGTTCCGGTTTCCCGCCGCTGACGGGTCTATCCAGCCGATATTTCCGTCCGGTCGCCGATAGACGATATTGACCTCGCCATGGGCCGCGCTTCGAAAGACGAACACCGGCGAATCCTTGGTGTCCAGTTCTACAACGGCCGACGCGACGGACATCGTTTCAAGCGACATTGTGGATTCGGCCACGACGGCCGGCGCATAGTCCTCCGGCACCTCGTGCTCATCGTCATCGACCGCCGCCATGATCGTATAGGCGATGTCCGTCGCTGGGCCGCGTTCATTGTTGTGAGACTTCAAACGCCGCTTGTATCGGCGAAGTCTCTTTTCGACCCGTTCGGCCGCTGCGTCAAACGCCGCTTCCGGACGCTGCCCGTCGCCCGTCGCCTGCAGGGTGATGCCGGTGTCGAGACTGACGACGCAATCGGCCGCATATCGCGACCCCGACTTTTCGACGGTGACATGGCCGGTGAAACCGCCGTCGAAGAATTTATCGACCGCTTCGCCGATCCTGTCTTCGATCCTTGCGCGAAACGAAGCGCCGATTTCCATGTGTTTGCCGGATACGCGCAGATTCATAAGATCCGTACCTGTTGCACTTTTCTGCCGGGGTTCCCGAATTCGAACCTACCGTTGTCGCGCCACCGGGAAAAGGGTCCCGGTGCGATTTATCTCGATTTGATGTCTCCGGCATATCTTTCCGACTGTCCCGGAATGCTGCGAATTTATCGGTCGACCGTGACGAGCGTGCTTCCGGTCATGTCGGCGGTACTTGTCGATAAAGCGCCAAAAGCCGGCGAAATCGGGCGGTAATCAGCGATTTGCGGCGGCAATCGCCTTCTTTTCGCGCCTGCGCTGCACGGAAGAGGGGATGTTCATCGCTTCGCGGTATTTCGCGATCGTCCGCCGCGCGATATCGATGTCGGATTTCTTCAAGATATCCACAATCGCGTCGTCCGAGAGCGCTTTTTCAGGCGGTTCGCTCTCGATGAGCTCGCGAATGCGGTGGCGAACCGCGGACGAGGAGTGCGCATCGCCGTCATCCATTGCCGCTATGGCCCGGGAGAAGAAATACCGCAGTTCGAAAACGCCCCTGGATGTCGCCATGAACTTGTTGGCGGTAACCCGGCTTACTGTCGATTCGTGCATGCCGATCTCGTCGGCGACCGCTTTCAACGTCAGCGGTTTCAGGCTCGATATCCCGTGAACGAGGAACGAATCCTGCCTTCGAACGATCTCGCTTGCAACCTTCAGGATCGTTTCGGCGCGCCGGTCGAGGCTCCGCGTGAGCCAGTTCGCCTCGCGCAGACAATTCGTCAGGAACTCCCGGTCCTTGCCGGAAACCGACCCGGACACGCGGTTCAGGTACTGATGGTCGACAAGCACCCGCGGCAACGCATCCGCGTTGAGTTCGACGATCCAACCGCCGTCGGACGCGGCGAAAACCGATACGTCCGGAACGATCCCGGGGGCGGGCGCGACGGAAAACGCCGTGCCGGGCTTCGGGTCGAGCGCCTTTATTTCGGTCAGCATGTCGACAAGGTCCTCCTCATCGACGCCGCAGAGTTTCCTCAGCATTGCGAAGTCGCGTTTCGCCAGAAGATGGAGATTGTCGATCAGCTTCTCCATCGCCGGGTCGAAGCGGTCCCGCTCCCGCAACTGGATTGCAAGACACTCGTTCAAATCCCGCGCGAACAAACCCGGCGGCTCGAAACTCTGACACTGCTTCAGAACTTCCGGCGGGCGTTCGGAGCCAACACCGAGCCGAGCCGCGATTTCACCCATATCGGCATGCATGTAGCCGGATTCATCAAGCATATCCGCCAGTTCGCCCGCGATGATCAGATCGACCGGATCACGGATCGCAAGCGCGATTTGTTCGCCTACATGTTGTCGCAGCGTCTTTTGGGCTTCGGCGACCGCTTCCGGCGAGAAATCGCCGGCGGCGCGGCCGACCGCGGGCGCCGATTTCCACTGAACCTGAAAATTCGGCGTCAGAACCTCGCCATTTCCCGGATCGTGGGGAAAGACGTTCTCCGGCGACGTATCGAGCTTGTCGGCAATGTCGCCGGAATCGGTCTCAGATTCGGTCGAGAGCGCGCCGGCGGCGGCCGGTCGGTTCGCGATTGAAGATTCCGGTCCGTCGTTCCGAGCGGTTCTCCGTTCCGCCGTCCCTAGGGTTTCGTCGGCGGTTTCGTCGCGCGCGAGCAAGGGGTTTTTCTCCATCTGCTCATCGATGAACCGTTCGAGTTCGCCACGGGTCATCCGAAGCAGTCTGATCGACTGCATCAGTTGCGGGGTCATCGCCGGCGACTGCGCCTGGCGAAGCTGCAATTTGGCCGATAGCGCCATGGATTCGCGTCACGTCCTCCTGTCGCGGGCGATAAGGCCCGATCGTTCCTGCGGGATCAAGAACCGGCCCGATCCTTGCTTGTCAAGAAGGATTTCGGGCGCAAGACGCTTCCTAAAGGGTGAAGCCCTCGCCAAGATACAGCCGTCGGACATCCCGGTTGCCGACAATTTCGTCGGGCCGGCCGTGGGTCAGCAACTCGCCGGCATGGATGATGTAGGCCCTGTCGATCAGCCCCAGCGTTTCGCGCACATTGTGGTCGGTGACCAGAACGCCGATGCCCCGCGCCGTCAGGTGACGAACGAGTTCCTGGATATCGGCGACCGCGATCGGGTCGACGCCCGCGAAAGGCTCGTCGAGCAGCATGAAATTCGGGTCGCTCGCCAGCGCCCGCGCGATTTCGAGGCGGCGTCTTTCTCCGCCGGAAAGAGAAATGGCCGGCGCCTTTCGCAGATGAGCGATGCGGAACTCGTCAAGAAGAGAATCGAGTTTGCTTTCCCGCTCCGCCTTGTCCCCGACGGCGATCTCCAATACCGCGCGGATGTTGTTTTCCACCGACAGGCCGCGGAATATGGATGCTTCCTGTGGCAAATATCCGATCCCCAATCGCGCGCGCCGGTACATCGGCATGCCGGTAACGTCGTTGCCGTCAATTTCGATCGAACCCTCATCGACCGGAACCAGACCGGTAACCATATAAAAACAGGTGGTTTTTCCCGCGCCGTTGGGTCCCAGGATTCCGACGGCCTCTCCCGACCTGACGCCAAACGACACTCCGTTGACGACGCGGCGCCCCTTGTAGCTTTTGGAAATGCCGCGCGCGACCAACGTACCGCGCATGTCGGCCGCCGCGCCGGGCTTCGAGGCGCCTTGCCGATCCGTCGTCATGCTCGCCGAACTGGATATCGTCGCAATCCTTCGCGATCGGGCCGCTGGCGGGTCAGTTGTTTTTCGATTTCGGATCGAGCTGCATGATCACGCGCCCGCCGCCGGATTCGCTTTCGCAGCCGTCGAAACTGGCCATGCCGGTCTTCATTCGCACGGTCAGCCTGCATCCGACGATCACATTCTCGCCCTCGCTCAACACAACCTTCTCGCCGCTGAGAACCAGAACCTCCGTCTTCATGTCGAACGTTCCGCGATCGCCGGTCGCGATCTGGGACTCGGACTTCACGTAGACCTTGCCGTCGACCTCGAGACGTTCGATATCCGACGATCCGCCGGCGACGGGTCCGCCGTTCCCGGCGTAGTGAACGATCATCCGGCCGGATTTGAGCAGGGTCTTGCCCTGCACGACGCTGACATTGCCGGAGAAAATGGCGCGGCGCTCATTATCCCGCACTTCAAGGCGATCGCTTTCGATCCGGATGGGTTGGTCGCCGGACAGGCTGATGGCGGTGAAACGGCCGGAACCGTCCTGCGCCATCGCGGCGATTGTCGCGGCCGGCCAGACCGCCGCCGCGAGACCGAACGCGAACAAAAATTTCACAATCCTATCCATCCTCATCTCCGGATTTAACCCGACGGGGCAGCACGGTCATGCGAACCCGATCCTCGAACACGACAACTTTGCCTCGTTCCTCCACGGTCATGGCGTCGGCTTCAAGCGTGGAGCCGTTCATGCTGACGCCGACAGGCTCCGACGAGACGATCCGGCCCGACTTCATGTCGACGAATGCGGATTTCAGGTCAACCGTCAGCCCCCCATTTGTCCGTATCGTCATCGGACCGGTTACGTCCAGGGTATTGCCGTCGTTGTCAAATATACCGGTTTTCGCCCTGATATCCGCCCAGCTTTCCGCTTCGATCGGCAGTCGGGCGTCGATATTCTCCAAAGTGATGATCGATGTGTCCGTCAGATTCTGAACGGCGCGTTCCGCCGTCACCTCATAGGGAAGATTGTCGTTGGTGAATCCGTTCAGTTTCGGATTGGCCATCACGAGATTGCCGTCCCTGATCGCCGAGCCGGTCATATCGGCGGTAAATCCTTCGGGCGCGGCCAGCCAGGACCACCCGGTAAACGCGGCGACCACGAGCAGGGCGCCCACGGGCAATCCGATCTTGAGCGCGCCGACGCGGCGCGAGTGTTTTCGCGCGCGCAGAAAATCCTCTTCGGACCGGATCGATCCCGCGACCGCGCCGCCGGTTTGCTGATCTGCGTTTATCGTCATCCCACGAAATTTCACCCGACCGCCCGCGGTTGCCGGAAAACGCGGTCGCGGATCAAAGACAATGTGAACGGCGCCGCATGGCGCCGCAATACGGTTATTATAAGGTGAAACGCCATAAAAGCCACCATGCGTCCGCAACACACCGCGCAATGGCGCTGGCGACCGCGCCCCGGATGCGCTAAGAGCATTGAAATCGACGAACCCGCCCGGAATTCCGCGACCGGACCCCGCATCGTGGATCTCATAAACAGGATCGGCCATGTCTTCAACTGCTGACGAAATCATCGACCGGCGACGAATACGCAAGAAACTGACGTTCTGGCGCATCATGACCCTGCTGGTCGCCGCCGTCGCCATCCTGGCCGCTTCATGGCGTCTCCTTGAAGATCGAATAGGCGGCATGTACTCGGACCACATCGCCAAGGTCCGGATCGCGGGAACGATTTTCGAGGACGACGAATTGCTGGACCGGCTGGAATCGATTGCCGAATCCGACCGCGTGAGGGGCGTGATCGTCGCGATCGACTCTCCCGGCGGGACCACCGCGGGAGGGGAAGCGATATTCGAAGCGATTCGCGACATCGCCGAAGACAAGCCGGTCGTCGCGCAGGTCGGCGCCGTCGCCGCGTCGGCCGGATATATGGTCGCGTCCGCGACCGATCATATCGTTGCGCGTCGGTCATCGATCGTGGGCTCGATCGGCGTTCTGGTCCAGTTTCCCGAATTCACCGGCCTGATGGAGAAAATCGGCGTCGGAATGGAGGAAATCAAATCCTCGCCCCTCAAGGCGGAGCCTTCGCCGTTCAACGAAACCACCGAAACGGAACGTGCGATGATCCGTCGAATGATCGTGGATTCCCATGACTGGTTCGTGAACCTTGTCGCGGAACGTCGTCCGCTGGACAGGGCTCGGGCGCTCGCCGTGGCGGACGGTTCGGTGTTCACCGGTCGTCAGGCGATCGGGAACAGGCTCGTGGATGCGCTCGGCGGCGAGAAAACGGCCGTCGAATGGCTGGTGGGCAGGGGACTGGAGCCGGAACTCGAGGTGCTGGAGTGGAAAGAGGAGCGGAATGTCGGCCTGTTCGATCTCTTCGGGCTTTCCGGCAATCCGGCAAAATGGATCGGCCTTTCCGTCGGGCATGACGGCCCGCTCGAAAAAATCGGTCTCGACCGGATGTTCCTTGACGGCCTGGTATCCGTCTGGCATCCTGAAAATTGACCCCGGAACGGAAAAAAACATCGAGAATTCAACGAATACCGAATAACCCTTTGTCTGAGGCGCCTCATGATCAAGTCCGAACTCGTGCAAATCGTCGCCAACCGCAACCCGCATCTTTTTCAGCGCGATGTCGAGAACATCGTGAACGCCATTCTAAACGAGATCACGGAAGCGCTTGCGTCCGGCGACCGCGTTGAACTGCGCGGATTTGGCGCTTTCTCGGTCAAGAACAGACCGGCCCGAACGGGAAGAAATCCCCGAACCGGCGAATCCGTCGCGGTGAAGGAAAAATGGGTGCCGTCCTTCAAGACCGGCAAGGAACTTCGAAACCGCCTCAATTCGGACTAATCCGACGAATCGAAATCCCGGACAGCCATGATCAGCAGACTTGTCGCCGCGCTCGTTCTCGTACCGGTCGCGGTCATCCTCATCTCGCTCGCGGTGGCGAACCGCGATCCGGCGGGTTTCACGATCGATCCGTTCAATCCGGGTAATCCGGCGCTGACGCTGGAATTGCCGTTGTTCGTCTGGCTGTTCGCCGCGCTGGCGCTTGGAATGATCGTGGGTTCGACCGCCACCTGGTTCAGGCAGCGCAAATACCGGCGCGCGGCGAAAGACGGCCGCCGGGAAACGGCGGTTTCGCGTGACCTGATGAAATCGAAACCCGAGGCGCCGCCGGCGCCGGGAGAGCGAACCTTGTCGCCGAATCGCAATGACGGAAAACCCGCATCGTTCTCACGGCGGCGATAAACCGGCGCCGCCGGGCGAGAATTTCCGCGCGCCGCGAGAAAACGCGCCGCTTGTTCTCGAAATAACCGGCAATGACGACTACGCCCTGCCGGACAGCGGCGCCGGACAAAAACCTGAGCGCTACGGCGCCTATCGCATTGTCAGACCGGAAGGACAGGCCATCGGGAACAGGGCGCTCGGCGAAAAGGAATGGTCGCGGGCCGACGCGGTATTCACGGGAGATGCCGACGAGGAAGGTATCGGCCGATGGCGCTTTCCAAAATCGCCGTTCGGGGAAACATGGCCGATGCGTCATGACGGCCTGGACTATCTCGGCCGATTCACGTCATTTCGTCATGTCGGCGTATTTCCGGAGCAGGCGATCCACTGGAATCACATGGAATCGCTTGTCAAAACGGCAACCGGGCCCGTGCGGGCGCTGAATCCGTTCGGCTACACGGGAACAGCTGCGCCGGTCGCCGCCGGAGCGGGCGCCGAAGTCACCCATGTCGATGCGTCACGGAAACCGATCGGCCGGATTTGCGGGGATGCGCTCAAATTCGCCCGGCGCGAACGACGCCGCGAAAAGACCTGTGACATCGTTTTGCTGGACCCGCCGGCATTCGGACGCGGCCCGAAAGGCGGGAAATGGCGGCCGTTTGAAAACATTCGGGAAATGATCGCGTTGTGCTCGAATATCCTTACGCCCGGACCGTTGGCGGCGATTTTGACCGCCTATTCGATTCGCGCCTCCTTCTTCACGACCCGCGCATTGATGCCGGACGCGTTTGCCCGAATGGGAGGCGTCGTCGAATCCGGTGAGCTTGTCATTCGCGAACGGTCGGCCGGGCGCGCTTTGGCGACATCCCTGTTCTCGCGCCGGGTTGCGGATCGATGAACGGTTCGGACCGGACCGTCGCGCCGCCCGGGCGCGTCAGGGAAATAACCAGCCTTGCGAATCCGGTCGTCAAGGACATCCGGGCGTTGTTCCGGAAGAAGCATCGGGATCGGCGGAACGCCTTCATCGCGGAAGGTCCGAAGCTCGTTGTCGACGCGCTGGACCGGGGATGGCGTATCCGCATGCTGATCCACGCGAAATCGGCGCGGACCGTCGCCGGGAAAATCGCCGCTCGAGCGATTTCCGTCGGAGGCGATGTCGTTGTCGCGCCGGAAAAAGTCCTGGCGGCGGTCACAAGGCGTGACAATCCGCAGACGGTCGTCGGCGTGTTCGAGCGGCGGTTCACGTCCCCGCGCGCGATAAATCCGGGTGCGGGGGACGTCTGGATTGCGCTCGACCGGGTGCGCGACCCCGGCAATCTCGGCGCCGTCGTCCGAACCGCCGATGCGGTCGGAGCGAAAGGAATCGTGCTGGTGGGCGACTGCGTCGATCCGTTCTCGCCGGAAGCGGTGCGCGCGACGATGGGCTCCATTTTCTCGATCCCGATCGCGCGTTGCGCCGAAGCCGGCTTTGCCGAATGGATGGAGCGGTTTGACGGATTGACGGTCGGCGCCCATCTGGAGGGTTCGGTCGACTACCGGTCGGTCGATTACGAAAACCGGCCGATCGTGCTGTTGATGGGCAACGAGCAACGGGGATTGAGCGAAGAACTGGCGAATCGCTGCGATGAACTGGTGCGGATTCCGCAGGCCGGTCGCGCCGATTCCCTTAATCTCGCCGTCTCGACCGGGGTGATGCTCTACGAAATCCGGCGCGGGGCGCTTCGTGTTTGAACGTCAACGCGATCCTGTCTCCATATCGCATGAAGCGTCGTTCGAATATGCGACCGGCGTTTCAAAACGATCTCCCGAATATGCGTTCGGGGTTTCGAATGTTGCGAAATGTCGCGGGTTGGAGCAATGACGGGAGAAACGGTCGGCGATGAGCGCCGCGAAACGGGAACCCGAAAATGACGCGAATTGCGCCGCTTTATCCGATGGTCGCGATCGCGGCGGCGGCTGTCGATTATTTCGTCAAGCGGTTCGTCGAGACGGCGTTTCCCCTGCATGAATCTCATCACCTGCTGCCGTTTCTGGCGATATTCCGGACCAACAACACCGGTATCGCGTTCTCGATGTTCTCGTCGCTGGACGGACGATGGCTGATCGCGCTGCCGGCGGCGGTCGTTCTGTTCGTGATCTATCTCGCGGTCCGGACGCAAAAGGAACAATGGATTTCCCGTCTCGGATTCGCCTTCGTCCTGGGCGGCGCGATCGGCAATCTGATCGACCGCGCGACACTCGGCCACGTGGTCGACTACATCCTGTTTCACGTCGGCGACTGGTCGTTCGCGATATTCAATCTTGCCGATGCGTTCATCACCGTCGGCGCCGGGCTGGTTTTGCTCCAGGAACTGATCGATTGGCGTCGCCGGGCCTGACGCGGGTTGCAAAGGCGCACTTGACAGTCGGGCCGCCGCGCGGTTTGTGAGCCGAACCTCAATCCTCACACGTTCGCGGAGACCATTTCATGACCGGGGCATTCAAAGCCATCCTCGTTTCGCGGGATGAAGAAAAGAAGCAATCCGTCGATATCGTCGATATGACCGAAAACGAATTGATGGAGGGCGACGTCACGGTGCGGGTCGAGGCGACGACCGTCAACTACAAGGACGGCCTGGCGATCACGGGAAAGGCGCCGGTGATCAGGCGCTGGCCTCTCGTGCCGGGAATCGATCTGGCGGGCACGGTGGTGAAGTCCGACGGCCCGGACTGGAAGGAGGGCGACAAGGTTGTCCTCAACGGGTGGGGCGTGGGCGAGACGCACCATGGCGCCTATGCCGGCATGGCCCGGCTCGACGGCGATTGGCTGGTGCCGCTGCCGGACGGCATGACGGCGCGGGAGGCGATGGCGGTGGGCACGGCGGGCTATACCGCCATGCTTTGCGTCATGGCGCTGGAGCGTCACGGCATCGGACCGGACCGTGGACCGGTCGTTGTTACCGGCGCCGCCGGCGGCGTGGGATCGGTCGCCGTCGCGATCCTTTCCAAACTCGGTTTTCATGTGATCGCCTCCACCGGACGCATGTCGGAGGAAAAATATCTGAAGAACCTCGGCGCCGCGGAGGTCGTTTCGCGCGACGAACTGTCGGCGCCGGCCAAACCGTTGGGCGGGGAACGCTGGGCGGCCGGCGTCGACGCCGTCGGAAGTCACACATTGGCGAATGTGCTGTCGATGACATCCTATGGCGGCGCGGTGGCCGCCTGCGGTCTGGCGCAGGGCATGGATTTGCCGGCGAGCGTGGCGCCGTTCATTCTTCGCGGCGTTTCGCTGCTCGGGATCGATTCCGTGATGGCTCCGAAGGAAGTCCGCCTTGAAGCCTGGAAACGCATCCGCGCCGACCTGGACCTCGAAAAGCTTGAAGCCTTGTCCGTCCGCATCGGGTTCGACGACATCGTCGGCGCGGCGCGGGACATCGTGGCCGGGAAAATCAGGGGCCGCGTCGTGGTTTCCATGTGATTGCCGCGCCGGGCGAAACCCGATAAAATTCCGGCGGAATATCTCACGGGGCGGGCGGCCTATGTTTCGGCGGCGATGCTGGAGGGCCATAACGACCCCGGCGCGGAAGCCGTGGCGCGGATGTTCGAGCATCTCGCGGCGGGTTGGACCGCTTGGAAATAACTCGATGTGACCCGTCGTTTGACGGAACAAGCTATTTGGGAGGAAGATCATGGATGTCGCATCCCCTCAGGCCCGTGTTGCAACCTGGCTGGCGAAGTTTGGCGGCGCCTTGGAGGCGCGGGATATAGAGGCGTTGAAAGGCTGTTTTGCCGAGGACTGCTATTGGCGGGACCTGGTGTCGTTCACCTGGAACATCAAGACGATGGAAGGCCGGGACGCTATCGGCGACATGGCTGAGAAAACGCTGGGCGGAGTCAACCCGTCGAACTGGCGGATCGAAGGCGAGGCCAGCGAGGCCGGCGGCGTCGCCGAGGCCTGGATCGCCTTCGAGACCGACGCCGTGTACGGGAAGGGCCTTGTGCGGCTGAACGATGAGGGCTGCTGGACGCTCCTGACCTCGGCGCAACGATTGAAGGGCCATGAAGAGGCAGCGGGTCCGACACGCGACAAAGGCGTCGAGCACGGCGCATTCCGCGAGCGCGAGACCTGGAAGGAACGACGCGAACGCGAGGTCCGCGGGCTCGGCTATTCCGAACAGCCCTATTGCGTGGTGATCGGCGGCGGCCAGGGCGGCATCGGCCTCGGCGCGCGTTTGAAACGCAACGGAGTGCCGACGATCATCGTCGAAAAGAACGACCGCCCGGGCGACAGCTGGCGCAACCGCTACAAGTCGCTCTGTCTGCACGATCCGGTCTGGTACGACCATCTGCCGTATTTGCCGTTCCCCGATCACTGGCCGGTGTTCAGCCCCAAGGACAAGATCGGCGACTGGCTGGAAAGCTACACGAGGATCATGGAGTTGAATTACTGGGTGCGGACGACCTGCGAATCGGCGCGCTATGACGACGCGAAGAAAGAATGGGAGGTCGTCGTCGACCGCGACGGCGAAGAGGTGGTGCTGCGGCCGGCGCAGCTGATTCTGGCGACCGGCATGTCGGCGGTGCCGAACATGCCCGACCTTCCGGGGATCGACATTTTCAAGGGCGATCTGCACCATTCCTCGCGCCATCCCGGCCCCGATCGGTATGCGGGCAAGAAGGTCGCCGTGGTCGGGTCCAACAACTCCGGCCACGACATCTGCGCCGCACTATGGGAGGCCGGGGCCGATGTGACCATGGTGCAGCGCTCGACCACCCATGTGGTCAGGTCCGACACGCTGATGGATATCGGGCTGGGCGATCTCTATTCCGAGCGCGCGGTGGCCGACGGCATCGACCACAACACCGCGGATCTGATCTTTGCCTCGTTGCCGTACAAGGCGCTGCCCGCGCTGCAGAAGCCCGCCTATGAGGCGATGAAGGAGAAAGACGCCGAATTTTATGACCGGTTGGAGACGGCCGGTTTCCGGCTTGATTGGGGCGCCGACGACAGCGGCCTTTTCATGAAATACCTTCGCCGCGGGTCGGGTTACTACATCGACGTGGGCGCGTCGGAACTGATCTGCGACGGCGAGATCAAGCTGGCGCACGGTCAGGTGACCGAGGTGACCGGGACCGGCATCAGGCTGGAGGACGGCGCCGAGATCGCGGCCGACGTCATCGTATTCGCGACGGGATATTCCTCGATGAACGGCTGGGCGGCGCAACTGATCAGCCAGGAGGTCGCCGACAAGGTGGGCAAGTGCTGGGGGCTCGGCTCGGATACGCCGAAGGACCCGGGACCGTGGGAAGGCGAGTTGCGCAACATGTGGAAGCCGACCCGGCAAGAGGCGCTGTGGTTCCACGGCGGCAATCTGCACCAGTCGCGGCATTACTCGCAATTTCTGGCGATCCAGTTGAAGGCGCGGATGGAGGGTGTGCCGACGCCGGTCTATGGACTGCAGGAAGTGCATCACAAAGCGTGACGGCGGAGTTCGGACGCGCGTGACATGTGGCGACCGGCGTCGCCGAATCCATGGACAAGGCGGCGCATGATTCATTGAACCGGCGACGGAGAGGGCGCTCGAATGGCTTTCAAAGGCCCTTCGAAACGGCCTCAAAAACGGCCGGCTCCGCACCTGGCCGGACCGGGAGAATGACGGCGCGCTGTGGCGCGACGGTGAGAGGATTGGCCGCGTCTATCGTCGCCATGACGGCCGCTGGCAGTGGTTCCCGCAGATCGGCGACTGCAAGACGGGCGCCTGCGGCGGCAAGGAGGTCGCCAAAGCTGAACTCGAACGGTGCGCCGCCCTTTTCTCCAGAAGTAACCAGTGATAGCCTGACGGGATCAGGTAACCGGAGGACGCCATGGCGTTGAATTCGTCAATTGAATGGACGGACCATACGTTCAATCCGTGGATCGGTTGTACCAGGATCAGCCCCGGATGCGACAATTGTTACGCCGAGGCATGGTCTAAGCGTTTCGGGCATGTGAAATGGGGGAAACATCCCCGCAAGCGAACAACGGATGCCTATTGGCGCGGGCCGTTGTTGTGGCAAAAGAAGGCGCAGCTATTTGCGGCCCAGCGGGGGCGACGCCAGCGCGTTTTTTGTGCATCTCTGGCGGATGTTTTCGACAACAAGGCAGACCGCCAATGGCGGGCGGACTTGTTCGGGATTATCAAATCGACACCCGATCTGGACTGGCAGTTGCTGACTAAACGTCCTCAAAATATCGAAAAAATGCTCCCTGATGATTGGGGCACGGAAAACTACACCAATGTTTGGCTCGGATTTACGGCTGAAGACCAGAAACATTTCGACCAGCGCAAGCGTTTCATTAACCGGATAGCGGCCTGTGTCTGGTTCGTGTCTTATGAACCGGCCATCGGAGCACTTCGAATTGCTGCCGACGATCCCAAACCCGATTGGCTGATCATCGGCGGCGAGAGCGGACATGGAGCGCGCAGTCTCAATCCGTTATGGGTCAGAGATATCATCGCCGATTGCCGTCAGCGAGGCATCGCGCCATTTTTCAAGCAGTGGGGCGCCTACGCAAACAATCCGCTTGTTTGTGAACACAGACAAACCGTCGAGGATGCTAAGCTGGCCGATCCCTTTGGAAAGGGCGGAGGTACTTTGGACGGGTCGGTCTGCAGGGAGTTTCCCGAGATAAGCGCGCAGGATCGGAACTGTTCAGCCGCAGCTTGACGAAACTTTTTGTTTCTATTGCCATTGCCATAAAGCATGCCAAAGCAAACCCATCTGTTTCCCGACGCGCCGGTTCAAAAGCCACCGCACAAGATGCGGCGGGAAGCCGCACATAAGGTCTGGACGGAGAACAAGGCCCAACTGATCGCCAGCTACCTCCGCTTCTTTGTTTTAATCACAAAACACGGAGCCTACATCGACGGGTTCGCGGGACCAAAGGAGATAGACAACCCCGACAGTTGGGCGGCGCGTCTGGTTGTCGAGAGCGAACCGAAATTCCTACGGCAGTTCTTCTGGTGCGACAAAGACCCAGCGAAAATCAAGCTTCTGGAGCAACTGCGCGATGAACAGCCTGACACAAAGCCCCGCCGCCATATCGATGTGCATCATGGAGACTTCAATGCAAAAATCGACGACATCCTTGCCGGTGGACAAATTACCGATAATACGGCTGCCTTTTGCCTGATCGATCAATTCACGTGCGAATGCGAGTGGAATACGCTTCGGAAGCTCTCAGAGCACAAGTGCGATGACGCTAAACGGATAGAGCTGTTCTATTTTCTTGCGGTCGGCTGGTTATTTCGGTCGTTGCCGAGTTTCACTAAGAACCGCGACGTGCCCGAGCGATGGTGGGGCGGACCGGATTGGGAGAAACTTATCGATCTCGGACCGACAAAGCTTCAAATGGCCTTTGAGAAGCGCTTTAGGGATGAGTTGGGATATCGGAACGTGTATTCGTTTCCCATCTATCAGCATGAGCGCGAGGGTGGAAGGCACCTGTTCACGATGATCCACGCCTCAGACCACAACGCAGCGCCAAAACTGATGCAGAGGGCCTACAGTTCAGTGATGCGACCGCTGGAGCCGGAGGAACAACTGAACCTTAAATTCGGCAATCTGGGATCTTGAGTGCCTGATTTGGGAATGAGCGCTGTTCTAAAACCCGGTGACAAGCTACAACAAGCTGATGAAGAACCGCTCAATGGCCGGACCGGGGCGATGAGGTTCAATACGGAATGCGCGACGCGACCGCCATGCTCCGGCGGGCGTCGTTCAGCCGCCGGTAGACGGGTGTGCCGATCAGCGGCGAATTCTTCGGAATGAGATCGAACGGGGTCAATCCGTCTGCGTTCCGCACGGCAAGATCGGCCCCGGCGTCGAGCAGCGCCGCGACCGCGGCGGCATGGCCCATCAACGCGGCAGCGTGCAGCGGGGTGGCGCCATATTTGCTCCGTGCGTCGGGATCGGCCCCGGCGTCGAGCAGTGCCGCGATCGCCGCGGCATGGCCGTTTTGCGCAGCAGCGTGCAGCGGGGTGAAGCCATCCTTGGTTTGTGCATCGGCTCCGGCTTCGAGCAGCGCCGCGATCGCCGCGGCATGGCTGTTCTCCGCGGCAATGTGCAGTGGGGTTTCGCCATCCTCGTTCCGCGCGTCGGGGTCGGCCCCGGCTTCGCGTAGCGCCGCGATCGCCGCGGCCTGGTCTTCCCGCGCGGCAAAGTGTAGCGGGGTGGCGCCATCTTCGGCCCGCGCATCGGGGTCGGCCCCGGCTTCGCGCAGTACGGCGATCGCGGCGGCATGGCCGTTCGCCGCGGCAAAGTGCAGTGGGGTCAACATATTCTCGTCCCGTGCGTCGGGATCGGCCCCGGCTTTGAGCAGCGCCGCGATCGTGGCGGCATGGCCCATCAACGCGGCAGCCTGCAACGGGGTGCTGCCGCCCTTGGCTCGTGCGTCGTTCAGCCGCCGATAGACGGGCGTACCGATCAGCTTCCTCGCGATGACATCGAACGGGGTGTGGCCATACTTGTTCTGCGCGTCGGGATCGGCTCCGGCGTCGAGCAACGTCATGATCGCGGCGGCATGGCCCATCAACGCGGCAGTGTGCAGCGGGGTGCCGCCATCCTCGTTCCGCGCGTCGGGATCGGCCCCGGCTTCGAGCAACGCCATGATCGCGGCGGCATCACCCTTAAACGCGGCAATGTGCAGCGGGGTGGCGCCATACTCGTTCCGTGCGTCGGAATCGGCCCCGGCTTTGAGCAGCGCCTCGGTCGCCGCGGCATGATTCTCACGCACGGCACCGTACAGCGGGGTGTCGCCACGCTCGTTCCGCGCGTCGGGATCGGCCCCGGCTTTGAGCAGCGCCGCGATCGCCGCGGCATGGCCTTCCTGCGCGGCAAAGTGCAGCGGGGTCCAGCCGTCCTCGTCCCGCGCATCTGGGTCGGCCCCGGCTTTGAGCAGCGCCGCGATCGCGGCGGCATGGCCCTTGAACGCAGCATCGTGCAGTGGGGTCCAGCCATCCTTATTCCGTGCGTTGGGATCGGCCCTGGCGTCGATCAGCGCCGCGATTGCGGCGGGATGGCCTTCCTGCGCGGCACCGTGTAGCGGAATGGTGCCACGCTCGTTGCGTGCGTCGGGATCGGCCCCGGCTTTGAGCAGCGCCGCGATCGCCGCGGTATGGCCCTGCCTGGCAGCAACGTGCAGTGGGGTGTTGCCATGCTTGTCCCGTGCGTCGGGATCGGCTCCGGCGTCGAGCAGCGCCGTGATCGCGGCGGGATGGCCAAGCTCCTTAGCGAAGTCCAGTGTGGTCCAGCCATCCTCGTTCCGTGCGCAGGGATCGGCCCCGGCTTTGCGCCGCGCCGCGATCGCCGCGGTATGGCCCCCAAACGCAGCCTCGTGCAGCGGGGTCCAGCCATCTTTGCTCCTCGCGTCGGGATCGGCTCCGGCGTCAAGCAGCGCCACGATCGCCGCGGCATGGCCGTTTGCCGCAGCAGCGTACAGCGGGGTGATGCCATCCTTGGCCCGCGCATCGGGATCGGCCCCGGCGTCGAGCAGCGCCGCGATCACGGCGGTATTGCCAAGCTCATTAGCGAAGTCCAGTGGGGTGAGGCCATCTGCGTTTCGCGCATCGGGATCAGCTCCGGCGTCGAGCAGCGCCGCGATCGCGGCGGCATGGCCCATCAACGCAGCAGCGTGCAGCGGGGTCCAGCCGTCCTCTTTCCGTGCGCTTGGATCGGCCCCGGCTTTGAGCAGCGCCGCGATCGCCGCGGCATGGCCCTCCTCCGCGGCAATGTGCAGCGGGGTGCCGCCAAAAACATTCCGTGCGCCTGGATCGGCTCCGGCTTCGAGCAGCGCCATGATCGCGGCAACATGGCCGTCATACGCAGCAAAGTGCAGCGGGGTGACGCTATGCTTGTCCCGCGCATCGGGATCGGCCCCGGCTTTGAGCAGCGCCGCGACCGCCGCGGCATGGCCCTTACTCGCAGCATCGTGCAGCGAGGTGAGGCTATTCTTGTCCTGCGCGTCGGGATCGGCCCCGGCTTCGCGCAGTGCCGTGATCGCGGCGGCATGGCCTTCATGTGCAGCAGCGTGTAGCGGGGTGCGGCCAATTCTGTTCCGTGCGTCAGGATTGGCTCCGGCTTCGAGCAGCACCGCAATCGCGACGACATGACCTTTCCGTGCAGCAGCGTGTAGCGGGGTGCGGCCATACTTGTTCCGTGCGTTGGGATCGGCCCCGGCTTCGAGCAACGCCATGATCGCGGCGGCATGGCCGCTCAATGCAGCAAAGTGTAGCGGGATTTGGCCATTCTTGTTCCGTGCGTTAGGATCGGCCTCGGCTAAGATGAGCAGCGCCGCAATCGCGACAGTATCGCCCGTCTGCACGGCATTGTGCAGCGGGGTGTTGCCATGCGTGTCCCACAAATACCGGGTCAGACGCGCCGAAATGGCCGCCATCATCGCAACGACCCCAATTCTCATACCATTCTCCCGCCGTCTTCTCCGGTCCGAACGATGCGCCCTTCGTCGCGCCGTCTCCGGCACGGACTAGCACGGTGCAAACATACGCGCCAGCGCGCGGGGCCCGGCTCGACGGCGACTGGCTGGTGCCGCTGGTGGACGATGGGCGTGTTCGAAAACATCATCGACGCCTCGTTCCAGGCGCTGATGGATTCGATCATCTACAAGCTGATGAAGAACCGCTCGATGGCCGGACCGGAGCGGCGAGGTTTAAGGCGGAATGCCGGGCGCGACCGGTCAGTTCCGGCGGGCGTCTTTCAACCGCCGGTAGACGGGCGTGCCGATCAGCGGCGAATTCTTCGGAATGAGATCGAACGGGATGCGGCCATCCTTGCTCCGCGCACCGGGATCGGCCCCGGCTTCGAGTAGCGCGGCGATCGCCGCGGCATGGCCCCAAAACGCGGCATCGTGCAGCGGGGTGAAGCCACCCTTGGTTTGTGCATCGGCTCCGGCTTTGAGCAGCGCCGCGATCGCCGCGGCATGGCCGTTTTGCGCAGCAGCGTGCAGCGGGGTGCGACCATCCTCGTTCCGCGCGTCGGGATCGGCCCCGGCGCCAACCAGCGCCTCGATCGCGACGGCATGGCCGTTCCCCGCAGCACGGTGCAGCGGGGTGGCGCCATGAAGCTTGTCCCGCGCGTTAGGAATGGCCCCGGCTTCGAGCAGCGCCTTGATCGCGGCAACATGGCCGTTCCCCGCAGCTTCGTGCAGCGGGGCACCGACATACTGGCCTCGTGCGTTAGGACTGGCCCCGGCTTCGAGTAGCGCGGCGATCGCCGCGGCACGGCTCATTCGCGTAGCCTCGTGCAGTGGGGTGCCGACATGCTGGTGCCATGCGTCGGGATCGGCCCCGGCCTCAATCAGCGCCGCGATCGCGACGGCATGACCTTTCCGCGCAGCCTCGTGCAGCGGGGTGGCGACCCTTTCGCCCTGAGCGTTGGGATCGGCTCCGGCCTTGAGCAGCGCCATGATCGCCGCGGCATGGCCAGCCTCCACAGCAGAATGCAGCGGAGTTCTGCCATCCCAGGCCACCCGCCCTGCACTGGGATCGGCCCCGGCTTCGATTAGCGCCTTGATCGCGGCAACATGGCCGTTCCCCGCAGCCTCGTGCAGCGGGGTGACGACATAATAGCCTCGTGTGTTAGGATCGGCCCCGGCGTCGAGCAGCGCCGCGACCGCCGCGGCATGGCCCTCCAACGCGGCAATGCGCAGTGGGGTATAGCCACCCTCGGTCCGCGCGCCGGGATCGGCCCCGGCCTTGAGCAACGCCGCGACCGCCGCGGCATGGCCCTCCAACGCGGCACCGTACAGCGGGGTGAGGCCATTATTGTCTCGTGCGTCGGGATCGGCCCCGGCCTTGAGCAATGCGGCGATCGCGGCGGCGTAGCCGAGCCGCGCAGCAATGTGCAGCGGGGTGTTGCCATATTCTTCCCGTTCGTCGGGATCGGCCCCGGCTTCGAGCAGCGCCGCGATCGCCGCGGCATGGCCTTTACTCGCAGCATCGTGCAGCGGGGTAAAGCCATCCTCGTCCCGTGAATTAGGATCGGCCCCCGCTTCGCGCAGCGCCGCGATCGCGGTGACATCGCCCTCCCACGCGGCAGCGTGTAGAGGGGTGACGCCATTCCCGGCCCGTTTGCCGGGATCGGCTTCGCGCAGCGCCGTGATTGCGGCGGCATCGCCTTTCCGCTCAGCAACATACAGCGGGGTGACGCCATTCCCGGTCATTGCATTGGGAGCGCCCCCGGCTTCGATCAGCGCCATGATCGCGGCGGCATGACCGTGCTCAACAGCAATGTGCAGCGGGGTGCAGCCATACCCGCCCCCCCGCGCGTTGGGATCGGCTCCGGCTTCGAACAGCACGGCAATGGAGCCGGCATTTCCCCGACTCGCAGCCTCGTGCAGTGGAGTATAGCCAAGAAGCTTGTCCCGCGCGTTGGGATCGGCCCCGGCTTTGAGCAGCGCCTTGATCGCGGCGGTATGACCTTTCCACCCCGCAGCATCGTACAGTGGGGTGCGACCATTCTCGTTCCGCGCGTCGGGATCGGCCCCGGCTTTGAGCAGCGCCACGATCGCGGCGGCATGGCCCCAAGACGCGGCAGCGTGCAGCGGGGTGAGGCCAATCCTGTTCCGTGCGTTGGGATCGGCCCCGGCTTCGCGCAGCGCCGCGATCGCGGCGGCATGGCCCCCGAACGCAGCGGCGTGCAGCGGGGTGCTATCATACTCGTTCCGCGCGTTGGGATCGCCCCCGGCTTCGATCAGCGCCGCGATCGCGGCGGCATGGCCCTTATCCGCAGCTTCGAGCAGGGCCGCGGTCGCGGTGGCATCGTGCAGCGGGGTGTTGCCATGCGTGTCCCACAAATACCGGGTCAGACGCGCCGCCACGGCCGCCATCGTCGCAACGACCCCAATTCTCATACCATTCTCCCGCCGTCTTCTCCGGTTCGGTCCGAACGATGCGCCCTTCGTCGCGCCGTCTCCGGCACGGACTAGCACGGCGCAACCACACGCGCCAGCGCGCGGGGCCCGGCATTCCCATGCCGGCGCAAAGGAAGGCGCTTGTCAGGCAAACATACGCGCCAGCGCGCGGGGCCCGGCTCGACGGCGACTGGCTGGTGCCGCTGGTGGACGATGGGCGTGTTCGAAAACATCATCGACGCCTCGTTCCAGGCGCTGATGGATTCGATCGTCTACAAGCTGATGAAGAACCGCTCGATGGCCGGCCCGGTCGCGGCGAGGTTCAAAGCGGAATGCCGGGCGCGACCGGTCAGTTCCGGCTGGCGTCTTTCAACCGCCGGTAGACGGGCGTGCCGATCAGCGGCGAATCCTTCGGAATGAGATCGAACGGGGTTGTGCCATCCTCGGTCCGCGCATCGGGATCGGCCCCGGCGTCGAGCAGCGGCGCGATCGCCGCGGCATGGCCTTTAAGCGTGGCAAGGTGCAGCGGGGTGGCGCCCTTCTCGGTCCGCGCATCGGGATCGGCCCCGGCGTCGATCAGCGCCGCGACCGCGGCGGCATGGCCCTTCCCCGCAGCACTGTGCAGCGGGGTGAAGCCATCCTCGGTCCGCGCATCGGGATCGGCCCCGGCGTCGAGCAGCGCCGCGACCGCGGCGGCATGGCCCTTCCACGCAGCAATGTGCAGCGGGGTGAAGCCATCCTCGGTCCGCGCATTGAGGTCGGCCCCGGCTTCGATCAGCGCCGCGATCGCCGCGGCATGGCCTTTAAGCGTGGCAAGGTGCAGCGGGGTAGTGTCATTCTTGTCCCGCGCATTGGGATCGGCCCCGGCTTCGATCAGCGCCGCGACCGCGGCGGCATGGCCCATAAACGCGGCATGGTGCAGCGGGGTGCGGCCAACCTTCTTTTCTCGTGCGTTGGGATCGGCCCCGGCATCGCGCAGCGCCGCGATTGCGGCGGCATGGCCTTCCTGCGCGGCAGCGTGCAGCGGGGTGTTGCCATGCTTGTCCCGTGCGTCGGGATCGGCTCCGGCGTCGAGCAGCGCCGTGATCGCGGCGGGATGGCCAAGCTCCTTAGCGAAGTCCAGTGTGGTCCAGCCATCCTCGTTCCGTGCGCAGGGATCGGCCCCGGCTTCGAGCAACGCCATGATCGCGGCGGCATGGCCCTTCACCGCGGCAATGTGCAGCGGGGTGTGGCCATCCTCGGTTCGTGCGTCGGGATCGGCCCCGGCGTCGATCAGCGCCGCGACCGCGGCAACATCGCCCTTCACCGCAGCCTCGTGCAACTCTGTGTTCTCAGTCATGATCTTCTCCAGTTCAAATCGGACGATGTGCCCTTCGTCGCGCCGTCTCCGGCACGGACTAGCACGGTGCAAACATACGCGCCAGCGGGCGGCTTCATGGCCCTATGCCGCGAATTCCGGTAATTCGGCCGGCAGGCCCCTTCGCGCCCGGAGCGCGCGGCGCCTTTTCGTCGAATCCCGTGAACGGGCCGCCCCCTCGTTTTCTCCGCCCGCCGCAAATCGAGCCTGACCGAGCGCAACTACCGGAGATGACCGCGAGGCGCTGGCCGGCGATCCCGACGGCAGGGTCGCGGCGGCGGCTGACGGTCCTGGCCTGCGATAGGACACGCGAAGCGGCCGCGCTGCGGACGCTTCGGGAACACGCGCCCCCCGGCCGTATCGCGACCGCCCGGTCGCTATCTCGAGATCCGGAGAACCGTTCTGACCGACAGATGGGGCAGCAGGCGCGCCATATCGCGTGGCGAAATGGCGACGCAGCCCTCCGTGGGCGGATGGCCGTGCGGCGCGATATGGAGAAAAACCGCGCTGCCGAGGCCTCTTGCGCGGCGGCGGATATTCCAGTCGAGCACGATGACGACATCGTATCGTTCGTCGTTCCGCAACATGGTTTCCGCGCTCGCCGAATAGGGCAGGCGCACGGGCCGGTTGTAGTTGCGGTCCGCGGGCTCGTCGCACCAGCCGTCATCGGCCCGTATCCTGGCCAGGGGAAGCATGGAGCGCGACGATGCGTTGCCGCGCGCCCGGACATAACCGCCTCGCAGACGCATCGATGCGGTTGTCGCCCGCCGCGCCGTTTGACTTCGCCGGCGGCGCGTGTTTGTGATGAGCCTATGGCCGCCGGCAGGGCGGTGGAAAGGAATTGACATGATCGCTTTAACGGCATGGCGCGCCGTTCTGCAACTGGGCCACCGGAGTTCTGTCAACAGCGTTGCGTTCAGCCCGGACGGGCGGACGATCGCCAGCGGATCGGGTGACAAGACGGTGCGCCTGTGGGACGCGGCGAGCGGTGAAGAACTGCGGGTGCTTGCGGGCCACGAGGGTTCTGTCAGGAGCGTTGCGTTCAGCCCGGACGGGCGGACGATCGCCAGCGGATCGCAGGACGGTAAGGTGCGCCTGTGGGACGCGGCGAGCGGTGAAGAACTGCGGGTGCTTGCGGGCCACGGGTCTGGTGTCACCAGCGTTGCTTTCAGCCCGGACGGGCGGACGATCGCCAGCGGATCGTATGACAAGACGGTGCGGCTGTGGGAGGCGGCGAGCGGTCGCCAACTGCGGGTGATCGAGGGCCACGAGGATGGTGTCACCAGCGTTGCGTTCGGCCCGGACGGGCGGACGATCGCCAGCGGATCGCATGACGGTACGGTGCGGCTGTGGGACGTCGCGAAGGGCCGGGAGCTTGCCGCGTTCGCCGCGTTCGCCGACGGGTCGTGGATCGTTCTGACGCCGGAGGGGTTTTTCAACGCCTCGGAGGGCGGCGCGCGGCATCTCAACCTGGTGCGCGGGCTCGAGGCGCTTTCCGTCGACAATCGGGTCTCCGATGCGCTGTTTCGCCGGGACCTGGTGCGCGAGGCGCTGGCGGCGGCCGCCGACGGTCCTGGCCTGCGATAGGACACGCGAAGCGGCCGCGCTGCGGACGCTTCGGGAACGCGCGCCCCCCGGCCGGATCGCCGCCGGTCGCTATCTCGAGATCCGGAGAACCGTTTTGACCGACAGATGGGGCAGCAGGCGCGCCATATCGCGTGGCGAAATGGCGACGCAGCCCTCCGTGGGCGGATGGCCGGGCGGCGCGATATGGAGAAAAACCGCACTGCCGAGGCCCCTTGCGCGGCGGCGGATATTCCAGTCGAGCACGATGACGACATCGTATAGTTCGTCGTTCCGCAACATGGTTTCCGCGCTCGCCGAATAGGGCAGGCGCACGGGCCGGTTGTAGTTGCGGTCCGCGGGCTCGTCGCACCAGCCGTCATCGGCCCGTATCTTCGCCAGGGGAAGCATGGAGCGCGACGATGCGTTGCCGCGCGCCCGGACGTAAACGCCTCGCAGACGCATCGATGCGAGCGGCGTCGCCCCGTCGCCTTCCCGCTTGAACGCGGAGACGCCCGACCGGCCCAGCGCGCATCTGACGACAAGCGGACCGAATCGCATGATTCCCCGGGCCGGGTCGCCCGGCCGCGGCCTGACCGCGATGATCCGGCATGTGCGCCTTTTTTTCGTCATTGCCGCATTGCGTCCGCGTTTTTTGCAGTATGATCGCACCGGTCCGCGGGCGAGTGTTCTCGTCCGCCGCGATGTGGTATATAAACGAGCCGCGGTGGATGGGCCATCGACGGCGCCACCATCGCCAACGCATGGGAAATGACATGACCGCAAGAACGATTCTGATTGTCGACGACGACGAAGACCTGCGCGCGACCCTGGTCGAACAATTGTCGCTCTACGAGGAATTCCAGGTTTTGCGGGAGGACACCGCCACCGGGGGCATACAGACGGCCCGCAACGGCATGATCGATCTGTTGATCATGGATGTCGGTCTTCCGGACATGGACGGGCGGGAGGCGGTGAAAATCCTGCGCAAGGGCGGATTCAAGGCGCCGATCGTCATGCTGACCGGGCAGGACACCGATTCCGACACCATACTGGGGCTGGAGGCGGGTGCGAACGACTATGTGACCAAGCCCTTTCGTTTCGCGGTTTTTCTGGCGCGGATTCGCGCGCAGTTGCGCCAGCACGAGCAAAGCGAGGACGCGACGTTCACGGTCGGTCCCTACACGTTCCAACCCAGCCGGAAACTGATGACGGACCGGCGGGGCGGCAAACTGCGCCTGACCGAGAAGGAAGCCTCGATCATCAAATATCTCTATCGGGCCGAGCGGAAGGTCGTCACGCGCGACGTCCTGCTGGAGGAGGTCTGGGGTTACAATTCCGGCGTCACGACCCACACGCTGGAAACGCATGTGTACAGATTGCGCCAGAAGATCGAGCGCGATCCTTCCAACGCGGAAATTCTCGTGACGGAAAGCGGCGGATACAAACTCGTTCCATAACGGTCCGGCGATCGGAGCGACGATCGGCGTTCGGTCCGCAATCCGTGCGCCCGCGAGCGGGACGCGGCGTCTGTCGCGAAAACGCCCCGCCGTCCCGGCGGCGAACTCCGTCCGGGCGCGGTGAAACCGGGTCGGTCACACCGCGATTTCGTCGGTTTTGACGGTTCTGCCCTCGTCCACCGACCGCGCCGCCGCTTCCGCAAGAACCAATGCGAGCAGACCGTCGCGGCCGGTTACCGGCGGCGCCCTGTTTTCGCGCAGGCAGGAGGCGAAGGCCGCGATTTCGGCCCGATAGGCGGCGGCATAGCGATCCATGAAGAAGTTTTGCAGCGGCGGGGCGTGATATCCGGCCTCGTCCGCGACCGTGATATTCGCCTCGTGCGTGTTTTCGGCCGAAACCGATCCTTTCGAGCCATGGACCTCGATGCGCTGGTCGTAGCCGTAGCTCGCACGCCGCGAATTGGCGATCGCGCATTGTTTGCCGGAGGCGGTTCGCAGGATCACGTTGACGCTGTCGAAATCTCCGAGTTCGCCGATCTCTTCGCTGACCAGCACGCTCGCCGCCGCCTGAACCGTCTCGATGTCTTCGTCGAGCAGCCAGCGGGCCACGTCGAAATCGTGAATCGTCATGTCGCGGAAAATTCCGCCCGACCGGCGAATGTACTCGGCCGGCGGCGGTCCCGGATCGCGACTGGTCAGGGCGATCGTTTCGACGGTTCCGACGCGGCCGTCGTCGATCGCCGCTTTAAGCGCGTTGAAATGCGGATCGAACCGCCTTTGAAAACCGACCATCAGCGTCCCGGCGGTCCGGTCGACGACCTCCAGACATGCGCGCACGCGGCCGATGTCGAGATCGATCGGCTTTTCGCAGAAGACGGCCTTGCCGGCGCGGCAAAAGCGCGCGATCAGGTCGGCGTGGGTGTCGGTCGGCGTGCAGACGATCACCGCGTCGATGTCGTCCGCCGTCTCGATCTCCTCGATGGCGCGTATCTCGCAATCGTAGAGGTCGCGGACGGATCGCGCGGCGTCCCCGACCGGGTCGGCGACCGCTTTCAGTTCGGCCCCGCGCACCGAGGCGACCGCCCGGGCATGGACCTGTCCTATCCGGCCGCAGCCAAGCACGCCAAATCCGACCTTCATCGATTCCCTCCCGGCCCGTTCGTCAGACAATTCCCGACCGTCACATGAACCAAAGCGGCGAACGGATCAAGACGGAAATCGCCGCGGCGGGAAATCGAAAAGGGAGGAAAAGATGAGGCGGCGCGGCGCCGCGGTCAGTCGCGCGCGACCAGGGACGCCCGCCGCGGGTCGTAGCGATAATCCGCGATCGAGCCGTCCCGGATTTTCTTAACCGCCTCGTCGATCACAAAGAGTGGAACCAGAAACCATTCGCGCGCCGTGACCGGATTGCCGAAGCGATCCTTGATCCCGATATCGAGCCGGGCTTCCTCGAAATCGTTCCGCTCGCCGGATCGTCTTCGCCCGATTCCGACGAAAACAGCGGACCCGGCGCGCCGGAATCCGAGATGCGGCGGCTGGTCTCGTCCTTGTACAGCGCGCGTTGCAGCGAACGCAGAAGGAGGTTGCTCTCCGTTCCGTTGGAGTAGATCACGCGAAGCCGCGCGTCGAATTCGCCGTTCGGCGCCCGGAAGTTCTCGCCGATTGCGGCGACATGGGCGGTCTGTCCGCCGAGAATGAAAAAATCGCCCGCCTTGACGTCGGCCTTGAGAAAGCCGGCGTCCTTTCTGATCCGGCGGGTTTGCCGGCGCCCGGCATCGAGTTCGTCCCGGACCGTTTCGAACAGCGGCCTGAATGCGTCGAAATCCTCGCAGCGTTCGCGGTTGGCGATCTCCTCGGCGGCGCGTTTTTCGGCGATCGGGCGCACATGCCGGAGTTCGGTCATGGGCGCCGTTTCGGCCTCCGCGCCGAGTTCCGCGAGAAGCGCGTCGTCGTCCATGTCGCCGGGCGGCGAAGCCTGCATGACGCCTTTCAGCAATCCGTGCCGGTCGAGCGGTTCGAGCAATTCGCCGCGCTCTTTCAGTTCGCGGATGCGATCCAGCCGGACGGCGTGGAGCCGCTCGAAAATATCGCGGTTTTCTCCGTGTCGCGGCGCGCGCCCGTGTTCGTCGGCGAAGCGTTGAATTTCCTCGAAGCCGGCGACGATGCGTTCTTCGCGCGGCGTGCGGGTCGCCGCGTTCCCGGTTTCGGCCTCGACGCCGAGTTCGGCGAGAAGCGCGTCGTCTTCTTCGGTGAACGCCTTAGTCATCGGCGGCCTCTTTTCTCATGCGGGCGAGGAAGGCCACGCCCTCGGCCATGCGCCGTTCCCAGAGGTTGGACGAGGTGATCGAAGGAAGCCGCCTGTACTTCTGTTTGAAACTGACGGCGCGCTTCGTCAGGTCGCGCGCCTCTTCGGGCGTGAGCCGCACTTTCTTCGCGGAGATGACGGCGGCGATCTGTTTCAGGCTCTCCTTGCTCATTGTCCTGGCGAGAATGGCGTAGGCTTCGCCGAACGGGTTGATTTGGTCGATCAGATCGATGTCGAGGTCGCGCACGTCCATGGCGTATTTCCGCACGCCCCTGATCAGGGCGTCGCTTCCCGCCCCGTGCGGCGAGGCGTCTTCGAGCGCGACCTTTTTGGCTTCCTGCGTCAGGTTCAGGGCCGCGACGGCGTGCTGGCGGACGGCCTCCCGGTCGTGGTCGTCGAGTTCCGGGTAACGATCCTTGACGATCCCGCCCATGCGCACCCGCGTGAGTTCCTCGGGCACCAGTTCTTCGTCGAAGATACCGCGTTCCACCGCGATCCTGTCCTGGGCGAAGGCGGCGATGACCTCGTTCAGGTCTTCCCGGCAGATGCGTCCGGCCTCCTTGCTCTTCGGTTCGGCGAGGCCCTTGATCTCGATCCGGAACCGGCCCGTGTCTTTGTTGAAGCCGGCATTGCACCTGCCCGGATCGTAACCGCCTTCGCCGTAGTCGAAGCCTTCGACGGGACCGCTATCCGGTTTCTTGGGCGTGAAGTCGAAGCGCGGGGCGAGCACCTGCTCCATCAGCAGGCTGGCGGCGATGGCCTTCAGCGTGTCGTTGACGGCTTCGGTCACGTCTTGCCCTGAGGCGTCGGGTTCGGCGATGAGATTGGTGAAGCGGGCGCGGGTCTTGTCGGGAGCGTCGCGGGTGGCGCGACCGATGATCTGCACGATCTCGGTCAGACTGGACCGGTAGCCGACCGTCAGCGCGTGTTCGCACCAGATCCAGTCGAAGCCCTCCTTGGCCATGCCGAGCGCGACGATGATATCGACATGATCGCGGTCGTTCTTCCGGGCCGGGTCTTTCAACGCCGCCGAAACCCGGTCGCGTTTCGCGGGGTCGTCATCGACGAGGTCGGCGATCTTCAACACCCGGCCGCCGGATGTCTTCACAAGATGAAAGCCGGTGACCGGGTCCGTTTCCCGCCATTCGCCAAGCTCCTCGACGATGTGCTCGACCTCCCTTATCTTGTCCTTCGTGCTCTCGCGCGAATTGACGGAGGGGATGTGGACGATCGTCTTCTCGTTCGGGTCGAGCACCTTGAGGATGTCGTCGGCATAGGCGCCCGCGTAGAAGAAATAGCCGATATCGAGCCGTTTGAGCCAGCGATAGCCGTTGAGCTGTTCGTAATAGGTGTAGGTGACGGTATCGAATCTGGCCTCGTCGTGCGGCATAAGCACGGGTTCGGCGTCGCCCCGGAAATACGATCCCGTCATGGCGACGACATGCGCCCGGTCGCGGGCGATCAGTTCGGCGAGTTGCGCGCCCAGCCTGTTGTCCGGGTTGGCCGAGACGTGGTGAAACTCGTCCACGGCGATCAGGCAGTCGTCGAAGGCGTCCGCCCCGAACCTGTCCATGGCGTTGCGGAAGGTCGCGTGCGGGCAGACCAGGATGCGGTCCTCGCCCTTGAGGAACGCCCCGACCGACTCCGCCTTGCCGCCCTCTTCCCCCGGCGCGTCGCACAGGTTCCATTTCGGCTCGACGCGCCAGTCCGTCCGGAAGCCGGACTTCGACAGCGGCTCGTCGGCGAAGTTCGCTCCGATGGACTTTTCCGGCACGGTGACGACGGCCTTGCGAAGCCCCTGATTGTGCAGCTTGTCGAGCGCGATGAACATCAGCGCGCGGCTCTTGCCCGAGGCGGGCGGCGACTTGATCAGCAGATATTGTTCGCCCCGCTTTTCGTAGGCGCGTTCCTGCATCGGCCGCATGCCGAGTTCGTTCGACCTGGTCGAGGCGCCGTTGCGGGCGTAGGTAAAGGAGACGGAGGGGATATGGCGCTTCGCCGGAGGCTCGGCCATGCCGTCGTATTCCGGCTTTGGACGCGGTTTCTTCGTCGTCGCCCGCATGAAAAACTCTTCGTCCATCCCGGGCGCATCCGAGACGTCGATGTCCTTGTCGGGGATCGCGGCGATCTCGGTAATGCGTTTTTTTGATATGGGCATCGAAGTGTTTCCGTTCATGCGGCGTCGCCTTGCGAGCGCTGATGATGCGCGTGTCGCCGTTGCGTTCGGTGTGAACCACACAGACCGTCACCGTCGCGCCCGGGTAGCATTCGCATTCCGCACGGTCTCGTCATGGCTGGCATTTTTTCATTTTAGATACTCAGAATGAAGTGACCGTCGAAAGACAGAGTGAACGATCCTCCGCAGATGATGTCGCGCCCGTCATTCGGCGTCTTGCCGGAGGGCGCGAGACCGGTTTCGGAAACAACCCTGCCGGAGATACACGTGCTTGTGGCTCCGGTGTCGATCAATGCCTTGAAAATACCGAGCTTCGGGTTCTTGTCTCCATCGGCGCCGGGGTTCATGGCCGTCGCGGCGTCCAAGATCGCGACCTGAATCAAGGGACCGACGGCCGGGTTGTAGTTACCCGATATGCACGGCATGAGAAAAATAACCCAGATCGACAGGAGTTTTCGTTACCTTCTGCACGGAAAAGAGCCCGTCTTCATAAAACCTTGCGCCGGTTTTATACGCATCGTCCCAGTGTGTATAGAATTCGATGACTTCTCCATTCCTCATGAGCGCATATTTGTTTGCGTGCACAGGAATGTATTCGTCGATCTTAAGTGACATCGCCTCGAAGTTCTTTTCGATCTCCTCGCGCATTTCATCGGTAATATTATTCATTCCTTCCACCGCCTTTCTGCCGCCGGCTTCTCCACACGCGCTTTTGCCGGTATGCGGTCTCCCGTTCTTCCCCGGTCCCGGCAATGCGAACGGCATTTCCGATCACGGCCGCCGGGCGCTTCCGGTCTCGCGGTTCTTTTGGCACCCGCGTTCGCCCTCCCTCGGCGATGGACACCCGCCTTGACGGCTACCGTATCAGCTATTCCGCAAAATGTGTAGCGGAATATGCAATACCCGACGCTGCGGCGGCATGTCGCAAGGCCGGCGCGCTTCCGTCGCCCGGTTCAAGCTCGAACTCGACGTTCATTGCGCCCCCGCCTCCGTGGTCATCGCCGTATACGTCTCGAACGGTTTTTCCAGGCGTTCGGCGTCGTTGTGTAAGCGGCGGCCGATATAAATGCGTTCCAGCGTTTCGTCGTTGCGGTCGTGGGCGTGGCGCAAACCTTCGGGCATGTTTTGCGGGTCGTAGAGGTCGGCGATAGTCGCGGGGAAATGCGCCTCGCGCGCCTGGCGCAAGCGTTATCTCAAAAAATGGGGAGTTTTTGAGATAATCTCCGCGCTTATATCAGAAACCGTCACGCCATTTTCTCCGCGGCCGTCATCTCCGTGTACATCTCGAACAGTTTTTCCAGCCGTTCGGTGTCGTTCTTGAAGCGGCGGCCGATATAGATGCGTTCAAGGGTTTCGTCGTTGCGGTGGTGGGCGTGGCGCAAACCTTCGGGCATGTTTTGCGGGTCGTAGAGGTCGGCGATGGTTTTTGGGAAATGCGCCTCGCGCGCCAGCAGGATGTCCTCGGCGCGAGTTGTCAGGTCGGCGCGGTTTTTCTCCGTCAGCATGGGGACGGGAAAGGTGTTCCAGCCGAGGGTGTTGGAATAATTGAATCGAAGCTCAAGCTTTCCACAAACCGCATCAATCCAGACCCAGTGTAAACGCGCCGCTATCAGTGCCATGTTCCAGAGTGGGGCATCGTAGAGTGCGAAATTTCGGTTTGTCACAGTGGCATCGTTGCGAATAATTCCACACGGCAAATAGTCTCTACCTTCTGATGATACTGCAGGTATGACGATAGTATGGTTTCGTCCAATGTTCATTTCGCGCATTTGATGGGCGCGGTTTGCCATCGCATTCGCGCCCTTGTCGCGGCTTGCCAGCCGCATTGCCCGGACGCCGTCGATGCGTGTGTCAATGCCGGGAATGGAAAGCGCTTCTTGCAGATGGTCGTCCTCGATCCACAGGCAATATCGGGTTTTGCCCTGAATGAATTCGGCGGAACCGTAAATGCGGCGGATGAAGCGGTCCCGTTGCGCCCTGGTTAGACTTAGCGCCTCCACTTCGTCGCTCGTCAGAAGCAGGTTTCCCCCGTCAACGGGCTTATTGCCAAAACTCATGTCGGCCATGGCGCTCAATGGCTTTGACGCCTTCCGGATGACAACATTCGGCGCGGCGACAAGATAAGCGTTTATGTTGTCCGTCTCTTTCACCTCCGCGCCGCCATCCTCGACCGGCGCAAACAGCTTTCGCACTTTGCCCGCATGGTTGGAAATGCCGACAATCGCCACGGTCACGCCGGCGTTGTGAGCCGCGAGATTGGCCCATTTGAAGGATGTATGCGCGAAGGCGATTTCGTGCCCCGTCTTGAAAATGAGCGGCCAAAGGATCGGAACCTGCTGGCCCTGGCAGACCGAGTTGGTGGACACGAAGGCCGAAACGGTCGGCGTATGCGCGCCATAGTCCGCCGCCTTCATGAACCAGCCGGCCACATAGTCGAGCGACTTCCAGCTTTTGGTTCTGTCCTTGAAAATGGCTTCGAGGTCGGCCTTCTGTTCCTTCGATTGCCACGTCGAACCCAGATAGGGCGGGTTGCCGCAGATATACGTTTCCCCGCCCTCGTTGTCGAAGTCGATTTCGGCCTGTTCCAGCGGCGTCTTGAACAAATCGTCGCCCCGCACCTTCACGCCGGTTCCCGTCGGCGGGCAGATACTCAGCCAATCCAATCGCAATGCGTTGCCGCAGGTGATCCAGTTCATCGCGTCGAGCGGCAGAAACTCCGCCAGCGCCTCCTGCTGCCCGCGATGCAGCACGTCGCACTGATATTCGGCGATGATCAGCGCCAGCCGCGCGATCTCCGCCGGAAAATCCCGCAACTCGATACCCCGAAAGTTGGTCGGCGCAATGCCGGTGCGCCGGTTCGGCTCGCCGCGCCGCCGGTCGACCTCCGCCTCGATGGCCCGCATCTGCTTGTAGGCGATGACCAGAAAGTTGCCCGACCCGCAGGCCGGGTCGAACACCCTGATCCGCGCCATGCGACCCCGCAGATTGAGCAGTTTGCGCCGGTTGTTCCCGGCTTTTCCCAGTTGTTCCCGCAGATTATCGAGAAAAAGCGGGTTCAGCACCTTCAGGATGTTGGGCACCGACGTGTAGTGCATCCCCAGCGCGCCGCGCTCCTCGTCGTCGGCGACGGCCTGGATCATCGAGCCGAAAATGTCCGGGTTGATCTTCTTCCAGTCGAGCGCGCCGATGTGCAGCAGATAGGACCGCGCGATGCGCGAGAAACGCGGCGCCTCGACCGACCCCGAAAACAGCCCGCCATTGACATAGGGAAAAGCCTCCGCCCAGCCACGCAGACCGGAGGCGGCGCGCGCCCCGGCCTTCGTGTTCATGGCCCGGAACACCTCCGAGATCACCCATGCCGTGTTCGTGTCGTCGGACATCCGCCCGACGGTGTTCGTGAACAGCCCCTTGCCGTTCAGAATGTCGGTGTCCTCGGCGAAGAACAGGAAGATCAGCCGGGCCATGAAACGGTTCATGTCGTGGCGGCGTTCCGCCCAGTCCGGGTTGTCCTTCAACAGTTCGACATAGAGCCGGTTGAGGCGGCCGGTCGCCTTGATGTCGAAGGCGCTCTCGCGGATCTGCCTGACGGTCGAAATGCCGGCCAGCGGCAGGAAGAAGCCGAAATGATCGGGAAAACCGGTGTAGTCGCAAACGACGGTTTCGCCGGCGGCAAGGTCCTCGGCCTCGAAATCTTCCCCGTCCGTCGCCAGGATGAACCTGACCCGGTGGCGTTTGTGGCGCGTCGCCGGGCTTTCGCGCAGCGCGGTCAGCGTTTCGGCGGTTTGGCCGTGCTCCGCGACCGCGATGTGGATATTGCCGTTCTGAAGCACGCCGCCGATGTCGGATTTGTTCGACGCGCCGGCGCGCAACCGCCTGATCGTGGTCGCCTTGTTGCCGAAGGCTTCGAGAAAGGCGTAAGGAAATTCTTCCGGGTCGAACGGCTGCTCCGCCAGCGCCGAAACGGCCCGCTCGATCTCGACCGCGTTCATCCGCCCCCCTTTCCAGCCAGTCCGGTCAGGCCGTGCGCAGCTTCCGCGTCGCGTCCGGGGCGCTTACCGCCCGGCCGCCGGGAAGGCAATGCGGTCGCCGGCCGCGTAGTTAATGTAGACCGTCGGTTCCGTCCGCCTGGCACTCGTCAAAGTGCTGTGACGGGGCCGGGCGTTCGGGAAGCCTTGGACATGCTCAACCTTGTTCGGCGTGAAAGAATCGGCCGTCTCCATTCTAAGACGGCCTCAACCCCTTGGGGGCTGTAGCCCTTTGCGGTAGGCTCCGCTCTCTGCTTTAAATCTGACCTGGGACTTAGCGATTGAGCGCGAGTGGTAAGAAAGTTATTGCTTGAACTCGAAGTTTAACTGCAAAGATGGAGGTACACTGAGGACAATGCTAAAGCCATTTATATTCAGATGAGGATTTTCCTTATAATCGTCCTTGAGTGCGAACGCAGATTCCAGCAACCGCGACCATCCCACGATCGTTTGCTTAATCTGGGTCGTGCCGTCTTTCAAATACTGTAACAACGATTGATCGGCGAATACACCAGCGTTCTTCAGTGCTTCACCAGTAGCCCATCCGGTCCTTACGCCTCCTAAATCATAGATAATTTCGTACAAACTTCCGTTGGTACCGGAGGGAAAAATGACTGTCCCGGATGGAATGAGATTTTTTGCAACAACAGCGTTATCAAATGGCGCGGCCTTGGCATAAAAATCAGCGATTGTCGTGACGGAATTGGGGGTGGTGGTTGCGACCACTCCAGACTGCAACTGCTGTAATTTCTCCAAATCTTTAGCCAGTTCTTTCAGCGTCTGTTCTCGGCTCATCTCTTGGGCCGTCACTGCCTGCATATTCAATAAAAAAGATGCTGCGATCAATGTCATGATTTTGGCTGGCAATATGAACTTTCTCATTTGGTTTCTCTCTTATTCTTTGCTTCGGTATCGGATTTCTAAGCTATATCTTCAACCAGAGTACACGAAGCTGTTGAGTTGAGAGGCGAAATGGATTCTATTTCGAGACTCTAGTTAACGGTCAAGAGCTTCGATATGCTAACTTTCCTTCTCGCCCCTCTGGCAGAGCCACCCTACGCCCACATTTCGACCTGAGTCAAGACGCGCCTGGAAACGCTTGCGGTGCTTCTGGCAGGCATGGCAAATGGCCGGACGGTGAACCTTAGCCACCTTGCAAGCCAGTTCCCCGGCAAAGCGCTGAATGCTTCCAACTATCGCCGCCTTCAACGCTTTTTCAGTACATCCGTCTGGATGGAGATGTGGTCGCGCAGTTGATTGTGTGTCTGCTCAATTTCAAAAGCTCATCCGAACGCGGCGCTTACCGGCCGGCCGGCGGGAAGGCAATGCGGTCGCCGTCACTGCGGCCGCCTCGACGGGTATGCGATCCGGGCCGGTCAGGCGGCTTTTCGCGCCAGCACCGGCTCGGCGATCGCCCGGAACTCGTCATCGGTGAGGATGTCGCGTTTTCCGATCCCGGCCCGCTTCACGGCGTCGAGGATCTCCGCGAGGTCGTCGTCGCCCGCCTCGCCGAGACCCAGTTGCTCCAGCTTGCAGACGATCGAGGCCCTGCCGCTTTTCTTGCCGAGCACCACCTCTCCGGCCCTGCCGGTGAGAGCGGGATGCGTGCCGAACATCACCAGCGGATCGCGCATGACGAAATCGACGCCGATGCCGGATTCGCGCGTGAAATTTCCGGCGCCCAGAACCGGCTTGTTACGGGCGATCGGTATGTTCGCCCGTTCCGACAACAGCGCGCCCAGTTCGGGCAGCTTGTCGAGCCTGTAGTCCGTTTCGTAGCCATAGAGAAGATGCAGGCCCAGAATCAGTTCCTCAAGCGCGGCGTTGCCGGTGCGCTCGCCAAGGCCGTTGCCGCAACTGTGCACGACCTCCGCGCCCGCCGCGACCGCCGCCAGTTCGGTCGCCACGCCCATGCCGAAATCGTTATGGGTATGGATTTCGACGGGCAGGCCGGTCATCTCCCCGACCCGGCGAACCATGTATTTGATGGCTTCCGGGGTCGCGCAGCCCATGGTGTCGACGATGCCGATGGAATCGGGAGGGGCCTCGCCCATCACGCCCCGGCACAAATTCTCCAGATCCTCCGCCCGCGCGCGGGTGGTGTCATAGGGGAAGAACACCGCGTAGAGGCCCTGCTCGCGCGCATGGTTGATCGCCGGCGCGCTCTTGTCGAGCACGTCCTTCCAGGTCCAGCCGAACTGCGTCTTGAGCTTCGGATATCCGATGGGAACCTCGATGATCACGCCGTCGGCGCCGCACTCCAGCGCCTTGTCGATGTCCTGTTTCATCGCCCGCGCGAAGGTGAAAATCCGCGACTTGAGGCCGAGTTCGGAAATCCGCCTGATCGCCTCCTCGTCCTGCGCGGAAACGGCGGGCATGCCGGCCTCAATGCGTTCGACGCCGATTTCGTTCAGCTTTTCGGCGATGGCGATCTTGTCGTCGACGGAAAACACGACGCCGGGCGTCTGCTCGCCGTCCCGCAACGTCGCGTCATGGATTTCGACCCGCTCCGGCAGCGCCAGTTCCCGCCTGACCTCGGGGATGAAATTGTAGGGGCTCACCCACCATTTGCCGTCCTCGAAATGGTCCTCGCGCATATCGTCCGTCTCCGTGAAACCGCCATCGGCGCGGCGTCGCCGGCCCCCGACAAGGGCATCCCGCCACGGCGCGTCGTTCATGTCCGTAGTTTAGAATGGCGGCGAAAAATATCAATATCCTATTCGATCGGCCCGCGGTCGCGGCCCGGAACGACGCCGCGCGATTTCGCCGCATTTGAAAACCCGGTAGCTGAGCGTATGGCCGCCGGGCGTTATGAGAAAAGGGTTGGCGTTCGCGGTATGCGGCGCGACCAATGCGTCAAAAAGCGTGTTGGACAACGATTCGTTTCCGTTTTCGGGGCATGGCGGCGGTTTTCAATGGCGCACGCCATTGCGGGCATTTCGTGGCGGCGGCGTCACCGCCGGCTCGTTGTCGCGCAGGATTGGCAGACCAGCGGCGTTTGGAACGCGCTCGGGCGGAATCTCGCCACGCAAGGTGGTGGCGGGCAGGGCCGAAAGCCGCGCATGAAGTGCGGCGAAAATGGTTTCGCGAGGGGCATCGAAAGGTCCGATCAGGACAGAGTTACCGGGTTCATTATTGTCGAAGCAGGTCTATGGCGCCAGTCGTCATCGAGGGGCTCGGCGACACGCGGCGCGTCCGGTTTCCAACGTAATAGCGGCTGACAAGAAGACCTGTAACGAATATAGTCGCTTCATCGGCCTCTTACCTCGAAGGTTCCAGACGTTCCCATGTCCAGTTCATTGCGTGACCTCATCCTGCAAGCGGTGCCGTCAAACGGCTCGACCATCGGCAACCAGGCGTTGATCGCCGAGCTTCGCAACCGTCTGCCGGATCTGGACGACGCCGAGTATCATGCCGCCAAGGATGCGCTGGTCGCCGAAAGACTGCTGACGAAGGGGCGCGGTCGGGGCGGCTCGGTCTCCCGCACGGATGGCGAAGCGTCCATAGCCCCCGCGCCTTCGCAGACCAAGGCGAAGCCCGCGGCTATTCCGGCCGGGAACGGTTCGTCCGCCTATGCCCATGCGGAGGAGGCCGTGCTGCGCCCGGATGTGGGAGTCGAGGCGCAGTTCTCGCATCGCAAGCCGCCAAAGACCTATCGCTACGACTCCAGTCTCGCGCCGGAACTGTCGTGGGATGAAAACGGCGAACGCGCCTTTGCCGAGTGGCTGCTCAAACTGGTGGCCGATGCCGCGGAAAAGGGAGAGGCCACGGTCTTTGCCGAACCGCAGGTCTGGAAAGGAACGGAGGAGCGGTTCACCTCGCTTTCGCAATGCGCGGCGCGGCTGCGCAGCCTGACGCAGCCCTTCCTGAACTGGGCGGGCAAGGCGGAACGTCAGCAGATCAGCGTGCCGACCCTGCCGTTGTTCGTGCACGAGCGGCATTCGACGCAGGCGATCCTCGAAACGCTGAAATCGCACAAGGCGCGCGGGCAGACGCTGGATCTGTTCGGCGATCTGGACCTCGACATCGCCGACAAGCTGGACGCCTACGAGCACAAGGGTCCCTGGACCAACCGCCTGATCCTTGGCGACTCGCTGCAAGTGATGAACTCGCTCCTCGAATACGAGGGCATGGGCGGTCAGGTGCAGATGCTCTATTTCGACCCGCCCTACGGTGTGAAATTCGGCTCGAACTTCCAGCCCTTCGTTCGCAAGAATACTGTGAAACACGGGTCGGATGAGCAGATGATCCGCGAGCCCGAGATGGTGAAAGCCTATCGCGACACCTGGGAGCTCGGGCTACACTCCTATCTGGCCTACCTGCGTGATCGGCTTACGGTATCAAAGGATCTTCTTACCCATTCCGGTTCAATTTTCGTCCAAATCTCAGATGACAATCTTCATCACGTTAGAGAGTTACTTGACGAAGTGTTTGGTGCCGAAAACTTCGTCGCAGTCATCTCTTTCAGAACCAAAATTCCATTGAACGCGATCCACCTTGCGAAGACGTCTGACTATTTGATTTGGTATGCACGCGACAAGTCGAATCTGCATTTTCGCCGTCCATATGTCCCCCGAAAGTTTGGTGGCTACACGCAGTTTACGCAGCTTGAGCTTTCCGATGGCACTGTGCGCCCAATGACAAAAAAGGAGAAGTGTGACCCTGAGAAAATACCAGATGGTGCAAGGCCGTACCGATTAATCGATCTAACCGCATCTGGGTATACAGAGTCATGCCATTTCGAGTTCAAGCTCGGCAACAGAACGTACAGCCCACCTAAGGCGAGCAACAGCTGGAAAACCAGCTCTGGGGGGATGGAAAGGCTGATTGCTGCCGGCAGGATAGTTGTGCCGGAGAGGGGGAATGTTCCTGCATACAAGTTCTACTTTGATGACTACCCGGTTACCGAACTGACAAACCAATGGGTGGACACCCAAGGCGCTACCGGAAAAAGTTATGTTGTGCAGACCGCCACAAAAGTAGTGGAGCGCTGCATGTACATGACAACGGAACCCGGCGACCTAGTGCTCGATCTAACCTGCGGGTCTGGAACGACTCCGTTTACCGCCGAGCAACGGGGTCGCCGATGGATCGCGATCGATACGTCTCGGGTCCCTATCGCACTAGCACGACAGCGCCTGCTCACCTTATGCTTCCCTTGGTACAGGCTCTCGCAGCCGTCAAAGGGACCGACAGGTGGCTTCGTGTACGAGCGGAAGTTTAATCGTAAAGGGAGAGACGTTGGAGGGCTTATTCCGCATGTCACCCTAGGGTCTATCGCCAACGACGAAGACCCACAGATGGTGACGCTGGTCGATCGCCCCGAGGTAAACAACAAGATCACCCGTGTCTGCGGCCCCTTCACCGTCGAGGCCACGATCCAGGCCGCGATGAGTATGGAGGAAGATGCCGAGGGCGCATCGGCGCAGCCGCAATCCTCGAGCCCGCGCGCCTATCTCGACCGAATGATCGAGGTGCTGCGGCAGAGCAAGTCGCTCAGCCTGCCGGGCAACGTCACGCTGCAACTCGACAACGTCCGCCCGCTGGCCGACCGCGAGTATCTGCATGCCGAGGCCGTGGCGAAGAACGGCGATGAGAAGACCATCGCCATCGCCTTCGGCCCCGAGGACGGCGCCATCGGCTCGGACTACGTGTTCAACGCGGCGATGGAGGCGATGCAGCAGGGCTTTGGCCAGCTGTTCCTGTTCGGTTTCGCGATCCAGGCCAAGGCGCGCGAGATCCTCGAAAAGATGAAGATTCCGACCGCCTATATTGCGGTCACGCCGGATGTCGTCATGTCTGACCTGCTGAAGACGTCGAAGAGCAGCGAGATCTTTGCGATTACCGGCCTGCCGGATGTGCGGCTGGAAAAGGCGGGCAAGCGGAACGACGGCACGCCGCTCTATCGCGTTGTGCTGCGCGGGCTCGATATCTTCCTGCCGCACCTGATGGACACGGACCACATCGACGCTGAAAATCTGCCCTGCTGGATGCTCGACACCGATCATAACGGCATGGCGTTCTATGCCAGTCAGGTATTCTTCCCCAGAACCAGCGCCTGGGGCAACCTGCAGAAATCGCTGAAAGGCCAGTTCGAGGACAGCGTCTGGTCGCATCTGGCCGGCACGGTCAGCGAACCCTTCGCGTTGGGCGACAAGAAGCGTATCGCCGTGAAGGTTGTCGACGAACGCGGCAACGAACTGATGGCGACCCGCAGCGAGGAGGATGCCGTCTGATGCCCGAGGCCGCACAGCAGGGCGCCCCGCTCTCGGCGGCCGAGGTCGAATCCCCGATCATCAACTCGCCGTTCCTCGAGCCGCGGGTTCACTGGAAGATCAAGAAGGCAAAACCGCCCTACAAGGCCGAGGGCCGCCGCCGCGCGAGCTATTTCTACCGCGTGCCGGAACATGCCGGGCGCGGACGTGCGAGCCGCGACCAGGCTGAGATGTTCGAGAGCCAGGCGGGCGAGGAAGTCGAGCTCGAGATCGTCAACGCGATCCGGGGCCGTGTGAAGGACTGGCGGAAGGGCGTTCACAGCGGCGTCGCCTATGACGGAGCATCGCCGGTGACGCGCGAGCTTCTGGACCTGTGGCGCAGCGATCAGCGCATGCAGCGCCTGTTCTTCGCCCAGATCGAGGCGGCCGAGACGATCATCTGCCTCGTCGAGGCCAAGAACGTCTATCGCAAGGGCCTTCCAGAGATCCCGAAGGACAAGCCGGGACTTGAGGCCAAGGCGGCCGGGGTTCGCGCCTTCCTGCGCTACGCCTGCAAGATGGCGACCGGCAGCGGCAAGACCACTGTGATGGGCATGCTGACCGCCTGGTCGATCCTGAACCGCGTGGCCTCCCCGCGGGACGACCGGTTCTCGGACACCGTCCTCATCGTCTGCCCCAACGTGACGATCCGCGAGCGGCTGCAGGAACTGGACCCTGCGCTCGGCGACCTGAGCCTGTACCGGACCCGCCAGTTGGTCCCGCCCCACCGGATGGAGGAGTTGCGCCGCGGAGAGGTGATGATCGCCAACTGGCACCGGCTGGCGAAGAAGGAGACCAATTCGGTCAACGGCGACAGCGCCAAGGTGGTGAAGACCGGTGAGCCCGTCGAGGTGGTGAAGAGCGCGGGCAGGGCAAACGAGAGTGTCGAGACCAAGTATTTCGAGTCCGACCAGGCGTGGTTCAAGCGGATCCGGCGGGAACTCGGCAGCGGCAAGGGCCGGAGCCCTCACTGGCTGATCTTCAACGATGAGGCGCACCACGCCTATCGCAGGGGCGATGCGGCGAGTGAGCAAAGCCTCGACGAGAACAAGGACCTCGCCAAGAAGAACGCCCGAGAGGCCACGATCTGGATCGAAGGTCTCGACCGGATCAACAAGTTTGCGGGCGGCAGCCGGAGACGCGGGATCAACCTCTGTGTCGATCTCTCGGCTACGCCCTTCTACATCCAGGGATCGGGGAATGAAGTCGGCAAACCATTTCCGTGGATTGTTTCGGATTTCGGCCTGCTGGATGCGATCGAGTCCGGCCTGGTGAAGATCCCGCAGCTCCCTGCGCGTGACGTGTCGGGCGCTGAAGAAGCAGCCTATTTCAACATCTGGCGGTGGGTCCAGGCGAAGGCCAAAGAGGGTGGTCTCGGCGCCAACATCACGCCAGAGATCGTGATGAACTACGCCTCGGCGCCCATCAATCTTCTCGCTGATGAGTGGTGCGAACGTTTCAACGAATGGGAGCAGCACTCGAAGCAGCAACAGAAGCATCCGGTCCCGCCGGTTTTCATCGTGGTCTGCCGAGACACGGCGGTCGCCAAGGAGGTCCACGACTGGCTGGCGAACGGGAACGACAGCTACGGCGATTCCCCGGCGTGTTTCCGCAATGCGCCCGGGCGGGAGGTCACGGTTCGCATCGACTCGAAGGTCATCGAAGATATCGAAGAAGGTGGATCGAAGGACGAGACCAAGCGCCTTCGGTTCATCCTCGACACCGTCGGAAAGCCGGAATGGCGCGGCGGCAGTATCCCCGAGGACTGGTCCGAGCTTGTGCGCAAGCACAACGACAAGGTGGCCAGTGACGACAAAGATGGATCGCTGAAATGGATTGATGAGCGCGTCCCTCCCGGGCGTGACGTTCGCTGCATCGTCTCCGTCGCAATGCTGGCGGAGGGCTGGGACGCGAACACGGTCACACACATCGTCGGCCTACGTCCGTTTGGCTCACAGCTTCTGTGTGAACAGGTCGTCGGGCGAGCGTTGCGGCGCAAGAGCTACGCGCTCGATGAGGAAATCCAGATGTTCGCCGAGGAGACAGCGAAAGTCTTCGGCGTTCCGTTCGAACTTATTCCGTTCAAGGTGAAACCGGTCGGCCCACAGCCTCCGCAGCCCGAACCGAACCACATCTATTCGGTTCCGGAGAAAGCGGAATACGAGATCATCTTCCCGATCGTGTCCGGCTACCACCAGTCTGGTCAGTTTGACGTCCATATCGACTGGAGCAAGGTTGCAAAGGTCACAATCGACCCGATGAAGATCCCTCAGACGGTCGAGCTTACTCCACTGACGACACCGGATGGGACTCTGGCGGCCTTCGGGCCCGGCGAACGCCCAATACTCTCTCTGAAGGAATGGCGCTCACGCTTTCGCGATCAGCAAGTCGCGTTCAGATTGGCGCGTGAAATCTGCGACCGATGGCTCGCTGATAATGGTGCGGAAGCCGTTCCTGTGCAACAGCTCTTCCCCAAGGTCGCGTTCGCAGCAAAACGGTTCCTGGTAAAAAGGCTCGTTCGAAAGGGAGACAGTCGTCCGTGTGACGTGCTGCTCGTGGGCGAGTACATGCAGGCGGCCATCGGCTCGCTCTTTGAAGCAATCAAGAAGGGCTCATCGACCGGAAAGGGCGAAGTTGCGATCATCCCCCAAGGCGCCGCCGGTCGGGGGAGCACACTCTACGTCGACTTCCATACGACGAAGCCAATCTACCCGGTCACCCGATGCCACCTGAACGCGATGGTGGCGGACACGAAGAAGTGGGAACAGAGCGCGGCTTTCCTCCTGGACAGTCATGCCGGAGTGAAGCGTTGGGTGAAGAACGACAGATTGGGTTTCGCCATCCCTTATCGCCACCGCGGACTGCTTGCCCGCTACATCCCGGATTTCATCGTGATCACGGACCGAGACGAGAACGTGATCGTGGAGATCAAGGGACAAGTCACTGACGACGCAGATGCCAAAGCGAAGGCCGCCGAGCGTTGGGTAGATGCGGTTAACCGCCTAGGCAATCAAGGTGCGTGGAAGTACCTGCTGGTTGAGGACCCAGGGAAGCTTGGAGTCCAACTCAATGAATTCACGAATGATCAGGGAGAGGAAGAGCCTTTCCACCTGTCCTAGCGGCTTACCCTTCTTGAGCGCACAGTGGCGAGGTGCGCACGGCCTACCGGGTCAAGCCGCTCGTTCAAGCAATTAAGTTCGATTTCCGTTCCTTCTCGCGAACGCCACCGACGTCGAAGTGCTCAACTCCGCCAGACAAAAAATGACTCTGTTTCAGTGAATTGCAAAGAATTCATCAAATCGGCGCAGTTATCAGGTCCAGACAATATCACCCCGGAGAGAACGCGCTAGATTCTCAAATCAAATGCGCGACACCCGGTATACGCGGGTTCGCTATGGGAACGAGATACAATCATTTCACGCTTGAAGAGCGATGCCGGTGACAGAGGTCGCCCGACGTCCGGGCCGCCATCGTGGGACGATCCATCGGGAACTGGGCCGGAACCGAAATGTCGCGTCATGGATTTCGACCCGCTCCGGCAGCGCCAGTTCCCGCCTGACCTCGGGGATGAAATTGTAGGGGCTCACCCACCATTTGCCGTCCTCGAAATGGTCCTCGCGCATATCGTCCGTCTCCGTGAAACCGCCATCGGCGCGGCGTCGCCGGCCCCCGACAAGAGCATCCCGCCGCAGCGCGTCGTTCATGTCCGTAGTTTAGAATGGCGGCGAAAAATATCAATATCCTATTCGATCGGCCCGCGGTCGCCTTTCTTCTCGCTCGGTTGCCGATGGCGACGCGATAGTGATCCCGTTTGGCCGGAAGCCTTCGGGCCAGTCGGCAGCGGCGGGAGCCGGATACCGCTCTTCGGGCCTCGCAGGGCGCGGCCTACAATTCGATGGTGCGGGGAAGATTCTCGACATCTCCATAGTTCGCGATGATTTCAGCCAAATCGGCCGGGGCGGTTTTCCGCGTCAGTTCCTCCAGTCGATGGTCGCCGCCAATTCCCAGATAATCGATCAGGCCGGAATATTCTTCCCGCATCCGCTCATACCGCATGATGTACGCGGACGGGAACCGGTCTTTCAGATTGTTGAGCTTGGTTAGCTGCCCATTTCGGAAGCGCTCCAACTGTTTAGGATCGACAACGACCTGCCGGGTATCCGGCTCTGTGTCCTCACCGGCAAGGGAGTATCTGACGCGATTTTGGGCCAGGCGGCAACAACTTGCGTAGACAGCCAGTTGGTCTTCGCGATATAGAATGACCGGTATAATTCCTTCATTGGAGAAATAGTCGAGATACGTTTCCTTGTGAGGAGAATAGAAGATGTCTTCGAGAACCATTTTGAAGCCGACATGCTTCGCCTCAATCGGCCAGACGTGTTCTTCCAAGAATTTTATGGGATCGACGTCCCGTTCGGTGCGCCATTCTCTTATTTGTTTCCTGGGGTAACGTTTCAGGTTTCTTTCCTTGGGGACCAGACGTTCAACCCCCGCCATGCTCAGAACCTCGTCATGGCAGACCACATGCCGATGGGAATTGAGGCTGAGCGCCAGCATGGTCGAGCCGGAGCGGGCCTGGCTGAATATCACAAAGCGCGAAGACATGTTTCGAAACAATATTGGCAAACTCTGATTGGGTCAAAGGCGAAATTCGCGCCGGGTCCGGTGTGCCGGAGCGGGTTTTCCCAAACGTATCATAGCAACAGTTTTTGCTTGCCGGATTTCCCGATCGCGCGCCCGGCCCGCGGAAGGCGCTCGGTATCGAAGCACGATGCATGCACCGCCCGCAGCCATGCCGACCGGTGCCCTGATACCGTGTGAACGGCCCTCGAACGGGTGTCGAAGAGCGGGTTGCAGGCGAGGCGCGCCGTTGTGAAACCCGCGCCCGGACGATCGTGGCCGCCATCGCGGCGTCGCCCGCATTGGCGTCATGCCGGCCCGGTCTCTATCCGGGCGCCAGCACGAAATCGAAATCGACGGTGAAATACGGATCGGTGACGCCGTCCCGATTGACGAGCGCCTGCGGTATCGTCGCGCGATCGGTCCTCTCGACATATTCCATCACCAGCGCGTCCCGCACCCCGAATACCGCGTCTTCGTCCAGATAGGGATCGTCGGACGGAAACGCTTCGGTGACGAGCGTGCGATAGCCCGGCGCCGTGACGATGAAATGGAGATGCGACGGTCGCCATGGATGTCTGCCCGTCGCGCGCAGCAGTTCGCCGACCGGGCCGTCGCCGGGCACGGTATAGGGCGCGGGCCTGACGGTCGAAAACATGTAGCGGCCGTCGTCTCCGGCAATCATACGGGCGCGAAGATTGTAGTCCGGCTGTCGCGGGTCCTGGTTCGAGTAGAGTCCGTTATCCGCGGTCTGCCAGATCTCGATCTCCGCGTCGCCTATCGCATCGCCTTCGGGATTTTTGATTTCGCCCGACACGATGACGGTCGCGCCTTCATTGTCTTTTTTCAAATCCCCGCCGACGGGCAGGCCGGGCGCTCCGGCGATATGAAAAGGCCCCAGCACGCTGGAAGGCGTTCCGTCGCCCGGCGAATTGATCATGTCGACAAGGGACGACAGGCCGAGAACGTCCGACAGCAAGACAAACTCGTCACGCTCGGGCGAAGAGATTTCTCCGGCCCCGGTCAGGATTTCCAGTCCCTTGCGCCACTCCTCATGCGTCAGATCGACCTCGCGGACAAAATCGTGCAGATGGCGCACGAGTTTCTCCAGAACGAACTTGAGCCGCGGATCGGTGTCGGGTCCGCAATAGTTCAGAAAGGCTTTGGTGATCGTTTCTTGCGTGACGCTGCGCATGGCGTATTTCCCAAATCGGGGTCAGTGGAGGATGCCGGTCGACAGGACCGGAAAGCGGATCAGCAGGACAAGGACGAACAGCATGATCGCCGCGAAGGGCAGCGCGCCCAGAAACACGTCCTTCAGGCCGATTTCGGGATCGTTCAGCGTCGCCTTGATGACAAAGCAGGAGATGCCCAGCGGCGGCGTCAGCAAACCGATCTCGGCGCCGATGACGGTCACGATGCCGAACCACACCAGACTGTGCCCCATGGTCTCGATCAGGGAAATGAAAAGCGGAACGACGATCAATATGATCGAGGCGGTGTCGAGCAGCGTTCCGAGAAACAGCATCAGGATGACGTAGATGACCATGATGCCGAAGAAGCCGAGTTGATAGTGTTCGAGGAGGGCTTCGAGTTCGTTCGGCAGGCCCGCGAAGCCGAGCATTCGCGAATAAAGCGAAGCCATCGTGATCAAAAACAGGATCGACGCCGTAATGTATCCGGTTTCGATCGCCGTGCGCCAAAGACCGGCCGGGGTGATTTTCCCGCGCAACAGCGCGATCAGAAAGGCGACGAGCGCGCCGGCGGCGCCGGCCTCGACGGGAGTCAGCCAGCCGGTGTAAATGCCGCCCAGCACGATCGCGATCAACAGGACGGTGGGCGCCGTCTTGTCCAGAATCTCGCGGAGGCCGAGCGGATCGCTTTCGGATTGACGGCTTTTCGTCCCGATGAACGACGGCCAGAACCGGCCCATGGCGAGAATTGCCGCGATGTAGGCGACCGTCAGGCACAGGCCCGGAACGATGCCGGCGACAAACATCTCGCCGACCGACTGTTCGGCGACGAAGGCGTAGATGATCAGCATCGCGCTTGGCGGGATGATCATGCCGAGCACGGACGATCCCGCCACGACGCCCACGGCGAAGCGCTTGTTGTAGTCGAAGCGCCGCATCTCCGGCACCGATATTCTGGTGAAAACGGAGGCGGAGGCTATCGAGGAGCCGGTGATCGCCGCGAACACGGCGTTCGCGCCGACCGTCGCCATTCCGATACCGCCGGTAATCTTGCGAAATCCCCGGTTGATCACCGTGTAGATATCGGTTCCGAGTCCGGCCCGGGAGACCAGCAGGCCCATTACCGTAAAGAGCGGAATCGTTGCGAATTCATACTCGGTGACGCCGTCTCCGACGGCGACCTTGAGGAAGTTGAACGCCAGGATCGGCCTGCCGCTGATCAGCCAGATCGAAACGAAGGAGACAAGGCCGAGCGCGACCGGGATGTACATCCCCAGATAGATCAGGACCACGATGGCGATCACCGATATTGTTCCGATTTCGACCGGCGACATGATTTTGGCTACCGGTTCGCCGTTTCGTTGCGTCCGCCATCGGTCCGGCCGTGCGGATCGCTTCCGCCATAAAGCGCCTTGAGCGCGAAGAGCAGGGCCGAAAGCGCCACGCCAAGGAAGATCGCCAGTTTCGCCGGCCACCACGGAGCGGTCAGAATGCCCGGCGTTCCGAAATAGTCGCAACGGGCGAACGCGGCGTTGAGATCGGTCAGGAAATCGCCGGTGGCCGGCGGCCCGAACTCCGGTTGCGTGAAGAAATGACAGCTTTCGAAGGATTCGACGAATTCCGGCCACATGGTCCAGGCGATCATCGCCATGAAGATTCCGGCGACGAGATCGATCGACCTCGAAAGACCGGCGGCGGCCACGGGACGCCGATGGCGCATGAGCGACAGAAAGCCGTCGGAACGGGTCAATCGATCGCCCTGAACGACATTGGGAAGCTGTAGAAAAACGATGAGCACCAGGGAGAAGACGACCACCTCGACGACGCCGCGAAACGGCGCGTGGAAGACGCCGCGCGCCACCACGTCGGCATTCATGACCGCGACCAGGATGAACAAGACCCCGGTCCCGATCATGTTGGAGAATGTCGCAAGGCGGATTGCGAAGATCCTGGCGCCGTTCATCATCGTGCGCATCGCTTCCTCATCCGCCTTGCCGCATCGGGAACCGGTCAGTTCGACAGTTCGTCCGCCCAGTCGCGAACCGGGGTCATGCCGGCGGCTTTCAGCTTGTCAATGTAGGCTCTGAGCATGTCCGAGCCCGGCGCGCCGGATGCGTCGAGTTTCGCCGCCCAATCGAGCGCGATGTTCGGCATGGATTTCGCCCAGGCCTCGCGGCCCTCCTGCGGCAGCACGACGACGGTTCCGCCGCCGTCCTTGTATGCCTGCAAAGACGCCGCCGCGCGATCCATCGCCACCGAGGCGACATGGTCGCGATATTCGACCGCCACCTGCCGGAGCGTATCCTTCACCTCGTCGGGCAGTTTCGCCCAGACATCCTTGTTGACCGTCACCGTCTTGGAATTGACCGCGCCGAGATCGACCTTCAGCATATACGGCGCGACTTCGGCGATCTTGAAGGTCTTCGCGGCCTCCGGCCACAGCATCGCCGCATCGACGACGCCGGTCTGAATCATGTTGTAGAAGTTCGGCAACCCGCCGCGTACGCCGGCGGCGCCTTCGATGCCTTCGAGATAGCGCAGATTGTATCCGGCGCCGGCGACTTTCTTGCCTTCGAGATCCTTTAATGAATTGATCGGCGTTTTCGAGAACATCTGATAGGTGTCGAGCACGACGCCGGTCGCCAGATAAACCTGGTTTTCGGCATCCAGTTCGGCCGCCATTTGCGGAAATTCCCTGGCGATCTCATCCACCGCCCTGGCGACGATCCGGGCATCGGGCGCCACGAATGGCGTCACCGCCGATATACCCTGGCTCGGCAGTTTCGAGTTATGGAAAATCGTGGTCACAATGCCGATATCGCCAAGGCCGAGCTTGACGCCTTCCAGCACGCCGCGCGGCTTTACGATTTTGCCGCCGTAGGCTTCCTGCCACTCGATCCGGTAGTTGCCTGCGCCGGCGAGTTCCTCGTTGACCCGCGGAATGAAAAATTCCGAGAATTCCTTCACCCACATCGAGCGGTCGGGATACCCGTCGATCGCGATCATCCTGATGGTTTCGGCCGCGCCCGCCGGCGCCGCGAAGGGCGTGATGCCAAGGCCCGCAGCCGCGGCGGCCGCCATAAGCATCCGGCGGGAAATCCTGTCGATCATGATCTTTCCTCCTTGTTGTCGCGTCATCCCCGCCAATTCATGCGGTCAGGCGTTTTTTCGCGTCCAGTTTTCCTCGATTTCAGCGCCCGCCCGCCGAAACAGTTTTGACAAGGGGCAATATCTGGCGACTTCTTCGGCGACGCGCCGGAGATCGTCGTCATCGGCGGCGCCGTCCGCTTCGACGGTCAGGACAATCCGTTGAAACGGGACGTCGATATCTTCCGACAACGTCACGCCGCGGCGGTCGAAATCGCAAATCGCCGAAATGTCGAGATGACCGATATCGATACCGAGGCGCTCCGCGCATTTGTGCCCGATCACATTGGTGCATCCGATGAGGGCCGCCAGCGCGGTATCGGTGGGCGTGGGCCCCCGATTCGATCCGCCGCGCTCGACCGGCTCGTCGATGGCGAATCTCAGGTCGCGGACCGAGATCTCAGACAGGGAGTGTGACCGGCAGCGGGCGGAAGCCCGCAATTTCACCGTCGTTCCGGGTTTCAAATTCACCATGCGCTCATCCCGCCGCCATCATGCGTAACCGCAAACGTCGTCAAACGCGAAACGCGGCAATCGCCGGAAAAGCGCACTTTCATCCGCGTGGCCGACATTGCAGAGAAAATTGGATTTCAGGGTCGTTCCGGCGAAGAACTCCTCATCCACGATCGCGTTGCCGAAGCCCGACATCGCACCGACATCAAGCCCGATCGCGCGCGCCGCGATCATGAAATATGCGCCCTGCAGCGTGGAATTGCGAAACGCCGTTTCCTCCGCATAGCCCGGCTTGCCCGAAAAATGCCCGCGCCGGTCTTCATGCGGAAACAGTTTGGGCAGTTCCCGCCAGAACTCGGTGTCGTAGGCGATGATGGCGGTCACCGGCGCGCCCGTCATTTTGGCGACGTTGGCGGGTTTCAGCGCCTTTGCGAGGCGTTCCTTGCCCTCTTTCGAGCGTACGAAGACGAAGCGGGCCGGACAAGAGTTCATGCTGGTCGGACCCATCCTGACGATATCGAAAATCCTGTGAAGTTGAGCTTCGCTGACGGGCTTGTCGGTCCACGCATAGTGAGATCGCGCCCCGGTCAGAACAAGGTCGAGCGCATCCTCATCCAGATTTCGAATGCGCCCGCGCAGATCGCGCACGTCCCTTTGCGCCTCCGACCGCGACCGGCCGAGCGTTTCGCCGTCCGGCGCGTGCGCATTCATCGCCGGTTCCCGCATTCGCCGAACATGGCGCCGGTCCGACCGTCCCGAATTCCGGTTCCCGCCGCCGCGAATCGGCCACGGACGCGCCGGATCGTCTTTCGGCGAAGGTTTTTTTGCATGGGTCGGCCCGTCGGCGAATTTCTGTTGTCTGTCAAATCGAAATACCCATATTCACACCGTTTCGTCAATTAATCCCGCTTAATCCCGCTTAATCCCGCTTAATCCCGCTTAATATCACTTAATCCCGCTTTTTTCCGCGCATTGTTTGCGGTATCCGATTATAATAGTATCCTGCATCTGCGTTGAATGGAGTTGTGCGATGCCCTCCTGGTCCGAATACAGGTCTGTCGCCCGCGACCGCGGCGCCATGGCTCTCGAGTTGTTTGCCGTTGAGTCAAAGCCTGTCGGACCTTCGGAGAAAATACGGGAAATTCTGCCGCGGCATCTGGACTACCAAAAGAAGATGGAGGCGGCCGGGAAACTGTTTCTGGCCGGACCGCTGTCCGATCCGACGGGGCGGGAGATGAGCGGCGGCGGCCTAATTGTCTACCGTGCGATCTCGATTGATGAAGCCCGTGGGATTGCCGAAGCCGACCCCATGCATAAGGAGGGCGGTCGCACCTTTGAAATCCGATCATGGCTGATCAACGAGGGTTCGCTTACGGTCAGTCTTCACCTGTCCGAACGGAGCTTCGGGATTTCGTGATCGCGCCATTTCGGGTCGAATTCGTCATCATTATCCGATCGGGAGTGCGATTGCCATCATCGTTGCGGCGAACCGCCCGTGTAACCGAAAACCGGATTCGTGGCCCCGGATGGCGAGGATGATATGGCCAGGTACGCCGGGTTTCCTGTGTACCACCTTCAATGTCGGGGCATGTCTTTTCGCCGGAACTCCTCCCGTGGCCGCGACGCCGCCCAAAGTCTTTTGGGAAAAGTAATTGTCCGGCGAACCGAAGTCGGCCTGCCGCTGTTTCTTTGGCGTTTTGGCCCTGGAACCGGATGGCGCTAGGTCAGGTAGTTTCCAGTTTCAATACGATGTCGTTGAGGGCCGCTTTGAACTTGTTGCGTTGCTTGCCGTTGGCCAGCCATTGCCAAAATTGTTTTTCGACCTTGGGGCAGGAGGCGGCGTAAGAGGGAATTGCCAGCGAGGCAACCAAAATGATCATCAACGAGGACAGACGACGGTACGACATTGGGCAACTTTGAGCATAGTAGTCAAAGGGGTTTTCAAGCTTTTATCCAATCACGCATGGCAACCAAAATTTCAGAATTTGGGTAGTCCAAAATATCTTCTTCAGAGAAACATCGGTCTAATTGTCGTTCGTATCACCATTGCTGAAAGTCCTTATACGCACCTTTAATCCGTTCCGCGCCATCGGCTTTGATACAGGCCTCGGTTACCAACCAGTTTCGAACCTTTCGGATTATGTTTGCGAAATCGTTAGCCTGAGCTTGAATATCGACTCCCGAAAGATCGGAGATAGCTTTTTGGAAGCGATATCGTTCAGCTTCGAGAATCAGGATATTTTTATATTAACAGCCATATCCGCGATGGCTCCGGCATCCGTAGTCGATACCAAGTTCAAGTGGCATATTTAGGCGAAACAGTTATTCTAATTCTTTATATTCACATCTACTTAGATCGTGTATCAAATATAACGATGCATCAATGAGCTCGGTAATTTTGTCTATTCGATTTTCTCCAGCGTTTTCTCTTTACGTTGCCAGTCTTGGACGAAATTCAAGATAAACGACACAGAACATCATGCCTGAAAAGCGGCCCGAAGTACTTACCAAATGAGCAATTTATAAAGACGGAGGTGTCGAATGACGGATCGGCCATTCGTTATCCTTTGGACGGATGAGAATCCGAGCCGTATGATTTTTTCTCTTATTCGCCTGTCCGAACCATGAATATACAATTCCGTGCGCTGATTCCGCGCAATTTCCTTACCGCGGCCGATTGCTTCGCGCTGAGTTGAGTAGGTGCCCGAAGCCTTTGATGATCCCGCCTTGCGGACGACACTCCACCTACTTCCGCTAGGAACAATGTGCTGGCCCTTTCTGCTTATCATAGTCTCTATCCAAATTCATATATTTAATAATATACGAGCAAGTGTCCCAATTTACCAATCAAAACTATCCCATTTTTTCGGCTCTACTTCAAAAGACCGTCCGCGATTTGAGCGCTGCGGCCAGTGTTCCTTCATCGAGATAGTCGAGTTCTCCGCCAACCGGCACGCCGTGGGCCAGCCGCGTTACTTTTACATCCGATCCGGCCAATTGATCGGTGATGTAGTGAGCCGTGGTCTGTCCTTCGACGGTCGCGTTGACCGCCAGTATTACCTCCCCGGTCTCCTCATCGGCAGCCCGCCTGACCAGCGGTGCAATTGACAACTGATCCGGACCCACACCGTCGAGCGGCGAAAGCGTACCGCCCAGAACATGATACCGGGCGTTCATTGCGCCGGCGCGCTCCAGCGCCCAGAGGTCGCCGACTTCTTCCACGACAATGATCAATGACGGATCCCGGCGTGGGTCGATACAGATCGTGCACGGGTCGACAGTGTCGGCATTGCCGCAAACCGAGCATATGCACACTTTCCCGGCCGCCTCCGCGAACGCGTCGGCCAACGGAATGAGAAGCCGCTCCTTTTTCTTGATCAGGTGAAGCGCTGCCCTTCGCGCCGAGCGGGGGCCCAGCCCCGGCACTTTGGCCAGCAACTGGATCAGACATTCAATTTCCGGTCCGGTGATTCGTCTCGACATGTCACTGATTTAACCCACTGAATGCGGATTTGACAGAGTGTCTGCGCTTCCGCCGCCAGCAAACATGACAGCGTTTAATCGCATTTTAACCGCTCATAAACCATGATTGGCCGTTCGATCCACTACAAGGGACGATCGGCATGGGTGCGCCAGTTGTTCGAATTGCTTCGACAGAGGACCGCGAGAGCCTCGAAGCCATGATCGACGTCTGTTATTCAATTATCTATCCCGTTTGATACGACGGCGAAATCCTGACCGAAGCGCTGCCGGCAATGTTGCGTATCGATCCGAAACTGCTGGAGTCCGGCCATTACTTCAAAGCTGACTTGGATGGGAGCCTGGCCGGTTGCGGCGGCTGAATTGCGGATTCGCCGATTGGACAACAACGGGTCGGAACGGGCCATATCCGCCATTTTGCAACTCACCCCGACTTCATGCGAAAGGAGGTCGGCTCGGCAATATTGATGCGGTGCATCAGTGAGGCGCGTACGGAAGGAATTGAAAAACTGCAATGTTTTTCGAGTCTTCCGGGCGAGCCTTTTTACGTACGGCACGGTTTCGGTTACGATGGGTGAAAGCGTAACATTTCCGGACGCATTTATGGAGCGCGAACTGAACCGGTTATTGTATAGTCAAAGCGTGGACGGAGCATAATCACCACCGACAACAAGTGATGTCATTCCGCGACTCGCCGCTGGTGCGCGCCATGCATTCGCAACACTTTACCGGCAGCAGATTTCACATTTGCCGCGATCCTTGTCTCGACGGTCGAATTGAAACGCGCGGTCGGGGTTGCGACCGCGACCGCACCGAACGCGTTTCCGTCAAAACCGATGATCGGAGCTGCTATTCCGACGACATCGCTCTCGTATGAACCGGACATCTTCGCGTAACCCTGTTCTCGAGCGGCGACAGTCCGCTGTATTACATCGGACCTGGCCATCCCCGTTTCCCGGTGCGGTCGAGGTGGCGACCGCACCGGCCGATGGCTACACCATAGGTTCTTTCGTGATTGGCGTTCCGGTTGTCGGTCACAAAATCGGCATTCCGGAACTGGCGCCCGAGCAGTTCGACCCGCTCGGCATATTCCTGGCCTATCCGTTTGTTCTCGCCGCCGCCAAAGACGCGCCTTTCGACTCGCTTCAGGAGATGGCCGAGTATGGCAAATCGAATGAGTTGGTTCTTGGTCATTTCGGCGCACCCTTGATTCCAACTCGCGTGTCGCTCGCCTATGCCAGGATCGCCGGATTCGAGTGGGGGTCGAACGCCGCTTTCGATATGCTCGATTGCAACTCCCTGGCGTCGGGCGACGAGGATGTGATCAACACGACGTTACAGCTTGTGCTCCCGTGTATCGACGATGTGAAGATACTGGCCTCACACGCCAACCATGGCGGCTCAACGCGCCACGTTCCCTGTCCAACCGGCGCCGGATTGTCCTGCTCCGCGCGGAAGGCCAGGCAAAACGGTCACCGCGCGGCTTCCTTTACCGACCGGCACGGGATATGATATCGCCCGCCTGCGTTTTTGGCCGGACCCTTGAGGGCTTTAATGGAAAGCCGCGATGAGGATGTGATAGATGAATATTATGAAGCTTATTGTATTTTTTACAATTATTTGGTTTTTATCGGGAGCTTTTTTTGGTATTGCGATTAGTTTTATTATTTTATTTTTATGTATAATTGTGTGTATTTTAGGTGAAATAGAAGATAATAAAAATTATAATAAAAATAAGGAAAAATGGAAACAAAAATTTGAAAAAATTTCAATATTTTCAATTTAATTGTAAAACATATGAAGAATATATTGAATACAATTTTGATTTACGTAAACTTATTGAGGAATCCGAAAAATGGGCAGATGATGATAATTTTTCCATTATTTTCTCTGATCGTAAGTCTTTCCTTTCATCAACAGATGATGAGGCGCGAGTTAAATTTGCTGAAGCGCGAGTTAAATTTGCTGAAGCGCGAGTTAAATTTGCTGTGAAAAAACACCTTTCTGCATTGAGAAGAAATCTCGATAAGGCGATCAAGAAAAACGACTACGGAGCGGTTGAATTTGACGGAACCAACAAGGAAATAATCCGTTTTCTGGTAAGCATGGGGTTTGATTCAGTCGATGTGAAGAGCGGAGAGTATATTTCCGTTGTCAAGGAAGCGGTTGCCGAATGTGAAGCGCAGCTTGAAAAATCTGAATTCGATCCGCTTGATTTGCCCGATGACGGTTTTGAATTTGAATTCTGGGTGGCCGATAACCTCAAGAAATTCGGTTGGGACGCCAAGGCGACCGCCGGCGCCGGAGATCAGGGCGTGGACGTTATTGCGGTAAAGAACGATATCAAGGTAGGCATTCAGTGCAAGCTGTACAGCGGCAGCGTCGGCAACAAGGCGGTGCAGGAGATTATTGCCGCCAGGGATTATTTCGACCTGGATTTTGCCGCGGTGCTCACCAATGCCGACTATACAAAATCGGCGAAAGAGTTGGCGCTTAAATCGAAAGTGAAACTCCTGACTCAATATGACATACCGGATTTTGACGATTTGTTTTTGTAAGGCGAAGAGCGCCTCCCCGGAGTTTGGATACTGACCTGAGCCGCGATTTGTTGTCCGCCGGTCTTCGACGGAAATCGCGGAGGTCGAAACGCCAACGGCATTTCGCCGGGTTCAAGGCGAAAATTGCCATGGAGGCATTGAACGGCGGGGAGACGGTATCGGAACCGGCATTGGAGGTTCTCCGCGCCTGTGCGCTCGGCGTGCCGAAATATGTGGTATCGACCGTTTCTTTTTTGCCCCTGATTCCGGCTGACCGGCTGTCTCCGGATATCCAGACGATCCTTTGGGCCGGTGGTCTTTACGGATTGAATTCGGTCTGTAAATCCTCGCTGAGCCAGGCCGCGGGCCCGGACGCTGGCGAAAGAAACCGGAGCGGGTGTCTACTGGCTCGACGCGGAGCAGTCCACCGCACGGATCAAGGCCGATGAAAAGGCTCTCGGACAGCTTGGGGCGCTTCTGGAATAAACTTCCGTTCATCCGGGCCGGACGTTATCACGGCCCGGCCCGCTGTTATCTTCTCGGCCCTTCACAGGCCTCCGCCATTAAACAATCGGATTGACCGATCGCCGGTCGGAGGAGTTGCCACATGCCTGACAAAACCATCCTTGTCGTTGGAACCCACGACACCAAGGACGATGAACTTGCCTATATGGCCGAGCGCATTCTGGAGCAGGGCGGCGCCGTTGTAACGATGGATGTGAGTGTGCTGGGCGACCCGGCCAGGCCATGCGATATCACCAAGCACGATGTGGCGGAGGCGGCAGGAAGCACGATCCGGGCGGCTATCGACGGCGGCGATGAAAATCACGCCATGCAGATCATGGCCCGAGGTGCTTCCGCGAAGGTATATGAGTTATTCAGCGCCGGGCGATGTGACGGCGTCGTCGCTCTGGGTGGGACGATGGGTACGGACCTGGCGTTGGATGTCTGTCAGGCGCTGCCGCTCGGCGTGCCGAAATATGTGGTATCGACCGTTTCTTTTTCGCCCCTGATTCCGGCTGACCGGCTGTCTCCGGATATCCAGATGATCCTTTGGGCCGGTGGTCTTTACGGATTGAATTCGGTCTGTAAATCCTCGCTGAGCCAGGCCGCGGGCGCGGTCCTGGGAGCGGCCCGGGCGGTGGAAAAACCCAAAACGGATCGGCCGGTGGTGGGGATGACTTCACTCGGGTCATCGTGTCTGAGTTACATGAAGCTGTTAAAGCCCGCTCTCGAAGAACGTGGCTTTGAAGTCGCCATCTTCCATGCCACGGGAATGGGAGGAATGGCATTCGAAAAGATTGCCGGACAAGGCGGCTTTGCCTGTGTCATGGACTTCGCTCTGCCTGAATTGGGAAATCTGCTCGCCGGTTCGGTCATAAATGCGGGCGAAGACCGATTGTTGAATGCGGGCAGGGCGGGAATCCCGCAGCTTGTTGCGCCCGGATGCCTTGACTTGATCGACTTCGCCGGCTGGCAGGAGATACCGGCGCAATACGCCGGCCGGCCCTTTCACGCCCACAACCGATTGATCAAATCATCCGCCCTGAACAATGAAGAGCGCCGCGAAACTGCTCGTGAAATGGGAAAACGTCTGGCCCGGTCGACAGCGCCTGTTCATATCGTGCTGACCGTCCGGGGAATCGAGGAATGGGACAAACCCGGCGAATCTGCCCATGATCCCGAAGGCCTGGATGCCTTTCTCGACGAAATGCGCGTCGCCATTCAGCCTCCCGTCGAACTCACCGAGATTGACGCCCATATCAACGATCAGGTCTTTGCCGACAAGGTGCTGGAGATCTTTGACGGATGGGTCGCGGAAGGCGTTGTGAAAAGCACGGTGATATGATCGGTGGCCATTACGGGATTCTGTTCGAGCCCGTCAAAATCGGACCGGTGAAAGCGCCAAACCGCTTTTATGCGGTTCCCCATGCGACAGGACATGGTTGGAACCAGCCAAACGGCGCCATCGCCTTGCGCGCCATGAAGGCGGAGGGTGGATGGGGTACGGTCGCGATGCAGATATCGGAGATCGCGCCGGATTCCGATATGGCCAATCACCCGATGGAGCGCATTTGGGACGAAAATGATACTCCCCGCCATGCCGCCCAGGTCGACGCCATCAAGGCGCACGGCAGCCTCGCTGCAATTGAGCTTGGACATTGCGGCATGCGCGCTCGCAATTTCACGACGGGATCGCCCGTAATCGGTCCGAGCGATCTGCTGGCTTTGCGACCCGAGGCGCCGTTGCAGGCGCGCGCAATGGACCTTGACGACATCAAGGCGTTTCGCGCGTCGCACAAGGCGGCCGCCTTACGCGCCAAACAGGCGGGATACGACATCATCTATGTCTACGCCGCCCATGATCTTTCCATTCTCAGCCACTCCCTGTCTCTCCGCACCAATCAACGCAACGACGAGTATGGCGGCACGTTCGAAAATCGCGTCCGTCTGCTGCGCGAAGTGTTGGAGGATACGCTTGAGGTCACGGCGGGCGAGCGCGCCGTCGCCCTGCGGTTCAGTGTGGCCGAACCGGGCAGACCCGGCGGCCTTTCGCATGATGGAGAAGGCCGGGATGTGGTGGAAGCGCCGGCGGAAACGCCCGACCTGTGGGATGTCAACCTTTCCGGATGGTCCAATGACAGCGCAACGGCGCGCTTCGCCGATGAAGGCTTCCAATTGCCCTATACGGACTTCGTCAAGTCGCTCACGACAAAGCCGGTGGTTGGCGTGAGCCCCGCTTCACGTCACCCGACATGATGGTCTCGCTGGTCAAAAAGGGCCGATTGGATTTGATCGGCGCGGCGCAGCCCTCCATCGCCGGTCCGTTTCTGCCGGACAAGATAACGCATTGAGGATATTCGCGAATGCGTGGGCTGCAACATCTGAGTAAGTATGGACAGCTACGGTCTGCCGATCAGATGCACTCAGAATCCGACAATATCGGAAGAATGGCGCAGCGGCTGGCATCCGGAAGCACCCACATTGTCGCGAGGGAGGAAATCGCACCTGATCGTCGGCGCCGGACCGGCCGGGCTGGAATGCGCCGTGACCCTGTTGCGCGGCGGACGAAGCAGGCGGGCGGGCGACGCGCGAGACGAGATTGCCCGGATTGGCAAACTGGACGCGTGTGCGCGACCACCGCGTTTATCAACTGTCGCAAAGCGTGGACGCCGCTCTGTTTCTGTCCAGCCCGCTGTCGGCAGACGATATCGCCGAGTTCGGCGCCGATACGATCACGATGGCTACCGGGTCCAGGTGGCGAAGCGACGGTGTCGGTTCGACCAACTTCGAGCCGCTCGACCTCGGAAACATTCGCGTCTTGTCTCCAGACGACATCATGGACGGGGCGGCCGCAAAGCTCCCGAAGACGGAGTTTGTCGTCTATGATGATGATCATTTCTACACGGCCGGCACGGTCGCGGAATCTCTGATTGCTTCGGGACATTCGGTCATATTCGCCTGCCCCTTGCCCTCGATTGCGGCCTGGACCGAATATACTCTGGATCAATGCCGCATCGTTGAACGCCTGATTGGCCTTGGAGCGGACATCCGTCCCAATTTGAAGCTTGAGGCGGGCTGCAAGTTTCGCAACACGCTTACCGGCGAATATGTGGAACTCAACTTCTCCGGCATGGCGTTCGTCGGTGCGCGCGCTCCGGGAAACGATCTCTGCGACACCCTCAAATCCGTTCAGGGAATTGGCGAGATTTCCAAGGCAGGCGACTGCGTTGCACCGGGTATTATTCAGGCGGCGGTTCTTTCAGGTCACTCCACTGCCCGTCGTATCCTGAAATGTGGTGAACCGTCCGGGATCATCAGGCGCGACCGTGTCGAAATCGATTTTCCGGCGTAAGAAACCGAAAACCGCCTGCCACGAATGAAACATTCGCGAATGATGAAATTCGCCGCTTCATCCGCGGAACGGGCCGCCCGCCGGCAGTTCGACGATGGGATTTCCCGACCGGCGATCACGTCCGCTTCGGTCAAAAGGGAAATTTCATTCCGGGCGGGATGGGCAATCCGGCGGTCAGTTTCTTTGTCTTTTCCTGCGTGGCCGCTTCGGTCTTTGCTCTGGCCTCGTTGTGCGCGGCCAGAATAAGGTCCTCAAGGATTTCGACATCGTCTTCTTTGAACAAGGACGGATCGATCTTCAGCGATTTCATTTCACCCTTGCCGGAGAGCGTGACCACAACCAGACCGCCGCCGGCGGCGCCGTTTGCCTCCAGTTCGGCGACCTCGTCCTGCATCGCCTGCATTTTTTCCTGCATTTCTCTGGCCTTGCCCATCAGGTCCATCAGATCTTTCATCACGGTCTCCGTGTCGGTCAGAATTCGAGCTCGTCGCCATCGTCCAGCGGTGCGGCGACGTCCGCATTGGCGGCATCATCGCCCACATTCATCCGGACATCGATAACGCGCGCGCCCGGAAACGCCGACAGGACAGCGGCGACGGTCGGGTCCGCCCTGGCGTCGACGAGCCGGTCATTGCGTTCGCGCGCTTCTTCCTCGCCAAGGGTCGACGCACCCGCCTCGCGGCTGACCGATACCATCCACCTGGCGCCGGTCCAATCGCCGAGGCGCTTTGATATCTCGCTGGGCAGAGTCTTTGGCGCGCCTTCAACCAGCGAAATATCCAAACGACCGGTTTCGATTCCCACAAGCCTGACGAATTGTTTCAATTGCACCTTGAACTGGATATCGCGATTCTTGTCCGCCAATGCGGCGATATCGGCCAATGAGGTGATGGGAGCGGTCTCGCCGGCCGGCTGTGGCGCAATCCGCTCCATCTCCGCCCTGACCGGTTCGGCTCCGCCCTCGACCAGCCGCATCGTTTGCGCGCCGCCGGCGCTTGTCTCCGACACGACCGTCTGCGCCACGGCGCCGGCCGATCCCCCGTTTCCGGAGGTCTGGACAGCCGGGTTCGCGCCCTGCGCCGGGGCGTCGGGCTTTTCGGGCGCGCCTTCCTCAAGCGTTTTGAGCGCCTCATCGAGCGTCGGCAGGTCGGCGGCGTGCGCGACCCTGATCAGGACCATCTCGCCGGCGCTCATCGGCTGACCAGCGCGCTGGACTTCCTCGATACCTTTCAGCAGCATCTGCCATGTCCGCGACAAAACCCGAACGGGGATTTTCGCGGCAAATTCCGCACCGCGGGTTTTCTCGTCTTGCGTAAGCGATGCGTCGGCGACGGAGCCGGGGACAAAGCGCAGGCGCGTTACCAGATGATTGAATTCCGCCAGATCCGACAGGACGACGCCCGGATCGGCGCCGATGTCGTACTGGGCGCGAAATTCCGTCAGCGCCGCGGCGACCTCGCCCGCCATCAGTTTCTCGAACAGGTCGATGATCCTGGCCCGATCGGCCAGGCCGAGCATGGCTCGCACGGCTTCGGCATCGACCTTGCCGTCGCCGTGGGCTATCGCCTGATCGAGAATCGACAACGAATCGCGAACCGACCCTTCCGCGGCGCGCGCAATCATCGCCAACGCGCCCTTGTCAACCGTCACATTTTCCAGTTCGGCGATCTTCGTCAGGTGTTCGGTCAGCACACCGGCATCGACGCGGCGAAGGTCGAACCGCTGGCAGCGCGACAGGACCGTGATCGGCACTTTTCGGATTTCGGTGGTTGCGAGGATGAACTTTACGTGCGGCGGCGGTTCTTCCAGCGTCTTCAAAAGACCGTTGAATGCCTGCGTGGTCAACATATGCACTTCGTCGATGATGTAGACCTTGTAGCGGGCCGACACCGGCGCATAACGGACCTGATCGATGATGTCGCGAATTGCGTCGATTCCGGTATGCGAGGCGGCGTCCATCTCAAGCACATCGACATGGCGGCCTTCCATGATCGCGTCGCAATGCTCTCCCGACTCGCGCGGTTCGACGGTTGGCTTGTCGGCATCGCCGGTTTTATAGTTGAGGGCGCGGGCCAGAATTCGCGCGGTGGTCGTCTTGCCGACGCCGCGAACGCCGGTCAGCATCCAGGCCTGCGCAATGCGGCCTGCCCCGAAGGCATTGGTCAGCGTCCTGACCATCGGTTCCTGACCGATCAGATCGGAAAAGTCGCGGGGACGGTATTTGCGCGCCAAAACCCGGTAGGGGCCGGTATCGGAGTTGTCGCCCGTTTCAGTCATGCCGGATTGGCCCGCTTTCATCTCGAAAACGCAATTTCACCCGCGCCGCGCTCTGTGGTCAATGCCAAATGACGATTAAACCGGGCAAAGGCGGGAGGCCGGCGCGGTGACCCGCACACAAATCTCGTTAGGGCTGCTTCCTTCCGGACCTGACCCGGTTGGCGAGCGGCGCGTCCACCACCAGCCTCCCGTCCTCCATATCGGGAAATTCATGTCGAATTGCAAGCGCCCGGGCGAAATCCGGTAATGCGATCGGCGCGGCTTGCCGTGCGGGGCAGGTCGGAATAGCCTGCCCGCCAAATTCGGAATCGAAGAAATGTCCGACCCCGAGGGAACCGATTTCCTGCTCGACCGCAGGCTTGCCTGGGACAGCGAGCATGTGTTGTGGCTGGAACTGTGCGAATTGCGCCTGTTGAATGACAGCCGCTGGCCGTGGCTGATTCTCGTTCCGCAACGCGCCGGAATGGTGGAAATCCACGAACTCGATCTCTACGACCAGAGCATGCTCGCGGTGGAAACGGGTCTCGCGGCGTCGGTGCTCAAAGCCATGACCGGTTGCGACAGGATCAACAGCGGGGCGCTTGGCAATGTCGTCTCTCAATTGCACATCCATGTCGTCGCCAGGAATGAGGGCGATGACAACTGGCCGGGACCGGTATGGAATCATGGCGCCGGGACGCCCTACGGTGCGGCCGCGCTGGCGCACATGATCGAGACGCTCAGGCTGGCGTTCGATGAAGCGACAAGCCGGACGAGCGACAACGAATGACATTCAGGCCTTTTGACGGACCGGAGGCCGAACCGAGCCGATTTGTCGGTTTCGCCGGCAACGAAATCGACCGGCAGGGAGAAAAGCGCGCCGACGATGCCGTGTCTGTCGCGCTGTCCGATCCCGGGGTTAGAATCATGCTCATGCGGGGCGGGCGCCTCTACCTGCGATTCGCCAACGGCGCCGCCGACGCCGGTCACTCGCCGGATGAGGCCGCCGCGATGGATGCGCGGCTCCGGCATGCGGTTCTGTTGGGACACGAGGGCGAAAAGCCGGTTGTCGCCGCGCCGTCCGGCATCGAACCGGAAGACCTGCCCGATCACATCAAGGCGATCGATTACCGCTCGATCATGGTTCAGGGTTTGCTGGAGCCGCGGGAGATGGGCGCGTTGGCGCAAGGTGCATCACTGCTCGCCTGACATGATTCGCACCGCCACTGCGGGTGTTGCGGGCGCAAAACGGAGATGCGCGCGGGCGGCTACAAGCGCGTCTGTCCAAACTGCGGGGCCGAGCATTTTCCGCGCACCGACCCGGTCGCCATCATGCTGGCGCTGGATGGCGGCAGGTGCCTGCTTGGCCGCGGCCGCAATTTCCCTCCCGGGATCTATTCCTGCCTCGCCGGATTCATCGAGCCGGGCGAGACGATCGAGGATGCCGTTCGCCGCGAGACGTTCGAGGAATCGGGCATTCGCATCGGCCGGGTCGCCTATCATGCCAGCCAGCCCTGGCCGTTTCCCCATTCGCTGATGATCGGCTGTTATGGCGAGGCGATTTCCACCGAACTTGACGTGGATGGCGACGAACTCGAGGACTGTCGCTGGTTCTCGCGCGACGAAGTTCGCGCCGCGATGGCGGGAAACCGTGGCGAAATCGGTGTCCCGCCCTCCGGTGCGATCGCCTCGCACCTCATCGGGGCGTGGGCGGAGGGGTAGGAGGCGCGGTTGTCCGTCTTTCCGGTCGGACTTGAAAATCGCATTCCGGGGCTGTGCGGGGATGACGCAGACCGCAAGCGATGCCGCAAAAACGCGGTTTCGCAAGGGCCGCGGTTGAAATCCCGGTGCGCGATGTTCTCGATCAATAACATGCCTTGCGGCTTTTGCTGGCCCGGCGGGCCGCGCTACGTATTGAACTTGAAAAGCAGCACGTCGCCGTCGCGGACGATGTATTCCTTGCCTTCGTCACGCGCCTTGCCGGATTCCCTGGCCGCCGCTTCACCGCCGAGCGCAACGTAATCGTCGTATGCGATCGTCTGCGCGCGGATGAAACCGCGCTCGAAGTCGGTATGGACGGCGCCTGCGGCCTGTGGTGCCCTGGTGCCCCGTTTCACTGTCCATGCGCGGGCTTCCTTCGGGCCGGCGGTGAAGAAGGTGATCAGGTCGAGCAGGCGGTAGCCGGCGTGGATCAGCCGGTCGAGACCGGGGTGCTCCAACCCCATGGCCTCCAGGTACTCACCGGCCTCATCGGCGGAGAGTTGCGCGACCTCGGCTTCAATCGCCGCCGAGACGACTATCGCTTCCGCGCCCTGATCGGCCGCCAATCGGGACACCGCGTCCGTCCGGTCATTGCCTTTAGCCGCGTCGGCCTCGGCTACATTGCAGACATAGAGCACCGGCTTCGATGTCAGCAGGTTCAGGCTTCTCAGAAGCTTCGAATCCGCCGCCGCGATCCCGTCCAGCAGAAGCCGCGCCGGTTTGCCATCCCGCAACAACGCCAGCGCTTTCTCCGTCATCGGCAGAATGACCATGGCTTCCTTGTCTCTGCCGGTTGCGCGTTTGCGGGTCTGGTCGGCGCGCCGTTCAAGGCTCTCCAGATCGGCCAGCATCAGTTCGGTTTCGATGGTTTCGGCGTCGGCCAGCGGATCGATGCGGCCTTCGACATGGGTGACGTCGTGGTCTTCGAAACAGCGCAACACATGGACGACGGCGTCGACCTCGCGAATAGCGGCGAGAAACCGGTTTCCGAGCCCTTCCCCCTTGGAGGCGCCGCGCACCAGACCGGCGATGTCGACAAAGGAAATACGCGTCGGCACGATATTGGCCGATTTTGCGATCGCCGCGATTTTGTTCAGACGCGGGTCGGGAATCGCCACTTCGCCGGCGTTCGGTTCAATCGTGCAAAAAGGATAGTTCGCGGCCTGAGCGGCGGCCGTCCTGGTGAGCGCATTGAACAGGGTGGACTTTCCGATATTCGGAAGGCCCACTATACCGCACTTGAAACCCATGATTTATTCCCTGCCCCCAAACAGCTTTTTCAGCATCGCGGCCATCGGACCGGTCCGCGGCGGCTGCCCTGGCCACGCTTGGCGAATGTGGCTTTGACCTTTCCTGGGTGGTGAACCGGTTTTTTCGGCGCTGCCGCCGCCGGACGGCGCGGCGAGCGCGATCTTGTTCATGAAGCCCGAATGATCGCCCTTGACCAGCATTCCGGCATTATCCGCGATGGCGTCAAGCACCGGATCGAGCCAGACGTGATCGGTTCCGGCGAAATCGCCGAGCACGTGACCCGTCACTTTCGCCTTGTCGCCCGGATGACCGATCCCGATACGCACGCGGGTGTAATCCTTGCCGCAATGGGCATTGAGCGACTTGATGCCATTGTGTCCGCCCGCGCCGCCGCCGGTTTTTATCCGTATCCTGCCGGGCGTCAGATCAAGTTCGTCATAGAGTACGGTCAGGTCGCCCGCGTCCAGTTTGAAAAAGCGAAGCGCATCTCCGACCGCCTGACCGGAAAGATTCATGTAGGTCTGTGGTTTGACCAGCAATACCTTCCCGCCGCCGAGCCGCCCCTCTGCGATCTCGGCGCCGAATTTTTTCGTCCAGGGCGAAAATGAATGGCGGCGGGCAATCGCGTCCACCGCCATGAAACCGGCATTGTGCCGGCAGTTCGCGTATTTGCGCCCCGGATTGCCCAATCCCGCAATGACGTGCATCGGATGGTTTCCCCGGTTGGAAGCGCCTTATTCCTGGGGATCTCCGGCTTCTTTTTCGCCTTCCTCGCCCTCTTCGCCGATGATCTCGGTCTCGATCTCCTCGCCTCCCTCATCTTCTTCGGACTTGAGGCCGGCAGGCGCCGCGACGGTCGCGATGGTGAAGTCGCGCTCCGTAATCGTCGGCGTGACGCCTCCGGGCAGGGTTATTGCCGAGATGTGCACGCCGTCGCCGATGTCCAGGCCGGCAACGCTCACTTCGATGTTTTCCGGGATCGAGTCCGCCGGACAATTCAGCTCGATGGCATAGCGAACGACGTTGAGCACGCCGCCGCGCTTCAATCCCGGAGAATCGTCTTCGCCGACGAAGTTACAGGGGATTTCGACCGTGACCACCGTGTCCTTGCCGATGCGAAGGAAATCGACATGCATCGGGAAATCGCGCACGGCATCGATTTGATAATCCTTCGGCAAAACCTTGTGCTTGCGGCCGTCGATGTCGATCATGGCGATGGTGGTCATGAACCCGCCGCCGTGAATCTTGTAGTACACGTCCTTGTAGGACAGTGCGATCGCGAGGGGAGCCTGCTTGTCGCCGTAAATGACGGCAGGCACTTTGCCGTTGCGCCGAAGTGACCGGGCGGACCCCTTACCGACCCGTTCGCGCGTCTCGGCCTTGAGCACGTATGTATCGCTCATGGCATTTCCTTTCGAGGACATTTTCGGAGTGTTTTCCGGGGCCCGGACAGGTGAGCCCGAAAAACAGAAAGCGGCTCTCCGCCGCCCTGTCCGCGCCGCCTCCAAGGGTGTCTGACGCGAACGAGCACACCTATAGCGGAAGCGGGTTCGTTATGCAAGGCGGGGCTGGCGGTCCGCGCCGATCAATCGAACAGAGTTGACACCGATTCCTCGCCCGCCGTGCGCGCGATCGCCTCGCCGATCAGGTCGGCGATCGAGAGAACCCTGATATTACGGGCGGCGTCGACGGCCGATGTCGGTTGAATGGAATCCGTGATCACCAGTTCCTGGAGTTTGGATTCGGCGATGCGGGCGACTGCGCCTCCCGACAGGACGCCGTGCGTGATATAGGCGGTAACGCCGGTCGCGCCCATTTCCAGCAATGTCTTGGCGGCGCTGCACAACGTGCCGCCGGAATCGACGATGTCGTCAATCAGCAGGCAATCCTTGCCGGCCACGTCGCCGATGATATTCATGACCTCGGATTCGCCCGGACGGTCGCGCCGCTTGTCGACAATGGCGAGCAATGAATCCACCCGTTTGGCCAAGGCCCTCGCGCGGACGACGCCTCCGACATCGGGCGAAACGACCATGACGTTCGACAGATCGTACTTCGCCTTGATGTCGCGGCTCATGACCGGCACGGCGAACAGATTGTCGGTCGGTATATCGAAGAAGCCCTGGATCTGTCCGGCGTGCAGATCAAGCGTGAGTACGCGGTCGGCGCCCGCCGTGGTTATGAGATTGGCGACGAGCTTGGCCGATATGGGCGTGCGTCCCGATGCGCGCCTGTCCTGACGGGCGTAGCCGAAATAGGGGATCACCGCCGTAATGCGCCTTGCCGAGGACCGGCGGAAGGCATCCATCATGATCAGCATTTCCATCAGATGGTCGTTTGCGGGGTAGGACGTGGATTGCAGCACAAAGACGTCCTGCCCGCGGACATTTTCCTGAACCTCGACGAAAATTTCCTGATCTGCGAACCGACGCACGCTGGCCCTGCCGAAGGGGATATTGAGATACCGGGCGACGGCTTCGGCCAGCGCCCGGTTGGAATTGCCCGCAAACAGTTTCATGGGATGTTTTCCATCGGCCCCATCGACTTGTGGGCCTTTTACCGGGCCGGTGGCGCAATGCAAGCGGCCCACGCCGATTCATGCAGCGATTCCCACATTTGATTGTCAAAACGGGAATTTTGCATGGAAAATCAGTTGCGCTTCCGTATTTCAAGCCATTGCGCAAGTTCATCGACGGTTCGAATGCCGATCGACTCCATCATCCCCGGCGAGACGGACGACCAGCCGTCGGGGCCGGTTCCCGCAGAGGTTTCCCGTCCCTGAATCCGATGCAGTCTGTTGCCTGAAGTATCGAAGACGTCCCAGACGAATATCACTGTCGTCCTGCCGCTTTCCGTGATCGCGGAGAAGTAGCCTTTCATATCGTGGGTCGCGTCCGGCGATCCGGGCGGAACCAATCCGATACCGCGTTCATCTGAGCGCGAGGCGATCCGCTGCGACATGGCCTGAACGGCGTTCGCGGGCGCGCCGACCACCGGATCGATGCGGATCGTCGCGGTTGCCGCGAACTGCGTTGCCGCCTCGAAGGCGGTTGGTTCTGCCGCCGGAGCGGTGACGGCGTCCGGACCGAATGCGCCGCCAACGGATTCAGCCGGCCGCGGCGGATCGAGCACAACCGATTTGAACGCTTCCGACACATATGCGCCGGCGCACGCGCTGAACGCCGCACATATGCAAACAACCATACCTGAAAGCGCAAACCTCGTCATCGCCGTGTACCCGTAAGCCCTCGCGCGAAAACTCCCCGCGCCAATACAGCGCCGTCAGCGCACGATCAAGTCGAGACCATGACGAGACATCGCTTTTGGCGCGCCATCCGTCGTCAGGTAGGTTTGGCCCAGACTCATTGCCGTCCCGGTCTCGGCGTTCATGACGATCATATGGGCGAACAGCGTCATATCCGGCAATATCGGCTCGGGATTGCCCGCGTAGAACATCGGCGCGTCCATCCAGGACGGCGAAAACCGCGCGCCCAGCGAATACCCGCAGGCGTTCAGCCGATGGCGGGTGAGGCCGTGCGCTTCCATCACGCGCGAGTGAGCGTCGAAGACGTCGCCGAATGTCCGTCCCGGCGTCATGACCTTTTCGACGTCCGTCAGCGCCTCATGCACCGCTTCGTAGGCTTCCATATGATGGCGGCTTGCCTTGCCGACGACGGCCGTCCGCATCATCGCGGCGTGGTAATGGTGAAATGCACCGGCCCATTCCAGCGTCAACTGGTCCTTCTTCGACAGTTTCCGGCGTCCGGCCTTGTAGCGGCACAGCAGCGCATCGGCGCCCGAGCCGATGATGAACTCGTTGGCCGGATAATCGCCGCCGCCGGCAAATATGGCTCCCTGCATCGAGGCGAGTATGTCCGCTTCATTCCCGCCCTGTCTGATGAGCGGCAATGCGGCATCCAATGCGTCGTCGGCCAGACCGGCCGCCTTGCGCGCCTTCGCGATCTCGGCCGGGCTTTTGATCGCACGCAGTGCGGACACGATGGCGGAAGCGTCATTCGTTTCGCCGAACGTCCGCAACTGCTCGTCGACGCGGCGTCCGTTGAACGCCGTCAGGCCGTGGGCGTCGTACTCGATGCCGATCCGGCCGCCGAGCAGGTCGAGGTCGTTCAGCAGATTGCGCAGGTCTGTCGCCGGGTTGGCGTTGTCGCGGTCCGTCCACAGCACGATATTCTCGATGGTGGACGTATGGCGCGCCTGTCGCAGATCCGCCGAGCGCGCCAGCAACGCCATTTCTCCGTCCGCCTTTACGACGAGGCACTGAAAAAAGCAGTAGCCGAAGGTATCGTAGCCGGTCAGCCAGTACATGCTTTCCTGCGCGAACAACAACATGGCGTCGAGATTCTGCCCGGACATCGCCGCAAGCAGCTTTTCGCGCCGGGTATCGAACTCGGCCTTTTCAAAATGAAGCGCCATCAGATTTTCTCCAGCTTGATCGCCGATATCTGGCGACCGTAATCGTGCTCGCCGCGATGCGTCGCGCGCCGATAGGAGTAGAATCGCTCCTCATCGGCGTAGGTGCATAGGTTCAGGGAATCCGCCCGGATGCCGGACCCGATCAGCCGGTCCACGATATATCCCGGCAGATCGAATATCGAATGGCCCGGTCTTCCGGACGGCGGGAACCGGGTCTCGTTGTCCGGGCCGGCCTCGGTGAAGCTCTGTACGAATTCAGGACCGACCTCATAATTCGCCATGGAAATGGTCGGACCGAGGGCGGCGGCGATCCGGCGCCTGTTCGCGCCGAGCGCTTCCATCGCCTTGACGGTATTCTCCAGAACGCCGTTCAACGCACCTTTCCATCCCGCGTGCGCGGCGCCGACGACACACGCTTGCGGGTCCGCGAACAGCACCGGGCCGCAATCCGCGGTAAGCACTCCGACGGCGATGCCCGGCGCCGCCGTGACGATACCGTCGGCCTTGGGCCGCTCCCCAGAAAACGGCTTGTCCACCACGATCACGTCGGTGGAATGGACCTGAAAAGGGTTTACAAGACACTCGGGCTGGACTCCCAGATGCCGGCATACGCGCCTTCGGTTTTCCGCGATCCGTTCCGGATGGTCATTCGATCCCGTTCCGGCGTTCAAACCGCGATAGACACCCTCGGATACGCCGCCGATACGGGTGAAGAAACCGTGCGTTATGCCGGAATCCGGGGATGGCAGCGTGCCGCTCGGCAATGGCTCGGGTCCGGTTTCCGTCAGCATTGGCTCTCGACCTTGTCCGCCTTGTCCTCATGGCGCTCTAAAACCGCCGATGGTGTCGCGCGCGCCCGGTGCCGATGGTGTCGCGCGCGCCCGGTGAAGTCAATGCCCGGGAATCGGACCTCACCCTGGCTGTGGAACCTCAACAAGTTGTTCCGATCGAAACCCAGGTACCCGATCGGTGGCGATGAAGCCGCGGACCGGCGGCTCGCCGACACATCCCGCCATTACGCGATCACGCCGGCGGTGCGGCCGGCGTGAGGTGGGGCGCGGCAGCACGCAAACCGTCTTCCGGTTTCGGACGCCGCGCGAGATCAAACAGGCCGGGCACGCTGATGTGCGGCATGGCGCGCGCGACGCCGGTCTGTCAGGTCAGCCGCTCGTTCGGCCGGCAGCCTTTGGGTGATAGTTGAGAGCAACGCGGCGCTGAGCAACCACGTCGGCCTCCTGGTTCAAGTCGAGTTCAGCGGCAGCCTGCGCGAGGCCGTTTGCTCTCCAAGGGTCAATCCCGCCCATCGCACCAATCCTCTCTGCGGCCGCGCCATGGTCGGGCAAGCCCCTCGCGGCTCAGCACCGCGCCGGTCGTTCCCGCTGCGCTCGATGCGCCAATGGATTCCGAATTACATTCAACCCTCAATGGGAAACCGCGCTAGGCTGCGCCCTCATGAATGAGTAGCGGCCTTTTGGGATTGCCGGTTCACTTGTTTGAAAGAGGAGAGCGGCATGACGCGCCGCCGTTGTGAACCGACCGATTTCAAATGGTTGATCATCGAACCACTCTTGCCGAACAAGCCTCGTGGCGTCGCTCGGGTGGACGACCGGAAGGTTCCGAACGGCATCTACCGGCGGCTCGGGCCGACACTCCCGACCGCTATGGCCCCTCCTGCTACAATCGGTTCGTCCGGTGGGGCAGGGTCGGTGTCCGGGACCGTATATTCGACGCGGTGTCGGCAGCTTATGACGGATCGGAGCAATCCGTGGGTTCCTCCTTGATCCGGTTTCGCTAGCACGGGGTGAACGCAAGAAGGGGGTGCGCAAAGTGCCGAAACCACCGGTCCGGCTGACGTTCGAGCCGGATGCATGGGGCGTTCGCGGGGCGGTCTGACCACGAAGATACAGGTCGTCACCGACGCGCGTGCCGACCCCGCTGAAATTGACGGCGAAACAGGCGCATGACGGGCGCCACCCGAGAAACGCCATGGCGACCATGATCATCCGCGGGTGCGGGTTTCACAACGCGCGCACCTCGTCCGCAACACACCGTTCAATCACCCTTCGACACCCGTTCGAGGGCCTTTCACACCGGCGGCAGGTCGCCTCCGGTCGGCATTCAGGAATCCGTCGGCGATGGCGTCGTCCATGCCGCCGTTCCGATATGTACGGACCGAATGTCAGACGCGCTCCTGGCCTTCATAAAACTCGCTACCGTGCGCATCCGGCGCCAGGCTCATGAGTCCGCGGCCTAATCTGAATCGGGGAACTCGCAGGTCGCCGGCATTTGCGCCCTTCGCGATCAGGTATGGAATCGCTCCCTCGGCATGACTTTCTCCGCAAAGAACCCGGATAAACGGTCGCGATTTTCGGTGAACGTGACCGATGCGGCATCCGGGAGATGACGGACAGCTTCCGTCCAATCGTCCATGTTGATGCTCGCGATATGCCGCTCAGGCTCCAGGCGGACGACGTGCTCCGATCCGACCATCAGGCCGACCTGAGCAGCAGCATTGTCGGTGGACAGGCTCATTGCGCCCAGTACCAGACTGTGCCAATTCCATAGCCCGCCACGCGCAGCTTTCAGCGGTATTTCATAGGGCTGATTGCCGGTCCCGATTGACAGAATTCGCAGTTGCTCCGGCGCAATCTCGAACGCCGATAACGCTTCGGTCACTCCGACAAGGATCGGATTATTCGCCCAAAGTCCGCCGTCCACGAATCCCCGCCCGTTCCTCTCGTGTGGCGCGAAATAGGTCGGCGCGGCGGATGTTGCCCTGCATACCTCCCATGCCGCCGTTTTGTGATCGCGCTTGTAGTCGGGGTGGTGGTCGGTCTTGAACACCGCTATTTCGGACGTCGGGACCATGAATGACGGGATGACAAGACGAACCTTCGATTGGCCGAGAAGACCGTCGCCAAACTCACCATACAGGAGCGCTTCAAACGGTTGGTGATCGTATTTCGGTCGGGTTAGATTGCCGCTGTAGTTTTCGAGCCGGCGCTTCGTTTGTTCATACCTATTTGGTGGAAAAATGCTCTATCCGCCGTCGCGGTAAAGCGAAACGAGCGACGATGCGGATTTCGAGAATCCCAAACCAACCGCGACTTCGTTCCGAACATAGTCGGCAAGGCGTTGGAGCTGCGCCGTCAGACCGTTCGGCTCGGGGCCACAGTCCGAGGCCGTCTTTGTAAAATAGATGGACGGTGGACGGCGAACGCTACGGGAGCGATATGCCACGTTGAGATATCGCTTGATCAGCTTGAGCGCCACGACCTGCTGAGCATCCAGACGCGGCGGGATCATCGGCGGAAGGTCGTCTTGATCAGCGGCGAGCGTCGACGGGGATTCGAGGCGGTCAATTGCATTCTGCGATCTTCTGTCGGCCACCCGAGCGGCAAATGAGCCGACGCCCTCTTGAAAGAAGACCGACTGCCGAAACCAACGGGCGAACCCGAAGGGGTTGGCGGGAACGCGGCAGGCTTCGCCTTCGTCCGGACTGTGGAAGATTTCCCCAATCCGCTCCGGACGGGGTTCAGCTTCCGGGTCCATCGGAGTGACGTCCATATGCATGAACGCAAACTCAACGGTCACACAGCGGGTGTTCCGAACGACCCTCTCGGCGCCGGGAAAGCCCTGAAGCGCCCGGTAGAGCAGACCGAGCACTTTTTCATCCGACCATTCGGGCGAGACGTCAAACTCCACGATGGCGTCAACATCGAAACGATCGTCCCTGTCCCCGCTGATTATTGTCGCCGAGATGGCGACCGAGCCTTGAGGATAGATGCGACTATCATCGTCCCGAAGATAAGGTGCAAGCGGACTGGACGGCCGCTCCAAATATTCTTTCAATCGCCGATAGCGGCGGTCCATGATCCGCCTGTCCGCGTCGGACGGCTCAATCGCCGTCGCGATATCCAGAAGGAGATCGTCCAGATTGGGATTTTGGGGCATTTTAGACATGCTCGGTCTCCGCTGAGTGAGTTATGGCAGTCACGCACTGGCGCGTTGTGCGAATCCGTGCTACCGACACGGTGCTGTTTATGGGGGATTCGGCTATGTGTCAGCCTGTGCGAATCGCACATCTGAAATGAGCGTGGATAATCGCAGACTGATCAGAGCGCTCAAGAAGAAAAGAAACTTCCAAGGTCTCAGCCTCAGGAAACTTTCGGCCCAGATAGGTGTTAGTTTTTCCACTCTCGCACGCATAGAACGCGGCGACGGCGAGCCTGACAATAATTCCCTTCTACGGATTCTCTACTGGTTGGGAGTCAACGGCGAAGAGGCGGAACTCAAGTTCGACAACGTGGCGCTGGTTCACTTCCGGGCTTCAAAAAATGTGACTTCAGCAACGACACGGTGCCTGTTGGAGGCCGCCAGCGTTCTGAAAAAGCGATTCTTCTCCGAGCTTGAAAGTCCTCCAATTACACGCGCCGGCACGAGTGATTCAAAAGCCCGTGCGCTATCCCTTTCGAAATCCGAAATGGAAGAGATGTCACAAAAACTCAGAAAAAACTGGGTCTGGATGATTATGATGCTTTCGATGCGCTTGCACTAAAAATTCGAGGCATCGAGGTGACAGTTCCCAATGGCGTGGACGGTTTGGGCGACCGGTGTTTGCGTCACCTGACCGGTGATGGAGCCAACGATTGGTCAGCCATGAGCGTTCCGCTAAGCTCCACTGAGGAAAAGTGGGTAATACTGAGAAACGACAGTCACTCATCGGAGCGACAAAGGGTAACGTATTTGGAAGAGTGCTGGCACATTCTGTTGGGCCATAAACTCACGAAGGTGGCGAAGATTGGCAACGCATATGGCCGCACTTACGAAAGTTCGGAGGAACACGACGCCTTCTACCTCGCGGCCGCTTCCCTTCTACCAGAGCAGGCGGTTCGTAGTGCCGTTGAGCAAGGTGATTCTGCGGAAGAAATAGCGACACGTTTTGGCACCTCTCCGGAGTTGATTGAATATCGAATAAAGCGATTGGGGCTCTGGTGGACCTACAAAGATATCGACATCGCGCTTTCTTGAACGGAATCGCAATGTCTGCTTTAGAATAGGGTAAATCCGCTTCCGGCCTATTGCGGAAATATCGATGGCGCCGTGCCGGAAACGCGAACCGCAGGCGCGAACCGGCCGTTTTTTCCGCCCATATGGCGGCGGTCCTTTCGCCATTGACGCAGCCTTGCAATATGGATGCCGGTTCGGGTTTTGCCGAGAGCCTGACCGGACCTTCCATATCGGAGGTCCGTTCAGGCGGGGGACTTACGCCGGATGCCCGTATCTCGCCAACTGACTCAGGTCCAATGCTCTTTCCTCGCCAAAACCCATTGAAGCGCCAGAATTCATATTGTTGCAATCACTCTACCGCCCAGAGGACGGTCGTGTCGGCAATTGGAACACGGTGTTCAAGCAGTTTCGCCGGTGGGCGGAAAGCGGCGTGTTTGAGGGTCTTTTCAATGCTATAAGCGGTGAGCCGGACCTTGAGTACGCTCTTATCGACGGAGTTCAAGCCCGTCAGAAGGCGTCAGGCGCAAAAGAGGGGCTCGGCATAGGCCGTCTCGGGCGCTCTCGTCGCGGGCTGACAATCAGGATCGTGGCCTTGGTGGATGCGCCCGGTAATCTGCTCCGCTTCCTGCTTCTGCACAGATAGGCGCGCGACATGAAAGGTCTCCGATCCGCGACGTTTCCTTTGGGGCGATGCCGGCTGATAAAGCCTTCGACGCCGACCGGCTTCTACAAGAGCTTGACGAGCGTGGCGCTGCCGCTGTCATCCCGCCCAAATCAAACCGCAAAGAACAGCGCGAATACGATACAAACATGTACAAGTGGCGTCATCCGATTGAGAAATACTTCGCAAAGATCAAGGAATTCAGAGTCATAGACACCCGCTACGACAAGACCGACACCAGTTACGCCGCAAACCGGAACCTCATTGCAATGCTCATCGCAGCCAGATGATTGTCAACAAACCCTATTTAATTCTATATTTTAGCAACGGAGTGATCAGCCCGATGCTCTACGTCGACAAATTCATTTATAAGAAAATGCAGGATTTATGCGCCCCAAATGCAAAAACAATTACTCCCCCTGAATGCGCTGCGCGCCTTTGCAGCGGTATATCAAACTGGCGGCATACGTTCTGCCGCAAGGGTTCTGGATGTCACTCATTCCTCGATCAGCCGTCACCTTCGCTTCCTCGAAGAAACGTTTGGCGTCTCATTGCTGGACCGCGACCAGAACCGTAGAAGCCTGGTTTTTACCTCTCAGGGTGAGCGCCTTGGAAAGGCGACGAGCGAGGCGCTTTCGCTGCTGAGTAACGCAGTCATCGAAATTCGCGAAAAACATACCCGCAATTCGGTTGTCATTTCGACTGCGCCCAGTTTTGCCTCATGCTGGCTGATGGACCGTATCCATATGTTCAACAAAGAACATTCCTGGATCGAGATCTCGGTTCTGGTCAATCAGCAACTCACGAAACTGAACGAAAAAGGGACCGATATCGGCATCCGCATCGGTACCGGTGCCTGGGCAGAGAGCGAATACCGCTTGTTGATGGACGAAACCCTGTTTCCGGTTTGCAGCGCGCGCTATGCGGAAAAGCTTGGTGATACCCGCAATCCGGCTTGCCTGAAAAAGGTGAAACTGCTGCACGACCGCGATCCCCAGACATCTTGGGATGTCTGGCGCAAGCACTTCGGTTGGACTGGTTCGATCCCGCGCCGGGCCCAAGGTTCACTTCGTCAGACATGGTCCTTGATGCTGCAGCCAAGGGGCTCGGCGCGGCGCTTGCCCGTGGACGAATGGCGGAAGCCCATCTAGCCGATGGCCGTCTGATCCGTGTTGCCACCCCACTGGAAATCACGATACCAGGGGCCTATTGGATGCTCATTCAACCGGAAGCGGCAGAGCGAAAAGCTGTGCGCACATTCGTCTCTTGGCTTCAGGAAGAATGCGCCAAACCGGGACAGTGGTCTCAAAAATAGACCGGTTTCTCTGATTATTAGTCCATTTGGTCACTACACCCACTGTTACAAGAAGTACAAAAGCGGGATGACTATCCAATGGGCAGAATTGTTGAAGGTCAATGGACGGAAGGCGACGCCAGCCTTATCCGCAACGGCGGTTTCCAGCGCGAGTCCTCGCGTCTGAACGGCGAAATCCCTCCCGAGATCATCGAAGCCCTGACGCTTGAACCCCGCCGATTCCACCTGATCGCTTCACTGAGTTGCCCATGGTCGCATCGTGCGCTGATCATGCACAGGATCAAACATCTCGAATTATCAGTATCGGTTAAGATTGCTTCCGGTCAAAGAATCCAAGGTTATCCGGTAAATGGCAACCGCCCATGGTGCCTTCCGTGCACCGGGCGCGATGTAACTTATGCGCATGAAATCTATACGGCGTCTGACGACACTTATACCGGCCGCGCCAGCGTTCCATTGCTTTGGGACAGCCAGGAAAATCGCGTGGTTTCCAATGATTCCATGCAGATGATGATAGCGTTCGATCAGGCTGGCGTTTTGGTGCCAGCGGGCGGATTCACGCTTTATCCCGACGACCTCCAGCCGGAGATCGACGGCCTCAACAGCCAGATATTTTTGGACCTTGCCAATGGTGTCTATCGCGCCGGACTGGCTCGCGGCCAGCGCCACTACAAACATGCAACGGAGGATGTCTTTGAAACGCTCGACATGCTGGAAGCACGCCTGTCGCGCGCGCGGCTGATGTTCGGACGGCGGTTGACCTTATCCGATGTGGTCTTGTTTCCCATCCTCGTTCGTTTTGACATCGTCTATAATACGCATTTCCGCTGCACCCGCAGGCGGCTGATCGATTATCCACACCTCTGGGCCTATGCTCGAGACTTGTTTGGTTGGGTACCTTTTTCCGTCGATGTGGATTTCGGGGCCATTCAGGAGGGTTATTTCCTGAATGACGGGGACCACAATCCCTACAAGATCATCTCTGACCAGCCCGACGCCGATTGGTACGCCCCGAATTGCCGGGCGACCTTTGGTGGACCGTTGATCAGCCTGCGCGCCGGAGGCGTAACGGAGTATCCGCTTGCTACGGACAAACCCAAGGATAAGGAAAGGGCCTCGTCATGACTTCATTCCTCGCGGTGCTGACCATCGTCACAATTGCTGCGGTGACGCCGGGGCCAAACAATTTCATCGTGATTTCTGCAGCGGTGCGCGGCGGTGTATCCGCTGCGCTTCCCGCAATGGCCGGCATTATTGGCGGATCCATCACCCTGCTGGTGCTGATCTGGGCCGGCGCAGGCACCCTATTCGAAGCTGTACCCGAAATTCAAACCCTATTGCGTATGGCCGGTGCGACCTATCTCGTCTGGCTGGGCATCAGCTTTATCCACGCCGCCAGCCAACCGGCGACGCAGGCCAAAGCAGCAAGCCTGCCGGAAACAATCTGGGGTGTCGCGAGCTTTCAGTTGCTCAACCCCAAAAGCTGGATCCTGACGATCACCGCGATCTCGGCCATCGGCGGCACGGCGAACGGCTTAATGTCGCTGGCCGCGATTTTCGTTGTGGTGATGGGTCTGTGTCTCACCCTCTGGTCAGTGGCCGGCCGGTTGATTTCGCATTTGCTGGTCGAGCCGCGTTACAAGCGCGCCTTCGATACCGTGATGGGCTGCTTGTTGATTGTTTCTGCTGCAATGCTGCTTCCTTAAACCACCTGTGAGCATTCCCATTATGCATTGGAATCGCCCCGCCTACACCGACAGTGAACAACTGCTTCCCGAACTAGGTGAACTTACCGCATTACTGCGGTCGGCTGGCAGACGAAGGTCGCGGCGGCGGGCGCGATCCGGCCGTTTTTTCCGCCCGTCCAGCGGCGGTCTTTTCGCCATTGACGCAGCCTCCTCGCAAACCGATGCCGGTTCGGGTTTTGCCGAGAGCCTGACCGGACCTTACATATCGGAGATCCGTTCAGGCGGGGGACTTACGCCGGATGCCCGCCATGAGCCGCACGGTCCAGCACTTCCTCGGCCCACCGGTTCAGGCTCTTGCCCGACAGTTCCGCGGCCAATACGGCCTTACGATGCACCTCCGGGTCGACACGGAACATCACGCGGCCGGAATATGGCTTCCGTGGTTCCCTGCCGATCCTGGCGCAGGTTCCGATGTAGTCCTCGACGGCCTCGCGGAACGCTTCCTTAAGCTCTTCCACACTGTCGGCATGGAAGCCCACGCCATCGCGAATGCCGGCGATCCGGCCTGTCAGAATGCCATCCGCATCATCGTATTCGATACGGGCGGAGTAGCCTTTGCAGGTCATGGCGTGACCCTTATCCTTTCCAAAAACGCACGGGCGCGCCATGACGCGCTCTGCCCGAGCGATACGGCCCTCGCACACCTGTTTACAATCGTTACGTCCGCCGGGGTGAGCGTGGGCAGGGTCTCTTTGAAGCGCTTCGAGTGCGAGGACGCATTGATGTTCGTTGACAGTTCCATCGCCAAGGCGCACCGCGCGGCAAGCGGCGCAAAAGGGGGCGTCTCGCCCGGCCGCGGAAAGTCATCAAGCCGATACACGTGATTGATCCGAAGTTTTAGATAGCCGTTTCGAGTTATCCCACGACGATTCTCGTCAGATGCTACGACCGGTATCCGCGTCAAAAATCATCACTCTGGCGATGTCAGGTTCAATTGAAACCTGTCGGCCGGGAGAAAGATCAAGTCTGTCACGTTCGACCAAGACCAGAGACGTTTCTCCGAATTGAAGCATCAGGTGGGTTTCCGACCCCGTCGGTTCGACGACATTCACTGTCGCGGACGCCCCGTTGGCGACAACATGCAAATGTTCCGGCCGGATGCCGTAGATAATCTTTTGGCCATCGTCTAGGGAAGTATCTTTCGGCAATGGCAACGCGCCACCGGCAGAGATGACGGCGCACGGAGTTCCGTTTGACAAATCCACGGTCGCCGGAACGAGGTTCATCGATGGCGTGCCAATAAAACCTGCAACGAAAACGTTTTGAGGGTTATCATACAGATCAAGCGGAGCGCCGATTTGTTCGATGCGCCCTTCGTTCATCACGACGATCCGGTCGGCCATCGTCATGGCCTCGACTTGGTCGTGGGTCACGTAGACGGAGGTTGTGGTGATCTTTTGGTGCATCGATTTGATCTCGGCCCGCATGGCCACACGCAACTTGGCGTCAAGGTTGGACAGCGGTTCGTCAAACAGGAACGCTTCGGGATTGCGCACGATGGCGCGGCCCATCGCGACCCGCTGGCGTTGACCACCCGAGAGCTGCCTCGGCTTACGTTCAAGCAGATCCGTCAGACCCAGAATTTCTGCCGCCTCCCGGACGCGCCGGGTCTGTTCAAACTTTGGCGCCTTGGCCAACATCATGGAAAAACCCATATTCCGGGCCACGGTCAGATGCGGGTAAAGCGCGTAGTTCTGAAACACCATCGAAATGTCACGCTCTTTCGGGGGCAGATTGTTGACGACCTTGCCGCCGATTTCAATTTCGCCCGAGGTGATATCCTCGAGCCCCGCGATCATGCGCAAGAGCGTTGATTTCCCGCAGCCAGACGGGCCGACGAGCACCAGAAATTCGCCATCCGGGATGTCCACGCTGACATCTTTCAGGACTTCGGTATCCCCAAAAGACTTGTGAACGTTTCGAATACTGACCTCAGCCATCAGCCCATTTCCCCAGGCGCGGAAATCTTGACCGTATTGGCCGATGCCGCACCATCGGCCACCATTAGCCCAATGGCCCCATTTGACAGACTATCATCCCTGGCCGAAAGCGTCGCTGTCCCGGCCATGGCAGTGATCGCATTGCCGTTGACCGTCAGGCTCATCGGGATGGTTTCATCAAAGGCGACGGGCACCTCGGTTGAGGCCAGAACCGTGCAATCATCATCGAACCGGCGCACCAATTCGAACACGCCGTCACGGCGCACCCGCGCGCCATAAAAGCGGCGCAGGCCCTGCGCACGGGCGATCACGCCGGCGCTTGATCCCAGATGAACGACCAGATCGGCCTCGACCGAGTAATCCGTCCAATCGCGCGTTCCATGAAGGATGACGCCTTCGCCACGGTCATGGCTGATGTGAAAGCTCTGCGGGAAGCGCCTGGAAAAGACATCCACCCCTTTGACCCAGGCGCGGCGCCAGAAATCGCCGGCCTCCTTGGGTCTGGTAAGGGTCAGTTCCGGCGCGCCAGACCAGCCCATACGGTCGAGCATGGCCGTGCCCCCCTGGGGCCCGTCAACCGACAGGCCCAGTTCGGCAATGGGTTGCGCACCAGTGTCCGGCAGGGTCCATTCCAGCATTGCCTCTTCGCCCGGGGCCAATTCACGCGACGTGCCTGCGCAGTCGATCAGGGCGTCGTTTTCACCATAGTGACGCATGTGCAGACCGACCGAGACCGCAGCGCTATTTTGCGGGGATGCGGTCACCTTGGCGGTCACTTTCTGGCCCGGATAAACCAACGGCGTCGCCATCAGATCGTAGGTACGCATGCGCAGGACATCCATGGACGAAAACGTCGGCGTTGTCGCGATAACCTGGCCCGCGTCGCTGCTGATTCGCAGAGCGCCCTCTCCGGCGGTCATGGACCCCGCCCCGCCAGCCAATTGGAAGCCTTGAACGGAGCCCGGCAGCGAAAAATGCAACTGGGCGCCGCCTTTGGGCGGATCAAGCGGCGCCTGGCCGTCCAATTGGCGGCCAAGGTTGGTGATGTAGTAAGCCATCCGCACGGCGTCATTGATCGAATTGCCGCCATCGGCCGAAGAAATCAGCATCCGGTCGGCAATGGGTCCGCGCCAATCGGGGCCACCTTCGAGCCCGTCAAGCCCCAGAATGACGCCATGCAGGCATCCCACATTGCCCGCGTTGCAATCAGTATCCCAGCCCGAGGTGTTGACGATCATCTGACCCTTGGAAAAGTCATGCGGCGCATAGAGCATCGCCATGATCATCAGCGCGTGGTTCGGCATGACATGGCAATTGCCGCAATATTTGTCATAGCCGTAGTAGTCCTGAATTTTCCGGCGGCAATCGCGCCAATCGTCCAATTCCTTGCGCCAGCCGCGAATGTCGGCGATCAGCTTGGCTACCTTGCTATCGGCAGGGATTTGGGCCAGCCCGGTGTCCAGCAAATGGTCGATATCCCCGGACAGGAACGCTTCGGCCTCCATCGCGGCCCAGAGCATCGCTGCGTGCACGCTTTCGCCGTCATGGCTGACGCTGCCGGCCTCTTTGGCCAGTTTTGCCGCCAGCGCCGGTTTGCCCGGTGCGACCAGCGCCCAGCCGTCGATAAAGATCTGCGCGCCGATTTGTTCGGCCACCGTCAGCCCGTTGGTTTCAATCGACCCGCTGGCCGGGGCCGGAATGCCGCGTTTAAGGTTCAGCCAGGCGGTATGTTCGGTCGAATTGCCATTGCCGCCCCACCATAGGATCGTGCGTTTTTCGACGATGTAGTTTAGCCAGGCTTTGCCGATATCTTCGGATTTGAGGTTTTCGGAAAGGTCGTAATCCTCCAGCGCACGCAAGAATGTGAAGGTGCCGGCCACGTCGTCATCGGTGATGACCAGCGGGTCGCCCAGTTTTTCGTGGACATAATATTCAATCGGCCCCAGTTCTTTCATGATCTTGTCATGGGTCCAGCCCTCGAACGGGCGGCCCAGATAAACACCGATCAATTTGCCTAGAACACCGGAATAGACACGTTCAAGATAATCATCGGGAAGCGACATGGATACACTCGTTAGCCTTTGACGGAACCGCCGGTCATACCTTCGATGAAGCGGCGCTGAAGGAAGATGAACAGGACGACGATCGGGACAGACACCAGCATGGCGCCGGCCATCAGATCTCCCCAATCACGTGAATATTGACCAGACAACAGGAAGTAGGACACCACCGCCGTGCGCGATCCGGGCGCCTGCAGGAAGGTTGTCGCGATCAGAAATTCATTCCAGGTATAAAGCCCAATGATCAATGCGACTGTCAAAAGCCCCGGCGCAACCAGCGGCAGGTAGACTTTGGAAAACACTTGCCACGAGGTGGCCCCATCGACGAGCGCGGCCTCTTCCAACTCTTTGGGAACGGCCAGGAAATAGGTGCGCAGCAACATGATCGAAAACGGCGAGAAGATCGCGCAATAGACCAGCGACACCGCCACGACGTTGTTGATCAAACCCAGCCGGGCGAAACCGAAATAGAGGGGAAACAGGAACAACTGGATCGGCGCGGTTGTGGTCGCCAGCAGATAGATCGTCACGATTTTCCACGATTCGATCTTTTTGCGGGCCAGAACGTAGGCCGTAAGCGAACCGGTTGCCAGCACGAGGCCGATGGTCATAAACATCAAAAGCGCCGAATTGGCAAATGTACGGGTGAAATTCGCCCCCTTCCAAGCGTTGGCATAATTGTTCCAATGCGCAACCTCGGGCAGCGCCAGCGGGCTGGCGGCGACCTCTGGCGTGGTCTTAAGCGAATTCAGAACCATCAGCGCGATCGGGAAGAGCGCCGTAAAGGCCGCAAACCCAAGGATCGCATAGGTGCAAATGAGCGTGGTGCGGCTTTCGACCAAGTTCATTCCTCGCCCTCCTTGTTTTGCAGGCGGATGTAGAAAAAGGCCGCTGTCAGGCCGAAGAGGCTGATAACCAGCGCCGTGGCCGCCGCATAGCCAACCTCAAGCTCATAAAACGCCTTGCGATAGGCCATTGTGGAGAGCACTTCGCTGTTAAAAGCGGGGCCGCCCTGGGTCATGATGAAGATGAAATCAAAGACGAGGAATGACCAGATCACGGTCATCACCATCATCAAAGCAATCGTGGGCAGGATCGCCGGGATCATCACCCAGCGCATGAGTTGAAAGTAATTCGCGCCTTCGATGCGGGCGCTTTCGATCTGTTCCTGGGGCACCTGGCGCATGGCCGCGAAAAAAATCACCGCCATGAACCCCCACCAATGCCAAAGATCCGCCGCCGCAACTCCGTAGAGCGCGGTCGAGGTTTTGGACAATGGGTCGTTCAGCTCGAACCCATAACGATCCAACAGGGCCACGATGCCGCTTTGGGGGTTGTAGATCATGCCCTGCCATATCCGCGCGGTAATGACCGTGGCGATGATCATGGGCAAAAAGTAAACCACCTGAAAAAACGTCCGCCCCCGTCGCGCAATCAACAGGAGCGAGGCGGCGACAAGGCCAATGATGATAGGAAATGTTAGAAAGAGTACCGTCCAGATCGCGTTGTTTTTCAGCGCTTTCCAAAAGATCCTGTCACCCCAGAGCTTTTCGAAATTTCCAAACCCGACAAAGGCGGGGTCGGAAATCCCGTCCCAACGATAAAACGCAAGGACAACCGTCAGAAGTGCGGGCAGCAGGATGACGGACACGTTGATGACGAGTGTCGGTATGACAAACAGGCGATGCATGGTGTCCTCTGGGAAGTGGACATCCGGGCGACGTATTGATGCCGCCCGGATGGGGAGAGGTTCTTTTATCGGGCCGGGATTTCGGCCACTTTGCCTTCCGCCAGTTCCTGTCGGAAGATCTCGTCCATCTCCGCCAGGAAATCCTCGGTCGACAGTGAATCCAGCCAGACCTCTTCGATGCCGCTGACGACATAGGAATTCGTTGCCGGCGGCATGAACGTCCAGGTGGTGTAGCCATACTGGTTGTTGTTCACAGACGAAGCCAGCGCCGCCATGGATTCGGTGTAGAGCGGGATCACGTCTTCTTTGAGCGTCACGCCGCTGAGATCACGCAGCGGCATGTTCCATTCACCCTGCCAGACATTGTTGATGTCCGTGTAGAACTTTTCGCTGAAGACATAATCAATGACCTCGGCTGCGCCATCGGGGTTCCGGGCCGCAGATGCGATCGAAAAGGTCGAGCCGATGCCCAATGCATAAATCGGATAGGGTACGCCCTCTCCACTTGGGAAGCCGGCAAAACCCACCTCGTCCAGCTTGTCGCCGAAATATTCCGGAACAAGGCCAAAGTTCCATGTGCCAACAGGCGACATTGCGGCAGTGCCATCGGCGAGGTTGGCCATGACCTGTTCGCCATTCAAAGAGAAATAGTCGGGGCCAAAATAGCCTTTGTCCCACCACTTATCGAGTTCGTTGATTGCTTTGACAAAGGGTTCGGATGTCCATGGAATTTCGCCGGTCAGCGCCTTTTGGACGTTATCGGGACCTGCGATCGAGTTCAGCGCGATGGAGACGTGCCATTCATTGGCCGGACGCCATCCAGAGTTGCCCGACCCAAAAGGAACAATCCCCTTGGCCATCATCTCGTCCGCGACGGTTTCCAGTTCTTGCAGGTTTGTGGGCGGGGTCCAGCCGTTTTCCTTGAACACACGGGCATTGTAGAACAGGCCCAGCGTTTCATAGGTTTTGGGCAGGGCATAGAGTGTACCGTCAAACCGGCCCAGATCCATGAAGAACGGCAGCAAGCGGTCGTTCCAGCCTTTTTCCGCGGCAATATCATCCAGCGGCATCAACTGACCGGCTCGCGCCATGGTCGCCACGAAGGACGGCCCGGGGGTGTTCACAACATCCGGACCGGTGCCCGAAAGAAGCGCGACGCGCAGTTGCTTGTCCAATTCGTTGCCACGGTAGTCGATGCTGACGTTGTGGCCGGTGCCCGAGTTGTTGAAGACGTCGATCATGAATTCAGCAAGGTAGCCTTGCTGATCCGGGTTCGCACTTTCGTACCACCAGGTAACCGGCTCATCAGCCACGACCGGCAGCGCCGCGACGGCGGCAATCGTAAACGCGCTTGTGAAACTTCCAAGTCTCAGGGTCATCTTATCCTCCTATCTGACCACAAGTCATGTCGATGATCTCTCAATGATTTCATATGGATGCGGCTTGGCCTGTCCCGGCCCCTTGATTTTCCCATCCAGTCGCCTCAGCAAAATGCGCGCGGCTTCCGCCCCCATATCTTCTTGATGCTGGCGTACGGTGGTCAGCGACGGCGCAACGAGGCGCGACGCCGGGATATCGTCAAAACCGGCCACAGCGATGTCTCCGGGAACGGAAATCCCGCGTTCGGCCAGCATGTGCATCGCGCCGATTGCCATCAGGTCGTTGGCCGCAATCACCGCGCCGGGCGTTTGGCCCGCGTCCAGCAGCTTGGCCAATGCACGCGCGCCGCCGTCTTCGGTGAAGGCATCGTCAAGTTCGACCAGAGGCGTGAGGCCCAAAGGTTCGAGCGTATTGGCATAGCCATTGACGCGCACCGATTGCGGACCACCACGGCCTGCAATCATGGCGATATTCCGGTGCCCCTTATCGATCAGAAAGCGGGTCAGATCGCAAGCAGCACTGTAATTGTCGACATAGACATCATCGACCTGAACCGCGCCGCCCTTTTTGACCGAGGCCTCCAGCCGGACGATGGGTGTCCCACGTTCGATCACTGGCCTGATGTCTGCGACCGTCAAGGCGAAGAACACACCAATCAACCCGTCAACCCGACCCTGCCGGGCCATGTTCAGATAGTGAAGCTCTCGGCTGCGCTGCCCGTCACTATTGACCGTAATCACGTCATATCCGGCGGTCTCGGCTTCGACCTGCACACCGCGCACAAGGGATGGATAATAGGGGTTGGTGATGTCGGGGATCACGCAAGCAAGCGTCATCGTGCGATTGGTGCGCAGCGCCTGGGCAAACCTGTTGGGGCTGTAACCCAGTCGCTCGACCGCCTGATTGACGCGGGCGATCGTGTCCAACGGGATGGACTGCCCCTCGGTTCCGTTGAGAACAATCGAAACCGTAGCCTGCGAAACGCCGGCTTCGCGCGCGACGTCTTTTTGGGTTGCCGTTGCAGCCACCTTGACCCCCATTCCCCAGCGGACCGGACGCCAAACAATTGACTCAGGCCGATTTGCTGGTCTACTAATTCGTATCACTGATAGGAATTAGTGACAAGGGATCAAACCCGATCCGGGCAGAACTGGGGCGCGACCGTCAAATTATTCAGGCGGATCAAGGGGCTCTGCAAATTACTGACACAGGAGGATGCACATGTTTCGCAGAACATTTTTGGCGGCCGCTGTAACCGCAACGGCTTTGATGCCATTCACAACACAGGCTCAGGAGTCCGATGACCTTGTCCTGTTGGTCGGCGCCTGGGCCTTCGAACCCCTTACGCCGTGGGCCGAACAGTTTACGGCGGAGACCGGGATCGGGGTCGATATTCAAAGCTTTCCATTCCGCGACCTGCTTCAGACGATTGAAGTCCGCGGAAGCGCACAGGCTGATGACGTGGATGCAATCTTTGTCGATGCACCGCTGGTGCCGTCCTATGCCGTGCGCGGGCTGATCCGGCCGATGACGCCCTACCTGGCCAATGATGATCCATCGATGATCTGGGCGAGCGCCGCGATTGACGCCGCGTCATGGGACGGGGAAATCTGGGCGCCCCACTGAATAACTCCAGCCAGGTCATGTATTACAACAAAGACCTGCTCGCCGCAGCCGGCGTGGCCGAGCCTTCGGCCGAAGAAGCCAATCGCGCAACCTGGGAAGAAGTCGTGGCAGGGGCGCAGAAGATTGCCGACGGCGACAACGGTGTCTGGGGTCTGACCTTTGATCAGGTCAGCCGGTACTACCAGTTGCAGGCGCTGCCTGAATCCGCAGGTGGCGGGTCGGGCGTATCAGAAGACGGCTTGTCGGTTCAGGGAATGTTGACCAATGACGGCTGGATCAAGGCAGCCCAGTTCTATTATGACACCTTCAACACTTGGAACATCTCGCCGAAGGGCGTGATGCCGGACCAAACGGCGGAACTTTTTGCCTCGGGCAAGGTGGGCTACTTCGTCGGCGGGCACTGGAACGTTTCCGGTTTTCAGGATGCGGGCGTAAACTTCGGCATGGCGCTGCACCCCTATTTTGAGGGCGGCAAGCCCGTCACCGGCACCAACAGCTGGCACATCGGCGTTTGGAAGCATTCAAAGAACCCGGATGCCGCGGCCGCACTGGTCCGGTTCCTGACGGCCAGCCCGGAGGTTGCGTTGGACTATACCGAAAAGCACGGTCAGCTTCCTGCGCACAACACCGCTTTGCTGAACATCGGAATCTCGCCGAAGTATAACTCAATGCCAGCTGCCGGCATGAAGCTTGCGACCTATGAGGCGGCGACATCAGCCGTGACGCGGGCGCGGACACCGGCATTCCTGGAGTTTGAGGAAATCGTGAACAACAGCTTTGAGGACATTCGCAACGGCGGCGGACCCGGCCACGGTTCTGGGTGAAGCTGAACAGCGTATCCAGTCGGCCATGCGTCGTTATCGCTGATCGCCGCGTTTGGGCCCCGGTCGTTCCGGGGCCCTATTCCGCGAACGCAAGATAATCCGCTCGATAATGAACAAAAAGGGTATAGTTCCATTCTTATTCTTGGCGCCTGCATTGCTTGGGCTGTCGGCATTTCGGATTTACCCGATCTTCCTGGCGCTTTGGGAAAGCTTGTTCATCACCAGTTTTGGCGCCGGTGGCGGCCGCATCTTTGTTGGCCTGGAAAACTTCCAATTCCTTTGGGACGATTTCGTTTTCTGGCGTTCGGTCAAGGCGACGGCGATCCTGACGGTCATCATCAACCCGATCCAGATTGCGCTCGCACTTGGCGTGGCCCTGCTATTGATGCGACGGTCCCGCCATATCAGCCTGATCCGTACGCTTTTCCTGCTGCCAATTGGCGTCGCACTGCCAATCGCAACGGTAATCTGGGGCCTGATGCTGAACCCGAACGACGGGTTGGTTAACGGAATGCTATCGGTTATCGGCATTCCCCCACAACCATTTTTTACCAGCGAACAACAGGCAATCTGGGCCATCGTGATTATCGCAACATGGAAGGGCGTGGCGTTCTGGATGCTGTTCCTGCTGGCCGGGCTCGAGGACATCCCCAAAAGCCTATATGAGGCTGTGCGCATTGATGGTGCGAATTACCTGGGCAAGCTCAGATATGTCACCATGCCGCTTTTAAAACGCACGCTCTTGTTCGTTCTGGTGGCCGACACCGCCGCCAACTTTGTCCTGATCGTACCCATGATCATACTGACCCAGGGTGGGCCGCGCCAATCGACGAACGTCCTAATGTACGAAGCCTATCGCAGCGGCTTTATCTTTCAGGATTTTGGCCGATCAATGGCCATCGTGACGGTCCTGACTTCAATCACGCTGATTGTCATCGCAATTCAGGTCCTGTTTCTGGGCGACCGTAAGCGAAATGACGATTGATGAACCAATTGCGTATCAAAAAGGTCTGGCCCGTCGTGGCGTGGTATGCGGTCGTTCTGCTGGGGCTGATCATCACCCTCGCGCCATTTGTCTGGGCCGCAGCAGGCTCGTTCAAATCCAACCCGGATATCTTCCGCGAAGTGGACCCTTTCACGTTCAGGGCCTTTGTCCCCGGAACCGAACTGGACGCCTATATTTCGATCTTTGAAAGCGGTTTTGGGCGGGCGATTCTAAACACACTTTACGTTTCAATCGTCTCAGTGATCGCCGGCCTAGTCGTGAACTCCATGGCTGGCTTTGCCTTCGCGCGGTTTGAATTTCACGGGCGCAACGTGCTGTTTGCCTTTGTGCTGCTGACCTTCGCAGTACCCCAGGAAGCCATCGCCATTCCGCTTTTTTCGATGATGCGCCAGATCGGGTGGTTTGACACCTACCATGCGTTGATCGTCCCGGGCATCGCGAATGGACTGGTGATCTTCCTGTTCCGCCAGTTCTTTGCGGGCATCCCGAAGGAATTGATCGAAGCCGCCCGCGTCGACGGGCTATCGTGGTGGCGTATCTACTGGACGATCTGCATGCCGCTGGCAAAGCCGGTGTCCATTGGCGCCGGACTGCTGCTCTTTGTGTTTCAATGGGAAAGTTATCTTTGGCCGCTGATCGCAACTCCGTCGCCGGAGCTTCATCTGATACAGGTGGCTCTTGGCCGGTTTGCAACAGAATTCGCCGCGATCTGGAACGAACAATTCGCAGCCTCGACAATTGCGGGCACCTTGCCGCTGATCTTCATCTTTATGTTCCAAAAGCAATTTGTCAGTGCGCTGACCGGCGTTGACATCAAATGACGGAGTTCCTGCTATGACCCTTTCCAGCGAAATGCGCCAACGGCTGCTGGCGCCGCGACCAGGCCAACTGCGCGTGATCATGGATACAGACACCTACAACGAAATCGACGACCAGTTTGCGATTGTGCAGATGATGCTGTCACCCGCACGGTTATCGGTCGAGGCGATCTATGCCGCGCCGTTTCACAACCACCGCTCCTCCGGACCCCGGGACGGGATGGAGCAGAGCTATGACGAAATATTGCGGCTGCTGGAGCGTCTGAACATTGATCCCACCGACCTGGTTCACAAAGGCGTCGGCGCCTATGTCGGATCGGAAAAGGAGGCTGTCGAGGCGCCTGCGGTTGACGATCTGATTGCGCGGGCTCGTGTGAGTTCGCCTGACGACCCGCTTTACGTTATTGTGATCGCCGCAATCAGCAACGTGGCTTCCGCCATCCTGAAAGCGCCTGACATCATTGACCGGATTGTTGTCGTCTGGCTCGGTGGGCATGTTTTGACATGGCCCGACACGCGCGAGTTCAACCTAAAACAGGACGTCGGCGGTGCGCAGGTGCTGTTCGACAGCGGTGTGCCGGTGGTGATGGTGCCTTGCATGGGGGTGACGTCTCATCTGCACAGCACCGTGCCCGAGATCGAACGATATATCGAACCCAACGGCGATATCGGCGCCTTTCTGGCGATGCGGTTCAAGGAATACAACGACATCCACAAAGGCTGGTCCAAAGAAATATGGGATATGGCCGCCGTCGCCTGGGTTTTGAATGCGGATTGGGGGCCAAGCCATCTGATTTCGTCCCCGATCCTGACCGATCAGGTCACATGGAGCGTTGATCACAGCCGCCATTTGATCCGCTATGTCCATCACATCGACCGCGACGCGATCATGCAGGATTTCATCGATAAACTGGAAGCATTTACCGCAGGCCAAGCCCGACTTACATGAGCACTCTGGAACTGAAAAACATCCACAAATCCTTTGGAAAAACCAAGGTTCTGCGCGGCATCGACCTCGAAATCGCCGAAGGGGAGTTCGTGGCTCTTGTTGGCCCATCCGGGTGCGGAAAGTCGACGCTCCTCAGAGCCATTGCCGGACTTGAAAACGTCTCGGAGGGTGAGGTTGCAATCGGCGGCCAGGTTGTGAATGACACCGACCCGAAAGGGCGCAATGTCGCCATGGTCTTCCAAAACTACGCTCTGTATCCGCACATGACGGTGCGCCAAAACATTTCGCTGAACCTAAAAATCTCCCGGGTTCCCAAGGCGGATATTGACCGCCGCACCGAAGAGGCCACCAAGCTATTGGACCTGTCGGACCTGCTTGATCGGCTTCCCTCGCAGCTTTCGGGCGGACAACGCCAACGTGTTGCCATGGGCCGCGCGATTGTCCGGGATCCGGCCGTGTTTCTGTTCGACGAACCCTTGTCCAATCTGGACGCAAAGCTGCGTGTGCAGATGCGCAGCGAGATAAAGTCATTTCATGATAAGGTGCGCACCACTTCGATTTACGTCACACACGATCAGATAGAGGCAATGACCCTTGCCGATCGCGTGGTCGTCCTGAACGAAGGCCGTGTTGAACAAATCGGTACACCGATCGAGCTTTATCAAAGGCCTCGGAATCTTTTTGTTGCAGGCTTCATCGGCTCGCCGGCAATGAATTTTCTTCATGGCATCTCAGTCTCGGATGGAGCGTCGAAAAAAGTAGCGCTCAAGGGACATGATCATACAATCCCGGTGATAGATGATGTTCCCGATCAAACCCCGGTGATTGTCGGCATCCGACCCGAAAAGCTGACCCTCACGGAAAACAGCGGATTACCGGCAATCATCGAACATATCGAACCGACCGGACCGCAGACCCAATTGACCGTGCGAAGCTTGGGCACGACAGCGACACTGGTGCTGAATGGATATGCAGAGGTTTCCGGCGGCCAGCAAGTCTTTCTGGGAGTGACTTCAGGGGAAATACACCTTTTTGACGCAAGCACCGGCGACCGGTTAAACTAGGACTTGATCGGCCCAATTTCCGCCAAATGGGCCTCCGAATTGTGTCCTGCCGACTTTTCCGGTATCTGGATCGATGAGAATTGGCGCTCTCAGCTTTAGCAGTCGGCATGCAGGCGGAATGGAAATTCTGATTCCAGGAGTTCCGCATGATGTACTGCGACAAAAATGACATCAGCGGCAAACCATTGCGCCTCTGGTCGGAAAAAGTCGTGGCATACGGCTTCTGTAAGCGGCGAAAGGTTATCTCTGGACAGACACGCCGAGTCTACAAACCTGCTGGCAAAAGGCGCTCCATTCCGAGGTCGCTAATCTGCAACCCAGTTTCCCTTAGCTGTAAAGCACACGACTTGATCTGATATTTCTGTTCTTCCGGAGCGTAAGCAGGCAGTGTCGATCAATGACAAACATTCAGGAAAAGATCATCAAGCCGAAGATGGGCCTGCTGGAACTGGCCAAATAGTTGGGCAGCGTCAGCTAGGCCTGCAAGGTGATGGGATACAGCCGGGACGGTTTCTACCGGTTCAAGGAAATATATGAATGGGGCGGCGAACAGGCGCTGATGGACCTTAGCCGCCGCAAACCGATCCTGAAGAACCGGGCACCGGAAAATATCGAACAGGCGGTCATCGATCTGGCCTCGCGGGCGCGATCCGGCCGTTTTTTCCGCCCATGCGGCGGCGGTCCTTTCGCCATTGGCGCAGCCTTGCAATATGATGTCGGAATCTTGCGCTTGACCCGTCCGGGATCGGGCCGGCCAACCTCGCCGGCAAAGTCAAACGATACCTCCGGATCACCATCAGGCAGCCCACCGCCGCATGAAAGGCGCCGCCGGGACAACCCCGCAGCATCGGCAAGGTCAAAATGACCGCATACAAAGCTCCAATATCGACGGACAAAACTCAGCAACTCACCCAACCAGAGCCGACCAAGCCCAGATTTTTCGAGGCGTCCGACTGCCGCGCAAGGGATTGATGCTCGAAGGGCCAAGACTACAGGCTCGGTTTACGAAAGCCCGGTCGCGTCACAGCGATGCGCCGAAGGCTATGTTTTCCAGGGTATCTGAGCCTTACCACACTTACAGGAAATGGACTTTGCGCCAGGAACAAACGTATCGGCGCGAATATATCGACCGCAGTCTTTGCAAACAAAAAGTTCCACGAGTTTTTCAATATCCTCAAGCAATAAATCGATATCCTCACCAACGATCTTGTTGGGATCGTCATGAGATACAAGATTGGCAATTAGCGCTGATCCGGCTAGGTTGGAAAATATTTGGGTATCGAGAAGATCTGGGGATTTATCTTTCAAAGCAAAGCGAAACCGGCTGATCAATTCGTCTGCCATACGCTTCTCATTAGTATTATTGAATCGGAATGCAACTTTGACCTCAAGAGAATGGCAAATGTTTTTCAGAAAAAGCTCCAGAAGTTTGCGCAAGTCATTCGTAACATCCTCTTTGCACTTCTTTTGTTCAATAATTTCTTTCAGCGTTGCGGGGCTATTTTCGAGAAAAATTCCATTGGCATCATCAGAGCGAACCTCGTGAAAAATCCATCCATGTTTCCCCATCTCCTTCTTGATAATATCGAACCATATATTCTCATGCGTGAGGATGATGATTTGCCAGTCGGAAAACTCGTCGCGAAGCAGGCGAAGAAGTCTGCGCCTGTGGGAGGCGTCAAAGCTAGTGACGATATCATCTAGAACAAGAAACCTGGCTTTCTTATTAAAGACGCAAGCGTTGGCCAGAAAGAGAACTACGCCAAGACTGTTCAGGTGGCTCTCGCTTAAATATTTTCGTGGCGGCTGTGTTGTGTTCCCGTGAAACGAGTACTCAAACTCAACACCTTCTTCTCCAACCATATTTAGCCGAACATTATCAACACTCTCCTCGGGGTGAAGTTTTCTATAAAAGGAACCGACATCCGCGCTAATTTTATCCAGTACGGATTGAAGCGCCGCGTTCTGCACTTTGACAAAGCGTTCAAAGATAGTGTATAAGGTAAGGATTTGCGCCTCATAGGCATTGATGATGCGCTGGGCTTTCTCAAAATCGCGTACCCGCGCGCCAAGCGTTTGAATCTTTGCAAGGGCATTAGCCACTTGTTGTTCGAGCTCGGTGAGACCAAGTTTCCCGGCGTCTTTCTGCGCCTTCTTTGCGCCGGAGACGCATTGCGCGCGAAGGCCCGACACAGCGTTGTCAGACCCTTCAGGCGGCTCGAATACCTCAAGTGAATCAAAGACGGTGCCAAGGCCCTGATAATAGCTGCGCAACAGTTCGGTCGCATCATCCGCCGACGAAATTAGTGCTTTGTAGCCCGCAAGGTTTTTATAGGTTTCGCCAATATTTTTGGCGCGCGTAACAATACAGCCGACGGTCTGGGCCAACGCATCCTTCAGCCCCCTGGCGGTATTGAGCTTTGCCTGAATCTCGGCCATTTCTGCAAGACGCACGCCGACTTCGGTTTGCAGTTTGGTGAGATCGAATGGGCTCAAACAGAAGGGACAGGTATCGTCAGTGTAGCTTTCAGCTTCGAGGACAGCCCGCCCCTTGGTTAAGAAATCGCTCAGCCGAAGCTTGTTAACGCTCTCGCGTTCTTTGGCCAAAGCATTGTAAGTGTCTGTGAAGGTTGATGCCTCACTCAAGAACAAGTCAATATCCTCCTTGAGATTATCGCAGGCCTCGGCAAGCCGGTTCAACCGCTCGGCAACTTTGATCTTCTCCGCGCTGTTTCCGAGATTGCCGAGTTCGTCAAGCGCCTTGGCGAAAGACGGCTCATCAGAGATCACAGTCGCGAGCTTGAATGGCGCGATGATGTCTTTGGCTATGCCAAGGAAGGTCTGCTGGTCGGGCACGACTTGCCCAACGGCATCCAACATATCGGCCTGTAGGGAATCTGATTGATGCTTGGCGCCGGTGTAAGCACCGTCTTTTCTAATGGCATTATAGGTCTTTTGAATAACATCCCGGAATTGGGTGATCTCTTCATAGCCAATAATATCAGCAATGGCTTTGCGTTTGTTGCCCTTCGTTTCATCTAGGAATTTTACAATGTCGGCATGACGAAGAATGATCCGGTCATCCTTGAGCGTTTCGACAAGATCGCGTGTATTATCATTTTTAAAGATTGTTGTCGTTTTGAGATTGGCGGACAGGCTCTTGGCACCGCCCTGATCCTGACCATCAAACAGAACCTCAACCCTGCACTCATCGTCATCGCTGGCAAGAACGTGCCGCAGTGCTTTCTCTTTGCATTCCTCACGCCACAGATGCTCTACCCGGTTTTGAATGAACCACTCCAGCGCATCGGTAATTGTGCTCTTGCCAGCAGCATTTTCCCCGAAGATGGCGAGGCTTTTGTTTTTCTTGCCAAAATCAAGGGGAAGGGGGAAGCGCGTCCCACGAAAGGCGCTCACATTGAGCTGACGGAGCTTAGTCATCGCTAGCCTTGCTACTGTGTGTCGTCGCCCTTGAGGACTGTCTTTTGGGCCTCTTCAAGCTGACGAAGGAGGTTTGTCTTTGTGAGCTTGCCTTCGCTGCGAAGTTTTGCAATTGCAGATATGCTCGCCTGGTCGAGCTCTTGATCCTTGGCCTGCTCGTCTAGGAAGTCCGATAAAACCTTGCTCGCTGATCTGATGTTTTCGGTGGTCACAGCCATCTGCCTTCGTTGAGATGTTGCAATGAAAATTATTTTTACACGATCCTACAACTTGAGAGAGCAAGAGGTCAAGTTCGTTCAGGGCGTGCCTGGTATCTACTTCATCTTCGTGACGGACGTGAGCATCCAGTATCCGTTCAAGGCTTCAAGCCTAATTTACATCGGGATGAGTGAGTCGAAGCGGAACAGCATCGCCATGCGCTTGCGCGGTCATCTAACAGGGCAATCTGGCAACCTCGGGATTTCAAACTACGCCAAAACACACAAGATCAAGTTCACCTATTATTCCGCCGAAGTTCTACAAAAATATGGTAATGACAACGTATTTGATATGGAAAGTTTCTTTCTGAGCGATTTTCTGGAGTATCACGGATCGTTCCCGATATGCAATGGCCAAGCAGGCCACCAGTTCTCCGAAAAAGGAAAGAGAATAGTCGCGTCCGTGGATTGGCCGTACTTTCAGTAAAAATGCATCTCAGAGAAATGAGGTCGGCTCTAGGAGTGCAGTCTAAGCCCCAAGCGAATGCCGGTTGTATCTTGGAATTCCTGGTTTGAAATAAAGCCGTATTGCTTCCCTTGGTGCTCTATGAAGTTAATGGAATACGGCGATAGAACCCGATAGGACCTCTCTAAAAACATCGCGGTTTTGTTTGTTTTGTGATTCTCTTCGGAGGTGGGTGTTGTGGAGGTGGGTCAGCCCGGTTTTTCGATCCGGATGAGCGGTATCGGCGGCTTTCGGAGAATGGCGACCCGCCGGTGAGGTTGTCCGCGCCGATCGATTTCGAGGTGTTTCGGCTGTGGCTGGCGGCGGCGCTGAAGCGCTCCGATGGCTCCGGAGGCGGCCGCCGCGCCCACGGCTTCGTCCGGCGCTTTGGCGGATTCCCGGATCGCCCCGTTCAGGCTTTCAATCGCATTCGCGGCGTATATGATTTCGCCGATCGCCACGGTTGACGGATCGACATTCGGTTTCGACCGTTTGGCGATTGCCGGACCGGCGTTCATGGTCCGGCCTTTTGCGGGCGGATTGCGGGCGGATTGCGGTCGATTGATCTCAAATCCGGCGATATTCCGGTCCGGACTGTAGATTGAACCGCCGCGGAGCTTCGAAACGCTTGACGAAGCGCCGTCTTCCGCGCCACGACGCCGGCAATCGGAATTCCAGGGGATTATCGTCAAATGACGGTTGCATTCACGTTTCCCGGCCAGGGCAGCCAGACCGTCGGCATGGGAAGGAAACTCGCCGAAACCTGCGATGAAGCGGCGAAGGTATTCGAGGAAGTCGACGAGGCGCTCGGCGAAAAACTGTCGACGCTGATCCGGGAAGGGCCGGAAGACCGACTGACGCTGACCGAAAACGCTCAACCGGCCCTGATGGCCGTTTCGATCGCGGCCATGCGGGCGCTGGAGGTCCGCGGGGTGGAACTGTCCGGGAAAGCCGCATATGTCGCGGGCCATTCGCTCGGCGAATATTCCGCGCTGTGCGCGGCGGGAGTGTTTTCGGTGGCCGACACGGCAAGGCTTCTGCGGACGCGCGGCAACGCCATGCAAAGCGCCGTTCCGGCGGGAGAAGGCGCGATGGCGGCGATCATCGGCCTGGAGCAGGCCGATGTCGAGGCGGCGTGCGCCGCCGCGGGACATTGCCGGATCGCCAATGACAATGGCGGCGGGCAACTGGTCATTTCAGGCAGGAGGGACGGCGTGGAAAAAGCGGCCGCGAATTGTACCGACAAAGGCGCGAAAAGGGCCCTGATGCTGCCGGTCTCGGCGCCGTTTCACTCGGAACTGATGACGCCCGCGGCCGCAACGATGCGCGAAGCGCTTTCGGCCGTCGAGATGAAATCTCCGGCGGTTCCGGTGGTCGCGAACGTGCTTGCAAAGCCGATCTCCGATACCGGGGAAATCAGGCGTCGCCTGGTGGAGCAGGTGACGGGCCGCGTGCGATGGCGGGAGACGGTCGAGTGGTTCGCCGCCAACGGCGTGACGCAGCTTTACGAGATAGGCGCCGGCAGGGTCCTGACCGGCCTGGCCCGGCGCATTGATCGCGGCGTTTCATCGACCCCGGTGGCGACGCCCGCCGATGTGGATTCCGCGGTCGAAAGTCTGGCCCGATGCGGCGGTGGCCAACAGCGACAGGAAAGGGAACCGGATGTTTGATCTGACGGGCCGCAAGGCGCTGGTTACCGGTGCGTCCGGCGGAATTGGCGAAGCGATCGCGCGCGCCCTGCACGCCCGGGGCGCGATTGTGGGTCTGCACGGAACACGCGTCGAAACGCTGGAAGCGCTGAAATCCGACCTGGGCGGGCGAAGCAGCCTGTTTCCCGCGGACCTCTCGAGCCGCGACGACGTGAAATCGCTGGCGGCGAAGGCGTCGGAGGAACTGGATGGCGTCGACATCCTCGTCAACAATGCCGGCATCGCCAGGGACGGCCTGTTCGTCCGCATGTCGGATGAGGACTGGGACAGCGTGCTCGAAATCAATCTTAACGCCGCATTTCGGCTCACGCGGGAATTGACGCATCCGATGATGCGCAAACGTCGGGGCCGTATCGTCAATATCGCTTCGGTGGTTGGCGTCATCGGCAATCCGGGACAGGCGAACTACTGCGCCTCGAAGGCCGGCATGATCGGATTTTCGAAATCGCTGGCGCGGGAAATCGCGTCGCGCGGCGTCACCGTAAACTGCATTGCGCCCGGATTCATAAGTTCGGCGATGACCGACAGGCTGAACGACAAGCAGAAAGAGGCGATACTGGGCGTCATTCCGGCGAAACGGATGGGCGATGCGCGGGAGGTCGCTTCGGCGGCCGTGTATCTGGCGTCGGACGAGGCGGCCTACACGACCGGACAGACGCTTCATGTCAACGGCGGCATGGCGATGATTTGACGCCCCTGTCCGGTTCATCGATTGGCGCGGAACCGTTCACATCCTCAATTTGACCTTGGCCTGTGCGGCATTCCCGTGATATGCGGCGCGCCGGGGCGCTGGTTCGGGGCCGTATGGCGCGGATTTGACCAGGCGTCTTTCGGCTTGATTGGCGGACATGCCGCCGCTAACCAAGGCACAGTCAAAACCGGAGTCGAGGATTTCCACATGAGCGATACCGCAGAACGGGTAAAGAAGATCGTCGTCGAGCACCTGGGGGTCGATGCCGAAAAGGTTGACGAACAGGCGAGCTTTATTGATGATCTGGGCGCGGACAGCCTGGACACGGTCGAACTTGTCATGGCCTTCGAGGAAGAATTCGGCGTGGAAATCCCGGACGACGCGGCCGAAACGATCCTGACGGTAGGCGACGCAATCAAGTTCATCGACAAGGCCGCCGCCTGATCCCCGCCCCGATCGCGGGTGTCGTGCGCCTTGACGCGTCCTGATGACCGAAATTGCCGGAGACCCAAGCGATGAGGCGTGTTGTGATCACCGGCATGGGCCTCGTTTCGCCATATGGCGCAGGCGTGGAACATGCGTGGAAGCAACTGCTCTCCGGCAAGAGCGCGGCGAAAAAGGTCGAACACTTCCAGGCGGACGATCTTCCGTGCAGAATCGCCAATGTGATGCCGCGCGGCGACGGTTCGGACGGCTCGTTCAATCCGGACGATTATCTCGCGCCCAAGGATCAGCGAAAGGTCGGCGACTACATCATCTACGGCATTGCGGCGGCGGATGAGGCGCTGAAGGATTCCGGCTGGGAACCAAGGACGGCCGAGGAGCGGATCGCCACCGGTGTATTGATCGGCTCCGGAATCGGCGGGATCGAAGGCATAGCGGACAACGCCATGATCCTGAAAGAACGCGGTCCGCGCCGCATCAGCCCGTTCTTCATACCGGGCAACATCATCAATCTGGTTTCTGGTCAGGTTTCCATCCGGCACGGTTTGAAGGGGCCGAACCACGCCGTCGTCACTGCGTGCTCGACGGGCGCGCACGCAATCGGCGACGCCTCCCGGCTGATCATGTTCGGAGATGCCGAAATCATGCTGGCCGGCGGCGCGGAATCGCCGGTAACCAGGCTGTCGCTGGCCGGGTTCGCCGCCTGCAAGGCGCTGTCGACATCCTATAACGAAACGCCCGAAAAGGCCTCGCGCCCCTACGATCGCGACCGCGACGGTTTTGTCATGGGCGAAGGCGCCGGTGTCGTCGTTCTGGAGGCGCTGGAACACGCAAGGGCGCGCGGCGCGAGAATATACGCCGAGGTGGTCGGCTACGGACTGTCGGGCGACGCCTTTCACATCACCGCTCCCGCCGAGGATGGCGACGGCGCCTTTCGCTGCATGAGCGCGGCGATCGAACGCGCCGGTCTCGCGCCTGCCGACATCGACTACATCAACGCGCACGGCACGTCCACAATGGCGGATACGATCGAACTCGCCGCGGTGGAGCGCGTGGTTGGCGACGCGGCCTCGAAAATATCGATGTCATCGACGAAATCGTCGATTGGACACCTGTTGGGCGCCGCCGGCGCGGCCGAGGCGATCTTCTCGATCCTGGCGATACGGGACAATATCGTCCCCGCGACGATCAATCTCGACAACCCGACGGCCGAAACGGCCATCGACCTTGTGCCCAACAAGCCGCTCCAGCGCACGGTCGACGTTTCGCTTTCCAATTCCTTCGGTTTCGGCGGGACAAACGCGTCTCTGGTGTTTCGACGCTACAATGGTTGACGTTCATGGCGATTTCAGTCGCGCGATCATCGCCGTTTCGCCATATTCGCCGCCGAAACACGACCGCCACGCCGAGATTCGGGTGGAGCCACGGCGCCGATCGTTGAACCATGAATGACCAACCGGCTGAAAATCAGGAATCTGGACGGCAGGCCGACGGGCCGCGGGTGATCGTTCCGAAATCCGCAAGCGAGGCGCTCAGGCCCGAAGCGGGAACACCGCCGCCGGGCCGGTCCCGTCAATCGAGAAACCGGTTTGTCGTCTTCCTCAATTTCATGGTGTCGCTTGTCGTCATGATCCTGATCGTCACCGGCGTGGCGCTCTATTTCGGCAAGCGGGAATTTGACGGTCCCGGACCGCTTTCGACCTCGTCGACGGTCGTGATCAAACAGGCGAGCAGCGTTCGCGATATCGGGGAACTTCTGGCCCGCCGCGGCATGATCTCGAATTCGCGCGTATTCCAGATCGGCGTCCGCGCCCACGGCAACGACGGGCGGTTGAAAGCCGGCGAGTACGAAATCAAGGCCGGGGCTTCCATGCGGCAGATCATGGAAACCCTGAAAAGCGGCAGGTCCGTGCTCTATTCGCTGACGATTCCGGAAGGTCTGACCGTGGTTCGGGCGCTTGAGCGAATTGCCGGGCATGAGGAACTGGTTGGCGACATGCCGGCGGAAACGCCGCCGGAAGGATCGCTGGTGGCCGACACCCAGCGCTTTGCGCGCGGAACGACCAGGGCCGAAATCATCGACAAGATGTCGAAGGACCAGAAACGGCTGGTCGAATCGATCTGGCGCCGCCGGAATCCGGATTTGCCTCTGGCGGATATCAATGAATTCGTCACTCTGGCGTCGATCGTTGAAAAGGAAACCGGTCGCGCGGACGAGCGGACCCGCGTTGCCGGCGTTTTCATCAACCGGCTTCGAACGGGCATCAGACTACAGTCCGATCCCACCATCATTTACGGTATTTTCGGCGGAGAGGGAAAACCGGCCGACAGACCGATCTACCGCTCGGATATCGACACGCCGACGCCTTACAATACCTATGCGATTGACGGTCTCCCGCCGACACCGATCGCAAACCCCGGCAGAGCGGCGTTGGAGGCGGTCGCCAATCCGTCCCGCACCGAGGAACTGTACTTCGTCGCCGACGGCGCGGGCGGCCATGTATTTGCCAGGACGCTGGAAGAACACAATGAAAACGTAGCCCGTTGGCGGCGTATCGAAGCCGGGCGAAAGGACGCTGCGGAGGCAGAATCCACTACCGGGGAGCGTTCTTCGGAGTGACGTCGGGAGAGCCGGCGCCGAAACCGCCCGGCGGGAACGGAGGAAAAAGCGGGAATTGACATCACTGCAAAGCATGACCGGATTTGCCCGCTCAGGCGCGTCCCACGACGATACGACGATCGTGTGGGAATTGAGGTCGGTCAATGGAAAATCGGCCGATGTCCGGCTGAAATTGCCGCCGGGATATGAACGGCTCGATCAACCGGTGCGCAAATCCGTTCGGAAGCGATTTCATCGCGGCGGCATTTTCGCCACGCTGATGCTGTCGCGGTCGACAACCGCGGCCGCGCCGGTCGTGAACGAGGAATTTCTCGACGATATGGCGGGGCTGGCAAGCCGCCTGGAAAAGCGATTCGGCTGCCGACCGGCAAGCGCGGACGGATTGCTGGCGCTCCGCGGGGTTCTGGAGCCTCCCGCAACATCGGAGGATAAGGACGTTCCGGCCGGGCGCGATGCCGTCATCCTGCAATGCTTCGAGACGGCGTCCGCCGATCTGGAAACGATGCGGAAGGAGGAGGGCGCCGCGCTGGTAACGGTTCTCCTCGATCACATCGCGCGAATTGAGCAACTGACGCTATCCGCCGAATCCGATCCGTCCCGCGAACCGGCGACGATTCGCGAACGATTGCGGATGCAATTGGCGCCCTTGTTGGAAGACACGGCGCTCGATGAATCGCGCCTTTATCAGGAGGCGGCGTTTCTGGCCGCGAAAGCCGATTTCCGCGAGGAGATCGATCGGCTGAAGGCGCATGTCGAATCCGCCAGGCGGCTGTTGTCCGAAGATCGGCCGGTCGGCCGCAAACTCGATTTTCTGGCACAGGAATTTAACCGCGAATCGAATACGCTGTGCTCCAAATCGAATGCCGCCGTCGTCACGGCTATCGGCCTGGACCTGAAAGCCGCCGTTGACCGGTTCCGCGAGCAGGTTCAAAATCTGGAATGATGCCGCCGGTTTCGCCGGCGGCCGCGTCATGAGGGATACCGCGAGACAATGAGAGCCTGCCTTCCTTCCGCCGATATCGCCAGACGCGGGTTGATGCTGGCGTTGTCGTCTCCTTCGGGCGCCGGAAAATCCACGATCGCGCGCAATCTGCTCGAAAGCGACGGCGCGCTGGAATTGTCGATCAGCGTGACCACGCGAGAGAGGCGGGCAAGTGAAATCGACGGAGTTCATTACCGCTTTTCCTCCAATCGCGCTTTCGAGCGCCTGCGCGATACGGATTCATTGTTGGAATGGGCCGAAGTTCACGGCAATCTTTACGGAACGCCGCGCGAGCCCGCCGAGCTTGCGATGGCGCAGGGCCGTGACATGCTGTTCGACATTGACTGGCAGGGCGCCGATCAGTTGAAGGAGAAAATGCGCGCCGACGTCGTCTCGGTGTTCATACTTCCGCCGTCGACGCCGGAATTGAAGGCAAGGCTGATCCGCCGGGCCGAAGATTCCGAAAAGACGATCGAGACCCGTCTGGAAAATGCGCGGCTGGAAATCGAGCAGTGGCGGAAATACGACTATGTCGTGGTCAATGACGATCTTGATCGGGCTTTCGCGGCCGTGCGTTCCATCGTTCAGGCGGAACGCCTGCGCCGCGACCGCCGGCATGGCCTGTTTGAATTCGTCGATGCGATGCTGAAAGAACCGTTGGATTGATCAACGCGGTCAAATCATGTTCGCCAATCGGACAATCTCCTCGATTGACAGCGTTTCGGCCCGTCTTCGGGGATCGATCCCGGCTGAAATGAGCAGGGGCTCCCCACCCAGCGATTTCAGGCTTTGACGCAGCATTTTCCGTCGCTGGCCGAAAGCGGCCCTGGCGATCCGTTCCAGCCCGGCCGGCGCGACCGGCAGGGGTTTCGGCCTCGGCGTCAAATGGACGACCGACGACGTCACCCGTGGCGGCGGGGTGAACGCCCGGGGGGGCACGTCAAACAGAATTTGCGCTTCGGCGCGCCATCCGCACAGAACGCCGAGCCTGCCATAATTCTTCCCGCCGGGACCGGCGACGATGCGATTGGCTACTTCGCGCTGAAACATCAGCGTCATGGAGTTGTAGAAGGGCGGCCATTCGTCCACGGTCAGCCAGCGCACCAGCAGCTCGGTGCCTATATTGTATGGCAGATTCGCAACGATCCGGCATTCGCCCGGCCCGTCGGCCAGCCGGGCGAAATCGGCGTCCAGCGCATCGCCGTGGACGATTTCGAGCCGGTTTTCGTAAACCCCGGCAATGTCATCGAGGGCGGCGACGCTCCGCTCGTCCCGCTCGATCGCGATGACCCGCCCGGCTCCATGGCCCAGAAGCGCGCGCGTCAGCCCACCCGGTCCCGGTCCCACCTCGATGACGGTCGATGCGGAAAGATCTCCCGCCGAGCGGGCAATCTTTCCGGTCAGGTTCAGGTCCATCAAAAAGTTCTGCCCAAGCGATTTTTTCGGTGCGATACCGTGTTTTTCAATGACCTCGCGCAACGGCGGCAGCCCGTCGTCCGTCACGGTTCACCGCCGGCGCCGGCGTCGCTCAACCTCGCGGCGAGCCTCAGGGCTTCGATCAGGCTTTGCGGACCGGCCGCACCGGTTCCGGCAATGTCGAACGCCGCGCCATGATCGGGCGACGTGCGGACAAAGGGCAGGCCGAGCGTCACGTTGACCGTTCGTTCGAAGTCGAGCGTCTTGGCCGGGATCAGCGCCTGGTCGTGATACATGCAAATCGCCGCATCATATTTTTCGCGCGCGCGCTCGTGAAACATCGTGTCCGCCGGCAGCGGTCCCTTCACCGAAAATCCCCGCGCCGCAAGCGCTTCGACCGCGGGCCGAATGACCGTGTCATCCTCGGCGCCGAACGATCCGTTCTCACCTGCGTGCGGATTCAGCCCGGCCACGACAAGCCGCGGATTTGCGATGCCGAAACGCTTCTCGAGGTCGACCGCGGCGATGCGGCACGTTTCGACGATCAATTTTCCGGTGAGCGATTTCGGCACATCCGCAAGCGGCATGTGAACGGTCACCGGAACCGTTCTGAGACCCGGCCCCGCCAGCATCATGACCGGCATCGCCGCCGTTCCCGTGCGTTGCCGCGCCAGATGAGCGAGATATTCCGTGTGTCCGGGAAATTTGAAACCCGCTTCATGCAAGGGCTTTTTCGCGATTGGCAGGGTCACCACCGCGGCCGCGTCGCCGTTCATAACGTCGGCGACCGCGCGATCGATCGCTTCGACCGTCGAACCCGCATTGGCGGGATCCGAACGACCCGGGTCGCCGGTCTGCCCGTTTTCCAGCGGCGCGACCGGCAGCGCCCCGGCAAAGTGCGAACGCGCATTTCGCGGCGAACTGTCGACAATCTCGATGTCCGCGCCGAGCAGGCCGGCTCTGGCGGCAATAACCGACGGATCGGCCAGGATGTAAAAGCACGGCACGAACCGAACCTCGCGCGCCTGCCAGGCCGCAATCGCGAGATCGAGCCCGACGCCGCCCGGATCGCCGGATGTCAATGCAAGCGCCCGGGTCAACGGTTGAGGTTCTCGGTGTTGCGCACTTGTCCGGCCCGCCGCCGTCAGCGTTTGACGATCCGGGCCTTTTTCTTCAGTTCCGTCATATATCTGTCGCTCAGCGCTCCGGACCTTTCGTCGGTTGAACCCTCGTTCCGGAACACCGTTTGAGCGACGCGGTCGTCATCGACTTCGTGCGTATCGCAGATGCCGATGAACTCGACGCCGCGATCCGTCACGCGCACCCTGGTCGCCGCCCCCTTCTTGGTCTGCCTGATCGGTTTTTCCCAGTCGGGCGGCAGTTCCGGCTCGAGCACGCGACCGAGGTCGCGCACGGTCACGTCAATCAGGCCCCTGGCGAACTCGCGCGTCGTATCGCAGCTTTCGAAACGGTCGCGCATTGCCTGCGCTTCCCTTTTCCGCCCGTTGAGTTTGGATTTGCGTTCGGCGCTTGGCACGACAAAGATGACCTGTTGCAGCACGTATTCCGTCGCGGTCGGTTTCCTGCCGCCGTCCTGCAGCATACGCTGGACGACATCCTGTTCGCTCAAGCCCCGGCCCTCGGCGCGAAACCGGGCGTCCAGCGCCTGGCTCCAACCCATCTGGACGCGGATGAACTCCCTGAAGTGTTTTCCGGTCACGCCCGATTCGGCGAGAATCCGGCTCATCTGACCGACAGACATCTGGTTTGACCTGGCGAAGCCGGCGAAAGACCGATCGACGGCCGCGTCGGAGACGCCGATTCCCAAACGCCTGATTTCCACCGATCGAAGCGCCTGATCGATCATTTCCTGCGTCGCCGGTTCACGCAGATTGCCACGCCGTCGTTGAAGTCGCAGAAACGCCGTGCGCCTTGCGATGTCGTAGTCGGTGACGGGAGTTCCATTGACTATGTATTTGATTTCGCTCGCGGCCGCCATGTCGGGCGCGATCACGCCAGCGGTCGCAACGAACGCGAACGCCATGGCGGTCAAAAGATGGCGGACGCCCTTGGCGGTCATGGCGATTTTCCTCCAACCTGCGGGAACGGGTGTTTCAGGCATACTGACATGTCGACGGGAATCCGTCCATGCCCCGACGATGCGGCAAAAGCAAGGCTGCGGCCTACTCGACAAATTTTTCCAGTTTGCCGATATCCGAACTGAATTCGCCGAGTGTGCGAAGTTTGATATTGAATCCGATGTTCAGTTCATCCGGTATGGTTTCATTTATGGAGCGGGTTTCGGTCATGAACAGCGAATAGAAAAAGCACTCGTCGGTATATCCGAGGCCGATTCCGCTGTTTACAAGCCGGTTTGATTGTAAATCGTACACACCTTGTCCGAATACCCCCCAATTTTCGGCGAACAGGAAGGTGGAGGTGGCTTCGACTTCCTGCCGAGCCGCCGGAAAGCCGAGGAGCGGTTGCGCCTGAATATAGGTGTAGCGGCCGGTCAAGATCAGCGGCTCGGCGGTATAGGCCGCCTCGACATCGGCCCGGCGTATCGTCAGGTCTTTTTCGTCAAAACGCCCACCCGCCGACGCTGAAAAACCGTTCGGCGCCACAACGCCGCCCATGGCGACGAAATCCGATGCGTCTGTCTCCAATCCCGAAAACGCCCCCCTGTGAAGCAGGCCCGGAAGACCGGCAAACGAATTATCGCCCGCAATATGGCGGGACTGTCCAATGAGCGCATTCGCGCTCCAGCCATTGGCGTAGCTGCCGGTGTATCGTATGCCGACGTTCGCGCGAGTGCCGCCCTCGACCCGGTCGTATCCGGAATATTTGTCTCTCTCGAACAGGGTGGATGCGTCAAAGACCAAACTTTGCGCGTCCTCATTGGGAACGCCGAGCGTGTTTGCGTATCGCTCGTCAGGCCGCACGAACAATTGTGCGATCGGTTCAAACACGTGGGACGAGTCTTCCGATGCGAACAGCACCGGATAGCGCACCTCCAGGCCCGCCGTCGGCATGGCGCGGAAATAGGAGGAACGGATGTCCGTATCTACATTAATAAAAGGGAGCGCGGCGAAGTCTTCGAGCCTTTTTCTGCCGGTTGCCGACGGATTATTGTGAATTCCGTCCGCGCGCGCATGCAGGGATGGGGTGACGACAACTCCGCCCGATGTAATGTACGTCTTTTTCCATTCCGCTTCGGCGGTCACCCGTCCGTTGGCGCCGCTGATCCCGCGTATAGTAGCGGGGATGGGGGGAGCGCCGGGGATGGGGCTGGGGATGAAGCTAAAATGGTCGGTCTCCCGGTAAATCTCCCGTGAATTGACCGCAAACGACAATTCACCGCCGCCGACCGGTTTATCAAACGTTTTCTCGTAATCGAGCGTCGGAAGAACCCAGGGCTGCCTGTTGTCGACCGAGTTGAAAGACGTATCGGGCGCGGCTTCCTGGATCTGATGCCGCATGAAGCGCAAATCAAAGAAATTGCGGTCGTTCAGGCCGGTCAGGTAGATTTCGGACTGATGAACGTCGTCCCGGAAACCGTCGATCCGGTAAGTGCGGGAGAAATTCTTGTCGCTCTGGGCAAGCAGGCTCCAGCCGAACGCCCAGCGCGGATTGATCTTGAAATGGCCGGTTGTGCCGATCATTCCCCGTCGCGTTTCGGCCATATCCACCGGCTGCCCCGAAAATGCGGACGGTTGCCGCTGTTCGATGCCCGCGATTTTCAGATTGTAAGCGCCGTTGTCGAACTGATGGCGCCATTCCGCCTCACCGAGGAAACCCTGTTTCGAAAACCAGGCGGGCCTTAGCGTAAGGTCGTAGGTGGGAGCGAGAGCGATATAGAACGGCATCCTGACGCCAAGGCCGGTCTTGTCGGAATAGCGCACACGCGGAATGAGAAATCCCGTCTTGCGTTTGACCGTGTGATCCGGAATCTCGAAATAGGGCAGCAGCGCAATTGGCAGTCCGAACAGTTCAAATCGCGCATTTTTGAAGCGAATCGTCTTCTCCTCGCCATTCCAGATGATCTTTTGCGCCTTGATGCGCCAGATCGGCGGCTTGTCCGGTTCGTCCTCGCAAGGTTTGCATGCCGTATAAACGCCGTCGCTGAAGGTCGTGAGCGTTCCGTCCTCGCGTTCCGCGCTCTCGGCGTCGAAATAGGTCTCGTCGATCGTTTCGACCCGCAGCGCGTTGATGAAGCCATCCCGGAAATCATCGGTCACATCGATTTCGCGCGCCGCTATCCGGGTGCCCTGTCTGTCGACGATTTCGACATTGCCGCCGGCGATCAGCCGGCCGGTCCGGCGATTGTAGGTGACGCGACCGGCGGCCAGCCGTATACCGCCATAGTCGATCCGAACCCCGCCGATGGCGGATATCGTGTCGTTGTCGCGGTCATGGACGAGGGTATCCGCCTCAAGCAGCAGTCTTGCGTCTTCGGGAATATCCGCCGTCAGATCGCCGATTTCCTGCGCCGTGGCGGTGAGGGGGAAAACGGCGCCATGGAAGCAAAGGCCCGCGAGCGCGGCGGTGCAAAGCAACCCCGCCGCGCGAACCCCGACTCTGCGGCGCGCCGCCCCCACTAGCCGTCCTCCTTGTGCAACAAGAACGTCACTCCATAAAACATGGTCACGATCACCGGCGCCCATGCGGCGACGACAGGCGGCACGAGACCGGCGCTGCCGAACGCCTTCGCCAGCACCGACACGACATAAAGCAGAAACCCCACCAATACGCCACCCAGAATCATGGTCGCCGACTGTCCGAACCGGGCAAATCTGAGCGATACCGTCGCGGCGATGAGCGTCATGGCGATCAACAGCACCGGCATGGCCATAAGTGAATGAAACTGAACGACAAACGCGTTCGCATTCAATCCGAACGACCGCGCCGCTTCGATCTTCCGGTTCAGTTCGAAAAAGGGGACGGTTTCCGGCAGCGTCAGTCGCTCCTCGATCAACTCCGGCCTGAGCCCGGACTTGATTCGCATTTGTTCGACCGATTCCCGCTCTTTTCCGCCAACAATTATCGTCACGTTGTTCAAAAGCCACTCGCCATCGCCGAGCTCGGCGCGGTCGGCGTCAAGACGGTCCTTGATCCGCCCGTTTTCATCGAAACGGATAATCGTGGCATTGAACAGCGATCGACCGCGATTGGCCGTGTTGACCGCGCCTATGATCGCCTTGCCTTCGTCGGTTTGCTGACGTAGCCACGGGATTTTGAGCGTCGTATTCCCGGCGACGGTTCGTCCGCGCATTTCCGCTTCCAGCAATTCCGCTTGCGAAAAGCTCCATGCCGCCAGCGGATTGAATGCGACAAGCGCGACAACCCCCACGGCAAAACTCGCCACGCAAAGCGGAGTGAGGAACTGCCAGGCGGAAACCCCGGCGGACCTTGCAACAACCAGTTCGTAGCGGCGATTGAACGTCATCAGAGCGGCCATCGCCGCGACCAGGATGATGAAGGGCGTCGCTGTCTGGACAATGCGCGGTATGCGCAGCGCCGACATCAACAAGCCCTGGGCAAACGTGAAGTTCTTGAGATCGCCAAGCTGCCGTGTGACCTCCGTCAGGTCGATGACGTAGGCAAGCAGAGTCAGGCCGATAAATATCTGAACGGTCATGACCAGATAGCGGAGCATAAAATACCGGAACAACGTCAATCCCATCACGCCGCCTCTCCGGTACGCTTCCGGTGACCCGACAACAACAGCCCGATCGCGGTCCGGCGCGCTTCAATCGCGGCTGCCCAGCCGGTTGCGCGCTCGATCAGCTTTTGCGGAACCGCCATGACGCTGCCGCTTATCAGCAGAAATGACAACACCGCGATCGTGCCCAGCGGCAGGGCGTAACACGCGATTGCGAAAGCCGGCCCTTCGCCCGATTCATTGGTGATCGCAAAGCCGAGGCCGCGAACCGCGAACGCCGCGCCAAACGCGCTGGCCATGCTCCAGATTCTCTCCTGCCGGTTGGCGCGCGCGGTGCCGGCGAAATAGACGGCGATCAATGCGAAAGACAGCGGATAAAGCCACTCGGAGAAGCGGCGATGGACTTCGGCTTTCAAAACTTGCGGCGCGTTTTTTGCAAACCAGTCGTTGGGGTCGGGATCGTAAAGTTCGGCCAGACTCCTCTCCTTGGGAAAGTAGAACGAGGATACGGTGGCCGGGCCGTATCGCGACATGTCCAGGGCGTATGATGCAAAGGTGATGACCGAGACGTCTCCGCTTGAGACGTCGCGCCGGTGAATTTCGCCGTCGCTCATCAATATCAGGTTTCGGCCGCTCTGCTTGATGATCGCGCCGCGATTGGCGTAGTAGAGCAGTTCGGTCTTTTCATCGCGCCGGTCGGCGAGAAAAATGCCGCCCAGTTCGCCACCCGGAAACTGGTCCGCGACCTGTACATAAAGCTTGTCTTCCAACTGCTTGAAGGAACCGGACCGGACGGCGATCTGGATCAGATCGGCGCCGGCTGAAACCAGCAGGTCGCGTCGGTGGCGATTGGACCAGGGTTCCGCGATCTGGCCGATAAACAGGCTGATCGCCGTCAATACGATCGCCAACAGCATAATCGGTTTGACAATGAAGGCCCGTCCGGCTCCGGCGGCTTCCAGCACCGCCAGTTCCGAATCGTTGTTCATCCGATTGAGCGTATTGGAAATGCCGAGAATGAGCGCGAACGGCATGACGATCATTATCATTCCGGGCGTGAGCGTCAGCGCCAGTTTCAGAAACGCGGTAAGCGCCTGGCCTGATTGCGTCAGCACATTGACGAACAACAGGACCTGTGTCGTCAGCACGATGAACGTCGTCGCGAAAAGCGACGTCAGAAAAAGGCCGAAGGTGCGCCGGAAAATATATCGTTCAATCAGATTCAAAGGGTGTCCCGGACCTGCGGTTTCAGGTAGTTTCAACTGCCGCCCACGCGATGCCTTTCCATGAAATGCCGGATTCGCTAAAAATGGGCGAACAAACGGGGTTAATGCTTTATTGGTTGCCGCAGTTCAATGGCTGACGCGATAAAACTGATGGTCCGGCAGCTTAACCCTTCCGCAATCCCGCAGGCCGCATGACGTGTGGCCGTTAACGATAAATGACAATTCCGCCAGGAGCGTCTCAGCCCATGAAAACCGACATCACCTTTTCGCGATCGACAAAGCAAACCGCCGGACTTGCGGTCGTACTCTCGGCCGGCGACGGAACGCTGTCCTCCGGCGCGGCCGGCGCCGACCCCGAAGGCGTGCTGGCCAGAGCAGGCAAGGTTGCCGGATTTTCGGGCAAACAACTCACGTCGGTGGAGGTGCTTACGCCCTTCGGTTCGAATGCCGACAGGTTGATTGCCGCCGGTATCGGCGAACCGGACGCGCGCGACGAGCAGTTCTGGACGAAGCTCGGCGGCAAGATTTGCGGTTCGGCGAAAAGATCCAGGAAGGTGACGGTCTGGCTGGACAGACCCGATGAGAAGCCTTCGGCGGATGAGGCCGCCGGCATTGCGCTCGGGATCATGCTGCGGGCCTACAGGTTCGACGCCTACAAGACGAAAAAACCCGATGAAGACAAGCGGCCGGATCAGGTGAAGTTTACGATCGTCACCTCCGCGGCGACGACGGCCAGGCGGCTGTTTGCGGAGGTGGAAGCCGTCGCCGGCGGAGTTGCTCTGGCTCGCGATCTCGTCAACGAACCCGCAAATGTCCTCGGTCCGGCGGAATTCGCCGCCAAGGCCAGGGAACTCGGCGGTCTGGGGGTGAAAGTCGAGATTCTGACCGAGCGCGAGATAAAGAAACTGGGCATGGGCGCGCTGCTCGGTGTCGCGCAAGGCTCCGTCAGACCGCCGCGGCTGGCGATCATGCAGTGGAACGGCGGTCGCGCAAGGGACAAGCCGGTCGCGCTTGTCGGCAAAGGCGTCGTGTTCGACACCGGCGGAATATCCATGAAGCCGGCCGACGGCATGGAAGACATGAAGGGCGACATGGGCGGCGCCGCCGCGGTCGTCGGCGCGATGCGCGCCATCGCCGGCCGCAAGGCCAAAGCCAACGTGGTCGGCATTATCGGTCTGGTGGAAAACATGCCCGACGGCAACGCGCAGCGCCCCGGCGACATCGTCACCTCCCTGTCGGGGCAGACCATCGAGGTTCTCAACACCGATGCCGAAGGGCGTCTGGTTCTGTGCGATGCGCTCTGGTACTGCAAGGAGCGGTTCAAGCCCCGGATCATGATCAACCTGGCGACGCTGACCGGTGCGATCATGATCGCGCTCGGCAAGGTTCACGCCGGACTGTTCTCCAATGACGACAATCTGGCTTCACAAATAGGCGCCGCGGGATTGGCGACGTCGGAGACCGTCTGGCGCATGCCGCTGGGTCCGGAATACGACAAACTGATCGACTCAAAGAACGCCGACATGAAGAATATCGGCGGACGTCTTGGCGGCGCGATCACCGCGGCGCAGTTTTTGCAGCGTTTCGTCGGAGACACGCCCTGGGCGCACATAGACGTCGCGGGCACCGCGATGGGGTCGGCGTCGTCGGAAATCAACAGGTCCTGGGCATCCGGTTACGGCGTGCGCCTGCTCGACCGGCTGGTGCGGGAAAATTACGAGCGGTGAAGTGACCGAAATCCTGTTCTATCACCTGACCGAGTCCACGCTTGAGGCGGCGCTGCCCCCGCTTCTGGAAAAGAGCCTTGAACGCGGCTGGCGCGCGGTGGTGCAGACGGGAAGCCAGGAGCGGCGGGATGCGCTCGATACCCACCTTTGGGTTTTCCGCGAGCAGAGTTTCATCGGACACGGCACCGATCAGGAAAAGCATGTCGAGCACCAGCCGGTGCTTCTCACGACGACTGACGGCAATCCCAACGGCGCGCAAATAAGGTTTTTGGTCGACAATGCGCAACCGCCGCCTCTTGAGGGGTATGAGCGAACGGTTTTCATGTTCGACGGCCACGACCGGGCGCAGGTTGAGGCGGCCCGGGAACATTGGAAAGCGGCCAAATCCGAGGGCCATGAGGTGACCTACTGGCAACAGACGCAACGGGGTCGGTGGGAGCGGAAGGCTTGAACGGGCATGTCGGGGCCGCCCCCTCCGCAACCTGATCCGGATGAAGTCCAAAGAGCGCCGTTCGGAACGTTGAATGACAATATCCGTGCCGCGCTCGACCGGGTTCTTTTTGAACATCGCGACATGACGTACGCAGACCGTCCGGAACCGCCGCCGCTGTCCTTGCGGCGCGGATTGCGGCGACAGAACCAGGGATTTTGGGGGAGAATGTGCGTTTTTTGTTTCTGTTTCCGGCGGTTATCGGTGTCGTTCTCGCGGTTGTTTACCCGTTTGCGGTCCAGAATTTCGGCGTTCATGAGTTGGCCAGATATCGGATCTATTCCAAATCGGACGGGTTTTTGCCCGTCAAGGTCGAACTGAGCGCGGAAGAAGCACCTGTACGGGTACTGGTCGATTTCGCGACGACCGCCAAAATCGATGCCGCGCCGGCGTCGGCCTGGCTCGCGCTGACCGTTCTGCGAAACGGACAAAGGGAATCGGAGGGTACGCTCCAATTCATCCGCTCCACACCGGAGGAAAGCGGCGTCCATTCCGGCGGCTTTGTTTACAGAGCGACCGGCGGCTCCATTCATCCGGTCGGAACGGAGACTTACTCATTCGTGTTCTCACCGATGAGCGGTGCGACATTGATGCCGGAAACCGTTGAAATGATCCTTCACACGTCAACGATCGGGTGGGATCCGCGCGCCCAGTTGCTCGGCTATGTCCTGATGGCCGCCGGACTGATCGGGTTTGTCGTATCCAGGGTCGGGCGCGGAAGAACGCCGGATCGGCCATAACCGCCGCGCCGGGGCGGGGACGACTGATCACATGGTCAATGGATGCGCGCGATGGACCGACCGGATATCCTTCATGACATCGTCGGAGAGCGACACGCCGGCGGCGCCGATATTGTTCTTGAGATGCTCCATTGACGTCGCGCCGATGATGACGGCCGTCATAAACGGCCGGGTGTTCGCCCAGGCGATCGCCATCTGCGCCGGATCAAGCCCGTGTTCGCCCGCCACGGCAAGATATTTGTCGAGCGCAACGACGGAATGGTCGTTCCAGCGCCCGTTCAGTGTTTCCTGTATCGAACGGCGGGTTCCGGCCGGGATCACGCCATCGGAGTATTTCCCCGACAGCATGCCCGCCGCCAGCGGCGAAAAGGCCATCAGACCGACATCTTCGTGATGTGACAACTCGGCCAGATCGAGATCGAATATGCGATGCAGCAGAGAGTATTCGTTCTGGATCGACGCAACACGCGGCAGACCGTGCTGTTCCGCGGTTCGCAGGAAACGCGCGGCGCCCCATGCGCTTTCGTTCGACAGGCCGATCGCACGGATTTTACCGGCTTCGACAAGTCTCTGCGCCGCCTCGAGGACGTCGTGAACATGATCGCAGGTCTCGCGCGTGTTCTGTCCGGTCGGGTCGAACGTCCAGGATTTGCGAAAATGATAGGAACCGCGATTGGGCCAGTGTAACTGGTACAGGTCGATATAATCGGTTCGAAGCCGCCTGAGGCTGCCTTCGACCGCTTCCACCATGGTATTCGACGAAATGGGCGCTCCGCTTCGGGCCATGGATGAACCCGCGCCGGCGATTTTTGTCGCCAGCACGATTTCGTCGCGTTTTCCGGACTTTTCAAACCAGGCGCCGACGATCTCTTCCGTCCGTCCGAACGTTTTAAGGGACAATGGCGTCGTCGGATACAACTCGGCCGTGTCGAAGAAATTGACGCCGTGCGCGATGGCGTAATCCATCTGCTCGTGGCCTTCCGCTTCGGTGTTCTGGGTTCCCCACGTCATTGTGCCAAGGCAGATTTCCGACACATCGATGCCGGTTCGGCCGAGCGGTCGCTTTTTCATGTTTCCTCGCTGGTTTTGTATTGCCGGTCGATATTTTCATCGGATGTCATCGAAATCGCCGCCGCGGCCATTGCAGAATTCACCGCGTTTCGCGCTTCCGGGCGGTCGATAGTCACGGCGGTAAGCTCTCCGGGGTGTTCGACCGCGATTGTCATGCGCGCAACTCCGCTTCGTAGGTTTCCGTATCTTCCAGCCAGACAAGCTCCGCATTGTCGAGTTCGCCGGAAAGTTCCGCGCGCTGTTTCGCCAGTTCTCCCGCCCTGGCGGGGTCCTTCCGATACAGCGCGGAATTCGCAAGCTCCACTTCAATCGATCGAATCCGCCCGCGAAGCCTTTCCATCAGGGATTCGGTTTCCCTGATCTTTTTGGCGAGCGGTTTCAATGCCTCCCGGCGCCGCGCCGACCGTTTCCTCATGTCGGCCTTCGTTTGCTCGCGTGTATCCTCCGGCTTCCTTTTCGCGCCGGCATTTCCATCCCTCGCGGCGCCGATCACCAGTTTTCGGTAGTCGTCAAGATCGCCGTCATACGGTTCGATCGAACCGTCGGCAACCAGCCACAGCCGGTCGGCGGTCGCCTCGATCAGATGCCGGTCGTGGCTGATGAGGATCACCGCGCCGGAAAATTCGTTGAGCGCCTCGATCAACGTCGCACGGCTGTCGATATCGAGATGATTGGTCGGTTCGTCGAGAATCAGAAAGTTGGCCCCGTGGAAGGCCGAGAGCCCCATCAGCAGACGGGCCTTCTCTCCGCCGGAAAGGTTCTGCGCCGCCGTATCCATCTTTTCGGTCGACAAGCCCATTTGCGCAATTCGTGAACGCATTTCCGCTTCACTTGCTTGCGGAATCAGCCGGCGCACGTGATCGAGGGCCGTTTCGGCGGGACGCAGTTCATCGGACTGATGCTGTGCGAAAAAAGCGGTCCTCAGGTTCGGGGCGGTCGTGATCTCACCGCTTTCGGCATTCAAACGCCCCGCGATGAGCCTGGCGAAAGTCGACTTGCCGTTGCCGTTGGCGCCGAGCAGCGCGATACGGTCGTCAGCGTCGATCCTCAAATTGAGCCGTTTGAGCACGGGCTGTGCGGGCGCATAACCGACCGAGACGGATTTCAGGGCCAGCGCGGGAGACCGCACCTCCTTTTCCGGTTTCGGAAAACGGATCGGCGCGACCTGCCCGTTGATCGCCGCCGCAACCGGCTTCAACCGTTCAAGCGCCTTCAATCGCGACTGGGCCTGCCGCGCCTTCGACGCCTTGTAACGGAAACGCTCGACAAATGCCTCCATGTGCTTCCGCGCCGTCTCCTGCTTGATCCGCGTCTTTTCCGCCAGTTGCGCGCGTTCCGCATATTGCCGCTCGAACCGGTTGAAACCGCCGCGCCAAAGCGTGAGTTTCCCCGAATGCAAATGAACAATGGAGGAAACCGCCTTGTTGAGCAGGTCACGATCATGGCTGATCAGCAGCGCCGTATGCGGATAGCGCGACAGGTAGGTTTCCAGCCACAGCGCGCCTTCCAGGTCGAGATAATTGGTCGGTTCGTCGAGCAGAAGCAGATCCGGTTGGGCAAACAGCACCGACGCCAGCGCCACCCGCATGCGCCATCCTCCCGAGAATGACGAGACCGGGCGCTTCTGGGCTTCATGGTCGAAGCCAAGCCCGGCAAGGATGGAAGCGGCGCGCGCTTCGGCCGAATACGCGGCGATGTCGGAAAGCCGTGTCTGGATTTCGGCGATCCGGGCGGCATCGGTCGCCGTCTCCGCTTGCGCGAGCAGCCTTGATCTCTCCTCGTCCGCCGACAACACGATATCGACCGGCGCGTCGTTCGTATCCGGCACTTCCTGGGCCACGCCGCCGATCCGCGTTCCTTTCGGCACGACGATGGAACCGGTCTCGGGCGCCAGATCGTTGCAAATGGCCCGGAACAGGGTTGTCTTGCCCGATCCGTTGCGTCCGGCGAGTCCCGCTTTCGCGCCCGCCGGCAGCGACAGGGAAGCATTGTCGACAAGCAGTCGTCCGGCAACACGCAGAGTAAGATCGGTGATCGTCAGCATCGCGGCCCTTGTGGCGGAAGCGAACGGCCGGCGCAAGGATTTCCGGGCTCGGGAAGAGATGACCGCGGGATTGGCGCTTGACCGCCGATTCGGCGCAACTTAGCGTCATGGGAGAGAGGAACGGGGCCCAGGGTTCCGACTCTGCGGCATGATCGCGCCGAAAAAAGCGGTGGCGGATTTGCGCATGGTTCGATGACGAAACCGAATGGCTTCTCCGTGTGCCCCCGAAACGCTCGGGGGTTTTTATTGCCGGAATACCAGGCTCGAACTGAACGATTGAAATATGACGCGAAAAGCCGGTTCGCCGCCTCATCTTGTCACGCTGATTCTGCTGACGGCGCCGACGGTATTGTCGCTGAACATGTTTCTGCCATCGCTGCCGAAGATGGCCGGATCATATTCGACAAGTTACGAGACAATCAGCTTGGCGATTGCCGGATATCCTGCGGTAACGGCGGTGTTGCGGCTTGTCATGGATCCGCTGTCGGATCGGTTCGGCAGACGGCCGGTGTTGCTTTTGTCTCTGGCGATCTTTGTCGTCGCGTCTTTGGACTGCATATTCGCGGACACCGTCGGGAACTTTCTGCTCTTCCGCGCCGGTCAGTGCGTCGTCATTGCCGGCCGGGTTCTTTCGCTGGCGGTTGTCCGCGACACCAGGTCGGAACGGGAAGCCGCAAGCCTGATCGGATATATCGCGATGGCGGTCGCGCCGATGGTCGGCGGCGGCCTGGACGAATTGCTCGGCCGGCGGTCGAATTTTGTCCTGTTGGCCGTATTTGGCTCCATGCTCCTGGCGATATGCCTGCTCGACTTTGGCGAAACGAACAAAAATCCGTCTTCAACCTTCGGCGCGCAGTTCCGAACCTATCCGGAGTTGTGCAGGTCAAGACGTTTTGGGGTTCGCCATCTGCATGGCGTCGTCGAACAGCATGTTTTATGCGTTTCTCGCCGGCGCGCCGCTGGTTTCGGTCGCGGTTCTCGATATGCGAACTCAGGAACTCGGTTTCTACATGGGAACGATCACCGCTGGCTTCATGCTCGGCAGTTATTTGTCGGGCCGCTATTCCGGCCGCTTTACCCTGACGACCATGATGATCGCCGGCAGGGCCATCGCATGCGCCGGTCTTGTCGCGGATGCGATGGCGATTGGATCAGGCGCGCCGGCGGCGAGTTTCACGAGCGTGGCCGTTACAGCCGGCAACGGTGCATTCGCGCTGCTGGCCATCATGTTTGCATTGGCCTTTATCGGCCTGCTTGCATCATTGTATCTGCAACGGTTCAATCGGGCGGCGGCGAACCGGGCGTCTGATTGAAATCGTTTTTTGGCGCGACACCGTTGGCGTCATTGTATGGCCAGAACCCCAATGATCCAGGGGCCTATACACCCCGATGCCGGCGCTGCGCGACGAATTGGCCGGAAAAGGCGGCCCGACCATCAAGGCCGCCATGCGGGCGTACGATTGCGTATTTACTTTTCATTCCCGGTTCACCGGCATGAAAGCGGCATTGCTTCCGGTCGTAATTGCGAAGGCCCGCGTGATCGATACCTTGCCTGTCGCGGCGGTCCTGACATACCGTCGCCGTGGGAAAATCGCCGACCGGTGGCGGTCGCGTCGTCGGCCGGAGCGCAGTTTCACGGCCGAGGCGCCCGAAGCCGGTCGAGAACTCCCTGAAGGATGAACGCCGCCGCCGCCGAATCGATCCGCCCGCCGCGTTTCCGCCGCGACACATCCATCTCGATCAGCGCGCGCTCGGCGGCGACCGTCGACAGACGCTCGTCCCACAGGACGAAAGGCAGGGGCGAAATCCTGCCTAAATTCCGCACAAACGCCCTGACCGCCTGCGATCGGGGGCTTTCACCGCCATTCATGTTCACGGGCAGGCCGATTACAGCGGCGCAAACATCCTCCCGCCTGAAGCAATCCACAAGCAGACCGGCGTCGATCGAGAATTTTCCGCGACGGATCACCTGCCGCGGATGCGCGAATTTCAGGGATCTGTCGGAGATGGCGACGCCGATTGTCCTGGATCCCAGATCAAGGCCCGCCAGCGTCCGATCCGGCCTTGTCAGGTCGGGCAGCTTTTCCGCGCTCACCACCGGCATCCGGTACGCCTTCCATTGATGGTCAACGCCGGCCTTCTATCCTCCGACGGGGAAAAAATCGAGAAGGATCGTTGCGATGAAACCGGCATGGTTTGGCGATCCCGCGTTTCGCATAGACCGGGGCATCCGGGACAAAACGGCTGTCGCGGAATACGTCAACGGCACCGGAAAGGCCCGTTGACGACCAGGGTTCGGGCCATATAATGGCACGAAGAAGCGGTGCATCGCCATATGAAGTGATGGGTTCGCTTCCTTACGGGTTTCCAAATGTCCACGAGGTTGCCGAGAACGTCGGTCAGCGCGAGGTTCTCGGTGGTTATCCCGCCCTTTGAGCGGCCCATGGCTTGGCTCTGAGTTCCCTTTTGCGCCCTAGCTATGGCGGTGGATATTCATGATCGTTCCGCCGATCATGGCATACTCCATGTCCGGGTCTTCCAACACCACATCGAATATCCGTTTGAAAACATCACGCTTTACCTAGTATCGGAACCGGGCGAATACCGTGTTCCATTTGCCAAACCGCTAAGGGAGATCGCGCCAAGGCGATCCCGTTCGGACGATCCACACCACAGCTTCAATAAAGAGCCGATTATCGGAACCGCTATGACCGGCATCGTCCGATTTGCCAAGACAATGCGCTCAATCCGTGCCCACCGGTCATCCCGAACAACAGCTTGGTCCATCAATCCCTCCTATTTTCACAGGGTAACCAGATTTTCACATGGATTGGAACCCGTTCCTCAAAAAGCCTTAGTCAATACCGGCGGATCAATCCGACAAGCCGGCCTTGAACCTTTACGCGGTCAGGTCCGAAAATGCGGGTTTCGTAGGCCAGATTTGCTGCTTCCAGCGCGATCGAGGCACCTTTGCGCCGAAACCGTTTCAGCGTTGCTTCCTCTTCGTCGACCAATGCGACGACAATCTCGCCGGGATTGGCGATGTCGGTATTTCTGATGACCACCGTATCACCGTCAAGAATTCCCGCGTCGATCATCGAATCGCCCTTGACTTCGAGCGCGTAGTGTTCACCGCCCGAAAGCATGTCCGGCGGAACCGTGACCGAATGGGTTTGATGCTGGATGGCGTCAATCGGAACACCGGCCGCAATACGGCCCATGACCGGCACTGATATCGCGGCGCCCGCATCGTCATCATTGCTCGCAGCAGGCACCCTGCCGGGCGCGGCATCACGTCCACCCTCGATAATGCTGGGTGAAAACCTGCGCGGGCCGCCAAGCCCCGGCGCGATCGAATCAGGGAGCCGCAAGACCTCCAGTGCTCGCGCCCTGTTGGGCAGGCGGCGGATAAATCCCCGTTCTTCCAGCGCGGTGATCAGGCGGTGAATGCCCGACTTGGACGCCAAATCAAGCGCATCTTTCATTTCATCAAATGAGGGCGGAATGCCGGTTTCCTTCATGCGCTCATGGATAAAAAGCAAAAGCTCATGTTGCTTGCGGGTCAGCATCGTGTGCCTCCGTGTCGCGCAGGTCGCGCTGCCATCCGAATCAAAACAAGACCGGAAGGAACACTATATGTTCCAGTTGTGTTCTGCAAGTGTTTAAATCTGTTGAAGGGTCTGACTCGAAACTGTTTACGTGATTTCCACGTCGGCGCGCCATAACGAAGCAAACGCCTGTCACAATGGGGACGGGTCATTTCGGTTCAGGCCATTGTGATCTCCATCGAATACTTAAACATCCGAATGAACCACAACCCGCTGAAATCACACAACTTAATCTCCGTTTGGGCTCTCAGTGCGTTTGCCACCGGCATCCTCGTCACAGGCTTTCGCAGTAAGCGCGAACCATTTGCATGATGCGTCGAGACCCTGCGGCATCCCAACGTCGTTGACTGACGAAACGCCGAGATTGAACTGGCTGTCCCTTGCGCCAAGTTCGACGGCTCTCTCGAACCATCCGTTTGCGGATCTGCAGCGACCTGATACCATTTGGCTGCGGCATTAGGATCGGATGCAATCCCCAGGCCACGGGCGTATCTGCTTCCTGCTTCGCAAAGCGTCTTGGCATCTCCGGATTGGACCGCCTCACGTAGTGAAACGGCGCCGACTTCAAGTGAGCCCAATCGATCAACGACCTTCAGCGGGGCGTTTACGTAAACGTCAACATTTGATAATTATGAAATCAACCCGCTGCGATTCCCGGAATTTGGTTTTGGCCAATTCAATTTCTCACCGGAGGTTACAGAATGCCGACCTATCAGGCGCCCGTTCAGGATACGCTTTTCGTGCTCAATGACGTTCTTGGCTATGAGCGCTACCGCAATCTGCCAGGTTTTTCGGATGCATCGCCGGATATTCTTGAGGCGATCCTCAATGAAGGTGCGAAATTGTCCGAGAACGTACTGCATCCGCTAAATCGGATTGGTGACGAGCAGGGATGTAAACGGTATAAAAACGGGTCGGTGACGACACCCGAAGGGTTCCGGGCGGCATATGAGCAGTATCGCGAAAATGGCTGGCTCGGACTCGCGGTGCCGGAGGAATATGGCGGTCAGGGCCTGCCCTACACCGTTCATACGGCTGTCGCGGAGTACATGATTTCGGCAAATCTGGCGCTGATGATGTATCCGGGCCTTACTCAGGGTGCGATTGCCGCGATCATTGCCTACGGAAGTGACGAGCAAAAACGAACCTGGCTGCCCAGGATGGTTGATGGAACCTGGACGGGCACCATGAACCTGACCGAACCGCACTGCGGAACCGATCTTGGTTTGTTGCGAACCAAGGCTGTGCCGGCAGGCGACGGTTGCTACAAGATTTCAGGACAAAAGATATTCATCTCCGCCGGCGACCATGACATGTCGGAAAACATCGTGCATCTGGTTCTCGCACGCATCGAAGGAGCGCCCGAGGGCGTAAAAGGAATTTCTCTCTTCATCGTGCCGAAGTTCATGCTCAACGAACAAGGAGAATCGGGAGACGCCAATGGCGTAACCTGCGGCGCGATAGAAGAAAAGATGGGAATTCACGGTAACGCCACCTGCGTCATGAACTATGATGAGGCAACCGGCCATCTCATCGGTGAGGAGAATGGCGGACTGAAAGCCATGTTCACCATGATGAACGAAGCCCGGCTCGGCGTTGGACTTCAGGGCCTCTCGGTCTCCGAAGCCGCATATCAAAATGCAGTCGATTATGCTCGCGAGCGGTTGCAGGGCAGATCGATTTCCGGTGTCAAGGAACCGGAGAAAAAAGCCGATCCGATCATAGTGCATCCGGATGTACGCCGTGTTCTGATGACAATCCGCGCATTCAACGAAGCGGGTAGAGCACTGGTGCTGTGGACGGCGATCAAGTCGGATCTCGCCCATCGCTCGGCTGACGAGAAGGAGCGCGAGTGCGCTGAGGATCACATGGGCCTGATGACACCGATCATCAAAGGCGCATTGACCGACAAGGGTTTCGACAACACGGTCATGGCGCAACAATTGTATGGCGGACATGGCTATATTGAGGAATGGGGTATGAGTCAGTATGTGCGCGATGCCCGCATAACCATGATCTATGAGGGCGCCAATGGCATTCAGGCTTTGGATCTTGTCGGTCGCAAGCTGCCGGCAAACGGAGGGCGCGCCGTCACCGCATTCTTCAATGAAGTGGGAGAGTTTTGCGAACAAAATCGTGAAAACGAAAAAATGGCGCCCTTTACCAAGTCTCTGAAAAAGGGATTGAACGATCTGCAGGCGGCAACAATGTGGTTTATGCAGAATGCGATGGACAAGCGTGATAACGCGGGTGCCGGCTCCACCGATTTTCTGCATCTGTTTGGTTTGGTCTCTCTTGGATATATGTGGGGTTTAATGGCCAGGGCGGCCCGGGAGAAGCTTGCAGAAGGCGCAAACGGATCGACGTCGTTTCACGAAAACAAACTTGTCACCGCCCGGTTCTTTATGGAACGGATGATGCCGGAGACCGCCAATTATCTGGCGCGCATACAGTCCGGCGCGGATTCAATGATGGCGCTGCCTGCCGAAGCCTTTTAAGGTCGATTTGGAGGCTAGGGCGCCAACCGTGGCGCGGAGCAATAGATGACAACACTGCCGTCAGAGGTTCTCGACCTGCCCGCTCCGGCGTGGATGGACGACGAACTTCAAATGCTGTCGGACATGAGCCGCAAGTTTTTCGATGCCGAAATCGTCCCGGAGTACGAGCGCTTCGAGAAACAGGAGATGATCGACCGGGCGGTTTGGGAGAAATCGGGCGATGCCGGCCTATTGTGTGCGTCAATGCCTGAGGAATTTGGGGGCGCCGGCGGTACATACGCCCATGAGGCGGTCATTGCGGAGGCTCTTGGCCACACGGGCGGTGATGGATTCGGTATCTGCCTGCACAATTCCATTGTAGCGCCATACATCCGGCACTACGGCTCAGAGGAGCAAAAGAGGCGCTGGATTCCCAGGATGGCATCCGGCGAGTTGATCGGCGCGATCGCGATGACCGAGCCCGGCGCCGGATCCGACCTTCAGGGTGTGAAAACAACCGCCGCCAGGGACGGCAATCATTTCGTGATAAATGGCTCGAAGACGTTTATTACCAATGGACAGCACGCCAACCTCGTCATTGTCGTGACAAAAACCGATCCGTCGGCGGGCGCCAAGGGGACAACGCTGATGGTGGTGGAAACGGATGAGGCGGAGGGATTTGAGCGGGGACGAAATCTCGACAAAATCGGATTGAAATCCAACGATACATCGGAATTGTTTTTCAACAACGTGCGAATTTCCGCCTCTAACATGCTGGGCCATGAAGAAGGTCAGGGATTTGTACAATTGATGAAGCAATTGCCTCAAGAGCGCTTGCTGATCGCCAATCAGGCGATGGCGATGATTGAGCGTGCGCTGGCCGTAACCATCGATTACGTCAAGGAGCGCAAGGCTTTCGGCAAGGCCGTCATCGATTTCCAGAATACACGGTTCAAACTGGCTGAGTTGAAGTCCGAGGCCACCATGCTGAAGGCGTTCATCGACAACTGCGTGGGACAGCACATCAACGGACAATTGACGACAACGACCGCTTCGATGGCCAAATACCTTTCGGCGGACCTGCAATGCAATGTCGTCGATGAGTGCCTGCAATTGCATGGCGGCTATGGTTACATGAACGAGTATCCGATCGCCCGCATGTTTCGCGATGCCCGCGTTCAGAGGATTTACGGCGGCACGAACGAAATCATGAAACTGTTGATTGCGCGGAGCTTGTGAGTATGTCTGAGTTTACGCTTCATTGTTTTTCGGAGAGCGGCAACGCCTACAAAGCAGCCTTGATGCTCGAACTTTGCAGCGCGGACTGGAAAGCGGAGAGGGTTGCATTCTTCAGCGGCGCGACAAGAACAGACGAATACCGGGCAATGAACGTCATGGGCGAAACGCCGGTGCTGGTTCATCATCGTTCGGATCGCGATCTGACGATGACGCAATCCGGTGTCATTCTTTTTCACCTCGCCAAAAGGTTCGATCAATTCGGCCCGAAAGACGAAACGGAGGAACGTGAGATTCTGCGCTGGGTTCTGTTCGATAATCACAAGTTTACCGGGAATCTGGCGGCTGCTCGTTTCATGTACAAGTTCATGGCCCGGCCTGACGATGAAGTGACGAAATTTCTTTTGGCGCGATCGGCAGGTGCGTGGAAAGTGCTGAATTCACATCTGGAAGGCCGCGAATGGGTCGCCGCCGAACGGCCGACAATTGCCGATATTTCCATGTGCGGATACATGTTCTGGCCGGATCACATTGATGCCGACTGGAGCGATTATCCCAACATGATCGCGTGGCTGGAACGCATCAAGGCGCTGCCCGGCTGGAAGATGCCGGAAGAACTGATGCTGTCCGGAACGGACTGAAAACGACCCCCGTGTGGGCGGGCAAACCAGGAGATACGAGTATGGTCGACGCCTTTGTCTATGACGCAGTTCGTACACCACGTGGCCGCGGCAAGAAGGACGGTTCGCTTCACGAGGTGCCCACCGCACGGCTGGGCGCGAAGGTGCTTGAGGCCGTGCGCGACCGCAACGAATTGGACACGGCTACCGTTGACGATATTATATTCGGTTGCGTTGATCCCGTGGGCGAAGCAGGCGGGGTCGTGCCGCGAGCATCGGCCTTTGAGGCCGGATATGATTTGAAAGCACCGGGAATGCAGGTCTCGCGATTTTGCGCATCCGGTCTTGACGCCATCAATCTGGGCGCGGCGAAAATCGCACACGGCTCGGATGACGTCGTTGTCGCCGGTGGCGTCGAATCCATGTCACGGGTCGGCATGGGCGCCTCGGGCAGCGCATGGGCTATGGATCCGTCCGTCGGTCTGCCAGGATGGTTCATGCCTCAAGGCGTTTCGGCGGATCTGATCGCGACAAAACACGGCTTCTCCCGTGATGACGTCGACGCCTATGCCGTGGAAAGTCAGAAACGAGCGAAAAAGGCATGGAAGAGCGGCCGTTTCAAAAACTCGGTGATTGAAATCAGAGACCAGAACGGCATGACTATTCTGGATCATGACGAATATATGCGTCCAGATTCAGACATGCAGTCACTCGCTTCGCTCAACCCATCCTTTATCATGATGGGTGAGATGGGCGGCTTCGATGCTGTTGCCGTCCAGCGTTATCCGGAACTCGAAAGCATCAATCACGTTCATCATGCAGGCAATTCTTCGGGAATTGTCGATGGAGCGGCGGCGGTTTTGATGGGTTCGAAGAAAGGCGGCAAATCCATGGGATTGACGCCGCGCGCTAAAATCCGGGCTTTCGCCAATATCGGCTCCGAACCGGCGATCATGCTTACCGGCCCTGTGGACGTAACCGAAAAACTCCTGAAAAGGGCCAGGATGAAGCTCGAAGACATTGATCTTTTCGAGCTCAATGAGGCCTTCGCGTCGGTTGTGCTGCGTTACATGCAGGCGTATGAAATCCTGCACGACCGCATCAACGTCAATGGTGGTGCGATTGCGATGGGCCATCCTCTTGGAGCGACTGGCGCCATGATATTCGGTACCGTTCTCGACGAGTTGGAGCGGCGCGACCTCAACACTGCTTTGGTCACGCTTTGCATCGGCGCGGGTATGGGCACCGCGACAATTGTTGAGCGCGTTTAACAGCACAAAACCGCCTCGTATCGGACCCGTTGTGAGTTTTGGCATCCGCGGGTGATCGCACAATTTATCATCGGAAGTGAAAAATGAGCACTTACAAAAATTTCAGCGTTGAAACCGACAGCGACGGCGTTGCGTTTGTCGCCTGGGATTCTCCAGGCAGGTCGATGAATGTCTTCACCGAAGAAGTGATGGATGAGATCGACCGGATAATTGATGCGGTCGCGGCCGATGACTGCACAAAGGGCGCGGTGATCACTTCCGGCAAGGACACATTCTCCGGCGGTGCCGATTTGACAATGCTGAGCCGGATGTTTGAGACGGTTGAGAGGGAACGCGCCAGGGATCCGAAAAAGGCGGTGAAATTGCTGTTTGACGGTGCGGGCCGCATGTCCCGGCTGTGGCGCAAACTGGAGACCTGCGGTAAGCCCTGGGTGTCCGCGATCAACGGAACATGCATGGGCGGGGCATTCGAATTGTCGCTCTCCTGTCATGCCCGCGTTGCCGCTGACGGCGACAAGGTGAAAATGGGCCTCCCTGAGGTAAAGGTCGGTATTTTCCCGGGCGCGGGCGGCACCCAGCGTGTGCCGAGAATGACGGATACGCAGGAAGCCCTGCAGATGCTGACGACCGGTCAAGCCCTGACCGCCAAAAAGGCGAAATCCATGGGCCTGATCAATGAAATCGTTCCCGCCGATCAGCTCATTGAAGCGGCAAAACAGATGATTCGCGACGGTCTGGATCCCCGGCAACCCTGGGACAAAAAAGATTTCAGGGCGCCTGGCGGCAAAGTCTACTCGCCGGCGGGCGCAAATCTCTGGCCGGCGGCAACCGCTATTCTGCGCCGCGAGACTTACGGGAACTACCCGGCGGCTATCGCGATCGTGAAATGCATGCACGAAGGTCTGCAATTGCCGATAGATACCGCGCTGCTGGTCGAACAGCGTTTCTTCACGGAAATTCTACAGACCACCGAAGCGCGAATGATGGTGCGTTCGCTGTTCGTGTCGCTTCAGGAAATTAACAAGGGTGCTCGCCGACCAGCGGGCATGGAACCGACAAATTTTAACAAGGTCGGTGTGGTTGGAGCCGGCTTCATGGGCGCGGGTATCGCCCATGTCACAGCCAAAGCCGGAATTCCGGTTGTGTTGCTTGATCGCGACATGGAATCCGCGGAGAAAGGCAGGGTGCACTCGGACGGTCTTATGGCGGGTCTGATCAAGAAAGGCCGCGCGACCGAGGCAGAAAAGGAGAAACTGCTGTCTTTGATCACGCCAACCGCCGATTACGGCGATCTCGATGGTTGCGACCTCGTCATCGAGGCGGTTTTCGAGGATTCCGAAATCAAGAAAGCGGTCACGGAAAGTTCGGAAGCGGCGCTGGCCAGGGACGCTATCTTCGCTTCGAACACATCGACCATTCCAATCACCGGTCTGGCCAAAAATTCGAAACGGCCCGGCAACTTCATCGGAATCCATTTCTTCTCGCCGGTTGACCGCATGATGCTTGTCGAAATCATCCTCGGAAAGAAAACCGGAGACAAGGCGTTGACTGTCGCCATCGACTATGTCCGCGCGATCAAAAAGACGCCTGTTGTCGTCAACGATACCCGCGGGTTCTACGTGAATCGTTGCGTCCTCCGGTATATGTCGGAGGCTTACAACATGCTCGTTGAAGGCATACCGGCCGCGATGATCGAAAACGCGGCCAAAATGGCGGGAATGCCGGTCGGTCCACTGGCGCTGAACGACGAGACGGCGATCGACCTGTCGCAGAAGATCATGCGTCAGACAATGAAAGATATGGGCGAAAAATCGGTCGACCAAGCACATATGGCTCTGGTCGACACCATGGTCGACCAACACGGTCGACTGGGGCGCAAGAACGGGAAGGGTTTCTACGATTATCCGGCCAGGCCCGCCAGGAAACATTTGTGGCGGGGTCTTTCGAATCTGTATCCCCGGCGGAATCCCGAAACAATCGATGTCGAGATTCTCAAACAGAGATTTCTCTCCACGATCGCTCTGGAAGCGGCCCGGGTAATGGAGGAAGGTATCGTCACCGATCCGCGTGAGGCCGATGTGGGTTCTATCCTCGCATTCGGTTTCGCGCCCTACACCGGTGGAGCGCTTTCCTATATCGATGGCATGGGAGCGCAGACCTTCGTGGAGATGACAAAACGGTTGCAGAGAAAGTACGGCAAGCAGTTCAAGCCGCCGCGTCTACTGTTGGACATGGCCGCCAATGGTGAAACATTCTATCGGCGCTTTGATCCCTATCGAACGGATGGGGGCCAGCAGGCCGCTTAGCTCCAACGGATTTAAGTCGGCGAAAGCCCCGATGTTGCCGGGGGTTTTTTTCCATTGTGTGCTTCGTTTTGGAAGCCGGCAATTCGATTGATCGGAGTGCGGCGAATGTATGTTTGGGGACGATTGCTGCGCGTTGCGCTGACCGGTCGCCGGCGTGGGCCGTTCAGGGAAGGCGATGAAAGCAGTTTGTGGTTTCGATGCCTGCCAACGGACATTGATCCCAATCTTCACCTGAACAACGCGCGTTACATGATGCTGGCCGATATGGGCCGTCTTGATATCTTTTTCCGATCGGGGTTCATGCCGGTTGCCAGAAAGAACGGCTGGGGTCCGATGATGGGCGGTGTGCACGCCGTTTATGTACGAGAAATCAAGCTCTGGAGCCGTTTCAAGGTTGTTTCGACAATGGATACATGGAATGGTACCCAGATCATCGGCCGACATCGATTCATACTTGAGGATGATCGGACCGCCGCCACGCTGCTGACGACAGCCGGGGTCTACGACTTCCGCAATCGAAAGTTCCTGCAAATTGACGATGTGGTTTCGGCCTTGGAATACAAGGTCCGGCCGCGACCTCTCAACGAAGCCGAAGAGGCGTTTATGAATGCTCACAAAAATCTAATGCTGGATTCAAAACGGGCCGATTAGGAATCCAAAATCGGTCGCAATCGTGAGTATGACATACCGCGTCTGATGCCTTAACTCATTCCAAATCCATACCGAGGAATGCCAATGTCCGTATCGTTAGACTATTATTTCACGTCGATATCTCCTTTCACCTATCTCGGTCACAAGGCATTCATCAAAACCGCGTCGAAGCATGGTGCGACGATCAACTACAGGCCGGTGGATCTGATGGGCTTGTGGGAAGTGTCGGGAGCGGTGCCGCCAGACCAACGCCCTGCGGTTCGCCAGCGTTATCGCGCGGTGGAACTGCAGCGTATCGCCGAACGCCGCAGCCTGAGAATCAATATAAAGCCGGAGCATTTCCCGGTTGATCCCAGCCTGGCGGATCATTGTGTAATCGCCATTGTCTCCTCCAACGGCAATCCGGATTTGTTCATGCGAGGTATTTTTGCCGCCGTCTGGGTGGATGACAAAAACATCTCCGACACCGCTGTCATCAGCCGGTGCCTTCAAGCCGCCGGGCATAATGTCGAGTCCGTGGTCGATATGGCCATGACCGATGAGAGCGCGACCGTTCGAGAACAAAACACCCGCGATGCAATCGGCGTCGATGCCGTCGGCGTACCGACATATGTATTGAACGGTGAAGCCTTCTGGGGGCAGGACCGCATCAAGTATCTAGAAAGCGCGCTCGCATCGGGTCGGGGCGCCTATACCGCATAACGGTATAGCCGGGGCAGGATCGTTGCGGATCGAAGAAACTCAAGGGGGTAGACTCAACAAGTTCGCATAAATAGTATCGGCAGGACTTTTTTCCTGCTTTGCCGCCATACCGATGAACGATATGTCTCACGAGAAGATTTGGGCCGCTATTGATGCGCTTGCATCCAGAAACTCACTGTCGGCTTCAGGCCTTGCAAAGCGGGCGGGGTTGGATTCGACGACCTTCAACAAATCAAAACGCCAATCCGCGCAAGGACGCCCGCGTTGGCCATCCATGGAATCGATCTTCAAGATTATTGAAGCGACAAATTGCAGGCTTTCCGAATTCGCCGATCTGGTGGAAGAAGACGCTCGAAGGGCCGGTGATCCGCCGCCAATGAACAGACCAACGGTTCCGCTGGTCGGGTTTGCCCAGGCCGGAGCGGGCGGATTTTTTGATGATGCCGGCTTTCCGGCCGGTCAGGGCTGGGATCTGGTGGAGATACCCTCCACCGCGAATGAAGGGACGTACGCCTTGTCCGTTCAAGGCGATTCCATGATGCCGCTGTACCGGGACGGAGATGTCCTGATCGTCGACCCGGAGGCTTCCGCACACAGGGGCGATCGTGTCGTAGTGAAAACAAGCGGTGGTGAAATAATGGCGAAGATTTTGCAGCGCCGCAACTCCGGACAAATAGAGCTTTCCTCGCTCAATCCGCATCATTCAACCCGCATATTCGCCACACATGAGGTGGAATGGCTGGCGCGAATTGTGTGGGCCAGCCAATAGCCGTTTACGATTATGCAGCAAACGAATGAAAAAATCAACCGGATTGCCGGGTTCGAACCAACGGCGCCGGAAACGGTTTGCCATTCAAAAGACGGCCGGAATATGACCTTGGCCAGGGCCGGCCACCCGGAACCGATCAAAGCACCATGCCGGCCTGGAGGCGAGGATGTGGGGGCATGGTCGGTCGCAAACGGATTGCCACTGCGCCGCTTGGCGGCCGGGTACGCGGAGTTCCAACCAGATGCCCGTGACAGGTCCAAGTCGGAATATCCGCTTTTACCGATTGAGCGACCCGTCAAGCGCTCTTCCGATCAGCGCTCTCGTTTCCGCCGGGCCGTAAAGCGCCACGAATGACCCGAAACGAGGGCCGCGCTCCTGTCCGAGCAACACCCGATAGAGCATCTGAAAAAACGCGACCGAGACCCCGTAGCCTCCATCCGGATTTTTGCGTTTTTGATCCTGATAGCGTTCGATTTCGCGTGCGACATCAAGCAGTGAATTTTGTATCCGGGCTCCATCCGCATTGGCTGGCAGGTTTTCAAGAGCGTCCGCAATATCCCGCAGCGCTTCCCTTTCGACGTCATCCGGCTCTCTGTATATCTTGTTCGGGCGAACAAAATCCTCGAAATACCGAACCGCATAGCCGGCCAGTTCGTCGAGCTTTGGATGCGTCTCCGGCGTCACACCCGGTGCATAACGGGAAATGAAACCCCAGAGCACATCGCGGTTTTCAGCATTCGATGCACTCACCAGATTGAGCAGCAGATTGAAAGAAATCGGCATGTCAATGGCGGGAGGTTCGCCGGAATGAATGTGCCAAACCGGATTCGCCAGTTGCTGGTCGGTCTCCTGTTTCAGAAATGCGCCCAAGAGCTGAAAATACTCATCCACAGCTCGCGGAATAACGTCGAAGTAAAGTCGTTTGGCCGTTTTGGGCTTTTTGTACATGTAAAGTGAAAGGCTTTCGGTCGGGGCGTAGCAAAGCCATTCGTCAATAGTCAGCCCATTACCTTTCGATTTCGAAATCTTTTCGCCATTCTCGTCAAGAAAGAGCTCGTAGTTGAAACCTTCAGGTGGTGTTCCTCCGAGAATTCTGCAAATTTTTCCTGATGTGCGTACGTTGTCTATGTGGTCCTTCCCCGACATTTCGTAGTCGATTCCGAGTACGGCCCAACGCAGCGCCCAATCCGGCTTCCATTGCGCCTTGCATCCGCCTCTTGTCACGGTCGTTTCAAACGATCTTCCGTCATCCGGATCGCGCCAGACCACCGTGCCCCTTGCCGGATAAATCTCATCAATCGGCACTTGCATCACCACCCCGGTCTCCGGATGGATCGGCAAAATGGGGGCGTAGGTTTTACGGCGTTCTTCCCGAAGTGTCGGAAGCATTACGGACATGACGTCATCCCAGCATTCCAGCATGCGAATCAGTCCTTCGTCTAAACGTCCAGATGTATAGTAGTCGAGCGCGGAAGCAAATTCGTACTCGAAACCGAATGCGTCCAGGAAGCGCCGCAGCATTGCATTGTTGTGATGACCAAAACTCTCATATTCCCCAAAGGGATCCGGAACACGAGTGAGCGGCTTACCCAAATGCCGCGCGAGAATATGCCGGTTTGGCAGGTTGCCGGGAATTTTTCGTATCCCGTCGATATCATCTGAAAAGCAAAGCAGCACCGTTCTGACTTGCCCGGCCGTTAAAACGTGAAATGCATGACGCACCATTGCAGTTCGGGCCACTTCGCCAAATGTGCCAATGTGCGGAAGCCCGGAAGGTCCGTAACCCGTTTCAAACACTACATTTTCCGGAAAGCCGGTCTCCTCGTAGCGTTTGACTATCTTCGTCGCCTCTTCGAACGGCCAGGCTCGACAGCGGCAGGCGGCGGCAACGAGTTCGGGCAAAAAACCGTTATTGGCAAGACCCGACAATTTCATGCTCACGATTCCTGAAAAACGAGATGGCCAATCCGGCGATTGGCGGGAAACTATGCGCCCTCGTATGTGACGTCAACAATTGCGGAAATTGGGCTTGTGATACAGATCGCGTGCCAATAGGTTCCAGTCGAAATCAGTTTGAATGAGGCAGTCACATGCGAGAAATCTCTCCGCAAGAGGCGTTGATTTACGTCATGATCTTAACGTCTGCGGCGGATAGCAACATGACGGACGCCGAGGTTTCCCGGATAGGATCGCTGGTTCGTACGCTTCCGGTGTTTCGCGACTTTGAAGGCGATGAAATGACGCGGATTGCACGCGAGTGCCAGGAAGCGCTCCAGGACGATGACGGTCTGGAGAACGTACTCGAAGCAATCAAATCATCCCTGCCGGCGAAAGCCTATGATACAGCCTACGCATTGGCTGTTGATATCGCCGCCGCGGATCTTGCCGTCAATCAGGTCGAACTGCGGATACTTCAAATGTTGAGAGACAAGCTCGACCTTGACAAATTGACGGTGGCGGCGATCGAGCGTGGAGCCAGAGCGCGATATCGAGTGATTTAAGCCGCTTCCGTGTGAGATGAATTGACTGTAAATTGATCACTTTGCCGATACCCGATGTAGAAGCCGACCGATGCGGAATTTAACTAGATAAACCGACATCATGGAACTCAGCAATTTGTCCGAAGCGGCCACCAGATTGATCGTGTTTCTGATTATTTTTGCGACCATGGCCGTTTTGGAACTGGTATTGCCGCGGCTGCAGCGCCCCGAACTCGCCGGTGCGTTAAAGAGACATCGATGGTTTACCAATCTGTCAATGGTCGTCCTCTCTTCCGTGCTTCTGCGTGTTGTTTTCCCGGCCGCCGCCGTCGGAACAGCTCTCTGGGCCGAATCGGCCGGATTTGGACTGTTTAATCAGATGGATTTCGGTCCGCTGACCGCCGGATTGATCGCGTTCGTGATCCTCGATTTCGCGGTATGGTTGGAGCACGTCGCCAGTCACAAGTTCGGCATACTCTGGCGAATCCATCGGATGCACCATTCCGATACCGGTTTCGATGTCACGACCGCATTGCGGTTTCACCCAATAGAGATCGTGCTCTCAATGATCTGGAAGGCGACAATTGTCGTTTTGCTCGGTGCGCCTGTGGCGGCGGTTCTGCTGTTCGAAATCGTCCTCAACGGAACTGCCATGTTCAATCACTCGAACTGTTTCGTGCCAAAGTCGGTGGACAAATGGTTGAGGTTCGTTCTCGTTACGCCGGACATGCACCGTGTGCATCATTCCACCAATCCGCTCGAAACCGATACAAATTATGGATTCAATTTTCCGTTTTGGGATCGCATATTCAGGACTTACCGTGATCAGCCACGTCTTGGCCATAGCGGAATGGATATCGGTTTAAATGAATTTGCCGGCCAGAAGACCGATAATCTGTTGTGGGCGTTGGCGGTTCCGTTCAAGCGCCGGCGCTCAAATGTCACTGCAAATGACGACTCCCACAGATTGAAGACCGAGCCTGACGGCGCTTCAACACCACCGTGATATGCCGCCCCTCACAGATGATCGCCAACTTTCGGCTATATATCCGCGAGCGCCGAGGTTATTGACGATATTGCGGTCAAACGGCGATATTACAAAGCTTGGGCCCAGAAATTATTATCACCAAATAAGAAGTTCTTTATCGCCTAATAGACTGAATGAAGGTTCCATGCAATCCAATGGAAGGGCTAGGTCCATTTCTGCTTTCATTATTGGACCGTCTGACAGATACATTCCTTCGTAGATCGATAAGTTTGTTGTGCCTCTTTTCCAATCAAGCGCCGTCCCCATTATCCAGAAATCTTGTCTGTTGCCTGGTTTTTGCACGATTAAGTGTTCTTCAAGGATTTCGGTTTCGCCGACATCAAAAGAGGACGCATTTCCCGTAGTCCGGTCAACCAGCAATAACCGATTGAACCCAAAGACGCTTGCGCCACCCGGTTGAGCCAACATGAGAGCATGACGATGGCGTAAGAGGTTTTCACGAGCGTTGGTCCGGATGAACTCCACCTGCCCATGTTCCGGTGCTTTCTCGATGCGCACAGTTTTGGATTTTAGGTTTATTCTGGCCTGCGCATAATGGGATGCGGCAGATGCCCCGCCATCCCAGCTGCCATCCATCGCAGCGAACGCATCATTTGCCATGAAGCTCGGGTCATCATGAAGTGCGAAGTCAAAGCCAATTTCTGACAGACCAACATCGTAGGCATTACCAAAGTGGTAAACCCAAAATGGATCGATTTCGATCCGAGACACTTTGGTCAGATCGGTTTTGTCAAAAACGAGCACCTGTGTGGGGTCGGATGAACGCCATTCAAACAGGTTAACAAATGCATCATCTTCCGGATTGAAAAAAGCAGCGGAATATTGAAAAAAGCAGCGGAATATGGAGGTGCAATGATCACAATTTTGGTGGATATGTGACGAACAACTTTGATTCCCGCCCGTCTCTTGTCGTTGGAACGCACAACCGCCCACGGAGCGTGTGCGGTTTCAGTTGCGGCAATCATTTTATCTGCCCCGTGTAGCGGGCCCGCCTAACGTTTCCTGCCGGATATTCAGCCACATCTAAAAAACGGATGCCTTCAACTACAATCATCTTCTCGAACTCGGATACTTCACTGAGAAATTCCTTGTGCCGGTCCGGCGTGCGTTAGCCCATCACCGGTTCGACTCCGCCCCGATTGCACTAGGAACGGTCAGACATCACGAATTCGCCGTTTGTGGGAATTGTTGGACATATAGTTGAAAATACCGATGCCCCAGTTCAACGTCAGCAGGTTCCGGCAAAACTGCATTTCTTGCGATGCGCGGGTTCATATATTGTCTAAGAGCATGGATTGAGTCGTTCTTTCCGGCGGCATTTTTTGCCCGACACGGTTAGCGAAAATGGTTTCGGTTCGGCAATATGCGCGGGCAATTTCGGCTTTATCATCAAGTATGCGCCCCAGCAAATACGGATTGATGTTATCGGTCGGAGGCTGCTGTGTCCAGCATAGCGTAGAGCGCCTGATATGACCACGCTGGAGGCGTGACCCTCGTGTCGCCGGGATTACTCTACCGCTGCCGCCTGCGCTCTGCCGGCGGTTGAAAAGCCAAACTGGAATGATAGGTGCAGTAAGGTCCGTTTTCGCCGGCATCGTTGCCGCAGAAATGGAAATCTTCCGTTAGTGGGTCGCCGATCGGCCATTTGCAGGTCTTTTCATTAAGTTCGATCAAGGACAGCTTCCTGGAAATCGGTAGGACCACGTCAGCAGCCGGTTTGACGATCGAGTCCGCGAAATATTGAGACTGCAACGCGGTCGCCCCGACAACCGGGCTTATTGATCGGCCTAGGGAACCGCCTTGTCCGTGGGATCTGCCGGTCGAGGCCGCTCTCGGAGCCTTTTTCTGCCGGGGCCGGCTGGATGTCGACGGGCCTCTGCTCGACAATTTAAGCCGATGGACCTTGCCGATCACCGCATTTCTGCTCACGCCGCCCAGTTGAGTCGCGATCCGGCTGGCGCTCAGACCTTCCGCCCACAGGTTCTTGAGCATCTCAACGCGTTCATCGGTCCAGCTCATAATTCCGCGCTCCTGCATTGATCTTGCCGGCATCCTCCACCGCTTCCGAAAATTCCGGAACTGCACCGCACAACTCGGGTGAATAGGGGTCGCCGCAACAACAAATGTCGTCTTGCGGGTAAACTACAATGGCTGCCGACTCGCTGACAAGAGTCGCCGGTGCCGAAGGAATCGAGTTTCACCGATTTTCCCCAACTTGCTTGCTCCTGACGAAAGGTTGTCGCCGGCGCTAAACGTGTGGCCCTTACGGTGTGGCACATTGACATACGTCCGGAAAACCTGGATATGGGTGGACAGGCGCTCCCGGTGTTCAAACGGCGAAAATATGTGTCAGGCGGAACCCGGAATGGACAGTTCGACATTATTTCAAACGTTCTCCCGCGCATCCGTCGCATTTGATCGCGGCGAAGGCTGTTGGCTGTATTCCGTCGACGGAGAGCGTTATCTCGACTTTGGGTCCGGGATTGCGGTCAGTTGCCTGGGGCACGCTCATCCACATCTTGTACAGACGCTCCAGGCTCAGGCGACGAAGCTGTGGCATGTATCGAACCTGTACCAAATACCGGAACAACGGAGATTGGCCGATCGGCTGGCCTCAAATACCTTTGCCGATCGCGTTTTTTTCGGCAATTCGGGCGCTGAAGCGCTTGAATGCGCGATCAAGACGGCCAGGCACTATCATTTTGCCGATGGAGCGCCTGAACGGCACCGCATCATCACGTTTGCGGGAGCCTTTCACGGTCGCACTCTTGCTACCTTGGCCGCGGCCGGACAGGAGAAATATCTGGAGGGTTTTGGACCAAGGGTCAGCGGATTTGATCAAATCCCGTTTGGTGATCCGGATGCGATAAAGGCCGCGATAACCGATGAAACCGCCGGCGTTTTGCTGGAGCCGTTGCAGGGCGAAGGCGGGATCGTCGAGGCGCCGGCGGGCTTTCTAAGGGCGCTAAGGGAAATATGCGACGAACACGGATTGTTGCTCATCCTAGATGAAGTGCAAACGGGTTTCGGCCGGACGGGCAAGCTTTTCGCCTATCAGTGGTCGGGGATAGAACCGGACATTCTCGCGGCTGCGAAGGGAATTGGCGGCGGGTTTCCCTTGGGCGCCTGTCTGGCGACGGAGGCGGCCTCCGCCAGCATGACCCCGGGAACACACGGCACCACCTACGGAGGAAATCTCCTGGCAATGTCGGTTGGCAATGCCGTCATGGACATAATGCTCGAAGAGGGTTTTTTGGAGGATGTTCAACGCCACGCCCTGGTTTTCAAGCAGGGCCTAGCCTCGGTCGTTGACCGGTTTCCCTCGGTATTCGAGGAAGTCCGCGGGCGGGGGTTTCTGCTGGGCCTTAAATGCAATCCGCCCAATGTGGAGGTGAATGCGGCATTTCAAGACGCACATTTACTGACGGTTCCGGCGGGCGACAACGTCATCCGGTTGCTGCCGCCGTTGATCGTCGGCGCGGCTGAAATCGGTGATGCGATCGCCAGAATCGAACATGCCGCCGAAAAACTGGCTAATTGATCGGGCATGCTGAATGTATCCGGACATCGAAAAATGAACAATCCACGTCATTTCACTGACCTGTCGGCGCTGTCACCGGCGGATTTGCGCTCCATTATCGACGACGCAAGGGATCGCAAATCGTCCATTGCGAAAGGAAAGCTTGAAAGACCGCTCGCGGGTAAATGCCTCGCGATGATTTTCGACAAGCCTTCGACCCGCACCCGAGTGTCCTTTGATGTCGGAATGCGCCAGTTGGGCGGTGAAACCATCATGCTGACGGACAGCGAGATGCAGCTTGGCCGCGAAGAGTCCATTGCCGATACGGCGCGCGTACTGTCCCGATATGTCGACATCATCATGATCCGCACAAAGGACCATGAGCGCCTGGTGGAGCTTTATGAAAGCGCCTTGATACCCGTCATCAACGGACTCACGGATGACACCCATCCGTGCCAGATCATGGCCGATGTGCTTACATTCGAAGAGCACCGCGGAAGCGTTGAAGGTAAGGTATTCGCCTGGTCGGGTGATGGAAACAACGTGCTGCATTCGCTGATCGAGGCATCCGCCGCTTTCGGATTCCGCCTGAAATATGCAGTCCCGGAAGGCAGTGAGCCGCGCAACGACTTTCTCGATTGGTCGAAAGCCAATGGCGGCAAGGTCGAACGTTCGGCTTCGCCGATGGACGCGGTAGCGGATGCCGACTGCGTGATTACGGATACATGGGTGTCCATGGGGCAGGAGCACCGTGCTCGCGGGCGCAATGTTTTTCAGCCGTACCAAGTCAATGACCGGTTGATGGCGCTTGCAAGGCCGGATGCTCTGTTCATGCATTGCCTTCCCGCCCATCGTGGTGAAGAGGTGACCGACAGCGTGATGGACGGACCGCAATCCGTTGTCTTTGAAGAAGCCGAAAACCGTTTGCACGTTCAAAAGGCGATTTTGGCCTGGTGCATGTCCGGTTATTGAGTCGCCGCGAATGCCAAGGAAAACTCTCGGCGAATTGGACTACGCTGGTGACGACCGCGTCGTGCCGTTTCGGGTCGAAACGCTGGATGTACGCGGCAGAGCCGTGCAGATGGGGCCGGCTCTCGATCGGATACTCGGCAGGCACGATTATCCGGACCCGGTCTCAAGACTGTTGGGCGAGATTATCGTATTCACGGTTCTGTTGGGAACATCGCTGAAATTTGACGGTCGCTTGATCGTCCAGACGCAATCCGATGGCCCGGCCGGGTTGATTGTCGCCGACTATGCGTCACCGGACCGGATACGCGCATACGCAAGGTTTGATGAACGGCAGATCGCGAATTCGGAAAAGGATGGCGACGTATCGACGGCAACATTGCTCGGGAAAGGCGTTCTGGCGCTGACGATTGACCAAGGTTCCCAAACACAACGTTATCAGGGCGTCGTTCAACTGAATGAAACCAGTCTGGAAGAAGCCGCGGGGACCTACTTTCGCCAATCCGAGCAAATTCCCACCGAAATCAGGTTGAGCGTGGCAAAACTGGTTCGGGCGGGAGTGGACGGTACGGTCGAACAATGGCGCGCCGGCGGTTTGATTTCGCAGTTTCTTCCCGATTCACGCGAACGCATACGCCAAATCGACTTGTCTGGCGGCAATGATGAAATCGATCGGTTGAACGGGCAGGCGCACGATGATGCCTGGCGCGAGCTTGTGGCGCTTGTGGAGACAATTGAGCCGTCTGAACTGCTCGCCCCGACAGTCGGAAGCGAAAGGCTGCTGTATCGTCTGTTTCATGAACGTGGGGTGAGGGTGTTTGAAGGCGTAACCGTTTCCGATCAATGTTCCTGCTCGCGTGATCGTATAGCTGAAATTATCTCCGGATTTACCTCTGAGGAGATCGATGATTGCATCGGGGATAAACGAATTCTGGTTAATTGCGAGTTCTGTTCGACCGGCTACAACTTCGATCCATCCGACTTCAGATGATCCCGAATACCGGCAAATTTCGGCGGTTAGCGTTGGTTCATTGCATTTCTGTAACTTGCCACAGACCGTTCATGCTATATTTCTGGCCGGATCGCGCAGGATGTTCATATGCTTAAGAAGCTTGAGCCCGCCTTGCAGGAAACATCGAATACCCGGCCGGGATATTCACGGCTGACAGCGGCAGTGCGTGCGGTCGCTCAGTTTATCGTCATGGTCGCGGTCTTGGCGGGGTCGGCATATGCGATGCAACGGCTGGTCGCCACGGCTCCGGAAAAACCGAAAAGGCCGCCGTTTCGGACGGTTTACGCCATCTCCGCCACATCCGTGGCTCTCGTCGATCATCGTCCTTCAATTCGGGTTTATGGCCACGCAACCGCCGCGCGGTCGGTAGATCTGAAGGCGCTTGTCAGCGGAGAAATTGTCGATGTTAATCCGGCGGTTCGGGCCGGTGCGGTCGTCTCCGAGGGAGACAAACTGCTCGCGATTGACAGATTTGACTACGAGATTGCTCTCTCGGAAGCAAAAACGAATTGGGCGCAAACGAAGGCCGCCGTCGCGGAAATAGACGCGCGGCTGGCGAGCGAGCGGGATCAATTGTCCATTGCGCGTGAGCAACTCTCACTGGCTGAACGGGATCTCGACCGCGCCAGGTCGCTTGAAGCGTCCGGCTCGGTCACGGCGAAGTTTGTCGAAGACCGAATGCTGATCGTCATTCAGCGTCGGCAGGCGGTCAACCAGCGCGAAAACAACATTCCGGTCGCCGAAGCGCAAAAAGCCCAACAATTGACCGCCCTGGAGAGACTCGGTTGGAAAATCAAGCAGGCCGAACGCAGGCTTGAAGACACGGTTCTGCGCGCGCCATTTGATGGCGTGGTTCGCAGCACGTCGGCAGAGCACGGAAAAACAGTTTCGACAAACGAGGTTCTTTTCTCAATCTACAGCGCCGGTAATCTGGAAGCTCGATTTACCGTCACCGATGCGCAATACGGACGGATTGCCGCAGATTCACAGCCGCTTATCGGTCGTCCCATCCGGGCAATATGGTCTATAGGCGGCATTGATCACATATTCCCGGGAGAAGTTGTACGGATTGGTTCCGACATCGTGTCGGATCGCGGTGGCGTTGAAATATTCGCCAATCTCATTGCGTCCCGATCCGGCTTGAAGCTGCGACCGGGGGCGTTTTTGGAGATAATCGTCACCGATCGCGTGTATCCGAACTCAGCGAAATTGCCGGAGAGCGCGGTTTATGGATCGAATACCGTCTATGCGGTCGTCGATGGCGTTCTCGAGCCGCGCAAGATACGGGTTCTGGCCTATGACGGAAAAAGCGTGATCGTGGACGGAAATGTCGTCGACGGAGACGTCGTGATGACCACGCGACTGTCGGAGGTCGGCGCCGGCCTGGCGGTCTCGGTGGAAAACGGCGGCTAAGGCAAATGCGCTCGCTCGGCCCCGCAGCCGGTCTCGTTCAGAGTTTTGTCCGGCATCCGAACGCGGCGAACCTGCTAATGGCGTTGCTGCTGATGTTCGGTGCATTTTCATTGGCCCGACTCAACACCCAGTTTTTCCCGACCGTCGAGCGGCCGAACGTCACAATCGCCGTGAAATGGTCGGGGGCGGGCGCCGAAGACGTCGAAGCCAACATACTGGCGACCGTCGAACCGGAAGTGCGCTTCATAAACAGCGTCGAGGAAATTGTCTCCTACGCGCGTGAGGGCTCCGGTACGGTGGTTCTGGAGTTCGCGGAAGGTTCGGATATGCAAAAGGCGGTGTCGGATGTCGAGACCGCGGTAAAGGCGGTCGCCAACCTGCCTGAAGATTCGGAAGCACCGGTTGTCACGCGATCTCAATGGTTCGACAGTGTCGCTAAGATCTCGATCGGCGGTGACATTCCCGAGGGGTCGCTCCGAACCTGGGCGAAACGCATCCGTGACGATCTGGTGGATCGCGGCATCGACCGTATTGACTTCACCGGGCTCCGCGATCGGGAACTGAAGATCAGGATACCGGAGCGGGAACTTCGTCGATTGAGCATGACCGTCGACGATGTATCGCGCACGATATCGTCCAATAGTCTCGATTTGCCGTCGGGCAGCATAGGAGGCGGAATCGATCGCCAGATCAGGGCGCTTTCGGATGTGGGAACGCCGGCCGCGTTGAGATCGGTTGAAATCAAATCGTTTCCTACCGGCGAAAAGGTTACGCTGGGAGATATCGCGGATATCACAACCGGTTTTGATGATGTGTCCGTGCGGGGCTATTCGGCAGGCAAACCGTCAATAGAACTCTACATTCAGCGGGCCGCGACCGCGGACACCCTGGCGACGGCGAGAATCTTGCGCGATTACGTGGACGAAATCAGGCCATTGCTCCCCGGCAACCTCGAATTGCAGATGTATGAGGTAAGGGCGGACCGGCTGGCCGAACGCATCCTTCTACTGGCGAAAAACGGGCTTGGCGGCCTCGTGCTTGTCGTTGGCGTATTGTTCCTGTTCCTGAACACACGCATCGCCTTCTGGGTTGCCGCGGGAATTCCCGTCGCGATCATGGCGACGATCGGCCTCATGTATCTGTCCGGGCAGACGATCAACATGATCTCGCTGTTCGGTCTGATCATGATGATGGGCATCATTGTCGATGATGCAATTGTGGTGGGTGAGCACACCGACACGAGGTTGCGCCTGGGGGATGATCCGGTCACCGCGGCCGAAAACGGCGTCGGAATGATGCTGGTTCCGGTTTTGGCGGCGATGACGACTACAGTCGCGGCCTTCGCGCCAATCACGCTGATCACCGGTGTAATCGGCCAGATCATGTTTGTCCTGCCGATGGTCGTGATAGCGGTGATTATCGCCAGCCTGGTGGAATGCTTCCTGATCCTGCCGGGACATCTGGCGCACTCGCTGGCCAACCGCAGGCGTCAAGGAAAATGGTCTTTTACCCGGCAGTTGGCGGTCGCGATATTGGTGTCATCGTTTCTTGTCGCCGTATTGAGCAGGTTTGAGGGTTCCGACCTTCCGGATGGCCTTGTACGCGCTTACGGTGTGCTTGCCGCATGGAAAACCGACTATCCGGCATGGCTGTTCTCGCTCCTCATCGGCACGTTGTCGCTGGCGATTGCATTCATGGTTGAAGGACTGATCGCATTGCTTCGGCGCGGCGGCGCACCGACGTCGGATGCAAATGCGTCAAGCGAAGGAATGTCCGAGGAGGATGAAGGCCGTTTTCGCCACGCGTTCGATCGCGGGTTTGCCGGATTTCGGGATGGCCCGTTCAGATGGCTCGTCGAACTTTCGTTCGGATGGCGTTATGTGACGATCGCAATCGCAATCGGTTTGGTTATTGTCATCGCCGCCGGCCTGATCCGATCGAACAGGGTTGAGTTCGTGTTCTTCCCTTCACCGGAAGCGGAGAATATCCGGGGTTATCTGACTCTCAACGCCGGTACGCCGGAATCGGAAGCGCTTGAAGCCATCGCGATAATCGAAACCGCATTGCGCAGAGCCGAGGCGGATATCGGCGCGGGAGAAGCGCTGGTCCGGGCGGTTTTCGTCAAATACGGCCAGTCCGGACGCAACAGGGGCGACAATCTGGCTGAACTGCGTGTCGAACTGATGTCATCGGAGGTGCGCACGGTTCGAACGCCCGAGATTGTCAACGCCTGGCGCAGGGAGGTTCCAAAAATTCCCGGCGTGAGGAGATTTGCGGTTGTTGAAATGCGCGGCGGCCCACCTGGGCGTGATATCGAAATTCAGCTTCAGGGCGCTGAAGCGGCCGTGCTCAAGAAAGCCGCGGGCGAGGTGACGGATTTGCTTTCCGGCATCTCCGGCGTATCGGGGGTCGGTGACGACTTGCCGTACGGCAAACCGGAATTGCGCATGGAGCTCTCACCGCGCGGCGCGGCGCTCGGTTTTTCAATCGAAGACATTGGCCGTCAGGTTCGAAACGCCTTTGAAGGCGCGGTTCCACGGCGTTTTGCCGACGGCGACGACGAAGTGACGATCCGCGTCACGCAGGAAATGCGGGGCGAGGGTTCGACGGCGCTTCGCAATTTCGATCTGCGCAGTCCGCGCGGCGACTTTGTTCCTCTGACCGAAGTGGTCGTCCTTACCGAATCGCAGGGATTTGCGGCCATTCAGAGAAGGGATGGCAAGTCCACGCTCTCCGTTTCGGGAGATATCGACAATACGGTCAACACGACCGATGGCGTCATCGACGAACTCCGGAACGGGGACGAACTCGATCGGATAGCGGTGAAATACGGGATATCCCACAAGTATGGCGGACGAGCAGAAGAGCAGAAGAACGCATTTGCCGACCTTGGGGTGGGCACGGCGGCCGCTCTTGGGGTTATTTACATCATTCTCGCCTGGGTGTTCGGAAGCTATTGGCGTCCCTTCGCGATCATGCTTATTATTCCTTTCGGGATTGTCGGGGCGGTATTCGGCCACTGGTTGCTGGGTTATCAGCTGACAATTCTGTCGCTCATCGGGTTGCTCGGATTGGCCGGTATTCTCGTCAATGACTCGATCATTCTCGTGACGCGAATGGAAGAACGGCTTGCCGGCGGCGAAAATCCGTTGCAGGCGGCAACGGGCGCCAGCCGCGACCGGTTGCGCGCCGTGCTGCTTACCTCCCTGACCACGATCGGCGGACTGGTTCCCTTGATGTTCGAAAAGAGCCTTCAAGCCCAGTTCCTTCTGCCAATGGCGATTACAATCGTGTTCGGGTTGGCGCTGGCGACCCTTTTGGTGTTGTTTTTGGTGCCGGCTTTGATCGGGGTCGGCGCGGATATCGGCCGGGCCTTGAGTTTGATTTTCGCATCCCGGAGGGGGGGGTCCGAAAGCGCCGGGCGCGACAAGGGTCGTCAACCGGCTAGTTGATGGTCCTGAGGCGATCGGGCATATCGAGCGAGAAAGCCGGAATGGCCACGTCAAATCGGCGTCCGTTCGGGTCGACCATCGTGTAGTGGCCGACCATGATCCCGGATGGCGTGGCGAGTGGGCAACCCGATGTATATTGATAGCTGTCGCCCGGTCTCAATTCCGGCTGCTCTCCCACGACGCCGTCGCCGGCGGCTTCCTCGACATGTCCATTGCCGTCGATGATATGCCAGTAGCGACTCAACAATTGCGCGGGTGCGTCCGAATTGTTTGCGATGGTGATGCGATAAGCCCATACATAGTGGCTGTCAGACGGATCCGATCGGTCCTCAAGATAAAACGGTTCCACCATCACTTCGATACCATGGGTTTCCGCCTTGTACATTCTGAGCGCTCGCGCAGGTTTCATCGGAACAGAAGTGGCGGGATCATATCATTTGCTTGACATGCGGCTCAACTCGGGGCGATGCGGACCCGATGACAATCGGCAAATCGGGATAAGAAATGCTTGACGGTTGGGTGAGAAAGAAGATCGACCCTGTTTTGAACCGGATCGCGAAACTGGCCGCGGGCATCGGTTTCACGCCGAACATGATCACGGTTTCAAGTTGCGTGGTCGGTCTGATCGCCGCGGCGTCGATCGCGTCGAATTACTACTGGCCGGGGTTGGTTCTGTTGCTGATCAGCCGGCTGGGAGACGGTCTTGACGGCGCGGTGGCGCGCATAACGGGGAAAACCGACCTTGGCGGATACCTCGATATCGTTCTGGACTTCGCATTCTACGGAGCGATACCGATGGGATTCATTCTTGCAAATCCGGCCGAAAACGCGATTCCCGGCGCGGTGCTGATTCTGTCGTTTTACATCAACGGTTCCAGTTTCCTGGCCTATGCGGTCATCGCCGAGAAAAGAGACCTGGAAACGGATGCCCGCGGCGCCAAATCGATATATTTTACAACCGGACTGGCGGAAGCGACCGAAACGATCGGCGTGTTTGTCGCCATGTGTCTGTTTCCGGCCTGGTTTCCTCTGCTTGCCTGGGCGTTTGCCGCGATATGTGTGTACACGACCTTTGCCCGTATCGCTCAGGCCGCAACGTCATTTCACGATTGAACGGCCGAAAGGGCTTGCTCGATATCCTCGATCAGGTCGTCGGCGTGTTCAAGGCCAACCGAAAGGCGAACCAGACCGTCCGAAATGCCCAGTTCAGCCCTGGCCTCCGCCGAGAGGTTTTTGTGGGTCGTCGTCGCCGGATGGGTGATCAGGCTTTTGGCGTCACCGAGATTGTTTGAGATTGCGACCAGCTTCAGCGCATTTTCGAACGCAAAGGCGGTTTCCTTGCCTCCCGCCAGTTCAAAGGCGACGAGACTGGAGCCGCCGCTCATTTGCCGGGCAACGATATCGGCCTGTGGATGATCCGCCCGACCCGGATATATCGTTCTGTTCACCACGCCGTTCCTGGCGGCCAGATGCCCGGCGATTTTTCCGGCGCTTTCGGATTGCTCCATGACGCGGACCGGCAGCGTCTCCAGTCCCTTCAGCAGGGTCCAGGCGTTAAAGGGCGAAAGGCTGGGGCCGGTATGACGGAAGTAGTCATGCAAATTGTCGTCAATCCATTCCCTGTCCGACAAAATCACGCCACCCAGGCACCTGCCCTGCCCGTCGATATGCTTGGTCGCCGAATAGACGACGACATGGGCGCCAAGTTCCAGCGGTCTTTGCAACAGCGGAGTGGCGAAGACATTGTCAACGACCAGCTTTATGCCACGGGTATCGGCCAATGCGGCAACGGCGGCGATGTCGATCACTTCAAGAGTCGGATTTGTCGGGCTTTCCAGAAACAGGACCCTGGTGTTGGCGCGGATTGCTTGCTCCCACGCATCCAGGTCTCCGCCATCCACCAGCGTGCACGCGACGCCGAATCTGGGCATCTGCGTCTCGACGACCCACCGGCATGAGCCGAACAAGGCGCGCGCGGCCACCATGTGGTCGCCGGCATTGACCTGACACAACAACGCCGCCGATACGGCCGCCATGCCCGAAGCCGTGGCCCGCGCATCTTCAGCGCCTTCAAGCAGACACATCCGTTTTTCAAACATGTCCACCGTCGGATTGGCGTAACGCGAATAGATGAACCCGTCTTCCTCGCCTTTGAAGCGGGCTTCCGCCGCCTCCGCGCTGGCGTAGAGATAACCCTGGGTCAGATAGAGGGCTTCGCAGGTCTCGCCGAATTCGGAACGATTGACGCCGCCATGCACGAGTTGCGTTTGCGGTCTGTATGATCGATCGCTCATCGGGCCAACTCCTCGAGCAACAAAAAAACCGGTCGCGAAAAGTCGCCAACCGGTCCGATATCGGCCCTTTTTAGCGACTTGTTTAACGTGGCTGCAAGCCGACCGGCCAAATCACCACGGGATAATCGCTCAATAGAGCTTGCGCGTTCCTGCGTCAACCTGTGACTTTGATCGAACGTCGATTCGATGCTTGGGACAAAGCGATTGCGCGATACCGGAATACTGCCGGACAGCCGGATTGCCGCCTTGTTTGAAAGCGGCGAATTGACATCGCCTGTCGATCTCGATTCCGATCAGATTCAGCCGGCCAGTCTCGATCTGAGGCTTGGTGCGAAAGCCTGGCGTGTGCGCGCCAGCTTCCTGCCGGGCCCACGAAACCGGGTTTCCGCCAAACTCGACCGACTCAAATTACACGAGATAAGCCTCGAGAGTGGTGCGGTTCTGGAAACGGGCTGCGTGTACATTGTACCCTTGCTCGAACAACTCGCTTTGCCGGCGGACATCTCCGCCTCGGCCAATCCCAAAAGCTCCACCGGCAGGCTCGATGTCTTTACGCGTGTCATGACCGATTACGGGCATGAATTCGACAAGATCGCCGCCGGTTACAACGGCTCGCTTTATCTGGAGATCAGTCCGAGAACTTTCCCGATCGTCGCCCGAACCGGATCGCGCTTGTCGCAGGTGCGTTTTCGGCGCGGGTTGGCGTTGCTCGACGGGCGGGAACTAGCGACCCTTCACGGTACCGAAATGCTGGTTGCCGCGGACAACCCGAATATCTCCGGAAACGGCATCGGCTTGTCGGTCGATCTGGGTGGTGACGGCGAAGGATTGATTGGATACCGCGGAAAACACCATACCGGATTGGTGGATGTCGACAAACGCAATGCACATTCGGTTCTCGATTATTGGGAGCCGCTATATGGCCGGGGAAAGCGCGAACTGGTTCTTGACCCGGACGAATTCTACATTCTGATGTCGCGCGAAGCGATCCACGTCCCTCCCGATCTTGCGGCTGAAATGACGCCGTTTGACCCGCTGGTCGGAGAATTTCGCGTCCACTATGCCGGCTTTTTCGATCCGGGATTCGGGCATACGGCCGCGGGCGGCGCGGGAAGCCGCGCCGTGCTCGAGGTTCGCAGCCATGAAGTGCCGTTCATTCTTGACCACGGCCAGATCGTCGGAAGATTGGGTTACGAGCATATGCTGGAGCGGCCGCGAGCTTTATATGGCGATGAAATCGGATCGAATTATCAGGCGCAGGGGCTCAAACTATCCAAACATTTTCGCATGTCCGGCTGAAAGTACGCAGTCAAAGCGACTTTGCCGCCCATTTGCGGAGGTTTGAATCCCGGATGTCGCGGATGTTTTGAAGCTGCTCTTTTCCCGCATATCGCTCAAGTCCGGCCACGATCCGGCCCGGCGTCGCAAGTCCGCCGTAAATAAATCCCGTGTAGAGTTGAACCAGATCCGCGCCGGCCCTGATTTTTTCCAATGCGGTCTCGGTGGAATCGACCCCGCCGACGCCTATGATCGCGGGCCGTGAACCGCAGCGTTCCCGCATCTTGGCGAGAACGGCGGTGGATTTCTCAAATAGCGGTCTACCGGACAATCCACCGGCTTCAGCGGAATATCGAGCGTCAATCAGTCCCTTTCGCTCAAGTGTCGTGTTCGAGACGATCAGGCCCTCAATGCCGCTTCTCTCGACTTCATCCGCTATATGATCGAGGTCCCGCTCATGTAGATCCGGTGCTATTTTCAGGAATAACGGGGCCGCTCGACCCGCCTCGATGGCCATGCGGTCCCGCCGATCCCTTGTTCTTGTGAGCAGTTCGCGAAGACGGTCTCTCGATTGAAGGTCTCTCAACCCGGGAGTGTTGGGCGATGAAATATTGATCGCGAAATATGATGCAATGTGTGCGAATGTCTCAATCCCCTTCTCATAGTCCGAAATCTTGTCTTCGCTGGTCTTGTTGGCGCCAATATTGACGCCAATGACGCGTTTACCCGGATTAAGCGCATTCAACAGCGCCAGGCAGGCGGCATGACCCCGGTTGTTGAATCCCAACCGATTGATGACCGCCCGGTCCCGCGTCAACCGAAAGATGCGTGGCCGAGGATTACCGTGTTGCGGCAACGGCGTAACCGTTCCGACCTCGGAAAATCCAAAGCCTAACCCGATTAGTTGCAGCGGCGCCCTGCCGTCCTTGTCGTAGCCGGCCGCCACGCCAACGGGATTGGGAAAATCAATTCCGGCAACGCGCAAGGCTAGGCGAGGAGTTGACCTTGGAGGATTTGACGGCAGCAAGCCCGATCTCAGCGCGAGAATGGACAGTTTGTGCGCGGTCTCCGGATTCGCGCGAAGTAACAAACCGCGAAGCAGCGCATTCATGACCGGATGCCGGTTTGCAGGTTGGGAAAAACATGTTTTCCGTCGCGGGTCAGTGACAGCGGGCTTGACCATTTTACCGCCGATATCGGCAGTTTGGCGTACAAATGCGGAAACAAATCCCCTCCGCGTGAAGTCTCGTACTTCAGGCGATCGTCCAGTAATTCCGGATCCACGGCAACGAGGGTGAGATTGCTTTGGCCGAAAAAATGCAACACGGCTGTCCGTTCAACCTGATCGACGGTCGAGAAATGGATATATCCGTCTTTCAGGTCGATGGGGGCACCCTCAAATGTCCCCGATCGGACCGCGGCTTCCCAAAGCGATTTGTCGCATATCTTGTAAATCAACCCGGCCATTAACGTTCGTATAGAAGACCTGAACGGGGTTTGGAAGGCGCTGGTGAACGCTTGTCCCGGTTCAGTCGCATATCCGGCGCGGTATTTCAGCACAAAATCCATCGCTTCGACAGTAATATCGAGAATCTGCGGACGCGCATCGCCGAATTGGAGAAAGATACCGGTCGTAATCGGATATCGCTTGAAAACAGCGTCTCAACAATCATAATCGGGGCAGGCTTTGAATCTTGCCAATCGGGGCAAAGCCCGCGGGAGGATAAATTGTCGGAAAAGCTGACAATATTGATCGCGGACGACCATCCGCTGTTCAGAGGCGCCTTACGGCAGGCTTTTTCAGGCTTGGCGGACAAGTCGGAAATCATCGAGGCCAGCGACTTCGATCAGGCAAAGGCGGAGCTGATTGAGGCGGGTGAAGCGGATTTGGTGCTCCTGGATCTGCGAATGCCGGGGGCAAGCGGATTGTCGGGACTGGTTTCATTGCGGGGAATCGCCCCTGAGGTGCCCATTATTGTCGTAACCGCCAGCGATGACAGCGAGACAATTCGCCGTTCCCTGGAACTCGGCGCATCCGGCTTTATCTCGAAATCCGCCGGTCTCGATGAAATACGCGCGGGGATTGAGACCGTTATCGCGGGTGGCGTGTGCATGCCCGATCAAATCGATCTGGGTACGGAGGGCGATCCGGAAATCTCCGAACTGATGAATTGTCTGAAAGCGCTGACTCCGCAACAGACGAGAGTATTGAGCATGTTGGCCGAGGGCCTGCTGAACAAGCAAATCGCTTATGAACTTGGCGTTTCCGAAGCCACCGTCAAGGCGCATGTTTCCGCGGTGCTGCAAAAACTTGGCGTGGACAGTCGCACACAGGCGGTCATTCAGCTTTCGAAAATCGGGCTTGAAACGGGCATACCGACTCAATCGTGAGCAAATTGCGTCACTCCGCCGCCGCGGCCATCGCGACCTGCCGCGATAAAAATAACCTCAACATCGCCGGTTTGAGCGGCTTGTTGAACAAGCGGATATTTTGGTTCTCCGCCATGTCCCTCAGTTCAACCGAGCGGTCGGCCGTAACAAGGCAGCACACGATGTTTCCCTTGTAGAGTTTGCGCAGCGCATCAATGACATCGATGCCGCTCTCTTTGTCAAGATGGAAGTCAGCCAATACAATTTCGGGCCTGAAATCCGTATCCACACAAATACCCATGGCCTCTTCGCCACTCGACGCACATTGTACATTGCAGCTCCAGCTTTCCAGCAATTCACGCATACCGTCGACAATCCGCCGGTCATTGTCGATGCACAGAACCGAAAGACCGGCCAATGAATGATGTTGTGCAGGTCGTGCCGGTGATAGCGGTGCAAGCGCCGTTTCGGCCTCTTCAGCCGTGGGCAACAGCACGGAAAACCGGGTGCCTTTACCTGAGATCGAGTTCAAACGTAATTCCAATCCGAGGACTTTGGCGATCCGGTCGACAATCGATAATCCAAGCCCCAGACCGTCGGCCGCTCTGGCGCCTTCGTCGAGTCTTTCGAACTCGCGAAACACGGTGTTCAATTGGCCATCCGGAATACCCATGCCGGTATCGCATACCTGAATTTCAGCCGTGCCGCTTCTTCGCCGCACGCCAACAAGGATTCTGCCCGATTCGGTATATTTGATTGCGTTGGAAACCAGATTTTGCAGCAGCCGACGGAGAAGATTCCGGTCGGTCCTGACCGATAGTGTGGATGAAATGGCGGTCAGTTCGAGGTCTTTCTCCCTGGCGAGCGGTGCAAAATCGTTTTCAACCTGCCTGATTAGCTCATCAAGACGGAACAGGCTTTCCTTTGGCCTCATGGCGCCGGTGTCGAGCCGGGAAATGTCCAGCACCGCGCCAAGAATGGATTCGACCGATTCCAGAGCCAGATCGATATTGCCCGCGGCGGCGGCGTCTTTCGCGTCGCTCGAACGCTCGATCATCGATGAACAATATAAACGCGCCGCGTTCAACGGCTGCAGAATGTCATGACCGGCCGCCGCCAAAAACCGCGTCTTGCCCAAATTCGCCTCTTCGGCGATGGTCTGAGCCTGCGCAAGCTCCTGATTGACGCGCAGCAATTCCGCCGTTCTGTCGGCCACACGCTGTTCCAGAGTTTCATTTGCCTGTTTCAGCGCGAGATCGGCCTTAACCCCCGCGGTCACGTCCGTATAGGTTGTAACTATGCCGCCATCCGGCATGGGATTGGATCGTATGTCGATGATACGTCCGCTGGTTTGAAGATGAAGCTGCCAGGATTGACCGAAAGTCGCCAGTTTTTCCAATGACCGGTTTTCCGCGTCTTCGTTCAGGTCGCCTCTGTCGATCAGGTGGTCGATGATCGCCGTCAGCGGCAACCCGACCGTGCCCATGCTGTCGGGCAGATCGAACAGGCGCCGAAAACGTCTGTTCCAACAGGTCAGCCGGTAGTCTGCATCGAAAACCGTGATTGCCTGCTCCATCTGATCAAGAGCCTTTTGCAGAAGATCCCGATTGTGCTGCAATGCTTCGGAGGCGTCGTCGAGCAACCGGATGGCGTCTTTCGTATCCGCGTCGCGGCGTTTGAACAGAAGAGACAAGATCAGTCTCGCCGACGAACTGCCCACCGCACTCGTGAGCAGCTGCTCGGAAAACCGGATTGCCCTGCCATCCGCCGGCTCATTGCCTTGCAGACTTCGGCCGGTCTCCAGCGCGAACGCATGAAATGATCGTTCGGTACGCTCAACCCCGAGATAACGCGATATGGCGTCTTTGAGATCGTTGACGGTTACAGCCGTGCGAAGACGACGGTGGATTGGAATGGGTCCGGGGTCGCGGGGTACGAAAATCGCCGTCTGGATACGTTCAAGCGGCGTGGCGATGCGGGAAAGCGAACCAAGGATGAAACAGACGGCGTTTACCCCCAGGCTCCACATGACGCCATGATTCAGCGGCTCGGCCGACACACCGAACAACGCCTGCGGCCGCAGCGCCGGAATTCCGAATAATCCGTCGGTGACAATTCCACCCCATGCGGGCGCCAGTGTTGGCAACAGCAAAGTGTATGCCCAGACCGAGATGCCGGCGCTCATGCCAAAAATGGCGCCACGCGCATTGGCGCCGCGCCAAATGAGCGCCCCGATGAACGCAGGGCCAAATTGCGCAATTGCGGCAAAGGATAAAAGACCGATCGACGCTAGTCGCGTATTGTTCTCCGTTTCGCGAAAATAAAGGTATGCGGCGAGGAGGATCAGGAAAATCGAGGTTCGCCTGATGTTCAGGATGGTCTTCGACCAATCCTCCCCTTCCAGAGGTTCGGGTTTGGTGAGACGATTGAGAAACAGCGGAATGACAAGGTCGTTGGAGATCATGATCGACAGGGCGACCGTAGCGACAATGACCATCGCCGTGGCCGCCGACAGGCCGCCGATAAACGCCATGATCGCCAGTACCTGATGATTTATGCTCAAGGGCAGAGCCAGAACGTACAGATCCGCGCTGCCGTTCTCTCCGATCGCCACCAACCCGGTAAATGCGATAGGCAGCACGAACAGGTTGATCATGACGAGATAAAGCGGGAACAACCAGCCGGCGGTCTTGAGTTCGGCCTCGCTTCGGTTTTCCACCACGGTGACGTAGAATTGCCGGGGGAGCAGCAGGATTGCAAGTCCGCTGATGACTGTCAGGACAATCCACGTAGCCAGCGACGGGCGATGGCTTGCAGCCGCCCGGACGTTCGGGTTTTCGTTTATTGCGGCAAACAGCGCGGCGGGCTCGTCGGAAAAAGCGAACAGCACGAGAAATCCGATGGCGAGAAACGCGGCCAGTTTGACAACCGACTCCACCGCGACAGCCAGTACGAGACCGTCCTGATGTTCGGTGGCATCGGCATGCCTAGTTCCGAAAAGCACCGAAAAGACGGCCAACAGAATTGCTATCATCAGAGATACGTCACCGGAAAACGATCCCATGGACGGGAATTCCGCGTTGTAATGGGCTGTCATCAACTGCAGCGAGCCGGCGATGGCCTTGAGCTGCAACGCGATATACGGAACCGTGCCTATCGTCGCGATCACTGCCGCAATCGATGCGACGGCGAAGCTCTTTCCATATCGTGCCGCCAGAAAATCGGCCACCGAGGTAATTTTCTCCGCCTTGGCCAACCGAACAATTCGCAACAGCGTCGGGTGGCCAAACAGGAAAACCAGAATCGGGCCGATGAATATGATGACGTATTCGATGCCCCGTTCGCTTGCCATGCCGACGGAACCGAAGAAGGTCCACGATGTGCAGTAGATTGCGAGGCTAAGCGCATAGATAAACGGCCGGGAGGCCTTTGAACCGGCCCGTTTTGCCCGCCGGTCGCCAAAACTCGCAATCGCGAACAGCAATGACACATAGGCCAATGCGAGTATGACGACAATCCAGCCTTGCAATGCTTCAGTGTCCCTTTGCCAGCCTGTTTCAGGCTCAGAAAAGCAACCATAGTCCAACCGGGCCGTCGATTCCACGCACTGCGCAGGTTTTCGTTCTCACACCTCGAAGAGAATGACTTTTCATATTTCATGGAATTGCCATGTCCCGGACGGCGGACCGGGCGTTCCGCACGGTTTACGTTTATGGAACGCCGGCAAAGGGAAATATGCCGAAAATGCCTGCCGAGTTCTAGAGCGTTTCAGGTTTTGACGGCAGCATATCCTGCTTTTGTGAGGTGTTTTGCGCATTGATCAGGGGTGAAGCTGTCGAGGATCGATTCGACGGCGCGCCAGAGGTTCTCGCGGGAGCGTGCTTTCGTTTTGCGCATCCGGTGTTTGAGTTTTGCGAAGGCCTGTTCGACCGGATTGAGGTCGGGGCTGTAGGGTGGCGGGAACGGCAAGTGCGCGCCGGCTGCGCGGATTGCCTTGCGCACGGCCTGGCTCCTGTAGTCGCTGAGATTGTCCATCGCCACCACATCGCATCCAACCCTCAAGAAAAACCCAAATCCGATCCAGTGATAAAGAGGATGGTTTTTATTTAAGTCGGAGATAAATTTGAAAAACCCCACTGATTCAAATTCAGTGGGGTTTTGTTGAGACAAGTGTGTTAGATGCCGATTGCATCTTTTACAGCATTTGTAAACGGTATTGTCCGGTTTCTCCAGAAATTGTAGTTTGATCTCTCAAATCTTAGTCCGTTGGAGGTGTCTTTACACACCTTTTTTTGGTCACGCACCATATTTTCATAGAGCCGGTTGATGCGTTTGGCACGACTTGGGTCTTGATTAACTCCAAGTTGTGCTACTTCTTTCATCGATACCGGTATTTCTTTGCTGCAGTGGTTGATTCGCGCCACTTCACTTATTTTCCTTATAGAAGTGTTTCTCAAGAAAGGGTTGAACGAACTTCTGTCCGTTCTTTGAGCGATATTTTTCTCTCTTTTGACCCACTCATTTTTTGATTGCGCATTTTGGGGCCGTTCCGCACACAGCTTTGCATATTCTTGAGAAGCGTCCTTGAATCTTGAAGCGTATCGCGTTCCTTGAGCGATTTTTGCAAACTCAGCATTGAATTGACTCCAGGGGCGTATACATGTCTGTGCAAATATGTACCTGTATTCTGCTTCAGTTTGCGTCAGTTGAGCACCTTCCACAGGTTTGATTGTAAGTGCACTTTTTTCGTCTGCACTTACAGCCAGTTCTGGTTTCAGATCTGTGTCTGTTTGGCATGCTGCCAAAACAAGACCGAACACGATAGCAATCAGTGCCGTCACTTTATTCATCTCTATTCTCCTTGTGTTGAAAAACTGAAGCCACTCTAACCGCCGGATTTTGGCACGACAAGTGTGTTAGATGCCGATTGCGTTTGTTACAGCACGTATTAACGGTTCTGACCGGTTTTTCCAGAGATTGTAAGTTGCTCTCTCAAATCTTCGTCCGCTAGAGGTATCCTTACACACCTTTTTTTGGTCACGCACCATATTTTCATAGAGTCGATTGATGCGTACGGCATGGCTTGGATTTTGATTGGCTCCAAGTTGTGCTACTTCTTTCATCCATACCCGTATTTCTTTGCTGCAGCTGTTGATTCGCGACACTTCACTTATTTTCCTTATAGAAGCGTTTCTCAAGAAAGGGCTGAACGAATTTTTGGTCGTTCTTTGAGAGAGTTTTTCCGTTCTTTTGTTCCACTCATTTTTTGCTTGCGCATTTTGGGGCCGTTCCGCACACAGTTTTGCATACTCTTGAGAAGCGTCCTTGAATCTTGAAGCGTATCGCGTTCCTTGAGCGATTTTTGCAAACTCAGCATTGAATTGACTCCAGGGGCGTATACAAATCCGTGCAAATCTGTACCTGTATTCTGCTTCAGTTTGCGTCAGCTGAGCACCTTCCACAGGTTTGATTGTAAGTGCACTTTTTTCGTCTGCACTTACAGCCAGTTCTGGTTTCAGATCTGTGTCTGTTTGGCATGCTGCCAAAACAAGACCGAACACGATAGCAATCAGTGCCATCACTTTATTCATCTCTATTCTCCTTGTGTTGAAAAACTGAAGCCGCTCTAACCGCCGGATTTTGGCACGACAAGCGGAATGATCCGCTCCGTTTTTCGGACTTGCGAAACCTGACCGCCGGCAAAAGGTATTCCGACGGCATCCCATGTATCGGCCAGCGCCTTGGCAAGTTCATCGATCAGCGCATCGGTGTGGAAAGGCCCGGGAGTGATCCTGAGCCGCTCCGTTCCGCGCGGAACCGTCGGATAATTGATCGGCTGGATGTAGATATTGTGGTTTTCCAACAGATGATCGGTGGCCGCTTTGCAGAACTCGGGATCTCCCACAAGCACCGGAACGATATGGGTCGCGGAGGGCATGACCGGCAGACCGGCCGCGGAAAGGACATGCTTTGTGCGTTGGGCCTGTCGTTGTTGACTTTCGCGTTCGGCGTCGGACTTTTTCAAATGTCTGATCGAAGCGGTCGCCGCCGCGGCGATGGCCGGGGGCAATGCCGTGGTGAATATAAATCCGGGAGCGTAGGATCGGACCGCATCGATAATCGCCTTCGAACCCGTCACATAGCCGCCGAGCGTTCCGAACGCCTTCGCCAATGTGCCTTCGACAATGTCGATCCTGCTGGTGAGGTTTTCCCGCTCCGTTATCCCGCCGCCATGGGGGCCGTACATGCCGACGGCGTGAACCTCGTCGATATATGTCATGGCGTTGTACTTGTCGGCAAGATCGGCGATTTCCCTGACGGGCGCAATATCTCCATCCATCGAATAGACGGATTCGAATACGATCAGTTTGGCCCGATCATATTCGGTCGCCTTCAGCAATTCCTCCAGATGTCCGAGATCATTGTGGCGGAAGATTTTTTTCTCGCAGCCGGAACGCCTCACGCCCTCGATCATCGAGGAATGATTGAGCTCATCGGACAAAAGCAGGCAATTCGGAAGCAGTCGCGCAACTGTCGAGATAGCCGCTTCATTGGATACGAAGCCGGACGTGAAGACCAGCGCCGCTTCCTTGTCATGAAGCCCGGCCAGTTCCAGTTCCAATTCGACAAGAGGGTGGTTGGTGCCGGAAATGTTTCGCGTACCGCCGGCTCCGCTGCCCATGCTGCCGGCCGCGGTCTGCATCGCCGAAATGACCTCCGGATGCTGACCCATCCCCAGATAATCGTTGGAACACCAGACGGTTATTTCCTTCATCTGATCGCCGCAGCGCCAAATGGCGCGAGGGAAACTGCCGGCCATTCGCTCCAGATCGGCGAATACACGATAGCGTTTCTCGGCTTTGACCTGGTCGACCGCTTCCTGAAAAAATCGCTGATAATCCATTACCTGTTCCCTGAAGCTGGCGCGACATTAAGCGCCGTGCGAAAAAGCGTTCACATCACTCCGCCCGGGCGAATTCAACATTTAGGCGCTGAGCCATTTCGTGTCCAACAATCAACGATCACAAGTCGCCAATTCATCCCTTGTCCCAGATCAATAGGACATCGACAAAGCCGAAACTAGCAATCCCGCGCCGCAAATGGCGTTCAAGCCTTGGTCGGTTCCTGTAACATTTTCGACATTTGTCGCGCATACCGTTGTGCGGATATCGAGTGTCGAAGCCGCGGCGGCGAAACACTCCCGCGACGGCAGACAAGCCGCAGACAGATAAATGGAGGAATTTTCTCAATGACCGTACTGGTGACCGGCGGCACCGGGTATATCGGGAGTCATGTGGTATGGGAACTCCTCGACCGCGGTGAAGACGTTGTCGTTATTGATCGCCTTTCGACGGGATTTGACTGGGCTGTCGCACCCGAGGCGCATCTTGTCGTGGGAGATATAGGCGAGGGAGACATTGTCGCCGAGGCCATTCGATCCCACAAGGTGGATGCAATCATTCACTTTGTGGGATCGATTGTAGTACCGGAATCGGTGTCCGATCCGCTGGGATACTATGAAAACAACACGGTCAAATCGCGCATGCTGATCGAAACCGCGGTCAAGTGCCGGGTCCCGAGCTTCATTTTCTCGTCGACCGCAGCCGTTTACGGAACAGCGGGAATGGAACCGATATCGGAAGATGCACAGCTTTATCCGCTCTCGCCCTATGGACGGTCGAAGCTGATGACGGAATGGATGCTGGCCGACGCCGCCGCTGCTCATGACTTCAGATTCACCGCGCTGCGCTACTTCAACGTGGCAGGCGCGGACCGCAAGGGCAGGACCGGGCAGTCGACTCCCGGTGCGACGCATCTGATCAAGGTGGCTTGCGAGACCGCTTGCGGCAAGCGATCATCAATGGAGGTATTTGGCACCGACTATCGGACACCGGACGGTACTTGCGTACGCGACTATATTCATGTCAGCGATCTGGCCAATGCCCACGCGTTGGCGCTGGATCGGCTGCGCGACAAGGGTTCCAACCTGATCGCAAATTGCGGATATGGTCATAGCTTTTCCGTATTCGAGGTTCTGGAAAGTGTGCGTTGCGTGTACGGCAACGATTTTGAGGTCCGCATGTCCGGTCGGCGAGCGGGCGATGCTGCCTCGGTGGTGGCGAATGCCAATCTGCTCAGAGGTGAACTGGGATGGACGCCGAGGTTCGATGACCTGGATGGCATATGCAGGGATGCGTTGAACTGGGAACGAATTCTGCAACCAAAAAACAACGCGTCAAGACCCGCGTCGGTCACCGCCTGATTGCGCTATTCGCCAAGGCGGGACCCCCCGGGCTTCGATCCGGGGAATTCATTGCGTAAATTGGCCGGCAGCATCGCATAAAGCGTTCCGCCGCGGACCAGAAGAAACAAATGCAGCGCTGCCCAGTTCCCGTGATTTCCCCATTGGGAGACAAACAGCGGCAAGGCGGCAAAGAACGCCAGGAACGACAACATCATCATGTTGCGCATGTCGCGCGACCACGTCGCGCCGATATAGACACCGTCCATCTGGAATGCGGCAACCCCTGAAAGAGCGGTCAGCGCCGCCCAGGGAAGAAACTCGACCGCGACATTCCGTATCTCCTGCGATGTCGTCATGATCGCGATCATGTGTCCGCCGAACACAAGCCCGGTCGATGTGATCGCGATTGCCACGGCGATTCCCCACAACGCCGTGAGCAAGACCGTTCGGAGAAATGCAGGACGATATCGGGCGCCGATGGCGCGCCCCGCCAATTGCTCCGCGGCGGTGGCGAAACCATCGAGAAGATATCCTGAAACGAGGAAAAAATTCATGAGAATCGCGTTGGCGGCCAATGGCACTTCGCCGAGGCCCGCGCTTGAGCGGGTGAACAGCGCGAATGCGGTCAACAGCACAAACGACCTGATCATGATATCGCCATTGACCGCGAACATGCGCACAAGCTCCGGGGCCCGCAAAAGCAAGGAAAGTGTCAGACGATCCGATCCGCGATTTCGGAACGTGACAAGCGTCAGCCCGCTTGCCAGGGCCAGAAGCTCCGCGACCACGGTAGCCCAGGCGACACCCTCGATACCCCATTCGAAATGAAGGCCGAACAAGACCGACAGGACGATATTCGTGCCGTTGAGGAGGAGTTGCAGGAAAAACCCGGTAACGCCTTCCCCCCGTCCGAGAATGTAACCAAGCAACGAGTAGTTGGCGAGAGTGACAGGCGCCGCCAGAATTCGGATGCCGACATACAGGCCCATGGCCGCCGTTACCTCCGCGCTTGCCGCCATGAACCACCCGCCGACGGCGATCACCGCCGGAGCAAGCAATAAAATTGCCGATCCCGACAGAAGCGATACGGTGACGGCGCGCCAAAGCGCCGCTCTTTCGGCTCTCTCGTCGCCCGCTCCGAACGCCTGTGCGACCAGGGCTGTCGTGCCGGCTCGAAGGAAGTTGAAACTTGCAAAGACGACGTCCAGGACGATCGCGCCAATTGCGAGGCCTCCGATCAATGCGGGGTTGCCCAACTGTCCGATCACCGCGGTATCGACAATTCCGAGCAGCGGCGTGGTCAGATAGGCAAGCGTCATCGGCGCCGCTATCGCCAAAACAAGACGATGGGTGACCTCGAAAGGCCGCGCGGAAGGAGTTTCCTCGCTCATGGCCCCCCGTGCGGGAACCGATGGCGTCGCCGTCATGACGGTCCGGGCGACAAAGGAAACAACCGCGAGTCTATCGGCGATTCGAAAGGAGTGTCGCCGGGAAACCGTGTGAGAACGCCGTTCATATTGTTTTTCGTTGTTTCCCGAATATCACATCGCCGGCAATCGCGAGCCGGCGGCGGCTTCCGGATACGGTCTCATACCGGCGGTTTCAAGCGCTACAGCCATTTATCGTAATCCGATACGAGGAGTCTGATCGGCGGTTCATCCTCCTCGACCGGCGAGAAACGGTCCAATGGCTCGCGAAAGAAATTGTCGGTGAGATCATCATTCACGGTCGATATTTCACCGATCAACGTATCCTGTTTTTCCGCCCAGAACGCATGCCAAACACCCGGCGAAAGGGTAACGCTTTCGCCGGGCGGAAGCCGCAAATGGCCGCCGGGCGGCAATTTGCGGACAATGCCGTCACAGGGCACCGAGACTTCCGCGGTTTCGTCGATGCCGCCGCTCTCACCGGACATGAACAGTTCGACAACGAGGTCGCCGCCGCCCCTGTTGACAATGTCCTCGGCCTTGATTGCATGCCGGTGCATGGGTGAAAGCTGATTTGTCCTCGAAATCATGATCTTCTCGGCGTAGAGCATGCCCGAACCCGATTTCAGATCGGCGAAATTTCCGTTTCGCACCGTGAACAGGAAAAGGCCAAGCTCGTCGAACCTGCCATGTCCGTAATCCGTGATATCCCATCCCAATCGCGCGTCCACGATATTGTCGATTTGATTTCGCTTCTCGCGCATTTTCCGGGGCGGCCAATCGGCGAACGGCGGCAATATATAGCCGAACGAGCGGATGAACATGTCCGCCTCGGCGACGATTTCATTGGCTTTGGAGCGTTTCAATGCCGCCAACCTTTCATGCGGGTTTGACCGATATGCGCGATATGGAAATCCTTTACCTGTTATTGTCGGGATATCCCCCGGTCAACCGGCCGGCCAAGGATTGTGTTGCGCGATTGTCTCGAATGGATAGAGGCTTGAGCCGGATTTGATGAGGAAGGCGTATCGGCGTAGACTCCGGAAGCAACAACGACAAAATGCCGGTGTTGGAGGCTTCGGATCTTCAAACCATGTTCCGGATGCATGAATCCGGCGTCTATGCGGTCAACGGAGTGAGTTTCAGTCTAAAACCGGGGGAACTTCTCGGAGTTGTCGGCGAAAGCGGCTCCGGCAAAAGCGTCACGATGATGGCGTTGATGAAACTGCTTCCCATGCCACCTGCCCAGATTGTCTCGGGATCGGCGAAGTTGAACGGCAAAGACCTTTTGAAACTTGATCAGGAGGAATTGCGCGGGATTCGAGGCGGTGACATTGGCTTTGTTTTTCAGGATCCAATAACATCGCTCAATCCCGTGTTTACCGTCGGCTATCAATTGATTGAGCCGCTGCGGTAGCACCTTGGTCTGAAAAAGAAGGCAGCGAAGGCGCGGGCGATTGAGCTTCTCGAACTTGTGGGCATCCCAAAGACGGCGGAGCGGATAAACGACTATCCGCACCAGTTTTCCGGAGGAATGCGCCAGAGGGTGATGATTGCCATCGCGCTCGCCTGCGACCCCAAGGTTCTCATAGCCGATGAGCCGACGACCGCGCTCGACGTCACCATCGAGGCTTCGCCGGGAACTGGGCATGGTGATTGTCTAGATAACGCATGATCTGGGCGTTGTCGCCGGCATCGCGGACCGCGTAATGGTCATGTATGCCGGCTCTGTCGTGGAGCAAGCGACCGTGAAGGGATTTTATTCCAATCCGCGGCACCCCCATATACACAGGCATTGCTGCGGACATTACCCAGCCTGTCCGGCGAACGCGATGAAAAACTGACCCGCATCGGCGGTCAGCCGCCGCTGATGACGGCATTTCCGACCGCCTGCCCTTTCGCGCCCAGATGTTCTCATGCGACCGATCGATGCCTGTGTGAAAATCCTTCGCTTGTTCCGGTTGAAGAAGGTCACGAAGCTGCATGCTGGCTGCTCGCAACTGACGCAAGGAAGTCCGAACATGCCTGACGAATCATGATGTCAGTTTCGACATAAAGCGCGGCCGGACCCTGGGCCTGGTCGGTGAAAGCGGCTGCGGCAAATCGACGATGGGCCGCGTCATTGTGCGCCTCTACGAGCCGACGGCCGGAAAGGTGTATTTCGACGGCATCGACATCACAGAGTTGCATGGTTCGAGGCTGCGCGACATGCGCCCGCGCATGCAGATGATATTTCAAGATCCGCAAGCATGCCTCAACCCGAGAATGACCGTGGGTTCCATCATCGCCGAACCCCTTGAGGAGCATGGGCGGGCTGGCGGCGGCGCGAAACACGAAAGGGTGGGCGAACTCCTTGATGCGGTCGGTCTCAATCCGAAATTAGCCGACCGGTATTCGCACGAATTTTCGGGGGGACGACGCCAGCGGATCGGAATTGCCCGCGCCCTCGCGCTTGACCCGGACCTGATCGTCTGCGATGAGCCAATCGCCGCGTTGGATGTTTCCATCCAGGCCTAGGTGATCAACTTGCTTGAAGAACTGCAGGATCGACTCGGCCTGATATATTTGTTCATCAGTCACGATCTGTCGATGGTTCGGCATTTCACCGATCAGATGGCGGTAATGTATCTGGGCAAGATCGCGGAATTGGCGCCCGTGGATGAGCTTTTCGCCTCCCCCAAACATCCATATACACAGGCGTTGTTGTCGGCGGTTCCAATTCCCGATCCTGAAATTGAAGCGAAGCGGAAACGAATCCTGCCGACGGGCGATGTGCCCGGTGCGGCCACTACGCCGCTTGCCATCTTGCCGGGTAACTTGTGGAGGAGAAATCTGGAACTCAGCGGAATTAAAGCGCATCGGCATGCTCAAGATGGCGCACGCCGAGGAAACCGAAGGATGAATAAAAACGGGAGAACATGATGAAGAACAAAACGATTATGTGGGCTTCAGCTGCGGCTTTTGTCTTGACGACGGCGGCAAGCGCGGAACGCGGCGGCGGTCATCTGAACATCATTGACTGGCAGGCCGCCTTGATCCTCAATCCATATCTCTCCGGAGGAACCAAGGATATAGAGCCCTCCTCGATGGTTCTTGAACCGCTTGCCTACTACGATGAGAACGGCAACATGGTTCCGGCGCTGGCCGCCGAGGTTCCGACGGTCGAAAACGGCGGAGTCTCGGCCGACCTGACATCCATCACATGGAAGCTCAAGGAGGGTGTTGCATGGTCGGATGGCACGCCGCTTACGGCAAACGATGTCGTATTCTCGGCCGATTATTGCATGGATCCGGCCGGTGGCTGCAACGCGCTGTCGAATTTCACCGATGTGACCGATGTCGAAGCGATTGACGACTTGACGGTCAAGATCACCTTCAGGGTGCCGAAACCGTTCCCCTACGGTCCATTTGTCGGAACGACGGCGCCGATAATCCAGGCTGCTTAATTCAAGGACTGCATGGGCGCGAAAGCCCCTGAGTGCACGGAACAGAACTTCAACTCCACCGGAACGGGACCTTTCAAGGTTGTCGAATTCAAAGCCAATGATGTGGTGACCTACGAAGCCAATCCCATGTATCGCGATCTGAACAAACCGGCATTCGCCACAGCGACGTTCAAAGGCGGTGGCGACGCGGCACCCGCAGCGCGCTAGGTTCTGGAAACCGGCGAATTCGACTACGCGTGGAACCTGCAGGTTGAACCGGAGGTGCTGGCGCAAATGGCGGCGGCCGGCAAGGGCAGGACCGTCACATCATTCGGCATGTCGGTTGAGCGCTTGATGGTGAATTTGACCGACCCCGACCCAGGATTGGAAGATGAGCGGGCCACGGCGAAACATCCGCACCCGTTCCTGAGCGACCCCGCGGTTCGTCGAGCGCGCTCTCTCGCAATCGATCGGCAGATTCTCGTCGATGACGGCTACGGCGCGCCCGGCCAGGTGACCTGCAACGTTCTGCCCGCGCCCGCGATTTACGCATCCACCACGAATGACTGGTGCAAAACCCAGGACGTGGACGCGGTCAACAAACTGTTGGACGACGCAGACTGGATTCCCGGATCGAATGGCGTAAGGGCCAAGGATGGCGTTCGTCTTCCCATCCTGTATCAGACTTCCACAAACTCGGTTCGCCAAGGCACGCAGGCGCTGATCAAACAGATGTGGCAGGCTATCGGCGTTGAAACGGAACTGCGCAACATTGATGCGGCCGTGTTCTTCGGTGGCGACCAGTCGCGTCCCGATACGTTCCAGAAATTTTTCGTCGACATCGAAATGTACATCAACAATTTCGATGACACGGATCCGGAGAAATATATGGCAAACTGGATTTGCATCGAAGCGCCGGCACCCGCCAATCAATGGCTTGGCAACAACATGCCGCGCTACTGCAATGAAGAGTACGACAAATTGTCCGCACGGATGGTTAAAACGGCGGCGCTTGACGATTGCGCGGCATTGGCGAAGAAGATAAACGACATGCTCATTGACTTCGGTGCCATAATTCCGTTGATCCATCGCGGTGAAGTTTCCGCTCAATCTGGCGCCGAATGAGCCCACAGGCAATCTGCCATTGACCATCCCGCCCGATGTCAGCGAGCATATCCGGGAAAGTCTTGGCCTCACAAGGGCGGTGTCGCCAGCGTGGTAATATTCCTTGCAATCATACTGTTGATCATCATCGGCCCCTATATTCATGACCTCGCCCCGCAGTTTCTCGACATACGCACCAAGAACCGGGGACCGTCGTTGCGGCATCCGATGCACCGACAATCTTGGGCGCGACATGCTCGCCCAGGTACTGGCCGGCGGGCGCATATATCTCGCGGTTGGCGTTACGGCGATTTTGCTGTCGCTGTTTTTGGGGACATTGATCGGCGTGCTGGCGTGCTTCATCAAATGGCTGGACGGCCCCGCTCATGCGGCTGACGGATTTGTTTCTGGCGCTTCCCTTGTTGCCGCTTCTGTTGGTCATCATCATGCTGTTCAGGGACACGCTTAGAAACATGTTCGGCCCTGAAAGCGGTATATTCCTGCTTATTGTGTTCGTTATCGGAATTACCAGTTGGATGCAGACGGCGCGCATTGTTCGTGGTGACGTGCTGGCGGTTAAGCAGCAGGATTCGTCCTCGCCGCCCGGTCGATCGGAACGCGGCGGCAGCGGATTATTTCGCGTCACATCCTTCCCAATATCTTGAGCCCGATAATGGTCTCCGCGACACTGGGAATCGCCAATGCGATCATTACCGAGAGCGCGTTGTCCTTTCTCGGTCTCGGCTTTCCGTCGGATTTTCCGACTTGGGGACGCCTGCTTTTTGATGGAGTGAATTTCATCGCGATAACGCCGGAGCGCGTGATTTGGCCCGGTCTTGCAATTTCACTGAGCGTCTTGAGCGTCAACTTCATCGGTGACGGCCTGCGCGATGCGCTGGATACGAGATTGCGAACCTGAAGGGCGGAAGCCTCAAAATATGTCCGCTCTTCAGGCCGATGTCCAACGGAGGTCTTTTTCGGCGCGAATCGCTCTCCGTTTCCGGGCAGGTCCGATCGCGATTCGAGTCATGGATTGAGGATGGACCGCGAACGCGCGACGGGCGGCCGTTTCAAATACCGCGTGTATTTCAGCGAATTGCCGCCTAGAAGGTTTAAGCGCCCGGTCAATGCTCGTGGAATGCCGGTTGCCGGGAGCCGAAGCTGTCGGAAGCTTCACGCCGCACTTCTTGCGCGCCGCCTGACACAATACGCATGGCGATGGCAGCGTGGCCGCATTGATCCGACCGGCGGGATTGCGCATCATGCCGCCTTAGGGAATCTCCGTTTGCCTCGACCGCGCCGCAATTCTGTCGTTTTCATGGTGTCCGGTCAAATCGAATTGAGACTGGCCATTCGGCCTCTCACCCGCCCGCGATACACGATCCCATCACCACGAGTTGAGGGAATGTGCCGAACCGGTCGGGCATTAATGTCGTACACTGGATGTCGAAACCCGATTGGGGAGAACGCCATGTGGAAGAGCGAGGGCGGCGAGGAAATTGTGAGGGCGGCGATGGCCGCTCCTTATCTGGAGCGCGATGAGGAGCGCGATCTGGCGGTACGCTGGAAGGAACATCGCGACCAGCAGGCATTGCACCGGATTGCCGTGGCGCATATGCGTCTTGTGATTTCAATGGCGTCGAAATTCCGCAAATTCGGCCTGCCCGCGGCCGATCTGATTCAGGAAGGCCATGTTGGCCTGCTTGAGGCCGCCGCCCGCTTCGACCCCGGTCGCGATGTCAGGTTCTCCACCTACGCCATCTGGTGGATAAGGGCTTCGATGCAGGATTATGTATTGCGAAACTGGTCAATTGTGCGGGGAGGAACATCGTCCGCCCAGAAATCGCTGTTTTTCAACCTGCGGCGACTACGGGCAAAAATCGCGGGGTCCGGCCGGGCGATGACGACAAACGAATTATATGCGGAAATCTCGGTGGCGCTGGGCGTTTCGGAGGCGGATGTGGCGACGATGGATGCGCGCCTGGCGGCTCCCGACAGTTCGTTGAACGCCCCGGTCGGCAGCGATGAAAACTCTACCGCCGAGCGGGTCGATTTTCTTGCAAACGAGGAACCGCTGCCCGATGAAACCACCGGAACCGTTATCGACAAGGAGCGGCGTGACGCCTGGCTCGAGAAAGCATTGGGCGTACTCAATGAAAGAGAATTGCGAATAATCCGGGAACGGCGGCTGGCCGATGAAAGCGCGACGTTGAAAGCGCTTGGCCTTGCACTCGGCATTTCCAAGGAACGCGTCCGGCAAATAGAAAATCGCGCCTTGGAAAAGCTGAAAAACTCCCTGATCAGCGAAAGCCCGGAAATGGTTCGCCACGCTTTTTGAGCCGATGCCCGCCGACGCCGATCAAATGTTGCGCAACGGCGTTATTGCGGTCATATATGTGCGTTGATCAAAACTGTCCGACGGACTGCTGAACGAATGAATCGTTTTGAAGGGCCAGGAGCTCGCGAGGCCCGAATCCGCTTTTTCGATGGAGATTTCCAGGTGATGAGCCCGGGCGCTTTCGTGCGTTGCGCGATGACCGGGGAGTCCATTCCAATCGACGAACTGAAATACTGGAGCGTCGATCGCCAGGAAGCCTACATCAATGCAGAAATCTCGCTGAAGCGTGAGATCGAGGCGAATCCGAACATCCTGAATATGGGGTAGAGCGGCGTCCACGATCCGGTTCGGACCATCAACCGCCAAATCGGCTTCGCTCAAAATTCTCCGCCGTCTCGCGAACGATACGCTCGGCGATTGCGGGAGGTTCGAACTCCACGGCGATTCGCAGCACCTCAAGCTTCGACAAGAACTCCGTGGCCGCCGCGCCGCCATTGACAAACCGGATCGCATCTTTTTCCGTCGTAATCAGGCTCGATCGGTTTTGCGCGGCCGCTTCGGCAAGTTCGGCCATGTCCGATTCCGAATACATATGGTGATCGCCATATTGGCGTGTGGATACAAGTTCCGCGCCCGTGGATTTCAATGAATTGAAAAATTTTCGCGGAAACCCGATCCCCGCAAAAGCCAGATAACGATTGCCGGAGTGCTTTTTCGGATTAACGATGCGTGTTCTTGCCGCGAACAGCGGCTTTCCGGCCCGAGCGGCATGGCGAATTACGGTATCGGCGGCCCGGCCTTCGCCGATTTTCACAATGCTGCTTGCCCTGCGAATTTGTGCTTCCAGCGGCGCTCTGAGAGGACCGGCGGGAACAATGTGGCCATTGCCGATACCGCGCTCGGCGTCGACGACGATCAATGCATAATCAAACAGCAGCCTGGCACTCTGAAAACCATCGTCCATGATGGCGAAGTCGCATCCCCGACTTTCCAGGAGTTCGGCCGCGGCCTTGCGGTTGGCGGCGACAGCCGTCGGCGCTTGGGCCGCCAGAAGCATCGGCTCGTCGCCGGAGCGCCGAACCGAATGCCGTTCGGGATCAACCAAATGCGGCTCGGTCGACCCGCCTCCATAACCCCGGCTTATGAATCCCGGTTTGAAACCCGACTTTGCCGCGGCTTTCGCCAGTGAAATCGCAATGGGTGTCTTGCCGGCGCCGCCAACGGTCAAATCGCCGACGCAGACAACCGAAATTCCAGCCAGGGGAGGGTTGGCCATCTCCATGCGGCTTTGCGCAACCGCGCCATAGAGCCTGGATGCCGGATAGAGAAGCAATGAGCGCCAATCGCGGTTTCGCCACCAAAAAAGGGGGGCTTCAGCCGTCATATATGAGCCGAATCGTTGTCATTGAGTACAATATCCGCATTCCGGAGCGCATCCTGTCCAAAACGGAATCGTCCAGACGCCAGTAATCCGCGATCGGGCGAAGAGCGCCGGGCGGGCATCGCAAGCCGCGCGCGACGTTCGCACCGCGGGAAACCGGGATGAAAAGAATACGGATTCATTATATCTTTCAACAGATTGTATCCTTCCGGTTCACCGGCCCTGTTCAGGCGAAAACACGCCCTAGCGCCGTTATATTCCCGGCTCCAGTTTCGCCTTTACCACCAATGGCTGGATATAGGGTTCCAACGCCTCCAAGGTGCGCGACAAGGCGCCTCTCATGTCGGCGACCGTCTCCCTGCCGGAATCGATCATCTTGTTGCGGAGGCGATCATCGTTCATCAGGAACGTGACCGCGCCTGCAAGTGAATCGCCGTCGGTCACCAGCCGTGCACCGCCATTGGCTACCAGCCGCCGATAGGACTCCCGAAAATTTCGCACATTTTCGCCTGACAGCACCGCAGTGCCCAAAACCGCCGGCTCCAACGGATTTTGACCACCATTTCCGCCCAGGGACCGGCCGACAAACGCGATTTCCGTCAGCCTGAGATACAAACCCATATCGCCGATCGTATCGCCAAGCAGAATGTCCGTGTCCGGCTTGACGGTGTCGCCGCGGCTTCTTCTCGCCACCTTCAAACCCGCTGATTTGAACTCCGATTCGATCGCCCTCGCGCGATGCGGGTGGCGCGGAACCACAATGGTCAACACATCGGAATTCCGTTTTTTGGCGAGATTGTGGACGCTGGCGGCAATTTTTTCCTCTCCGTCGTGCGTGGACACCGCCGCCCAGCGTTTTCGCGAGCCGATTTCCGCCAGGATGGCCTCAAGTGCTTCCTCATCGACCGGCGGAATCTCCATATCCACTTTCAGGTTGCCCGACACGGTCACCGGGCGGGCGCCAAGCCGATGAAAACGCTCACCGTCAAGTTCCGATTGCGCGACCACGTAAGCGAGATTTTCGAATAACGCTTCGGCGATATGGGGATGTTTCCGCCAGGATCCGAATGACCTGTCGGAAAGACGTCCGTTGACAAGAACCTGCGGCACGCGTTTCGCGCCCAGTTCCAGAATTGTCATCGGCCAAATCTCGGATTCGGCCATGATTGCCAGATCGGGGCTCCAATGGTTCAGAAACCGATCGACGGCGGGTTTCAGATCCAGTGGCACATATTGATGCATCGCCATGCCGGCGAGTCTATCCGCGACAATGTGCGCGGACGTTACCGTGCCCGTGGTCATCACGACGTTTATGCCGAGGCTCTTTATGTGTGTGACCAACGGTACGACGGCGAGGGTCTCACCGACGCTGGCGGCGTGAACCCAGACAAGAGGTCCGGGAGGACGGGTAAGCGGTGATTGGCCGTAGCGTTCGTGCCGGCGGGCGCTTTCCTCCTTGCCCTTGGCGGCGCGCCAGGCGATGTAGCCGCCGATCAGCGGGTAAGCTGCGGCTCCCGCCCACCGGTAGGTCGTCAGCAATGCACGCGCCCAACGTTCGCTCATTTGCCGTCATCCGCCTTCGAATACGCTTCGTCGGTGATCTCGTTCATCTGGCGCGTCAGCGTTGCCCGGACATCTTCCATCAGTAAATCGTCGGCGTCGCCGGGAACAAACACAGATTTCCCGAATATGACGCAGATATGTCCGAACGGCAGGTTTATTGTGGTTTTATCACGGGTTTTTTCCAACACCTGCCTCCGCGAGCTTGCGATTGCGACCGGTATGATCGGCCGGCCGGAGATTTTGGCCAAGGTGATTATACCAAGCCCGGCGCTTCGGGGCGTTCCACCGGGCACATCGGCAATCATGCACACCGCGCTGCCGGATTCGAGCGCCTTTTTGAGGACGATAAGCGCTTTGGCCCCGCCTTTGCCAAGCGCCCGCTGATCGGACCGGCCGCCCGATCCGCGAACCGTATCAATTCCAAATTTCTGCGCAACAAGAGCGTTCAGTTCGGCATCCCGGCTTCGGGAAACAAGCGCGGCCGTTTTCAGCCAACGAGGCATGAGCGCGGGCGCCAGAAGATGCTGTCCATGCCAAAGCGCAAAAATCGAATTCGGATCGGCGCCAATCGTTCCATCGATATCGTGGCTGGCTCGTACAAATCCATTGGTCGCCGTGGTCAGGCGCATCAATCCCCAGATCAACCACGCGAGCCCGTGCCTCGGCGCGGCCGAACCGGCGAGCAATTCACGGACCTTTGGCCAGAGCGCCTTCATTGCCGTTCTGGAGAGGGCCGGTCTGGCAAAACCATCAGAGAGACATGCACGACGTTTTCAGCATCCAACACTCAATCCGACGGGTTGGTGTCGTCATCGCCGTCGGGATCGAGCAGCCGATGCAGGTGGACAATGAAGTAGCGCATGTGCGCGTTGTCGACGGTCGACTGCGCCTTTGCCAGCCAGGAGGCTTTGGCGGATTTGTAATCAGGATAGACGCCGACAAGATCAAGCCCGTCCAAATCCCGGAATTCGACGCTATCCAGGGATTTCAGCTCACCGCCAAAAACCAGATGCAACAGTTGTTTTTTCTCCGTGTCTTCCGTCATGCCCTCACCCTCGACCGCTCAGGTCCCGGAGCCACGCATAGTGCGGTTCCATTCGATGGAAATCATCCGCCAGGCGGTGTCTACAGCACTTTCGGAACAGATTTGCAAATCGGCAATCGGACGATTTCAGCGCTTGCCAATTGCCGTCCGTGCCCGGCATCAGGCGCCAAACGTTTTGTGCAACTGATTCAGCAAATCTCCGCTTCCGGCCACCATGGCGCCCTGCCTGGCGCCGGAAAGTCCGTATCGGGGGGGGCCTCCATCCGCCATCCTTATCTCGCCCCCCGCTTCCCCAATAATGATATCCGCTGCCGCAATGTCCCAATCATGAGCGCTCGGCCGTACAAATGTCGCGTCGATCGTACCATCGGCCACCATCGCAATCCGATATGCAAGAGAGGGAATATACGGGTGGCGGGACATTGAACCGCGCACCTCCGACGGCAAGGCGTCAATCATCGAATCAGGCCCGGCCACGGTCGGCTCGCCATTCGCCGGCGCTACACGGATCTTCCGCCCGTTTCGCCAGGCTCCCTGCTTATGCGCCGCCCAATATGTTTCGTTCCTTTCCGGACACTCAAGCACGCCAATGACCGGGCGCCCGGCATCCAGCAGGGCAATCGAGACGCACCAGGTCGACAACCCCTTGAGAAAGGCCCGCGTTCCGTCAATGGGATCGACTATGAATGTTCTGCCAGATTGCAAATTACCGGGGCCTTGAGCCGTCTCCTCCGAAAGCCAGCCAAAACCGGGGCGGGCGGTCAGCAGTTCGGTCTTCAGGAAACGATCAACCTCAAGATCCGCCTCGCTTACGGGCGACTTTCCGTCCTTGTACCAGACACCGGGATTCTTGCGGAAGTATTTCCCTGCAATCCGCCCTGCTTCACCGGCGGCCCGCTTGAGCAGATCGAGATTCGGAATGAGACTTTCATCCTCTGTCATTCGCGCATCAATTTCCGGCAAGCGTCATTCCCCCGATCAACAGTGTCGGCGCCGCCGTCCTGAAATTTCGGTCAATGTCGTTGGCCGGTACGAGATTCAAGAACATATCCTTAAGATTCGAGGCAATGGTCACTTCCGAAACCGGCCAGGTTATTTCACCGTTTTCGATCCGGAAGCCGGACGCGCCACGGCTGTATTCGCCCGTAACCGGATTGACGCCCTGGCCAAATACTTCCGTCACGTAAAATCCCTGCTTGAGGCTCGCAATCAGGGCGTCGGGCGACTCGCTGCCGGGCTCAATCGCGAAATTTGTCGATGAGGGCGTGACCGTCGATCCTGAACGGACGCCACGCCCGTTGGTTTCCATTCCGAGTTCCAGAGCTGAAGAATTGGACAGGAGCCAATGTTTCAACACACCGCCCTCAACAACCGCCAACTTGTTCCCGGTCACGCCTTCCCCGTCAAAGGGCCGGGAGGACGAACCGCGAGGGCGGAGAGGATCGTCGGTTGCATCGATTGCCGACCCCATGATCGGCTTATCCATTCCGTCACGCAGAAAACTGGTTTTTCGGGCAACGGAAGCACCGTTGATCGCGCCGGCCAGGTGACCGGCGATACCGCGCGCGACGCGCGGGTCGAACACCGCCGTCACAGAGCCGGTATCGGCCTTGCGTCCGCCCAACCGCCTGATCGCCCTGCCGCCCGCCTTGCGACCGATTTCGGTCGGATCATCAAGGTCGCCGTAGTGAACACGGGAAGAAAATTCATAGTCGCGCTCCATTGCGGCGCCCTGGCCGGCAATGACGCTGACGGATCGCGAAAACCGAGACGCCGTGTATTTGCCGGTAAACCCGTCCGAGGTCGCGAGCACGAGGCCGCCGCAGCCCGCGCTCGCTCCGCTGCCGCCGGAATTCGTAATCCCCTTGACCGCCATCGCGGCCTCTTCCATTTCGAGCGCGGCGCTTTTCAATTCATCGGCGGTAACAATGCGGTCATCCTTCAAATCCAAATCCGCGGGATCACGGGCAAGTTTCTCAACCGGTGCAAGATCCTGAAACGGATCTTCCGGTGAAACGCGGGCCATCGCCACCGCGCGCACGGCCAGATCGCCGGCATCGCCCGATGCGGTCGCCGACACGCTCGCAACGCGCCTGCCCACGAATACGCGAAGCGAGATGTCGTCGCTTTCCGAACTTTCCGTGTTTTCCACCTTGCCGAGACGAACCGACACCGACCTCGACGTCGAACGGACCGCAACGGCATCCGCGGCATTGGCGCCCGCCTTTCTTGCGGCGTCGACCAGTTTCTCGACCCGCGCCAGCAATAGATCGTCTTGTGATTGTCCGGCCATTGTTGAATCAGCTAGTGTGGTTGCCCATGTTGGCGGTGATCGCGAAGGGCGGCTTTCGGGACATCATCTACTGACTGCGCGATGGCGGTGCAATGGGGCGTGGCCTCAATCTGCGGCAATGATCGGCGAGGGGAGTGTTATTGGCGGGCGAGAGTGCATCCATATTTACGGAGGCCCTTGTATTGCTCGGCGGTGCGGTCGTGGCCGCGCCATTGTTCAAGCGTGCCGGATTGGGTACCGTCCTTGGGTATCTTGCGGCGGGAATCGTCATCGGACCTGCCGCAATCGCGTTAATCGCCGACGGAGAAGAGATCCTGCACGTCGCCGAACTCGGCGTCGTCTTTCTGTTGTTCATTATCGGTCTGGAACTCAAACCCAGTCGCTTGTGGGCGCTTCGACGCGCGATATTCGGACTGGGATTGGCGCAGGTGGTATTTTCCGGAGCCGCGATTGCAACTCTCGTCTGGCTGACCGCCGGATTCAACGTCAGCGCATCCATCGTCATCGGATATGGGCTCGCGCTATCGTCAACGGCGTTTGCGATGCAGATTCTTGAGGAAAGCGGCGACGCCAATCAGAAATACGGCCAGACCGGATTTTCGATACTGCTGTTCCAGGATCTGGCGATCGTACCCTTGCTGGCGCTGATTCCGTTGCTGGCGCCCGGCGGCGAGGGGCGTCAGGTCGTCAGCGGAACCGATTTCGCCATTGCGATCGGAGGCCTGGCGATTCTTGTTATTGCCGGCAGATATCTGCTCAATCCCCTGTTTCGTATCATCGCCAATACGGGGGCGAGAGAAGCAATGATCGCCGCGGCGCTGTTCGTGGTCCTGGGGTCCGCGCTGCTGATGCAGTTTGCCGGCCTGTCCATGGCAATGGGAGCGTTCATCGCCGGCGTGATGCTGGCCGAATCATCCTACCGCCACGAATTGGAAGCCGACATCGAGCCATTTCGCGGCATTCTGCTCGGTTTGTTCTTCATGGCGGTCGGCATGTCGCTGGCCATCGACGTCATTCTGGACAACTGGCTGACAATCCTGCTCGCCGTTCCCGCATTGATGACCATCAAGGCCGGGCTGATCTACGGCCTTTGCCGGTTGTTCGGCGGGTCGCATGACGACGCGGTTCGCGTGGGATTGTTGCTGCCGCAAGGTGGCGAGTTCGGTTTCGTCCTGTTTTCGGCGGCGGCGGCGTCCTTCGTTCTCACCAATGCGGAAGCGTCGCTGCTCATCGCGGTCGTGATCGTGTCGATGGCGCTGACGCCGGTGTCCGTCCGATTGGCGGGGCTGTTCGTTCGCGATGACGGCGGCGAGGAAATGGAAGAGGATTTCGAAGGTGCGGGATCCGATGTGCTTATGGTCGGATTTTCGCGATTCGGGCAAGTGGCTTCGCAAACCCTGCTTGCAGGCGGTTCCGACGTCACCATCATCGATCATTCCGCCGACCGGGTGCGCGCGGCGGCAAAGTTCGGATTTAAGATCTATTTCGGTGACGGAACGCGGAAAGATGTTCTGGAGGCGGCGGGGATCAGGGAGGCCAAGATCGTCGCGGTCTGCACCCACAAGAAGGAAATCACCGACAGAATAGTCGATCTGATCCAATCCGACTATCCGCGGACCAAGCTGTATGTACGCTCTTACGATCGGGCGCACACATTATCGCTGCGTGAGCGTGGCGTCGACTACGAAGCCCGCGAAACCTTTGAATCTGGCTTGTTGTTCGGCCGCATGACCCTGCAGGCGCTCGGTGCCGATGAAGATGTGGCCGGGGCGATCTCGAAAGATGTAAGGAGGCGCGACGCGGAACGCCTGGCCATTCAGCAGGTTGAGGGGATTTACGCCGGTACGGACATGCTGCACAAACGCCCGGTCACTCCGGAGCCGCTCATCAGACCGACGCGCGAATCGCGCCGACTCGACCACGAAGACGAAGTACCGGTCGATCCGGTTTCCGGCTGAAAACTCCGGGGATTCATGAGCGCAGACACCGATACCGCCAAATTCACGACAGGCTCGACCATGCGCCATGTCGCGGTAATGACCACGACAGGTTCACTCGGACTCATTGCTATTTTTGTCGTCGATGCATTGAATCTCTTCTACATCTCCCTGCTTGGCGTACAGGAACTCGCCGCGGCGATAGGCTTTGCGGGCACGTTGATGTTTTTCACCTTGTCGATCTCGATCGGATTGACAATTGCGACATCCGCTCTGGTTTCGCGCGCCTTGGGCCGGGGCGACCGTGAGCAGGCCGCGCGGACCGGCGGCGCCGCGATTCTGTTTGTTCTCATTGTCAACGGTGCGATGGCAGCCGCGATGTGGCCTTTCATCGATCGTCTGGTCGCTCTGATCGGGGCGACCGGTGAAACGGCTTTGCTGGCGACACATTTCATGCGGATCGTCGTGCCGTCGGCGCCGATCATGGCGGTCGGCATGTGCACGACCGGCATTCTGCGAGGTGTCGGGGACGCCAGGCGGGCCATGTATGTCACATTGGCGGGCGGCGTGGCGGCGGCCATCCTCGACCCGATTTTGATATTCGGTTTGGAACTCGGCCTGACGGGAGCCGCGGTTGCGACACTGTTGTCGCGTATCGCATTGACAGCGGTCGGATTACATGGCGCCTGGCGCGTGCACGGACTCATCCGCATGCCGGATTCCACGCATATCGCCGCGATCGCCAGACCGTTTTTCGCCATCGGGATACCGGCGGTCATGACCCAGATCGCCACGCCGGCGGGCAATGCCTATGTCACATCGGAAATGGCCGGATTCGGCGATGATGCCGTCGCGGGCTGGGCCATCGTCGGCCGGATAATTCCGATTGCATTCGGCGCCATATTTGCGTTGTCTGGCGCGGTTGGGCCGATTCTGGGTCAGAATTACGGCGCGCGTTCGTTCGACAGGCTCCACGGGGTGCTGAGAGACAGCCTGATTCTCACCCTCGTTTACGTTACGGCCGTGTGGGTGCTTATCGCTCTGTTTTCCAATGAAATCGCGAACCTCTTCGGCGCAACCGGCAAGGCGCATGATCTTGTCGTCTTTTTTTGCGTCTTCGCCGCCGGCAGCTTCCTTTTCAACGGCGCGCTGTTTGTTGCGAATGCCGTGTTCAACAATCTGGGCTATGCGACATACTCGACGATTTTCAACTGGGGCCGCTCGACGCTCGGAACAATCCCGTTCGTCTGGCTGGGCGCAAAGTACTACGGCGCTGCCGGCGTGATCGCCGGCTGGGGACTTGGCGCGGTGTTGTTCGGCATTGTCAGCGTCATTGTTTGTTTCAGGGTCATCAGGACGATCGCCGATCGGCCTCCACCCGATGACGGCAGGTTACCGGGACTGCCGCCGACAGCGAATTCTCCGTTTTCGACCGGCAAGGCCGCGACTGCCGGATAGAAAGGACTTTGCCGCTCAACAAACCGGTGCGTGAAGTTCATGACGTGATTTTCCGGTGATGATTCCACCGCGATCGCCGATTTCCAGCGAGCCATATCGCTCCGCGAAACACTCGGGCAACGGACGGTCGCCTTCAATAGACAACCAGAGGCGAAACAGATGCCGTCGCCGGTCCGGCCCCGGCCAATCGGTAAATCCCGTGCGATCGTGCAATTGAGAATGATTATAGACGAATTGCATGTCGCCGGGCCGCAGTTGCATGGCAAGATGCAATTCTGGATCGTCGGCCAGCGAATCGAACAAATCTAGCGCTTCCACGTGCTGGGCCGATAACCGCATTGCGTCATCGAACCGTTGTGCGCTGTCAATGTACTGGCGTTGATAAAAAACCGTCAGATATCCATCGTGCCAGTTAAGCGGCGGGATTTCCATATAGGGCTTGCGGCCTTCGGGCACTTCGCCGCGGCGATCCGTCGCTATCGGATCGAAAAGCCTTATCAGCAGGTCCGGCCGGCGCGAAAGCATCTCATTGTAAATGGACAAGACGCTGACCAAAAGCGATTTGCCGCCCTTCCTGGCGTCCCGAATGCAGAGCAGTCCGACAACATCCGCGCTGTCCGTGTGAAATGTCTGGCGTTTTGAGGTCTGATAGATGCGACTGCTCGGATCACTCGCATCGGCGCCGATATCGCGGACGTGACCGAGAACGTGGCCGTCGGCGTTCTGCGACCGCGCACTTCCGAGGTGAGCGCCGATCCCGCAAAAAATGGCTGCAGCAAACGCATGGGAATATGTCGCAACAGGCAGTCCGCGGAGTACTTCGAACCCGATGCCGTGCAGGAGTTTTTGCTTTAGCAACGCCAAATGGCGGTCAAATCGGGAAAGCGGGAAATCTTCCGCCTTGATCTCGCCGATATCCCGGCCAAGCGACTGAAAGTGGTGAGCGGCCGTTTCCAGATCGGCAATGTCGGCAGATGTCAGTTCGATGAGCCATTCGCGCTTGCGCTGACGCATATCCCTTCCGATCCACGCGGCGGGATCGGTGAATTCAGACGGCAGATCGGCAAGCTTCATCATTTGATCCTTTTTGGTTTCGTCTGCGGTCGCATTCTAAAGGCAATCAAACTCCCGAAACAAGGCAGCCAGTTCGCCGCGGGTGTCGGCGGTGCCGAGAATGTAACGGTCGGGCCGGACAATCACCGCCATTCTGCCGTTGCTTGCCAGCCAGTCCGCAATTTCCGGGTTCCCGGTATCGGTCACCACCGGGATCCCGCCGGATTCAGCCATCTCGTCAATCGCAGATTGATTTCCACGCAGAAAGACATCCCTTATCACCAGCGCGGCGCCGTAGCCGATAAGATCGTCCAGTTTCCCGCCTTCGCCAATTCGCGGTTGCGGAAACAGGGTTCCTCGCAATTTATCGCCACCTGACCCCAGTCCGGGACCGAGTGCGGGTGAAATGGATTCCATGCGGACGGTTCCATCGGGGTGGCGGAATGCCGAGTCAAGCACTGCGCGGGTGCCGCTCGCGTTGATCAATCTTCCAAGGCGAATGGCCGTTTCTATGTACGCCCTCACATGCGGTATGCGCTCGGACCCGTAGGTCTCCAAGAGCGACGCGGACGTTCTGCCGCCGATCGCCATCGACAATTTCCATGCCAGGTTGACGGCATCGCGAATGCCGGCGCACATCCCCTGACCCATTAAAGGGGGAGTGCGGTGCGCCGCATCACCCGCAATCGACAATCTTCCCGAACGCCATTTGTCGGCAATGATCGACTGGAACGAATAAACCGCAGCCCGCTCGATTTCCGCTTCATCCGGCGAGATCCAACGTTCAAGCAGTTTTCAGACCGATGCCGGCTCGCAGATATCCCCGGCATGTTCGTCATCGCGAATTGCGATTTCCCAACGCCGGCGATTTCCGGGGCCCCTGGCATAGGTGGCCGGCCGCCGCGGAATGCAGTACTGGATCGTGTGATCGCCCAATTCCGGCTTCGGTCGTCTCAACAGCAGGTCGGCGACCAGCCAGCGTTCCTTGAAGCCGAGATCGGTTTCGGTGGTGTTCATGCACCGCCGAACAACCGAATTGGCGCCGTCGCAGCCAACGATGAAATCGGCATGGACAATCGAATGAGCGCCTGTTTCACGATCAATATATTCCAGTTCCGCATGGTCGGGATTCCCGGAGACGCCGAGCACATCGCAGCCGGCTCTGACGGTTACATTTTCACGATCACACAAGGCGTTGCGCAAAATCCGCTCCAGTTCGGGCTGATGAAACCGGTAGCTCGCGTGCCATCCCTGCGGGCCAAGGTCCCGCGGCCGAGGCCAGTCAAGCAGGAGTTCACCATCCCATCGACGAATCGCATTCCGAAATTGACGCGGACGATGTTTGCGATTTCGCCCGCGACGCCGATGGTCTGAAAGGCGCGCATTACTTCGTCGTCGAAATGCACGGCGCGGGGAAGCCCATAAGGCTCCTTGAAGCGCTCGACCGCCAGCACCCGCAGCCCGCATAATCCGAGAAGGTTGGCGAGAGTCGCACCGGTCGGACCAAGCCCGACGACCACGACGTCAAATCCGGTCGCCCCCAATGCCGTGATCACCCGGTGACACGCGATCCCAACTCGCCAAACAGCCATGGACAGTCGGCGACCGGCGGCGCGCGAACGCCCCGAGCGGCGGCATCCAGCCGCATCTGCCGCATCTGCGCGCGGGACTCTTCATCCAGATACAGCCTCTCGTGCCCCCAGAAGCTCGGACCGACGAATGTCTCGTGCGGCCCCCACGTGCCCGGATCGATAATTCTGCCGCCCCATCCGCTCTCGACGAAAAATCCGGACGGCGAATGGGCATAATACGAAGTCATATAATCATTCGTGTGCCGGCCGAGCGTGTAAGCAACGCGGCCTTCTTCGAGATGAGCGAGATCATGGCCCTGGCCCACGTCATCGAGATTGTCGAACTCCACCATGAAATGATGGAAACCCGATCGGCCGGACCCAACCAATGCAAAACTGTGATGGCGCCCGTTCACATGGAAAAAGTACAATGGGTATGGGGTGAGCCCGTAATCGCTGACGTTGAAATCAAGACAGTCGCGATAGAATCTCAAAGCGGGTTCGAATTCCTTGACGTGCAGCACCGCATGGCCCATGCTAAACGGTCCCGTCGTGAAACCGGATATGGGCCGGCCGGGCTTGAAATCTTCGCTGGAAACGAGCGGATTCCAGACGAGTTCCAGCCGGTTGCCGGCCGGATCATGCGTCACAATCAGATCGGAGACAAACCGCCTGTCGGCCAGGTCCGCCGTTCCGGGTTCGACCGGGTAACCGGCCTGTTCCAGTCTGGCGGCGTACAATTCAAAATCTGATTTCCGCGAAACCTCCCATCCCATGAACGCCAGTGTTTCCCCCGGCTCATCGGAGACCACCAGACGCTGTTTGCGGTCGTCCATGCGAAAAGAGAGGTTTTTCCACCCTGATCGGTCAGTTGCATACCGAGCAGTTTGCCGGCGAAATGACGCCAGTCATCAAGCTTGCCAGATCGAATTCCGAGATAGCCCAGAGCGGTGATACCCACTAAATCCCCCCGACAGATTCATGTTTGCCGACGGCCGCTTCGATGCCGCGCTTCAATTCATCCCGGATCGGTTCGCTTTCGCGCAGAACGGCATCGACTTTCAGAAAGTCCAGCACTCTGAACCGTGACACCGGTGGCCGCAAGAACACCGCCGGCCGCAATCGGGTGAGCTTGTTGTTGATGATCGATTGCATCATCAACTGGCTGGCGCCAAACATCAGATCGATGGAATTTGGAAAGCGATTGCCGCCCTTGGGCGCTCCGACAACATCGATACCTACAACGATATCCGCTTTATCTATTACCAGATCATAGGGAACCGGATCGTAGATACCGCCATCAATCAACACCTTGCCGTTTCGCCTGACCGGACGGAACAACGCCGGTATCGCCGCGGAGGCGGCAAGCGCCGTGTAGAGATCGCCATCGCGATTGACAACGAGGCAATGGCCAAAAAAGTCGGTTGCCGTGACCTGGAGCGGGATCTTAAGCTTCGAGAAATCCTCGGGAATGTCCCGCGGCAGTAGCGACCGGAGAATCCTTTCGATATCGAACTGGCTGACCTTGATGCCGCCAAAGGCTTCACGCAGACTGGTGGGCCGGATTTTCCACATGAGACCGGCGAGCGCCGCCCGATCGCCGAGCACTGATCTTGCGTAGTCTCGAATGCCACGACCCTCCATTCCCGCCGCCATGCCTGCGCCCATGATCGCACCGATCGACGATCCGGAAATCGCCGTTGGACGAATGCCCAGTTCGTCGAGCACTTCGATCACATGAATATGCGCCAGTCCGCGCGCACCGCCGCCGCCAAACGCAACGGCAAATGTCGGTCCGCTCACCGAAACCGACGGTTTCCTGACGGCGGTCAGCGCATTGTCCATTTTCGGTCATTCCCCTTCGAACGAGTTCGGCCCGACAATCATAAACGAAGGCTCAACCGAAAACACCCGCTTTGCCACCGCCCTGGCTTGTTCCAGCATTACCGCATTGAAAGGCCCGGCCCGGCGCTGAATATAATCGATCCCGAGGTCCGACAGTTGAAGCTCGACCAGCGTGCCGGCGATCAAACCCGATGAATCGAGATTGTTGACCGCATATCCGCCGATGACGGTTTTTTCGCGGCTGCGAGCTCTTCGGCGGTTGGACCGTCTTTTGCCATTCGCGCGACTTCGTCCAGTATGATCTTCAAGGTCTCCTCCGCGCGATCGGAGCGTGTCGCCGTGCTGATTCCGAGACTGGAGGCGTGATCGAAGTTGACCGGATGAGAACCAATTCCGTAGGCGAGCCCCCTCTTCTCGCGAATCTCGTTGTACAAAAGCGAAGAAAACGACCCGCCGCCCAGAATGTGGTTCATGATATAGGCGACAAAGAAATCCGGATCGGTTCGCTTGATTCCGGGCCGGGCCAGCCGCAGGGATGTTTGCGGCAGATCATAAGCGACATGCACGTTCCGGCCCTGCCTCGGTCTGGTATTTTTCACCGGCAGGAGATCGGATCGCCGCGGCAGGTCGCCAAATAGAGTATAGAGCGCCAGTTTAGCGGCTTCCTCGTCGACGGCGCCCACAATGCCGATATGGAGTTGATCGAGGGCGAAGACCCTTGCGTGCAGCCGCTTGAGGTCATCGGGCATGATGTTGCCAAGCGTATTGGCGGTTCCCCGTTTGCGCCGGGCATAGGGATGATCGCCATAGAGTTCTTCTGCCTATTTGTGCGCCGCCAGAGTTTGCGGATAACGTTCTCGCGCCTTGATATTGGCTACGATCCGGGAACGGATTCGCTCAATAGGGCCGGGGTCGAAACGAGGCTGGTTAATCGCCAGTTTGACCAATGAAAGCGCTTCGTCGCGTTGATCGGCCAGTAGCTTTACCGAGCCGTGGACCGCATCGCGGCGGCGGCGTCATCGATTGCCTCTTGAAAGGCGGCGCTATCCAGTTCACCGGCACCCTCGTCGAACAAACCGGTCATCAGATTGGCTAGGCCTTCCTTGCCCTGCGGGTCCTGGGTTGTTCCACCTGTGAACGCGAAATTTATCGCGATGAGCGAAATTGTATGATCCTCGACCAGCCACGCTTCGATGCCTTTCGAAGAGATGATCTCGCGAATGTCCAAGGCGGCGTTCGCCGTTCCCGCGTCAAGCGCGGTTGGCAGCAGAACAAGCGCAACAACAAAAATGCGCCGGATTATCATCGCCGCCATGTTCCCCGGCTCCCTAACCGCCATTGTTCTCCTCCGGCAGCAAATAACCCGTCACCGAACGCCGGTCGTTGAGATATTTCTTCGCCACCCTTTGTATGGTTTCCGCCGTCACCGCACGGATTCTCCCCGGCCAATCGAGAACATCCGCGACCGTTCCTCCGGTTGACAGCGTGGATCCAAATATCCGCGCCATGCCGCTTTGGCTGTCCGAAGCGAAAATCGTGCTTTTGACAAAGCGGTTCTTTGCCTTTTCCAGTTCCTTTTCGGTTACGCCCTCGGCGGCAAGCTTTTTGATTTCCGACAGAATGGCCTTTTCCACTTCCTGGAGCGTCGCCGTGCCGCGCGGCAACCCGTAGACACCGAACGCCGTGTCATCGACGGTGGTTCCCAGATAGTAGGCCCCCGCCGAACGACAAGTTCCCGATAAAGCCAGCCGCGGGGCCTGCCGCCAAGAATCTCCGACAGCAGATCTAGCGCTTCCGCTTCACCCGGACAATCCGAATTATACGATGGCGCCAGCCAGACCCTGCGCATCGACGGCACGGAAACCCTGGCGTCTTTCATGGTCACGGTTCGGCTTGTGCTGTGCTCGGGTTCCTGCGGTCTTGCCCGCGCCGGAACACGCGATCCCCGGGGTATGGCGCCGTAGGTTTTCCTTGCCAGCGTCAGGACATTTACCGGCTCGACATCTCCGACCACGACAAGAACGGCGTTCTCCGGCTAATAAAAGCGATCGTAGAAGGCGATCGCATCAGCCCTGTTCAGTCGCCTGATTTCGTGTTTCCAGCCAATGACCGGAATACCGTAGGTGTGGTTCTGATAAAGGGTTGCATCGACTTCCTCGCCAAGCAGCGAACCGGGGTCGGCTTCGACCCGCGATCGCCGCTCTTCGAGAACAACATCGCGTTCGGGGCCGATAACGTCATCTGTCAGAATGAGATTGCGCATCCGGTCAGCTTCGTAGGTCATCACCATTTCAAGGGCTTGCGCAGACACCTTTTGAAAATAGACCGTGTAGTCATTTGAGGTGAAGGCGTTTTCCCGTCCGCCAATCTCGGCGACCTTGCGCGAGAACTCGCCCGCCGGATAATTCCTGGTTCCCTTGAACATCAGGTGCTCGAAAAAATGGGCGATCCCCGATTTGCCCAATTCTTCATCGGCGCCGCCGACCCGATACCAGAGCATATGGGTCACCACCGGTGCGTGGCCGTCGGGGATAACGACGATCTCCAGACCATTGTCGAACTTGAAGTCCGAGACCGCCGGCTGCTCCGTCGATGCGGCGCGACCTGCTGCCGCGGCCGATGTCAGCAGGAAGGCAATACTCAGAAGCGAAGCGGCGAAAAACGGCGGGATTCGCATCTTGTCAGACAACCTCATGCAAACTTGATGCGCATATAGGGCGCGGAATCAACGGGTAGGAAGTGAAATCTTTGTCATGTGGATGTATGGGCCGGTTCATTCGGTGTCTGGAATAAGAAAGCGGATCGTCGTTCCGCTCTGTTTCAACTGATCCCGCAATTGAAAACCCGATGGCGGCGAGAACTCCGTATTTGCGTCGTCCTCCACGACACACACGGAATTTTTCGCCAGCCAGCCTCCATTCAACAACGAGGAAAGCGCCTTCTCGCCAAGGCCCTTGCGATAGGGCGGATCCGCAAATACAAGGTCGAACGGCGATATCGTTCCCACGTCACCCATTGCGGCCGCATCCCGGCGAAAGATTTTGGTCCGGCCCTGTAGGCCGAGCATCTCGATATTGGCCCGAATGACGCCTCTTGCGTCGGCGGCCATCTCGACGAACAGGGCCATCCGCGCTCCTCGCGAGATTGCTTCAATTCCGAGCGCGCCCGATCCCGCAAACAGATCGAGTACGCGAGCATCTTCCATTTGAGCGAGATCGCTGTGCGCCAGCTTGTTGAACAGCGCTTCGCGGGTTCGATCGGCGGTCGGGCGGGTCGCGGCTCCCGCCGGCGCCAGGAGTTTTCGACCGCGAAATTCACCGCCGACGATCCGCATTCTTCGTCCTTTTGCGATCGGGCCCGCCCGATCTTGAGTTTCGGCGCGCGCGCGCCTTGCCGGTTTCCGCGCCTGCGCCGGTCTTCCTGACTTTGTCGCCCCGCGGTTTCGCGCCCGGCGCCATCCATACATTCGAGGCCCTCGAACGGGGTGACAACGGAGCAGCGGGATTTTTCCGCTCCTCGCGCGGGAGGCTTGTCTTAAGTCGGTCGAGGTTTTCCTGGCGGGATGATTTCAGGCGCCCGGCTCCAGGTTTGCGTTCAGTTCCCTTGTCTTCCGCGCTTTTCACTGCACGTGTGCCGGAAAACGGATTTCTGATGTTCGAACCGAAATCGGCGCCCGCTTCACGAATGAGCCGTTCACCCAGTTGATCGCGGAGTGTCCGGCCCTTCAATTCAAACAAACCGCCCGGCTTGAGATCTCCAAGCTGGAAAGGACCGTAGGAAACGCGAATAAGACGGGTCACCTCAAGTCCGAGCGAACCGAGAACCTTCTTGATCTCCCGGTTCTTGCCTTCCCTCAACGCGACCGTAAGCCACGCGTTGGATCTCCGTTCGCGATCAAGAGACGCATCGATCGCACCGTAAAGTACGCCGTCGACCGCGATTCCATTCTTGAGTCGATCAAGCGCCGCTTCGTCCACCTCGCCATGCACTCTTGCCCGGTATCGACGCAGCCAGCCGATTGAAGGAAGCTCCAGCACCCGGGCCAGCCCGCCGTCGTTGGTGAGCAACAAAAGCCCTTCGGCGGTGAAATCGAGCCGGCCCACGGTCACAAGGCGTGGCAAGCCTTCCGGCAGAATGTCAAATACCGTCTTTCGACCCTGCGGATCGCGGTTTGTCGTCATTGTTCCGGCAGGCTTGTGAAACAAAAACAACCTGGTGCGTTCGCGGTCGGGCAGCCGGTCGCCATCGACATGCACCACGTCCCCGTCGCTTACATTGAACGCGGGAGATGTAAGGACATTGCCGTTCACCTTCACGCGTCCCTGCAATATCATCGCCTCGGCGTCGCGGCGCGAGGCGACGCCGGACCGCGCGATGCGTTTGGCAATTCTCTCACGGCCCTCGGACGGCTCTTTGATCCCGTTCTGTCCGGCTTTCTTGCGTTCACTTCGCTTTTCGTCGCGCGTCCGGCCGGTCTTCGCCCGCGCGTGTGCAGGTTTTTTACTGTGCTGGTTCATATGGCCATCCGCTTTCGATACCGGTAACTATCAGTTTGGCTGGCATCAAGCGAGCGGAATGAGAAAATGCCGGGGGTTAGGCTGGAGACCGGTTTTGACGACGATGTCGCGACCCATGGATATCGCATTGCGGGAAGCGCACGCGGCGGCGGAGCGCGACGAGGTGCCGGTCGGCGCAGCAATAGCCAAATCCGGAGAGATTCTCGCCCGTGCCGGCAACCGGATGCGCGAATTCAACGACCCGACGGCGCATGCCGAAATTCTCGCGATCCGCGAAGCATGCCGGAGAACCAATGAAGAACGGCTTGTCGGCGCGGACCTCTACGTGACGCTTGAACCCTGCGCCATGTGCGCCGCGGCGATAAGTTTCGCGCGAATAGGCAGACTGTATTTCGGAGCTGACGATCCAAAGGGCGGCGCGGTCGAGAGTGGCGTGCGGTATTTTCGCTCCCCCACGTGCCACCATGTCCCGGAGGTTTATTCGGGTATCGGCGAAACCGAGGCGGCAGGGTTGATGAAGCGGTTCTTCCGCGAACGGCGCGGATGATCGGGTCGGGAAACCGTGTCGTTTTCGCGACAGTATTTCATCGGGAACGGCGGTCATATGCCTCAGATCGATCAGGGAGCGTGCTTTGACGGATTCGTTTGACGCAATCATTATCGGCGCCGGGGTGATCGGCGCGGCGACAGCGTTCGAGATGGCGAAAAACGGCCACAGGACGCTTAATATCGACGCCATGGGCGAGGCCGGTCACGGTTCGACATCGGGATCGTGCGCGATCGTTCGCGTCTACTATTCGACGGTTCCGGGCACCGCGCTCGCATATGAAGCCTGGCACTACTGGCGCGACTGGGCCAATTATCTTCAAGCCGGGGATGAGCGCGGCCTTGCCGAGTATCGCGACATTGGCTGCCTGGTCATGAAGACAGAGATCAACGACCATCTGCGCCGCCACATGGCGATCTGTGACGAACTCGCCATTCCGTATGAGGAATGGGACGAAAGCCGCATTGCCGAGCGGCTGCCGCATTATCGTCTCGATACGTTCTGGCCGGCCAGGCGGCCTGAAGATGAGGGTTTTGGCGAACCGAGCGGTGGAAAGATCGGCGGCGGCGTGTATTTCCCGACGGGAGGCTATGTCACCGATCCGGCATTGTCGGCGCATAATCTGCAGCGGGCGGGCGAAGCCAAGGGCTCAACGTTCCGCTTCAATGCGAAAGCGACCGCCATTCTCAAAAGGGATGGACGGGTTTCGGGAGTGCAATTGCAAAACGGCGAGTCGATCAACGCGCCGGTGGTCGTCAATGTCGCCGGACCGGCATCCCGCATCATCAACGAAATGGCCGGCGTCACCGGAGACATGTCCATCGGCACCAAGGCCATGAAACAGGAAGTAGTGCACCTGCCGGCCCCCGACGGCTTCTTTGCGGACAGCCGCGAGATGGTCATATCAGACAGCGACATTGCCTGTTACCTGAGACCCGAAAGGGGGGGGCATTTGTTGGTCGGCAGCGAGGACCCGCCCTGCGACGATCATGTGGTGGTCGAGGATCCGTTTACGACGGATTGGCGGAATTTCACCGGGCAGTGGGATGTGCAGGCGATGAGGCAGGCTCAGCGTGCGCCGACGATCGGGATTCCACGGCGCCCGAAAGGCGTCGTCGATCTTTACGATGTCACGGAGGACTGGATCCCGATCTACGACAAGTCGTCCCTGCCGGGATTTTACATGGCGTGCGGCACCAGCGGCAATCAATACAAGAATGCGCCGGTGGCGGGAAAAATGATGGCGGCCCTGGTGGATTACTGCGAGGCGGGAAATGACCACGATTCCGACCCGCTGACGATAAGAATGCCGTACACCGGCGTGAATCTCGACATCGGTTTCTTCTCACGCAAACGCGAGATCAATCGGGATAGCAGCTTTACGGTTCTCGGCTGAATCCAACCCGCCGAAAGGTCAGATCCAGGGAACAAAATCGCGCCAGCTGCGCTTGCCGGCCTTCTTGCGCGAGTTGGCCTTGCGTCTGGCTTCCTTTTTGTCCTCATCCTCGCCAATATCGTTGACCGGCGCCGTTTCGGCGGGAGCGCGGTATTCCAAAGGCGGTTCGCTGAGATATCTTCTGACGCCCGGATCGCCCTGCCGGTTTGCGGCCAGCCGTCGATTGAATTCCTCGCGGGCGGCATCGGGGTCGAATTCCTGCCTCGCCAAATCCGGCTCCCGGTCATGATGCGCGGCCGAAACCGCTTTCGCATTCTCCGGACCCTTGATCTTCGGTCGCCAACCCAGATTGTCGCGATTTTCCGTCGCTTCGGCACGAAGCCTGGCGCGTCGTTCCTCAGGCGATACCGGCCATACGCCAACCGCGGTATCTACAACATTGTCCTGCGGCGCCGGCAATCCGGCGACTTGGGGGGGGGGGGTGACCAGTTCGGGGCGGGGTTTGTAGTCAATTCGCTTCCGCTCCCTGGGGCCAATAGTCAGGACGCCGGTGACGTCTTCCAGCAGTTGCTCGCTCGCCGGTTTGCCGGTGCCGTAGGTTGGAGAACTCACACATCCGCTCAGACCAACCGCCGACGCGACAACAACCGCCGCCGCGCTCAATCGCACAAAACCGGCACACTCGATACCAAATTTAGTCACAGCTACATGCCCTCGGAACAAGAATTTCGATCCCAAAAAATCCGGCAACCGGACCGGGACGCTCAGTGCCGGTCAATTCCGGCGACAAGATGGCGTTTCACCAGCCCGCAATACCACAATCGCGGGGCCGGGGGCAATCACATGGCGCGACCCGGCGATTATGCTTGTTGTGCGCTATTATTTAGTCGGCCAAGCGACGCCAACTCCTTCAATGCGGCGGCGTCGCGGGCGGAAACATCCGGATAGTCCGGGTCGCTGCCGACATCGTCGGTGTAGCGCCAGGAGCGAGCGCATTTGGTTCCCGACGCCCTGCGCCGGACAACCGCGACGCCGGACACATCATCGAGCCGGAACGCCTCGCCCGACGGACCGCCGTCGACGACCTGAAATCCGCTGGTGATGCAGATTTCCGCCATGTCGACGCCGTTGATGACGGCTGCAAGTTCCGGTTCGGTCACATGGACCACGGGCGCGGCCTCAAGCGACGATCCAATGCGTTTTTCACGCCGTTCTATCTCCAGCGCGCCGGTTACAACCCTGCGCACCTTCCTGATTTTGCGCCATTTCGCCGCGAGCGCGTCATCGCGCCAGTCATCCGGAATTACCGGAAACCGGACCAGATGCACCGAAACGGCGTCGGAATGGCGCGCCAGCCAGGCTTCCTCGCACGTGAACGGAAGCAGCGGCGCCAGCCACAGCACAGTGCAGTCGAACAATTTGCGCACGACCTGCAGCGCGGCCTTGCGGCGAATGCTCGACGGCGCATCGCAATAAAGCGCATCCTTGCGGATATCGAAATGGAAAGCCGACAATTCGACGACCATGAAATCGAGCAGCGCCCGGGCGATGCGCTTGAAATCGAAATCGTCATAGCCCTTGCGCACCAGATCATCGAGTTCGGTCAGCCGATGCAGCATCAAACGCTCCAGTTCCGGCATATCCGCGAGCGCGACCTCTTCGCCCTCGTCATGCGCCAATGTGCCGAGCATCCAGCGGATGGTGTTGCGCAGTTTGCGATAGGCGTCGATATTGGTCCGCAGCACGTTCCCGCCGAGGCGCTGGTCTTCCCAATAGTCCGTCGTCGCCACCCAGAGACGCAAAATGTCGGCGCCCGACTGGTTCATCACATCCTGCGGAACCACCGTGTTGCCGAGCGATTTCGACATTTTCCGGCCTTCCTCATCCATGGTGAACCCATGAGTAATGACCGTTTCATAGGGCGCGCGCGCGCGCGTGCCGCAGCTTTCGAGCAGCGATGAATGGAACCAGCCGCGATGCTGGTCGGAGCCTTCCAGATAAACGTCGGCGGGCCATTTCAGGTCATCGCGATCCTCCAGGGTGAAGGAGTGCGTCGAACCGGAATCAAACCAGACATCGAGAATATCCATGACCTGACGCCATTTGGCGGGATCATGATCGTTGCCGAGAAAGCGCTCCTTGGCGCCGTCGGCAAACCACGCATCGGCGCCTTCGGCTTCGAAAGCTCCGAGAATGCGGGCATTGACCGCTTCATCCTTGAGAACTTCGCCGTCCTCGTCGGCAAAGACGCAAATCGGCACGCCCCAGGCGCGCTGGCGCGACAGCACCCAGTCGGGACGGTCCTCAATCATCGCGCGAAGCCGCGTCCGGCCCGCGGCGGGCACGAAGCGGGTTTCGTCAATGGCCTTCAACGCCCGGGTTCGCAGTGTCGAGCCGTCGCCCAAATCCTTGTCCATACAGACGAACCACTGCGGTGTATTGCGGAAGATCACGGGCTTCTTTGAGCGCCAGGAATGCGGGTAGGTATGTTTCAGCCGCCCGCGGGCGAACAGCTTGTCTCTTTCGATCAGGGCGGCGATGACCGCCTGATTGGCGTCGCCCTTCCCGCCCTTGTCGGTGATGACGCGGGCCGGCCCGCCCTCGCGGTCCGGGCCGAAACCCGGCGCATCGCCGGTAAAACAGCCGTCGTCGCCCACGGTGAACGGGATTTGGCTCGAAATGCCCCGCGCTTCCAGGTCGCGGGCGCTGTCCATCCAGATCTCGAAATCCTCGCGGCCATGCCCGGGCGCCGTGTGCACGAAACCGGTGCCGGCGTCGTCGGTCACATGTTCACCGTCGAGAAGGGGAACGTCGAACGAATAGGGCGCAATGCTGCCGCTGCCATTTTTCCCCCTTGAGGGGGAGGTGCCCGACAGGGCAGAGGGGGGTGCCTTGTCACGCGGCCATCCCGCCAGTGGATGGGCGCAAACAAATAATTCCAGCAAATCAGAACTGACAGAGCAAATTTTTTTGAACTCAATCTTGGCTTTCGCAAAGCTTTCGTGCGCCAGCGTGTCCGCGAATATTAATTTCTCTCCGGGCTTTGGACCAAAATTATTCTCCGTCTCAATCACCTCGTAGAGGCTGTATTTGATCCATGGCGAATAGCTGATCGCTCTATTTCCTGGGATCGTCCACGGAGTTGTGGTCCAGATTACAACAAACATCCGGTGCTGAGGCGGTATTGGATCTGGATGTGAATTCAATGCAATCTCATTATTGCCGCCGGAAAGGGGCCGGTGGCAAGTGAAGTTCATAACCGGAAACTTCACCCAGACCGTGTCGCTTTCGTAATCCGCATATTCCACCTCGGCCTCGGCCAGCGCGGTGCGCTCGACCACCGACCACATCACCGGCTTGGAGCCGCGATAAAGCTGGCCGCTTTGGGTGAATTTCAGCAGTTCGCCGGCAATCCGCGCCTCGGCGTGGAAATTCATCGTCGTATAGGGATTTTCGAAATCCCCGACGACGCCAAGGCGCTGAAACTCCTCTGTCTGAACGCCGATCCAGTGATCGGCGAATTCGCGGCATTCCCGGCGGAATTCGTTGACCGGCACTTCGTCCTTGTTCTTGCCCCTTGTCCGGTATTGCTCCTCGATCTTCCATTCGATCGGCAGGCCGTGGCAGTCCCAGCCGGGCACGTAGTTGGAATCGTATCCGCGCATCTGAAACGAGCGGGTGATGATGTCTTTGAGCACCTTGTTCAGCGCGTGGCCGATATGGATGTTGCCATTGGCGTAGGGCGGGCCGTCATGCAGGATGTATTTCGGCCGGCCGGCGGCGTCCTCGCGCAGTTTTTTGTAAAGACCCACCTCCTGCCAGCGTGCGACGATTTCCGGTTCCTTTTTCGGCAGGCCGGCGCGCATCGGGAAATCGGTTTTCGGTAGGAAAAGCGTCTTGGAGTAGTCGATTTTATCGGTCGTATCGGTCATTTTGGCCCCATTCGGGATCGCCGCTCTTGCGGTGAATGCTTGTTTCTTACGGGAATACATGGAAATGCAATGAAACAGGCGCAAACATCCCGGCCTCATCGCTTTCGGTTCTCAGCGAGCGGCCGGGCCGATAATTCGTATCGCGGCAATCCCGCGGAGCGCTGTTCGTGTCATGGCCGGTCTTCTAGCCGAGGTGGCGTATGGAATAAAGGGATTTGTCGAAGCGGCGCGAAATGCCGGCGGGCATCGCTACCGGCCCGGCCCGTCAAGCTTGTCATAAATGAGTTTTCTCATTTGGCGGGAGGTCATGGCGGGGGCCAGTTTACCCGCCAACGCGAACAGCTTGGGCGCCAATCCCGGAATGAGCAGCTTGCGGCCCTTCCGTGTGGCGGCAACGATTGCGCGGGCCGCCTCGGGCGGCGCCATGCGCCGTGACGCATCCGCGCCGGCGGGCGCGTGACGGGCGGCGTGCTCCGTGCGCAATGGACCCGGACAGGCGAGCGTGACCGACACGCCTTGTTCGCCAAACGGCTTTCTGACGCTCTTGGCGTAGATTGCCAGCGCATCTTTCGAGGCCGCATAGACCGCCGCGCCGGGGTAGCCGGTAAAGTGGGACAACGATGCGACGAAACACATTCCGCCTGTAACCGCCCGTTCGCGCATCAAGGTGGAAGCCAGAACCATCGGCGCCTCCGAATTCAGTCGCATCAGCCGGCCAATCGTATCGGGCGGCAATTCCTCGAACCGGCCCGTGGCGCTGGCGCCGGCGTTGAAAAACACCAGATCATAAGGCCCGGCCGACAAAACCGCCGAAATCGTCTTGTCCAGCGAACCGCGTTCGGACAGGTCACAATCGATGTGGACGGTTTCGCCCGATTCGTCGGGAGGCCGACGATCCAAGGATATCACCGTGTATCCGGTCGATTGCAATTTGCCGACGATGGCCCGGCCAAGACCCGAGGACCCCCCCGTCACCAGGGCGCGCGCCGCCATCAGCCGGACCTCGCCCAGTATCCGCCGATCAGATATCTGGCGTAGGATACCGTCGAAACGGCGCGATCGCCCGCCATTGTCCGCTCGATCATCAGGGCCATGGATGGTGTCGGAATGAACAGGGCCTCGGCCCGCCCCGCGTCATGGCCGGCCTTGGCGTGCATGCCGGTGGATGTCGGGCCCGGGTGAACAACCTGAACCGCCACCCGCCCTCGCCATTCTTCCGATAGGGCCCTGCCGAATCCGTTGAGCGCGGCTTTTGCGGCCGCGTAACTGGCGAAGCCGGGCGCCCCGCGATGAGCGGTGGAACCGATCAACACAAGTTTGCCTGAAGCGAACGCCAGTCTCGGGAACAGTGCGCGGGCGATGCCCATCGGCGCAACGGCATTGGTATCCAGAACCTGTCGTATCGACCCCGCGGTCTCGGCGGTGGGATCAACGGCAATCCCCATGCCGGCATTCAATATGGCCAGGTCAAGCCGGTCCCACCCGAGACCGGCCACGGCGCTGTCGATTTGCGCGACCGCCGCATCCGCTCCGGATTGATCCGCGACCGCATATTCGGCGTTTTTCGGAAAACCTGCGGGCAGTTCGTCACGCCGCCGCCGGCCGGTCAACAGCAATTCGTGCGAAGCGGCCAGGCGTTTGGCCAGTTCGAGACCGATGCCGGAGGTCGCCCCGGTGATCACGGCCTTTCGCATCACGACGCAAATGCCAGCGCCGTGTCGAGTTCGCCGAGCGGTTTAACCCCGGCCAGAAGCGCCCGCGCTTCCGCCTCGTCGCGCCTCATCTGCGCGGTCAGCGTTTCCAGCCCGTAGAACTTTTCCTCACCGCGCAAGAAACCGAACAGCGAGACAGTGCATGTCTCGCCATAGATGCCGGCTTCGAAATCAAGGATGAAAACCTCCAACAACGCTTCGCCGGATTCTTCCACGGTGGGGCGGCGGCCGAAACTCGCCACGCCGTCGTGCAGACTCCCGTCGGAGCGGCGAACGCGAACGGCATAAACGCCATGGCGCAATCCGGATTCAGGCGCCAGGCGGAAATTGGCCGTCGGGTATCCGAGCGTGCGGCCAATCCGCCGTCCCTGAATGACTTCGCCTTCAATCGAATATCGGTAGCCAAGCAGGTCGTTCGCCCGCGACACGTCGCCCGAAGCGAGGCACTCGCGTATCCGGCTCGACGAGACGACTTCGGTTTCCTCATCACGAAATGCGTCGATGAGATCCACCGTGAATCCCAGGCGTGCTCCCGCTTCGATCAAATAGGCGGGTCCACCCTGCCGGTTTCTGCCGAAATGAAAGTCGAAACCGGTTACGACGCCGGAAATACCGAGTTCGGAAATGAGAATATCGTTCAAAAACGATTCCGCCGAACGGGATGCAAACTCGCGCGTAAACGGATATTCGACGACGCCATTGAAGCGCAATTCGCGCAGAAGTCTGGATTTCATCGGAGCGGGCGTGAGCCGATAAACCGGCGCATTTTCATTGAAAACCGTACGCGGATGCGGTTCGAACGTCAGTACAAGCGCCGGTACGGACGCAAGCGCCGCATCTTTCAGGGCGCGCCGCAACACAGCCTGATGACCCCGATGGACGCCATCGAAATTTCCAATCGCGACAATTCCGCCGCGCAACATGTCGGGCAACCGGTCGCCTCCCGAAATGCGACCGGGCCACGCGCTCCTTTCCTTACGGGTATCGGATATCATCGGACCGCCCGCTTATCCCAGACGCGGCATAAAGCCAACAGGGCTGTATCCGTGCGAATGCAGGAATGCGGCCAGCCGCTCCGGATCCGGGTCATCCGCGCCGCCGTATTCCGCGGCGTGAACGCCGGCGGAAATGTACAAAACGTCGAAACCGGCGGCGGCCGCACCTTTCACATCCGTCAACATCCCGTCGCCAATGGCCAATACGCCGCCGGCCTTCGCCTTTTGCCCCAGCACATCGGTCGCGGCGGCCATGGCCGCCTGATAAATCGGCCCGTGCGGTTTGCCGGCGACCAGCGTGCGACCGCCCAGCTGACCGTAATCACGCGCCAGCGCGCCGGCGCACCAGACCAAGCGGTCGCCGCGCTCCACGACAATATCAGGATTGGCGCAAATGAAAGGCATATCCCGCGACCGGAATCGCCGTAACATTTCCGCGTAATCGTCCGGCGTTTCCGTTTCATCGTCGAAAAATCCGGTACAGCAAACCGTCGCGGCTTCAAATTCCTCGACCAGTTCCACATCCAGACCATCGTAAATCGGATGGTCGCGTTCGGGACCGAGGTGAAACAGACGGCGGGCCGCATTCGCTATCAGGCCGCGCGTGACATCACCGGAAGTGACGATGCGGTCCCAGCAGTCGCCGGGAACGCCGAGCGCCTCAAACTGCCGCTCGACGCCGGAATTCGGTCGCGGCGCGTTCGTGATCAATATAACCGCCTTTCCGGCCACCCGGGCGCGGACAAGAGCGGCACAGGCATCGGAATAGGCGGCGACGCCATTGTGAATGACGCCCCAGACGTCACTCAGAATGACGGAATAGTCATCGTGGATTGCATCAAGGCTGGATATTCTCTTTGGGACTGAGAGCATCGGCATAGCTGGAATCGAGGACCGGTGGGCCGGCAAATAGAGGATCAATACGCCGCTGTCACCCGCATTCCGCCGCAATCGGCGCATCTGATGACTTGATGAAGCGGCGGCCCGGTAAACGGATGGCAACCGCAAAGCCCGCGATTTGACTGAAAAGCGCGGCGAAACGACGGCCCATTCAGCGTCTGTGACATCGCTTGCATATCGATGGAAATTACGCTCGTATCGTTTCCATGTGTTTTCAGTCTACGCCATCATGATCCCCGTTCAGTTTCACAAACGAACAGAATTATGACCGACTGAAATCACTCAAATTTAATTTCAATCAGGCTCTGAGGTCACCTCGAAGGGAATCAAATTATGAGCATGGCAAAGAGGGTCACGCGCCTTGAACGCGATACCGACGCGGTGATGAAAGCCCAAGATAACCTCAAATTTATGAGGGGATTAGCGGAAGAATCGATGAAGCTCATCGTCACTTCACCGCCTTACAATATTGGCAAGTCTTACGAGAACCGCTCGCCGCTTGATCAATATGTGAAGGATTAGGCGCAAGTAGTCTCGGAATGTGTGCGGCTGCTGCACCCGAATGGATCCATCTGCTGGCAAGTCGGAAATCACGTCCAGAAGGGCGAGATATTCCCCTTGGATATCGTTCTATATCACCTTTTCAAAGACCACGGGTTGAAACTGAGAAATCGGATCATTTGGCATTTTGAACACGGTTTGCATTGCAGTAGGCGACTTTCTGGTCGCCATGAAACCATCATGTGGTTCACCAAAGGTAAAGATTACACTTTCAATCTGGATACCATTCGCGTCCCGTCAAAGTATCCGCAGAAGAAATATTATAAAGGCCCAAAAATGGGACAACTTTCGGGCAATCCCTTGGGAAAAAATCCAAGCGACGTGTGGGTATTCCCCAATGTTAAAAACAACCATGTTGAGAAAACAATTTATCCTTGCCAGTTCCCTGTTGAACTTGCCGAACGTCTAATCTTGTCAATGACAGATGAAGGGGATCGAGTATTTGATCCCTATATGGGCGTTGGTTCGTCGGTGGTTGCCGCGCTCAAACATGGCCGTGAGGGCTATGGCTGTGACGTGGTAACGAAGTATGTCGATATCGCTTGGGAGCGTGTCCACAAGCTTAGATATGGCACGTTGCAAACCCGCCCGATGGACAAACCAATTTACGACCCGAAAAAGAAGAACGGAGGCCACTAGATGCGGATTGTTGAGCATTACTCGCATCTTAACGGCCTTGAGTATCTTATGGTTCATAAACCTGCACTGTGGGATGAAATCCAGCAGGTAGTTGCCAATGTCGATGCCATGCGGTTCAAGACCAAGGTTTCCAAAGAGAGCACCATGCGCGGCAGGATGCTTTATGCGCCTATAGAAATGAACAAAGCGATGGATGCCGAGTTTCAAGCGCGTGGTTGGAAAGAATCCCGAACATCATACTGGGTGACGAAAGACGCCAATCTTATCCGCAAAACCATGGCAATGGATGTTACCAATCAGAAGCAAGAGATCATTGATAGTGGTTAAACCCCTATATTCTCATTCAACCAGACAGATTTTGTGAAGGACCGTGTCGCGGTCGAAGTCCAATTTGGAAAATACGCTTTTGTTGCTTTTGATTTGTTCGTCAAACATATGGCGTTTTTTGTCGGTGATGTAATCGACTTGGGAATCGAAATTCTGCCCATGAAGGAGCTCCGGGCCGAAATGTCATCTGGCCCAGGTTACTACGAGGGCGAACTGTACAATCTGATTAGACAGGGGCGTGGAAGCCCTGCCGTGCCTTTGGTTGTCATTGGAATCGCGCCGTGACGAAAAACAGCCAGGCAGTCGAATTTGGCGCGAGGCGATTTTTTTATTCCAAAGTTCTTGACAGCATGGCGGCCAATCCCTATTTCAACCGCCGTTAGCACTCGATATCCGTGAGTGCTAGCAACTCGGCGTTCCTTGTGGAGCGCCATTTCGCTTTAATTGTTCAATGTTCCATCGAGGGTTCAACGATATGGCCAAGATGAAATTCCGCCCGCTTCACGACCGCGTCGTCGTTCGCCGGGTTGATTCCGAAGAAAAGACCGCCGGCGGCATCATCATTCCCGATACCGCAAAAGAAAAGCCGTCCGAAGGCGAAGTGCTTGCCGTCGGTTCGGGCAACCGCGACGAGGCAGGCAAACTGGTTCCGCTTGATGTCAACAGGGGCGATCGCATCCTGTTTGGCAAATGGTCGGGCACCGAAGTCAAGCTGGATGGCGAAGACCTTCTGATCATGAAGGAATCCGACATCATGGGCATTATCGGCTGATCAAGGCCGAATTCAACGCAACAAAACGGATTTATGGGTTCGAACAAGTTGTAACCCGGGAGCTAGGATAAAATGGCTGCAAAAGAGGTAAAATTTTCACGCGATGCGCGCGAGCGCATGATCAAGGGCGTCAACATGCTCGCGGACGCCGTGAAGGTGACGCTGGGCCCCAAGGGCCGTAACGTCGTTATCGACAAATCATTCGGCGCGCCGCGGATCACCAAGGACGGTGTGGCGGTCGCCAAGGAAATCGAACTTGAGGACAAGTTCGAGAACATGGGCGCACAGATGGTGCGCGAAGTCGCCTCCAAGACCAACGACATTGCCGGTGACGGCACCACGACCGCGACGGTTCTGGCTCAGTCGATCGTTCAGGAAGGCGCCAAAGCTGTCGCCGCGGGCATGAATCCGATGGATCTGAAGCGCGGCATCGATTTGGCGGTCAACGATGTGGTCGCGAGCCTCCAGAAGGCTTCCAAGAAAATCAAGACCTCCGAGGAAGTCGCTCAGGTCGGCACGATTTCCGCCAATGGCGAAAAAGACATTGGCGCGATGATCGCCAGCGCCATGCAGAAAGTCGGCAATGAGGGCGTCATCACGGTCGAGGAAGCCAAGACCGCGGAGACCGAACTGGAAGTCGTCGAGGGCATGCAGTTCGATCGCGGCTACCTGTCGCCGTACTTCGTCACCAATCCGGACAAGATGATCGCCGATCTGGAAGATGCATACATTCTCCTGCACGAGAAAAAGCTCTCCAACCTGCAGGCGATGCTGCCGATCCTCGAATCGATCGTTCAGTCGTCCAAGCCGCTTCTGATCATTGCCGAGGACGTCGAGGGCGAGGCTCTGGCCACGCTGGTGGTCAACAAATTGCGCGGCGGCCTGAAAATCGCTGCCGTCAAGGCTCCGGGTTTTGGCGACCGCCGAAAGGCCATGCTTGAGGACATCGCCATCCTGACCGGTGGTCAGGTTATCTCCGAGGATCTCGGCATCAAGCTCGAGAATGTTGCGCTTGACATGCTCGGCCGCGCCAAGCGGATCAATATCTCCAAGGAGAACACCACCATCGTCGATGGCGCCGGCAAGAAGGGCGAGATCCAGGGTCGGGTCGCGCAGATCAAGCAGCAGATCGAGGAAACGACTTCTGATTACGATCGCGAGAAATTGCAGGAGCGTCTGGCGAAACTCGCCGGCGGTGTCGCCGTCATCCGTGTCGGCGGCGCGACGGAAGTCGAGGTCAAGGAGAAGAAGGATCGCGTCGACGATGCGCTGAACGCCACCCGCGCGGCGGTCGAAGAGGGCATCGTCGCCGGCGGCGGCACCGCGCTGCTGCGCGCCGCCAACGCTATCAAATCGAAGCCGGAAAACGCCGATCAGGAAGCCGGTCTCGCGATCGTTCGCCGCGCGCTCCAGTCCCCGGCCCGTCAGATTGCCGCAAACGCGGGCGCTGAAGCTTCGATTGTCGCCGGCAAGATCCTTGACAACAAAAAGGACACCTATGGCTATAACGCCCAGACCGGCGAATATGGCGATATGATCACCATGGGCATCGTCGATCCGGTGAAGGTCGTACGCACCGCATTGCAGGATGCGGGCTCGGTCGCGGGCCTGCTGGTCACCACCGAGGCAATGGTCGCCGAACTGCCGAAGAAGGATACCCCCGCTCCGGCAATGCCCGACATGGGCGGCATGGGCGGCATGATGTAAGCTGTCCGGCGCATGGCCGATTTGGAAGGGCGGTCCCCATAAGGACCGCCCTTTTTGTCATCTGGTCACGATCTCCGGTCCCATCAGGGCTGCCGGCAGGAAGGTGGAAATAATCGGCACATAGGTGACCAGTATCAGAAAGATGAACATGATGCCGACCCATGGCGCGGCGGCGCGCACCACATTCATCACCGACATCCGCGCGACGCCCGCCGTGACGAAGAGGTTCAGGCCTACCGGTGGTGTAATCATGCCGATCTCCATGTTGACCACCATGATGATGCCGAGGTGAATCGGGTCGATTCCCAGTTCGATGGCGATCGGGAACACCAATGGCGCGACAATAACCAGAAGCCCTGATGGCTCCATGAACTGACCGCCGATCAACAGGATGATGTTGACAACGACGAGGAACATGATCGGGCCGAATCCGGCCGCCAGAATCGCCTCGGTGATAATCTGCGGAATGCGCTCCTCGGTCAAAACGTGTTTGAGAATCAGCGCATTGGCAATGATGAACATCAAGACGATCGTAAGCTTGCCGGCCTCAAACAAGGTCTTGCGGGTATCTTCGTGAAACCAGACCGTCAGCAGGCTCCAGGGCTTATGCATGAGCGAAATGTTCGAAGCGCTGTCCGGCGCGTGCAGCGGCCCCATATCGCGATAGACGAAATTCGCAATGAAGAACGCGTAGACCGCAGCCACGGCGGCGGCTTCGGTTGGCGTGAAAATACCACCGTAAATACCGCCGAGAATGATTATGATCAACAACAGGCCCCAGAACGCATCGCCGGCCGATGACAAGATCTCGCTCCAACCGGCCCAATCCTGCGACGGCAAACCGCGAATGCGGGCCGCGATATAAATACCGATCATCAGCATCAATCCGGCGATCAGGCCGGGTATGATACCCGCCAGAAACATGCGGCCGACCGACACGTCGGTCGCCGCCGCATAAACAACCATGACAATCGACGGAGGAATCAGAATGCCCAGCGTCCCGGCATTGCAAATGACGCCGGCGGCGAATTCCTTGGTATAACCCACCTGCCGCATGCCAGCGATCACGATCGTGCCGATGGCGACCACGGTCGCGGGCGATGAGCCGGACAAGGCGGCAAACATCATGCAGGCGAACACGGACGCGATTGCCAGGCCGCCTTTGAAGTGGCCGACGATGGCAATTGCAAACCGGATGATGCGGCGCGCCACGCCTCCGGTCGACATGAAGCTCGACGCGAGAATGAAGAACGGGATCGCCAGCAGAGTGAAATGGCCGTCAAACGCGGAAAACAGCGTTTGGGCGATCGAGGCAAGCGAACCGTCTGAGTAGATCAACAGAAATATGACACTGGAAAGACCGAGTGAAATCGCGATCGGCACACCGATCAGCATGAACCCCAGAACCATCGCGAACAGGAAAAGCAACGCCATGGTCTAGCCTTCCTTTTCCCCGCTCCCGGATTCCGCCGCCCGCGAGGCTTCCTCAACCGGCACGTCGGTCTCATGTCCGGCGATCACCAGATCCTGCCGGCCAACCACGATCCGCCAGGCGGCTTCCGCGAAGCGCCAGGTCAACAGAGCCATGCCGAGCGGGAGCGCAAAATAAGGAATGAAGCGCGGCAACTTCTCATATCGCTCTCCCTCGTTCAGCCAATCGGCAAGAAACTGAAGGAAATCGGGCATTGGCACATCATTGGTCTCCAGAAACGCCCGTTTGCCGATAAAAGGCGACCAGTAATCCCAGGCGCCTTTGAGCATTAGCAGGCTGAACAGCAGACAAGCCGCCACGGCGGCAAGGCTGAGAAGTCTTTGCGGCCCTTCGGGAAGCGTGCGCACGACGACATCGACGCCGATATGCAGCGTATGCTTCACGCAGTACGAAACTCCGAGCAACACCAGCCATGCGAACAGGAAGACGGTGATCTCCAGAGCCCACAATATATTGGAATTGAAGACATAGCGGGCGACAACATTCGCGAAGGTGATCAGGGTCATGAGGCCGAGCAATACGGCGATCACGGTTTCCTCAATCACATCCATTCTTGAGCTTTGACGACCTGATGAAGTTGCCGACATGATATCTCCTCCCGCCTGCGCCTTTAGCCTGACGGGTTTAGATCTTCCCGACGTCAGCTTGATTGATTGGCCGCCTGCGCCGCTTTGATCAGATCGGCACCGATATCACCTTCGAATTTCTTCCAAACGGGTTTCAACGCATCGACCCAGGCTTTGCGCTGACCGGCCGTCAAAGTACGAACGACGCCGCCCGCTTCGATGATCTTCCGCTTGTTGGCTTCATTGACGGCGGTCGATTCCCTGTTGCGCGTTTGCGTGACCTCTTTCAGGATCGTGGCTAGCCGGTCGCGTACTCCCGCATCCAGACCGTTCCACCATTCATCCGATGTCACGACGAGATAGTCGATAATGCCGTGATTGGTTACAGTCACACCGTCCTGAACTTCGAAGAACTTCTTACCATAGATGTTCGACCAGGTGTTTTCCTGTCCATCGATCACCTTGGTCTGCAAGCCGCCATAAACCTCCTTGAACGCCATCTTTTGCGGATTGGCGCCAAGCTGCTCGAACTGGGCGACGAGAACATCGGATGCCTGAACACGGAATTTGAGCCCGGCTGCGTCTTCCGGCTTGATCAGCGGTTTGGAGGCGGACATCTGCTTCATGCCGTTGTGCCAGAAAGCCAGCCCCTTCAGACCGCGGCGAACCATGGCGTTTTTCAGCTTTTCGCCATCCTCCGAATTCTGAAACCGGTCGACCGCATTGACGTCTTCAAACATGAAAGGCAAGTCGAAGATCCGGAATTTCTTGGTGAACTTTTCAAATTTGGAGAGCGACGGCGCGGCGAGTTGCACATCGCCATTGAGCAGAGCTTCGAGCACCTTGTTATCATCGTAAAGCGTCGAGTTCGGAAATACTTCCATGCAGGCCTTGCCGTTCATTTCCTCGTTAACGCGCTCAGCGAGAAGCGTTGCCGCGATGCCCTTCGGATGCTTGTCGGTATTGGTGACGTGGCTGAATTTGATGACGACCTCGCCGTCTTCACAACTGGCGGCGGCGCCGGATGCGATTATGGCCAGAATGCTTGCTGCCGTTGCAGCGATTGTCAGAAAACGCATGGTTGATCCTCCGTTTTGCGCGACGCCCGTTCCCGCAGGGCGCGGCGATATCGACGTTATGAGGGAATATCGGGCAAGCGGCAAGCACCTTGCGTCGAACTGGCGCCGCATTGACCAAACCCGCACCATGATGAGTGGAAACGGTAACATCACGCCGATTGAATGGAGAAAACGCTGCTGCAACGGCAAATGCGAGCGCGGTCGATTTGAAGTCGCCATCACCGGATAGGCCCGTCACCACCGAATGCCACGGGGCAAAGGCGGTTCGATGCACACCTTACGGTCGCGACAAATATCGTCGCACCGGTCTTCGCCCGCTAATCAAGCGATCCCACGAACGGATTGTTAAATCCGTCTATCGTGACCCAGCGACCGGTGTGATCGCTCGCCTGGCGCTTCAGGTATCGGTAGCGGGCGTTGTTCCACGGTTTTACCCGGTCCGACAGATTGTCGAGCACGAAATCGCCCTTGTCGGTGCGGACCGTAAGAATGGCGTGGCCCTCACCATCGGATTTGTGGACAACCGTAATCAACAGGTTCGACAGGGATACGCCCTGCGCCTGAAGCCGGCGGCGCTTTTCCAGCACATAGTCCTCACAGTCGCCGGCGCCGTTCGGGTAGGCCCATACCTCATCCTTGCCGTAGATGTCATGATCGTTCATCGGTCGGACCTGCCGATTGACGGAGGCGTTGATCCTGACCATATCGCCCCATAGCCGCTCGGTTAGTCTTTGCGGCCCGCGATCGAGCGACCTGATGCGGCACTCCGCCGGCGCACGCCTGCAAAACTCGTAATGTCCGATCGGCTGGGAGGTGTAGCCGCCGACCGTCATCGAACCGGCGGAACTGGCAATGGCCGCGCCGCAAGGCGACAGCACGGTCAGAACCGCGACGGTCCCCGATACAATGTCGCGCATCGCATTCATGCGATGTCCTCCGCTTCCCCGTATTTGTGAACAAAACGTTAACGGCAGGGATCGCGCTGAGTCAATCGAGCGGGCTGTTGTGATTAAATTATGGTTACCGGGCCTTGCTTTGGGAGTTCAGGCGGATTTCAGCAACTTCAATCGGTTCCTCGACGGCCTGGACCTGCCGTGCCGCCCCATGAAATCAACAATGATCGGCACGATTTCCGCACGGAAACGGGATCCGTTGAATACACCATAATGACCGACATCCTTTTGCAGATGATGGCGCCGTTTGCTGTCAGGAACATTGACGCACAGACTTTGCGCCGCCTTCGTCTGGCCGACGCCGGAAATGTCGTCATTCTCACCTTCAACGGTCAAAAGCGCGATATTGCGGATATCGGCCGGATCGACCGGCTCGCCACGATGCATCATCCGGCCTTTTGGCAATGCGTGGTTGATGAACACCGTTTCGACGGTTTCGAGGTAGAATTCAGCCGTCAGATCCATTACGGCAAGGTATTCGTCGTAAAAGTCACGGTGTTTTTCCGCCGAATCGCCGTCGTTCTTGACCAGATGCATGAAGAAATCCTTGTGGGCGATCAGGTGCCGATCAAGGTTCATTCCCATGAACCCCGAAAGCTGCAGGAAGCCGGGATAAACATCGCGCATGAAGCCGGGGTGCGGCCACGGAACCTGCATGACGACATTGTCGCGGAACCAATCGAGACCTTTATCCTCGGCAAGCTTGTTGACCGCGGTCGGATTGACGCGCGTGTCGATCGGACCTCCCATCAGCGTCATCGAATGGGGAGCGAACCTGTCTTCATGGCGCTCCATCACCGCCGCCGCCGCCAGAACGGGCACTGAGGGCTGACAGACCGCCATGACATGACATCCCTCACCTAATGCGTGAAGAATCTCAATAACATAGTCTATATAGTCATCAAGACCGAAATGTCCTTCGGATACCGGCACCATACGCGCGTCCGCCCAATCGGTGATGTAGACTTCCGCATACGGCAGAATCGCTTCGACGGTGCCGCGCAACAATGTGGCATAATGGCCGGACATCGGAGCTACGATGACCAGTTTCGAATCCGGCTCACCTCCGGCCGGTTGCGGTTTTTCGAAATGAAGCAGATTGCAAAACGGACGGGACCAGATGCACTTTTCGGCGACGGGAACGGTTTTGCCGTCAATGACCGTCTCATCGATGCCGAATTCCGGTTTGGCGTAGCGCCTGGTCGTGCGTTCAAACATTTCCGCCATCGCGGCGGTCGCCCGGCCAAACGGCGTTCGCGACATCGGATTGAGAGGATTTGTGCAGAACAGCCGGGTCGCGTCAGCCGCCGCCCTGAATGGCTGCAATGCAGCATGATTCATCTCGTAGAACCTGTAAAAAGTCACGTCAACCAAATTACCGGTTGAGAATCAAGGTGATTCGCCCGGCCCTCTGTTGTTGCCCTGCAGCAAAGTTAACAGGTTGATGATTTTTTGCAATGCACCATAGGATGAAGGCCAAGTGACCGGCGGGCCGGGTGCGCCCGCGGGCGGATCATGGCGACGCCGGGTTCAAAATCCCGAGAACCGTTGCCGGCAAGCGTCAGGGAACAGTTTCAAACGCCTTCGACCACGATCATCTCGGCATTGGCGACTTCCTGCCGAATCGCCTTGGCTTCCTGGTATTCAGCCGAATTGTAGCAATCGACCGCCGCCTGCATCGAAGGAAATTCTATCACGACATTGCGCTTGCGATGCCGGCCTTCCAGTGGCGAAATGGCGCCGCCGCGGACAAGAAACGTGGCGCCATATCGCTCAAACGCAGGTTTCGCCGTGGATATATAATCCTTGTAGCGCTCCTCGTCGCGAACATCGATGCGCGCAATCCAGTATCCCTTCGGCATAACTCCACTCCCTTGCAGTCTTCAGGCCATGGCCATTTCGGCAACAATTGCGTCCGCCGCGGCACGCCTGTCAACCGCGCCGACGATGGGCCGGGCGACAACCAGATACGACGCGCCCCCGCGTATGGCATCCGCGGGCGCGACCACCCGCTTCTGGTCGCCATGGTCCGTTCCGGCGGGTCTTATGCCCGGCGTCACAACCGCCAGATCGGTCCCGACGGCTTCGCGAACGAGGCCGGCCTCCGCCGCCGGGCAGACGATCCCGCCCATTCCGGCATCGCGTGCGTCGGCGGCGCGCCGCGCCACCAGGGCGGCGGCGCTTTCCCGATATCCGGCCGTCACCAGATCCAGATCGTCCATGGAAGTCAGAACGGTCACCCCCAGAAGACACATTTCCGATCCGCGAGCCGCCTCGACCGCCGCACGCATCGTTTTGGGATAGGCATGGATCGAGAGCATCGAAACACCCGTCCTGACGACGTTTTCGACGCCCCTGGCGACGGTGTTGTCGATATCCAGCAGCTTCATGTCGAGAAATACTTTTTTCCCATCCCGCGCCAGGTCGCGGGCAAACTCCAGACCGCCGGCGAAGACAAGTTGATAGCCGATCTTGTAGAATGAGCAACCGTTCTCCAGTTCGGCGACAACGCGCTCGGCATCCGCTATCGTCGGCAGATCAAGACCGACAATCAGGCGGCTCCTCACGTCGGCGCTCACGGTCCCACCCTCCGTGACAGCAATGAGGCATGCCGGCACAATGTCCGGCAGACATTCTCCATCATGCCCGTCGCGCGGGCGTCGGTCAGATTGCCCTCTTCGTCAAAGACCTGTCCGGCGCCGCCAACCGAACATTGCGGCGTCACGACTTCAACACCGACATTCATGAGAACAGGCCGCAGATGACCGAGCGCCCGAACGCCGCCAAGCTTTCCCGGAGACGAAGCGCACAGCGCGGCGATCTTTCCCGAGAAGGGTTTGAGTTGAGTGTCGCCGTCCTTCGAGATGCGGCTGACCCAGTCGATCGTATTCTTCAACAGCGGCGGGATGGACGAATTGTATTCGGGCGTAACAATCAGCAACCCGTCATGCGCGGCAATCATGCGGCCCAGACGCATGGCGCTTTCGGGAATGCCCTCGCTGTCCTCCAGGTTCTGATCGAGAATCGGCATGGGATAGTCGGACAACGATATCCGGGTCGCTTCGGCTCCCTGCAGCGCCAGTTCCCTAACAGCTGCCGCGGCGGTCCTGCCGCTATACGCCCCTGTCCGATTCGAGCCGGCAAATACGAGGATTTTGGGAATCATTTCGACATCAGGTCGTTGTTCGCGGTTGCGGACGTCCGGTTAGCGCGAAGCGGACATCCGGTCAATATCGCGCGGTATTGACGAGACAGGCGTCCTTCTCCAAGCTTGGACACAACATTGAAAAACAGGGAACCGGTCATGTCACTGACAGGAAAAATCGCGGTCATAACCGGCGGCGCCGGAGGCATAGGCTATGCGATCGCGGAAAGATATCTGCGCGAGGGCATGAAAGTGATCATCGCCGACATCGATAAGGGAAAAGGCGAGGCGGCCGAATCGGATCTGGCCGAACTGGGCGAAGCGCGATTCGTGAAAAACGATGTCAGCCGCCGGCTCGACGTTCACAATCTGGTCGCGGCGGCAATTGACGCGTATGGAGATATCGACATCCTGGTCAACAATGCGGGCGTCGTGCACGGCGCGGATTTCCTCGACCTGGCGGAGGAGGATTTCGACAGGGTTCTGGGGATCAATCTCAAGGGTTCGTTTCTCACCGGCCAGGCCGTGGCGCGATACATGGTCGACAAGGTCGCGAATGGCGGGCGCGCGGGCGCGATTGTCAACATGTCATCCGTCAACGCGGTATCCGCGATCGCCAATCAGGTTCCCTATTCGGTTTCGAAGGGGGGAGTGGCGCAATTGACAAAAGTGATGGCGCTGGCGCTGGCGCCGCATGGAATCCGGGTCAATGCGATCGGACCCGGTTCGATCATGACCGACATGCTGGCCTCGGTGAACAGCGATCCGGCCGCACGAAATCGGATTTTGTCACGAACGCCGCTCGGCAGAATCGGCGAACCGTCGGAGATCGCGTCGGTTGCGGCCTTCCTGGCGTCCGACGATGCAAGCTATGTCACCGGACAGACGATCTATGCGGACGGCGGACGGCTGCCGCTCAACTACACTGTCGACGTTAAGGAGGAATAGCCGGCGACGGAGCCTGACGTCGGAGGGGTACCAGACATTTCGGCTCCGACCAAGAGGAGTTCGATATGAAACCGATTCGACGCATGTCCGGCCATTCGATCACGTCACCGATTTCGCGGACAGAGCGACCGCCCGACCGAATCCGTCGGGATGGCCGCTGTTCTGCGACCTCGACGAATGCTCGCACTACTGACAGAATGTTGTCAGGAGCGATATGCGAAAACGGGTTGTCAGCGGGGTCTTTCGGTCCGGCTGAATCAAAAACAAGGAGCAAACCAATGTCCGCACATCCTCCCAAGAACGCCGCCGTATGGTTCGAAATCCCCGTCACCGACATGGACAAGGCGAAGGCGTTCTATGGCGCTGTCGTTCAAGGCGAACTGATCGAACAAAATGACGGTCCGAATCCGAATCCGATGGCGACGTTTCCCGTCAACGATATGAAAACCGGGGTATCCGGCTCTATCTACCCCGGAAATCCGCCGACTTCCGGTTCCGGCAATACCGTACACTTGGCCGCGCCGGGCAGACTGGAAGATACGATGAAACGCGTTGCCGACGCCGGCGGTCAGGTCGTGTCGCCCGCGATCGAACTGCCGGCCGGCCGATTTGCCTACTGTCTCGACCCGGATGGCAATTCCATAGGCGTGTTCGAGGCCGCCTGAGAGGTCTTACCGGAAGATGCGCCGCGCCGACCGCCTGTTTCAAATTGTCCAGTACATGCGAGGCGGCCGGTTGGTCACGGCGCGGAAACTCGCGGAGCGGCTTGAAGTCTGCGAACGCACAATCTATCGCGACATCGCGGATTTGCAATCGACGGGGGTGCCGATCGATGGCGAAGCCGGCATCGGATACATTCTGCGCCGGGGTTTCGATCTTCCGCCGCTGATGTTCACCGGTGACGAAGTCGCAGCTCTTGTCGCCGGCGCGCGCATGGTGAGGGCATGGTGAGGGCATGGGGTGGTGTGACAATGGCGCGCGCGGCGCTGGAAGCGCTGGTCAAGATCGAGGCGGTGCTGCCGGATTCCGAAAAAGCGCGCATCGAGCGCACTGAAATCCATGCTTCCGGCCTGACGATGTCGGAATCGGACCGCGAACGCCTCGACGCATTGAAACACGCCGTGGAAAATCGCGACGCGCTATCGGTCGCCTACACGGATCTCAAGGGTGCGCCAAGCAGCAGAAACATCAGACCTCTCGGCCTGTGGTTCTGGGGAAAAGTCTGGACCCTCGTCGCCTGGTGCGAGCTACGCAATGATTTTCGCGTATTCCGGCTTGACAGGATCAACGACATGAAGATCACGGGAACGCGCTTCAAACCGGAGCAGGGCAGGCAACTCGTCGATTTCTATCGTCGGATGGAGGCGCGGGAATGCCCGGCGGGTGACGGTTGATCAACCCTCATCCTTGTTTGCATCGGGTGTCTTCAGCGATGACAGCCTGGCAAAAACCGCATCGGCGTCGAGTTCCTCTTCCGCTTTGACGTCCTGTCCGGTTGCCGTCACTTCGAGATTCTCGGTCTCGGAGGCCGGCAGCAGCGTGTCGCCCGCGGGTTCCGCGGCCGGGAGGTCACTTGAGGCTTTCTGCACCTCGAAATCCAGATCGATCTGCGAGCAAAGGCCAAGTGTGACCGGATCAAGCGGTTGCAGGTTGGACGAATTCCAGTGGGTGCGGTTGCGAATCTGGTCAATGGTCGATTTTGTCGTGCCGACCAGCCTGGAAATCTGCGCATCCTTTAATTCGGCGTGATTTCGCACCAGCCAAAGTATCGCATTCGGACGGTCCTGCCGTTTTGACAGAGGCGTGTAACGCGGGGCCTTGCGTCGGGTTTCGGGAACCTTGACCTTCGGTTCGGACAGTTTCAGCCTGCGGTTCGAATCGGCCTCTCCTGCCGCGATTTCGTCGCGGGTCAATTGACCTGTGATAATCGGATCCTGCCCCTTGATGCCCTGTGCGGCGTCACCGTCGGCAATCGCGGAAACCTCCAACGGATGCAGCTTGCAGAATTCGGCGATCTGATCGAAGGTCAGGGCGGTGTTGTCGACAAGCCATACGGCGGTCGCCTTTGGCATGAGCAGGGTGTTGGCCATAGTGAAAATCCTTCTCGCTCGCCCGCGTCCCTCGCGCGGGCGGTGGGTCGAACCACCGGTATCGGGAAATTGCCCGACTCTATAGCGGCAAATTCGCTCACGGGCAATGGGCTGACTTCGCCGGTCCGCAACATACGGATTCCGGTGCGCGCGCCAAAATTGCCCGGGAGTGAAACTACCAGAAATCCGGCATGATCCTGGAAAGCCGCGGACCGATGCGCAGCGGGGAGACCTTCCGCGCAAGCCCGGTCCGGTCTGAAATCTCGACGGCCAGGCCACATATGGTCGCCGGGCCTGTCGCCGCCTCGAAACGACCCCTGACGACCTTCGACAGGAACCGGTTGAGCGGTTCCTCCTTGTCCATGCCGAGGGAAGAATCGTAGTCGCCGCACATGCCGGCATCCGACAGATATCCGGTCCCGCCGTTCAAAATCTGGTGATCCGCCGTCGGGCAATGCGTGTGGGTGCCGACGACAAGGCTAGCGCGACCGTCGACGAAATGCGCGAAGCAGATTTTCTCCGACGTCGCTTCCGCATGAAAATCGATGATCGCCGCATCCGCCTGTTCGCCAAGAGGGCAGGCGGTCAACTCGCGCTCGCCGGCCTGAAACGGATCGTCGAGTTCCGGGTGCATGAAGACACGTCCCATGATGCTGGCGACCATCACGCGCGCGCCGTTTTTCGCGACATAGACGCCGGAGCCCCGACCAGGCGTTCCCAGCGGATAGTTGACCGGCCGCAAGAACCGCTCTTCGCGGTCGGCGAATTCCAGCGCCTCGCGCTGATCCCACACATGGTTGCCGGTGGTGATCACGTCGGCGCCGGCATCAATCGTCCGGTCGAAAATCGCCTTGGTGATGCCGAAACCGCCGGCGGCGTTCTCGCCATTGACGACGACGAAATCGAGATTGAAATCGGACCTGAGGCCCGGCAGCCGGTCCCAGACAGCCATCCGCCCCGATCGCCCCACCATGTCGCCCAGAAACAGAAAACGCATCGCGCCCGTCTATCAGGCGTTGTCGAAGCGGCGCAAGCCGGTCTCCGTCAAGACCGCGTGCAAGGGCGCATCATGGGATTCGGCGGGAACCCGGTCGACTTCCTGGCAACCAAACGCGATGCCGATCAGACGCGGGCCGGCGCCCCTGGCTTCAAGCTTCACTATCGCCCGATCGTAGTATCCCGCTCCGTAACCGATCCGATTGCCCGCGCGATCGAATGCGGCCAGCGGCGCCAGCATGATCCGGGGGTCCAGAACCTCCGCGTCGGGTCCGGGTCCGGCCGTCCCGAAGCCCATGGGAATCATCGCCGCGCCGCGAACCAGTTCCCGGAACACAATCGTGGTTTTGCCGGTGATCGCAGGCAGGCAAAGCCGCGCACCCTTCTCACGCAGCGCGAACATCAGCGGCCGGATATCGACCTCCGAGCGGATCGGCCAGAAGCCGGAGACGACGGTTCCAGCATCAAATTCAATCTTGTCCGCGGCTTTGGCGAAACCAAGCGACGCCTCAATGCGCCACTCCGGATCAAGCGCATCGCGGCGGGCGAGCGCTTCCGCGCGTATTCGCTTCTTTTCGACCCCGGGGTCCAGCATCGGCGAAAAAATCGGTTGAGGGTGAGAATCTGGTCGGCGAACCATGAAGACCGGTGGAGATTTCGACCCCGGGAACCTACAATGTAGGTGGGCGCCGTGTGAAAGAACCCTCGAGTTCAATCAGGGACGGCTCCCTGAGAAGTCGCTAAGCCCCGGGAATACAACTCCTGCCGCGAAGCACAGAACGCCGGAGGCGTATATAGTCCCGCGGACGCCCCCGCGCCAGCGGGAATTTGCGATTGCCCCGAAGGCCGGTCTGAATAGTGTCCGCCGCGTTGCAACATCCAGAGGCCGCATGACCATTCAGTTCACCGGGACCGATAGCTATGTGGCCGACAAGGATCTGATGGCTGCCGTCAACGCGGCGATCAGGCTGGAGCGTCCTCTGCCGGTAAAAGGCGAACCGGGCGGCGGCAAGACCGAATTGGCCCGCTAGGTCGCGTCCGCGCTCGGATTGAAGCGGATCGAATGGCACGTCAAATCGACAACGAAGGCGCAGCAGGGGCTCTACGAATACGATGCCGAGCCGGCTGCGCGACAGCCAGATCGGCGACGATCGCTTCAACGATATCCGCAACTACATCAAGCGCGGCAAACTGTGGGAGGCGTTCACGTCCGACAGGAAAGTCGTGCTGCTTATAGACGAGGTCGACAAGGCGGACATCAAGTTTCCAAACGAATGGAATTCTTCGTTTACGAAACCGACGAGACCGTTCGGGCTAATCATCGGCCCATAGTCATCGTCACGTCGAACGACGAAAAGGATTTGCCGGACGCCTTTCTGCGCCGTTGCTTCTTTCACTACATCCGTTTCCCCGAGGCCGGGACGTTGTCCGGAATTATCGACGTTCATTATCCCGGCATCGAGAAGAAACCGATCGCCGCGACGCCGGCTTAATTCTATAAAATCCGCGAACAGCAAAGGCTGAAAAAGAAACCTTCGACTTCGGAAGCGCTTGATTGGATCAGGATGCTGGTGGCCGATGACATTTCGCCGGAGGATTTGCGCGCCGCCGCCGCTAACGCGCTTCCGCGCCTGCATGGCGCCCTGTTGAAAAACGAACAGGACGTACACTTGTTCGAGCGCCTGACGTTTCCGGCGAGACGGCAGGAGCGGTAAGCGACCCTGTCCGGCCTGACGGATTGAACGACCGGCGGGGGCACGACGGCGGTGGACACGCAAGGATCGGCCGGACCGATCAGCGCGCCGGCGTCCGCCGTACTTGCCTTGCGGGTCGACACGTCGTATCCTGCTGGCCGTGGTGATTTGGCCGGCCGGCTTGCAGCCACATGAAACAAGTCGCTAAAAGGGCCGCGGGGCAGACCCGATCCGGACCGGTTGGCGGCTTATCCGCGAGCCGGTTTTGTTTTTGGAGCGAACCGATGCCGATCCGTATCCCCGACCGTCTGCCCGCGCGCGACATTCTTGTTCGCGAGGGTGTGAATGTAATGGATGAGTCCGTCGCCATTCGCCAGGACATACGTCCGCTCCGGATCGGGCTGCTGAACCTGATGCCCGACAAGATCGCGACCGAGACACAAATCGCCCGGCTGGTCGGCTCGACGCCGCTGCAGGTCGAGATGACGCTGGTCCGCATCGGTTCGCATCGGGCCAGGAACACGGCGGAAGACCATCTGATCAACTTTTATCACACATGGGATGAGATCAGGGATCGCAAATTCGACGGCTTCATCGTCACCGGCGCGCCGATTGAGACGTTGCCGTTCGAGGAGGTGACCTATTGGAAGGAACTGCGGGCCATCCTCGACTGGACCAAAACCCATGTCCATTCGTCGCTCTTTGTCTGTTGGGGAGCGATGGCGGCCGCCTATCATTTTCATGGCGTCCCGAAACATCGGCTCGATGAAAAGGCATTCGGCGTCTACCGGCACCGCAATCTCAATCCGGCCTCACCCTACCTCACCGGATTTTCTGACGATTTTCTGATTTCGGTATCGCGGTGGACCGAAGTCCGGCGCGAAGACATCAAACCCGGGCACGGGCTGGAAGTGCTGATGGAATCCGATGAGACCGGCCTCTGTCTGCTGGCAGAGGACCATTGCAATCGCCTCTATATATTCAATCACGTCGAATATGATTCCGGCTCGCTCGCGGCCGAGTATTTTCGCGACGTGAAAGCCGGTGCGCCGATCAAACTGCCGGCAAACTACTTTCCGGACGACAATCCTGAAAACGAACCGCAAAACCGTTGGCGCAGCCATGCCTTCCTGCTGTTCGGCAACTGGATCAACCGGACCTATCAAACGACGCCGTTCGACATTCGGGACATCGGCGAACCGCACCTGCCGGAGGTCGCCGAATGAGCGTCGAGATTACCGTTCGACCGCTTGAAGCCTCCGACGAGGCGGAGTGGAGGAGCCTGTGGACGGCTTCTGGAATTTTACGAATCGAGCGTTGCGGAAGAAGTTTACCGCTCGTCCTTCGATCGAATGCTGGCCGGCAATGCCGGTGCGGAAAATGAATTCCGCGGCCTGATCGCCGAGGTCGGCGGCAAGCCGATCGGCCTGGCGCACTACCTGTTTCACCGTCATGGCTGGCGAATCGAGAATGTCTGCTGTCTGCAGGATCTGTATGCCGATCCGAATGTGCGCGGCGCTGTCCGGGCCTTGATTGAGGCAGTCTATCAAAAGGCCGATGATGCGGGTTGCCCGGCGATTTACTGGCTGACGCAGGAATTCAACCGCACCGCCCGCCGGTTGTATGATCGCATCGCCGTCAGAACGCCGTTTATCCTGTACAGGCGGTGAATTTCGGCGCCTTGTTCGACCGAACGCCAATGGCCGCACCGGTTTAGCGCCGGATACTATTCCTCCCGCACCAAACGGAAGCCGATCAGTATGTGTTTGATATTGCTTGGTCTTTGGTGACGCTCGGCGGGCCGGCAAACGCCGCACCCCTTGTCGTCCCACGACCCACCCTTGACATAATGGCGCCCCTCGCGCGGGCTGTCGGAGACCCATTCGAACACTTGGCCGGCCGCATCCATGACGCCAAACGGGCTGGCGCCTTCGTCAAACCCGCCAACCGGAACCGTATCGAACGGACCGGAATCATGGCTGTTGAGAAGACTTTCGTTCCACTCGTCGCCCCAGGAGAATATGCGCCCGTCGGCACCGCGCATCGCCTTTTCCCATTCGAGCTCCGTGGCAAGCCGCCACGTCGCGCCAGTCCTTTCGGACAACCACCGCGCATAGGTCGATACGTCGGCAATCGTCACCATGGTCACCGGATGATCGCCTCTGCCTTCCGGCATCTCGCCGCCATGCCACTGGAATTTGAGCGTTCGTTCGTAGGGATGAACCAGGCGGTAGGACTTCCAGGTCTCCGGATCTACCTCCGGCGCGGGATGACCAGTTTCGCCGACAAAAATCGCGTAGTCCGCGTTCGTCACCGGATTGACCATGATGTCGAACGCGGGCGTTTCGCGGGTGGCGCGCGGCAATTCGTCTTCGTACCATTTGTTTTTTCTGGTTACTGAATGGCCATAGGCCGTTTCGTCGAGCGTATAGGCATATTCCCTCTCGCCGCGGTCCGACCCGCTGATGAAGGGACCCGCCGGAACGGGAACGGTTTCCGGAACCGGATTCGTGGCTTGCGATCCAGTCGCCATGGCGGCCATGAGGCACAGGACAAGGGCCGTTCGCGCTACCGGTTTCATGGCCGCCAGATGTAGGGCAGTCATCGCGCCGGGCTGAATCAATTTCGCGTGTGCCGCGGGCTGACAATGATATCGGAACCGCCTAGGCTGCCGCCGATGTTCATTCCGCTCTTCCTCGAACTGAAAGCCGCGCGCATCCCCGTTTCGCTGCGGGAGTATCTGACTGTGCTGAAAGGTATGGAAGTCGATCTCGTCACCTATGACATCGAAGGGTTCTACTTCCTCGCCCGTTCGGCCATGGTGAAGGATGAGCGCCATATCGACCGGTTCGAAAAGCTGATGGAAATGCTCGAAAAGCGCCTGCAAGAACAGAAGGGCCGGCATCAGGGCGGTTCCAAATGGACCGGCACTGCGGCAACCTCACCTTTCGGCGCTTACGGCTACAATCCGGAATGTGTCCGCATCGGTCAACACGAATCGCGCCACCGTCGCGCGGTCAAGGTCTTGGACAGGCGGGAGTTCAGAAACTTCGACGATTCGGTGGAATTTGGCACACGCAACATCAAGGTGGCGCTGAAACGGCTGCGCCGATAGGTGCGTGAAGGAGCAGATGAAGAACTTGATCTCGGCGGCACGATCAAATCCACGGCGGAGCATGGCTATTTTGACGTCCGCACCCGGCCCCGAGCGGCGCAACGCCGTCAAAATATTGATATTTTTCGATGTCGGCGGGTCGATGGACGACCACGTTCGCACCGTCGAGGAATTGTTTTCGGCGGCGCGTGCGGAATTCCGCCAGCTTGAGTATTTTTACTTCCACAACTGTTTGTACGAGCGGGTCTGGAAGGACAATCGGCGCCGGCATTCGCAAGCCATCTCCACATTCGACGTGCTGCACAAATACGGGCGCGATTACAAGGTGATTTCTGTCGGTGACGCCTCAATGAGTCCGCACGAGATCGCGTATCGGGGCGGTTCGGTAGAGCACTGGAATCCGGAACCCGGCATTCTGTGGCTGCAACGCGCGCTTGATCAGTGGCCAAATGCGATCTGGATCAATCCCGCACGAAAGCGGCATTGGAACTACACCCACTTGATCGGTATAATTCGCGACATGTTTTCCGGGCGCATGTATCAGCTGACGCTGAAGGGGCCTGAAGCGGCGACCGGGGAATTGAGCCGGACACACTGACCGGCGGCCTGCCGGCCCGGCCCGGACTTTCAGAAATGATCGCGTTTCGCCGGCGTACCGGCAAGCGGACCGGACTTGCGCGCCTTGTCGACGAGGCCGCCTTGTCCGAACGGATAATTGAAGAATCGCGCGCGGACTCAGGTCATTCCCAATGCATTCTTGTAGAGGTCAATCATTGCCTCTTCCTCCTGACGCTCCGCCTGATCTTTCTTTCGAAGGCCGACGATCGTTCGCACCGCTCTGGTGTCGAAGCCGGCACCCTTCATCTCGGCGTAGACTTCCCTGATGTCATCGGCAATCGTTCTTTTTTCCTCCTCCAACCGCTCAATGCGCTCGATAAAGGCGCGAAGCTGGCCGGCGGCCATTGTCCGTGAGGTTTCATCGGTGATGTCATCGGCCACGTTTCAGTCTCCGGGAATTGTCAGCAGCGGAATCGCGACCGTTGTCGGCGGTCTGGTTGCAGCAACCGGACGGCGGAGTCAAGAGGCGCGCTCAATGCCGGTGTGGATGGTTCTTCTTGACGGCTTCCCGTTGCTCCGGCGTCGCTTCCGTCTGATATTTGTCCCGCCATTGCGCATAGGGCATGCCGTAGACGATTTCGCGGGCCTCGTCCTTCGACAGTCCGACACCCGCCGTCCCGGCTGCTTCGCGGTACCAGTCGGACAGGCAGTTGCGGCAAAATCCGCCGAGATTCATCAGGTCGATGTTCTGAACATCGGTGCGTTTACGAAGATGTTTCACGAGCGTCCTGAATGCCGCCGCTTCAAAGTCGCGCCTTTGCTCCTCGCTCATTTCCGTCATTCTCTCACCCCCTGCAACCGCTCAATCGTGTGTGCGGGAACCGAATTTCCGCCGCTGATGGATATCGGGGCGGCGATTGATATCGTCAAGTGCGCTTGAAAGTCTGTTCGCCCATTCGATCCGGCCCGCTTCAAACGCGATCAGATCCTGGCGAATTTCGACCAGAACATGGGGATATCCGTTCATCGTCGCATGCCGATACATCGTATCGCCTTTCAGTGCGCCATCATACGGCTCGTTGTCTCCGACCTCAAGACCGTCATTTGCCAGAGCGTCGTACAGCAGGCGCATCGCGCGATCGTCCGTGTCCCACAGAAGCGACACCTGCCATGGCCGGTCAAATCCCCGCATGCGCGGGGTAAAGGAATGAATCGCTATTACAAGCGGCGGCATTCCGCTGTCGTTGGCCGTTTTTTCCACGGCATTCGCCACGGCGCGATGATAGGGCCTGTACCACTTCTCCAAACGGAATTCGCGCTCTTGCGGAGCAAGCGGATAATTGCCGGAAATGATCGCGCCATCGTAAAGCTGGCGTATCAGCGTCGGATCGTCCTCGCCGCGATTTGGGTCGATCAGCAGGCGTGAGAAACCGCAAAGCGCCGCCGGAACGCCGAGACGTTCCGCAATCATTCGCGTTACCGGCTCGACGCCGATGTCGTAGGCAATATGCCGTTCGAATTCGCGCGGGTCGAGACCGAGCGTTCCATACGGCTCCGGCAGGTCGTTGTGCGCGTGATCGGCAAGCAGGATCAGTCCGCCGGAATAATCACCTTCTATGATGATGCAGGGCTGAGGATCTGGCATCTGACGATCAGGATGCAAGGGATAAGGAGTTCCGGCTATTCTTTCATGGTCGCGCCCCGTGTGCAACGGATTTCGACAGGCATGCGCCGCGCGCCGTTGCTCCGCCCTATCCGTATGCGGTTGAATCGATCGGGCGCAAACCGTATCCCGCGTTGACATGCGCACGGACATTTCCGAAAAGGATTCGGTGCGATGCGGTTTTCTCAAAGGGCGGAACATGAACGAGGCCCGGCAGTTGAGTGCGATGTCAGGCGTGTGCATGGTTCTTGCGGGATTGTTCCCGGCGACCGCGGCGGCGGATTTCCGAGTTTGCAATGCAACGCAAAACCTGGCCGGTGTCGCGATCGGTTACCGCGCGAAAGCCGGATGGATAACCGAAGGCTGGTGGCATATCGACGGATCGACCTGCAAAACACTGATCGAAGGGCGGCTATCGTCACGCTACTATTACATTTATGCGGAAAATGCAGAGCGCGGCGACCGGTGGGAAGGGCCGATCAACATGTGCGTGGCCGAAAAGGAGTTCAAGATTGCCGGCACGAAGAATTGTTTCGCGCGAGGATATCAGCGTACCGGATTTCAGGAGCACGATACGGGTGAGCAACGAAACTGGATGGTGCAACTCACCGACGAACCCGCGCGCGACGACACGGCGGCAATCGCCGACCCCGGCCCGGATGGCGAAACCCGATGAGGCGTAGCCGCAAGGTCAGGATAATCGCGACACTGGGTCCGGCTTCCTCGACAGAAGACCGGATCGGATCGCTGTTCGAGGCGGGTGCGGACGTCTTCCGCATCAATATGAGCCATGCCTCCCACGACCTGATGCGGACGCTTGTCGGGCGCATCAGGTCGGTCGAGCGCCGGGTTGGTCGTCCTATCGGTATTCTCGGCGATCTTCAGGGCCCCAAATTGCGGGTTGGCGCGTTTGCGGACAATGCGGTCGCCCTAGAGCCCGGCGACAGAATCACGTTCGACGACAGAGATGCGCCCGGCGATGCATCGAGAGTATTCCTGCCTCATACCGAAATTCTGAAATCCGTGGAACCCGGCCATCGGCTTTTGATCGATGACGGCAAGCTCCATTTGCTGGCGGAACGGGTCGACGGGAAGTCCATTCGGTGCCGGGTGATATCCGGGACCGGAATCTCCGACCGTAAAGGCGTCAGTCTGCCGGACACCGATCTTCCCGTCGGCGCGCTTACCGACAAGGATCGGGATGACCTTCGGGCAATCCTGAAATCCGATGTCGACTGGGTCGCGCTCTCCTTCATCCAGCGGCCCGAAGATCTCGCCGAAGTGCGCGGGATCGCGCGTGGCAAGGTGGCCATTCTGTCGAAAATCGAAAAACCGCAGGCCGTATCGCGGCTTTACGAAATCATCGAACAGTCCGATGCGCTCATGGTTGCCCGCGGCGATCTTGGCGTCGAGATGCCGCTCGAATCCGTACCCGGCACGCAGAAACAGATCGTGCGCGCCTGCCGGCGAGCGGGAAAACCGGTGGTCGTCGCCACCCAGATGCTCGAATCGATGATCTCGGCGCCGGTTCCGACCCGCGCGGAAGTTTCCGACGTGGCGACAGCGGTGTTCGAAGGCGCGGATGCGGTCATGCTGTCCGCGGAATCCGCCGCCGGCGATTATCCGTCCGAAGCCGTTTCGACGATGAACGCGATTGCCGAAAAGGTCGAACGCGACCCGACCTATGCCGGCATTATCGACGCACAGCGAACCGGGCCCGAAGCAACGGGCGCCGACGCCATCTCACTGGCCGCTCGCCAGATTGCCGAAACGCTGCAACTCTCCGCCATCGTCAACTATACGGCTTCGGGGACGACCGGTCTGCGCTCCGCGCGGGAGCGGCCAAGCGTACCCATCATCGCGCTTTCGCCGGTGGTCGGCACCGCGCGCCGGCTTTCGCTCGCCTGGGGGTTGCACTGCGTGGTCACCGAAGACGCCCGCGATCAGGACGACATGGTGGACCGGGCCTGCCGGATCGCCTTTCAGGAGGAGTTCGCCTGTCCCGGCGACCGGGTGATCATCACGGCGGGCTTGCCGTTCAGAACGCCGGGCGCGACCAACATGCTGCGTATCGCCTATGTCGGGTCGGACGGCATGTCCGGGCGCTGATCGCAATTCCGTCGAATTGCCTTTCGTCCGGTTCGCCTGAACGGTCACGCGAACCGTGCTCGCCGGTCCCGATGGTAGGCGGCCCAGGTCAGCATCATGAAGCCGGCCGTATACGCCCCGAGGATGAGTACGCTTGCCGGTGGCGTTGGCGTACCGCCCGCCGCGGCCCAAGCCACTTCGCCCATGTGGCGCGCGGGAGTCCATGGCGAGATGATCTCGATCTGCCCGGGCAGCGCGTGCGGCGGCACCCACAGACCGCCGAGATAGGCCTGCGGCAGAAACACCAGATTGGCGATGGCGACCGCGGAGTGGCGGGAAGTCAGATAGCCCAGCGCTGTTCCCATGAACGTGGCCGGAACGCCAAGCAACAGGCATGCGCCCAGCAAACGCATCCAGGTCGCGGGATCGACGGTCAGACCGGCAACGACATATGCCGTCGCGAAAACCATCACCACCGCCGCCGCCGAGAATGCCAGAGTCGCGCATAACCTTGCGGCCCAGAAGGGAAACGGTCCGCCGGGCAGAGTGCGGCGCCATGTCGCGAAGGCGCTTTGACGGTCTTGCGCGATGCCGACGCCGAACTGGAAGAACGCCACCCCGAACACCGCGTAGACGGCAAAGGACGCAAGGGCGTGGACCGCTTGCGATGCTTCTCCGGCATATTGCGCGCCGAAAAAGGCATAGAGCATCGCGGGAAAGAGGATCGTCGGCACCCAAAAGCCGGGTAACCGGATCAAGATTTTGAACGTCAGCGCGAGATTGGCGCGAAACAGGGCGATCATTGCGCGAGTTCCTCCCGCAACCGGGCGACGGTGTCTTTCAGATCCAGCGGTACGACATGAAGGTCAGCCGCATCCGGCAAATCGCGCAACACCCGTCTGACCAGCGCGTCGCTGTCGGCGGCGACCGCATGCCAGCGCCCTCCGTGAAACGCGAAGTCCCGTGCGATCCAGTCCGGTGCGTCCGCGGCGTCAGCCGGCGCAAAGCTGACGCGGCATCGTCCAGCGCGGCGAAGGATATCGTCCAGCGTGCCCTCGAGGATCCGCCGGCCGCGATCGATCATCACGATCCGGTCGCAAACCTGTTCGATCTCGTCCCAGTGATGGGAGGTCAGCAGCAGACTGCCGCCGGCATCGGCATAGGCCCGCGCGTAGGTCCGGAACATGTCCTGTCCGCCCGTATCCAGTCCGGAGGTCGGCTCATCCAGAAAGACCAGCGCCGGGTTGCCCGCAAAGGCGAGCGCCAGCGCCACGCGCCGTTTCTCGCCGCCGGAAAAGCCGTCCATTCGGCGTTCAATGATCTTTCCAAGTCCGAACGCCTCGATCAGTTCGCCGTTTGGTTTTGGATTGGCGAAATGCGCCGCCGCATAGCGCAGCACCTCGCGCGGGCTGACCTGTTCGGGAAAATCGGCGTTTTGCGGCGTGATCCCGATATGGAGCGCGGCTGCCCGTGTGCCGGCGGTTCGACCGAATATCCGCGCACTGCCGCTGTCCGGCGCGCGTTGTCCGTGCAGCAGCGTCAAGGCGGTCGATTTGCCGGCCCCGTTGGTTCCGATCAGCCCGAGCGCTTCGCCCGGCCGCACCGTCAGCGAAAAATCGGCCAGCGCCTGTACGCCGCCGAAGCGTTTGCTCAGACCTTTCGCTTCGATCGCCGGCGCGGAGCCGTATGGTTTTGTGAACGTCGTTGCGCGCATGAACGGCCTGCCGGGATGGTTGCGAAAAAGCCCGGACCGGGTAAAATTCAGACTCATGGCCGACGGCAACCGCAAACGCGCAAACGTCATCGAAAGGTTCGTCAACGATCAGATCGTGTCGTTGACGCTTCGCGAAATGAGGTCGCGCACCCTCAATCCGCGCTTCTCGGTCGCGCTTGGCGGCGTCATCGTTGTGCTGAGCATCGCTGGTCCGTTCGACACGTTCGGTGCGCTGTCGCTGCCCGAGCGCTTTTTCTATTGGTCGGCGGTTGCGATCGGCAGTTATGGCGTCGGCTTTTTCATTTCGATGCTCACGACGTTGCGGGCAGAACAATGCGGGATGCCGTCGTTCCTTGCGCCGTTTTTGGGCGGAGTGATCGCGGGTGTGCCGGTCGCCGCGTTGAACGCCGCGATAATCGGAGCCGTATTCGGTTCCGGAACGCCGGGCTTCTGGTTTCTCCTGCCTTACGTGACGGCCATTTCGGTCGTTATCTCGGTTCTTTCCGGTTTTCTCGCCCATGGTGGCGCGGACGAAGCCGCCGCTGGGAAACAGCCCGCCGATCTTTCGGGTTCCGTCCTGCTGGAAAATCTGCCGCCCCGTCTGGGACGCGACATCGTGCATCTTCGGGCGCAGGATCACTATGTCGAGGTTACGACGCCAAGGGGCAGCGCGCTTGTCCTGATGCGAATCGGCGACGTCGAGCGGGACCCTGCCGGTGTCGATGGCGTACGCACGCACAGATCGTGGTGGGTCAGCGGGAAACACGCGGTACGGTTGCGGAGGGGCGACGGCAAATTGCGCGTCGTCACCAGCCTCGGAACGGAAGTGCCCGTGGGTCGCGCCTATCGCGACAGGGTTCTGCGTTTCCTTGAGGGCGGGTAGCGCCATCTTCGCGACCGGTGCCATGAGGCAGTCTGCCGGATCGCGTTCCGGCACCCCGACCGGCATGAAGAACCGTCAGATATCGTCGCCGGCAAGTTCGTCCGAGAGTTCAGCGACTTCCGCCTGGGCGTTGCGCATCATCGGATATATCTCCAGCGCCTGTGCGAACGCCTTGAACGCCTGCTCCTTGCGACCGGATTTCTTCAAAATCATGCCCCAGCCGGAGAGAGCGCCGAAGTGCCGGGGCTCCAGCGCGAGCGCGCGCCTGATGTCCGAAACCGACTTGGAATAGTCGTTCATCATGAAATGCAATGTCGCGCGGCGGTTCCATCCCTCGGCGAATTCGGGCTGCAATGTCACGATCTGATCGAGGAAATCGAGAGCGACGTGGTATTTCCCCGCTCTGACCGCCTCCTGTGACCAGGTCATCATCAGGTCGATTGACGCACTGCCCGATTTAAACCATTCGGCCCAGATCTTTTGGGCTATTTGCTCGGCTGCCTTTTCGTTGCGCTCGCGTTTGAGGTCGAAAAAGAGCTGATTGAGGATCGACCCTTCGGTGGTCTCATCCGCCAGCGGATCGGAAATGGAGGATTGCGCAAAAAGCGGTCCGGCGACCGGCATGGCGGCCATGGCGGCCATGGCGGCCAGAAAGAGCAGAATGATCCTCATCGCGCGGAAACTAGCGCGTCGGGCCTGATCGTCAAACTGAATTTGGCGTGAGAAACGCAAGACGCATGAAACGCCCGGCGTTCATTTGGCCGATTGGCCGGTCGCCCCGGTGTTAGCCCTGGCGGGCCTTGAAGCGGGGATTGATCTTGTTGATGACGTAAATGCGGCCTTTGCGGCGCACCATGCGGTTTTCGCGATGGCGGCTTTTCAGCGCTTTCATCGAATTCCTGATCTTCATCGGTCCGATCCGTCCCGTTCGCGACGACCATCGAACACGCCGCCGCATCAAAGTGAACAACGCGCCCGAAAGCGCGCCAAATCCGTTGCGCGGTTCATACGGGAGACGCCGCCGGAATGTCAAGCGCGCAACCGCCGTCAGTGCTACGACAAAAGCCAGCCGCCATCGACATCAATCGTCGTGCCGGTGACGAAATCGTTGCCGATCATGAAGAGGATGGCCTCGGCGACCTCATCGGGAGCGCCGGCGCGCGGAATCGGGTTGTTTCCGGTGGCTTTCCTGTACAATTCTTCCCGCGCCGCCCGGTCGGACGGCCACATCGGCGTATCGATGATGCCGGGGGAAACGACATTCAGCCGCCTGGGCACGATTTCGGGCGCCACCGCCCGCACGAAAGCCTCGACCGCGCCCCCGACCGACGAAAGCGAAACCTGACCGGGCCGGGCCTTGCGGGCGGGCGCACCGCTCACCAGCACAATCGTCCCGTCTTCGGCCATGCGTTCCGTTCCAAACCGAACGACGTTTGCGTACCCCCACAATTTGTCGAAAGAGGCCCGGTAGCCATCCGGGTCCATCGACAGGAACGGGCCAACGGAACGTTCACCGCCGGTCGCGGCGCTGACCAGAATGTCGAACCGCGCGTGTTCCGTGAACAACGCCTGCAAGGCGTCGCGATCGCGCACATCGCATTTCGCCAGGTCGATGCCGTCCGGAACGTCGCCTGCCCGGTCCGGATTGCGGCTGATTGCAACGACCGCCACGCCCTTTTCGGCCAACTGCCGGGCCGCAGCCAGACCTATGCCGGACGTTCCGCCGAACACCAGCGCTTTCCTGCCTTCGATTTTCATTTCCCCCCCCGAGCCCCTCACCTGATCGACCTGATTGCATAGGCCGCGAACCGTGTCAGTCAAGCGTTTCGTCTTTCGCGGCTGGTTCAAACCGCTTGGGCGGCAAGCGCGAATCTGCTTATATACGCGGCATGGCCATACGCAAACTGTCGGATACGATGATCAACCGAATCGCCGCCGGCGAGGTGGTTGAACGGCCTGCGAGCGTGGTCAAGGAACTTGTCGAGAACGCGCTGGACGCCGGCGCGACCGGCATCGAAATCACGACGGCCGGCGGCGGTTTGAACCTGATCCGTGTGACCGACAACGGTTCCGGCATGGCTCCGGGGGAGCTTGAACTCGCGATTTCGCGCCATTGCACGTCCAAGCTCGGCGACGACATTTTTGATATCAGGTCCCTGGGATTTCGCGGCGAGGCCCTTCCGTCCATCGGATCCGTCGCGAATGTGACCATCCGATCCCGGCGGCCCGACGACGACAGCGCGGCCGAAATCACGATCGAGGGCGGCAGAACCGGCAGGCCGAGACCATCCGCCGGCAATCCGGGAACCATAGTCGAAGTTCGCGACCTGTTCTTTTCGACGCCGGCGCGGCTGAAATTCATGAAGTCCGAACGCGCGGAGGCGGCCGCCGTCACCGATGCGGTCAGGCGGGTAGCGATCGCGTTCCCGCACATCGATTTCCTGCTTGCCGGCGGCGACCGGCAGACACTCCGATATTCCGCAACGGCAGGCGATTCGAATGGCCGTCTTGCCCGTATTGCCGAAGTGATTGGCAGCGACTTTCCGGATAACGCCGTTTCCATCGAGGCGGAACGGGATGGCGTTCGCCTCTCCGGATTTGCATCCATACCGTCTTTCAACCGCGGCAATGCCCGGCATCAGCACATGCACGTCAACGGCAGGCCGGTGCGGGACAAGATGCTGGCGGGAGCGATCCGCGGCGCTTATGCCGATCTGCTGCCGCGCGACCGCCATGCCATGACGGCGCTTGATCTGGTGATCGATCCCACCCTCGTGGACGTCAACGTTCATCCGGCCAAGGCGGATGTACGGTTTCGCGACCCGGGACTTGTGCGCGGTTTGATCGTCGGCGCAATCCGGCAGGCGCTGGCGAACGAAGGTGTCAGGTCGTCGACCTCCGGCGCCGACGCGATGATAGGCGCGTTTCGAGGAGGTCCGGGTCGGGCACGTCGCCATGACGCCGCCTACGACATCGACACGTCGCCCAACCGTCCGCTAGGCGGATTTGGAGAATCCGGACAGGTTGCCTTCGGCAACTTCCCGCCAGAAGAAGGCTCCAATGTCCGTGCCGGAGACAGAGAGCCAGAAGAGGAGATGTTTTTTCGGCCATTGGGCGCGGCTCGCGCTCAGGTGCATGAAAATTACATCATCTCGCAGACCGCGGATTCGCTTGTGATCGTCGATCAGCACGCAGCCCACGAACGGCTGGTCTATGAGGCGCTGAAACAGGCGCTGTCGGTGAAACCGATGGCTTCGCAAATGCTTTTGTTGCCGGAAATTATCGACATGCCGGAAGACGATGCGGACCGGCTCGCCGAACAGGCCGACGCGTTGAAACGCTTCGGTCTCGGTCTGGAACGGTTCGGCCCGGGAGCAATCTGTGTGCGCGAAACGCCGGCGATGCTGGGTGAAGTCGATGCGGTCGCCCTTGTTCGCGATCTGTCGGACGAACTGGCCGAAGGGGAAACGGATGGCTTGGAAAGCCGCCTGAACAGGATCGCGGCGACAATGGCTTGTCACGGATCGGTCCGCTCCGGCCGCAGGTTGAAGCCGGATGAAATGAATGCGCTTTTGCGACAAATGGAAAACACACCGGGCTCCGACACATGCAATCATGGCCGGCCAACCTGGATCGAGCTTAAATTGACCGATATCGAAAAACTGTTTCATCGCCGGTAAGCGCCGAAGGAGACTGAATGTCATTGGCGCCAGCATTGATTGAGACCGCCGGGGTCGAACGATCCACAAGCCGAATATGCCAGCCGTACCGGCGATTTTATCCGGTTTAACCGGCTTTATTTGCGCAAATGAACGATTCGAATCCCAAAAACGGCCAATCGAACGCGTTGGAATTCACGGTTTCGGAGATTTCCGGCGCGCTGAAACGCGTGGTCGAGGATGCGTTCGGCCATGTCCGGGTTCTCGGAGAGATATCGGGGTATCGCGGACCGCATTCATCCGGGCACGCCTATTTCTCGCTCAAGGACGCGCGGGCGCGTCTGGAAGCGGTGATCTGGCGCAGCGTCTTCTCGAAACTGAAATTTCCGCCCGAAGAAGGGCTGGAAGTCGTCGCGTCCGGCAGATTGACCACATATCAGGGATCGTCAAAATACCAGATCGTCATCGACAAACTTGAACCGGCCGGCGCCGGGGCACTGATGGCTTTGCTCGAAGCGCGCAGGAAACAGCTCGCTGCGGAAGGTCTGTTTGATGAAGCGCGCAAGCAACCGCCGCCCTTCATGCCGAAAATCATCGGTGTGGTGACGTCGCCGACCGGCGCCGTCATTCGCGATATCGTCCATCGGATTGCCGATCGTTTTCCGCTGCATGTCATCGTCTGGCCGGTTCGGGTGCAGGGAGAGACATCCGCCATGGAGGCCACGGCGGCGGTCGAGGGATTCAACAGGCTTGAAGCGGCAGGTTCGGTTCCTCGTCCCGATGTGATCATCGTCGCGCGTGGCGGGGGAAGCCTGGAAGACCTCTGGGGATTCAATGACGAAACGCTGGTGCGCACGGTTGCGGCGTCCGGCATTCCGGTAATCTCGGCGATCGGACACGAAACCGACCGGACGTTGATAGACCTTGCCGCCGACGTTCGCGCGCCGACGCCGACCGGCGCGGCGGAAATGGCCGTTCCCGTCAGGGCCGATCTGGAGGCGGAACTGGCTTCGCTGTCCGCCCGCCTCAAGTCCGCCATCTCACGCGATTTCGACCGTCGGCGTCACTCTGCCCGTTCGGCGGCGCGCGCCCTGCCCACCCCGGATCAGCTGCTGGCCTTGCCGCGCCGCAGGTTCGACGAACTCGAATCGCGTCTGGCCCGTGCGCTGAGCGGCGGCGCGCGGCAAAAGCGAGCGCAACTTGCGGCCGTCAGGCTCAACGGCATGCTGCTGTCGCGATTGGTTCGGGAGCGCGGTTCATCGTTGCGGGCGGTTGCGCGGCGCATCCGCCCGGAGCCGATCGAGGACCGTATCCGGCTAAGCCGTGAGCGCGCCGATCAGGCGGTCGCGCGGGCAGACCGCGCCAATCGGAACCTGCTTGAGCGAAAACGGCGCTCAATTGCCGAGGCGGCGAGGCTGCTGGCGTCCCTCGCCTATCCCGCCGTTCTGAAGCGGGGCTATGCGATCGTTTCCACGGCCGATGGCCGGACATTGATCCGCGCAGGCGAGGTCAAAGGCGGCGACGCGCTTGCGCTTCGCTTCGCGGACGGCGAGGTCGGGGCGACCGCGCACGAGTCGGAAGCCGGGACGAGCCGCAAGGTGAAGGCTTCCAAACGCAATTCGCGTTCGTCGAAATCCGATGCGGGCCAAGGCTCGTTGTTTTGACCGGAAACGACGCGGCCGCAGAAATGTCCGCCCGACAGACCGACTGTGTGATGAACGATGGTACGGTTGGGTGGATTCGAACCACCGACCTTTGGAGCCACAATCCAACGCTCTAACCAACTGAGCTACAACCGCGTGTCCATGACCGGTTCCTGCTCGTGAAATACGAACTTGAAACGCCAATTGCAAGCGCAGTTTTCGGGGCGCCGGTCGGGCGTGTGTCGCGGGAGCCCATTTGAACGCTCCCGGACGATTGCGGACATGAAAAAAGCCGGGGGAGGAAGTCCCGGCTTCTTTTTCTGATCGGCGGAAACGCGCCGATCAGGCAGCCTTGATGTCGGCCAGCGCCCTGGTATACGCGTCTTTGACCGGCTTGAAGACATCTTCGACGGCCCTGGTCGACACGGCCTGCAAATCCTTCATTTGAGCGGCGGCGACTTCCGCCTGCTTGCGGGCGAACGCGGTCTGCAATTCAACCAGATTGGAAAGCGTGGTGACGCTGGCCAACGCCCCGAGGTGGTCGAAACCGGCATCGACATTGGCGCGCATGGCGGCAATAGACTTCAGCGACCATTCATTGCTGACGATCTTGGCGTTCTCGAACGACTCTTCGAGCGCTTTTTGCGCGGTCTCGGTATTGTCTTTCAACTTGGCGTAAGCCTGGCTTGATTGCTCAATGCCCTTCTCGGTAAACGCACGGAACTGATCGGTTGCGGCGGCGGCATCGAATGTCGCAAACTCTGCCGTGTTTTCGTTTTTGGCGGTCTTGGTCATCTTTCTCGTCCTTCATCATTTGCGCCCGTTGGGCAGGATCGGAACCTATATAGGGAAGATTTTTGTGCATCGCAACATATTTTTGCACCGCAGCATTTTTGCGATCGTTAACCACGGACCGACAATAACGCCGCGATTTCACTTACATTTGTGGACGCCGGAAAGAGATCGATTTATTAACAGGGGGTAAAGACGGGTTGACCGATGGCCCGGCGCGACGCCGCACGGCCATGGCTAGGTAAAAGCGTAACAAAACGATGGACTTGCCGCATGACCACCGGCGCCTACTCTTTTCTTGACATCGCCGTGAGCGATGGCGCGCGGCATCACTTCGCGGTTGGCGACCCGCTGATATTGCTGTCGGCGGATTTGCGGACGCTCGTCTGGGTGAACGGCCCCGGCGCGATATTGCTGGGTTTCGACAACATCGAAGATGCGCTGAGCTCTCCGCTGAAACTCGGTGAGAATGTACGCCGGCAGATTCGTGCGACCCCGGGATTTCCGGCTCTTGAGACCCCGCGCGCCTTGACCATCCGCCTGAATAGCGGCCTCCAAAGCGCCCTGCTGAATTGTTCGGCCGGTAAAATTGTCCTGCCGGACGGGAATGACGGTATCCTGCTCGCCGTCGCCAACGGCGCCCCCCCCGGATTGGATGAAACCAGGGTCGCCGCGCGCGCGATTTCAGGTTTCGACGCGCCGGGCCGTTGCGCCGCGCTTGTTGACGCCGATGGCGATATCGTCTCCGCCGGCAGCGGATTTTCCGGCGACACGATTTCACCGGACACCGTGCGAACGCTTGTTCGGAAAGCGTCAGGCGAGCGGGACCGTCTTGTCAGACGCGTGACGCCGGGACCCAATGGAGACATCGCCGCCGGGATTGGCCGGTTGACCGACGTTCCGGCGCTGTATCTTCTGATTGCGGTCGAGGATACGACCGGCGCCGACGGGCGGGCGCCCGACAAAGCCGCCGGCCCGCAATCTCCGGTCGTTCCGGCAGAAAGAGAAGCAGGGACAGTCGGCGATGCCGGCGGAATCGAGACCGTGGTTCCCGCACGGCCACGCGACCTTGAAGAGCAGGCCGAAGATACGCCTGAACGGGCATATGCCCCCATCAATGAAGGCGTGCGATCCGAACGTTCCGCGCATGACAAACCGGGTGCTGACAAATTCGCGCGCTCCGCGACGGAAGCCGTCAGATTTGTATGGCGTACGGATGCGAGGGGACGGTTCAGCGCGATATCCGAGGAATTCGCGACGGCCGTCGGAACAGAGACGGCCGATATGATCGGCAGAACATTCGCGGATGTCGCCAAAACGCTTGGCATTGACGCCGATGGCGAGATCGCCGGGTTGCTCGACCGGCGGGATACGTGGTCGGGACGGTCGGTAATGTGGCCGCTCGTCAATGAGGCGAAGCGCGTTCCCGTCGACCTGGCGGCGCTGCCCGCCTATTCCCGCGAGCGAATCTTCGAGGGATTTCGCGGTTTCGGCGTGGTGAGACTGAGCGAAACCGTTGAGGATGAATCGGATGCTGGACGGCCATCGGCAACGGATCCGGCGGATGATCCGTTTCCGGGCGGGAAACCGGCCGTTCAGGTTGCGCCGCCGCTCGGCGGCGGCGAAAGCGACAAGATAATCCGCCTTGCCGCGCACCGGCAGGGTTCTCCGGGCGTCGAATTGTCGGAAACCGAGGAATCGGCATTTCGGGAAATCGGTGAGCGTTTGAAGAACGAAATCGATACCGGCGACGAATCCCCGACAGCGTCGGGCGCCAACGACAAAACGGACATTGGCCAGCGGTCTCCCGCGCCGGAAACCCGTGACGGCGGGACGCAGGCCGAACATGGCCGGTCGTTTGACGACGCCCCGGATGACAAGGGCATCGCAATTGCGACGTCCGGATTCATGCCGTCCGCGTTCGCAGCCCCGGTCTGGCCTCCCGCCGGCGGTTCCGACGTATCGGTGCTCGAACAGCTTCCGGTCGCCGTTCTGATCAGGTCGGGAGACGCGCTGCATTACGTCAATCCGGAATTTCTGAGGCTCACCGGGTATCGGTCGATCGATGAACTGGATCGAGCCGGTGGATTCGATGTCCTGTTCGCCGGCCCTGACGGTCTGTCGGAAGACGACGAAGACCCGGCGCGACCGGCCATGCGCCTGATCACGCGCGACGGCTCGGAGAAACTGTGCGAGGCCCATTTGCGGTCGGTCGGATGGGGCGGCAACCGCGCCCTCATGCTGGCTGTCCGGCCTGTTTCGCTGTTTTCGCCGCCGATGGACGGACCGGAATCGATCGATGACGATCTCAATGACCGTATCCGGGAACTGACCGCAATTCTGGACACGGCGACCGACGGTGTCGTGTTGTTGACGCCCTCCGGCAGCATAAGGTCTCTGAACCGGTCGGCGGAAGCCTTGTTCGGTTTCGATTCAGGCGAACTGATCGGCAAGCCCTTCAAGGTCCTGTTTGCGTTTGAAAGTCAGCGGGCGGCGGACGATTATCTGTCCGGCCTGTCCGGCAACGGAGTTGCGAGTGTTCTGAATGACGGCCGGGAGGTGATCGGCCGGGAAGCGCGGGGACGATTCATACCGCTGTTCATGACCATGGGGAAACTGCCCGGCGAACGCGGATACTGCGCCGTGATGCGGGATATCACCCCGTGGAAACGAGCCGAGGAGGAATTCACCCGGGCCCGTGGACAAGCCGAACGGGCGTCATCCCTGAAAACGGATTTTCTGGCGAAGATCAGCCACGAAGTGCGTACACCGCTAAACGCGATCATCGGTTTCTCGGAACTGATGATCGACGAGAAGTTCGGTCCCGTCGGCAACGCCCGTTACACGGACTATCTGCGGGACATCAACCGGTCCGGCAATCATGTGCTCGATCTCGTCAACGACCTTCTCGATATCTCCAAGATCGAGGCCGGGGAACAGGACATGGAGTTCGAGTCCGTCTCTCTCAACGATGCGCTCGCCTACGCCGTAGCCATCATGCAGCCACAGGCCAATCGCGAGAGAGTGATCATACGCTCCAGTTTCGCATCCAATCTGCCCGAGGTCGTCGCCGATTTGAAAACAGTCAGGCAGATCGCGCTCAATCTGCTGTCCAACGCCATACGATTCACGCCCGCCGGCGGGCAGGTCATCGTTTCCACCGTTTATGAACCAGCGGGCGATGTCATCATGCGGGTTCGCGACACCGGCATCGGCATGTCGAGGGTGGAAATCGAGCAGGCCATGAGGCCGTTCAGGCAGATCAGGCCGCTGAATACGCGGCGCGGCGACGGAACCGGGCTGGGCCTGCCGCTGACAAAGGCGATGGTGGAAGGCAACCGCGCGGGATTTGCCATTGATTCGAAACCCGATGAGGGAACGGTCGTCGAAGTGACTTTTCCGCCGACACGGGTGCTGGCCGATTAGCCCGGCCCCGCCGCCGCGCGCCATTGACCTTGCGAACTCATGGCCTCATATGCGCCAGACCGGTCATCCGACGGAGCGGAATTGCCGAATGCCAGGTAACCTGACAGGTTCGATACGGCCTGCCGCGGACCGGAACCCGCCGCGGGCATCTTCAGCCCGTCATACGATCTGGCTGGCGGTCTCGCTGGCCGTCTCCGCCATCGTCGTCATGCCCGTTGCGACGATCGCCACCATTGCCGCTTCCGGCAGCGGCGAGGATTGGCCGCATCTGATCGCGAACGTCATTCCGCGGTCCGCGCAAACGACGCTGGCGTTGATGATGCTGGTCGGTGCGCTGACAGCGTCAACGGGTATCGTGTCCGCCTGGCTGGTGATGGCCTACAATTTTCCGTTCAGGCGGATTCTCACATGGGCGCTGGCGCTGCCCCTGGCGATACCGACCTACCTGGCCGCCTACGCTTTCGGTGAGTTCTTTCACTTCACCGGACCGTTTCAAACCGGGATTCGCGCCTTGTTCGGGTTTACGAGCGCGCACGACTACTGGTTTCCCGACATTCGTTCCACCGTCGGCGCGGCCATCGTGCTGTCGGCGGTTTTGTATCCTTACGTCTATTTGACCTGCCGCGTGGTGTTCATTCTGCAGGGCCGCGACCTGGCCGATGCCGCGCGGACGCTGGGCGCCGCGCCATTCCGCGTATTTTTCCGCGTTCTGCTCCCGGTCTCCCAACCCGCCATAGCGGCGGGGGTGGCGCTGGCGCTCATGGAAACCCTGAACGATATCGGCGCGGCGGAGTATCTGGGCGTCAATACGATGACGATCGCCGTCTATTCGACCTGGCTCAATCGCGACAGCATCGAAGGCGCGGCGCAGATTGCGATGCTGATGCTGCTGATCGTCGTGGTTCTGCTCTTGGCGGAACAGTGGGCGAGAAGGCATCGGCGCTATCATCAGGCGAAGGCCGCCGACCCGAGGGTGCCACCGCTCCGGCGGACCCTGCGTGGATGGCGGGCGATGCTGGCGTTCGCACTCACATTGACGCCCGTGCTCATCGGTTTTGCAATCCCCGTCTATGTACTCGGCCGATACGCAATCGGGAGAATGGAGCAATTCGTGGATCCGGCTCTTCTGTCGGCGCTTGGAAACTCCGTGATCACCGCGGCGTCGGCGGCGGTGATGGCGGTTTGCGTCGCCCTTGTGCTTCTCAATGCCGCCCGCCTTGCGAAATCGCGCTTTCAGGCGGCGATAACCCGCGTGAATCTGTTCGGTTATGCTCTTCCGGGGACCATCCTGGGGTTCGGATTGCTGTACAGCCTGGCCACCATTGACAGAACGGTCGACGGGTTATTGCAGACGGCGAGCGGTATTTCTCCGGGACTGTTTTTCTCCGGAACGGCGTTCGCCGTCATTCTGGCGTGTACGATCAGGTTTCTGGCTCTTGCCGACGGAGCAATCCGATCCGGCCTGCACAAGCTGCCGCCCAACCTCGACGAGGCGGCCAGAAGCCTTGGCCGCGGGCCTTTTCGAAGTGTTTCGGACGTTCTTCTGCCGCTCCTGCGTCCGGCGATACTGACCGCTGGAATTCTGGTGTTCGTCGATACCGTAAAGGAACTTTCGGCGACGATCGTTCTGCGTCCGTTCGGTTTCGATACGCTTGCCACTCATGTCTACGAGAACGCTTCGCGCGGTATGGTCGAAGACGGCGCGGCGGCGGCCCTGCTCATCATTGTCACGGCGATGGTGCCGGTTGTCGTCCTGTCGCGTTCGCTGATGGAGGACAGGGCGGTATAGCTTTTATGCGCGGCCGGGAAGACCGGGGAAAAGAGCGCCCCTTTCCCCGCCGGAACTCGCCGGCCTTCGGGGAAGCGGGTCACTATCGCCGCAGTGTACAAACGTCTCACCGCTTTCGTCACGCTCAATCATCTTCATATCTCCTTTCTCCCCATGCGAATGCGGGAAGGCTACCGGTACGCGCTTTCTCGATTTTCCTGCATGAAAGGCACCAGTGTTCCCATTGGGCATTATCGAGGGGAAACTGACATGGCCGCGATTCCTATGTGGCGAGCGCTTCCAGATTTTCAAACAGTGACAAGGCTTCGGGATTGGCGAGCGCCTCCCTGTTCCTGACTTCCCGTCCGTGAACGACATCGCGGACCGCCAATTCGACGATCTTGCCCGATTTCGTGCGCGGAATATCGCTGACCGCGATAATTTTCGCGGGAACATGGCGCGGGCTGGCTCCGTTGCGAATCTCGCGCCGGACCGCCCGCGCCAGTTCTTCATCAAGTTCGACATCGTTCGCCAGCCGAACGAACAGAACCACGCGGACGTCGCCCTTCCAGTCCTGGCCGATGCATAGCGCTTCAACCACCTCTTCCATCCGTTCGACCTGGTTGTAGATTTCGGCGGTGCCGATCCGCACGCCGCCGGGATTGAGCGTGGCGTCGGAACGGCCATGGATGATAAGGCCGCCATTCTCAGTCTTTTCAGCGAAGTCGCCATGACACCACACATTGTCAAACCGTTCGAAATAGGCGGCGTGGTATCTTTTTCCCTCCGCGTCGTTCCAAAAACCGATCGGCATCGACGGAAACGCCCTCGTGCAGACAAGCTCGCCCTTTTCACCGGCGATCGGACTGCCGTCGTCGTTCCAGACATCGACGGCCATTCCCATGCCCGGCGCCTGTATTTCGCCGGACCAAACGGGAAGAACGGGTACGCCGAGCACAAAACAGGACACGATATCCGTACCGCCGGCGATTGAGGCCAGATGAACATCCCGCTTGATATCGTCATAAACGAACGCGAACCCCTCCGGCGACAATGGCGAGCCGGTGGACGCGATAGAGCGGACGCTCGAGAGGTCATGGGTCTCGACCGGCCTTAGCCCCGCCTTGCGGACGGCATCGATGAACTTTGCCGACGTGCCGAGGAACGTCATCTTCTCGCGCTTCGCAAAATCGAAGATCACATTGCCGTCGGGATAAAAAGGAGAACCGTCATACAGCAGCAGCGTGGCGCCGCATGCCAATGCCGAGACGAGCCAGTTCCACATCATCCAGCCGCATGTCGTAAAGTAAAACACCCGGTCGCCATCACGGATATCGCAATGCAGCACCTGTTCCTTGCGGTGCTGGATCAAAGTGCCTCCGGCCGAATGAACGATGCATTTGGGCATGCCGGTGGTGCCGGAAGAAAACAAAATACAGAGCGGATGCGAAAACGGCATTCGTTCGAACCGGATATCGGTCGCCTCGAAATCGCCGATTGCCGATGATAACGGCCTCGCGATCTCGATTTTCTCTGCGACCCCGGCGCCGATGCCCAGATAATCCGCGATCAGCGCCGTCTTGACGGAAGGGATCTTTTTCAAAACGCCGGCGATCCTGTCACCGGTTTCGATGCGCTTTCCGCCGTACCGATATCCGTCGCAGCCTATGAAGATTACCGGCTCGACCTGCCCGAAACGGTCCAGGATTCCCTGCTCGCCGAAATCCGGCGAACAGGAAGACCAGATCGCACCGATTGATGCGGCGGCCAGCATGCAGGCGATAGTCTCCGGCATGTTCGGCATCATCGCCGCAATGCGGTCGCCTGCCTTCACGCCTTCGTGCATCAGAAATTGCTGCAAGCGCGAGACCTGTGCACGCAGTTCATTCCAGGACACCCGGCGTTCGATCCTGTCTTCCCCGCGAAAGACCAGCGCGTCGCCGGAACCGGTCTTTTTCAGGAGATTTTCCGTAAAGTTGATGCGGGCATCCGGATAGAATTTCGCCCCGGGCATCCGATCGCCATCGACCAGGATTCGCTCGCCGCGCTCACCGATGATTCCCGTATGCCGCCACACGAGGTCCCAGAATTCTTCACGCTCCCGAACCGACCAGCGATGCAAATCGAAGTAGGTTTCGATAGGTTGGGAAGAGATTGAAATCGCGGCGTCAGCGAATGCGGTCATCGCGGCGTTTTCGACCGTTGCGTCGGAGGGAACCCAAAGTGGCGAAGGTTTGCCCATATGCGCCTCCAATTGAAATGACCGGCGCCTCATCGCACAGTGCTCCGGCCAATCGCAAGCCCCGCGATTTTGCCGTTTATGACGTTTGCGATTGTGCGCAAGCACCGGATGGAGATGTTAATTCCTTGAAATGCCGCAACCTTGAGGTAAACCGGAGGCGGGAGTTCGGAGAGGCGACATGGCGACACAATGGGCAAGACGCGGTTTTACGGCAATTTCCGTTCTGGCTCTCGCCGGCGCCCTGTCTGTCGTCGCACTTCCCTTTTTTGCATCCACCGAGTTGGTTCGCGACAGGATCGTGCAGGAATTCGAGTCCTGGAGCGGCTACAGGGTATCGGTCGGCGGCGCGCCCAGGATCAGCGTTTGGCCATCCGTGAAGGCGGAACTTCCCGATGTAACCCTGTCGGGGTGGGATGACGATGAGAAACGGCCTGTACTGCGGTCCGACAGGGTTGAAATCGAATTGTCTGCGATAGCGGCTCTCGGCGGTGATATCATTCCGATACGTGTCCGTTTCATCCGGCCCTCGATACGCGTCGAGAGGTCGGATCAGGCGCTGCCGGCTCTTATTTCACAACCTCGGGGGAGACCGGGATGGGCCATCGGTTCGGCGCGTGCGGCCATTGACAGGGATCCCGCAAATCCTTCGATCGCCAATCTGCCCGATCAAGCCATTGGCGTCGTCGAGTTTGATGATGCGCGTATTCTGGAGGTAAGCGCCCGATCGGACCGGGAGACCGAGCTTGCAAAGAACCTCGGCGGCCTGATCCAATGGTCCGGCTACGACCGGAGCCTCTCCGTTTCGGCCTCCGGGGAGGTGAACGGTGAAACCGTGGAAGTCGATGCGCGCGTGTCACAACCGCTGTTGCTGATCGCCGGCGGTTCGACAGCGCTGACGTTTACGGTCGATTCCACACCGTTGAAGATGTCGTTTGACGGATCGGCCGACATAAGCGAGCCATTGTTCGTCGATGGCGATATCCAGCTTTCCACTCCGTCCCCGCGGGAATTTCTGCATTGGACCGGCGCCGGCGGCGAGCAGGCCATCGCTGTCGGCAGCACCTCGATTTCCGGCAGGATGCGCGGAAAACTGAATTCGCTGAAGATTGACGACGCGGAAATCTCGCTGGCCGAAAATCCGGGAATGGGTGTGCTCGAAGTGTCGTTTGGCGAAGACAATCCGGCGGTGTCGGGAACGCTGGCTTTCGAGAATCTGGATCTTGTTTCGTTTCTGTCGGCGTTTGCGATATCGCCATCGCCGACCGGAGGCCCGAACGGCGACGTGTCTTCGCCGGCAATCGGCCGGCTGAACCTCGATCTGCGGCTGTCCGCCGACAACGCCTCGGCGGGTCCGGTTGCTCTTAGCGACGTGGCCGCCGCCGTTCAGATTACCGACAGCCTCGCCACATTCGACATTTCAGACGCTTCGGGGTTTGACGGCAGTATCTCGACGGGATTCAGGATCGACCGTGAAGCCGGACAGGAAACGGGAGAATTCAGGCTTCTGGCGACCGATATCGACAGCGGTGATTTTGCGGCGGCGCTGGGTGTGGAGCGCATGGCGCCGAACGCGCGCGGCAAGCTATCCGTCATTCTCAACGGTCCCGTGGCGATGCCGGGGGCGTTTCTGAGAACGGCGGGGGGGTCCATATCGGCGACATTCGACACCGGCACGATTGCGGATTTCGATTTGAACGGTTTTGTGAAGCGGGCAGGGGATGGCGGTTTCTTCGCCCTCAATGAAGTGGCGGAAGGAACCCTTGCATTCGAGCGGGCCGAACTGAAAGCCTCGGTCGCCAATGGCGTCGTGTCGATTGAGAAGGCCGAAGCGAAGACCGCCGATCAGATCCTGACTCTGGCTGGAATCGTTCCCTATACCGGTCGAAGCCTGGCCCTTTCCGGTACTGTCGCGCCGATAGATGACGAAGGGACGGTCGCAGATATGATCTTCTTTGTCGGCGGATCGTGGGGCTCGCCCTTCATCTCGGCGGTCCTTCCGCCGCCGTTCGCCGAATAGGCCGACGCCGGGAGCGCCGCCTGTCCCCGACCCGCCGGATGACAATGTCGCGCACGGATCATAGAATGGAGCGATTCGCGGGAGGGATTGCGGGCGCTGCCGAATATCCCGTCCGGTTCGATGGTGATCGCATCAATCTGCATCGCCATCGTTCTACTCCGTTCGCCAGCGGGTCGGAGCGCGTCTTGTCTGAACGGAATTGTTTGAGCGCCGGTAATTTGATTGAGTTCGATGTCGACCGCCTGGATGATGATCGATTGGTGATTTATGCCTTCCAAAATTCCTGCCGAAAGAGCCGCCCGGCGCGGCGCCAGAAAACGGACACCGACATTCGTTAAAAACCTTCGTGGCGTGAACAACCGGAAACAGGCGGATGAATGGCTGTCATGGCGGGGTATCGAGGATATCGAGTGCATCACACCCGATCAGGCGGGCGTCGCGCGCGGCAAAATGATGCCGTCGAACAAATTCACCTCGAACACATCGCTGGCGCTTCCATCGGCTGTATTCATCACGACGATCTCCGGCGAATATCCCAGGGACGGCCACGGTTTTACCTATCCGGAGGATGATGGCGACCTGAAACTGGTGCCGGATCTGTCGACGTTGTCCAGCGTTCCCTGGGAGACCGACCCGACGGCGCAGGTTATTTGCGATCTCGTCCGCCAGGAGGGCGAAGTCGTTGAATTCGCGCCCCGCAATGTCCTGCGCAAGGTGGTGAGCGCCTATGACGCCAGGGGATGGAAACCGGTCGTCGCTCCGGAGATTGAATTCTACCTGGTGAAAAAGAACCCGGATCCGGACTATCCGCTGACACCGCCAGTCGGCAGGTCCGGCCGGCCCATCGGCGGCGGACAGGGTTACTCGATAGCCGGCATCAACGAGTTCGATGAACTGATTGATGACATCTACCGTTTCTCCGAGGCCCAGGGTCTGGAAATCGACACGCTCATACACGAAGAAGGCGCCGGACAGCTCGAAATCAACCTGCGTCACGGAGATCCGATCGAACTTGCCGATCAAGTCTTCCTGTTCAAGCGGACAATCCGGGAGGCCGCTCTGAAGCATGACATATACGCGACCTTCATGGCCAAGCCGATACAGGGCCAGCCGGGCTCGGCGATGCACATTCACCAGTCGATTGTCGACAGGAAAACCGGGCGGAACATGTTCTCCGACGCCGATGGCGGCGAGAGCGACATGTTCAGGCATTTCATCGGCGGGGTGCAGCGCTTCGTTCCCAGGGCGCTGGTGATGTTCGCTCCCTATGTGAATTCCTATCGCCGGCTGACACGGGGTGTGTCGGCGCCCGTGAACGTTCGCTGGGGATACGACAATCGGACAACCGCCTTTCGCGTTCCACGATCGGGACCTGAGGCAAGGCGCGTGGAAAACCGGATTCCGTCATCCGACGCCAATCCCTATCTGGCGCTGGCCGCGTCGCTCGGGTGCGGATTGCTGGGCATGTTGAACGAGGTGGCGCCGGATGATCCGGCGGCGGCCGCGGTCAACCGGGACGAGGTCGAACTGCCACGGGGATTGCTGGATGCGGTTTCCCATTTCGAGTCCGAACCGGCATTTGCAAATGTGTTCGGCGCGAGTTTCATGACGACATACGCCGCGATCAAACGGGCCGAATTCGAGACCTTCATGGAGGTCATCAGCCCGTGGGAGCGCGAATATCTGTTGCTGAACGTGTAGGCAGCGTTTTCCATGGCTCGCTCACCGTATCGAAGTCCAATTTCGCCGGGATATTCCTGGTATGAGGAAACCGTCGGAGATCGGCCGGACTATCGACCGTTGAAAGGTGATCGCAGAACGGACGTGCTGGTGATCGGAGGGGGATTCACCGGGCTGTCGGCGGCGGCGCATCTTGCCCGCAACGGTGTTGACGTCACGGCGGTCGACGCACATCGTTTCGGCGACGGCGCCTCCGGGCGCAATGGCGGCCAATTGGGCACCGGCCAGCGCGCCTGGCCCGAGCATCTGGAGGACGAGTTCGATTTTGGCCGCGCCAAGGCGCTGTTCGATATCGCCGAGGAGGCCAAGGCGCACCTGATGCGCTTCATGGAAGAGCACGCGATCGACGCCGAATACCGCCCGGGTCAATTGTCGTTCGCCCACAAAAAGCGTTACGTCGACGCATACAGGCGGCACGCCGATATCATGGGTGAGCGGTTTGACTATCCGCATATCGCCTTTCTCGATCGGCAGGGGTCGGAAGAAGCTGTCGGTTCGACGTTCTATCATGGCGGCGTGCGCGATGCCGGCACCGGCCACATCCATCCGCTTAAGCTTACCGTCGGCATCGCGAAGGCGGCGCGCGGCTACGGCGCGAAATTGCACGAGCGGACCGGAATTGCCGCGCTGGAGTCAACAGACGGCCGGGTAATCGCTAGGACGGCAAATGGCGCGATCACGGCGCAAAAATGCCTCGTGGCCGTCAATGCCCATGGCGGCGGTCTGGAGCCTGTGAGCGCCGCCCACGTGATGCCGATCGGTTCCTATATCGGGGCGACCGTGCCGCTTGGCGAGAACAGTCCGGTCATACCGGGCCGGGAATCGGTCGATGATTCGCGCTTTGTGGTGCGCTATTTTCGCAAATCGCCCGATGGCCGCCTGCTGTTTGGCGGGCGTGAATCCTACGGCTCGAACGATCCGGCGGATATCAAATCGCACATTCGCAGGCAAATCGCCGAAATCTATCCGCAACTCGGCGATGTCGCGATAACCCACACCTGGGGCGGCCGCGTCGGAATCACCGTGCCGCGCAAGCCTTTCGTGCGTGAAGTGATGCCGAACGTCATTTCCTGCGGCGGATATTCCGGCCATGGCGTCATGTTGTCCAACTATGTCGGCAGGCTCTATGCGGAGACGGTGCTCGGCAATCGCGACAAGCTGAAACTGCTCGAGGAACTCGACATCCTGGCATTTCCGGGCGGACGCCGCTTTCGCGCGCCTTTGCTGACGCTTGCACTGGGCTGGTGCGCATTGCGCGACGCCCTGTAGGCCGGAGGGGGTGAACGTTCCTGCCTGCCTGCTCGTTCGTTGACAAATTCGCCCCACCGCCTACACCCGGACCGGCACACGGAACGCGGCAAGGCGGGATTGCATGACCAATGTAGCGTTAACCGGCCTGGCGCGGGATCTGGCCCGCCGCGCCGATGAAGGCAGGCCGGTCAGGATCGGTCTGATCGGTTGCGGCGAAATGGGCGCCGATATCGTCACGCAGGTCGCCCATATGCGCGGCATCAAGGTCGCCGCGATCGCCGACACGCAACCCGGCCGCGCGATAGCGGCTATCAAGACCGCCGGCCTTGCGCCGGACAGCACCCGCGAATCCGGACGGCCAAGCGGTCTGCTGCGGGCAATCGAGGCGGGCAAAACGGCGATCTCCGCCGATTCAAGGCTTGTGGCGACCTGTGATCTTGTCGATGTCGTCATCGACGCCACCGGAAAGCCCTCGGTGGGCGCCGAGATCGGCCTGACCGCGATGGAACACGGCAAGCATCTGGTGATGATGAACGTGGAAGCCGACGTCACCATCGGCGCCTATCTGAAACGCGCGGCGGGAAGGCTTGGCGTCGTTTATTCCCTTGGCGCCGGAGACGAACCGTCATCCTGCATGGAGTTGATCGGATTCGTTTCCGCCATGGGACACAGGATTGTCGCCGCGGGAAAGGGCAAGAACAATCCGCTCGATCATGACGCCGTGCCGGACGATTATCGTGAGGAGGCGCTGCGCAGAAACATGAACCCGCGCATGCTGGTCGAGTTCGTCGACGGCTCGAAGACCATGGTCGAAATGGCGGCGGTCGCCAATGCGACCGGTCTCGTTCCCGACAAGCCCGGGATGCACGGACCTGCCGCGGGCCGGGAGGAACTGGCCGGCGTCTTGTGTCCGATCGAGGATGGCGGTGTCCTGTCGCAAAAGGGCGTTGTCGATTTCACGATCGCGAAGGGCGTCGCGCCGGGTGTGTTTGTCATCGCCGAGATGGCGCACCCGCGCCTGCGCGAACGCATGAACGACCTGAAACTCGGCGAAGGGCCGTATTACACGTTCTTCCGGCCTTACCACCTGACCAGCCTGGAAGTGCCTTTGACCTGTGCGCGGGCTGCGCTCTACGGCGAGGCCGACATGGCGCCGCTCGACCGGCCGGTGGCGGAAGTCTGCGCCGTCGCCAAACGCGGTCTGGAAGCCGGAGAACGCCTCGACGCCATCGGTGAGACAAGCTACCGGTCATGGATCATGACGGTCGAGGATGCGCGCGCCGCGAGCGCGATGCCGTGCGGCCTGCTGGAGGGCGGCGTGGTTACACGGCCAATCGGCAAGGGCGAACTCCTGACGTACGCCAACGCCGCCGTCGAGCCCGGTTCAAGACTGGCTGAATTGCGCGCGAGACAGGATGTTCCGGAACTCGAAACCGCCTGATCGCCCTCACCTGCAAGAGGGGTCGTTCCGACCGAGTTCGGTCGATCGCTTTCGCGCCGCTTCGACGGCTTCATTCACCAGGTTCTTCAGGCGGTTGCCGCCCATGAGAACCGACAGCGCCGCCGCCGTCGTCCCGTTGGGACTGGTAACCTGTTCGCGCAGGGTGGACGGGGATTGCGGGCTTCGCGCCGCCAGCATCGCGGCCCCCAGCACGGTCTGACCGGCCAGACTGGCCGCAATCTCGTCCGGAAGGCCGGCCTGAATGCCCGCCGCGGTCAGACATTCAATGAAATGAAAGACATAGGCAGGTCCGGATCCCGAGACCGCCGTCACCGCGTCCATGAGCGCCTCGTCGTCGACGGAAGCGACTTCGCCGCTCGCCGTCAACAGGTCGGAAACAAAATCCATTGTCTCGCATTTCACATGCCGGTTGGCGACCGTCACCATCATTCCCGCGCAGACCGCCGCCGGTGTGTTCGGCATGCAGCGGATGACCGGTGTCGCATCGCCCAGCACGTCCTCGAAAAACGCTGTCCCCACTCCCGCCGCGACACTCAGGAAAGTTGCGCCGGCGGCGGCCATATACCGGTATTCCGGCACGACCCTGCCCATGGCTTGGGGTTTGACGGCGAAAACGACGAGCTGAGGACCGGCGCCGGCGGGAACTTCGTCGGCGGAAGCCACCGCCTTCACACCCAGCCGGCCCGCCCGGTCGCGCAGCGCTTCGACCGGTTCCACGACCACCACATCGGCGGGCGTCAGCTTTCCGGAATTCACCCATCCGGCAAGCATCGCGTAACCCATATTGCCGCAACCAACCAATATCAGCTTGATCATAATAAGCGCCCGAATTCAGATGGAGACGGAAGAGAGCCTGGAATCATAACTCATTAGTCTCATTTAATTCCGTTTGAAAGGAAAGATTTGAATAGATGCGAACAAGCGCAAGAGCGGCGGGGACTCGGCATTCCCGCTGCTTTTGGCACTTTGGTATATAATTCTTTTAAAGCAGGTTGCGTTTGATTTGAATTGATAGGGGTTCCCAAGTTTGAGTTTGTCTGGTTCACTTCCGTTCGAGGAAGTGTGTGTTATGGGCAAGCCGTATTCATTGGATCTTCGTCAGCGCGTCGTTGGCCACGTCGCGGCAGGGCGCTCCTGTCGTGCGGTCGGTCGGGCCTTCGGCGTTAGTGCGTCAACGGCAGTACGGATTGTGTCGGAACACCGGTCGCGTGGGGATGTGTCTCCCAAACCGCAAGGTCGTCCTGCGGGCCGGTTCGGTAAGTTGGCGCCCCATATGGACTTGCCGACCGAGATCGTCCGTGCCGAGCCGGACATCACTCTGGCTGAACTCGGCAACGCCTTGGAAGACACCTTCGACCTGCACTCTCGTCGATCCATCGCGCACTGCAGCGAGCCGGGTTCTCATATAAAAGGACTTATTGCGAAGGAGCGTGACCGGTCGGCACTACGCCGGGAACGGGGGATCAATCGCCGCCAGCCGCGCATGCGCCTTGAGCTTCACCGGCCGGTCTTCATCGACGAGACGGCGGTCAAGACCGATCTTACCCGTCTGCGCGGACGAGCGCCTGTGGGCGAACGTCTCTATGGAGCCGCACCCTTTGGCAGGTGGGGCACACAAACATTCATCGCAGGACTGACCCACGATGCGCCGGTCGCGCCCCGGGTAATCCGGGTAGCAATGAACGGGTCCGCCTTCGAAACCTACATCGAAACTCGGCTCGCACCCACCTTGGCACCCGGAACGGCGGTCATTCTCGACAATCTGTCGACCCACAACAGCCAACGCACCGCACAGACCTTGCAAGACATCGGAGCCTGATTCCTGTTCCTGCCGCCCTATTCGCCCGACCTCAATCCTATCGAAATAGCCTTTGCCAAACTCAAAGCTCACCTCAGACGCATCGGCGCACGCACATTCGACACCCTAATCAAGACACTCGGCAACATCTGCCATCTCTTCAAACCTGAAGAATGCAGAAACTTCCTCAAAGCCGCCGAACATGCCTCACAGTAAATGCAAATCGCTTTAGTAACCGGGGGCGGGACTCGTTAGATGTAATCTTTCCACAGTTTTTCCATTCGATCCCAGTTGAGTTGGTTGGAGTTACCAAGCACCAACCTTGTTCGGGGTATCGAATGAACATGCATCTTGTCGACCTCATTGAGGATGGAATTTTCTTTTCTCAGGCAGCACTGGCCTGCGGTGTCAGCGCCAAGACTGTGTCGGAGTGGTACCGACGCTTTCAGGCCGAAGGCGCGGCGACTGCGGGATTCTGGTCCGCCGACCGCTGATAACGCAAGCACAACCTGAATGTGAAAACTCGTTACCGTCAAATACCTTGTGAACCGCCGCCGTATACGCCATTTCGCGTGCCACTAAGGAGTTAGACCATGTTGCGCAGAGAGTTTCTATTGATTGGCGCCGGCGCGGTGTTTGCGGTTGCCGGGGTTCGGGTCGGAAAGGCTCAACTGAGTGAGGAAGTCGATATGGTGACGACCGGTTCGGTCGCCGGTGAGTTCGAAATCGTCCGCACAGAGGATGAGTGGCGCTTGATACTAAGCGAAGCGCAATATCGGGTATTGCGCGAAGAAGCGACGGAACGCCCTTTCTCAAGCCCCCTGAATGACGAAAAACGCTCGGGGAAATACCATTGCGCCGGATGCGATCTGTCGCTTTACTCGTCGAAAACCAAGTTTGACAGCGGAACCGGGTGGCCGAGCTTTTATATGCCGCTGCCCGACGCCGTAGGCACAAGGCAGGATTATTCGCTGATCTTTCCACGCACGGAAGTTCACTGTCATCGCTGCGGCGGGCATCTCGGTCATGTGTTCAACGACGGACCGGCACCAACCGGCAAACGGCATTGCATAAACGGTATCGCGCTGAATTTCAAGGCGGCATGAGCTAAGGCAAAGGCGGGATTCTACCCAATTCGATAAAGCCGTAGCTGATCGCGCCATCGACCACCCGCAGCGGCAATCGGGCATCTTTTCCCAGCGCGTCCAGGCTGGCCATGAAACCGGCGATCCGATTTTCCGCCTCGGGAAATGCGGCCTTTGCCGTCTCGGCCAGGAATTCGGTTCCGATTACGGTGATAACAAGTTCGGCGTCGATGAGCCCCTCCGTATCGACGCTGAATCGACCGTGTGCGCGTATGGTGCCGTCATGGCCGGGCGACAAATAAATCTGGCGGACCCGGCCCGATTGACCCCGCAGGCTTTTGCGCGCCGACGTCGCCCACCGCCCGCCGTTTTCGATTTCAATGTCAATGCCGCCATCGAGGGCCGGGAACTTCCGTCCTTCGACAAGAGTGCGGTCGACAAGGAGTCCAGAAACACTGGCCGCAAGATCGATTGCCGCTCCATTCGGGCGCATATGCGCCTCCAGGTTTTTCGCGGTGAAGAGTTTGCGAATCTTCGCCTCTTCGGCACCGAGGACAGCGGCAAATTGCCGGGTTTCGACCGAAACGCGGGAAGGCAGGGGACCAGCGAGCCTTACGCTTGCGCGCAGAATTTCCCAATTGAACGCCAGGGGCGGCAGCTCGTCGACCGCAAGCCGCGCGATACCGTCCAGTTCGCCTACAAGAAATGCCGGATTATAGAATTGAGTGGCGGAACGGAACGCGCCCGCCGTAAACCGCACACCCAGCGACGGGTATTCGAAATCAACGCTGTCGCAGTTCAGTCCGAGCCTGAACGGGTAGCCCCGCACCTCGTTGTTTTCGCAACGAAGCCGCACGCCACTCCGACCGACCGCCGCTATCGCCTCGTTCGCCTCATCGTCGATCAAACCGGCGATATGAAACCAGCCCGCGGTATAAAGGACGACCGCACTGAAAATGCCGACGGACAGCCAGGCGAATCTGCGCCGGAATTTCGGTCTGGTTGTATCGGCGATCATCTTGTTCTAGGTCCAAACGCTTTGGCGCCGGGCAATGGCGGTTTCTCGAACCATGGACATCCGTATGGGCGATTTTTGGGTCTTTGGCTACGGTTCTTTGATCTGGAAACCGGGATTTGCACCTGCCGAGACCAGGCGAGCCTGTCTTTACGGTTATCGCCGCGCCCTGTGCATCCGGTCATGGGTTCATCGCGGCACGCGGAGCAGACCCGGACTTGTCCTGGGGCTCGACCACGGCGGCTCCTGCACCGGCCTCGCCTTTCGTGTACCGGTCGGATTGCGCTATGAGGTCATCGGCAATCTGCGCGAACGTGAGCTCGTCACCAACGTATACAAGGAGCGCGAACTCGCAGTGCGCCTGGAAAACGGGGCGAGGACGACCGCGGTCGGCTATGTTGTTGACCGGCAACACGAGCAATATGCCGGCGCCCTGCGCGTCGAGGAGGCCGTGGAGTGTGTGAGAGGGTCGATTGGCCGGTCGGGCCGCAACGAAGATTATGTCATCAGCACCGTCCAACATCTGCGGGCGCTCGGAATACGCGACCGCTGGCTTGAGGCGGTTGCTGCCCGACTGGGCGGATAGGGCCCGCGAAACTCAGGCCGCTCCGAGTTCCTTCAGCCGCCGCACGGCTTCCGGCGGCATCGGCGGCGGATTGTCGGATTGCGCCGCCTCGACCAAAAGTTCATCGCAGGCTGCTTCGGTCTCGGCGATCAGGCGCTGAAAAAATTCTTCCTTGTCCAATCCGGGGGGAATGGACGGCAGAATGCGCGCCTTCAGCGTTCCGGGATAGCGCAGAAACTTGCGCCGCGGCCAATAGAGCCCGGCAACGTGCGCAATCGGAACAACGGGCAATTCCAGCCGATGATAGAGTTCGACAATGCCCCACTTGTAGGCGGGTTCCGCTCCCGCGGCGCGTCGTGTTCCCTCAGGATAGATGACCAATTGTCGTTCCCGCCCGGTCATATGCCGTTTCGCGTCCCTTACGGCCTGTTTCAACGCCTTCGACCGGCTGCCCCGATTGATCGGTATCATCTGCATCTTGATTATGTACCAGCCGAACAGCGGGATCCACTGAAGTTCCCGCTTCAGGATGTAAAGAGCGTCCGGAACCCAGGGAAGGAAGGCATAGGCATCAAAAAAGGACTGGTGTTTCGGTGCGAGGATATAGGATCCCCGCGGCAGGTTTTCCTCTCCTGACAACTCGAATTTCGTTCCGACAATTTTCTCCTGAAGCCAGATGTTGGTTCGCGCCCAGAATTTCGGCGCCCACCACGCCGTCTTCGGCGGCGCGAGAAAATAGAATGGGGTGAAGATGATCATCTCAATGATGATCGCGGCGTAGAATGCGACGTTAAACAGGAACGAACGAATGGCGATCATGCGGCAGAGCAACCGGGGCTGGTTAAAAAACCGTGAATACACGATGTGAATGCCGTATGGAATGGTCTCAGCGCGGCCAATCCGCCAGCGCCATGACATACTTGCCGTATTCGGTGAACAGCACCCGCAGCGCACCCGGTTTCAACAACCAGCCTCCATCCGACAGGTTGGAGTTGACCACGGGGTAGGGAATTAACCTCGCGCCGTCGGCCCGCCGTTCCATTTCCAAAATACTTCTTGGAATATGATAGTTGTTCGTCACAACGATAGTGGAAGAATAATCATGCGATTTCAACCATTTCGCGCTTTCGATTGCATTTCCGTCGGTATCGAGTGCCACCCGGTCAACATCAATACAGCAATCGAACAACCGCCCTTCGACGCCGGTCGCGCGGCGCAGCGCCGCCATTCCCGCCGAAAGATGCACACCGCTTATCAGCAGCCGTTTACCCTTGCCGGTCCTCAACAGCGCTGCCGCGGATTTCAGTCTGTCCTGTCCTCCGGTCAGTACGATGATCGCGTCGGCGAGTGGCGGGTCAACCGGCGTTTTCAATCCCGAAACGTGTATGGCAAACGCCGTAAACCCCGCCAGATAAATCGCCGCACCCGAAAAGAGCGCGAAACTCAAAACACAAATCCATCGTGACGGGCGTCGTCGACCGGAATTGCCCATACGGGCGGCTCCGGCGGCTCTCGCTGTCTTTTCGAACTGACCTGACTGTCCCGTGGTCATCCACCGTGGCCCGTATCAAGCGCGCCAAGACGCGCGACGACCGTCATGTGCGTTGTGATCGCGGTCAGACCCGCGATGACAATGACGATCATCGCAACATAGGCGTAGCCGGTATATCCGATGGAAAACCGTCCAAACAGCGCGGCGGCCTGATCGGCCTGAGGCGTCGCCAGATTGTGCGCCGACCACCAGCCGAAGGCGACAAAAACGCCAATCGCGGCAATTCCGCCAGCCAAGGCGCCTTTCATTCCTATGATCAGGAAATGTTGCCTGAATTCCCGCGCGATAAATCGGGCGTCGGCGCCAACAAAGTGAAGCACTTCGATAATGTGCCCGTTACCGGCCATTGCGCCTCTGGCCGCGAACACGACGGTGAACACGGTAGCGGACAACATCAGCGCCAGAACCGCGAGTCCGAGCGTTACCGTCGTCCGCGCCATCGCGATCAACCGATCAACCCAATTGCGATGATCGTCGAGGGACGCTTGCGGAATCTCGGCGGTCAGCCGGTCACGCATCGCGGAAAAGTCCGGGGGCGAATCCGCGTCAATGGTGACAACCACCAATCGCGGGACCGGTAAGCGGTCGATATCGAGGCCGGATCCGAGCCACGGTTCGAGCAGGCGCGCAGTCGATTCCCGGTCAACGATTCTCGCCGAAATCACGCCGGCGTATTTCCCGGCGATTCGGCTCGCCGTTTTCAGCGCCGATTCGATGTCGAAACCTTCTTCGGATCTGATCTGGATCGTGACTTCGCGCGATATCTGGCTTTGCCAAGCGTCCGCCGTGTCGCGGACGAGCGTTACGGCGCCAAGCGTCAGGCACGATAAAAATGTCATGATTGCTATCACGAAGACCAGCGCCGTGCTGGCGACGTTCTGCTGTGGAACGATCGGATTTCGTTTTGGGCGCACCCGCTGCATCCGCGGACCCGTCAGACCGGCAAGGCCGGAATTCGGGGGCGCCGGCCTCAAAGACTCATTCACGGATTTTTAACCTTCCATTGTCGAGCATCATATGGCGGGCGTCTACCTGATCCATCAGTGCGGGATCATGCGTCGCGATTACGACGGCGGTGCCGGAACGGTTGAGTCCGATGAACAGTTGGAGCAGCCGTCGGGCAAGCGATGGGTCGACGTTACCGGTCGGCTCGTCGGCCAGAAGGATTTCGGGCTTTTCGATCAGCGCCCTTGCGATCGCCGCTCTCTGTTTTTCTCCGCCAGAAAGGACCGGCGGCAGAACATGGGCGCGTTCGCCCAAACCGACCCAATTCAACAGTTCCAGCACATCATTGCGGTAGCTCGATTCGTCGCGACCCCTCACACGGAGGGGCAGGGCGACATTCTCATAGGTTGTCATATGGTCCAACAACCGGAAATCCTGGAATACGACACCGATTTGCCGTCGCAGCCCCGGTAGTTCCTTGCGGGTAATTCGCGAGCGGTCCTTGCCAAAAATCGTGATGAGGCCCCGGGTCGGCATCAGTGAGAGAAACAGCAGGCGCAGCAGCGTGGTTTTGCCCGCGCCGGAAGAGCCGGACAGAAACTGGAACGACCGCTCGGGCAGGTGGAACGAGATATCGCGCAGGATTTCGGGACCCATTCCGTAGCGCAGACCGACATTTTCAAATCGTATCAAAGAATATTCCTTCCAGATCATCGCGCCTTGACCTGACCCGCCACAGCGATCCGGAGCGAATCGCCTTCTCCTTGACGGGTCGCGAAGCATTAACGATTTCGGTTTACCCTCTAAATGCGATTTGCAAAAGGATGCCGTTTCCAAATGGCGCGAGACACGGTCTCAGTCTCTGTTTCAGGCGAGATTTTGACGGGGCGCGATCCACGCGGGACGACAATGGGTACGCTAGGCGAACGGGTCATCATTCAGGATTGAGGTCAATGCCGGTCGTCAGGGGCAAGGAAATCGAGATATTGCTCGCCGCGTCGACAATCGCTCGGCGCAACTTGGAACTCGCCAAGGAAATCGCGGAAAAACCGAGTAGCAATCTGCTGGTTGTCTCGGTCCTGAAAGGATCGTTTATATTCGCGGCCGATCTGATCCGCGCCATGCACGATGCCGGTATCGAGCCCGATGTCGAATTCATCATGATATCAAGTTACGGTGCCGGCACGACCGGCGGAGACATCAAATTGTTGCGGGATATCGACAGCGATGTGAGCGGCCGCGACCTGCTGCTGGTCGACGACATTCTGGAATCCGGAAAGACGCTGAAATTCACCCGCGAACTGATGCTTTCGCGCGGCGCGGCGCGCGTTTCAATTGCCGTCCTGCTCGACAAGCGCATGCGGAGGACAAGCAATATCGAACCCGATCATGTCGGGTTCGATTGTCCGGATTATTTCGTGGTCGGCTATGGAATGGATGTTGGGCACGCGTTTCGCGAGTTGCCCTATGTCGGCGTTGTCAAGGGAGACGCCGGGTAAGGCCCGCTGGAATATCGCGGTCGGTCCGGCATTGTCAGGACGGGGTGACATGGCGAAAATTCTCGTTGTCGAGGACGATGATTCCATACGCGATTTCACGGTGCGGGCGCTAAGAGCGTCCGGCCACACCGTTGGTACGGCCGAAGACGGTGACAGCGGATTACAGCAGGTCGTCGATGCCGGTAGAGAATACGAACTGGTTTTGTCCGATATCCGCATGCCCGTCATGAATGGCATCGAAATGGCGAAGAGGGCTTCCTCGTCGCACCCGGATTTGAAGATCCTGCTGATGATCGGTTACGCGGAACAACGCGAACGCGCGGCTGACCTGCAGGACATTGTTGTCGATATGATCTCGAAGCCTTTTACGCTGACGGATTTGCGCAAGAGCGTGGAACATGCGCTACGGCTTTAAGCCACCGGACTTTACGCTCGGTCCGTTATTCCCGATGGACCGGGAAACAACTACCGCAATTCCAGCAGGCGCTCAAGATACCGCCGTTCAAGATCCGGCGACAGTACGTCGCCCAGTCTGCGGCGGATGGCCTCAAGGATTTCCCGCGCGCGCTGAACATCGATCTCGTCCGGAATCCGCACGCTTTCGCCAAAGTCGGGTCCGGTGGCGGCCCGCGGGCGTCCAAGCGGATCGCGATCGTCGCGGTTCCGGCTGCCCAGTTGGGACCCGGCGCTGTCTCCCTGCATCGCCTGCCGCATCTGGTTCATCATGTCTTCCGCGCCGCGCCTGAGCGCTTCCATCGCATCGCTCTGGTTTTCAAGGGCTTCCGGACCATCGCCTTCACCGAGCGCATCGCCGGCGTCGCCCATCTCGCGACCGGCTTCGCCGAAATTTTCATCGGGTTCGATGCCCAGACCGCGAAGGCCCTGCATGAATTCTCCTAACCGGCCCTCAAGTTGCCCCTGGCCTTCCTGCAACCGGCGCAGAATTTCCGCCAATTCGCCGGACGTCATTCCACCTTGCCCGTTTTGCCCGGGCTCATTGCCTCCCTGTCCGAATTCATCGGGTTGCCTGCCGTTCCGGCCGTTTCCCTGCTGCCCGTCTCCTCGCTGATCACGCTGCATCTGATCCATCCGGAACGTTTCGTTCATCAGTTCCTGCTGCCCGCGCATGATCTCTCCCAGGCGGTTCATCCGCTCGCGCATCTGGCTTTGGTCCTGGTCATTCTGCCGGTTGTTCCGGTGCCCGGCCTGCAGATTGTTCATCATGTCCCGCAGCCGGGACAGAAGCTCCTGTGCCTGATCGCGCGCACCCGATTTGGCCGATTGCTCGATCTGATCGAGCAAACGCTCCAGATCGCTTTGGCGCAATTCCCGGTTCGGCTGCATCATCTGCTGACTGAAATTCGGATCCTGCATGGCGTGCTCGGCGAATTCACGCAGAAACTCGTTCATCGCTTCGCGCAACTCGGCTATCAGTCGCTCGATTTCCTCATCGGAAGCACCGTTTTCCAAGGCATGGCGAAGCGCCTCCTGCGCTTGACGCAAACGTCTTTCTGCGGCGCTCAGATCACCGTCTTCAATGCCAAGGGCGATCTCCCAGAGATAGTCGACGACTTCGCGCAACCGGTCGTCCGTTTGCGCTATCTTCAATCGGCTCCGCGCCGAAGACAGCACCAGGAAATGGGACATATTCTCAAAAGTATCCTCCGGACGCAGCGTTACCGCTTCCATGAGATCGAGAACGCGGCGCTTCTTGCCGGCGTCGAGCGCCAAAATGCGGCGTTGTTCGATCGCCGCCCTCGCCAAAGGATTCGAAAACGGCCGTTCGGGCAGAACAAAGCGCTTTTCATCGCTTAAGGCCTCCTGACCGGAGGCGTCGGCCACCGACAATTGTGCAATCACTTCCGTTCCTGCCCATGGATGTTCGGTCATATCGCGGCTTGTCCTGGACTTGGACGTCTTTGCGCCGCGCCTCGGCAACCTCAATTGAAATTCCGGCGCATCGTAAAGCGGATGTGCGTTCTCATCCTGCCCGTCGGCCCGCCGGAACAAGGTACGCGCACTTGCCGCCCCATAGTCGTCCTTGATCAGATATTCCATCTCCAATGTCCCGTTCAAAGCCCGTTTCGGCTCTCCCGAGAAACTGATCGACGGTGGCAGATCAGGAATGACCACAAAGGTCCATCGTTGCAGAGTGACTTCGCCGGAGATCAATTCGAGCGAGCCGTCCTGCTGTAGTTCAGCGGTGAATTTCTGCGGCGCGCCCGGTCGTTTCGGGTCGACTTCATCATCGGGAGCAAGCGGTTCGGATGCACCGTTTTCGCCGGTAAATCCAAGCGCCAGAACGTCGCTCGCGCCCGTCGCCCTGAGCGTTACGACGCTTCCCGCCGGAACTTTGTAGGTGTCTTGCCCGACGTTAACCCTGGCCGTCATGAATATCGGGGCTTTCCCGGTATAAGCCGGCGGCGTGACCCACGCATCGATACGCGGCGGTATCGCGATCTTCAGGTCATGCGATCTGAAAGGGTCGGAAATCGCACCGCCGCCGCTTCCGAACGACCAGGCAAATGATGTGACGAACAGCAACGCCACAATCGCACGGATTGCCAGCGGATCGCAGCTCGGTACACCCGTTTCCGGCAGACCCGCCGTCAGGTTTCCGAGATTTGCCGACATTCTCCGCTTGTGTTCGCGCCATAGCGCCTCGGCAAACGGATCGCGTACGCCAGCCAACCGATCCGACTGCGCCAGAATCGGCGTGTGTCGAAGCCGGTTTACCCGCTCGATACGGCGATTGACATCCTCCGAAGTGGGCGGTTTGAACAACCGGAGCGGCCAAAGCGATATGATCGCGAGCAACGCGAATGCCGACGTGGATGCAATCCGGGTCCAATCGGGCATGATGCGGAACAATCCAAACCACGCAACCGTCAGGAAGAGCGCGAAAACGAGCAGTGTCGGCAGCAGAAGCGGCCACAATCTTCCCCAAATCTCGACACTGAATGCAAAACTTCGCGTTCGCCGCAAACGGTCGAGGATGTTTTCGGGCCCGGTCGGCTTGGTCATGATCGGCGGCATGTCTCGGCTTGTAATACGCATCTGGCGATGCGCGTTACCTTGACAGGATAGCATTAAACGTGGCGAAGGCGAGGAGGTTTCGCGAAATCGTGAAGGCATGGGAAAAGACAGCTTTTCCCGTCAGAGCCAATCAGGCATGGAATCGAGCGCGATCAACTGCTCATAACTGCCGCGTGGGCGCACGACATGAAACCGGTTGCCATTGACCAGCACCTCCGGCGCTAGAAGCCGGGAGTTATAGGTGGACGACAGCACCGCTCCATATGCGCCCGCCGATCCGAAAGCAATCAAATCGCCCGAATCCAGCCGGGGCACGTCGCGGTCGAGCGCCATATAGTCGCCGGTTTCGCAAACCGGCCCGACGATGTCCGCCACAAGGCGAGGCTCCGTCGCCGCCTTTTGATAAACGGGCCTGATTTCATGGTGGGCTTCATAGAGCGTCGGTCGGATCAGGTCGTTCATCGCTGCATCGACTATGATGAAGTTCCTTGAATCGCCCTCTTTCAGGTAAATCACTTCCGCAACCAGCACTCCGGCGTTGCCGGTGATCATACGACCGGGTTCAAACACCACTTTCAGGCCGAATTCCGTCATATGGCGCCGAACGATCCGGGCGTAGTCATCGGGGAGCGGCGGGAGCGAATTATCGTCACGATACGGGATGCCGAGGCCGCCGCCAAGGTCGACATGTTCGATATCGTGGCCGTCGGCCCGCAGAACCCCCATCATCTCGGCCAGAATTGCAAAAGCATCGTCGAACGGCTGAAGATCGGTGATCTGGCTGCCGATATGCATGTCTATGCCGGTCACACGAATGCTTGGCAGGTCGGCGGCCCGCCGGTACACATCCCTTGCCCGATCGCAGGCAATTCCGAATTTGTTTTCCGCCCGTCCGGTCGAAATCTTCCGGTGGGTCCCTGTATCGATATCGGGATTGACGCGCAGCGACATCGGTGCGGTTCTACCGACGGCGCTGGCGCGCGCCGAAAGCAGGTCGAGTTCCGGTTCGGACTCCACGTTGAAGCAACGAATCCCTGCGGCAAGTGCAAAATCCATTTCCGCGGCCGTCTTGCCGACACCGGAGAAAATGATCCTGTCCGGAGGAACGCCGGCGGCGAGAGCGCGGCGCAATTCGCCTTCGGACACGATATCCGTCCCGGCGCCGAGATTCGCCAAAGATGCAATTACCGCCTGGTTGGAATTTGCTTTCATCGCGTAGCAGATCAGCGCATCAAGACCGGCGAAGGCATCGGCGAAAACACGATAGTGACGGGTCAGCGTCGCTGTGGAATAGCAATAAAATGGCGTGCCGACCGCCGCCGCGATGTGCGGCAACGGTATGTCCTCGGCGTGGAGAACGCCTTCGCGATAGTCGAAATGGTTCATGGCTGGAGAACTACTGAATCAGCCCGTCGAGGATGAAGGGTTTGTCCTCTTCTTCCGGCTCGTCATCGGACGGTTTCTCACCTCGCGCTTCGACGGCGGCCTGCGAGGGTGTGTCGAGCGCACCGCGGCGGCCACAGCCGGTCACGGCTACCGACATTGCTGCAAGCATCAGAATTAAAAGCCCAATTCTCGCACTCATCGTCCTGTCCAATAAATCCATGCACCGTTATTCGCTATCAATAACCAATATCGCGCCTTAATGCACCCCGCGTTCTTCAAAGCGTGCGCAGGCGTTTTTTCCAGTAGCCGATTTGCTTCCTCACTTCGGCAGGGGCGGCGGCGCCATAGCTGGCCCTGCTGTTGATCGAGCTAACGACCGTCAGCACCGAGAACACATCATCGGTAATGCCGTCATGGATCGTTTTGAAGTCAGCGAGCGGCAATTTGTCCAGGGCGCATTTTTTTTCCTCGGCCAATGCCACCGCACGGCCTGTCACATGGTGCGCGTCGCGAAATGGCAGTCCCAGTTCACGCACCAGCCAGTCGGCCAGATCGGTCGCCGTGGAGCACCCTGATCCGGCGGCTTTTTTCATCGCACCGGTATCAATATGCATGTCGCCCGCCATCCCGGTCATGGCGGCAATCATCAGTTCCAGCGATTCGGCGGCACCGAACACCGCCTCCTTGTCTTCCTGCATGTCCTTGGAATAGGCCAGCGGCAACCCCTTCATCACGGTGAGCAGGGCGGCCAGGTGACCGTTGATCCGTCCGGTCTTTGCGCGGATCAATTCCGCTGCGTCAGGGTTTTTCTTCTGAGGCATGATCGATGAACCGGTCGAGAACGAATCCGACAGTCTGACAAAGCCGAATTGCGTCGTCGACCAGATCACGATTTCTTCCGCCATACGCGACAGATGGGTTGCACAGATTGCGGCAATCGACAGAAACTCCAAGGCAAAATCCCGGTCGGAGACCGAGTCGATGGAATTTCGCGTCGGTTCGCGGAATCCAAGAGTTTTGGCGGTCATATGTCTATCGATCGGAAATCCGGTGCCCGCCAGCGCGGCGGCGCCCAACGGGCATTCGTCCAACCGTTCGATCGCGTCATTTACCCGGCCAAGATCACGCCCGAACATCTCGACATAAGCCATGCAGTGATGGCCGAATGTCACGGGTTGCGCCGTCTGCAAATGGGTAAATCCAGGCATTGCCGTGGAGGCATGTTCTTCGGCGCGCGCCAGCAGCGTTTCAATCAGCGACTTCAAGGCGTCGACCATCGTCCGCAGTTCTCGCTTCACCCACAGTCGAAAATCAAGCGCCACCTGATCGTTGCGCGAACGCGCCGTGTGCAACCTGCCGGCCGCGGGACCGATAAGTTCGGCAAGCCGGGCTTCGATATTCATGTGAATATCTTCCAGGCTGGAGGAAAATTCGAAAGTTCCAGCGCCGATTTCTGACGCAATCGTGTTGAGGCCGTGAGTGATCTTGTCGCGGTCCGCCGCCGAAATTATGCCAGTTTCCGCGAGCATCCCGGCGTGAGCGAGCGAACCGTCAATGTCCTGTCTCCAGAGTTTCCTATCAAACTCGATGGACGCATTGATAGCTTCCATAATGGCGGCAGGACCGGTGGCGAAGCGGCCTCCCCACATCTGATTGCCGGTCTTTTTGTCGCTCATCTTGCCTACCGGGCCGCAATCGGCCATTTGAGGAGTGATATGACAGACGAGGCCAGACCACGATCCGCTTCGAAAATCATCGCTTTGGCGGTTGTGGCCGGGCTGGCCGCCGGTGCGGTTACCGTATACGTGAGCAGCAAGCCATCTGGCAATACAGGACGGGAAACGGCAGACGCCTGCGAAGCGAAACGAGTCGCTGCCAGGTCGGTCGGTGACGTGGCCACCGGCGATGTCGCGGCCATGTCCGCCTCCGAACCGCAATTGCTGCAACACCTCTCGTTCTCTGGCCCGGACGGAGGAAGCCTGACGCTTGCCGGCTTTTCCGGCAAGACGCTTCTGATCAACCTGTGGGCGACCTGGTGCGTACCCTGCCGCGCCGAAATGCCGGCATTCGACTCGCTCCAGTCGGAATTGGGCGGCGATCGGTTCGAGGTCGTTGCGATCAACGTCGAAACGGGGCCGGACGAAAAACCGCGGAAGTTTCTGACCGAGATCGGAATCGAGCATCTGGCGTTCTATCGCGACGACACGCTTGGCGTGTTCAATGACCTGAAAAAGCGGTCCCTCGCGTTGGGCCTGCCGGTAACACTGCTTGTCGACAGGGATGGTTGCCTGCTGGCAAACATGAACGGCCCCGCGGAGTGGGGCGGCGAGGACGCAAAAAGGCTGATCGAAACCGCATTGGCGGGAGGCTGAAACTATCGCGTCGGAACCGGTTCTTCGCCACGATAGTCGTAAAATCCCCGCCCGGACTTGCGGCCGAGCCAACCGGCTTCCACATATTTGACCAGCAGCGGGCATGGCCGGTATTTCGAATCGGCCAATCCGTCATGCAACACCTGCATGATCGAAAGGCAGGTGTCCAACCCGATGAAATCGGCCAATTGCAACGGACCCATCGGATGGTTCGCACCGAGTTTCATCGCGGTATCAATCGCGTTGACCGTTCCGACACCCTCATACAGGGTGTAGATTGCCTCGTTGATCATCGGCAGAAGAATGCGATTGACGATAAAAGCGGGAAAATCCTCGGCGACGGTCACCGTCTTGTCAAGACTGGCAATGAATTCTTTCGCCACCTCGAACGTGGCGTCCTCCGTAGCGATGCCGCGCACCAATTCAACCAGATTCATCACCGGCGCCGGATTCATGAAGTGGATGCCGATGAAATGCTCGGGCCGGTCCGTCTGCGCCGCAAGCCGCGTTATGGAGATCGATGACGTGTTGGAAGCGATCACCGCCTCCGGATTGAGCTGTGTGCAGAGTTGCGAGAATATTTTGCGCTTGACGGTTTCATCCTCCGTCGCGGCTTCGACCACTAGGTCGCAGCCCGCCAGCGCCCCCATCGTCGCGGCGGGGGCAATACGGGCCATGGCTTCAGTCCGGGTGGATTCCTCCAGCTTTCCCGAACCGACCTGCCGCGCCATGTTGCCGTTTATGGTTGCGGTCCCGTTTTGAATTGCCTCTTCGGATACGTCGTGCAGCAACACGTCGTAACCGGCCAAAGCCGATACGTGTGCGATGCCGCTGCCCATTTGTCCGGCGCCGATGATGCCGACTATCTTGAATTTTGCGCTCATTGCCCTTTTCCGACCGTCGCCGGCCCCGTCATCACGGTATGTTGCAGCGCACACTAGAGAGTATTCCCGGAATGCGTTTCAGCGGCGACATTGCCACGGCGGGCAACGCCAGGCAACAAAAAAGCCGGGACGCCAAAGGTCGTGTCGGCTTCCTGTCGGATGCCGCTCGTGCGTCAGAGCGCCTTTTCAAGCTTCGGAAGCACATCAAACAAGTCCGCGACGAGACCGTAGTCGGCCACCTGAAAAATCGGGGCCTCTTCGTCCTTGTTGATTGCAACGATGACCTTGGAGTCTTTCATTCCCGCCAAATGCTGAATGGCGCCGGAGATGCCGCAGGCAATGTAGAGTTCCGGTGCGACAACCTTGCCCGTCTGTCCGACCTGCCAATCGTTGGGCGCATAACCGGCGTCGACGGCGGCGCGGGACGCGCCGACAGCGGCGCCAAGCTTGTCGGCAACGGGGAGAATGACCTCCTGGAACTTCTCCGAAGAACCGAGCGCCCGCCCGCCGGAGATGATGATCCTGGCCGACGTCAATTCCGGCCGGTCGCTTTCCGACAGCTTGTTCTCGATAAAGCTGGACAGTCCGGGATTGTCGGCGGCCGAAATCGTTTCCACGGACGCGGAGCCATCCATTTCCGCCGCCGGGAAGCCGGCGGTGCGCACCGTGACGACTTTCCTGGCGTCGGTCGCCTGCACGGTCTGGATGGCATTGCCGGCGTAAATCGGGCGCTGGAATGTATCGGCGCCGTCCACCGCGATGATGTCGGATATCTGCATCACGTCCAGCAATGCGGCGACCCGCGGCATCACGTTCTTGCCCATGGTCGTCGCCGGTGCGACAAGCGCGTCGTATCCTTCAGCCAGTGAAACGATCAGCGCGGCCATCGGCTCGGCGAGACGCTCCAGCAGTTCCGGAGCCTCCGCCAACAGAACCCTGGATGCGCCGGAGAGCCTTGAAGCCTGATCGGCGACCCCCTTCGCGCCCTCGCCCGCGACCAGCACATGCACGTCGCTACCGATCTGGACAGCAGCCGTCATCGCTTTGGCGGTCTGTTCGGAAAGGGTTTCGTTGTCGTGTTCCGCAATCAGCAAAATAGTCATCTGAGCATCCCTTCCTTACAGCACGCCGGCTTCGTTCCTGAGCTTATCGACAAGCTCGGAAACCGATTCGACCTTCACACCGGCCTTGCGGCCTTCAGGCTCGACCGTTTTCAACACTTTCAGCCGCGGCGACGGTTCGACGCCGTAGTCGCCCGCCGTCTTTTCGTTCAGCGGCTTTTTCTTCGCCTTCATGATATTGGGAAGCGACGCATAGCGCGGTTCATTCAAGCGCAGGTCGGTCGTGATGATCGCCGGCATCAATATCTCAATGGCCTGCAATCCGCCGTCGACCTCGCGTGTCACTTTCGCTTTGTCACCGGTGATTTCGATTTCCGAGGCGAACGTTCCCTGGCTCCAGCCCAGCAGCGCCGCGAGCATCTGGCCAGTCTGATTGGCGTCGTCATCGATAGCCTGTTTGCCGAGGATTACAAGGCCTGGCTGTTCTTCGTCCACGATTCCCTTGAGAATCTTTGCAACCGTCAATGGCTCCGTCAGATCGTCAACCTTGACCAGAATGCCGCGATCGACGCCCATCGCCATCGCGGTCCGGATTGTTTCCTGCGCCTGCTGGGGGCCGATTGAAACGGCGACGATTTCCGTCACCGCACCAGCTTCCCTCATGCGAATGGCCTCTTCGACGGCAATTTCGTCGAACGGGTTCATGGACATTTTCACGTTGGCCAGTTCGACGCCCGATCCATCGCTCTTGACGCGGATTTTGACGTTGTAATCGACGACCCGTTTTACCGGAACGAGGACTTTCATGCGTTCATCCTTTCTGAACGTAATCCTGTTGAGACGCCGCCTGCTCCCCAGGCCCCGGGCCGAACTTTCCAAAAGCCGGCATCCGGTGCAGCGAATCGACCATTTTCGGATTGTTCGATTCCCCGCCGGGCATTTTCTGGCAAACCCGCTTGAGGATCAGGTGGAAATCGCGCGGAAACTATTTAAGCGGCGGGTTTGCGTCAACCGCTATTTGCGCGGGCACATTGTCCCGCATCAATGTGTTCCGCCTATTGGCGTCCCCAGCGCATATCGGTCCGATCCCTTGGCCTGGAATCAGCCGTTTCGACCGCTTCGGGTGTCATGATTTGCCGATCGAACAGCGGAACGGCGCGACGACGTATGAAGATGACCAGGACTGCCCCCGCGCAATGATGCCGCCGACATGGGCGGGCCAGGACACGGCCTCGCCGTCCGCGGCGGAAAACATGACTGCCTGAAATCCCACCCAGAACACAAGCGGGATGAAAGCCGGCAGGCGCAGCGGCAGCCGCATGAGGACAGGCCCCCGGACCTTCCCGCGCGGGTGCAACATCAGGTATGCGGCAACGATGCCGGCGACGGTTCCCGACACTCAGATCAACGGCGCGCTGGAATCGGGCAGGACGAAACCGCGGAGCCAGGCTCCGCCGGCGGCGCACAAGAAATGGAACGCCAGGAAACGAAAATGCCCCAGCGCATCCTCGACATTATCTCCGAAGATCCACAGAAAGAGCATGTTGCCGCCAAGGTGCCGGATATCGGTGTGCAGGAACGAATATGTCACATAGGTCAGCGGTTCAGGCACATACACAAAAGACGGAGTCGGTTGACCGTCGCTCAGCACGACCGGAGTATATCCAAGACCGTAGGCGTTGGCCTGCAGATGGGATTGACCGCCAAGACCGGTCGCCGGAAATGCAAGGACGTTGAGCGCGATCAGCCCGAACGTGACATATTGGCGCTCAATGTGCTCAAGACTGTTGGCATCGTGAAGCGGAATGAACATCGCCGTGTTGTCCCCGACCGCCACTCCGGCAAATCACGGGACGATAATTCGCCTTAGCGGTTTTTCCCTGGAATCCATAACACGTCGGCGCCGCCATTGTCATTGAGGCGCCGGGCGGATACGAACAGAAAATCGGACAGGCGATTGATGTATTTTATCGCCTCGCCGTTGACGGTTTCTTCGTCTTTGCCCGCCAACTCCACGATAAGCCGCTCGGCGCGCCGGGCAACGGTGCGGGACAGATGCAGGGCGGCGGAAGCCGGGGAGCCGCCGGGCAACACAAAACTGCGAAGCGGCTCAAGCCGATTGTTGAGGATGTCGATATCGCTTTCCAGGCGCGCGACCTGCGATCCGGTGATCCGCAGCGGCTCGCAATCCGTTTTTTCACCGGAATCAGGCGTTGCCAGATCGGCGCCCAGATCGAACAGATCGTTCTGGATGCGCGCGAGCATCGCATCCACTTTATCGGCGATGTGGACGCGGGCCATGCCGATACATGCATTGGCCTCATCGACGGCGCCATACGCCGCGACGCGAAGATCATGCTTCGCACGGCGCTCGCCCGTGCCAAGCGCGGTCGTGCCGTCGTCACCGGTTTTGGTGTAAATCTTGTTGAGAATGACCATCCGCCTATCCGCCCCTCATGAGGTAAACCGTCAACAACACGAGAACGATCGCGGTAAATTGCAGCACCACCCGCGCCTGCATAAGCTTGTTGGACGTGTTCCCGGAGCCGCCCTTCATCATGTTGATCAGGCCGCGCAACAGAACGAAGACCACAGCGGCCATGGCCATGGCTGCCAAAATCATGAAAAGGTTGGACATATGGATACCGGCGCTCGGCTTGAGGAATGATAGGTCTTCGCGGGCATATCTATATTCCGTGCGTCGGCGGTCAATCTCGCATGGCGACAATTCGGTAAAGCAATCTCGCCGGAAGAATCCGTTTCAGGGCGGCGCCGACCTTCGCCGGGACGGTGACCACATAGTGCGGTTTCGGATGATTGGCGGTCAGAGCGTGACGCAGAACCTTGTACACGTCACGCGGAACGCCCTTCAATCTGGATTTCGCGCCACCGTCGCTCAGCCGCTTCAACTGGACCCGGTAAGCCTCGCGATGCACCGAGCTTTCCAGATCTACAAATCTGCGAATCCACGGAAGCCCGTTCGTGGCGATCTTCGATTCCACGGGACCCGGTTCAATCAATGAAACCGAGATTCCGGAACCTTGCAGTTCCTCACGCAGACACAGCATCAGGCCTTCAAGCGCGAATTTGGAGGATACATAGGCGCCGCGATAAGCATGGGGTACGAGGCCGAGGATCGAAGAGCAATGGACAATGCGGCCATGTCCCTGATCCCGCATGACCGGAATCAGGCGCCGCGTCACATCGTGCCAGCCAAAGAGATTGGCTTCGAATTGCAGCTTCAGCGCCTCGACCGGCAGATCTTCAACCGCTCCGGCCTGCGCATAGGCGCCATTGTTGTAGAGCGCATCGAGCGCGCCGCCGGTCGCGTTCAGGACATCGGAGACCAGTGCTTCGATCGACTCCGGTTCCGTGTAGTCCAGATAGAATGCTTCAATATCGTCGGCCGCGAGGGCGGCGATATCTTCCGGCCTGCGGGCGGTCGCAAAAACGCGCCAGCCATCGCTTTTCAACGCCCGCGCGCACCAGGCGCCGATGCCGGAAGACGCACCGGTAACGATGATGCTGCGCCGGTCGGACATTCGAGAGCGCCTCGCAAACTTGCCAATAAGGTGTAATCCTTCCCATATTCGTCCGGCAGAAACAATCGGCCCTGAAAGGCGCGCCGAATGCTACGCAAAATCGTCGCCGTGAAGCGAGTGGTGTTCGATGCCTTTGGACACTTCAACGATGATGACGGGTGGGCGATGGCCAGCCACCTCGCCGTCAGTTCGCTGATGGCGCTGTTTCCGTTCCTCATATTCGTCACGACGCTTGCCGGATTTCTCGGCGCTGACGCATTGTCCGGCGCGGTGGTGAACCTGATATTCGACACATGGCCGGATCGGATTGCGGAGCCGGTCGCGGCGGAAGTTCGCAACGTTCTAACCGTGCAGCGCGGCGGGTTTCTCACCGTGAGCGTAGTCGCAACCGCTTTCTTTGCCTCCAACGGCGTGGAGACGCTGCGCATATCGCTCAATCGCGCCTACAGGGTGAGTGAGAGCCGCGGTCTGTTTTATCAGCGTGCGCAAAGCCTCATATTCGTACTGATTGCCGCGGCGTCATTTCTGGCGGTGAGTTACCTCCTGGTGCTCGCGCCGCCGGTAATCGCATTTACGGAAAAATACATGCCCTGGTTCGAGCCTTATCCGGCGACCACGGCGATCTGGCGCTATGCGATTGCATGCGCCGTCATCGTCGTTGCATTGACTTCCGCGCATTTCTGGCTACCGGCCGGGAAAAGACGGTTTCACCATGTATTTCCCGGCATTGGCATGACTCTCGCCGCCTAGTTCGCCGGATCGCTGCTGTTTGCAACTTATCTTGAGAGATTTTCCACATACGTGACGACATATGCGGGCCTGGCGTCGATGATGATCGCGGTGATGTTCCTCTACATCCTGTCGGCGATTTTCATTCCGGGTGGCGAGTTCAATGCGGCGACCAGGCGTTACGGGGATGCACGGGCCCGCGCCGCCGGCTGAACGAGCGCAAGCGCAACGCCAAGGCCGGCAACGCACATTCCGACGATCTGTATGACGGTCAGCGTCTCGCCGAACAGAAACCATGCCTGAACCGCCGTGGTCGCCGGGACCAGATAGAAAAGCGAGGAAACGCGGGAGGCCTGCCCTTCCCGGATGAGATAAATCAGCAGCAGGACGGCCCCCACCGACATGACCAGCACAAGCCAGGCGAGCGCGAACAGCAACTCACCGGTCACCAGATAAACCTGTTCTTCAAACGACATGCTCAGCGCGACGGTCAGCAGCATCGCGCCCAGATACTGAAAGCATGTTCCCGTCAGCAGATCATCCTGGCGGACATATCGTTTTTGCCAGATCGTTCCGGCGCTGAGCGCCAGGACCGCGACAAACGAAGCGGCGAATATCGACCGATCAACCCCCGGAACGAACGATCCAAAGTCCGGCGAAAGGACCAGAATCACCCCGGAAAATCCGATGAGCAATCCAAACCAATGACGAATCGTCATCCGTTCGCCCAGAACCCGGCCCGCCGCCAAAGCGGTCAGGAGTGGATGCAATCCAACCAGAAGGGCCGCCAGGCCCGCGGGCATGCCGCGATCGATCGACCAGAATACGCCACCGAGGTAGATACCGTGCAGAAACACGCCGGTGACCATGGAATGAACCGCCGCATCGAACGTCCAACGAACCTGACCGCGGAAAAACGGAATCAACAGGCCCAAAAGCAGCATGGCGAGCAGGAACCGCAACGCAAGAAACGAGAAAGGCTCCGCCCAGGGCATGGCGTAGCGCGCGCCGATGAAACCGGAAGCCCACAAAAATACGAACAGCGCCGGGGCAAGTCTGGTCAATGTCAATATGGAGCCCCGTTCCGGAGTTGAATCAAATGCCGGCGATCTTGATAGCGGTATCTGGACGTGAATAATTTATTGTCTTCGCAACTCTGCGCAAGGAGTGCGCCCGTCATTGCTCCACAGGTGGCGGGAAGGGTCAGGCGGACGATCCGGAATCGCGACGCAGGCCGGCTGCCGATGGCGGTCGCAATCGTTTCGATGCCGTCCTTATTTCCGGGAATGGCGCTTGATGGCGTGATGAGAGAAGACGGCTTCGGCGCTGTCGCAAATACCGTCATCATGACGACCGGGTTCTTCCTCGCCAATTCCTGCGGCATATAATGCGCGATCTCAAATCGGCGATCACGGCCGAGCTCTGCGGCGCGTTCATCTACTTTACCACACTTGCCGCTGGCAAGTCGATACCGGCGCGTCTTCAGTGCGCTTCACCCTCGAATCCGGCCAATCGGGCGATATCGGCGGGTGTCATGCCCGCCGAACGCATTTCACGGATTGTGGTGTCGCTCCTGCTCTTGGAGAGTTTTGCGCCATTGGCGTCCAGGACAAGGCGGTGATGGTGATAGGCCGGAACCGGCAGACCCAGCAGTTCCTGCAACAGGCGATGAACCGCCGTTGCATGAAACAGATCCCGACCGCGCACGATATGGCTTACCGCCTGCACCGCATCGTCAATCACGACGGAAAGATGATAGCCGGCCGGCGTAGCAAGGCCGCTTCCATATCGAGCCGCCAGGCGAACGCGGTACCGTCATCGATGCGCCGCCGCCGTTCCGTTTCGCTCAAATGCCTGTTCGATCCCGGATAAATCGGGGCGCCTTCGGGATCACGGGGCAAATCCATGCCGGCGCTTTCAAAATCGGCCACATGGTCGCGAATATCCCTGCGGCTCATGAAGGCGGGATATGCGAGGCCCTCGTCCTTAAGAGTTTGTTTAAGATTTCTGATGGTTTGGCGATGCGTTGCGGTAACGGGTTGCCGAGGGCGCCATGGATCATGGCTTTGGAGACATCAATGGGGTGTTCGTAGTCGCGTACGAGCCGCCGGCGCGTCATCCATCCAAAGGCTCGTTTGACGACCGCCGCCGCGGCAGAACCTTGAAGCCAGCCTGCTTTTCGGTGCGGCCAATGATTTCGAGAACGCAATCCCGGCAGGCGGCGGCATCCATCAATCGGGTGCGATCATAAGCACCGTCGGCACACAAATGCTTGAGCCATGGCCACCGTTTCCCGATGGCGGCAACGATCTCCCGGACTTCGGCGCTGTCGGAAATGTCCGCGCCGGTAGGATGATCGACGGCTATGTGGCGCTTGCGGCCAACGACCTTTCCGGCCGCGTCGACCCCGCGCTTTCGCGCCGCCGGAGCTTTGATCGACCGGCGGTCGACAATCGCCGCTGTCAGACCCCGCTCACGCCCTTCGCGCTACCGGTCAAGCGATAGGGCGCAACAGCAAACGGCAAACAAAACGCCGGAAACGCCATGCAGGGTTCCGGGGCGGAAAGTCCTTCGGCAGCATCCGCCACCGCTGCAGGCAGGATAACGTGGCGCGTTCAGCGCCTCGCGCAGGTCGGTGGTCGGCGGTCTGCGACCGCGCTGTGGCGGCGGCGGTAGGAATGGATCGATAATCTCCCATCCCTCGTCGGTCAGGTCAGTTGGATAGCGCTTGGTGCGCTTCTCAAGTCCGGCCATCCGGCCACGGCTTGCCTTGATCCACATCCAAAGCGGGAAAAACGCCACAACAACATCAGCAACATGGCCTGCACCATGAAGCGAGGACACTTATAAGAAGTTCGTGTTTTTGGTTTATGTGGTTGATTGTGGCTGACCGGATACGGAGGCTTTTGGTGTCTCATTCACCCGGACTATTTGACCTTGATGAACGGTATGCGGCGCGTTCAAGGACCGGCGATGCGCTTGAGCGGCTAGCTTCGGTTGTGGATTTTGAGATGTTCCGCGCCGGTCCTGATGCGTCATTGCTGCGGTCTGATCGTTCGAAGGGCGGTCGCCCTCCGATGGATGCGGTGATGATGTTCAAGGTGCTTGTCTTGCAAAGCCTGTACGGGCCGGCGGACGAGCGGACCGGGTTTCGGATCGGGGACCGGCCGAGTTTCATGCGCTTTCCCGGTCTCGACCTGCACGGGCGGGTTGCTGACGCGCGGACGATCCGGCTGTTGCGCAAACACCTGACCGGGGCGAAGGCGGTAGATGCGCTGTTCGCCCGGTTTGACGCGCATCTCAAGGAACGGGGCTATCCGGCCATAGGCGACCGGACGATCGACGCCGCCATTATCGAGGCTCCGCGCCGGCGCACCACGGACGCCGGGAAGGATGCCCTGAAGGCATGCCGCCTTCCCGATGCATGGTCGGCCAACCCGGCCGGATTGCGCCGGAAGAACGGCGACGAGCGTTGGACACTGAAGTGCGAGCGTGGAAAGAAGCGCCCGAATGGCTCGGCCATGATCATGATGGAGACCGCCATCCCCGTCTATGGCTACAACAGCCATAGAGGCGCTGATCGCCGGTACCATCCGCACCTGGACAGCGACCGACGCCGCCCGGTATGACGGTCGCGAACCGGGCGGTCTGTCTGCCGGACAAGACCGACACCGCTTCATCGGTCTGGGCGGACACGGCGTATCGATCAAAGAAGAACGGGAAGAAGACCGCCAAGGGCAGGGCCGGTCTCGAAGGTTCATTTCCGCACACCGCCCGGCAAGCCGATGCCCGAACCAAAGCAGCGCGGCGAAGAGCGTGGTGGCGCCGTTTCTCTTGTAATCGTGGGTCATCATCGTCGCGCCCCGTCCCTTCTTCAGCGGCAGGCCGGGCTGGGTCCGGGAGCATGTCTTCGCAGACCGAAAACATCGCATGGGCCTTTTCATCGCAACGATCGGGATGGCAAGAGCCAGAACTGAAATCGGAATGGCGAATATCGCCCACACCCTACGAAGATATGTGTTTCGGGAGATGAAAATCGCCGTCGGGTAGCGTGGCCCGAAAGAGGAGGGAGGTCCCGTCGGAACGTAAACCGCCCTCATTCATGCGCCGATGCCACGATAATAGAATAAGCCACCGTCACCCATCGTAAATAGAAATGTCCTGGTGCGACCGTCGACCTTGATGTGGCGGACATCGAAGATGCGTGCATCCGTGAGGTCCTTCAGACTCCCGGCGCCACTTTTGGCGCATGGTCCATTCTCGACGCGCTCTTGACGCCGACCGGCGCAGGAACGCCATTCATCTTCCGTGAGCCCCTCGGCCAGGCGCGCGAGGTGAAAGTTGCCCTATCGGGCCTCTTCGGGCGCTTTGTTGCCCGCGCTTATCTCAAGCGATACTTCGACCTCTCGATCTTCGCACATCTCGGCAGCAAGGCGATCGATCTCGACCGGCAAAGGAAGGTCAAGATCAAACGGTTGTCGCGCGGCGATCTGCCCGACTGGATCGCCTGTGCACCCGATTTGTCCTCTCTCACGGTCACCGAGGCCAAGGACTATGCCGACGGACGTCCACCTTGCGGTCAAGAATCCGCTCGGCGAGGGCGACCCCCTCGAACCGCACGAAAGGGATGTGCTCTTCATCGGCTTGCTTCGGCTCCACATCGCAAATTTGATCGGGCAGCTCGGCCATGCCGAACGCTGGAAGGAAATCTGCTGTGCGATCGGTCTGCAACGCTCGGCAGCCCACCGGCACTGGCAATGCGGGATTTCCGTCATTGCACTCACCCTCAACAGGCGGCGGTTCAATCATAACCTGTCGAAACGAAGGGTAATCGAACCGGCCGGTGGCGCGTAGCCCTGCGCGCCACATGGGAAAGTATCCGCCGGACACTTTATCGATGGGACAGAAAGTCCGACTTGGGGTTAGAAAGGGGATATGCTCGCGAGAGGCGCGCGCCATCCCGCGCGCTGCTGGTTTTCGAAGTTCAGTCGGAGTCCACCAAGGTTAACCCATTGAATTCAATGGCTCCTTCTGTGCGACTTTGTATGTTGGCGGGCGAGGCGCGTAATATCTCTAGTGGTGGTGTCCGAACGGATGAAAATTTGTATTGGGGATTTCCAATGGCGTCTCCGCGTGCGAGCCCGGGGCATGCGAACGGGAACTTCCATCACGGTTTCGGCGACTGATCGACGACGGCTTGAGAAGATCGTCTCGGACCGGAACGCGGCTCAAAAGCCTGTCTGGCGGTTCGGGATTGTCCTTCTGACGGCCCGGGGGCTTGGGACGCATGCCATCATGGCCCGGACGAAGGCGTCCATCCCGGTCGAAAAGGTGGCCGAGGTCATGCGCCTGAACAGGTCTGCGTCGGACCCTTGCGGCGCACCGTTTACATTACAAACCCCTGATCGGATGGTTTCTCAGGGCCGCCGCGACCCCCGCGGCGGCGTTGCGGCGTATATAAGGAGCGCCCCCGCCGAGTGCAAGGCTGGAATGGGCGGGGGAATTGGGTAGAGGCGCCGAAATTTGCAATGAGCCCTTTGCCGACGTTGACAATCATGTCGTATGATTGAAACGCCATTTCGCTAACGGCTTGCGACAAGCAGGTCTTGATACGTCGTGTAGTCGGAACGACCGGTCCAGTTCCCGTACCGAACCGGGAGCCCGACCTTCGGTTTTCCGCGACCATGCATGAACATGACCAACCGCTCCGAATAGCCTGCCGCACCTTCGGGAACTTCCGGAAAGCGCACCATCGCGTCTGTCGAACCTTCCCACCGGTGAACGATTTTCAGCGCACCGCCGCATTGCGCGATTTGCGCGCGCGAACTGTCGTTGAGGAGAAACCAGGTGCTCAGCAATGATCCACCGGGTTTGAGCGCGCGACCGATTTCGGTGAGATAGTGTTCCGTATCTTCACGCGGCATGGGTGTGAACACGGACGTGGCGAATGCGAAGTCGAAACTGGAATCGTCGCAGGGGAAACCAAAGTCGGCCGCCCGGTCCGCACCATTTGGATTATACGCTTTGTTGTAAATGTCGGCATGCGGGAACTCGAAGTTGGGATGTTTGGGCGTTATGTTTTCCCTGCACCGGTTGATTCCGGTTTCGACGATATCGAATCCCCGGTATCGTCCCTCCTTTTAGATAGTTCGTCATTGGTATGGCCATGCGGCCAATGCCACATCCGACGTCAAGAACGCTGCTGTCGGGCTTCATACCGCCATACTCCGTGAAATAGCGTAGAAATTCGCAGCCCGTGGCGGTGAAATTGCCGCGCCCTACAAAGCGCAGCCGCATGGGTGGGATGTTCCTGTCCACTTCCCCTGACAGCCATGCGCCGGAATCGATCGGCAACGCAGCCACCCCCGCTTCAGTACGCCGGCCCGGCGGGCCCAGGAACGCGGGAGAATGTTTCTTACGTCGTCGCGGTCGATCATAACGCGGGAAGATCATGCGATTTGTTCAACCGTGTCCAAAGATGACGGCGCGGCGGCCATCACGGCGACAAGGGGTCTTTGTTTTATCCACGCCCCCGAACCCTCCCGCATAGTGGCCGGCCGAACAGCAAAGCGGGCATGGATTGGAAACGGACGATCGAACAAAACCGCCGGGCGCTTGCGGGCGTCATCGCCGGTCTGATCGCGATGACGGGGCATGGCGACCCCCTCCCGCCTTCCCTGCGCCGCGCCATTGTCCGCATCCTGCGCCCGGCGGAAATCGGCGCTCAGGCGGCCGATCGTCATTGTCGCGGCAACGCTTCGCTGCGCGACGGAAGACGGGCCGCCGCGAGGCCCTGCCGGATTTTGCACGCTTTGCCCGCCGGGACGCGCCACCCGCCTTCCGGCTGATCGATCCGCGCAAGCGCTTCGGGCGGACAAACCGACGGACCGGCCTTGCGCGCGCCATGCCGCGCATCGGCGCGCCATGCCTGTCCGATCCCGCGAGGCTCCCGAAACCGGAAGACACTTTCCGCGCCGCCGCATCGCGCTGCTCGATCATGCGCTGAAAAACCTGCCCCGGCAGGCCATCCGGCCGACGACATTCTGCGCGAGCGCCATTGTCTCGCGCTCGATTGCGGCTTCAAGCCGCCCTGATTTCGTCCGTAACCGCCGCGCCCCGCCTCACGCCGGGCGCCTATCCGGAGCCGAAACCCCTGAAAATGCGCGTTGCGAGCGCCAACCGGTAACATCCGCCCCGCGGCTGTCGTTACCCGGGCATGTTCGGGCGATCCGAGTCCGGCTTGAACCGGACGGCAATACCGGCGAACCCGCGCCGTCCGAACACGGCGATAAGCGAGTTGCTCATTATTAAGAAATTATATCTGAACACTCTTTGCAGCGGGAAAAAAGCTCTTTTGATTCATCTAAAAATTCATCAATTATATCCAAATTTTTTTGTTGTGTCTCATAGTATTCCGGACAATTGATTTCGCTTAAGTCCTGACAGTTGCTGTGTTGACCTAAAATCTTCACCCTTTCGTCTTCTAACTCTTTCATCTTCAATGTTTTTTGTTTAATCACCTGACATACGCTTCTGTAGACTTTATATGTATTGGGATTAAAGTAAGGCTTTTGCGGAACATTGATACAGCCTTGCGCATGAAATAATGCTTTATCTAAAAAACCTTGAGTGAAACGTCTAAATTTCTCATAAGTCTTTAGATTGCGATCCCCTTCATAGCTGGGGGATTCCAATAAATTGAAATCGTGATCTCCAATAACACCTAAAGTATAAATGCGTAAATACAACACAGGGACTTTATAATAGGAGACCATCTCTATCTCAAAACCTTGCTCAAAAAAATATAATCCAGACCAGGATAGTTCCTTTCCAAAGTATTGATATAGGCCAAAGTCATAAAATAGTGGCTTAAATAATCTTCCAGCTCCTCTTCATCTTCAGAAAAATCTTTAAATGTCCCTCCGGTTATAAAATAATCTCCCAGAAAAAAACTGGCCATAATATCATTTTGATGCTCTGCTAGCTCCCGCAAACGAGATAATCCTAAATTCTTCAAGGCAACATCTCCTGTTGCTTGCCCCTTAAGCACACGGCATGTATTATAACTCATTTTAAATGCTTCCGGATCATCCTTATACAGTTTTTCTATGTCTTCAAAATCACAGCTTTTACCTCCCACACGGTAAAGCTTGGCCGAAGCGGAACCGGCGAAAACGCCCGACCAGAAAACGGCGGCGACCGCCAAAAGCAAAAAACGCCTCGTCATAATCGTCCTCCCCGGCTTTCCAATGCCCAATCCTGACACAATCCCGCAACGCAGGCTATTCAGGAAATCGAATCCTGTCAAATCAAGGGAAACAAGAACCCCGCCCGGCGAGCCGCGCTTTCTCCGATGCGTCAGCGCAGCGCAGCGGAAGCGCCCGGGCCGGAAGCGCCGGTGCGCAGGCATGACGCACGGTCGTTGGAAGACCGCCGCGTTGCCGGCGAGGCCGGCCGCGTCGTTATGGCTTCCGCGACGCTTTCGTGTTCGGCATTGGAAAATCGAGAATTGTAGAACCGGCGGCCCGGCGGGGTGACGTTTTCATCGGATGATGGGGCGCTTTCAATCGGTGAAATTCTCGGCTATTAAGCGCCTGCCAGCCGGCCGGGCGGCCGCGCGTGCGAAACGCCGCATGTGAGGAAAGTCCGGGCTCCATGGAAACACGGCGCCGGAAAATGTCCGGCGGGGGCGACCCCAGGGAAAGCGCCACAGAAAGCAAACCGCCTGAAAGATGCGCCGCAAGGCGATTCCAAGGGTAAGGGTGAAAGGGTGGGGTAAGAGCCCACCGCGCGCACGGCAACGTGCGCGGCGCGGCAAACCCCGCCGGGAGCAAGACCGAATAGGGATGGTGCGGCGGGGGCGTCCCCGCCGGGGCGGTTTCTGGCCCTCCGTCCGGGTAGGTCGCTTGAGTCAGACAGCAATGTCTGCCCCAGAGGAATGGCCGCCACGTTCGCGCCTTCGGGCGCGGGCCATACAGAACCCGGCTTACAGGCCGGCTGGCGAATTTTTAAGACGGGAGCGCTCGGTTCAGCGCCTGCCGGAGTTCTTCGACCGGTTCGCAACCGACCGAAAGCCGGACATGGCCGTCTGCCACATCGTCACCTCAGCGAATGCGGCGCTCGGCGGAGGTATGCACCCCGCCAAACGATGTCGCCGGCCGGATCATTTGGCAGCCGTTTATAAAGCGTTCGGCGGTGTAGCCGTCCCTCAGGGTAAGGCTGATCGGGAAACCGAAGCGGCGCATTTGAGATGACGCCAGATTGTGCGACGGATCGGAAACCAGGCCGGGGAACCTGACGGCTTCCACCATCGGATGGCCGGTCAGCCGCGTCGCGATTGTCCCGGCTGAACCGCACATGCGCTCAAATCGGAGTTCAAGCGTTTCCAGACCGCGATGAACCAGCCACGCCTCAAACGGTGTCCGGGTATTGCGCCGGCGAGCTTGCGCCACTCGCGTGCTGTCCGGATGACCGAACAGCGCGTCGGAATGACCGTTTGGCGCCTTGGTATCGGCGACAATGGCGCCGGCGGCGTGCGCGGCTTCGCAGACCGCCTGCATGTCGCAGATATAGAGGCCGGGATTTGATGGAGTTTCGATGAAGACAAGACGATAACCGTCGAACCTGTCATCCAGAAATGAAGCAGTCGGGCGGGTATCGAAAGAAATTCCCATAGGCCTCAAAAAGCGCTCCGCCAGGACACGCGTTGTGTAATAGCCGTCGGAGGGCAGCAGGATGTGGTCGCCGGACTTCAGAAGGCCGAAATACAGAGCGGAGTGAGATACCCGCCCTGTTTTCAGTTTCGCCGGTTTTGCAGCGAGCAGGGTTTGCAGACAAGCGGGACAGGCTCAAATGGCCGTAAATCGCTTACCGCGATCCAAAACCTGACGCTTCCTTAAGGTTAACGGCGGATAAACCGGGATTGACCGGGATTGACCGGGAACAGCCGGTAATTCGCGGTTTCCGGACGGTTTGTGTAAGTTTATCCCGTTGACTCCCATTTTTTCCCATGATATCCCGAACATCGGATCGAATGCCGATTTGCCGGGCCACCCGAACAAACGCGGGGTGCGACATGGCCGATGCCGGATCGCCAATGTCAATTGGACCTGGCGCGCGGCGCGACAAAACCGGTACGCGATCCTCCCGACAACGGTGTCGGGACGCCGGACAAATCAGGTTTTTGGGCAGGAATGTGGACACGGCAGGTTTGAGCGATGGACCGATTTGTATCGAGCGCGGTGAACCGGATCGACGCCAAAGGGCGGGTTTCGGTGCCGGCGCATTTTCGTTCGGTTCTGCAAAAACGGGGTTATTCGGAGCTCTACGCCCTGAAAGCTCTGGACATTCCGGCACTGGACGTCGGCGGCCCGGACCTTCTCGACCGCTACGAGAAGCGGATGGCGGAGGAGGACCCCTTCCTCCAACTGGCGGACGATATGTCGTTCCATGTCCATGGCGACAGCGCGTTTTTGAAGCTCGATGCCGATGGGCGGATTTCGGTGTCGGACTTCGTTCGCGAACAGACCGGCGTCACCATCGATGTGGCGTTTCTGGGGCGGGGGAACTTTTTTCAGATTTGGCGTCCGGACAAACTCGCCGTGCATGGAGAAGCGGTGCGGCGGCGGTTGATGGAACTTCGCCGGACCGCGAACGAGGCGCGGTCCGCCGGAGAAACGGGATAATGGCGGACACCGGATTGCAAGCCGGTGGCGATCAGGTCCGCCATATCCCTGTTCTTCTCGAAGAAATGCTGGAAGCATTGAAGCCTGCGCCGGACGAAACGATTATCGACGGCGCCTTCGGCGGCGGCGGCTATACGCGAGCGATCCTGGATTCGAGCGCGCGCGTGATCGCGATTGATCGCGATCCCGATGCAATCGCGGCGGGAAAGGAAATCGCGGCTGAATACGGTGACCGGCTGCGGCTGGTCGAGGGAAGATTTTCCGACCTGGACACGGTTGCGCAAGCTCCCGTCGACGGCGTTGTGCTCGACATCGGCGTTTCCTCGATGCAACTCGACCGACCGGATCGCGGCTTCTCGTTTCGCCGGGACGGTCCGCTGGACATGCGCATGGCGCGAACCGGACCGACCGCGGCGGATGTCGTGAACGGGTTCAAGGCGGGCGACCTGGCGAGGATATTCGGATTTTACGGTGAGGAACGCCACGCGGGCCGCATTGCCCGGGCCATCGAGATATACAAGACGGATAATCCGTTTTCGACCACCGGCGACCTGGCGGGCCTGATAGAGAGAACCGTCGGCCGCAATCCCAAGGATAAAATCCATCCGGCGACACGGGTTTTTCAGGCGCTACGGATATTTGTGAACGACGAGTTGGGCGAGCTTTGCGATGCGCTGGCGGCCGCGGAACGTATTCTGAAACCCGGCGGCAGGCTGGTCGTTGTCACCTTTCACTCGCTGGAAGATCGTATCGTGAAGCGGTTTTTCTCCGACCGTACGGCCGCGGCGTCGGGTTCGCGACACCTGCCTCGGCAAAACCGACCGGAACTCTCATTTGAGAAACCCGGCGGCGTGCGCATGGCGACGAAAATCGAAGCCGAGCGCAATCCGCGCGCGCGTTCGGCAAAACTGCGCGCCGCTGTGCGAACATCGGCGCGGGCGCACTCCGCGGACCGGTCCGTTTTCGGATTGCCGGAACTCCCGAAACTGCCGGGCGGGACGATCTGATGTTCAGAACGACCGATATCGCGCTTATCGCCGTTATGGTTTCGGCCGCCGCGTTTACCTACAAGACGAAGCACGATGCGGAACGCCAGCTTGCCAAATTGGAGCGGATTCGCGCCGAAATAAGCTCAGAGACGGATACGATCAATGTTTTGAAAGCTGAGTGGAGTTGGCTGACCCAGCCGTCGAGATTGCAGCGGCTTTCGGAATTCTACCGGTCGGAACTCGGCCTGCGGCCGACCGAGGCCAGCCAGATAGCGGACATTGACGATTTACCCGCGCCGCCCTTGCGCATCGAAGATATTTTGGCGGAACGTCCGGAAGGCTTTGCCGGTAATCCGGCGCGGATTGACGGCACACAAACCGGCGGGATCAAACCATGACGGTTCGGCCCGGCCGATATCATGGCGATGGCGGTTCCGCCCCGCATGGGCGAGACGAGTCCATCTTCGTCGAGGGATCGGTCCGGGCGACGAGCGCGCGGGGGCGCAATCGCCTGCTGATGACAATGGTTCTGTTTACCGCGATTTTCGTAACCATCGCCGGTCGGCTGGTCTATTTCGGAATATCCGAGTCCGATTATCGTCGCACCGTCGTAGTTGATCGAAATCTTGTCTCAAGGCCCGATATTCTCGATCGCAACGGCGAGGTTTTGGCGACCGATATCAAGACCGCGTCACTGTTTGCCGAGCCGCGCCGCATCGTCGATGCGGACGAGGCCGCGGAGCAACTTGCGACCGTGTTGCCGGACCTGGAAGCCAATGCGACCTACCACAGGCTGAGCAACGGCGCCGGATTTGCCTGGTTGCGCCGCGAACTGACACCGGGGCAGCAAAACGAAATCCAAAAGCTGGGAATTCCCGGAATCGGTTTTCGGCCCGAAAAACGGCGGTTTTATCCGGGCGGTCCGACCGCCTCGCATATTCTCGGCCTGGTCGATATCGATAATCAAGGCACTGCCGGCATGGAAAAGTTCATCGACGATCAGGGACTTGCGGCGTTGCAGGCGACCGGTCTGACCCGGTCCGCCGATCTGGAGCCGGTTCGTCTTTCGATCGATTTGAGAGTACAGCATATCGTCCGTGACGAACTTGCGCGGGCGATGGAGCGATACAAGGCGATCGCAGCGGGCGCCGTTCTACTCAATGCGCGCACGGGCGAAGTCGTCGCCATGTCGTCACTGCCTGACTACGATCCCAACAATCGTGATAATGCGCTTGAGAAAGACCGGCTAAACCGCATGTCCGCCGGTGTTTTCGAGATGGGATCGGCCTTCAAGACCTTCACCACCGCGATGGCGCTGGATTCGGGAAAAGTCCGCCTTGGCGACGAATTCGATGCGCGCGAACCGATACGCATCGCCGGGTTCAAGATCAATGATTTCCATGGAAAGCGCCGACGGTTGAGCGTCCCGGAAATATTCATCTATTCGTCGAATATCGGGACGGCAAAGATGGCCGACGCAATCGGCGCGGAGGATCATCGTGCATTTATGAAACGGATCGGTTTGCTCGACCGGCTTGTTACCGAGCTTCCCGAGGTGGCGCGGCCGACTGAACCGAAAGAATGGAAGAAACTCAATTCCATCACGATTTCGTTTGGCCACGGCATGGCGACGACGCCGTTGCAGACGGCGGTCGCGGCGGCCGCCGTCCTGAACGGCGGTAAACTCATGCAGCCGACATTCCTGCCGCGAACCGAGCGGGAAGCCGAACTGGCCGGCGTTCAGGTTCTCGACCCGAAAACCAGCGAGGTCATGCGGCATCTGTTCCGTTTGAACGTGGAAAAAGGCTCGGGACGGCGCGCCGAAGTGCCGGGCTTCTTTGTTGGCGGCAAGACCGGCACCGCCGAAAAAGTGGTCAACGGACGCTATGTTTCCGACAAGCGTTTCAACGCGTTTCTTGCCGCTTTTCCGGTTCACGATCCGCAGTATGTGATTCTGGTAATTCTGGACGAGCCGAAGCCTGAAAAGAAAGGTCTCGGCGCGACCGCCGGATCCAACGCCGCGCCCACGGTCGCGGGGATAATCAGGAGGTCCGCGTTGCTTTTGGGCGTTAAGCCCGAGTTTGGCCATGAACGTAAGGCCCTGCTGATATCGCACCAGTGAAGCTGTTGCCATGAGGGCGCCGCCTAGGTCCCGGGGTTGAGGAACCGAACGCGATGAAACTGAAGGAATTCGCCGGAATACTGCCCGTTGATGGAACCTCGACCGCCGATATCGAAATCTCGGGGCTTACGTCGGATTCGCGCAAAGTACGGCCCGGCTTCATGTTCGCGGCGCTGAAAGGCTCCAATGTCGACGGCGCCGCATTTGCGGCCGATGCCGCGGCGAGGGGCGCGGCCGCGATCATGGCGGCTCCGGGTTCCGTAACTTCCGCCGGAAGCGTTCCGGTGATCGTTTCCGCCGATCCGCGCAGGGCGTTGTCGTTTGCGGCGGCGCGGTTTTACGGATCCCAGCCGAAAACGATGGTCGCGGTTACGGGCACGGCGGGAAAGACATCGGTCGCGGTGTTCGCGCGGCAGGTCTGGCGACATGCGGGATATGCGGCGGCGAGCATTGGAACCATCGGGGTCCAGGCGCCGGGCCGGGACGAACATGGTTCGCCGACCACGCCCGGTCCGGTTGAACTGCATCGGCTGTTGGCGGAATTGGCTGAAGCCGGCGTCACCCACGGCGCAATGGAAGCTTCAAGCCAAGGCCTTGATCAGCGCCGCCTCGACGGTGTGAAGCTTTCGGCGGGGGCGTTCACAAATCTGGGACGCGATCACATGGACTATCACCTCGATATGGCGGACTACCATCGCGCCAAGCTTCGCCTGTTCGACACCTTGTTGCCGAAAGGCGCTCCGGCCATTGTTTTTGCCGATGACGACTGGTCGAAACGCACCGAAGACGCCGCACGGGCCGCCGGCCTCGAGGTGTTGACGGTCGGGCGCAAGGGCGCGTTCATCGCGTTGAAACATATTGAACATGAACGCCGGCGGCAGCGCGCGGAAGTGCTGATCGGCGGCGAGGTTTTCGAGTTCGTTCTGCCGCTTGCCGGCGACTTCCAGATCGCAAACGCCCTCGTTGCCGCGGGATTGGCCGTTTCGACCGGAACTGAGCCGTGGCGAGCGATTTCGGCGCTTGAGACGCTTGAGGGCGCGCCAGGGCGGCTCGATCTGGTCGGAACGGCGGCCAATGGAGCGCCGGTCTATGTCGATTACGCACACAAGCCGGATGCGCTGCGGAATGTGCTGCGGTCGGTGAAGCCGTTCACGACCGGAAGGGTGATTGTCGTCTTCGGCTGCGGCGGGGACCGCGATCGGGGCAAGCGGCCGATCATGGGCGCGATCGCCGACGAAATGGCCGATGCGGTAATCGTCACCGACGACAATCCGCGTACCGAGAAACCGGAAGAAATTCGCGCGGCGATCCTCAATACGGCGCCGGGCGCAGTGGAGATCGGAGACAGGCGCGACGCCATCCGCCATGCCGTATCGATGCTTTCGGAAGGCGATACGCTCATTGTCGCCGGCAAAGGGCACGAACCCGGCCAGACCGTGGGCAAGGCGACGGCGCCGTTCTCCGACCATGAGGAAGTTCGCGCCGCGCTTGCCGGAGTGTCCGAGTGAGTTGGCTTTGGACCAGGGAGGCGATGGTTGCCGCGACAGGCGGCAGGCCTGTCGGCGTATTGCCGGAAGGGATTTCCGGCGTCTCTATCGACAGCCGCTCGGTCGCCGGGGGTGAGGCGTTTTTCGCCATCAAGGGCGATCGCTTCGACGGCCACGATTTTGCAACGGCCGCCATGGTCAATGGCGCGACTTTGCTCGTCGTTGCCGAATCCAGACTGCCGGCACCGGGACGTCTCAAAGTTCCGATGATAGTCGTCGATGACGTCCTTGAGGCGCTGGAACGTCTGGGCGTTGCGGCGCGCAAACGCTCAAAAGCTAAATTCATCGCGGTGACCGGCTCGGTCGGCAAGACCACGACCAAGGAAATGCTGCGCCATGCCCTGGCGCCATCGGGCTCCGTTCATGCGCCGATCAAGTCGTTCAACAACCATTGGGGCGTGCCGCTGACGCTCGCCCGCATGCCGAAGGAGGCCGAGTTCGGCGTGTTCGAAATCGGCATGAACCACCCCGGCGAAATCAGGCCATTGGTAAAGATGGTCCGGCCGCATGTCGCGATTATCACGCTCGTTGCCGCGGCGCATCTCGAGCATTTCGGAAACCTGAACGAAATCGCCGACGCAAAAGCCGAAATCCTTGAAGGCGTCGCTCGCGGCGGTCATGCATTGATCAACCGCGACGACAACCGGTGGAAGCGGCTCGAAAAGGCCGCGGTCGCGGCCGGGATCGAAAATATTCACGGCTTTGGAACCCATCGGCAAGCGGACTACAGGCTGACGAAATTCGAACCCGCGGCGGGTGGCGGTCGCGTGCGCATGAAAATCGATGGAAAGTTCATGGATCTGACCATTGGAGCGCCCGGACGTCACATCGCGCGAAATGCGCTGGCGGTTGTCGGGACGGCGCACCTGACCGGCGCCGATATCGACAAGGCGCTCGAGGCGCTCGCTTCTTTCAGGCCGGATTCCGGGCGCGGCAAGCAACTCGTCCTGAAACATCCCGGAGGGAATATGATCCTGATCGACGAGAGCTACAACGCCAATCCGGCGTCGATGGAAGCCGCGCTCGACCTGTTGAAATCGGCGCCGGTGAGCGAAAAGGGCAGACGGATCGCGGTTCTCGGAGACATGCTTGAACTGGGCGGCCATTCGGCCAGGCTGCATGCAGGTCTTGCAGGCGCGGTCGCCGGCGCGGATGTCCGACAGGTTTTTCTGGGCGGGTCCGAAATGCGGGCGCTGTCGGAGAATCTGCCATCCGGGGTAAATTCCGAATACCGGGAACGGCCCGATGACTTGTGCGACCTGGTGGTCAAGGCGGTAAGGCCCGGTGACGCCATCATGGTCAAATCGTCGAACGGAACCGGATTTTCAAAGATTGTCGATGCGCTGGTAAGACGTTATCCGCCCCTGGAGAAGGAAGCCTAGCCGATTCGCGGGGCGATGCGCTCGCCGACCGGCTCGTGCGCGTCGGGCGTCGGACGGGCAATGGAGGACACGGTTTTACATGTTTGTAATGCTGGTTGAATTTGCCGATCAGTTGTCGGTCCTGAATGTGTTCCGGTACATCACGTTCAGAACCGGCGGCGCGCTGATCACCTCGGCGCTGATCGTGTTCATGTGCGGACCCATGATCATCGATTCCCTTCGTATCCGCCAGGGACGCGGACAACCGATCCGGGCGGACGGCCCGCAAACCCACTTCAAGAAAGCCGGAACGCCGACAATGGGCGGACTGATGATTCTCTCCGGGATCATCATTTCGAGCCTGTTGTGGGCCAATCTGGCGAACATCTACGTCTGGGTGATCCTGATGGTGACCCTCGGCTTCGGCGCGATCGGATTTTGCGACGACTATCTGAAGGTCACGAAACGGTCGCACAAGGGATTTTCCGGCAAGGCGCGCTTGCTGACGGAATTCCTTATTGCCGCGGTGGCGGCATGGATCATTATCCGGAATGGCGAAGCGCCGTTTGCGACTTCCGTGACATTTCCGTTTTTCAAGGATTTTGTCGTCGATCTGGGATGGCTTTTCATCCCCTTCGCCTGCGTCGTCATGGTCGGTTCCGGCAATGCGGTAAACCTCACCGACGGCCTTGACGGCCTCGCCATCGTGCCGGTCATGATCGCCGCATCCACATTTGGCGTCATCGCCTATCTTTCGGGAAATGCGGTGTTTGCCGACTACCTTCAGATCCATTTCGTGCCCGGCACGGGAGAACTCGCCGTCGTGCTCGGGGCGGTGATCGGAGCCAGTCTCGGCTTTCTCTGGTTCAACGCGCCTCCGGCGGCGATTTTCATGGGCGACACCGGTTCGCTGGCGCTTGGCGGCCTCATCGGGGCGATAGCCGTCGCGGCCAAGCATGAAATCGTGCTGGCCATTGTGGGCGGGCTGTTCGTGGTTGAAATCCTGTCGGTGGTCATCCAGGTGTCGTGGTTCAAAATGACGGGCAGGCGCGTGTTTCTGATGGCGCCGATTCACCATCACTTCGAGAAGCTCGGCTGGACCGAAAGTCAGGTGGTGATCCGGTTCTGGATCATATCGGTGATGCTGGCGCTGGTCGGCTTGTCGACTCTCAAATTGAGATGATCGCCGCGAAGTCCTTTGCAGGCCGGCGATGCGCCCTGTTCGGGTTGGGGGGATCCGGCGTCGCGACGGCGAAATCCCTTCTTGCCGGCGGTGCGGAGGTGATCGCGGACGACGACAATCCCGCAAGCGTCGACGAAGCGGCCGGCAGGGGAATCGCAACCGCCGATCTCCGCAAAGCCGACTGGACCGGTTTCGCGGCGCTGGTGCTGGCGCCCGGTGTGCCGTTGACCCATCCAAAACCGCACCGGTCGGTTGAAATGGCCATGAAAGCCGGCATTCCGGTGATCGGCGACATCGAGATTTTTTCCCTTGAACATGCCGGATCCGCTGCGCCCTTCATCGCCGTCACCGGCACCAACGGCAAATCGACGACGACCGCGCTCATCGCCCACATGATCGGCCATTCGGACCGCGACACCCGGATGGGAGGCAATATCGGGCGCGCGGTATTGACTCTGGAGCCGCCGCGCGACGGTCGCCACTATGTGGTGGAATGTTCGTCCTACCAGATCGATCTGGCGCCTTCGCTTCGGCCCGATGTCGGTATTCTGCTCAATCTGACGCCCGATCATCTCGACCGGCATGGCGATATGGAACGCTACGCCGCGGTGAAGGAAAGGCTGGTCGCCCGATCCGGATTGGCCGTCATCGGCGTTGACGACGAGTGGTGCGAAGCGATTGCGGCCAGGTCGGAGACCGCCGGAGCGCGGATATGCCGTATCTCCAAGGATCGAAAGCTCGATGACGGGGTTTATATCGACGGCGCCGAAATAATCCTGGCGGAAAGCGGGCGGCCGCAATCGATCGCCGATTTGGACGGAATAGTGTCATTGCGTGGCGCGCACAATGCGCAAAACGCACTGGCCGCGGTTGCGGCGTGCCGCGAAATCGGGCTTTCGCCTGACGAAATACAATCCGGCCTGTCCTCGTTTCCGGGCCTCGCACATCGGATGGAGCCGGTCGGACGGGTCGGACGAACGCTGTTCGTCAACGATTCCAAGGCGACGAACGCGGAATCCGCGGCGACTGCGCTCGCCGGTTTCGACCGCATCTACTGGATTGCGGGAGGTCTTCAAAAAGACGGCGGGTTCGAACCGCTTGGAAAGCATCTGACCGGCATCGCGAAAGCCTACCTCATCGGCGAAGCCGCACCCGCATTATCGTCGGTTCTCGGTGAAACGGTTCGTTATGAGATTTCAGGCACGATCGAACGGGCCGTCAACCATGCCTCGCGCGACGCCGCGCATGATATAAGCGGCGAATCGGTGGTGTTGTTATCGCCTGCCTGTGCGAGTTTCGACCAGTTCGGGAATTTTGAAGCGCGGGGAAAAGCCTTTCGGGCCGCCGTCGAGGCGCTTGAGGGCTTCGAAGGATTCGGAGGGAGCGACCGATGGTGAGCCGTGTCGACCGCGGTCCCGCCGCGAACTGGTGGTGGACCGTCGATCGCTGGTTTCTTGCCGCGTTCCTGTGCCTGATGGGTCTTGGCGTCGTGCTGTCGTTTGCGGCGAGCCCCGCCGTGGCCGAACGCATCGGGCTGGACAGCCATCATTTCGTCATACGGCAGATCGTATTCGCGGTTCCGGCGATAGCGCTGATGATCGCCGTCTCGTTTCTGAGAGCCCGACATGTGAGGCGCGTGGCGCTGCTGTTGCTTGTCGGATCGATTCTGGCCATGATCGCCACGCTTCATGTCGGCGTCGAAATCAAGGGGTCGCGGCGCTGGCTGTCGCTTGCCGGATTCTCCCTGCAGCCATCCGAATTTCTAAAACCCGCCTTTGTCGTCATGTGCGCCTGGTTGTTCGCGGAGCACAAGCGTCAGCCGGATATTCCGGGAAATCTGTTCGCCATTATCCTGCTGGGGCTGGTTTCGGCCCTTCTTGTGGCGCAGCCCGATCTCGGCCAGGCAATTCTGATCGCCGGCACCTGGGGCGCAATGTTCTTTATCGCCGGGGTCTCCTGGCTCTGGATCGCGGTTCTCGGATCGCTGGCGATCGCGGGAGCGGCGGCCGCCTATTCGATGTTGCCGCATGTGGCCGGGAGAATCGACCGTTTCGTAACCGGCCGGGGCGACAACTATCAGGTCGAAACGGGACGCGAGGCGATCGTCAATGGCGGCTGGCTGGGCCGGGGCCCCGGCGAGGGATCGGTCAAACGGGTGCTGCCCGACAGTCACACCGATTTCATATTCGCGGTGGCCGCGGAAGAATTCGGCATTGTCCTGTGTCTCATCATTCTCGTCATCTTTGCTTTCGTCGTGCTGCGCGGCCTGAAAATCGCCTTGAAACGGGAGGACGATTTCGTGCGCTACGCCATATCCGGTCTTGTGGCGTTGTTCGGGTTCCAGGCGATCATCAACATGAGCGTCAATGTGCAACTGATGCCGGCGAAGGGCATGACATTGCCATTCGTTTCCTATGGCGGTTCGTCGTTGCTGGCGATGGCGGTTTCCATGGGCATGGTGCTGGCGCTTACGCGCAAGCGGCCCGAACGGCGCAAGACATCGATGACGCCGGTCGCCTCCCGGCCCGTCCATGCCGGATAGAAGATGAGCGGTCCGGTCCTTCTATCCGCCGGAGGCACCGGCGGACATCTGTTCCCCGCCGAAGCGCTGGCGCATGAACTGAAGAAGCGGGGCCGTGCGGTTTATCTGGCGACGGACCGTCGGGCGGAACGGTTTGCGGGTTCGTTTCCCGCCGAAGAGGTCTTCATCGTTCGGTCATCGACCTTCGGAGGCGGAAACCTGATCGCGCCGATCAAGGCCGTCTGGACGATCTGGCGAGGCGTGCGCGAGGCGGGACGCGCGATCGCCAAGATCGGGCCGGACGCGGTGATCGGTTTTGGCGGATACCCGACATTGCCCCCGGTCTACGCCGCGAGCCGGCGCAGGACGCCGACGGTGATCCACGAGCAAAACGCCGTCATGGGCCGCGCCAACAGGGCGCTTGCCCGTATCGCCGGCGCGGTCGCGGCAGGTTTCCCGCCGGCCGGCGAAGGACGTTACGCCGACAAGACCGTGGTGACCGGAAATCCGGTCCGCGCGGAAGTCGTCGCCGCCTCGGCCAGACACTATGCGCCCGCGGAAACGGGAGAGCCCTTCAATCTCCTGATATTCGGCGGCAGTCAGGGCGCGCGCTTCTTCGGCGATGCGATTCCCGGCGCGGTCGGCAGGCTTTCCGACCGGGAGCGCAAGCGGCTGCGGATCGTCCAGCAGACGCGGCCGGAGGATGCCGACAAGGTTTCGCGCGCCTATGGCGAGTCGGGCGTCGAAGCCGAGATATCGACGTTTTTTGCGGATATCGCCGACAGGATCGCCATGGCGCATCTGGTGCTGTCGCGTTCGGGCGCATCCACGGTCTCCGAAATCGCGGCAATCGGAAGGCCCGCGATTCTGGTTCCCTATCCATATGCGCTGGATCACGATCAGGCCGCGAACGCGGCCGCCCTGGCGCAGGCCGGCGGCGCCGAGATTTATCACCAGAGAACTCTGGACGAGAGGTCGATCGCCGACATGCTCTCGGCCGCCCTGGCCGATCCGGATCGGCTTGCGACAATGGCGGCGGCGGCCAGGTCCGTCGGCATGCCGGATGCCGTCCGCTTGCTTGCGGACCTTGTCGAAGCTATTGCGTCGGGTCAGTCCGTCGAGCAGTTCAAACGTGGAGCCGGCCCATGAAAATGCCGACAGTTCAAACGTGGAGCCTGCCCATGAAAATGCCGACCGGCATCGGTCCCGTGCACTTCATCGGCATCGGCGGCATCGGCATGAGCGGCATCGCCGAAGCGCTGCACCATCTGGGCTACCGGGTTCAGGGTTCCGATCGGGCGGAAAGCGCCAATGTCCGGCGCCTCCGCGAAAAGGGAATCGAGGCGTTCGTCGGCCATGCGGCGGAAAACCTGGGCGACGCGGAAGTCGTCGTCGTTTCGACCGCGATCGGGAACGCCAATGCCGAACTGATCGCGGCGCGGGAACAATCGCTGCCGATCGTGCGGCGCGCGGAGATGCTGGCCGAACTGATGCGGTTTCGCCGGGCGGTGGCGATCGGCGGCACCCACGGCAAGACGACGACGACATCGATGGTCGCCGCGTTGCTGGAAGCAGGCGGGCTGGACCCGACCGTCATCAACGGCGGCATCATCAACGCCTACGGCGCCAATGCGCGCATGGGCGAGGGCGACTGGATGGTGGTCGAGGCGGATGAAAGCGACGGCACGTTTCTGAAACTGCCGGCGGACGCGGTCGTCGTCACCAACATCGATCCGGAGCACCTGGATCACTACGGATCGTTCGACAAGGTGCGCGAGGCGTTCAAGACCTATGTCGAGAATGTGCCGTTCTACGGCTTCGCGGTCATGTGCATCGATCATCCGGAAGTGCAGGCGCTGGTCAGCCGTATCGAGGACCGGCGTGTCGTGACCTATGGCGAGAGCCCGCAGGCGGATGTCCGCTATTCGAACCATCGGATGGACGGCGCGACGTCGCTGTTCGACGTGACGATCCGCGACCGGCGCGGCGAAGACGAAATCCTCATCGGGGGAATTCGCCTGCCGATGCCCGGCCTGCACAATGTCGCCAACGCGACCGCCGCTATCGCGGTCGCGGGCCGGCTCGGCCTGTCGGCGGATGAAATCCGCGAAGGGCTGGCGTCGTTCGGCGGCGTGAAGCGGCGTTTTACCCATACCGGCTCATGGAACGGTGTGGATATTTTCGACGATTACGCGCATCACCCGGTGGAGATCAGGGCCGTTCTCGCGGCCGCGCGCCAGACATGCGACGGAAAAATCGTAGCGATCGCCCAGCCGCATCGCTATACGCGGCTGAAAGACCTGTTCGATGAGTTTTCCGCCTGTTTCAACGATGCGGACACGGTGTTGATCGCGCCCGTCTATCCCGCCGGCGAAGACCCGGTGGAAGGCGCCGACGCGCGCCGTCTCGCATCGAACATCCGGGCCGGCGGCCATCGCGACGCACGCGCCATCGACGGTCCGGAAGCGGTTGCGCCCATTGTCCGGCAAATCGCGGGCAAGGACGATTTCGTGCTGTTTCTCGGCGCCGGCGATATCACCCGATGGGCCTGTTCCCTGGCCGATGAACTGATGGACGAATGATGGTCGACGGCGAGAAAATGCTGGCTGCGTTGGGAAGCGGACTTGACGGTCTGCGCGGCGCGTTCACCCCCGATGCGCCGATGGACGGGATCACCTGGTTCCGGTCCGGCGGTCCGGCGGAGGTTCTGTTTCAACCGGCCGACGAGGAGGATCTGGCCGCGTTTCTGAAAGCGGCGCCGGACGAAATTCCGGTCACGGTGGTCGGCGTCGGCTCCAACCTGCTTGTGCGGGAAGGCGGAATCGGGGGTTTTGCGGTGCGCCTGTCGGCAAAAGGCTTTGGCGCGGTCGAGGCGATCGGAGACAATCGCATCAGGGCGGGGGCCGCCGCCCCGGACAAACGGCTGGCGGCGGCGGCGTTGAATGCCGGCATTGGCGGATTTCATTTCTATCACGGCATTCCCGGCGGCGTCGGCGGCGCGCTGCGGATGAACGCCGGCGCCAACGGAACGGAAACGCGCGAGCGGGCGGTCGAGGTCGTCGCCTATGACCGCAAGGGCGAACGCCGGACGCTCTCCAATGCGGATATGGGGTTTTCCTATCGTCATTGCGCCGCTTCCGAGGATCTGATTTTCACCTCCGCCGTGTTTGAAGGCGAAGCCGCGGATGCTCAGGACATCGGCAAGGCGATGGAGGAGGTTCGGCGGCATCGCGAAACCGTCCAGCCCATCCGGGAAAAGACCGGCGGCTCGACATTCAGGAATCCGCCGGGAACGTCGGCATGGAAGGAAATCGACGAGGCCGGCTGCCGCGGCCTCATGATCGGCGGCGCGCAGGTTTCGCCGATGCATTGCAATTTCCTGGTCAATACCGGCACGGCGACCGGTTACGATCTTGAATTTCTTGGCGAAACGGTGCGCGCCCGCGTGCTTGAGAACTCCGGAATCCGGCTGGAATGGGAAATCGGACGGATCGGCGAATTCCGGCCGGGCCGCGAGGTCGATCCGTTTCTGGGGCGGATGCTGTAGGTCGAATCACGGATATCACCGAATTCCCCGGTCCGGTTGACGGGGCGGCGACGCCGCGGGGCGGACCCGATCCGACCCTTCTCGAAGACATCCTCAAGGGGCTTCAACAGGCGTTCGAAGACGGTTTGACGCCGGGGAGGGCGGGCCGGCGCCGGAGGAAAAGGGCCGGCGGGGCCGGAGGCGTTCCCGGTGGAGTGGGATGAGCAATGACGCGGACCGTCTCAAGACCGGTTGTCCGTCCGAAAATCCCGCTTGCGCCGCCGCCGCTATTGCGTCCCGGGCCGATTTGGCCAAGATTGTCGACAGCATGGCGGGAATCGCTCCATGAAAACCCTGGGCGCGAATGACGTAATGTACCGGTCCGATTTGCTTGTCGGCGCCGCCCGCGCCGAACCGATGGCGGTCGCCTGGCATGGGCGGGCCGGCAGCGGTAACGAACACAGCAGAGCAGGGGTATCACCCGCGAAAGTGGCGAGCCGATGAAGAAAAGTGACCTTCCTTTCGGTAGTGAGTTTTCACCCTCCCAGATCGAACTACCAGTCGTTTTGGATATGGCTGAAACACACGGAGGCGATTGGAAAGCCTTAGAAGCAGCCGTGCGTGCGGCCTATTTCGAAGGCCACAAAACCAGCGATTACAATCGCAGGAAGCTGGCGAACAACACTAAGCTCGGCATGATCGCCTACAGGATCATTGATCGAGAAGCGAACCTGACGGATTTTGGGAAGGAACTTCTCAACCTCAAAGACGACGAACCTACGCTCTATGATCGGCTAGCCAAGCACATCCTTTTGAATCTGCATGGTATGACCCTCGTGCGATGTATTCAGGACATGGTGGCAGCCGGTGAAACCGTGAACTTAACCACCCTTCGGGAAGGGCTCGCAGCGCGGGGAGTGCATTACCCATCCGGCGGAAAGCACCCGAGCATGATGCGGCTTTGGCTTGCCAAAGCTGGTGTCTTCGTCGGCGGTCGGTGGCAGGTTGACCCATTTCGCGTTGAGGACATTCTTGGCCTCAATCCCGATGAATTCGAGGTGTTGGCTGACCTCACGCCGAAACAACGCGCTTTCCTGCGCGCCCTGGCAAACACAGGCACAAGTGAGCCGCAACCGGCTAACGAGATCGCCAAACTGGCAGCCGCCACCTATGGCGTGAAATTCCCGGAAAAGAACTTGCCCAAGCTTGTTCTCAATGCCCTGGAAGATGCCGGCTACATCACCGCAGAAAAGACGACGACCGGCCGAGGCGCAAAACCTTTTCAGGTCGCGCCTACAGCCAAGCTGATCGCAGATGTGGTCGAACCGCTTCTTGAGCAGCTGAAAGGTCAAACCGATCCGAAGCTTCTTGCGCTCCTGCGAACGCCGCTTTCGGCCATCCTCGTTGGGATCGATGACAAGGATCGCTACAAGGCGGGGTTAGCTCTCGAAGCTCTGGCGTTTAAGATCATGCGGCTTCTCGACATGACCTATGTAGCAACGCGCCTGCGGGCGAACCGGACCGGCGGTGCAGAAGTTGATCTTGTCTTCGAGAGCGCCCGGTTGGTGTTCTCGCGTTGGCAGGTTCAATGCAAAAACACCGCTCGTGTTTCACTGGATGATGTGGCCAAGGAAGTCGGCCTGACACATTTTCTTAAGAGTAACGTGGTCGTCATGGTTACCATAGGTGAAATTGGCGGCGAAGCTCGGCGTTACGCCAACAAAATCATGGCGGATTCCAACCTTGCTATTGTGATGCTGGATGGCGGTGACCTTTCAGCGATCAGCGAAAGCCCCGCAACGATCGTCCGCTCTTTCGAACGCGAGGCGCGGCATGCAATGAACCTCAAAAAACTAGAACTCTAAGGGAGGCAAAAATGACAAAAAAAGAGCCTCTGACAGTCTATCACCAAACCCATCTGGGGCGCGTCTATCACGCCGACAGCCTGGACGTAATGAAGCGCCGGAAGAAGGAATCCGTTGACCTGATCATGACGAGCCCGCCTTTTGCGCTCACTCGCAAAAAGGACTACGGCAACGAGCAAGAAGACGCCTACCTTGAGTGGTTTCGGGATTTCGCGGTGCAGTTTCACCGTATCCTCAAGGAAGACGGTAGCCTTGTGATCGACCTGGGCGGCGCGTGGAAGCCTGGGCTTCCGGTGCGCAGCCTTTATCACTTCAAGCTTTTGATCATGCTTTGCGAGGGATACGGTTTCCACCTCGCCCAAGAGTTCTATTGGTGGAATCCGTCGAAGCTGCCGACACCCGCCGAATGGGTCAATGTGAGGCGCATTCGGGTGAAAGATGGGACCAACACGGTTTGGTGGCTTTCCAAATCGCCTTGGCCGCGTGCGAGCAACCGACGCGTGTTGCAGCCCTATAGTGACAGCATGAAAACGCTGCTCAACAACGGCTACAAGGCGAAGCTTCGCCCGTCCGGCCACGATATCAGCGAGAAGTTTGCCATCGACAACGGCGCGTCGATTCCGCCAAACCTGATCGCGATCCCTAACACCGAAAGCAACAGCAGCTACATGCGCTATTGCAAAGAAAAGGGGATCAATGCTCATCCTGCACGTTTCCCCGCCGCTCTGCCGGAATACTTCATTCGCATGGTCACTGACCCTGGTGACGTTGTGCTCGACCCCTTTGGGGGCAGTTGCGTCACGGGCGAGGTGGCCGAGCGTCTCGGACGCAAATGGGTTTGTGCCGATCTGGTCGAATCCTATCTCGAAGGCGCGAAAGGTCGGTTTGAGCGGCCGAGCGAGCCGCCCAAACCTAAAACCCCGAAGAACGAGGATGATGGCTACTATCGCATCCCGCATCCAGGCTTGCTCTGGAATGGCGGCGACGAGCGCGAGCGCGCGCCCCTTCCGGAAGATGGCGGAAGGCAACGTCCTGCGCATATGCAAAAGCCGAAAGAAGAGGCCGAGGACGTGACGATTATCGAGGCGGCGGAATAGCGCCTGCCCCTGCTCATCGGCCATTGATGAGATGCACGCTGCGGCGATCCTCCCACCGCAAGCCTTGTACCGCGCTCTGGCGATCTTCGATGACGATCCCACGGTTCGGTTGCCCACGGCAGAGTATTCCCGCCGCCTGATCACGCCGCGTCACCAACTTTCAGGCATAGTTCGACGGGCGCCAATGAGAAGACGGTGAAGAACTGGTTCTCTGGCACGTACGGTCCGAGCGGAGCGCATCTGATTGCGCTGGCGCGCAACTCCGACGAGGTGCTGGCCACGTTCCTCGCAATGGCGGGGCGCGAGGATCTGATGGTGGCGATCAAACTCGCCGAGGTTGAGGAGGCAGTCGCAGAGCTGCTTGAAGCCGTGCGTCAGCTGAACCGCAGCAGACCAAGCGGGTAGGCGGATTTTACCAAGCCCGTAGTTTTGCAGCCGGCGACTGTTTCTGGTAAGGGAAGAGGCGCTTTGCGACTAGTTTACTCTGCTTGAGCGGGAGGATCATTCGACCCCGTATCCGTCTCAATGACTTCCCGTATTGCGTCGCGAACGGACGGAATTACAAGCGACCTTGCGTGATCGAACATGGCCTCGTGGATCAACAACATATCGTCAGGGCTTAGTGGCTTGGATTCGGTCTGAATAAAGTTGCGCCCATTTACCTTGTCGAAAAGCTTTTTGAATTCCTGGCTTTGACCTCGTAGTTCTTGCAGTCGTTCAAGTAGGTAGATCTGCCCTTCCTCGAGATCAGTTCTGAAGGATTCATCATCTTTGGGTCCGGAAGCAAAACACAAAAGAGCCGAAGCCCGCATTATCTCTTTCGGGAAAACAGTCTCTCCGACAAAGTCGCCCTGGGCCAGATGGCCATATTGGTCCCCTCTCAGGAATTTGTTTCTATAACTCTGACACAGGCGAATAGCTGAAAAGGCTTCCAGGTTCTCATAGTGGTAGTCATAGTCTACGTAGCTAACCAAGCCATCGTCTATACGCTGGCGCGACACAACTTCTAAAAACAGATTTGACATGAACAGCTTCGGATCATGCCCTTTGTGGATACACTGATAAATCTCGTATCTTGTAAGTGGCAGGATGCTATAAATCGGCTCCGATGTAGCCCGATTTAGAACCGTAGCCGTTTCGTGCTCAAGGTAACGGACGATATTGCGAACTCTCTTTAGGGCCTCTGCACGAGCGAGTACGGTATCAATTTCATCTTTAAAGGTCAATACAAGATCAACGTCTGATGCCATACTGCCTTGCGGAACAAAATGGCGACCATCTCGATTTATCAAACTCCCAAAAATGAATGTCTTATCAAAAATTGATTTGATGTCGTTTTTCTCTATCCAGTCCACCAAGGCTTTGCAGACTTCGTCTAGAAGGATTGCTTTCTCAACCAATCAATCGTCCTCCAGGCCAGAACATGCGGAGAAAATGATATTCTCCATAAGAAAGACAAAGTGATGTGGGCCAAATGTCCTATTACGCATAGAATAAGTGAGATATTTCCAGTAGAATTCATCATGGAAGTTCATGTATCGAGTTGCAAACTTCCAAAAGCAGTCTACACCATCGCACTTCCTATCTTGGACCTTTTTGCAATTACGGCCGACAATATCTTCCAATCCCTCAAATTCACGATATTTTGCTACGATCTCCAGCGCCAGTTGCAAGGATACGATCTCGTTGATGTGGACGGCATCCCGGTGGGAAATTTTCTTGTATTCGACATTGTCAGCAAGATTCACCATTGAAATCGGCTTTAGTTTTCGAACCCAGAACGCCCAGTATCCGGCCCATTTCGCAATCGACACAGACCCGCGTTGCTGTTTGTCTATTCTATAGATGTCACGCAGAAAAAACTCCGCGACTTCCACGAGGATGTCGCGTTTAATTTCGTGCTCGGCCTTTGCAATCCCCAGGGACTTGAGGATATCCGTGATTATCCTGTACGATCTGTCGGCGAAATACTGGACCTCGTTGTGCGGCAACAAGTTCATCGTCGGTCCTTGTGGAAAAGAGTTCAGGCAGTCTCTTTGCGGCAGAGGCGCTTCAATACGATCCCATGCAGTTGACCATCCTTGGCCAGCTGTCCAACGACTTTTACAAATTTGAGTCTAGTCGGCCCGCCATTTCTGGGCTCGACGCTACGGTTCTTACACTTTGCAGCCCGAGCGCCAAAGTCCCTGTAGATGGCATCGTCACGTGTTCGATTCTCCATTTTTAACATCTAGCCTCCTTGCCCGATTCGCCCAGATCCCGTGAGCGTTGACCAAGCCTAGCTCAACATCCAGCGTAGAACAACGAATTTGTTCGCAGATGCTGTGCCTAGAGCTCGTTCGAGCCTTCCTTCTTCCGTTTATCACGCCGGGATTTTCCCAAACAAAAACACCGCCAAGATGCCGACGGATTTTGCCAAAATAAGATTGCATAATGGAGAGTCAACCGCTTTTCGCCGCAGGGTGCGCGGAGCGCGTGCAGTTAAAGGTTTGAAAACGCTGAATTTAGCGGTGGAGCTATTCCTGAAAATGGGTGATGCGGCCTGAGAAGGCGGTGTATCGTGGCGGGTGCTGAACCTGCCAGAACCTTCAGGAAAGGAGCGATACACCATGAAGGAAGATACGACCGTGATCCCATTTCGTCAAACGGAATTGATCGACGATCCGGTCACGGAGATTGCCCGTGAAGGGGCGCGGCGCATGCTGGCCGAAGCCTTGAAGGCGGAGGCGTATGCCTTCGTCGCTAGCTTCGCCGATGACATACTGCCGAACGGTCGCTGATGGGTTGTCCGGCACGGATACGGCCCCGAGCGGTCGGTGCAGACCGGTATCGGCGCGATCGACGTTCGACGCGCCAGGGTCCGGGATCGTGCTGCTGACCTCCGCGGGGCAAAGAAGGTGCGCTTCACCTCGAACATCTTGCCGCGGTGGGTCCGCAGATCGAGGAGCCTCGATGCGCTGCTGCCGGTGCTCTACCTTCGCGGCATCTCGACCGGTGATTTTCGGGAGGCCCTGTCGGCGCTTCTCGGCCGCCTCACACGTCACTGCGAAATCGTCGAAACCGGCAACGAAAACTGGCGCTTCAAAAACCGAGCGTAACGCCAAGCCGCACCCGCGCCGGCCCGGCGCCGTCGCGTTAAATGGGGACTTTGCAGCACCGGGCAAGCTCTGCACCGAGGGGTCACTTTTGGACGCCGATAAGGGGTCAACATCGGTTGCCGATTGACATGCTACGATTATGTCTCGACGATTGCCTACATAGAGGACGACAAGGCGGCCCTCAAATTTAGCCGCACCAAGAAGTTCTCCTGGTTCTCGAAGGACGAGCTATCGCACCTGGCCGCGGATGCATCTGAAGGCATATCGTTTTCAAAGTGAGACACTACCCACATGAACATGCCTTTGAACAGATAGAAGGAAATCTCGATTTGAGCGGTGAGATCGCAAGCCAGGGCAGCCTGTTTACTTCTGACTTTTTGACCGAGACCATTCAAGGCGTTTCGGAATGGAACGCCCTTGACGACGCCGATCTTGACCGGTTCGGCGAGAGTATTCGTGTTCTTTTCGACTGCTTCCCGATTTCCCAGACACCGAATGAAAGCCAGACGGAGGACGATCTGATCTGGCCGATCCTCGAAGCGCTTGGCTGGACGGAATCCCTGCGCCAGCAGAACCTGTCTCCCAAAGGCCGCGAAGACGTGCCCGATGGCCTGCTGTTCGAAAGCGCGGAAATGAAAGCCAGGGCGAACGGCTTCCCCGAAGAATGGAAGCGCTACGAGTTCGGACGGGCAATTGTCGAATCCAAGAGGTGGGCGCGTCCTCTCGACCGGCGGTCCGGCAGGAGAGGGGAGGAAACCGCCCCTTCGACCCAGATATTGCGCTACCTGCGCCGCATCGACGATATCACCGGCGGGACGCTCCGTTGGGGCATTCTGACCAACGGTTCGCAATGGCGGCTCTATTTCTCAGGCGCGCGATCCGTTTCCGAGCAGTTCTTCGAGCTCGACATCGCCGCGACCCTCGACCCGCCAAGCTATAATGACGGCCTTTTCGCTCTTGATGAAGAGGGTCGCCGTCATTGGCTGAAAGTCTTCTACCTGATCTTCAGACGGGAAGCGTTTATACCTGCGGGCGCCGATCCGCGCACTTTCCACGATAAGGCTCTCGAAGAGGGAAAGTTCTACGAAGAGCGCGTCGCCGAAGACCTGTCCAACAAGGTTTTCGGAAAAGTGTTTCCCGATCTTGTGCGCGCCATCGTCAGGGCCGCGCCGGAAGCCGATCTGCAGGAAGTGCGCGAAGCCGCGCTGATCCTGCTCTACCGGCTTTTGTTCATTCTCTACGCCGAAGACCGCGACCTCCTGCCGGTCAAAGACGCGCGCTATGACGATTACGGGCTGCGGAACAGGGTGCGCCTCGATGTCAAGGAGCGCAAAGACAGGAACGATGTCTTCTCGGAGACCGTCGCCCGCTATTGGGGCGCGATGGCCGATCTGTTCATGGCGATCGACCAGGGTGACGCCTCGATCGGCCTGCCGCCTTACAATGGCGGTCTTTTCGACCATGAACGCCATGCGATCCTGACAAACATCCGCATTCCCGATGCGGTGATGGCGCGCGTGATCGACGCGCTGTCCTTCGAGAACACCCCAGACGGTCGGAAATACATCAACTACCGTAACCTCTCGGTGCAACAGCTCGGCTCGATCTATGAGCGGCTTCTCGAATACGAGGTGACGCGCGACGGCGACGAAATCACGGTTCAGCCGAACATCTTCGCGCGCAAGGGATCGGGCAGCTATTACACGCCCGACGATTTGGTGCAGCTTATCCTGACCGAGACGCTTGAGCCGCTTGTCGAAGAGCGCAAACGCGCCTTTCGGGACAAGATCGAAGAACTGGCGCAGGGCGACCTGCCGGACCATCGCAGGATCGGTCAACTCAAGCGCCTCGATCCCGCGACCGCCCTTCTCGAACTGAAAATCTGCGACCCCGCCATGGGTTCCGGCCACTTCCTCGTGAGCCTTGTGGACTTCATGGCCGACCGGGTGATCGCCGCAATGGCCGAGGCGGAGCTTGAAGCGCCACAGGAATGGGGCGACTACATTTCGCCGCTTGGCGAGAGGATCGACACGATCCGCAACACCATCCTCGCCAATGCCGATGAACGCGACTGGACGATCGACGAGGAACAGCTCGACGACCGGCACATCATCCGCCGCATGGTGCTCAAGCGCTGCGTCTATGGCGTGGACAAGAACCCGATGGCGGTGGAACTCGCCAAGGTGGCGCTGTGGCTGCACACTTTCACCGTGGGGGCGCCGCTTTCCTTTCTCGATCACCATCTTCGCCGCGGGGACAGCCTGTTCGGGTCGTGGGTGAAGCGGGGGATCGACAGGGCCGCGACCTATGGCGCGCCGCTCTTGCTGCACGAGCCGATGAAGCGCGCGTTGCGGGCGGCGTCCGGGATGCAGATCGTCGAAGGGCTGACCGACGCCGAGATCGCCGAGGCGCACCGTTCGGCGGATGTCTTCGCGGAAGTCGAGGACATGACCGCCCCGCTCGATGCCCTTTTGAGGCTGATCCATGCCCTCGATTGGCTCGATATCAAGGACAAGGCGGGCAAGGACGCGCTCAAGATTTTCTTCGACGGGCCGTTCGGCGACCCGCTCGACATCGCCATGGGCAGGAAAGAGCCCGACACCAGGCGCGAGGACGGGCGGCGCTTTGCCGAAATACTCGATCAGGCGCGCACCCTGATCGCCGAGGAGAATTTCCTCAACTGGCAGGTGACCTTTCCCGGCATCTGGTCGGACTGGGAAGAGGACAGGCTGACCGGCGGCTTTCATGCGGTGATCGGCAACCCGCCTTGGGACCGGATGAAGCTGCAACAGGTCGAGTGGTTCGCCGACCGCCGCCCCGAGATAGCAATGGCGCAGCGCGCCGCCGATCGGAAGGAAATGATCAAGGCGCTCGAAGACGCGGACGATCCGCTGGCGCAAGACTATGCCAAGGCCGCCGCGCGGGCGGAGGCCGGAACGCGCATGGCGCGGAAGGGCGGAGATTATCCCTTGCTTTCGGGAGGCGACGTGAACCTCTATTCGCTCTTCGTCGAGCGCGCCATGACCATTGTCGAAAAGAGCGGCCTGATCGGTTTGCTTGTCCCGTCCGGTATCGCATCGGATAAAACCGCGTCGAGGTTTTTCAAGAGCGTGGCGACGGAAGGGCGGCTCAAGGCGCTTTATGACTTTGAGAACCGACGGACACGCTACGATCTGAAACCCTTCTTCGAAGATGTGGACAGCCGCTTCAAGTTCTGCGCTTTCGTGGCAAGTCCATCCCCAACAGTACAGACCGCGCGCTGCGCGTTTTTCCTTCAAGCCGTGAGCGAGCTTTCTGATCCGGAAATCTGCTTCTCGTTGAGCGCCGGGGACTTCGCGCTCGTCAATCCCAACACCGGCACCGCGCCGATTTTCCGAACGAAGCGCGATGCGGAACTGACCAAAGCCATCTACGTCGCCGCGCCGATTCTCGTGGATCGTTCTGGGGAGGAGGCGGTCAAAACCTGGCCGGTGAAATACCTGCGCATGTTCGACATGACGAACGACTCCGGCTTGTTTCGCACCCGCAAGGAGTTGGAAGAGCAAGAGGCGGCTTATCCGCTTGGCGGCAACACGTTCGGGAGCGCGTCGGGAAACTGGCTGCCGCTCTACGAGGGTAAGATGGTTCAAGCCTTTGATCACCGCGCTGCAAGCGTGTTGGTGAACCCTGAGAACCAACATCGTCCGGCGCAACCATTCCCCACGACTGAGGAGCAACATCAGAACCCGGCATGGTTTCCTGATCCCCAGTTTTGGGTTTCCGCCAGCGAGTGCGGTTGGGAAAAGAGTGAAGGGTGGACGCTTGGTTTCAAGGAGATTACCGCGCCGACAAATATGCGTACGATGATCTCGGCACTGTTCCCGCTAGTCGGCTTTGGAAACAAGGTGCCGCTACTAAAACCACGAGGCAAAGATCGTCGGGAGTGGTTATTATGTGCCAACTTTAATGCGACTCCCTTTGATTTTTCTGCGAGACAGAAAGTACAAGGCCAAACGCTGAACCTCTTCATCTTGGAACAGTTTCCCGTTATCCCGCCAGAACGCTATGACGAGTTTCGTTTCGGCTCGAAAACCGCCGCCGAGATCGTGCGCGAGGCCGTGCTCGAACTCACCTACACCGCCCACGACATGGCGCCCTTCGCGCGGGATATGGGCCATGTGGACGACGCCGGAAACGTGAAGCCGCCTTTCGTCTGGGACAACGACCGTCGTCTTGTGCTGCGCGCCAGGCTCGATGCGGTCTTCTTCCACCTTTATGGCGTCACCGACCGCGACGACATCCGCTACGTCTATTCGACCTTTCCGATCGTCGAACGCGAAGAGAAGGCCGCCTACGGCGGCGAATACCGCTCCTGCGAGCTTTGCCTCGCCTACATGAACGCGCTCGCCGCCGGAAACCCCGACGCGGAGATCGGGCTATGAGCGACGAAGAGAAGATCGTCGAAAAGATTGCAAAGATCGCTATAGCCTGTCACCGGTTTTAGCACGGAAAATTTTGCAATTTTGTTGCGCGAGGCGGTTTTCAGGCCGTGTCGAAGGGGTTTCGAGAGCCGTTCAAGACCCGCTCGTCCCGCGCGGCGGCCTGACGACCGGGACCGTGGCGTTGGCGGATGCGCTCGCCGCCGGGGAAACCCCGACGCGGAGATTGTAGCGCCCCAGGGCTATTGAGACACTTTTCAAGCTTACGCGGCGACCTGGGCACATTCCGGAGCATCCGGCCGGTCGATCCGACGATATGCTGCGACAGCTTCATCTCTCAATTTCATGAAAATCTAGCGGGCAAGTATCAAAATATTTATGGTCGAAAATGGTGGCCGGAAAAAAGTGTCCATCTCTGTTTTCTTTGCCCAATTTCGCTCTTTCTTTCAAAAGGATACGGGCGCTAGTCACCAGATGTTTCAACACAAACTCACTGCAAGTTGCCGCTCGCCGCAAGTCAGGGTTGTGGTTATGGTTTGCAAATAGTCGCCCCAAGGTATGTTTGTAGACAGGTTGTACCATCAGCCATGAGTTTATGGCTGACTTTACCCCGTATCTTTCCGGCCAGAGCTTGTAGTCCAAGAGTGCTCTGCGACCAATGTCATGGCGTTCCGGCATTTGCGCAAGCTCCTTGTGGCGCGCAATATGCATCTCAAGGTTGCTTCCACTGGGCAGAAAGAGGCTGGCGATCTTCACCCCGCCTAGGGGATTTTTACAGCTCGGTGGAAGAGACTCCAGAACGTGAAGGTTCCCTACATAGAGACAGGCGTGTGTGAATTCACACGCCTGCTTGGAATACTTGTAACTTCTTTGTATCCGGGTAACGTCCTTATTGGGAGAGCCCTTTTGCAGGATCACGTCGCCAACAAGGAGATCTTCGTGTCGGGGTATTTTCGGTAATGAGTTGGCACACGGGGGCACCGTATCGACTAAGGATTTCCACCGACGTCCGAAAATGGACTTCATAGCCGCGTCGCCGACATTGGTGTGAAGCGCCTTCAGACTGATACTCTTTCCGATGCTCCGTCCCCCCCGTATTCGGACTCCGGTATTATTCTTCCGGAATAGCCTCCGGTTCGTTATTTCTTTCCTCGGAAACCGAATTTACTTGCAAGGATTGGAAACGGCTATGCGAAGCCGCAGCTTTCCCCTCTACCCTGCAGTTTTCAATCAACTTCCCAGTACCGTTCATAAGTTCAACGCGGCCGTCGGTGGCCTCAGTGATGAGCGCAAGCTCCTGATTTCCGCACGTCTTATCAAGCTGCACGATGGCCTGCCTGCCTTTGTTGATCACCGTGACGATCTTGCCGGTGAATTCGTAAACATCGCTCATTGCTTTTCCTTTCAGCGGCGGCATATGCACATTTTCTGTGCGGTTTTCAAGCTGCCGCGATTTCTGCCCTGCCTCATTGAGCCACATCAATTTGGCCATCACCGAACCTCCCCGTGGCCGGAGACGTCGAGATAATCGGCGAGCAGAATTTCCTCCAAGATTGCAAATACCAGCTTAGGCGGCGCGCGCCGGCGGTGTCAAGGGCGTTTCGCTAGGTCGTGTTTCGTGGGAACGGCGGTGAGAAAGTCGGCCACGGTAGTGGCAGGATGAGCCTGCTGCCCACTGTTCGGGAAGGCGCGGGAGCACCAAGAGGGCATCCTCTACCTTTGAGACAGGATGCGCAGCCTGTTCGAGAGATTCCGCATCCCAGACTGCGCATGGAGGAGCGTGGCATCGACCACATCATTTTCGTTGAATTCCTGTGCGCGCGCCGCCGGGACGGAGATCGCATCCAAGCCGTTCGACATCAAGACGCCGTTCATCATGAAGCGAGCCGTGCGCCTGTTCCCGTCGAAATAAAACTGCTGCAACGCGCCAAACAGGAAGTACGCCATGCCGCGCTCCCGCGCGTCCAGGACTTCCGACGACAGCGCCGCGACGCCATCCGCGTAAACCCGATTGAGGTTCAGTGCGTCCTTCCGTGTGGGGAGCGGTGTGTAGCGCCCCTTATCACCCAGATAGACGCTTGGCGTGGAGTCGGTCACGTCGCCTTCGCCGCGAAAATGCCCGGCTTCCAATGCTTCGTCGGTCGCTACGAGCCTGTGAAGACGATCCGACACACCCTTGTCCATGCGGAACCGGTCGGCCTTCACCATGACAAACAACGCCTTCGCCGCTTCGCCAAGGTTGCAGACCTGCCGCTGATCGGACAGCTTGCGGCCACCGACCGTAATGCCTTCGAGCAGGGTCTGGACCTCCGGATATGTGAACGGGTTGCCTTCGAGAACGCTCGCGTCATACACGAACTCGGCCAGCGATTGTTTGTAGCGGAAGGCCGCGCGTTCGACCGAAGCGCCATGACCCGCCGGAACGGCGCCGCGGTCCCACTTAAACCCCAGTTTTTCAAACGTCGTCATGCCGTCGATTCCAATCTGCGCTACGTCTACATAAACGCCATATTACGATTCTCGATACCATGCGCCGCTTGCGCGCATGAAGCCGGTAACGAAACCCGGCGGCAAACACCCGTTCGCGCGCGGCAAGTTCCGGTTCGGCGCCCTTATTCTTTACCGGCGCCATCATGGCGGAGCGCTGCGCGGAGGTGACTTTGTCTGTCACGGCAAGGGTATTTTCACTCAAGTTTCCCCCTTGAACGCCATGCTTATATCATATCGGCCGCCGATTAACCCCGGTTTCGCGCAAAACGGGGGAGGGCGGCAGGCCGGGTGAAAACCGAGACCGAGGAGCGCCCGGCGTCCCGTGCGGACATGGTTTTCACGGTTCGGCTCCCCGCTTCGGGTCGCAATGAACAAAAGAAGCCGATTTCACAATCCGGAAGTTTCGGGATCGACGGCCGCGACGGCGTTGACGCACACCATGACCGTGGCGACGCGCGACACGCGCGATTTCGAGTGGCAGGGACCGGCGCGGCGAAGGACGCGCTATGGCCGGGGCGATCAGGCGAGGCCGGGCAGCCAGAGCACAATCCCGGGAAAGGCGACCAGCAGCGCGGCGGTTTCTTGAAACGCTCCGGCAAAACCTTATTGTAGGCGGGTATCCACTTTGTGAGGCCGCCAATGAACACGCGGACCATAACCAGCAGCGAATTGAACCGGAACAGCGGCCGGGCGAAACGCGCATCCGATCGGGGGCCTGTCATCATCACCGATCGGGGCGCGCCGTCGCATGTGCTCATGACCTACGCCGAGTATCGGCGGGTCGCCGATAAGGAGGAGACCATCGCCGAAGCGCTGGCCATGCCGGGCGTCGCGGACATTCCCTTCGATCCGCCCCGGCTTGGCGATGCGCCGCGCGCCGCGCGGTTCGACCGATGACCTGGTTGCTCGACACCAATGCCGTCTCCGAACTGCGCAAGGTTCAGGCCGGTAAAGGAGATCCGGGCGTCGCCGCCTGGCAGGCCGGCGTTCCGAGGGTCGAGCTTTATCTCAGCGCCGTCACCGTGATGGAACCGGAGATGGGCGTGCTGCAAATGGAGCGCAAGGACACGGACCAAGGGGCGCTTTTGCGCCGCTGGATCACGAGCGCGGTGTTGCCGGAGTTCGAAAACCGAACGCTGCCGTTTGACGCCGCGACGGCGCTTCGCTGTGCGGCGCTGCATGTGCCGGACCCGAAATCCTGGCGTGACGGCGCCATCGCCGCGACGGCGTTGATGCACAATATGACCGTGGTGACGCGCAACACGCGCGATTTCGAAGGGACCGGCGCGGCGACGCTCAATCCCTGGAGCGAATAACGTCAACCTCGCATGGAGCCGACCGGCGCGATCGCGTCCGCCCGCCCGCTGCCCGACGAGATCGGGGAACTCGACGATGCCTGAACGCTACCGGTTTAGTGTGGTCAGCGTCGCTTTTCTCATCCAGCAAGCAAAAAAAGCCCCGCACAACAGAAAGTTGTGCGGGGTATAATCCCAACAGAAGAAGCGGCGTTGTCAAGCGCGATTTCCGGCGGGAGATCGTCGCGACGGTTCGAGCCGCCGCCGGACGGGGTTTCAACCTCTTTTCAAATCCCTTTCAAACCCGCTTCAAAACCCCTTCGAACATCCGTTCAGCCGCTGCCGGCGGGCGTCGCGGATTTTTATCCATGCGATACCGCACGCCCGAACCTTATCCGCTGGGCGGCAGGGAGGGAACGCAATCCGACAACGGGGTTCGCCGCCCATCGGTCGCGGCGTTCGCGCGGCGAACTCCCAAGGCTGTCGCCGGATTGACAATCATGTGAAAACTGCTAACTATTACCGGTCGCTCCGCGCACGAGAGCATCGCGAAAACCGCCAACGCCGGAAAGCCACATGGGTATCATCGCCGACTTTCTTAAAGGGACCCAGCCCAATGCCGTTTTGAGAGAGCGGGTGGAATTGATCAAGCAAAAATACGAATTGCTGGAGAACGAAAATTCGGTCTTGAAGGACAGGGTTGCAAAACTCGAACAGGAAAATGCCGAATTGCGGGCGCGTATGCCGGAAATTCCTTCCGACGATTTATCGGACGACGACAAGAAAATGCTGACCGGATTGTTGCACGCATGGAACGACCGCGCCGGCGGCCCGTTGGCGGAGAACGACGTGAACGCTTTGGCGCGGCGTTTGGGAATGGACCCGGACACCGCTCGCCGGCGCTCGCGCCGGAGAGCGTCGAGGCGATCCTGGACGGGCGGCAGGGCCCGGAGGCGTTCCCGGTGGAGTGGCAAAGGCAAGGCTTGAGTCGGGGCGATCAGGCGAGGCCGGGCAGCCAGAGCACAATCCCGGGAAAGGCGACCAGCAGCGCGATCGTGACGGCGTCGGCGATGAAGAACGGGGTGACGCCCTTGAACACGTCCTGAACCGACAGATCGTCCCGGACCCCGGCGACAACGAAGCAGTTCAGCCCGATCGGCGGCGTGATCAGGCAGAATTCCGCCATTTTAACGACCAGAATGCCAAACCAGATCGCACACATCGGACCGGACATTCCAAAGACGCTGTCGGCGGCCGAGACCGACTCGCCGCCGTTCAACGCCATGACCGCCGGATAGACCACGGGCAACGTCAGGAGCAACATGCCGATGGCGTCCATGAACATGCCCAGCACCGCATATGCGAGAAGAATGCAGATCAGGATCAGCATGGGCGACATCGCAAGCGACGCGATCCAGTCCGAGAACGCCCCGGGCAGATCGGCGAAGCCAAGAAAGCGGACATAGATCAGCACGCCCCAGATGATGGTGAAAATCATCACGCTCAGCCTGGCGGTTTCCAACAACGCGTCCTTGAGCCGGTTCCAGCGCATCCCGCGATAAAGGGCGACCAGAAAGACGACGAAGGCTCCGATCGCGCCGCCCTCGGCGGGCGTGCCCCAGGCGTCGCCGCCGAAGGGATTGTAGACGAAGCAGATAATCGTGACGACGACAAAGACGATGGGCAGCGCGGGCGGAAGGGAAACCAGCCGTTCGCGCCAGGTGAACCCGCCCACCGGCGGGCCGAAGCCTTCGATCGTCAGCGCCATGCCCACGATCAACAGCCCATAGATCAGGGCCGAGAAGGCGCCGGGGATGAAACCCGCGAGCAGGAGCCTGCCGACGTCCTGTTCGACGATGATCGCATAGATCACGAGGATGGCCGACGGCGGAATCAGCGAGGCCAGCGTGCCGCCCGCGGCCACGACGCCCGCCGCGAACCGCTTGTCGTATCCGATCCTGAGCATTTCGGGGATGGCGATCCGGGCAAAGACCGCGGATGTCGCGACGGACGCTCCGGACACCGCGGCGAAGCCGGCGGTCGCGAACACCGTCGAGACGGCGAGACCGCCCGGCGCCCATGCGATCCAGCGCTTGGCGGCTTCGAACAGCGCCTTGGTCAGCCCGGCGTAATAGGCGAGATATCCGATCAGGATGAAGGTCGGGATCAGGCTGAGCGCCTGGCTCGAGACTTTCGAGTGGGGCACCTGACCCGCGGTCTTGACCGCCACGCCCAGGGCCCAGCCGAGATCGTCAAACCCGTAGTCTTTCCTGGCCCAGAATATCCAGACAAGGCCGACGAGCCCGGCGAGCGCCGCCGCGAAAGCCACCCGCATCCCCGAAACCACCAGTATCAGCAATCCGCCGGTGACCCATAGTCCGATCTTGAGCGGCTCCATCAGTTCTCATCCTTCAACCGGTCGGCCTCCATCGCGGCCTGCCCGGCCGCGTCCGCGATCAGCGGCGCCGCGACGAGCCGGCCGGTCGCGATCGCGCGCCCATAGGCCCACACCTGCAGGGAGAGGCGCAGACACAGGACCGAAAAAGCGACAGGCGCCAGGAGCTTGGCGGGCCAGAGCGGCAGGGCGATGTCCATCGAACTGTCGCGGCTCCACAACGGAGCGGCGAAATCGAAGCTGCGCAGGAAATGGGCCCAGGCGCCCCATACAAGCAGCGCCATCAGCGCCAGAACGGCCAGGGCGGCGATCAGTTCGACCGCATAAAGCGCGCGACCGCGCAGCCGGCCCACCAGAATATCCATGCGGATATGCCCGCCTTCGCGCATCACGAACGCGACCCCCATGAAGGCGATGAGCGGCATCGCCTGCTCGATCCAATCGACATAGCCGGGCAGCGGCGCGTTGGCGAAATTGCGTCCGCCGACCGAGACGACGGCCAGGATCATGAGCGCGAAAACCGCCACGCCGCCCGACAGCGCCAGAAAGCGCTCCAGCCGCAACAGCATGCGGTCGAGTCTGCCGAGCGCGCTGTCGTCGGACAGCACCGTCGACGCCGTGGCCATGGCTCCCCCCGCGGTCGAAAACGCGAAACGCCCCGCGACGCCGCGCGGGGGCGCTTCTTTCCGGAACGGCTTACATGCCTTTGGCGATCATGCCGGTCACGAGGTCGTAGAGCTCCTGCGCGGGCAGGCCCGCGGCGGCGTTGCGTTCGATCCATTCGGCGGCGGCCGGGGCCGCGGCCGCTTCCTTGAACGCCGCGATCTCCTCGTCGGAGAAGGTCACCCGCTCGATCCCGCGCTCTTCCAGAGCCGGGCCCCAGGCGTCCATGGTCGCGCCGTTGTAATGGTCCACGTAGTGGTGCAGCGCTTCATCGACGGACGACAGCAGGGCGTCGCGCTCGTCGTCGGAGAGCGCCGCCAGCGCATCGGAATTCACCACAACCGGGCAGTTCACGGTGCCGGGGTTGAGGTTCGTGGTCCACCAGGCGCCGTTTTCGACGGTGCCGAAGGACATATGGGCATGCGGCGCGAAACTGACCGCTTTCACCACGCCGGAGTCCATCGACTGGCGCACTTCGGTGGCCGTCATCGACGTCGGCACGGCGCCCACGGCCTTCATCGCCTTGCCGATGCCGCCGGTGGCGCGCACGCTGAGACCCTCGAAATCGGCGAGCGTCGAAGGCGCCTCGCCCACACCGACGATGTTGTATTGCGGCAAGGGCGAGGGCATCAGAAGGGTCGCGTTCCAGCGGGCGAGATCGGCCACGGTCGCGGGGTGGGCGTAGACGGCCTTCGACAGTTCGATCTCCTGCTCCAGCGAGGTCACGCCGAGGAACGGCAGTTCCAGCACGGTGATCGAAGGGTTCTTGTCGCGGTGATAGCCGGCGCAGAACTGCGCCATCTCGAAAGCGCCGATCGAAATCCCGTCGAGGTTTTCGCGGTTTTTCGAAAGGCCGCCATAGCTGATGTTCAGCGTAAACCCGCCGCCGGTCTTTTCGCCGACAAGTTCGGCGAGCTTCTCCACATGTTCGGTGAATGCGCGACGCTTGCCCCAAAGGGACACGTTCCATTCGGTCGCCATCGCCTCGCCGGCGAAAGCGACGGCGACGGTTGCGACGGCTACACGGCTCAGATGCCTGTTCATCGATAATTTCCTCTCAAGACAATGACGGGCGCATCAAACAACATCCGGGCCAAAGAGTCGAGTTCTCCGCCCGGTATCGAACCCGGCGTCGAAAAACCGTCTCAAAAGGACGAATCGCGCCCGGGCCTTCGGGAGATCCCGCGATTCGGGGTTCGCCCGAAACGCCTTGAACCGCCCGCCCGTCCGCCATCCGGGGCGCGTCGGTCACGCATCGCCGTCCGGGGCTTCAAGTCGGGACGGTTCGTCGTCGGCGCCCTCGAAATCGACGCCGATGGACTTGCCGGTTTTCGCCCCGAGAGCCTTCAACGATTCGACCTGCGACAAAACATTGCCGCGACCGCGCGACAATTGTCCGAACGCGCCGTTGTATGCGTCCTGCGCCTGACCGAGACGCTTGCCGACGTTCTCCATATTGTCGACGAAACCGACCACCTTGTCGTACAGCAGACCCGCGCGTTTGGCGATCGCCTCGGCGTTCCGGTTTCGTCGTTCGGCGGCCCAGACATGGGCGACCGTTTTCAGCGCCATCATCAATGTCGTGGGCGTGACGATCGCCACGTTTTTTTCAAGGGCGAATTCCATGAGCCGACCGTCCTCGCGAAGCGCCTCCGAAAGAGCGCCTTCGATCGGAACGAACATCATCACGTAATCGACCGTCGAGTCTTCCGCGTTCTGATAGTCTTTCCCGGCCAACCCGTCGATATGGCCGCGAAGGGAGGCGACGTGCCTTTTTCGCGCGTGTACGGCCTCCTCGTCGGTTTCCGCGTTCACGGCGTCGGCGTAAGCTATCAATGAGACCTTGCTGTCCACGACCAGGGTTTTGCCGCCCGGTATGTTGATAACGACATCGGGGCGCAAGCGCTCGCCGTCATCGCCCGTTCTGTGCGCCTGCCTTTCGTATTCCTCGCCCGCGCGCAAACCCGATCGTTCGAGAATGCTCTCAAGGATCATTTCACCCCATGCGCCCTGTTTTTGCCGGTCCGACTTGAGCGCGCGGGTCAAGGCGACGGCTTCATGCGAAATGGCTTCCGAACGCCGGCTAAGATGGGCGATCTCCGCCTTGAGCGCGGCCCGGTCATCGACCGTGGCCTTGTAAACGGCCTTCAACTCCTTTTCAAAATGCCCGACATGCTCTTTCAAAGGCGTGAGCGTGTGCCGCAGTTTTTCGATATTGGATTTTGAAAACTGCTCGCCCTGAAGCTTGAGCGCCTCGTTGGCGAGTTCCTTGAACTTCGACTCCATATCCTCGCGTATCTTCGAGAGCATCGCGATTTTTTCTTCGGAGGCCGCGCGCTCGGCTTTCATCTCCGCTTCCAGGCGTGAGATCGTATTGGAAAGCTTTTGCCGGTCCTCGGCCTCGCCATCCAGTCTGGCGCGCAATTTGGACAAATCGCCGTTCAAACGGTCGATTTCCTCCTTGCGCTCACCGGCCAAAGCCCCAAACGCGTCGGCGTTTTTCCACGCTTCTCTTAATTCGCCGTCTTTCTTTGCGCCCGCCGATTTCAGGTCCGCGACCTGGTTTCGCAGAGTCGCACCGTCACGCCCGGGTCTCCTGAACAATGCGACCAGCACGAAAAGTCCGAGAAGAGCGATCGCCGTCAAAATCAGCATGGATGGGTCGAGATCGTTCATAACCGGTCGTTTCCCCAATGCTCCGCAACCCGGCGCGTTTCGACGACGCCGCAGTTTCTCACTCTACGCCGCCCGCGCCCCGAACGCCAAGGGGCTTTTTCGTCCCATGGTCCTCATCGACGAGGGCAATCGCGCCTTCGCGACGTTCAATCGGATGCGGTCCGACCATCGTGGACATTCGCCTCGTCAATGGAAAATCGCGTTCGCGGACGCGCTTGACCGTCGCGGAGGGCGGGCTGGCGCCGAAGGAAAAGGGCCGGCGGGGCCGGAGGCGATATGGGCGCCCTTATACTCGACAACGAGCTGTCGGCCGTCCTCCATCCGAGCCACGAAATCCGGGTAGAACCTGCTCGTAGCGATGGGCAGACAGAACTTGCCGGTCTGGCGGGAAAGAGGATTACGGAATATGCAATCTCTTGATTTTGGAATGATCGGCGACCGGTTTGCCACCTGTGGCTACGCCTTCGTCCGCATCCAATTCTCGAAAAGGCTCCGAGCATGAGAAACCGCCTCCGGAACGGGTATGTTGTCGGTGCAAAAAACTATTCCACATCGTCTCCGACACTGGATTGGTCCACGATCTTGGGCAGATTCTCGGCAAGCGCCAGTACCGTGGACGCGGCGCCGCGCGCCGCCATTCGGCGGAAATCGTCTGCAAACTCGGCAACACCTTCGCTACCGCCGCCGTTCCCGTCTTGAAGGGAGCGGAGCGCGTGCTCGTACCCGAGCATAAGAATACGCATGCCGAGGATGTACTTCTTGGTCACGACCTCGAGAGCCACGTCACCGCGTTGCTGGAGACGGTATTTCAGGTGATAGGCGTTATCGTAGTTGACCTTGTAGACCGCGCCTTCCTCGCCTAGGTCTTCGATCACGCCGCCGTCATGCTCGTTGAAGTCGGCGGGCCAGCGCTCGACGTTGTATTCGTCAACGTCCCTGCCATCCTTGGTGAGCAGAATACACTTCGGCAATCCGAGCGTCGGAGCGATTTCGCCCTTGCCCTTATCCGTCTTCCCTTTACCGGACTTTTGCTTGTTCTTTTTCTTATTTGTCCGGGTCGGCGGCGGGGTGTGTTTTTCCGCCACACGCAGAACCAATTCCTCGCTTTGCACGATCTCAGCCATCGCTTCGTCCTTGAGGCCGATTTTGAATGTAAATATATCTCCAACCGCCAGAACTTCTTCTCGCGGCTCGAAATAAATCGTCAACCTTCCGTCGTGCAGTTGCTCCCGAATCCCAAACATGGCCCGTGCCTTGTCGTCGATGATGACCTGGCCGGGATTGTCGGCGCGGTTCAAGTAGCCGTTCTCGGCGTCGGTGCGTGCGCCAACAGGACGCGTGCGATTGATCGGCACTTCCAAGCCGCCCTTCTTAAAGCGCTCTTCCAGACGCACGAAGGTAGGGCTGTATTTGCCTTCGTCCCACTCGCCTCCGCCGGTCTCGGAGCCGACTTCGCCGCCGCCCGAAGCGGGAAAGCGAATCGTCGGATCACGCCGGGACAAGAGTTCCGCAAGGTTGCGGTCGGAATCGACCAGCTTTTGGAAAAGCTCATTGCTCTCGGCCTTGGAGGCGCGCTCCAATTCTTGTCGAGCGATTTTCTTTTGGAGTTCCTGCAACGCCGTCGATTCCTTAATCGCGGTCGTCACCCTGTCCAGGTAGCGCTCGCCGACGATGGTTTTGCTGATATGCTCCCGGTCGCCCTTCCACACTTCGTTGTGTGCGGAAAACGTCAAATTGCTGGCGTCAACCACGATCACCGCACGGTCTTTGAGCGCGGGGAAGCCGCACCGGGAGAGGTAGCCGCGCGATTGCTTGTGTTGCACCTGGCCGTTGACGGTGTGGAAAACGCGATTGATGTTCTGGCTCAACCAACCTGGAATCTCTCGCTTGAGCGGAATGGCGCTCACCGAAACCTTGCCTATATCCGGGTCTTTGATGATGCCGACGAAGATTTTCCTCTCGCCCGCCGCTGCAACTTCTTTGTCTTCGTCTTCGAGACCGTCTTCCTTATGGGAGCGCAGGAGCAAAAACTCCATCCCGTAAAAAGGGCGCGGGTCCACACCCTCCGCGCGGTCTCCGCCGCGTTTCTGAGCGGCCTCGCGGGCCTTCCCGGTCTTGGGCAACTGACGGAAGTCCAGAAGCCGGAACGGCAGGATAGTCTCGACCAGATTTTCGTTCAGAGTATCGCGTGCACCCCTGAAGCTAAGGAACTTGGAGCCGACCTGATAATCGAAAAGTTTCACCACCGTACCGGTCTTGAGCATCACGCCATCGTAGCGCTGGCCGGTCATGGTGTGGAACGGATACAGGTAGTCGCTATCGAAGGAAGGAATCTCCGTTTTCCCCGGAATGAAATACTCGGCCACCGGCATGCTGTCGCTGTCATACGGACGGCGACGCATGAGTGTCCAGGACCAACCATCCTTGCCGTCGTAGCGGCGCGAGAGGATCAGCTTGAACCAGCGTCGCCCGCAATACCGCAGCACCCCGGACGACCCCATGTTGTACTTACCCTGAACGAAAGGAATGCTCTTCTTATTCCCGGCGCTAAGGGACAAGAAGGTGTCCTCGAAGTCTTCCCCCCGCTGCCCTTCGCCATTGTCGACGAAGGTATAGCACGGCAACCCTTCCTTCTTGGACTTGGCGCCGGTGATTCCGATAACAAGGTTTTTCTGGGCAAATTCCCGCAACCACAAGTCTTTCGGGTCAAGGTTGACCAGCTTACCGCCGCGCAGATTCTTCACCAGAACGTCCACGGCCTCATACATGGTCTTCGGCGCGTCTGTGCCCTTGGGGTCGATACCCTTCTGAAACGCATGCTTCATCAGCACCGCGTCCACCATGTTGGTCATAAGCTCGGTGAGTGCCTTGCCGCCGTCGGACGCCTGGTTGGACGTCACGTTGAAATTGGTATCGCGCTTATCGAGCGGCTGCCAATTGTTACGGTTCCCCATTTCCGGGACGGACTCGATGATTTTCTGTACCTCCGCCTCGGATTCCGCCGCAAGTAGGCTCAAGCAAACGTCTTTTGCGTCCATTCGAAATTCCCATAATCTAAGTGTTTAGTCGAGCGTAAACATGCCCTTCCCGTCCGGCCTAGATGCCATATCGAAGCGCTTGTTACAGGCGTTTAACTCCCCTTGGAGGGCCTTGAAAATCTTCGCTACATCCTCGTCCGTGTAGTCGTAATTGGATTTATTAGAGAGATTTCCGATTAAATTTATGGCATTGATCGCCCTGTTGACACGCTTGATGGCCAGCCTGACGAATTTTTCACGATCTTCGGAGCGCATATTCATTCTCCATCGGCTATGATCCCGTAGATATGAAAAATATACGCGTATACAACACCCGTCAAGTCCCATTTTCTTGATTCCATTTTGAGTTACAAAGACGCATGCAAAAGGCGCTATAGCAGTATTGCCGGCGCGTAGATTTCGATTTTCGACAGGTTTCCGCCTAACTATCTGACTCAAAAAAGAATCCCCTTGATTCGGGATTCGCCTTAAGTATAATCAAATATATTCATCGGAGGATTCGGCATGCCCGAACGTCTCGGCGAAAAAGTTTATTATCGGACGAACGAAGCGGCGGAAGCCGTGGGCGTTTCACGCCAAACTCTCTTGCGCTGGTTCCGTGAAAAGCGTGTTGGGGACGTTAGGCGCGATCGTAACGGCTGGCGTCTGTTTACCGAAGGGGACATTGCGCGCCTCAAGGAATGGGCAACGGTGGACAGGGCCGGTTAGATGGCGCGGGAAAAGATGAGCAAAGGGGTTTCAAGCAGGCCCTCGTTTCTGGCGGTTGATTTCTTCTGCGGCGCCGGCGGCACGACGCGCGGCCTGATTGACGCCGGCGGCTACGTGATCGCCGGTATCGACAAGGATGCACGCTGCAAGCGCACCTTCGTCGAGAACAACGCCAACACCGCTATAGATTATTGTCTGCCATATTTCCTTGAGCGGGACATTTTCCCTGCCACCGGGGATTACCCCGAAGGCCAGCAAGACGGCCTGTTCGCGGACCTTGAAGACCTCATCCCATTTTATCGTTCCCAAGCCAAGGGCGCGCCGCTTCTGTTCGCCATCTGCGCTCCATGTCAGCCCTTCACCAAGCTCTCCAAAAAAGAGCTTACAAAGGAACGTAAGGAAGGCCGCAAGCGTGATCGCAACCTGTTGTCCGAGGCCGCCAAATTCGTGAAGCAATTTCAACCGGAGTTCGTCCTGTCCGAGAACGTACCGGGTATTAAGGAATCTCGCTACGGCGGCGTCTGGGACGAATTCCGCACCACGTTGGAAAAACTCGATTACGTCACCGGTTCCAAGGTGGTTTGCACTTCGAAGTTCGGTATTCCCCAATACCGCAAACGGTCCATCCTCATGGCCGTGCGCAAAGACATGGTGCGCGGGGAGCGTCTGGCCGGCATGATGGGAAACGAGCTTCTGGTGCCGGATGCCGACCCGGATACCCTGTCGGTCTCCGTGCGCGAAGCCATCAGTCACCTGCCTGCCATCGAATCGGGAGAAACTCATCAGGAGATACCGAACCACCGGGCGCGGACCTTGAGCGACCTGAATCTCAAGCGCCTGTCCTGCGCCAGGCCGGGTGAGTCCAACGCCTACATGGAACAAACAAAATTCGGCGATCTGTCGCTCAACTGTCACCGCAAGGTCAATAAGCGGCTCCGGACGCGCTGCTTTTCCGATGTTTATACACGGATGCACCCGGATAGACCGTCGCCGACCATCACCACCAAATGCCACAGCATTTCCAACGGGCGATTCGGGCATTTCGACGAGGCGCAGTTGCGCGGTATCTCGCTCCGTGAGGCGGCAATCCTCCAGTCTTTCCCGGACGATTACATGTTCTATCCCATCGACCGGATCGGACCTATCGCGCGGATGATCGGCAACGCCGTCCCGCCGAAATTGGCATCATTCTTTGCCAAGTACCTGACAAACTCGATCCGTGCCGGCTAAGAAACCTTTCGCCGTTCGTTCAGAAGGGCGAGCAATCCCTCTATCCCTTCCTCAATGCGGCAGGACCAAATGGTGACAGCCTGCCAGCCGTCGCGCTCCAGGGCTTCGACCGCCCGTCGGTCGCGTTCGACGTTCTTGGAGATTTTTTCCCGCCAAAAATCGTGGTTCGTGGCCGGGAATTTACCCTTCGGGCAATCGTGACCGTGCCAAAAGCACCCATGGACGAATACCGCCACACGATAGCGGGGAAACACCAAATCCGGGGTTCCTGGCAGCTTGCGCGCATGGAGCCGGTAACGAAACCCGGCGGCAAACACCCGTTTGCGCACGGCAAGTTCCGGTTCGGTGTCCTTATTCTTTACCGCCGCCATCATGGCGGAGCGCTGCGCGGAGGTAACTTTGTCTGTCACGGCAAGGGTATTTTCACTCAAGTTTCCCCTTGAACGCCATACTTATATCATATCGGCCGCCGATTAACCCCGGTTCCGCGCAAAACGGGAGAAGGCGGTAGGCCGGGTGAAAACCGAGACCGAGGAGCGCCCGGCGTCCCGTGCGGACATGGTTTTCACGGTTCGGCTCCCCGCTTCGGGTTGCAATGGACAAAAGAAGCCGATTTCACAATCCGGAAGTTTCGGGATCGACGGCTCGGGGCCATTTGACGCGGGAATTCCGCCGGACCCGGTCGCGGCGGACGCAAATTCGATGTCCGTTCCATTTCGAAAAGCGACCGGCATCGAAGTGTCGAGGTGCGCGCACGAGATAAGCGTTACTTTCCGGTCGCTTGCGAACAATTCACCAAATCGGCGCGATCGCCGGGTTCGAGGATGTAACAAAGCGGCTTCAAACCGCCGACCGGACAATCGTTCCCGTCCGTCGGGTTCCGGACCGACCGGAGGGCGGACCTCTCCACCCTCCGGAAACATCGGCCTTGAAGCCTACAGGAAGCGAAACACGATCGGGCAGTTCACGACGAAACCCACCGACCCGTAGTCGCCCCCGTCGAGGCCGGTCATCCAGCCCCGCTCCACGAGGCCGAGGATTTGAAACTCTTCGGTCACCCGCGACCGATACCCCGCCCGAACGGCCTCTTCCGTCCAGACGCTCGGATTCAGATCCCACAACGGGCTGTAGTCGGTCGCTACGGTCGGGATTCCCCCCAGCACGTTCAGCGGAGACCCGCCGTCCGAAAGCGCGCTGTTCAGCCCCTGCCGCTGCGGGTTGTCCTTGCCGGTGGGGCCGTTCACCACCACGAAGATGCGCTCCACGGGCGAGAAAAGGCTGTCGTCCGCCCCCAACTGGATACCGTTCAGGGCGGGAGCGTGCGTCGCTCCCTCAAGAGTCGCGGGCGCCGGATGATTGGCGTCCGTGGACAAATAAAGCACCGGGCGCGCAAAGCTGAAGCCCGGAGTCAGGCTCAAGGTCACCGTGCCTTCCTCGGGGCAGATCGAGACGACCTTGTCGTGCACGACCGAATGATCCGCGCCGCCGTCGCAGAACCTGTTAAGCGTAGCTTCGTCGACATCGAACGCCACGGTCGGCGCGTTGTAGATGAAACCGCCCGCGTTTTCGATCTTCACCAGCGGGCTGTAGTCCTCATCTCCCACCGAGCCCGGCTGCACCGACTTCGGCGGAAAGAAATCCGGCGCATCTCCGGGGCTGACGCTTCGCTCGGGCGAAAAGTCGACCCCGCCGCCGTCGAAGACCAGCGTGAAGTCCTCGGCGAGCCGCGCTCTGCGCACCGCGCCGCCGACATCCGCGAATGTCAGTTTCGGCGAGTAGTTCAGACCGAGCGCGTCGGCATTGCCGCGATCGTCGGTATCGAGAACGACGTACCAGACCGACTCACCCGATTCCAGCCTGCCTTCGTACAACGGCAGCCTGACCGTGCCCTCATCGAGATCGACCCGGCCCGCCTTGAGCAACTTAAACGGCCCGATCAGTTCCTTCTGCACCTCCGACGGCGCAGGGCCGAAATAGGTGAGCGGCACATCGGCGCCGATCGATGGCGGCGCCGGGGCGACGTCCCCGTCGGCGTCGGCAGGCATTTGCTGCGCGCCCGCGGCTCCGGCGAAAGCGAGAGCCCCCGCCACCGAGAGCAGCCGAAATCCTTCAAGTACATTTCCGATGGTCATGTTTCCGTCCAATCCTCCTGGCCGAACGCAACCGAACCCGCGCGACGTTCACGCGAACCGGCGGTCGGCATTCAAGACAAGGCCACGATCCGGCCTCCCTAACGCATTCGAGGCTAATGCGCGGACCGCTCCGGGTCAAGCGCCCGAAATCGAGGAATGCGCATCGATCTCGTCGACCGAGCCGCAAGCAATAGCGACGCCACGGACCGCGCCAACCCCCATCGCGGTCCCGTCGGCTTCGGAAAGACCGGTTCTTCGAAGTGTCCATGCGGATCGATCCCGGCCGGTTCACAGGCCCGCCGCCGCGAACGGTTCTTTTCTTTGATGTCCGCCGGTCGGAAGAAGACCGGAAAGTGTCGGTCAACAGGACACAGGGCTTCGCGCCCGTGCCGGAAGACGTCCGGAATTTCCATATCGGCGGCTATCGGGCGCTCGACAAATGTCTCAAGTCGCGCAAGGGCCGGAAGCATTTTTCGCCGCAAGACCGCGACGCCGGACTAAGCGACCCGTATCGGTCGCATCCGCGACGCGCTTTCCTTCACCGTCCGGCGGATGGAGGAAATCGACACGGCTTATGCACAGGCCTTTCCCGACCGGGGATAAACCGCGCCCGGCCACTCGAATTGTCATCCGGGCTTTGGCAGGGTCGGAGCGGTCGATTCGGGGAGCGCGAAGATGGCGAAGCAGGACGAGCCGGACTTTTTTGAAGAACCCGAAACGCAGGGCGAACTGTTCGGCGAAGACGGGCCGGCGGAGCGGACATGGACGCCCGACCGCGACAAGGTGAGGCGAAGACTTGAGCGCATTCTGGCCGAAGCGCGCGCCGCCGAAACCATGCCATGGAACCGGACCAGGCAAAGCCTTTATCAGGAAATCTTTCCCGACATGGCCAATCTTCTTCCCGAGAAGGAGGCCGCGCAATACCGCTTTCGGTTCGAGGCCGAATGGGAACGACTGAACGAGGGCCGCGCGATTCCGGCTCAATCGGAATAACCCGTCCGCTTCCTTCGACCGCCCGTCTTCCCGTCTTTTCGAACTCACGACAGTCCACGCCGCGCCTGTTCGCATCCGTTCAGACCGTTCCTTCCGGACGGAATTGAACGAAATCGATGGGTCCTGACCTTAAATCGCCGGATATGCGGTTGACCGGCCGCCGGTCGTTCCGGCAATCGCTTTTTCCCGTCCGCCCGCGCACCGGACGGACAACGAAGAATCGCGGCGATTGGCAGATTGGACCGCCGGAATCGGCATTTCCGGAATACCGAATCCGACACGGCTTCTCAGTCGGCGAAGTCCACGGTAGACAAGACGGACAAACGGCCGCCTGCCCGAAGCGGAACTGGAACGATGTCCGCCGAAAGTCTTTCAACGCGAAATACGATCTCCGAACGGCAATCCTGGCCGGATCACGTCCGCGCGACCCTGACGCTCGGGCTGCCGTTGATCGGGACGCATCTGGCCCAACTGGCCATCACCGCCACCGACGCCGTCATGATCGGCTGGCTTGGCGCAATTCCGCTCGGCGCCAGCGTGCTGGCGGGGCAATCGTTCTTTCTCCTGCTCATGCTCGGTTCGGGCTTCGCCCAGGCGATCATGCCGATTGCGGCGCAGGCCGGGGGCCGGGGCGATATCCGCGGCGTCAGGCGGTCGGTGCGGATGGGTCTGTGGATCACATCGATCTATTGCGCGCTCAGCCTGCCGCCGCTGTGGTTTCTGGAGCCTCTGCTCCTGGCGGCCGGTCAGGATGAAACGGTTTCGGCTCTTGCAGGCGACTACATGGCGATCATGATGTGGTCGTTCTTTCCGGCGATGCTTTCCTTTGTCCTGCGCTCGTTTCTCATCGCCGTCTCGCGCCCGCAGATCATGCTCTGGACGGCGGTCGTCGCGGCGATCATGAACGGACTGCTGAATTATGCGCTGATTTTCGGCAATTGGGGCGCGCCGGAACTGGGTATCGAAGGCGCCGCCTATGCGTCGGCGATCACGTCGACATTTTCATTCGCGTTTCTGTGTCTATACGCCGCCATCGAACGCCGCCTGAGGCGGTTCGGGATTTTCGTTCGACTTTGGCGACCGGATTGGCCGGCTTTCCTCGAAGTATTGAGGCTCGGCTGGCCGATCGGCCTGACGATCATTGCGGAAGCGGGACTGTTTACCGCTTCTTCGGTGATGATGGGCTGGCTTGGAACCGTCGAACTCGCCGCGCACGGAATTGCGCTGCAGCTCGCGTCGATCGCATTCATGATTCCGCTCGGTCTGTCAGGCGTCGCGACGGTCCGGGTCGGTCAGGCATTCGGTCGCGAAGATTTCGCCGGGCTTTTGCGCGCCGCTCAAACGGTCCTCGGCTTGTCCGTGTTTTCAGGAATTGTCTCGGCGGCGCTCTTCCTGGCGACCCCGCGACCGCTCGCATCCCTGTTTCTCGATCTCGCCAATCCCGACGCGGCCCGGGTTCTGGCAAGCGCCGTGTCGTTGTTGGCTTTCGCGGCGGCATTTCAGTTGTTCGATTGCGTGCAGGCGGTGGCGGCCGGCTTGTTGCGGGGACTGAAGGACACACGCACACCGATGATTATCGCGGTGTTCAGTTATTGGGTAATCGGTATGCCGGGCGCCTGCATTCTGGCCTTTGGCGCGGGGATCGGCGGCGCCGGTGTGTGGCTTGGGCTTGCCATCGGCCTGGCCGCCGCGGCCGTTTTGCTCACTTTCCGGTTTTTCCGGATGGCGCCCGCGGCCGGATAATGCGCGCCTGCGAACGATAATCCGATAATTCGCAATTATTTCGCGCGGGGCCTTGTCACGGAATCAACTCTCTGATTCTTATGGCGCGAGGGTTTTCCTGATTGAGTCGTTTACGCGTAAATCGCGTGGGGCGCCGGGCCTGTGTCCGTGGCGTGGCGTTGTCGCTCGTCCCGGGGAAACGGAGACAGGCGAGAGGTCGAAGGATGACGGTAAAACACGTGGCCGTATTGTTGGGCGGATTTTCGTCCGAGCGGCCCGTGTCGTTGTCATCCGGCGATGCCTGCGCCGATGCTCTTGAGGGTGAGGGCTACCGCGTTACCCGGGTCGATGTCGATCACGATATCGGCGCGGTCCTCGGCGAACTGAAACCGGACGTCGCCTTCAACGCGCTTCATGGCCCGTTTGGCGAGGACGGAACGATTCAAGGGGTGCTCGAATATCTGGAGATCCCGTACACGCACTCCGGCGTGCTCGCCTCCGCGCTTGCGATGGACAAGGAACGGGCGAAGATCGTCGCCCGCAAGGCCGGGATCCCGGTTGCCGAATCCAGAGTAATGAACCGGTTTGAATTCAAGTCGACACATCCGATGCCTGTCCCCTACGTCGTCAAGCCGGTGGCGGAGGGATCGAGTTTCGGCGTCGTGATCGTCAAGGAAGGTCAGCATCATCCGCCGCAGATCGTCGGTTCGCCCGAGTGGCGATACGGCGATACGATAATGGTGGAGCGCTTTGTCCGGGGCCGTGAACTGACCTGCGCCGTGATCGGAGACGCCGCGCTCGGCGTTTGCGAGATCGTGCCTGTCGGTCACGAATTCTACGACTATGATTCAAAATATGTCGCGGGCGGCTCAAAACACGTCTGCCCGGCGGAAATTTCACCAAATATTTACCAAAAAATTCAGACACTGTCGTTGAAGGCGCACCAGGCAATCGGCTGCCGCGGAGTCACCCGATCGGACTTCCGCTATGACGACCGGCATTCGGAAAATGGTGAGGTCATCTGGCTGGAGGTCAACACCCAGCCGGGCATGACGCCGACTTCATTGGTGCCGGAGATCGCCGAACAAGCGGGACATTCGTTTGGCGAACTTCTGAAATGGATGGTGGAGGACGCATCGTGTTTGCGTTGAAGTCAGCGTTCGGGAGCGGGAAGGCGCGCCGTACAAGCCGGTTGCCGGTTGACATCGGTACGCCCGGTGCGGCGGCCGCCGATCGCGCGGGCAGGGTTTTGCCGCGGTTTTTGCGGCGACCCGTTCGGCTGGCGGCCAGGCTGCTGGCCGACGGCGCCGGCGCCCCGCGATATGCGGCAACCGTCATGACCGTCATGACCGCCATGCTGCTCGGCGCGGTCGGGCTTTACGGAGCGATTCTGGGCGGTCACATGCCCAAGGTCGTTCAGGCGGTCACCGCGCGGACGGGATTCGCCATCAAGGATATCAGGATTTCCGGGCGGCGCCATGCATCGGAAATCGATGTGCTGGGAGAACTCGATCTCAATGGCCGGGCATCGCTGCTCGGTTACGGCGCGGAGGCGGCGCGGGAGAAAATCGCGGGACTTCCCTGGGTTGCAAGCGTCTCGATCAGGAAAACCTATCCATCGACACTGGAGATTCGAATTGTCGAACGCGAACCGTTCGCCATCTGGCAAAACGGCTCGAAACTGGCGCTGGTCGAACAATCCGGGAATGTGATTGTCGCCTATCCGGGCGGGCAATTTTCAAATCTGCCGCTTATCGTCGGACCGGGGGCGCCCGAAAAAGCGCCGAACATCATCGAGCAGGTATCGACGCAGCCTCGTGTGGCCGACAGGGTAAAGGCCTTCATTCGCGTTGCCGACCGCCGCTGGAATCTAAGGCTCGAAAACGGGATTACCGTCAGATTGCCCGCAAACGGCGCGCGGCGGGCGATAGCCGACCTCGCCGGAATCGATCGTCGCGACGCGCTGCTGGACCGTGATATTGCCGCCGTCGACTTGCGGTTCGGAGACCGGATGGTCGTCCGGCTGACCCCGGAAGCGCTCGAAGCCCGCGCGGCCGCGCTGAAGGAACCGGAAAGACAGCGCCGCCGGGAGAAGAAGATATGACCTGGCTCGGCGGCGCCAAAGGCGTGGAGGGCCGCTCCGGCGTCATAACGGTGCTGGACGTCGGGTCGTCGAAAGTCTGCTGCATGATCGCGCGCCTGCGTCCGGGCGGGTCGAGCGATCTCCTGCGCGGGCGAACGCACCGAATTCAGGTCATTGGAATCGGACACCAGCGCAGCCAGGGGATAAAATCGGGTGTGATCGTCGATCTGGCGAGCGCGGAACGGTCGGTGCGGCAGGCCGTGGACGCCGCCGAGCGTATGGCGGGCCTGACCGTCGAATCGCTGATTGTCAATCTCACCGCGGGACGGATCAGGAGCGAGGCCTTCTCCGCGACGGTCAATCTGGGCGGACATGAGACCACGGCGTCCGACATCGGACGGGTGCTGGCCGCCGGGTCGAAGCAGGCCGTGGCGGCGGAGCGTGAAGTCATTCATTCGGTTCCGGCCGGCTATTCCCTCGATTCCGAAGGCGGAATTCGCGATCCCCTCGGAATGATCGGCGATCTGCTTGGCGTAAATATGCACGTCATGACCGCCGACGCGGCGCCTGTGAGAAATCTCGAACTCTGCGTCAACCGGGCTCATCTCTCGGTCGAGAGAATGGTCGCAACGCCTTTTGCGGCAGGCCTGTCCGCGCTTGTCGAGGACGAAGGCGAAATGGGAGCCGCCTGTATCGATATGGGCGGCGGAACGACCTCGCTGGCGGTTTTCCAGAACGGCAATTTCGTGCATGCCGCCTCTGCCCCCGTGGGCGGGTTGCATGTGACGCAGGATCTGGCCCGGAGCCTGTCGACAAGCATGGAGCACGCCGAGCGACTCAAGGTAATGCACGGTTCGGCGCTTCCGGTCCCCGTCGATGATGGCGACATGGTCAATATCGCATCGCTTTCAGGCGATGTCGCCGAGGCGCAGCAGCAGATTCCGCGGGCGGTGATGAACCGAATCGTGCGTGCGCGTATCGAGGAAATTCTGGAGATGATCCGTGACCGGCTTACCCGGTCGGGATATTCGGGCGCGGTTGGCAGGCGTATCGTGCTGACGGGCGGCGCCAGCCAGTTGGCCGGTTTGCCGGAAGCGGCCCGCCGCGTGCTTGGTAGAAGCGTTCGCATCGGCAGGCCCCTCGGCGTTGCCGGCCTCCCCGAAGCGACGAAGGGTCCGGCATTCGCCGCCGCGATAGGCCTCATGATCTATCCGCAGGTCGCGGGGTTCGAAAACAGCGGGCGGAGTATGCATCGAATTGGCGCGGCTCTTACGGGCACCGGACCGATTCAACGTGTCGGACAATGGATCAGAAACAGTTTTTAGCAATCGCGGGGCTTGCCCCAAACGATCGGCGCCGAGGCGGCGGCGATCCGAAAGGTGAAAAGGACGAGGTATCATGACGATCAATCTGCAAAAGCCGGATATCACCGAGCTAAAGCCCAAGATTTCGGTGTTCGGCGTCGGCGGCGGCGGCGGAAATGCGGTAAACAACATGATTAATTCCGGCCTTCGTGGCGTTGATTTCGTTGTAGCAAATACCGATGCGCAGGCGCTGACCATGTCCAAAGCAGAGCGGCTTATCCAACTGGGGGCGCATGCCACCGAAGGTCTGGGCGCCGGTTCCCAGCCGGAGGTCGGCAAGGCCGCCGCCGAAGAGGGCTCCGATGAAATCGTTGATCATCTTTCCGGAACCCACATGTGTTTTGTTACCGCCGGCATGGGCGGCGGAACCGGCACCGGCGCGGCGCCGGTTGTGGCCGCAGCGGCGCGTGACAAGGGAATTCTGACGGTCGGCGTCGTGACCAAACCTTTCGACTTTGAAGGTCAACGGCGGATGTCCATCGCCAATGCCGGCATTGATGAACTTCAAAAGAGCGTCGACACGCTGATCGTTATCCCGAACCAGAATCTCTTCCGGATCGCCAACGACAAGACCACGTTCGCCGACGCCTTCGCCATGGCGGATCAGGTGTTGTATTCCGGCGTCGCCTGCATCACCGACCTGATGGTGAAAGAAGGTCTGATCAATCTTGATTTCGCCGATGTGCGTTCGGTCATGCGCGAAATGGGCAAAGCCATGATGGGCACCGGCGAGGCATCCGGAGAGGGAAGATCGATGGCGGCCGCCGAGGCGGCGATTGCAAATCCGCTTTTGGACGAGACTTCGATGCACGGAGCCAAGGGCCTGCTGATCTCGATTACCGGCGGGCGCGACATGACCCTGTTCGAGGTCGACGAGGCGGCGACCCGCATCCGCCAGGAAGTCGATCACGATGCAAACATCATCCTCGGCGCGACGTTTGACGAGAATCTGGAAGGCGTAATCCGCGTTTCGGTCGTGGCGACCGGCATCGACAAATCCGCCGCGGAAGTCGGCGGCGGCGATGCGAGAAGCACCACGGCGGCGCCTGGCGTCAGAACGATCGCCGCGGCGCCCGCCAAGGATGCGGTCGCGGAAAAGATTCAGCAGGCGGAGGAACAAAACCGGCGCGAGGCGGCCGCACGGGTTGCGGCGTCGAAGGCAAAAGTTGCCCCGGAGTCTCCCGGGGAATCGGTCGAGGACGACGATTTCCGGCCGCGGAGCAAATTATTCAAAACGCCCTGCCGGGCCGAGCCTGTTTCTGACGAAATCCCCGATTTCGACGATTTTGAGGAATCGCTGGCCGCGGTCGCCGCCGAGGATACCGCGATTGAAGCTGCTTACACGGACCCTGCGGCGGCAAGAATGCCGCGCGTGGAAGATTTTCCGCCGGTCGTCAGGGACGAGATCGAAGCCCTTGAAAACGATGCGGGAGCACATGACGAGCGCGGTCCCAGGGGCCTTGTGAAGTGGCTGAGGCATGGTTTGTCGCGGCGTGACGATGAAGAGGAAACCGCCGAACTCCGACCTGCCGCTCGCTCGCGCGAACCGGTCCTGAAGCAAAATGCCCCCGAAGCCCGTCGTTCGGTGAATCACGATGCACAGGCGCCGAAGCAGGCCAGGCTGGACGATCATGGGCGCCCGCAGTCGAAACCTGCTGCGGCGACTCATGAAGACGATCAGTTGGAAATCCCGGCCTTTCTGCGCCGGCAGGCCAATTAGCGCTTGCCGATAAATGTAGCGATCGAACGCGAGCCGGTGTTGTCTTCGGAGGTTCACCGGCGAAAAAGAGTTTATTGACAATCAATTAAGGAATCGCCGAATCGAGAGCGTGCGTAACATGGAGTAAGAATCCGTGATTTGGCATATCGGTTCGCTGCAACTATCTTTACACCTACCGAGGTCAGTTGTGATTACCGGGGGACGCTGGTTATCAGTTGAAAAACAATGAGAACCGTCGGCGGCGTGTTTGCAAGGCGGTCGTAAACCGGTGCGGGTATATGGGGATCGAATTGCGCAACTATCAGACGACACTCAAATCATCCGTAAGTTTGTCGGGTGTGGGCGTGCACGGCGGAAAGCCGGTAACGATTTCATTTCATCCGGCGGACCCCGATACCGGGGTCGTGTTCACGCGAACCGATCTTGACGGCGGCGCGCGCGAGTTGAGGGCGTTGGTGGCGGAGGTTGGCGCAACCGATCTTTGCACGGTGCTTGGAAATCCGGCTGATGTTCATGTCGCAACCGTCGAACACCTGATGGCGACATTGTTTGCACTGGGCATCGACAACGCCGTGGTGGAGATCGATAGCCGCGAGGTTCCGATCCTGGACGGCAGCGCCGCGGAGTTTGTTGACGCGTTTGATCAGGCCGGTATCGAGCCGCTGGCGGCGAAGCGCCGCTATGTTCGCGTACTCAAACCGGTGCGCATTGAAAACGGCGCCTCGTGGGCGGAATTCCACCCCTATGACGGCACCCGCTTTGAGGTTGAGATCGATTTCGACAGCCCGGCCATCGGCCGGCAGTTTTATGCCGGCGACATGCAGCCGGATTTATTCCGTCGGGAAATTTCGCGGGCCCGCACTTTTGGCTTCATGAAAGATGTCGAGCGGCTTTGGGCCGCCGGATATGCGCTTGGTTCATCGCTTGAGAATTCGGTTGTCGTCGGCGATGACGACCGGATCGTGAATATGGAGGGCTTGCGCTATCCGGACGAATTCGTGCGGCACAAAACCTTGGATGCGATGGGCGATCTTGCTTTGGCGGGCGCGCGTTTTATCGGTTGTTTCCGCTCCTATCGTGGGGGGCACAAGTTCAATGCGGCGGCTTTGCGGCGATTGCTCTCCGACCGCACCGCCTTTGAGATCGTGGAAACCGCTCGGCGCGAGCGTGGAAGATCCGCGGAACTGATGGCGGTAAACGCTCCGGTGTTTGCGCCCTGGACCTTGTAGTTACGGAACGGAAAACACCCACATTGCCATAAAATTGCGCCATTGCGCGCAAATGGCGTTGCTGCGCGAACTTTGATATGATTTATGGCTGGCGTGGCGGAGTTTGCTGACTTGCCGCCGCCGTTCGCCAAGGGGCAGCGATGAACATGCAGGACAAACCGACGGTGGACCGTCAAGTCGAGTTTCGGATGGCGAAAGGTCGAATGAGTTCGGTTTTGGCGCTTGTGATCGCGGTTTGTGCGCCGATGGCGGTCTCTGCGTGCACGTCGACTGACGATATCGATCTGACCACCTATGTCGAACAGACGGACCCGCCGGATGTGCTTTACAATCAAGGTCTTGCCAATCTGAATGCGGGCCGCCTGAAGGAAGCGTCGGCGAAATTCCGGACCATCGACCGTCAGCACCCCTATTCTGAGTTTGCGCGCAAGGCGATGATAATGGGCGCCTTTACCGACTATCGTCAGAACAAGTATGACGAGGCGATCAATGCCGGAAAACGCTACATATCGCTGTATCCTTCAACGGAAGACGCAGCCTATGCCCAATATATCGTCGGACTTTCCTACTTCCGGCAGATTCGTGATGTGACTCAGGATCAAAAGGAATCCCGCCGCGCCATTAACGCGATGAACGAAGTCGTGCAGCGCTGGCCTGATTCCCAGTACGTCGAGGACGCGCAAACAAAGATCCGGTTCGCGCGTGACCAATTGGCCGGCAAGGAAATGCAGGTCGGCCGCTACTATCAGGAACGCCGCGAATACATCGCCGCCATATCGCGGTTCCGCGGCGTGGTGGAGGGCTATTCAAACACGCGCCACATTGAGGAAGCCTTGGCGCGTCTGACCGAGACCTACTACGCGATGGGGTTGGTATCGGAGGCGCAAACCGCCGCGGCGGTGCTAGGTCACAATTACCCTGACAGCGAGTGGTACAAAAGTTCATACGGGCTCCTGCAGACCGGGGGTCTGGAACCGCGAGAGAACAAGAGATCCTGGCTGTCGAAGGCGACTCAGCGCCTGCTTGGCGCCTGATGGTCGAGCCGTATGCTCGCACATTTGTCGATTCGCGATATTGTTCTGATAAGGCGGCTTGATGTTGAATTCGGTTCAGGTCTTTCGGTTCTGACCGGCGAGACCGGCGCGGGGAAATCCATATTGCTTGACGCCTTGTCGCTGGCGCTCGGCGCGCGCGGAGACTCTTCGCTCGTGCGCCAGGGCGCCGCCGATGGACAGGTGAGCGCGGTCTTCGATATTCCTCCCGGCCATTCCGTATCGGACCTGCTGGCCAACGAGGGCCTTGACGCCGAGCAGGGTTCGCTGATTCTTCGCAGGGTACAAAATGCCGACGGACGAACACGCGTGTTCGTCAACGATCGGCCGGCGAGTGTCTCGCTAATGCGGCGCATCGGCAGGGCGCTGGTGGAAATCCATGGTCAGCACGAAGAACGGGCGTTGGTCGAACCGGATACGCACCGCGAATTACTCGATTCCTGGGCAGGCCATACCGGGCTGGCGCAAAGCGTGGCGAACGCATGGAATGAATGGAGGAACGCCGTCGAATCCTTTTCGCGTCACGAAGCCGGAACGGAGAAGGCCGCGCGGGAAGCCGAGTACCTGCACGCCTCTCTCGACGAGTTGTCCGCCCTTGAGCCGGAACCCGGCGAAGAAACCCTGCTCGCCGATGAACGCGCGACCATGATGAAGGCGGAAAAGATCGCGGTGGAGGTGCATGAGGCGGAACAACTCCTGTCTGCCGACAATTCTCCAATTGCCGGACTTTCGGCCCTGTTGCGACGGTTGACGCGGAAGGCGCCGAATGCGCCCGATTTCATTGATCCGATCATCGCGCCGCTGGACAATGCGCTCACATCGCTGGACGCGGTGCAATCGGAAATCGACTCGGTGCTGCGCATGATGGAATATGACCCCAGGCGCCTTGAGGATACGGAAACCCGCCTTTTCGCGCTGCGGGCGGCGGCCCGCAAGCACAATGTCGCCGTTGACGACCTCGCCGGACTGCGTGATCGGATCGCCGCCGATCTGGCCGAGATCGACGCCGGTGAAGAACGGCTTGAGGCGTTGCGTTTGCACGTCGAGCAGACAAGGGCGACATATAACCGCCTGGCTGAAGACCTCTCCGAAAGGCGTCAGACGGCGGCTGGTTCGCTCGCCGAAGCCGTGGTGAGTGAACTGCCGGCCTTGAAGCTCGAGAAGGCGTCATTCCATGTCGAGATGAAAAGCGGTCCGGAACAGGCCGGTCCGGCCGGCATTGACCACGCGGAGTTTATGGTCAAAACCAATCCCGGTTCACGCACCGGCCCTTTGATGAAGATGGCGTCCGGAGGTGAGTTGTCTCGTTTTCTCCTGGCTATGAAAGTCGTGTTGGCGCAACAGGGCTCGGCGCCGACGCTCGTTTTTGACGAGATCGACACCGGCGTGGGAGGCGCGGTCGCCGCCGCGATAGGTGAGCGGCTCGCGCGATTGGCGGATCGCGTGCAGGTGCTGTCGGTTACCCACGCGCCGCAGGTCGCCGCCAAGGCTGGCGCGCATTTTCTGATTTCCAAAGCTCCCGAAGGCGAAAACGACGCCGTTACCGGTGTCGAGGCGATCGCCAAATCGCGCCGTAAGGAGGAAATCGCCCGTATGCTTGCCGGCGCGACGATTACCGATGAAGCGCGTGCGGCGGCGGGCAGTTTGCTTACGGAAACATGGTCGAAAGCGTCGTAAATCGAGGCTATATTGCCTTTTGAAATCGATTCCGAAATCTGTGGGAAGCTTTCGAAATGGCTGACGAAAACAAGCCGGTAGAGACGCTTTCCGAAGACGCGGCGAAACTTGAGCTGGCGGACCTCGCCGAAAAGATCGCTTATCATGACAAGCGTTATCACGGTGACGATGCACCGGAGGTTTCGGATGCGGAATACGATGCCTTGCGTCGGCGGAATGAAGCGATCGAAAAGCGGTTTCCGCATCTGAAAAGGACGGATTCGCCGACTGAAAGGGTGGGGGCCGCGATCTCTGAGACCTTCTCCAAGATTGCTCATGCGGTACCGATGCTGTCGCTTGACAACGCATTCGACGACAAGGATGTGCGTGATTTCGCCGCCCGCATCCGGCGATACCTGAAGCTTGGCGAAGAGGCGCCTCTGGCCCTGACCGCCGAACCCAAGATCGATGGATTGTCGCTGTCGCTGCGTTATGAGGCAGGCCGACTGGTCGCCGCGGCGACCCGCGGGGATGGCCGGACAGGCGAAAACGTCACCGCCAATGCGTGCACGATCGGCGACATCCCCGAAACGCTCGCGGGAGATCCGCCAAACGTGTTGGAGGTGCGGGGCGAAGTCTATATGCGCACCGAGGACTTCGCTGAACTCAACCGCGAACAGGAGGAGAGCGGCGGTCAGATTTACGTTAATCCGAGGAATACGGCTGCCGGTTCTCTGCGACAGCTTGATGCGTCGGTGACCGCCGGCCGGCCGTTGAAATTCTATGCCTATGCTTGGGGCGAGGCCAGCGAAATGCCGGCCGACACGCAGATGGGTATGGCGGCGACGCTGGAAAGATTCGGTTTCCGGGTCAACCCGCTGATGAAGCGCTTCACCGATCTCAATGCGTTGCTGAAGCACTATCACACAATCGAGGCGGAGCGGGCTTTGCTCGGTTATGACATTGATGGCGTCGTCTACAAGGTCGACGACCTGGCGCTGCAACGGCGCCTGGGGTTCGTTTCGCGCAGTCCTCGCTGGGCGATCGCACACAAGTTTCCGGCGGAAAAGACCATGACGGTTCTGAACGGCATCGATGTTCAGGTGGGCAGGACGGGTGCATTGACACCGGTGGCCCGGTTGGAGCCGGTGACGGTCGGCGGCGTCGTTGTCACCAACGCGACCCTGCACAATGCCGGCGAGATCAAGCGTCTCGGCATCAAAATCGGCGACACGGTGATCGTGCAACGGGCCGGCGACGTGATCCCGCAGATTCTGGGCTATGTTTCGGAAAAGCGGCCGAAAAAGGCGCGGGTTTTTGAGTTTCCGACCGAGTGTCCATGCGAGTTGAAAACGCTGATCGTTCGTGAGGAAACGGCCAGTGGCGGCGAGGGCGCGATCCGGCGCTGCTCGGGGGAGTTTGCCTGCCCGTATCAGCGCAAGGAACACCTGAAACTGTTTGTCAGCCGCAGGGCATTTGACATTGAAGGGCTGGGCGACAAGCAGATCGAGTATTTTTACGACGATGACGAGTTGTATATCCGGCAGCCGGCGGACATTTTCACGCTCTCAAGGCGCGATGCAGAAAACGCGCTTGCGAAACTCAAGAACCGCGAAGGCTACGGCGAGGTTTCGGCGCGGAAACTGTTCGATGCAATCGAATCCAGGAGAAGCATTCCGCTGGAGCGGCTGATTTACGCGCTCGGAATCCGACATGTTGGCGAGACAACGGCGCGGACATTGGCTCGCGCCTGCGGCAATTGGGACGCATTTCATACAGCCGTGCTGGCCATAGCGGAAAGCGGTTCCGAAAGCTCGGAGGCCGAAGAGATGACGGCGCTCGACGATATCGGACCGGCGGTGGTCGTTTCCATCATGCGCTATTTCGGCGAAGAAAATAATCTGAAAATGGTTGAAAACCTGGTCGCCGAACTGAACATACGGCCGGCGGAGCAGTCGAATTCCGATTCCCCGGTCACCGGGATGACCGTCGTGTTCACCGGCTCGCTGGAACACATGAGCCGGGATGAGGCGAAGGCGATGGCGGAGCGGCTCGGCGCCAAGGCGGCGGGTTCGGTTTCCGCCAGGACGGATCTGGTTGTGGCGGGTTCCGGCGCCGGCTCGAAGCTGAAAAAGGCCGCCGAACTCGGCATTGAGGTCATCGACGAGGACGAGTGGATCCGGAGGATTGGAGGATGAATGCCCGGCTTTGCCGGCTGCAACGTGAGCGGAGCGGCCATTTCTTCAACTGAACCGAGCTGAATCGCAGCGATTCCGCGACTGCGGCTACAACGGAGAAACGCGATCTTCGCCAAATCGGGGCTGGTCGCACGGAACCGAACAGGTCACGGTCCCAAATTGCCGCGTAATATGATCTTCGGCTCCGCTTTCTCCGGCTGACGCCATGCCGAGCGAGAATATCTTCGCGACCATTGGGGTTTCCTCAAATGAATTGATTCAAACACAAACTAGTCAGTAAGACTGACCTATTATGGCGAATCTCCGTTTACGGCTGATTGGAAACGGCGTTGAACGACCGCGGGAGCGAATTTGTTGAAGGGGCGAAAACCAGCCTGCCGGTCGTTCTGGCGGTGCTCCCGTTTGGCGCTCTTTTCGGCGCCCTGGCGGTCAACAACGGGTTGTCCGTCGGCGAAACCGTCTTGTTCAGCCTTGCGGTTTTTGCCGGCGCCAGCCAGATGGTCGGCATCGAACTGTTTGGCCAGCAGGTGGTGCCGTGGCTGATCGTGCTGTCCATATTTGCCGTGAATTTCCGCCATGTACTCTATTCGGCGGCCGTCGGCCGGCGCATTGCCCATTGGAGTGTCGTTCAACAGGCTGCCGGATTGTTCTTCCTGACCGATCCGCAATTTGCCGAAGCCGAGCGCAGGGGAGAGGCCGGAAATGTCGTATCCGTCTGGTGGTATTTCGGCATGGTCGCGCCGCTCTATACGTTCTTTGTCGCACTGAGTTGGCTGGGAGCGCTTTTCGGCCGATTGATCGCCAATCCGCAGGCGTTCGGTCTGGACCATTTGCTGCCGATCTATTTTCTGTCCCTGGTTATGGCGTTCAGGCATCGGCCGTTATGGCTGCCGGTGGTGTTGGCCAGCGCGGCGGCTTCGACCCTGGCATACGAAACAGTCGGCTCGCCGTGGCATGTTTCCCTCGGTGCGCTGGCCGGAATTCTGGTCGCGGTCGTCGCACCGGTCAGGCGAGGCAGACCCGTCCATGACTGAGACGGTATGGATCATTCTGGCCGGCGCGGTCATGACGTACCTGACGCGAATTGGCGGACACGTTGTTCTGTCGCGTTTCGAGCGGGTTCACCCGCGCGTTGAGGCCGGCCTCGATGCCGTGCCGGCGGCGGTGCTGACGACGATCGTGGCTCCGGCCGCATACCATGGCGGACCGGCCGAACTTGCCGCGCTGACGGTCGCCGCACTGGCTGCTTGGCGCGGTCTGGGGATGTTTGGAGTGGTTGCCGCCGGTGGCGTCGTCTTGGTATTGTTGCGACGCTTGGCGCTATTTTAACCCGCTTGTGAACCGTAACCTACATCGGCGCACAGGCGGCCTTGAGCCATTTTCGGGTGCCGCCCTCCACGCCCTCCAGCATCGGTCCGATTTCCGCCGCCACCCGTTCGTGATAGGCGTTGAGCCAGACTTCTTCTTCTTTCGTCAGCATACCGGCATTTATCAGCCGGCGGTCGAATGGCGACAGGGTGAGCGTTTCGAAGCCGAGCATCTCGATTTCGCCGCCCTCGACCGGTGAGGGCGGTTCCACCAGAACGAGGTTTTCGAGCCGTATGCCGTAATGGCCTTCACGGTAATAACCGGGTTCATTGGAGAGAATCATGCCGGGCAGGAGTTTTTCGGTTCCCGTGCGGGCGATGCGTTGCGGACCCTCATGAACGGAGAGGAACGATCCGACGCCATGCCCGGCACCGTGTGCAAAATCGAAGCCGGATTTCCAATGGGCGACGCGGGCGACCGGATCGATATCCATGCCTCTCGTACCGGGCGGAAACCTGAGCGAAGAGACCGCGATCAAACCCTTGAGCACGATCGTGTAGTGCCGGCGCATGTCTTCAGATGGCCGGCCGATCGCGATGGTGCGCGTGACATCCGTCGTTGCGTCGGCATATTGCGCTCCGGAATCAACCAGATAGAGCATGCCCGCCTCCAGTTTCCGCGTGGTTGCGGCGGTGACCCGGTAGTGGATGACGGCGCCATTGGGACCGGCGCCCGAAATCGTATCGAAAGAAAGGTCACGCAGCGGCATCCGGTACCGCTCACCGGTTTCACTTCGGTACGCTTCGAGCTTTCCGGCGGCGGCGATCTCATCGACCGCGCCAGGTTTTTGACGATCGAGCCAACAGAGGAAACGGGTCATGGCGGTGCCGTCGCGACGATGTGCATCGCGCGTTCCGGCGATCTCGGCATCGTTCTTGCAGGAGCGGGGCAGGCAGGCGGGGTCGCGCAGGGGAACGACGGTTCCGACGATCCTGCGAAGCATTTCGGCGGCCAGGCGTTCATCAAGGCCAAATACGCCGCCGGCATCCGATATCCCGCCCAGTGCCCGCGGCAATTCGTCCGGCGGGCGGATATCGCAAAGCCGCGTCAGATAGGCTTCCTCCTTCGTCGGCAGTTTACGCTTGTCGATAAAAATGCTGTGTGCGCCATCCGACGAGATAATCGCGAAGGCGAGCGCGAGCGGTGTATGGGGAATGTCGCCGCCGCGTATGTTGAAGGTCCAGGCGATGGAGGAGGGATCGGTCAGGACGGTGTGGGTTGCGCCGAAGCCGCGAAGCGTCGCCGCCATGGCGGACAGTTTGTCTTTCGCGGGCACTCCCGCGAACCGCTGTTGATGAATTTCGATCTTCGCCAGTGGCGGTTCCGGCCGGTCGGTCCAAATCTCGTCGACCGGATTGGTTTCGACGGCGACAAGCCGTCCGCCAGCCTTTTCGAGTATGCCCCGGAGCGTGCGCGTTTCACGAATCGTATGAAGCCAGGGATCGAACGCGAGTTTGAAGCCCTTGCCCGCATTCGCACTCAACCATTTCGATGGCGGGTTTTCGATCAGGTTCTCGTAGTCGAATATCGAGCCGTCTGTCTGTTCGCGGACCTGCAGCGCGTAACGGCCATCGACGAACATGATGGCTCTGCCGGCAAGGATCAGCGCCGTTCCCGCCGAACCCGAGAACCCTGTGAGCCACTTCAGGCGTTCGGAGTGCGGCGCGACATATTCGCTCTGATGTTCATCCGATCGCGGCACGAGAAAACCGTCGACGCCGAGAACTTGCAGTCTTTCACGCAAAGCCGCCACACGCGATGCGGCGAGCGATGGATCGCTGATATCGTCGAAAGTCTGAAACATGGTCCGGATGCGCTTTGTACGGCAATATCGACTGGGAATGCAGATTGACGGTAATGGCACATGCCTGCCGACGCAACGGCGTTGACCGAACCCGTACCGGTGAATTCGCACAGGCATGACCCCTCCGGAGAAGGGTTTCGGGGGTCGCGCCATCAGCGCAAGAAGTAGGAAAGACACAGGCATGACCCCTCCAGAGAAGGGTTTCGGGGGGAGTGTTTGTTATATCAATGAATTCGTTGGAAATTCAGGGTTTTTTAACCCTTGGAGCCCGATCAAGAACCGGGTTGAACGGTTTAATCCGGGTGTGATTCTCCCGGTGTGTCAGACTTGGAAAAACCGATGCCTCGAACTGAAATCGTCCACCCCTGACCATGACCGGCGACTGGTCCTGCGATACGAGCCCGCTATGCTGTCGGTCCCCGTGGCGTGGCGGCATTTCCTATAGTCGCTTCTTGCCCCTGCATCGGGGATAACTCACGCAGCCCAAGAAACGACCGTAGCGGCCTGACCGCTCGACAAGCCATCCGTCCTGACATGCGAGACAGGCACGGAACGAGGTTCCACACGAACACGTCGCCACGCTTGGGGAGTCCCGACGCTCAGGCAGTCCCACGCCGCACCGCGAACATGCCGGCAGAGAATGCCCACAGAGTTCCGCGTGCTCGCAGCGATACCGGGTTCGGCCGCCTTTGGCCGGGAATGCCAGAAGACGTCCGCCACATTCGCCGCATATCCCGTCACGTTCCCGGCCGTCATCGCCCCCGGCGATTCCGTATTCCGGGTCAGCCATCAGTTCGCTGACAAAGGCCGACTGTCGGGCGGCGGACCCCATCAGCGTCAAGGTGTGGCGGGCGCGCGTCATGGCGACGTACATGACGCGGCGCTCTTCGGCGTTCTCAAACGGCTCCGCCTCGGGGGAAACCAGACATAGGAGCGGATCGTCGACAATTTCCGAAGGAAATCCGGTGCGCCCCCTATATAGGTCTAACAGGATCACATGATCCGCTTCAAGGCCCTTGGACGAGTGGATGGTCCGAAAAGAAAGATCGAGATTGGAAAACTCTCTTCGCAACCTTTTTAGGCCGGCCGGCTCAACATGCTTGTACCTGCCAAGCAACAGGACGCTCGACCTTTTGCTCTCCAAGTCGGCGCGGTCGGAAAGAGCTTGAAGAACCTGCAGAAGTTTTTCTTCGGCATCATGGCGGAACGTGGAAACCACTCTGAACGCGGGATACGTGGCCTCTCCGGCCGGTATGACCGTTTTTGTAATCTGCGCGGGGTTCTTTAGGACGAATTTTCGGGCCGCACGGGCGATCTTGTCGACGGAACGAAAGGTTCTGCCCAGGTCGACCGTTCTATGGACCGCCGTCTGACCGTCGAAACTGCCACCGAACTCATCGCCAAAATTGCGCATGAGACTGATGTCGGATCCCGCAAAACGGTAGATCGACTGCCAGTCGTCCCCGACGGCAAAGATGCGGGCGTCCGGATGCCGCGCTTTCAACGCCCTGACCAGACGCCCCCTGCTGCGTGAAATGTCCTGGAACTCGTCTACCAGAATATGCCGGTAGGAACTGCTGTACAGGCCGGTTTCAACGTATTCCGACGCGCGCAGGATCATGTCCTCGAAGTCGATACGGTCGCCAAGACGCTTCTGATACTCGCGATAGACGGGTCCGAAGATCGCCAGAAACGCACCCGCGCGGCGGCCAAACTTCAGTTTCTGTCCTTTGGATTCACAGTCCGCCAGACTGTAGCCGCCACCTTTGTAGTGGCGTAGAAACGTCCCGAGCAATTGAACGAAGCCGTCGACCTGGTTCAGTTCGACCACACGGTCGAACAGCGTCTCGCGAGGTCGCGGCCTGAGTGTTTCGTGCCCGGCTATTTTTTCCGCCAGCGCTTCGAGCAGGCGGCCGTCTTCGCGCTCATAACTGTATGTTTCTATCAACGTCGTCCCGTGTTTCCTGTGGACCTTACGTTTCCAGTCCATTCCGTCCAGGTACTTTTCTCGGTCTATGTCGGATCTGGTGAAAAGCCGCTCCCCGCCATCCGGCAGCTTCTCGCGTCTCACGCCGAAATGCTCAATGTAGACGCCGCTCTTCCTGAGCCGGAAATCCGGGTGATAGCCGTGCCGGGCTTTACCGGGGATGGGGTGTTCGTAGGCGGGCTCGTATTCATACTCGATACCGTTTCCATAGAGCCAGTTCGCTATCGTCAGTTCTTCAAAACTATTCACCGTTTCGCCTTGCATGGTCCGCAGGTCCGACCTTTCGATGAACGTGTAGTATTCGTGCTTTTTCTCGAAATCCCACTCGCTCCTGTCATCGAACCGGGCGTGCGAAAACCACCCGATGATGGATATCGACACCTCCGACACCGTTTCAACAAGAGCCCGCAGGATTTCCTTGAGCAGCGCCAGAAACGCCTTGTTATCGCTCGCGTGTGCGGCCAGCGCGGGCTTGCTGCCTTCGACCGAGCCAACGATGTCGTACGCCAATGCATGGAATGTTCGCGCTTCCAGTCGCTCGCCGCAGCGAAGTTCGATGCGCTGCGACATTTCCCTGGCGGCATCTCTGGCGAACGCCAGCAGGAGAATTTCTTCGGGCTTTCGGATACCGGCCTTTACCAGATATGCGGCCTTGGCCGTAATGACGCTTGTCTTTCCGGAGCCCGCCCCTGCAAGAACAAGCGTTGCGTCTTCATCGGCAACGATGGAAAGCCTCTGCTCCGGGGTGAGAGGGTTCTTCTCGAATGTGTCGAAGAACTCCCGCCACCGTACGAGTTCCTCCTTTTCGAAGCGCGCGATGGCCTGGTCCCGCCGCGGCCTTGGGCTTTGGATGAAATCGCGGATTTCCCGGATCTGTCCGAAGTGTAATTCTCCGATTGCTTCACCGCGAAGTTTGGAGAACAGCGTTTTTTCGAGCGCGCGAGCTTCGTCGAGAACAGGTGAAAGGACGCATGCTGCCGGATATCTAGCCGGCCGGCCAAGTTCGTCTATCGCACGCAGAATACGATTGATCTCGCCGCGCTTTTCCTCGAAGAGTTCGACATTGAACGCACTCCAGGCCTCCTGGACTTCCAGCGCGAAGACGTTTGCATGCCGGTGGTCGGTGCCCTTGAGAACCGCGCCACTGCCATCGTCCATCTGTATGCAGACCGTCGTCCCCAGCAAACCCCTAGCTGTAGAAGGTGGGGCCGCGAGGTTCCCCAGATGGACCGTCCGACCGCGCCGCGCATCAATGATCAGTTCACGGTCGCGATGCTCAATACCGCGGGCATGCGCGCCGAACGGATTGAGAAGAAAGGACAGAAACGGTTTAGATTGAACGCGCATAAGGTCAGGTAACTCGCTTGCGGGAACGGTCCCATGCAACTCCTGCACGGTTCGTCCGACCTGCTGCCAAGCTAGGGAAGCTAAAGTCATTTGTCATCCGCGGTTTCGGTAGGGAAACGGGTTGCGAACCGACGCCGGTGAACCGCGATGCGGCTCCGCGCATCAAGATCGTCGGGCGGTCGCCCGGCATCGCGGGGTTCGTCGTCATTGTGCGCCGCCGGGTAGCCGAGCGAACGTTCGTATGGCCCATCTTTTTGCCGCCGACCGGCGAAAGACCGGGAGACATCGGTCGCTTCCCGCAATGCATGGACGCTTATCGCCACCATCCGAAGATCGACATAATACATCGCAATAAAAACGGCAAGGCAATCTTGAGCCGGACTCTAACGCTTTAGCTGCATTGTCGTCCATTCTCCGACCATGCAGGTTTTGGCATGGCGGAATCGTCGGTTTGCGAAGGCCGCGATGACAGCGCGGCGCTGCCGCACCAAAAAGCCTGAAAGGATCAGCGTCCCGCCCGAAGCGGTTTGTCTTGCCATATCCGTCGCCATTTTCATGAGCGGGCCGGCAAGCACATTCGCCACGATGAGATCAAACGGTCCGGCGTGGTCGACTTCGCGCGACCGAAATCCGTTGGCGGTTGCGACGTTCACGCGATTGGCGACCCCGTTCAGCCGTATGTTTACCGAAGCAACGCCAGTCGCGACGGGATCCATATCCGTCGCCAAAACGGGCATGGGGGCGGATTTCGCCAGTGCGATCGCCAGCACGGCGCTGCCGGTTCCTAGGTCCAGCGCGTTTCGGGGCCGCTCCTTTTTGAGCAGGTCCGCGATCATCTTCAGACATCCCGCGGTCGTTCCGTGATGACCGGTGCCAAACGCCCGCCCGGCGTCGATTTCGATTGCGATGTCGGCGGCGCGGCGGAGTGCGCGGTCATGAGACCCGTGAACCAGAAAGCGTCCGGCCCTGACCGGCGTCAGGCCTTCCAGCGATTTGGCGACCCAGTCGATGTCCGGCAGTTTCTCCTCGCCGATCGCGATGCGTTCGTGCGTCATGAACAGACTTTGGACGCGGGCCGCGTCACGGTTCGGATCGGATGTGTAGATGGAGATTTCATGGATATCGCTTTCCTCGTCGCTTTCCTGCATCGCCAGCGGGCGGCCATCATTCTCGAACTCGCGCTCGACCGCCTCAAAAAGCTCGCCGGCGCGTGGATTGGAGGCGACAAAGTGGAGGCGGGTCTGCGTCATTCAGCCTTCACTGACGAGGCGTTTGAGTTTGGCGACGGCCGCGCCAGCGTTTTCGCCATAGGCGATGGTTCCAAAAAACGCCCCGGCGCTGTCAAGGAGAATAACCGACGCCGTATGGTCCATAGTGTAATCGCCGTCGTCCAGCGCGATCTTTCTGGAGTAAACCCCGAAAGCCCCGGTCATTTCGGCGATTTTGTCGGTGGGCCCGGTAATTCCGATTATGCGCCGCGATACGCTGGAGACATAAAGATCGAGAACTTCGGGCGTGTCACGCGCCGGATCGACCGATACGAAATAGGCTTGCAATTCAGCGCCATCCTCATCCAGTTCGCGCAACCATCCGTCCATCTCAAACAGCGTGGTCGGGCAGACTTCGGGGCAGTGGGTAAAACCGAAGAACACGACGGTCGGATGTCCCCGGAACGCCTGTTCGGTAATTCGGGCGCCGCGCTGGTCGACGAGTTCGAAAGGCGCGCCGAACGGCTCACCGCCATGGGGAGTGCGATACCAGGAAAATGTTATCGCGCCGACAACAACCGCGAGAACGATCAACAGGCCATATGCGAAGACACGTGGCATCGTCATTAAAATTATCGCCCGGAATCTGTCAAAAACACCATGTGAGGCCGGTTTGCGCCATTGTCATGATGATCCGGGAGCCGTTGTTCATCCAGCCCGCGAACGCCATGCCGGCGGCCGCGGCGACCGGCATTGACGCCGCAGCAATAACAATGGGCGTTTTTGGCAAAGCGGGCCTCATTTGTATTCCTGTTCATCGCGGACCGATTTTCGCGCCCGTATCGGGCGCGCGGTCGGCGCCGCCAGGAAGCTACCTATCCGACGCCGGACAACCATTCAAGGGCTGTGGGGATCATCTTCCGGTAAAGAGTTGCGGGTCCGGTAAAAGCATCCCACACGTGATCCGATCGGAGAACGTTGTATGATCCCATGCGCCGACTGCTTCCGGTCACGGTATATCCGCCGCCGATCGGTTCACGCCGCCTTCGGCAACTCGATTGCGGGAATTCGCACCGATACGATCGTGCCCACGCCTTCATTGGACCGGATTTTGAGTTTGCCGCCGTGCATCTCGGCCAGCGAGCGGGAAATGGCCAGTCCTAGACCTGAGCCTGCGTGGTTCTTGGAAAACTGGTTCTGGACCTGTTCAAAGGGCCGACCAAGCTTGCGCAACGCATCTTTCGGGATGCCGCAACCGCTGTCCTCGATTGTAAGCATCAGTGCCCCTGAGGTTTGTCTCGCACGAACGAGGATCTTACCGCCCTCGTCGGTGAACTTGACCGCGTTCGATAGGAGATTGATCAGGATTTGCCTAGTGGCGCGCCGGTCGGCGACAATCGACATGTTCTCCGGGATTTTCAACTCCACCCTTATGTTTCTTTCCTCGGCCTGAAGCGAAATGACCTTCACCGTCTCGGTAATCAGTGGGCAGAGATCGACCGATTCCAGTTCCAGGGACATGCGTCCGGCCTCGATCTTGGACATATCGAGTATGTCGTTGATAACGCCGAGCAGATAACTGCCGCTGGAACGGATATCGCGAACATATTCCTCATAACGGTCGGAACCGAGCGGACCGAATAGCGCGGACTGCATCAATTCGGAAAAGCCTATAATTGCGTTGAGCGGTGTGCGCAGTTCATGCGACATGTTGGCGAGGAACTCGGACTTCGCCTTGTTGGCGGCTTCCGCACGCTCCGTTTCCTTCATGTATTTCCTGTTGAGGTCGACCAGTTCGTGAGTGCGTTCTTTCTCCGATTTGCGCGCTAGCGACAGGTCATGGATTGTCGCTATCAGACGGCGTTCGCTGTCGACCAGTTTTTCTTCATGTTGCTTGAGTTGCGTGATGTCGGTGCCGATCGACACCGTGCCGCCATCCTTGGTCGGCAATTCATTGACCTGAAACCAGCGGCCATCCGCGAGATGGCGTTCGAAGGTCCGGTTGCCCTCGCCGTCGATCGGGCCGGCGAGGCGACGTTCGAAGACGAATGCAGTCATGCGCTTTTCGACTTCCGTCTTCGAGGCGCCGGGAACGGCATCGGCGGCGGCCAAACCCATGTGATCCAGATAGATGGTGTTGCACATGACGAGGCGGTCGTCGGCATCCCACAACACGAAAGACTCGGGAACGTTCTCGATCGCGGCCCGCAAACGCATGTCGGCGGTCTCCGACTGCATCGCCAGCCGCTGCTGCTCGGTGACGTCCACGGCGATGCCGACGAGGTGCACTTCCGGAAACTCGCGGTCGGATACTTCGGCCCGCGCCCGCATCCAGACCCAATGGCCGTCAGCGTGCTTCATGCGGAAAATGCGGTCGATGCTCTCGATTTCGCCTGCCGCGACCTGTCTGGCGATTTCGAGCAAATCGCCGTCATCCGGGTGGATGATTTCGGCCACCTTGCCGAATGACAGCGTGGCGGCTGACGGCTCGTAGCCCAGCATTTCGTAAATTGACCGCGACCAATACATGCGATGGCGGCTCATGTCCCAATCCCATAATCCGCAGCGTCCCCTCGCAAGCGCCAGGTCCACCCGCCGATGAGCCGCGAGATAGATCCGGTCCGCCTGCCGGGCGCGGGTCGTCTGGCTGAAATAGGCGTAGAGTATGATCGCCAGAATGCTTGCGGTCAGCACGAAGAGCGTGACATTGAGAGAAACCGATTTGCGCCACTCCGCGAACACCGCATCAACGGGGATGAACGCGCCGGCGGCGCGGCCTTCCGGCAACAGGCTGAGCGCTGCATACCAATCCTGTTCGCCGATTCGAACCTGCATGACGCCCGCTCGTTCGCCAAACAGAAACAACGGTTGTCCGCCTGCAAGCAGACGCCTGAGCTGTTTGCCGGCAAATACCGGATCGCCGCTGCTCACCGCTTCGACTTCAAATTGTTCGTTGGTGACGACAAGAACGTGACTCGATGACAGGGCGCCGAGCCGGTGCGAACTTTCAATCGCTTCATTGGGATTGGAGATGTCTGTTTTTGTGAGGGCTCGCGCCAGTTGAATGCTGCTGAGCGAGAGCATCGCACGGGCGTTGGATTCAATGCTCTCGTGCGAATTCGTCAGGGCCAGCACTCTGGCCGCCGCGACGATCATGAGGAATAGGACGATCAGGGCCGGGACGGACCTGCGAACATGGGGTTCGATCGCCAACAGGCGGCGGTAATCGGCGGCGGCGATAATTCTTGCATTGCCCTGAAGGCTGCCGGATGCCTCTCCTCGAGGGCGGCCGAATAACCGCCAACCGTTCGCGCCATGCGCGTCCGCATTCGCCATAAAGGCTCTCTCCGAAACCTGATCTCCATGTGATCCGGCAAACGCCGCATGCCCGATCACCCATAAGGAATCAAAGGTGATTCGCCTTGTCCAGCTTTTTTTGGCTCGAAGATCGATATTGTGAGAATTTTATTGTAAGTTGATCCGATCGCGCTAAGCCAATGTTCTGTCGACGATATCTCTCAGGTCCGTCGACAGCGTCCTGAGCGAAGCAATCCCGGCCAATGCGCGCCTCGCCTTTTCGCACCCGGATCCGGAAATGAAAAAATATGGAACGCACCTCTTTACACGCCAATTCGCTATCGACAAAACGTGTTTAACGCTTATCTGTCCGTGGATTGCGGACAATTCCCAGAGGATCATATGAACGCTGTTCCCCCGAAATTCGGTATCGGCGCTTCGGCGCTACGGTTGGAAGACGACGCCTTCATCACCGGCAGAGGCAACTACGCCGACGACTGCAAGGTCGAAGGCGTTCTGCATGCCCATGTGCTTCGCTCGCCATTTGCGAAGGCGCGCATTTCCTCGATTTCCGTGGAGGAAGCGGCGGCGGCGGATGGCGTTCATTTGGTTCTTGCCGCCGCGGATATTCCGCATCTCGGCAATCTGAAATGCAGCGTCATGCAGCCGCAGCCGGACGGGTCGCGCGCGCCGTCGCGCGACATACCGATCCTGTGCGAAGATATGGTTCAGCATGTCGGCGACGCGGTCGCTTTTGTCGTTGCCGACAGCCGCGCCCGGGCGCAGGACGCGTCGGAACTGATCGAGGTGGATTACAAGGACGAGGAACCCGCCATCGGAACCGCTTCGGCTCTTGAAGACGCGACGCCGCTGGTGTGGCCGGAATTGGGCACGAACCGCGCCTTCCTGAACGAGTGGGGCGACCGCGCCGCGACCGACGCCGCTTTCGCATCGGCCGTCACGATTTCGAAGATTGAATTCGTCAACAACCGGATCGTGACCAACTACATGGAACCGCGCGCTGCGACCGGTGAATGGCGCGAAGACGAAGACAGGTTTGTGCTGACCACCGGGTCGCAAGGGGTGCATGGCATCCGCGATGGGCTGGCCGGCGCCGTGTTCAACATTCCCAGGGAGAAGCTCAGGGTGGTCACCGGCGATGTCGGCGGCGGCTTCGGCACCAAGGCGTTCCTTTATCGCGAGCATGCGTTGGTGCTCGAAGCGGCCAGACGGCTTGGCCGACCGGTGAAGTGGACGTCGGACCGGTCGGAGCATTTCATGACCGACTCCCAGGGTCGCGACAATGTGACGACGGCGGAAATGGCCATGGACGAAAATGGCAGGTTTCTCGCCGTGCGTGTTCGTGTAACCGCCAATATGGGAGCATACACACATCAGTTCGGTCCGATGATTCCGATGTTCGGCTCGTACATGGGAACCGGCGTCTACGACATTCCGGTGATGGATTATGCGGTGACGGGCGTCTACACCAACACCACGCCGGTCGATGCCTACCGCGGCGCGGGACGTCCGGAAGCCGCATTCATGATCGAAACGCTTGTCGAGGCGTGCGCCAAGGACCTCGGCGTTTCGCCGGTTGAAATCAGGCGCCGGAACTTCATCCGGCCGGACCGGTTTCCTTACCGCACGCCGGGCGGTCGCCTGTACGACGTCGGCGAGTTTGAGGCCAACATGGACCAGGCTCTGGAACGCGCCGGATGGGCCGGTTTCGATGACAGGCTCGCGGAGGCGGCGGCTCGCGGCAAACTGCGCGGCATCGGCATGTCGACCTATATCGAAGCCTGCGCGTTCGCGGGGTCGGAACCGGCATTCATCGAACTCAACGGCGACGGCACGTTCACGTTGAAAATCGGAACCCAGTCGAACGGGCAGGGGCACGCCACGGCCTATGCCCAATTCGCCGCCGGGAAGCTCAACGTGGACATCTCGAAAATTCACGTTCGCCAAGGTGATACCGACGAACTTGAAAATGGCGGCGGCACGGGAGGTTCCCGATCGGTGCCGCTCGGTGGCGTTTCCTCGGCGCGGGCCAGCGAGGACCTCGCGAAAAAGATCAGGAAGATCGCCGCCGATGAGCTGGAGGCTTCTTCTGACGACATTGAGCTTGTCGACGGCGAGGCCGTGATCGCCGGTACCGATCGCCGGATTGATTTCGCTTCGATCGCCAGGGCCGCAAAATCGACGGAAGACCTGAAGGGCGAGGGTGAATATGTCCAGAAGGAGGCGACCTACCCCGCCGGCGCCCACATATGCGAAGTCGAGATCGATCCGGAAACCGGTGCGACAGAAATCGTCAACTACACGATTGTCGACGATTTTGGCGCGACGGTGAATCCGCTGCTGCTCGAAGGCCAGGTGCATGGCGGCGCGGTGCAGGGGATCGGCCAGGCGCTGTTCGAAGACACTGTCTACGGCGAGGATGGCCAGTTGATCACCGCCAGTTTCATGGATTACACCATGCCGCGGGCCGATGATGTGCCGGCATTTCATTTCGAGACCCGCAATGTGCCGTCGACCACGAATGCGCTCGGCATCAAGGGAGCGGGCGAGGCGGGCACGATCGGCGCCACGCCGGCCACGATGAATGCGGTCAACGACGCGCTGTGGAGGGCGCACGGCATCCGTCACATCGACATGCCGGCGACCCCGGACAAGGTGTGGCGCAAAATTGCCGACGCGAAGGCGGTCCGAGAGGCGGACAGGCGGCCCAAATGATCAATGCCATCGCGGGGGTGAGAGGCATGGCTACTTGTCCCCCTTGGGCTCCCAGCCGGGACGACCGAACAGGCGCATGAAGAATTCACCGGCCGATTTGGCTTTCATCAGGTCCCGCCCGAGCTGCGGCAGTTCGGAAAACCAGACCGCCAGCGGATTGATGCTGTCGAAATCGCGCGCCAGCCCGTATCGCGGCGTTTCCTCCTCGATCTGAAAAGTGCCGAACATACGGTCCCAGATGATCAGGATGCCGCCATAGTTCCTGTCCAGATATTTTTGATCCGATCCGTGATGAACCCGATGATGCGATGGTGTGTTCAACAGCTTTTCCAGCGGGCCGAGTTTGCCGATTGTCTCGGTGTGGAGCCAGGTCTGGTAGGCAAGTACCGTCAGTATGCCGAAGAAGATCAGTTCAGGCGGGAAGCCCAGCAAAACCAGCGGAATATGGGCGAAAAGCGACCACAACCCTTCCAGCGGACCGAACCGGATGCCGGTTATGATGTTCATGTCACGGGATGAATGATGCACGGCGTGCTGAGTCCACAAAATGCGCACTTCATGCGCGATGCGGTGTTCCCAGTAATACGTCAGGTCGGCGAGCGGAACCGCAAGCGCGATGCTCCACCACGCGGCCGGAATCGTCCAGGGCGCGAATGTGTCGGCGATGACGTGGTAAACGCCATAGGCGCCGGTCATGATGCCGATTTCCACCAGCAGATAGGGAATCTGTGTCGAGGCGCTGGCGATCATCTCGCCGACTTTCCGTGCCCGCAACGAGCCCTTGAACCAGGCTTCCGCAAGTTCGATCGCAAAGATGACGGCGCCGATGATGAAGAACGCATCATCAATCTGCGTTCCCAGATTTTGCAGCGTTTCGAAGGTCATGATCCGTCTCCGCCCAAACCTTTCGTCAGAGTGCGCCAGGCGAGATCGGCCGCCTGCGACGGCGTCGCCTGCCGGTCGCGGACCATCGTCCATGCAGCGTGGATGAGGATTTCGTAAGCTTCCGCGACCCATGCGGTCGGAACATTCGGGTCAAACGTTCCTTCCGATTTTGCCGCGTCGATCTCTTCGGCAAGTTCTTCGAGGCCGGCACGGTAGGCGGCGGCGACCTCAGGATCGTGCTCGACGGGCTCGTGAGCCAGAAACCATTGCCGGTCGGCCAGCGGGATCATCGCTGCAAGCGCAAGCTGTAGGCCCTGTGTATGGCTGGCTGCGGATTTTGTCTCTTGATCGATTGCCGCATCAAGCTCCCGCTGCGCCTGCCGGGCAAGTTCCAACATCAGCGCATCGCGTGATTTGAAATGGCGATGCAAGGTCGCACGGCCGACACCGGCATGTTCCGCAACATCGGCAAGTGTTGCGGCCGGCCGGCGGCTGAATGTCTGAAACGCCGCCTCGATAATGGCGTCGCGAGCGCCGGGTCTTATTTTGTCCATGAGACATATATGTCTCGTTTGAGATATTATTTCAATAGGGTGAGATAGTTTTCGTCAGCGATTCCGCGAGGCGCCGCCGGCGCGCCCGAATTCGTCGGAACGGATCGCCCCGCGCCCGAAACGATCCGAAAGGTGTTTTTTCGTTCCCTATTTGTTTGGCGTTTTGGTCCCGAATCGCTACATTCACGCTCCGATGGCCGGGTATTCAGACGAGTTTCTCGAGGAAGACGCGCCGCGCCCGCGCGCCGGCGGCATCGCCGTGCGCGCCATGGGGGCGCGGGCCGCGCCCGCCTATCTCGACGGGCTGAATCCGGAACAGCGCCGCGCGGTCGAAACGACCGAGGGTCCGGTGCTTGTGCTTGCCGGCGCCGGCACGGGCAAAACGCGGGTGCTGACCACCCGCATCGCGCATATCCTCGCTGCCGGCAAGGCGTTTCCGAGCCAGATTCTCGCCGTCACCTTCACCAACAAGGCGGCGCGGGAAATGAAGGAGCGTATCGGCATCCTCGTCGGCGAGGCGGTGGAGGGAATGCCCTGGCTCGGCACGTTTCACTCGATCGGCGTCCGCATGCTGCGCCGCCACCCGGAACTGGCCGGGTTGAAGTCGAATTTCACGATTCTCGACACGGATGACGTGATCAGGTTGCTCAAACAGCTCATCCGGGCCGAAGGGCTGGACGACAAGCGCTGGCCGGCGCGGCAATTCGCCATGATGATCGACGGCTGGAAGAACAAGGGGTCGGGTCCGGCCGACATCCCGGCTGGCGACGCGCGCTCCTTCGCCAATGGCAAGGGCCGTGAACTGTTCGCGGCCTATCAGGAGCGGCTGAAAACGCTGAACGCGGTCGATTTCGGCGATCTGCTTTGCCATCCGATCCGCATGCTGCGCGACAATCCGGATGTGCTCGCCGAATACGCCCGCAAGTTCAAATACATCCTCGTTGACGAGTATCAGGACACGAATACCGCGCAATATATGTGGTTGCGGCTGACCGCGCAGCGGCCCCCCCCCGCGCGCGCGGGGAGCGGCTCTTCCGCCCCCAATATCTGCTGTGTCGGCGACGACGATCAGTCGATCTATGGCTGGCGCGGGGCGGAAGTCGACAACATCCTGCGGTTTGAAAAGGATTTCCCCGGCGCGGCCGTCATCCGGCTTGAACGCAACTACCGTTCGACCGCGCATATTCTCGCCGCCGCCTCGCACCTGATCGGCCACAATGAGGGGCGGCTGGGCAAGACGCTGTTCACCGAGGCCGGCGACCCGGACGACCCCAGGGTCAATGTTCACGCCGCCTGGGATTCGGAGGAAGAGGCCCGCGCCGTCGGCGACGAGATCGAGAGCCATCAAAGACGGGGCGAAAACCTCAACGACATGGCCATTCTCGTGCGCGCCTCGTTTCAAATGCGTGAATTCGAAGACCGCTTCGTCACGCTCGGCCTGAACTATCGCGTCATCGGCGGTCCGCGCTTCTATGAGCGCAAGGAGATCCGCGACGCGCTCGCCTATCTGCGCGTCGTCGCGCAGGAAGCGGACGATCTGGCGTTCGAGCGCATCGTCAATACGCCCAAACGCGGCCTGGGCGAAGCGGCCATGCGTCAGATTCACGATGCGGCGCGGGCCGGCCGCGTGCCGCTGCTGCGGGCGGCGGCCGATCTGGTCGGGACCGAGGAGATGAAGCCGCGCCAGCGCAATTCGTTGCGCGATCTTGTTGAGGCTTTTCGGCGCTGGCAGGGCCTGATCGAGACGACGCCGCACACCGAACTCGCCGGGCTGATCCTCGAAGAGAGCGGCTACACCGACATGTGGAGGAACGACCGCTCCGCCGACGCGCCGGGCCGGCTCGACAATCTGAAGGAACTGATCCGCTCCATGGAGGAATATGAAAGTCTGCGCGGCTTTCTGGAGCATGTCTCGCTGGTGATGGACGCCGAGCGTAACGAGGACATGGACGCCGTCAATATCATGACGCTGCATTCGGCCAAGGGGCTGGAATTCGAGACCGTCTTCCTGCCGGGCTGGGAGGAGGGGCTGTTTCCGCACCAGCGCGCGCTCGACGAGGACGGCCGCGCCGGGCTCGAGGAGGAACGACGTCTCGCCTATGTCGGGCTGACGCGCGCAAAACGCAATCTGCACATCTGGTTCGTTTCGAACCGCCGCATTCACGGGCTGTGGCAGACGACACTCCCGTCGCGCTTTCTCGACGAACTGCCCGAAGATCACGTCGAGGCGGCCGGGGGCGATTCATCCTATGGCGGCTACAATACGGGCGCCGGGCGCGCCGTTTCCGGCGGGCCTTACGGGGCCTCGCGCTTCGACGAGGCCGACCCGTTCCGGAATTCCTACGCCACGCCGGGCTGGAAGCGGGCGCGGGCCAACCGTTCGCAGGCCACCGCGCGCAACTGGGGCTCACGCTCCGGCCACGCGGTGGAACGCATCGGCTATGGCGAGACGGATTCCGGTTTCGGCGCGGGCCCGGTCAAGACGCGCACGATCGAGGGCGAACCGGTGGCCAAATCCGTCGCCGTCGAACCCTCGCGCTTCTCCGTCGGCGACCGGGTGTTTCATCTGAAATTCGGCAATGGCGATATCGCCGCCATCGACGGCGACAAGCTGACCGTCGATTTCGACAAGGCCGGGCGGAAAAGAGTGCTGGAGAGTTTTGTCGAGGGCGCCGCAAGCGGCAGGCGATGATTCGATGACTCGCCGGCCTTCTTCCCCAAAGGCGCTTTTCCGCCGCGCTGTCCGTTTGTGCAAAAGCCCTTGACGGTTTGGGTTGGGTTTATATGATTGCGTTGAGCGGTGCGTCGCCATAGCGGTTTTTTGGAGGATGTGGAAAGAGCTATGAGAAAAATCGTGTTGCTATTGAGTGCGATCGCCTTTTTCGTTTTTGCGACGAGCCCTGGTTTTGGGGAAAGTTATAGATCTGGTAGTTTTGGATGTGGTGATTTTGAGGATACCGAAAGACAGTATAAAGAACAATTAAATGATCCTGATCCTTCTGTGAATGTGACCTTAGTTTATGCTATCTGTCTCTTATTAAAAGGTGAAGTGACTAACAATCAAGACAATGTTTCCAAGGGAATGTTGATATTACATGGTTTAGCTGACCAACACAGCAATATTGTAGCTAATTATTGGATAGCAGAATACCATCTTTCAGGAGGGGATTTCAAAAAAAGTATAGCTGACAGAAATTTGGATTTAGCCGCCCATTATTATTCCAGAACACTGGCTATCATAAAGACTTATAATAACTACCCTCCCCTTGAATACTTTACATGGGAGGCAACTGATAACATAGAAATGACAGCTTATTATAAGTTACCTATTGTTTATTTAGCCATGTTTTATAAAGGGGTTTCTGGTGACTACCAAGTGAGGTTACTTAATTCTCCCAGTTATGTAAGGGGATCGAGACTTAGAAACTTACCCTGAATACAGAGATAATATTATGGGTTATATTAATTTAGCGATAGAGCATGCGGGGAATTGTAAAAATCTTCCTCTCAAGAGACATTTTAAAAAGCCTGCTTCTCCTTATTTTATAAAGGTTTGTGCTATTTATGAAGAGAAAGCCAAGCTTTTAAAATCAGCTTATATGAAAAGACAGCTTATTTTAAATCAGGACAACTGTAAGGATATAGGATCCGATGAAACAGTTTTTGCCTATTGTCCTGAAAATGATGAGGCAATACAAAAAGTTGTCGATACTTATGACTCTATATTTGTAGAAATTGAGGAAATACTCTACCCTATTCGTGACATTCTTGTAAAATAAGAGTCTCTCTCCTCTTGCCTCAACATGAAGCGGGTTAAAAGGAGGCGTTTGACCTCGCGCCTTTGACGGGAGGCGGCGCTTCGACGGGATTCATGGAAACCTCGGCGCAGGTGTTCAACTGCTTCGCCACCGCCACGCAGTGGCGGCGAGCGGGCCATCGAGACCCTGCAACCCGGCGACCGGGTCGTGACCCATGACGGCAGGTCGACGCCGGCGATCCGGGTGGCGAGGCAGACCGTCGCCAACCCGCGCGGCGTCGAACTCGGCCGCAAGCCCGTGCGCATCGACGCCGGCGCCCTCGGCCCGGACCTGCCGAACGGACCGTTGACCGTGACGGGCGATCACGCCCTGCCGTTCGGCGACAATGCCGGTCAATGCCGGCGCGCTGGCGGAGGACGGAACTCCGATCCGCTTCGCGCCGCTTTCGGAGATGCCGACGCGGTTCATCTGGTGGCATGTGGAGCTTGAGAACCACGAGGTCGTTCTGGCCAATGGCGCCGTTCCGGCGGAGAGTTTCATCGATTATGTCGGGCGGTCCGGCTTCGACAATTACGACGACTATCTCGACCTTGTGGGGGCCGACCGTCTGATACCGGAAATGCCGTTTGCGCGCATATCGGCGCGGCGTCTGTTGCCGGCGAACGGGTTGCGGGGATTGCCGGCCATCGCGCGGCGGCCTCTCGTCGCCGCCCCCCGGAAAACCGCGCCAAGGGCCGCCTGACGCAAGGAGACGCGTCGGTCGATCAGCGGTGTTCTTCTTCGCTGGCGCTTATCAGCGCCCGGTTGAAATATCGAAGCGCCCTGACATGGCTGGCCCAGGCGATTATTTTCGCGGGGTCGTTCGGGTCGACGACCGGCAGCCGCGCGTGACCGCCGGCGTCGAACGCGCGCAGAGCCTGATCCAGCGTATCGGTCGGTTTTATCGACGGCGCGCCGCGTCCCGGATCGTAAGCCTCGCCGTCGCCGACGGGATCCATGAAATCCATGACCCTGGTGTGATGGGTCACCGTCGTATGCGGGCCGCCGGTGACGAAGACGCCCCGCATCTCAAGCTGCCATTGGAACCAGGAGTGGCCATGGACGGCCTGGGCGATGCCGTGAGCGATGGCGACGCACAGCAGAAGCGCGACGGACAGCGTGTAGCCGCCGGTCAGTTCGAAGACGATCATGGTGGTCGAAATCGGAGCGCCGAGCACGGCGCCCGCCACGGCGCCCATGCCGAGGATGGCGTAAAGACCGTTTGACGACGCGAGTTCGGGAAAAAACGATGAGGCGATGATGCCGAACGCGCCGCCGGTCATCGCCCCGAGATAAAGGGCCGGAGAGAAGATGCCGCCGCCGAAACGCGAGGCCAGCGTGATGGCCGTCGCCGCCGTCTTGGCCACGATCAGCATCAGGAGGAGGTAAAGCGGCAATTGATTCCACAGCGCCATGTCGGTGACCTCATATCCGACCCCCAGCACATGCGGGAAGACGATCGCGATCGATCCGACCGCGAACCCGCCAAACACCGGCCTGGTCCAAAGCGGTATCGTGATCTTGCGCGAAACGAAATCCGCCGCGAACAACGAAAACTCGAACAGGATCGCGACGACCGCCGCCGTGATGCCCAGAAGGGCGAAGGCGGGAAACTCCCAGTAGGAGGTGACCTGATATTCGGGCACGAAGAACGAGGCCGCGTCGCCGAACCAGACCCGGGAAAGCAGGCTGCCCGCCGTCGAGGCGATCACGATCGGCACAAAGGACCGCATTGAGTAATGTCCGAGAATGACCTCATGCGCGAAAAGCACGCCGGCGATCGGCGCGTTGAACGAGGCCGAGATCGCCGAAGCGACGCCGGCGGACAGCAATGTGCGCCTGCCTGCCGCCGGCAGACGGGTCTTTTCCGCCAGGGCCGAGGCGAGCGTGCCGCCGAGGTGGATGACCGGGCCTTCGCGCCCGGCGCTGGCGCCGCTTCCCAATGAAACGGCCGTCACGAGCGCCGACCAAAGACCGTCGCGCACCGACAGTTTGCGACCCGACAGCGCGCGCGCCTCGATGACGTCGGCGACGCCGCCGGCGCGGCGCGATTGAATGCGGCCAAGCAGCAGCCCGACGACAAGCCCGCCGGCGACGGGGGCCGCCAGAATGGCGATCCACGACAGTTCCTGCGCGGCGCTCAGAACCTTTTCCGACCGGGTCGCCAGCCATGGCAGTTGAATAAGGCCGATCAGTTCGCGAAACAGGATGGCCGCTATTCCCACGCCCGCGCCGACCGCCAGGCACAAGCTCCAGACGACCGGCTGGCGTTCGGCCGCAAAGCGGCGCAGATGAGGCGTCACCCAGGCAGTCAGGATTTCGGGAAGGCGGTTCAGAATTTTCCACATCGCGCCCGCCCCCGCGTTCAGTTCGTCCCGCGGCGGATGCCGATAGTCCGGCCCGCCCGGCCGGGCCTTTCAAGGCGGGCGTGCTCTTCGGCCATTCGCGAAATTCCGGCGGCGACGTCATCCGGGAACGCGGCGACTTTCGGCCCGCTCATGTCGACGTGAAGGGAGAGCGCCTCGCATGTCGCCGCCACCCAGCCATCGATGTGCGAAAGTTCCTGAAAAAAGTGCAGACGTTTTTCGTCGCGGTCGATCAGATGGAGCGAACAACGCACCGCATCTCCCAGGTGAAGTTCGCGCACATAACAGACATGAACCTCGGCGGTGTAGATGGTGTGGCGCCTGGCGCGGGCATATTCGGCGCCGATCCCGAGCATGTCGAAAACCTGATCGGCGCAGCGGTCGAACAGGACATTGTAGTAAGCCATGTTCATGTGGCCGTTATAGTCGATCCAGCTCTTTTCGATCCGCATGGGGGTCGAGATGAATGGCGCGTCGGTCGGCATGAAGAAAATTCCGTTTGCAAATCCCTTGCCACAAAAGCCGGATGTGGTGGATAACCCTCGTACCGGAACACATTAGCGCTGGCGTTCTCCCACGCAAGGGGTCCGCCCGGTCCGGATGGAGAGTTTGCATGGCGCTGGCGAGTTTGCCACAGGTTGAACGCAACGAGGAAGGGATCGCTCTTGCCGTTCCGGTCCTCAAGCAGCGGTTTGGAGAGCGATTGAGCACCGGCGATTCGGTGCGCGAACAGCATTGCCATACGACCACCTATCTGCCCGGCCAGCCGCCGGACGCGGTCGTGTTCGCCGAAAACGCCGGCGATGTGCGCGACGTGGTGAATGTCTGCGCGCGGCACAAGGTTCCCGTCGTTCCGTTCGGCGTCGGCACCTCGCTGGAAGGCCATGTGAATGCGCCGGGCGGCGGGATTTCGCTCGATCTGTCCGGCATGAACCGGATCGTCGAGGTTCGCGCCGGGGATCTCGATTGCACGGTGGAGCCAGGCGTCACGCGCGAAGACCTCAATACTCACTTGCGGGACACCGGATTGTTCTTTCCGATCGACCCCGGCGCCAATGCGAGCATCGGCGGCATGGCGGCGACGAGAGCGTCGGGAACGAACGCGGTGCGGTACGGCACCATGCGCGAAAACGTCCTTTCCGTGCGCGCGGTCATGGCCGACGGACGGGAAATAACGACCGCGAGTCGCGCGAAAAAATCCTCGGCCGGTTACGACCTGACGAGATTGCTGATCGGGTCCGAGGGCACGCTCGGAATCATGACCGAACTGACGCTGCGCCTGCGGGGGATTCCGCAATCGATTTGCGGAGGGGTGTGCCCCTTCCCCAGCGTCGAAGCCGCATGCAATGCGGTGATCCAGACCGTTCAAATGGGCATACCGGTTGCGCGAATCGAGCTTCTGAACACGCTTCAGATGAAAGCGACCAACCTGTATTCCGGCCTGAATTACCCGGAAAGCCCGTGCCTGTTTCTGGAATTTCATGGCAGCGAAACCGGCGTGGAGGAGCAGGCGGAACTGTTTGGCGAAATTGCCGACGAGTTCGGCGGCGGCCCTTTCCGGTGGACCGGCGTCGCCGAGGAGCGAACGAAATTGTGGAAGGCGAGACATGACGCCTATTGGGCTTCGTTCACACTCAGACCGGGAGCGAAAGCGGTCGCCACCGACGTGTGCGTGCCGATATCCGGGCTGGCCGAGTGCATTGGCCGCGCGGAGGCGGATCTGGAGGAACTCGGCCTGATCGCGCCCATTCTCGGTCATGTCGGCGACGGCAATTTTCATGTCGCGCCGCTGATCGATATCGACGATCCAGGGGAAATCGATCTGTGCGAGCGGTTTCTGGAACGCCTGAGCCGTCACGCATTCGAGATGGATGGAACATGCACGGGCGAACATGGCGTCGGCCAGGGGAAAACGGGCTTCATGACGACCGAACACGGCGACGGCGTCGATTTCATGCGATCGATCAAACATGCGTTCGATCCCGACAACATCATGAATCCCGGGAAAATCCTGCCGGCTTAAGATCGCCCGCGAACCTCCTATTCATTAGTTCATGATCGCGCCGCGCGAAAATCGGACGCGCGCCATCATGTCGCCACGGCGGCTCGCGACAATGGTTTCAAATCGGCCGGATTCGATCTAGGATCGGCGCGAATGGCGCTTGGCGGGAGCCGGCGTCCGGCATGGCCCTCCGGAACCGGGAGAATTGTTCTGGCGCGATTGTTTGTCTTTATCGGCGGTTTGATCGTGCTGGCGCTCACGGCGGCGCTGGTGGCCCCCCACCTTATCGACTGGACATCGTACCGGGCCGATTTCGAGCGCGAGGCGAGCCGCGTCCTCGGACGGCAGGTCACTGTCGCGGGCGAAGCGACGGCCCGCCTGCTGCCGTTCCCGTCGGTCACCTTCACCGATGTCGAGGTTGCCGGCGAGACCGGCGGCGAACCGTCGATGACCATCGAGACATTCTCTATGGATGCGGAACTGGCTCCCTTCATGCGGGGCGAAATCCTGATTTTCGACATGCGCCTGCACAGGCCGGTCATGGCCGTCGATGTCGCCGACAGCGGGCTGATCGATTGGACGATCCGGCCTGATACGCCGTTCGATCCGGGCCGGGTGACGCTCGAAAACATTTCCGTCACGGAAGGCGAGGTCACGATCAGGCACGCCGCCGGCGGGCGCGACTATCGGATTGACGACATTCGCGCCGCCATTTCCGCCCGGACGCTCGCGGGTCCGTGGCGTATCCAGGGCAGTTTCAATTTCGACGGACTGCCCATGGGTGTGACGGTTTCGACCGGAACGGTCGGCGACGATGGCTCGATTCGTTTGCGCCTGACGTCCGCCCCCGCCGATTTTCCGGTGGAAATCGAAACCAACGGCAATGTGCGAATTTCCGACGGCGGCGCGATTTACGCCGGCCACTTCCGTGTGGAAGCGGCGGACGCGCCGGGCGGCGATGCCGGGGAAAAAGACAGCGCATTCTCGATCAGCATCGAGGAAGAGGAGGAGCCGAAAGTTCCGTTTCGCGTGACGGGGCGCTTTTCGGCCGACCATCGGTTGATCGACATTTCGGAGTTCATATTCGAAACCGGGATAGTGGCCGACCCCTACACCGCCGAGGGAACCGCGTTTCTCGACTATGGAAGCGATCCGAAATTTTCGATCCGGGCGGACGGGCAACAGATCAGGTTCGACCGGGCGCGAAAAGCAAGCATCCATGCACGGCCGTTGAGCCGTCGCATCGCTGTTTTCCGTGAAATCGTTCAAAGCCTTCCAAGGCCCGGGGTCGACGGCGCTGTCAATGTCAGCCTGCCCGCGATCATCGCCGGGGACACCACGATGCGCCAGGTCCGGCTTGTCGCGAGCCCCGATGAAAGCGGCTGGGAAATCCAGGCCTTTTCCGCCGAACTGCCCGGAAGGACGACGCTCGAGGCCTCCGGTCTTCTGGTTTCCGGCGGCGATTTCGGATTTCACGGTTCGCTGCTGTTGGCGGTGAATCAGCCGTCAGGGTTTGCCGCATGGCTGTCGAACGATGTCGACGAAGCGATCAGGCGGCTGAGTTCGGCCGGTATTTCGGCGGAAGTCGATATCAATGGTCAAAGGCAGACGTTCCGCGATCTGGAGCTCATTCTGGGCGGCGCCCGCTTTACCGGTGAGATCGACCATTTGACGCCTGACAATGCCAAGCCATCGATGCTGATGCGGCTTGAGGGCGGTGCGCTGGACGTTGAAGGGCTGGCCGCGTTTGCATCCATTTTCGTCAATGAAGCCGGCGCGGCGCGCTTTGCTGGTCATGACCTGGATTTTGTCATCAAAGCCGGCCCGGTCAGCGCAACTGGCCTGACCGCCGGAAAAGTCGACACGGCGATAAGACTGAAGGACGGTCTGCTCGACATCGACCGGCTCGCGATCTCGGATTTGGCCGGTGCGACGATCAGCGCCACCGGAAAGCTAAAAGACTTTCCGGCGAATCCAACCGGTAATCTCGACGCATCAATCGTGTCGGTGGATCTGAAACCGCTGGCCGATTTGCTGGCCGCGAACTACCCCGAAAATTCACTGTTTACGGGACTCGCGGCGCGCGCGCGCGCCTATCCGTCGCTTTTGGCGGACACCCGCATGGACATGGTCGCCGGCATGGCTTCCGACGACGATGGATCGCTTGGGCTCGCGATCAGCGCCCATGGACAGGGCGGCGTCGGCCGTTTCTCGGTATTCGTGTCCGGCGGCGCCCGTGACAACAGGCTGGACGGCCCCCTGTCGCTGACGCTGACCTTGAACCACGAAGATGCGGCGGCGCTGTATGCGGCTTACGGCTTGCCGGCGCTGCCATTGCGATTGACCGGGCCGGCGGAGACGAGCCTGACGATATCCGGTGAGATCGGCGGCCTGTTCGAAACGAATTTTCTGCTGCGAGGCGACGACGACGAAGCCGGGTTTGACGGGTGGACCGGATTGGTCGACGGCGAGTGGCAGGCGGCAGGCAAGGCACGCATGGAATCCAAGGATATCGAACCATGGCTCGCCACGGCCGGTGTCGCGTTTCCGGGGTTCGGATTCGGACTTCCCGTCAGCGCGGAGGCAATGATCGATCTTGAGGGCGATTCTCTCAGAATTGCGGAACTGGCGGGCTCCATCGGCGAAAACCCCGTGACGGCCGACATCGTTGCACGGATTTCACGGGGCCGGCCGGAACTGGCGGGCTCGGTTTCGCTGCCCTCGGCCGATCTTTCCCCGCTCGGTGCGATGCTGCTGGGGGAAGCGGCGCTGGGGTTCGATCAGAACGGCCGTCCCGGGTCGGAACCGTTTGCGCCCTTCGCCGAATTTCCAGTTCTTGCCTCGCTTGAACTGGAAGCCGGAGAACTCCGCTTCGGCCTGGAGTCGCCGCTCGACGAGGCGCGGCTCAAAATCGATCTGACGGACGATGGAATACGCATATCCGATCTGGACGCCGGTTTCAGGGGGGGCCGGATCAGCGGACTGGCCGAAGTCCGAAACAATGGCGGAACGGCCATGTTTTCGACGCAGTTTCGATACGATAACGCCGCGCTGTCCGATCTGACCCGATTACCTGGCATTGCCGGCAACGGTACGATCGGCGTCAATCTGACTGCCAGCGGGAAATCGTTTGCCGGCCTGATCTCATCGCTGTCGGGCTCGGGCGGCGCAATACTCGAAAAGGTCTCCATTCCGGGGGCCAATCCGGACGTATTTGCCCGATTCATCAATGTCGCCGATCGAATCGGCAAGGAGATCGATGCCGGGGATGTGGCCGGATTGGCTCCCGGACTGGTGGCTTCGGGTTCATTTTCGGCGGAAGACGTCGAATTCACCTTCGTCGTGGCCGACGGTGCGTTGCGCACCCCGGCCATCGTGTTTGAAGGCGACAATGCGCGGCTGACGGCGGAGTTGAACGCCGACTTCAACCGGTGGCGCGCTTCCGCTTCCGGAGAGATCGCCTATGACCCGGGACGCGAAGCGCTGGTCGGCGCCACTCCTTCCGTCAGATTTGCCTCCTCCGGCCCGATCGGCTCGATGAACGCGACCTATGACACCGCGCCTCTTGCGCAATTCCTGACCCGCAGGGCGCTCGAACTCGAACAGTTCCGTGTGGAATCGTTACAGGCCGGTTTGTTGGAAAAGCAGCGTCTGCGGCGCGAGGTCCGGTACTACGCAAGCCTGGAAAAGAGGCGTTCCGATGCCGAAGAGGCGCGCAGGAAGGCGGAGGAGGCATTCCCCGGCAGGATCGGTGGCGGCGATGTCACGACGCCCGATGCCGGCGCTGTGCCCGACTCGGAATCGCTTGAGGATGCGGTTCGCCGAATTCTTGATGAGGAAACGCGGAAACGCAGCGATGAGGACGCGCGGATGGAGGACAGCGGTGATCAAACCGGAATGGAATCACGGATCGTGAAACATGCGGACGATCGAATGATTGAAGTTCAATTGCCCGAAACGGTTTTTGCGCAACGACTTCGCGCGGCGGGACGGTAGCACCGCATTCGGTTCAGGCCTGTCGCGTCCGGTTTCGCAGCGATTTAAGTACGCGGAGCCTGATCGCCGAGGATAAATTGGTGTCCGGCGGACGAGTCCGATCGATCTCCGTGACCAAGGACGCCAACGAGACCTCGTCCCGCGCGGCAATCTTCCCAAGTTCGTTAAAAAATTCGTCCTCGACCGAGAAACTCGTGCGATGGCTGTGAATGGAAACCGATCGCTTGCGTATCCGGCTCAAATGGTCCGCCGCTATTTGTTCTTGCGAAAGGCGTCGAGCGAGACGACTTCCGCGCTCGTGGATTGTTCTCCATCCGGGGTTTCTTCATCCATGTTCGCCGATTTCTTGCGAGCCGGTTTGCCGGAGGGGGTTTTTCTGGGCGGCCGCTTTCGTTTCTTCGGTTTCTCCGTTTCGACCGGGGCCGGTTTCACAGCGGCATCGCCGGTCCCGGCCCGTTCTTCTTCCTCGTCCCGTTTCACGTCGAATTCCAGCTCGAAATTTACGGACGGATCATAAAATCCGCGCACGGCCGAAAAGGGTATGACCAGCTTTTCGGGGACGTCGGAGAAGGACAGGCCGACCTCGAAATACGTATCCGTCACTTTCAGGTCCCAATACTGATATTGGAGCACGATCGTCATCTGTTCCGGGTAACGTTCGTGAAGACGGCTTGAAATGCGCACGCCGGGAGCGTTGGTCAGAAATGTGATGAAGAAATGATGCTCGCCGGGCAGCCCGGTCCTGGCCGCCTCGCCAATGACCTTGCGCATCACGCCACGCAGCGCTTCCTGGGCAAGAATGTCGTAGCGTATCTGGTCTTCGGCCATAACCGCACCGGCAGTTTCGAATATCGGGTCAAGCTGTAATCAAGCTTGGCCCGCAGGTAAACCGTCAACAGGGCGTTTGAGTGCGACCGGCGATGATTTTTTGGCCGAACCGGCTCCTGGCGCGCGCGCCGGGGCGGTTGTTCATGTAGCGGGAATGGGTGGAGGCTTCTGTTGCCAGGCGCCTCCGGGCCCCGCCTGACCGAGCATACCGGTCAGGAGTTCAGTGAAGCTGTCGCACTGCGTCAAGCAGCGAGACGCGCCTCTGCATAGTTGTCGTTTGCAACTATAATGACAGCCCGATAACGGTGGTACAATGCCAGGCAAAAGCGCGATCTTTACACCCTCGTCGATCCTGTTTCGCCCCCATCAGAAACCGCCCCGTGACCGGCGGTTCATGGTGGAGGCGCCGGGTACCGCCCCCGGGTCCGAATGGTTTATTGCATCGGCCGTTTATCGCCATAGTCAGACGAACTGACAGGACCAATATAGGCGGCGAACGACCAAATTGAAAGGCAAAATTATCGAAATGCGCCTGGTTGACGGCAATTGCCGATGAAAACGGACTTCGAGCGCAAACCCACCCGGCAATTTCTCCTTACAATCTGCGGGGTTGCATGATCCGCGTCGGTTCCGTCGTTTGCGGGCGATCGCAATGGCTGCTTTTGATTGTGAAGTGCGCTAAGGTTCCTGAAATTTCGAATCGCGTCGTCACCATGCGCCAATATCTCGATCTCCTCTCCCATGTGCTCGAAAGCGGCATCGACCGCGGCGACCGGACCGGTACGGGTACGCGCTCGGTATTCGGCCATCAGTCGCGCTATGATCTCGACGACGGATTTCCCGTGCTGACGACAAAGAAACTGCACCTGAAATCAATCATTCACGAACTGTTGTGGTCCCTGAATGGCGATACCAATATCGGCTACCTGAAACGGCATGGCGTGTCGATCTGGGACGAATGGGCCGATGAGAATGGCGACCTCGGCCCGGTCTACGGCGCGCAGTGGCGGTCGTGGCCGAAACCGGATAGCGGCCCGGTCGACCAGATCGCCAATGTCGTCGAGCAGATCAGAACCGATCCGCAGTCGCGCCGGCTGATCGTATCCGCTTGGAATCCGGTCGAAGTGGATGAAATGGCGTTGCCGCCATGCCATTGCCTGTTCCAGTTCCATGTCGCCGGGGGCCGGCTTTCCTGCCAGCTCTACCAGCGTTCCGCCGACATATTTCTGGGCGTGCCGTTCAACATCGCTTCCTATTCGCTGCTGACGATGATGATCGCGCGGGTAACGGGACTGAAACCCGGCGAGTTCATCCATACGCTTGGCGACGCGCATCTGTATCGCAACCATTTCGAACAGGCGCGCGAGCAGTTGACGCGCACCCCGAAGACGCTGCCGCACATGCGGATAAACCCGGATGTTCCCGACATTTTTTCCTTTCGATACGAAGATTTCAGCCTGGAAAACTACGAGGCCGATTCAACGATCAGGGCGCCGGTCGCCGTATGAGCGGGCGCCTCCCCGTTTCCCTTGTCGCCGCAATAGCCGAAAACGGTGTGATCGGCCGCGATGGCGGCATGCCGTGGCGTTTGTCAACGGACTTGAAGCGGTTCAAGGCCGACACGATGGGCAATCCGATCATTATGGGTAGAAAGACCTTTGACGGCATTGGAAAACCGCTGCCCGGGCGGCTGAACATCATTGTCACGCGCAACGATGGCTGGAGTGAAGACGGGGTGGAAAAGGTTTCCTCGCTTGGTGACGCCATTTCGCTGGCAAACGAGCGCGTGTCCGGCATGTCCGGGGCCACGGAAATTTGCGTCATCGGCGGGGGGCAGATTTACGCCGAGGCGCTGCCCCTGGCCAATCGTCTGCGCGTGACGCATGTTCTGGCCGGGATGGACGGCGACACGGTATTTCCGCCAATTGACCGGGAGATTTGGCGGGCGATCTCGTCTCGAAATTGCGCCGCCGGAGAAAACGACAGCCATCCGACGCGCCACGTTGTTTACGAAAGGGCGCCCGCAAACGGCTGACCATTGCCCCAAAATGCCTGCAAAAATGGTGCAAATGACGATGATCGCACGTTGAATGCGGGGGATCGTATCCCTATAACCCTTCATGACAGGCCGCTACGTCGTATGCGGCGAGGCGACAACGCTTGAAAGGAATTACATGCCCTGGAGCAATCAGAGCAGCGGCGGAGACGGCGGCGGCCCGTGGGGCGGCGGCGAAAGCAACGGTAGCGGCGGCCCCTGGGGGCAGGGACCGCGGGGAGGAAAATCGCAGGGTTCGCCTCCGGATATCGAGGATATCATTCGCAAGGGCCAGGATCGGCTGAAGAACGCCATTCCGGGCGGCGGCGCCAGTCCCGCCCTTTGGTGGCTTTTGGCGATCGGTGTGCTGTTCCTCTGGGGTTTCAAGGCCGTCTATACGGTCCAGCCGGACGAACTCGGCGTCGAATTGCGATTCGGCAAACCCAAGGAGGAAGTATCCGCGCCGGGTCTCCATCTCCATTGGTGGCCGCTGGAAACGGTCGAGAAGGTCAACACGGCGGAAAAACTCCTGACGATCGGCGGCGGCAGCCGCAATGGCGGCGGTTCTTCGGGCCTCATGTTGTCCGGCGACCAGAATATCGTCGACGTACAGTTTACGGTCGCTTATCAGATCAGCGATCCGCAGGCCAATCTGTTCAATGTTTCGGTGCCCGACGACATGGTGCGACAGGTTGCTGAAAGCGCCATGCGCGAGGTTGTCGGCCGCAGACGCGCTCAGGAAGTGTTCCGTGACGATCGGGCGGGCATCGCCGAAGCGGTGCGAACGATCATTCAGACCACGATCGACGAGTACAAGGCCGGATTGTCGGTCAATGCGATCTCGATCGAGGATGCGGCGCCGCCGCGCGAGGTGGCCGATGCGTTTGACGAAGTTCAGCGTGCGGAGCAGGACGAAGACCGGTTCGTGGAGGAAGCAAACCAGTATTCGAACCAGAAACTCGGTCAGGCTCGCGGTGAGGCGGCGCAAGTCCGCGAGGATGCGGCCGCATACAAGAACCGCATCGTCCAGGAAGCCGACGGTGAAGCGCAACGGTTTGTGTCCGTCTACGACGAATACGCCAAGGCGCCGGAAGTAACGCGTAAACGCATATTCCTGGAGACAATGGAGCAGGTGCTGAAAGATTCAAACAAGGTCATTCTCGAACAGGGCGGCGGACAGAGCGTGGTGCCCTATCTGCCATTGCCCGAAATCAACAAGCGCCGTGAAGGAGCCAGCAACTGATGGCCAATCGTCTTCCCATTATCGGTGTCGTCATCGCGCTGGTCGCGGCGCTCCTCTACGGATCGATATTTGTCGTGAACGAACGTCAGCAGGCCATTGTGCTGCGCTTCGGTGAAATCGTCGATGTGAAGTCCGAACCGGGACTTTATTTCAAAGTCCCATTCGCGTTTCTCGAATGGGATAATGTTCAGCTGATTGAAGATCGCATATTGCGTTTTGACCTGGATGACATTCGTGTTCAGGTTTCCGGCGGTAAATTCTACGAGGTCGACGCGTTTATCGCCTACCGCATCGAAGATGCGCGGCGGTTCCGCCAGACCGTGTCGGGCAGTTTGCAGCTTGCGGAGCAGCGATTGAAGACGCGTCTTGATGCGGCGCTGCGCGGCGTTTACGGTTTGCGCGGCTTTGAAGCGGCCCTTTCCAAGGAGCGCGGCGCGATGATGCTCGAAGTGGCCGATTCGCTCAGACCCGACGCCATTTCACTCGGCCTGAAGATTGAGGACGTGCGCATCCGCAGGACCGACCTGACCGCCGAAGTTTCTCAACAGACCTATGACCGGATGAAGGCCGAGCGTCTTGCCGAGGCCGAGCGGTTGAGAGCGCGCGGTCGCGAGGCCGCTCAGCGGATCAAGGCGCGCGCGGACCGCGAGGTTGTCGAAATCATCGCGGAAGCCCGTAAGGAATCCGAAATACTTCGCGGTGAGGGCGAGGGCGAGCGGAACAAGATATTCGCCGACGCGTTTGGACGGGATCCCGAATTCTTCGACTTCTATCGTTCGATGATCGCCTACAGCCAGGCGCTGCTGGATTCCGATACGACGATGGTGTTGTCGCCGAATTCGGAGTTTTTCCGCTTCTTCTCCGATGCGGCGGGTGTGGAGCCACAGGCGGGTGACAGGCTTTCCGCGCCGGCCCTTTCCGAGTAGATAAGGCAGGCGGCGATGGCGGATTTCATTGCCGCAATCGGGTTGGTTCTCGTGATCGAAGGGGTTTTCTATGGCGGCTTTCCGCGATTCGCGAAACGGATGGCCGCCGAAGCGACCAAGGCGCCGGACGAGGTTCTGCGGGTCGCGGGCCTGATCGCCATCGCGGCCGGCGTCGTCATTGTCTGGATTATCCGCGGGTGACGGGAATTTCACCTGTTGGCATCGCGGGCGCACCGTGCGAAGGCGTGACGGTGCCTTGGTTGTTCCGCGATTGTCGCGATCGGCTTTGGGTCGAATCCGACGGCGAATGGGAGGCCGATCAATGATGCGAAATGCCGGAATGCTTCCGGTCGGTTCGGCGCGCCGCCGACTTTCAGCCGGGCTGGCCATACCACTGATTGCCGCCGGCATGGTCCTTTCATCTTCCGTCATCAGGGAATCTCACGCGCAAGATACCGGTCCGTCTTCGGTCGCCGATCTTGCCGAGGGCCTTCTGGACGCGGTGGTCAACATATCGACGTCCCAGAATGTGACCGGCGGCGACAATGACGCGGCGCCGATGCCGCGGTTGCCGGAGGGGTCGCCGTTTCAGGATTTCTTCGACGAATTTTTCGAGGACAGGGAAGGCGGAAACCGGCAAACGCCCCGCCGCGTTCGGTCGCTTGGCTCAGGTTTTGTGATCGACGCGGATGAAGGCATCGTGGTCACCAACAATCATGTCATCGCCGACGCCGACGAGATTGAAGTCAATTTTTCCGACGGCGACAAACTCATTGCCCGGCTGATCGGCACCGATCCCAAGACGGATATCGCGGTTCTCAAGATCGATCCGGACAAGAAGAATCTGACCGAAGTGCCGTTTGGCAATTCCGACGGCATGCGCATCGGCGACTGGGTGATGGCGGTCGGCAATCCGTTCGGGCTTGGCGGCACTGTCACGGTCGGCATCATTTCGGCGCGCAACCGCGACATCAATGCCGGTCCGTATGACGATTTCATTCAGACGGACGCCTCGATCAATCGCGGTAATTCCGGCGGTCCTCTGTTCAACATGAATGGCGAGGTGATCGGCATCAACACCGCGATTATCTCGCCGTCGGGCGGATCGATCGGCATAGGATTTTCCATTCCGTCGGAACTGGCGCTTGGCGTTATCGGCCAGTTGCGCGAGTTCGGCGAGACTCGGCGCGGCTGGCTCGGTGTGAGAATTCAGCCGGTCACCGACGATATCGCTGAAAGTCTCGGCATGAACGAGGCGAGGGGCGCTCTGGTGGCTGGCGTCATCGAGGGCAGTCCGGTTGACGACGGCTCAATTCAGCCGGGTGACGTCATTACCCGTTTCGACGGAAAGGAGATCGACGACATGCGCGATTTGCCGCGCGTGGTCGCCGAAAGTCCTGTTGGCAAGGAGGTCGAGGTCGTCATCGTTCGCAAAGGTGAAGAACGGACGGTCAGCGCAACGCTTGGGCGGCTTGAAGATGGCGAAAAGCTCGCAAACGCCGAAGGCGACCGGAACTCCGGCGATGGCGGCGCGGTGGCGACGGCGAAAATTCTGGGTATGTCGATCGCCGAACTCGATGGAGAGGCGCGGACGAGATTCGAGATCGCGGCGGAGGTGTCCGGAGTGGTAATCACGGAAGTCGACGCGAATTCCGCCGCCGCGGAAAAGGGCGTCAAAGCCGGTGACGTGATCGTCGAAATCGCCCAGGATTCGGTTTCTGAACCGGAGGATGTGGTCGCCAGAATCGACGAATTGAAGGATCAGGGCCGCAAAAACGCGCTGCTGATGCTGTCATCCAAAACGGGCGAACTCAGATTTGTGACGCTCAGGATGAGATAGGACGGCCGCGGCCGCACCCGGTCTCAATCGTGGCGCCTGAGGCCTTCACCGTACAATCTCTTCGTCGCGATAACCCTGCATGTATAGCAATGCGGTCAGATCGCCATGATCGATCCTATGTTGCGCTGCCGCGGCCACCGCCGGTCTGGCATGAAGGGCCACGCCGCTTCCCGCCAATGCGAGCATATCGAGGTCGTTGGCGCCATCGCCGACCGCGATGACGTCATCTGCGGTCAGACCGCGTTTTTTCGCTATCTCGTTAAGAGCCGAGACCTTTGCTTCGCCTCCCAGAATCGGCCGGCCTGCTTCGCCAGTCAGAACGCCGTTGCTTTCGACAAGTCTGTTGGCCCGGTTTTCGTCGAATCCCAGGATTGCCGCGATTTTGGATGTAAATGCCGTAAAGCCGCCCGAGACAAGCGCGGTGTATCCGCCGTTCTTTTTCATCGTGGCGACAAGTTCGCGCCCGCCGGGCGCCAGAGTGATGCGGGTTTCGATGATGTCGCCGATTTTGCCGACCGGCAGGCCCTTGAGCAGGGCGACCCTCTCCCGAAGCGCCGGTTCGAATTCGATCTCGCCGTTCATCGCGCACACCGTAATCGACGCAACCCGGTCCTTGACGCCAATCGCGCCGGCCAGTTCATCGATACATTCCTGCTCGATCATGGTGGAATCCATATCGGCCAGAAGTATTCGCTTGCGGCGCGCATCGCGATCCTGAACGACGGCGTCCATGCTCAGGCCGCCAAGCGCCGAGTGGCAGGTTTCGAGGATATCGGCAGTTTGCAGATTTGACCCGACCTGCAAATCGCAGGCGATACCGGGGGCTAGCCAGTCGGGCGCCGTTGTGCCAAGCGTCCCGGCGAGATCATCGGCCAATTCCCGCGGGATGCGGGGATTTTCCGGATTGGCGATCAGGGTTGCGACCAGTGGCATCGGATAAAGGCATGGCAAGTGAGGCGAAATCGGCGCGGCGAGCGTTTCTGATAGCCGGACCCACGGCAAGCGGCAAGTCGGATATGGCTTTACGCATTGCCGAACAACGTGGAGGCGTTATCGTGAACGCTGACTCGATGCAGGTCTATTCGGTGCTGAATGTCCTGACCGCACGACCGCGAACCGAAGATGCGGAACGGGTTCCGCATCATCTTTATGGGCATGTGGAGCCGCAAAGACGCTACTCGACAGGGGCGTGGCTCGCGGATGTCCGGCAACTCCTGTCGCGCCCTCGTTTCACCGGGCAGACGATCGTTTTCGTTGGCGGAACCGGTCTTTACTTCCGCGCGTTGCTCGGCGGGCTTTCAGACATGCCGGACATACCGGAACGGGTGCGCCGGCGATGGCGTTGCCGCCTGGCGGAGGAAGGCCCGGAAAAGCTCCACCGGGTTTTGGGCGCCGCCGATGCCGAAGCCGCGACGGTCATCGTGCCCGCCGATGGACAACGCATCGTCCGGGCGCTTGAAGTGCTGGAAGCGTCAGGCCGCTCCATCCTGCATTGGCGCACCGTGCGCGGGGCCGCCGTCGTGAACCCGCGAACCGCTGAACGATTGATCGTCGAACCTGACAGGAGCCGACTTTCAACCGCGATCGAAACAAGGCTCGAACATATGTTTTTGCGAGGAGCGGTCGATGAGGTCGCCCGACTGCTCGCGCTCGGGCTCAATGACGATTTGCCGGCGATGAAGGCGATCGGCGTCCGGGAAATCCGCGATATGCTTGCGGGTTCTGTCTCCGACGACGAAACGAGAAGGCGAATGGGGATCGCCACCCGTCGGTATGCGAAACGACAATCCACCTGGTTTCGCAATCAGTGCGGTCCTGAATGGAAGCGGATTCCTTCCGGCCGTGAGATTCGCCGGAGTTCAACGGGCGGCGTTTGACGTTTCACAACTGTCGCCTGTCTCCTGTCGCGAACACGGAAAATTCGCTCAGATCGCCGGGCTTTGCGAGCCGGGCCGAAGGACAGCCGGCGTTGATCCGATGCAAGGCGTAACCTTGAGAAGAATCATGAGTTTGAAGACCGAAGCGGCCCCCTTGAAATTTCACAGGCTCCGGCATCGAAGAATCGATGGCGATGCAACATATTATATTTTTTACACCCAATAAAAGGATGACACACTCGAGAATATTATCGTATTTATCGGTATTGCCAGAAACATCGTTGGTGCAATTTTGTCAGTACTAACAGATGTCACTCCTGCGATTAGGGTGTGAATCCAATTTGCGGATTGCTTGATGATCATTTAAGTGTCTAATTTAATGACGGAAAAGGCAGTTACCATGGCGAAACTCGCCTGAGCGACGAAGAATGGGCAATGATTGAGCCGTTACTTTCCAAGAAAGGACGCGGCCCGGCCCGAAAAGACGACCGTCGCGTGCTGAACGTCATCTTTTGCACATGGGCACCCGCAACAGCTCGGTTTTTTGAGATACTCTGACCGTGTCTTCACGGCGATAGGCTTTTTTGCCGCTGGACCGGTGCGCGGTGCCGCTGGACCGGTGCGGTTCTGCTTTGAATTTGATGTTTTTCGCCGTTTCCAGGAGGCACTCATCCCATGGCGCGTTGTCGTTCGTGGAAAATCAGGCGATCGAAATTGCAGGCGAGATTGGCCAGGATCGGTTTGGTCTCAGCCCGTGCTAACCCGATGGTGCGAATAAACAGACCGAAGCGGTTCTTTTGGAGAGCAAAGACGCGCCCGACCCGGGCGCGGATGGAGGACTTCTTCCCATTGGCGCGGGCGGTTGCTATCGGCATGGGCCCGCCTTTGGGCTTGCGGCGATGAATGCAGCCGGTCAGCATGTGTTTGACCAACCACTTCTCATTGCTCTTTGAGCGATAGGCACTGTCGGCCCTTACGTCTGAAGCCGTGTTATCCGTGCTGACCACATGGCGCAGTCAACGACCATCGGCACTTGCCGCCGAAGTCACCGTACATCTCCGGATGAAGCCAAATCGTCGGTCGATGCTCATGTGAGACTTGTAACCAAAGATGGGGATCGCAATCATTGGCAGCAGTGCGCCATCGGGGCGATATCGAACCTTGCCGCCGGTCTTCAATGTCCAACGGGCATCAATATCCTTCTGTACGGCCTTATTGCATTTGTTCGGCCGGATTTCTTTGGCCGACTTGTCTGCTTTCACTGCCGCCTTCTCGTCCTCGGTGTTGCCCCACCCGGGCGCGGGAACGAGAGAGGCATCGACGATCCGGCCGGACATGGGGATGTAGCCCTTCTTTTGTAGTTGCCGGTCAAACGCCTTCATCATACGCTTCAGCGCGCCTGTCTCCGTCAAGCGATCGCGAAAGTGTCGGATCGTGTTTTCGTCCGGTGTGGCGCCGCCCGGTTCAAAGCTCACAAACCGCATCCATGAAAGCCGATCACGGATCATGAACTCCATCTTCGCGTCGAAAAGATTGTGCCGGGCCTGCAGGATCGGCGCTTTGAACATCGACACGGGATCAAAGGCCGGCCGCCTTTGGAGCCATCGCCATAGCTCAGACCGGCCATCCGCGGAAATACTCAAAATCCACGCTTCGCTCGAGAACCTCAAGAGGTTCGCCATCTTAGCTCAACTTCTCAAGATGGTCGGAAAAACTGAAAAGACCGTGTGGGTTCATGATCGCACCTCAATGCAACCATTAAATCACAATCCAGCCGTCAGGAGGACGTTATGCGGGCGTCCAGCTTGTCAACATGACCTAGAATCTGCCTTGTCAGGTTCATTCACGTTCACAGACTTATCGGACATTATTTTCCTCCCGGTCACAAGCTTGCATCAGAAGTTTCCATACATCTTCTAATAGAATAAAACGAAGCACATAAAAATGCACATTAAACAAGAAAAAATATTGTCTCCCCTTTATCCATAATGAATATCTTCTCATATAGAAGCTATCAGGAATAATTAAAAATTTAAATCCAATTGAGAATAATAAAGAAAATAACCATATAAAGAGCATTAAATTTCCGGTAATAAACAATAAAATGCCAGTAATAAATAAAATCCCCAATATTTTAGAATAAGATTCTTTCCATTTGTGTTGAGCATCAAAATATTCGGAACTTGTGAAATAACCTAAAATTAAAACAGAAAAAAGTATTAAAATAGGTTATATTAGAATCATTCTCTTGTGCATTTTTCTTGTCATGGCGCTAGCCTCCCATCAAAAATCCGACACCAGCCAAATCCCGGCAAAATTCAAACGCACCGACCGTTCATTATCCGTATTTTTAACATGTTCGAAGAACGGTGCAACCTCGGTGTAATACGCCCCTGTCTCTTCGAATCGCGGTCCACAAATCCATCCGCGTCGGCCTGCCAGTTTGTGAGTTTGATCCACAGACCCTGCCCTGTTCGCGATCGCAAATCGACCGGAAACAGCCGGGTGTTGCGCTCATGTTCGCCCTTGAAATGCGTGTAGGAGGAAAGCGCTTTGGCATTGCGCCCGATCGCTTCGGCAACGAGTTCCTCCATCTCCGCCATGCCGAGATTGTTTTTCTCCGCCTCCTTATCGTAGCGGCCAAGCGCGCCGTTTGCGCATCTGTCAGCCGGAAAAGACCGTTCATGTCATCGCGCCGTTTCGAGCGGCGGCGATCCGGAAGATCGAACCAGTATCAATGGGGTTTGACGCTGATCACATTGTTGCGTCGCGACATATTTTGGACGTTTTGACGCCTTCGCCGCCTTGCGTCGGCCGTGGCTGTCGGCTAATCAACCGGCAGATCATCAGGGCTGATTTTCATGAGCGAGCTTCTCAGCGCCTATCTTCCGATTGTCATCTTCATCGGCATTTCCGCCGTAATCGGACTGGCCCTCGTCATCGCGCCGTTTCTGGTTGCCTACCGCAATCCGGATCCCGAAAAACTGTCGACCTATGAATGTGGCTTCAATTCATTCGACGACGCCCGCATGAAGTTCGACGTCCGTTTTTATCTGGTAGCCATCCTGTTCATCATATTCGATTTGGAAGTTGCATTCCTTTTTCCGTGGGCCGTATCGTTTGCGGAAGTGGGCTGGCTGGGTTTCTGGTCGATGATGATCTTCCTGGGCATCCTCACAATCGGCTTCATCTATGAGTGGAAGAAGGGAGCGCTCGAATGGGATTGAGTGACGCTTCCGGAACGCTCGCTGCACGGCAACCCAAGGGCATCATCGATCCAAACACCGACAAGCCGGTCGGCGCGGACGATGTGTTCTACGGCGAAATCAACAACGAACTGGCCGACAAGGGGTTTCTGGTGACGTCCTCCGATGCGCTGGTTACCTGGGCGCGTACCGGCTCATTGATGTGGATGACCTTCGGTCTTGCGTGCTGCGCCGTCGAGATGATGCACGTTTCCATGCCGCGCTACGATGCCGAACGTTTCGGCATCGCGCCGCGGGCCTCTCCGCGCCAGTCGGACGTCATGATCGTGGCGGGTACGCTGACTAACAAGATGGCGCCGGCGCTGCGCAAGGTATACGACCAGATGCCGGAGCCCCGCTATGTGATCTCGATGGGCTCCTGCGCCAATGGCGGCGGTTACTATCACTACTCCTATTCCGTGGTGCGCGGTTGCGACCGCATCGTTCCCGTCGACATCTATGTTCCAGGTTGTCCGCCGACCGCCGAAGCGCTTCTTTACGGGATTCTTCTGCTACAGAAGAAAATCCGCCGAACCGGCACGATAGAACGGTAGGACGGGGTCATGAGCGAAGTGCTGATGGACCTTGCCGCCCGCATCAAGGAAAAGCTCGGCGCGAAAGTAACCGACGCAATGCTTGCCTTCGGCGAACTGACAATCGAAGCCGAGCCGGGCGACGTGCTCGACGTTTTGAGTTTCCTGAGAAGCGACGTTCAATGCCGGTTTGCATCTTTCATCGACGCCAGCGGCGCGGACTATCCGGGCCGGGATCGGCGGTTCGATTTCGTCTATCACCTGCTGTCGCCGCGGCAGAACACCCGAATACGGGTGCGGGTCACCACGGATGAGGCGACGCCAATCCCCTCTGCGACGGAAGTGTATCCGGGCGCCGACTGGTTTGAGCGTGAAGCCTACGACATGTATGGTATCCTGTTCACTGGTCATCCAGACCTGCGCCGTCTGCTCACGGACTACGGTTTCGACGGCCATCCTCTCAGAAAGGACTTTCCGGTTACCGGTTTCGTCGAGTGCCGCTACGACGACGAATTGAAGCGCGTCGTCTATGAACCGGTGGAACTAAAGCAGGAGTTCCGCGACTTCGATTTCCTCTCGCCCTGGGAAGGTACGGATTATGTGCTGCCGGGCGACGAAAAGGCGGAGGGAAAGCAGCGATGAGCGAGGCAATGGCCGGTAAGTGCATTTGCGGCGCGACGACGATTACCGCTACGCCCGAGCGCGAGGCGATGGATGTCTGCCATTGTTCCGTTTGCCGGCAATGGACCGCCGGCCCTTATCTCGCATTCGGTTGCGGTGAGAATATCGAGATCGCCGAGGGTTCGCCGATAGGCGTTTACCGGTCCTCGCCATGGGCGGAGAGGGTATTCTGTAACAAATGCGGCACGTCTTTGGTCTGGCGGACGCTGGACGGCAAACACAATCACGTCTCCGCGCAGATATTTCCCGATGCCGCGGAATTCATGCTGTCCAGCCAGATATTCATCGACGAGAAACCGGTCGGCTATGAATTTGCCAACGAGACGCAAAACATGACCGGCGCGGAGGTTTTTGCGATGTTCGCACCGAAGGAAAGCGGCGATGGTCATGGCTGAGACCGCCGTCCGCAACTTCAACATCAATTTCGGTCCGCAGCATCCGGCGGCGCATGGTGTGTTGCGTTTGGTGCTGGAACTCGACGGTGAAGTGGTCGACCGGGTGGATCCGCATATCGGACTTTTGCATCGCGGCACCGAAAAGCTGATCGAGCAGAAGACCTATTTGCAGGCCGTTCCGTATTTCGATCGGCTCGATTATGTCGCACCGATGAACCAGGAGCACGCATTTGCGTTGGCGATCGAACGGCTGCTCGGTATTGAGGCGCCGCGACGCGGTCAACTCATCCGGGTGCTCTATTGCGAAATCGGCCGCATCCTGAATCATCTTCTCAACATCACCACCCAAGCCCTTGATGTTGGAGCGCTCACCCCGCCGCTATGGGGTTTTGAAGAGCGCGAGAAACTGATGGTGTTTTATGAGCGGGCCTGCGGCGCGCGTATGCACTCGGCTTATTTCAGGCCGGGCGGCGTACATCAGGATATTCCGCCTGAACTGGTGGAGGATATCGGCAAATGGTGCGATCCGTTCCTTAGTACCATGAAGGATCTCGACGACCTGCTGACCGGAAATCGCATTTTCAAGCAGCGCAATGTCGATATCGGCGTTTTTGATCTTGAAGACGCCTGGGCCTGGGGCTTTTCCGGCGTCATGGTGCGTGGCTCCGGCGCTGCGTGGGACCTGCGCAAAAGCCAGCCCTACGAGTGCTATGACGAGATGGATTTCGACATTCCGGTCGGCAAGAACGGCGACTGCTACGACCGCTATCTGATCCGCATGGAGGAGATGCGCCAATCGGTGAAGATCATGCGACAGTGCATTGATTTGCTTCTCGGCGCGGAAAAGAACGGGCCGGTTTCGGCGCTCGACAACAAGATCGTGCCGCCCAGGCGCAGCGAGATGAAGAAGTCGATGGAAGCGCTGATCCATCACTTCAAGCTCTATACCGAGGGCTATCGCGTACCGGCCGGCGAAGTGTACGCGGCGGTGGAAGCGCCGAAGGGAGAGTTTGGCGTTTATCTGGTCTCCGACGGCACCAACAAGCCCTATCGCTGCAAGTTGCGGGCGCCGGGCTTTGCTCACCTGCAAGCCATGGATTTTCTGACCCGCGGCCATTTGCTCGCCGACGTCGCTGCCGTGCTCGGTTCGCTCGATATCGTGTTTGGAGAGGTGGATCGCTAAATGTCGGTACGCCGTCTCGCCGATGCCGCCGTCCAGCCCGCCGGGTTCAGGTTCGACCGCGCCAACGCTGCCTGGGCGAAGCAGACCATCAAAAAGTATCCGAAAGGCCGCGAGCAATCCGCCGTCATTCCATTGCTGATGCGCGCGCAGGAACAGGAAGGCTGGGTGACTAGGGCAGCGATCGAGCACGTTTCCGACATGCTCGACATGCCGCTGATCCGCGTACTGGAAGTAGCGACATTTTATACGCAGTTTCAACTCAAGCCCGTCGGCGCCAGGGCGCACATACAGGTCTGTGGCACAACGCCGTGTATGCTGCGCGGTTCCGAAGATTTGATGAAGGTCTGCAAACGCCGGATCGCCGAGCACCAGTTCGAAACCAATGCCGATGGCACGCTGTCGTGGGAGGAGGTCGAATGCCTCGGCGCCTGTGTCAACGCGCCGATGGTGATGATCTTCAAAGACACTTACGAGGACCTGACGTCGAAGCGGCTGGAAGAGATCATCGACGAGTTCGAGGCGGGTAGAGGCGATGTCGTTCCGATAGGGCCGCAAAACGGGCGCACGGTTTCGGCGCCGGCATTTGGGCTGACCTCGCTGACCGAGGAAATCCTTGCCGGCAAGGCCAATGGCCGTGCAAAAACGTCGACGGCCAGGATCGGCGGCGGCATAAGGGCGACAGCGAAAAATCCGGCGGCGAAGCAATCGGGCAGCACAGCGGAACATGAAGAAAAGAACCGTCCGGCGGCGATCAAAAAACCGGCCAGGCCGGACGATTTGAAACTACTTTCCGGCGTCGGGCCAAAGCTCGAGGGCGCGCTGCACGGCCTTGGCATCTACACTTTCAGGCAGATAGCTTCCTGGAAGAAATCGGAGCGTGACTGGGTCGACCACCATCTGAAATTCAAGGGACGCATTGAGCGCGACGACTGGGTCAGGCAGGCGAAAGCCTTGGCCAACGGGGGCGTCGCGGAATATGCTCGCGTGTTCGGAAAGAAGCCGAGGTAGGGAACGATGACGACTACGCGGGTAACGAGTGGGTCAATATCCGACTATTTCAGCGCGTATGCGTGTCGCGCCGGAGGATAATTAAATGCTCGCCGACAAAGACCGCATCTTCACAAATATCTACGGCCAATATGACCGGTCGCTGAAGGGCGCAATGCGCCGCGGACACTGGGACGGCACGAAAAAACTGATCGACAAAGGTCGTGACTGGGTCATTCAGGAGATGAAGGATTCCGGCCTGCGCGGGCGCGGTGGCGCGGGTTTCCCGACTGGCTTGAAATGGTCGTTCATGCCCAAACGGTCCGACCGCCCCTGTTATCTCGTCGTCAATGCCGATGAATCCGAGCCCGGAACCTGCAAGGACCGCGACATCCTGCGCCACGATCCGCACACGCTGGTCGAGGGCTGTGTGGTTGCCGGTTTCGCCATGGGCGCACATGCGGCCTACATCTATGTGCGCGGTGAGTTCATCCGCGAACGCGAGGCGCTTCAGGCCGCAATCGACGCGTGTCATGACGCCGGTTTGCTGGGCAAAAACAATAAATTCGGCTGGGATTTCGATGTATTCGTCCATCACGGCGCCGGCGCTTATATTTGCGGCGAGGAAACAGCGCTGCTCGAAAGCCTGGAAGGCAAGAAGGGTCAGCCGCGCCTGAAACCGCCATTCCCCGCCAATGTCGGGCTTTACGGTTGCCCGACGACCGTCAATAATGTCGAATCGATTGCGGTTGCGCCGACCATTCTACGCCGTGGCGCCGGCTGGTTTGCCGGTTTCGGCAGGCCCAACAATGCCGGAACCAAACTGTTCTGTGTTTCCGGCCACGTAAATGCGCCGTGTACGGTCGAAGAAACAATGTCGATCCCGTTCCGGGAACTGATCGACAAGCACTGCGGCGGCATTCGCGGCGGTTGGGACAATCTACTGGCCGTTATCCCGGGCGGCTCGTCGGTGCCCCTGGTTCCCGCCGGGCAAATCGTTGATTGCCCAATGGATTTCGACGCGCTGAAGGACCTGAAATCAGGCCTCGGCACGGCGGCTGTCATCGTGATGGACAAGTCGACCGATATCGTCAGGGCGATTGCGCGGCTTGCTTATTTCTACAAACACGAAAGCTGTGGCCAGTGTACGCCGTGTCGCGAGGGGACGGGCTGGATGTGGCGGGTCATGGAGCGGCTGGTCAGGGGCCAGGCGCGCAAGGAGGAAATCGACATGCTGTTGGACGTGACCAGGCAGGTCGAGGGCCACACGATCTGCGCTCTCGGCGATGCCGCAGCGTGGCCGATCCAGGGTCTAATCCGGCATTTCCGCCCTGAGATCGAGCGCCGCATCGACGAATTCACGCGCAACAGCCATCGGACCGAGCCGGTCATGGTCGCGGCGGAGTAAGCGGCATGCATCCAACGGAAATTAACATCGCCGTTCCGAAATGCGGGCTCGCCTGTCCGCGTATCGCCGATTTCATGAAAAACCTCAATCGCATTTATGGTCTTGCGCATGAAATGCCGGATTTCGTCTGGATGCTGAAAGACTACGGCGGTAACGCGACGGCAATTGAAACGCCATGGCCGGGCGATGTGATTTCCAATTTGAGCGTTTGGGAATCACCGGAACGTCTGGATCATCTGGAAACGCATGGCGGCGCTGACCAAGCTTTCGGTTGGTCGCATCCGCCGCATGTGAAATGCTGGCAGCGCTGCGGATAAGGGAGGAAAGATGGAACAATTTACGGACTATGGACATGCCATTCTGTCAGTCGTGCTGTTTGCCGCACTGGCGCAGGTGCTCAACGCGATGACCAGCATTCGCAAAAGTGAAAAGAAGATGATGCCGGGCCAGCACTATCAGTCCGACTACGACGATGCAGCGTACCGGCTGGACCGCGCCTACATGAACGCAATCGAGATTCTCGGCATTTTTGCCGCCGTGACCTTTGCGGCAATACTCGCCGGCGCCAATTCGTTCTGGATAAACCTGTTTGCGTCGGCGGTGCTGGTTTTCCGGCTGATCTACACATTCGCCTATTTTCGCAAGATCGGCGCCGCCTATGGCGGGTTTCGGTCGATACTGGCGGCGCTGAGCACCCTGGCGATTCTGGCTATGGCGGCGCTTACAGCAGTTGCGGTGTTCGGGTAATCAAAGGCGCAGCGCCTGGAAGAGACAACGGAACAAACGATGGCGAAGTTGATCGTTGACGGCAACGGGATCGAGGTTCCCGATCACTACACGCTTCTGCAGGCGGCGGAAGCGGCCGGTGCGGAAGTGCCGCGTTTCTGCTTCCACGAACGGCTGTCGATTGCCGGCAACTGCCGCATGTGCCTGGTCGAAGTGAAGGGCGGACCACCAAAACCGGCCGCGTCATGCGCCATGGGCGTGCGCGATTTGCGTCCCGGACCGAATGGTGAACCGCCGGAAGTCTTCACCAACACGCCGATGGTCAAGAAGGCCCGCGAAGGCGTGATGGAATTCCTGCTGATCAACCATCCGCTGGACTGCCCGATCTGCGATCAGGGTGGCGAGTGCGATCTTCAGGACCAGGCCATGGCCTTCGGTGTCGACGCCTCGCGCTACCATGAGAACAAGCGTGCGGTGGAGGACAAGTATATCGGCCCGCTGGTACAAACCATCATGACGCGCTGCATCCACTGCACGCGCTGCGTGCGCTTCACCACCGAGGTCGCCGGTATTTCCGAACTCGGCCTGATCGGCCGCGGCGAGGATGCCGAGATCACCACTTATCTTGAAAATGCGATGATCTCGGAGTTGCAGGGCAATGTGATCGACCTCTGCCCAGTCGGTGCATTGACCTCCAGACCCTATGTATTCCGGGCCAGGCCATGGGAGTTGGACAAGACGGAGTCAATCGACGTGATGGACGCGGTCGGTTCCGCGATCCGTGTTGACACCCGTGGTTGCGAGGTCATGCGCGTCATACCGCGTCTGAACGAGGCAGTGAACGAAGAGTGGATTTCCGACAAGACCCGTTTCATCTGGGACGGTCTGCGTTCGCAGCGCCTCGACAAGCCGTATGTGCGCGAGGGCGGCAAACTGCGGGCCGCATCGTGGACCGAAGCTTTCGATGCGATCAAGGCCGCTCTCAATGGCGTCTCCGGCGATCGCATTGGAGCGATTGCGGGCGATTTGGCCGCGGTCGAGGAAATGTATGCGCTGAAAGCGCTTATGGCTTCGCTCGGTTCCGGCAATATCGATTGTCGGCAGGACGGCGCTGCGCTGGATCCGGCCAATGGCCGCGCCGGCTATCTGTTCAATCCGACCATTGATGGGATTGAAGACGCCGGCGCGTTGCTGATCGTCGGTTCAAACCCGCGTTTTGAGGCGTCGGTTCTGAATGCCCGCATCCGCAAACGCTGGCGCATGGGCAATTTTCCGGTTGGCGTAATCGGCGATGTCGGCGACCTGCGTTGCGACTATCAGCAACTGGGCGTCGGCGCCGATACGCTGAAGGAACTGGCCGCGGGCAAGGGTAAATTCATTCCGACGCTCAAAAAGGCCGAACGCCCGATGATCATTGTCGGGCAGGGCCCGCTCGCCCGCTCCGATGGCGCGGTAATCCTGTCGCTGGCTTCCGAGGTCGCGAAGAAGTCCGGAGCGTTGGCCGCCGGCTGGAACGGTTTCGGCGTTCTTCACACGGCCGCCGCCCGCGTCGGCGGTCTCGATATCGGCTTTGTACCCGGCGATGGTGGCAAGGATATATCGGCAATGCTCGGTGACGCCGATGTCCTGTTCCTGCTTGGAGCCGACGAGATCGATATGGCCAAGGTCGGCAGCGGCTTTGCCATCTACATCGGAACGCATGGCGACGCCGGTGCGCATCGCGCCGATGTTATTCTCCCCGCGTCCGCATACACCGAGAAATCCGGCACGTATGTCAATACCGAAGGGCGCGTCCAGATGACCGGCCGGGCGGCGTTCGCACCGGGGGACGCAAAGGAGGATTGGGCGATCCTGCGGGCATTGTCCGACGTGCTGGGTCACAAACTGCCGTTCGATTCGCTTGGTCAACTCCGGACTAAGCTCTATTCGGAATTCCCGCACCTGGCGCGGATTGACGAGATCGAAGCCGGAGACCCGGACGATGTGGCCAGGATTGCCGGGACAGGCGGACGCACCGGTAAATCCGCATTTGCGTCACCGGTCAAAGACTTCTATCTGACAAACCCGATTGCGCGGGCTTCCGCCGTAATGGCCGAATGTTCGCAGCTTGCGGCCGGCGGCTTCAGACAGGCGGCCGAATAGGGGCGGGAATGGAACTTTTCTTCTACACCTATGTCTGGCCGGGAATGATCATCCTGGCGCAGTCGCTGCTGCTGCTGATCGCGCTGCTCGTCTTCACCGCGTTCGTTCTTTATGCTGACCGCAAGATCTGGGCCGCGGTCATGCTGCGCCGTGGACCGAACGTCGTCGGCCCATGGGGCCTGCTTCAGTCGTTCGCCGACCTGCTCAAATTCGTCGTCAAGGAACCGGTCATACCGTCGGGAGCCAACAAGGGTATTTTCATCCTTGCTCCGCTTGTTTCCGCAGTGCTGGCATTGGCGGCCTGGGCGGTTGTTCCGCTCGACGAAAACTGGGCGATTGCCAGCATCAACGTCGGCATACTCTACGTGTTCGCCATCTCGTCGTTCGAAGTCTATGGCGTCATCATGGCCGGCTGGGCTTCGAACTCGAAATATCCCTTTCTCGGCGCGCTGAGATCGGCTGCGCAGATGGTTTCCTATGAGGTGTCGATCGGATTTGTGATCATCACCGTTCTGTTGGCGGTGGGGTCGTTGAACCTGACGGATATCGTATTGTCGCAGCGGGATGGATTGGGCACGCGGCTCGGCCTGCCGAATACATTTCTTGATTGGCATTGGCTGGCGCTCTTCCCGATGTTCATCATCTTTTTCATCTCTGCGCTGGCAGAAACCAACCGGCCGCCATTCGATCTGGTCGAAGCCGAATCCGAACTCGTCGCTGGCCACATGATCGAATATTCCTCGACGCCTTACATGCTGTTCATGCTCGGCGAATACATCGCCATCCTGTTGATGTGCGCGCTGACCACGATCCTGTTTCTGGGCGGATGGCTGCCGCCGTTCGATTTCGCGCCGTTCACCTGGGTGCCCGGCGTCGTCTGGTTCGTTCTGAAATTGAGCGCGGTATTTTTCATGTTCTCCATGGTCAAGACGTTCGTGCCGCGATACAGGTATGATCAACTCATGCGCCTTGGCTGGAAGGTATTCCTCCCCATTTCCCTGTTCATGGTCGCGGCCACCGCGGCCGTGCTGAAATTTACCGGATGGGCGGCGTGATGGTGATCCGGATTGCTGGCGCATTGATCGGTTTGCTGTTGGCGGCGGTTGAGTTCGCATTCCTGCAGCGTCTGACCGAGCGTGTGGAACTTGAGGATACCAGGAAAGTGCTGCGGGTGGTCGGTCTGGCGCAGTTTGCCATCTTTCCGCTGATCGGCTGGTTCGTGGCCCCGCTAGTCATGGGAGAAGTATGATGAGCCTGATTGCACAAGCCGCCAAATCGCTTCTTCTCGCCGACTTCGCCAGCGCGTTCATGCTGACGATGCGCCAGTTTTTCAGGCCGAAATACACGATCAACTATCCGCACGAGAAAGGGCCGGTGTCGCCCCGATTCCGTGGCGAACACGCGCTGCGCCGCTATCCCAACGGCGAGGAGCGCTGCATTGCGTGCAAACTCTGCGAAGCGATCTGCCCGGCGCAGGCAATTACGATTGAGGCCGGCCCGCGCCGCAACGATGGCACGCGGCGCACCGTGCGGTACGATATCGACATGGTCAAATGCATCTATTGCGGTTTCTGCCAGGAGGCATGCCCGGTCGATGCGATCGTGGAAGGGCCGAACTTCGAATTCGCCACCGAGACGCGCGAAGAACTTTACTACGACAAAGACAAATTGCTGGCCAATGGAGATCGGTGGGAACGTGAAATCGCCGCCAACATCACGATGGATGCGCCTTATCGTTGATCGATAACAGGTGCGCCCGAAGCGGCGCACCGCGGAGAGAGAAAGTCGGGGGACGCGATGCTGACAGGACTAGGGGCGGTATTTTTCTATCTGTTCGCCTTCGTTGCCGTCGCCGCGGCCTTCATGGTCATTTCGGCGCGCAATCCGGTGCACTCTGTCCTGTATCTCATATTGACCTTCTTCAACGCCGCGGCATTGTTCCTGCTTACCGGCGCAGAGTTCCTGGCGATGATCCTGCTTGTCGTCTATGTCGGCGCGGTCGCGGTGCTGTTCCTGTTTGTCGTCATGATGCTGGACGTCGATTTCGTGGAATTGAAACGCGGGGCGCTGCACTACGCGCCGGTCGGAGCGCTTGTCGGCGTCGTCCTTGCGGCCGAACTGGTCATCGTGGTCGGCGGTTATGCGTTTTCGCCAAAACTGGCCGATAGCGTCGCCAAGCCGACGCCCGACTTCGCGGAGCGCCACAACACCGCCGCGCTCGGCGATATCCTCTATACCGACTACATCCATTTCTTCCAGATTGCCGGCATGGTGCTGCTTGTGGCGATGATCGGTGCGATCGTGTTGACGCTTCGCCACAAGGAAAACGTCAAGCGCCAATCGATCCCGGCACAGGTGGCGCGCACGCCTGAGACGGCGGTCGAGATCAGGAAAGTCGAATCGGGCAAGGGGATCCGATGATGGAAGTGGGTATTTCACATTTTCTCACCGTATCAGCGATCCTGTTTACGCTTGGCGTATTCGGCATTTTTCTGAACAGGAAAAACGTCATCATCATCCTGATGTCGATCGAATTGATCCTGCTTGCGGTCAACATCAACTTCGTCGCGTTCTCTGCGGTTCTCGGTGATCTGGTCGGGCAGGTCTTTGCGCTGTTTGTGCTGACGGTCGCGGCTGCCGAGGCGGCCATCGGCCTTGCAATTCTCGTCGTTTTCTTCCGCAATCGCGGCTCCATCGCGGTCGAAGACGTCAACATGATGAAGGGGTAGGGGACTCTTCATGTATCATGCCATTGTCTTCCTGCCCCTGATCGGATTCCTGATCGCCGGCCTCGGCGGCAAATCCATCGGCGCCAAAGGCTGCGAATACATCACCTCAGGTCTGCTGGTGATATCGGCGATCCTTTCGTGGATCGCCTTTTTTTCGGTCGGATTCGGCGAGCAAGCGGGCGCGCGGTCGATCCCTGTCCTGCGATTCATTTCCTCGGGCGGTCTTGAGGTCGATTGGGTGTTCAGGATCGACACGCTGACGGTGGTCATGCTGGTTGTCGTCAACACCGTATCGGCTTTGGTGCATATCTACTCGATTGGCTACATGCGCCATGATCCGCACCGGCCGCGCTTCTTCGCCTACCTGTCGTTCTTCACCTTCGCCATGCTGATGCTGGTGACGTCGGATAATCTGGTCCAGATGTTCTTCGGCTGGGAAGGCGTTGGCGTCGCTTCCTATCTGCTGATCGGTTTCTGGTTCAAGAAACCGTCCGCCAATGCCGCCGCAATCAAGGCATTCATCGTAAATCGCGTCGGTGATTTCGGCTTTGCGCTTGGCATTTTCGGCGTATTCGTCCTGTTCGGCTCGATCAATCTGGGAACCGTTTTCGCAAATGCCGCAACCTATCTGCCGCCGCCCGGGCAAGCCGTGGTCGAGGACGAAGTCGTTCTGAACTTCCTTGGTTACGAGCTTGGCCGGGAGGCCGCTCTGTCGATTGTCTGCCTTCTGCTTTTCATGGGCGCGATGGGCAAGTCGGCGCAGTTTCTGCTGCATACCTGGCTGCCGGACGCGATGGAGGGGCCGACACCGGTCTCCGCGTTGATCCACGCCGCGACCATGGTGACGGCCGGCGTGTTCATGGTTGCGCGCCTGTCGCCGCTGTTTGAGCTTTCACCCGTCGCTCTGACGGTCGTTGTGATTGTCGGCGCCACCACTGCATTCTTCGCCGCGACGGTCGGTCTTGTCCAAAACGACATCAAGCGCGTAATCGCCTATTCGACCTGTTCGCAACTCGGTTACATGTTCGTGGCGCTCGGCGTCGGCGCCTATGGCGCGGCGATATTCCACCTGTTCACGCACGCGTTCTTCAAGGCGCTTCTGTTTCTGGGCTCCGGTTCCGTGATCCACGCGGTATCCAACGAACAGGACATGCGCCGCATAGGTGGATTGCGCAAGCACGTACCGGCCACCTACTGGATGATGATAATCGGCACGGTGGCGCTGACCGGTGTGGGCATACCGGGAACCGTGATCGGTACGGCCGGTTTCTTTTCGAAGGACTTCATCATTGAATCGTCCTTCGCCTCGCACAATCCGGCCGCCGGCTACGCGTTCGGTCTGCTGGTGGTCGCAGCCGCGTTCACCAGCTTTTACTCATGGCGGCTGATCTTCATGACATTCCACGGCAAACCGCGGGCAAGCGCCGATGTCATGCATCATGTGCATGAATCGCCGCAGGTCATGCTTATGCCTCTCTACGTTCTCGCGGCGGGGGCGCTGTTTGCCGGCATTGTTTTCCAGGACCTGTTCTTCGGTCACGAATATGCCCGCTTCTGGAAGGAATCGCTGTTCACCTCGCCGGACAACCACATTGTGGAGGAATTCCACCATGTGCCGTTCCTGGTGAAACTCAGCCCGTTTGTGGCCATGCTGTCGGGATTTTTGCTGGCCTGGCGCTTCTACATCCGTTCGCCGGAAACGCCGAAGCGTCTCGCCGAGCAGCACAACGGTCTTTACAGGTTCCTGTTGAACAAGTGGTATTTCGACGAGGTCTATGACTTCCTTTTCGTCAATCCCGCCAAGCGGCTTGGATATTTCCTTTGGAAACGCGGCGATGGCCGGCTGATCGATGGTCTCGGTCCCGACGGCGTGTCGGCCCTCGTTCTGGACGTGACGCAGAGGGTGGTCAGACTGCAGACCGGATATCTCTATCACTACGCCTTTGCCATGCTGATCGGTGTTGCGGCGCTGGTCACCTGGATGATGCTCGGGAGCAGCTTCCAATGACCGGATGGCCTATTCTGACGACGGTCACGTTTTTACCGCTGGTCGGCGCGTTTCTGATCCTGTTGATCCGGGATGACAGCGACATCACACGCAGGAATATTCGCAACGTCGCATTACTGACGACGGTCTTCACATTCGTTTTGTCGCTCTTCATCTGGATCGGGTTCGATAATTCGGTATCCGGATTCCAGATGCTGGAGTCCCATGAGTGGCTGGATTCGGGAATCTCTTATCGCATGGGTGTGGACGGCATTTCGATGCTGTTCATTATCCTGACCACATTTTTGATGCCGCTGTGCATTCTTGCGTCCTGGCAGGTGATCGAGCGCCGGGTGAAGGAGTATATGATCGCCTTTCTGATCCTGGAAACGCTGATGATCGGCGTGTTCTGCGCGCTCGATGTCGTTCTGTTCTATGTGTTCTTCGAGGCCGGCCTGATCCCGATGTTCATCATCATCGGCGTCTGGGGCGGCAAGCGCCGGGTCTACGCCTCTTTCAAGTTCTTTCTCTACACTCTGCTTGGTTCGGTGCTGATGCTGATCGCAATCATGGCCATGTACTGGCAGGGTGCGCAAAACGGTATGGTCAGTCCGACCAGCATTCCCGACCTGATCAGCTCTGTTTCAGGCGATCCGGACTTCTTCCCCGTCCAAATGCAATGGTGGCTGTGGCTTGCCTTCTTCGCCTCGTTCGCCGTCAAGATGCCGATGTGGCCCGTTCATACCTGGCTCCCCGACGCCCATGTCGAGGCGCCGACGGCGGGTTCGGTCATCCTGGCTGGCATCCTGTTGAAGATGGGCGGTTACGGCTTCCTGCGTTTCTCGTTGCCGATGTTTCCGCTCGCATCCGCTGATTTCGCGCCCTTTGTCTTTGCGCTCTCTGTCGTCGCGATCATCTACACATCGCTGGTCGCGCTGATGCAGGAGGACATGAAGAAACTGATCGCCTATTCATCCGTCGCCCATATGGGATACGTGACCATGGGCATCTTCGCCATGAACATGCAGGGCATTCAGGGCGGCATATTCCAGATGCTGTCGCACGGGCTGGTGTCCGGCGCGCTGTTTCTGTGTGTCGGCGTCGTCTACGACCGAACGCATACCCGCGAAATTGCGGCCTATGGCGGATTAGTCAACAACATGCCCAAATATGCGGTCGTTTTCATGATCTTCACCATGGCCAATGTCGGTTTACCCGGAACCTCGGGTTTCGTGGGCGAGTTTTTGACGCTTCTCGGCGTTTTCCGGGTCAACACCTGGGTCGCCCTGTTCGCGACAACCGGCGTGATCCTGTCGGCGGGCTATGCGCTATGGCTTTACCGCAAAGTGATTTTCGGCGTGCTCGAAAAAGAAAGCCTCAAGCAGTTGCTTGACCTTAGCCCGCGCGAGAAGGCGGTAATCTATCCGCTGGTTGTGTTGACCATCTTCTTTGGCCTCTATCCGGCGCCGGTTTTCGACGCGACCGAGGCGTCGGTCAATGCACTGGTCATCCAGATCAACTCCGCTGCCGAGACCATGGCGGCATCGCTTGACGCGGCGCAATAAATCAGGTCGGGGACGAACTTCATGACACCGGAACTCAGCCAGAGCCTGACAGTCGCGACACCCGAGTTGATATTGGCGGTCGGATCGATGGTCCTGCTGATGATCGGCGTCTATTCAACCGAACGCGCCAATTCGACGGTCACCGGCCTGTCCGTCGCATTGCTGATCGCGGCAGGCGCCTGGATGGTCGTTTTCGTCGAGGATAGGTCCGCATTTGATGGCGCATTCGTCAACGACGCTTTTGCCCGCTTCATGAAGATCCTGACGCTCGTAGGCTCGATTGTCACCACGGTGATGTCGGTCGGATTCGCCAAAGCCGATAAATTCGACAAGTTCGAGTTTCCGATACTTATTGTGCTGGCGACGCTCGGAATGATGTTGATGATCTCGGCGAGCGATATGATTGCGCTTTATCTCGGGTTGGAGTTGCAATCGCTGTCGCTCTACGTGATCGCGGCCATCAACCGCGACAGCGCTCGCTCGACGGAAGCGGGGCTGAAGTATTTTGTTCTCGGCGCTTTGTCGTCGGGTATGCTGCTCTACGGCATTTCGCTCGTTTACGGCTATACCGGCCAGACGGGATTTATGCAGATCGCCGCGGTGATCGGAGAGGGCGACCGCCAACCGGGATTGGTATTCGGGCTCGTGTTCGTGCTCGCCGGTCTTGCATTCAAAATCTCCGCGGTTCCGTTTCATATGTGGACGCCTGACGTTTACGAGGGGGCGCCCACGCCTGTGACCGCATTTTTTGCCGCCGCACCGAAAATGGCTGCAATGGCGCTGATCGTCCGGGTCACCGTTGGCGCTTTCGAACCGGTATCCGCGGACTGGCGGCAGATCGTTTCTTTCATTGCGATCGCCTCGATGGTGCTGGGGGCGTTCGCCGCGATCGGTCAAACCAATATCAAGCGACTGATGGCCTATTCGTCGATCGCACATATGGGGTTTGCGCTGGTTGGCCTTGCCGCCAACACCACGGAAGGCGTGCGCGGTGTTGCGGTATACATGCTGATCTACCTCGTCATGACGCTCGGCGCTTTCGCGTTCATCCTCGCCATGCGGCGCAAGGAGGGCAATGTCGAAACGATCGACGACCTCGCAGGCGCGGCATCGACCAATCCGGTCATGGCGACCGTGCTCACCGTTCTCATGTTTTCCCTTGCCGGTATTCCGCCGCTCGCCGGTTTCTGGGCCAAATGGTATGTTTTTTTCGCGGCGGTCAATGCGGGGCTCTATCCGCTTGCCGTGATCGGCGTTCTGGCGTCCGTTGTTGGAGCATTCTACTATCTGCGCATCATCAAGATCATGTGGTTCGATGAACCGGCCGGAAATTTCGTTCCCATGGCCGGCGAACTGCAACTGGTTTTGGGCCTGTCCGGCGCATTCGTTCTTTTCTATGTGCTGATCGGCGGTCCGGTGATCCGACTGGCCGAAGCGGCAGCGGCGACATTCCCGCTATAGGTTCGGTTTGAGCGGATCGCCAAAGCAGATCGCCGAACTGCCCGGATGGAGGCATCTGGCGCTGGGCGATGTAGGCTCCACCAACACCGAAGCCCTGCGGCTGGCCGAGGGGGGGGATGAAGGAAACCTCTGGGTAACGGCGGAAAGACAACTCGAAGGCAAAGGTCGAAGGGGGCGGACCTGGATTTCCGAAAAGGGGAACCTGTACGCGTCCTTGCTGCTTGTTGATCCGGCGCCCGGGGAGGCGCCGGTCAATCTTCCCCTGGTCGCCGCGGTCGCGGTCCATGGCGCACTGAAGCCGCTGTTTTCGGCAACGCCACATGCCTTGGCGATCAAGTGGCCGAACGACATTCTGGCAGACGGGAAAAAGATCAACGGCATACTGCTTGAAAGCGCTTTTGTCGGCAGTGGCCGCCAGGCCGTGGTGATCGGTTGCGGAATCAACTGCATACATCATCCCGATAGCTCGTATTACCCCGCAACCGATCTGGCCGCATGCGGGATCAGCGTGTCGGCAACGCGGCTGTTTGGGGCACTGGCGCATTCAATGGCCGAAACCTTGTCGCTGTGGAACATGGGAGCCGGGTTCGCGGCAATACGCGACAGATGGTTGCTCGCCGCACACGGTATCGGTGAAATCGTGACAATCAATCATCCGGATTATTCGGTAACCGGCATATTTGAGGATATCGACCGCGAGGGCTATCTATGCCTGAAGACGGATGACGGAAGGCGAAGCAGAATTTCGGCGGGCGACCTGTTTTTCGCCTGAAACGGATGAGGAAAATGCATGGCCGGAAAAGGCGATGAACTTGTATTCCTGCCGCTAGGCGGCGTCGGCGAAATCGGCATGAATTTTGCCCTTTACGGCTATGGTCCGGCCAATGCGCGCGAATGGATTGTCGTCGACTGTGGCGTGACCTTTCCCGGTCCGGACCTGCCCGGAGCGGATCTTGTCCTGCCGGATGTCGGATTTGTCGAACGCGAACGTGAAAGGCTGCGGGGGATTGTGATTACGCATGCCCACGAGGACCACTATGGCGCTCTGCCGGCCTTGTGGCCGATATTGAAGGCGCCGGTTTGGGCGACGCCGTTTACGGCCGGTCTGTTGAGGGCCAAACGCGGGCCTGAAGACGGCGACGCGGACATCCCGATCACGATCTACCATGCGGGTGAGACTTTTCACGTCGGACCGTTCGCGATCGAAGCGGTTTGCGTGACCCATTCCATTCCTGAACCGGTCTCCCTTGCGATCATGTCCCCGGCCGGAACGGTGATCCATACCGGAGACTGGAAAATCGACGATGCACCGGCGATCGGAGAAAAAACCGATGAAGCGGGATTCCGCCAATTGGGAGACAATGGCGTTCTTGCCCTTGTCTGCGATTCGACCAATGCGATGCGCGATGGCGTCTCGCCGTCCGAGGAAGAGGTTGGCGCATCGCTGAAACAGCTCATCGAGGATGCGCCGGGACGGGTGGCGATTACGACATTTTCTTCGAATGTCGGTCGGATCCGTTCGATTGCGAAGGCAGCGCGGGAAGCCGGTCGAAAAGTCCTTGTTCTGGGCCGCTCCCTGAAACGGGTCATCGACGTGGCCGGCGACCTCGGCTACATGGACGGAATTGACGAGTTTTTGTCGGAAGAGGATTTCCAGCATATCCGGCGGGATCAGGCGGTGATCATATGCACCGGAAGCCAGGGCGAATCCCGTGCGGCGCTTGCAAAACTGGCGCGTGGCGAACTGCGAAATGTCGCACTGGACGCAGGCGATACCGTGATCTGCTCATCACGCATCATACCGGGCAACGAAAAACCGATTCTGGAGATCAAGAACCGGCTCATTGAGCGCGGTATCCGTGTCATCGAAGACGATGACACCCTGGTTCACGTGTCCGGCCATCCGCGAAAAGACGAGCTCAAGCAGATGTATGAATGGGTCAGACCGGAGATTTCCGTCCCGGTTCATGGCGAGTCCGCCCATCTGGCCGCCCATGGGTCGCTGGCGTCCGGCATCGGTGTGCCGCAGGTGGCGCAGATGCGAAACGGAGACATGCTGCGCCTTTCGCCCGGTCCGGCCGAAATCATCGGACAGGTGGATTCAGGTCGGATATTCAAGGACGGGAACATTATCGGTTCCTACGACAAGGTTGGCATCCGCGGTCGGAAGAAGTTGTCATATGTCGGCCATGTCGCCGTTAACGTCGTGCTGGACGACCGTTTCGAACTTGCGGGAGACCCCGACCTCGTTTCGGTCGGGGTTCCGGACAGGGACGCCAATGGCGCCGAGATGGACGATTTGCTTCTCAAGGCGGCGACTGGCGCGATTGAAAGCATCCCCAGGGTCGGGCGAAAGGACCTCGACAGGGTTGCGGAAGCCGCAAGGCGCGCGGTGCGGGCCGCAGCCCGTGACGCATGGGGGAAAAAGCCGGTCGTCACCGTATTTGTGACGCAATAGACAGAAAGGCACGGACCATGCTCGGCCGCCTGAACCACGTCGCGATCGCCGTTCCCGATCTTGAAGCGGCATCGGCGATTTATCGCGATACGCTCGGCGCCGGTGTAACCGAGCCCATGGCTTTGCCGGAACACGGGGTCACGGTCGTGTTCATCGACGCCGGAAACACCAGGATCGAACTGCTGGAGCCGCTTGGTGAAGAGTCTCCCATTGCCGCGTTCCTGGCGAAAAACCCGTCAGGGGGAATGCATCATGTCTGCTATGAGGTCGATGACATCGCGTCGGCTCGCAATCGCCTGAAGGAGAAAGGCGTCCGTGTTCTGGGGGATGGCGAACCCAGGACCGGCGCACATGGAAAGCCTGTCCTGTTTCTGCACCCGAAGGATTTTGCCGGTACGCTCGTGGAACTGGAAGAAGTCTGACGATCCATGAACTGGTTGTTTGTCGTCGCGATTTTCTTCATCACCTGGTGGGTGATGCTGTTCGCTGTCCTGCCGTTCAGCCTCCGGACCCAGGATGAAGAAGGCAACGTGACACTGGGTACGGTCAAAAGCGCGCCGCGCGGTTCGCACGTGCTTCGCGCAATGTTGAGGACGACGGCGGTTACAATCGTGGTATTCTCGGCCTGGTATGTGAGCGTGGAATATCTCGGCTTCGGTCTTGATGACATTCCCCGGCTGGCGCCCAGGTTCGATTGACCGGTGGAGAAGGTCGTCAACAGGCCGTTGCTGTCATAGAAAAATTGAATCGGACCGTGATTGTAGCCGTGTGGACAAGCACGCATCGCTCGACAAAATCCGGTCTGAGACCGGATTTCGCGCACAAGCTTTGCAACCGGTTTTGAAATGGCTATGAAGCGTTGCCGGAATAACCGATGTACCGGTCGGCGATTCAACTTCCATTCTCCAACGCGTCCAAAAGGTTCAACATGCGTTTGTCGCGCTACTTTCTGCCCATCTTGAAGGAAAATCCGCGCGAGGCGGAAATCGTTTCGCACCGGCTTATGTTGCGCGCGGGAATGATCAAGCAACAGGCCGCCGGCAGTTTCTCAATGCTGCCGCTGGGTTTGCGCGTTCTCGAAAAGGTCAACCGGATAATTCGAGAAGAGCAGAATCGGGCCGGCGCGATAGAAGTTCTGATGCCGACAATTCAGTCCGCTGACCTTTGGCGCGAAAGCGGCCGCTATGATGGCTACGGCAAGGAGATGCTGCGAGTTCGGGACCGTCATGAGCGCGATATGCTCTACGGCCCCACCAATGAGGAGATGGTCACCGACATATTCCGGACTTACGTGAAGTCCTACAAGGACCTGCCGCTCAACCTCTACCATGTTCAGTGGAAATTCCGCGATGAGGTGAGACCGCGTTTCGGAGTCATGCGCGGGCGCGAGTTCCTGATGAAGGATGCCTATTCGTTCGATCTCGATTATGACGGCGCCAAGGCCTCGTACAATCGAATGTTCATTTCCTATTTGAGGACGTTCGAACGGGCCGGTCTGAAGGCCATTCCGATGCGCGCGGAGACGGGTCCCATCGGCGGCGACCTCAGTCACGAGTTCATCATCCTCGCCGACACCGGTGAGAGCGCCGTTTTTTGCCACAGGGAATTTCTCAATCTGAAAGTGCCGGGACCTGATACAAATTTCTTCGACAACGATCGTATTGCCGATATCGTCGAGGCATGGACAACGCCCTACGCGGCCACGGATGACATGCACGACAAGCAGGCCTGGGCGGGTATTGCCGAGAGTGAGCGTCTGGCCGCGCGCGGTATTGAGGTCGGTCATATTTTTCACTTCGGCACAAAATATTCCGAACCGATGGGCGCGACCGTGCAGGGGCCGGACGGCAAGCAACATGCGGTATCAATGGGTTCCTACGGCATTGGGCCAACCCGTTTGATGGCGGCGATCATAGAGGCCTCGCATGACGAAAACGGTATTATCTGGCCGCAATCGGTCGCACCGTTTGACGCTGTGATCATCAATATGAAACCCGGCGATTCCGGCTGCGACGAAATGAGCGGGCAATTGGAAAAGGAACTATCGCTGAATGGGGGTGACGTATTGATCGATGATACCGACCGGCGCGCCGGCGGCAAATTTGCCGCCGCCGATCTAATCGGCATTCCATGGCAGATTATCGTGGGGCCGCGAGGGGTGGCCGCCGGCGTGGTGGAAGTGAAGAACCGGAAAACCGGGGAACGAACTTCCGCAGCGCCCGCCTCGGTCGCGACCGCGATGAATTCGGCCGGATGAGCGCTACCGCGCAATCCGGCGGCGCACGGCCATTCGGGGCGTTCGAGCGCATGGTGGCTTGGCGTTACCTGCGTTCACGCCGCAAGGAGACGGTAATTTCGGTCATTGCATCGATTTCCTTCGTCGGGATCATGCTGGGCGTGGCGACGCTGATCATCGTCATGGCCGTTATGAACGGATTTCGCGCCGAACTTCTGTCCCGCATTCTCGGCATCGACGGACATCTGATCGTGAAGCCGGTCGACAGCCCCCTGCACGACTATGACAGTCTTGCCTCCCGATTTGAGGCGGTTGACGGGGTAAAATACGCCATCCCGCTGGTCGAAGGCCAAACGCTTGCGACGGGAAGGACCGGAGCCGGCACAGGCGCGCTGGTTCGCGGCGTCCGTGAGAGTGATATCGTAAAGCTGGAACTTGTCGCCGGCGAAGTCCGGCAGGGAACGTTCGAGGGATTCGACGCGGCGGAAGGGTTGGCCGTCGGCGCGCGCATGGCCGGCAATCTCGGTCTGGGCGTCGGCGACGCGCTGACGCTCGTGTCGCCGGAGGGCGACATAACACCCTTCGGCGCCACGCCCAGGGTCAAGGCTTATCCGGTTGTCGCGATCTTCGAGATTGGCATGTCGGAATATGACTCGACCATCGTTTTCCTGCCGCTTGCCGAAGCTCAACTCTACTTCAACTTGGAGGGAACGGTCCAGACGATTGAAATATTCGCGAACGATCCCGACAATGTCGACGCGCTTCGGGCGCCGATAGAAGAGGCGGCGGCGCGCCAGGTTTTCGTGACCGATTGGCGTCAGCGTAACCGGACCTTCTTTTCCGCCTTGCAGGTCGAGCGCAATGTGATGTTCATGATCCTGACCATGATCGTGCTGGTGGCCGCGTTGAACATCATTTCCGGTCTGATCATGCTTGTTAAGGACAAGGGTCACGACATTGCGATCCTGCGCACAATGGGCGCCACGCGTGGATCGATACTGCGCATCTTTCTGATGACCGGCGCGGCCATCGGGGTGGTCGGGACGCTGGCCGGCGTCCTGCTCGGCATCGTTGTCTGCCTGAATGTCGAGTCCATCCGCCAGTTCTTTTCCTGGCTTTCGGGAACGACATTGTTCAATCCGGAACTCTATTTCCTGAGCCGGCTGCCGGCAAAGATGGATCCCGGCGAAACGGTCTCGGTCGTCGCGATGGCGATTGTCCTGTCGTTTATCGCCACCCTGTTTCCGGCGTGGCGCGCCGCCAGGCTCGATCCGGTTGAAGCGTTGCGGTACGAGTAATGGCGGCGGGAGCCATTCTGGAACTTCATGGCGTCGGGCGGCGGTACCGGCAGGGTTCCCGTACGCTGAACATCCTTGATGGCGCGGATTTTGAGCTTCGCCCGGGCGAGATGGTGGCGCTCGTCGCTCCATCGGGAGCAGGCAAATCCACATTGCTTCATGTGGCGGGGCTGCTTGAGCGGCCCGACAGCGGTGACGTGGCGGTCGCGGGGCGGAACTGCGGCGAACTCAGCGACGACGCCCGGACGGCCAGACGCCGAAACGACATTGGTTTTGTTTACCAGTTTCATCATTTGCTGCCGGAATTTTCCGCGCTCGAGAACGTCATGCTGCCGCAACTCGTGCATGGCCTGTCGAAAACGGATGCGAACGCCCGTGCGTCGCAATTGCTTGACTACATGAAAATCGGCGACCGGGCCGACCACCGCCCGTCGGAACTTTCGGGCGGCGAGCAGCAACGCGTCGCCATTGCTCGCGCCGTGGCCAACGCGCCGCAAATACTGCTCGCCGACGAGCCTACCGGAAATCTCGATCCCGAAACTTCATCCCATGTTTTTGATGTGCTTGAGGCGCTCGTTCGCCAATCGGGCCTCGCCACGCTGATTGCGACTCACAATCACGCGCTCGCCGAGCGCATGGATCGTCGGATCACGCTCAAGGGCTCCCGGATCGTTGATTTATAGCCCCACCCGGTCATGTTCCCTTGGGGGCTGACCAAGCCTCAGCCCGGGTAAGTAGTACGACGGGGTTCTATGAGCCGATCCGGGTCCGCCGATAAGTCCCCGATAAGCCCTCACCTCTGCGGCGGCTTTCCTGACTTTCGAGCCGATATCCATCAGCCCGTCATCGGGAAAACGAATCGTCGGACCGGATACGGATATGCCCGCAACCGGTTCAACATAGGCGTTGTGGATGGCCGCCGCCACACAGCGCATTCCGAGATAGCGCTCCTCATTGTCGAGAGACCAGCCGCGCATCCGGATCGCCTTGAGATCGGTTCGCAATTCACCAGATTCGTCTCGCAATTCACCCGGCGTCGAGAGTGTCCTTGGCGTATGCCTCTCCAGAGCGGAATTCCCGATGATCGCATCCGATTTCTCTGGCACCATGGCGGCAAGGAGCGCCTTGCCAATTCCCGAGGAATGCAAAGGTCCGCGGCTGCCGGGCCGGAAAAACGCACGGATCGGATTATGTGTTTCCACCTGCGCGATAAACACGACGTCGCCTGCATCGGCGATCGCCAGATTCGCCGTTTCGCCGGTTTCCTCCATCAGCCGCCGCATGGTTTTCATGGCGGCTTCGACCAGATTCGCACGAACCAGGAATGCGCTTCCGGCACGGAACGTTTCGATGCCGACCGACCATTCCTGCGTGGCGTCGTCCAGCGTGGCGAATCCCTGTTCGTGGAGCGTGAACAGTATTCGGTGGGTGGATGACACGGGCAGGTCGATGCGCTCGGCCAAATCGCTTAACGTCGTTGCGCCAAAGCGCGCCAGCGCCTTCAGCACAAGCAATCCCTTGTCGAGCGCACGGATGGTGCTCGGCCGTGGAGGATGGAACAGAGATTTCGGCCGGCCACGTCCTCTTCGTTGCGGTGTCGCCATTTTGAGATTCCCCCGGTTGGGATGGATACGTCAGAGATCAGCATGGTTTTTCCAAAATGCCGAAAATTCAAAACGCTTTAATTTCATAAGTATACCATCGCATTTCTGAAAATAGAAAATATTTTCAGAAAAATTGCAAAAATACCGGATGGATGTAGGTTTCATATTAAATTCCAAACTCGGAGATCGTGTCATGTCTGGTCAGAACCTGATTTTCATCCCCGGCCCGACCAACATTCCGGATCGTCTGCGTCACGCCATGAACATGCAGACGATGGACCATCGAGCGCCTGATTTCGTCAATTTCGTCGAGCCCCTGTTCAAGGACCTGAAGAAGATTTTCAAGACCGAAACCGGTTCGGTCATTACCTTTCCGGCGAGTGGCACCGGCGGCTGGGAAGCGTCTGTCACCAATACGCTTTCTCCAGGCGACAAGGTTCTGGCCGCGCGCTTCGGGATGTTCTCGCATCGCTGGATCGATCTTTGCCGGCGCCACAAACTCGATGTCGAAATCATTGAAGGTGAATGGGGCGCAGGCGCGCCCGCGGATCGTTACGGCGAACGCTTGGCCGCGGACAAGACCCATGGGATCAAGGCGGTCCTTGTCACCCACAACGAGACAGCCACCGGCGTCAAAAGCGATATAGCGGCGGTTCGCAGGGCGATGGATGCCTGCGATCACCCCGCGATGCTGTATGTCGATTGTGTTTCATCGTTGGCGTCGATGGATTTCCGCATGGACGAGTGGGACGTCGATCTTGCGGTGTGCGGATCGCAAAAAGGCTTCATGTTGCCAACAGGCATGGCCATTGTCGGCGTGAGCCGGAAGGCATTGAAAGCCGCGGAAACAGCCGGATGTTCACGCTGTTTCTTCGATTTCCGCGACATGCGGGCCGCCAATGCGAAGGGCGGCTATCCCTATACGCCGCCGATCCAGTTGATGCACGGGCTTCGCGGGAGCCTCGATATGTTGCTGGGAGAAGGACTCGATAATGTTTTTGCGCGCCATCACCGCATCGCGAAGGGCGTTCGCCGCGGAATTTCAGCGTGGGGGCTGGAACTTTGCGCCCGTTCGCCGGAACTTTATTCCGACACGGTCAGCGCCATCTTCGTGCCGAAAGGCTTCCACAGCGATGTGCTGACAAACCTTGCCTATGACAAATATGGCGTTTCATTCGGAGTCGGTCTTGGCCGGATCGCCGGCAAGGCGTTCCGCATCGGCCACCTCGGCTCGCTGACGGATGTCATGGCTCTGTCCGGCCTCGCCGCCGCCGAGATGGCGATGAAGGACCTGAACTATCCGATCGAACTGGGTTCCGGCGTATCGGCGGCGCAGGATTTTTACCGCAATTCAGCGGAGGATGTCGATGCAAAAGCGGCGTGAAACCGAGATGATGATACCTACATATGATGACGTGCTCGAAGCCCATGAGCGCATCGGACCATATATCCACCGCACCCCCGTGATGACCAGTTCGTTCCTCAACGGACTTGCCGGCTCGGAACTGTTCTTCAAATGCGAGAACTTTCAGAAAGCCGGCGCGTTCAAGGCACGAGGCGCATCCAATGCGGTCTTTGGTCTGGCTGAGGAAAAATCGAAAAAGGGCGTCGCGACGCACAGTTCCGGCAACCACGCCCTGTCCCTGAGCTATGCCGCCGGACGCAGGGGAATTCCGTGCCATGTGGTTATGCCGCGCACCGCCCCGCAGGCCAAAAAGGACGCGGTAATCGGTTATGGCGGGAAAATAACCGAATGCGAACCATCGACGACAAACCGCGAGGAAACGTTTGCAAAGGTCCAGGCGGAAACCGGTGCGGAATTCATCCATCCCTACAATGATCCGCGGGTGATTGTTGGCCAGGCGACCTGCTCAAGGGAACTGGTGGAGGATGTCGACAATCTTGACGCCGTGGTTGCGCCGGTCGGCGGCGGCGGCATGATCTCCGGCTCATGCCTGACATTGTCGAACATCGCTCCGCGGACAAAGATCTATGCGGCGGAACCGAAGAATGCCGACGACGCCTACCGGTCTTTCAAGGCCGGATACATTATTGCCGACGACGCGCCGCAGACAGTTGCCGACGGCCTCAAGGTGCCGCTGAAGGAATTGACCTGGCGCTTCGTCTCCAACCATGTCACCGACATTCTGTTGGCGACCGAGGAAGAAATCGTCGACGCCATGAAGCTGATCTGGAAACGGATGAAAATCATTGTCGAGCCGTCGTCGTCGGTGCCGCTGGCGACGATATTGAAAAACCCGGATACGTTCCGGGGCAAGCGCGTCGGGGTGATTGTCACGGGCGGCAATGTCGATTTGGATAAATTGCCCTGGCAGTGATCATCAAGACCAAGGAGAACAAAAATGAACGCACCGGTAAACTTCGGCAATCTCGAAGTCGGCTACGATATCCCGGCGGTTCCCGGCATGGGCGAAGCCGATATCCAGACACCCTGCCTGGTGCTCGATCTGGACGCACTGGAGCGGAACATCAAAAAGATGGGTGACTATGCCAGGGCGCATGGCATGCGCCATCGTGTGCATGGCAAGATGCACAAATCCGTTGATGTCGCCAAACTGCAGGAGAAGATCGGCGGCGCGGTTGGCGTCTGCTGCCAGAAGGTATCCGAGGCTGAAGTGTTCGCGCGGGGCGGAATCAAGGACGTGCTCGTCTCCAACCAGGTGCGCGACCCGCTGAAGATCGACCGGCTGGCGCGGATCCCCGAACTGGGCTCGCGCACGATTGTGTGTGTCGACGACCTGGCCAATGTCGCGGATCTCTCCGCCGCAGTTCAAAAACACGGCACCGAACTGGAGTGCTTTATCGAAATCGACTGCGGGGCAGGGCGCTGCGGCGTAACAACAACTGATGCGGTCGTGGAGATAGCTAGGGCGATCGAGGCCGCGCCGGGGTTGAAATTCACCGGGATTCAGGCCTATCAGGGCGCCATGCAGCATCTCGACATCTACAACGACCGCAAGGCCAAGCTTGATGTCGCGATTGCGATGGTCAAGGATGCGGTCGAGGGATTGAAGGCGGCAGGCCTTGAGCCGGAATTTGTCTCCGGCGGCGGCACCGGCAGTTACTATTTCGAAACCGATTCCGGCGTCTACAATGAACTTCAGTGTGGCTCCTACGCCTTTATGGATGCCGACTATGGCCGTATTCTGGACAAGAGCGGCAACAGAATCGATCAGGGGGAGTGGGAGAATTCTCTTTTCATCCTCACTTCCATTATGAGCCACGCCAAGGGCGACAAGGCGATATGTGACGCCGGTCTTAAGGCCCAGTCGGTCGATTCCGGACTGCCGTTTATTTATGGCCGCGATGATGTCGAATATATCAAATGCTCGGACGAGCACGGCGTCATCGATGATCCCGATGGCGTCCTGAAGGTCAACGACAAACTCAAGCTTGTTCCCGGCCATTGCGATCCGACTTGCAACGTTCACGACTGGTATGTCGGCGTGCGGGGCGGCAAGGTCGAAAGCCTTTGGCCGGTTTCGGCTCGCGGCAAGGCCTACTGAGGCGCCGGAAATGCTGATCGTCTCGGAGGAAATCTGCCGGCAGGTCGTCGACCGCAAGGCGGCATTCGATGCCGTTGAGGCCGTCTTCGGCGCAATGGCGAAGGGCGATGCCTGGAACTTCCCGGTCGTTCGCGAATCCATTGGTCACGCAGATGCGCTCTACGGCTTCAAATCGGGTTTCGACCGGGCCGGGTTGGTGCTGGGAGTGAAATCGGGCGGATACTGGCCCGGCAACATGGCCAGAGGCCTGACCAGCCACCAATCGACGATATTCCTGTTCGACCCGGATACAGGCCGACTGTCGGCCCTGGTCGGCGGCAACTACCTGACCGCGGTGCGCACGGCGGCTTCAAGTTCCGTCTCAATCGCCCATCTGGCCCGCAAAGACGCCAAAGTGCTCGGCATGATCGGCGCTGGACACCAGGCCGGTTTTCAACTGCGAGCCGCGGCCGAACAACGCGATTTCAATCGGGTCATCGCCTGGAATTTCCATCCGGAAATGCTTCCGGGCTTGGCGAAGGCGGCAAACGAGATCGGATTGCCGTTCGAAGCCGCTGACAGGGAGGAAGTGGGCGGACGCGCCGATGTGATTATCTCGATTACGTCGGCCCATGAAGCTTTGATGATGCGCGACTGGGTGAAACCGGGAACGCATATTGCGTGCATGGGTACCGACACAACAGGCAAACAGGAAGTTGATCCGACTTTGGTCGCCGCGGCCGCCGCGTTCACGGATGAAGTTGCCCAGTCGATCACGATCGGCGAAACCCAGCATGCGATTGCCGCAAGATTGATTTCCGAAGATGACATCACGCCGATTGGCGATGTGATCAACGGCGATCATCCGGGCCGGGTGAGCGATGATGAGATAACCCTGTTTGACGGCACGGGAGTCGGATTGCAGGATCTGGCCGTCGCATCCGTGGCGGTCAAAATCGCCGCTGACAGGGGTCTGGCGCAGGAAGCTGATCTATAAACGGAACCGAGTATTTCCAGACCGACCGGAAACATCCGGAAAGGCCGGCTTTACGCCTGCGGATGTTTGAGGGCATTCTTGCGGCATGCGACATAGCCCATCTTCGTTGAATTAAGCTGGCGGGTAATTGTGAACTGTCATCGCAAGGCGAGTGTTTTGCGGCAATCTATCCCGCCCGCGATATCGATCCTCAACACGGTCAAAATGTGCGTGGCGGTATTCCACACGCTGGTTTTAGCGGTCGAACCGGCTTTTGCTCACACATCGGAACAGGCATTCGTCCTGCTGTTGCCGACTGGGCTCTATATAACTTCCGGCGTTGGCGTGGTGGCGCTGACAGTTCTCGTCGTGGCCATCATGCCCCATGGCTCTGCAAAACTGATTTTCGTTTCTGGCCAGATCGCGGCAGCCGCGCAAACCGAATGGAAGACGCTGACCAGCCTTGTTTCATTTGTATTGCTTGTCTGCCTCATATTCATCGGGCTGACCGGTTCGCCGAACCCGGTTGAAAATCTGCTGCCGATTACCGTCTGGACGATCTGGTGGATGAGTTTTGTGACGGTCCAGGCGCTGGTCGGCGATCTGTGGAGCTGGTTTAATCCGTGGACAGGGCCATACCGCCTGCTGCCCGAAAGAATAAGAAACGGCCGGTTTGCGACGCTGCCGGACCGGATTGGTTCCTGGCCCGCGGTCTTCTTGTTCATCGCGTTCGGCCTGTTCATGCTGGCTGATATTGCGCCGGAAGATCCGGCGCGATTGGCCAGGATTGTTGTGGCCTATTGGGTATTCACGTTCGGCTGCATGATCGTTTTCGGTGCCGGCGCCTGGTTGAACCGTGGCGAGTGTTTTACCGTTTTGATGCGTAGATACGCTCAACTGGCGATATTCGGCCGAACTGGAGCGCAATTGAGGGCAGGCGTTCCGTGCTGGCGTATAAAAGAAGCCGATCCGGCCTCCGTCAGCGGCGCGGTCTTCGTCCTCCTCATCCTTGGGACGGGGAGTTTTGACGGCGTGAACGAGACATTCTGGTGGCTGGCGATGATCGGCATCAATCCGCTCGAGTTTCCCGGGCGGTCCGCGGTCGTCTGGCCGACGTCATTCGGGTATTTGGCGGCTAACGTGTTGCTGGTCGGATTGTTTGCCCTGGTTGTCGGGCTCGGATTGCGCGTTGCAGGGCCCGGAATCGGATTTTCCAACGCGTTCGGTCTCCTGGTGTTGTCGATCCTGCCGATTGCGCTGGGTTACCATGTTGCGCATTACCTGACCGCGTTTCTGGTTCAGTCACAATATGCCGCCGCCGCATTGAACGACCCGCTGCGAACCGGAACGGACATTTTCGGATTTGACGAATTCCATGTGACCACCGGGTTTCTCAATACCCGTGATAGCGTTGAAATCATTTGGCTTTCGCAAGCCGGCGCCGTCGTTTTGGGGCATGTCTTGTCGGTTCTGCTCGGCCACGCGCTCGCCACGCGCCTTTTCGATCGGCCCCGACAGGCGATTCTGAGCCAATTACCGCTTGCGCTGTTCATGATCCTCTATACGCTGTTCGGCCTCTGGCTGTTGGCGACTCCTCGCGGGGCCTAGGGCGATGATTTGGCCGCTGGACAAATTGTTCGTATACATACAGCATCGCCGTGAGGAATGCGCCGGCGCCGATTTGATCAATGGGAGGTGACAATGACCGGAATCTCGAAATGCAATGAGACACGTCGAGCGGTCCTTAAGAAGATGGCCGCCGGTTCGGCTTTGACGGTCGGTTCGACGGCGATGCCGGGATTCGTCCGCTACGCGCAGGCGCAAAGCTCGGCGCCAGTCAAAGTCGGGTTTCAGCAACACGTAACGGGAATCGGGGCCGCCTATGGCCGCTGGTATGGCCGGACCGCGGAAGCCGTCGCCAGGCTGATCAACGATGCCGGTGGTATAAACGGCCGTCCGCTGGAGGTGATCGCGGAAGATGATGGCACCGACCCGAAGCGTGGCGCGGAGGTGGTTGAGAAGTTCGCAAACCGGCACAATTGCGATGTTGTCTTCGGTACGCTTTTCAGCCACGTCGTTATCGGCTCCGCGCCGCGTGCCGGCGAACTGAAGATCCCCTATTTCGTGGTATCGGAAGGCCACCACGTCGCCAGCGGCATGCTCAATCGCTACACGCTGCAACCCGGCATCACCGACGTGAAAAGCCAGGTTCAGGCGATGGCGCCATTCGTGGCCGAAAATCTGGGCAAGAAGGTCACCATGATCTTCCCCGATTTTGCATTCGGCCATGATCATCGCGATTATTTTTCGGCTGCGATCGAGAGGCGGGGCGGGCGGGTGCTCGAAAAAATCGCCATTCCGCCGACCGAATCTTCCTTCACAAAATACTTTCCCAAGATTCCGCGCGAAACCGAAGTGGTCTATCATGTGATGGTAGGCCCCGCCGTACTCACTTTCGTGAAGGAAATGGGCGAGTTCTTCGGGTCGAGCAGGCCGGAGATTTTCGGCTTTATCGATAGTCTCGAAGCAGTCGATATCGCAAGTCCCGGGCTGGAATTCCTGGAGGGCACCCATTTCTGGGAGGGCAATCCGCGTTACGCACAGGCCGACCAGTCGCCTTACGACAAATTCTATCGCGAAGCGGTCGGCGTGGATGCCACCGGCGCTTCGGTCTCCGACCCGAAAGATGTCTCGACCTACGCCCACATGTTTGGTTGCTGGGAAACCATGCACATCATCAAGGCGGGGATGGAGGCGGCCGGCTATCGGGAACCGGACGACCGCGCGAAGCTGATCGAAGCGGTTGAAGCCATGACGGACATGCCGCACTCGAACGAACATCCGCAAGGCGCCAAACTCTTCAACGGCAAGACCCATCAGGTCTTCGGCCATCAATACATATCGAAAGTGACCGGCGGCAAGCTCGTCGTCGCCCACACGACCTCAATCGAGGATACCTTCTATCCCGACGAGACCGACTATACGACACAGTCGCTCTGACGCTGACTGATGGGGGAACCCCGGCCGGATTGGCCGGGGTCGCTTTTGATGGATTTTGGGCCTTATCTCGTTCTGGCCACGCTTGAAGGTGCGGTTCAGGCGAGCGTGCTGGCGTTGACTGCGGTCGGATTGAGCCTCGTTTTTGGCGTTATGCGGGTGGTCAATGTCGCTCACGGCGAGTTTTTCATGCTCGGCGCGGTGCTGGCTTGGGTCGTGGCTTCGACAGTTGGCCTGCATCCGGCCGCCGGCTTTTTATTGGCGCTTTTCATCGCACCGATTGTAGTCGGTACGATTGCCGTGGCCGCCGATGTGCTGGTCCTGAAACGCCTGAAATACGATCCGGAGAATACGATCGTTGCAACGATCGGCTTGCTTTACATCATTCAGCAGGTGACCTTGATGACCTACGGGCCGGAGGCGCGCCCGGTGGAGGCGCCGTTCAACCGGCGTCTGGCGCTGCCATGGCCGGAGTGGGGCGAGGCCGGTCCGACCGTTGGCTGGCCCTGGGGTTTCGGCACGACCAGCTACAAGCTTTTTGTCATAGGCGCGGCGATTGTTTTGCTCGGCGTGCTTTGGCGGATCATGGCCCGTACCAGGCTCGGTCTGGTAATGCGCGCGACGCGGCTTGACCCCGAAATGGCTCAAGCCTTCGGAATCCGGGTCGATCGCGTCTACGCGATCGTATTCGGGGTCGGCGCCGCGCTCGCAGCGCTCGCGGCGACGCTGATCGTGCCGATCCGGCAGGCGCACTATCTGATGGGCGCCGATCCGCTGCTCTTGTCGTTCATCGTCGTCATCATCGGCGGCCTCGGCAGCCTGCCCGGCACGGTTGCCGCCGCTGTGCTCATCGGGATGAGCGACGGTATGGTTTCGATGTTCTTCTCACCGACACTGGCGAAAATCCTGTCCACGCTTCTGGTCGCTTTTGTGCTCGTATTCCGGCCGCGGGGTCTGTTCGGACCGCGCGGACGATGAGCAGCGCTCGAAAATCGTTGACGCTGAATATCTGTGTCATCGCGCTTCTGCTGGTTTTTCATTTTGCGCTCCCCGCCTACCATCATGGCAATCTTGCCCGCATCATGGTGCTTGCCGTCTACGCAATGGGCTTCAATTTCGCTTTCGGCTATGGCGGCATGTTGAGCCTTGGCCACGCCCTGTTCTTCGCGTCGGGAATGTACGGTATGGGCCTGACCGTGCAGCATCTCGACTGGCCGGCGGGCGGCGCTTTGCTGGCCGGATTGGTTTCAAGCCTCTTCGTCTCCGCAATTATCGGTTTCTTGGCCCTGCGGACGGCTGGCGTTCAGTTGATGATTGTCACGCTGATGTTCGCGCAGGCGGGATTTCTGACGATATTGTATTTTGGAGAATTGACCCGGGGCGATGAAGGTTTCGTCATTCAGCAGGCCGACAGAACCCTGGCGGGCATCGACCTTAGCAATGAGGCGAACCGTTATCTGGCGGGACTTCTTCTGTTCGCGATCTGCTTCCTTGCCCTTACACGTCTGGCGCGGTCGCATTTCGGCAGGGTGTTGGTGGCGATACGCGAGAATGAGGAGCGCACCCGCATGCTCGGCTACGATGTATCGCGCTACAAACTGGCGGCGTTCGTGATCTCGGGCGTCATTTCCGGCGTCGCCGGAGCATCCTATGGTCTTTTGTTCGGTTATGTGGGGGCAAGTTTCGCCTCGGTGCAATATTCGATTTTGCCGCTGCTGTGGGTATTGCTGGGTGGCGCGGGTACGGCATTGGGACCGTTCGTCGGCACATTGTTCATGTTCTATCTCATCGATATCTCCAGCGGTTTTACAAGCGCTTATCTGGCGGTCGCCGGCGTCGTGCTTGTACTGCTGACGCTTTTCGCCCGACAGGGCATCATGGGTGAGATCGGGCGCCGGTGGCTTCCATGGCTTCCATAGCCCTGCTTGAGGCTCGCGGGCTGACGAAACGCTTCGGAGGCCTGATGGCCGTTTCCCATGTCGATTTCTCGGTTCCCCAGGGTCAGATTCGGGCGCTTATCGGGCCGAACGGCGCCGGCAAATCCACGCTGGTCGGCTTGATTTCAGGTCGCATCGCCGCCACCGCCGGCAGAGTTGAATTTTTGGGCAATGACATCACGAGGCAGCCGGCGCATCGCCGTATCGCCGGCGGAATGGCCTACACGTTTCAAATCACCTCGGTCTATGAACGGTTGACGCTTGACGACAACCTCGCACTTGCGGTTCGCCGCGTTTCCGACGGCGGCGCGGCGGCGGTGGAAAGGCGTGTCGAAGATGCGTTGGCGAAAGTCGGTCTGTCCGGTCGTCGTCATGAAATTGCAGGCGGACTTTCCTATGGTCACCAGCGTTTGCTCGAAATCGCAATGGGCTTGGCGCAGAAGCCGAAGCTGCTGATCCTTGACGAGCCGACACAGGGCCTTGCCGATAGCGAAATCGCCGAATTCAAGCAGCTTGTCCGCGCAATGGCCGGCGAGACGACGGTTCTGCTCATCGAGCACAATATGGACGTCGTGATGGATACCGCCGATATCGTATCGGTCCTGAATTCCGGTGAGATTCTTGCCGAGGGAACCCCTGAAGAGATCGGCGATAACAGCGAAGTTCAAGCGGCATATCTGGGAACTTCGCATGCTTGAGATCGAAAACATCGACGCCGGTTATGGTGCCGCCCGGATTTTGAGGGACGTATCGCTGTCGGTTTCCGCCGGCGAAATCCTTTGCCTGCTCGGTCGAAACGGCGCCGGTAAGACCACGACCATGAAGGCGATCATGGGTCTTATACCCGTTACAAGCGGATCAATCCTGCTTGACGGCGAGGAAGTGTCGCATCTGCCCGCCTGTCAAATCCCGCGCAAGGGAATCGGCTACATACCGCAAGGACGTCGCCTGTTCGCCGAACTGACCGTGGCCGAGAACATCGAAATCGGTTTGATGGTGAGCGGTGGCGGCAGAAAAATGCGTGATCGTGTGCTCGGCATTTTTCCGCGCCTGCGCGAACGGCTTGATCAGGTGGCCGAAACCCTTTCCGGCGGCGAGCAGCAGATGCTGACAACCGCCCGCGCGCTTTGCATTGAGCCGAAAGTCCTGCTGCTGGATGAGCCCACCGAGGGCCTGCAACCATCGATGATCGAACAGATCAGGCAGGTTGTGCTGCGGTTGAAAGAAGAGGGGGTTGCAATCGTTCTGGTCGAGCAACGGGTCGACGCCGTGCTTTCGGTCGCCGATCGTGTGGCGTTCATCGAAAACGGTCGCAATCGCGATGTCGTGGAGACGTCGGTTCTCAGGGACAATCCATCGCTTCTGAAAAGATATATGGCGATATGATCCTTTAGCGGCTGGTTACCTGACCTAGGCGGGATCCCGATTTGACCTGCAATGCCCATAAAGCGATTGTTCCGCTTATCGCCGACAATTCACCGCGTTTGGCATTGCGACCGGCGAAGAAGAAGATGCCGCTGTCGATGACGGCAAAGGCCCGGCGGCAAAAGCGCTTGGGCAGTATTGACGTACGGACAAAAAGAGAACATAAAGGGATTAAACAGCAAATAAAGGAGCATAAAGCATGTTGGATCTCGCCCAGGACGTCATCTCTCTTGTTTCCGTCAGCATGTTTCTCGTGACGATGGCGATGTGGATCGGCGCGTTTTAAGTGCCGATCCCATAATGCTCCACCGGCGCTTTTGGAATTGGAGCCGCCAACCTCATGTGGGCAAATCGCCTGCGCTATGGACAATGGCGTCTGCAAGGTTGAAACTTCTGTCCGACTGAGTGGAACCCTGGGTTGAGCAACATGGCGCACAATGCTTCCGAGCAGATTGGTGCGGATAGCGAAGCACGTCATTTTGTTCATCTCCATGTGCATTCGGCCTATTCGCTGCTCGAAGGGGCGCTTCCGGTCGACAAGATCGTCGCGTACGCCGTTGGCGATCGTTGTCCGGCGATCGCGGTCACGGACACCAATAACCTCTTTGGAGCGTTGGAATTCGCCCAAAAGGCCGTCAAGGATGGGGTGCAACCGATCATCGGCTGCGAACTGGATGTCGAACTGACATCCGATGACGCCGGCGAAGGCGTGCACATCAACGCGCGCGCAACGCCGCCGAAGCTCATACTCATCGCCGCGAACGAAGAGGGACATGCCAATCTGGTGCGCATCGTTTCCGATGCCTATCTGGCCAAACCCGATAATGCCCCTGTTCACGCGAACGCCGAACAGCTCGCAAGACACGCGGCCGGGATCATATGCCTGACCGGCGGACCCGATGGGCCGGTCGACAAGGCGCTGTCGTCGTCCCATCCCGATCTCGCCGCGCAATTCCTGAAACAGTTGACCAGTCTGTTCGGCGACCGGCTTTATGTCGAGTTGCAACGCCATGAGGGGTATGACCGCTCCGTCGAGGTCGCGCTGCTGAATCTGGCCTACGCGAACGACCTGCCGATTGTCGCGACCAACAATGCTCATTTTCCCGCATGCGAGGATTTCGATGCCCACGATGCGCTGATGGCCATCGCATCCAATTCCGCCGTCGCCCAAGACAATCGACCGCGGTTGACGCCCGACCACAGCCTGAAAACACAGGCGGACATGATCCGGCTCTTCAGCGATCTGCCCGAAGCGATTCGGAATACGGTCGAAATTGCCAAGCGTTGCAGTTATTTCCCGGAGACGCGCAATCCGATACTGCCGCGTTTCGTGAGTTTGGCGGAAGACGGCGATGCCGTTTTGCTGGAGGCGCGCGAACTGCGGAGCGCGGCGGAGGAGGGGCTGGGCCGAAGGCTCGAGACATTCGGCACGTCGCAAGGATATAGCGAGTCCGACTATCGGGAGCGTCTCGATTTCGAACTCGGCGTAATCGAGCGCATGCAATATCCGGGTTACTTTCTGATCGTTTCCGATTTTATTCAGTGGGCCAAGTCCAAAGGCATACCGGTCGGGCCGGGACGTGGATCGGGCGCCGGTTCGCTGGTCGCATGGGCGCTGACGATCACCGATGTGGATCCGCTGCGTTTCTCGCTGCTGTTCGAGCGGTTTCTCAATCCCGATCGGGTGTCGATGCCGGACTTCGATATCGATTTCTGCCAGGATCGCCGCGACGAAGTGATCCGCTACGTGCAGGAGAAATACGGTCGCGATCAGGTCGCCCAGATCATCACGTTCGGAACGCTGCAGGCCCGCGCCGTTCTTCGTGATGTCGGACGCGCCCTGCAGATGCCAAATCGGCAGATCGACCGCCTGTGCAAAATGGTGCCGCAGAATCCGGCGGCGCCGGTTTCGCTCGCAAAGGCGATTGAGGATGAACCGCGTTTTGCGGAGGAGATCGAGCAGGAACCGATCGTGCAGACCATGCTCGATATCGCCGGCAGGCTTGAGGGGCTCTACCGGCACGCTTCGACCCACGCCGCCGGCATCGTGATCGGCGACAGGCCGCTCTTCGAACTTGTGCCGATGTATCGCGATCCGCGATCGGACATGCCGGTTACCCAATACAACATGAAATGGGTCGAACAGGCGGGTCTGGTGAAATTCGATTTTCTTGGCCTGAAAACCCTGACAGTGCTTGAAACCGCGGTTCGCCTCGTGCGCCGCCGGGGAACGGAAGTCGACCTGGCGCGAATACCGCTGGATGACGAGAAAACCTACCGGATGTTGTCGCGTGGCGAGGTCATGGGTGTGTTTCAGGTGGAAAGCGCCGGTATGCGCAAGGCTTTGCTTGGCATGAAACCCGATCGCATTGAGGACATTATTGCGCTTGTGGCGCTCTATCGTCCCGGACCGATGGAGAACATACCGACCTACAATGCGCGCAAACACGGCGAGGAGGAGATGGCGTCGATCCATCCCAGGATCGATCATCTGGTCAGAGAAACGCAAGGCGTCATCGTCTATCAGGAGCAGGTGATGCAGATCGCCCAGGAACTGGCGGGTTATTCGCTGGGCGAAGCCGATCTCCTTCGCCGGGCGATGGGCAAGAAAATCCGTTCCGAGATGGACGATCAGCGCGTCCGTTTCGTCGATGGCGCGGTGGAGAGGGGCGTCGGCAAGCCGCAGGCGAACATGATCTTCGATCTGCTGGCGAAATTCGCCGATTACGGGTTCAACAAGTCGCACGCCGCCGCCTATGCCATCGTGTCGTACCAGACCGCCTACATGAAGGCGCATCATCCCGTGGAGTTTCTGGCGGCTTCAATGACGCTCGACATGTCGAACACGGACAAACTGAGCGATTTTCGGCGGGATGCGCTTAGGCTCGGCATTGATGTCGTTGCGCCTTCGGTCATGACGTCATTCCGTGATTTCGAAGTGGACGAAAATCGAATCTTTTACTCACTTGCGGCGATCAAGGGTGTGGGCGAAGCGGCGGTTGACCACATTGTCGAAAAGCGTAGCGAAAAAAAATTCAAGAACCTGGAAGACTTTTGCCTGCGGATCGATCCTCACATTGTCGGAAAACGCGTTTTTGAAAGTTTGATCGCGGCAGGCGCGCTTGATTGCTTCAATCGCGATCGGGCGGCCATGATGGCGGGCGTGGATTGGTTGATCGGCACGGCGCAACTCGCCGCGCGGGAAGCAAGCACCGGGCAGGCGAATATCTTTGGCGACAATTTCGTCGACGCGCCGGAAGCGATCCGTCTTCCCGACATCGAACCCTGGCTTTCAGCCGAGAAACTGCACCGCGAATTCCAGACCGTGGGTTTCTACCTGTCGGCTCATCCGCTCGATGAGTATGAATCGGCGTTGGAGAAGATGCGCGTGCAGGTCTGGTCCGACTTTGAGGCCGCCGTCAAGCGTGGCGCTTCGGCCGGCCGTCTGGCGGGAACGATTACCGCGAAACAGGAACGCAAGACCCGCACGGGCAACCGAATGGGCGTCGTGCAGTTCTCCGACACAACCGGCCAGTACGAAGCGGTATTGTTTTCCGAAGCGCTGGCGCAGTACCGGGATCTGTTGGAGGCGGGCAGGTCGGTGGTCATCACGGTTTCAGCCGAGGACAGGCCGGAAGGCGTCAATTTACGGATCCAGACGGTGAAGTCGCTGGAGGACGAGGCCGACCGGCTGCAAAAATCCATGCGGATATTTGTCCGCGATGCCGCGCCTGTCAATTCCCTTTCAGTGCAACTCGACGCTTCGGGAAGCGGACAGGTCAGCGTCATCGTCATCAAGGATCAGGCCGAAGGCGAGATAGAGATCGAACTGCCGAACCGATATCAGGTTTCGCCGCGCATAGCCTCCGCTGTGCGCTCCGTGTCAGGCGTGGTTGACGTGGAACTCGTGTAGACTTTCCGGTCGTTCCCTCCGATCAGAATCCGATTTCCGGCCCTGATCGACATCAGCCAGATGATCGCCGGCGCCGGCGCAAACGCCGGAAATCCGCAAGCGAACCAGATCCCATACAAACGGTGATAATCGTCCGGAAGACGCATGTCGGGCGCGACAACGCGGCATGTCGCAAGGCCGTGAAATCGTTCATGAAATTTCAGGACGGATTCCGGGATCTTTACCGTTCACATCGAGTGTATGTTCTGCTATATGCCGGTGACGTTGAAACTGGAGGACGAAATGGAAAACCGGCGAAATTTCATTATGGGGCTTTCGGCCGTGGCGCTGCTTGGGGGATGCCAGAGCACCGCCGGCACAGGCGACGCGCCGCCGGAAGGCGCACGCAGTTGGAACCTGCCGGAAAAGCGGCGGGTTGGGGAACGATACAGCCTTCGGTATTATGGAAACTACAACGCAATAACCGGCGTAGACTCATTTCAGCTTCTGGACACGTCCACGTTTCACGGCAGGCCGGCCTATCGCTACCGGGCAGAGTTAGGTCGGGATGGCCGCGCAAACGTTCAGCGCTATGTGTTCCGTGACGTCGAAACACTGAATTATATGGGCGATACGAACCTGTCGGGAGAAGCAGTCGGGCGGGAATACGAGCCTCATACCGGCATTCTCGATTTTCCGCTTTATGTCGGCAAGAGATACAACGTCCGGTATGATTTTACCAATCATGAAAATGGATTTACACGACGGTCCTTTCCAACCTCGGTCGTTGTGCAGGCCATTGAAACCGTGACCGTTCCCGCCGGCACGTTCGAGGCATTGCGGCTGAGAATATCCGGGGCGAATTTTACGTCGCGCGTATGGTACGCTCCGGAAATCGGTTTTACCTTTGTCAAGTTTGAAGATGCGTTCAATCCAAATCGGGCGCGTTCGGAACTTCTGGAATATCGGGCCTAGATTTCGTATCTTCCGCCATTGGAGATGCGCCGGCTGAAGTTCAATGAACATCGGAAGGATCAAACGTCGCGATCACGCTGCGGTCGTGCCTTCCCGCTCTTGCCGAACGTGTAACCGGTTTCCACCGCCTGACGGCCGAATTTGTCCCGAACCGCGTCGATCGCGCTTTCGGCGATGGCGCGTTTCAGCGCCGGTTCGTCGACGAGATCGGGCGGGTCAGCCCGTTCGCTATCGCAAAGGTCGGATACTCCGATGCCGATCAGCCGGTATTTCGTCCCGTCGGTTTCGTTGCGCAAAAGTTCAAGTCCCGTGGTGAAAATGCGGTCCGCCAATCGGGTCGGGTCCTGCAGCCGGCGATTTCGGGTGCGTATCTTGAAATCGGTTGTCTTCAGCTTCAGGATGATCGTCAGTCCGGCAATTTCCTTCTTTTTGAGCCGCTCGGAGACTCTCTCCGAAAGCGAGCGCAATATCGGCGCCAATTCGTCCATCGCGGCAATGTCCTTATTGAACGTTGTTTCCGACGAAATGCTTTTCACCGCGCCGTGACCGGTCACGCGGCGGAAATCCTGACCTCTTGAGAGATGATACAACCGGTCGCCCATCGTCCCGTACGCTTTCATGAGCGTGTCGAGTTCCATGGCCTGCAACTGCCCGATCGACCTGATGCCGTCACGCGCCAGCGCCTTTTCAAAGGCCTTGCCCACTCCCCAGATCATGCCGACCGGCTTGTCTGAAAGAAATGATTTCGCTTCAGCGCGTCCGATGACCGAAAACCCCCTGGGTTTCTCGAAGTCGGAGGCGACCTTCGCAAGGAATTTGCAGTACGAAAGACCGACGGAAACCGTGATGCCGATTTCGGTCTCAACTTCCCTGACAAACCCGGTAAGCACGCGGGCGGGCGGATCGCGATGCAACCGGTCGGTGCCCGACAGGTCCAGAAAGGCCTCGTCAATCGATATCGGCTCCACCATCGGGGTGAGCGACCGCATCATCTCCCGGACTTCCCGGCCCACCGCCGCGTATTTCTCCATGTTCGGCTTGACGACCGTTGCCTCGGGGCAGGCTTCAAGCGCCTTGAACATCGGCATGGCCGAGTGCACGCCCTTGATTCGCGCAAGATAGCAGGCGGTCGAAACCACACCCCGGCGGCCGCCGCCGATAATCAGAGGCTTGTCGCGAAGCGCCGGATTATCGCGCTTTTCGACAGACGCATAAAAAGCGTCGCAGTCGATATGTGCGATGGATAATTCATAGAGCTCCGTATGTCTCGCCATGCGTGGACCGCCGCAATGAGAGCACCGCCGCGTTTTGCCGGACTGCAGCGCCATGCAGTCACGGCAAAAACCGTATTCCGGATTGTTGACATGGTCGGGCATCGCTGCAAACATAAAGCGAACAAACTTCGTGTTCCGGAGTAATTCCGGATTCAGGCTTCGCGGAGAATTATGCCATGGCGTTCGACATCGTGCCACTGATACCGGAGCGTTGGGATGCATTTGCGACGCTGTTTGGTCCACAAGGCGCCTGTTACGGCTGTTGGTGCACCTATTTCCGCTTGCCGTCCATGGAACGGCGGAAGAACAGCCGGCAGGCCAATCGGTCGTTCATGAAAGCGCGCGTTGCGACAGGTCCGCCGCCAGGCGTTTTGGCGATGGAAGGTGAAAAGGCCGTGGGCTGGCTGCAAATCGGACCGCGTGCCGATGTTCCCCAGTGGAACTCACCGCGCCGGGTGTCTGCACCGCTCGACGATGCACCTGAACACGACACGACCGTGTGGGCAGCGTCATGCTTCTTTGTTTCAAAACAGGCGCGAGGGCAGGGACTGACCCGCACATTGCTACAGAAAGGAGTGGATTTCGCACGCGAAAACGGAGCGCGAACGGTCGAAGCCTGCCCGATGGATCACTCGAAAAGCCCCTTGAGCCTCTTCGTCGGATCAAGTCATGTATTTCGTGAGGCGGGATTTGGCGTCGTTGCAACAAGAAAGAATGGCAGGCCTTTGATGCGGCGCTGTTTTTAGGCGTTATACGTTGAGATGCTCTCGAATGAATTCCCCCGCGTCCGACCACGAATCCGCAGTCCAGATTCTGCTATCAAGCGGGGGAAGCAGGGCGCGCATCTCCTCATGGACCATCAAATGAACAAGACCTGCATCCGGCACATGCTCGCGCACGGACATCAGATTGTGCGGGATGTCGTCGACGAATGCGACCGGGCGCAGGACCCGACCGCGCAACTGGCTGATTGCGGGTCCTTTGGCGGTTTCGGTGGTCAGCAGAGGATAAGGAAAACCGTTTCGGTCGAGCAACCGCCGCCTGGCGTTGCGAAAGCGGTGCGGCATGGCTGTCAGCATGACGATTTCGACGTTTTCCGACAGGTCCGCAACCGTTGCCGCGGCCGTCTCCGCCGGGATTTGCCATTCTTCCTGTGCTTCGAAGAAGCCGTTTAGCAGGGCGGTTACGGTCTCCCGGTCCAGGGCCTCGCCGGATGCCCGATTCACGACATTGCCGTAAAGACGAAATGAATCCATTCGCAGATGATGTCCGGTATCGTTGAGAAACGCGGTAAAGGGCCGGACGAATTCCAGCACCACCTCGTCAATGTCCAGCACCAGCAATGGTCGGGAATCCTTCGCGAGTTCCGCGATTTGGCGGGCGGTTTCCGGATCTTCGCTCATGCGTCGGTCTGAACGCCATTGTCGTCGAACGGCAAGGCGCTCAACGCGGCGCCGACCAGTTGGGGCGCAATATCCGTGGACTTGCAAAACCGCATCAGCGTCGGCTCGTGTGCGCTGACGAATTGCAGGCAGAAAGCCCGGTTCGGATGCCGCCTCGCGTATCGCGGAGGGGTCGATTCCCGTTAGTTGCAGAAATCGGGGCAGAAGAACGTCGTCGCCGGCGACAAACGCCAGCGCCGATATGGCCAGAGCCTCCGCTTCGCTCTGGCTGATCGTCCTTTCTGGTCATGTTCTTCTCCGGCACACGATAGCGCGTGATTGAAGATTATCGCAAGCATCCGCGACGCCGGCGCCGGCATGCAAAGTTTGCGTTTCGTCAATCATATTGCGCTAGCGTGTCTCAACGATTGCGCGACGCAGTCATCTCTGACGCCAAAAGCGCAATGGAGACAAATGGTTACGGGACCGCCGAGAATGCCCAAAAAGGTGATGATCGTTGAAGACAATGAACTGAACATGAAGCTCTTTCGCGACCTCATTGAGGCGAGCGGTTACCGGACCGTGCGCACACGCAACGGTTTTGAGGCTTTGGATTTGGCCCGCGAGCACAAACCTGACCTGATTCTCATGGACATCCAGTTGCCAAAGGTGTCCGGACTGGACGTGACGCGATGGCTGAAGGAAGACGACGAACTTCACTCCATTCCGGTGATCGCCGTGACGGCGTTCGCCATGAAAGGGGATGAGGAACGGATCCGCGAGGGCGGGTGCGAGGCCTACGTCTCCAAGCCGATTTCGGTTCCGGATTTCATTGAGACGATCAAGACATATCTGGGAGATGCGTAGCGCGCGCCGCCTGACCGCCGACCGACCATTCTCACCTTCATTTCAGCGAACAAAAACGCCGCTCCGAAGAAACGGCGTTCGATCTACTTGATCTTGCCTTCCTTGAAGTCGACGTGTTTGCGCGCGACCGGATCGTATTTGCGCTTGGTCATTTTCTCGGTCATCGTCCGGCTGTTCTTCTTCGTGACATAGAAGAATCCGGTATCGGCCGTCGAATTGAGCCTGATCTTGATGGTTGTCGCCTTGGCCATTGCCGTTGTCCGTTGTCGGTAAAACAAGCCGCGCCCGAGTGCTTAAGCACCGGCTCTCGGCGATGTTGGCGGGACACATAGACAATACCGGCTCATTGTCAAGGGCGCGACCACGACCGGTCCAGCGCAAACAGAATGTATGCCAGAAAAAACAGCGCCAATGTCCATGCAAATCCCGCGGGGCCGGCCGCGTCCATGCCGATACCGATAATCTGCGGTCCAAACAGCATCCCGAGCGAATAGCAGAAAACGAACGCTGCATTCGCGGCGGCAAGATCCCGCCCGGACAGCCTGGCGCCGAGATGCGCCAGGCCGACCACATACAATCCGCCGGTGGCTCCTCCCCAGAAGAACATCAACCACGCCGTGAGCACCCAGTCGTTTCCCAGACAGGGGAGCGCGAGAATGCCGATCAATCCGATCACGGCGATCGCGACAAGCAAATGTCTTCGATCGCGAACCCTGTCGCTCAAAAGCCCGAGCGGCAGTTGAAGCACGAAATTGCCGATACCGATCATGCTGATCAGCAACGCCGTATCGGCCTCCGAATGTCCGATCCGCGCACCATAGACAGGAAACAGCGCAAACCCGCCTGTTTCCACCGCACCAAACAACAAAACAGCAGCGGTCGCGGTGGGAACAAGCAATGAATGCCGGATGATGCCGCCGCGCCTGCGCCCGCCTTCCATCCTGGGACTGTCGCCCATGGCGAGCGTTACGGGCAACGCCGCGGCGGCAATCAGCATAGATCCGGCGGCAAAGGGTTCAAATCCGGTGCTCCCCAGAACGGAGAACAGCCAGGGACCGATCGCAAATCCGGCCGAAAGCACCGTGCCGTATATCCCCAGAACAAGACCTCTGCGCTCGGAGGGGGCGGAATCGCTGATCCAGAATTCCGAGAGAATGAAAATTATCGTTATCGCGCCATGGAACACGAAGCGCAGTGGAAACCACATCCAAACCGCGGTTGCGGCATGGAAACCAATTAGAGAGACAGCCGCGGCCGCAATTGAAATCAGCAATGTCGGCACGACGCCAAATCTGACCGCCAGCGGTGTTGCAACGGGCGCGAGAGCAATGGAGGCTACGCCAGCGGTCGCCGAATTCAACCCGATCAACGTGGCCGAATAGCCGCGGGCTTCGAGAATTGTGGAGAGCAGGGGAATCGCGAGGCCGATCCCGATGCCGACGGCCGTCACCGACGCGACGGCCGCCATCATGCCACGCCAGCGGATTTGCGCGGCCGTCGGCATCGGTCTCAGATGATGTCGCGCCGGAAGCGGTTGTGCTTCATGTGATAGAACGGCACATCACCGCCAGGCGAAAGTTCGGGGTCGATTGCGAGCCGGCGACCGAGTTCATCCAGCACGGTTCTGGTTATCACCGGTACGTCCGCCTCCATGGCTTCCCGCATCGGAAGCCATGCCAGTTCCTCCAGTTCATCGGTCGGTCCTCCGTCCTTGAGCGTGACGGCGACGCTGCCGACGAACGTGGCGAAAAAACGGGTGTCAAATCGGCGTACCCTGCCCGGTGGCGTAATGGCTCTGGCGACGAAACGCAATCGCGACAATGCCGGCGCGACCCCGTGTTCAACGAAGCCCTGCCAGTCCTTGTGCGGTGTATCGAACGCTCTCCTCGCGCCGATCAGATACCCCGCTTCCTCATAGGTTTCCCGTACCGCGCTCAGCGCAATGGCGCGCGCTCGTATCGCCGAAGCCTTTCGACCGGGACCCGATGTCAGTTTTTCGAGTTCACGCGCATCAAGAGCGTCCCCGGTCCTGATGCGGCCGTCGGAGGGGTCCGTGCGCCCTCCGGGAAAAACGAACTTGCCGGGCATGAACGCGTGACCGCGCCGCCGCCTGCCGATCAGGACGAGCGGAACGCCATCACGTCGGTCAAGCAGGATCAATGTTCCCGCATCGCGCGGGCGTAACGGACCGTCACCGATCGCGAAATCCCTTGATTCAGCCCTGTCGATCCGCTTGCGGGTGAGACCCCGCATCGCGGCGCCGGCGGGTTCGTCGGTCGACATATGACTATTGGGCCTCGGGATGGGATTCAATCACGTCATCGTGGCCGCCAAATCCGTGCATGTAAAGCGCCCATTGAAGACCTACGACCGCCCCCTTGATGGGTCGTAGCAGCGCCAGCGACATGATGATCGTCACCGGAATCCATATCGCCAGGTGTTGCGAGAGCGAAAGGTCGGACGTGGCTTCGACTCCCACGAATGCGCCGACGACGATATGGCCGACGATGAGTATGACCAGATAGGCGGGCAGGTCGTCGGCGCGATGGTGATGAAACGTTTCACCGCAGCATCCGCATTGGTCATGTGTCCTGACGAAGGAAGCAAATAGTCGACCCCGACCGCATTTCGGGCATCGACCGCGTGCGCCCGACTTCAGCGCGCGCCGGAGGTTTCTTTGCTTTCGCCTTGCCCGGCTTCCGCCGCCGAAGACGCCCTCTTTCATCGCTATCTCCGCCTGCGCTGCCTTGTGCCTTTCCGTCCGGCTTTGCCCTTGCGATACGAGCGCACGGAAACCGGCATCGGCATCGGCTCGCTCAACATCTCGAAACGCATGGAACCGGCCAGCGGCGCCACCTCGACCAGCCGGACGTCCACAATGTCGCCAAGCCGGTAGCCCTTGCCGCCACGTTCTCCGGTCATCGCATGGGCGGTTTCGTCATACACATAGTAGTCATCGCCAAGCGTCGATACCGGCACAAGGCCATCTGCGCCAATTTGCGGCAGTCGGATAAACAGCCCCGCCTTGGCGACACCCGAAATGCGGCCTTGGAATTCATCACCGATTCGGGTCGAAAGATGCGTGGCGATCAGGCGGTCGGCGGTGTCGCGTTCCGCCGTCATGGCGCGTCGTTCCGTGGCGGATATCAGGCCGGATACTTCTTCCAGACGGCATTCGTCTTCGGCGCGCAGACCGTCCCTGCCCAATCGGAGCGCGACGATGAGAGCGCGATGCACAATCAGGTCGGCATATCTTCGGATAGGCGACGTGAAATGCGCGTAGCGCCTGATATTGAGACCGAAATGGCCGATGTTTCTCGTGGAGTACTCAGCCTGGCTCTGCGACCGCAATACCACCTCGTTGACCAGTTGCTCGTGATCCTTGCCTCTGACGCGGGACAGGATTCGATTGAACTGCGAGGGCCGCATCTGCGCTCCGCGGGCCAGGGGCAATCCGATCGTCTTGAGGAAATCGCGCAACACTTCCTGCTTGGCGAGCGACGGAGTATCATGGATGCGATAGACAAGGGCCTGTTTATTCGCCTCCAATGTTTCGCAGGCGGCGACATTGGCTTGGATCATGAATTCTTCGATCAGCTTGTGCGCATCCAGCCGTTCCGGCATAACGACGCGATCGACGGTCCCGTCTTCCTTGAGCAGGATTTTGCGTTCCGGCAAATCGAGTTCCAGCGGTTTTCGCGCGGCCCGGCCTCTCTTGAGCACCGTGTAGGCCTGCCGGAGCGGTTTCAGGACCGTCTCTGCGATGTGACCGGTTTTCTCATCCGGCGCACCGTCAATGGCGCTCTGCGCCTCGGCATATGAAAGCCGCGCGGCCGACTTCATCATCACACGATGAAATGTGTGGCGCAGCTTCCGGCCTTCGGCGGAAAACACCATACGGACCGCGAGGGCAGGGCGGTTTTCGTTTTCGCGCAGCGAGCAAAGGTCGTTGGAAATCCGTTCAGGCAGCATCGGCACGACGCGATCGGGAAAATACACCGAGTTGCCGCGCCTCAGCGCCTCCCGGTCAAGGGCGCTGCCGGGTGGCACATAGGCGGCTACATCGGCAATGGCAACGGTGACGATGACGCCGCCCGGATTGTTTTCATCATCGTCCGGTTCGGCAAAGACCGCGTCGTCGTGATCCTTCGCATCGGCCGGGTCGATCGTGATCAAGTGGAGTTCGCGCCAATCCTCGCGCTCGTCGGTCTCGGAACCGATCGGTTTGCGGGCTTCGGCCTCCTCCAGCACCGCCGGCGGAAAGACATGCGGAATATCGTGCGCATGCAGCGCGATCATTGATACCGACATTTCCGAATCGAGCGTCCCTATGACGGACAGAACCTTGCCTTTCGGCGGACCGTAGCGCCCCGATCGCATCTGATCGGCCTCGACAAGGTCGCCCGGATTCGCCGATCCGACGAAATCCGCATCAATGATCAATTCCGCCTGCCGCCGCTCGACCGGTTCCAGACGGAATGTGCCGTTGTCCGCCTTGCGCAGCACACCGAGCATGGCGTGACGCCGGCGTTCGAGAACCTTCATGATGCGGGCAGTATGAGATGGACCGCCGGCCTCATCGTTTGGAAAGGTTCGCGCCAGGATCCGTTGGCCGACCCCCGGAATCCGGCCCTTGTGGTTTTGGCCGATTCTGACCTCGACGGCCGGGGCCTCCTCGCCGGGTTCGCCGGACCATTCGGCCGGTCGCGCCAGCAGGCCGCCGTCGGAATCGCGTCCGAAAATGTCGAGTACGGTTACGTGCGGCAAGGCGCCGGACCGGACCGGCCGTTTTCGGCGTCTCTCGATCAGGCCTTCGTTTTGAAGGTCGCGCAGCATCAGCTTCAATTCAACCCTCGCATCGCCCTTTACCGCGAAAGCTCTCGCGATGTCCCGCCTTGAGGCGCGATCGGAATTCTCTGCGACAAATTTCAGGATTTCGTCACGGGTCGGAAGTTGCCGCAGTTTCCTTATCGCGGATTTCCTTGACATTGCGTGACGACGCGCCAATCAGTCGGCCTTTTCTTTCTTCACGGTTTTTTTCCTGCGCGCCGCCGGCTTCCTGCCGCCTTTCGCCGCCTTGGCGGCGATCAGTTCGAGCGCCTCATCCAAAGTCACGCTTGCCGGTTCCCTGCCCTTCGGCAGCGTCGCGTTGATCTTGCCGAAATTGACATAAGGCCCGTAGCGTCCGTCCCTTACCGTGATTTTGCCGCCGCCATCGGGATGATCTCCAAGGTCTTTCAGCAACGCGGGGGGAGTGCGTCCGCCACCCGGTCCCTGCGCCTTTTTTTCCGCGATCACGGTGACGGCGCGGTTGATGCCGATGGAAAAAACCTCTTCCGAGCTTTCAAGATTTGCATATGCGCCATCGTGACGCACAAACGGTCCATAGCGGCCAATGCCCGCCGAGATCATCCTGCCGCTTTCAGGATGCGGCCCGATGTCGCGTGGCAAAGACAGGAGCGCTAGCGCCTTTTCGTGGTTGATTTCGTCCGGCGACCAGCCTTTCGGCAGTCCCGCACGCTTAGCTTCCTTGCCCGCGCCCCGCTGGACATAGGGGCCGAAGCGGCCGCTCTTGAGCGCGATTTCCTCACCGGTGTAGGGGTCGGCGCCAAGTACCCTGTCGCCATTGGCGCTGCCGTTCGAACCCTCGCCACTCTCGCCGGGTTGGCGGGTGAAGCCGCATTCCGGATAGTTGGAGCAGCCGATAAACGCGCCATAGCGGCTGAGCTTCAATGACAGTTTGCCATTGCCGCAGCACGGGCAGATGCGCGGATTTTCGCCGTCTTCGCGCTCCGGAAAGACCAGTGGCGCAAGATCCTCGTTGAGCGTATCGAGCACCTCGGTGACCCGAAGATCCTTGATCTCGCCGAGCGCGTTTGAAAACTCGGCCCAGAACTCGCGCAGCACGTCCTTCCAAGCCAGCTTTCCGTCGGAAATCCGATCCAGTTTTTCCTCAAGCGCGGCGGTGAAGTCATACTCCACATAGCGCCGGAAGAACCCTTCCAGAAAGGTCGTGACCAGCCGGCCCTTGGCCTCGGGGATGAGTTTGCGCTTTTCGATGCGCACGTAGTCGCGGTCTTCGAGTGTCTTGAGCGTCGCCGCATAGGTAGATGGCCGGCCGATGCCAAGCTCTTCCATCTTTTTGATCAGCGATGCCTCCGAATAACGCGGCGGCGGTTCGGTCGTGAGTTTGGCAACGTCGATTGAAGAGCGGTCCAGCGGTTCGCCGCTGCGGATCTTCGGCAGACGCTTGTCATCGTCTTCTCTGTCGTTATTGCCGTTTTCTTCAACCCGATCGGCATAGGCGGCGAAAAAGCCGTCGAACCGGACAACCGATCCCGTCGCGCGCATATTGGCGGATCCGGATCCGTTTCGCGCATCGATCTCAACCGTCGTGCGTTCGATTTCGGCCGCCTTCATCTGGCTCGCGATGGCGCGCCTCCAGATGATTTCATAGAGCTTGAACTGGTCCCGATCCAGATGCGCACGCAGATCCGCGGGCGAGCGGACAAACTCGGTAGGTCTGATCGCCTCATGCGCCTCCTGCGCATTCTTGGCCTTGGCGGAATAAACCCGGGCTTTCTCCGGAAGGTAATTCGAACCAAATTTGCTTCCGATCGCGTCCCGCGCCGCATCGATTGCCTCGGCAGCCATCTGTACGCCGTCCGTGCGCATGTAAGTGATGAGCCCGGCGGTCTCGCCGCCAATGTCTATTCCCTCGTAAAGTCTCTGTGCGACCTGCATCGTTCGCGAAGCGGAAAATCCCAGTCTTGATGATGCGGTCTGTTGCAGGGTCGCGGTCGTAAACGGAGGCGCCGGATTGCGCTTGATCGGTCCGGCCTCGACAGACACGGCCGAGAACGACGCTCCTTCGAGCATCTTCCTGATTTCGTCCGCATGATCCTGGCTGGCGATGTCCAGCTTTTGCAGTTTCTTTCCGTCAAGGGCGATCAGCCGCGCTTCGAATTCCTCCTCGCGCGGTGTCTTCAATCTGGCGGCAATCTGCCAGTAATCCTGGCGGACAAAGCGCTCGATTTCCGCTTCGCGGTCACAGGCGAGGCGCAGGGCGACCGATTGCACGCGGCCAGCCGACCGGGCGCCGGGAAGTTTCCGCCACAGTACGGGCGACAGGTTGAATCCGACCAGATAATCCAGCGCCCGGCGCGCAAGATAGGCGTCAACCAGGTCCGAATCGATCTCACGCGGATTGGCCATGGCCTCAAGCACCGCCTGTCTGGTGATCGCGTTGAACACGACGCGGCTGACCGGCTTGTCCTTCAGCGCCTTTTTTTGACGAAGCGCTTCCAGCACATGCCAGGAAATCGCCTCGCCCTCGCGGTCCGGGTCGGTCGCCAAAATGAGACCGTCGGCTTCACGCACCGATTTGGCGATTTCGGTCAATCGCTTGGACGAGGGGCCGTCCGCCGTCCAACTCATGGCGAAATCCTTGTCGGGCTTTACCGAGCCATCCTTGGCGGGAAGGTCGCGCACATGGCCGAGCGATGCGAGAACCTTGTAATCCCGGCCGAGATACTTGTTGATTGTTCTGGCTTTTGCCGGTGATTCGACGACGACGACATCCATGCCGCAAAATTCCCTCGACACGAAATCGTTGATTCCGTGGGTCGCTTTTGTGATTTCAAAAAATTCAGGACTTCAAATGGCCGCGCTTTCTCCGCCGGTCAAGGGGAAAATGGCATTTCCGGATATCGCCGCCAGCTTCAATAACAGGAATATTTTCTTATATTGCTGTATTTGTCAAATGATTGTGGAACAATATATCGGGCCATGCTCGGCTGAGTAACTGATTTTCGTCACAAGGCTATGAAGGGCATGAAGAATAGATACGTACGCCGTTTCCGTATTTGTGAACGGCAAAATCCGCGGGATTGCCCGCTGTTTTGTAGTCGGCCGTGCGGCGCTCTGGACCGCCGGACTGACCGAAGCAAATCGCAATATTGTTAATCGTATCTATCTCGGCCTACGCGAACACATCGTCCGTTCTTTGGTGTGGTTGAAGCAGACGAGGCTTCTTCGGGGCCGGGTGTATGAAAGGCGGGCGGGGCCTCCCGCGGCAAGACCGTCGTCTTCGGGAACTTCGCAGGGGTTTATCCGGGGCACGATCAAGGTCCGCATCGCGAAATCCGGGGGCACATGGAGAAGATTTATGGCTTTGAAGCCTCTCCCGGCTTGATCCCTGCGATCACGGACGCGGTGAAGGAGGAAGTCGGCACTTGGCGGAACCGTCCCCTGGAGCCCTGCTATCCTGTTGTCTTCATGGACGCGGTCCGGGTCAATATCCGCAGTGACGGGGCGGTTTCCAACAAGGCCGTCTTCGTGGCCCCGGCCATCCTTCCGGACGGGACCGGGGACGTGCCGGGCCTATGGTTCCGGACCAGTGAGGGCGCCAAATTCCGGGCCAGGGTCCTGAACGACCTGCGCAACCAGGGTGTCCAGGACATCCTGATCGCGGTCGTGGACGGGCTCAAGGGCTTCGCCCGGGCCATTGAGGCGGCGTTCCCGCAGACCTGCATCGTCCACCTGTTGCGCCATTCAATGATCTGTTGTGCCGGCCACAAGGATCGCAACGCAGTGGCTGCGGCGCTCAAGGCCGTCTACACGGCTGTAGACGCTGAGCCGGCAGAGGCCGCGCCGGTCGAGTTTGAGGAAAGCGACCTGGCCAGGCAATATCCGGCCATCGCGCCGAACCGGCGTCGGGCCTGGAACGAGGTCATCCCGTTCCTTGGCTATCCGCCCGGGGTGCGCAGGCCGGTCCACACCACCGACGCCATCAAGGCGCTGAACTCGACAATCCGCCGCGCCGTCCGAACCCGCGGCCACTTCCCAAGCGATGAGGCAGCCGCAAAGTTGATCGATCCCGCGCTCAATGCCACCTCAACAGAGTGGAAGCGCTCAGCGCGCGAATGGCATGCCGTCAAAAGCAGTTCGCAATCATGTTCGAAGAACGCTTACCGATGGCGTGAAAATGCGCCACAAAACAAAATTCCGCTCAGTCTCGACCTGGGCCAAAACCAACATGGCGCCGCCACCACTCGCGACGGCATTTCACACCCGCGCGTTCACGCTCATAGGCGACCAGCGTCTTTTTCTTGGAACCGAACCCGCAGCCGCGCAGAAAACGCCAGACAATATCGTGCCTCACCTTGCCCCCGCACTCCGCCAGCATCTCCTGCAACACGGCCGGAGAGTTCCGTACCCTATCCAACAGCCAACCCCGATGCGACTCCAGAAACGGGCGGCGATACCCGCCCATCTTCGCAGGCCTCACCGAGCCGGTCCGCGCCGCGCGCAGTCTCCACTTCACAACGCCCGACGGCGCAACTCCAAACCGCTCCGCAGCCCGGTGACGGCTCTCTCCAGCCTGTATCGCGGAAACAATACGTTCGCGAAGATCATTCGGGTAAGGTCGCGTCATCCATACTGGCCTCCTTCACCGATTGTCGCCTGCATTTTTGCCATTTGCGCAAGATCGAAGACCTTTTCTTGCGCTTGTTCGCATCCATTCAAACCTTTCCTTTCAAACGGAATTAAATGAGACTAATGAGTTATGATTCCAGGCTCTCTTCCGTCTCCATCTGAATTCGGGCGCTTATTATGATCAAGCTGATATTGGTTGGTTGCGGCAATATGGGTTACGCGATGCTTGCCGGATGGGTGAATTCCGGAAAGCTGACGCCCGCCGATGTGGTGGTCGTGGAACCGGTCGAAGCGCTGCGCGACCGGGCGGGCCGGCTGGGTGTGAAGGCGGTGGCTTCCGCCGACGAAGTTCCCGCCGGCGCCGGTCCTCAGCTCGTCGTTTTCGCCGTCAAACCCCAAGCCATGGGCAGGGTCGTGCCGGAATACCGGTATATGGCCGCCGCCGGCGCAACTTTCCTGAGTGTCGCAACCCGACCGGGACATATTTCAGTGGCGCGTATCCCTGTACCGACAAACTCGCGGCGTAGATTCTGGCTGAACCGGGGCGTGGCCGTATGTAGCGCTTTATACCACTATCCCTAGATGTTGATCCTATTTGTATAATCGCGTGTTGTGGTTAAACGGACGGTGGCGGTCTTGTTGGCGCGCAGGCAGGCCCGGACGTTTTCGACAGGGTTGATCTGTGGAGCGTGGGGCGGCAGCGGCAGAAGCGGTGATGTTATCGGGAACGCGCAGCGCCCTTGCGCCGTGCCGGCGCGTCGGTCTCGGCGCGTTCGGGACAGACGGCGCCAAAGATGCGGGTCCATTCGCATCCGGTATTGCGCGGCGCCCTGCCGGCCGACACGCGCTTTGTGCCGGCGCCACACCTCGATTTTCTTGCCGCGCACCGCATCGGGCAGGTCGGCCTGTACCTTGGCGGCAAAGCTTTCAAACGCCTCCCGGGCCTGCGGGTCGGATTTCGTGCGGGCGCACCGAAAGGCGCCGAAACCCGAGCGCGGCAAGCTGCCTGCCTGCCGTGCGTTCCTGCATCGTCACACCCAAGCGCCTTTCGATCTCGCGTTGCAGACCGACGCGCCGCCAGTCGACAACACCGTGCGTTTCCGGACCGGGGCCTGCGCGGACGAGTGCGGCCTTCCGCGCCGCGTCGAGGAGTGGACCACGCCCCGGCGCCCGGCAAGCCCCTCAAGACCTCCCTCGTTGTAGCGATGGAGCCAATCCCGTAGCGGCCGGCGGTCCATCCCGCAGTTTGCGGCTGCCGACTTGCGGTCGGGGCTCTCCGGAACCAATGCGACCGCCACCATACGCCGCGCGGCCCTGGCATCATGGCTCCGGGAGCCGGCAGCATGGAGTTCCCTTGACGTCAAATCCGTCCGCGTGATCGTAACCGCCATCAAAACCTCCATCCTTCGATGAAAGTGAACCGGAACCTGCACCATATGGAAATCCACAAAGGCGTCAGGCCCATTGGCCGGTGGTATAATTCCCTTTTTATAAGTACACCCGGCGCGGACGTCGTCAACGAGCCGGGCAGGATCATCTCGTGGAATTCCGCTTTCCCGTTATCTGATACCCTGGCCGATGTCCAATCCGGAGATGATGGCCTCCTGGATGTTGGCGAGGACTCATTCTTGGCTTCCGACATCGACTACACGGGGTACACGGTCGAATTCGGAGGCGAGACCTACGCCATTTTCAACACCGGATCCGTCTCATTCATCCCCTACAACAAGTCGGTGCATGACATCGGGTCTCTGGCCAACGGGGGCAGTTCGACGGGTTACATGGCCAACAACGCCATCGTCTTCAACTGTTTTGCGACCGGAACAAGGATCGCGACGCCGGACGGCGAAAAGGCCATCAAGACCCTGAAACCCGGCGACCGGGTCGTGACCCATGACGGCAGGTCGACGCCGGTGATCTGGGTGGCGAGGCAGACCGTCGCCAACCCGCGTTTCGTCGAACTCGGCCGCAAGCCCGTGCGCATCGACGCCGGCGCCCTCGGCCCGGACCTGCCGAACAGACCGCTGACCGTGACCGCCGATCACGCCCTGCTGTTCGGCGACATGCTGGTCAACGCCGGCGCGCTGGCGGAGGACGGAACCCCGGTCCGCTTCGCGCCGCTTGAGGAGATGCCGACGCGCTTCATCTGGTGGCATGTGGAGCTTGAGAACTACGAGGTCGTTCCGGTCAATGGCGGCGTTCCGGCGGAAAGCTTTATCGATTATGTCGGCCGGTCCGGTTTCGACAATTACGACGAGTATCTCGACCTCGCCGGGGCCGACCGTCTGATACCGGAAATGCCGTTCGTGCGCATATCGGCGCAACGGCTTGTGTCGTCGCCCGACCTTCGCGAGGCGCTCGGCATCGCACCGCCCTACGTATCCCGGCGCGCCGCCGCCTGACCGGCGGGGCCGGGTGCCGACTTTCCGCCTTAGTCCGCCGCGCCTTGGCCGCGCGGCAATCCGGACGGGATGCGATCGGGCCGCACGGCCCTTGCAATAACCCCGATTCCCGTCTATAGGTGCGCTCATTCCACACACGGACTTCGGTGTTTGGCGGGAGAAATCCGGCAAAGACCCCCGGTGGCGGTAATCCGCTGTTGGTCCGTGGAGGCTGAACCGGAAAGGAAAATAAGATGGCTTTGCCTGATTTCAGCATGCGCCAGCTGCTGGAAGCCGGTGTTCATTTCGGACACCAGACGCACCGCTGGAACCCGAAAATGTCGCCATACATCTTCGGCGCGCGCAACAATATCCACATTATCGACCTGAGCCAGACCGTGCCGTTGCTTGATCGGGCGCTCAAGGTCGTTTCCGACACGGTGGCCGGCGGCGGCCGCGTCCTGTTTGTCGGCACCAAGCGGCAGGCATCCGAAATTATCGCCGACGCGGCAGGCCGTTCGGCTCAGTATTTCGTCAATGCGCGCTGGCTCGGCGGAATGCTGACCAACTGGAAGACGATTTCCAACTCGATTTCGCGTCTGCGCAGGCTAGATGAGCTTTTGGCTGGCGAAGCGGAAGGTTTCACCAAGAAAGAGCGTCTCAATCTGGATCGCGAGCGCAGGAAATTGCACAGGGCGCTTGGCGGCATCAAGGAAATGGGATCGACGCCCGATCTGCTGTTTGTCGTCGATACCAACAAGGAGGCGATCGCCATTCAGGAAGCCAAGCGTCTCGGCATTCCAATCATTGCGATCGTCGACTCCAATTGCGATCCCGACAATATCGACCATCCGATTCCGGGCAATGACGACGCCGCCCGCGCCATATCGCTGTACTGCGACCTCATCGCCATGGCGGCGCTCGACGGCATCGCCAGGCAGCAGGGCTCAATGGGCATCGATATCGGCGCGTCGGAAGAGGCGCCGGTGGAACCGGCGCTTGAACAGGCGTCCGCCGAGGAAGCCGGGGCGGAAGAGACCAAAGCGGAAAAGGAATCGGGATCAAAGGGATACGTAATGCCCGAGGGCTTTTCGCGCGATGCGGGACCGACCGATTCCGGCGACAAGCTGGATATTGTCGAATTCTCGGCATTCGGCGAGATCCACCCGACGCAAGTCATCTTCTATGCGCGCGATAATCCGGGTAACCCTGATATTGCAATTGACCGATGGATCGATAAGCGCCTCGCGAATTTCCACGCGGCGCGGCCGGACGGCAAGCGGGTGACCGTGCACGTGGATCGCGATGTGCTGAAAAAGCGCAAGATGACCCATGCCGATCTGCCCGTCGTCACCAAGGCGGCTGACCGGGCAACCTACAAGGTTGAGGGTGCCGCCGATGCCGGGAAGGGAAAGGACGGCAAGTAAGATTTAGGCTGTCCGCCGCATCCGATTTGGGCGCGGCAGGCGGTGAACGATGCCGGGCGCTGCGATGTCAGCCGCTCCGTTTCTTCGAAAGCGAATATCGAGAGGCAGTTATGAGCATTTCCGCGGTACAAGTTAAACAACTCCGTGATCTGAGCGGCGCCGGTATGATGGACTGCAAGACCGCATTGATCGAAACCGCGGGCGACATCGAGGCCGCCGTCGACTGGTTGCGCGCCAAGGGCATTGCGAAAGCCGACAAGAAAGCCGGGCGCACCGCCGCCGAGGGGCTGATCGGAATTGCATCCGGCGCAAGCGGCGCGGTCGTCGTCGAAGTCAATTCCGAAACCGATTTCGTCGCCCGCAATAACGGATTTCAGGAGATCGTGCGCAACGTCGCGACGGTCGCGCTGGGGACCGATGGAGCGACCGAATCCGTCGCGGCCGCCGAATATTCCGGAACCGGCAAATCCGTAACCGACGCGATCAGGGACGCGGTCGGCGCGATTGGCGAAAACATGTCGTTCCGTAGGTCGGCGAAGCTGGATGTGAGCAAGGGTGCGGTTGCGACCTACATGCACAACGCCGTTTCGGAAGGATTGGGCAAGATCGGCGTTCTGGTCGCGATTGAAACCGATGGCGACGCCGGCGCGGCCGGCGCCGTCGCGCGCCGGGTCGCGATGCACGTGGCGGCGACAAATCCGCTTGCGCTCACGGCGGAGGAGGTAGACCCGGCCGCTATTGAGCGCGAGAAAGCGATTTTCGCGCAACAGGCGCGCGAATCGGGCAAGCCGGACGGCATCATCGAAAAGATGGTCGAAGGCCGCATGCGCAAATTCTTCGAGGAAGTTGTGTTGTTGAAGCAATCCTTCGTCATCAATCCCGACCAGACTGTCGAGCAGGCGGTCAATGAGGCGGAAAAAGACATAGGCGCGCCGGCCGCCATCACCGGATTTGTGCGATTTGCGCTTGGCGAGGGTATCGACAAGGGCGCGAACGATTTCGCCGCTGAGGTTGCCGTCACCGGACATTGACCCGGCCGGTGCGGCGGTCGTCATCGGACAGCGAGCAAGCGGCGTGACAACCCGGCGCCCTTGTCGTATCTCGGCCTGCCCTCGCGCGAGGGTGTGAATCGCTTCACCAAAAGGGAATTCAAATGCCGGACGCTCCTCGATATAAACGTGTCCTTCTAAAGGCTTCCGGCGAAGCGCTGATGGGCGGGCAGGGGTTCGGCATTGATGTTCCGGTCGCCGACCGAATCGCCGCCGACATCGCGGAAGCCCTGTCGGTGGGCGTTCAGGTTGGCGTCGTCATCGGAGGGGGAAATATATTCCGGGGCGTCGCGGTAGCGTCCAAGGGCGGCGACCGCGTCACGGGCGACCACATGGGCATGCTGGCCACCGTGATCAATTCGCTGGCCCTGCGAACTTCGCTGGTCAAAATCGGTGCCGAGGCGGTGGTTCTTTCGGCGATCGCAATGCCGGAAATATGTGAGAGTTTTTCGCAACGCAAGGCCTCGGCCTACATGGATCAGGGCAGGGTGGTCATATTCGCCGGCGGAACCGGCAACCCGTATTTCACCACGGATTCGGCGGCCGCGCTTCGCGCCGCGGAGATTGGCGCGGATGCATTGTTCAAAGGCACGCAGGTGGATGGCGTCTATTCCGCCGATCCGAACGAGGATCCGTCCGCCCGAAGATATGAGCGGATATCGCACGCCGAGGTGATCTCCAAGGGCTTGGCGGTGATGGATACCGCCGCGATTGCGCTTGCGCGCGAGAACAACATCCCCATAATTGTCTATTCGATACATGAAAAGGGCGGATTCGGTGCGATACTGGCAGGTGGAGGCCGCAGCACCACGGTTTCAGACGGGTGAGCGGGCCGGGGTTCGCATTGCAGCCCGGCAGGGAGAGAGAAGATGAGCGATGGTGTCGATTTCAAGGACTTGCAGCGGCGCATGGATGGCGCCGTGACCGCCTTCAAGAGCGATCTGGCGACCCTGCGCACGGGCAGGGCGTCGACCAATCTTCTGGATCCGATCATGGTCGAGGCGTACGGTTCGCCAATGCCGATCAATCAGGTGGCGACGGTTTCCGTGCCCGAACCGAGGATGATATCGGTTTCCGTCTGGGACAAGACCCAGATACAGGCGGTCGACAGGGCAATTCGTGAATCCAATCTCGGATTCAATCCGATTGTCGATGGCGCCAATCTGCGCATACCGCTTCCCGAACTGAACGAGGAACGCCGCAGGGAACTCGCCAGAATCGCCCATCAGTATGCCGAAAATGCGCGGATTGCCGCGCGCAACGTTCGGCGCGATGGAATGGACCATCTGAAAAAGGCTGAAAAGGACGGCGAAATCAGCCAGGATGTCCATCACGCCAACGCTGATCGCGTTCAGAAGATGACAGACGGCGCAATTGCCGAAATCGACTTGCATCTTGATGAAAAAGAAGCCGAAATCATGCATATCTGATCGGGCTTTGCGGTAAGGCGGTTCACGGGGATCACATGGCCACACCCGCCCATATTGCCATCATCATGGATGGAAACGGCCGCTGGGCCGCGGAGCGTGGTCTGCCGCGCGCGTCGGGGCACCGGGCGGGCGTGGAAGCACTGCGTGAAACCGTCCGCGCGTGCGGCGATCTCGGCATCGGCTATTTGACGGTTTTCGCATTTTCTTCGGAGAACTGGTCGCGGCCGGAATCGGAGGTCAGCGACCTGATGGGTCTGTTGAAGCTGTTTATCCGCAAAGACCTGGCGGAACTGCACAACAATCGGGTGTGGGTCAGAGCCATTGGCGACCGGGAGACTTTGAAGCCGGACATCCTGGCGCTCTTGCTCGAAGCGGAGCAATTGACCGCCGGCAACGATGCAATGGAACTCGTCATCGCGTTCAATTATGGCTCGCGCGACGAAATCGCGCGCGCGGTCAGAAAAATCGCGGATTGCGCCAGTCGCGGAGAGATGAGCGTTTCGGACATATCGGAAGATACGATTGCCTCGCATCTCGATACCGCGGGCGCACCGGACCCGGACCTGATCATCAGAACCAGCGGTGAGCAGCGCCTGTCGAATTTTCTGCTTTGGCAGGCGGCCTATAGCGAGTTTGTCTTTCTGCCGTGCTACTGGCCGGATTTCGGCCGTTCGGACCTTATGAAGGCGATCGCCGACTATGAGGCCCGCGACCGGCGTTTCGGAGGCCTGAAGGCGCAGGCCGTCGCGACATGAGCGTCAGTTCCTATTTCAATCTCCGGCAAAGGGTCGTCTCTGCGTTGGTTTTGGCGGCGCTTGTGCTGCTTCTGACATGGATCGGCGGATTTCCGTTTCGCGTGCTGGCCGCGTTAATCGCCGGCGCGGTGTTTTATGAATGGTGTTCGATGGCGCCGGGCGGCTTGAAGACCGGATGGCCGGTTCCCGCATCGGCATTCGGACTGACGGTGATCGCTCTTCTCTGGAATCCGGGGGCGCCGATCATACTGATTGCGATGTCGATTACCTGCGTGTTTGCCGCAATCATGGCGGAAACGAAGGGCCAGGGCCTTTGGATCGCGAAAGGATTTTCATACGCGGCATTGTCGGGATTTTCGCTCGCCTATCTGCGTGGCGATTCAATGCAGGGCCTTGTCGCGATCCTGTTTCTGTTCGCAACGGTCTGGGCGACCGATGTCGCCGCCTATTTCACCGGACGTTTGCTGGGCGGCCCCAGATTGGCCCCGTCCATTTCGCCGGGTAAAACCTGGTCGGGCGCAATCGGCGGCGCAATCGGCGGCGTCGCTTGCGGATCGATTGTGGCGGCAATTGCCGGCTCGGCCGGTTACGGTCTGTTCGTTGTCGCCGTTTTGCTGTCGATTGTTTCTCAGGTCGGAGATCTTTTCGAATCCGGCGTGAAGCGGACGGCGGGGGTAAAGGATTCAGGCAATCTCATTCCCGGCCATGGTGGTGTGATGGACCGGGTGGATGGGCTTGTCGCCGCCGCGATGGCGCTTTATGTGATCTGTGCGGTTGGCGGCAACTTGAGTCATCCGGCATTATCTCTGTTTTAGCGATCGGTCATGCCATGCCGGCTTTTGACGCAGTTTGTCCGCGCAGCGAGGGAGCAATCGCAAGGGGTTGGGTTTGGCCGACGCGTTTTTGACTATTTTCAGCACTGACGGTGTTTTGATCGGCACGATCGTTCCCTTTCTGATTGTTCTCGGTGTGGTCGTTTTCGTGCACGAGATGGGTCACTATCTTGTGGGCAGGTGGTGCGGCATAGGCGTTACGGCCTTCTCGGTGGGTTTCGGACCCGAGTTGATCGGCTTTGACGACCGGCGGGGCACAAGGTGGAAAATCTCCGCCATACCGCTTGGGGGCTACGTCAAGTTTACCGGCGATATGGCGGTGACCAGCGCCCCCGATCGCGATGAATCCGACAAATTGAACCCGGAAGAGCGCAAGATCGCCTTCCATGTCCAGCCGGTCTGGAAGAGAGCGGCGACTGTATTTGCCGGCCCGCTGTTCAACTTCATTCTCACGGCCGCCGTGTTCGCGGTAATGTTCGCCGTTTATGGCAAGTTCGTCTCCGAACCGATGATCGCCAAGGTTAGGCCGGGAAGTCCCGCGGAAATTGCCGGATTCTTGCCCGGAGACCGGTTCGTGTCTCTTGATGGGGAAAAAGTGGACACATTCTCCGATGTTCAGCGTTACGTTTCGGCGCGCGCCGGCGATCGGATCTACTTCGTGGTCGACCGCGATGGCCAAGAGATTACACTCGCGGCGACTCCGGAGGTTGTCGAACAAACGGATCCGTTGGGCAATACGATCAAAATCGGGCTGATCGGCGTCCAGAACGACGAATCGCTCGGCAAGCCGCGTGTCGTCGAATTCGGTCCGATCGAGGCCGTTGGCGAGGCCATTCTGGAAACCGGCTACGTCATTGTGCGAACCGGACATTTCTTGCAACGCTTTGTCGCGGGGCGTGAGGACAAGTGTCAGTTGGGCGGCCCCGTAAAGATTGCGGATATGGCCGGAAAAGCGGCAAAAAGGGGTATTGAATGGCTTGTCCAGCTCACCGCGTTGCTGTCTGTCGGCATCGGTTTCCTGAATCTGTTACCGATCCCGCCTCTGGATGGCGGCCATTTGCTGTTTTACGGGTATGAAGCGATCACCCGGAAAAAACCGTCCGAGCGTGTATTGGAACTGTTCTATCGCGCCGGATTGATTCTCGTTCTGGCGTTTATGCTTTTCGTATTCTGGAACGACATTTTCGGGTGCTGACAAGAAGGCGAATGCCGGTGCAGTTGAAAATCCGTTTACCATAATCGCCGATTTTGCGTGTCCCGAGGGTCACGCCCGATGATTCGTAAACCGAAATCGACCGGACACCTTGCGTGTGGATAAAATCCGGTTAATACGATAAATGAAATCGAACGTATAATCCCTCGCCGTGGGAACCACGGGAAAAGGTATAATGGCCCGATGAAGGCAATTGGGGATTTGATGCGCGCCGCCGTGGCGGTCGCAATGGTGGCCGCCGCCGCCATGTCTCTGGGCGGGGCGCTGCGAATTGTGGCCGAGGCGCAAGCAGCGGTGGTTTCGTCGATAGACGTTCGTGGAAACCAACGTGTCGATGATGAAACCATCCGCAACTATGTCGGCATCGGTCCGGGTGTTTCGTTTGACAGTGGCGATGTCGATGAGGCGGTAAAGCGCCTGTTCGCCACCGGCTTGTTTTCCGATGTGCGTATCAATCGCGCCGGCCGGACCCTTGTCGTGACCGTCGAGGAATATGCGATCGTCAACCAGGTTCTGTTCCAGGGCAACAAGAAGATCAAGGACGATCGTCTGTCGCGCATCGTTCAGCTGAAACCGCGCGGCACGTTCTCCGAATCCACGCTCGAACTTGATGGACAGGCCATTCGCGACGCTTATGAAGCAATTGGCCGCAGCGATGCGATCGTCAGTTCGCAAGTCATTGATCTGGGCAGCAATCGGGTCAATGTCGTCTTCGAAATTACCGAAGGCGGGCGCACGAAAATCGCGAAGATCAACTTTGTCGGCAACAACGCCTATTCCGACCGGCGCCTTGCCGGTGTGATATCCACGAAAAAATCCAATCTTCTTTCGTTTATCGCGCGCGATGACGTCTACGACGAAGACCGGTTGCGGGCCGATGAGGAGACCTTGCGACGGTTTTATTACAATCGCGGATATGCCGACTTCCGGGTGATCTCTTCGACGGCCGAACTGGACGACGCCGAGAACGAATACACCGTAACCGTCACCGTGGACGAGGGCGATCGCTACCGGTTCGGCAGTGTCGGGATCGAGAGCACTCTGGCCGTTGTCGATGGCGAATCCCTGCGCTATCTGGTCGAGACGGATGAAGGCGACATTTACAGCGCGAAGAATGTCGAGGACACGCTGGTTGCGCTGACGGAGCATCTGGCCGGTCTCGGATACGCATTTACTCAGGTCACGCCACGAGGCAATCGTGATTTTGAAACGAGAACGATCGCGGTGGTCTATTCGATCGACCAGGGTCCCCGCACATATATCCAGCGGATCGACATTCGCGGCAACACGCGGACGCGTGACTATGTCATCCGCCGCGAGTTCGACGTTTCCGAGGGCGACGCTTTCAATCAGGTTCTGATACAGCGCGCCAAGCGCCGGCTGGAGGATTTGGACTATTTCACGTCGGTGAACATATCCACGGTTCCGGGCGGCCAGCCGGACCGGATCGTTCTTGTCGTTTCCGTGGTCGAGAAATCGACGGGCGAGTTTTCAATCGGCGCGGGATATTCGACGGGCGGCACCAATCCGGGACCGACGGTGGAGGTGGGCGTAACGGAGCGGAACTTCTTGGGCCGCGGCCAGTACATCAAGGCGTCGGTCGGCGGTGGGGAGGATACGCGCAGCTATCAGATATCCTTCACGGAACCTTATTTGTTTGGCCGGCGCATCGCGGGCGGGTTCGATATCTATCGCAATGCAAAGGACTACACCGGTTACGACACCGAGCTTACCGGCGCGACGGTCCGTCTCGGCCTGCCCATCACCGAAGTACTCAGTAGTCAGATCGCATATGACTTCTCGCAGGAAACATATAACCCGACGGACGCCGGTTGCCTCCCCGAATCGCCTCCCGGTTCCAATTGCACCATTGCCCAATCGATTCAGGATGCGGCCGACTTAAGTCCCTGGACCAAGTCATCGGTCAGCGGAACGCTGTTCTACAACACGATTGACGATGTCAGAAATCCGCGCGACGGGATTTATGTGACGGCGACCGCCGAGATCGCCGGCGTTGGCGGCGATGCGGAATATGTCAAGGTGACGGGTCGCGGCTCCTACTATCGCACCCTGCTGGACGAGGCGGACGTCGTCGGCGTGGTTTCCGGCGGTGTGGGGCATATCGCCCATTATGGCGGCGAGCAGCGGGTGTTCGATCTTTTCCAGGGTAGCGCACGCATGGTTCGCGGTTTCGAGGCCGCGGGCTGGGGGCCCTATGATCCGGCGCCAAATGACCACCTCGGCGGCACAACCTATTTCCACGGATCGGTTGAAGCGCAATTCCCGCTCCCGGTTCTGCCCGACAGTCTGGGAATCAAAGGCGCGGTATTTGCCGATGCGGCTACCTTGTATGGTAATGATCTACAGGCGACGGGGGAGGAGGAGGGCCCGCTCGAAAGCATTCGCGCCCGCGCCCGCGCTTCGGTTGGCGCGAGTCTGATATGGAATTCACCCTTTGGGCCTTTGCGCGTGGACTATGCCATTCCTGTCGCGAAGCAGCCGGACGACCGGTTGCAGGAATTCAATTTCGGCATTTCCAGCCGCTTCTAGTCGCAACGATCGCAGCGGGGCCGAATCCGATTCGGCGAGGAAGGGTTTGATGAAAGAACCGGATTTCTTTCCGTTCGCGCGATGTGTCACCGCGGCTGAAATCGGCTCGCTGACCGGCGCGGAATTGAACGACGCCTCGTTCGAGAACCTGCCGATACGCGGAATAGCATCGTTGAGCGAGGGCGGCGAGGGTATGCTCGTCTATGCCGAGAATCCGCGTCAGGCAAAAGACCTTCAAACCCTAAGGGCGTCGGCGGTCCTGTGCCCGGCCGGTCTTGCCGACCGCGTTCCTGACAAAATAGCGATACTGGTTTCTGAAAAACCGCGAGTGGATTTCGCCGCGGTCGGGCGCCTTCTCTTTCCCGGCGCCGTCAAACCGACGGCGGTCACCGGCGAGACAGGAATATCTCCGGCTGCACACATGGCGAAAAGCGCGGATATCGAAGACGGAGCCATTGTCGAGGCAGGCGCGGTCGTCGGCGCGGGCGCGGCCATCGGCGCGGGTACGGTCATCGCGCCCAACGCGGTAATCGGCCCCGCCGTCATGATCGGCAGAGACTGCTACATCGGGCCCGGCGCGACAGTTGTCGCGGCGGTCATAGGCAACAACACGGTCATTCACTCCGGTGTGCGCATCGGTCAGGACGGATTCGGTTTCGTTCCCGGAAAGGCGGGTCTGGAGAAACAACCCCAGATTGGCCGGGTGATCATTCAGGATCATGTGGAAATCGGCGCCAATTCCACCGTGGATCGCGGTGCGCTTGCCGATACCGTAGTCGGCGAAGGGACCAAGATCGACAATCTGGTCCAGATTGCGCACAACGTCACGATTGGCCGCCACTGCGCAATTGCCGCTCATTGCGGCATATCGGGCTCCGTGACGGTCGGAGACCATGTGCTGCTTGGCGGGCGGGTGGGTCTCGCCGACCACCTGACCATCGGCGACGGCGCTCAATTGGCCGCAAATGCGGGAGTGATGCATGATGTGCCGGCCGGCGCGAAATGGGCGGGTGCTCCGGCAAAACCGATAAAGACCTTTTTCCGCGAAGTTGCCGCATTGCGGTCATTGGCGGAGAACCGGCAATCGGGAGACGGAAAAAATGGCTGAATCCGCCGCGAACACGCTTGATATCGAGCGCATAATGGAACTGCTTCCTCATCGGTATCCGTTTTTGCTGGTCGACAAGGTCATTGATGTGGACGGCGACCGGTTCGCGACCGGCGTCAAGAATGTCACGATCAATGAACCGTTCTTTGTCGGCCATTTTCCGGACAACCCGGTCATGCCGGGAGTCCTGATCGTCGAGGCGATGGCTCAGACCGCGGGCGCCATATGCATGAACGCGACGGGAACGCAATCCGACGTCGTTTATTTCATGTCGATCGAAAACGCCAAATTCCGGCGTCCGGTGGCGCCTGGCGATCAACTCGATATCCATGTCAACAAACTGAAGCAGCGCCGCAATATCTGGAAATTCGCCTGCCGGGCAAAAGTGGATGGCCAACTGGTTTCCGAAGCCACGATAACGGCGATGATGGCGCCCGCGCGGGACCGACCGGGTTGATGACGGTTCAGGAAAGTCAATCGGATATTCATCCGAGCGCGGTTGTCGAATCCGGCGCCAGACTTGGCGCCGGCGTGAAAATCGGCCCATTCTGCCATGTCGGCGGCAACGTTGCGTTGGGAGATGATGTCGAACTGCTGAGTCACGTTTCCGTTCAGGGCCACACGACGGTTGGGCGGAAAACCAGAGTCTGGCCGCAGGCGACGCTCGGAGCTCAGCCACAGAACTTCAAACATTCGGGCAAGCCTACCGAGTTGATCATTGGGCAGAATTGCGTAATTCGCGAAGGAACGACGGCCCATGTGGGGTCGGATGCGAGCGGCGGGAAAACGATCATCGGTGACGAGTGCTACTTGATGGCCTATTCCCATGTCGCTCATGATTGCACGGTGGGCGATCATGTCGTCATGGCGAATGGCGCACATCTTGCCGGACATTGCGAGGTTGGCGATTACGTGACAATCAGCGGTCTGACGGCGGTGCATCAGTTTGTCCGTATCGGGCATCATGCATTCGTCGGCGGTTGTTCCGCGCTTGTCGGCGACCTCATCCCGTACGGAACGGCCGCCGGCAATAGAGCCGTGCTGCGCGGTTTCAACATCACCGGAATGAAACGATCCGGTATGGCGCGAGCCGATATTGTGACGCTGCGGAAGGCATACCGGATGTTGTTTGACCGGTCCCGGGTAATATCGGAGAGCGCGCGGGCGGTCAGGAAGGAGTTTGCGGACAATGCCGCCGTCGTCGAAATCGTGGATTTTCTGACCGGCCGGGCGAAAAGATACTATTGTGTTCCCAAACTGGGTGGACCGGTCGACGATGATGGCGGGAACGAATACTGAGCGCGACCGGTGCGACAAACTGCCGGCCGACGCCGTCGTGGCCGTGATCGCAGGGGGCGGTTCACTCCCCGTGGACATCGCCGACCGGCTGACTTCAAGCGGTCGACGTGCGGTGATTTTGCCCATTGCAGGCGAAGCAAGACGGGACGAGCGGTTTTCGAATTTGCCGGTCGAACCGATCGCTCTGGAGGAACTCGGCGATCTGATGGCGCGATTGAAGCGTCACCGGGTCAGTCACCTGATGATGGCCGGCACGGTCGCGCGCAGACCGAAAATTACGGCTATGCGGCCGCATGTCGGACTGTTCCGCGCCTTGTTGGACGTGGCGTGGGCGCTGGCGCGCGGTGACGACAAACTGCTGAGAGCGGCAATCAATCACATCGAAAAGAACGGCATCCGCGTCGTCTCGGCGCAGGACGTACTTCCGGAACTGCTGACGGATCCGGGCGCTGTCGCCGGGCCACGCATTTCCAAACGCGACAAGGCGGACATACGCGCCGCGACCGCCGCCGCGCGGGCAATCGGCAATCTCGACATCGGACAAGCCGCGGTCGCCATTGGGGGACGTGTAGTGGCGCTTGAAGGCGTTGAAGGGACCGACGGGCTGCTCGTCCGCACCATCGAGTTGCGCAAACATGGAAGGCTGGCCGGGGCGAAGGGCGGCGTTTTGGTGAAATGCGCCAAACCGGTTCAGGATTTGCGGGCCGACCTGCCGGCCATCGGACCGCGGACAATCGATGACGCCGCTTGCGCCGGTTTGGCCGGTATCGCGCTTGAGGCCGGACGATCGCTGATCCTGGAGCGTGAGGAGACAATTCGCCGTGCGCGAGCGAAACAGGTGTTCATCCACGGAATAGAGGCGGCCGACCGGTGACCGCTTCGCCGCGCCCGCTACGGATCGCTGTCATTGCCGGCGAGGAATCCGGCGATTTGCTCGGAGCCGATCTTGTGCGGGCATTGGGGCGGGAAACCGGGAGAGAGATCGAGCTTGTCGGCGTCGGGGGGGGGCACCTGCAGGCGGAAGGCTTGGAAACGCTGTTTGATCCGGGGATCATAGCCATTATCGGCTTTACGGCGGTGATACGGGATCTGCCCCGGCTGGTCAGACTTGTGGGCGCCACGGCGAGGCGAATAGCCGATGCAAAACCCGATTGTGTCGTGACCATCGACAGCCCGGCATTCAACCTGCGCGTGGCGCGAAAAATCAGGAGGATCGATCCCTCGATCCCGATCGTCAAATATGTCTGTCCTTCGGTTTGGTCATGGTTTCCCGGCCGCGCCGCAAAAATGAGAACCTTCACCGACCACGTCTTGTGTCTGCTGCCGTTCGAACCGGCTGAACTGGAACGCCTGGGCGGTCCACCGGGAACATTCGTCGGCCATCGGCTTGCAAGTCATCCGGGCATCGCCGCTGCCCGGGCGGTGCAGGAGGAACGAAACGCACCGGAAAACGCTGCAAGAAAACTGCTCGTCCTGCCGGGATCGCGCAAGAGCGAGGTCGCTTCACTGGGTCCCGAATTCGCCGAAACCCTGAAACTGCTTGCGGAACGCGGCAACCGGTTCGACGTCACAATCCCCACGGTTCCGCGCGTTGAAAGTCTGGTGTGTGAAACTTTCTCCGGCCTCGTCGCGCCCGAAAACATCGTTTCCGGCGATGATGCCAAATGGGCCGCCTATGGCGACGCCGACGCCGCATTGGCGGCCTCCGGCACGGTCTCCCTTGAATTGGCGCTGGCGGGCGTTCCGCTGGTATCCTGCTACAAGACCGACGTGCTGATCAAGATGGTTTATCCGTTAATCACCGCGTGGTCGGCATCTCTGCCCAACCTGATTGCCGATAAACCGGTTGTTCTCGAATATTATGATCGTTTCGTGCGCCCCGGCCACCTTGCGCGAACGATCGAGGCCATATGGTCGAAGGGCCCGGCCAGGTCGGCGCAACTGGAGGGATTTGAGCTGGTGATACAAAAGTTCAACACCGAACGCCCGGCCGGTGATCTGGCGGCGGAAATCGTGCTCGGTCTGATTCCGCCAGGCAATCCCTAGCGCCTGGCGATGGGGACGTAGTCGCGCCGTGTGTGGCCGGTGTAGAGCTGGCGAGGGCGTCCGATTTTCTGGTGCGGATCCTCGATCATCTCTTTCCATTGCGCAATCCAGCCGACGGTGCGGGCGATCGCGAACAGGACCGTAAACATCGTGGTAGGGAATCCAAGCGCCTTCAGCGTGATACCGGAGTAAAAATCGATATTCGGATAAAGCTTTTTCTCTATGAAATATTCATCGGTCAGAGCGATTTTTTCAAGTTCCATTGCGACATCGAGCAGCAGATCGTCCTTGATGCCGAGTTCGCCGAGCACCTCATGGGTGGTTCTCTGCATGATCCGCGCGCGCGGGTCGTAGTTCTTGTAGACACGGTGTCCAAAACCCATGAGCCGGAACGGGTCGTCTTTGTCCTTGGCCCGGTCGATGTATTCTGGAATTCGATCGACCGAACCGATTTCCGACAACATGTTCAGCGCCGCTTCATTGGCGCCGCCATGGGCCGGTCCCCAAAGACATGCAATGCCTGCCGCAATGCAAGCGAACGGATTGGCGCCAGAGGAGCCGGCGAGCCTCACGGTCGACGTTGACGCGTTTTGCTCGTGATCCGCGTGCAGAATGAATATGCGCTCCATTGCCCGCGAAAGCACCGGATTGACCCTGTAATCCTCGCATGGAACCGCAAAACACATGTGGAGGAAATTGGCGGCGTAATTCAATTCGTTGCGCGGATAAACAAACGGCTGGCCAATATGGTATTTATACGCCATCGCTGCAATCGTGGGCGTTTTGGCGATCATGCGCAGGCTTGCGACCATGCGTTGATGCCGGTCGGAAATGTCGGTTGAATCGTGATAAAATGCCGACATCGCGCCCATCACGCCACACATAATGGCCATCGGGTGAGCATCGCGCCTGAAGCCGGTGAAAAAGCGGTTCATTTGCTCATGGACCATCGTGTGGCGCGTCACGCGGAGGTCAAAATCCTCCTTTTGGGCCTTGGTCGGAAGTTCGCCATATAGCAGCAAATAGCAGATTTCGAGGAAATCGCCGTGCTCGGCCAGTTGCTCGATCGGGTAGCCGCGATGAAGCAAAACGCCTTCGTCGCCGTCGATATATGTGATTTTCGATTCACAACTCGCCGTTGACGTATATCCCGGATCGTAGGTGAACGCTCCGGTATCCCGGTACAGCGATCCGATATTGATGACCTTTAGCCCGACCGATCCCTCCACAACGTTGAATTCGTAGGAGTCGTCGCCATAATACAGCTTTGCGGTTTCGTCGGTCATGGCGAACTCCTTTCAACATGAGGTTTCAACTTGCACCGGCATTTTCTGCGCCGCAGCATGCGCCGGAGGCCGGGAGGTTGCCGCTTGCTATCCCATTTTCTTCGGGCTGCCAAGCCGCCGAAAGGCCAGTATGCTGCATCGCAGCAATATGCCCGCATGCGCGTCAGCCCGCCTGATCGCGAATTCTGGCGAGACTTTCATCGCGACCCAGAACGGCAAGAACGTCAAACACGCCGGGCGAGGTGGCCCGGCCTGTCAACGCTGCGCGAAGCGGCTGCGCGATTTGACCGAGTTTCAGGTCGTTTCGCTCCGCAATCGCCCTGATTTCCGCTTCCAGCACCTCTGCGTTCCAGTCCATGATTTCCCGCAACCGGTCGGCGATCATGGACAGGCGGTCACGGCCGCCGTCGGCCGCGAGGATACCGGCGGCTTTGTCATCCAGGTCGAGCGGCCGTTGCCTGATCAGAAAAGAGGCGCCCTCCGCCAGTTCCACAAGCGTCTTTGCTCTGTCCTTCAGACCGGGCATGGCCAGCGTCAGTTGCATCCGCAGTTCGGCGTCGATGCGACCGGCGAATTCCGCGCCGTTCGGCAGAAAGGGCAGGGCGTCGATAAACTCCCCGCAGAGCATATCATCGTCGCTTGCCCGTATGTGCCGGCCGTTGAGCGCTTCCAGCTTCCTGAAATCGAACCGTGCTGCGCCCTTGTTTACGTCGCCGATGTCGAACCATTCGATCATCTGCCCGGTGGTCATCACCTCATCGTCACCATGGCTCCAGCCAAGGCGGGCGAGATAGTTGCGCATGGCGGCCGGCAGGTATCCCATCTTCCGATAGGCTTCGACGCCAAGAGCGCCGTGACGTTTGGACAGTTTTGCGCCATCGGCGCCGTGGATGAGCGGAATATGCGCCATAACCGGCACGTCCCACCCTATCGCCCGATAGATGACGGTCTGGCGGGCTGCGTTGGTCAGGTGATCGTCGCCGCGAATAATATGGGTTATTCCCATGTCATGATCGTCCATGACGACCGCATGCATATAGGTCGGGCTTCCATCGGAGCGAAGGATGATGAAATCATCGATATCCTTGTTAGGAATGCGCACGTCTCCCTGGACCCGGTCGGAAACGACGGTGTCGCCGTCGCGGGGCGCCCTGATGCGGATGACCGGCTCGACCCCTGTGGGCGCCTCGGTCGGGTTCCGGTCGCGCCATCGACCGTCGTAACGCGGCGGTCTCCCCTCCGCACGCGCCTTTTCCCGCATTTCGCCGAGTTCCCCGGCGCTCGCATAGCACCGATAGGCCTTGCCGGCATCCAGCAACCGCATCGCCATTTCGCGGTGTCTGTCGGCTCGCGCATATTGGGAGATCGCATTCCCGTCCCAATCCAATCCGAGCCACGTCAGACCATCCAGAATCGCCGCCGTCGCCGCATCGGTCGATCGTGCACGATCCGTATCCTCAATCCGCAGCAGCATTTTTCCGCCTGTGTGCTTGGCGTAAAGCCAGTTGAACAGGGCGGTGCGCGCGCCTCCGATATGGAGAAATCCGGTAGGAGAGGGTGCAAATCGGGTGACGACGGGATCAGACATGGCGGTCCTTTGAAACTGCCGGCGCGAACGAAACCCGACGGGGTGGAGACGTGCCGGGTGGAAAATAAGCCGCGTTGATGTAGCATGCGGGTTCGGGGACGCAAGTGATGCGGAGAGAAACGCTGTCGTTGTAATCAATGAGCGCCAACGATACTGAAACAGACGAACGCGTTCATTACCGCGTGCGGACACCTGTGCGGCAACCGGTTTCGCCCGGACCCGCCGCGCCGTCATTGCCGGATCAAGGTTCCGGTTCTCCCGCCGTTTCGCGATTTGATCGGCTGGGTTGGCGCCCGCGAACGCGCGACCGGATGGCATCTGAATTTCGGAACTGGATCGCCATCGAGGTCGATTTCGGAACACCGTTCCAGTTTGTTCCGGTTTTCCTCGGTGTCGGGGCGTTGCTCTATTTTTCCGCCGATTTCGAACCCGGATGGCGGCCGTTGATTTTCGGTCTGGCCATTTCGGTCGCCGCGGCGTGGCTGGCGCGCTCCACAACTGCATTGTTTCCGCTATTGCTTGTCATTTCCCTGACGGTCGGCGGCGTAATCGCCGGAAAATGGGAAACCGAGCGCAGCGCGACAAGAATGCTGGGTTCCGCCGTCACCAGCACGGTCACCGCAACGGTCGTCGCCATCGAAAAGAGACCTGCCGGACGATCGAGGCTGACGCTGGACATAATGAAGACATCCAGACCGCATCTGAAATACGCGCCTGACCGTGCGCGCGCCGTCGTTCGAAACTTGAACGAGGAAATCAGACCCGGCAGCGAAATAGAGGGCAGGGTTCGGTTGCTGCCGCATTCGGGACCGCTCTATCCGCACGGGTATGATTTTGCATTTCATGGTTATTTCCGCGGGATCGGCGCAACAGGGTTTTTCCTCGGAACTCCGAACCCGGTGCGGACGCAATCGGGGGAAACCATCACCCCGCAGGCCGCTTTGGAACGCTCCCGCCACTGGCTGGCCGAGAGAATCAGGTCGCGAATAGGTGGCACGGAAGGTGAAATCGCAGTTGCCCTGATAACCGGGTTCAAGACCGGAATACCCGAACCGGTCAATGAGGCTCTGCGAAAAACGGGTCTGGCGCATATCCTGTCGATATCGGGACTGCACATGGCTCTTGTGGCGGGCACGGTGATTGCCACAATGCGCCTTGTATTTGCATTGTCGCCACGCTTTGCATCACGCAGGCCGGTAAAGAAATACGCGGCCGGTCTGGCGCTGATTGTGGTATTCATGTACCTGTTTATTTCGGGATCTGGCATTGCGACACAGCGATCATTCCTGATGCTGGCGGTCATGCTGGTTGCGGTGATGCTCGACAGGCCGGCGATAACCATGCGCAACCTGGCCATTGCCGCAACGATTATTCTGCTCCTCAGGCCCCACGAGGTCATCAGTCCGGGATTTCAGATGTCATTCGCCGCGACGGTGGCGCTTGTGGCGGCGTATCGGTTCTGGTCGACCAGGCGCGATAATTCGGGCAAAACGGAATTGTCCGCGACCGCGCGCGCATCGGGCATGAGCATCGCAGTCAGAAAATTGCTGCTGTACGCGGCGGCGCTTGCGGCGACATCGCTGATCGCCGGCGCGGCGACCGCCGTTTTCAGTGTGTGGCATTTCCACCGGCTCGCCCCGCTTGGGCTGGTCGCGAACCTCGCCGCCATGCCGGTCACGACGCTCGTCGTGATGCCTTCCGCAGTCGCGGCGGTTGTGCTGATCCCGTTCGGTCTGGATGGGTCGGCATTCGCCATCATGGGGCAGGGGATCAGGTTTGTGGTTTCGGTCGCCGACTGGACCTCCGCGCGAACGCCTGTCGATACGGTCGGTCTTGTTCCGGTGAGCAGCATCCTGTTCGCGAGTGGCGGACTGGTCGCCGCATCGTTCTTCGTCAGCAGGCTCAAGCTGGTCAGCATACCGCTTTTTGTCTTGGCAATGGGGCTGGCGATATGGCGTCCGCTGCCGGACATCGTGATCGGCGAGGACGGAAAACTGGTCGCGTTTCCGCGCACCGACGGCGCATTGGCGGTCAACCGATCGAGGCCCCGGAAGTTTACGCTTCAGGGCTGGCGGCGCGCCTTGCTCGCGGTCGGCTTCGTTCCGCCGGTCGAAAGGGAAGCTCCGATTTCCTTGTCCGCACTCCAGGATGACAAATCACAGACCTTCATCTGCGCGGACGATATGTGCGTGGCGAAATTGGCCGGCGGCGCCGTGATTGCCCATGCAAAATCGGATACGGCGGCGCGGCCGGCCTGCTCCTTTGCCGATCTTATCGTGGTGGCGAGCGCCACCGCTTCGAAAGGTTTGTGCATGGCAGGGGCAAAGGCGTCGCCCGGACCGCGAAATCAACGCGTCATCACGGCCAGAGAACTGGCCCGGTCAGGGGCGGCCGCGGTTACGGTTTCCAAGGAGAATTCCGGTCGCGCCGCCGGGGACGCCGGCACAATCGGGGATTATGACTTACAGTTGGAGTTCGCCATTTCGATGCCCTGGCGCATTTGGCATGAACATCGCGCCTTTTCGCGCGAATCACGAGGATTGCCCCCGTTCAAGCGGCAAGGCAAGGCGCGTGGCAAGAGCGGCTAGGGTCGGTGTCGTTGCCGGTCATGGCGGCAGCCTCCGCGCTTCCCTGCGGGTCCTGCCGTCAATTTCGGTTCCGGGCGGCAAGCGTTCAACTCAACCATGATTCTCGAGGGCTTCCGCCGCCGCTCCCGCAGCTTTGGCACTGCGCAGGTCGGGCGGTCCACGCCGGTAGATGGCGGTAAAATACAATTCGGGGCGTTGCCATACGGGTTTTGTCTCGATCGTCCGGCGGGATGGCGTCAGCCTTTCCGAAGAAACTCAAAACCCTTTGCGGAATGTCCATGTTTCGCCCTAGTGGTTGGCTCCAATGTTTGGAATCCTTGGTTTCCGGCGGCGATGATGGCGTTGGGGTCGGCGCGCCGGGTGAAGGGTCTGGCCTCGGTGGCGTTGTGCCCGGCGATGAAGCGGTCGATGGCGGCCTGGAGGTTGACGACCGAGCGGAAGGCAGCGCGCTTGAGGCGGTGCCTGGTGAGCTTGGCGAAGAAGCCCTCGACGGCGTTCAGCCATGACGCCGAAGTTGGCGTGAAGGGGGAAGTCCGGCGCGGATGACGTTCCAGCCGGCGCTGCGGGCGTCTTGTGGGTGGCGACGTTGTTCAGGACCGGGTGGACGACCTTAACATCAGCTGGGGATGTCGCGCTTGAGCGCGTTCAGGAACGTGATGGGTTCCCTGGCGCGGTGAGGGGCCATGTTCTTGCCGAAGACCTCGCCGGTCAGCGCGTTCGCCGCCGCCAAGAGCGTCGTGGCGCCATTGCGCTTGTCGTCGTGGGTCATGGCGGCGCCCCGTCCTTTCTTGAGCGGCAGCCCCGGCCGGGTGCGATCAAGCGCCTGAATGTGCGACTTTTCATCCACCGAGAACACCACCGCATGCGCGGGCGGGCTGACATAGAGCCCCGCGATATCGGCGAGTTTCTCGACAAGGGCAGGATCGCGGGAGAGCTTGAAGACCCACGGCCCGGGCCATCGCCCGCGCCGTCCAATGCGGCGCCTCGTGCGTCGCCCGGGTCAGGCGCACGACCTCGGCCACCTTTTCGGTCGGGATGGGCGCCTTGCCCCGTGGCCGGGTCGCATCGCAGAGGACCCCCTCCACCCCGGCCTCGGCAAAACGCCGCCACCACCGCCAGACGGTGGCCTTCGCCTTGCCCGTCCGGGCCATGATCGCCCCCGGGCCGTCAGAAGGACAATCTCGGACCACCAGACAGGCTTTTGAGCCGCGTTCCGGTCCGAGACGATCTTTTCAAGCCGTCGTCGATCAGCCGCCGAAACCGTGATGGAAGTTCCCGTTCGCATGCCCCAGGCTCGCACGCGGAGACGCCATTGGAAATCCCCAATACAAATTTCATCCGGTCGGACACCACCACCAGTGCCTTTGTTCAAAGGGGCAAAACCTAGTCTTGTGTATGTGACCGTTTTCCAGATCGTGGGATCATGGGGCGGTATATCAGCGAAATTTCATGGGAAACCGAGGTGTGGTGCGCCGATGCGCCGACACATTTGATTCACTTCAACGGCGAGCGCTTCCTTGGCCCGTATGAGCGCGATAATGGATAGAAAAATTAAGCACTTTGAATTCATCCAGAATGTTGTGAACAGTCTTTCAACCAATTCTTTTCTATTGAAGGGGGAATGGTTTTTTGTTGATCATGTTACTATTTTTATCATGGAATAATGACGGAGAAGGATTATTTTATTTGACGTTTTTGAAAGTGATAATTTTTTGGAAGCTGGATTGTTGATAAAGTACGGATTATTGGCAGTATTGAAGGCAATAAACCAGCTAACGACAATGACTGGGAGAGGGTGGCGAAGGCAGGCGTCTGATCACATTGGGGCCAGGATCGTCTATCCCGGATTACCAAATGCCGGAACCCCGATTGGCGACAAGGGATACGACAGCGATGAATTGCGCGCCGCACTCAAAACCAAGGGGATTGGCTCTTGCATACCGCCACGCGCGAAGCGCAAGAACCCCGCCAGGTATTGCAAAACGTTGTATAAACAACGCCATAAGGTCGAAAATGCCTTCGGCAGACTGAAAGACTGGAGACGCATCGCAACCCGTTACGACAGATGCGCCGACACCTGCTTCGCAGCAATAACAATCGCTGTAACCGTAACCTTCCAGCTCAATTAATGAGCCCTGACCCATACACAGGGTTCACAACGGCGTTGGATTGTGGTTCACACGCCTCCAGCGAGGAGGCATGTTGAATGGCGAATTTCTTCTGGTTTTGGGATGAGCAGTGGGCCCTGCCGCAGGATACGCGCGGGATGCCAAGGGTCGATGACCGATGCGTTCTTTCCGGGATCGTCCATGCTTTGAAGGGCGGCGGTCGCTGGAGCGACTGTCCGGAGCCTGTCTACGGTCCGAAGAAGACGCTCTACAACCGGTTCCGGCGCTGGGCCGGGCGCGGTGTGTGGGAGCGCATCTTCGCTCGGTTCGCCGGGGTCGAGGGTGTGCCTGCCAGGCTGTTCATCGATAGCAGTTGTATCAAGGTCCACCGCACCGCCGGAGGCGCAAAAGGGGGGCCTTGGCTCATGGTATCGGCATCGCCAAAGGCGGGAGGAACACCAGGCTCCACGCAATCTGCGACGAGAAGGGACGCCCCCACGTCCTGCTCCTGACGTCCGGCAACACGCACGATGCCAAGGTCGCCATACTGGCGATCAATGCCGCGCCGCCATCCGAATATCCGGTCGCTGACAAGGGATACGACGGCAACGCATTGCGCTCCTGGCTGATCGAACGCGGCGCCACGCCCGGTTATCCCCTCAAAGTCCAACCGCAAGGTCCAGATCAAGCACGACCGCCAGTTCTACCGCCAGCGCAACGTCGTCGAGCGCATGTTCTGCCGCTTCAAACACTGGCGGCGGGTCGCCACACGCTTCGACCGCAATATCAAGACATTCATGGCTACAATCGCCATCGAAGCCACCGTCACATGGGGGCTCTAATGAGCCCAGACCCTAGGAAAGATAATTGAGACTGGCGAAGGCGGAAGCCCCCAATCGGCGCGACCGTCCATGCGCCGAAAGGCGAGCGCTGTATGAATACCGGTGTGGACGGATATGTCTATCCGAAAAGCCGGGCGTTGTGATCGAGCGCCGTCTTCACCGGCGGCGGCCGGCCGTTGCCTCATGGCAGGTTGATCGGTCGAACCTGAGAACTTCGGTCTGAACCGCGACGCTTCAGATCCTGGGCGATTGCCAGCCGGAGCAATTCGGCAAGTTCGCGCGCGGCGCGGTTTTCCGCATCCCGCTCGGCCCGGAGCGTCGCGAATTCCTGCCGCAGCCGGTCAAACGACGAGGATGTGATTCTCTCTCCCAGCGTCACGATGTTTCCGGTGGATGCATCCAACAGCAGGTATCTGGCCGTCATTGTCACGACGCCGGCAGACGGCTCGTTGTCGGTGGCAATCTGCACGGTGGCCGCGTCCGAAGTCTCGCTGATGACGTCCAGGTCGAGAACCATCGCCGGATTGGCCGGTTGACCGGCGCCTCCCGAAAGAAGGAATATCAGGTGATTTCGGACTTCCAGCGCTTGACGCGTTTCCGCCGGCTTTACCTCAATCGCGGAAAGCGCCGCCGCGGTTCCTTGTCCGGCGCCGGCATCCGAATTGCCGTAGAGCGGCCGCACCGTGCAGCCGCCGGCCAAGGCAAGCGCCGCGGACAGCAACGCCGCTCCGAACAGTTTGCCGCAACGGCGGCGGTTGCTAAGCGACGACATTGACGATCCTCATTGGCACCACGATGACCTTGCGCGGCGGTTCTCCGGCCAGCGCGGACTGAACGAAATCAAGATCCAGCGCCGCGCTCTCGACCGCACATTGATCCGCGTCGCGCGCGATTGTCAATTCGCCCCGTTTCCTGCCGTTGATCTGAACCGGATAGGTGATCTCGTTTTCGATGACGAGCGCATGGTCAAACCGCGGCCAGGGGGCTTTGGCCGCCATTCCGGAATTGCCAAGCGCCGTCCAGCACTCCTCGGCCAGATGCGGCATCATCGGCGCGAACATGATCACCAGAAAATCGGCCGCCTGCCGGCAGGCGCCGGCCAGGGATTTGTCAGTTCCGGCGGAGGCCAGTTTCGCCAGGGGCGATGCGAGCGCATTGACCAATTCATAGAGACGGGCGACCGCTTTGTTGAATGCCAGCTTTTCGATATCCTCGCCGACAGCTTTCAGCGTCTTGTGCGCCGCGCGGGACACCAAAAGCGCCTCGCCTTCAGCCGCCGCCCCGGGCTCGGCATTGGCAAGAACCGGCCCGGCCCCGGACAGCAGGCGCCAGACCCGTTGCACGAAGCGGTGCGCTCCCTCGACGCCCGCCTCGGTCCAGATCACATCCCGGTCGGGCGGTGAGTCCGACAGCATGAACCAGCGGGCCGTGTCCGCTCCATATGACGCGATGATGTCGTCCGGATCGACCACATTCCTGCGCGACTTCGACATTTTCTCGATCGGGCCGATTGAAAGTCTTTCGCCCGTTTCGATCATTGTGGCGCGCCGGCCGGCGCCCTCACCCTCAACCCTGACCTCCGCCGGCGTGATCCATCCATCCTTCCCCTTATAGGTCTCATGCACCACCATGCCCTGGGTAAACAGACCCTCGAACGGTTCTTCCACCTCGTTGACGTGACCCGCGATCTTCATCGCCCGCGAGAAGAATCGCGAATAGAGCAGATGCAATATCGCGTGCTCGACCCCGCCGATATACTGATTGACCGGCAGCCACCCGTTTTTGCCGTCGACCCAGTCCAGCGTTGTCGGCGCGGTTTCGTTCCAAGGGTCGGTGAAGCGGGCGAAATACCACGACGAATCGACAAAAGTATCCATCGTGTCGGTATCACGGACGGCATCGCCCCCGCAACCGGGACATTGCGTATGCTTCCAGAATGGATGACGATCGAGCGGATTGCCGGGTTTGTCAAAGTTCAAATCCGAAGGCAATTCAATTGGAAGATCGGATTCCGGCGCCGGTCGCGTACCGCACTTGTCGCAATGAATCGCCGGAATGGGGCAGCCCCAGAACCGTTGTCGCGAGATCAGCCAGTCGCGCAAACGAAACTGAACGCGGCGTTCGGCCATCGGCCGGCCGCCGCCTGCTCCGGTCCGCTCCAATCGGTCCGCAATCTCGTCGAACGCCTGTTCCGGCGTCATGCCGTCGAGAAAGCGCGAATTGATCATCACGCCGTCATCGGTGTAGGCATCTTCGGTGATCTGAAAGGCCGCCGCATCGCCATCTTTCGGCATGACGACAGGTATGACCGGCAATCCGTATTTATTGGCGAAATCCAGATCGCGCTGGTCGCCGGACGGGCAACCGAAAATCGCGCCGGCACCGTAGTCCATCAGCACGAAATTGGCCACATAGACCGGCAGTGTCCAGGATGGATCGAGTGGGTGAACAGCGCGGATACCCGTGTCGACCCCCTTCTTCTCCGCCGTCTCCAGGGCGGCGGCCGAAGTTCCGGCATGACGGCACTCCTCGCAGAAGGCGGCGAGATCGCCATTGGCGGCCGCCGCTTTCTCGGCCAGTGGATGATCGGCCGCGACCGCCATGAAGGAAGCGCCGAAAATCGTGTCCGGCCGGGTGGTGTAGATGTCGAGTTCGCATTCGCCTTCGGGCGCCGTTCCGGCATCGAGAGGCCAGCGGATCAAAAGCCCTTCCGACCGGCCGATCCAGTTGTGCTGCATCAGCCGCACTTTGTCCGGCCATCGGTCGAGACCTTCAAGTGAATCCAGCAGATCCTGGCTCATGGAAGTGATCTTGAAGAACCATTGGGTCAGGTCACGCTGTTCGACCGGCGCGCCTGACCGCCACCCTCGGCCGTCGATCACCTGCTCGTTGGCAAGCACGGTCTGGTCGACCGGATCCCAATTGACCCTGGCGTTGCGCCGCTCCACCAGTCCCGCCTGCCAAAAATCGAGGAACATCTTTTGCTGGTGTCTGTAGTAGGAAGGATCGCAGCTTGCGATTTCGCGCGACCAGTCGAGCGAAAGGCCCATCGTTTTCAACTGGCCTTTCATCGTGTCGATATTGGCGTAGGTCCAATCGCGCGGATTGACCTTGTTGTCGCGCGCCGCATTTTCAGCCGGCAGACCGAACGCATCCCATCCCATCGGGTGAAGAACGTTGAATCCCCTGGCGCGCTTATAGCGCGCGACCACATCGCCCATCGTGTAGTTGCGCACATGCCCCATGTGTATGCGACCCGACGGATAGGGAAACATCTCCAGCACATAGTATTTGGACCGCGGATCGCTGTTGTTCGTTTCAAACAGCCTGGCGTCGGACCAAGCCTTTTGCCACTTCGGTTCGGCGACGCGCGGACTGTATCGTTCGGTTGCCATGGGCTGCATTACGCCTGATAAATGCCTTCGATTCGGGGCGGACCTTCAACATGGTTTGCCACGGCGGTCAACAGCAGGCGCGCCCATTGCGGCGTGAACGGGAAAACGATTGGCGACCATGGACGATATTGCAGCACGGCTGGGGAATGTGAAGGACAAGATCGCCGCGGCGGAAATCGCCGCGGATCGCACACCGGGAAGCGTTGCGCTGATAGCGGTTTCCAAGACATTCGCCGCCGATCTGATCCGCCCCGCCCTGATCGCCGGACATCGCGTCTTCGGCGAGAACCGGGTACAGGAAGCGCAGGGCAAATGGCCGGAACTCAAGACGGAGTTTCCGGATATGGAACTCCATCTGATCGGACCGCTGCAATCCAACAAGGCGAAAGACGCCGTCGCGCTGTTTGACGCCATCGAAACGATCGACCGGGAAAAGATCGCTAGGGCCATTGCTTCGGAAATGAAAGCTCAGGGGCGTCGGCCACGCCTCTTCGTGCAGGTCAATACCGGCTGCGAACCTCAAAAAGCGGGCATTGATCCGCGGGAGGCGGTCGAATTTGTCGAGCGGTGCCGCTCGGTTCATGACCTTCTGATCGACGGGTTGATGTGCATTCCGCCATTTGACGAAAATCCCGGACCGCATTTCGCGCTGCTGGAAAAGCTGGCTCGCGCCGCCGGCGTGGAAAAACTGTCGATGGGCATGTCCGCCGATTATGAGACGGCAATCGCATTCGGCGCGACAAGCGTGCGGGTGGGATCGGCTGTTTTCGGCGCGCGGGATTAGATGTTCAATCGCGTATTTCGATGGTGCGATTTCTTCTCCCGAACGGAAAGAAACACCATGGGACAAGGAGTTCTGTCTTGCGGTTTGCGGCTATTTTGAATTGCTTTTTCGCGGCGTCGACAAACCTCCCTGTTTCGCCGGTCTTCCGGAAACGGGTTGACCGGACACTTTCGGTTCAAAGACGGCGGCAGGTGGCCATTTGTCTAATTTTGCCGCTTTCACGAAATTGATACTAGAGTTCGGGAAATACCCACGGCAAGCGTTCGCGCCCGGCGAGCCCATTGTAGAATAACGGTTCCGGAGGGAGAGACACTGATGTCGGAAGTTCACAAGCACAAAGTCAAGGCAGCGTGGAAAAAACATGGTCTGATCGACAATGACACCTACCTGAAATGGTACAGGCAATCCGTCGGCAACCCGGAGAAATTCTGGGGCAGGCACGGCAAGCGCATCGACTGGTTCAAGCCATACGAGAAGGTCAAGAACACGTCTTTCGACGGCAAGGTCTCGATCAAGTGGTTTGAGGACGGCGTCACCAACATCGCGTACAATTGCATCGACAGGCACCTGAAGAAGCGCGGCGCCCGGACGGCGATCATCTGGGAAGGCGACAACCCCTACGACGACAGGAAGATCACCTATAATGAACTCTACGAGCAGGTCTGCCGCCTTTCGAACGTGCTGAAATCGAATGGGGTAAGGAAGGGCGACCGCGTAACCATCTATATGCCGATGATCCCCGAAGCGGCCTACGCCATGTTGGCCTGCGCCCGTATCGGCGCCGTCCACTCCATCGTGTTTGGGGGGTTCTCTCCCGATGCGCTCGCCGGACGCATCGGGGATTGCGCTTCCAAATTCGTGATCACCGCCGACGAGGGCGTTCGCGGCGGCCGCCCGATCCCGCTGAAAGCCAATACCGACAAGGCGATCGAGATTGCCGCCAGAAACGGCGCCGGGGTCGACAAGGTTCTCGTCGTTCGTCGCACCGGCAGCCGGATCGATTGGACCGAAGGCCGGGACCTCTGGTACCATAAGGAGACGGCGGCGGCGAAACCGGACTGCAAGCCGGAGAAGATGAAGGCTGAGGATCCGCTGTTCATCCTCTATACGTCAGGATCGACCGGCAAGCCGAAGGGCGTCCTGCACACCACCGGCGGCTATCTTGTCTGGGCGTCGATGACCCATCAGTACGTGTTCGACTATCACGACGGCGATATCTACTGGTGCACCGCCGATGTCGGCTGGGTCACCGGGCACTCCTATATTGTCTACGGTCCTCTCGCCAACGGCGCCATTACCCTGATGTTTGAAGGCGTGCCCAACTATCCGACGGCCAGCCGTTTCTGGGACGTTGTCGACAAGCATCGGGTCAACATCTTTTATACCGCGCCAACCGCCATCCGCGCGCTGATGGGCGCGGGCGACAAGCATGTGACTTCGACGTCGCGCGAGACGCTGCGCGTGCTCGGTTCCGTCGGCGAGCCGATCAATCCGGAAGCATGGGAATGGTACTATAATGTCGTCGGCGAGAAGCGTTGCCCGATCGTCGATACCTGGTGGCAGACCGAGACCGGCGGCATCATGATCACTCCGCTGCCGGGCGCGACCGATCTGAAGGCGGGGTCGGCGACGCGGCCGTTCTTCGGCATCCAGCCGCAACTGGTCGACAATGACGGTGGTGTTCTGGAAGGCGCGACCGACGGCAATCTGTGCATCATCGATTCCTGGCCGGGTCAAATGCGTACCGTCTACGGCGACCACGAACGCTTCGTGCAGACATATTTCTCGACCTACAAGGGCAAGTATTTCACCGGAGACGGCTGCCGCAGGGACAAGGATGGGTACTACTGGATCACCGGGCGCGTCGACGATGTGATCAACGTTTCCGGCCATCGCATGGGCACGGCCGAAGTCGAATCCGCGCTTGTCGCCCACGACAAGGTGTCCGAATCGGCGGTGGTGGGTTATCCGCACGACATCAAAGGTCAGGGCATCTATGCCTATGTGACGCTGATGACGGGTGAAAAGGCCTCTGAAACGCTGCGCAAGGAGTTGGTGACGCATGTGCGCAAGGAGATCGGCCCGATCGCCTCACCGGACAAGATCCAGTTTGCTCCGGGCCTGCCGAAGACACGTTCCGGCAAGATCATGCGCCGCATCCTGCGAAAGATCGCCGAGGACGATTTCGGCTCGCTCGGCGACATCTCGACGCTTGCCGACCCGGCGGTCGTCGACGATCTGATCGAGAATCGGCGGAACAAGAAATAGCAAAGGAGCCGGATTGGCTCCCTTGACGTTGAAAAAACACTTCCCCCGGAGGCTTCAAGCCTCCGGACCGGCTGTTGGTTGATCGAATTTCCGCTTTGTGCGCTAATGCTTCGGTGGCGCCTCCAGCTTCACGATTTCGTCCTTGATCGCCAATTTGCGACGCTTCAGTTCGGCGATTTCAAGCGTATCGACGGATGGATGCGTCATCGCTTCGTCGATCTGTCTTTCGATATCGCCATGCTTTTTGTGAAGCTCTGCAATATGGGTCGCAAGAGACATGGGCCATTCTCCCTTTTCATAAAGGTTGCTTGAACGACCATCGCAAATCCCGCCGCAGGCGATTCGCGACAGTCATGCGACAGTCATGCGACAGTCTGCCATCTATTTTCGTCAATGTCGAATATCCGTCCGCAGGATTTCCGAACGACGAAAATTGTGGTAAGCACCGGCTCAATGATCGGTGGAGATCGCCGGCCGCAAAGTCGCATGAAAAACGGATACACGGATCGAGACCGCGCATATGTCGAAACAGGAACAGGCTGAAATCCGCCTAGAATTCGCCCGGCTCAAGCAGGAACACAGCGATCTGGACGCCGCGATTGAAGCGATGATCAAGACCGGTTGCGATCCGCTTCGGATACAAAGGCTGAAAAAGAAGAAACTGGCGCTTAAAGACCGGTTGCAGGCCGTCGAAGACCTCATTATTCCCGATATCATCGCCTAGCGCGTCGAATCCGGGGGTGATCCACAACATGGCCGATGTCGCGATCATCATGGGCAGTCAGTCCGACTGGCCCGATATGCGCCTTGCGGCGCGGACGCTGGATGAGCTTGAAATCCCGCACGAGGCGCGGATTGTTTCCGCTCACCGCACACCCGACCGTTTGTATGAATTCGCTCGAAACGCCAGGAACGCCGGGTTCAAGGTGATTCTGGCCAGTGCGGGGGGGGCGGCGCATTTGCCGGGAATGACCGCCGCGATGACAACGCTTCCGGTATTCGGCGTGCCCGCGGAGACCGGAGCGCTTTCCGGCCAGGATTCGCTGCTGTCGATCGTGCAGATGCCGGCGGGAATTCCCGTTGGAACGCTGGCGATCGGCAGAGCCGGAGCGATCAACGCCGCGCTGCTGGCCGCCGCTGTGCTGGCCCTGTCGGATGACGGCGTCGCCGCGCGCCTTGACGCCTACCGGGCAAATCTCACGTCGGGTGTTGCCGAAATTCCAAGTGACGAGGCATGACCGGCCTTCCGCCGGGTTCGACCATAGGGATCATAGGCGGCGGTCAGCTCGGCAGAATGCTTGCGATGGCCGCCGCGAGGCTTTCCTACCGTATCGTCGTCCTGGAGCCGGGAAAGGACTGTCCGGCCGCCCAGGTCGCCAACCGGCATATCGAAGCCGGTTACGACGATCCCGCAGCGTTGACCGAATTTGCGCGCGCATGCGCGGCGGCGACATACGAATTCGAAAACGTGCCTGTGGCCGCCGTCGGAAAGCTTGCGTCCAAGGTTCCGGTATTTCCTCCGCCCAAGGCGCTCGAAATGGCGCAGGACCGGCTTGTCGAGAAGGAATTCCTGAACCGGGCAGGCCTGAAAACCGCTCCCTGTTTCCAGATCGACAGCGATGACGATTTGCGTGATGCGCTCGAACGACTCGGCGGAAACGGCGTGTTGAAGACCCGCAGGCTCGGTTATGACGGCAAAGGCCAGAAACTGTTTCGGCGCGCCGATCCGGACTCGGTTGGCGGCGTGTATGAATCCATGGGCGGCGTTGCGTTGATTCTCGAGGGCCTCGTGCCGTTCAAGCGCGAAATTTCCGTGATTGCGGCGCGATCGGATGACGGCTCTTTCAGAGCCTATGACCCGGCCGAGAATGTGCATCGCGACGGCATTCTTCACACCTCGACGGTTCCGGCCGCAATAACTTACGCGACTGCCGCACAGGCACTGGAATACACCAGGCGCGCGACAAACGCGCTTGACTACATTGGCGTCATCGGAGTCGAATACTTCGTTCTTGACGATCAAACCGTCATTGCAAATGAATTCGCGCCACGGGTTCATAATTCCGGCCATTGGACGGAAGCGGCATGCGCCGTCTCACAGTTCGAGCAGCATATACGCGCCATTGTCGGATTGCCTTTGGGGTCGACGGATCGACACTCGAACTGCGTCATGGAAAATCTGACCGGCGATGAGGCCGGCAGGCTCGAATCCATCGGCTCGGAGCCGGATACGGTCGTCCATCTCTACGGCAAGACAGAAATCCGGCCGGGCCGGAAGATGGGACACTTCACGCAAATCATGCCTATTCGGCGATGATCTTCACCTTGTCGCCGGCCGACACCGTCGCGCCGGAAGGCAGTGCGTTCAACAACCGGAACAGCGCAAGTTTCTGATCGGACCCGGCCATGCGTCCCGCGATCGCACCGATCGATTCGCCGGATTTCACCGTAACGACGCGAACGGCGAGCGGCCGCAGACTGTCGCGTTCGAGATCGCCCATCCTGCGAAAGCTCGAGGACACCTGCCCGGCGATATTGTCCAGATTTCCGCTTGAAAGCGGAGCGGCGGTCAGAAGGCGGAAGATTTGATCGCCGACCCGGATCGCGGTGATGTTGAAATTCCAGCCGCCATCCCGCGCTTTGGCGGTTACCGCCTCCAACCCGTTGATTTTTTTTGGCTTGATACTGTCTTCATCGAGCCCGGCCGCCCAGCCGCTCTTGATGTAGTTCGTCGTTGTGGTCCGTTTCGATATGGCGACGCCATCGAAACGCACCGCGATTTCACCGGGTCCCGCCGCGGTGACCGCTTCCGCGGCATTGTCGATCACGAAACCCGGCGGAACCGAGAATGCGACGCCCAGCCCGGGGTGCAGGAACGTCCTCCCGCGCACATATCCTTCATCCGGTGTGTCGCCAAACAGCATTCCGTCGATTCCGGCCAGATAGGAATCCCTGTCCCGGCGTCCGGTTCCAGGAGGACCGAACCGGCGCGCATGGCGGCCGGCCAGTTGGATACGCCGAGGCGCGGATGGGTGACTGGCAAGAAAATCGAGACTGGCGTCCGAGGCGCCGGTGACGGTCCGGAAGTCGCTGTAGGCGGCCATCGACTTCAGGAAACGAGACGCGGCGTACGGATCGAATCCCGCCTCGCCGGTCACCCTTATGCCGACGACATCAGCCTCCAGTTCCTGATTGCGCGAAAATCGCGCCAGGCGGAGTTTTCCGCGAACCAGCGCGGTCCGGGCGTTTCGATCATTGCCCAGCACATCGGAGACCACCTTGGTCGCGAGTTCCTCCTCCGCTTCCCTGCGCTGCCGTTCAATTCCGTGGTTTGCGGTCACATGTCCCATCTCGTGGGCGATGACGGCGGCCAGTTCGGCCGAATCATTGGCCAGCGCCAGCAGTCCCCGCGTGAGATAGAGATAGCCGCCCGGCAGCGCGAATGCGTTGACGTTCGGTGAATCGAGGATGGTGATGCGATAGGTCTGTGAGGGATTTTCCGACACGCTCGTCAGGTCGCCGACAATCCCGGCCACCATGCGTTCAAGCCTGGGATTTGAGTATTCCCCGCCATAGGTCGCGAGAATTCTGGGATGCTGCGCACGGGCAATCGCCGCAAGACGGTCGTTTTTCGCGACGGTCTCGATGGTGACCGGATTTCGCGATGGCCGGAATGCCTGTTCGCCGATCACGCCGCCGGTCGGCTGGCAGCCCGACGAAACAAGGGCGAAAAGCAGCGCCGCCGGTCGCAGCCACGCCGTCGCCGGTCCGCTTCCGGCGTTCACCGATGCCGGATATGCGCTCCGAACAATCCCCACAGGCTTCTTCTTTTCGGTATGGTCGTTTCCGCTCCTCTATAACACGGTTTCAGCCGGGGCGAATGACATCGTGCGTGGAACGGAATTGTGTTCGCATCCGGGCGCATTGGCCGCTAAATTGCGCCGGATTGTCCCAGATAGCTGACAAAACCGTCGGGCGGATTGGCTCCGAAAAATTCATCGGCATGACCGTTCGCGACGGCCCTGCCGTTTTCCAGGAACAGGATTCTCCCGGCAAGCGCCCGCGCGTCCTCCGGATGATGACTGACCATCAGGATCGTCATTTCTTTCTCGGTGTGAAGCCGTATCACCAGGTCCAGCATTTCGCGCCGCAAAGCCGGTCCCAGTGAGGCGAACGGTTCGTCGAGCAGCAGAACGGGCCGGTCCCGCACCAGCGCGCGGGCGATTGCGACGCGCCGGCGTTCACCGCCGGAGAGTTGGGCGGGCAGCCGGCCTTCCTTTCCGGAAAGCCCGGTCCGGCGTAGCGCTTCATGCACCAGTTCACGGTCTTTTCCGGACAGTTTCAGTTTCGGAGACCGGCCCAGCCCGACATTCGACAGGACGTCCATATGTCCAAACAGGTTGTTTTCCTGAAACACCATCGTCACCGGGCGTTCGCCCGGAGGAAGATCGGCGACATCGGACCCGGCGATGAGAATTTTTCCATCATCCGGGATTTCAAATCCCGCCAGCAGGTTCAACAAAGTCGATTTTCCCGCGCCGCTTGGCCCCATGATCGACACGATCTCACCGGCGCCGATGTTCGCGCTGAATTCGAACTTCGTCGCGCCGAGCGACAGCCGGACCCGGTCGAAACCGATTTCCACCCCTTTCATGTCCTGCCCCCCATCCGGCCGGCGGCCGCCATCAGGGCAAAACTGAGCGCACCCAGAAAAAGGGCGATGCCCGCGGCGTCGGCGGTGCGGTAGCTGCCCATCCGCGCCAACAGCAGATAGGGCAGGGTCTGAACGGATTCGCTTCCGAACAATGCAATGACGCCCAGATCGCCGAGCGACAGCGCCATGGCGAAGGCAAACCCCGCGAGCAGGGGTCGCCGCAGCGCCGGCCAGTCGATCAGAACGAACCTGTTCAGACCGCTCACGCCGAGCGATTCGGCCAGGCGATCATGGCGCGTCGCCGCCATATCGTGCGCGGGCCGGATCATCCGCACGACGAACGGCATCGCCATTGCCGCGTTTACCGCCACAACCATTACCGGCGCCATCGCGAACGCATCCGCATGGTGACGAATGGCGACAAACCAGCCCGCCCCGATAACGATCGGCGGGACAACCAGAATCATGCCGGCTCCGGAATCGCAGAAACGCTCCGCCATTGTCGCCCGCCCGCCCGGTTCGCGCGCCGCCTCCATACGCTTGCGGGCCGAGACGAGAGACAGCGACAGGCCGGTCGCGAGCACGGCGGCAACAAACGCCAGCGCCAGGCTGGTCAACGTCGCGCGGATGACCGAAGCCTCGCCGGCGAGGCGGACGAGGTCGGCGGCGAGGCCGGACGCGACAATCGCGCCCATCGGCGCGGCGACGAACAAGGCGGCGATGACGATGACGAATGTGTTGACGGCGGTTTCCAGGGGCGCCGGCCGCGCGTGGCGGCGCGTGGAGACGGTCAGGCCGGCCGGCGCATCGACGCCGCGTCCCGGCCGGGACAGACCCGTCACGATCGCGCCCGTCAACACCAATTGCAATGCGGTGAGCGTCACCGCGGCGCCGGGATCGAAATCGAAACGCAGCGCCTGATAAATGGCGACCTCAAGGGTTGTCGCCCCGGGCCCGCCCCCCAAAATCAGCACGATCGCGAAGGATGCGATGCAAAGCATGAACACAAGCCCGGCGACGCCGGGAAGCGACCGCCGCAGAACCGGCCATTCGATAAACCGCCATTGCGGCGCGCTTCCCATGCCGATCTGCGAGGCGACGCGCCAATGATCGCGCGGCACGGTTTGCAGCGCCTCGAAGAACATCCGGGTCGCCAGCGGCAGGTTGAAGAAGACATGCGCGATCAGAATGCCGGAAAGGCCGTAAATTCCGGGCCACCTTCCGTCCGCCAGCAGGTTCAGCGGCGCGGACAGAAATCCGCTTCGGCCATAGAGGGCCAACACCCCAAGCGCCACGACGATCGCCGGCAGCGCCTGCGGCACGGCAAAAAGACGCAGGAGCGCCTCTCTGCCGAAAAAACGCTCATGGCGCGATATGGCGCGCGCCACGAACAGCGCCGGAAATACGGACAGCACCGTGGAAAGGAGAGCCTGAAGCAGTGTGAACCTGACAATTCCGGCAAGGCGCATATCGAAGTCGGGGGCCGCCAATCCGCCGGAACGCGACGCCTCCAGCAAAAGGCCGGCAATCGCGCCGCCGCCCAACAGCGCCGGAAACGACAGCGCCACGATCCCGGGCCATCGCCCGCGAACGGCGCGCCTTTTCCTTCGAGGATCGGGGATCGGTTTCAGTGGCCCATCGCTTCCAGCCATTCGTCAACCCAGGCCTTCCTGTTCTCCGCCACCTCGTCGGCGCCGAACAGCAGGGTCCTCGACGGTTTGACCAGCCTGCCGAAGACCGGATGGAGCGGTTTGCCGGTTCTGCCGGCCGGAAACATCCAGTTGGTTTCCGGGATGATGTCCTGAAATTCCGGGCCGGTCATGAACGAAAGGAACTTCGCGGACAGTTCGTTGCCCGCCCCCTTGACGGTTGTCCCGGCGACCTCGATCTGCATGTAGTGTCCTTCGGCGAAGGCGGCGGCCCGGTACCGGTCCGATCCTTCCGCGATCATGTGATAGGCGGGCGAGGTCGTGTAGGACAGCACCATTTCGGCCTCGCCGCCGGTGAACAGTCCATAGGCTTCCGACCAGCCGGGCGTCACGGTCAGAATGCTGTCCTTCAAGCCGCTCCAGGCTTTCGGAGCGTCGTCGCCATAAACGAACCGCAACCAGAGCACCAGGCCAAGACCGGGTGTCGAGGTGCGCGGATCCTGAATGACGATTTTCGCATCGCCGGCGAGCGCGACCAGATCGGCCAGGCTGGAAGGGGCGTCCCCGATCTTCTCCGTGTCGTATATGACGGCGAAATGACCGTAGTCGTAGGGCACGAAGGTCTCGTCGCTCCAGCCGCCCGGCACATCGATATTGCCCAGGTCGATTCCGTGTGGCGCAAACAGGCCGGTTTCCAGGGCTTCGGAGGCCAGATTGGTGTCGAGGCCAAGCACGATGTCCGCTTTGGCAACGCCGCCCTCCAGCTTCAGGCGATTGAGCAGCGCCACGCCGTCGGCGACCGGGACAAATTCGAGATCGCAACCGCACGTCGCCTCGAACGCCTTTTCGACCCGTGGCCCCGGACCCCATTCCGCCGTGAAACTCTCATAGGTGTAGACGGTCAGCTTTTGCGCCGCGCTCGCCGACGGGGCGACCGCGATCAGCAGGGCCACGGCGGAAATTTCAAGGATTTTCAAGCGCATCGGCATCTCCTTCGTTTCGTTTGACGGAAAGATCGAAGCGCCTTTTTCAAGGAAGAGTCTAATCCCTCCGCCGGTGCAAACCGGATCAGGTTCAGCGGGTTGACCGGGCCGGAAGCTTCGGTCTCTCAGCCGGATGACGCACTGCATCTCCGGCACCCCGTTAGAGCGGCCGGCAGTATAAACCCCGGCGATGCGGCTGACAAGACCCGCTTGACGCGTCGACGGTTCGTGATAGAGCGGCGGCATGAACCGGTTTGTCGTGCTTCTGGACGGCGATATGACGCCCACGCCCCGCCTTGAACGGCAGGTAAGCGGCCGCCGCGCCATTGCGGCCGATGGCGGGATCCGCCACGCGCCGCCGCTTGGCGTCGTGCCCGAAACATGGCTCGGCGATTTCGATTCCGCGCCGGAGCGCGTTCCGGACGGACTGTCCGACGTGCCCCGCCTCGCCTATCCGCGCGACAAGGACGCGACCGACGGCGAAATCGCGGTCGAAGCGGCCCTTGAACGGGGCGCCGACGGATTATTGCTTGTCGGCGCGTTTGGCGGCGGGCGGGCCGATCACGCCCTGCTGCACGGGACGATGGCTCTGGGCCTCGCGCGCCGGGGCGTCGACGTTGTTTTAAGCGACGGATCGCAGGAGGGGCGCCCGATCCTGCCCGGCAACGCAAGGTTCGATTTCGCGAACGGCGCTCTGTTCAGCCTGATCGGATTTTCCGATCTGGCCGGCCTGTCGATCCGGGGCGTCAAATGGCCGCTGAACGATGTGGACGTGCCGCTGGGGTCGTCGCTGACGCTGTCGAACGAAGTGACCGGCGGCCTTGAGATCGATCTGGCGAAGGGGCGCGCATTGCTTGTCGCGCAATTGACGTTCCAGGACGGTTGATCCCGGAAACCGACGGTGCGGTTTTTTCTCCCGGATGGAGGAAAGCGCTTCAGGCGGCTTCCAGCGGCTCGATGCCGAGACATCGACGGTCTCGCGGGCGTGCGCCAGATCCCAGGCGCGCTGGAGGTTCATCCAGTATTCCGGGGTGGTCGAGAAGAAGCGGGCCAGACGCATGGCGGTATCGACCGTGATCGCGGTCCGGCCCCCGATCAGGCGTTCGATGCGCGTCGAGACGGGCGGCGAGAGCGATCGCGCTCATCCCGAGCGGCGCGAGATAAAGCCCGGCGAGAACTTCGCCGGGATGCAGGGGGTCGATCGGCAGGCTCATGTCAGGCCCTCCCAACGATAGTCCGCGATTCCAGTCCTCGCGCCGTCTTATCCGGTCAGTCCCAGCGGGCGTCGTTAAGCCGCCAATAGGCCGGCGTGCCGATCAGCGGCGAATCCTTCGGGATGACATCGAACGGGGTCAGCCCCTCTGCGCCCCGCGCACCGGGGTCGGCTCCGGCGTTGAGCAGCGCCGCGATTGCCGCGGCATGGCCGTTCCGCGCAGCCTCGTATAGCGGGGTACGGCCATTCTTATCCCGCACATTGGGATCGACCCCGGCTTCAAGCAGCGCCGTGATTGCGGCGGAATCGCCGCCGTAAGCAGCAGCGTGCAGCGGGGTGGTGCCGTACTTGTTCGGCGCACCGGGATCGGCTCCGGCTTCGAGCAGCGCCGCGATCGCGGCGACATGACCGTACAACGCGGCAGTGTGCAGCGGGGTGAAGCCATCCTCGTCCCGCGCATCGTGATCGGCCCCGGCTTCGAGCAGCACCGCGATCACGGTGGCATGGCCGTTGGCCGCGGCACGGTGCAGCGGGGTGGCGCCACTCTTGGCCCGTGCGTCGGGATCGGCCCCGGCTTCGAGCAGCGCCGCGATCGCGGCGGCACGGCCTTCCTGCGCGGCAATGTGCAGCGGGGTGTTGCCCTTCTTGGTCCAGGAATTCGGATCGGCGCCGGCCTTGAGCAGCGCCGCCATCGCGGCGGCATGGCCTTCCTGCGCGGCAGCGTGCAGCGGGGTGATGCCAAACTTATTCCGTGCGTCGGGATCGGCTCCGGCTTCGATCAGCGCCGCGATCGCGGCGGTATGGCCCTCAAGCGCGGCACTGTGCAACGGGGTCCAGCCGTCCTCGTCCCGCGCATCGGGATCGGCTCCGGCGTCAAGCAGCGCCGCGATCGCGGTGGCATGGCCCGCCTCTGCGGCGGTGTGCAGCGGAGCGCCGCCATACTCGTCCCGTGCGTTGAGGTCGGCCCCGGCCCGCAGGCAGGCGCGCACATCCTCGGCGCCGGCTGTCGTGAAGAAATCCGGGCTGTTCCAGTTCGCGCAGTCGGGCTGCGCCCGCGCGGCCGGCAGGGTCAGACACGCCGCCATGGCCGCCATGATCGCAACGATTCCAATTCTCACGCCATCATCCTCCCCGCCGCCGTCTCTAGCACCGCCGGTTCGCCGCGATCAACCTCGACGGCCCGCGAATTCGACGGCCGGCGTCGCGAAAACCTCGACCGCTTTCGGAGCGCTTTTCAGGCCCGTTCGAAGGGGCCTCGAAGACCTCTCGAAAATATCCTGAAACCGATCCCGCGCAATAAAATCGCTTTTTTCAGCGTGCTAAAACCCGCTGACAAGCTACAACGGGTATGGTGAAAATAGCGGCGCGCGCACGTCCCGAAGAAGCGACGACGCACAGGACGCCTTCTACTGATCCCGCAAACTCTTATCCAGCGCGCTTACAGCAATGACAAAGCCATCCGGGTTTTTTGCAAACTGCCCGATCTTCGGAGGTTTGCCATTAACACGAAGAGTTTTCCCGCCATGCCAATCTACCAATTCCAGATCATCATGTTGCTTTGCCAAGTCAGCAAGAAAACACTCTGCCGCCTGTTTCTGTTTGCCGGTGCTGGGCAGGGAAGATGCAACATCCTCAAAGATAACCGATCCATTCCGATAGATGCAGCCAAGTTGAGCAGTATCGCCGGCTGGGGTGTCCCAACGTAAAATCATAGATCGCTCAAATTTATGATACACACCGTATTGCTTGACTTTTTCAAGAAACTCTTCGATCTGTCGTGGCAGATCGGCGTCAATATCACGCATGGCATCGAAGAACTCATCTGGTGTAATCGCCGTCTTTTCAGGCGAAGCTGACGACTGATTGTTCGGGGCGGCCGGTTCGAAAGAGGCCGCGACGCTGTCTCCTTCCAGCCTGATCACCCCCCGTTCAATCATGTAGGTTTGTGCGAGGGTTGTCGGGACAACGACCAAATCTTCTTCGCCGTCGCTCAAACGAAACAATGCCAGTTCGACAAGCGCAAATGTGAAGCGGAAGACTGCATGGGCTTGGAGTCGGGCCACGAGGTTTTCCAGTTCGCCGCGAATGCCATCCCCGGCGACGATCACGACGATGCGACCGGTTTTCAGCCGGTTGATCAGCGCATCTTGGAAACCGGACTCGTCCAGCGTATCGGGTTGTTCATCGACAATTTCGAACATTGACCGCCCATCCGCCCCATCCGCCTTCCTGACAGCATTGTCCAATTCCTCGTAACTCATGGAAAACAGAGCCGATGCGTAATCCAATGCCTGCGCCAGTACCGCGCGACGCATTTCCGAATTGCGCCACAGCTTCACCTCGACGATGACAACGTCACCTTCGGGCGTCAGAAACAAGTTGTCGAGGGATCCGCAGTGTAACGATAGTTCCATGCAAACCGGGATCAGGCGCGACAAACCCGGTTCGATCTGATCCATCGGCAAGAGTGACGGGTTCTTGAAGATCAACTTTTGCAGCCAGCGTTCGTCATAGACATCGTTTTGCGTAAGCGTAATCCGTTCCAACTGCCTTGTTGCGCCGTCTGCGCTTATGATTACCGGTGTCCCAACTGCTTTTGTCATTACAACTCCGGGGCGCTCAGAGCCCAAACGAAAATCGGGTTGAGCGATTTCAGTCCGTCATGGTTCTCCGCGCTTGCGACAACGGGAGAGAATCGCGCCCTGGACCGAACTTGCCCGCCGGCGGTATGACCGGCGGGAGCCGGATACCGCTCTTCGGGCCTCGCAGGGCGCGGCCTACAATTCGATGGTGCGGGGAAGATTCTCGACATCTCCATAGTTCGCGATGATTTCAGCCGGATCGGCCGGGGCGGTTTTCCGCGTCAGTTGCTCCAGTCGATGATCGCCGCCAATTCCCAAATAATCGATCAGGCCGGAATATTCTTCCCGCATTCGCTCATACCGCATGATGTACGCGGACGGAAACCTGTCTTTCAGATTGTTGAGCTTGGTTAGCTGCCCACTTCGGAAGCGCTCCAACTGTTTAGGATCGACAACGACCTGCCGGGTATCCGGCTCTGTCTCTTCATCGGCAGCAAGGGAATATCTGACGCGATTTTGGGCCAGGCGGCGACAACTTGCGTAGACAGCCAGTTGGTCTTCGCGATATAGAATGACCGGTATAATTCCTTCATTGGAGAAATAGTCGAGATACGTTTCCTTGTGAGGCGAATAGAAGATGTCTTCGAGAATCATTTTGAATCCGACATGTTTCGCCTCAATCGGCCAGACGTGTTCTCCCAAGAATTTTATGGGATCGGCGTCCCGTTCCCTTAACAGCGAGGCGCCAAACAGTTTTCGCAATTTTCTCTTGAGGGTATATATCAGGTTTTCTTTATTAGGGATCAGATATTCAATCCCTGCCATGCTCAGAACCTAGCCATGGCAGACCACATGCTGATGGGAATTGAGGCTGAGCGCCAGCATGGTCGAGCCGGCGCGGGCCTGGCTGAATATCACAAAGCGCGAACACATACTTCGACAATATTGGCAAACTCTGATTGGGTCAAAGGCGAAATTCGCGCCGGGTCCGGCCTGTCGGAGCGGGTTTTCCCAAACGGTTCGCGGCGCGGTTCCGGCTTTCAGTTCTTCTCACCCAACTTCTCTTCCAGCAGACCGACAATTTCAACGAGCTTCCTCGCCTTGCCGAGAGCGTTTTCGACAATTTCAATCTGTTCGTCGAAGGGTTTGGAAAGATCGACCGGTGGAACAACGGGTATGACGAGGTAGTCGTGCGTTTTCCAGCCATGGTCTTCCGCCCGTTCCAGTTCTATCCCGGAGGGCAGTTCCAGTTTTCTTGCCAGGTCTCGATAGGAATTCCCCAGTTGCAGCGTCATCTTTTGCGGCGCCTTCACCTTCCACCACAGCATCTTGTTGAAGGAAGACCCTTGATACCGGATGGTCGGTCCGCCTTTGTCCGTGCTGGGTTTTTCGCCGGGTCGTCTGTGCCAAAGATCCGGTGCGTGTTTCTCATCGAGATATTGCGACAGCGCCGAACTGAAATTCATAACATCTTCGGTTGAAGCAGAATTGGTCACAACTTTCCTCTTTCTCGCCCGGTCGGAAACGGCAAGTTTTCCGAAAATTCCCCCGCTTGCCCCGCGGTCGTCAGGGGCGCTCGAATGGCTTTCAAAGAGCCTTCGAGAATGTCCTGAAACCGACCCCGCGCAATAAAATCGCTTTTTTCAGCGTGCTAAAACCCGCTGACAAGCTGCACCGACGAGGTTCAAAGCGGAATGCGTGGCCCCTTGCCGGTCAGTCCCAGCGGGCGTCGTTCAGCCGCCAATAGGTGGGCGTGCCGATCAGCGGCGAATCCTCCGGAATGAGATCGAACGGGGTTTTGCCATCCTCGGTCTGCGCGTCGGGATCGGCTCCGGCTTCGAGCAGCGCCGTAATCGCGGCGGCGTGGTCGTGGCCGCGCGCGGCATAGCCATGGCCGAGCCACGCGGCAAGGTGCAGCGGAGTGACGTGATTCTCGCCCCACGCGTTGGGATCGGCTCCGCCTTCGAGCAGCGCCGCGATCGCGGCGGCATGGCCCCCTAACACAACGGATTGCAGCGGGGTGCTGTCATTCTCATCCCGCACATTGGGGTCAGCCTTGGCTTCAAGCAGCGCTGAGATCGCGGCGGCTTGGCCGTTGGCCGCAGCAAGGTGCAGCGGGGTGAAATCATCCCCGCCCCGTGAATTCGGATCGGCCCTGGCGTCGAGCAGCGCTGAGATCGCGGCGGCTTGGCCGTTGGCCGCAGCAAGGTGCAGCGGGGTGGAGCCATTCTTGTTCCGTGCGTTGGGGTCGGCCCCGGCTTCGAGCAGCGCCGTGATCGCGGCGGCATGGCCGTGCTCAGCAGCAATGTGCAGTGGGGTGAAGCCATCCTCGGTCCGTGCGTCGGGGTCAGCCCCGGCTTCAAACAGCGCCGCGATTGCCGCGGCATGGCCGTAAAACGCGGCAGCGTGCAGCGGAGTGTAGCCATTCTTGTCCCGTGCGTGGAGATCGGCCCCGGCATCAATCAGCGCCTCGATTGTGGCGACATGGCCTTCCTGCGCGGCAAAGTGCAGCGGGGTGTTGCCATCATCGGTCCGTGCGTTGGGATCGGCCCCGGCTTCAAACAGCGCCTTGATCGCGGCGGCATGGTCTCCATGCGCGGCAAAGTGCAGCGGGGTGAAGCCATACTGGCCCTCCCTTGCGTCGGGATCGGCCCCGGCCCGCAGGCAGGCGTGCACATCCTCGGCGCCGGCCGTCTTGAAGAAACTCCAACTGTTCCAGTTCGCGCAGTCGGGCTGCGCCCGCGCGGTTGTCAGAGTCATACAAGCCGTCAAGGCCGCTATGATCGCAACGATTCCAATCCTCACGCTATCATCCTCCCCGCCGCCGTCTCTAGCACCGCCGGTTCGCCGCGATCAACCTCGACGGCCCGCGAATTCGACGGCCGGCGTCGCGAAAACCTCGACCGCTTTCGGAGCGCTTTTCAGGCCCGTTCGAAGGGGCCTCGAAGACCTCTCGAAAATATCCTGAAACCGATCCCGCGCAATAAAATCGCTTTTTTCAGCGTGCTAAAACCCGCTGACAAGCTGCACCGACGAGGTTCAAAGCGGAATGCGTGGCCCCTTGCCGGTCAGTCCCAGCGGGCGTCGTTCAGCCGCCGGTGGACCGGCGTACCGATCAGCGGCGAATTCTTCGGGATGAGATCGAACGGGATCAACCCGTGCTTGTCCCGCTTGTCGGGATCGGCCTCACCTGCGAGCAGCGCCGCGATCGCAGCGGCATGGCCTTCCTGCGCGGCAAAGTGCAGCGGAGTGATGCCCTCCAAAGCCCGCGCGTTGGGATCGGCCCCGGCGTCGATCAGCGACTTGATCGCGGCGGCATCGCCCTGTGCCGCAGCATAGTGCAGCGGGGTGAAGCCATCCTCGTCCCGCGCATCGTGATCGGCTAGTGCAGCGGGGTGAAGCCATCCTCGTCCCGCGCATCGTGATCGGCTCCGGCTTCGAGCAGCGCCGCGATCGCGGCGGCATGGCCTTCCTGCGCGGCAAAATGCAGCGGGGTGAAGCCGTCCTCGTCCCGCGCATCGGGATCGGCCCCGGCTTCAAGCAGCGCCTCGATTGCGGCGGCTTGGCCGTTGGCCGCAGCAAGGTGCAGCGGGGTGAAATCATCCCCGCCCCGTGAATTCGGATCGGCCCCGGCTTCGAGCAGCGCCGCGATCGCGGCGGCATGGCCGTTCTCCGCAGCATTATGCAGCGGGGTTTTGCCCTTCTCGTTCCGTGCGTCGGGATCGGCTCCGGCTTCAAGCAGCGCCGCGATCGCGGCGGCATGGCCGTGCTCCGCGGCACGGTGCAGCTCGGTGTTCTCGGTCATGGTCTTCTCCGGTTCGAACCGGGCGCCGCGCCCTTCGTCGCGCCGTCTCTAGCACGGCGCAAACATGTGCGCCAGCGCCCGGCGGGGTCAGCCCGGAGCCGCGTAGGACCGCAACTTGGAGGTCGACAGGCCGGAGCGGACCAGCGCCTCGCCGAGCGACACCGCGCACGACACCCCATCGACGACCGGCAATCCGAATTCGTCCGACAGCATCGACATCAGATCGCTCATGCCGGCGCATCCCAGCACGATGGCCTCGGCCCCGTCGTCCGCGATGGCGCGCTCGATTTCGCCGCGAATCCTGTCCAGCGTTTCGCGGTCTCCCTCTTCCAGCTTCAGCACCGGAATGTCCGTCGCCCGCACCCTCGCGCATTTGCGGTCCAGCCCATAGCGCATCAGATTGGCCTCCAGCCCGGCGACGGAACGCGCGAGCGTCGTGATCACGCTGAATTTCGGACTGATCAGCGAAGCCGCGTGATAGGCCGCCTCGCCGATGCCGATCACCGGAACCTCGAACACGCAGCGCAGCGCGTCGACGCCGGTATCGTCGAAACAGGCCACGACGATGGCGTCCACGTCCGGGTGACGCCCCGCTTCGGCCAGCAGCCCCGGTATGCAGGTCGCGACATCCAGATATCCCTGAATGCTGTGCGGCCCCTCGCGCGAATTGGCGGCGACGATCTCGGTTTCGCGATGCGCCGCGGCCCGCGCCGCCGCCGCGATCTTCCGGGTCATCGAGGCGGTGGTGTTCGGGTTGATGACAAGCAGCTTCATGGCGCCCTCACACGTCGCCGCCCAGATAGGCCGCCTTGATCCGGTCGTCGTTCAGCAACTCCCTGGAATTTCCGGAAATCGCCACATTGCCGGTGGTCAGCGCGTAGGCGCGGTTGGAAATCGACAACGCCATGCGTGAATTCTGCTCGACCAGAAGCACCGACACGCCTTCGTCGCAGTTGATCGCCACGATGGAGCGGGCGATATCCTGCACCAGTTTCGGCGCGATCCCCAGGGACGGCTCGTCCAGCAGCAGCAGGCGCGGCGCGGCCATCAGCGCCCGCCCGATCACCATCATCTGCTGTTCGCCGCCCGACAGGGTTCCGGCGGATTGCTTGAACCGTTCCTTCAGCCGCGGAAACCGTTCCAGCACGCTTTCCAGCGCCCGTTGCACATCGTGCTTGCCGGTTCGGGCGAAAGCGCCCATGAGAAGGTTGTCCTTCACCGTCATGTAGGGGAATACGCGGCGGCCCTCGGGCACCATCACGACGCCGCGCCCGACAATCTCGGCCGGATTGCGCCCGTCGATCCGTTCGCCGTCGAAATGAACGCTGCCCGACCTGATCTTGGCCAGGCCGGTGATCGCCCGCAGGATCGAGGATTTTCCGGCCCCGTTCGCTCCGATCAGCGCCACGGTCTCGCCCCGCTCAAGGCCGATCGACACGCCCTTGAGCGCATAGACATGATCGTAATAGAGCTCGACATCCTGAAATTTCAGCATTTTTGGCTCAAACCCCGATCTCGTCATCGGCGCTGCCGAGATAGGCCTCGATGACCTTTTCGTCGGACTGAATTTCCGCCGGCGTGCCCTCGGCGATCATCTCGCCGAAATTCAGCACGACGATGCTGTCGGAAATGCTCATCACCGCCGGCATGTCGTGTTCGACCAGCAGAACGGTCACGCCGCGCTCGTCCCGCACCGACCGCACCAGATCGACCATGTTCATGGTCTCGTCGTGGTTCATGCCGGCGAACGGCTCGTCCAGCAGCAATATCTCCGGGTCCGTGGCCAGGCCGATGGCGACGCCCAGCGCCCGCAGATTGCCCTGCGGCAGGTTCGACGCCAGTTCGTCGGCGATCTCCGACATGCCGAGGAATCCGATCAGCTCGTCGGCATAGTCGCCAAACGACGCGATGTCGTCCCGCGCGGTGCGCGAGTCCCAGAAATAGCCCGCCAGCGTCGCCCGCGCCCGCAGATGCTGGGCCACGATCACGCTTTCGCGCACCGTCATCGACTTGAAGATCGTGGTTTCCTGAAAGGTCCGCACCACTCCCTTGCGCGCCACGATATGCGGCTTGAGGTTGGAGATGCGCTCCCCTTTGAACAACACCTGGCCTTCCGTCGCCGGCAGAAAGGACGAAATCACCTTGAACAGGGTCGATTTCCCGGCCCCGTTCGGCCCGATCACCGACAGGATCGCGTTTTCCCGCACATCGAAACTGATGTCGCGGTTCGCGGTCAGACCGCCGAATTTCTTGGTGACGTTCCGAACCTGCAACAGCGCGCTCATTTCCCGGCCTTTCCCCTTCCGGGCAGGCGCAGGTTCAGCAGCCGGGTGACGATGTACCGGGTTATTTTCTTCACCTTTCCCTTTCCGGGCAGGCGCAGGCTCAGCAGACCGTTGGGCAGCACCAGCATCAGAACGATCAGCAGGCTGGAATAGATCAGCAACTGGTACTTGCCGAACTCGAACAACAGGTCCCAGCCGAAATAGAGCACCAGCGTGCCGAGCATCGGGCCGAACACATATCCCAGCCCGCCGAGGAAGCAGTTGAGCATGAAGTTTATGCTGTCGACGACCTGAAAACTCGACGGATAGACCGACTGCGCGATCGAGCCGAACATGGCTCCGCCGATGCCTCCGAAAAACGACGAAATCGCGAAGATCAGCACCCGGATATAGGCGATGTTGACGCCGATGGAACTGGCCAGATCCTCATTCTGCTGCATTGACCGGCACAGATGCCCGAGGCGCGAATTCACCAGCCGATACATGGCCGCGAAGGTCAGCACCATCAGCGCGCAGGCGGTATAATAGAAAGCCAGCCGCGGGTTTTCCAGCGTCGCGAAATCCGGCGCCAGCGTCAGGCCGAAAACCGAAATCGCGCCCGGCAGCGGGATCGAGGTGATGCCCTTGGCGCCGTTGGTGACGGGCAGCGCCAGCGCCGTCAGCGTCACCACCTGCGTCAGCACCAGCGTGATCATGGCGAAATAGACGCCGCGCAGCCGCAGGATCGGCAGGCCGATCAGCACCGCGACCAATGCCGCGAACAGCCCCGCCAGCGGCAGCGAGCCCCAGAACGACATGCCCGCCTTGGTCACCAGAATGGCCGAGACATAGGCCCCGATCAGGGCGAACGCCCCCTGCCCGATATTGATCCGGCCGATATAGAAGGTCAGCCAGACCCCGGCGCTGGCGATCGCCAGAAGCGCCACCGAGGTCAGCGTATAGTAGAAATCGGTCCGCCCGGAGACGGCGATCAGCATCGGCGCGACGACGAAGACCAGAACGAGGAACGCCGCCGGCCCGATCCATCTGCCGTTTGAAAGCCCCGCCATCGCCCTAGCCCCACGGCTTGCCCATCAGCCCCTGCGGGCGGATGGCCAGGAAGATCATCAGCGACACGAAGATCAGCAGATAGGTGATGTCGCCATATTGCGAGAGAACGGCCAGTCCGATGGCTTCCAGAAACCCCAGGATGACGCCGCCGGCGATGGCGCCGGAAATCACGCCCGCGCCGCCGATCATCACCATCATGAAGGCCTTGATCGAGGTCGGCCCGCCCATTCCGAGATTGACGCCGGTGATCGTCACCAGAAGCCCGCCGACCAGCCCGGCCAGCATCGCGCCCAGGGCGAAACCGATCATCGAATAGCGCTCGACATTGACCCCCATCAGTTGCGCCGCCACCCGGTCCTGCGCCAGCGCGCGCAAGGCGCGCCCGGTCCGGGAATACTGCATGAACAGGATGAAGGCGGCGACGCTCAGGATCGCCAGCGCGCAGATCGCGATGCGGTCATAGGGCATGATCAGCCGGAAATCCCAGTTCAGCACGCCGTTGACGATTTTTGGCACGCCGCGCTGCTTTTCGCCGAACAACAGCAGGATGATCGCGTCGAACAGAAACGCCAGCCCGGCGGCCAGAAGCATCGTGCTTTCCTCGCGGGCCGATCTTCGGATCACCGGTCCGAACAGGAATTTCTCGATCAGCGCCCCCAGCACCGCCAGCGTGACGCAGGACATCATCAGGGCGATCACGAAGGGCCATCCGAACTGGCCGTAAAACGTGTAGGTCACGAAGCCGCCCAGGACATACATCTGCCCGTGGGCGAAGTTCAGCACGTTCATCAACGCGAATATCAACGTCAGGCCCAGCGCGATCATCGCGTATTGCGCCCCGAGATAGACTCCGTTTGCCAAGATCTGTTCCATGAAGCTCCCGCCTGCGTCACCCGCGCCCCAGGCCGGATGACCGGCCCGGGTCTTGTCCGTTCGCCGCCCTGTCCGCCGCGCCGGGAGGGCAGGGGTCTAGGTCCGCCTAGTCCACCTCGGCCACGAACAGGGTATCGAATGCGCCGTCCTGATAGACGTTCACCACCAGCGGCACGGCGACCTGACGCCTCTGCCCGAACGAACTCATGCCGACGTAACGCAGCTTCGCGTCGCCCTTCATGTACGGGTTCGGCGCTTCGAACGTGTCCATGGTCGTCTTGAACGCCTCGACATCGTCGATGGCCGCCGGGTTCGCCTTCAGCGTCTCGAGGATATATTCCAGCGCATAGACCTTGGTGTTGGACTCGTCGTTATACTCTCCGAACATGTCGGTGTAACGCCGCACGAATTCGTTCATCGCATCCGATGCGGTCTCCGGCGTCGACGCGCCGCCCACCGAGATGAACCCGTTGGCCAGGTCGCCCGCGCCCTCGCGCAGCACGGTGGCGTCCTGTGCGGTTTCGGTCGAGATGACGCCTTCGAATCCGAGTTCACGGGCCGAACGGATCAGTTGCGGCGCGTTGGCGGGGGCCACGCCCGACAGCACCAGAAGATCGGGCCGCGTGCGCATCACCGGCGTCAGAACCGGCGTGAAATCGGTCGTATCGACCTGATAGGTGACGTTGGCCGACACCACTTCGAGCCCAAGCGCTTCCGCCGCGGCCACGCCGCCGTCCCGCTGGCTCAGCGGGTCGGATTCGTTGGCGGCGACGAAGGCGACGGTCCGGACGCCCTTCTCCTCCTTGAGATATTTATAGATGGCCGGGCCGGACTGAATAGTTGGCGACCATGCCCAGCACCGCGTTCGAGGCGGGCGCGGTGTAAAGCTCTTTCGGGAACGCATAAGGGAAATAGATGATCCCCTGCGCCTCGGCCACCGGACGCACCGCCGCGGCGCCATCGTCCACATTGGGGCCGACGACATAGTGAATGCCCTCCTGCGCCATCTTTTCCATGCCCGCGATCGCGCGCTTGGGGTCTTTCTGATCGTCGAAGGAGACGATCTCGATATCGTAGGTCGCGTCGCCGATGGCGTAGCCGCCGGTCTCGTTGATCCACGCCGCGCGCGCCTCCATCGAACGCTGGTTGGAAATGCCCCAGGCGGCCGACGGACCGGACGTCACGCCGACGAATCCGATTTTCAGAACCGGATTGTCCGCCCATGCCGGTCCGGTCTGCATCGAAACGGCAATGGCGGCCGCGACGGTGGCTTTCACAAGTGTTCTGCGTTTCATCACTTACTCCCTTGTTGGTTTCCGGCATCGGTCACGCCGCGCCGCGAAGCTGCCGGACAGCGGGCGGCGGCGGCATTCAACGATTGTCGATGATCATTGTCAATGATTTTTGTTTACATTCTTGCACAATCCGGTTTGTATCGGCGAATATCGGGGTGCCGCCGATCGCCGATTTGTGAAATACCGCCGGAGCGATGACCAGGAAGACCGAAAAACCCCTCGATTCGATCAGGATCGATCCCGACGAACAGATGATCGTCGATCGGATCTATGCGGCGGTCATGGAGCGGCGGCTCGCCCCGAGGACCAAATTGAGCGAGGCCGTGCTGTGCAAGAGTTTCGGCGTTGGTCGCATGCGGGTCCGGCGGGCGCTGCTGCTGCTCGGCAGCCAGGGCATCGTCGATCTGCGATCGAACCGCGGCGCTTATGTCGCCTGCCCCGACGCCGACGAGGCGCGCGAGGTTTTCGAAGCGCGCCTGATGATCGAAACCGCGATCGTCCGGGAACTGTCCGCGGGCCTGTCGGAGCCTGCGGTCGCGGCCCTGCACGATCAGGTCAGGCTGGAGGACGACGCGCGCCGGTCCGGCGACCGGACTCAGTTGATCCGCCTGTCCGGCGAATTTCATGTCGAACTGGCGCGGCGTCATGGCAATACCGTCCTGACCCGCACGATCCGCGAACTGGTGACGCGAACGTCGCTGATCGTGGCGCTGTTCGGGGTCAGCCGGCATTCCGCCTGCCCGGACAACGAGCATGGCGGCATCATTTCGGCGATCATCGCCGGGGACGGCGAACGGGCCGCGCTGGCGACCCGGCTTCACCTTCAGCATATCCAGGCCGGGCTCGATCTCGACCGCACCGAAACCAACGTGTTCGATCTCGCCAGCATTCTTGGCGGCGATTAGCCCCCGCGTTTCAAGCCCCCGCTTCGACCGCGCGCGCCGACGGGGAAACCGAACGTCCGCGCCAAAAGGGGCATGAGCGGTGGCGGCGCAAAAGCGGACGATGGTTTCGCGCTATCGCCGGGCCTTCCGCTACGCGCGGACGGCTATCGCGCCCCGGTGGCGAACCGGTGGTCGTGGCGCTCCTCCGGCCGGACCGCAACCGCCGGACGATCCGGTTGTTGAAATAGTTCAGCGCGTCCGGGTCGCCCTTGCGCCTCGCCGCACGGGTCGAACAGTTTTTCCCCGATCACGTAAAGCGTTTCCGGTTTGCGCCCGCGCCGCCGTTCTCCCGCTCCGGCGCGCCGTCCTCGTCGAGCAGCACGAGCCGCGCGTCGGGAAATGCCCGGCGGTCGCGGGGCCGGGCCTCGCGGACGCACCCCCCGCATCAACTTTAGGGGTATGATTTAGCGTTCAAAATGATATAAAGGCCGAAAACAAACCGATTTTGGAACACATGGTCGCGAACGTCGAAAAGATCAGCCTCTATGCGGAGGCTCACGCTATCGAGGTTGCAAACTTTGTCGTCAATCTGGGTCTTCCCATTGATCATGCCGATATCCGCCGTTTTGACGAAAAAGTCGAGGCGCTACAGGATCTGTTCCCCGCCATCAGCAGTCCTGAAGTACTCCAGATCGATTTTGGCGACCCCACACAGAACCCGCTGCCACCGCCGGCGCCGGCCAAGAAACTCGCCCTTTTCTCGAATGACGGGAAAAAGGAGTGGGTTGGCGCGTTTGGCGGCACCCAAGTTTTAGTTTCTTGTCGGAAGTATACAAGGTGGGAGGAAATCTGGCCGTCCGCAAAAGACCGATTGGACATTCTGCTCGGTTGCATCGACCCCTACAAACCCGTTCATTCCGTGGATTATAGTGTGACCGACACTTTTAGCGCAAAGAAGGCGGCCGATGTTCTGGCGCCGCCCGACATATTCAGAAAAAACGGCTTTATCGCGAAACGGATTCTGACAGCGCGGGATCCCAGATGGGATTTTAATCAGGGATGGTTTGACAACCCGGAAGATCGTGACCAGATTCTTATCCGTGTGGATGGCCGAAGCGGGATACAGAATGACCTGGTGGTGGCCAGCATAGGCAATCTGCATTCGCAACGTTTTGGTTCAGGGATCGACATAGGCGGGTTACGGGCCGCAGGAAAAGACGGATCATTGAGGGCCGACCGGATATTTGACGATTTTCATGGTAAAAACAAGGACTTGCTGCGAAGCCTGCTTGTAGATGAGTTGTTGGTTCGAATGCGGTTGAAGGAGGAATGATGTTTGACGGAACGCTTATGGAATCCGCTGATACGGCTGCCGACGGACAAATTCCGTCCGATTTCGCTTTTCCATCTATCTTCGCCTTGTCCCGGCGAGAGCCAACTTCGACGCAGGATGTCGATGGAACGCTCAATATTCCATATCAGGGCGATGATTCCCATAACGAGAAGCTTTTGGACGTGATTGATCAGGCGTTCATGTTTGCCCGGCACACATTTCGGGATTTGGATGAATGTCAACTTGAAATGGCTCTCGGCGAAGCCAAACTGCTTGCGGCCAGTCGGCTTTTCGGTGCGGAACTCTACCCCAACGTTTCCGTCGACCCCTACGGTGAGTTTACATTCAGCCATCGGTCGTGTGCCGGATATGTCGACATAGGCGTTCGGGGGGAGGGCGAGCTTTCATATCATGTTCGAAACGATGTCGACCCCGAAGAGACAAGATTTGATGATCATGTCTGGGCTGACTATCGTGTCCCCCATGAACTTTTCACGGCGTTAAAGGCCCTGAGAAAACACTTGTAGCGCGCGGCGAGCAATAGATTGACCGGAGTTGACGACGGCGAACAGATCGCGCGATTGCTGTTTTATCCTCAAATGATCCGTGACGGTGTGCTGGAACCGTCGGCTTTTCCAATGGAGGAACTGCTTGCAAGCAAAGGAAAGAACGGTTCTTCCGTGGATCGTTGTGACCTGTTGGCGGGTCGGGACACTTTGCTGCACAGAAAGGCCCATGAGAACGCCAATGCAGATGGCAATCGCAATCCTTACGGCTTCTGCATCGGGAAAACCGGGCAGGTCAGAGCCATTACAACAGGAGACGTGAACCCAGCGCAAGCGTTGGAGGTTTGGCCCGACGAGATTACGGACAACGATCCTTCAAAGCCGTGGGATCATGCCCATGCACTTATCCGCAAGTTCGATGATGCATACACCAGAGCAAATCTGCGGGGCGCACGTGATCGTCTTTCGGATGTTTTCTCACATTGTATTGTTCGGTTTTGATACGCCGCCATTCGAACTCCAAGAGACGCTGACCCGTAGCTTTATTTGAATGCATTATCAAGGCAAGCCCGAACGATAGCGCTTGCACAATGCGCGCAAACCAGTTTGAATGAAACGGGTCCGAAACAAGCGTTGTCCGGGTTGATGGCATGGGCGTGACATTGCGGGCAAGCCAGGCGTTGCGTCTCTGGCAGCAGGTCAGTCTGGCGGAAGTGCTGGACGATGCGCCGGACCTGTCGGAACGGCAGACGGCGATGCTGCTGACGATCTATCTGGACCCGCCGCCTCACACCGTTCGCGGCCTCGCCGCCAGGCTGAACGTGACGAAGCCGGTCGTCACGCGCGCGCTCGACGCGATGGGTTCGATGAAGCTCTTATCGCGCCACCGCGACGAACGCGACCGGCGCAACGTTCTGGTCAGGCGCACCGTCGAGGGGGCGCTGCATGTGGAGCGTCTGGGCGACATCATCATGGCCAAGGCGGCGGAACTGCCGATATGAACAGACCCGATCCGCGCCTCAACGCCTATCGCCCCGATCTCGCGGATTTGAGGCTGGAGGGCATCGTCGAGGCCGAGCGGTTCGTCACCGGCACGGAAGCGAGAATCGCGGTCCCGGTCGCTTCGTTGCGCCGCGCACCGAATCACAACGCCGGCGTGGACACCGAACTCCTGTTCGGGGATGCGCTGACCGTGTTCGAGCGCGAACATGGCTGGGCCTGGGCGCAGGCGGGCCGGGACGGCTATGTCGGCTATGCCGACGAGACCGCGATCGCCATGGCGCAGGCCAATCCCACCCATGTCGTCGGCGTCGCGCGAACATTCGCCTATCCGGACGCCGACCTCAAATCGCCGCACCTGATGGCGCTGTCGATGGGTTCGGAACTCGCGGTGACCGCGTTCGAGGAGGCGCGTGGAACGCGATATGCGACGCTCGCGACCGGCGGCCATGTGATCGCCCGGCATATCCGCCCGATCGCAGACCGTTGCGACGATTATGTCTCGGTCGCCGAGGCGCTTGCCGGAACGCCCTATTTGTGGGGGGGCGCGTCGGCGTTCGGGGTCGATTGCTCCGGTCTCGTGCAATTGTCGATGCGGATGTGCGGCCGGACCGTTCCGCGCGACACGGACATGCAGGCCGGCTCCATCGGCGAAACCGTAAATCCGGCCGCCGGCCTGCGGCGGGGGGATCTGGCGTTCTGGAACGGACATGTCGCGATCATGCGCGACGACCGCAACATCGTCCACGCCGACGGCCGCACGATGCTCGTCTCCCGCGAACCGCTGGCCGGCGCGATCGGGAGAATCGGGCGTCTCCACGGCGAACCCACAGGCTACAGGAGGCCGTGATCAGTATCCGGCCCGCCGGTCCACCAGGTTTTTCAGCGGCGCGCCGCGATCATGGGCGTCCATCTGATCCAGCATCGGGGGAACCAGATGTCCGGGGTCGGATTCGGCGGCCGCGTGCGGCGTGACGAAGACGCGCGGATCGGTCCACAACGGGCTTGTCTCCGGCAGCGGTTCATTGTCGAACACATCGAGGCTCGCCTCGATCAGAACGCCGTCGTCGAGCGCCCGGACGATATCCGCCTCGTTTTGCAATCCGCCGCGCCCGGCGTTGATCAGCACCGGGCCGCCGAGAGGTCCGCCGCGCCTAAGCCGGGACAGGAGATCGCGGTCGATGACGCCGCGGGTCCGGTCCGTCAACGGCAGCAGCACGACGAGAATATCGGTCGCGCCAAGGAAATCGTCCAATCCGTCCGTTCCCGAATGACAGTGGACGAACCGGTGCGCGCGCGGCGTCCGGCTCCAGCCGTGAACCGTGAAACCCAGCGCCAGAAGGGTGGCGGCGACGGCGCGGCCGAGAGCGCCGAACCCCATGACGCCTATCGTCGTTTCCGACGAGGCCGGCTGAACGAGAGATTTCCACACCCGCGCCGCCTGCTGTTCGCGGTATCGCCGCCCGCGGCGATGGTGATCGAGCACGCGCCAGGCCACATATTCGCGCATGCGCCGGCTCAGATTGTCGTTGACGACGCGGACAATCGGAACGTTTTCAGGCAGGGTCGGGTCGGCGAGCACGTGATCCACGCCGGCGCCGATTGAAAACACGGCTTTCAGGTTCGGCAGGCCGGACAGTATTCCGGGCGGCTGTTTCCAGACGACCGCATAGGTGATGGCGGGATCGTCCGGCCTTTCGGTCCGCGTGACCGTCTCGCGCCGTTCCGACAGGATCGCCAGCCAATCGGATACGTCCATCCCGGTCGCGGAAAGCAGCACCCGTCCATTTCCGTTTTCCGCCACGTCGAACCCGCCTATTCGCCGACAACGCCTTCCGGCGCGGTTTCCAGGTCGAACGCCGCTGCGATCAGCGCCCTTGTGTAGTCGGTTCGCGGATCGTCGAATATCCGCTTCGCCGGTCCCTGTTCGACGACCCTGCCGTCGCGCATCACGATCACTTCATTGGCGAGCGCCCGCACGACTCTTAGGTCATGGCTGATGAACAGATACGCCAGACCGTGGTTTTTTTGCAGATCGCGCAACAAATCGACCACTTGCGCCTGCACGCTCATGTCCAGCGCCGAGGTCGGTTCGTCCAGCATGACGAATTTCGGGTTGAGAGCCATGGCGCGCGCGATGGCGATGCGCTGGCGCTGTCCGCCGGAGAATTCGTGCGGATACCTGAATCGCGTATCCGGATCGAGGCCGACTTCCCGCAACGCATCGACGACTCTTCCATCCCGTTCGTCCGCGCCGAGACCGGGTTCGTGAACTTTCAGACCCTCTTCGACGATTTCGGCGATCGACATGCGCGGGCTAAGCGAACCAAACGGATCCTGAAACACGATTTGCAGTTCGCGCCGCAGCGGGCGCATGTCGGAAAACGAATACTCGTCGATGTCGCGCTCCGAGAAACGGATTTTCCCTTCGGACGAAATCATTCGCGCAAGCGCCAGGCCGAGCGTGGTTTTTCCCGACCCCGATTCGCCGACGATGCCGAGCGTCTGGCCGGCGCGGACGGTGACATCCACGCCGTCGACCGCCTTCACGTGATCGACGGTGTTGCGGAAGAAACCTTTTTTGATCGGAAACCACACCCTGATGTTGTTTCCCCGCATCACCGGCCGGGCGCCGTCGTCGGAAACCGGCGGCCTGCCTTTCGGCTCCGCGGCAAGCAGTTTTTTCGTGTAGTCGTGCCGGGGATTGTCAAAAATGCCGGCGGTGGAGCCTGTTTCGACGATGCGCCCGTCGGTCATGACGCATACGCGGTCGGATATTTTTCGGACGATGCCGAGATCGTGGGTGATGAACAGCATCGACATCCGATCGTTTTTTTTCAACTCGCCCAGCAGATTGAGAATCTGCGCCTGCACGGTGACGTCCAGCGCGGTCGTCGGTTCGTCGGCGATCAAGAGTTCGGGTTCGTTGGCGAGCGCCATCGCGATCATGACCCGCTGCCGCTGGCCGCCCGACAATTGGTGCGGATAAGCGCCAAGCCGTTTTTCCGGATCGCGTATGCCGACTTCGCCGAGGCGCTTCAACGTCTGTTCGCGTGCTTCCGACCGGCTCATTCCGCGATGAAGCGTCAGGATTTCGCCAATCTGCCGCTCGATTGTGTGCAGCGGATTGAGGGATGTCATCGGTTCCTGGAATATCATCGTGATATCGTTGCCGCGCACGCGCCTGAGGTCGGCGTCGTCGCGGTCGAGCAGGTCCTCGCCCTTGAACCGGACCTGACCCGACGGGTGGCCGGCGGCGGGGTAGGGCAGCAGTTTGAGGACCGACAATGCGGTGACCGATTTGCCCGACCCGGATTCGCCGACCAGCGCCACCGTCTCGCCCCTGCCGATGTCGAAGGAGACGCGGTCGACGGCAAGCGTCTCGGATTTACCCTGCCGGAACAGGACCGAAAGGTCGCGGATGGACAGGAGCGGGTCGCCGGTCACGAGAACGTCTTCCGCGGGTCGAAGGCGTCCCGTGTCGCTTCTCCGATAAAGATCAGCAGCGACAACATGAGCGAAATGACGAAAAATCCGGTCAGGCCGAGCCATGGAGAACGCAGATTGTTTTGCCCCTGTTTGAGCAGTTCGCCCAGCGAGGCGGACCCCGGCGGCAATCCGAATCCGAGGAAATCAAGCGAGGTCAGCGTCGTGATCGAGCCGTTCAGGATGAACGGAAGGAAGGTCAGCGTCGCAACCATCGCATTCGGCAACAGGTGGCGGTAGATAATCGTCCGGTTCGGAACGCCCAGCGCCCGGGCGGCGTTGACATATTCGAAATTCCGGGCCCGCAGGAACTCCGCCCGCACCACGCCGACAAAGGCGACCCAGGAAAACAGCAGCATGATGCCGAGCAGGATCCAGAATCCGGGCGGCAGCACCGCGGCGATGATCAGCAGGAGGTAGAGCACCGGTATGGCCGACCAGATTTCGATGAACCGCTGGAAGATCAGATCGGTCCAGCCGCCGAAATAACCCTGTATGGCGCCGGCCGACACGCCGATGACGGCGGAAAACAAGGTCAGAATCAGCCCGAAAAGAACGGATATGCGGAAACCGTAAATAACGCGGGCCAGAACGTCGCGGGTCTGATCGTCCGTTCCGAGCCAGTTCCAGTTTCCCGGCGTGCAATTCGGATCGTCCGCGCCGGCGTCGTAATTCCCGCAGCGATCCTCGATCGAGTACAGCCAGGAAGGTTTGGCCGGCGCCGGTTCGGGAATGTCGTTGTTGACCGTGCGGTGCGAATAGCGGATGGGCGGCCAGATCATCCACCCATTGGCCTCGATCTCCTCCTGAATCACCGGGTCGCGGTAATCCGTCACGGCGAGAAAACCGCCGAATTTCTCTTCCGGATAGTCGACCATGACCGGAAACAGCAATTCACCCCGGTAAGAGGCCAGAACCGGCTTGTCATTGGCGATGAATTCGGAAAACAGCGACAACGCGAACAGGACGAGGAAAATCCACAGGGACCGGCGGCCGCGCCGGTTGGCCTTGAAATTCCGCCAGCGCCGCCGGTTCAGCGGCGATATCCATGGGCGTCTCGTTCGAACCGGAATCGTCGATGCCGCGCCGGACATTTCAGACATCCCTCCGCTCGAAATCGATACGCGGATCGATCAGGGTGTATGCGAGATCGGAGATCAGCGTAATGCACAATCCCAACAGGGAAAATATGTAGAGATTGGCGAAAACGACCGGGTAATCGCGATCGAGGATCGATTTGAAACCGAGAAGGCCCAACCCGTCCAGCGAGAATATGTTCTCGATCAGCAGCGAACCGGTGAAGAAGGCTGAAATGAACGCGCCGGGAAATCCGGCGATCACGATGAGCATCGCGTTGCGGAACACGTGGCCGTACAGCACCTGGCGCTCGGTCAGTCCCTTGGATCGGGCCGTCATCACATATTGCTTGCGGATTTCGTCGAGGAACGAGTTTTTTGTCAGCAGCGTCGTCGTCGCGAACGCCGCGAGGACCATCGCCGTCAGCGGCAGGGTCAAATGCCAGAAATAATCGACGATCTTCTCCCAAAGCGGCAATTCGGAGAAGTTTTCCGATGTCAGCCCGCGCAGCGGGAAGATGTCATAGAAGGAACCTCCCGCGAACAGGACCATCAACAGGATGGCGAACAGGAATCCCGGAATTGCATACGCGACGATCACGATTCCGCTGGTCCAGATATCGAAAGCCGCCCCGTCCGTCACGGCCTTGCGGATGCCCAGCGGAATGGAAATCGCGTAGGAAAGAAAGGTGATCCAGAGGCCCAGTGAAATCGACACGGGCATTTTTTCCAGAATCAGTTCCAAAACGCCGATATCGCGGAAGTAACTCTCGCCGAAATCGAACCGGGAATAATCCCGGAGCATTTTGAAAAACCGTTCCAGCGGCGGTTTGTCGAAACCGAACTGTTTTTCAAGCTGAGCGATGAATTCCGGGTCGAGTCCCTGCGCGCCGCGATATTTCGATGAGCCTTCGCCGCCGCCGTCAAGACCCCGATCCTGACCGCCGAATTCATTGCCGCCACCCGAAAGACGGTCTCCGGAGCCGCCGCCCTGACCGGTGATCTCGGCGATGACCTGTTCCACCGGTCCGCCCGGCGCGAACTGGATGACGGCAAAGGAGACCGCCATGATCCCGAACAGCGTCGGGATCATCAACAACAGGCGCCGTAAAACATAGGCGCCCATTATCCGCCGTTCCCCGAGCGGTAGGCGTTATGCCCTGCCAATCGACCTTGCCTTCGCTTCGTCGTGCCACCAAAGCGTCTCGACCGGAAAGCCGAAGTCGGGCTTGGGTTCGGAAAATCCGAACATGTCCCAATAGGCCGCGCGGTGATTCGCCGAGTGCCAGTTTGGAATCCAGTCCATCCGGGCGCGCAAGACCCTGTCAAGCGCGCGCATTGTCGTGGTCAGAACATCGCGGTCTTCCGCCCGCCCGATCAGATCGAGAAGCGCATCGATTGCCGGGTCCGCGGTTCCCGGCAGATTGCGCGATCCCGGCAGATCGGCCGCTTTCGAGTGAAAGTATTGCTGCATCTGGTCTTTTGTCGGCGTCGCGCTGAAGGAAGCGGCGATACCGACCATGTCAAAGTCAAAATCCCTCAGTCGCGATTGATACTGGGCGGCGTCGACCAGACGAATGGAGGCGTCGATGCCGATTGCCCGCATGTTTTCGACAAAAGGCGTGTTCACGCGCACGAAGACCGGCGCATTGACCATGATCTCGAGTTCGAGGGCGCCGCCGGCGTCGCGGAACATCCCGTTTTCCCGCTTCCACCCCGCTTCGCGCAACAGTTTGACCGCCCGGCCCAGCAATTTTCGATCGCGGCCCGAACCGTCGCTCACGGGCAAAGCGATCGCCGTGCCGAAGGCCTCCGGCGGAACATTGCCCGGAAGGCTGTCCAACAGGTCGCGCTCCTCGGCGGATGGCGGGCCTTCGGCCCGGTAGGGCGAACGTTCAAACAGCGATTGCGAACGCTTGTATGATCCGTGAAACATGTTTCGGCGCGTCCATTCGAAGTCGAAGCAGAGATTGATCGCTTCACGCACGCGCCGGTCGGTAAAGCGCTTTCTTCGCGTATTGACCGCCCATGCCTGCATTGACGGGCGCAACTCGCCATCGAATTCCCGTTTGATCACTTTCCCTTCGTTCAGCGCGGGAAAATCATATTCCGTGGCCCAGGTCTTGGAAACGAATTCCTGCCGGTAAAATACGTCGCCTTTCTTGAACGCCTCGAAGCCGGCCTGCCGGTCGCGATAGAAATCGATCCGAATCCTGGCGAAGTTGCCCAGGCCCTTGTTGACGGCCAGTCCGCGGCCCCAATAATCGGCGACTCTGTCATACTCGATCGACAGGCCGGGCGAGATCCTGCCGACATTATATCCTCCCGAACCGAGTGGCGCGCGCATTTCGGAACTGTCGAACGGGTGTTTCGCGAAATGGGCTTTCGACACAATCGGGAACTGCGCGATCGTCAGTATCAGCCGATCGGACTGCCTGCCGGAAAATGTCAGTCTTACGGTCGATTCATCCATCGCGGTCGCCGCTTCCAGTTCCGTTAGCGGCAGCAGCAGGCCGGGATGCCCCTTCTCCCTGAACAATTCATAGGTGAAAGCGACATCTTCGGCGGTCAGCCTCGAATTGTCGTGAAACCGCGCGCCCGGGCGCAGATGGAATGTAAACGCATTCCGGCGGTCGGAAATTTCCACGCTCTCGGCCAGTAATCCGTAAACCGCATCCGGTTCATCCAGCGCCCGCACCATCAGGCTGTCAAAACACAGTTCCATGCGCGGTGGAGCGTCACCCTTGGCGACGAACATGTTCAATGTGTTGAACGTCATGACATTCTGGTTGAAGAGCCAGTTGGGCGGCGAAAAATTGAACGCGCCGCCGGTGGGCGCATCCGGGTTGGCGTAGCCGAAATGGGTGAAATCGGCCGGGTATTTCAGATCGCCGAATGCCGACAGTCCGTGAAGCCGGGTTCCTGTCGGGCTCGCGGCGAAACCCCGTCCGCCAAACAGGGCGAACGACGCGGATGCAACGGCTCCCGCGACAATATCGCGTCTGGAGAATCCCGCCGCTCCGGTCAATTTTCCCGCCCTGTTTCTTTTTCCAGGGCCGCGGCCTTTTCAGCGTCGATCCACCACGAATCGATGTCGACGCCGATATAGGCCGGATGTCGTTCCGGCAAGCCGAACTTGTTCCACCAGGCCAGCCAGATGTCAGGGTTATACCATTGAGGAATAACATAAAAATTCCACAGCAGCACACGATCCAGAGCCCGCGTGGTCGCTACAAGTTCATCGCGGTCCCCGGCGAAGATCACCTTTTCGATCAGTTCGTCGACGATCGGGTCCCTGACGCCCATCAGGTTGCGGGATCCGGCGGCGTCCGCCGCCGCGGAACTCCAAAAATCACGTTGCTCGTTACCCGGCGACAAGGACTGCGCAAAATTTCCCGAAACGATTTCGAACTCGAATGTGCGCACCCGGTTGATGTACTGGTTGGAATCGATAATGCGGACCGACGCATCGACCCCGAGCTTCTTCAACTGTTCGATATAGGGCGCGGAAATCCGCGAGTCGGTCGGGTCGTTACCGAGGATTTCGATTGCGAAAGGCTTGCCGTCCGCGCCGACGAGCCGTGAACCTTTTCGCGTGTACCCGGCTTCCTTCAACAGTTTGAAGGCGCGCGCCAAATGTTTGCGGTCGGCGCGATTGTCGCCCGTATAGACCGGAAGCTCAAACGGCCTTTCGAAAACCTCGTCGGGAATCCGTCCCCGGTACGGCTCCAGAATCTGCAATTCCCGTCCCTGCGGAAGACCGCCGGAAGCCAGTTCGCCGCCCTCGAAGTAGCTTTTTGTGCGAGCGTAAAGACCGAAGAACTGGGTCCGGTTCATGCTCTCGAAATCAAAAGCCCATGTGAGCGCCTCGCGCACGCGGCGGTCCTTGAATTTCTCCAGCCGCGTGTTCATGACAAAGGCCTGCATGGGTTGTCCCGAGCCGACCGGAAACTCGCCGCGAACGACATCCCCGGCTCTGAATGCCGGGAAATCGTACTCCTGCGCCCACCGCCGGGACGTGTTTTCCGCTCGATAATCGTCCAGCCCGCCCTTGGTGAAACCCTGCCAGGCCGCGTTCCGGTCGAGAAAGTAGGTGTATCGGCGCAAATCGAAATTCTCGCGTCCGATCTTCACCGGCAGATCCTTCGCCCAATAGTCTTTCACCCGCTCCCAGACGATTTCATCGCCCGGTTTGAAACTCTCGATCCGATAGGGGCCGGAGCCGAGCGGCGGTTCAAGTGTCGGCGATGTGACATCCCGTTTTTCGCCGTCGGGACCGGCGCCTTCCCACCAGTGTCTGGGCAGAACGGGCATGTCTCCCATAATATGCGGCAATTCGCGATTGTTTTTCTGATCGAAGCGGAATTCGACTTCGCGCTCCGACAGCGCCACTGCCTCGGTCACGTTGAGAAAATACCGGTTATAGAGCGGATGACCGGACTTGAGCGCATCGAATGACCAGACGACATCTTCCGCGGTCACCGGATGTCCGTCATGAAACCGGGCTCTCGCGTCGATCCGGTACGTCGCCGATGAGTAGTCGTCGGGAAATTTGAACGCTTCGGCGATCAGCGGGTAACTCGTTCCCGGCTCTTCGACCGACTGCGCCATTAAAGTGTCGTAGAGAAGCCCGCCCGTGAACGCCGTCAGTCCCGCCGCGGGCGTGCCGCGCACGATAAACGGGTTGAAACTGTCGAACGCGCCGATAGCGATCAGGTTGAGGACACCGCCCTTTGGCGCGTCGGGATTGACATGATCGTAACGCTCGAATTTTTCTTCATATTTCGATTTCCCGATCAGGGAGGAAATCGTTCGCCATTCATCGGCGGATGCCGGACCCGGTCCGGGAACGGTCAGAAGCATAAGCGCGAAGGTCGATAGCTTGTGAGTCAGGGTCAACCCGGATGTCTCCAGATACGATTTCCGGCGGTTTTCGTCCTTTGATGGCCGATTGGCGGCAGCGATAATGCGAATGCGGGCCAAAACATGGCGAAATCGCCGGTGCGGCGCGGAAAACCGGGCGTTACGCCCTGTCTATCCAATCAAATGTCGTAAGGTGTCTACTCCGCCGCCGCCGAATCGTCCGAACCGGCTTCGGGAAGCGGCGCCGGATTGTCGGAATGCGTACGCAGATACGCTATGACATTTGCGCGGTCGCCTTCTTTCTTCAGACCGGCAAAGCCCATCGAGGTGCCCTTGACGTATTTCCTCGGCGCCAGCAGAAACCGGCTGAGTTTCTCATAGTCCCAGACGACGGAACCGCCATCGGCGAACTCCTTTATCGCCGCCGAATAGGAAAATCCGCCATGGCCGGCCACCGGCCGGTTCACGATATCCCAAAGGTTGGGTCCGACCTTGTTGACCCCGTCATTGTCGACAGTATGGCAGGCCGCGCATTTCTTGAACACGGACTGTCCCTTGCCGGCATCCGCGGAAGCGAGCATCGGTCCGATCGGGGCCGGGCCTTCCGGTTCGCCGCCGCCATCGCCTTCCCTGGCTTCGGCCGCTTCGATGATGAATCCGGGTTTTTCGGGCGGGTGATCCTCAAAAATCGCATCGGACACGATCGAAACCGTGAACACGATGAACACCGTTCCGAGCAGCGCGCCAATGATCTTGTTAAGTTCAAATGAGTCCATGAACTCCAAAACTCCCGATCGACTTGCCGTTTCGGCGCCGCGGACGCAATCGGCGGGCCCAACCGCCGACATGCCGCGACTTCCGAAATTTGCGCGGAAACTAGGTCTTTTGCTCCACCGTTGCAACCAGTATAAGGGCGGTTTCAATTGAGACCTTTTGCCGCCGTCGGCCGGGAGATTTCGGGGCGGATGCCGCAGTGACACCGATCGTTCTCATTCCCGCGCGAATGGCGTCGACAAGGCTGCCGGGAAAGCCTCTGGCGGATATCGCCGGCATGCCGATGGTCGTTCAAGTCGCTCGTCGCGCCAGGGAAAGCGCGGTGGGCGTCGTCGTCGTCGCAACCGATTCGCGCGAAATCGCCCGGGCCGTTCGCGATGGCGGCTTCGAGGCGGTGATGACCCGCGCCGATCACCGGTCCGGCTCGGACAGGATATTCGAGGCCCTGCAAACGATCGACCCGGAGGGGAAATTCGACACGATCGTCAACCTGCAAGGCGACCTTCCAACGATCGAGCCGGACTTTATCCGCGCGTCGCTCCCGCCATTGTCGGACGAGGAGGCGGATATCGCGACACTGGGCGTCGAAATCGCCGACGAGGCCGAGAAGACCGACCCGAATGTCGTGAAAATGGTCGGATCGCCGCCGAGCGAGGGAAAATTTCGGGCATTGTACTTCACCCGCGCCACGGCGCCCTGGGGGGAAGGGCCGCTCTATCGTCACATCGGACTATACGCCTATCGCCGCCGTGCGCTTGAGCGATTCGTCGCCCTTGAACCGTCGGCGCTTGAGCGACGCGAGAAGCTGGAGCAGTTGCGGGCGCTCGAGGCGGGCATGCGCATCGATGTCGCGATTGTTGACGCCGCCGCCCCGGGCGTGGATACACCGCAGGACCTTGATCGCGCGCGCCGGTCGATGGCGGCGGGGAAGCAAACGGAATACCGATGACATGGCCTATCGAAGCAACAGAATAGCCTTCCAGGGAGAGCCGGGCGCAAATTCCGACACCGCCTGCCGCGATGTGTATCCCGACATGGATCCGCTGGCTTGCGCGACGTTTGAAGACGCGTTCGTCGCGGTGGAGACCGGCAAGGCCGAACTGGCGATGATTCCGATCGAGAACACGATCGCCGGGCGCGTCGCCGACATTCATCACCTGCTGCCGAATTCGAACCTGCACATCGTCGGCGAGTATTTCCTGCCGATTCATTTTCATGTCATGGCCGTACCGGGCACGAAACTGGCCGACATCAAGACCGTGCACAGTCACGTTCACGCACTTGGCCAGTGTCGCAACATCATCCGCAACAACGGCTGGCAGACCGTTGTGGCCGGCGACACCGCGGGAGCCGCCCGTGTGGTGGCGGGACTGCGGGACGGGGCCGCGGCGTCGCTTTCGCCATGCCTCGCCGCGGAGCTTTACGAACTCGATATCCTCGCCGAGAATGTCGAGGATGCCGACGACAATGTGACCCGGTTCGCCATCCTGTCCAAACAGGAAACGCGGACGCCGCGCGCATCCTCCTCCGATCTGGTCATGACGACGTTCATTTTCCGGGTGCGCAACATTCCCGCGGCGCTCTACAAGGCGCTTGGAGGGTTTGCGACAACCGGCATCAACATGACCAAGCTGGAAAGCTACCAGACCGGGGGAAAGTTTTTCGCAACCCTGTTTTACGCCGACATCGAAGGCCATCCGGATGACGGCAATGTGCGTCTGGCGTTTGAGGAACTGTCCTTCTTCTCCCGCGACATGCGCATTCTCGGCGTCTATCCCGCGCATGAATTCCGCGCGACCCAGGCGGAGGATGTGGAATAGGATCACCGGCCCGGCGGTTTGTCTTCGCTCCCGCCCGCGAACCCGGGATCGCGGGAGGAAATCGTCTTGTGCAGATGCACCATCATCGCCGCCGCGAACAGCGGCGTGGCCAGATTGAGTATCGGCACCGAAAGGAAGGCGGCGATGATCAGCCCCGCCAGGAACACCGTTCCGGCATTCCTGCGGCGCAACAGTTTCGCCTCGTTCTCCGAACGAAAACGCATCGCCGCGAACTCGAAGGATTCGCGCCCTATCAGATAGCCGTTTACGAGGAAGAACGCGGCGATATTGATCCCCGGAATCAGCAACAGCAACAACGCCGCCAGATTGCCGACCACGATAACGCCGGAATATTTGAGCGCCAGGACGAGCGAACGCACCGGCGGCGTCGCCATGCCGGGAGGATCATTCGGAAAATCCCGCCGTTCCACGGTCTCCGCGATATCGTCCAGAAACAGTCCCGCGACGATTGCGGTGAACGGCGCGACCAGCGGCGCGAGCGCCAACGCCAGGCCAAGCCCCGCCACGACCGCGCCCGGCCGGCCGACCCATTCGGGTAAACCGGGTAGAAGCGCAGCGATCCACGGCCGGGCGAATGCCGCAAAAAGCTCTTTCACGCCGAACCAGAGTCCGGCGAGCATGAGAAACGTCAATCCGATTGTCTTGAGCAGAACCGAGCGGAATTCCGGCGTCGGCAACCGCGCGAGCGCGGCCCGGGCGGCGGCGATGATCATGGATGTCCTTTCGGTCCGGTCGCGGAGCGTTCCGAAACCGAGATAGGCGGCCGACCGGCCGCTTACAAGGATGTCAGGTCTTTGCAATTCGAAGCCGATGCACTAAAAACCGCGCCGGTAACCCGCTTCCAGATACCGCCTCCCGACAATCCGGAGTTCTCCCCATGGCCGAATACGATGTCCTGTGCATCGGCAACGCGATCGTCGATATCATTGCGCGTTGCGACGATGATTTTCTGGTCGATCACGGGATTATCAAGGGGGCGATGAACCTGATCGACGCCGAACGCGCCGAACTGCTTTATTCCCGCATGGGTCCGGCAATCGAGACGTCCGGCGGAAGCGCGGGCAACACTGCGGCCGGTATCGCCAGTTTTGGCGGGAAGTCGGCATTTTTCGGCAAGGTCTCGGCCGATCACCTCGGCCGGATTTTTACCCACGACATCCATGCGCAGGGCGTTGCTTTCGACACGCGGCCTCTGAACGGCCCTCCCCCTACCGCCCGTTCCATGATCTTCGTGACCCCCGACGGCGAACGCTCAATGAACACCTATCTCGGCGCTTGCGTCGAACTGGGACCGGAAGATGTCGAGCCGGACAAGGCGGCGGGATCGAAAGTGACCTATTTCGAAGGCTATCTCTGGGATCCACCACGCGCCAGGGAAGCGATCCGCATGACGGCGAAGCTTGCGCACGAGGCGGGCCGTGAGGTCTCGATGACCCTGTCCGATCCGTTCTGCGTCGATCGGTATCGCGGAGAGTTTCTGGACCTGATGCGCTCCGGAGCGGTCGATATCGTGTTTGCCAACGAGCGCGAACTCATCTCGCTCTACCGGATGTCTTCCCTTGATGACGCTCTTCAGGCGGTCAGGGGCGATTGCAGGCTTGCGGCGGTCACCCGGTCCGAAAACGGGTCTGTCATCGTGCGCGGGCGGGAAACCGCCACCGTGGATGCGATTCAAATCGACGAACTCGTGGATACGACCGGCGCCGGCGACCTGTATGCCGCCGGTTTCCTTTATGGTTATACCGCGGGCCGGCGCCTGGAGGACTGCGGAAAGCTGGGTTCGCTGGCGGCGGGCCTGGTGATCCAGCAGGCCGGGCCCCGGCCGTTCGCCAATTTGCGTCAGGCCGGCGAGCAGGTTGCGCTGATTTGACTTCGTCGAGCCCCGGGGAAACTCATCGGGGTCGCGGCCGGGACGCGCTTTTACCGGTCATGCCGGCGGCAACGGCGAATTCAACGCCCCGCCCCGCGGGTCTTGATGCCCGGTCTCTCCGCGGGCGTTGTGGATGTTCAGGCGTCATGACCGGTTTCGGCATGGTCCTCATGCGGCCCGGCGCTATTTGTCCCACCCGGCGGCGCGTCCTTCGGTCCGCCCCTGGCGACGCCGACCATTGCCGGGCGCAGGACGCGCCCGCCGATGACATAGCCTTCCTGGACGACCTCGGTCACCGTGTTGTTGGCGACATCCGGGTTCTGGACCTCGAACATCGCCTGATGGAAATTCGGATCGAATTTTTCGCCCTGCGGCGACAATTTTTTCACGCCGTGCCGTTCCAGAGCCGACAGCATGTCGCGCGCGGTCATTTCCACGCCCTCGGCGAGGCTTTTCAGGCCGGCTTCTCCGGCTTCCAGCGCATCGGCCGGAATCGCGTCAAGCGCGCGGCGAAGGTTGTCGGCCACCCCAAGCATGTCACGGGCGAAGCCGGAGATCGAATAGGATCGCGCGTCATGCACGTCGCGGGCGGTGCGCTTGCGCAGGTTTTCCATGTCGGCCGCCATTCGCAGCGCCCGGTCCTTCAGATCTTCGTTCTCGGCGGCAAGCCGCAAGAATGCCTCGTGGTCGGCCTCGAAGTCCTCGCTTTCGACATTCTCAGGCGCGGCCTTGTCATCGTTGGCGGCTTCGACTTTTGCACCGCCGTCGTCGTTCGCGGATGTTTCCGAAGCCGGTTTGTTTTCAGGATTGTCGCTCATCGCCCGTCAGTTCCGGTCGTAATTGGAGGTTGCGCGGGATATCGATGTTTAAGCCGGCAAAATCAAGAGGTGAATCGCCCTAACCGCGCAGCATGTGGGAGATGAATTGCGCGGTATAGTCAACCATCGGAACGATGCGGGCGTAATTCAACCGGGTCGGGCCGATGACGCCCAGCGCGCCGATTACCTTGGAATTGGCGTCCCGGTAGGGAGCGACGACCATGGATGAGCCTGAAAGCGAAAACAGCTTGTTCTCGGAACCGATGAAAATGCGAACGCCCGATCCGTCCTCCGCCAGTTCGAGCAATTGCAGCAGGCCTTCCTTCGTTTCGAGATCCTCAAACAGATGTTTGAGCATCTCTATCTCATTGGCCGCCGTTACGTTGTCCAGCAGGTTCGCCCTGCCGCGAACGATCAGCCGCGCCGGAAGACCGGAATCCCGACCCGCCCAGACGGCGAGCCCGCGCTCCACCAGATCGCCGGACAGTTTGTCAAGCGCCGTTCGCGTCTCCTCGGTTTGCAGTGCGATTTGCGCGCGCGCCTCGGCAAGCGTCAGGCCGTGAATATGCGCATTGAGAAAGTTCGACGCCTCCACCAGTTGCGAACCGGTTGTCCCGGCGGGAATCTCGAGAATACGATTCTCCACGTCGCCGTTTTGCGACACAAGAACGGCAAGCGCCTTGCGCGGTTCGAGCTGGATGAACTCGATGTGCTTCAACGGAACTTCGCTCTTTGCGGCGAGCACCATCCCGGCGCCTTTCGACAGACCGGACAGCATGGTGCTGGCCTCGGTCAGCATGTGCTCCAGCGATGCGTCGCTTCCCGACGCCTTTATTTGCGCTTCGATGACATCCCGGTCTTCGCCGGACACGTCTCCCAGTTCCATGAACGCCTCGATGAAGAAGCGGAGTCCCGCCTGTGTCGGCAAACGCCCGGCCGAGACGTGCGGCGAATAGATCAGGCCGAGCATCTCGAGATCGCTCATCACGTTGCGCACCGTCGCGGGCGAGACCGAAACCGGCAGCATGCGCGAAAGATTGCGCGATCCGACGGGTTCGCCGTCCTTCAGATAACTTTCGACGATGATTCTGAATATGTCGCGCGAACGGGTGTCGAGAGACTGCAACGCCGGATCGATGATCGCTTTTGTCATACCTGCCATCCTGCTGTCGGACGAAAAGGGAATATAGCCGCCGCGTCGGCTAACTCAACATGCCGCCCGGCCGGCGCCGCTCGCCAATTTCCTTTGCGTGTCCGGTCGGGAAGGGATACAAGCCGCCGCAGTTCAAACAACGGGGTTCAGGAAACCATGCGTCCTTCCAAACGGCAGCCGGATGAAATGAGGGCGGTCTCCTTCGAGCGGGGTTTCTCGAAACACGCGGAAGGGTCGTGCCTGGTCAGGTTCGGTGATACGCATGTTCTGTGTACGGCGAGCCTGCTTGAAAGAGTGCCGGCGTGGATGTGTAATTCGGGCAAAGGCTGGGTGACTGCGGAATACGGTATGCTGCCGCGATCCACGTCCGAGCGAATGCGGCGCGAAGCGACCGGCGGCGGGCAGGGCGGCCGAACCCAGGAAATTCAACGTCTTATCGGGCGCTCTCTGCGGGCCGTGGTCGATATGGAAGCGCTCGGCGAAGTGCAGATCACCGTCGACTGCGATGTCATCCAGGCTGACGGCGGCACCCGGACCGCCGCCGTCACCGGCGGCTATGTCGCCTTGCATCAATGTGTCCACTGGATGGAAACGCGGGGCATGACTTCGGTTTCGCGCGCGCTGAAAGACCATGTCGCCGCCGTCTCCTGCGGCATATATGAAGGCGCGGCGGTGCTAGATTTGGATTATGTCGAGGATTCGGCGGCCGGCACGGATGCGAATTTTGTCATGACCGGCAAAGGCGGCATTGTTGAAATTCAGGGCACGGCGGAAGGCGAGCCGTTCAGCGACGAAGAGTTTGCCGCGCTGACCGGACTGGCGAAAAAGGGCATAGCCCGGCTGGTCGATTTGCAGAAAATGGCGATCGGATAACGCGAATGCGTCCGTCCGGCATATTGGAGACGGTGCTCTATGCCGTCGACCTGACATCCGCCGAGCGCTTTTATTCGCTTGTCCTCGGCCTCAAGGTCGTTCGCTCGGATTCGCGCCAGGTCTTTTTCCGCTGCGGCGACGGCATGCTGCTGATTTTCAATCCCGAGGAAACGGTCAAGCCGGTTGACGCCTCCTCCCCCTGTCCGGTTCCGCCGCACGGAACGACAGGCGACGGCCACGCCTGTTTCAGGGCGAGCGGCGACGAAATGGAAGCCTGGAAGACATGGCTTGAACGGCACGGCATAGATATTGAAGCGGAATTCAAATGGCCGTCCGGAGGCCGCTCGATTTATTTTCGCGATCCCGCCGGCAACAGTCTCGAATTCGCCGAGCCCGGCATTTGGGGACTCGCATGAGGAAACTCCGGGGCGATGAGCTCGTTGTCGCGACCCACAATCGGGGCAAGATGCGCGAGATCGAGGGTTTGATCGCGCCATACGGCCTGACGGCGAAGTCGGCCGGCGAACTCGGCCTGGCCGAACCTGAGGAGACCGGCGGGACGTTTCGTGAAAATGCCTTTATCAAGGCTCTTGCCGCGGCTTCCGCGACCGGCCTGCCCGCCCTCGCCGACGATAGCGGACTATGCGTGGAGGCGCTCGACGGCGATCCTGGCGTCCATACCGCCGATTGGGCCGAGCAGCCCGATGGAACCCGCGATTGGCTTTCGGCCATGAGAAAGGTCGAAAAGAAGCTGTGCGCCGCCGGCGCGTCGGATCCGCAACGGCGTCGGGCGACGTTCGTCGCCACACTCTGTCTTTGCCGGCCGGATGGCCATGCGGAGTATTTTGTCGGCGAAGCGCCGGGAACGCTTGTCTGGCCGCCACGCGGAGAACATGGATTCGGATACGATCCGATGTTCCGGCCCGAAGACTGCAAACGCACTTTCGCGGAAATGCCGCCGGAAGAAAAATATGCCCGCGGCGTCGGTCCCGGCAAGCTCGGATTGTCGCACAGGACACGCGCGTTCGAACTGTTCGCCCGGGCGGTGTTCGGCGGCTGACATGGCGAATACCGGCGATACCGGTTTCGGCGTCTATGTGCATTGGCCGTTTTGCGCCGCGAAATGCCCCTATTGCGATTTCAACAGCCATGTCAGGCATAAAGCCGTCGATCAATCGCGTTTTCTTTCCGCGTTCAGGCGCGAAATGGAAAGCTATCGGCAACGAACCGGCGCGCGTGAAATCGCCAGCATATTTCTCGGTGGCGGAACGCCGTCGCTCATGACGTCGCGGACCGTCGGGGGGATTCTCGATGCGATCGCCGCCAACTGGCGCATTCCGGATGGAATCGAGATCACGCTTGAAGCCAACCCTTGTTCGGCCGACGCCGGGCGCTTTGCGGAATACCGCGCGGCAGGCGTCAATCGCTGTTCTCTCGGCGTACAGGCGCTGAACGACCGGGACCTCGGGTTTTTGGGCAGGCTGCACGACGTTGAGGAGGCCCTGGCCGCGATCGAGATGGCGCGAAACACGTTTCCGCGTCTGTCCTTCGACCTGATATACGCGCGGCCCGGACAATCCGTGAATGGATGGGCGGCCGAACTCCGGCAGGCGATCGGATATGCGGCGGATCATCTGTCGCTTTATCAGTTGACGATCGAAGACGGCACGCCGTTTCGAAAACTGGCCGACGCGGGCAAACTCGAAACACCGAATTCCGGCCTCGCGGCCGAATTGTATGAAATGACGCAGGAGGTCACGGCGGCGTATGGTTTGCCCGCCTACGAAATTTCCAACCATGCGGCGCCCGGCGCGGAAAGCCGTCACAACCTGGTCTATTGGCGTTATGGCGAGTATGTCGGCATGGGTCCCGGCGCTCACGGGCGCTTTGTCGAGAACGGCGGGCGCGTGGCGACGATGGCGGAAAAACATCCTGAAACCTGGCTGAAACTGGTCGAGGAGAACGGCCACGGCATGGTTGAAGGTGAAATCCTGACGCGCGAGCAGGAAGCCGATGAGATGCTGTTGATGGGGCTACGTCTCGCCGAGGGCGTCGACATCGCCCGGTTCGAAGATATTTGCGGGCGCACGCCCGATGCGGTTATTGTCGCCGGCCTGCAAGAGGAAAACCTGATCGAACCGGTTGGCGATTCGCGCCTGCGCGCCACGCCCGCCGGTATGCTGGTCCTTGACGCATTGGTCGCTGATCTGGCGCGATAAACCATTGTGGCAACGGGCCGGTGCGTCGCGATCCTCGTTCCGGTGGCGAAACAGTTGAAAACCTGCGCCCCGGTGGGGGTGTAACCCGTCGAACTGCTCCCGTTCGCTAGGGGCGCAAGGTCTCCGTCCGCCTGGTTGTAGGGGATGAAATAGTCGCGGCCATTGCTGAAAATGGCCTAGGTCTTGTTTTCGAACTTGATCGTGTACCCCGTGTAGGTGATGCCGCCGAATAGGAAGAAGTCGGTGCCAGCATCCAGAAGGCCATCGGATCCGGGACTGACAACGCCGATGGCCCTTGTGACACCAGCGGAACTCCACGAGATGAATCCTTCCGGCCCGCTGATGAAGTTCGCGTTCGATGAAAATATATTGAGGAAATGAGAGTTTACGCTTGCCATAACCGGTCTCCTTGCAACCCGGGGAACGAACTGGCGAAAACCCGCGAGGCAGCGCGCCCGTCACTTCATTGGCGACGCACCGTTCCCACATTGAGAAGCAATCGACCAGACTTTTGAAAGTCGAACGCACGGGCGGTGGAGCCGAATGCCACCGCCCGGTTTGCGCCTCCCGATTCCGGGGGCGCCGACTTGGCCGTGATTAATGCCGGTCCAGCCTTGGGGCTTGCCCCGGGCGAACAACCGTGGTTCGATGCGGTGACGGCCGGGACCGGTTTTGTTCGGGGATGTGTTTGTCGCCTCGCCCTGTTTGTCGTGACAGGCGGGTCTTGGCCGCCGCCCTGGAAACGAACCGCCAAGGGAGGAGGTCATATCATGGGAAATCGCGCCGGAGAGAGACGCTCGGGATCGAAATGCATCGCCATTGTCGGTCCCTTCGCCAGCGGTAAAACCACATTGCTGGAAGCCATCATGGCGCGAACAGGCGCCGTTTCCAAACAAAATTCAGTCGCCTCGGGCAATACTGTGGGAGACCATTCTCCTGAGGCGCGCAAGCATCGGATGAGCGTCGAGGCGTCCGCCGCGACAACCGAATTCATGGGGGAGAGCATCACGTTCGTCGATTGCCCCGGATCGGTTGAGTTCACGTTTGAAGCCGAGGCCGTACTCGCCGCGGCCGACCTTGCGGTCGTGGTTGCCGAGGCGGATGAAAAGAAGATACCGGCATTGCAGTTGATCATGCGCAAGCTGGAGGACGCTGGCATTCCACGCATGCTGTTCTTGAACAAGGTCGACAAGAGCGAGCTTGGCGTGCGCGAAACATTGCGGCTGTTGCAGCCGGCGAGCCGGAAGCCGCTGCTGCTGCGTCAGATCGCGCTGCGTAAGGATGGCATCGTTGTCGGATCGATCGATCTGGCGCTGGAGCGGGCCTATGTATGGCGCGAGCACGCGGAAAGCGAAATTGCGCCGATCCCCGATGAAGAAAAGGCGCGCGAAGTGGACGCCCGGTTTTCGATGCTTGAGACGCTGGCCGATCACGACGACGCGCTGATGGAGCAGCTTCTGGATGAGATCGAACCGCCCCGGGACGCGGTGTTCGATGATTTGTCGGCGGATCTTCGTGAAGGCGCCGTGACGCCGGTCTTTATCGGAACGGCGGAAGCGGGCAACGGTGTATTGCGCCTGTTGAAGGCCATCCGTCACGACGGACCCGACGTCGGCGATACCGTCGCAAGACTGGCGGCCGACGGGGAGCCGCCGTCTCCCTGTTTGCAGGTGATGAAAACCATCCATACCTCGCATGGCGGAAAACTGTCCGTCGCCCGCATGCTCAACGGCAGGATCTCCGATGGTCAGGAACTTGTCGCCGGCGACGATCGAAGCGGTAAGGTTTCCGGGCTGTACCGGATGCTTGGCAGGGATCAGACCAAGATATCCGACGCCGGCGCCGGCGAGACGGTCGCGCTCGGCAAACTGGACGATATACGGACAGGCGACACCGTCGCGCCACCGAAATCGGATGTCATCCAACTGGCCGCTCTCGCAATGCCGAACACGGTGTTTTCGACCGCCTTGCGGCCCAAAGAGCGCAAGGACGAGGTCAAACTTTCCTCCGCGCTGCACCGGCTTGGCGAGGAAGATCCGTCTCTGACGATCGAGCACAATCAGGAATCCGGCGAAACCATCCTTTCCGGCCATGGAGAGATGCATCTGCGCGTCATCAAGGAGCGGCTGGAAAGCAAATACCAGATCCCGGTCGAATCGGGTCCGGCTGAAATTCCGTACCGCGAGACCATCGCGAAAGGGACGACACAGCGTGGACGCCACAAGAAGCAGTCTGGCGGGCATGGCCAGTTCGGCGATGTGGTGCTGGAGATCAAACCGCTGCCCAGAGGCGTCGGCTTCGAATTTACCGACACGATTACGGGCGGCGTTGTGCCGAAGCAGTATATTCCTTCCGTCGAGCACGGAATCCGGGATTACCTCAAATGCGGCCCGCTTGGATTTCCCGTGGTCGACCTCGCTGTCAACCTGTCCGATGGCTCCTACCACGCGGTCGATTCATCCGACATGGCGTTTCAGATGGCCGGCAAACTGGCGATGAAAGAGGGCTTGGCGGTGTGCCGTCCGGTCTTGCTGGAACCGATCATGAAGGTGGAAATATCAACACCAAACGACACGACGGCCAAGGTAACGGCGATCATACCGCAGCGGCGCGGTCAGATCCTCGGGTTTGACGCCAAATCCGGCTGGGACGGCTGGGATGTCGTCGAGGCGACCATGCCGCTTGCCGAAATGCGCGACCTGATCATCGAACTGCGTTCGGCCACGGCCGGAGTCGCCGGCTACAGCTCGAAATTCGATCACATGGCCGAACTTGCCGGTCGTCTGGCCGATGAGGTCATGAATGCGCATGGCAAACAGGCGGCCGTATAGGAGCGCGATGGTTCCGCCGCGCACTATGGCGCGGCGGAGGGCCTCCTATCGTTCCCCGCCCACATAATCGTGATGGCTGTTGAATTGTCCGGGCCGCGCACCGGTTTATGGTGCGGCGGAGGATTTGCGCCATGGCCGGGTAAAGCGGCCTGAAAACGTCGGAACAACACAAGGTGTCGACAAATGGTTTCCATTCATCGCCGTCCGTCCTGGGCCATCGCCGAAGCGTGTGCGACACCGGAGGACATCTATTTCAATCGCCGGGCGATTCTGACGGGAATGGGGCTTGGCGGTCTGTCCGCCGCGGCGCTGGCGGTCACCGCCGGCCGGGCGCACGGAGCTGACGCTGTATCTGATCAATGGGCTGCGCGAAGATTTCCCGCCAGTCTTTATCCTGCGCCCCGAAACGAGATCTACACGCTTGATCGCGAATTGACGCCGGAGGAAATCAACGGCGCCTACAACAATTTCTACGAATTCGGCTCGCATAAAAGCATTGCCGCCGCCGCGCAGAAACTTGCGATTCGTCCGTGGGATATGGAAATAGACGGGATGGTCGAAAAGCCGGTGACCGTCGCGTTTGACGATCTGGTGCGGCGGATTCCGCTTGAGGAGAGGCTCTATCGTCACCGTTGTGTCGAAGCCTGGTCGATGACCGTGCCCTGGACAGGATTTGCGTTGTCCGAATTGGTCAAGTTCGCCAAACCCCTTGGGTCCGCCAGATACATCCGGTTCGAGACGTTCATGGATCCGTCGATAGCCAGCGGCCAGAAGCAGATCTGGTATCCATGGCCCTATGTTGAAGGCGTGACCATGGCGGAGGCCGTGAACGATCTCTCCTTTATGGTGACGGGCGCCTACGGCAAGCCCGCAGCCAAGCAGTTCGGTGCGCCGGTCCGCCTGGCGCTGCCGTGGAAATACGGGTTCAAATCGATCAAGTCGATCAAGAGAATAACCTTTACCGAAGACCGGCCGAAAAGCTTCTGGGAGGAGATCGCGCCCACGGAATACGGCTTCTGGGCGAATGTTAACCCGGAAGTGCCGCATCCGCGCTGGAGTCAGGATTCGGAGCGCATATTGCATACCGGAGAACGGGTGCCGACCCTGCTTTTCAACGGATATGGCGAACAGGTGGCGGACCTTTACAAGGATTTGCAGGGCGAGAGCCTGTTCATGTAGCCGGATATGCCGCGAGGCGCCCGGCTCGCCCCGCCGAACGAGGAGGCGGAATTAATCTAGGTCCGGCCGGCGTCTAATAGGCCCAGTTCCGCGCCTTGGAGAGCAAAAAGTCGCGAAAGGCTTTCAATTTCGCCTGACTTTTCATCGCTTCCGGGTAGCAGAAATATGTGTCGAATGAGGGTGGATCGAGGTCTCGAAACACCTGAACCAGCGCGGAATCATCGGCAATCATGTAGTCGGGCAGCATTGCAATCCCGGCGCCGCGCTGAACCGACCGCTTGATCGACAACAAGTCGTTGATCCGCAGAGACGCCAACCGGCGTGCGCCCTCCGGCATTCCCATGCTCTCAAGCTGATTGAGATCGCGCAGCCAGTGCGAGACCGGTTCTCCGAAGGTCACAATGCGGTGCTTGTCGAGATCGGCGACGGTTTGCGGCGTGCCGAATTTGTCGAGGTAGTCCTGGGCGGCCCAAAGGTGCAGATGGACGGTAAACAGCTTGCGCTGGATGAGATCCGGCTGTTGGGGCTGGCGCAGCCGGATGGCGCAGTCGGCCTGTCTGGTCGTCAGGTCAAGTTCTTCATTGCTGAGAATGAGCTGGAGATTGATATCCGGATAAACATCGATGAATTCCGGCAGTCGGTCGGTCAGCCACCCGGCGCCAAGTCCGACCGTGGTCGATACGCGCAACGTACCCTGCGGCTTGTCGGTCGTTTCGCTGAGTTGCGTCTTCACGGTTTCAAGCTGCATGAAAACATCGTGCGCGGTGTGAAACAGCAACTCGCCCTGCTCCGTGAGAACGAGGCCGCGCGCATGGCGTTGAAACAACGGCACACCGACATCATGCTCCAATGCACTGACCTGGCGCGATATCGCCGACTGCGACAGGTGCAGGGATTCGGCCGCGTGGGTGAAGGAACCGGCCTCGGCCGCGGCATGAAAAACGCGCAATTTGTCCCAGTCGAGCGGCATGGCCCACTTCCTTCAATTCGATTGCCGGCCGGTTGCCCGGCTGTTCCGCTTATTCCGCCGCTTCGCGATGCGACGCCGTTTCGGCCAGATATTTTTCCGCTTCCAGCGCGGCCATGCAACCCAGTCCCGCCGCGGTAACGGCCTGACGATAGATGTCGTCGGTCACGTCACCGGCCGCAAATACGCCCGGCACATTTGTCTTTGTCGAATCGGGCTCCGTTTCCAGATAGCCGTCGGGCTTCTGTTTCAGCTTGCCCTCGAACAGCGACACGGCCGGCGCGTGGCCGACCGCGACAAAGACCCCGTCGACCGCGTGATCGGTTACTTCGCCGCTCTTGACGTTTCTCAACCGCATGCCGGCGACCGACGGCGGCATTGGCGGTCTGGCTGGCGTTCCGGTGATTTCATCAAGCACGGTGTCCCACAGGATGGTCACGTTTTCCTTCGCGAACAGCCGCTGCTGCAGGATCCGCTCGGCGCGCAGTTCGTCGCGGCGATGCACGACCGTCACACGTCTGGCGAGGTTGGAAAGATAGAGCGCTTCCTCGACGGCGGAATTGCCGCCACCGACGACCGCCACGTCCTTGCCGCGATAGAAAAATCCGTCGCAGGTCGCACATGCCGAGACGCCAAAGCCCATGAATGTCCGTTCGGACGGAATGCCGAGCCATTTCGCCTGCGCGCCTGTCGCTATGATCAGCGCGTCGCAGGTATATTCCGTTCCGGAGTCGAACCTGAGCCGGAATGGCCGGATATCGAGATCGACATTGGCAACGAGATCGTTAACAATCTCCGTGCCTACGTTTTCGGCCTGTTTCAGCATCTCACCCATCAACCATGGACCCTGGATCGGATCGCCGAAACCGGGATAGTTTTCCACGTCGGTCGTGATCATCAACTGTCCGCCCTGTTCAAGGCCGGCGATGAGCACCGGATTGAGCATGGCGCGGGCGGCGTAAATCGCCGCGGTGTAGCCGGCCGGGCCGGAACCGATAACGATGACGGGTGCGTGGATGGCGGACATGAGCAGACTTTCGATCTTGCCGGGAAGATGTTCGTTGCCTCGCGGTTGACGCCAATGTAGGTGCGCCGAACCTGCCGTTGCAAGTTGACGCGGCGCGATTGGCGGATTCGTCGACAGCTTTTGTCGGGTTGACCGCGCCGCGTCGACGATCGGGCGTGATTGCAACGCCGCCGGGCTTGGCTAACGCGCCTTGATCGAATAACGAAGTTCCCGTTGCGCGACAGAAAGTTACGCACCGGAGACCGAATCAATGCCTCTCAAAGCCGATCTCGACGCCATCGACTGGAAAATCCTGCGGGAATTGCAGGATGACGGCAGAATGACCAATGTGGAATTGTCGCGGCGGGTCGGCATTTCGGCGCCACCCTGTCTGCGGCGGCTCAAACGCCTTGAAAACAGCGGCGTCATCAAGGGCTACCGGGCGCTGCTCGACGGGCTGGCGCTGGGCTTCGACATCGTCGCCTTCTGCCTCGTCGGACTGCGTCATCAATCCGAGGTGGAATTGAAGGCGTTTTCCCGGCGGACGCTCGAGTGGCCGCTGGTAAGGCGCGCCTGGATGGTTTCCGGGGAAACCGATTTTCTGCTTCATTGCGTCGCGCGCGATCTGACCGCGTTTCAAGATTTCGTAATTGAGGCGCTGACCGCCGCGCAAAATGTCGACACGGTTCGAACCGCGCTGACGATCCGGTAGATCAAGGATGACGGGCTGGTCGATATTCGGGCTTAAGAACTATCGCCTTGGCGGCAATCTTGATGTTTTTGGTTTTTCCCAATGGCAGGTTGGCAATCAGATCGTAGTCGGTTATTTATGCCATTCGCGCGACTTGGCGCTTTTCAGCAGCGGAAGGCACAATGGTCCGTGCGCATTTATTTGTCAATTGGGATCCGGTTTATTTCCTCAAGCAAAGCCCCGACAAATCGAATATTGTCGACGGTGTTGAGTTTACGTTCGGCCTTGTTGTTCCCGAGGACATTGATGTCCTGATCGTGCATACGCGATCCAGCTACTCGATCCCGACAAGACTCCCCAAAGAGCGCACGGTTTTTGTCGCCGGAGAACCGGATGTCATCCATCCGTTCTCAAGGGCTTTTCTTGAACAGTTCGGAACGGTGCTCACGACATCTCCAGTTGAGTTGGAAACGGAAAAATTGCGGGAAAACTACTGTCTTCACTGGTTTGCGGGCGTCGACTTCAAAGCAGGTATCAGCATCGATACCGTCAAAGGGTATGACTGGTTTAAGGCGCTTAAAGATCCGCCCAGGAAGAAAAACAGGATCTCGATCATTACCAGCACGAGATCCAATACGCCATTTCATAAGCGGCGCATGAAATTCATCGAGCATGTCGACAAGCATCATTCAGATGTCATTGACGTATTTGGGCGCGGGCGACGCCAAGTTGGCGACAAGCTGGAAGCACTGCTGGATTACAAATATCATATCGCCCTGGAGAATGGCGACGCCCCGTATACCTGGACCGAAAAGCTGGCGGACCCGCTTCTCGCCTGGACTTTCCCATTCCACTGGGGCTGCTCGAATGCCGATGAAGAATTACCCGGCGGCGCATTCGATCACATCGATATCAATGATCCCGTTAAAACGGTGAATTCGATCCTGGCGTCGTTGGAGAAGGGAATTTGGGATAACGCGCTTCAGGACATTGCGCATGCGCGCGCTCTAATTCTCGAGCGCTACAACACGATGTTCATGCTGGTTCGTCTGGCCAAGCATGCTATGGACAGATGTCCGATAATCAAGGCTCCGGTTAAGCGCCGGCTGATCAGATCCGAGCAATCCCTGCCGCTTCCGAGAGGAAGACAAACGAGTTTGGCAAAGAGGCTCGCCCGGCTTCTACCGGTACTTGTCTATCCTCATTTCGATATCATAATGGCCCGCGCTCGAGAGCAATATATGCAGTCATCGCGTAGGGTTCGCAAAACAAGATGCCTGAAAAGCAAACCGTAAGGCGCTGAAATAAATCTTGGCCGATCCCCCCGGCTTTAGTTTGCCAGGGTTCTCGACAAAGACGTGGAAAGACGCTACGCGGAGCAAAACACCAACGAGGCGGCATAGCCGTTTCGGGAACGTCGCGTGGGATTTCGCGGCGGTTGGATTGCGATGGCATTGCGGCGCATGGTCCGGATGTGACCGCTCTTGAGGCAATGCCGTCATCGTCGGATCCCGTCCAGACAGAAATAGCGGGACACAAGTGGCGTGAAAGTGGCGGTACTGCCATATGGAACGAGGGTGGGTCCAACGCTGGCGAATATGCCGCTGCGCGATCTCGGATGGCCTCTGGGCGCTCCCGAAAACCTCCCGGGGGGGGGGACGGTCGGCGACCTGGGTGAAGGCGACCACCTGATTGCCTATCCCGGCAGCCGCCTCTATTACATGCCGCGACCGGGTGTGAAGTGCCGCCTGTCGCTCATGATCGTCGAGCCGGAAGCCGTCCACGGTCGCCACATGAAACTGCTCACGGCCCTCCATCGGCGCTTTTTCCGGGTTCTGACATGCAACCGGAAACTCCTGTCCGCGATTCCGAACGGGAAATTCTTTGCGTTCGGCTCGACGTCATTGGGCGACGCCGCAACGCTCGATACGGCCAAGACAAAACCTCTGTCGCTGATCGCATCGGCCCGGCGAACGCTTGAAGGGCATCGCCTGCGGCACGAAATCGTCGAGTGGATGACCGGCGGGGCCGTCGACGCCGACGTGATGGGGCGCGGTTATCGCCCGTTTGACGAAAAATCGGAAGGATTGGCGCGCTACCGGTATTCGGTCGTCATCGAAAACGTGCGCGAGCGGAGTTACTTTACCGAAAAGCTGATCGACTGCCTGTTGTGCGATACGATACCGATCTACTGGGGAGCGCCGGATATCGGCGATTTCTTCGATGCGCGAGGCATGTTGATCTGCCGCGACGCCGACGATATCAAGGCGGCGGTCAGCGACCTGCCTGCCGTCGATCATGGCGATTTCAAGCCTTACGTCGCGATCAACCGGAAGCGGGCGAATCTGTATGCCGACCATGAACTCAACGCCGCCCGTCTGATTTCGACCGGGCGAATGTTCCGCGAGGACCCCTGATGACAATTGCGGGCGCATCGCCGCGAAAGACGGCCCTGATCACCGGAGTGACCGGACAGGACGGCGCCTATCTTTCGGAATTTCTGCTCAGGCGGGATTATCGCGTGCACGGGATCAAGAGGCGGACTTCGCTGTTCAACACGGCGCGCATCGATCATCTGTTCGAAGGCGGGTACGGGACCGGTGGTCAGTTCGTTCTGCACCATGGCGACATGACGGATTCATCGTCGCTGACGCATATCCTGCAGCAGGCGCAGCCCGATGAAGTCTATAATCTGGCGGCCCAGAGCCATGTCGCCGTGTCTTTTGAGGAGCCCGAATACACGGCCAATTCGGATGCGCTGGGAACGCTGCGCCTGCTGGAAGCGATCCGAATCCTCGGATTGGGCGACAAAACGCGGTTTTATCAGGCTTCGACGTCGGAACTTTACGGTCTTGTCGAGGAAACGCCGCAGCGGGAGACGACGCCGTTCTATCCGCGCAGCCCCTATGCGGTCGCGAAACTCTACGCCCACTGGATTACCGTAAACTACCGCGAGGCATACGGCCTGTACGCGTGCAACGGCATTCTGTTCAATCATGAATCGCCGATACGCGGCGAGACGTTCGTGACACGCAAGATCACGCGGGCGCTGGCGCGCATCAAACTCGGCGTGCAGGATCGTCTCTACCTCGGCAATATGGACGCAAGGCGGGACTGGGGGCATGCGCGCGACTATGTCGAGATGATGTGGCTGATGCTGCAACAGGACAGTCCGCGCGACTATGTGGTCGCCACCGGCGTTCAGTATTCGGTCCGCGATTTCGTCGAAGCCGCCGCGAGGGAACTGGACCTGGAAATCACCTGGCGGGGAAACGGGGCCGATGAAGTCGGCCTCGATGCGAATGGACGGGCGATCGTCGCGGTCGATCCGCGTTACTATCGGCCGACCGAGGTGGAAACGCTGCTCGGAGACCCGACCCGTGCGCGTGAAGAGCTCGGTTGGCAGCCGCGCACGACATTTTCCGATCTGGTGCGGGAAATGACGGCCCGCGACCTGGAGGAGGCAAAGCGGGATGTCGAATGATGTCCGCCGTCCTGCGAGAAAGCGCGTCCATGTCGCCGGCGGCGCGCGAAGGGTCGCGGTCCGAAACGGGTCGGCGCCGACTACACGCGGATCCATCCATCCGGTATGATGTCGGGATTGTCGAGCCGTGGGTCGGCAAACCATGGCCGAGGCGCGATAACGATTTTTTCGGGATTCGGATTGAGCCATGCGCCCCACCACGAGAAAGTCGAATTGGCGATGATGTTGTGTTTGCAGGCGGCCATCAGCCGCAAATCCTCATGCGCGCAACGGCTGTCATTGTGGTCGGCGTAGACGGTCTCGTAGGGGATTTTCAGATTTTCGCGGACCCATTGCGGTTCGTCCGAAAACACATGGACAAACGGTTCGTCGCGGGATTCGCCGGCAATGATTTCCATCGCGTTCGAGTAGTATTCCGGCGGGCAGGTACCAAAGGCGGCCCGGAACTTGGAATTCGAAACATAGTCGCCGCGGCGGACATGCAGCGCCACGGCGCCGGGCCGGCGGGCGATCCGTTCAAGCCATCTGGCGTTTTCTCCGTCGGGTGGCGACTTCAAGGCAAGTTCCTCCCGTATCCGCCCGGCGAAATCGGAAAAGTATCTTTCGCTCTGGAAATAGCCGTGGAGATAGACATCGACGCCCAGACCCACAATGTTCCGGTCGAAGCCCAGAATTCTTTCGCGAACGAACCGCGGCGAGCGGCCGAATTTGCGCCAAAAGGCATAACGCAAAGGTCTCGATCCGGGCGGAGGCAACATATCTTCCGATCCGACCGTAGCGTGAATTGCGAGGTTTTTCAGCTCGCAGGAAAAGGCGCTGTCCGGCGCATACGCCCTGGCGTCGAGAACGAGTTCCGTCCGGTTTCTGAGCGCCAGCGCACGCGCGGCGGCATACTGAAACATCTGGTTTCCAAGTCCGCCGATCAGCCTGCAAAAGATTTTACCCCTCGTCATCGCGCCGGCGCGGTGCTGTGAATGGCGACGGAAGGAAGGCGGTCGCAATTATTGAAATTGTTCTCATGAATTTGCAAAAATTCCCTGTTAGCGGCGGGTTTTTCGCGCCCGCCAGGCGTTCGACCGGACTCCGTGAGACCGGCGGCCGATCTTCCAGCGATAAGACAGCCGTGAAATTTCTCGCGCAAGACGGCCTGCAAGACCGGGTTTACCGAATTGAATCGTAGTGCCGCCGACCGAATCGGACATGTCCGAAACACCCGATGGAACAACGATGACCGGTCGAATTTCGGTCACCCAATGAAGTTGCAACAATCCGTCAACGGGTCTGTCAAAACGTTCCGTCAGTTGAAGCAGCCGCGACGCCGCTTCAGCCGCATAAAGCGTACAGGACGAGCGCAGGGGAACGATATCGGGGCGGTGTAGTCTCGTTGCGGCCATTCGGTCGACAACCGGCCCGCTCCGGTCGATATCCCGCACCTGAAACATGGCGACGCCATGCTTGCCGATATTCCGCCGCGCGAGTTCAAACGCCGGAGCGAATTCGTTGGCGTCGATCTCCACGTCATCCTCGAAAACCAGACCCGCATCGAGTTTCCGGTCGAGGATCGTTTGCCAGGCCGTGCGGTGGCTGAGAAAACAGGCGATTTCACCGGCGCCGATTGCAAAGGGGTAGGGCGGTTGAAACAGAGCGTCGGTCGTATGGACGGCAGACCGTTCGCGATGGCTCAATTCACGTCCGTCGACTGCATCGATCACATGCGTCGGAACCGGGCTTGCGTCAATAATGCGGTCGACCTGCCGTCGCCGTCGCCCGGCGCGTTTCAGGTGGACGACAAATGCCTCGACCTTCATCGGGTCCGCGCTCCCGCGACCTGTCGTGAACCGGCGTTTTCCATCAGAGCTTCATATACGCGGCTTATCGCATCGACCTCGCCCTCTATCGAAAAATGCTCGACGGCCCGCTTGCGCCCCGCGGCTGAGATGCGTTCCCGTTCGCCGGGATTTCCCAGCAGACGCAACGCAAGATCGGCGACCGCCGCCGCATCTCCGGTTTCACACAGATGACCGCACTCGCCATCGTCGAGAAATTCGGCGAAGTTGCCGGTATCGCTGGCGATAACCGGCACGCCACATGCCATGGCCTCCAAAACCGTCATGCCATAGCCCTCATAGCGCGGAACCGCGATCAACAGGGACAAACCGGGAAGGAGCCGGGCCAGCTTTTCGGCGCTTAATTCACCTGTGAACAGTATACGCTCCGACAGTCCCGCCCGGTCCACGCGGCCGCGCAGATCGTTCTCAAACGTTTTATGCCCGCCGGAGGTTCGTCCGATCACCAGCGCCTTGGCTCCGGGCAATCGCGGCAGAGTCCCGATCATCGCGTCGACGAAAATGTCGGCGCCCTTCTCCGGACGAATGCGGCCAATCGCGGCAATTCCCATGGCGCACGGAAAACCGCTGCGCGCACGGCATTCCGCGCGATTGGCCGCCGGTGCGTATTTTTTCGTGTCGACGCCGTGTGGAACGATGGCGCTGACGTTCGGGACGAAAGACGCGGCCTTTTCCGTCGTGGCGATCACCGCATCCATGCGCGAGATCAGTAAACGCGGAAACGGCGAATGCAGACGCTGCGCCGACGACGTGAAGACGGTCCTGAGCGGCAATCCGAGCACATCCCGCGCGATGACGGCCGTCAACATTTCAATGTTGCGCCTGACATGCCAGATGACCGGCCTTTGAGCGGAAAATTTCCTTGTCAGCAAAATCGCCTTCGCCAGATTTATCGGCGCGGGACAGCCGGGCAGGGGATGGCCGGCCAGATTCAGATTGCAGCGCGACGCCTGCAATGAAATCGCCGCCGCCGCGGTGGCGGAAACGCCTGTAAAGTTGCGATTGAAGTTTGTAACGATCAATTCAAGCGGTTCGCGCCCGTCCATGCCCCAACTGCCGCCGTTGTCCCGTCGGTCTAGCCCCAGCGAACCTCAAGGATTTCGTATCCGTGTGTGCCGCCCGGCGCGTTGACTTCTACCGCATCGCCGACCTCCTTGCCTATCAGCGCACGGGCGATCGGCGAAGAAATGGAAATGCGTCCCGATTTGACGTCGGCCTCCTGGTCGCCGACAATCTGATAGGTCTTTTCTTCCTCGGTGTCTTCGTCGACAAGGACAACGGTTGCGCCGAACTTGATCGTCTCGCCATCGAGTTTGGTCACATCGATCACCTCGGCGCGGACGACAAAATCCTCCAATTCGGAAATCCGGCCTTCGTTGAGGCTCTGCGCTTCCTTCGCCGCATGATATTCCGCGTTCTCCGAAAGGTCGCCATGCAATCGCGCTTCGGCAATCGCTTGGATTATCCCGGGGCGTTCTTCCTGCTGACGCCGGCGAAGCTCTTCCTTGAGCTTTTCGAATCCCGGCGCTGTCATCGGAACCTTGTTCATGTCCTGATTCCTTCCGCAACTCCGCCATCCCGGATCGCGATATGCCGCCATTTCAATCAAACAAAAAACGGTCCAATGCCCATCGACACCGGGACCGTTCCATCAGACCCGCGGCGAATATAGCAGCATTCTTGACGTTTCACCAGAAAAATCATCGCGAATTGCCGGCTTTCGACCTGGGAAAACGAGCGTTGCGCCGCCTGTTGGACGGTCCAGTCCGCCGGCAATCTCCAAATTGCCGTTTTCATCCGGCATCGTCCGGTTCGCCGCATTTCAGCGCTCTTGAAAGGATATGCCCGTGATCGCGAAACTCATTCTCCGATATGCGGCCGTCGCCGGCGTGGCGATAACCGCCGGAATTTCATCGGCGGCCGAAATCAGGACGGAACTGGTGACCGTTAACGCCGAGACCGTCGTTTCAGGGCTTGATCATCCATGGGGACTGGATTTCCTGCCGGATGGCTCCGTTCTGATCACCGAACGTGGCGGCCGGCTTTTGCTGATGATCTCCGATCGCAGGCTGATTGAGGTCGAAGGTCTTCCGGCCATCGCGGTCGGGGGGCAGGCGGGTTTGCTCGATGTCGCCGCCGCTCCGGATTTCGCGTCAAGCGGCATGATATATTTCTCCTATTCCGATTTCGCCGGTGGGGGGTCGGGCACGGCGGTCGCGCGGGCTCGTCTGGTCCGGTCGGGCGAGGGCGCGGAATTGAAGTCTTTGGACGTTATTTTCTCGATGGAGCGCAGAACCGGTTCCAGCCGGCATTTCGGGTCTCGTCTTGTGTTTCACCCCGACGGCGCACTGTTCGTCACGATCGGCGACCGTGGAGACCGCGATCGGGCGCAGGACTTCGCCGATCATGCCGGTGCGGTTGTCCGCATCGACCCGGATGGCGGCATTCCGCCGGACAATCCGTTTGTTGGCAGGAAGGATGCACTGCCCGGGCTTTGGTCGAAAGGCCATCGAAATCCGCAAGGCGCGGCATTCGATCCGGTAACGGAATCGCTGTGGATTGTCGAGCACGGCGCCCGCGGGGGCGACGAACTCAATCAGCCGGAGGCCGGCAAAAACTATGGCTGGCCGGTGATCAGCTATGGACGGCACTATTCCGGGTTCAAAATCGGGATCGGTACGGAAGCGCCGGGCTACGAGCAACCGGTCTGGTACTGGGATCCGTCGATCGCGCCATCGGGACTGGCCGTCTACGATGGCGGCATGTTTCCCGAATGGCAGGGTGACTTTTTGGTCGGCGCGCTGAAATTCCGACTGCTTTCCCGCCTTGACAGGGTTGCCGGCAGGATTGTCGGCGAGGAAAGGATGTTCGCGAAACGGTTCGGCCGCATACGCGACGTCAACATCGCGCCGGATGGCTCGATATGGCTGCTCACGGACGAAGATGACGGCGCCATCGTGCGTATCAGCCGGGCCGGTTAGCGCGGTTGGAAATACCCCGCGAATCGGAATGAATTTTCGGGGCAACCGGGAGGGTGCGATGAATAACGCGACCAGGCCCGCCGTCCGCGTCATCCGGATTGTGTCATTGTCGGATCAGTGACGGTAAACGGCGCCCGTTTCAATCGCGGAGGCCAGGGATTCGTAGGGCCAGTTGTCTTTGCCCGCCCTCCTTTCGATCTCGGCCAATTGCACGGCCGCGCCGACGCGATCGCCGTTGCGCAACAGCGCCTGACCCATGTAGGAACGCGCCAGCACATAGTCGGGATCGCGTTTCAGGGCTTCCCGGTAGTAGCCCATGCCGACTTCGAAACGTCCGGCATTGCGGTGCGAGAAACCCATATAGTTCAAGATGCGCGGATCGTCCTGATCGGTCGCAAGTTCGAGCATGTCGATGGCTTCCTCGAACCGTCCCGCATAGGCGAGTTCACGTCCGGCTTCATACAACGCATCGTCCGTGGTCACGCCGGCCTTCGCCTCGACGCACTTTTTCTTCTTCTCGTTCCAAACCTCGCCCTTTTTGCATTTTTCCGTGGTGGGAGCCGGTTGCGGTGTGCTGTCGCCTCCGCCTGCCGCGAGCGCCGGGGCAGCCATCAGCGGGACCGAGACAAGGGCGCTTGCCGCAGCCAATACCAGTTTGTGCGTCATCGGGTCGTATGCTCCCATCAATTTGAGTTTAATGTATGTCCAAACGGCCAGAATGGCCATATTATCCCAGCAAAGTTTCGATTTCCGCTCACATCAACGCGCAAAAACATCACAAATAGCGGCGCAATTCCTGATTCGCAAGGGTACCGGCAGGCGCCGACAAGTGAACCCGAGGATCAACTGTTGCGGCGATTTGCCGTCTGCATCGTCATATCCGGTGCATTGAAGAGCGTCCACTCGCGCCGACAACCACACGGCGGACCGTTTCTCCGGCATGCCGATGCCCGGCTGGAAGAGGAACTGGCGGCAATCGGCGTCCGATTTCCAGGTGTGCCGCCACATTGCGGCCCAACAGGTAAATTGCCCCGCTTAGTATTCCTTTACGCCCGCTTAGTATTCCTTTACGATTGTCGGATAGGCTCGGACCCGAGCGGTTTCGGGACGGATCCATGCGGCACGACCTCCATGACGGGGTATCCACATTCCCGCGCATTTGCGCGGTGGCCGGTGTGGCGCTTTGCGGCGCGCTGATGCTTGCCGCATGCGCGACCGGGGGTATTTTGAGGCCGCAGGTTGAGGTCAGTTCAGCTTTTACGCCGGCGAAACCCAGGATCGGTCGTTCCCTGAGCAGTCTGGTCGGACGCATCGGCTTTCCGAGAATTACGCCGGTGCGATCCGAAGCGACTCCCCAATCCGAGTTGGCTTGCCGGGCCAGGCTGCGCAAACTCGGCGTGACGTTTCGGGATTTGCCGCCAATTGACGACGGTGGCGGTTGCGGCATCGATTATCCGATCAAGGTAAGCGGACTGCCACGCGGGGTTAAACTCACGCCGGCTGCGACACTCAATTGCAGGATGGCGGAATCCTTTGCGCGCTGGACGCGCAACGAACTGGCGCCGGCGGCGAGGTGGCGTTATTTCAGCGGCATTCGCGAAATTCGCCAGGGTTCGTCCTATTCATGCCGGACAATCGGCAACAGGCGTGGCGGACGCCTGTCGGAACACGCCACGGGCAACGCGCTCGACATCATGGATATCACGTTGAAAAGCGGCAGGAACATCGACATACGCAAACCGGGTCTGTTTTCATTTCGCCAGCGCGGTTTGCTGAAATCCGTGCGAGGCGACGCCTGCGACTACTTTTCGACCGTTCTGGGTCCTGGCTACGACAGAGCTCACAAGGATCACTTCCACTTTGATCTGATGGAACGCCGAAGCGGCCGCACGACGTGCAGGTAACCGGGCTTCCTCAAATCAGGAAATGCAAATAGGCCGTCAAGGCCGTACAGCGGCCGGGAAGGTCAATAATTCTTCAGCCAAAGGGGATCGTGCATGCATGTGACCGACGTCAGGACCTGGGTCGTCGGCAATCCACCCCCGAAAACCGGCGGGCGGTATTTCATCTTTGTCAAGGCGACGACGAACGACGGCGTCTCCGGCTACGGCGAAGCGTATAACGCGACATTCGGACCGCACGTCATCGCGAAAATGATCGAGGATTGCGCCGCGCGCTATCTCGTCGGCCGCGACCCGCACGATGTGGAGACGTTTTTCCGGCTTTGCTATTCATCCGGTTTCTCACAACGACCGGACGTCTCGATGATGGGCTGCTGTTCGGCGCTGGAGATGGCCTGCTGGGACATCATCGGCAAAGCGGCCGGCAAGCCGGTCCACAAACTTCTCGGCGGCCGCGTGCACGATGCGCTTCGCTCCTACACCTATCTCTATCCGGCGGCCGGCAACGTCTATCCCGACGAGACCGATGCCGACCGAAATGTCTACAACGATCCGGACCTGGCCGCCGAAGCGGCGCTTGCCGCCGTGAAACGGGGTTTCAATGCCGTGAAGTTCGATCCCGCGGGTCCATACACCATATATGACGGGCATCAGCCGCGGCTTGCCGACATCGATTTGTCGGCGCGTATGGTCAAGGCCGTTCGCGAGGCGGTCGGCGGCCGGGCCGACATATTGTTCGGAACCCATGGGCAATTTACCCCGGCGGGCGCCGTGCGAATGGCGAAGGCGATCGAACCCTATGATCCGCTTTGGTTCGAGGAACCGGCGCCTCCCGACATGCCGGAAGCGATGGCGGAGGTGGCGGCCGGCACGTCCATACCCGTGGCGACAGGTGAAAGGCTGACGACCAAAACCGAATTTGCCCGCGTGGTCGATATCCGGGCGGCGGCGATCCTGCAACCCGATCTCGGCCGGTCCGGCGGCATTCTGGAAACCAAGAAGATCGCGGCCTACGCCGAAGCGCACCACGTTCAGATCGCGCCGCACTGTTATTGCGGTCCGATCGTCGGCGCGGCGAACATTCAACTGGCCGCGACATTGCCCAACTTCCTTATTCTGGAATCGATCGGGACCTGGGGCGGATTCCACGAAACGCTTCTGAAAAGGAAAATCGAATGGCGGGACGGCCATGTTATCCCGCCGACGGAACCCGGTCTCGGCGTGGAACTCGACGAAGAGGTTTGCGAAGCCCATCCGTGGGAAGACGATGAGCTGCATCTGGAGATGTCGCGAAAGCCGCTGACGCCCTGACCGGCTACAACGCCTCGAGCAGCAGTTTCGAACTCAACAGCATGCGGTAGTGCGGGGCTACGTCGACGTTGGGCGTCAGGCGTTTCGATCCGGCCTTGTATTCCTCGAACAATCGCCTGTAACGGCGGTATTCCGCCGGATCGAGGAAGCTCATCCCGTTTTCGCTGTCATGAATGAACGAGCGGTGGTTGAAATTGGCCGAGGCGACCACGGATAATTTCTCATCGATCATCAGCAGTTTGGTGTGCAGCACCACGTCGGGTTCGAGATATTCGTACATTTCGATGCGATCGGCGAATTTTTCGACGAAAAGCTTGTTGAGATTGGTAAGCACCCGCCCACCGAGATCCCCGCGCAGATTGATGCGTGAGACGATCGCGATGCGGACGCCGCGCGCGATCGCACGTTCAATGGCCGCTTCGACGGCGGGCGGCGGGTTCAGGTAGGGATTGACGATCTCGATGCTTCTTTCGGCGGCGTCGATCAGTTCGATGTAATATCGCTCAAGCGCCTTGCCGTCGGCGTATGGAATCGAAATAAAGTGCCGTGCGCCCCGCTTCGCGCCGCCGCCATTTGTCTGAATGGAAAACGGGGGAGAAACATTGGTTTCGAAATCGCGGTTCCAAACGGTCGAAAAATGGGCCGCGACCGTCCTGACGACTTCGGGATCGGATATCTTGATGTCGAAGTCCCGGAAATTCGAGTAGTAGTTCAGCGACAGTCCGTTCGTTACCTTGTAAGTCTGTAGTTCGGGATAGCGGCTCAGATCGAGCGGTTCCCTGTAAAGAAATCCGTCGTGCAGGTTTCGACCGCCTATGATCATCCTCGTCGCGCCCTTCTGGCGTGACAGCGCGGCCAGCAGTTTGATGTGATGTGTTTTATACAGTCCCGATGCGCGTTCATCGTACGAAGACCCCCGCGCTGGCAGCCAGCGGAACTCCTGAAGCTGAACATTGGGATGGTCGGCCGGGATTGCCTCAAGCAGGGTGCGATCCTTGCGGCGTTCGAGAATCTCGGTGACCAGAATCCGAATGGGTACGCCTTTGGCGGCGTGAAAGCGCAGCAGTCTTTCGATTATCTTGCCGGTGAAGTCCGCCTTGATGTCCAGATAGGACACGTAGATGAAATCGAGATTTGGCGCGCGCGAGAAATCGAGCGGCGCCTTCGGTTCGCCGGCGTCGATGAATTCGTCGGAAAGCCGACGGCCCAGAAGCATCTCGACCTTGGCGTTGAACCCGTCGCGCGGGTCGGCTAAGAACATCGGTTCTTGCCGGTCCATCACACAGGTTTGCGACAACCAGCGATCGGCATAAAAGACCTGTTCAAGCGGCGGCAGGCGATCGATATCCGGCATGGAGCAAATATCGTAGCGACCATCGACGCCATGGCTGTTGTCGTCGCGCGCTATCGTGATGTGATCGCGATAGATGCCGCTGCCGGAAACATCGATCGTGCAGGACCGCGTGTCCTTGCCCGGAGAGAGCCGGTTTGACAGCCTGTCCCGGCTTCTCGGCGCAACGGTAAACGCAAATGTTTCGCCCGCCGCATATGTACGGCTGTTCCGGTGTTGCCGGATTTCCGCCGAGCCGTCACAACGGCCTTCAACCCTCAGGCTCTGCATTGCTATGGATCGGAAGGCGATTTCGGCGGTCGACGCCTGAACCGGGGAGAACGCGAACCTCTTTGCCGGTCCGCCGGACGGTCTGCCGCCCAGATACATGACCTGCCGCGCAACCCGCCAGCGCCGGTCATAGTGTCTTCGGATGTTCCCTGCGCCGGTTCCATGGTATTGCTCGTGCCGCCCGCCATCGACATTTCCGCTGCGGGCGATCTTTCGATATCGGTTCCGGTCGGCGCGATTGAGGGTATTATCGGCGGACATTCCGCTCGTGCCGATGCCATTCGCCGTTTCGATACGGCGCTTGCGGTCCGTCGATACGAGCGCCAGATGCCGCTTGTCATACTCTCGCGCCGGAGCATCGGGTAAATCCGGGCGGTGTAGATTGTTGTTGTAATTGACGGCGCCAAAGACAGGGACGCTCTTCACGCATTCCCACTCGCCGGACGACTGCCCGCAACCGTTGGTGTTCACGGCGCCGGGACCGACGCAGCCGCCAAGAACCGTCAGCAGGCATATCGCCGAAATCTTGCCCCGGCCGTTCATCCCCGGGCGCCCGTCACCCGTCGGCCTCATTGATTGCATCAAGCGGCATGCGGCCGCGCGGCGGCATGAAATCTCGCGTAAATGCCTTGCAGGCCGGCGGCGCACCGGTCGAGCGCACCGGCGTTGCCTTCCCGCGAATTTTCGTTTCCGTCTTCGGATTTTCGAGTATCATGACAATATCCCGCTTCGGCCATTCATCACGAAAACGGTGATCATTTCAATATAACGGATATCGTGGTCTTGCCGGGCTGCGTTCGATTGATCGACCGGTTTTTGGCGTAATGCGCCATCCGCCGCGCCAAAACCACGGTAATTACCGCGGTCCATGCGTCCCGGGCGATGAAGCCTGGCCGGAGAGACATGACCGATGCCGTCGTATCGGCAAAGCCCGCAGGACCGTTTCGAAAATCCGCCCGATCATGCGCCGACCCGTGTGGGGGTGGATGGCGGCAGCGGTCCCCTGCATACATTATCCGTGGTCAGGGTTTTCCGGAGGGTTGAGCATTTTGGCCAGGCGAGACTCCGGTCCGTCATTGAGTTCATATTATGCGCGGCTTTCCGGCGGCGTCCGTGGATTGCCGGTTTCCAGCCCTTCTGCCTTTCCATGAAAATGGTTTCTGTCCCGCCACATCGGCCGGTGCGGCGTCGTTCAGGCTCCGGCGGTCATCGACGAAGGCCCCGGCCTGCCGTTCCAAATGGCCGGGCGTGGCGCTCAGGCGGAACGCAATTCTTCATCGTCCGATGCGGGCGCCCGATCCCGCCTTGTGTTTGCCGGTGGCGCGCCGCGAACGCGCTCCATTTCCTTGTTTTGAAGCCGACTGACCGGATCGCCTACGACGCGGGATGCACCGTTGCCGCCGGGCAGGCGCGGGGTCCGTCGCATGATCGCATCCCGATGCGGCCGGGTCCCGGCCCGGCTTCAAATCTGTCCAACAGGCGCTGACGTCGGACAGGTCAGGCGGCGGAGCGGCGGGTCAGGTAGGGCAGTTCGATGCCGAGCGCCTCCCGCAGGCCGTTCGGCGGCAACAGACGCCGCGCGGATATGCGCGCAAACGGCATTTCCGTGATCGGCAGTCTTTGTCCATGGGAAAGGTTTGGGATCGACGTTGGTGGGTGCGATGTGCGCCTTGATCGCCTTTTCGAGTTCGGCCACGGACCGGAAGACGCCGCGCGCAAGGCTCGTTCGGTGAGCACGGCGAAGAAGCGCTCGACCTGATTGATCCATAAGGCGCTGGTTGGTGTGAAGTGAACGTGCCTGCGCGGGCGCTTGGCGAACCAGTCGCGGGTCGGCTTGGTCTTGTGGGTGGCGACGTTGTCCATGACGATATGGACGTCGAGACCCTCCGGCACACTGCGCTCGACCTCGTCGGGATATTTGCGAAACTCGCTCGCCCGATGGTGAGGCATACACTTGCCGGCGATGGTTCCGGCCTTCACATCCAGCGCCGCGAACAGCGAGGTCGTGCCGCGTGTAGTCGTGAGGGCGGCCTGACCCGGACGCATCGGCACAAGCGGCTGCGCGCGGTCGAGCGCCTGTACCTGCGATTTCTCGTCGACGCATAGCACAACGGCGCGCTCCGGCGGCGACACCCGACGATATCGCGCACTTTCTCCACCAACAGCGGATCGGTCGACAGCTTGAACGTCTCCACCCGATGCGGTTGCAGGCCGAAAGCGCGCCAGTTCCGCTGCACCGTCGAGGGGCATGGCCGGTCTCCGTGCTGCCCATCGCTCGCCAACTCCAGTGCGTGCCTCCCTCCGAAACCGTCTCCGGCGTCTTGCGAATCGTCGCCGCGATCTCATCATCGCCGATCTCACGAGGCGCGTCGGGGCGCGGCTCGTCATAGAGCCCCTCCATCCGACGTTCGGCGAACCGCCTGCGCCAGGTCCCGACCGTTGCTGCACACATCCCGATCCTACCGGAACGATGCAACTCACTTGGGAGCCGATACGATGATCTGACCTCGGGCGCACGCCCGAACTCCTGCCGCGCCCTGCGCGGCTTGGGGTCGTAGAGGACCGCGACGGTCGTGGTCCGAACACGGAGACGACCCCATGACCAAACGTTCCGACACGTATACCATCATTCTATCCCGCGGCCCAGAACGAGGATCGCATCGCCATGCCGCTGCCCGACAGCCTGCGCGGCGGAGCCGCTGCCAAGGTGGTCGGCGTACTGATCGCCAAGGGTTTCCTTGAGGAGGTCGATGCCGGTCCGAGAAAGGGCGAACTCCTCTGGCGCGACACCGGCGACGGCCATGGCGTCACGCTGGTTGCGACCGCCGCAGGGTTCGCCGTCATCGGCCTCGAGCCGGAGGACACGAACACCGCGCCTGCGAGCGCAACGTGTGCGCCCACCGAAGACACCACGCCAGACACTGCCAGCGAGGCCAAGGCGCACACGCCGCGCAAGGGCGCCAAGCAGTAGATGCTGATCGAGATGCTGCGCGCGTCGTAAGTCGCGACCATCGACGAGATCGTCGCCGCTACCAACTGGTTGCCTCATACGGTGCGCGGTGTGATGTCCGGGGCGCTCAAGAAGAAGCTCGGTCTGACGATCACCTCCGAGAAGATCGAGGCACGCTGAAGGGTCTACAGGCTGATCCGCTTAGCCCTTGTATTTCCTTCATCCTGCGACTATGGCGCTTTGCGGAGAACGAAATGGATCTCGTGAACCCGCAAAGCAGCACCGTCATTTTTGGCTTCGACTCAGCGTGGACCGATGCCCCAAAGGCGCCGGGAGCAATCTGTGCCATCGCGTTCGGTGATCGCGGCCAAGTCGAGTTTCATGAACCTCGGCTCGTTTCCTTTGCCGACGCGCTCGCCTTCATTGAAGAACTGCGCCAGGATTTCGTTGCCAGCCTTGTTGCTCTTGATCAGCCAACGGTCGTGCCCAATGTGGCAGGAAGCCGCCCGGTCGATAAGGTTGCCGCGGCGCTGGTCTCGTTCGTCGGTGGAGGCGTTCAACCGGCCAACCGAAGCAAAATCGGCATGTTCTGTGACAACGCACCGATCTGGTCTTTTCTCTCCGAACTCGAAGCAACGGAGGCCCCCGTCGAGGCACGCGCTGCACGTACCGGCCATTTTCTGATCGAAGTTTTCCCGGCTCTTGCACTGCCTGCCTTGGAGGATGGCTTCGCTCGGCGGTTTGGCGCCCCGAAATACAACCCACAGAACCGGAAGAAATTTCGTCTCGATGACTGGCGCTCCGTTGCGCGAGTGATCCAGGCAACCGCCGAAGGGTTCGGCGTGAGCGGCCTTGCCGACTGGTCCGATCGCATGCGCGCCCTCTCTCAGCCTCGGAAGTCCGATCAGGACAGGTTAGACGCGGCGCTCTGCGCGCTGATCGGTTTGGCGTGGCGCGCTGGGCCTGCTGCCTCTTCAGCCATGCTGGGCGACTTGAACACCGGCTATATGGTCACGCCCATGTCTGCCGCCACGAGACACAGGCTGGAGAGAGCAGCAATCCGGCGCAGTGTGCCGGTGTCGTAGATTCTTCGCTCATGGTCTCGGACCCGGATGGCCTCGAAGAGCCAGCCGCATCGCCTCGGTCTCGCCCATCAGCGACCGACATTTTTCCAGCTTCAAATCGAAGCCGGGCATCGGCTCCTGGCGGACAGCGATTGCCGCCGGCGCTCGATCTCCGGCGGGCATCAGGCCGCGCCTTCCATGACCGGCCGGTTTTCGGACAGCCGCTGGAAGGCGGCGTGAGCACCGAAGCCGACGCTCGCGCGGCCCTTCAGCGACTGGACCCGCCGTGGGCCGAACTTTCCCCGCCGAACAGGCGCGTATCGTGGCGCTGCTGGTCGAAAGGGTGGACATCGGCATCAATGGCCTGAACATTCGCCTCTGCATGGACGGTTTGACCGGCCTCGCGCACGCGATGCTGGCCGGCGACATGGAGCGGGCAGCATGACCCGCGCGACACCGGCTCCCGAGACGGTGTCGCTCCACGTCCCATTCCGCGTCGTGAAGCGCGGCGGGCGAAAGGAGATGGTGTTGCCCTGCAACACGCCCGACGGGGCTTATCAACACCGCAGGACGGAAAGTGATCTGTTGAAGGCGCCACTGGTTCGAGCCCAACAGCGAACGCTGGTCAAGGCGCTGGCCCGCGCCTTCCGCTGGAAGCAGCGGATGCTCGAGTCGGGAGAGTTCGCCACCATCGCCGAACTGACCGACCGTGAGGGCATCGCGCTGTCCTATATGACCCGCCTCCTGCTGATCGCAACGGACATCGTGGAGGTGACCCTCGACGGGCAGCAAAGATCGGAAGTGACGCTGGCCCGGGCGATGCAGCCGTTCCCGGTGGATTGGCGAGATCAGCCGGACCACTTGTGCGAAGATGGCCGTTGAAACAATTCGTAGCGAACTGGCGGTTCGATCCCAACTTTGACGGATACTGCGCCTTGCCCATATAGCAGCGAAGCGCGCATAGCTGACAATGCCATTCGCAAGGACGGCACCATTTCTGAGGACCGGGATTGCCAAAGATTGCAGAAATGCGGCTCGTCGCGGGCTCACCGCATAATCGCAACCAAATGGCCCATGTTGACTCGGCATGGAGCGTTCGTAACACCCATGCTAGGTACGCCGTCATGGTAGCAAAGGATCGAAAGAGCCAGGTCCCGGAGGACCACGCGCTCGCAAAGATCGAGGACGGCGGTGGCTGGCGGTACTTCATGCGGCACGCCGCCGATTTGGCGATTGCCACGGAAACCGACCTGACATCGGAGATTTTCGGGCGGCACCCCAACGCCGCCCTTGGGCTGGTATTCTACCGCGCCAAGATGGGCGATCCGGTGGGCGCGCGGGCGGCATTCGAGCTTTGCTACTCCGTGTTGCCGCCGCAGTTGCAACAGGATCCTTCCTTCTGGGCCGATCTGGTGCTCGTCGATACCCATGTCGCGGTCTATGAAGACAAAACCTTTCACGCCACGGACGCGGAAAGGCTGCGGCGGGCCGAGCGCCAGTTGCGACCCGGGGATCTCATCGGGCAAGCGCTCGCCTACAATCATCTGTGCACCATCGCCCTGCATCTGGGCGATTTTGACAAAGCGCAAGACCATGCTGAGCAGTCTATGTGCCTGTATCGGGAGGACGGAGCCGAATTTGGATCGTTGCACCTGCACATTCATCTGGGCCAGATCCGGATGTTGCGCGGCGATCTCGACGGGGCCGAAGCGCTGTTTCAGGAAATGGGGAAACGCCTTGCCCGGCTTCCGGGAAACACTGAATGGCTGACCGCCGTAGGCCGGGTGCTGAGTGCTGAGGTTGCTTATGAAACCAACGATCTCGAACGCGCCAACGAGATGATGGACCTAGCTTTCAACGCGGTGGAACACAAGGATGCCTGGTTCGACATCCTGAATGCCGCCTACCGGGTCAGGACCCGGCTTGCCTATGCAGAGGCTGGCCTACCGGGGGCGCTGGAGGCGCTCACTCACGCCGAACGCATCGCGCGGGACCGCAACATGCCCCGCCTCTACCGGCTGATGCAGATTGAGCGTATCCGTGCGCTGACCCTTTCCGACGAGATCAATGCAGCCGCCCGCGTCATGAAAGAAACCGGCCTGTCGCGCGACCGGCTCGGCTGGGAAGACAACGACGACTGGGCGCTGCGACAGGGGACGACCTTCGTCGCTGCGGCGCGGTGGATGGTGCGTGCGCGTCGCGCCGGCGAGGCGCTGAAGTTCATCGGACCGGCGGAAGATTTCGCGATCCGCGGCGGCCAGCTTCTATCACTGGCCAAGCTACGCGTCATCGCGGCCACGGCGCATTGGAGGCTCGGCTCGCGGACCGAGGCAACCGGAAGCCTTCTCAGTGCGATCCGGCTGCTCGGCGGACAGCCCTTCCGGCGCTTCATTCTTGATGAAGGGTCCGACATGCGTTTCATCGTTCAGGCCGCGCTTGATGGTGATCACGTTTCGGTTCCGGCAACCCGCGAGCAACGCCACAGCCTGATGGAACTGACCCATTTCTGGGCGACTAATCGGCGCAGGGGGTCTGCCGTCGACGCTTCGGGTCCGGACAGATTGTGCGAGCGCTACCTCGAATTGCTGGCACGGGGGCATTCGAACAAAGAAATCGCACGGATCATGGGTGTGTCGACCAACACGGTTAAATATCACCTCAAACAGATCTTCCGCGACCTTCACGCCGATAACCGGACGCGTGCCGTCCAGCGGGCACGCGACCTAGGGTTGATTGCAAACTGACTACCCGATTGGGTAGGTGTATATGGTTGATCCAGCCCGTATGCTTTGACCAATCTTGGGGGACTCCGTCCATGACAGACACGCTTTGCCGCATTCATGTCATCACGCCGATCATCTCGGAAGGATTCCGGGACGACAGCGTCCTGCACCAGGAAATTTCCGGGTTTTGCCACTTGACATCGGCGTTCCTCGACAACGGGCCAGCTTCGGTGGAATCGGCGGTCGACGAGGTTCTAGCCGCCCCCGGCGTGGTCGATGCGGCGCTACAGGCCGAGGCCGACGGGGCCGGTGCGGTCGTGATCGACTGCATGCTTGATCCGGGACTGGACGCTGCCCGCGAGGCGGTGGCGATCCCGGTTATCGGCGCCGGCGAGGCCGGTTTGGCGGCCGCGGCGGGTTTCGGCAGGTTCAGCGTCGTGACGGTTCTGCAGCGGCAGGAGACGATGTTTTTGGCGCTGGCCCTGCGCCACGGGTTTGGGGCGTCGTTGGCCTCGGTACTTGGTATCGGTGTGCCGGTGCTGGAGCTTGAACGGGACAGAGCCGCATCGGTGGCCAAGACCGTGACCGAATGCCGGGCCGCGCGCGACCATGATGGCGCCGAGGCGGTGGTTTTCGGCTGCACTGGCATGTTAGGATTTGCCGCGCCGGTGGCCGAGGCGGTGGGCTGGGCGCCTAGGCGCATCATCGACCCACTGCCCAACGCCATTCGCGCGGCAGTCGTCGCGGCTGAGACCGGTGCGCCGCATCACCCGGCACCAGAGCGCAAGCGGGTACGGGGCTTTGAGAAATGGACGGCGCTTACCGAACTCATGCAGCCGGAGTGTAGGCAATGAACATCGCTTCACCCGCTATCGGCCATGCACCGGACCGGATCGTGCGCCGCCGCAGCATGCAATGGTTGCTGGTGGTTCCGCTTCTGCTTTTCTTCGTGATCTTTTTCATGATCCCGGTCGGGCTGATCCTCGCCACCTCGTTTAACCCGCAAACCATCGGGCAGGTCACGCTGACAACTGACTTGACGCTGGACAACTACATCCGCTTCTTCAACCGCTCGAACTACCTAGAAGCGGCTGGACGGTCGATGTTACTGGGCGTGGTAGTTGCCGGAGTGACCTTGGTTGTGGCCTATCCGATGGCCTTCGTGATCGCCAAGACCGAGTATCCGGCACGCAATACCTTTTTGCTGATTCTGGTTTTGGCTGCCATGCAATTGGATATGGTGATCCGCCTTTACGGGATGATGGTGATCCTTGGCGACAACGGGCTGATCAACCAGATGCTGGCAGCGCTCGGCCTGACCGGAACGGATGATCCTGTGCAGTTGATGTACAATTTCGGCGGCGTGGTGGCCGGGCTGGTGCAGTTTTCGCTGCCGTTCATGATCCTGACCCTAGTGGGCGTCATCCGTGGCATCGACCCCAGTCTGGAAGAGGCCGCGCGGTCGCTTGGAGCCTCCCGGCGGCGGGCTTTCTTCAGGGTGACCCTGCCAATGTCGATGCCCGGCATTCTGTCTGGATCACTCTTGGTTTTCGCGCTGTCGATCTCTTCCTACATCGTTCCGGCGCTGATGGGCGGGTTTCGTGTCGGAGTGCTGCCGATCCACATCTTTCAGCAGGTGGCCGAGGGTGCTCGGTTCCAGTTCGGCGCGACCATCGCGGTGATCCTGTTTCTGCTCAGCACCGGCGCAGTGACGATCTATCTGCGGGTAGGTGCCCGCAGGTCAGGGGGGCTGGCCTGATGGAACGCAAGATCCCCCTAACGCTGTTGGTTCTTGCGATTCTGGGCTTTGCCTACATGTTGATGCCGATCGTCGTGGTGGTCTTGGCGGGCCTGACCTCAGGCGAATTTCTCACCTTCCCGCCGCAGGGCCTGTCGCTGCGCTGGGTCGCCGCCTTCCTGAGTTCCGAAAAATATCTGTCGGCCTTCTTCTTTTCCTTCCGGTTGGCCCTGATGACAATGATCGTCTCGACGATCTTGGGCACGGCGGCCGCGATGTTCCTCAGCCGCACGCGTATCGTCGGACGCGCGGCCATGCGCGCGTTTTTCCTTTCACCCGTGGTGCTGCCCGGAGTCGTGGTGGGTTTTGCGCTTTTCGCCTTCTACATCTCCACCGGGATCGGCCTGGCGCGCACGATCTGGGGTCTGTGGATCGGCCACATCCTGTATTCCACGCCCTACGTGATTGGTACCGTAGGCGCGGCGCTCGCAGCCTATGACATTTCGCTGGAAGAGGCTGCACGCAGCCTTGGCGCTTCGCCTTGGCGCGCCTTTCGAAAGGTGACACTGCCCAACATCAGCCAAGGTATCCAGGCTGGTTCGATCTTTGCCTTTATCGTTAGCTTCGGTCAGTTCGAGGTGTCGCTGTTCCTGTCCGCTCCGAACTCTGAACCGTTGCCGATCGCGATGTACAATTCGCTGCGCTACAAGTTCGACCCCTCGGCCGCCGCCGCCGGCATTTTCGCAATCACGCTGGTAATCGCCTCGGTCCTTCTCACCAACCGTCTGGTGAATATCCACCGTCTGCTGGAGCGCCAGCAGGCTTGACCAATGTGTTCAACAACCAAACAGGGAGAAAGTCATGACACATAAAACCTTCAGACCCACGCGCCGTACAGTTTTGAAAGGCGGGGCCTCGTTTGGCGCGGCTGCGGCCATATCGGCACCGTTCATCAACCACGCCTGGGCTCAGGATGTCATGTATGATGGAGAGGTGTTTGATGCTGGCGGCGCAACCCTGAACGTCGCTGAATGGGGCGGCGGCTGGGAAGAATTCGTGCGTAAGGCACTGACCGATCAGTTCGAAAAAGATTTCAACTGTAAGTTCAACTGGGACAACTCGTTCCCGTGGTTCCCCAAATTCGTGACCCAGGGCGCCAACGATCCGGTTTTTGACATCGCCAACTGGAACCTGCCCAATCTGATGCAGACCAACGCCGCGGGCGACTATTTCCTGACAACCGATGAGGTGAAGGCCAACGTGCCCAACGCGGCCAATTGCTGGGATTTCGCCTTTGCCAGCGGTGCCGGCGTGACCTGGGCATATCAACCGTATGTCTATGCCTACCGTACTGATCGCGGCGATCCGGTCAGCAACTTCCGCGACTTCTGGGCCGAGCGGTTTGCCAACAAACGCGGGACTTACGCTACTGAGAACGGGCTGATGCATGCCTTCTTCATGGCCACGGCTCAGGAATGGGGCAAAGACCAGTACGACATGGACGCCGCCTTTGCTGCGCTAGAAGCCGCGATGCCGATGAAGATCAGCGAATTCACCTTCAACATGCTTTCGCTGCTGGAGCGCGGGGAAGTGGACATCGCGGTTCATATCGAAGGCGAGGCGCTGTCGCTGAAGCGTCAAGGCGCTCCGGTGGACGTCTGGGAATGGGATAGCAAACCGATCCTGACCCAGACCAAGACCATCAGCCGTTATGCCGACCCGATGCAAAAGAAGCTGGCTTTCGCGTTGCTCAACCGCACGCTGAACCCCGAGTTTCTGAACGCGTTCGGGGACGAGTTCCTTTGGCGGCCGACCAATTCCGAGGCGACGATCACTGCGGCCCTGGCGGCCGAAGGTGTGACCAACACGGCGGATGCCGTTTCCGCCTATTGGGTTCCGGACTGGGATTTCTTTGTTGCCAACAAGGCCGATATAACCGACCGACTGAACCAGATCTTCGGGCTCTGATCCCAATCGCGGGCCGGTCCACGGCCCGCATACCCGTGCAGGAGAGCCGTGAATGGCGTTTGTTGAATTCAGGGGCGTCACCAAGAACTTCGGCAAGATACTTGCCGTGGACGAGTTGAATCTGGGCATCGAACAGGGCGAATTCTTTTCGCTGCTCGGTCCGTCGGGATGCGGCAAGTCCACGACCTTGAGGATGCTGGCCGGGTTCATCGCGCCATCGACGGGCGCCATTAACGTGCACAGTCGCGATGTGACGCAGCTGCCGCCCGAGGCGCGCGATATCGGCATCGTGTTTCAAAATTACGCGATTTTTCCGCACATGACGGTGTTCGACAACATCGCCTTCGGACTGATCGAACGGGGCGATGACCGGCCTACGATCAAGCGCAAGGTCGAGGCCGCGCTGGAGCAGGTGGGGCTGACGGGCTACGGCGAACGCTATGAACGCGAGCTTTCAGGCGGCCAGAAACAACGTGTGGCGCTGGCCCGCGTGCTGGTGATCGAACCGGAGATCCTGCTTTTGGACGAGCCGCTGTCGGCGCTCGACAAGAAGATGCGCGAAGAGATGAAATTCTGGATCAAGAATATCCAGAAGTCGGTCGGAATCACCACGATCTATGTCACCCACGATCAGTCCGAGGCCCTGACCATGTCGGACCGGATCGCCGTGATGAATGAAGGCCGCGTCCTTCAGATCGGAACGCCGGTAGAGATTTACGAAGCGCCGGGCTCGCGCTTCATTGCCGAATTTATCGGCGAGTCAAATTTGCTTTCGGGGCGCATGAACGGTGATGGTCAGGTGGAAATCGGCGGCATTTCGGTGCCCCTGGAACCCGAAGTGCAGACCGCTGCATCCGGCCAAGCCGTTCATCTTCTGATCCGCCCCGAACAGATCCGGCTCGAGCCGACCGACGACGGCGAGCCCTCTCGGCTTCGGGGGCGGATCGCAGATGAGATTTATCAAGGCTCACTCCGTCGCTATCGCGTGGATACCATGGGGCAAACGGTAACGGTCGAGATCCCGAATCGGCCCGAACTGGCGCATCTGCTGATCGGTTCCGAGGTTGCGCTCTACTGGCGGCCGGAAAGCGGCGTTCTGATCACATGACACGAACCTGGCCCAAAAATCTACGGACGCGCTCATGAAGATCGGGGTAGACGTAGGAGGCACCAATACCGATGCCGTGATCATGGGCCCCGCCGGCGTGGCGGGTTGGTGCAAGACGCCGACCACACCTGACGTCTTCAGTGGCATCGTCCAGGCAATCACCAAGGCCAAGGCGGAGGCCAGCGTGAATGTCGCCGATATCGATTGCGTGATGATCGGCACCACACAGTTCACAAATGCGGTGATCCAGCGCCGGTCGCTCTTGCCGGTGGGTATCATCCGGCTGTGCCTGCCCGCGACATCGGCGATCCCGCCCTTGACCGACTGGCCTGAAGACCTGGTCGCAATTATGGGGCGGAATGCGGTTCTGGGCGGCGGCGGCTATGAGTTTGACGGACGCGAGATTGCGCCGCTCGACGAGACCGCCGTGGCCCGCGCGGCGCGGGATTGGGCGAAGCAGGGGCTTAAGACCGCCGCCATCACCTCGGTGTTTTCGCCGATGAACGGCGCGATGGAACGGCGCGCGGCCGAGATCGTGCAGAACGAGGCCCCGGATATGGCAGTGTCACTGTCCTCCGAACTGGGCCAGTTCGGGCTGTTGCCGCGCGAGAACTCGACCATTATCAACGCCTCGCTGGCCGAACTTGCGACCCGCGTCGTGGGAGCGTTCCGCCAGGCGCTCGACGCGCTGGGGCTCAATGTGCCTTTGTTCATCAGCCAGAATGACGGTACGCTGATGCGGGTGGCAGACGTCGAACGCTACCCGGTCCTGACCTTCGCCTCGGGCCCGACGAATTCAATGCGCGGCGCCGTGTATCTGGCCGGGATCGCGGATGCGATGGTGGTCGATATCGGCGGCACCACCTCTGACATCGGCATGCTGCGCGAGGGGTTTCCTCGCCAGTCCACCCATTTCGTCGACGTGGGTGGCGTAAAAACGAATTTCCGAATGCCGGATGTGCTGGCCGTGGGACTGGGTGGCGGCAGCATCGTGCGAGAGGACGGCTTGCGCATCGGCCCGGACTCGGTGGGCTTTGAACTGACCAGCCGGGCGCTCTGCTTCGGCGGTGATACGCTGACCGCTACCGATATCGCTGTGGCCGGCGGCTGGGCTGACATCGGTGAGGCCAACGGGGTGAAGCGGGTCGGCAAGGATGTTGTCGCCGCCGCCCGTGCCGAGATGAAGCGGCTCATTGAAACCAATGTCGAGCGTATGAAAACCGAAGCACGCGATCTGCCGCTATTGGTGGTCGGTGGCGGGTCGATCCTAGTCGATTGGGAAGTCGCCTCGGCGTCCGAAGTGCTTCGGCCCGACTATTCCTCGGTAGCCAATGCCGTTGGCGCGGCCATTGCGCAGGTGGCCGGCGAAGTGGAGCGGGTGGTTGCGATCAACGAGGCCAATCGCGAAGCGATACTGGAAGAGGCCAAATCAGAAGCCTGCGAAAACGCGATCAAGGCTGGCGCGACCGCAGCCAGTATCGAGGTGATTGAAGTCGAGCAGATTCCAATCAGCTATCTTCCCGGAAACCCGTCGCGGCTGCGGGTCAAGGCGGTGGGCGATCTGCCCGTGTGATCAAGGGAATGCCATGGAACTGAAGCTGGAAGATGTCGACAATCTGTGTACCGGCGCGGCCTTTCTGGGTGCCGGCGGCGGGGGTGATCCCTATATCGGCGGACTGATGGTCAAGGCCGAGCTGCGCGCCGGGCGACGGATCGAAATCATTGATCCCGATACACTCTGCGAAGAAGAGCTGGTGATCCCGACGGCGATGATGGGCGCGCCGACTGTATTGCTGGAGAAGATCCCGTCCGGCGAAGAACCGCTCCTGGCGCTGAAAGCGGTTGAAGAGTCGCTTGGCCGCAAGGCCACAGCAACTATGCCGACTGAGGTCGGCGGCATCAACTCCACCATTCCGCTATTCGTCGGCGCGCGGTTGGGTATTCCGGTCGTCGACGCCGACGGCCAGGGGCGGGCCTTTCCGGAACTGCAGATGGAGACCTTTGCCATCGAAGGCGTGGCCGGCACCCCGATGGGGATTGCCAATGAACACGGCGATTTCGCCACCATCAGCACCGACGACCACCATCGGATGGAATGGATCGCGCGAGGCATCACCATCCGATTTGGCGGCACGGCCTATTTCGCCAATTACCCGATGACGGGGGCAGAGGTGAAACGCGCCTCGGTCAAACACACGCTTTCGCTGGCCCGACAGATCGGCAACATCATTCACACGGCGCGCAAACGTAAACACGATCCCTTCGAAGAGCTCGAAGCCTTTCTTGCGACCACCAGCTACAGCGTGGCCAAACAGGTGTTTTCCGGAAAGATCGTTGATCTCGACCGGCAGATACGTCAGGGCTTCACGATGGGAAAGGTTACCATCGCCTCAGACGACCTTCCCGCGCGCGCTTGCACGATCTCCTTTCAGAACGAAAACCTCATCGCTCGCGCCTCGGATGAGTTGCTTGCCGTGGTGCCGGACATCATCACGATCTTAGACGCCGAAACTGCGGTACCGATTACAAATGAAACCCTTCGTTACGGTCAACGGGTCGTGGTCATGGCAGTTGGCGTGCCGGAAATCATGCGCAGCCCGGCTGCCCTCAAACAGTTCGGCCCCGGCGCTTTTGGTCTCGAAGAAAACTATGTGCCGCTGGCAGGGTCGTCGGACCCTGAGCACTCCTGAAGGTCAACCGCGCTGGGAATACGGTGGTCGCAGGTGGAGCCGGCCAAAGCGGACCGAAAGTCGTGCCTTGCGTGCCGCTCGCCCGGGCCTGGCAGGCAGATCAAGGGCAGAATATCCCAGGCGCGGCCAGCTTCCCGCCACCCACGAGTGCAAGGTCATGCATGGCGCGCACCAGCAGACGCACATGTGCCGGCTCGCAGTCGGCCACCACCGTCACGCGCGCCGCGCCTTCGACCTGCCCGGCTTTGTGCGCCGCATCCAGCCACCGCCCGCTCCGCCGATCCTGAAACGCCCAGTTGCTCAGGCTCGCCCTACCGCCTGTCGTGCGTTCCATAAACCGGGCATCTAGCGCGCCCAAAACCGCGCCGCTCTCCACATCCACCGCGATCATCGCGTGCAGAAAGTTCCCGCCGCTGCCCACCGCCCGCGTCACCGTCGTATCCTGGATCGCCAGAACATCCCGGCCCGCGCAGGCCACCTGCGTCCGCGTAAAGGCGGTGGCGATCATCTCGTTTGTTGTCACGGATGGATTGCGCACAAACCGCGTGAAGCAGACCTCGCCGGCCCGACCCCCGTCAAGACGGCGCAACCCGCACACCGCGCGCGCCATGAGAGACCGCCAGAAAATCGGCCCCCTTTTTCCAGGCGCCGATCCCCAAAACTACCCAAACCCATCTCCATCATCCCCTCCATTTTCAAAAAGAAAATCAAAAGACATCAGCCTATGCAAGAAGATGTGTGAATGTCATAGCCCGCCGAACCGGGACGGTATCGCACCGCGCGTAGCCTTACTTGGATGAGATCATGGATTGGCTCTCGCCCGGGCGATCCGACCCAGCGGGTCGTATTCATGAAGACCGCGCAGGGCAGGGCCCGTCGCACCCAAGAATAATGCGACGCCGGGGGCCGTCGCAATGGGACAGCGGTTATAGGTACAGCAGCGACCCGCCGTTGGCGAAGACATGCACCTTGGACGGTTGGGCGTTCAGCTTCACCGTATCGCCGCGCAGATCGGCATGGATGCCCGGCAGCTTGGCGATCACCGCCTCACGGCCGTTCCGTGGCGCGAAATAAAGCACCGTCACTTCACCCAGCGCTTCGAGGATGTTCACCTTGCCCTCGTAAATATGGGGATCGTTCGCGTTCTCGACCTCCATCAGATCTTCGGGCCGTACACCCACATTGACATTCCGCCCCTTGTCGCTGGCCTGGCTCGGCACGTTTGAAATCGCCGTGCCGCCGTCCTCGACGCTGATCTTCGTCCGTTCGCCGGTCTCGACGATCTTACCCGGGATCAGGTTCATCGCGGGCGAGCCGATGAACCGGGCGACGAATTCATTTTCGGGCTTTTCGTAAAGCTCCAGCGGTGTCCCCACCTGACCGATGCCCTCGCCCACCGTCAGCACGACGATGCGGCTGGCCAAGGTCATCGCCTCGACCTGATCGTGAGTGACGTAGATCATCGTCGAATCAGGCATCGACTCCTTCAACTGCGCGATCTCTATCCGTGTGGCGACGCGCAGCGCGGCGTCGAGGTTCGAAAGCGGCTCGTCGAACAAAAATACCTTGGGGTCGCGCACGATGGACCGGCCGATGGCCACCCGCTGGCGCTGACCGCCCGACAACGCCTTGGGCAGGCGATCGAGATAGGGGGTAAGTTGCAGGGTCTTCGCGGCCTTTTCGACCGCAGCGTCGATCTCGGCCCGGCTCTTCCTGGCCAGTTTCAGGGCGAAGGTCATGTTGTCGCGCACGGTCATGTGCGGATAAAGCGCGTAGGACTGGAACACCATGGCGATGCCGCGCTGCGCGGGCGGCACGTCGTTCACGACCACACCATCGATCTCCAGCGTCCCGGCGGTGATCTTCTCCAGCCCCGCGATCATCCGCAGAAGCGTGGATTTGCCACAGCCCGAGGGGCCCACGAAGACGATCAGTTCGCCCTGGCTGATGTTCAGGTTGATGTTCTTCAACACCTCGACCGTGCCGCCGTAAGTCTTGCCGATATCGGTCAGTTTCAGATCGGCCATTCACTCTCCCTTCGGTCTTTCTTGTTGGCGCCCAGGGCGAAATACGCCTGATAGGGCGGCAAGGTTATTCCGCAGTCGGCGACCTTCACCCCGAACGGCGCCCCCTTGTCCCGGCTCCACTCGCCCGGCGGCAATTCCACCGGCAGGGCGGTGTCGGTCAGGTTGAAGGCGCAGAACATCCGCGTGCCTTTGTATTCGCGGATCATCGCGAAATAGTCGTGGCGCGCCTCGACCACGCGCGCGTCGCCCTTGATCAGCACCGGGTGGGCCTGGCGAAACGCGATCATCGCACGGTAGAACGACAGGGTCGATTCCGCATCCCGGCTCTGGTTCAACGCCGCGCGGTTCAGATGCTCCATCGCCACGGGCAGCCAGGGCTTACCGTCAGAGAAGCCGCCATTGGCGTTGTCCCGCACCCAGGGGATCGGCGTGCGGCAGCCGTCGCGGCCCTTGAACTTGGGCCAGAAACGGATGCCATAGGGATCCTGCAACTCCTCATAGGACACGTAAGCCTCGGTCAGGCCCAGCTCTTCGCCCTGATAAAGGCAGACCGACCCGCGCAAGCTCAGGAGCAGCCCGGCGTAGAGCCTACGCGCCTCTTCGCCCAGGTTCCAGCGCGAGGCGTGGCGCACGACGTCGTGGTTGGAAAACGCCCAGCACGCCCAGCCGTCCCCGATGCCTTCCTCGTATTGAGTCAGCACCTGTTCCACGCGGGCGCCGGTCGGCTCGGTCGGCGACAGGAACTCGAAGGAATAGCACATATGCACCTTGTCGCCGCCCGATGTGTATTGCGCCAGAATTTCCATGCCGCGCCGGGCATCGCCGACCTCGCCCACCGCCGTGGCGGCCGGGAAGTCGTCCAGCACCGCGCGAAACCGCTTCAGGAATTCCAGGTTCTCGGGCCGGTTCTTGTCATACAGGTGATCCTGCCAGTTATAGGGGTTTACCGGCGGCGCGATGGCGTCGTTGCGCTGGCCGGGCTTCAGCGCCGGATTGTCGCGCAATTCGCGGTCGTGGAAGTAGAAGTTGATGGTATCCAGACGGAAGCCGTCGACTCCCCGATCCAGCCAGAAGCGCGCGACATCCAGAAGCTCTTGCTGGACCTCCGGGTCATGCAGATTCAGGTCGGGCTGTTCTTTCAGGAAGTTGTGCAGATAGTACTGCATCCGTTCGCCGTCCCATTCCCAAGCCGGGCCGCCGAAGATCGACAGCCAGTTGTTGGGCGGCGAGCCATCGGGCCTGGCGTCGGCCCAGACATACCAGTCGGCCCTGGCGTTTTCGCGGCTTGATCGGCTTTCCTGGAACCAAGGATGCCGTTCGCTGGTGTGGCTGAGCACCAGGTCGATCAGAACCTTCAGCCCCAGCCCGTGCGCGCGTTGGATCAACGCGTCGAAATCGCCCAGCGTGCCGAATATCGGATCGACGTCGCGATAGTCGCTGACGTCATAACCGAAATCCAGCATCGGCGAGCGGAAAAAGGGCGAGATCCAGATCGCATCGACGCCCAGTTCCGCCACGTGCGGTAAACGGTGGATGATGCCCGCCAGGTCGCCAATGCCGTCGCCATTGCTGTCTTGAAAGCTGCGCGGATAAATCTGGTAGATCACCGCGCCGCGCCACCAGTCGGAATCGACAGACACGCTTGGTCGGGTCTGAACCATGGGGGCGGGCAGGTTCATGGAGACAGTCCCTACTTCACCGATCCCGCGAGCAGACCACGGACCAGGTATTTCTGCATTGCAAAGAACACTACCAGCGGCACGGCGATCGACACGAACGCCGCTGTGGCGAGGATTTCCCAGTTGCCGCCGCGGGTGCCCAGAAGCTCGACGATGGCGTTGGTCATCACGGTCGTCTCGCCGGTGGCGTCGATCAGGAACACCTTGGCGACCAGCAGGTCGTTCCAGGTCCAGAGGAACTGGAAGATCGCAAACGACGCCAGCGCGGGGAACGACAGCGGCAGGATGATCCGAACGAAGATCTGGAAATCCGTGGCGCCATCGACCTTGGCGCATTCGATGATGTCGCGCGGCAGACCGACCATGTAGTTGCGCAGAAGATAGATCGCCAGCGGAAGGCCAAAGCCCGTGTGCGCCAGCCAGATGCCCAGGTATCCTTTGCCGATTCCAATCCCGAGATGCAACTTCAACAGCGGGATCAGCGCCAGTTGCAGCGGCACGACCAGAAGGCCCACAACCGCCGCGATCAGCAGCGCGCGGCCCGGAAAGTCCATCCAGGCCAGCGCATACGCGGCGAAGGCCGCGATCACGATGGGTATCGCCGTCGCCGGGATCGTCACCGTCAATGTGCTGAAGAACGCCCCCGCCATGTCGTCGGTCGTCTGCGCGCCCTCGGCCTGGCCGCTGGACAGGCCGAACGCCATCGAAAGAAGAACCAGCAACAGAATGGCCCCAGCCCCCGGAATCACGCCGGCTATCGCCGACTCGTTGCCCCGGAAAATAAAGCGGGCAACGAAGTAGAAGATCAGGGCGGCGAAGGAATAGATGATCAGGTTCTTCACCACTTCCTTGCCAAGCACCGTATCGTAGTTGGCAAGCGTGAATTCCGGCGGTGTTTCGGCGGTCACAAAGACCCGTTTCCCGCGCCGTCCCTCGAAGGGTTCGTCGCTTTCCATCCGATAGGCGCCATCGGCCTCTACCGTGATCGTGCCGCCGTCGCGCAACCCGGCGGTGTCGCCGGCCTGATAGGCGTCGATTTCACGTGACGAGACACCCCAGACGCTGATGTTGGCCTCCGACCCTTTCTCAAACAGATTCCCTTCGATCACATAGACGCCGTTCCGCTGCACCTGCCGGTCGGGTTCCGCCGTGCGCAGGGTCAGGTTTTGCTCGGACGGAAAAAGCGCCTTCCACCAGCCCGAGGTGGCGATCTGGTCGGCGGTGCGGAACGACGACGCAAACAGGCCCACGGTCGGGAACAGCCAGACGAAGACCAGGAGCGCGACCGAGATGTGAACTGCCCATGTCAGCGAGGATTTGGCGCCGGCCACGTTGTCCATCACCGCACCTCCTTGCGTGCGTTGCGCACGTTCCAGACGAGGATTGGCGTCACCAACAGCATGATGACCATCGCGCTGGCCGATCCAACGCCCCAGTCGAACGAGCGGAACAGCTTGTCATACATATAGTTGGCCAGGACCTGCGTTTCCCACTGGCCATTGGTCATCGCGAAAACGATGTCGAAGATCTTCAGAACCACCAGCGTGATCGTGGTCCAGACAACGACGATGGTGCCCATGATCTGCGGCACCTTGATCTTGAAGAAGATCTGAAAAGGATTGGCCCCGTCGATGATGGCGGCCTCGACTGTTTCCTCGGGGATACCGCGCAGGGCGGCGGACAGGATCACCATTGCGAATCCGGTCTGGATCCAGACCAGCACAATCATCAGGAAAAAGTTGTTCCAGAGGGGTGTGGTCAGCCAGATCTGCGGTTCACTGCCGCCAAGGGCGAGATAGATCGCGTTCAACACGCCAATCTGGTCCTGATCGATGGGTCGCGCGTCATAGACGAGCTTCCAGATCACCGCGGCGCCGACAAAGCTGATCGCCATCGGCATGAAGACCAGCGACTTGGCCAGGTTGCCCCAGGCGATCCGGTCGGTCAGTTGCGCGGCCAGAAGTCCGAAGGCGGTCGACAGCGCCGGCACGATCAACAGCCACAGGAAGTTGTTGCGCAGCGCCTCCCAGAACTTGGCCTCGCCGAACATCTGCCGGTAATTCGCCAGTCCCACGAAGGCCCCGCCCGCGTCACGGTCGGTGACCGACAGACGCAGCGTCTCGAAGACCGGGTAGGCCAGATAGAGGCCAAGCGCGAAAATCGCCGGAAACAGGAACAGCCACGGCCGGACCATGTTTGCGCGGTTGATGTTGCGCCCGGCGTTTTCGCCCTTGGCGGGGAATAACACCTTGTCGAGAAACCGGTTGGAGAAATAGAAATATCCGATACAACCGCCCACACCGATGATGATGGTCAGCAAACCCTGCAATGCTGGGTGCACGTCCTCCCTCCCGGCTTCAATATCTTTTTTATTGGACCCGGGCCGCCAATGGCCCGGATCGGTCGTTTCGATCTCTTGAAGGGGTCACTTCAGCGCGTCCCAGCTTTTCTGGATTTCAGCGGCCACGTCAGCGGCGGGCTTGCCGCCTGCGTAGTCGACCATACCGGTCCAGAAGCTGCCCGCGCCCACGCCGCCCGGCATCAGGTCGGATCCGTCGAAGCGGAATGTGGTGGCGCCCAGAAGGATCTCGTTCATCTTGGCCGTCGGTTCATCCGCAAACTTCGAGCTGTCGACACCCTTCAGCGGTGTCAGGAAGCCACCTTGCTCCATCCAGACCTCGTGCGCTTCGGTGGTCTGCAGGAACGCGATCAGATCATGCGCGCCCTGGCTGTCATTGGTGATCGCCCAAAGCGTGCCTGCGCCAAGCACCGGCTTGCCCAGGTCCTTGCCTTCGTAGGCCGGGAAATAGAAGAAATCGGCGTCCAGCCCGACCTCGGTATCCTCGGGGAAGAAGGCGGGGATGAACGACGCCTGGCGGTGCATGTAGCACTGCGGCGGGCTGTCGAAGAGACCCTTGGGCGAATCGCGGAAATCGGTCGAGGCGACCACGCCCGCGCCGCCGGCGACATAATCGTCGTTGCGGGCGAAGGCGCCGAACTCGTCGATCGCGGCGACGATGCGCTCGTCGGTGAACGGGATCGAGTTGTCGACCCAATCGTCATAGACATCGGGCGGCTGGGTGCGCAGCATCATTTCCTCGACCCAGTCGGTCGCGGGCCAGCCGGTCGCGCCGCCCGATCCCAGCCCGATGCACCATGGCGTCTCGCCGTCGGCCGTGATCAGGTCGGTCAACGCCTTCAATTCTTCCATCGTCTCGGGAATCTCGTAGCCCGCATCCTCAAAATTTTCCGGCACGTACCAGACCAGCGATTTCACGTCGACCTTGTAGAAAAAGCCATACAGGTCGTCTTCGCCATCCGGCCCCTCATAGGCGCCAAGCGCCACCCAGGACGGGCCCGCGGCATAGTTTTCCTCGATCCATTCGGCGATGCCGTCGGCAAGCGGCGTCAGAAAGCCGCGACTGGCCATATCGGCGGCCAGGCCCGGCTGCGGGAACACGGCGACGTTCGGGGCCGATCCGGCTTCGGCATCCACCATGATCTGCTGCTCGAAGCTGTCGGAGCCGACATAGCGAACATCGTGGCCAGACCGCTCGGCGAAGACGGCCAGAACGCTTTCGACCGCTTCCTGGTCCGGGCCCAGCCAGGGGCCGAACACGGTGACCTGTTCGGCCTGCGCCGCCCCGGCGGTAAGCGCAATCGCGGCGGCGGTGTAAAGCATTTGTCTCATGGATTTCCTCCCGTTGCGACGCCTCGGCGGGCGCCTTTCGAAACATACGGCAAACGCTCCAGCGTGACGCTGAAGCGTTTTGAACGAGCGTCACATTCAAATATTGCCTGCCAAGTGTCAACTCACGATCCGGCCGGAATGTCAGAGCCTGATCGGAAATGCCTGACACCACCGAAGGGTTCGAGATTCCGCCCTGCCGACGGATCTGCATCGCAATGGTTCACCAGAAGGCGACTGGCGCAAATGAGGAACTCAGGTTCAGGTCATCGGGCGTTCGGGCGTCGGCCTGACAATCAAGATCGCGGCGTTGGTGGATGGGCTCGGCAATCTGGTCCGTTTCCTGCTTCTGCCCGGACAGGCGCACGATATGAAGGGCGTGGCGATCGGAGGCATTTCGCCCGGGAAATCCGCGATATGCTTGCGGGTTCTGTCTCCGACGACGAAACGAGAAGGCGAATGGGGATCGCCACCCGTCGGTATGCGAAACGATAATCCACCTGGTTTCGCAATCAGTGCGGTCCTGAATGGAAGCGGATTCCTTCCGGCCGTGAGATTCGCCGGAGTTCAACGGGCGGCGTTTGACGTTTCACAACTGTCGCCTGTCTCCTGTCGCGAACACGGAAAACTCGCGCGCATGGCCAAGCGTTCCGAGTCGGACCGAAGCACAGCCGGCGTTGATCCGATGCGAGGCGTAACCTTGAGAAGAATCATGAGTTTCAAGACCGAAGCGGCCTCCTTGAAATTTCACGAGGCGGAAGTTGCATTTTGGGGGAGCAATGTACGATAGTGCCCTGAATTCGGCGGACACGATGCGGGTTTCGATTCAACCGCGCGTGAAGAAGGGAAATTTCCATGGCGAAAAGGGCATTGCCGTGCGCCGCATGATTGGCAAACGGCTCAAGTACAAAGCCCTGATCGCCGATAACGGGCCGGACGCGGGGACGCGGCCATGACGGCGGCGCCGGCGTTTCCGGCCTCGCGGGTTCCGGTTCCCAATGTCGCCGCCGTCCCGCAACGTTCCCCTTTGCGCTACCCCGGCGGTAAAACGTGGCTGGTCCCGCATATCCGCGAATGGCTGACCGCCACAAAGCCCGAAATTCTCATCGAACCCTTCGCCGGCGGCGCCATTGTCTCGCTGACGGCGGTTATGGAGGATCTGGTCGGCGAGGCGATCATGTTGGAGATCGACCGCGACGTAGCCGCATTCTGGCGTTCGGCGATGGAAAGCGGCGCGACGTTGAGCGAGTGGATTCTCCAATTCGAGCCGACCCATGCGGCGCTCAATCGAATGTGTGAAAGGCCGCCCGCGACGGTCGCCGAACATGGTTTCAGAACCTTGGTTTTGAACCGCACCAGACGCGGCGGCATCCTCGCGCCCGGCGCATCGTTCACGCGGCGAGGCGAGAACGGAAAGGGCCTGTTGTCGCGCTGGTATCCCGAAACGCTCGCCGCTCGCATTGAGACAATTCAGGAATACGCCGACCGCCTGATTTTTCTCGAAGGCGATGGCTTGAAGACATTGCCTGTTCTGCTGGCGGGTTGGGGCAAGCGCGCGGCCGTGTTTCTCGACCCGCCTTATACGGCCCCGCGCGGCAAGCGCGCCGGGTCGCGTCTTTACGCGCACAACGAAATCGATCACGCTCGGTTGTTCGAGATTCTGGCCCGGCACCGGCCTAACTTCCTCATGACCTATGACGCGGCCCCGGAAATCGTCGATCTTGTCCACAAATACGACTTCGATGCGGCCGGCATCATGATGAAAAACACGCATCACAACCGGGTTGCGGAATTGATTATCACGTCGCAGCCGCTTTTCGCATGAGCGGATACGGTATTGCCGAATGGTTTGGTGAACCGTTTGCCGCCATGTCCGCCGTGCGCCGTCGCGCACTGGCCCGCGTGGCGCTGGGGCGCGACAACGAACCTCCGCCATGTCCGTTTCAACCAGGCCGCCCGGCATGCAAAAAACGTGGCGGTGTCTGTTCGATTCAAGCCGAAGGCAGCGAGCCCGTTGTCATCTGCCCGCGCCGTTTTGAGCAAGGGAACCTGCTACCCGTCTGGTTGGCCCGTATCGCGGGCTTCGATCAGGTGTATACGGCGCGTGAAGTTCCGTTCATGCGCAATCCTGAAACCGGAAAGGCCGCCGGACGGGTCGATCTGATTGTCGCCAATGATGCGAAGGCGACGGAATGGTACGGGCTGGAAATTCAGGCCGTTTACTTCTCGGGGCGCGGCATGGATTCCGAATTTGAGACTTTATTGACCGACGACGGCCCCGAACCGCCCGCGCCCGCCGAGTTCCGCCGCCCGGACTGGCGATCGTCGAGCGCCAAGCGCCTCATGCCGCAACTCGAAATCAAAGCGCCCACGCTGCGCCGATGGGGAACCAAATTGGCCGTCGCGGTCGATTGGCCGTTCTTTGCCGCCATCGGCGGGAAAAGCGCCGAACCGTTGAGCGACCTGGACGACGGCGATATTATCTGGTTGGTCCCGCGGATCGACGACGATTTCCAACTGCGTGAATATCATTGCGAAGTTTTGTCGCTGGAAGCATCGAGCCGAAAACTGCTGGCCGCGGAGACGGTGAAACGCCGGGAGTTCGAGACCGTCGCGCGTTGCAAGTTGGAGCACCTGGAAATCGGGGAAGAATAACGACGATGAATGGCAAAAGCGAAAAATGATGTCCGCCACCGCAGGGTCCTGGCTCGGGGCTATCAACCGAACAAACCTGACCCGTCTTGTTGTCCTTCCGTACCTATAGTTCTGCGCGACGGACGGGTGCTTGACGCATCGGGAAAAGCCGCATAGATTGCGGCCATGAGCGAATTGACTGTTCTCGTGGTGGGTTTGCGCGTGGGCAAGGTGGTGTAGCCACCGGGCGAAAGCACCCCATGCGCGACGACCGGGCCCTTTACGGGGCCTTTTTTAATTCCGGCGGCGAAGCTGAATCGCCCCGGGCGCGGGAAACGACAAAACGGACAGGACCGATGAACAACGAAACCAGTGAAACCGGACGACGGGAGATGACCGGAGCGGAGATGGTCGTTCAGGCCCTCAGGGACAATGGGGTCAAGCACATATTCGGGTATCCGGGCGGTGCGGTGCTGCCGATCTACGACGAATTGTTTCAGCAGGAGGAGTTGGAGCACATACTGGTCCGGCACGAGCAGGGAGCCGGTCACGCCGCCGAAGGATATGCCCGCTCGACCGGCACGGCCGGGGTGCTGCTGGTGACGTCCGGACCCGGCGCCACAAACGCGGTCACCGCGCTTCAGGACGCGCTGATGGATTCGGTCCCGCTCGTCTGCATAACCGGACAGGTGCCGACGCCGCTCATCGGTTCCGATGCTTTCCAGGAATGCGACACCGTCGGAATCACCCGCCCGTGCACAAAACACAATTGGCTGGTGAAGGACGTCGACAAACTGTCGGCGGTCATTCACGAGGCGTTTCACGTCGCGACCACAGGGCGGCCCGGTCCGGTCGTCGTCGACATTCCCAAGGACATTCAGTTCGCCACCGGCATGTACACGCCGCCGCTGGAAGCGCCGCGCACCAGCTATCGACCCAGACTGCAAGGCGACATGGAGCGGATCGGGGCCGCGATCGGGTTGATGGCCTCGGCTGTCAGACCGGTCATCTATTCGGGCGGCGGCGTGATCAACTCCGGTCCGGAAGCGAGCCGTCTGCTGCGCGAACTGGTCGAATTGACCGGCTTTCCAATCACTTCGACCCTGATGGGACTGGGCGCCTATCCGGCGTCCGGCGACAACTGGATCGGCATGCTCGGCATGCATGGAACCTACGAGGCGAACATGGCCATGCACGATTGCGATGTCATGCTGTGCGTCGGCGCACGGTTTGACGACCGGATCACCGGGCGGCTCGACGCGTTCTCGCCGGACTCGCAAAAGATCCACATCGATATCGATCCGTCCTCGCTGAACAAGAATGTCCGGGTGGACATTCCGATTCTCGGCGATGTCGGCCGTGTTCTGGAGGACATGGTCCGTTCGTGGCGCGCGTCCGCCGGCGCGGCTCGAAGCGCGCTTGATCCCTGGTGGGAGCGGATCGCCCGCTGGCGGGCGAGGAATTCTCTTGCCTACGCGCCGAGCAGGGACGTGATAATGCCGCAGTTCGCGGTCGAGCGCCTGTATGCCGCGTCGAAGGACCGCGATACCTTCATCACCACGGAAGTGGGGCAGCATCAGATGTGGGCGGCGCAGTTTTTCGGTTTCGAGGAGCCGAACCGCTGGATGACCTCCGGCGGGCTCGGAACCATGGGATACGGGCTTCCGGCGGCCCTGGGCGTTCAGATCGCCCATCCGGACAGCCTCGTCATCGACATCGCCGGAGACGCCTCGGTGTTGATGACCGTTCAGGAAATGTCCTGTGCGGTGCAGCATGACGCGCCGATCAAGATCTTCATCTTGAACAACCAGTATATGGGCATGGTGCGGCAGTGGCAGCAACTGCTTCACGGCAACCGGCTTTCGCACTCCTACACCGAGGCGCTTCCCGATTTCGTCAAGCTCGCCGAGGCGTATGGCGCGCATGGAATCCGTTGCGACAAACCCGGCGAGCTTGACGCCGCCATCGACGAGATGATCTCGGTGGACAGGCCCGTTATATTCGATTGCCGGGTCGCCAATCTCGCCAACTGTTTCCCGATGATTCCCTCCGGAAAGGCGCATAACGAAATGCTGCTTCCCGATGAGGCGACGGATGAGACGGTCGCCAATGCGATCGGCGCTGCGGGAAGGGAACTGGTGTGACCGCCGCCGCAGCGAAACAAGGGGAATAGCAAACATGAACGCCAGCCTTCAGCCGACCGGCTCGGCCTATTTCATCGCGAAGGAAACCGAGGCGCCGGAAAGCCATACGCTGTCGATTCTGGTCGACAACGAGCCGGGCGTGCTCGCGCGCGTCATCGGCCTGTTTTCCGGGCGCGGCTACAATATCGAGAGCCTGACCGTTTCGGAGACCGAGCACGAAAAGCACCTGTCGCGGATAACGATCGTCACCCAGGGCACGCCGCATGTTCTCGATCAGATCCGCCATCAGCTTGAGCGGATCGTGCCGGTCCATCGCGTTGTCGATCTCACCGTGCGCGCCCGCGAGTTCGGACACGACAAGCCGCTGGAGCGCGAACTTGCGCTGGTCAAGGTTGCCGGTTCGGGGGATTCGCGGGTGGAGGCGCTGCGGCTCGCCGATGCGTTCCGCGCACAGGTGATCGATGCGAATACCGAGCATTTCACATTCGAGATCACCGGCAGAACGTCGAAGATCGAGCAGTTCATCGCCATCATGACGCCGCTCGGCCTCGTCGAGGTCTGCCGCACCGGCGTGGCGGCCATGAATCGCGGCTCACGGGGTATGTAGACATCAATGAATCGGAGCGCCCGCAAGCGGCCGCGATCCGTTCTTCTTGCCGCCCGCACCCGAATCCTGCCACAACCCCGCCATGCGACTGTCATCCCAGCAGGACGATGCGCTTGCCGCCGTATCGCGGTGGCTGAAGGCCGGCGACCGGCCGGTATTCCGCCTGTTCGGATATGCCGGCGCCGGCAAGACCTCGCTTGCCCGGCACTTCGCCGAGGCCGTCGATGGCGAGGTGCAGTTCGCGGCGTTCACCGGCAAGGCGGCGCAGGTGCTGCGCTCGCGCGGCGCGGTGAACGCGCGCACGATCCATTCCCTGATCTACCGCCCGCGCGGCGAGGAGACGATCAAGGATGAGGCCACGGGCAAGAAGTCGGTCGCGCCCACGTTCTCGCTCAACCGCCAAAGCCCGGTCGCCAGGGCGAAACTCATCGTCATCGACGAATGCTCGATGGTGGACGAGGCGCTGGGCCGCGATTTGCTGTCCTTCGGCACGCCGGTCCTCGTGCTCGGCGATCCGGGGCAGTTGCCGCCGATCTCGGGCGGCGGCTACTTCACCGAACATGAACCGGACATTCTGCTGACCGAAATTCACCGGCAGGCGCGCGACAATCCCATCATCCGGCTGGCGTTGGATGCGCGCGAGGGCCGCGAAATCATGCACGGCGATTACGGCGCGGCCCGGGTCGTCGGCAAATCCGGCGTCGACAGCGACTTGGTGCTGTCCGCCGATCAGGTGCTGGTCGGAACGAACCGCACCAGACGGCGATACAACCGCCGCCTTCGCGAGTTGAAGGATTTTACGCTGCCGACGCCGCAATCCGGCGACAAGCTCGTCTGTCTCAAAAACGATCCCTCGAAGGGGCTTTTGAACGGATCGCTCTGGCGCGTGATGACCGCCTCGAAGGAAACGGCCAACCCCGGCGTCAATCTGCTGGTTTCGCCGGAGGAGGACGACCCGGACCGCGGCGTCGCCAAAATCCGGGTGTTGAAGACCGCGTTCGAGGACGACGGGGCGGAGGTCCCCTGGTCGACAAGGAAGCGCTATGACGATTTCGATTACGGCTACGCGCTGACGGTTCACAAGGCGCAGGGGTCGCAATGGGACAATGTCGTTCTGTTCGACGAGAGCTTCGCCTTTCGCGACATGAGACAGCGCTGGCTCTATACCGCGATCACCAGGGCGGCCGGGCGGCTGACCGTCGTGCGGTGAACGCCGGCTCGTGCGAATCCGCTTGCCTGACGGGCCGTGCTGCTGATATCCCGTCGCTTTCACCGGAGGTCGGGGGCGAGTATGCCGGCGGCGCTGTCAGTCAATCTCAATGCGGTGGCCATGCTGCGCAACCGGCGGAATTTGCCGTGGCCGAGCGTGACCGGCCTTGGCCGTATCGCGCTTGCCGCCGGCGCGCGGGGTCTGACCGTTCATCCGCGACCGGACCAACGCCACATTCGCTTTTCGGACGTTCCGGACATTCGCGCGTTGATCGACGATGAATTTCCGCGCGCCGAATTCAACATCGAGGGCTATCCGGCCCCGGCTTTTCTCGACCTGATCGACGCCAGCCAACCGGAGCAGGTGACGCTCGTTCCCGACGATCCAACGCAGCCGACATCGGATCGCGGCTGGGATTTCATCGCCGGCGGGAAAATGCTGGAGCCTGTCGTCAGGCGGTTGAAACGCGGCGGAGCGAGAGTGTCGCTTTTCTGCGATCCCGATGCTTCCGGCGAGCAGGTCGCCGCCGCCGCCGATACCGGCTGCGACCGGGTCGAACTGTACACCGGACCGTATGGCGGTTGTTTCGGCGACCCGGCCGGGGCGGCGCGCGAGATCGAGACGCTGGGCCGGACCGCCGGGGCGGCCATCGCCGCCGGGCTGAAGGTCAATGCCGGGCACGATCTGACAATATCCAATCTGCCTGCCCTGGTCGCGCGGATTCCGGAGCTTGCCGAAGTGTCGATCGGGCACGGCCTGACCGCCGACGCGCTCGAATACGGCATGGCGGAGACGGTGAAGAGATTTCTGAGCGCCTGCGGCCAGGCGCCTGTTTCGTAAATCGAATTTCGCCGGTCTGAATTAACGCTTGCGTTGACGGGGGAATTGAGCGAAATGGCCGTGCCGTAGCGCCCGGCGCCGCACCGTTGCGCGCCTGTTTCGGTCCGGCGGTCGGCGACGGTCCGGTTCCGGGCCATGTAATTCCAGGGGGAAAGGAAACCGGACATGCGTGTGTATTACGATCGCGACGCCGATCTCAATCTGATCAAGGGCGGGAAGGTCGCCATTATCGGCTATGGCAGCCAGGGGAGGGCGCACGCCCTCAACCTGAAGGATTCGGGCGCGACGAACGTCGCCGTGGCGCTTCGCGCCGGCTCGCCGTCCGCGGGGAAAGCCGAAGCCGACGGGTTCGACGTGAAATCCGTGGCCGACGCGGCGGCTTGGGCCGACCTGATGATGATGGCCGCGCCGGACGAATTGCAGGCCGGAATCTATGAAAGCGCGGTCGCGCCGAACATCCGCGATGGCGCGGCCATCGCTTTCGCGCACGGTCTCAACGTTCATTTCGGCCTGATCGAGCCGAAGGACACGGTCGACGTGCTGATGATCGCGCCCAAGGGCCCCGGCCACACGGTGCGCGGCGAATATCTGAAGGGCGGCGGCGTGCCGTGTCTGGTCGCGGTGCATCGCGATGCGTCCGGCAACGCGCTCGATCTCGCGCTTTCCTATGCCTGCGGCGTCGGCGGCGGGCGTTCCGGCATCATCGAGACCAGTTTCCGCGAGGAGTGCGAGACCGATCTGTTCGGCGAGCAGGCGGTGCTGTGCGGCGGTCTGGTCGAACTGATTCGCGCCGGATTCGAGACGCTGGTCGAAGCCGGATACGCGCCGGAGATGGCCTATTTCGAGTGCCTGCACGAGGTCAAGCTCATCGTCGATCTGATCTATGAGGGCGGCATCGCCAATATGAACTACTCGGTCTCCAACACCGCCGAATGGGGCGAGTATGTCTCCGGTCCGCGCATCGTCACCGACGACAGCAGGGCGGAGATGAAGCGGATTCTCGACGACATCCAGACCGGCAGGTTCACCTCAGAATGGATGCAGGAATGGCATTCGGGCGCCGCCCGCTTCAAGGCGACGCGCCGCATGAACGACGCCCATCCCATCGAGGAGATCGGCGAAAAACTGCGCGCCATGATGCCGTGGATCGCCTCGAACAAGCTGGTGGACAAGGACAGGAACTGAAGTCGTTCGCGCCGTCGTCGATCGTTGTCCGTTTCATTCGCGGTCGGCGCAAGACCGTCGAAGACGGGCCCGTCTCCATGGCCGACGTCCCGGGTTGCAAAAGCTCTTGACGGTTTGGGTCGGGTTTATATGATTGCGTTGAGCGGTGCGTCGCCATAGCGGTTTTTTGGAGGATGTGGAAAGAGCTATGAGAAAAATCGTGTCGATATTGAGTGCGATCGCCTTTTTCGTTTTTGCGACGAGCCCTGGTTTTGGGACAGTATATAGAACCGGTAATTTAGGATGCGGTGATTTTGAGGATACCGAGAGACAGTATAAAGAGCAATTAAATGATCCTGATCCTTATGTGAGTGTGACCTTAGTTTATGCTCTTTGTCTTTTAGCAAAGGGTGAGGTGACTAACAATCAAGATGATGTTTCCAAGGGGATGTTGATTTTACATGGTTTAGCAGATCAACACAGCGATATTGTAGCTAATTATTGGATAGCAAAATACCATTCTACAGGCGGGAGTTTTAAAAGAAAAATAGCTGAAAGGAATTTGGATTTAGCCGCCCATTACTATTCAAGCACACTGGCTATCATCAAGACTTATAATAACTACCCTCCTCTTATTTACAGTATGTGGGAGCAAACTACTAATATAGAGATGAAAGCTTATTATATGTTACCTCTTATTTATTTAGCAATGTTTTATAGAGGGGTTTATGGGGATTATAGTGTCAGGTTGCTTAACTCTCCAAGTTATGAAGGGGATCGAGACTTAGAAACTTATCCTGAATACAGAGATAATATTATGGGTTATATTAATTTAGCGATAGAGCATGCCGGGAATTGTAAAAATCTTCCTCTTAAGAGTCATTTTGATAAGTCTACTGCTCCTTATCACATAAAGGTTTGCGCTATGTTTGAGAAAAAAGCCAAACTTTTAAAATCAGCCTATATGAAAAGACAGCATATTTTAAATCAGGACAGATGTAAGGATATAGGATCTGATGAAATAGTTTCTGCCTATTGTCCTGAAATTGATGAGGCAGAACTGAAAATTGTCAATACTTATGACTCTATATTTGAAGAGTCTAAGAAAATATTCGACCCTATTCGTGACATTCTTTTAAAATAAGAGTCTCTCTCCTCTTGCCTCAACATTGAGCGGGTTAAAAGGAGGCGTTTGACCTCGCGCCTTTGACGGGAGGCGGCGCTTCGACGGGTTACATACCCCGGCGCACCGCCGCCTGACGCAACACGCATGGAGACCGGGAAGCGACCGGGCTTTCACCGATCCGATCGAAGGCTTCTCACCCGCGGCGCCGGGGCGTCACGGGTTCCTTCGCCATATCCATGAACGCGCCGATCAGCTTGCCGCCGGCGCGTTCACGCAGGCAGATCAGCGCTTCCTCCATGAGAATCCGCGGCCCGCCGATTTTAATTTTGCGCAGACGGGAATCGTGTCCGAACTCGGCTTGCGAGACAATGCCGATCCCCGCTCCCGACGCGACGATTTCCCGGATCGCCTCCCGCCCCTCGGCCTCGATGGCCGCGACCAGCCGAATCCCGGATTTTCCCGCCGCTTTTTCGAGTTTTTCGCGGGTTTTCGAGCCGGATTCGCGTAAAACCAGCGGGTAATCGGCAAGTTCGCGCAGCGACAGGCGGTCGATTCGGTCCATTTGCGTTCCGATCGCGGCGAACGCCACCAGAGGCGTCGCCGTCAGTCTGACGGTTTCGAACTCGCGAAATTTCGGCAGGTCTCCCAGAACCCCGATATCGGCCCGATAACCGAACAGCGCGTCGATGACCTCCCCGGTGTTGCCGGAACGCAGCGACACCCGGACGCCGGGATATTTCTCCCTGAACGGCTTGAGCACATGAAGCAGGTGCAACGCAGAATCGGCGATGATCCTCAGCCTGCCGGCCGACAGCGCCCGCGATTCGGAGAGAAACTCCAGCGCCCGGTTCTCGATCTCGAACAGCCGGTTGGTGATTTCGAGCAGCCTTTGTCCGGATTCGGTGACGGTGATCTTCTTCTTCCGGCGATTGAACAGGAGGATGTCGTACTCTTCCTCAAGTTTGCGAACCTGATCGGATATCGCCGGCTGGGTAAGCGACAGAGCTTCGGCGGCGCGCGAAAAACCGCCGTGAACCGCCACATTGTGAAAGGCTCGAAGCTGAACATAACGCATGAGGCGCCGCCGTTCCCGGATAACCCGATTCGATCGGCGCATAAGAACCAACGATTTGATTTATGTAAACAGGCGGGCGACAATAACGGATTCGCGTTGGGCGCGGCCGGCGCCGCCCGTCCGTCACGGAGAAGAACGATTTGGGCATAGTGCTGATCCTGCTGCATCTGGCCGGCGCCGTCACGCTGCTGCTTTACTCGGTGCGCATGGTGCGTACGGGCGTCGAACGCGCCTCCGGCCCGGCGCTGCGCCGCGCGGTCGCCGACCCCGGTCGCGGATGGATCGCCAGCGCGGCGGTCGGGACGGTGATCGCCGTGCTGCTCCAGAGTTCCACGGCGACGGCGGTGCTGGCCTCCGGCTTCTCGGCGAGCGGTCTCGTGCCGCTGACCGGCGGTCTCGCGCTTCTGCTAGGCGCGGATGTGGGAACCGCGCTGGTCGTTCAGTTTCTGTCGTTCGATCTCGAATGGCTGACGCCGCTGCTGCTGGCCGCCGGCGGCTGGCTGTTTCTCAGGACGGAGGCGCGCGCGACCAGGCAGACCGGCCGCATCTGCCTCGGTGTCGCGCTGATTCTGGTTTCGCTGGCGATGATCGCCGCCGCGACCGTTCCCATGAAGCAAAGCCCGTTCATGCCGGCCATCGCCGCCTATCTGGCGGAGGACACGGTCACTTCCTTCATCGCCGGCGCGGCGGTCACTTTCCTGTTTCACTCAAGCGTCGCTTCCATTCTGACAGTGGCGGCGTTCGCCGCGCAGGGGCTGCTGCCGGTCGAGGCGGGCGTCGCGTTCGTCCTGGGCGCGAATGCGGGCGGCGGATTGCTCGCGGTGTGGCTGACACGCAACGGCGAGCGCGAGGCGCGCCTTCTTCCCCTGGGAAACTGCGTCTTCCGGGTTGCCGGAGCGGCGGTCGCCCTGACGGTGTTGCGCCATGTCGACATACCGCTGTCGGAGATCGGCGCCGGTCCCGCGCGCCAGTTGATCAACCTCCATCTGCTGTTCAACATCGCGCTGCTGGTCGTCTGCCTTCCGCTGGTCGGGCTGTTATCGGGACTTGTCGGACTGCTGCCGCCTGAAAAAACCGACGCGAACGAAGCCGCCGCGCGGCTGAAACCGGCGACGGCGCTTGATCGCGGCGTCATCGACAAGCCGGGTCTGGCGCTCGCCAGCGCGACGCGCGAATTGCTGCGAATGAGCGAAATCGTCGAAATCATGATCGCACCGGCGATGGACCTGTTCCGGGCCGCAACCAGGGAGGAGGTCGACAGACTTCGGAAACTCGGCCGCGAGGTCAACCGGGTCCATACCGACGTCAAGCTCTACATAGCCGAGGTCAATCGGGGCGAATTGAGCGCGCGCGACGCCGGGCGCGGCATGGAACTGGCCGGCTTCGCGATCGATCTGGAGCGCGCCGGCGACATTGCCGCCAGAAGCCTGCTCGCTCTTGTGCTGGAAAAACACAAGAACGGGATCGAATTCTCGCGGGAAGGCTGGAGAGAACTGGCCAACGTTCATGATCGCGTCATGGCGAACATGCAACTGGCGCTTAACGTGCTGATTTCGGAGGATATCGATTCGGCGCGGCAACTGATCGAGGAGAAAGACCGGATGCGAACGCTCGAACGCGAAAGCCGCGACGGGCATCTGGCCCGTCTGAAAGGCGACGAAAAGGCCAGCATCGAATCCAGCGATCTCCACCTGGAGACGATAAGAGCGCTCAAGGAGATCAATTCCCTGTTCGCGACCGTGGCCGTGCCGATCCTGTCGCGGAGCGGAGACCTCAGGGAAACCAGGCTGGTCGGGGACGTGACGTGAGCGCCGGCGGATCATGTTTGTGATAAGAAGAATTTATGAAACGATCTGTATTATAGATTTTTTTAATCCTGCGCCGGAGGGTAGATGATGTCCGGCGGGCGATACCGGAGGGCCGCATATGGCCGAATGTCTGAAGCGGACCGAATCGGCGGCGGGCGAACCTTATCTGCTGACCCCGGGACCGCTGACCACGGCCTTGCCGGTCAGGCGGGCCATGCTGAAGGACTGGGGGTCCTGGGACGGGGAATTCAGGGCGTTGACGGCCGAGCTTCGCCGCCGGTTGACGGCGATGCTGGGTGACGGTCACGAGGCGTTCGATTGCGTGCCCTCGCAGGGCAGCGGGACATTCGTCGTGGAAGCGATGCTGGGATCGTTCCTGCCGCAGGATTCAAGAACGCTGGTGCTGGCGAACGGCGCCTATGGCCGGCGAATCGCGCAATCGCTGGCCTATCTCGGACGCTCGCATGCCGTGATCGACAAGGGCGATTACATGCCGCCGCGCGGCGACGAGGTGGCCGCCGCCATTTCCGCCGACCCGCGCATCACCCATGTCGCGGCCGTTCACTGCGAGACCAGTTCGGGAATCCTGAACCCGATCAAAGAGATATCGCAAGCCGTTGAAGAATCGGGCCGCAAACTGCTGATCGATTCCATGAGCGCGTTCGGCGCATTGCCGGTCGAAGCGGGCGACATCGGGTTCGAGGCGCTGGCGTCGTCGGCGAACAAGTGCATCGAAGGCGTTCCGGGCTTCGGCTTCGTGCTGGCGGCGAAATCGGCGCTCGAAGCGGCGAACGGCAACGCGCACTCGCTCAGCCTCGACGTTCACGCCCAATGGGCTCATATGGAAGAGACCGGACAATGGCGCTTCACGCCCCCGACGCATGCCGTCGCCGCTTTCATCGAAGCGTTGCGGATTCATCGGCGCGAAGGCGGGGTGGCGGGCCGCGGCGCGCGATACGCCGCCAACCGCGACGCTCTCGTCCGGGGCATGCGCGAACTGGGATTTGAAACGCTGCTGAGGGATCGCTGGTTGTCGCCGATTATCGTCACCTTCTTCAATCCCGCCCATCCGGGATTTTTGTTCGATGAATTCTATGAACGGATGAAGACGAAGGGTTTCATCATCTATCCGGGGAAACTGACCGTTGTGGACAGTTTCCGCATCGGCTGCATCGGCCGGATGGACGAGGCCGTGATGAGACAGGTGGTGGATGCGGCGCGCCGGTCGCTCGCGGAAATGGGCGTCGACAGCGCCGCCCCGCCCCGGACCGCGCTTGAAGAACGTTCCAGACTGGCGGCATGAGCCGCGCCCCGAAACGGAAGCGGACGGAATATCCGCATGAATGACATGACGCCGACCGGGATTGTCGCCAATGGCCGTGAATATGCGCGCCCGGACGTGCCCGCCATCGCCATTTGCCTCGACGGGTGCGAGCCGGAATATCTCGACGCCGCCATCGCCGCCGGGCTGATGCCCGCGCTTGAAAGGATCATGGCGAAAGGGACGGCGCGGCGGGCTTATGGCGTCATTCCCAGTTTCACGAATCCGAACAATCTGTCGATCGCCACCGGGCGTCCGCCGGCGGTGCACGGAATCTGCGGCAACTATTTTTACGATCCGGAGACGGGCCGGGAAGTGATGATGAACGACCCGAAATTCCTGCGCGCGCCCACGGTGTTCGCGGCCTTCGGCGATGCCGGCATGAAGGTCGCGGTGGTGACCGCCAAAGACAAGCTCCGGGCGCTGCTGGGCCACGGATTGGCCTTCGGCGAGGGCAGGGCGATTTGTTTTTCCTCGGAGAAGTCCGATAGGACGACGATCGCCGAAAACGGCATCGGCGACGCCTGCGCCTGGCTCGGCAGGGGCGTCCCGCCGGTTTATTCCGCCGAACTCAGCGAATTCGTTTTCGCCGCCGGGGTGAAGCTGTTGAAGGAATGGCGGCCGGATGTGATGTATCTGACGACGACCGATTATGTGCAGCACAAATACAAGCCAAGCGACGCCGAAGCCAAAGCCTTCCACGCGATGTTCGACGGATATTTGGCCGAATTCGACGCGGCGGGAGCGGCGATCGTGATAACCGCCGACCACGGCATGAAGCCGAAACATCTGGCCGACGGCTCGCCTGCGGTGATATACGTTCAGGATCTGCTGGACGACTGGCTCGGCGGGGACGCCGCCCGGGTCATCCTGCCGATCACCGATCCGTATGTGGCGCATCACGGTGCGCTCGGTTCGTTCGCGACCGCATATCTGCCGGCAGGCGCCGACCGGGCCGGCATCATGGACCGCCTCGACGGCCTCGACGGCATCGACGTGGCGATCGGCAGGGAGGAAGCCTGCGAGCGGTTTGAACTGCCCGCCGACCGGATCGGCGACATCGTGGTGGTTTCGTCGGAAAACCTGACCATCGGCACATCGGCGCACCGGCACGATCTTGCCGCGCTGAAGGAGCCGCTCCGTTCGCATGGCGGGCTTGGCGAGCAGGAAGTGCCGTTCATCGTCAACCGGCGGCTGGACTTGCCGAACGCGCCCGATTTGCGCAATTTCGACGCATTCTTCTACGCCGCGACAGCCGCGGCGCGATAGATTGGACCGGACCGATGCCGACGAAAGCGAAAACCGAAATCCGCCGTGAGTCGATGCGCATCGGCGGCAGAAAGGTCGATGCCGGCGACGCGATCGAGGTGCGTTATCCCTATACCGGCGAGGTGATCGGCACCGTGCCGACGGGCGACGCAGCGCATGCGGCCGAGGCTTTCGAGATCGCCGCCGGCTACCGGCCGACGCTGACACGCCATCAGCGCCGCGAAATCCTGACCAGGACCGCCGGCCTGATCGTCGAGCGACGCGAGGAAATCGCCGAATGGCTGACGCTGGAACTCGGTATCTGCCGCCGGCATGCGCTTTACGAGACGGGCCGGTCCTTTGACGTGTTCACCTTCGCCGGCATGTTGTCGATGCTGGATGACGGTCAGATATTCTCCTGCGACCTGACGCCGAACGGCAAGGAACGCAAGATCTACACCAAACGCGAGCCCGTGCGCGCCATTTCGGCGATCACGCCGTTCAACCATCCGCTCAACATGGTGGCGCACAAGATCGCGCCGGCGATCGCCACCAACAACTGCATGGTCTGCAAACCCGCCGACCTGACGCCGCTGACCGCGCTCGCGCTGGCCGATATCCTCTATGAAGCAGGGCTGCCGCCGGAAATGTTCCAGGTCGTCACCGGCAGGCCGCAAGATATCGGCGAAGAGATGATCGTCAACGGGAATATCGATATCATCACGTTCACCGGCGGGGTCGAGGTCGGCAAGATGATTGCCGGAAAGGCGGGATACAAGCGCCGGGCGCTGGAGCTTGGCGGCAACGATCCGCTGATCATCCTGAACGATCTGTCCGACGACGATCTGAGGAGGGCGGCGGCGATCGCGGTGGCCGGCGCGACCGGCAATTCCGGTCAGCGCTGCACGGCGGTCAAGCGCATTCTAGCGCAGGACGGTATCGCCGACAGGGTCGCGCCAATGATTCTGGAGAACGCGAAAAAGCTGAAATTCGGCGACCCGCGCGACCCGGACACGCAGCTCGGCTGCGTGATCCACGAGGAGGCCGCCGCGACGTTTGAGCGGCGTGTCCATGACGCGGCGAAAAAGGGCGCGAACGTGCTCTACGATCCGGGCCGGCGAGGCGCGCTGCTGCCGCCGATCGTGGTCGATCATGTGCCGTGCGACAGCGAACTGGTTTATGAGGAGACGTTTGGCCCCGTGGTGCCGATCGTGCGCGTGCCGGACGATGACGAAGCGGTTATCGATATTTCCAATTCGACCCCGTTCGGCCTTTCCGCCGGCGTGTGCACGAACGATCTGAACCGCATTACCCGATATGTCGACGGGCTGGATGTCGGCACCGTCAACATCTGGGAACAACCCGGATACCGCATAGAAATGTCGCCCTTCGGCGGCATCAAGGACTCCGGCAACGGCGTGAAGGAAGGCGTGCTGGAAGCGATGAAGTTCTTCACCAACGTGAAGACGTATTCGCTGCCCTGGCCGGTCCGCTGACCCGGATGCTCACCCGCAAGACAGCCCATGCCGAGGGCGAGGCCAACACCTCGGACGAACGGAAGGCGTGGACCGCGCGGCAGCGGCGGCCCGCGACCGAGGAACTGATCGCGCGGGACGCGGATGCCTTTCTGCATCAGAACCTGTCGACGCCGGTCATGAGCGCGGCGGCGAAGGCCGAAGGCATCTGGATCGAGGATCCGGACGGCAACCGGTTTATGGATTTCCACGGCAATTCCGTTCATCACATCGGCTATGGCCATCCGCGTCTGATCGAGGCGATCAAGCGGCAGCTCGACGAATTGAGCTTCTCGCCGCGGCGTTTCGCCAACGACGTGTCCGTCGAACTGGCCGAGAAGCTGGCGTCGGTCGCGCCCGGCGGCCTGTCGAAAACGCTGTTCACCACCGGTGGATCGGACGCCAACGAGGTGGCGCTGAAAATCGCCCGCGCGGTGACCGGACGGTTCAAGACGGTTTCGTTCTGGGATGCGTTCCACGGCGCGGGATTCGGCGCGGCGTCGGTCGGCGGCGAAGCCACATTCCGGTCCCGCATCGCCGGGCCGCTGATGGCGGGAACCGAACATGTGGCTCCGTTCGCCTGCTATCGCTGCCCCTACGGTCATTCGGGACCGGATGTCTGTGAACTCGCCTGCGCCGGCATGATCAAATACGTTCTCGAACGTGAAGGCGATGTCGCGGCGGTCATCGCCGAGCCGATGCGCGCGGTTCCGTATGCGCCGCCGCAAGGGTTCTGGAAGGCGGTGCGCGGGGCGTGCGACGAAGCCGGCACATTGCTGATATTCGATGAAATACCGACCGGGCTCGGCAAGACCGGAAAGTTTTTCGCCTTCGAGCATGACGACGTGGTTCCCGATATCGTCACGCTCGGCAAGGCGCTGGGCGGCGGCGTCCTGCCGATCGCCGCCGCCGTGGCGCACCCCGATCTCGACGTCTGCGGCGACTTCGCCATCGGTCACTACACGCATGAAAAGAATCCCGTAACCGCGCGCGCGGCGCTGACCACGATCGAAATCATCAAGGAGGAAGGGCTGGTCGAGCGCGCCGCCGAACTCGGCCGGCACGCGATGGAGCGGCTTGGCGATTTCGCCGCGACGTGCGCGGCGGTCGGCGACATTCGGGGCAGGGGACTGATGTTCGGCGTGGAGATCGTCGCCGATCGCGAGACCAAATCTCCGGACGATGAACTGGCCGAGAAGATATTTTATCGCTGCCTCGACGCCGGCCTGAGCTTCAAGATATCGCAGGGTTGCGTACTGACATTGTCTCCGCCGCTGACGATCGCGCCCGAAGACCTCGACCGCGCCCTGGGGATTGTCGAAACGGCAATCGTCGAATGCGCCGGCGGCCCTTGAAAATTGTTCGCACCGACCGCGAACCGAACATGCCCTTCATCGACGCGAAACTCCGGGAGGCCGGTCACGATCTCGTCCTGCCGCCGCAAGATGCGTCTGAAGACGATCCGCTCGGCGCGGCGCGCGCCGCCGGCCTCGTCCTGACGTGCCACAGGCCGATTACCGCGCGCGCCATCGGCGCGGCCCGGCGGTTTAAGGGTATCGTCAAATTCGGCGTCGGCATCGCCGCGATCGACCGTGGCGTTCCGGTGGTCAACGTGCCGGAATATGCCGGGGAAAACGTCGCCGAAGGCGCGTTCGCGCTGATGATCGCGCCGGCGAAAAAATTGCAACCGCTTGGCCGCGCCATGCGTGAAGACGGCCGGGTTCGGCCGGAACCGCGATGGCTGGGCGGCGATATCGCCGGCAGGACGGTCGGGCTTGTCGGCTTCGGCAGGATCGCAAGAAACATGGCGCGGATGTGCGGCGCCGGTTTTCGGGTGAGGGCGCCGGCCTACGATCCGGGCAACCCGGCCAGGAGCCGCCGGCGCGCGAGGGGCATCCGCTCAGCGCGCTTTTCGAGCGCTCGGATGTGATATTGTCGCCGCATCTGACGTTCTACACCGGGGAGGCGATGGAGCGCCTCGAACGGGAGACGCCGGAACGCTGCCTCGAAATACCGGAGCGCGGGCCGGCGCCGGTGAAATCCGACGATCCACGGCTTCGGGGGCCAGTCCCGCAGCGTGATCTTCGGCTTCTGAGGGGCGTCTTTCGTTCAAGGCGATTCTTGCGCCGGGAGCGGGCTTGCGGGGGTCCGCCCGGCGGCGGCCGTCCTCTTATCGATCCGTTCGCGGCGCGACGAGACCGCCGTCGTCAAGCGTATCGCTTGGATGCAATACAACCCGGTCGCCGCGCGACAGGCCGGCCGTCACCTCCGCCGACTCGTCGTTGAGGTGGCCGATCTCGACAGGGACGAGTTCGGCGCGATCGTCAACGATCCGAAACACCGCCCAGTTCCCGCTGGTCCGGAACAGGGCGGCGATGGGCGCCTGAAGCGCCTTTTCGGACCGCCAGATCGCCAGCCGGGCGAACACGCGGTATCCATGACCGAGAAGCGGCTCCGGCCTGTCGAGGTCGAGCACGGCGTTGACGCGCTGCTCTTCAATGCCGAGCGCCGACACCTTGGTGAAGGCCGATGGGTCGACCCGGCGCACGGTCGCATCCAGATTCTCCTCTCCGCCCCAGTCGGTGATGGTGGCCTTCAGGCCCGGTCTGATCCGCACGGCGTCTTCCGACAGCAGATCGACGGCGATCTCCAGATCCCGCGGGTCGCCGACTTCCGCGAGCGGCGTTCCCGCCGCGACGGCCTGCTCGCTCTTGACCCTGACCGACAGCACGATGCCGTCGATCGGGGCGGTCACCTCCACGCAGCACTCCCGGCCTTTAATGTCGAGTATCTCATCGCCCGGCCGCATGAGGCGCGCTTTCGCGCTGTTGAGTTCGGCCTGGCGCTGACGGATGCGCGCTTCCGTGCTCTTGACCTGTGCTTCCTGCAAGGCGACCTCGGTCGTCGCCCTTTGCAAATCGCGCTCCGAAACGATGTTCGAGCCAAACAGGCGCACCGCGCGCTCAAGATCGGCTTCAGCCGGTTCAAGCGCCGACAGGGCGCGTTGGTGTTCGAGTTCGGCCTGGGCGACGCCCGAACGGGCGGCTTCGATCGCCGCGAGCAGTTCCGCTTCGGTCCGCCGATCGATCAGCGGCGGGTCCATCGGATGAATCGAGGCGACCACCGTCCTGTTGGCCTCGACCGGATCGCCTTCCTCAAGCGACGTGCGATCCAGATGACCGGATATCGGCGCGGAGACCGTATAGACGTTTCGAACCCGCGTGACGCCCTCCTGATCGATCGTCACGATCATCGGACCCTCGATAACCGGGGCCGCGTCGACGGAAACCGGTTGCTCGCGCAGCGCAACATAAAGACCTGCGCCCACAATGGCAGCGAGAGCGGCGAGGCCTATCCGTCCGGTCATGTTCTTCATGGAAATCACTCCCGTGTTTTAAGCACGCTCACCAGGTCGAATTTGTCGATGCGCCGGCGTGCGATCAGAGCCGAAACGATGCCGGCCATGACGACCACGAGGCTGGCGCGGGCGAAAGTCGCCGGTTCGAAGACAAGAGGCATGCGGAACAGATCGCTTTCGAATCCGCGAATGACGGACCACGCAAATCCATAGCCCAGCAACCACCCGAGCGGTTGAGCCAGGGCGATGATGACGCCGAGTTCGGTCAGCAAAACGGACGAAACCTCGCCGCGCGTGAAACCGAGCACCCGCAAGCTCGCCAGTTCTCTGGCCCGCTCGGCAAGCTGGATGCGGGCGGAATTGTACACCACGCCGAATGTGATGATCACCGCGAGAACCACGTAGATGGTCAACATGATCCCCACATTCTGCTCGATGATCTCCCTGAATCTGATTTTTGCCGCGCTCAGCAAGGTGAAAGAGGCAATCGCCGGCGTCTGCTTGATCGTCGAATAGATGTCATCCACGCGGTTGGCGTCGATCTTGACCCGCGCGCCGGACATTCGGTTTCCATCGCCGATCAGGCGGTTCAACGCCGTCAGTTCCATATAGGCGCCGAGGCCGATCAGGCTCTGCACGATCGCGGTGACCGGCGCCTCGACGATCCTCCCGCCATGCTGCAACAGTTCGATTCGAACCGTGTCGCCGGGCTTGAGGCCGAGCTTGCCCGCCACTCTTTCGGGAACAAGCAATCCGGCGCCCGGCGGCTTGACCGGCGTTCCGCGATCCGTGAGGACACGGGCGAGGTCGCCGGTCTCGGGCAGCGCGGAAATCGCCAGTTCAAGCTTTCTGTGGCCGCGGATCATGCGAACCGACGTCGTACGAAACGGTTCGGCGCGCAAAACGCCCGGAAGCGATCGGACAGCCGCTACCGCGGCGGCGGCCTGCTCGTTTGACAGGGACAGCGTCGCATCCTGCCGCTCGGCCTGGTAGAAGGCGATGTCCATCATCTCCTCCATCGAATCGAACATCAACAGGGCGGTGCATAGAATCGCGATGGAAAACGAGGTTCCCAGCGACGTGGTCAATGTGCGTACCGGCCGCCGTACAAGATGGCGCAACGCCATGACGGTGGTTTGCGAGAACAGGTGAACCGCTCCACCCGATTTTCCGAGCAGGCTGCGGTATCGCAACGGCGCGGCCGGCCGCATCGCGACGGCCGGAGGCAGTGCGGCGACGGACCATATCGCGTGCGCGGCGCCGGCCAGAGCCGCGGTGGCGGTGACGCCGCCCGCAATCGCGTAAAGATTCGGGCTTTCGCGAAAAATGAGGTATGGAAAGGAAAAGAACTCGCCATAAATCCCGGTCATCCCCCGCCCGAGCCATGCTCCGGCAACCGAACCGATCGCCAGGCCGATCGCCGCGATCACGATCACGAGCTTCGCATAGTGCGCGGCGATTTCCATCGTGCCGTATCCGATCGCCTTCAGCAGTCCGATTTGCTCCCTTTCGAGCGAAATCAGGCGCGACAGGATCATGTTGACCAGAAATGCGGAGACAAACAGGAATATCGGCGGGATCACCAGCGCCATCGACCGCAACTGGAGCAGTTCATTGTCGAGGAAGGCGTCGCTGATCTGATCGTCGCGTTGGATCGCGCCAAGGCCTCCATATGGTTCGAGCAGATCGTCAATTTTATCGACGATTGCATCGATACCGGCGGTGGGATCGATCGTGGCGACCAGCGAATTGAAGCCTCCATCCATATCGAACGGACCTTCAAGGGCGGACCGGCGCATGAAAATCACCCCGAACCGCCGGTCGTCCGGAACGATGTGGCCGGGGCCAAGCGCGTAGATGAACTCCGGCGAAAGCACGACGCCGGTAATTTTCAGTTGCCGGCGTTTTCCGTTGATCAGCGCATGGAAGGCATCGCCGGGGCCGAGTTTGTGGCCCCCGGCAAACTTCTCCACGATCGCCACTTCATCCGATCTGCCGTAAAAGGGCAATCTGCCTTTCCGTATATACGGATTGTTGATTGCCGGCGCGCGAAGATCGGGGATCGACACGATGATCGCCGCCACCGGTTCCTTCATGCCCTCGATGTCGAGCACCGCCGGTTTGGAAATCCTGTATTCCGCGGCCTTGACGCCGGGTATCTCTTCGATCCGGTTCGCGAGCTTCAGCGGTGCGCGGATGGCGGTCGCGAACAGGTCGGCGAAATTCTGCCGCGCATAGAATGTTTCCCGGGTCTCCTCCAGCGACCTGTAGGCGCCGATGGCCAGAACGATCGTCGCCACGCCGCAGGCCATGACCAGTGCGACCGCGATGATCTGCGTCCACAGACGGCCCAGATCGCGAACGACTTTCCGGTCGAGAACACGCATGCTTCACCAACTCAGTTCGGATGGAGAAATGCGGGTTTCATTGACCGTTTCCTCGCTGATCCGGCCATCGAGGAACGAGAATACGCGGTGCGCCATCTGACGGATGCCGGCATTATGCGTGATGATGGCCGTGGTCGTGCCCAGTTCCGCATTCACCCGGGCGAGCGCCTCCAGCACGATGATTCCGGTCTTTGAATCGAGCGCGCCGGTCGGCTCGTCGCAGAGCAGAACCTCGGGGCGTTTCACGATGGCGCGGGCGATGGCGACGCGCTGTTGTTCTCCGCCGGAAAGCTGGGCCGGGAAATGGCTCATCCGGTCCTCCAGATCGACCATCGCAAGCGCCTCTTCCGGTTTCATGGGATCTCTGGCGATCTCGGTAACGAGCGCGACGTTTTCCCGGGCCGTCAGGCTTGGCACCAGATTGTAAAACTGGAAGACAAACCCGACATGATCGCGCCGATAGCGCGTCAACCGGCGTTCGCTGTAGGCGGAAAGATCCTCGCCCCGGAAAAAGACCTTCCCGCCGGTCGGCGTGTCGAGACCGCCCATGATGTTGAGCAGCGTCGATTTGCCCGAACCGGAAGGGCCGAGCATGACGGCGAGTTCGCCGGGATAGAGGTCCAGATCGACGCCGCGCAGAGCCCAGACGTCAACGGTTCCGGTGTGGTAGATCTTGGTCACGCCGTGAGTCGAAAATACCGGATCGGCGCTGGCGGCTTGCTGTGTCGGCATCATGGCGTTCTCCTCGCAGATTGCGAGCGCCGCGGCCTTGATCGTTGTCAAACAATCGTTTCAAATATCGCGCGATCGGGTTTTGCCGCGGCGCGCTTGCCGGCGTCAGGCAAATTTGTTAGTATACGAATGAATTTGGATGTTTGGGATTTGACCGGAGAACGGTCCCGCGCCAAACGAGGGAGAAAAGCCGGGTGAGACGGTATTTGCAGATTGATCTGGGTGCGCAATCGGTGAAAACCGGGGAACTGCATGGCAGGGACATCGCCATTTGCGGCCGGTACTTCATAGCCAGAACGCTGCTCGAACCGGGTGTCGCCACGGTCGATCCCCTGGGGCCGGAAAACCCGCTGATATTCTCGGCCGGCCCATTCGCGGGCACGAATTTTTCCAACGCCAACCGGCTTAGCGTCGGGTGCAAGAGCCCGCTGACGGGCGGCGTCAAGGAAGCCAATTCCGGCGGGACATTCGCCTTCGCCATGGGCCAGTTGGAAATTGCCGGATTTACGCTTAACGGCGTGTCCGGCGACTGGGTGATCATCCACATCCCGCGGGAAGGCGGGATCCGTTTCCTTGATGCCTCGCCCTATATGGGCAAAGGCAATTTCGAGACCGCGAAATTGCTGCATGAAGAATTCGGCGACAAGATTTCCATCGCCTTGTGCGGGCCGGTCGGTGAATATCGAGGGCTTTTGGCCGGAATCGCGTTCTCCGACACCGACAACCGCCCGTCGCGACTGGCGGCTCGCGGCGGTGTCGGCGCGGTGATGGGATCGAAAAAAGTCAAGGCGATCATCGTCGACAAGCACAAAATGCCGACATTGCACGATCGCAAAAAGGTAATGGGGGCGGTCAAGGAGTATAACCGGCATCTGAATGAAGCCGTGCCAATCCAGGCATTCAAGACCCACGGCACCGCGATGGTCGCCGATCTCACCAACCGGCTCGGCGCACTGCCGGTCAACAATTTCTCCGTCGGACAGGTGGTCGAAGCCGGCGAGGGGCCGTTGAAGATGGGCGGCGACTACATCCGCGAGCTTTATCTGGAACGCGGCGGAGAGCCTTCGCATGCCTGCATGCCGGGCTGCCTGATCAAATGCTCCAATGTCTATGTGGACAGGCGGGGCCGTGAAGTCGTCTCGCCGCTCGAATACGAAACGATCGGACTTTTGGGCACCAATTGCGGCCTGACCGATCCGGATGACCTTGCCGTTCTGAATGAGACCGCGAACGACCTCGGCATCGACACGATCGAGGTCGGGGCGATGATCGCCGTTCTCATGGATGCCGGACAGGCCGACTATGGCGACACGGATTTCATGGCCCGCTGTCTCGAAGATATCGGCAAAGGCAACGAACGCGGTCGCATTCTGGCGCAGGGGACGGCGCGGGCGGGTGAACATTATTGCGTCGCCCGCGTTCCGGTGATCAAGAAACAGGCGATCAGCGCCTACGACCCGCGCGTGATCGAAGTGACGGGCATATCGATGATGGTCACCGCGCAGGGGGCCGACCACACGACAGGCAATGCGCCGTCATTCGTCACCGCGGACAAGGACGTGCGGGCCGTGGCCGAGGAAAGCTATCGCATGCAGGTCACGAGCGCGGTGGCGGATTCACTTGGATTGTGCGTATTCGGTCGGTCGGTGACCGATCCAAACCGCAGGCTGATCGCGCGGGGCATCAACGATGCTCACGATTGCGACGTCGATGAGGACTTTATCATGCGGATCGGACGCGAAACCCTGCGCCTGGATGCCGAATTCAACCGTCAGGCGGGCTTTACCGCGGAAGATGATGAATTGCCGTCGTTTTTCCGCGATGAAGAACTGCCTCCGACCAACAAAAAGGCGCGGCTGCATGCCGAGGAAGTCGGTCGGCACATGCGCGACCTGGACGCGGCGAAATCCATTCCCGCGACGGCGTGATCCATGGATTACTTCAGACCGGGCGATATCGGGACCGCGCTGAACGCCTTGGCCGATGGGGAACGGCGGATCGTCGCCGGCGCGACCGATTTCTATCCGATGCTGGGAGACCGGACGCCGGACGGCCCGATCCTCGATATCACCGCAATCCCGGAACTGAGAGGCATTCGCGAGGATGACGATGCGTGGCGCATGGGCGCGCTCACGACCTGGACCGACATCATCGACGCCGATCTGCCGCCGGCGTTTGACGGACTCAGGCTCGCCGCGCGCGAAGTCGGCTCGATCCAGATTCAGAATCGTGGCACGATCGCCGGCAATTTGTGCAACGCGTCGCCCGCCGCCGACGGCGTACCGCCTTTGCTGACGCTTGACGCGGAGGTTGAACTGACATCCGCAACCGGTTCAAGATACGTGGGATTGCAGGATTTCATCGACGATTACAGATCGACCGTACTTCGGCCTGACGAGCTTGTGACGGCCGTCATCGTTCCCAGGCCGGCGGGCACGGGGCGCTCGGCGTTCTTGAAACTGGGCGCGCGCAAATATCTGGTGATCTCGATAGCCATGGTGGCGGTCCGACTGGAATTCGACGCGGACCGGCGGGTCGGGGAGGCCGCCATCGCGGTCGGAGCGTGTTCGGTCGTCGCGCAACGACTTGAACGGCTGGAAGCCGATCTTGCCGGACATGACGCGGCGTCCGGATTTGCCGGTGCGGTTCGTCCGGAACATCTGACCGGATTGTCGCCGATCGGCGATGTCCGCGCGACCGAATCCTATCGCCGGCGCTCGGTCGCCGAACTCGTCGAACGGGCGCTCGGTGCTTGTCTTCCGGGGATGGCCGCATGACGGCGGAACTTGCATTTTCCGTGAACGGCCAACCCCGGACCGCCGAATGTACAGGCGCCCGGCGCCTGTCGGCCGTCCTGCGCGATGAACTTGGCCTGACGGGAACGAAGGTGGGCTGCGACGCGGGTGATTGCGGCGCCTGCACCGTGCTGATCAACGGCGACCTCGCCTGTTCCTGTCTCGTTCCCGCCCGGCAGGCGCACGGGCGCGACGTCACAACCGTCGAAGGGCTTTGCGCCGATGGCGGTCCCGGGGCATTGCAGCGGAGTTTTCTGAACCGCGGAGCCGCGCAGTGCGGCATTTGCACACCCGGCATGCTGGTGACCGCGCATGCCCTGCTGCGCAGGAACCCGTATCCGACGAGGCCGGAAGTTCAGGATGCGTTGGGCGGCGTGCTCTGCCGGTGCACCGGTTACGCCAAGATCATTGATGCGGTAATGGATGTCGCCCCCCCCCCGGCGGCGAACCTGCCCGGTGGAGTCGGCGACCGCATCGGGCATGTGGACGGGGCGCCGAAAGTCGCCGGAGAGATGTCGTTCGGCGCCGACGGAATCCCCGCCGACGCGGTATGGGTCAGGGTTGTCCGCAGTCCTTACCATCACGCGGCCTTTTCCATCGGAGACAAGCGGGCGTTTATCGAAAGCCATCCCGGCCTCATGGCCATGTTCGACGCAACGGACATTCCGGGCCGGAACCGCCACGGCGTCATTCCGCGTTTTGCGGATCAGCCGGTTTTTGCCGAGGGCGCCGCCCGGTACAAGGGCGAGGCCGTCGCGGCCATCGCCGGCGAGCGCGACGCGGTTTCGGCCGTCGATCTCGCGGCGGTTCCCGTCCAATGGTCGGAACTGGAGGCCTGTCTGAGTGCGGATGAGGCTCTGGGCGAAAACGCGCCGGACATTCATCCCGAACGGCCGGGAAACGTTCTCGTTCGCGGACTGGTGCGTCGCGGCGACGCCGACCGGGGGCTGGCGAGCGCCGCGCACAGGGTTTCCGGCCGGTTCACGACGCCGTTCGTCGAACACGCCTATATCGAACCGGAGGCGGGGTTTGCGCGCCGCGACGGCAATGGCGTCGAATTTTTCGGATGCACTCAGGCCGCCTACATGGATCGCCATGACCTGGCGGCGATCATGGATCTGGACGAAGAGGCTATCCGCATCGCGCCCACCGCGTGCGGCGGCGGATTTGGATCGAAGCTCGATATCTCGTGGCAGCCCTATGCGGGCATTGCCGCCTGGGCGCTCGATCGGCCGGCCGCCGTCTTGTACAGTCGTTGTGAATCGATGCAATCGACAACGAAGCGCCACCCCTCGCAAATCGAGGCGACGATCGGCTGTGACAATAAGGGCCGCATAATTGGCATGCGCTTCGACGGGGTCTTCAACACCGGCGCCTATGCCAGTTGGGGGCCGACCGTCGCCAACCGGGTGCCTGTGCACGCGTCCGGGCCGTATCGCATCCGCAATTATCGTGCGGACAGCGCCGCGGTCCATACTCATTGCGCGCCATCCGGCGCTTTCCGGGGATTTGGCGTTCCGCAATCGGCGGTCGCGCAGGAGTGCCTGTTCGACGAATTGGCGGACAAGGCCGGGATGGATCGGCTTGAATTCCGCCTTGCCAATGCGCTTCGCGACGGACAGCCGACCGTGACGGGGCAGGTGTTCGACACCGGTGTCGGCGTCCTGGCCTGTCTGGAAGCGTTGCGCGATGGCTGGTCGGTCGCAAACGCGGCGGCGGAGAAATTCAACGGCAACGCCGAGGGGGCAGGGTCGCCGCTTCGCCGCGGCGTCGGACTTGCGGCGTGCTGGTACGGTTGCGGCAACACCTCGCTGCCCAATCCGTCGACAATCCGCATCGGCGTGCGGTCCGATGGCGGGGTTGTGCTGCACCAGGGCGCGATCGATATCGGGCAGGGCGCCAATACCGTCATGGCGCAGATCGCCTCGCAGATATTGGGCATTCCGGCGCGGGAAATAGAGATCGCCGGAGCCGATACCGCCATTACCCCGGACGGCGGCAAGACTTCCGCGTCGCGGCAGACCTATGTCAGCGGCATGGCGACACGGCTTTCTGCAATGGCGCTGAAGGCGGCGGTCTTGCGCTACGCCAATGTTTCCGCCGATGCCGCGATCGTGTTTGAAAAGGGCAGGATCATTGTCCGGGACGAGGCGGCGGAAGTCGAGATCGATCTCCGGTCGCTTCCCGCCAATTCGCACGGCTATGTGCTGATGTCCGAGGAAACCTACGATCCTCCCACCAAACCGCTCGATGAGGACGGGCAGGGCATTCCCTATGCGGTGTTCGGATATGGCGCGCAACTTGTGGAACTGACCGTGGACACGCGGCTTGGAACGGTGAAACCGGACAGGATCACCGCGGCGCACGATGTCGGGCGGGCCATCAATCCCATGCTTGTCGAAGGGCAGATCGAGGGCGGGGTCGCGCAAGGCGTCGGAATGGCGCTGATGGAGGAATTCATTCCCGGCAGGACGGAGAATCTGCACGACTATCTGATTCCGACGATCGGCGACGTGCCTCCGATCGAGAACATCATTGTCGAGGTTCCCGACGCCGAGGGTCCGTTCGGCGCCAAGGGTCTGGGCGAGCATGTGCTGATACCGACCGCGCCGGCCATTCTGAACGCGATCCGGGACGCCACCGGCGCCGCGGTTCGCCATCTGCCGGCCACGCCCGACAAGGTGATGGCCGCGATCCGCGAGGCCGAAGCCAATGGCTGAGAACGCCGCCGGACCGGACAAGATTCGCTGCGATGCCTGTCCGGTGATGTGCTACATCGCCGAGGGCCGGTCCGGCGCGTGCGACCGTTACGCCAATGAAGGCGGGCATCTGGTGCGCCTCGATGCGCTGACTATAATCGAGCGCAACGCCGAAAAGGGCGGCGAACTGACGCCGTTTCTTGAAGGCGCGGGGGAATGGGATGGCGAGATAATCGCGCAACCGGCGACGTTCGTGACAGCGGTGGGAGCGGGAACGACCTATCCCGACTACAAGCCGGCGCCGTTCATCGTATCGAGCGAGGTCGACGGGGTCGATATGATCACCGTCGTGACGGAAGGTATTTTTTCCTATTGCGGCGCCAAGGTCAAAATCGACACCGACCGCCATCTCGGTCCGGAGCGAAATCAGGTACGGGTCGAGGGCGAACCGGTCGGACATGTGACGACGGGCGAATACGGATCGCAGATGCTGGCGCTCGGCGGCGTGCATCATCTCACCGGCGGCGGAAAGAAGGAGGGCAGGGTGACCTGCGCCGCGCTGCTCGCGCTGTGCAATGGCGAAGCCGTCGAACTGGAGATCGACGAGGGTTCGACCGTCGTCGTCCAGGCCGGGCGCGCGCCGATCGTCAACGGCGTCGGGGAAGAGCGCATGCGTGTCGGTTGCGGCTCCGCGACCGTCGGCATGTTCGCCTCGCAGTGGAAGGGGCTGGTCGACGAGGTCGTGGTCGTCGATGACCATATCACCGGCGTCATGTCGGAACATCAGGCCGGCAGGGTCATCGGCTGGCAACCGACCGGCATCAGGATCAAGGGCCGCCGCTCCACTCCGGGACGTTACTTCCAGGTGGCCGGGCCGGGAACGGGATGGGGCGGCACCGATCTGGACGATCCGCTGGCGATCCTCGGAAATTTCGACGCCAGGGCGGCCAGGCCCGGCCAATCCCTGCTGATGGTGTCGACCACCGGCGAGCAGTTCGCCTATTGCGAACTGGACGAGGATCTGAACCCGGTGAAAATGGACATGCCCGCCCGGCTCATGCCTTCGGTCGCCAGAATCGAGGAGAATTGCGAACCGGCGCTTTGTTCGGTCGTTTTCATGGGAGGGGCCGGGGGCTCGCTTCGCGCCGGCGTCACCGAAAACCCGGTCAAACTGACCCGATCGGTCAAACAGGCGCTGACCTATGTCACCTGCGGCGGCGCCTCCGCCTACATCTGGCCCGGCGGCGGCATAACGGTTATGGCCGATGTCACGCGCATGCCGGAAAATTCTTTCGGATATGTGCCGACGCCGGCGCTCGTCGCGCCGATCGAATTCACCATGCGGCGAAACGATTATGAGGCGCTCGGCGGGCACATGGATCATGTCATGCACCTCGAGGATGCCGTCGCCGGAACGAAGGCCGGACGGAATGATCACATACCGAAGGGCAGACGTCAGGTCGGGCAGGCGGAGGACAACCCCTGGCCGACCGAGCATGGCCACTATCGCTGGGGCAGGGGAGAGGGCGCGGCGTGAACGGATTTATCGAACAGCCGCTCGCCGCCGTGCTCGATGACGGGCGGCGTTTGAACCTGCGCCACGGGCCGATCGAACTTGTTATCGAAGCGCTGGGACCGGAATACGCCGTTGCGGCGGCCTACCGGCGGGCGAATGCCGCTTTCCGGACAGTTCTGGCCGATCTCGTCGGTGAACTGGAATTGCTCAGAAGGCCGGTCACCGCAACGTCGCCGGTTCCAGCCGGTGCGGTCGCCGGAAAAATGCACAAGGCCGCGCGGGCGCATGCGCCCGGCTTCATTACGCCAATGGCGGCGGTCGCCGGTGCGGTCGCGGACCATATGGTTGGAGAAATGACGAACGGTTCCGGTCTGGAGCGCGCCTATGTCAACAATGGCGGCGATATCGCGCTGTATCTGACGCCGGGCAACCGCTTCGATGTCGGTATCTGCGCCAATCCGGCGACCGGCCGGCCGGCCGATGCGACGAGTATCTCGGAGGCCGACGACATTCGCGGAGTTGCGACAAGCGGCTGGCGCGGACGCAGCCATTCTCTCGGCATCGCCGACGCGGTGACCGTGCTGGCGGCGGACGCGGCGACGGCGGACGCGGCGGCGACGATGATCGCAAACGGGGTCAGGCTCGATCGCTCGCCACGTGTCCGGCGCATGCCGGCAAACGAACTTTCGCCCGATTCCGATCTGGGAGACATGCCGGTCACCGTGGCCGTCGAACGTCTCGCCGACAGTGAAATCGATGAAGCGCTGGACGGCGGCGCGAGACTGGCGCGGGACATGATGCGCAAGAACCTGATTGCCGGCGCGTTTCTTTGTCTTGCCGGTGAGGTTCGTGTCGTTGGCGGGCGGCGGACCGGCGACCGGCGGGTTTTCGGGGCGCAACACGATCCGCAGTATGAAGCAATGGAGAAACGTCATGCCTGAGGTGATTGTGCGTAAACAGGTGACGATCGTCGACGAGATCTTTCATGAAGGCGGGCCGGTATCGCGTGTGCCGGTCCGGCGCGGCGCGGCGCTGGCGGTGATTGGGAATCCGTTTGCCGGCCGCTATGTCGAGGAGATCGCCGGCTTCATCGACGATCTGAAGCCGCTCGGACTGCAAATGGCCAAAGGTCTGATCGACGCGCTTGGCGGAGATGCAAGCGTCGTCGAAGGGTACGGCAAGGGCGCGATCGTCGGCGAGAACGGCGAACTGGAACATGCCGCGCTCTGGCACGCTCCCGGCGGATACTCGATGCGCGAACTCATTCCCGCCTCGAAGGCCATCGTGCCGTCCGCCAAGAAGGTCGGCGGTCCGGGGTGCAGGATGGACATTCCGGTCACCCATTCCAACGCCTCTTATGTGCGCTCGCATTTCGATGCGATGGAAACCGGCGTCAATGACGCGCCGCGCGCGAATGAAATGCTGGTTGCGCTTGTCATGACCACGGGCCCGCGCATCCATCATCGGGCCGGTGGACTGAAAACTTCCGAAATCGTCGGGGAGGACGGATTGAGATGAGCAAGGCAAAAATCAGGAAAATCGTCACGGTCGTCGAACGGACCAACATCGAAATCGGCAGGACGATAGATCCGCCGACACGCCGCGCCGCATCGATCGCCGTTGTCGAAAATTCGTTCGCGGGCCGCTATCGCGAGGATCTGGAAGAACTGATGGCGATTGGCGAGGAACTGGGCGGGCTGTTGGGCGACAAATGCGTTTCCGCGCTCGGTATCGCGCCGGCGGACGCCGAAAGCTACGGCAAGGCGGCGATGGTCGGTGAAAACGGCGAATTGGAGCATGCCGCCGCCATCCTGCATCCGCGATTGGGCAAGCCGTTGCGCGCCGCCGTCGGCAAGGGCGCGGCGCTGGTTCCTTCATCGAAAAAGATGGGATCGATGGGGCAACCTCTGGATGTGCCGCTTGGACACAAGGACGCGGCCTATGTGCGTTCGCACTTTGACGGCATTGAGGTGCGCATCAACGATGCGCCACGCGCAAACGAGATCATGGTCGCCGTCGCGGTGGCCGATTCCGGCAGACCTCTGCCGAGGGTGGGGGGGCTGGAAGCCGGGGACGCCAAGGGAGAGGACGGGCTCCGGTAACGCCGGTCGATATCGCATGTGCGCGGAGAATTGCCGGCGCGTGGCTGGCGGGCCCTGCCGCAGTGTATTCTAAAAGAGCCGTTCCAATTTCATTCGATCCGCTCTATCACTGCGTGAATATCCGCGAGGGAAGCCGGGCCGTGCACATCACGCTGGACGACAAAGAGCGGCATTCGGAAAACTACCGGCTGGACGAGCAGGTCGGCTTTATCCTGCGCAAAGCCAATCAACGCCATACCGCCATCTTCGCCGGCTTGATTCCGGGCGATTTGACTCCGATGCAATTTGCGGCGATGGCCAGGCTGGGCGAACTGGGCGAATGCTCGCAGAACAGGCTGGGCAGGCTGATCGCCATCGATGCGGCGACCATCAAGGGCGTGATCGACCGTCTTGTCGCGCGAAACCTTGTCGCAACGCGATCCGATCCGTCCGACCGGCGCCGGACGATTGTCGCCTTGTCGGCGGAGGGACGCGAATTGTCGGTCTCCGCCCTCGAGGCGGCCGGGAAAATCACCGAAGCGACGCTTGAACCGCTGAACGGCCAAGAGCGCCGCTCGCTTCTGGCCCTGTTGTCGAAAATCGCCTGAATCAGGCGCCGACGATTTCGGGCAGGGTGGTTGCCGGCGGAGTGTTGCGGCTGCGGTGCGAACGCACGATGCCGTCGATCACGGTCATTCCGACACCCGGCAGGTTTCCCTGGCGGATCGATTCCAGCATGTCCCTGCCGGGGGCGTGCTGCGCGCGATCGATCAGAATGAAATCGGCCGATCTGCCGGCCTCGACGATGCCGCAGTCAAGATCGCGCATGCGCGCGGTGTTTCCGGTTGCGAAGCAGAAGGCGGTTTCCGCCGGAATGTCGCCCAGACCGGACAGCATGGCGATCATGCGGAGGATTCCCAGCGGCTGAACGCCGGAACCGGCCGGCGCGTCGGTGCCCAGCATGATTCGCTCGGGCTGATCGAGTTCGAACGCCGTGCGCATCGCCAGCAAGCCGGCGCGCTCATTTCCGTTGTGAACTATTTCGATGCCCCGCCGACAGTTTTCGCACAGGCAGGTGATCTGATCGTCGGGAAGGGCGGTATGGCCGCCATTGATATGCCCGATTATGTCTGCGTCCGCCTCCAGCACCACGTCCTTGTCGATCAGACCCGAGCCGGGAATCGACGGACCGCCGGTGTGAATCGTCGATTGAATGCCGTATTTGCGCGCCCATTTGACCATTTGCCGGGCGGTTTCGCCGGCTTTTACCGAACCGAGGCCGACTTCGCCGAGCAGCTTTACGCCGGCTTCGGCAAGGTCCTTGAAGTCCTGCTCTTCCATTCCTTCCTCGATCACCGGGGCGCCGGCATGCATCTTGACGCCGGAAGGGCGGAAATTCTCGTACCAGCGTTGCGACGCGATCGCCAGCGCCTTCAGGCCGACGATATCCCTCGGCCGGCCCGGCATATGCACCTCGCCCGCGGAAATCATGCAGGTCACGCCGCCGTGCAGGCATGAGTCGATCCAGTTGAACTGCTGTTGCCGGGGCGTGTAGTCGCCAATGACCGGATGGACATGGCTGTCGATCAGGCCCGGCGACAGGGCGATGCCCCTGGCGTCTATAACCGTGGCGGCCTGATCGGTGTCGAGATCGTTTTCCATGCCGACGGCGGCGATTTCGCCGTCGAGAGCCACGACGCAATCGCCATCGAGGATCGGTTGTTCGATCCTGCCCGACAGGATCAGACCGATATTCCTGATGACAAGCTTGTTTGCCCGATCAGCCATCGCATCCTTCCCTGCCGCGCGCGGTCGATATCGCTTGTATGCTAACATTGACGGCGCATTGGCGCAATGCCGGTTCTTCGCCGCCGGCCGCGTCATCCGCGCAGACCGGCTATGTCAATCGGCGCCCGGGCGCGGCGCGATCTGGCCGATCAGGCGTCTTCCGCAACGTCCTGACGTTGATCGCCAAGTCCGTCGATGCCGAGTTCCATGACGTCGCCCGGCTTCAGAAACACCGGCTCGGGCTTCATGCCCAACCCGACGCCGGGCGGTGTGCCGGTCGAGATGACGTCGCCGGGAAGCAGGCTCATGAGACCGGAAAGATGGGCGATGCACTGGGCCACCGTGAAGATCATCGTCTTCGTGTTGCCGGTCTGGCGGCGTTGGCCGTTGACATTCAGATACATGCCAAGGCTCTGCGGATCGGGCGCCTCGTCACGGGTCACCAGCCACGGGCCGACGGGACCGAATGTGTCGCAGGATTTGCCCTTGGTCCATTGACCGGAAATCCTTGTCTGGAAGGTGCGCTCCGAGACGTCGTTGACCACGCAGTAACCGGCCACATGGTCGAGGGCGTCGGCTTCGCTGACATATTTCGCGCGCTTGCCGATCACCACGCCGAGCTCAACCTCCCAGTCCGTCGCCGTCGAGCCGCGGGGGATTGAAACCGTGTCGTTCGGACCGACGACGGCGGATGTCGCCTTCATGAACAGGATCGGGTGATCGGGGGGCCTGGCGCCGGTTTCCGCGGCGTGGTCGGAATAGTTGAGGCCGATGCACATGAACTTGCCGATATTGCCGACGCAGGGTCCGATACGCGGATTTCCGGCGACGAGCGGCAGCGAGGCGGGACCGATCGCGCGCAGGCGTGCGAGCGAACCGTCGTCGAGAACCGCTCCCGTGACGTCTTCGATGTGGGCGGACAGATCGCGGATGTTTCCATCGGCATCAAGAAGGCCCGGTTTTTCAGTTCCGGGTTCGCCAAAACGCAATAACTTCATTGAACAATTCCCTGTTTCGGAATTGCCATTTTGTTTCCCCGCATCATCGCTGTCAAGCCACACGACCGGCTTTGCATGACGCCGGGGTCGGGAACCCGTCAACAAGGCCCTTGACGGTTGGGGTCGGGGTTCTATAATTGCCACAAGCGGCCCTGAAACCGATCACCCAAGTAGTTCGATCAAGTTGGTTTGGGTGATGAATTTCTATTCGGGGTTCACAATGTCATTTAGGCACTGAACAAATATCTTGGCTTTGACGTAGTATCCTTTGACAGTTGTAAAACCAGTGCCGTATAAGGAGAGTAGAGATGAATAAACTGATGGCATTAATTGCTATCGTGCTTGGTCTCGTTCTTGTAGCGTACCAAGCAACAGCCGCGACGATCCAACGCACAACACCAAGCAAGGCAATTTCGGTCGAAAGTGAAGTGCTTTTGGTCGCAAGCAACTGGGCGGATTCCAGGCTCGGAAGAGAGTTTAGAATCCGATCGGGTATTTCATGCAGAGCGTGGAATCATGCTTCGCCCACCTTTGCTGACGAAATTTCAAAACATTTCTCTTCTCAACACCAAAGAAAGATCAATCAGTTGAGAACATATGAGGCGAGGTGGGTTCGATTGTGCAACGAACTATCTTCGGTCAAAACCAAAAGGCAAGCCCGTTCCTGGCTGAGAACACGCGAAAATAATGCGCGCAGTGCATTTCAAAATCGGAGGTATTGGGTTGAAAATCCAAGGCGATGGTCAGATACTGAAGAAGCAAGGATATGGCACGCTTACCTTTGTCGCGAAGGAATTAGGGGTATGGAGCGTATTGCTCAGGTAACCGCAGAGGTTATCTCTGATAACAAGCCCCGGAGTGCTGCTCGCGCAAAACAAAAAGCGCAAAGCATCAAAGCGAGAGTCAGAAATCTTTGCTCTCGCGGATACGATGGAGTTGAGAAAAAATTCGTATCCAATAGCAAGGGCGTGTGGAATTCCTATGCGTCCTTGTGGCGATTGAGTAGGTAAAATAAAAAAGTGATAAAGGAGAGTAAAGATGAATAAAGTGATGGCACTGATTGCTATCGTGTTTGGCTTCGTCCTTGTGGCGTACCAAGCAACAGCAGCGACAATCCAACGCACAACGCCAAGCAAGGCAATTTCGGTCGAAAGTGAGGTGCTTTTGGTCGCAAGCAACTGGGCGGATTCCAGGCTCGGAAGAGAGTTCAGGATCCGATCAGGTATTACTTGCAAAGCATGGAATCGTGGTTCGCCCACCTTTGCTGACGAAATTTCAAAACATTTCTCTTCTGGACACCAAAGAAAGATCAATCAGTTGAGAACATATGAAGCGAAGTGGGTCCAGTTGTGCAACGAACTATCTTCGGTCAAAACCAAAAAGCAAGCCCGTTCCTGGCTGAGAACACGCGAAAATACTGCGCGCAGTGCAGCTCAAAATCGGAGTTATTGGGTTGAAAATCCAAGGCGATGGTCAGATACTGAAGAAGCGAGGATATATCACGCTTTCCTTTGTCGCGAAGGAGTTAGGGGTATGGAGTATGCTGCTCAGGTAACCGCAGAGGTTATCTCTGAGAACAAGCCCCGGAGTGCTACTCGCGCAAAACAAAGAGCTCAAAGCATCAAAGCGAGAGTCAGCAATCTTTGCTCTCGCGGATACGATGGAGTTGAGAAAAAATTCGTATCCAATAGCAAGGGCGTGTGGAATTCCTATCTGTTCTTGTGGCGATTGGGTAATTGAATAAAATAAAAACCCTTCGTAAATCACCGATCGCCATTAGCACATCCTCCATCGCCCAAACCATGGCCGCGCTGGAGAAAGAAAAGGAAAACCCGCCCGAAGTGGTGGCGTTCCGGGAACTGCTTTACAATCAGCGCCAAATCGTTATGGCTGCGGTCCGGAATGGCTCCATGGAAGCTTTCATCGCCCTGAAAGAGCGGGGAGTGGATTTTGCGGCTCTGGCTTCGGTGGAAACCCCGCAAGAGAAGTGGCGCTTCATTGATCAGGACGAGGTTCTACGCCTCATGGATGCGGCCTCCCGGTTGCCCGAGGACATGCGGCGAGACCTCGCGGATATGGTGGAGAGCCGGCAGGCTCAAGACGTGCTTCGGGAGATGGCGATTCTCGAGGAACTCGTCGAGTCCGGTCGGAAGATCGCCGATCTGATCGCGGCGGCCGATACGGCGCGGAAGGTCGAAGAATCCGGCATGAACGTGGATGAACTGCTCGCCGCCGCCCAAACCGTGGCCGCGCTGGAGCAGGCCGGGCAGACCCTCGAAGACATTTCCCGGAAAATCCGTAACGCCGAGGTTCAGGAGGCGGCTCTCGTCGGGGCGCTCAAAAGCGAGCTTGGCGGATTGGTGTCGAAGGTCGGCGGCAGGATTGACGGCAGTGGCGCGATCATCCTGCCGGACGCCGTTCTTTTTGAACGGGGCAAGGCTCATATCACGCCGGTCCTGCGCACATTCCTGGCCGACGTCTGCGGGCCGTGGCTTTTGGTTCTGAAAAATTCCGGCGTCGATATCGCCGAGGTGAAGATCGAGGGACACGCCTCGTCGGAGTGGCGCTCCGGATCGTCCGCACGCCAGGCCTATCTGGGCAATCTCGACCTCAGTCAGCGCCGGTCTCAGGCCGTTCTCCGCGCCTGTCTCGATTTTGTCAGGGATCCGGAAGTCCTCGAATGGGCCCGAACCCACATGATCGCAGTCGGCTATTCCTCCGTGCGACCCGTGATACGGGACGGAGACGAGGACAACGCCGCTTCCCGGCGGGTGGTCTTCAGCGCAACGCCAAACCGGCAAAACCTGATCGATGAAATCGAGACGGAAGCCGGCGCTTACCACCAGTCCCGCTTCGGCGGTTGGGCCGATCCGGATGGGGACTGCCGCGATACCCGCCACGAGTTGCTCGCCGAGAGATCCGCGGGGCGGGTGACGCGGTCATACAATGGTTGCACCGTGGTCCGCGGCGAATGGACCGACCCCTATAGCGGACGGACCTTCACCAGGGCGTACGATGTCGATGTCGATCACCTGGCGCCTCTGAAATGGGCCTGGGATCACGGAGCCTCCGAATGGCCGCGGCAAAAAAGGGAAGAGTTCGCCAACGACGCGGTGAACCTTGTTGTCGTCCACGATGCGGTCAATCGGGAAAAGCGGGCGATGGGTCCGGACGAATGGCTCCCGCCCATGGCGGAGTTCCGATGTGAGTATCTCACGCGGTTTCGCGTCGTCGTCGCGAAGTATGACTTGACCTTGGATGACGACGAGACCTCCGCGTTTGAGCAGTTGACAGGCGAGTACTGTTAACCAGTATCGGAGAAAGGGAGAGGACCGGGAAACTGACAATCCACAAACGCCGCAACGACGTTGAACGACTGTTTCGCAGGCTCAAAGGCTAAGGATTCATGCCGGAAATCGCAATCACGGAGAATCTCTGGATTCCACTCGCGGACGGCCGGCGGCTGGCCGCGAAAGTCTGGCTGCCCGCGGGAGCGGGTCCGGCGCCGGCGATTCTGGAATATCCGCCGTATCGCAAGCGCGACGGCACCGCTCACCGCGACGCCACGACCCATCCCGTGTTTGCCTCCCACGGCTACGCCTGCATTCGCGTCGATATCGCCGGAACGGGCGAATCGGACGGTGTATTCGACGACGAGTATTCCGAACGGGAATTGTCCGACGGCGAAGAGGCGGTCGCCTGGATCGCCTCTCGGCGCTGGTGCGACGGCAATGTCGGTATGATCGGCATCTCCTGGGGCGGTTTCAACGGTCTTCAACTGGCATTTCGACGGCCGGAGGCATTGAAGGCGATCGTGACGGTGTGTTCGACAACGGATCGTTTTGCCGACGATATCCATTACATGAGCGGATGCCTGCTGACGGATAATTTCAACTGGGGCGGACAGATGAACGCCTATCAAACGCGCCCGCCCGATCCGGCGCTGCGAGAAGACTGGCGCAAGCGATGGATAGAGCGCATGGATACGCTGCCGTTTCTGGCGGCGGAGTGGTTGCGGCGCCCCGCCCGGGATGATTACTGGAAGCACGGCTCGGTTTGCGAGGATTGGCGGGCCATCAATGCGGCGACGCTGGCGGTCGGCGGCTGGGCGGACGCCTATGTCAATGCGCCTTCGGCGCTTGCCGCCAATCTGTCGGCGCCGGTCAAGGCGCTGGTCGGTCCATGGGAGCATAAATATCCGCATATCGCGCGGATCAACCCGGCCGACTTTCACGGCGAGGCGCTGCGATGGTTCGCCCGCTGGTTGAAGGGACATGACAACGGCGTCGAGAATCTGCCGGCCTACCGCGCTTTCGTGCGGGAACATGACGAACCGTCGCCCGAATACGGGCCGCATAAAGGCCGCTGGATCGCGGAACCCGAATGGCCGTCGCCAAACATATCCGACTACGGGCTGCATCTGAGCGAGGGCGGATTGGGCGATGCGGTCGGGCAGGGCGTGGCGCGCGTGTCGACACCCCAGCATGTGGGCCTGAACGCGGCCTGTTTCTGTCCGGGCATGCGGGTCGGTCACGAACTGGCCGGCGATCAATCGCAAGACGATGCGCTGTCGGTTCGCTTCGATACGGAACCGCTCGCCGATGCAATCGAAGTCCTGGGCAGACCGGATGTGGAAATCGCCTTCCGGGTCGATCGTCCGGTGGCTCAGCTTTGCTTTCGGCTTTGCGATGTGGCCGAAAACGGCGTTTCGCAACGTGTCAGCTACCGGCCGTTCAATCTGAATTGTCATTCGGGTTTCAAGACGCCGGAGTTGCTCGTCCCCGGCAGATCGTACACGGCGCGCATTCCGCTCAACGAGTGCGCACACCGCTTTTCGGCGGGAAACCGTATCCGCCTCGCTGTTTCGACGGCCTATTGGCCGGTAATCTGGCCCTCGCCCGAGCCTGCGCGGGTCGAGCTCGAACTGTCCCGCTGCCGCCTGACGTTGCCGGTCAGAAAAGTCGATACGGAACCGGACCCGATGGCTCCGGCCCCGCCGCGCAATTTTCCGACACTGCAATCGGATGAAATTCGATCGCCCGACAGCCGCGCGGAACGTCGCGTCGAACCGGACGGAATGCGCGTGCTTGAGACATTCGATGATTTCGGTGCGACGCGCGACCCCGGCCACGGTCTGGAGGTCGGAAGCCATGTCCGGCAGCGTTTCGCGATCCATCCCGACGACCCGCTTACGGCGCGGCACGAAGCCGGATGGCGCTTCGAGTTCAGGCGGGGGGACCGGCGGGTCGCGATCGACACGGAAAACCTGATGACCGCGACCGGGAACGAGTTCAAACTGGAGCGCAAGATTGTCGCCTATGAGGGCGGCGAGACGGTATTTGAGAAGCAACAATCCGAAACGATCGGGCGTGGAACATTGTAGCGTTTTCCGCACGAAGCCGCGGAATTTCCGTCAGGTCCGGGTGACGGCATCGCCTTGCGAAATCGCCGTGGCCGCCATTGCGTCCGGCCGCGTCTCGCGCTTGCGTTCGACGTGAAGCCGATCGAAAGTGGGGAGATTCAAAATGGCGGGAGGAAAACATGTCGATCCATATCGGCGCGAATCCGGGTGAAATTGCCGAAACCGTGCTGCTGCCGGGCGATCCATACCGGGCGAAATGGGCGGCGGAGACGTTTCTGGACGACGTGAAACGCGTCAACGAGGTTCGCGGCATGCTGGGCTTTACCGGCGCCTACAAGGGGATGCCCGTGACGATCCATGGCAGCGGCATGGGCATGCCGTCGCTGTCGATCTATGTGAACGAACTGATCCGCGACCATGGCGCCAAACGCATCATCCGCATCGGCTCCTGCGGCGGCATGGCGCCGCAGGTAAAGATCGACGATATCGTCGTCGCGATGACGTCATCGTCCGCCTCGTCGATGAACAAGATGATTTTCGGCGAAATCGAGTACGCGCCCTGCGCCGACTGGAATTTGCTCCGCCTCGCGGTCGCCGTCGCCGAGGCGAGGGGCGTATCTCCTCATGTCGGCGGCATCATTTCGCAGGACGCGTTCTATACGCATCCCGAATATCCGCTGGATACGCTGATCGGGCACGGCGTTCTGGCCGTGGAGATGGAAACTTCCGCCCTCTACACGCTCGCCGCTCGCCTGGGCGCGCGGGCGTTGACCGTGCTGACGGTTTCGGACCATCTGAAGACCGGCGAGGAAATGCCGTCCGCGCAACGTGAAAGCGGTTTTTCGCGGATGGTCGGGATAGCGCTTGAGGCGGCATTGGCCGATGATGATTAGCCGGTCCCGCCCCATCCGCCGCCATTGGCCGTGCGGATCAGAATTTCGTCGCCCGGCTCGATGGCGACGCCGCTGATATAATCGTAATCGGTTCTTCCCGACCGGGCGCTGCAAACCGTAATGCCGTTTGTACCGCCGGGTTCTCCGCCGTTCGCACCCCAGACGGGATGTCTGTTGCGGCTGTAGCCGGCCGAAAGCGCCGCACGCCCGCGCGGACGATAGCTGGTCTGCAACCCCCTTCCGCCCGCGTGCAGGCCCGCGCCCTCATGCGTCTCGTTCAGCCGCCTGTAGCCGACATCGATTCCGTAGCGGGATTCGCAGATTTCGACCGGGCAGTTGAACGTTTCGCCATGGCTGGCCGAATACATGGCGTCCAGGCCGTCGCGGTCGGCGGTCGCGCCCCAGCCGCCCATTTGCGGCTCGACCATGGTGTAGCGCCGACCGGTATCGGGATGCTCTCCGGCGATCACGGTGCCGCAGATCGAGGCGAAGTGGCCGGCGGGCAAGCGCTCCGGCATGGCGCGGGCCATGCACTGCCAGAGCATGTCGTAGAGCCGGATGCGGGTTTCGAAATAGTAGCCGTGCGGCGCGGCGCCGGTGGCGTGGAAGATCGTGCCCGGCTCGGTGATGACCTCCAGCGGCCGAAACGAGCCCGCATTGGCCGTCAGGGTCGGATCGGTCAGCGCCTTGAAGATCATCTGCGAGGAAATGACCGCGCCGTCGCGGCTGGTGTTGTAGGGTGCGTCGCGCTGGGCCGGATTGCCTGACAGGTCCACGGTAAACCGTTGCGATTCGATTGTGACGCCGGCGCGCCAGAGCGCGCCGTCATCCTGTTCCTCCTCGATCGAATATGTTCCCGGCGGCAGATCGGCCAGACCGGAAAGGCCGCGTCGCTCGCCCTCGGCGAACAGGGCGCTCAGCGCTTGCGAACAGGCTTCGATGCCGTGGGTTTCGACCAACCGGACGATCCGCGCGGAAGCTTTGCGCGATGCCGCGACCTGCGCCCACAGATCGCCGCGGACGAAGTCGGGCAGGCGGGAATTGACCGCGATGATGTCGAAAACGGATTCGATCGGTTTGCCGCGCTCGAACAATTTTACCGCCGGCAGGCGCAGCCCTTCCTGAAAAATCTCCGTTACATCGACCGCCATCGACCCCGGCGCCTTGCCGCCGACATCGCTCCAGTGGGCGATCGAAGCGGTCCACGCCACCGGTCTGTCACCGGCGAATACGGGCTGAGCAATGGCCACGTCGTTCAAATGGGTCACCCCGCCGAAATACGGATCGTTGGTGACGAAGATATCGCCCGGATTGATGGTCTCCGGCGGATTGAGCCGGAGAATGCGCCTTACCGCCTTGTCCAGTATACTGACGAAAGTGGGTATGCCGGCCCCGGAAGAGACGAGAGCGCCTTCTCCGTCCGTTATGCCGGTTCCGACATCGAGCACCTCGTGGATAATCGGGCTCATGGCGGTTTTCTTCAGCACCGCGAACATTTCATCGGCGGCGGCGATCAGGCTCGATTGAATGACAGAAATCGTAAATGGATCAACAGGTTTCGCCATCATCTTGAAGCGTTCGCCACATGCAGGTCACGCGACAGTTCCGACAGGATTTCAGGTCCGTCGGATCGCAGGATAACGATTTCTTCGAGGCGGATTCCAAAACGGCCCGGCAGATAGACGCCGGGTTCGATGGAAAAGACCATTCCCTCATCCAGTACGGTTTCGGAAGTCGCGGTGATATAGGGCGGTTCGTGCACCTCGATGCCGATGCCGTGGCCGGTGCGGTGAACGAAACAGTCGCCGTAACCGGCGGCCGCGATGACGCCGCGCGCGGCCGCGTCGACCTCTTTCGCCAACGCGCCGGGTCTGGCGGCGGCGAGCGCCGCCTGAACCGCCTTTTCGACAACGGCGTGGACGGATTCATATCCTTCGGGCGCGTTTCCCACCGCCGCCATGCGGGTCATGTCCGACGGAAAGCCCCTGGACCTGGCGCCGGTGTCGATGACCACCGCGTCGCCGGTTTGCAGCGTTCTTTCGCCGGTCCGATGATGTGGAAAGGCGCCATTCGGGCCGCCGCCGACGATACAGAATTCAGTCCGGGCTCCCTCGGCGGCATGGGCGGCCCGGATTATGTCCGCGAGTTCGGTTTCGCTGATGCCCGGACGGAGCGCCGCGAAGGCGGCCCGCATCGCGCGATCGTCGATCGACGCGTTTTCCTTGAGAAGCCCGCACTCGGTCTCGTCCTTGCGCATCCTGAGCGCCCCCACGGTGTCCGCGGTGAAACCGGGCCGCGCATCGGGCAGGTTGTCGAGCAGAAGAAGGGCGAAATCCGCACGCATGGTCTCGTCGATGACGACGCCGCGAGCGCGGTCGGCGCCTGTCGCCTTCAGCGCCGCTTTCAGCGCCGCCGCCGGGCCGTCCGCGTCGGACCATTCGTGAAAGGCGATGTCGGTGCATTCCCTTGAATCTTCGGCATTGAGCGCCGGCATCAGGAAGGCTTCCCTTTCCGGCCCGATCAACAGCAGGCAGGGGCGCTCATCGGGATGCGGATGAAAGCCGAGCAGCCAATCCATGTGCGCACCGGGGCCGAGCGCGACGAGACCGGCGCCGGTTTCGGCCATGCGCTCGCGAAGCGCGGCAAGGCGACGGGACACGGAGACGGTCATGCGGTCATATCCTTTGCTCCCGGGCGTCACCCGGCGCCGCGCCGGGACCGGCTTCGACTACTATGCGATTGCCGAACGCTTCGCCCTCGTCGAAGCCGCCGAAGCGGGCGATTTCCTCTTCAGGCGGCGCTTCGCACGACCATTTGCGGCTTGGCGTCCAACCGCACTGGCGCTTGAGAATGGCGGCATATTCGGCTCGTTTGAGCGCCGCCAGGGATGGATCGATCACAGGCACATCGAGTTCTTTTTCCATCTTTCGGTGGAATCCGATCTCAAGCGTACAGCCGAGAATGACCGCCTCGGCGTAGTCTTCCTCCACGGCCTTGCGGCCCGTCTCCGTCAAAAGACGGTTGGTGCGCGCGTGATCGGTCTGGAAATCGTTGACGCCAAGTTCGACGTGGTAGAATCCGCTCAGTCTGTTTTCGTGACCATGCTCGTGAACGGTCGCCTGCATCTGATCGACCCATTTGCGCCGGCCGACGATGACGCCAAAACGGTTGGCGAGGCTGGCGGCTATTTCGCACGATGAGTGACAAGGCGCCGTGACGATCATGTCGCCCGATATCTCGCGGGCATCGTGCAGCGCGGTGTCATAGAAGCAACCGATGGCGAAGGCATCGAAGTCCTCTTTCGCCGCCGCCCGTACGGCGCGAATGATGCCGCGTGTCACCATCGCCTCGTAGGAACGGAACTCGATGTGGGTAAATCCGCCGACATTCTCCGGCAGCGACGTAACATGAACTTCGGTTCCGGGCAGTTTGTTGGCGGCCGCCATGTCGGCGAAAACCTGATCGTAGCCGGATATCCCGACCGGGTTGTGGTACATGATTTTCAGTGGTTTGGTCATTATCGATGCTCCTTTCCACCGGTTGGGTCCATTCAAACCTGACCGTAGATCTCTTCGGCGCGCTCCCTGGAGATCAAACCGTTCCTGATGTCGGCGCGCACCGCGTCGCGGTCACGCTCCTTCGGGTCGCCCAATCCGCCGCCATTGCCGGTGACGACGCGAATGACGTCATCGACATGCGTGGTCTTGCCCGAAACGAACGCGAACGTTTCCGGTTCGCCGTCCCTGGGGCGGAATTCGACATAGTTGGGAGAACCGTCGGAACCGCCGTCGACACCCCAGGCCGGGAACCTTGAACGGGTATAACCGGCGGTGAGAAAGCCGTTATCGCCGCGCACACGGTAGTCCATGACGATGCCGCGGCCGCCGGTGAACCTGCCTTCGCCGCCCGGTTCCATGTTGAGCTCCATGCGGTCGACGCAAAGCCCGTTGCGCGCCTCGTTGATCTCGGCCGGACAGTTGAAGGTCTCGCCGTGAAAGCCGCAGAACATGGCGGAGTTGCCGTCGCCGGCGCGGCTGGCGCCCCAGCCGCCGAGTTGCGGTTCGATGATCGTGTACTGGCGGCCGGTGTCGGGATGGACGCCGCCGATGAACGTGCCGCAGACCGAGGCGAAATGGCCCGCGGCCAGCCGATCCGGCATATGCGGCGCAAGGCAGCGCCACATGAGGTCATAAACCCGCAGTTCGATCTCGTAATAGAATCCGATCGGCGCGGGCTCCCTGGCGTGAAAGACCGAGCCTTCCCGGGTCAGCAGATTGATCGGCCGGAACGAACCGCCATTGGCCGGCGAATAGGCGTCGGTGAGCGACTTGAAGATCATCTGGGCGGCAACCATCACGCCGTCGCGGCTGGTGTTGACCGGACTGCCCGCCTGATCCGGATTGTCCCGCAGATCGACCGTGAAATCGTCGTCGCCAATCGTGATCTTGACGTTGAACATGCGTCCGTCGTCCTGTTCCTCGAAAAGTTCAAACGTGCCTTTAGGCAGGTCGGCAAGAGCTTTGAGCGATGCCCGTTCGCCATGGTCCATGAACGAGATCATGGCGTTTTCGAAGGTTTCGACGCCGTATTTTTCCGCCAGTTCGCGCAACCTTCTGTCGCCCACGCGCACCGAGGCGATCGCCGCCCAGACGTCGCCCTCCAGCACGTCCGGCATGCGTGAATTGATCTTGATGATGTCCATCACCGGCTTGATCGGCTCGCCCCCGGAGATGATCTTGATCGCGGGAAGGCGCAGACCCTCCTGGAAAATCTCCGTCGCCTCGCCGGTCAGCGAACCGGGCGCCATGCCGCCGACATCCGAATTGTGAGCGATATTGGCCGTCCAGGCGATGACGCGGCCTTCGGCGAAGACCGGCATGGCGACGACGATGTCGTTCAGATGGGTAACGCCGCCATGGTAGGGATCATTGGTGGCGAACACGTCACCCGGTTCGATATCGCCCTCCTTGTCGAACTTGTCGATAACGACCTTCACCGCCTTGTCGAGCACGCCGATGAAGGCTGGAATGCCGGCGCCCGAGGAGGCCAGTTCGCCCTTGCCGTCCATGATGCCGGTGCCCATGTCGAGCACCTCGTAGATGATGGAGCTCATGGCGGTTTTCTTCATCGCCGCGAACATTTCGTCGGCGGCGGCCTGAAGCGAGTTCTGGATGATTTCCAGAGTGATCGGATCGTCGAAAACATTCGTCATCTGTCCGCTCCTCAATTCGCCGTCTCGATGTGGATATTGCCGTAGCCGTCGACTTCGGCCCGGTTGCCCGGATGCAAAACGACCGTCGTTCCCGGATCCTCGACGATTGCCGGACCTTCTGTCTTCATGCCCGGATTCAACTTCGCGCCATCGAAGATTTCAGCGGGATGGACGCCTTCCAGCGCGAAGTCGACCTTGCGGACCCCCTTGCGCGCCGATGAGGCGTCCGCCGGCCCGAGCGCATGCCGCTTCATCGTCAGTTTGCCGACTTCCGCCGAGGCGATCAGATGTATACCGACCATTTCGACCGGCGCATCGAGCCGGTAGGTGTATTCCCGCTCATAGGCGTGGTGAAAATCGGCCTCGATTTTCTTCAGATTGTCCGCTCCGACAGGGCCGTCGAGCGGAACCTCGGTAGTGTGTTCCTGATTCCGGTATCGGAACTTGCCGAAACGAAGGAACCCGATGCGATCGGAGGCGATGCCTTCGTCGCCGAATTGCTTCGTCGCGACGGCTTCGGTCTCGGCGAAGGTCCGCTCGATCGCGCCTTCGGATCCTTCAGCCAGATCAATCAGCCTGGTAACGAAATAATCGCGGCGCAGATCCGACATCATCATGCCCCAGGCCGAGAAAACCGGCGCACCGGCGGGGACAACGACTTTTTTCACCCCGAGTTCCGAAGCAAGCGCCATGGCGTGCATCGCGCCGCCGCCGCCGAAGGCGACAAGCGTGAAATCGCGCGGGTCGAAACCGCGATTGAGCGACACCAGTTTAAGCGCGTTGACCATGTTGTTGTTGGCGATGCGGACGATGCCGCGCGCGGCTTCATCCGCATCGACGCCAAGTTTTTCGCCGACCGCCTTGATGACGGTCTCCACGGATGCCATGTCGGCATCGACTTCGCCGCCGCAAAAATAGTCCTTGTTGATGCGGCCGAGCCACAGGTTGGCGTCGGTGGTCGTCGCTTCGGTTCCGCCCTTGCCATATGCCGCCGGGCCGGGCAGGGCGCCGGCGGACCGCGGGCCGACATGCAGCTTGCCGAAATCGTCGACCCACGCAATCGAGCCGCCGCCGTTGCCGATCTCGACCAGATCGACCACGGGCACCATGATCGGATATCCGGCGGACGTCCGGTCACGTTCGATCCAGTAGTCCGTCATGATCCTGACCCGCCCGTTCTCGATCAGTGAGCACTTTGCCGTCGTGCCGCCGATATCAAGCGCGAGCACATCGGGTTCGCCAATCAGACGGCCAAGCTCCGCCGCGCCCCAGAAGCCCGAAGCCGGCCCGGACTCGACCATGGCGATGGGAATGCGCGAGACCGATTCAAGCGAGTCGACGCCGCAGTTGGACTGCATGATGTAAGGGCTTCCCTTGAAGCCCCTGGCCTTCAGCCCATCATCGAGGCGGCTCAGATAGCGTCCGGCGGCGGGCTGAACGTAGGCGGAAAGCACCGTGGTGCTGGTGCGCTCATATTCGCGCCATTCGCGCGTGATCTGGTGCGACGACACCGCCGGGATTTTCGGCCACAGTTCGCGCAGTTCGGCCATCGCCGCCTGTTCATGCGACGGGTCGGCATAGGAATGCAGAAAGCATATTGCGATCGCTTCAACGCCTTCCCTTTTGAAGTCATCGAGAATGCCGGGCAGGGGAGCCAGATCGAGCGGCGTCGTTTCCTCGCCCTTGTAGCTCATACGGCCGGGCAGTTCGCGGCGCAGATAGCGGGGAACAAACGGTTTTGGCTTTTCGTAGTGCAGGTTGAAGAAATCCGGCCGGTTGCCGCGGGCGATTTCCAGCGTATCGCGGAAGCCCTCGGTGGTGATCAGACCGACCGTGACGCCCTTACGCTCGGTCAACGCATTGATGACCACGGTGGCGCCGTGGGCGAGGAAATCGACGGCGGACGGGTCCACATCGCCTTTTTCCAGCACATTCAGAACGCCGCGCTCGAAATCCGGCGGGGTTGTGTCCGTTTTTGCTGTCGTGACTTTGGATTCGCCGGTGGCGGAATCGATTTCGAAGCAAACCAGATCGGTGAAGGTTCCGCCAACGTCGGTTGCAACGCGGATGGTTTTGTCAGACACTAGATGTCTCCATTATCGAGTGAGTGCAGAAGAAGAAAACAGGCGGCGCCCGGCAGTTTCAGCGCTTCGGATGCGTCCACCCGCTCGGGTGTGTAATAGCCGGCTTCATGCAGGCAGTTGATCGTGCCGAGGAACCGGCCCGCGACGAATACCGGGACGTTGATGACGGACTCGCAGCCAAGCGAGCGAATGATCCCGAAATCCGGAAACACGTTCGCGATGTCGTCGATCGTGTTGGCGACGAATGTCCGCCTGGCGTTGATGACATGCCGGCTCCAGTCGTCCTCGCGGGCGGTCTTCTTTCCCGAGACCGGGTACGCATCCGGCATGTTCGAATAGATGCGGCAAGCTTCGCCGGCATTCCGGTCGAATGTCATCAGCGTGAACAGTTTGTGGCCAACCAGTTCGGCCGCCAGTCCGCACAGCGCGGCAAAGGCGGTTTCCGGCTGGTTTTTCGGCGCGGCAAGCGCGGTGGCGAACGCGATTTGATCGGACTTACGCATGGGATTTCCGGGATAGTTCATGTCGGAGTTCAACTTCGTCGGCTCCGACCACCGGGACGGCGGAGATCAGGTTTCTGGTGTATTCGGCTGACGGTCCGGCGAAGAGCGTTGCCGTGTCGTCAAGCTCGATCAGCCGGCCCTTTTCGAAAACCGCGACGCGTTCCGCGATGTTTCGCACGACCGCCAGATCATGGGTGATGAAGATGTAGGTCAGATTGCGCTTCTCGCGCAGTTCGTGCAGCAGTTTCAGAACACGCGCCTGCACCAGCACGTCGAGCGCCGAGGTGGGTTCGTCGAGCACGACCAGATCGGATTCGCAGGCCAGCGCCCGCGCGATGGCGACACGCTGGCGTTGTCCGCCCGACAGAGCGGCGGGGGATCGTTCGGCGAATTCCGCGGGCAGCCCCACCTCCTTGAGAAGCCCGCCGACGCGTCCGGTGCGTCCGGCGCGGTCGCCGATGCCGTGAACGTCGAGCGCCAGCCGCAACGAGGCGCCAACGGAGCGTTTGGGATTGAGCGATGACAACGGGTTTTGCTGCACGAGCTGGATTGCGCGCCGGTGAGTGAGTTCGCGGCGCGCGGGCAGGGGAGAACCGCGATAGGCGATCGTCCCGCCGGTGGGTGGATAAATGCCGAGGATCATGTTTGCGATGGTGCTTTTGCCCGATCCCGACTCGCCGACGATCGCCAGGCATTCGCCTGCGGCGACTTCAAAGGATACATCCCGCACCGCTTTGATTTCGCGATCGCCGAGACGGAAACTCCTGGAGACGTCGCGGACCGAGAGCAGCGAAGTCATGCCGTTGCCCCTGCGTCATGATCCGCCATGGGTTCTGAAAATGCTTCCGACGCCTCTTCCACATCGGCGACGCCGCCGCCGGTAATTTTCGGTACGGCGGCCATGAGCGCCCGGGTGTAGGGGTGACGCGGTTCCGCAAACAGGGCCTTCGCGCCGCCCTTTTCGACGATCCGTCCCTTGTAGATGACGTAGACCCGGTCGGCGAATTCGCGGACGACGCCCAGATTATGCGAAATGAACAATACCGACGTGCCATGTTCGGCGACCAGATCGTGCATCAGTTTCAAGGTCCGGGACTGCACGGTTGCGTCCAGCGCCGTGCCCGGTTCGTCGGCGATCAGCAGCGATGGCTCGTTTGCGAGCGCCATGGCGATCATCACGCGCTGGTTCATGCCGCCCGAAAGCTGGAAAGCATAGGAATCGAGCACACGGTCCGGCCCGGCGATCGAGACATCCAGAAGCGCGTCGGTCGCGATCGTGCGCGCCTCCTCGGCGGATACCGACGGCAGTGCGCGTTTCAGCACTTCATGGAACTGTGTGGCGATCGTGTAGACCGGATTGAGCGACGATGTCGGGTCCTGAAAGATCATCGACATTTTCGCGCCGCGCAGACCGTGGCGCGCCGCGGCGGACAATTCGTTCAGGTCGCCGCCCTCGAAATACAGTTCGCCTGCAATGCGCGCCGAGCGAAGCTCCTGCAGCAAACCGAGCACGATGCGGGCGATGACCGATTTGCCGGAACCGGATTCGCCGACCAGCGCCACGCGCTCGCCGCGTTCGATGTGAAGCGAAACGCCATGCAGAACTTCGACCGTGTCCGCATAACCCTTGAATGACAGACACAGGTCGCGGATATCCAGGGTCGGAGGGTTCATCGGTCGGCTCCCAGGATTTCGCGCAGCGCGTCGCCGATCAGGTTGAATCCGAAAACCGCGATCAAAATCGCCAGCCCGGGAAAGACGGTGAGCCACCACGAGTCGGGAAGATATCTCGCGCCGTCGGCGACCATCGAACCGAGGTCCGGCGTCGGCGGCTGCACCCCCAGCCCGAGAAAGGAGAGCGATGAGGCGATGATGATGACGAAACCGAGATCGAGCGTCATCTTGGTGATGACCGCGGGAACGCAGTTGGGCAGGATTTCACGGAAGATGACGTGCAGCTTCGATGCGCCGATGACTTCCGCCGCGAGGACGTAACCCTCTTCCTTCTCGGCGCGGGTGAGATTGTAGACGAGGCGGGTGTACCAGGGCCACCACATCGCCGTGACCGCCATCATGCCGTTGAGCAGGGTTGGCTCCAGCACGCCCATGATCGACATGGCGAGCACCAGCGGCGGGATCGACAGGAATACATCGGTAATGCGCATGAGAGCATATTCCGTCCAACCGCCAAGATAACCGGCGGCGAGGCCAATGGTGACGCCGACCGGGACGGCGATGGCCAAAACGACGACGCCGAGAAGCAGCGAGATGCGGTAGGCGAAGACAATGCGCGAGAACATGTCGCGACCGACCAGATCGGTGCCGAAAATATATGGCCATTCGGGCGCCTTGTTGAAATTGGTGAAATCGACGACGGCCCCCTTGTGTTCGGGGAAGGGCGCGATGAAATCGGCGAACAAGGCCGACAGCACGACGACCGCGACCAGGATAACGCCGAGCAGCGAAAGCGGATTTTGCAGCAATATCGCGACGGTGCGCTTCATGCCGGCCTCTGCGAATGGCGGATGCGCGGATTGATGAAAGCGATCAGCAAATCGACGATGACGTTCACGATCAGGAAGGTTGCCGAAATGATCAGGACAGTGCCGACGATGGCGTTCAGATCCTTGCGCAGGATGACGGCGACGCCGTAGCGCGACAGACCAGGCCATGCGAAAACCGCTTCGACCAGGAAGGCGTTGCCGAGCATGGCGGCGAAATCCAGGCCGATTATGGTCAGCGACCCGATCAGCGAAGGGCGGAACGCGAACCGGTTTGCAATGCGCCGGTCGGGAAAACCATAGGAACGAGCCATTTCAATGTAGGGTTTGTCATAGGTCTCGACCATATTGGCGCGAGTAAGGCGGGCGGCCTGACCGATACCGGAGACCGCCAGCGCAAAGGCCGGCAGGACGATGTGCCAAGCAGCGTTGCCGAAGGCGCGAAATTCGCCCGCAAGCAATGTGTCGACCAGAAGAAATCCGGTTGTGGGTTCGATTGCATATATGTCCGAGATGCGGCCGGCGATCGGGAACAGCGGCAGAAAGAAAGCGAACAGCAACATCAGGATCACCGCCCAGACAAAGCTGGGGGCGGAGACGCCGAGCAGTGAGACAAGACGCACGGCGTTGTCGGGCCAGCGGCCTCTGTAACGGGCGGAAACGATGCCGAGCGGCAGGCCGATGCCGATCATCATGATGCCGGCGGCAATGACGAGTTCGAGCGTTGCCGGCAGGAATTGTGCGATATCGACCGTTACCGGGCGGTTGGTGTAAAGCGAAACGCCCAGGTCGCCGCGAAACAGATCGACGACGAAATAGCCGTACTGGACGACAATGTTCCGGTCGAGATGCAGCGCCTGTCTGAGATTTTCGACCTGCTCCGGCGTCGCATTCGGCCCGAGCGCGATGCGCGCCGGGTCGCCGGGTATGATCCGGGCGATGGCGAATATCAGCATGGACACGCCGATCAGGACGATCAGCGAGATTCCCAGCCGATGGGCCAGCAGACGAACGACAGGCGACATCTGAAACCTAATCCTCGAAATCGCGGGTCGCCGCGACCGGCCGAACATTCTTCCCGATCGCAAGACGGCGACCCCAGGGAACGTCCGGCCGTTCCCCGGAAAGCGACCTATTCGGTCATCTCCATCAGGCGGAAGGAGAAGCCCATGCCATCGAGACCAAACGCTTTTGACGGGTCCGAAAGCGCGGGCACTTTCACACGATTGCCGGCGGCGAATACCGAATTGCGGTCATAGCCGTAAATCGACGGCGCAATCGCCATCAGCCTCGCGTTGAGCGCCGCATAGGCTTTTTCGCGGTCTTCGTCCGATGTCGCGGTCTTGCCGGCATCGAGATATTTGTCGATTTCCGCGTCGCTCAAATACTCCGGCGACTGCCAGGTGCCGGCGGCCGTCGAGTGATATTGCCCGTACAAAAGCGTATCGGGGTCGCCGGTAACCGCGTTGACGAAAAGTTGCGAAATGTGCGGCGTGTTCTCCGGTTTCGACACCTGTTCGGCGAATAGCGCCCAGGGCAGTTTCCTGATTTCCGATTTTACGCCAAGCCCGGCGAAATTGGCCTGCATCAGAAGCGCGAAGCGTTCCTCCAGCGGCACTTCGGCAATCCATGACAATTCAATGTTCATGTCCTCCGGTTTGTATTTGCAGTCCGCCAGGTGCCGCATGGCGGCGTCGAGATCGCGTTTCAATATCGCATCCGCGGGATTGGCGCCGAACATGCCGGCCGGTATGCCGCCCGTCGAAGCGCTGCCCTGGGACACGTCATCGGTAATCGCGATCATTTTGATCGCCGCGTCGTAATCGAAGGCTTTCGAGAAGGCGAGACGGCAATTGACGTCGTCCATCGGCGCCTTCGTGGTGTTCATCTTGACGTAGAACGCGCCCGTTCCCGATTCCGACAGCAATTGTGCGCCCTCCGCGGCAAGCGCCTTCATCACCTCCGGCGGAAGCCATTGAGACGAAATGTCATGCTCGCCCCGGGCGATCAACGTTCGGACCGTCGCCGCCTCCAGACCGTAGCGCAGGCGCACGGTGTCGGGAGCGGCGTCCGCGACGCCGAGGAAGTAGTCCGCGTTTTTCTCCATCACCGTTTCTTCCTGCGGATTGTGCGAGGTCACCCGGTACGCCCCGGTTCCCGCGCCATCGGCTGACAGATGGGCCTGACCCCAATCCTTCATCTCGCCCTCGCCGTCACCGAGATTGGCCATCACGGTCCGCTTGTCGATGATGGGAAGCCGGACCAGCGACGCCACGAACGCCGCGGATGGCGCCGACAGGTGGAATTTCACCGTGTCGCCATCGACCGCCTCGACGTTGTCGACAATTCCGAACAGGTAGGACAATCCTTGTCCGAGGGCCTTCATGCGATCGAACGAGAACACCACATCATCGGCGGTCAGCGCATTGCCTGACTGAAACTTCACATCGCCGCGCAGCTTGAATGTATAGCTGCCGCCGTCGGACTCCCAGCTCTCGGCCAGATGCGGGACATGGCCCGGACCGCCCTGTCTCGGCAGAACCAGCGTGTCGTAGACATTGAACATCAGGATTGAGTCCGCGTAATCGGACGCTTTGCCGGGGTCGAGTTCTCCGACGGCGACTTCGTCAAGCCGGAGAACGCCGCCTGCCAGGGCGTCACTCGGCGCGATGGCCGTCAGTGCGGTTGCCGATAGCGCAGCTGCGGCGATTGCGGTGGTCGGTTTTTTCATTTTCCTGCTCCCTGTTTATCGTGATGAATCGTCGAAATCCGCCGGGGAGCGGCGCCGACCGGCGCCGTTTTCGTCTTCCCCGAAGACGTCCATTGTCCCGGCCCACAGAATCGTCGCCGGGGTATCGGAATGGTTCCACGTCGAATGAACCTTGGCCGACTGGAAATGGATTGAATCGCCGGTCTCGAGAACGGTTCGTTCGCCATCGATTTCAACGGTGACCGTTCCCTCAAGCACGAACAGCATCTCTTCGCCCTCGTGTGATATCGGCTCCGCCCTGTGGCCGGGAGGTTCGTGGATTATGACGCTGCGCAACACGCTGCCCGGAAAGGACGAGGAAATGCGTTCGTATGTCACCGAGCTTTCGCTGATGGCGTAGACCGGCCTCTTGTCATGACGCGTTTGTGGCGTATCCACACGCGGCTGCGCCAGGAACTCGCTGACGTGAAGATCAAGGACTCGCGAAACCGAGACAAGCGATGAGAGCGACGGAGTGGTTATGCCGCGCTCGATCTGGGAGATGAAACCCACAGACAATCCGGCCCGGTCGGCAACCTGCCGCATGGTCAGACCCACCTCTTTGCGACGGGCCCGCAGGCGTTTCGCCAGGGCAGGATTCTCGTTGCCGGCCTCAATGCGTCTGGCGGCCGATCCGGCCAAGCGCTCCTCCCGTTTTAGTATTGCTAAAATCGTGCTCCCGCAGGTTTTCCAAGTCAACGGTTTTTTTAGTTATGCTAAAAAATCGACGGACCTTATGGGAACAATGGCGAAATTCGTATCGCCACAATGGCTGTCATATAGAGCGTGGCGATGCTTCCATAAGAATAATAGATTTTATTGATGGTGCGTTCTCGTGCGTAATGCTTGTCGGTCTGCGCCCGGCAGGCGCGCCACCGGCGGTCCATGCGACAAATCAACCGGTCCGCCCGGAGCGCGACAAGGGAGGAGCAGGGCGCATTTGATCGACCGACCGGCATGACAAAGGATGCGGGATGCGAACGCATCCGACGCGGGCATCCATATGGCTTGCCCGCCGGTTGTCATCCAGACTTCGCGAACCCGGCCTATTCGGCTTCATCGGGATTCCGGGCCGGAACGGGCGAAGGATGAGATCCATCTGATGAATTGTGTTTTGGCGAACTGATGGCTAAAGTGCGGGTCGGTTACATGAACGACAACCAAATCGGGGCGCGCAACCGACGCTTCGCAATAATCTTGGCAAGGGAGAATAAACCATGAAAAAACTGTTATTGGCGGGTTCCGCGCTGATGTGGATGGCGGGGACTTCGTTGGCCGCCGACTGTCCGGCGGTGACGGTCGCGGACATGATGGGAGTTGGCGCCGGCGCCTATCCGCACCAATATGAGCTCGCTGAAATTCAATCGCTTGCAAATTGCACGCTGACATTCCGGGAAAATCCGGCCATTGGTGGTTTGAACGCCAGGATTCAGGGCAATCCCGATCTTCCGCCGCTCGCCGAGCGCATCCCGGAAGAACCGCTTGTGGTCGCTCCCTATGAAATGATCGGCAAGTATGGCGGCACGCTCGACGCGCTGTCGAACGCGACGGAAGCCGGCACCTCGGACTTCCTTTCGACCCGCCACGTCAATCTCGTGCGGTATTCGGACGATCTGCAGACCATCGTGCCGATGGTCGCGAAAGGCTGGGAATGGAACGACGACTATACCCAACTGACGTTCTTTCTGCGCAAAGGCCACAAATGGTCCGACGGCGCACCGTTCACCGCCGAGGACGTGAAGTTCTGGTACGACAATCTGGCGCTCGATTCGAAAGTCATCGAAAAGCCGAAAGACTATGTGCTGGTAGGCGGCGAGCGCATGACGGTCGATGTTGTCGATCCGCAAACCGTACGTTTCAACCTTCCGGCGCCGAAGCCCGGTCTGCTGGCGCACTTTGCAACATCGTTCGCCCAGGGTTTCCAGCCGAAGCATTTTTTGGGCAGGTTCCATCCGGACATCAGCGCCGACGCGGACAGTCATGCGCGGAGCCTCGGATTTGAAAACGGACTGGCGGCGATCAAGGCCTATTTCGGCAATTCGGACTGGACCGACACGCCTTCGCCATTGCTGAACAGCCCGGACATCGTCGGCAATCTGCCGAAAGCCGTCGTGCCGACGCTCGAAAGTTTCCTGACCGTGACCGACACCACCGAGGGACGCCACTATGTGGCCAATCCCTACTTCTTCATGGTCGATACCGCCGGCAACCAGCTGCCGTATATCAACGAGCAGGATGAAGTCTACGCCAACGACAACGAAGTGCGCATCCTCAAGCTCGTCAACGCGGAAGCCGACTACAAGACGCAGTCGCTGCAGCTTTCCGATGCGCCGCTGCTTCTGGAAAATCAGGAAAAGGGCGATTATTCGGTCTATCTGAAGCCGAAGATCGCGATGCATGCCTTCTCGTTCAACGTGACCTCGGACAATCCCGAAAAACGCAAGGTGTTCGGCGACCTGCGGTTCCGCGAGGCGATGTCGATTGCGATCGACCGCGATGATCTGAACGAGACGGCCTATTTCGGTCAGGGAACGCCGAGGCAGTATACGGGCTTTTCGCCGCTTCCCGATTTTGTCGATCCGAAATGGGAGACTTTCGCAACCGAATTCGATCCCGATCGCGCCAGGGCGCTTCTGGACGAGGTCGGCATGAAGGATACGGACGGCGACGGATTCCGCGAACTGCCCAATGGCGATAAAATCGTGTTGAACATTCAGTTCGCCACTCAGGGCATTGCCGGACAGGTGGTCGAACTGGTTGGCCAGTACTGGGCGGACGCCGGCATCCAGACCACGGTCAAGGAAGTGACGCCTGACGAATATCGTTCGGCGCAGTCTTCCAACCAGCTCGATGTCGGCGCCTGGGAAAAAGGCCAGCCGCTCGGCATCGTGCTCGGCAACAACGAACTGTGGGCGCCGCCGTTTGAAAACTACTTCGGTCACCGCACGGGCATGTTGTGGGCCGAATGGGTTGACTCGAAAGGGGCCAGCGGCGTTGAGCCGCCGGATTTCGTCAAGCAGATCGTTGAGGACATCAACGCTTTCCAGTCCGCGCCGGCGGGATCGGATGCGTTCAAGGCGGCGGGCGCCCGCATGGTCGAAAACCTGACCGGCAACCTGTTGTTCATCGGAACCGCCCTGACGCCGGATCCGATCTATCGCAGGAATGCGCTCAGGAACTTCGTCGAGTTCAAGACCGCATCCTATGAGTACTACCGGACGTTCCCCTACCGGCCTCAGCAATGGTTCTTCGATGAGTAAAGGCCGCTGTCCCGGTTGAAAATCGCGGAGGCCAGGATCAAAATCCCGGCCTCCGCCGCATAATGGGGAGATGTCGGCGCCCGCCGCGAAGACGGGTTCCGGGTGGAACGGGTACGGGGCAGCGCAATGGCTCAGCTGGCACAGTTCGCTCTGGTTCGCGTCTGCATGGCGCTGTTCACGCTGCTGACCGTATCCCTGATCGTTTTCACCCTGATGGAACTGGTGCCGGGCACATGCGCCGAGCGCTATCTCGCGTTCAAGAACACGCAAGGCGCCCAGATCACCGTCGAAGATATCAAGGCGGAAGAGCGGCGCCTCGGGCTTGACCGGCCTTTCATCGTCCGCTGGGGCAGTTGGGTCGGCAATGTGATGTTCAAGGGCGAATTCGGCGATTCCTGCATCCTGCGTCTCAACATCAATCAGCTGTTGGGCGACAAGTTCCTGGTCAGTCTGGCGATCTGTCTGACATCGCTTTTGTTCGCATATCTCATAGCGATACCCGTCGGCATCATCGCCGCGGCTTCCAGGAGCGCCTGGCTCAACGGATCGCTGCGTTTCATCTCCTATCTCGGCCTGGCGATGCCGAATTTTCTGCTGGCGCTGATGATCATGCTGTTTTCCACGGTCGTGTTCGGCGATTCGCTGACCGGCCTGTTCTCCAAGGAATACCGCGACGCGGAGTGGAGCTTCGACAAGCTGATGGATTTCCTGTCGCGAGCCTGGCTGCCGGTCTTCATCCTCGGTTGGTCGGCCACCGCCTTCGCATTGCAGACGGTTCGGGCCCTGATGCTCGACGAGATCGGCAAGCTCTATGTCACGGCGGCTTCGGCCCGTGGCATTATCGGACGAAAACTGCTCTGGCGCTATCCGGCCCGCCATGCGCTGGGACCGATCGTCAATTCGCTTGGCTTTGACCTGAACCGCATTTTCAACGAACTGCCGATCGTCGCGTTGATCCTGACCTTGACCGAAGCAGGAGCTCTGCTGCTTGAATCGCTGGCGCGATCGAACGACCAGCAACTCGCGGGCGCGATCATCTTCCTGCTGACGGCGTCGATCGTCACGCTGAACTTTGTCACGGATGTCGGATTGGCGCTGATCGATCCGCGCGTCCGCCGCTCGGTGATGGGAGGGTAGGGCGATGGCGGCAAACACCTCCGCTCCGACGCAAAAGGCCAGGGAAGCCTATTTCACCGCCTCGCAAACGCAGCTGATCTGGGCGCGATTCAAGAAAAACCGTTCGGCGATGATCGCCGCTTCCGTGCTGATCGGACTGATATTGCTCGGCCTGTTCGCACCGTTCCTGTCGCCCTACAACCCGACGATTGCGGGGCGTGATTCCGACTATCAGAACGGCGCGCCGCAAATCCCGAAATTCTGCGATCACAACGGTTGCTCGGTTCGCCCGTTCATCTATGGCGTCAAGCGCGCGCGGTCGATCAAAACCAATTTCCGATGGGTGACCACGATCGACACCGAAGACCGGCGATATCTGCGGTTCTTCGTTGAAGACTGGAAGTACGGTCTCCTGGGATCCGCCAATATCGGCCTGACTTTCGACACCCATCTGTTCGGCGTCGACAACGGAAAAATTCATCTTTTCGGAACCGATGATTCCGGCAAGGACATTTTCGGGCGCACGCTGCACGCGATCAACACGTCGATGGCGGTGGGCACGCTCGGAGTGATGATCAGTTTCGTGCTTGCGCTCATTATCGGCGGCGTGTCGGGGTATTTTGGCGGTACGATTGACGGCGCCATACAAATGGTCACGGACGCCGTGAGAACCGTGCCCGCCATTCCGTTGTTCATGGCGCTTGCGGCATTCGTGCCCGACGAATGGTCGGCGGAAACGAGATTTTTCTTCATATCCATAATTCTGGGCTTCATTGGCTGGCCGACGCTCGCCCGGCGTGTGCGCACCCATCTTCTCGTCGAGCGCAATCAGGATTACGTGCTGGCGGCGCAGATGTGCGGGGCGGGCGCCGGCCATGTGATCCGCAGGCATCTGCTGCCGTCCTTCACCTCGTACATCATCGTCGATCTGGTTATTTCGTTTCCCTACATGGTGCTGTCGGAGACGGCGCTTTCGTTCATCGGTCTCGGTTTGAAGGATCCGGTCAATTCTCTCGGCGTGATGTTGCAGAATGTCACAAGCGCGGATGTGCTGCTGAACTATCAATGGTATTTTATCCCGGTCCTGTTCTTCATCGCGCTTGTCATGGCGTTTGTGTTTGTGGGCGACGGGCTGCGCGACGCCGCCGATCCGTACGGGGGCGTGAAGAAATGACCGAACTCCTGTCCGTCAGGAACCTGAAACTGAAATTCAAGACCGACGAGGGGCTCGTGACGGCGATCGACGGCGTGAGTTTTGATGTCGCGCCCGGCGAGATTCTGGGCCTGGTCGGAGAGTCCGGTTCCGGCAAATCCGTGACGGCGAAATCGATCATGCAGTTGAATGCGGACAATTCGGTCTATGATCCCGAAAGCGGCATAATGCTGACGGCCGGGGGGCGGACCGTCGATGCGCTGAAGCTCAGGAAAACCGAAGACCTGATGATCGTCAGGGGCGGCGCGGTTTCGATGATATTCCAGGAGCCGATGGCTTCGTTTGCGCCTGCAATCAAGATCGGCAGCCAGATGGTCGAGCAGTTGGTGCTGCACAAACGGATTTCCGAGGCGGACGCCAGAAAAATATCCATCGAGATGCTTGAGCGGGTCGGAATTTCCGATGCGTCGCGAAGGTTCGACCAGTTTGCGTTCGAGTTGTCGGGCGGCATGCGGCAACGCGCGATGATTGCCATGGCGCTGTCGACAAGGCCGAAATTGCTGATCGCGGACGAGCCGACCACCGCGCTCGACGTGACGATTCAGGCGCAGGTCATCGATCTGATGAAGGATCTTGTCGCCGATTTCGGCATGGGGATCGTATTCATCACCCACGATCTGGGCGTGATCGCGCAGACGGCCGATCGGGTGGCGGTGATGTATCTGGGCCGGCTGGTGGAGCAGGGACCGGTTCGCAATGTGATCCGCAATCCCGCGCATCCCTATACACGGGGGCTGATCAACGCGCTGCCGAAACTGGACGATCTCGACGCGCCGCTGACGCCTGTCGCAGGCGATATACCCAGCCCGCTGGAGCGGCCCGCCGGCTGTGTGTTCCATACCCGTTGTCCTGTCGCGATCGAAGGAAAATGCGATAAGGACGCGCCGGAAATGTACCCGATGGAACCGGATCATGACGCGGCCTGTTTCGTCGCCGCCGGGCAGGAGGCGGCGGCATGAGCGACAAGCCGTTGATCTCCGCGAGAGAGCTTTGCGTCCATTACGGCCTTGGGCGAAAACTGATCGGCGCGACGCCGGTCATCCGGGCCGTGGAGAAGGTCAATATCGACATTCCGAAAGGATCTTTTTTCGGACTGGTGGGAGAATCAGGATCGGGCAAGACGACGCTCGGCAGGGCGTTGCTCAAGGCCGCGCCGATCAGCGGCGGCCATGTCAGTTATGACGATGGCGAGGCGCAGTACGATGTCGCAACGCTGTCGAAGCGGGATCTCAAGGAATATCGCAAACGCTCACAGCTTATCTTTCAGGATCCCTACGCGGCGTTGAGCCCGCGCATGACGGTTCGCGATATCATCGCCGAGCCCCTGGAGGTGATGGGACTGACCTCCTCGCGCGATGAAACGGACGAGAAGGTTCGTGAAATCGCGGCCAAATGCCGTCTCAATCTGGAGCATCTGCGCCGGTTTCCGCACGCGTTCTCCGGCGGGCAAAGACAGCGGATATCAATTGCGCGCGCGCTGGTTTCAAACCCGCGCTTCGTCGTCGCCGATGAAAGCGTCGCGGCGCTCGATGTATCGATTCAGGCCGATGTCCTGAACCTGCTGAAAGATTTGCAGGACGAACTTGGACTGACCTACCTGTTCATCAGCCACGATCTGAGTGTCGTCGCGCATATCTGCGATCATGTCGCGGTAATGTATCTCGGGCGGCTCGTCGAAAGCGGTCCGACTCGCGGGCTGTTCAACAATCCGCGCCATCCCTACACACAGGCGCTGTTGTCGGCGATCCCGTCACTCGACCCGGACCACCGGGGGCAGGCCCGGAAGCTCGAAGGCGAAATTCCGAGCCCGGCCGACCCCCCGCCCGGCTGCAAGTTCCAGACGCGGTGCCGCTTTGCCACCGAGTATTGCCGTCAGGAGGAACCGCAACTCGAAGAAGCCATCCCTGAACACGAAGTGGCGTGTCATCGCTGGAAGGAACTGACCGCGGAAGCGGCGGCCTGAACGTTCGGGCGCCGGCTACCGTCGATCGCCCGATTTCACTCCATCATCGGTGAGCATCATCAACGCGCGCGACTGATCGGCATGTCTCATGCGATGGTCGAGCATCCCGGTTGTCAGGCGATAGAATTCGGCCCGATGGTCCGGATCGTCGGCGAGATTGGCGTTCTCCGGCGGATCGTTCACCAGGTCGAACGGGAGCGGCGGCAATCCGGCGTTGAAGTGGACGGGTTTGAACCGCTTTTCACGCAGGATCGCGAAGTTGGATTCGGTTAGATGCGTTCCAAGGTGATTTTGAAACCGAGTCGGCTCGACCGGGTCGCCGTAGTCGAACTCGGCGAAAATGTAATCGCGTCACTCGTCCGGTGACGATCCCCGCAGGAAGGGGATCAGCGAACGCCCGTCGAACTCGTGCGGCGGCTTCGAACCGATCCAATCGAGAATTGTCGGCGCAATATCGATCGATTCGGTAAAGCGGTCGACGATCTTGTCCGCCGCATCCATCGAACGGGGATCGCGGATGATGAGGGGTACGCGGTAAGCCGGATCGTGGAATGTGCATTTGCCCCACATACGCTTGTCACCGAGCATTTCGCCGTGATCCGACGTCATGACCACCAGGGCATCGCCGGCCTGACCGGTTTCATCGAGGTAATCGAGCAGGCGTCCGACATGGTTGTCGGCCTCGGTCGCCAACTTGAAATAGACAGCGCGCAGGGCATCGGCATCCTCGTCCGGCAGTTCGGCCATCCGCATTTCGATCGGTTCGCGAAATCCGGGAAGCACACCTTTATAATCCGTCAGGTCCGGATCCGATGGAGCCCTGGAAACCGGATCGGCGCTCGTATCGGTATAGCCGAACAGGAGAGGTTCATATCCGACCTTGCGCGCCAGATTGGGAATGTGATCCGCGAGAGACGTTCCGTTGCGTATCGAACGGTGGTTCATGGCATAGCGCCCCGTGAGCAGGCTTGCTCGCGAGGGGCCGCATGGCGCCGTGACGGTAAAATGGTTGGCGAAAGTAACGCCCTGCGCCATCAAAAGCCGCAGGTTTGGAAGCCGGACCGCCCCGGCCGTCTCGCCAGACACGCAATCGGCGCGAAGCCGGCCCGGCACAATGAACATGACTTTGCCGGCCATGATGGCGATCTTTCCGTATCCGCGCCGATGACTTCCGCCGATGGATTCGAACGATCTCAAGCACGAAACCAGACATCGGTTCAACCGCGATTGTTTCGATGGTTTGACAATCGAAGTCGATTGCCGGTTCGGATTGGCGACAATGGCGCGATATACAGGTTCAAGCGATTTGTTCAAAAAATGAGACTTGCAGTCTCAAATATATCCTATTATTGATATTTTTTGATGGCGCGGCGAATGGAGACGCATTGATGGAGGATGTGGAGGCGGACTATGTCATCGTCGGTGCGGGCTCATCGGGATGTGTGCTCGCCAACCGGCTCAGCGCCGACCCGAACAATCAGGTGGCGCTGCTCGAAGCGGGCGGTCCGGACACGAACCCCTGGATTCACATTCCGGTCGGTTATTTCAAGACCATGCACAACCCGAAGGTCGACTGGTGCTACAAGACCGAACCCGATCCCGGCCTGAACGGGCGCAGTCTCGACTGGCCGCGCGGCAAGGTGCTGGGCGGGTCGAGTTCGCTCAACGGATTGCTTTATGTTCGCGGTCAACCCCAGGATTACGATCGTTGGCGGCAGATGGGCAATGCCGGTTGGAGTTGGGACGATGTTCTGCCGCTGTTCAAGAAATCCGAGGATCAGGAGCGAGGCGCCGACAAATTCCATGGCGCGGGCGGTCCGCTGTCCGTTTCCGATATGCGGCTGTCCCGGCCGATTTGTGACGCCTGGGTGGCCGCCGCGCAGAATGCCGGATACAAATTCAACCCGGACTACAATGGCGCCGATCAGGAGGGTGTCGGCTATTTTCAGCTAACGGCCAGGAATGGCAGGCGGTGCAGCGCGGCTGTCGGTTTCCTCAATCCGGCCAAATCCAGGCCCAATCTCAAAATCGTCACAAGGGCGCGGACCAAAATCCTGTCGTTTGAAGGACGGGTATGCACGGGAGCCGTCTATACCGGCCGCGATGGTCGCGAACGAACCGTCAAGGCCAGGCGGGAAGTAATTTTGTGCGCCGGCTCAATCAGTTCGCCTCAAATCCTCATGTGTTCGGGGATTGGCGAAGATCGACACCTGAAAGACAATGGTATTGATGTTCTCACAGACCTGCGCGCCGTCGGAAAGAACCTGCGGGATCATCTGCAGGCGCGGCTTGTTTTCAAATGCAACGAGCCGACGCTGAACGACGAAGTTCGAAGCGTCTTCAACCGGGTTCGTATCGGTTTGAAATATCTGATGTTCCGGGCGGGACCCATGACCATGGCAGCCAGCCTCGCCACCGGTTTTCTGAAGACCCGGCCTGAAGTCGAAACACCCGACATACAGTTTCACATTCAACCGTGGTCGGCCGACAGTCCGGGAGAAGGCGTGCATCCTTTCTCGGCCTTCACCGCCTCTGTCTGTCAGCTAAGGCCCGAGAGCCGCGGAGAGATCAGGTTGAATGGACCGGATCCGGCCGCATATCCGAAAATCATCCCGAACTATCTGTCGACCGAGACGGACCGCAAGACAATCGTGGATGGGGTCAGAATCGCATTGAAGATTGCGAGGACCGAGCCTCTTTCAGGCAGGATTTCGGAGTTTTTCCGACCGGGAGAGGATGTGGAATCCGACGAAGGGCTTCTGGATTGGGCGCGCGAACATTCGACGACCATTTATCATCCGACGGGAACGTGCAGGATGGGGCAGGGCGACGATGCGGTTGTAGATGAACGTCTCAGAGTCAGGGGCGTCGGGGGATTGCGGGTTGCCGATTGCTCGATCATGCCGGATATCGTTTCGGGCAATACGAATGCGCCGGCCATCATGATCGGCGAAAAGGCGTCGTTGATGATTCTGGAGGATTCGGCATGACCGGCCGGCTCGACCTGCCGCGCTGATGGCCATGGACCAACGAAGAGGGCTGTCGAGGCCCTAATCTGGACGGGAAAGGCGCACTAAACCCGGCTGAGGACGATCGATTCAGGCCTGCGGTTTGCCGGTCCGCCGACCGGTCGAGACAGGGGAAGCACGAACATGAAAATGACCACCGAGGAAGCCTTCGTCAAAGTGTTGCAAATGCATGGCGTTGAACATGGATTCGGCATTATCGGCTCGGCGTTCATGCCGATTTCGGACCTTTTCCCGAAGGCGGGAATTACCTTCTGGGATGTGGCGCATGAAACCAATGGCGGCCTGATCTGCGACGGATATATCCGCTCGACAGGCAAGATGGCCATGGCGATCGCCCAGAATGGCCCCGGCGTGACCGGATTCGTCACCGCGATCAAGACGGCTTATTGGAACCACACGCCGATGCTGCTCGTCACACCGCAGGCGGCCAACAAAACCATCGGGCAGGGCGGCTTTCAGGAAGTCAATCAGATGCCGATGTTCACGGAAATGGTCTGCTATCAGGAAGAGGTGCGCGACCCGTCGCGGATCGCCGAAGTGCTCAATCGCGTGATCGAAAAGGCCTGGCGCGGATCGGCGCCGGCGCAGATCAACGTGCCGCGCGATTACTGGACCCAGGTCATCGATATCGATCTGCCTCAGATAATCCGTTTCGAGAGGCCGTCCGGCGGTAAACGGGCGATCGCGGAAGCCGCGGCGCTTTTGTCCGAAGCCCGGTTCCCGGTTATCCTGAACGGCGCGGGCGTCGTGCTCGGCGGGGCGATCGATGCTTCCATGGCGCTCGCCGAACGTCTGTCGGCTCCGGTCTGCTGCAACTACCAGCACAATGACGCTTTTCCCGGAAGCCACCCGTTATCTTGCGGTCCGCTCGGTTACAACGGGTCCAAGGCGGCGATGGAACTGATCTCCGGGGCGGATGTGGCGCTGTGTCTGGGCACACGGCTGAATCCGTTCTCCACGCTGCCGGGTTATGGCATCGACTACTGGCCGAGGCGGGCGAAGATCATCCAGGTCGATATCAATGCCGACCGCATCGGCCTGACGAAAAAGGTGGCGGTCGGCATACAGGGCGATGCCAGACAGGTGGCCGAGCAGATCCTTGAGCAGCTTTCCGACAGCGCCGGCGAAGCGGGTCGCAAGGATCGTGAAGCACTGATCCACCGGACAAAGTCCGCGTGGCTCCAGACCCTGTCGAGCATGGATCACGAAGACGACGATCCGGGCACCACCTGGAACCGGCGGGCCCGGGACCGCGACCCGGACCGCATGTCGCCGCGTCAGGCGTGGCGGGCGATACAGGCGGGCTTGCCGAAAGACGCGATTATCTCGTCGGATATCGGCAACAACTGCGCTATCGGCAACGCCTATCCGACATTTGAGCAGGGCCGCAAATATCTTGCGCCGGGCCTGTTCGGACCCTGCGGATACGGATTTCCGGCGATTGTCGGCGCCAAAATCGGTTGCCCGGACACACCCGTGGTCGGTTTTGCCGGCGACGGCGCGTTTGGCATTTCAATGAACGAGATGAGCTCGATCGGGCGCGAGGAGTGGCCGGCGATCACCATGGTGATCTTCCGCAATTATCAGTGGGGCGCGGAAAAGCGGAACACAACGCTTTGGTATGACGACAATTTCGTCGGCACCGAACTCGACCCGGGCCTGTCCTACGCCCGCGTTGCCGGAGGATGCGGATTGAAGGGTGTGACCGTGACGACGCAGGCGGAACTGACGGAAGCGTTGCGGACCGCCTGCGCCGCCCAGAAAGACGGGGTGACCACCTTCATCGAAGTGATTCTCAACCAGGAACTTGGCGAACCGTTCCGCCGCGACGCCATGAAGAAGCCGGTCGAAGTGGCTGGCATAGACCCATCGGACATGCGGCCGCAGCAACCGGTCTGAATGTTTGATCGATCAGCTTGCCGCCGCCGCCGATCTGACGCCGACCGAGTTCGCTCTGGCGGGTGTCACCGTTTTTCTGGCAAGTGTCGTCCGCGGATTTTCGGGTTTTGCGCTCTCGGCGCTCGTGATGGCTTCGCTGGCCGTTATCATCGCGCCGGTCGAACTGATTCCGTTGTGCTGGTTTCTGGAGATGACCGCCGGCCTGCTGATGGTTCGCGGCGGTTTTGCCGAGGCGGACCGGGGAATCGTGGCCGGGCTGGTCATCGGATCCGTTGTTGCGACGCCGGCGGGGCTTTATTTGACGACGACCTTGCCGGTCGAAACCTCCAGGTCCGCCGCGCTGGGTATTGTTCTGGTGCTGGCGACCCTCCAACTGGCCAGGGTCCGATGGCGTTTTTTGGCCACGACGCCCGGCCTTTACGCCGGCGGATTGACGGCGGGAATTGCAACCGGGCTGGCTTCCGTCGGCGGTATGGTGGTCGCGCTCTACGTCCTGTCACGCGATGTCCCGGCCCGGACCATGCGGGCGTCGCTTGTGCTGTTTCTGTTCGCGACCGGCGTGATAACGTTCTTCTATCTCGTGTTTTATGGATTGATGACCGGCGCCGTGCTTGCGCGCGCCGCAATGGCCGCGCCGTTGGTCGTTTGCGGCGTGCCGGCGGGCAGGCTCATGTTCCGACCCGCCATGGAGCGGCACTATAAGAGGTTTTGCCTGCTGCTGCTCATAGGATTGGCCGGGGCCGGTCTTGCGCGCGCAACCGGCGTTGTCTGAAACCGCGCCGTGAACGGCAAATCCCGCAAATTTGTTTTGCAACCGGTTGCAAGCGCAAATAGACTGCGGATAATTTCGAGTGGCGACGCCTGAATCCGTAATTCGACAGGATTACATCGGGCAAACGCCATGGAGGGCCCATTGGCAAATCTTCTGGTCAAGCCATCCGGAAACGGCGGCAAGGTTCACGACATAACACCCGTCAGCGCGGGATGGGGCTATGTCGGGTTTGGGCTTTATCGATTGAAAGCGGGTGAAACCGCCGGCGAGGAAACGGGAGGCCGCGAAGCGATACTGGTTCTGGTGGAAGGAAAAGCCGGCATTTCCGCCGATGGCGAGGAATTCGGCGAACTCGGTGATCGCATGGACGTATTCGACCGCCGGAAACCCTGGTGCGTCTATGTGCCGAATGGCGGCAACTGGTCGGCCGGGGCAACGACCGATTGCACCCTCGCGGTCTGCACGGCGCCCGGCAAGGGCGGTCACGCCGCGCGGGTGATCGGACCGGACGATATCGGCCGGGAGACCAGGGGCAAGGGGGCCAACACCCGCTACATTCACCCGATCGCGATGGAGGACAAGGACGTCGCCGACAGCCTGTTGGTGACGGAAGTGTATACCCCGCAGGGCAACTGGTCGTCCTATCCGCCGCACCGGCACGACGAGGACGACTATCCGAACATGACCTATCTGGAGGAGACATATTATCACCGTCTCGATCCGGCGCGGGGTTTCGGTTTCCAGCGTGTCTTCACCGAGGACGGAACACTTGACGAGACCATGGCGGTGGCGAACGGGGATGTCGTGCTGGTGCCGAAAGGGCATCACCCCTGTGCCGCGCCTTACGGGTATGACATGTACTACCTGAATGCGATGGCCGGCCCGATGCGCAAATGGCGGTTCAGCAATCATCCCGATCATGACTGGATTGCCAAACGCGACGCCGATTAGGCAGCTTCGGTCCGATCATCACGAAAAGGAGGTGACCGAATGCCCTCGGTGAAACCCTGGAACGAGGTCGCCCCTCGTCTGGTCGATGTGGCGATGGGCCGATCGCAGGCCGATACGGTGATCCGCGGCGGCAGGTGGGTGAACGTCTATTCCGGCGAGATCATTCCGGACACCGACATTGCGATCGCGGCGGGACGGTTTGCCTATGTCGGGCCCGACGCACGTCACACTATCGGTGAAAATACCGGAATAATCGACGCCGACGGCCGCTATCTGGTGCCAGGACTGTGCGACGGTCACATGCATGTCGAAAGCGGCATGGTGACGGTGACCGAATTTGCCCGCGCGGTCATTCCGCACGGCACCACGTCGATGTTCATCGATCCGCACGAGATTGCCAATGTGCTCGGTGTGCCGGGTGTCAGGTTGATGCATGACGAGGCTCATGGCCTGCCCATCAACGTGCTCGTTCAAATGCCGAGTTGCGTTCCCTCGGCGCCGGGGCTGGAACTGGCCGGCGCCGAGTTCGGTGTCGAGGATATCGCCGGGGCGATGGACTGGCCCAACATCATCGGACTCGGCGAGATGATGAATTTCCCCGGTGTCGCGGCAAACGACGCCGGGATGATGGGTGAAATCGCGGCGACGCAGGCGGCAAACAAGACCGTGGGCGGACACTATGCCTCACCGGACCTGGGGCCGCCGTTCCACGCTTATGCGGCGGGCGGAGCGGCGGATGACCATGAAGGCACGCGCGCCGAAGACGCGATCGCGCGGGTCCGGCAGGGCATGCGGGCGATGCTGCGGCTTGGGTCGGCCTGGTGCGATGTGGCCGAGCAGATCAAGGCGATTACCGGGCGGGGAATCGATCCGCGAAATTTCATCCTTTGCACCGACGACAGCCATTCCGGCACACTGGTCAATGACGGCCATATGAACCGCGTCGTGCGGCACGCGATCGGGCAGGGACTGAATCCGGTCACCGCAATCCAGATGGCGACGCTCAACACGGCGCAGCATTTTGGCATGGAACGCGAGATCGGATCGGTCGCGCCGGGCAGACGCGGCGACCTGGTCATCACTTCCGACCTGCCGAGCCTGCCTGTGGAACTGGTGATGGCAGGTGGCGCGGTCATTGCGGAAAACGGCAGGATCGCGATCGAATTACCGGCTTTCCAATATCCGCAAAGCGCCAGGGGAACGGTTCGTCTCGGCAAGCGGCTTGCGGCGGCCGATTTCGACATCAGCGCCGGGGAAGGCGGGAATTCCGTTCGCGCCAGAGTTATCGGCGTGATTGAAAACCAGGCGCCGACGCGAGCTTTGGAAGCCGATCTATCGGTGGAGGACGGGCTTGTCGCCATGGATCGCGACAACGATATCTGCCAGATCGCACTGGTCGAGCGCCACCGGGCGACCGGCGCGGTCGTCAACGGATTCGTATCGGGTTTCGGTTACGACAAGGACTGCGCGGTGGCCTCGACGGTCGCGCACGACAGCCATCACATGATCGTTGCGGGCACAAACAAGGATGATATGGCGCTGGCCGCCAATCGGCTGGGCGAAGTCGGCGGCGGCGTCATTGTCGTGTCGGAAGGCAGGGAACTGGCGCTTGTCGAGCTTCCGATCGCCGGCCTGATGTCCGACGAGCGATCCGATATTGTCGCGGCGAAAGCGGAGAAAATGGTCGCGGCGATGGCGGAATGCGGTTGCACTCTCAACAACGCCTATATGCAGCATTCGCTGCTGGCTCTGGTTGTCATTCCCGAACTGAGAATCTCGGATCGGGGAATCGTCGACGCAACGAAGTTCGAGAAGGTCGATCTGTTGGTCTGACGACCGGGTCGCCCGTTAATTCGCGCGATATCGCCTGTTTTCTTGCGCCCTGTGTGAATTCATACAAGCGCTTCTCAAAAGGCGCATGTGCTCCCGGAATGATTCCGTTGTCGCGGGACAACCGGACCGCCGGTTGCCGGCTGTGCGGGGGCGGCGCCGGGCCCGGTGCGGATAGAATGCCGTTCGGGAGCCGGAGGAGTACGACCGCAAGGTGACCGACCGGGAGGTCGCGGCGGATTTGAGCGGGTCTGATCGAACAGTTAATATACTTGACACACATACACACACTACATTTTTGTGATCAACACTGTGGAAAAGGAATATGACATGCCCAAATACGACAGTCTGAACACCTACCTGAGCGCACAGACACGCGATCACATTCCCATGACTTTTGCGGAAATCGAGCGCATTGTCGGGTCGGCTCTACCTCCCTCCAGGAGACACCGTGCATGGTGGAGCAACAATTCCTCGAATAACGTCATGACGCAGCAGTGGCTTGCGGCCGGATATAAAACCGAATCGGTCGACATGGCCGGCGAAAAACTGGTGTTCAAACGCGTTGGCAAGCCGGTGCGAACCGTTGGCGCCAACGGAAGAACCGGCGGAGGAGGCGCGGGGCGGAGAGGCTCAAGCGTACCCGGTTACTATGGCTGCATGAAGGGAACAGTCAAATTCGATCGCTCGTTCGACCCGACCGGGCCGGCGGACCCCGAATGGGCAAAGGTCTACGGGGATGGCTGAGCGATATTTGCTCGATACCTGCGCCGTTATCTGGCTCTCGGATGGCGCGCCGATGGCCGAGCGGGCTCTGGCGAAACTGGCGGAAGCCGAAACCGCCGACCAACCGGTTTCAATATCCGTCATGATGTGCTATACTACACACAGAGAAAAGGAATGGTTCCTTTTCCACCTCTTAAAGGAGAATAGAGATGAAAAACGGAATGATGGCAATTGCTTTCATACTTGCCATTTTTTTGGCAGGATGCCAGACAACCACCAATAAAGTCTATCAGCTGACAGCACTACAGGAAGTCCAAAGAGGGGTTTACAACCTTGAATACAGGATGGCGAATATCTGCCAGTATGCTCAACACGAATACGGGCTGAGAATCACAGCAGAGAGATTCCCCAACCACACCAAAACCAACGCTCTGAATAACCAAGCAGATAAAATCAGATCACACTGCAACGCTGTAAAAGGAATTTCTAGAGATGACTATGCAGAAATGAAAAAGTGGTATACAAAGATAGTAAAACTAGCGATTCTGGAAGGAAACAGCCTTGTTGATCACCTGTACAACTACGGTGATCAGTACGAGGCAAAGTTTCGCGAGTACTACCTCTGCGATGAAAGAGTGCGCAAAAGCTTCAGAGCAGTGCACAGCGTTGGACTAAAATATTCCCACTCCTCTTACCATAAGGGGATAAACCAAGCTTTCAGCAAATGGGAAAAGAGTCGGGACCGTGCTTGTCCAGTAAATACCAGCAACCTAGAACTTGCTCGGGAAGGGTTTAAAAACAGAAACGCTTTCCTCGAAGTTGTGAAGAAAGCACTGAGGGGGCAGTTTAACTGAGGGGGAAGTTTACAAGAAACAATTAAAAGGGAAAATTTAGGATCGGACGCTTATCTCGCGCCGCAAATCCTGACCGGCGTCGATCATTCCATGCGGGTCATGCGGGATGAAAGTTTCGGACCCGTTGTCGGCGTCATGCCTGTCTCTTCCGATGAACAGGCAATTGCCAGGATGAACGATTCGCCGTTCGGATTGACCGCCTCGATCTGGACCGGAGACGAAGAAGCCGCCCAATCGATCGGGCGGCGGATCGAGACCGGCACGATATTCATGAACCGCTGCGACTATCTCGATCCGGCGCTGTGCTGGACCGGCTGCAAGGATACCGGCCGCGGCGTTTCGCTGTCGGCGCTCGGATACGACAGCGTCACGCGCCCGAAATCCTATCATTTGAAGAAAGGCTGATGCCCATGAAGCCGGTTGCGAACTGGAGCTATCCCACGGAAATCCGCTTTGGCGCCGGCAGGATCAGGGAAATCGGCGACGCCTGCGCGGCCGCGGGCATGATCAAGCCTCTCCTGGTGACCGATCGGGGGCTGGCGAACCTGCCGGTCACGCAGTCGACATTGGATCTCATGGATGCCGCCGGACTGGGAAGGGCCATGTTCGGTGACGTCGATCCCAATCCGCATGAGGGAAATCTCGCCGAAGGGATCGGAATGTTCAAGGCAGGCGGTCATGACGGCATAGTCGCCTTTGGCGGCGGCTCAGGTCTTGATCTTGGAAAACTCGTCGCGCTGATGGCGAACCAGACCGTATCTGTCTGGGAACTGGAAGACATCGGTGACCGGTGGACGCGCGCGGATGCGGCGGCGGTCAAACCGATCGTGGCTGTTCCGACGACGGCGGGAACCGGATCGGAGGTAGGCCGCGCCGGAGTGCTGACGAATTCGGAAACCGAGGTCAAGAAGATCATCTTTCATCGGAAAATCCTTCCGGCGGCGGTCATTTGCGACCCGGAACTGACCGTCGGCATGCCAAAGCCGATTACCGCGGGAACCGGCATGGACGCGTTCGCGCATTGTCTGGAGGCCTATTGCTCGCCGCACTATCACCCGATGTCGCAGGGCATCGCGCTTGAGGGCATGCGGCTGGTGAAGGACAATCTGCCGAAGGCCTGCCGGAACGGGAGCGATCTGAACGCCCGGGCGGAAATGATGAGCGCGGCCGCAATGGGGGCGACCGCCTTTCAAAAGGGATTGGGCGCAATTCATGCGATTTCGCATCCGATCGGCGCAATCTTTCACACGCATCATGGCACGACCAACGCCGTGGTGATGCGTCCGGTGCTGACCTTCAACCGTCCGGCGATCGAAGGCCGGATCGAGCGGGCTGCCGCCTATCTCGGCATAGAGGGCGGGTTCGACGGATTTTATTCCTATATCGGTCGGCTTTGTGTGGAACTGAGCATCCCGGAAAATCTGACGGCGCTCGGCATCCGGACCGATGATCTGGACCGGCTGGCCGACATGGCGCTGGAAGACCCGAGCGCCGGCGGCAATCCGGTCGAAATGACCCGGGAAAACACCTTGTCCCTGTTGGAAAGCTGCTTCTGATAACCTTGACCGGCGCCTGCCCGGTATGGTCCGGTAAGCCTGCCGGCCTCAGGGAGAACGCATGGCGCGAGAAACGATCAGAACAGACGGCGGCGCCAAGCGGCTACGGGGTGATGCGGTGGCGATTGCGACAGTGCTGCGGTTCCTGTGGGAGCGGAACCGTGCAAAGGCCGCGTCCGGCTGGGTGGGCACCGTTCATGCCTCAGCCGGAGACCGGGTCTCGGCCGATGATCCGCCGGTCGAGATTGAAGTCGGCCGAACGTCTTCGGAGGTAAAATCAAGATGATGCAGCAAGCGATTGATTTCGGTGAAGAATCGGATGTCCTGTACGGATTGTTGGTTGAAATCGGGAAGGCTGACTACGACCGGGTGACCCAATTCAAGCGATGGACGGTCAATGACGTGCTGGTGCATCTGCATTTTTGGAACCGGGCAGCCGATCAGTCGTTGAACGATCCGGACGGGTTTGCGGCGCTTTTTGGCGAACTGGGTCAAAACCTGGCCTCCGGAACGCTTCGTGATTTCGAAAACACCAGAGTAAAGGAGCGGGGGGCGGCGCTATTGGCGGCCTGGCGCGATTTGTACTCCGATATGGCTCGGCGCTGGAAGGACCTCAATCCAAAACACCGGGTCAGATGGGCCGGGCCCGAGATGTCGGTGCGGTCGTCCGCGACGGCCCGCCAAATGGAAACCTGGGCGCACGGTCAGGAGATTTTTGATCTGTTTGGCCGGGAACGCGCGGAACATGACAGGATCAAAAACATCGCGGTGCTTGGCATCAACACCTATGAATGGGGATTCAAGGTCCGCGGTATGCAAGCGCCGCGGCCGACGCCTCGGGTTCGATTGACGGCGCCTTCCGGTGAGATGTGGACGTTTGGTGAGGATGGCGCCGGCTCAATCGCCGGAAGTGCGGTCGGTTTCTGCCAGATTGTCACCCAGACACGCAATGTGGCCGACACGGACATCGCAACTGATGGCGATGCGGCCGAATTGTGGATGAAGCATGCGCAGTGTTTTGCCGGCCCGCCGGAGACGCCGCCGGGGCCCGGCGAACGCCGCCGCATTTCGTCTTGACGCCCATGGGCGTCAGCCGTCGCTGTCGAGCGAATAACCGGCGCCCCTGACCGTACGGACCGGATCCTTCTTTCCGGTCTTCGACAGAGCTTTGCGCAGGCGTCCGACATGTACATCGACTGTCCGAATATCGACTTCCTTGTCCCGACCCCAGACAAGATCGAGCAGTTGATTTCTGCTCCAGACCCGGCCGGGTCTTTCGATAAGCGTACACAATAGCCGATACTCCGTCGGGCCAAGATGAATGGGCCTGCCGTCGCGCACGACCTTGCAGCGCTCCGAATCGACGATGATGTCTTCAAATGACAGAATCTGACCGACCGTCGCGGGTCGCGCCCGGCGAAGCGCCGCCCGAACGCGGGCAATGAGCTCGCTGACAGCATAGGGTTTGACGACGTAATCGTCGGCGCCGGTATTCAGGCCCCGAACCCTGTCGCTTTCGTCACCACGCGCCGTCAGCATGATGATGAGTGTGTTCGCAGCGCCATCCCGCGCCTTGAGGCGCCGGCAAATCTCGATACCCGAAACGTTCGGCAACATCCAATCGAGGATAATCAAATCCGGCCGCAACTCATCGGCGACGATCAGCGCCTCGTCGCCATCTTCAACGCCGGTGACTTCGAACCCCTCTTTCTCAAGATTGTAGGAAAGCACTTCCAGTTGGGGACGTTCGTCTTCGACGACGAGAATTGAGGGAGTTATCACACTGGCCATGCGGTCTACGCCCGCTCCGGGTTTGGATCTGAGTCCCCGGCAATGTAGCTTGTCACATCTCCTTTCGGTCGTTCGTCACCCGGCAACTCGCCGTTGACCAGGTAGTGAACCTGTTCCGCGATGCCGGTCACGTGATCGCCGATCCGTTCGATGTTCTTTGCGGTGAACAACAGATGCATGCAGGGCGTGATGCTCTTTGGATCTTCCATCATGTAGGTCAGGATTTCGCGGAAAAGCGCGTTGTGGATTTGATCCACCTCTTCATCGCGGCGGCGGATGTCGTCGGCGGCGTGCACATCACGGGCGACATATGCGTCGAGCACGCCCGACAGCATTTCGCGCACAAGCCGGCACATGCGCCTGATCGTGTCGGGCGAAGAACCGATCTGTGGCGATCTCGCCAGAACGGATGTGCGTTTTGCGACATTTTTGGCATAGTCGCCGATGCGCTCAAGATTGGCCGAGACTTTTAGTGTCGAAACGATAACCCTGAGATCTTCCGCCATGGGCTGGCGCAAAGCCAGCACACGGACCGCCAGTTCATCTATCTTCGTTTCCAGCGCGTCGACTTCACGGTCTCTGGCGCGCACTTTCTCCGCAAGTTCAGTGTCCCGCTTAACCAGCGCTTCGGCGGCTTCCGCGATTTGTGTCTCCACCAGCCCTCCCATTTCCAGGAAAAGGCTCTCGGCTTCACAGAGTTCCTGATCGAATGAGCTGACGATGTGGCCGCTTTCCATCCAGGATCTCCCGATCAGCCGATCCGGCCGGTTATGTAATTGCTTGTCCGTTCATCGGCCGGCGCGGTGAAAATCTTCTCGGTCTCGCCGCTCTCGACCAGTTCGCTCAAATGGAAAAAGGCTGTTTGCTGGGATACGCGCGCCGCCTGCTGCATGGAGTGGGTGACGATGACGATCGTGAAGTTTTCACGAAGCTCATCCAGGAGTTCCTCGATTCTGGCTGTCGCGATCGGATCCAGCGCCGAGCATGGTTCGTCCATCAATATCACATCGGGCTGCACGGCAATCGCGCGGGCGATGCAAAGCCTTTGCTGCTGACCACCGGACAGGCCGGTGCCCGGCTGATCCATCCGGTCCGCGACTTCTTCCCAGAGGCTCGCCCGTTTCAGGCTGGTTTCGACGATGCCCTCAAGTTTCGATTTTGACGTCGCCATTCCATGAATTTTCGGTCCGTAGGCAACATTCTCGAATATCGACTTCGGGAAAGGATTGGGTTTCTGAAAAACCATGCCAACGTGGGCGCGCAGTGTCACCACGTCGACTTCGGGCGCATAAATATCCTGGCCGTCCAACTCGATGGATCCCGTAACGCGGCAGATGCCGATTACGTCGTTCATCCGATTGAGACAGCGAAGATAGGTGCTTTTGCCGCAACCGGACGGCCCGATGAGCGCGGTTACCTGCTTTTCGTTTATATCCAGCGCGACGTCCTTGAGCGCCTGTTTTTCGCCGTAGTGGACGTTGACGTCGCGCGAGACGATCTTGCTTTTCGCCGGGCTAAAGACCGGAGTTTCGACGGGATTGATGCCGGTGGCCTGCATGTCCATTATGGAACTCCCTACCAGCGCACTTCAAGTTTGCGTCGCAACAGGATTGCAGCGAGGTTCATGATGACCAAAAAAATCAGCAGCACAATGATTGCCGCCGATGTTTTCTGCACAAATCCCCGTTCCGGGCTGTCCGCCCACAGGAAGACCTGCACGGGCAGGGCGGTGGCCGCGTCGGTGATCCCGGCGGGCAGATCGGCAATGAAGGCGACCATGCCGATCATCAGTAGAGGGGCCGTCTCGCCGAGCGCCTGGGCCATGCCGATGATCGCGCCGGTGAGCATGCCCGGCATCGCCAGCGGCGCAACATGGTGGAAAGTGGTCTGGGTCTTGCTCGCACCGATCGCGACCGCGGCTTCGCGTATGGAAGGCGGCACGGCCCGCAGGGAAGCTCGCGAGGCGATAATGATGGTCGGAAGGGTCATGAGCGCCAGCACCATGCCGCCAACCAGCGGCGTGGATCGCGGCAACCCGAAAGTGTTGAGCAGAATCGCCAGGCCGAGAAGGCCGAAGACGATCGACGGCACGGCCGCGAGATTGTTGATGTTGACCTCGATAAGGCGGTTCAAACGGGATTTGGGAGCGTATTCCTCTAGGTAGATCGCCGCAAGCGTTCCCACGGGAAACGAAAGCACGAAGCAGACGACCAATGTGAAAAAAGATCCGAGTACCGCGCCCATGACGCCGGCGAGTTCAGGCTCGCGGGAATCGCCGCTGGTTAGAAACTGTGTATTAAATCGGGATTCGATACCGCCATTGGATGACAGCGCGTCAAGCCAGCCGATCTGCGTATCATTCAGGCGTCGCCGATCTTCAGGCTGATCTACTGAAATGTAACCCTTGACATATAGCTCGGTCTCATCGGATGCGGATAGCCATACCCGCCGGGTTTCGCCGATCAGCGTCGGGTCTTTGAGAACCAGGTTCCTGAGTTCGTACCCCGCGTCGGAACTGAGGATGGCGTTCAATTCGCGCCGGTCACGGCGCCCGGCAACGTCGGGAAAAAATTCTTTCAACGCGCTACGGGCGAGTTTGGTGTAGTTTGCCGAACCCAGTGTGGCGGGATCGCGAGCGCCTTGGGGATCGATTGCCTGTTCATCGAAATCGATCTCCAGCGCGACATAGACCTTTTGGAAAGCCGGAATTCCCTGAAACAGGATCGTTGTCACCATCAGGATCAGAAATCCGAGCGAAATCAGGATCGCGACGATCCCATAGGCGCGGAAACGCCTTTCAGAGGAGCGACGCCTTTTCAACCGGGCGTCGGGCGTTGCGACGAAGTCAGTCATATTGTTCCCGGAAATGCTCGACGATTCGAAGCGCGATGACGTTGAAACAGAGCGTGGCGACAAACAGCAGCAGACCGAGCGCAAACGCGGAAAGCGTCTTGGCGCTGTCGAACTCCTGATCGCCGGTAAGCAGAGTGACGATCTGGACGGTAATCGTCGTAACGGCTTCAAAGGGATTCAGTGTAAGTTTCGCCGCCAGACCCGCCGCCATCACCACAATCATCGTCTCGCCGACCGCCCGAGACGTCGCAAGCAGCAAGCTGCCCGCAATCCCCGGGATCGCGGCTGGAAGAATGACTTTCCTGATGGTCTCGGCCTGCGTCGCGCCAAGTCCGTAGGAGGCGTCGCGTAGGGATTGCGGAACGGCATTGATGACGTCATCGGAAAGCGAGGAGACCAGCGGAACGATCATGATGCCCATGGCAAGCCCGGCAGCCAGTGCGCTTTCGGACGCAATCTCAAAGCCTGCGCCCGCGCCGGAATCTCTCAGGAACGGCGCGATTACCAGAGCGGCAAAGAATCCGTAGACGACGGTGGGGATGCCAGCGAGCATCTCCAGCAGAGGTTTGACGATATTGCGGATTTTCAAATTCGCATACTCGGCGAGATATATTGCCGAAAACAGGCCAAGCGGCGCGGCGACCACCATCGCAATGGCGCTTATCAGCAGGGTTCCGGTCATGAGCGGAACGGCTCCGAAAGCGCCGGATTCTCCGACCTGATCAGAGCGTATCGCGGTCTGAGGGCTCCATTCCAAGCCGAACAGAAATTCGGTAATCGGTATCTTTTCGAAGAACCGGACGGCTTCAAACAGGAGCGAAAAAACAATGCCGACGGTGGTGAACACGGCGGTCAGCGAACAGACGATCAGTATGGATCTGACCGCCAGTTCGGCGAGGTCATGACGCCTGCCGGAGTGCGTGATGCTGGTTGTGGCGCTCATAATCAGGCGCTCCGGCACGCAAGAGGGATTACATCGACAGATTGGCGAGGTTGTCGACCTTGGATTTCCACTTGGCGGCCTCTTCATCCGACATCGGAATCAGGCCCTTTTCTGCGAGATAGCCATCTTCGCCGGTCGCGGCATCGCCGGTGAATTCGGCCAGATATTCCTCAATTCCAGGAACGACGCCGATGTGCGCCTTCTTCGCGTAGAAGTACAGCGACCGCGATACCGGATAGGATCCGTCGGCGATTTTTTCGAACTCGGGCGTTTCACCGTCGATGGCTGAACCCTGAATGACGTCAGCGTTCTGGTCGAGGAATGAAAACCCGAAAATGCCCAGCGCATTGGGGTTGGCGTCGAGCTTTTTGACGATCAGGTTGTCATTCTCGCCGACTTCAACGAACGCACCGTCCTCGCGAATTGTGTGGCAAAGCGCCTTGTAGGCATTTTTGTCCGTCTTCTTCAGCGCCTTTACCCAATCGAATTTCTTGCAGCCGCCTTCCATGGCAAGCTCGACAAACGCGTCGCGCGTGCCGGAGGTCGGCGGAGGGCCGAGAACCTCGATCCTGGCATTCGGCAGGTCCGGATTGACATCGCTCCAGTTGACGTAGGGATTGGGCCCGGTCTTGCCCTCGCCATCGGGAACATCCCTGGTCAGAGCGAGGAAAATATCCTTCAGCGACAATTCGTACGCCGGGGATTTGCGGGAATTGGCGAGAACGATGCCGTCGTAGCCGATCTTGACCTCGACAATCTCGCCGATGCCGTTTTCAGCGCATTTTTCGACCTCCGATTTTTTGATGCGACGCGATGCGTTGGTAATGTCCGGATGTCGGGCGCCGATACCCGCGCAGAAGAGCTTCAGGCCGCCGCCCGACCCGGTGCTCTCGACCACGGGGGGTTTGAAATCGGTGTTTTTGCCGAACCGTTCCGCGACGGTCGTGGCGAAGGGAAAGACGGTCGATGAGCCAACAATGGTAATCCGGTCGCGAGCGTAACCCGCTGCGGTTCCCATCGCGATAATTGACATGCCGGCGCACAATGCGGCCAGCGACGTGATTTTCTTTGACATGTCCGGTAAACTCCCTGGATTGCATGAATTCGCCTAACGATCGCGACCGGCTAATCGCTATCCGTTCCGGGTTACGGGAATATGACGGCTAAATTGCAGTTTTGTGACGGTCCGGGGACCAACGGGAAGCTATGCGGCGTAAGTCGGCAGGTGGACTGAAACAGTGCTGCCGTCACCCGGCGAACTTTCGATCTGCAACCGGCCGCGATGGCGATTGACGATGTGCTTTACGATCGCAAGACCAAGTCCGGTGCCGCCCATATCGCGAGAACGCCCCGCGTCAACCCGATAGAACCGTTCGGTAAGGCGCGGGATGTGAATTGGATCGATGCCTTCGCCATGGTCGGTGACCGAGACGGATAATACAGGGCCCTTTACGCCCGCGACGAAATTTCCCCCGGAAATCGAAATAAGAATTTCCGTCCCCGGCGCGCCATATTTGAGCGCGTTCTCTATCAGGTTTTGAACCACCTGAGTCAGTTGATTGCGGTCGCCGGGAATCAGATCGACGGTTCCGCGTTTTTCCATTCGGATGGATTTCGATTCCTTTTCGAATTGCAGTTCCAGCATGTCGATAACGCCTTCAACCACGGCCACGATATCGACATCGTCAGCCGGCCGGACACGTTCATCCGCCTCGACCCGTGAAAGCGACAAAAGATCACCGATAAGGCGGTTCATGCGGCATGCTTCGTTTCCCATCAGTTCGAGGAATCGCGCGGTCGCGTTTGCATCGCCTTTCGCGGGACCTTTCAGGGTTTCGATAATGCCGGAAAGCGCGGTCAAGGGCGATCGCAGCTCATGGCTTACATTGGCGACGAAATCACTGCGCATCTGCTCGGCGTGACGGGTTTGGGTGATATCGTTGAAACTGATGGCGACGCGCGCGCCGTCCGTATTGTCGTCACCCAGATTTGTCGCGCTGAATTCGAACGTGCCTTGAACGGGCGAATCCACGGCAATCATGCCGCGGACACTTTGCGCGCCCTCCAGCACTTCGTTGACGGCGGACAGGCACTCCGGGTGGCGAACGGCCCGGACAAAGTTCCGCCCGACAATGTCTTCTTCGCATTGTTTCAGCGCCGCCGGGTTTGCAAGCAGGATACGGCGCTCGCCATCAAGAACGAACACCGCTTCGCCCAACCCGTTCAGAATTGCGGGAAGATCGTCTGGTTCAAATTTTTCAGCCGCTATGCACCTTTGTTCCGAAGTTGCCCGGAAGCGACACTTCCAGCAATTCCAGATCATCCGAACAGTCCGCATAGCGCGTTTTCATTCCCGGTGGAATGACAAAGGCGTCACCGGGTTCTAGGTCCGCCGCCGCCTGGCATTCGCCATGGAGAACCATCCTGCCATCCGTGACGAAGGTGAATAGTATGTCGCAATCGTGGCTCGTTTCGGCCGTTTCACCACCGTCAAATGTAGCCACTTGCACGTTCGCCACGCCTTTGGTGCCAAGGCCGATTCCGGTATCGCGGTGGATAAAGCCGGGCATGCGCCATGGCGACCACGCCGCCTTATTCTTGATGTGATGGACGAATTTCTGTCCTTGCCACTCGCGCTCGGGGTCTCTGGCGTCGTTGGGCAGAGTCAGTTCATGATCTATTGTCGTTACATGTTCGGCCGGTACGCCGACCTCGATAACCTCGATTTCCGGTGAAGCATGGCAGACGCGGTGTCGAATCTCAGGGGGCTGGATGACACAGCCGCCGGCGTGAAGCCGCATCGTGTCACCCTGATCCTCGTAGAGAAGATCGACCCATCCGCGATAGCAGAAGATCAACTGGAAACCGACTGTATGGTAATGCACCATATCCGGCACGGGTCCGCCGTCGGGTATGCGGATGTGGCTGGCGATGATCGAACCGCCGAGGCGGGATGGGACGAGGTCGCGGTAATGCATGCCGGCGCGGCCAATCACCCATGGGGCGTTGTCCCGCAAACGTCGGACAACAAAGGCGTGTTCCGTTTCCGGCGTTTCCATTGGCGGGTCGATTTGCGCGATCTCGATGCGCATTCCGTTCGGCGCCGTCAACTCGGTATCGCCATCGGCAAAACCGCCTGGATCGTCGCAGAGTATGCGCAGCGTAACGGGCGCTTCCGTAGCGTCGCGATCAATTCTGAGCCTGACCCCGTACCCCGACAACACCGCAACCCGCGGATAGTCGGCGGGGAAAATCCGATCGAGCCGAAAGCCGAGCTTCTTTGTGAAGAAGGGCAGATCCTCACGGACGTCCGGGGTGCCGACGCGAATTTCGGCTTCCGCAGTGTGCGTGTTCACGAGATTTCATCCTTTTCGGTTGCCGGTTCAGAGATCACAACAAGAAATTTGGCGGGTTCACTGCCGGCGCTGAGGTAGGCATGGTTACGTCGAAATGGACACTGTCGCCCGGGTGCGCGTTCATTCCGTCCGTTTCATCAAGCGATCGGGCAGACGTTTCATCCATGTATACATGGTTCGAAGGCTCACGGCCCGTCGTCGACCACTGCGGGTTCCAAATCTTCCATATCCGCGTCTACGGAGGCCCGCGCGGCCGCGGCGACCGCTTTTTCCTCTTTTGGCGTGAGCGGGCGTTGCGGCTCATCAGCCAAACGCACGGTGACTTCCTTGTGCGCGAACTTGACGCCTTCCTGCTCGAACAGTTCGCGAATGTGGGCGTAAACCACCTTTCGAGTGACAAACTGATCGCCGGGTTTGGTCATGAACTTGACCCGGATGATCATTGCCGAGTCTTCCATCTTGTAGACGCCCTGCGATTTGAGCGGTTGCAGGAACAGATGACCGACGTCGGGGTGTTCGAGCAGGCGTTGGCCCAGTTTCTTGATCAGCTTGCGCACGCGCTCCACGTCGGTGTCGTAGGTCAGGCGCAACGGCAGTTTCATCATCACCCAATCGCGGGAGAAATTGGTCAGCCGCCTGATTTCGCCGAACGGAATCGTGTGCAGCGGTCCGTTGTGGTGGCGTAGCTGGAACGATCTCAACGAGATCTTCTCCACCGTTCCCTGGATACCTTCCATCTCAATGTATTCGCCGCGTCGAAAAGCGTCGTCGAACAGGAAGAAGCCGCCCGCGAATATGTCGCGAATAAGGGTTTGGGCTCCAAATCCGATTGCCAGACCGATTACACCGGCGCCGGCGAAGAGCGGTGCGATATCCACGCCCATGTTTGACAGAATCACCATCGCCGTCAGCACGATGATGCCGGCGACCGTCACATTGCGGATCAGTGGCAGCAGTGTCGTCAGGCGGCTCGCCCCCTGGCCGCCCATTTCGCCGTCCGGCTCGCCGGATTGAACATCGTCTCTTTCTTCGGCGATCTGCGCATCAATGTAGATCGCGACGGCGCGGTAAAGGAACCAGCCGATAAAGCCGATCATCAGAGTGTCGAGGAACGCGGTTATCGGATTTCCGCGCTGGCCGATGTTGACATCCCAGGTCGCCAGAACGAAGCCCGCCGCGATAATGGTGATCAATATCCCGCTCGCCTGCTCCAACAGGGGCTTGAATAAAGGCCTGAAGGCCGGCATCTCCTCCATCTTCCTTTCGGCCATTACCTTGTTGATGATCAGTTCTTCATCATCTTCAGGTGCTTCGCGCAGCGCGGCGTCGATCGCGACCTGCTCCAGTTCGCGACGGATTTTCTCCTTTTCATGCGCCAGTGCGACCCTGACTTCGAACCGCCGTCGTCGGGCCTGATAGGCCTTGTCGATGATCAGCAACACCACGCCGTACGTGCCGACGCCGCCAAGGAACGCGATGATTGGCGAGGCGACGAGAATTGTGGCGCTCGGCAGGTCGAGCACCGTCCGATAGACGCTGATAACCCAGGCGACAGCGAGATAGCCAAGCGAAATCCAATGCCAGGAGCCTGCAAACGCGCGTCGCCAGGCTGGTTTGGTCGCTGGTTCGTCGGCTCCAAGGAGAACACCGGCAAACGGTTTACGGTGGCGAACGGTAAGATAGCCGAACGTGAGAACCGCCAGCGTCATCGAACCCAAAAGCATCAGCTTGTAAACCTCGCGGTCAATGTCGAGCGCGTCAAACCAGGCTGTTATGGATAAAAAGACAATCACCGCCACCATCGAATTGCGCCAGCTGTACTGGATCATCTTCGCATCTTCGTCATTCAGATTGATCATGCGATGCTTGGGCAGGTCGTGCGCGATAATGTTGAATAGGATAACCGCCCGGAACACCCAGTAGAACGAAAAGGCGACAATAATGATGAATATGGTGGCCCGGCTGGGTTCGTGGTCGTAGTCGAGTACGATGGCGACGGTCATCGCAATGCCGAAATTGACGATAATGATTGCCATGATCAGACCGGCGCGAAACAGGAGAAAACTGATCTTGTCAGCGCGGTTCTGAGGGTTTTCCGTCAGCATCGTCTTCAAAAAATGCTGGTTTATGCGCGTAACCAGCGGGCGGGTGCCACTCATTGCGGCTATGCAGAGCGCGGTTGTGCCAAGCGCCCATGCCAGCCACCAATAGCCGCCATCCGGGCTTGCATCGCGAATTGCGGTCATGATTGCGTGCGCCGCCGCGGATGTTTGTGACAGGATTCGCCGGATTTCTTGGCGCATTTTCAGGCCGTCTTCTTGCCAACTCGTCGCTGACGGCTCAGCAGCGTCCTCGGTATCGAGCGGTGTGACTATGATAACGCTGAGACCCTTTTCCTTCGCTTTCTCAAGAAACGGCTCCATTTCCGCTCCCAAATCCATCCCCGCAAGGGGAGTTTGCGCCGTCGCCGGCGCTGAAAATGCGCAAAAGACAACAGCGGTAAGCAGAAACACCGATCGCAGGAATTGCGACGGCTTTGAAATGTCTGTGCTCTTCATGGTTGTCTCCGGTTGTTCGCCGTTGATAATCGGGGTAATTCAAACGTTCCAAGGGCGGTGATAATCTCGTATCGGTCGACGTTATCAGATTAGGCATGCACGTTGTACAGGGCCGAAAACCAGATGATGGGTCTTTTCTGCGCTTGCCGGTCGCGCGAGTATAGGTCGCCGGACCTGCAAAATTTGTCGGTTGTGATGTTGCAAGCTGCCGCGGAAAGGGCTATTTGCAATTCGACATAGCCGTTTTGAGACGGGAGAATTGTTTCTAAATCGGCGTTTGGTCATGAAACGGAAACAAGCCCTTGAATGTGCGCGTTTTCGGTTTTATGTCGCAGTGACGGATCACGTGGAGCGGGTGAGGCTTTGCGCACCGTGAGCGCGTGGAAAGCGCCAATTTTCTCGGTTGATTCGCGGCGGAATTGCCCGTTTTCGCGATGATTCACAAACAGGCTGGCAATGGCGTCGAAGAGCACAAATCCTTTTATATTTCTACAGCAAGTCAGGGCCGAAACGGCAAAGGTCACTTGGCCGACCAGGCGCGAAACGCTCATTTCGACCATCATGGTGATCATCATGGCGTTCTTGGCGGCGATTTTCTTCTTTGCCGCGGACCAGGTGATTGCATTCTGTGTTGGTCTGATTCTGGATCTTGGTGGCTAGGGCGGCAGCCGGGACAACAAAAGCGGCGTTTACGGAGAACACAAAGAAGATGACTGCGCGCTGGTACATCGTCCACGCCTATTCTAACTTCGAAAAGAAGGTCGCAGACTCAATTGAAGAGCAGGCAAAGTTCAAAGGTCTCTGGGAAAGATTCGAAAAGGTCCTGGTTCCTACCGAGAAGGTGGTCGAGGTTCGGCGCGGCCGCAAGGTGGATGCCGAGAGAAAGTTCTTCCCCGGTTATGTGCTGGTGAAGGCCCAACTGACCGATGCCGTGTTCAGCCTGATCAAGAACACGCCGAAAGTGACCGGATTTCTGGGCGATTCGAAACCCGTGCCGATCACCGAAGCGGAAGCCGAACAGATCCTGACGCAAATTCAGGAGGGCGTGGAGCGTCCGAAGCCATCGGTTACGTTCGAGGTCGGCGAGGCCGTGCGCGTTTCCGACGGTCCTTTCGCCTCATTCAACGGTACGGTTCAGGAAATCGACGAGGAGCGTTCAAGGCTCAAAGTCGAGGTTTCGATCTTCGGGCGCGCGACGCCCGTGGATCTGGAATTCAGTCAGGTCGAAAAGGGCTGACAGAAGGGTTTCCGGCCCCAGAGGCTGGAGACGCAAACAGGTGGGAGGGTGAACGGTCTTGCCGATCGCTCATGAAAGCCCGGACCACCAAACTGCAACCGCCGGTTCCGCCGGCATATGACTAAGGTGACGAAACGCAGTCATGGCCAAGAAAATCACAGGCCGGCTGAAGCTGCAGGTCCCCGCGGGGGCGGCGACGCCGTCTCCCCCGATCGGGCCGGCGCTCGGTCAGCGCGGCATCAACATCATGGAGTTCTGCAAGGCATTCAATGCCGCCAGTCAGGAGATGGAGAAGGGGTCGCCGATTCCCTGCACCATCACCTACTATCAGGACAAGTCCTTCTCATTCACCATGAGGACGCCGCCGGCGTCGTACATGATCAAGAAGGCGACGAAGCTGAGTTCCGGTTCCAATGAACCGGGCAAACAAAAGGCAGGTGAGATTTCACGCGCCGACGTGATCAAAATCGCCGAAGCCAAGATGAAAGACCTTAATGCCAACGACATCGAGGCCGCCGCCAGGATGATCGAGGGCTCCGCCCGCTCCATGGGCATCGAAGTGGTGGGTTGACGCGATGGGCAAGAGAATCAATTCGGCCCGTGGGGGCATTGACCGAGGCAGGCTCTACGATCTTCCGGAGGCAATTGTGTTGCTGAAGGAGCGCGCAACGGCAAAGTTCGATGAGACCATCGAGGTGGCGATGAACCTCGGCGTCGATCCGCGCCACGCGGATCAGATGGTTCGCGGCGTGGTGAACCTGCCCAACGGCACCGGGCGCAGCGTTCGCGTCGCTGTATTCGCCAAGGACGCCAAGGCCGATGAAGCCAAGGAAGCCGGTGCGGATGTGGTTGGCGCCGAAGATTTGGCGGAGAAGGTGCAGAAGGGCGACATCGACTTCGATCGCTGCATTGCAACGCCGGACATGATGCCGCTGGTTGGGCGGTTGGGCAAGGTGCTTGGCCCGCGGGGCATGATGCCGAATCCGAAGGTCGGAACGGTCACGCCGGATGTGACCGCCGCGGTGAAGGCTTCCAAAAGCGGTGCGGTCGAGTTTCGGGTCGAGAAAGCCGGAATTGTGCATGCCGGCGTTGGCAAATCATCATTTGACGCCAAGGCGATTGAGGAAAATGTTTGCGCCTTTGTCGATGCCGTCATCAAGGCGAAGCCTTCAGGTGCGAAAGGCAACTATCTGAAACGCGCTGCGATCAGCTCGACCATGGGGCCTGGTTTCAAGCTTGAAGTGTCGAGCCTGACGGCGCCTTGAGAATTTCCGCCGGTTGCTTCGCCGCTGGCATGAACCGAAAATTCCGGATCCTCCGGGGTCCGGAATCCGGAAGGGAACTTCCGGAAATCCTGTCCGAGATTGTGGGTGGCTCGCCTTAATTCGAAACGAGCCCGCATGAGACGGGTGAGACCGAAATTCGAAGGGTGAACGGCCCGGGAAATTGAGGTTCGAACCGTGTTGGCCTTTTGCCGGTCGCCTGAAAATGCGGAACGGCAACAGGGGGACGGGATCCTCGCTGTCGTATGGGTGATCCGAAATCGGGTTCCCGCCCGGCAAAAGGCAATCAGCAGGACCACGGCGCGCCCGTGGCTGTCAACTGGAGAGAGACAAGTGGATAGAGTTGGAAAACGCGAATTCGTCTCGCAATTGAATGAGGTGTTCAACAACACCGGTTCGGTTGTCGTGGCCCACTATGCCGGTCTGACCGTGGCGCAAATGAACGATCTGAGATCGAAAATGCGCGCCGCGGGCGGCACCGTCAAAGTCGCCAAGAACCGCCTCGCCAAAATCGCTCTTCAGGGCACGGAATCGGAAGGGATGACAGCGCTGTTCAAGGGACAGACTTTGATTGCCTTTTCCGATGATCCGGTTACGGCTCCCAAGGTCGCCGCCGATTTTGCCAAGACGAATGACAATCTGGTCATTCTCGGCGGCGTGATGGGGCCGACGACGCTCAATGCCGACGGTGTGAAGGCGCTCGCCGCCATGCCGTCGCTGGATGAGTTGAGAGCCAGGCTCGCCGGCATGATTTCCACGCCGGCAACTCTGATCGCCCGGATCGTCAACGCACCGGCAGGTCAGCTTGCCCGTGTGTTTGGCGCTTATGCCTGGAAGGACGAAGCGGCATGAGGCCGTTCTTCAATGTCTTGAAACGCGAACGTTCGAACCTGAAAAAGGAACTGAAAAATGGTTGATCTTGCGAAGATCGTTGATGACCTTTCGAGCCTGACCGTCTTGGAGGCGGCTGAGCTTTCGAAATTGCTTGAAGAAAAATGGGGCGTGTCGGCTGCCGCTCCCGTGGCTGTGGCCGCCGGCGCCGGTGGCGGTGAAGCCGCCTCAGTGGAGGAAAAGGACGAATTCGATGTCGTCCTGGCCGCGATCGGCGACAAGAAGATCGAGGTGATCAAGGAAGTGCGCGCCATCACCGGTCTGGGGCTGAAAGAAGCCAAGGATTTGGTCGAAAGCGCTCCAAAAGCGGTCAAGGAAGGCGTTTCCAAGGGCGAAGCCGAGGAAATCCAGAAGAAGCTCGAAGAGGCAGGCGCCAAGGTCGAGTGCAAGTAGGTGTTGTGTTTCGCGGAGGGAGTATTTCGCGCTCCCTCCGTGATTTCTTGAGTTGAAACAATCGACCCCGTTCCCGAGAGTCCTGAAGGGGCTTTCCGGGTTGGGTTTATCCGTTTCAGGGACTGTAAATTGACGGTCGCTGCAAGCGGGCGAGGCAAAGCCGGAGCCATCCGGCGGCATAACGGCGACACAAGGAGCGACAATGGCGCAGTCCCAAACCTTCAATGGCCGCAGACGGGTTCGAAAGTTTTTCGGTGATATCCCTGAAGTTACCGAGATGCCTAACCTTATCGAGGTTCAAAAGGCATCCTATGACCAGTTTCTCATGATCAGCGAACCCGAAGGCGGCCGCGCGGATGAAGGCTTGCAGGCCGTATTCGATTCGGTCTTTCCGATATCCGATTTCTCCGGTGCGTCGATGCTCGAATTCGTTTCCTACGAATTCGAACCGCCGAAGTTCGACGTGGATGAGTGCCGTCAGCGCGACCTGACCTATTCGGCGCCGTTGAAGGTGATCTTGCGCCTGATCGTCTTCGACATCGACGAAGATACCGGTGCAAAATCGATCAAGGATATCAAGGAGCAGGATGTCTACATGGGTGACATGCCGCTCATGACCTCGAACGGCACGTTCATTGTCAATGGCACGGAGCGTGTCATTGTCAGCCAGATGCACCGTTCGCCCGGCGTATTCTTCGATCACGATAAGGGCAAGTCACACTCTTCGGGCAAGCTTTTGTTTGCCGCCCGCGTTATTCCCTATCGCGGTTCGTGGCTTGATATCGAGTTTGACGCCAAGGACGTCGTGCATGCGCGCATCGACCGCCGGCGCAAGATACCGGTAACGTCGCTTCTGAAGGCGCTTGGCATGGACACGGAAGAAATCCTTTCGACGTTCTACAATAATCTGACCTATGTGCGCGATGGCGAGAACTGGCGGATACCGTATTCGGTCGACCGGTTCCGGGGCTTAAAGACCGTGACGGATCTGGTCGATGCCGATACCGGCAAGGTGGTGGTCGAGGCCGGTCGCAAGATGACGCCGCGCCAGGCCAGGCAGTTGGGCGACAAAGGCCTGAAGGCGATCCGAGCGACAGCCGAGGATATTTATGGCAGCTATCTTGCCGAGGACGTCGTCAATATCGAAACCGGTGAAATTTATCTGGAAGCCGGCGACGAACTTGATGAGAAAACGCTTCCGATTCTGGGCGAAACCGGGATGGATGAGGTTGAAATTCTCGACATCGATCACGTCAATGTCGGCGCCTATATCCGCAACACGCTTGCGGTCGACAAGAATGAAAGCCGGCAGGATGCGCTGTTCGACATCTATCGGGTTATGCGCCCGGGCGAACCGCCGACGATCGAGACGGCGGAAGCGATGTTCAACTCGCTGTTCTTCGATCCGGAGCGCTACGATCTTTCCGCCGTCGGACGCGTGAAGATGAATATGCGCCTGGAACTGGATGCCGAGGACACGGTCCGTGTTCTGCGCAAGGAGGACATCCTCGCCGTGGTCAGGACATTGGTCGGTCTGCGCGACGGCAAGGGCGAAATCGACGATATCGACAATCTCGGCAATCGCCGCGTGCGTTCGGTCGGCGAACTGATGGAGAACCAGTACCGGATCGGCCTGCTTCGCATGGAACGCGCGATCAAGGAGCGTATGAGTTCGAACGAGATCGATACGAAGATGCCACAGGATCTGATCAACGCCAAACCGGCGGCGGCCGCGGTGCGCGAGTTCTTCGGCTCCTCGCAGCTGTCGCAGTTCATGGATCAGACCAATCCATTGTCGGAAATCACCCACAAACGCCGTTTGTCGGCGTTGGGGCCGGGTGGTCTGACGCGTGAGCGCGCGGGCTTCGAGGTTCGCGACGTACATCCGACTCACTACGGCCGCATCTGTCCGATCGAAACGCCGGAAGGCCCGAATATCGGCCTGATCAACTCGCTCGCGACCTTCGCGCGGGTCAATAAATACGGCTTCATCGAAACGCCTTATCGGAAGATTGTCGGCGGCAAGGTCACGATGGATGTCGTCTATCTGTCGGCGATGGAGGAAGCGCGCCACTACGTGGCCCAGGCAAACGCGGAACTGGACAAGAAGGGCCGGTTTGTCGACGAGTTTGTTGTCTGCCGTCATGCCGGCGAAGTAATGATGGCGTCGCGCGAAAATGTCGATCTGATGGATGTTTCGCCGAAGCAGCTCGTATCGGTGGCTGCGGCGCTCATTCCGTTCCTTGAAAACGATGACGCCAACCGCGCCTTGATGGGGTCGAACATGCAGCGTCAGGCCGTGCCCTTGGTTCAGACCGAGGCTCCTTTTGTCGGCACGGGCATGGAATCCATCGTGGCCCGCGACTCCGGTGCCGCGATCGGTGCCCGCCGCACCGGCGTTGTCGATCAGGTGGACGCGACCCGTATCGTCATTCGCGCGACCGAGGAAGTCGATGCATCCGAATCGGGTGTCGATATCTACCGATTGCAGAAATACCAGCGTTCCAATCAGAACACCTGCATCAACCAGCGACCGCTGGTTAAGGTAGGTGACCGGATCGAGAAGGGCGATATCATCGCTGACGGTCCATCGACGGATCTGGGCGATCTCGCACTTGGCCGCAACGTTCTGGTCGCATTCATGCCGTGGAACGGCTACAACTTCGAGGATTCCATCCTTCTGTCCGAGCGTATCGTCCGCGACGACGTGTTCACCTCGATCCATATCGAAGAATTCGAGGTGATGGCCCGCGATACGAAACTGGGACCGGAAGAAATCACGCGTGACATTCCGAATGTTTCTGAAGAAGCGCTGAAAAATCTTGATGAGGCCGGCATCGTTTATATTGGCGCCGAGATGCAGCCGGGCGATATCTTGGTCGGCAAGATCACGCCGAAGGGAGAAAGCCCGATGACGCCGGAGGAAAAGCTTCTGCGCGCGATATTCGGCGAGAAGGCGTCAGACGTGCGCGATACGTCGATGCGGATGCCGCCCGGCACGTTCGGCACCGTTGTTGAAGTGCGGGTATTCAACCGTCACGGCGTGGAAAAAGACGAACGCGCCATGGCGATCGAGCGCGAGGAAATTGAACGTCTGGCCAAGGACCGGGACGACGAGCAGGCGATCCTCAATCGCAATGTCTATGGCCGTCTTTCCGATATGCTTGCCGGAAAGACGGCGATTGCCGGGCCGAAAGGTTTCAAGAAGGGCACCAAACTTACGGCAGACCTGCTGGATGAATATCCGCGTAGCCAGCGCTGGCAGTTTGCCGTCGAAAAAGAGAAGCTCCAAAACGAGCTTGAGGCGCTGCGCAACCAGTATGAAGAATCTAGGAACGCGCTTGAGCAGCGTTTCATGGACAAGGTTGAGAAGGTCCAGCGGGGCGACGAGATGCCGCCCGGCGTCATGAGGATGGTCAAAGTCTTCGTTGCCGTGAAGCGCAAGATCCAACCCGGCGACAAGATGGCCGGGCGTCATGGCAACAAGGGTGTCGTCTCCCGCATTCTGCCGGTGGAAGACATGCCGTTCCTTGAGGATGGCACGCATGTTGATATTGTGCTCAACCCGTTGGGGGTACCGTCGCGCATGAATGTCGGGCAGATCCTGGAGACGCATCTGGGATGGGCCTGCGCGGGCATGGGGCGGCAGATCGGTGAATTGATCGACGTCTACAAGGAGAAGGGCGATATCAAGGCTCTGCGCAAAAAGCTTGAGGCGATCATTCCCGGCAATGACCGCAACGAGCCGGTTCGCGACTATGATGACGCTTCGGTCGTCCGGCTCGGAAGCCAGATGAGCTGTGGTGTAACCATTGCAACGCCGGTGTTTGACGGTGCCGTTGAGGCCGATATCAATACCATGCTTGAACAGGCCGGCATGCACACAAGCGGCCAGTCGACACTTTATGACGGGCGTACCGGCGAAACGTTCGACCGGCAGGTGACGGTCGGTTACATCTACATGCTCAAGCTGCACCACCTGGTGGATGACAAGATCCACGCCCGATCGATCGGCCCGTACTCGCTTGTCACCCAGCAGCCTTTGGGCGGCAAGGCGCAGTTCGGCGGTCAGCGTTTCGGCGAAATGGAGGTGTGGGCGCTCGAAGCCTATGGCGCCGCCTACACGTTGCAGGAAATGTTGACCGTGAAATCCGACGACGTGGCCGGACGCACCAAGGTCTATGAAGCGATCGTGCGTGGCGACGATACGTTTGAAGCCGGAATACCGGAGAGCTTCAACGTGCTGGTCAAGGAGATGCGTTCACTGGGCTTGAGCGTCGAACTGGAGAACACGCGGACCGATGCGGAAGAACCGCCGGAACAGCTTCCGGACGCAGCCGAATAAGGAAAATCAGCAGCGCCGGGCGAAAAACGTCCGGTGGCTCGGTTGTCCGAGCAGGGCGGGGTCGCCGGGCTGCAAGACATCTAATTTGAAGGGAACGGAGCTTCCCTCGACAAGGAGAACGGCATGAACCAAGAGATCGTGAATCTTTTCAACCCTCAGGCGCCCGCGCAGACATTCGACTCCATACGGATTTCTCTGGCGAGACCGGAGAAGATTCTCTCCTGGTCTTTTGGTGAAATCAAAAAGCCGGAGACGATCAACTATCGCACGTTCAAACCCGAGAAGGATGGGCTCTTTTGCGCCCGTATCTTCGGCCCGACAAAGGACTACGAATGTCTGTGCGGCAAATACAAGCGGATGAAATACAAGGGCATCATCTGCGAAAAGTGCGGTGTCGAGGTCACCTTGTCCAGGGTACGCCGCGAACGCATGGGCCATATCGAACTGGCCGCCCCGGTCGCACATATCTGGTTCCTGAAGTCGTTGCCGTCACGTATCGGTACGCTGTTGGACATGACGCTCAAAGACATTGAGCGAGTTCTGTACTTCGAAAATTACATCGTCTCCGAACCGGGTCTGACCTCACTTCAGGAAAATCAGCTTCTGTCGGAAGAGGAGTACATGATTGCGGTCGACGAGTTCGGTCAGGATTCGTTTAGCGCGAGTATTGGCGCCGAGGCCATCCACGATCTGCTGGCGGCCATGGATCTGGAAAAAATCGCCGTCGACCTGCGTGAAAAACTGGCTTCAACCTCCTCGGAGTTGAAGCAGAAGAAGCTGCTGAAGCGGCTGAAGGTTATCGAAAACTTCGTTGAGAGTGGCAATCGTCCCGAATGGATGATCATGAAGACGGTTCCGGTTATCCCGCCGGACCTGCGTCCGTTGGTTCCGCTTGATGGCGGCCGGTTCGCGACATCGGACCTGAACGATCTCTATCGTCGCGTGATCAACCGCAACAACCGCCTGAAGCGGCTGATCGAACTGCGCGCTCCTGGGATCATTATTCGCAATGAAAAGAGGATGTTGCAGGAATCTGTTGATGCGTTGTTTGATAATGGCCGGCGTGGCCGTGTCATCACCGGTGCCAACAAGCGTCCGCTGAAATCGCTTTCCGACATGCTCAAGGGCAAGCAGGGCCGTTTCCGCCAGAACCTGCTTGGAAAGCGCGTCGATTATTCCGGACGTTCGGTCATCGTGACCGGACCGGAACTGAAACTGCACCAGTGCGGCCTGCCCAAAAAGATGGCGCTTGAGTTGTTCAAGCCGTTTATCTACGCGCGGCTTGACGCGAAGGGCTACTCATCCACCGTCAAGCAGTCGAAGAAGCTGGTCGAGAAGGAAAAGCCGGAAGTCTGGGACATTCTGGATGAGGTCATCCGCGAGCACCCGGTTCTGCTCAACCGGGCGCCGACGCTGCACCGGCTCGGCATCCAGGCATTCGAACCGGTACTGATCGAGGGCAAGGCCATTCAGCTTCATCCGCTGGTCTGTACGGCTTTCAACGCGGACTTTGACGGCGATCAGATGGCGGTTCATGTTCCGTTGTCATTTGAAGCCCAACTGGAAGCGCGCGTGTTGATGATGTCGACGAACAATATCCTGCACCCTGCAAACGGCGCGCCGATTATCGTGCCGTCGCAGGACATGGTGCTTGGACTTTACTATCTGTCGATCGTCAACGAGAAGGAGCCGGGCGATGGCATGGCGTTTGCCGACATGGGCGAACTGCACCATGCGCTGGAAAACGGCGCCGTAACCCTGCACAGCAAGATCAAGGGCCGGTTCAAAACCGTCGACGCGGAAGGCAATCCGGTTTCGGAGATTTTCGACACCACGCCGGGCCGCATGATCATCGGCGAATTGCTGCCGCGCAACGGCAATGTGCCGTTTGAGATCTGCAATCAGGAAATGACCAAGAAGAACATCTCGCGGATGATCGACACGGTCTACCGTCACTGCGTCCAGAAGGACACGGTCATCTTCTGTGACCGGATCATGCAGCTTGGCTTTAGTCATGCGTGCCGGGCGGGCATTTCGTTCGGCAAGGACGATATGCTCATTCCCGACACCAAGTCCGGCCTCGTGAGCCAGACCGACACGCTGACGAAGGAATATGAGCAGCAATACAATGACGGCCTGATCACCCAGGGCGAAAAGTACAACAAGGTTGTCGATGCATGGGCCAAGTGCTCCGAAAAGGTGGCCGACGAAATGATGGGTCGCATCAAGGCGATCGAGTTCGGACAAGACGGTCGTCAGAAGCAGATGAATTCAATCTATATGATGAGTCATTCAGGCGCCCGCGGTTCGCCGACCCAGATGCGCCAACTCGCTGGCATGCGCGGCCTGATGGCAAAGCCGTCGGGCGAGATCATTGAGACTCCCATTATCTCGAACTTCAAGGAAGGTCTGACCGTTCTCGAATACTTCAACTCGACTCATGGCGCCCGCAAAGGCCTCGCCGATACCGCGCTCAAGACGGCGAACTCGGGTTATCTGACCCGTCGTCTTGTTGATGTCGCACAGGATTGCATTGTCAATTCCAACGATTGCGGCACCGACAAGGGCCTGACGATGCAGCCGATTGTTGATGCCGGTCAGGTGGTTGCCTCGCTCGGCCAGCGAATTTTGGGACGTACCGCGCTTGATGATGTCGCTCACCCGCAATCCGGCGATGTACTGGTCAAGGCTGGCGCACTGATTGACGAGCGCGACGTTGAGGCGGTTGAGCAGGCTGGCGTTCAGTCCGTGCGCATACGTTCGACACTGACCTGCGAGATGAAAACCGGTGTTTGCGGCACCTGCTATGGCCGGGACCTCGCACGCGGTACGCCTGTCAATATCGGCGAAGCCGTCGGCGTTATTGCCGCGCAGTCGATCGGCGAGCCGGGAACGCAGTTGACCATGCGCACCTTCCATATGGGCGGCACGGCGCAGGTCGTGGACCAGTCGTTCCTTGAGGCCTCCTACGAGGGCAAGGTTACCGTTCGCAACCGCAACATCGTGCGCAACTCAGAAGGCCATCTGATTGCGATGGGCCGCAACATGGCCGTCCTGATCAAGGACGGCGCGGGCAAGGAACGCGCTTCGCATAAGATCACTTACGGTTCGCAGCTGCATGTCGATGATGGCGACAAGGTCAAACGCGGCCAGAGAATTGCGGAATGGGATCCATACACTCGCCCGATCCTGACGGAAGTGGGTGGCAGGATCGCGTATGAAGATGTAGTCGATGGCGTTTCCGTTCAGGAGACTGCGGATGAATCGACCGGTATCACCAAGCGGGAGATTATCGACTGGCGTTCGACACCGCGCGGTTCCGACCTGAAGCCGGCGATTACGGTCATGGATTCCAAGGGCAGGGTCGCCGAACTCGGCAAGGGCGGTGACGCCCGCTTCATGCTGTCGGTTGAGGCCGTGCTGTCGGTTGAGCCTGGCGCCAAGGTCAATCCCGGTGATGTAGTTGCGCGCATCCCGATGGAAAGCGCCAAGACCAAGGACATAACCGGTGGCCTGCCGCGGGTGGCGGAACTGTTCGAGGCGCGTCGTCCGAAGGATCACGCGGTGATTGCCGAGATCGACGGTGTCATCCGCTTCGGCCGGGACTACAAAAACAAGCGCCGCATTGTGATCGAACCGCATGAAGAAGGCGCGGAGCCTGCGGAATATCTCATTCCCAAGGGCAAGCCGTTCCATCTTCAGGATGGCGATACGATCGAAAAAGGCGACTACATTCTCGATGGCAATCCGGCGCCGCACGACATTCTTGCGATCAAGGGTGTCGAAGCGCTGGCGTCATATCTTGTCAACGAGATCCAGGAAGTCTATCGGCTGCAGGGCGTTGTCATCAACGACAAGCATATCGAGGTGATAGTACGGCAGATGCTGCAGAAGGTCGAAATCACCAAACAGGGTGATTCCGTCTACATTCCCGGTGACAATGTCGATGCGATCGAGTTCGACGAAGTAAACGAGCGACTGGTCGAGGAGGGCAAGAAGCCGGCGGAAGGTCAGCCGGTTCTGCTAGGCATCACCAAGGCATCGCTACAGACGCCATCCTTCATCTCGGCGGCCTCCTTCCAGGAGACTACCAAGGTGCTGACCGAAGCGGCGGTCGCCGGCAAGACCGACACGCTGCAGGGTTTGAAGGAAAACGTCATCGTCGGCCGGCTGATCCCGGCCGGAACCGGTGGCGCAATGAGCCAGATCCGACGCATTGCGTCCTCCCGCGACGATCTCATTTTGCAAGAGCGCCGCAAAATGTCGGAGGCGGAAGAAGCGGCGCCGATGCTGGAGGAGATGACCAAGGCCATGGAATAAGCGCGGAACCGATCAATGAATGCAGGGCGAGGAGATGCAAGCACTGTAAGCCGTGCGCGGCGACGTTTGGAGCGCAGGGAACCAGGCTGAGACATCGCGGTCGGTGATCAGGCGGTCGAGATACAGTTTGCCGCGCATTTTCAGTTCGCAAGCGCAAAACAGGAGAAATTTTCCTTCGCGTAGGCGTCAAAGCCAAGAAAATGCGGCGGTTTCAGCGATCTGGGCTTGACGCTATACCGGCAAATGAGTATGCGACTGGCGTCTGAGCCTATGTGAGGCTTTTTCTTTCGGGGTGTCGGACGCTCTGGAGTTGGTCTCAAACAGGGTTCGTTCTACGAACGATGACATTTTCGGGCAAGCACGAGGCGGGCGGCGTCTCCTCTGCATTTTTGTTCGGGCAGGACCGCAAGATACGGTTTTCTGCCCTAGATTTTGTTTGGAAATGATCCCGAGCGACACCGATCGAGTGAAATTGTTTCGGACTCGGAAGACGAAATTGCAGTCAGGGGAAGGTTTTAATGCCTACCGTCAACCAGTTGATCCGCAAGCCACGCATCGCGCCGGTCAAGCGTAACAAGGTTCCGGCCATGCAGCAGAACCCGCAGAAGCGGGGGGTTTGCACACGCGTCTATACAACGACGCCGAAGAAGCCGAACTCGGCTTTGCGCAAGGTGGCGAAGATTCGCCTGACCAACGGCTTTGAAGTGATCGGCTATATCCCGGGGGAAGGCCACAACCTGCAAGAGCACTCCGTGGTCATGATACGCGGCGGCCGCGTCAAAGACCTTCCGGGTGTGCGCTATCATATCATTCGCGGCGTACTTGATACCCAAGGCGTAAAAGACCGTAAACAGCGCCGTTCCAAATATGGTGCAAAGCGTCCGAAGTAGGGAATTCCGGCTTCGGCGCTTTTTCTTTTTGGCGCCGGGCAAGCGAACAGTTGAGAGACGAAAGACATGTCCCGACGTCACAGTGCGGAAAAGCGTGAAATAAACCCGGATCCCAAATTCGGCGATCAGGTCGTCACAAAATTCATGAATGCCATCATGCTCGACGGAAAGAAGTCTGTCGCGGAACGTATCGTTTATGGTGCCCTTGATCAGGTCGAGCGGAAGGCCAAGACGGAACCGCTGGCTCTGTTTCACCAGGCGCTGGAAAACGTATCGCCGCATGTTGAGGTGCGTTCGCGCCGTGTCGGTGGCGCAACCTACCAGGTTCCGGTTGAAGTACGCACGGAGCGTCGCCAGGCGCTGGCGGTCCGCTGGTTGATCGGCGCCGCGCGCGGCCGCAACGAAACGACGATGGTTGACCGTCTTTCCGGCGAATTGATGGATGCGGCGAACAATCGGGGCACTGCGGTCAAGAAGCGTGAAGACACCCACCGCATGGCCGAGGCCAATCGCGCCTTCTCCCACTACCGCTGGTAACTGAGACGTCCGCAGAAAGCGATTTAGAGGCACACGGTAATGGCTCGCGAATATAAAATCGAAGACTATCGCAATTTCGGCATCATGGCGCATATCGACGCCGGTAAGACCACCACGACCGAGCGCGTCCTTTACTACACCGGCAAGTCGCACAAGATCGGCGAAGTGCATGATGGTGCCGCGACCATGGACTGGATGGAGCAGGAGCAGGAGCGTGGTATCACGATCACGTCTGCGGCGACGACCACGTTCTGGCGAGGCCGTGACGGTAAAAAACGCCGCTTCAACATAATTGACACGCCCGGACATGTCGACTTCACCATTGAGGTCGAGCGCTCGTTGCGTGTTTTGGACGGCGCGATTGCGCTTCTTGACGCCAATGCGGGCGTAGAGCCGCAGACCGAGACGGTTTGGCGTCAGGCGGACAAATATGACGTTCCGCGCATGATTTTCTGCAACAAGATGGACAAGATCGGCGCCGATTTCTATCGCTCCGCCGAGATGGTGAGGTCTCGTCTTGGCGCCACGGCGGCGATCATACAATTGCCGATCGGCGCGGAGAGCGACTTCGCCGGCGTTGTCGATCTGATCGAAATGAAGACGCTGGTCTGGAAATCGGAAAATCTCGGTGCCGAGTGGGATGTTCTTGACATTCCGTCGAATATGCAGGCCAAAGCAGAGGAATATCGCGAAAAACTGATCGAAACCGCCGTCGAAATCGATGAGGATGCGATGGAGCGTTATCTCGAAGGTGAAATGCCTTCGAATGACGAACTGAGGGCACTGATCCGCAAGGGTACGATTGAGGTTCGACTGTTCCCGATGTTCTGCGGTTCGGCTTTCAAGAACAAAGGCGTTCAGCCGTTGCTTGACGCCGTTGTTGATTATCTGCCTTCGCCGGTCGACGTCCCGGCCATCAAGGGCATCAATCCGAAGTCCGAAGAGGAAACGGATCGCAGGTCATCCGATGACGAGCCGCTTTCGGCGCTCGCATTCAAGGTGATGAACGATCCGTTCGTCGGGTCGCTTACCTTTGCGCGCATCTATTCCGGCAGGCTCGAAAAAGGTTCGTCGGTGATGAACACGGTCAAAGAGAAACGCGAGCGCATCGGTCGCATGCTGCAAATGCACTCCAACAGCCGCGAAGATATCGACGAAGCTTTTGCCGGCGACATCGTCGCGTTGGCCGGATTGAAGGAAACGACGACCGGCGACACGCTTTGTGATGCGCTCAAGCCGGTCATCCTCGAACGCATGGAGTTTCCTGATCCGGTTATTCAGATTGCGATCGAGCCGAAAACAAAGGGTGACCAGGAAAAGATGGGCCTGGCGCTCAACCGGCTGGCGGCCGAAGATCCGTCCTTCCGGGTCAGGACGGATGAGGAATCCGGCCAGACGATCATCGCGGGCATGGGCGAGTTGCATCTCGATATCCTGGTTGACCGCATGAAACGTGAATTCAAGGTCGAGGCGAATGTCGGCGTGCCTCAGGTCGCCTATCGCGAAACCATCACGCGGCTGGCGGAGGTCGACTACACCCACAAGAAGCAGTCGGGCGGTTCCGGCCAGTTTGCCCGGGTCAAAATCGTCTTTGAGCCTAACGAAGAATCCGAAGAGTTCAAGTTTGTATCGAAGGTCGTCGGCGGAAATGTTCCGAAAGAGTACATTCCGGGCGTCCAGAAAGGTATCGAGAGCGTGCTGTCGTCCGGGCCTCTCGCGGGGTTCCCGATGCTGCGGGTGAAGGCCACGCTTCTTGACGGCGCCTATCACGATGTCGACTCGTCGGTTCTTGCTTTCGAGATCGCCGCGCGGGCGGCATTCAAGGAAGGCGCGCAGAAGGCCGGTGCGCAACTGCTTGAGCCGATCATGAAGGTCGAAGCGGTGACGCCGGAAGACTATGTCGGCGACGTTATCGGCGATCTGAACTCACGCCGCGGTCAGATTCAGGGCACCGAGGCGCGGGGTATCGCGACGGTGATCAATGCCTTCGTGCCGCTCGCTAACATGTTCAAATATGTCGACAATCTGCGGTCGATGAGCCAGGGCCGCGCTCAATACACGATGCAGTTCGATCACTATGAGCCGGTTCCGACCAATGTGGCCCAAGAGATCCAAGAAAAGTACGCATAGTCGGCAATGTCAACAGAGATGAACTCGCCCTTCGGGGAACGAAATTGAAAGATGGAGAGGTCACATGGCTAAGGGAAGATTTGAGCGCAACAAGCCGCATGTGAACATCGGGACGATTGGTCATGTTGATCATGGCAAGACGTCTCTGACGGCTGCGATTACGAAGTTTTTTGGCGAGTTCAAGGCGTATGATCAGATTGATGCTGCGCCTGAGGAGAAGGCGCGGGGGATCACGATTTCGACGGCGCATGTGGAGTATGAGACGGATGATCGCCACTATGCGCATGTCGATTGTCCTGGTCATGCGGATTATGTGAAGAACATGATCACGGGCGCGGCGCAGATGGACGGCGCGATCCTGGTTGTGTCGGCTGCCGACGGTCCGATGCCGCAGACGCGCGAGCACATTTTGCTGGCCCGGCAGGTGGGGGTTCCGGCGATTGTGGTGTTTTTGAACAAGGTCGATCAGGTTGACGACGAGGAACTGCTTGAACTGGTTGAACTGGAGGTTCGCGAGTTGCTGTCGGCCTACGAGTTTCCGGGCGACGACATTCCGATTGTCAAGGGGTCGGCGCTTGTGGCTCTTGAGGATGGCGACAAGGCTGCCGGCGAGGATGCGGTGCGTGAACTGATGGCGCGGGTGGACAGCTACATTCCGACGCCTGAGCGTCCGGTTGACCAGCCGTTTTTGATGCCGATTGAGGATGTGTTCTCGATTTCGGGCCGCGGCACGGTTGTGACGGGGCGGGTTGAGCGCGGCATTGTCAATGTGGGCGACGAGATTGAGATTGTCGGCATCCGCGCGACGTCGAAGACGACATGCACGGGTGTCGAGATGTTCCGCAAGCTTCTGGATCAGGGTCGGGCGGGCGACAATATCGGCGCGCTTTTGCGCGGCGTCGACCGTGACGGTGTCGAGCGCGGGCAGGTTCTGTGCAAGCCTGGTTCTGTCACCCCGCACACGAGGTTCAAGGCGGAGGCCTACATTCTGACGAAGGAGGAGGGTGGCCGTCACACGCCGTTCTTCACCAACTATCGTCCGCAGTTTTATTTCCGCACGACGGATGTGACCGGTGTGGTCACGCTGCCCTCGGGCACGGAGATGGTGATGCCGGGCGACAATGTGACGGTGGATGTGGAACTGATCGTGCCGATCGCCATGGAGGAGAAACTGCGCTTCGCAATCCGTGAAGGCGGAAGAACCGTCGGCGCCGGTATCGTCGCTTCAATAACGGAATGAAATGAGGACAGGCTCTGAGGCGGATGTCAAAAAAGGATATCCGCCCGGAACAAGGAAACAGTCGCATGAACGGACAGAATATCCGTATCCGCTTAAAGGCGTTTGATCACCGTGTGCTCGATGCGTCGACAAAGGAAATCGTGTCGACGGCGAAACGTACCGGGGCGAATGTCCGTGGTCCCATTCCACTGCCGACACGGATTGAAAAATTCACGGTCAACCGCTCGCCGCATATCGATAAGAAGAGCCGTGAGCAGTTTGAAATGCGTACCCACAAGCGGCTGCTCGACATTGTCGATCCGACCCCGCAGACGGTCGACGCGTTGATGAAGCTCGATCTGGCCGCCGGTGTGGACGTGGAAATCAAGCTCTAAGGGTTGCCGAAAGACTGGAGAGAGACGCCGAAATGGCGAGCCGCTCTCTAACCAAGGGAAATTGAACCGATGCGTTCAGGTGTAATCGCTCAAAAAGTCGGGATGACCAGGGTCTACAATGACGCCGGCGAACATGTGCCCGTGACGGTGCTCAGAATGGAGAACTGTCAGGTTGTGGCGCAACGCACCGAAGAAAAGAACGGCTACACGGCTGTCCAACTGGGCGTCGGGTTGACCAAGGTAAAAAATACGTCGAAGCCGATGCGCGGCCATTTCGCGGCGGCTTCGGTGGAGCCCAAGTCGAAAATGGCAGAATTCCGTGTGTCTTCCGACAACCTGCTTGATGTCGGTGCAGAAATTACCGCGGAACATTTCGTTTCCGGCCAAAAGGTCGATGTGACCGGAACCACCCAGGGCAAGGGGTTCCAGGGTGTGATGAGGCGGCACAATTTCGGAGGCGGCCGCGCAACGCACGGTAACTCGATCTCGCACCGTGCGCATGGCTCCACCGGTCAGCGCCAAGATCCCGGCAAGGTATTTAAGGGCAAGAAGATGGCCGGTCACATGGGCCACGTCCGTGTCACGACACAGAATGTTGAGGTGGTTTCCACCGATGCTGATCGCGGCCTGATTCTCATCCGCGGCGCAGTTCCCGGTTCCAAGGGCGCTTGGATCCTGGTGAAAGATGCCGTCAAGGCGGCGTTGCCGGATGACGTCCCGAAACCTGGTGCCGTTCGTGCATCCGCCAGGCCGACCGATGAGGAGACCGTGGAAGCACCGGCTGAAACGTACGCTGAAAACACTGCCGCCCAGGCAAATAAGGGAGCCGAATAATGAATATCGAAGTCATCACGCTCTCTGGCAAAAACACGGGGAAACTGAAGGTTTCGGACGAAATATTCGGCCTCGACCCCCGTGAGGACATCCTGCAACGCGTCGTTCGCTGGCAGTTGGCGAAAAAGCAGCAGGGGACCCACAAGACCAAGGGCCGCTCGGAAATTTCCCGTACTGGCGCGAAGATGTACCGTCAGAAGGGAACGGGCCGCGCCCGTCACCACTCCGCCCGCGCACCGCAGTTTCGTGGCGGCGGCAAGGCGCATGGTCCGGTCGCTCGCGACCACGATATCGATCTGCCAAAGAAGGTGCGCGCGCTTGGCCTGAAACATGCGCTGTCGGCGAAGGTCAAGGCTTCCGACCTTATCGTCATCGACGTTCTGGCCGCCGGGGACGCCAAAACCAAGGCGCTGGCAGGACAACTCGCCAAGCTTGGCGTGGACAGCGCGCTCATGATTGGCGGCGCGGAAGTGGACAATAATTTTCGCCTGGCCGCGTCCAATATCCCGCATGTGGATGTGCTGCCAATCCAAGGCATCAACGTTTACGACATTTTGCGCTGCGGCAAGCTGGTTCTGTCGAAGGCGGCGGTCGAGGCTCTGGAGGAGCGGTTCAAATGACGGATCTTCGCCATTATGACGTGATCGTCAGCCCGGCGGTCACCGAAAAGTCGACGCTGGCCTCCGAGGCCAACCAGGTGATTTTCAATGTCGTCCGCTCCGCGAGCAAGCCGGAAATCAAGGCGGCGGTCGAGGCGCTGTTCAGCGTCAAGGTGACCGCGGTCAACACGCTTGTGCGCAAGGGCAAGGTCAAGCGCTTTCGCGGCGCCCGCGGCCGCCAGAGCAATGTAAAGAAGGCGATCGTGACGCTGGCCGAAGGTCAGTCAATCGACATAGCGACGGGTCTCTAGGGGGCTTTTGGTGTGGAAAGATGGCACTGAAGAAATTCAATCCGAAGACGTCCGGCCAGCGCCAATTGGTGCTTGTCGACCGCTCGCATCTCTACAAAGGTAAGCCGATCAAGGGTTTGACCGAGGGACTGAGTTCGAAGGGCGGGCGTAACAATACCGGCCGCGTGACAACGCGTTTTCGCGGCGGCGGTCACAAGCGGACCTATCGCCGTATCGATTTCAAGCGGCGCAAGTTCGACATGAGCGCGATTGTCGAGCGGATCGAATACGATCCCAATCGCACGGCGTTCATCGCGTTGATCCGCTATGAGGACGAAGAGCTTTCCTATATTGTTGCGCCGCAGCGCATATCCGTCGGCGACACGGTCATTTCGGGCGAGCAGGTTGATGTCAGACCGGGCAATGCCATGCCGCTCGCCAACATGCCGGTTGGAACGATCATCCACAATGTCGAATTGAAGCCCGAAAAGGGTGGTCAGATTGCCCGTTCCGCAGGGGCCTATGCGCAGTTTGTGGGCCGCGACCAGGGCATGGCAATCCTTCGCCTCAATTCCGGTGAACAGCGCATCGTTCCGGGCAATTGCATGGCGACGATCGGCGCGGTGTCGAATTCGGATCACGGCAACATTTCGCTTGGCAAGGCCGGTCGCAAGCGCTGGATTGGCAGGCGTCCGCACAATCGCGGTGTGACCATGAATCCGGTCGATCATCCGCATGGCGGCGGCGAAGGCCGCACCTCTGGCGGTCGGCATCCGGTTACTCCCTGGGGCAAGCCGACCAAAGGCAAGCGAACCCGGTCCAACAAGACCATCGACAAGTTCATCATGCGTTCGCGCCATCAGCGCAAGAAGTAGTAAAGAGGCAAAGACAAGTGACACGCTCAGTTTGGAAGGGCCCGTTCGTCGATGGCTATCTGTTGAAGAAAGCCGAGAAAGTGCGCGAGGGCGGCCGCAACGAAGTCATCAGGATGTGGAGCCGTCGCTCCACCATCCTGCCGCAGTTCGTCGGCCTGACCTTTGGCGTTTACAACGGCAAGAAGCATATTCCGGTTTCCGTCTCTGAAGACATGGTCGGTCACAAGTTCGGCGAATTCGCACCGACGCGAACCTACTACGGTCACGGTGCTGACAAGAAGGCCAGGAGAAGGTAATCATGGGCAAGGCCAAAGCTCCACGCCGGCTCGCGGACAATGAGGCGTGCGCAGTGCTGCGCACTATCCGCATCAGTCCGCAAAAACTGAACCTTGTCGCTTCGATGATCCGCGGCAAAAAGGTTTCGACCGCGCTCGCCGATTTGGAATTCTCGCGCAAGCGCATCGCCGACACGGTGAAAAAGACGCTTGAGTCGGCGATTGCAAATGCCGAAAACAACCATGACTTGGATGTGGATGCTCTGGTTATTGCGGAAGCCTGGGTCGGTAAATCAATCACCATGAAGCGTTTCATGGCGTGCGGCCGCGGCCGTGCCAGCCGGATCGAAAAGCCGTTTTCCAACCTGACGATTGTCTTGCGCGAAGTTGAAGAACAAGGGGAGGCCGCCTGATGGGCCAGAAAGTCAATCCGATCGGCCTTCGCCTCGGGGTCAATCGCACTTGGGATTCGCGCTGGTTCGCCAATTCCGGTGAATATGGTCGTTTGCTGCACGAGGATCTGGCGATCCGCAACGAACTCGAAAAGGATCTCAAGCAGGCCGCGATTTCGAAGATTGTCATCGAGCGTCCGCACAAAAAGTGCCGCGTGACGATCCATTCGGCGCGTCCGGGACTGATCATCGGTAAAAAGGGTGCCGACATCGAACGGCTTCGAAAGAAACTGACCGGGATGACCAAGGCGGAAACGCACCTGAATATCGTCGAGGTCCGTAAGCCGGAGACCGATGCCACGCTAGTGGCCCAATCGATCGCACAGCAGCTTGAGCGCCGTATCGCATTCCGCCGCGCCATGAAACGCGCCGTTCAATCGGCGATTCGACTTGGCGCCGAGGGAATCCGCATCAATTGCGGCGGTCGGCTTGGCGGCGCGGAGATTGCCCGTATGGAATGGTACCGCGAGGGCCGCGTGCCGCTTCATACGCTGCGTGCCGATGTGGACTACGGCGCCGCCGAAGCCAAAACGGCATACGGCATTTGCGGTGTGAAGGTGTGGACCTTCAAGGGCGAGATTCTCGAGCACGATCCGCTGGCGTCCGAGCGCAAGGCGATTGAAGGCGATCAGCCGGGCGGTCGCCGTCGCGAGAATGCCTGATCGGGCCTTGAGAAGAGAATTTGGAGTAAACCGAGATGCTGCAACCGAAGCGTACGAAGTTCCGCAAGCAGTTCAAAGGCCGCATCCATGGCGTGGCCACGGGTGGCGCAAGTTTGAATTTTGGCTCCTATGGCCTGAAGGCGGTTGAGCCGGAGCGGGTGACTGCTCGCCAGATCGAGGCGGCGCGCCGTGCGATTACGCGCCACATGAAGCGTCAGGGGCGGGTATGGATCCGGATTTTCCCCGATGTGCCGGTGACGTCGAAACCGACCGAAGTGCGCATGGGTAAAGGCAAGGGTGCGGTTGACTATTGGGCCGCGCGGGTGAAGCCCGGCCGCGTGGTCTTCGAGATCGATGGTGTCAATGAGGAGGTCGCCCTTGAGGCCCTGCGTCTCGGCGCGGCGAAACTTCCGATCAAGACGCGCTTTGTGCAGCGCATCGCTGACTAGGAAAGTCCGAAACAATGAAAGCCGAAGAAGCAAGGGCGATGAGCCCGGACCAATTGAACGACGAATTGACCAGGCTGAAGAAAGAGCAGTTCAACCTGCGTTTCCAGAAGGCAACCGGCCAGTTGGAGAAAACAGCGCGCGTAAAGGCGGTCCGCCGCGATATTGCCCGCATCAAGACGATTGCCGCCCAGAAAGCGGTCGAGAACAAGGCTTAAGGAACAAATCCATGCCGAAGCGCGTATTGCAGGGCACCGTCGTCAGCGACAGGAACGACAAGACCGTTGTGGTCAGGGTCGATCGCCGGTTTACCCATCCGGTGATGAAAAAGACGGTGCGCACGACCAAGAAATACAAGGCCCATGACGAAGGCAACAGCCACAAGGTCGGCGATATAGTCTTCATCCGGGAATCTAGGCCGATGTCGAAAGAGAAGCGCTGGACGGTCTTAGCGGGCGTTGATGGCTGAGTTTGAAAGTGTGAACGATCCGGCGGGCGATAATGCCGCTGGAAGATTTGAAAAAGGCGGCCAGTCATGATTCAGATGCAGACAAACCTCGACGTGGCGGATAATTCCGGTGCCCGTCGTGTCATGTGCATCAAGGTTTTGGGCGGTTCAAAGCGGAGATACGCTTCCGTTGGCGACGTTATCGTCGTTTCGGTCAAGGAAGCCATTCCGCGCGGGCGCGTCAAAAAAGGTGATGTGATGAGAGCGGTCGTCGTGCGCACCGCCAAGGACATTCGCCGTCCGGATGGCAGCGTGATCCGTTTCGACGGCAACGCCGCCGTTCTTGTCGACAACAAGGCCGAGCCCGTCGGAACCCGCATCTTCGGACCGGTGCCGCGCGAACTGCGCGCCAAGCGCCACATGAAGATCATTTCGCTGGCCCCTGAAGTGCTCTGAAGGAATACAGGCAATGCAGAAGATCAAGAAAGGCGATTCAGTCGTCGTGCTTGCCGGCAAGGATAAGGGCCGCACCGGCGAGGTAGTCCAGGTGATGCCGAAAGAAAATCGCGCTCTGGTTCGTGGAATCAATATGATTCGTCGCCATCAGAAACAGACCCAGACACAGGAGGCTGGCATTATGTCGAGGGAGGCGCCGATCCATCTGTCGAACATTGCGGTCGCCGACAAGGACGGCAGGCCGACTCGTGTTGGCTTCAAGAATGAAAGCGAAAAGAAAGTGCGTGTCGCGAAGCGCTCCGGAGAGTCGATCGATGGCTGAGGCGAAATACACACCGCGCATGAAACAGCGCTACAACGAGGTGATCTGCAAGGATCTGCTCGAAAAGTTCAACTATGACAACAGAATGCAGGTTCCGCGCGTCGAGAAGATCGTGCTGAACATGGGTGTCGGCGAAGCGACAACGGATTCCAAGAAACCTTCGGTTGCGGCGGAAGAACTGTCGCTGATTGCAGGGCAAAAGTCGATTGTCACCTATGCCCGAAATTCGATTGCGAGTTTCAAGGTTCGTGAGAAAATGCCGATCGGTGCGAAGGTGACGCTGCGCAAGGAGCGCATGTACGAGTTCATGGACAGGCTGATCACGATCGCGCTGCCGCGCGTTCGCGATTTCCGCGGGCTCAATCCGAAGAGTTTCGATGGCCGGGGCAATTTTGCCATGGGGCTGAAGGAACACATTGTTTTCCCGGAGATCGACTACGACAAGGTCGATGATATCAGGGGAATGGACATTATCGTTTGCACGACAGCCAACACGGATGATGAGGCGCGAGCGCTGCTCAAAGCCTTCGATTTTCCGTTCCGGCAATAACGGCAAGCGAGAACAAGGACGATATCAATGGCAAAAGTCAGTGCAGTTGAGAAAAACGCCAGGCGCCGCAGGAAGGTCGCGCAATATATGGAGCGACGTGCGGAACTGAAGGCGATCATCAATGACCGTTCCAAGCCGATGGATGAACGTTTCGCCGCTCAACTCAAGCTCGCGCAGCTTCCGCGCAACTCATCGAAGACCCGCATCCGTAATCGTTGCGAGGTGTCGGGCCGTCCGCGTGGCTACTATCGCAAGCTGAAGATGTCCCGCATCGCGCTTCGCGAACTCGGATCGCTCGGGATAATCCCAGGCTTGGTCAAATCAAGCTGGTAAGGAGGACGAACGATGTCAATGAGCGATCCTCTCGGCGATATGCTGACCCGCATCCGCAACGCGGCCGGACGGCGCAAGGGCACGGTTTCGACGCCAGCGTCGAAACTGCGCGCCCGCGTATTGGATGTCATGAAGAACGAAGGCTATATTCGCGGTTATTCCCAGACTGATCACAAGGATGGAACATCGGAAATCGAAATCGAACTGAAATACCATGATGGCGGGCCGGTTATTCGTGAAATCTCCCGTGTATCCCGTCCCGGCCGCCGCGTTTACGTCTCGGTCAAATCGATCCCGAATGTCGCCAACGGCCTCGGTACTTCTATCCTCTCGACGCCGAAGGGCGTGATGGCGGATCACGATGCCCGCGAACAGAATGTCGGCGGAGAAATTCTCTGCCGGATTTTCTAAAGCCTGTTTGATTGAACTGAACGGCAAGGACGAAGAAAAATGTCCCGTATCGGCAAAAAACCCGTGGCTGTACCGGAAGGCGTCGCCGCCACCGTGGAAGGCCAGACGGTTACCGCCAAAGGCCCAAAAGGCGAGCTCAAATTCGTCGTCAACGATGAAGTGCTCGTGAAGCTGGAAAACGGTGAAATCGTCATTGATCCGCGTGATGAATCAAAGAACGCACGCTCCAAGTGGGGAATGTCGCGTACGCAGATCCAGAACATCCTGACGGGTGTAAAGGACGGATTCGAGCGCAAACTGGAGATTAATGGCGTCGGCTACCGCGCGGCGATGCAGGGCAGGAACCTGCAGTTGTCGCTGGGATTCAGCCATGATGTGATCTACGAGGCGCCGGAAGGCATTTCAATTGCCTACCCGAAACCGACCGAGATTGTTGTCACAGGCATTAACAAGCAACAGGTCGGTCAGGTTGCATCGGAAATCCGTAAATATCGCAAGCCGGAGCCTTACAAGGGCAAGGGCGTGAAATATGCCGAAGAACGCATTGTGCGCAAAGAAGGCAAGAAGAAATAAGGAACTGGCGCCATGGCCTCCAAGGATTCAGTCAAACGGCGCGCCTCGCGTGTGCGCCGCGCCGTCAAATCGGTTGCGGGCAGCCGCCCCAGGCTTTCCGTGCATCGTTCTTCGAAGAACATCTATGCCCAAATTATCGACGATGCTCGCGGTTGCACGCTTGCCGCCGCATCGACGCTGGACAAGGATTTGAAAGCGCAACTGAAGAGCGGTGCGAACGCCGATGCAGCTGCGGCCGTTGGCAAGCTCGTTGCCGGACGGGCTTCGAAGGCCGGGGTCAAGGAAGTGGTTTTTGACCGCGGGCCATATATCTTTCATGGCCGTGTCAAGGCGCTTGCCGACGCCGCTCGCGAGGGCGGTTTGACCTTCTAGAATTCAACCAGTGCTACCGGAAAAGAACAAGGAAACAGGATATGGCACAGCGACCTCGCAAGGATAGCCGCGACCGTAACCGTGACGAGCGCGACGGCGAATTTGTCGACAAGCTCGTTCACATCAACCGCGTTGCCAAGGTGGTCAAGGGTGGCCGCCGTTTCGGATTCGCCGCACTCGTCGTGGTTGGCGACCAGAAGGGTCGGGTCGGCTTCGGCCACGGCAAGGCTCGCGAAGTGCCGGAGGCAATCCGCAAGGCGACCGAAAGCGCAAAGCGCGACATGATCTTTGTGCCTTTGCGCTCAGGCCGCACCCTGCACCACGACGTTGCAGGGCGTCACGGAGCGGGCAAGGTCTTGCTGCGCGCAGCCAAGCCCGGTACAGGCATCATCGCGGGCGGCCCGATGCGCGCCGTATTCGAGACGCTTGGCATGCAGGACGTTGTTGCGAAATCGATGGGTTCATCCAATCCGTACAACATGGTGCGGGCGACATTCGATGCCCTGAAGCGCCAGATGCATCCGAAAGACATCGCCGCACGGCGCGGCATCAAGTATTCAATCCTGCAGGACCGCCGCCGCGACCTGATCGGGGCCGAGGAATAGGGTACGGTCGCCGTCGGACAAGCCGTCGCCGGGACCTGCACGGACAAGGGAACGAATTATATGGCTGAGAAGAGCAAGGGCAAGACCGTTACGGTCGAGCAGACCGGCAGCCCGCTGCGCCGCCCCGGCGACCAGCGCGCCACGCTGGTAGGCCTCGGTCTCAACAAGATGCATCGCCGCCGTACGCTGGAAGACACGCCAGCGGTACGTGGCATGATCCGCAAAGTGCAGCACCTCGTTCGCGTCGTCGACGAAGTTTGAGGCGCAGGGAGACCAGAAAAATGAAACTCAATCAATTGCGCGACAAGGCTGAAGCGACAAAATCCCGCAAGCGGGTCGGACGCGGCATTGGATCGGGTGCCGGCAAAACGGCCGGTCGTGGAGAAAACGGTCAGAAGTCGCGTTCAGGCGTGGCTCTGAACGGTTATGAAGGTGGTCAGATGGCAATCTACCGCCGGCTGCCGAAACGCGGATTCAAAAACCCGTTTTCCAGAAACCTCAACACGGTCTCGGTCGGTCGCGTACAGGCCGCGGTCGATGCCAGGAAACTCGATTCTGAAAAAACGGTGACGGTTCAAGCGCTGGTTGAAGCCGGTGTGCTGCGTCGCGCCAAAGATGGCGTTCGCTTGCTGAGCGATGGCGAGATCAGGACAAAGCTGACCTTTGAAATCGCCGGCGCCTCCAAAGCCGCGATTGAAAAGGTCGCGAAGGCCGGAGGATCGGTCAAAGTGCCTGAAAAGGCTGACAAAGCGTCTACCTGACAAACGATCACAAAAAGCGGCGGTCGTGCCGCCGCCGCTTGCAACTTCGATGTCAGGGGCTTATCTCGGGTCTTCGGCGGGCAGCTAACCGATTTGTTGGCGTGATCAGACGGTGCGAGAGGACTTTCGACTGGTTCAGGACCATTCTGACGGAGCGTATTTGTGACGGGATCAAGCAAGGACACGAAGGGCGTATGCCAATACGGTCGAGTTGCCTGGGCCGATACCGGTGCAAGTCAGCCCGTCCCTTCGGGTTTCCGATTGGCGGACGCCCGACGTCGGACCGGCCTCGAACGATGAGCGTCTATTGCTCTTCGACCGTTTCCACGCCCGGTCGCCTCCCCAATCGTGAAACGGAATTGACCATGAGCCGGTCAAAAGGGTTTTAGATATGGCATCGGCAGCTGAGCAACTCGCCTCCAATCTGAATTTTGCGGCTTTCGCCAAAGCGGAGGATCTGAAGAAGCGTATCTGGTTCACGCTGGGGGCGCTGCTGGTTTACCGGGTCGGAACCTATATTCCGATGCCGGGGATCAATCCGGATGCGTTTGCACAGGCCTTCGAACAGCAAAGCGGCGGTGTGCTGGGCATGTTCAACATGTTCGCCGGTGGCGCGGTGGAGCGCATGGCAATTTTTGCGCTCGGCATCATGCCCTATATCTCCGCGTCCATCATCATGCAGTTGATGACATCGGTAATCCCGACGCTGGAGCAGTTGAAGAAGGAAGGCGAGCAGGGCCGCAAGGTAATCAACCAATATACCCGTTACGGCACCGTGTTGCTGGCCACTGTTCAGGCCTACGGCATCTCGGTGGGACTTGAGAGCGGCAACAATATCGTCACTGATCCGGGATGGTTTTTCCGAATATCGGCCGTCATCACCCTAGTAGGCGGCACCATGTTCCTGATGTGGCTCGGCGAGCAGATTACCGCGCGCGGAATCGGTAACGGCATCTCGCTTATCATCTTTGCCGGTATTGTCGCAGGGCTGCCTTCGGCGATTGGCGGGACGCTGGAACTGGGGCGCACCGGAGCGCTGTCGACCGGGCTTATCCTGGCAATCATCGTCCTGGCCGTTGCGGTTATAGGGCTGATCGTCTTTTTCGAACGAGCCCAAAGAAGGCTTCTGATCCAGTACCCGAAACGGCAGGTCGGCAACCGGATGTTCCAGGGCGATACGTCTCACCTGCCATTGAAGTTGAATACCGCCGGCGTCATCCCACCGATCTTCGCGTCGTCGCTGTTGTTGTTGCCGGTCACGCTCGCGGGCTTTTCGGATACGACGAACTTGCCGGCCTGGGCCGGGACGATATTGGCGGCGCTTGGCCACGGCCAGCCGCTCTACATGGCGTTCTATGCCGCGATGATCGCCTTCTTCGCCTTTTTCTACACCGCGATCGTATTCAATCCGAAGGATACGGCGGATCAGCTCAAGCAGAATGGCGGCTTCATTCCCGGATATCGTCCGGGTGAGCGCACTGCGGAATATATCGACTTCGTGCTGACCCGCGTCACCGTGGTCGGCGCGATTTATCTCGTTATCGTCTGTCTGTTGCCCGAATTTCTGATTTCGGCGACCGGCGTTCCGTTCTATCTGGGTGGCACATCTTTGCTCATCGTGGTCAGCGTGACGCTTGATACGGTGGCTCAGGTGCAGGGTCATCTGATAGCGCACCAATATGAGGGTCTGGTGAAGAAGTCGAAATTGCGCGGGGGACGACGCGGAAGATGAGACTGATATTGCTCGGACCGCCCGGAGCGGGGAAGGGAACACAGGCACGGCGATTGGTCGATAAATTCGGGATCCCGCAACTTTCGACCGGCGATATGTTGCGCGCCGCGGTCGCTGCGGAATCGGAAGTCGGAAAACGCGCGAAGGCCGTCATGGACGCCGGTAGGCTTGTCTCCGACGAGATCGTCAACCAGATCGTGTCCGAACGTATTGACGAGGATGATTGCACGCGCGGCTTTATCCTGGACGGCTATCCGCGCACCCTTGTGCAGGCGGACGCGGTTGGCGAAATGCTTGAAGGCAAGGGCCTGAAACTCGATACGGTAATCGAGATAAGAGTTGACGACGAGGTTCTGATCGACCGGATCGCCGGTCGCTACACCTGCGCGAAATGCGAAACAGGTTACCACGATACAAGCCTCAAACCGCGACAGGAAGGCGTTTGCGACAAATGCGGCTCGACCGAGTTCAAGCGCCGCGCTGACGACAACGCCGAAACACTCCGCTTGCGCCTCATGGCCTATTACAAGGAAACGTCGCCGCTGATCGGATATTATCACGCCAGGGGGCTACTGTCGGGCGTTGACGGAATGGGCGATATCGACGCCGTGGCGGAGGAAATCGAGATCGTACTCGATTCGATCTGAACCGGGGCAAAAAGCGCTCCGCGGGAGTTGACAATCGCTGTCGATTCGGCCATTGACAGCGCCAATTCGATTGAAATTGAAGGCGGTCGGCGCCGGTCGGAAACAAGAGACCGGGATCGGGCGCTTTAGTGTTTGTCCGGAGCGAATTTTTTCTTTCGGACCAACGGCATCACTGCAAGGAGAACCGGCGTGGCCCGTATTGCTGGCGTCAATATCCCGACCAACAAGCGCGCGATAATTGCGCTTCAATACATCCATGGAATCGGACAGAAATTCGCGGCCGAGATTATGGACAAGGCGAACATTCCGCATGAGCGTCGTGTCAACGAATTGAGCGATGCCGAGGTCATGCGCGTCCGCGAAGCGATCGACCGGGACTATCGGGTCGAGGGCGATTTGCGCCGTGAGACCTCAATGAATGTGAAGCGGCTGATGGACCTCGGTTGTTACCGCGGTCTGCGCCACCGGCGTTCGCTGCCTGCGCGCGGACAGAGGACGCACACCAACGCCAGAACCCGCAAGGGACCGGCAAAGCCGATAGCGGGCAAGAAAAAGTAATCAATGACCGACTTCGGGCGGCACGAAAAAAATGCTGTCCGTTTCCAGGTGGAGCCGCCGGAACCACGGCGGTGTTGAGATCAACGGAAGGATAGACGATGGCCAAAGACGCCACCCGTGTTCGTCGCCGCGAGCGAAAGAACATTTCTTCGGGTGTAGCCCACGTAAACTCGACATTCAACAATACGATGATCACGATCACCGACGCACAGGGCAACGCGATTGCTTGGTCGTCGGCGGGAGCGCAGGGCTTCAAGGGATCGCGTAAATCGACGCCTTTCGCGGCGCAGGTCGCCGCGGAGGATTGCGCCAAGAAGGCGCAGGAACACGGGATGCGCCAGCTTGAAGTTGAAGTGTGCGGACCGGGATCCGGTCGTGAGTCGGCGTTGCGCGCATTGCAGGCGGCAGGTTTCACGATCACATCGATCCGTGATGTGACGCCGATTCCGCACAATGGCTGCCGTCCGCGCAAGAAGCGCCGCGTCTAATTTTTTTATGACCGCATGAGCCCGGCATAAGCGCTCCTCTGCAGGTTCCAGCTCTGTTGCCACGATTGGATGGTGGCAAGGAAACGGAAGGACATCGGATATGATCCACAAGAACTGGCAGGAACTGATCAAGCCCAACAAGCTGGAGTTCCAGACCAAAAACAACACAACAATGTTCGTCGCCGAGCCGCTGGAGCGCGGATTTGGCCTGACGCTTGGCAATGCGCTACGTCGCATTCTGCTGTCTTCCCTGCGCGGCGCCGCTGTCACCGCGGTGCAGATCGATGGCGTGTTGCACGAGTTCTCGTCGATTACCGGTGTGCGCGAGGATGTCACCGACATCGTGCTGAACATCAAGGAAATCGCCATTCGCATGGAAGGCGAGGGTCCGAACCGCATGGTTGTGCGCAAACAAGGCCCGGGCACGGTTACCGCAGGCGATATCCAGACCGTTGGAGACGTCGATATCCTCAACCCCGACCACATTATCTGCACGCTGGACGAGGGCGCGGAAATTCGCATGGAGTTCACGGTTGATGCCGGCAAGGGCTATGTGCTCGCCGAACGCAACCGCGCAGAGGATGCGCCGATCGGCCTGATTCCGGTCGACAGCCTTTATTCGCCGGTAAAGAAGGTCTCCTACAAGGTGGAAAACACCCGCGAAGGCCAAGTGCTCGACTATGACAAGCTGACGCTGACGGTCGAGACCGACGGGTCGGTCTCCGGTGACGACGCCGTGGCGTTCGCCGCGCGCATTTTGCAGGATCAACTGTCGATCTTCGTCAACTTCGAGGAGCCGAGCCGCGAGGTGCCACAGGAGCAGGTTACCGAACTGGCGTTCAATCCGGCGCTTCTGAAGAAGGTCGACGAACTGGAACTGTCTGTCCGCTCGGCGAACTGCCTGAAGAACGACAACATCGTATATATTGGCGATCTGATCCAGAAGACGGAAGCGGAAATGCTGCGCACGCCGAACTTCGGCCGCAAGTCGCTGAACGAAATCAAGGAAGTGCTCGCCGCGATGGGCCTGCACCTTGGAATGGAAGTACAGGACTGGCCGCCGGAGAATATCGAAGACTTGGCGAAGCGCTACGAAGACCAGTATTGAGGCGGTAAAAAACCTCATTTTGAAAGAGTTAAGGGAGAAAGCTCATGCGCCATGGTAAGTCAGGCCGCAAGCTGAATCGCACATCGAGTCACCGCAAGGCGATGTTCGCCAATATGGCGGCGTCGCTGATTGAGCACGAGCAGATCACGACAACCCTGCCCAAGGCCAAGGAACTGCGCCCCATAGTCGAAAAGCTTGTGACGCTTGGCAAACGCGGCGATCTTCACGCCCGCCGCCAGGCAGTTTCGGCCATCCGCGACGACAGACTGGTGCGCCGGTTGTTCGACACGATTGCGCCGCGTTATGCCAACCGCCACGGCGGCTATATACGCATCATGAAGGCGGGCTTCCGCCATGGCGACAACGCATCGTTGGCCGTGATCGAATTTGTGGACCGCGATGTCGATGCCAAGGGCGCCGCCGACCGCGCCCGCGTAGAGGCTGAGGATCAGGATTCGGAAGAGCCCGCGGCGGCATGACATCCGAAAACCGAGATCAAAAATCGCCCCGCTTCGCGGGGCTTTTTTTGTTATGCGGCCTTGGTGCGGTCGCGAACTGTCACTACTTTGTTTCCAGTTACGATTTGGGCAATTCTGCGAGGGCTAACCACGATGCGATCGGCCACCATCCGGATATCGCGTACTCTCGGGGTCCTGTTTGTAACGGCGCTTGCCTTCTGTCCCGGCTCGACGGAGGGAAGCGTTCTCGATCTTCTCAAAGGCGGACTTGACGGCAAGAGCGTTGAGGCCGGTGCCGCCGATGGACCGGTCAAACGTATTCCCTTCGGTCGCGATGAAGTTCAGTTGTCGTTTGCGCCACTTGTGCTCCGGACCGCGCCCGGCGTGGTCAATGTGTATGCGTCATCCAAAGCGCCGCCGCGATCGCCGTTCATGACGGATCCGTTTTTTGACCGGTTCTTCGGCGATGGCATGCCGCCAAGGGTGCAGTCGTCGCTCGGATCGGGTGTCATAGCCGACAACTCCGGTCTCGTGGTGACCAATCATCATGTCATTCGCGGTGCGGATGAGGTCAAGGTAGCCTTGGCGGATGGGAGAGAATTTGATAGCCGGATCCTGATCCGGGAAGAGTCGATCGATCTCGCAGTTCTGAAAATCGGCGGCGAAGATTTTCCCGCGCTTGATTTGGGCGATTCCGACAGGCTGGAAGTGGGTGATCTTGTGCTGGCGATCGGAAATCCGTTCGGTGTCGGTCAGACAACAACCTCCGGCATCATCTCGGTATTGGCGCGTTCCCATCTCGGCATCAATGATTTCGGCTTTTTCATTCAGACCGACGCGGCGATCAATCCGGGTAATTCCGGCGGTGCGCTGATCGACATGTCCGGTCGTGTGGTCGGCATCAATACCGCGATTTATTTGCGTTCCGGAGGATCGAACGGGATCGGTTTCGTAATCCCATCCAATATGGTGCGCGGCGTGGTTGATGCGGCGCGTAATGGAAGCGACTTTGTCGAAAGACCATGGATCGGCGTCGCGTTCGATGTTGTCGACGCGCAAGTCGCCGAGGCTCTCGGCATGGAGCGCCCGGCGGGTGCACTGGTGTCAGATGTGCCAGCGGGTGGTCCCTCGGCGCGGACGGGTTTGCGGCCCGGCGACGTGGTCCTTGTTGTGGACGGTGTCGAAATCCAGCATCCCGACGCGCTGGAATACCGGCTGGCGCCGCGGCGTATCGGTGCAGTGACCGCGTTTGAAGTCCTGAGGCGCGGAAAGATTGTCGTGCTCGATATCGGTCTTGAGAAGGCGCCCGAGGGGGCGTCCGGAGCGCAGGTGACGATCGACGGACGCAGCCCGTTTGCCGGCTCCACCGTCGCCGAACTGTCGCCCGCCCTGGCGCGAAGACTTGGCCTGCCGGAGAATTCGAATGGAGTCGCGATCGTCGAAATCGCCCGCAATTCGCCGTCGCACCGGTTCGGTCTTCGGCCAAGCGACATCGTTCGCGAGTTGAACGGCGAGAAAATCGCCGGTGCGGCGCGACACGCTTCGCTCGCGGCTGAGCGAACGCGCCGGTGGCGTTTTTCGATTGAGCGCGATGGCCGCCTGCTGCGCCAGACGTTACGGTACTGAGGTATCGCGGATTGAGTGATCTGTTCGGCAAGCCATCCCGTGGTACATCGTCGGTCGCTCGGCCTCTGGCGGACCGGCTCAGACCGACAAGACTTGTTGACGTCGTCGGACAGGATCACCTGACCGGAAAGGACGGATCGCTCACCCGCATGATCCGCTCCGGTTCGCTCGGCAGCATGATCTTCTGGGGACCACCCGGCACCGGCAAGACAACGGTCGCCCGTTTGCTTGCGGACGAAACCGATTTGGCGTTCGAACAGATATCGGCGATCTTCTCGGGCGTGGCCGATCTGAAGAAAGTGTTCGAAGCGGCCGGACTGCGGCGCGGCAATAATCGTCAGACACTTCTGTTCGTCGATGAAATTCACCGCTTCAACCGCGCGCAACAGGATTCCTTCCTGCCGGTAATGGAAGACGGTACGGTCATTCTGGTCGGTGCGACGACCGAGAATCCGTCATTCGAACTCAACGCCGCGTTGTTGTCGCGGGCGCGGGTTTTGATCTTTCATGCCCTTGAGCCGCAATATGTTGAAGCGTTGCTCGCGCGCGCCGAAGAAGCCGAGGGCAGGGCGCTTCCGCTAAATGGCGACGCGCGCGCGGTGATAATACGCATGGCTGACGGCGATGGCCGCGCCGCTCTTACACTGGCGGAGGAGATTTGGCGCGCGGTCGCCGAAGAAGAGGTGTTTGACGCGGAGGCCGTGCAGCGGGTCGTCCAGAGACGGGCGCCGGTCTACGACAAGAGCCAGGACGGGCACTACAACCTGATTTCGGCGCTGCACAAGACCGTGCGCGGTTCCGATCCGGACGCCGCGCTCTACTATCTTGCGCGCATGTTCGATGCCGGTGAGGATCCGCTTTACATCGGCCGCAGACTGGTGCGCATGGCGTCGGAAGACATCGGAATGGCGGACCCGCACGCGCTTGTGGTCGCCAATGCGGCGAAGGATGCCTACGACTATCTCGGCTCTCCGGAGGGTGAACTGGCGCTGGCGCAGGCCTGCATCTATCTCGCCACGGCGCCGAAATCGAATGCCGCCTATGTTGCGTTCAAACAGGCAACACGTGCTGCAAAGGAACACGGATCGCTTCCTCCGCCAAAGCATATTCTCAACGCACCCACGCGGCTGATGAAGGAGGAGGGTTACGGCTCCGGTTACGCTTACGACCATGACCGGCCGGACGCGTTTTCGGGTCAGAATTACTTCCCCGACGCTATGGAACGCCGCACCTTCTACGACCCGCCTGATCGCGGATTTGAACGCGAAATCCGCAAAAGGCTCGACTACTGGTCCAGGCTGCGGTTCGAGCGATCGGACGAAGACAGCGACAGTTGATCGCAATCAATGCAAAGCACATATCGTTATACTTGTCTGTGCCGTGAGAGGGGAGGCTACAGGAGCCCATCATGCATGTGATTGTCATATACGGTACGATAGAGGGCCAGACACGCAAAATCGCCCGGAATATCGCAGGTACGGTCCAGAGCGCCGGACATGATGTGACGGTGTTCGATTCGGCGGATATCGAAGATGTCGATATTGGCTTCGCGGATGCTTTGATCGTTGCCGCACCGGTTCATGCCGGCAAATATCCTTCTTCACTGGAATACTGGATCAAGGCGAATGTGGATGCGATCAACCGAACGCCCTCGGCCTTTGTCTCCGTTTCGTTGTCAGCGGTGTCCGGTTTTCCCGAGGAACACAGGGAGATCGACAGTATTTCCAATGCGTTTCTTGCGCATACGGGTTGGAAACCGGATGCGGTTCACCAGGCGGCCGGTGCGCTGCGGTATCTAGAGTATGACTTCCTGAAACGCCTGCTGATGCGCCATATTGTCAAAAAGGAAGGCGGGCCGGTCGATACTTCGCGCGATCACGAATTTACCGATTGGGACAAGTTGGCGGAATTCGTCGCCGGTTTCCTGGAAAATGCCGCCGGATAGTCCGTAAAACGGCACATTACGCCTTTGCGCTTGCCCACCGATCGGGTAGTGACGACGCCATGGCGCATCTTCTTCTTGTGGCGCTTGGCGGTGCGATCGGGGCAGGGCTGAGGCATCTTGCCGGCATGGCCGCCATGCGGCTTTTCGGTACGGGTTTTCCTTGGGGTACGCTCTTTGTCAATGCGTTCGGCTCGCTTGCCATGGGCATATTGATCGCGGTGCTTGCGCGCCGGTCGGCCACGCCTTCTGAAGTCCGGCTTTTCCTGGCGACAGGCCTGTTGGGCGGCTTTACGACATTCTCGGCTTTTTCCCTGGATGTCGCCGTGCTGTGGGAACGCGGCGAAGCAACGGCGGCGTTCGGATATATCGCCGCCAGCGTGTTCGTTTCGATATTGGCGCTGTTTGCCGGAATGTGGCTCATTCGCGGCATCGCTTGATGACAAGCGGCGCTGCTTGCTCTATCGCGTCTGCGCATGAATGCCGTCGAACAGGTTGAAGTGGAAGTTGATGAAACCGGTATGCGCGTGGACCGCTGGTTCAAGGCGCGCTATCCGGGACTGGGCTTCGGGCAATTGCAGAAATTGTTGCGTTCCGGACAGGTTCGTGTCGATGGCGGCCGGGTTAAATCCGACGCGAGATTGAAACCCGGGCAGGTCGTGCGTGTGCCTCCTCTGGCGACTGACCGCAAAGGCGGTGCGGAAACGGTGCGGACGCTCCGTGGAACCGCCGACGAAGAGGCGCTTGGCAAGATCCTGCTGCATGAAGACGACAAGGTGGTTGTCTTCAACAAACCGGCGGGCCTCGCCGTTCAGGGCGGTTCCGGCGTTTCGCGGCACATCGACGGCATGCTGGCGGCGGTGCGCAACAAGAAGGGCGAAAAACCACGCCTTGTTCACCGCCTCGACCGAGACACGTCCGGAGTACTGGTCGTGGCGCGCACCCGTCAGGCAGCCATATTGCTGACGGAAGCTTTCAGAAAGCGTGACGCGAAAAAATTCTACTGGGCGCTGGTCAAAGGTGCGCCGAGGAAGCGGGATGGCAGGATATCGACCTGGCTCGTCAAGGAGCGGACATCGGACGGTGACCGGATGCGGGTCGCACGGCACGGCGAGCCGGACACGGACCACGCAATTTCCTATTTCAGAATTGTCGACACCGCCGCCAACGGATTGTCCTGGCTGGAGATGGAACCGCATACCGGGCGTACACATCAGCTTCGGATTCACGCCGCCCATCTTGGCTGCCCGATCATTGGCGATCCGAAATATTTCGCGGCCGACCGAAATTGGGCATTTCCGGGCGGTGTCCAGAAGAGGCTTCATCTGCATGCGCGGCGTATCATCATTCCTCACCCGGATGGCGGATCGGTTGACGTGACCGCGCCGTTGCCGCCGCATATGATTCAAAGCTGGAACCTACTTGGATTTGATGAAACGGGTGTGGAGGAATAGGCGTTATCGCCATGCGTGACCTGCTGAACGATGCCGGAACGGCTGCAAGGGAGAGCCCCGAAGCGCTGGCCCAAAAGCACGTCAGGCCAGCATTGCCGAAACGTTTCTACAAGGATGTTTCGACCAAAATCGCGGAAAACTGCGAATTTGGCGTTTATCTTGACGGCCGACCGGTCAGAACACCCGCCAAGACCGTTTTGTCGCTGCCAACACAGGCAGCCGCCCGGTTGGTTGCCGATGAATTCGGCGCTCAGGTAGACATCATTGATCTCGCCGCCATGCCGGTGACGCGGCTCGCGAACATTGCAATTGACGGGGTTGCATCCGATCCTCATCAGGCCGTATCTGAGGATATCCTCCGGTTCGCGTCGTCCGATTTGCTGTTTTACCGCGCCGGAACACCGGACACGCTGGCCGCACTGCAGGCGGAGGCCTGGGATCCGGTCCTCGACATGATCCGCGATGCCTATGGCGCCCGGTTCGTGCTTTCGGAAGGAGTGGTGCATGTGGAGCAGCCGCGCGAAGCGATTGCCGCTATCGGCGGCGCATTGAAACCCCATGAATATCCTGTAGCGCTGGCGGCAATTCACTCGATGACATCCTTGATGGGTTCGGCGCTGCTGGCTCTGGCCGTGGCCGATCGGATGCTGGGCGCCGAACGGGCGTGGCAAGCCGCTCATGTTGATGAAGACTGGAATATTTCCCAATGGGGCGAGGATGCCGAAGCGGCCAGGCGGCATGCGCGTCGCCGGGCTGACATGTTTGCCGCGGCAGGTCTTCTTCTCGCGATCTGAACCGGTCGTCGCCGGATTCTCTTGCGGATTGACCGAGTTGCGAAACGGACGGCGCATCAATTGCAAAAAAATCAATGGCGGCAGGTAGCGCACGCACGGATTTGACGCGAAGTATGTCGCAGGATCCGATTAACTCCGAGATGACTGTGGAAGACACGTATTGTCGTTTTGAACTTTGAGGATCAACGGTTCTGCGCCTGCGGCAAGCGTGGGCAAATCGTGGAGCGAACCGAGCCGGACCGGATGCCGAAACGCGGTTGCCGCTGCCTCGGACCGGTACTCCGGACGCGCTATGTCGATGTCGCAAACAGGATCAAGTCGGAGAACGTCGCGGGCATATTGTGCACCCGCCCTTGGCCGTTTGGCCGAACGGCCGCTGTTTCAATCGGAGATATGGCAATGGCTAGGTTCCCTGAGCGCGCAAAGATCATTGTGGTCGGACAGGGCGGCATTGTGGGTGCGTGTGTGACCCATCACCTGATCGAAAGAGGATGGGACAACATCGTCGGTATCGACAAGTCGGGCATTCCGACCGACATCGGTTCGACCGCGCATGCTTCGGATTTCTGTTACGCGACTTCACACGATCTTCTGTCGTGCTGGACCACGCTCTATTCGGTCGATTTCTTTGAGAATCTCGGCCACTATTCGAAAGTCGGCGGTCTTGAAGTGGCGCGTGTCGGCGATGACGACCGGATGGCTGAACTGAAGCGCAAGGTTGCTTCGGGTAAGGCGTTCGGTACGCGCGCGACGATGATCAGCGCCAGGGAGGCCAAAAGGAAATTCCCGCTTCTTGAAGAAGATGTCATCCAGGGCGCGATGTGGGATCCTGACGCCGGACTTGTGGTGCCGCGTTCACAGACGGTGGCCGGTAAACTGGTGGACCGGGCCGTCGCCGCCGGTAAATTGCAATCCTTCGCCAACACGCCGGCCACGGGTCTCGAGATTGAGAACGGCCGTGTTCGCGGCGTCGCAACGCACCGAGGGACAATCGAGGCGGATCACGTTATCGTTTGCGCCGGCCTCTGGGGGCGGTTGATCGCTCAAATGGCCGGCGAGGATCTGCCGGTGATGCCGGTTGATCATCCGCTCACGTTTTTCGGTCCCTACAAAGAATTCGCCGGTACGGGAAAGGAAATAGGCTGGCCGCTGCTGCGCGATCAGGGAAATTCGGCCTATCTGCGCGATACCGGCGACCCAGAATCGACCGAGGGCGGGCAAATAGAATGGGGATATTACGAGGAAAAAGAGCCGCGGCTCCGCCATCCCCGTGACCTGCTTGAAAAGGAGGAGGCGCGGCTGTCGCCGTCGCAACGCGACCTCGACATGGAGCAGGTGGTCGAGCCGCTGGAGCGGGCAATCGAACTGACGCCGATTCTCGGTGAACTCGGCTATGATGAGAAACGCTCCTTCAATGGGTTGCTACAGGTCACCGCGGATGGAGGTCCTTCGATCGGTGAATCGCAAAACGTACGCGGCTTGTGGTACGCGGTCGCCGTCTGGGTCAAGGACGCGCCGGGCATGGCCAAGCTCGTCGTGGACTGGATGACCGATGGACATACTCATATCGATCATGCCGCGATAGACTTCGCACGCTTCCATCCGCATCAGATGGATGAACAATTCATCCATGACCGCTGTTTCGAGAGCGCCTTCAAGATATACAATCCCGCAGTTCATCCGCGGGAGCCTTATTCAAAAGGACGTGGCGTCAGGCGGTCGCCGTTTCATGAGCGCGAGAAGGAACTTGGCGGATACTTCATGGAACTCGGCGGCTGGGAGCGCGCGCACGGCTATGCCGCCAACGGGCATTTGCTGGAAAAATACGGAAACCGGGTTCCGGTGCGCGAAAACGAGTGGGATAACCGGCACTTCTGGCGAGTCTCAAATGCCGAGCATCTGGAGATGAGCGAGAATGTCGGAATGGTCAACCTTTCGCATTTCGCCATTTTCGATGTCGAAGGGCGGGACCACATCGATCTCATGGAGTGGATATGCGCCGCAAAAATCGGCGGCGACAAAATGGCCGGCAAGGGCATCTACACCCATTTCCTCGATGACGAGGGCATGGTTCGCGCCGATTTGACCGTGTTCCGCATGGCGGATCGTTGCAGGGTCATCGATGGCGCCGACGCCGGTCCACGCGATTTCAACTATATGAAGCGGGTCGCGGCAGACAAAGGATTTGATGTGACCGTCACCGATGTCACGGAAAAGTATGTGACGATCGGAATCTGGGGGCCGAATGCGCGCACGACGCTGCAAAAGGTCGTGGAAGACCCCGACGGTCTCAGCCACGAAAACTTTCCGTTTGCCGCGATCAAACCGATCGGAATCGCCGGCAAGGCTGTCAGCGCCTTCCGCATTTCCTATGTCGGCGAGCAGGGCTGGGAATTACACATGGCCTATGAAGACGCTCTTGCGGTCTGGGATGTGCTGCGGGCGCAAGACCTGATGGCGTTCGGTGTGGAGACCTACGCCAACAGCCGGCGCCTGGAAAAAAGCCTGCGCCTGCAAAATGCCGATCTGTTGACGGAGTATAATCTGCTGGAAGCCGATCTGGCGCGACCGAAGGTCAAACAGGCGGATTTCCGCGGCAAGGCGGCGTATCTGGAACATCGTGCCCGCGATCACCAACCGGCAATGCTGTGCACGTTGGTGATGGATGACAACGTGGATTCAAACGGCGTTGCGCGTTACCCGGTTGGGGTTTGCCCGATATTGGATCCGGAAAGCGGCGAGACATTGCTGGATTCGCTGGGCCGGCGCTCCTACACGACTTCGATTGCTTACGGCCCGACAGTCGGCAAGAACATTGCGCTTGGATATCTGCCCCATGAGCGCGTCAAAAAGGGCGCGAAATTCAAAATCGAATATTTTGGCGAGCAATATCCGGTCTCCGTGGCCGGTATCGGCTACGAACCGCTCTACGATCCGGCGAATTCGAAGCCGCGATCATAGCCTGTCCGCCGGTTACACCGATTTTGCCGCCTCGCGGAGCGCGTACAATTTTTTCATCGCCGGGTTGCGGCCGGGCATGGCAAGGCCGCAATCGGGTGCGGGGACCAGCCTGTCGCGATCAATGTGATCCAGCGTCGCCGTCAGTTGCAACGCGATTTACTCGCCACCCGCCAGTTCGTTCTCCCGCCCGACAATTTCGCGCCGAAAACGCCACAGCCGATTTCCGCGACGTTGGCCTCCGGGAGCCATGATTGCCTGATCGGGGGAAGCTGTGGTAGAAACAGTTTGGACGCCGGGTCGTGAACCAGGCAGTTTCAAGCGAATTGGAAGCGCTTTCCGTCCGCGCGCTCCTGCTGCGGTGTTCGCGTGTACAGTTCGCGGTAGCATTTGGAGAAATGCGAAGCAGATACAAATCCGCATGCAACCGCCACTTCGACAATCGGCAGTGACGATTGCAACAGCAGATGGCGGGCCCGGTCCAGGCGCAGGTCAAGATAATATCGAGCAGGGGGCCGGCCCATTTCCTGCCGGAACAGCCGCTCGATCTGACGGCGCGACAAACCGATATGATCGGCGATCTCCAGAAATGACAGGGGTTCGGTTATGTTCGCCTCCATCAACTCGATGATTGAGACGACCTTCGAATTTTGCACACCAAGCCTGGCGCGTAACGGCAGACGCTGGCGATCGCCAGGGCTGCGAACCCGATCTGTCAGAACCTGTTCGCAAACCCGATTGACCAGATCATCGCCAAAATCGTCGCCGATCAGCTTGAGCATCATGTCAAGCGATGCGGTGCCGCCCGCACATGTGTAAACATTGGAATCGACCTCGAACAGGTCCGAGTAGACCTCGGCCCTGGGATAGCGCTCGGCGAAGCCGGGGAGATTTTCCCAGTGAATGGCGCAGCGTTTGTCCGACAACAAACCGGATGCCGCCAGCACATAGGCGCCGGTGCACAAGCCGCCAACCGAGACGCCCCGATTGTATTCCTCGCGCAACCAGGCGAACACGGATTTGTTGGAGTATTTCTCGACATGGATGCCGGAACAGACCACGACCATTGAAGGTCGTTCGCTGCCGGTCATGCGTCTGCGTTCTTCCTGAAGCGAGGTGTCGATATTGCAAGTCACGCCATTGGATGCCGTGACCGGATTTCCGTCAATGCTGGCGAGGCGCCATTCGTACGCTTCGAATCCAAGCATCCGATTGGCAGATCGCAACGGGTCAATTGCGGTCGCAAACGCAATCATCGTGAAATCCGGCACCAGGAAAAACACGATGGATCTGCGAATTTCAGGTCGAGCGTCGGCGCGGGCGTTCACCTGTTCCTCCCAAACGCGGGTTTTGCGGCACATGGCGGCAAATCCGCGCCCCGGAGCGTCATCAGGAATTTATTGGGATGTCAATTGGCGATTTTATCTGAAGGCGACCCGCTCTGACCCTCGGCATGGAGACACAGGCAAAAAAGAAGCTCAGGAACATCCGCTCCGGAACTTCTTGGGGAAGACGGTAACAGGTCCGATCAGCCGAGAGTGTGACCGAGGCGGGCGGCGGCAACGGCGCCGGTCTGGCCAGGCATGGATTCGGCAAGACGCTTGCGCTCAATCGCGGTTGTCAGGTTCGAAGGAGCGGTGAATGCGAAGTAGCGAGCGAAAAATTTCATGACATTCTCCTTGCATGTTAGGTCCACAGGGGCTGACTTGGCATACGCCTGCCTGAGGACCGGCGCCTGCCTGAGGACCGGTTTCTGACCGTCAGATAGGTTTGAATTCGCGTGTTTGAAGACGGAAAAACGAAGCGCGGGAAGAGAAATGCGACACGTCGTTTTTCCGTCCTTTTGCGATTTGTATTTTCCTCAATGAAAACAATCGGATAGATTCCTATTTAACCGGCCATGCCAAGGCTGCGTATGGGGTATGCGCGCATTGCATGGCAATAGCTTCAGGGAAGCCAGACCTGATCGCGCGGACCGGAATCCTACGCCGTCGGGCCAGCCAGATATCCGGATAGCGCGATACCGCCTGCTTGCCGTCCTTTCGAGGCGATGTCGATACGGTGCAGGTCATTTCCGACGGAGCGGGGGCGGATGGGCGCGGTGAAGCTCATTCGGCTTCCATCGGGACGATTAAACGGGTGCTCGATCCATGGAGCACCGGCGGGCCATCACGCTTTTGCCCGATTTCGTGCTAAAAGGGCAGGCGAGGGTGTTCGGCGATCGTTTCTCGGGAAATTCCACCGGACTCCAGCAAGGGACCGCCATCGGCATGTCGTGCCGCTTCCAGCGGCCGGAAAGGGAAACATCATGAAGGCAAAAATCATCGCTCTACTGGCGGCGGCTTCCTTGACCGCGGCATGCACCACCGATCCGTTCACCGGAGAACGGAAGGTTTCGAATACGGCCGCGGGCGCGGGCATCGGCGCGGGCCTCGGCGCGTTGGCGGGTCTTGCGGTTGGCGGAAGCCGGCGTGCGCAACGCAATGCCGTGCTGATCGGCGCCGGAGTTGGCGCTTTGGCCGGCGGCGGCATCGGCGCCTACATGGACAATCAGGAAGCGGAAATTCGCCGGCAGCTTCAGGGTACGGGCGTTTCGGTCACTCGAATTGGCGATACCATCGTGCTCAACATGCCGTCGAACATCACATTCGATGTCGATCAGGATGCTGTGAAAGGTTCATTCTATCCGGTGCTGAATTCGGTCGCCCTGGTGCTCAACAAGTACAACAGGACCGTGGTCGACGTGGATGGCCACACGGATTCGACCGGCGATGATTCCTACAATTTCGGACTGTCGCAACGCCGGGCGCTTGCGGTCGCCGATTATCTGAACGGTCAGGGCGTCGATGGCCGCCGCTTCTCGGTGGTCGGTTTTGGCGAATCCCGGCCGATCGCGTCGAATGACACCGCCGATGGCCGGGCCGCCAATCGCCGGGTGGAAATCCGGCTCGCGCCAATCGCCTGAGCGCGGCGGCGGGAAGACCGGGAGAGGGTCCGCCGCATCGGGTTCGAGCGCGCCGGATGGGGCCGGCGCATTCCTGCGCAAACTTAATCGCTCATAATATGAAATAGCCCCTTGACAAAGGCCGTTCCCTGTGGGGAAAATCTGCGGGAGACTATCCATACCTGCGGGAGACTATCCATACCTGCGGGAGACTATCCATACCTGCGGGAGACTATCCATACCTGCAGGAGACTATCCATGATCCGTTTATTTATCGCCGCCGCCTTACTGACAATTGTGTCCGGTCATGCATCGGCAGGTACGACCGACTGTGTCAAACATGAGTACTATGACCAGAAAACTTTTACCGATGACACTGCTTTCTACGGAAGATTCACAAATCGTTGCGGTTATACTGTGTCTGTGAGTTGGATTAATAACTATGGACTGTCACATGAAGGAGATAGTTGCAATCATGGATACTCGAAAAGTGGATATGACTATGCGGCGACCATTGCGCCTGGCGGTTCCAAAGAACACTCTCATACAGTTCCGGGTGGATGTAGTGCCCGAATGAGATATTGCGCCGAGCCGCGTAATTATGAATTGCAAAAAAAGCATGGTCGTTGCCGCCGATGACATTCAATCTGTTGTCCTGGCTGGTATGATTTGGCTGGCGGTTCGCTGTTGTTGAAACGCCGCTCGCATTCCTTCAAACCGGGATATCGTGAGCATCCCACAGCCGGTTCACCGGGTGGTTGGCCAGGTCGCTGTCGGATGCGACCTCGTTTATCTGCGCGGCGACAGCGTCAGGCGCTTTGATATCGGCGGTCTCCATTCCCCGGCTTTGCCAGGATGGGGATCGTCGGGATTGACCGGATAAAACCGGCGCCGGAGTTTGCCGCACAGCTTCGCGGCCGGCCGACAGCCCGCTCCCGCGCGGTCTTCGGCCGCTATCCTATGCGTGGGTTCTCGACTTGTCCGGATCGTGGAACGGCAAGGACGTGACGCGGGCGGCGGTTTCGATCCCGTCGCCCCGGACCTCAAGCACCGCGCCATCGGCGATCCCTTTCTGTATATGGGCAAGTGCCAGCGATTTATTCATCCGGTGCGACCGGCAAGGGGCTGTTGATGACGCCAACCTTCCGGCCGTTCACAAGCAACGCGCCGGTGGCGGCATCGCTATGTTCGACGACAAGCCCGACATTGCGGACCTGTTCCTTTCCAAGCGCCGCCACCAACGCCGTCTTGCCCCGGAAATCGCCTTTCGACCGACTGACGGTGAAGCCCAGGCCCACCTCCCAGGGCGTATGGGCGTCGGTCATGTCGTATCCGTAGAACAGCAGTCCTGCCTCGACCCGCACCTTGTCGAGCGCGGTGAAGGAACACGGCATGACACCGCGGCCCCCACAAGCCGATCCCAGATGTCGCCCACAACCGAAGCATCGGCAAAGACCTCATAACCGCGCTCGCCGGAATAGCCGGTGCGGGAGATGCGGCAGGCATGGCCGAAAAGCGTCGCGGGCATGTGGTGAAAATAGGGCAACGCCGCGAGGTTGACCGAAGCCGCCGCGTCGAGAATTTCCAATGCCTTCGGTCCCTGCACCGATATGTCGTGCAGATCGTCGTCGAAGGCGACATCGACGTTCCTTCCCCCGGCCGAAGCGCCGAGGAGCGCCATGGTGTCGCCGGAGCCGTGCACGATCATCCATTCGCCGCCGCCGTTGTTCGACACGATCGCGTCGTCGGCCATCGTGCCCGCATCGGTCAGGACGGAAAGATACGCCGCCCGGCCCGGCGCGATGCGGCGCATGTCGCGCGACGTCAGGTGATCAAGGACCGCCGCCGCATCCGGGCCGCGAACGAAAACCTTTTTCAGGGGCGACATGTCGAACATGCCTGCCGCCTCGCGCACCGCGTCATGCTCGTCGCACGGGTCGGCGGCATAACTCCAGGCGGTGCCCATGCCGTTCCAGTCCTCGAGGCCGGAGTCGAGGGCGGTGTGACGGGAGGCGGCTGAGGGGTTGGGTCACGGGGTCACAACATCCTTTCCGGTTCAATACCATTCGTCGGGCATCGCCGACTTTCGGCGCGCCATGAAATCCCTGAGCGCCTCGTCGACCGCGGGGTCAATCGGCGGCGCTTCAAAATCGGCGAGCATCTTTTTCCAGCGGTCGTTCGCGCGTTCCTCGACCGTTCTGCGCCCGCCTTCCGCCCAGGTCTCGTATGGCCCGGCCTCGGCAATCCCGGGCAGGTAGTTGGCGGTCGCGAAGTGCCGTATCGTGTGACGGGTCGAAAGGAAATTCTCGCCCGGCCCGGTCTCCAGATAAGACGCGCGTGTCAGGCTGTCCGCGCCGACCTCCATGCCCGCGATCATCTTCAGCATCGCGCCGCAGCTATCGAGGTCCATCACGAACTTTTCGTAGCCCATGGCCAGCCCGCCTTCGAGCCAGCCCGCTGCATGCCAGACCTGGTTGGCGCCCGACAGGATCGTCGCCCACATTGCCGACGTGCTGTCGGCCATCGCCTGACCGTCGGCGGAATTGGCCGCGGTGATCTGGCCGCCACCCGATCGGACCGGTACGCCAAGCCTGCGGGCAAGCTGCGCCAGCGCCAGCGTCACCAGATTGGCCTCGGGCGTGCCGAAGGTCAACGCGCCGGACTTGAGGCTCATGGTATTGTGGAAACTGCCATAGACAACCGGACAGCCGGGGCGGACGAGTTGAGTGAGGGCGATCCCCGCCAATGCCTCGGCATGTGTCTGAGCGGCGACGGCGGCGGGTGTCACGGGGCCCATCGCGCCGCCGAAGATCGCAGGCGAGATGCAGACGCATTGCCCGGCCTCGGCATAGGCGCGGAGCGCCCCGGACATGATCTCGTCGAATACCAGCGGCGAGTTGACGTTGATATTGCCCTGCACCGCGGCGTATTTCGCCACGAAGTCCGCGCCGAAGACGATGCGCGCCATCTCGATCGAATCCCGGGCCCGTTCGGGCGAGGTGACGCCACCCATGAAAGGTTTGGCCGACAACGTCAGATGCGCGTAAACCATGTCGAGATGGCGCTTGTTGACCGGAATGTCCGTCGGCTCGCATACCGTGCCGCCGGAATGGTGCAGCCAGGGCGACATCCATGCGAGCTTCACGAAATTCCGGAAATCCTTGATCGTGGCATAACGCCGACCGCGGTCGAGATCGGTCACGAAGGGCGCGCCGTAGCCCGGCATCAGAACGAGGTGATCGCCACCAAGAATCGCCGAATGGCGCGGGTCGCGGGCGTGGAGCGTGAACTGCGTCGGCGCCGTGGCGCAAAGCGCGCGCGCCTGTCCTGGCTGGAACCGGACGCGATTGCCCTCGACACCGCAGCCGGCCGCGGCGAACAGCCGCCGCGCCTCGGCGTCGCCGCGAAAATCGATGCCGACTTCCGCCAGTATCCAGTCGGCTTGTTCCTTGAGCGCATGAAGCGCCTCTTCGCCCAAAAGCTCATAAGCCGGGATCCGGCGAAGGATTGCACCGGCCTTTGTGTGCCCCTCCGCACCGGATGCGCGTCGCGCCCGTCCCCCACGTCGGCGTTCAGGCGAAACGGATTGTGATGCAAGACTGTTTCCGGACAATGCCGTTCGACCCATTTTGAGAAGGAGACGGCCTTATATGCGCCGGCTCGCATTCATTCTGGTTCGGGAAATGGCGGCAAAGCAAGCGAAACTATTGGCACGGTGCGACTAAAATTATTATACGCGGATCATGCGGTTTCAACATTACGACCGCCTACGCACCTTCGGCATTGTCGCGTGGCATGACAGCTTTGCTGTCGCCGCGGACGTGCTCAACCTGATCAAGGGCGCGGGTCAGTCATCGGATCCGGGGGCTTGAGCGAGCGCTTGGCTTCGCCCTCTTCAACAGGTTGCCGCGCGGCATTTCGCTCACTGCGGGGGGCGGGAGCTTTGGCTGACGCTGGGCGTGGCCTTCGAAAGTATCGAGACGCGGATTGCCGGTCTTCGCGAGGCGCCTGAGCCGGCGATCACCATCGGCGTGACCGCCTATTTTGCCTTGCGCTGGTTGTCGCCGCGTCTGATGCTGTTCATGAAGGCCCATCCGCGAATGAGTCCGGTTGATATAATATCAAAATTTTAATATATTATTTGTCATTCTCTTGTCGTAATATCTTAATTTGGTTAATATATTTTTGTATATCAGTTTCTCGTTTATTTAGCCGACTATATAGATTCTCGATTCGACCATCGCGACGGTTTATGATAAATTTCAAGTTATGGATATCTTCCCGATTTAAGATATGCCCCTCTACAATATTTTCCGGCAATCCTTCTTCAATATACATTGTCGTATTTCGGGTTGGCGCATCCATTTCAAGTTCACTAACTTTGCGATAAAAATAGACCCCAAATGATCGTCGACCGACATCCATGGGAGCGGAAATTGGATCGAACGCGTGATAAGAAATCTTACTTGTTTCAAACATGAACATACGCCCGGATATTGGAGCGTAAGATTTAGAAAGAGAGTTATCGCCAGCCGACGAGGGAACTCTATGCACTTGAATATTTCCGCCCCACTCTTCTTTCCAATTATCGTTGAAATAAAATAAAATATTTAGGCAACGCAATAAAGTACGATCAGCCTGGTGGTAGTTGAAATCAATATGGCGTGGAAGTCGCGCGCCATTATATGATATCTTGATCCCCCCCCCTAAATATTTAGGATCGTATACAAGGCCGGGGACGCCAGTCACGCTTGAAATCATATCCAAAAAATTTGGATCGCTCATTAATTGATCCAGTTGAACATAAGCCGGAGGGAATTTCGACACGTCGGGAATTTCTCTGTTAAGGACTTTTGTAGCCGGCTTTTTTGACCCTTCAGCTAGGTCTTGCTCTTCCCCCATATCCGGAAATTCGGCTATTAATTGTCGCAGAAATTGTTGTTGAAAAAAGTTGTCAATTGACAAATTTGGAAATGGATCAGCACTTTGGAATTCTCGTGAATATTTATCAACATTCTTGACGACAACCGGGTTTACCAACTTATTGAATATATCGTTCAACTTATATATCCTTTTGTCACGTGAGCCAGCGAGATAGATTTAGTTGCTGGACGACTCGATGGGCAAGCGCTGTCAACGCTAGCCCAATGATTTTTCTATGCACGATAGCACCCTTTTTGTCAACGCCGGAGCAAAACTCCACAAACAGGGGTGCGGTGGATCGTGACGCCATGGGTCTCGGCCGGGTCCAACACGAACTCATCGAGTGTGATCTCGCCCTTCGCGCCAACACGGGCCTCGGTCCAATCCGTCACTCCCATGCCCGCCGCCATTGCCCTGAGGTCGTGGGGGCATCGGTCCCGTCTCACGACGTGGTTTCACCGGGTCATTCACGAATTTCGGAGAAACCCAAGAATACCGGGCCGCCTTACGGTGACCGCGCCCCTCGTCGACATAGGCGGCAACACGCTCCAGGCGGTCTCTGCGACCGTTCGATGAGCCGGCACATAGCGGAATAGGTCGATCATTGCACCGCGCCCCGCAGGACGGCATTGATGATCGCGATGTAGCGGTCCGCCAGTTGTCGGACATCCTGGTGGGCGAGTTCGATGATCTGCCGAAGTGTTTCATCATCGCCTATCGGCGTGTAGCCGTATTTCGCCATATGCGCCTCGATTGCGGCGATCCTGGCGGGATCGTTTTCCAGAAACTCCCGGAAACCCTGGTCCGCCTTCTTCGCGTTGCAGCTCCGGCAGGCCGGGGCGAGATTGCCAAGGCGGTGCTCCCCGAGCGCCTGTTTGTTGATGGGAACAACGTGGTCCATGACCAACTCGCCCTCGCCGCCGCAATAGACACAGCAATTGCCGAAATCGGAGATGACTTCCTCCCAGTGCGCCGCTCTGAACTGCTCATCTCCAAGGCGGCTCAGGATGTTTCGGATCAGAAGATTCTGAGCGTTGCCGATGGCGTTGCCCTTGTAGCGGCCACGGGCTTTGCGTTCGGCCGTGATTACCGGTGTTGCGTCTTCGCCCGTCTCCGGCATCGTGTCCACGCTGTCGTCGAACGCGATCGCGCGCTCATTCAGGTATCGGCGGAACAGCGGAAGGTTCTTGCTCGGCGGGTTGTACCAGTCGTTCGTGACCCGCACCACGACACCGTGAACGGAGTATTTATCTTGCCAGAAGCGGCAGGTTTCGGCTTGGCCGATTTTCGCGACAGGTCGGCAGAACGGATAATTGATGTCGAAATTCTCTTTCGAGAAAAGCGGATCCTGAAGCCGGGCGAACTCTGTCGGCCCCCGTGTTTCACAATAATCGAAGATCGCCGGAATATGGCGCTGTACGAATTTGCCGATTTTCATTGGATTTCCTCCGGCCGGTCGAAGGACCCATAGCCGCGGACGGTCCGCCGGACAACCGACATTCGTCGTCCGATTCCCGGGTCGTCAGTGGGGCACCCGCCCCGGCTGCCCGTCCCGGCGCGGGGTGTATGCCGCCAGGCAGTTTGATATCGGTGATCTCCGTACGCCATTCTCGGGCTTCCCCAAGATGGGGATCATCGGGATTGACCGAATGAAACCAGCGCCGGAGTTTGCCGTGCGGTATCCTGTCGGGATCGGGCGCCCGGTAGACCAGGCGCGGATTGAGCCGGCCCCGCCAAAATTTCGCGCCTTATCGAGCTTGAACGGACGATGCGGGTCGGGTCGGGAATGACGGCAGGTTGCCGGTGCGTCCGGCCGAATTGATCCTACGCGGTTGAGGGCGCGGGCATCGGCGACCGCGGCCGGGAGCGCCACAGGATTGCTCCGATGATGGCCATGTTGGCGAGGTTCCAGGCGACCCCGTTGATGAACGCGGCCTGATAGGAGCCGGTCCGGTCGTAGATTTCACCCGACAGCCAGCCGCCCAGAGCCATGCCCGCAATCGTCGCCATGATGACGATGCCGACGCGACCGCCCGCCTCGCGCGCCGGCATGTGTTCGCGCACGGCTATTGCATACATCGGCACAATACCGCCCTGAGACAGGCCGAAGATCAGCGAAACCGCATAAAGCGACGCCAGCCCGTCGAAGGGCAGGTACAGGAACAGCGCCAGCATCTGTCCCGTCGAGCCGAGCAGGAGCGTTTTCAGACCTCCTATCCGGTCGGCGATCAGACCGGATGCGAGTCGCGAAATAATGCCGGCTCCCGCCATGACCGACAACATTTCGGAGCCGCGGGCCATACCGAAATCGAGATCGACGCAGTAGGCGACAATGTGAACCTGCGGCATCGACATGGCGACGCAGCAGGCAACGCCGGCAACGATCAGAAGCCACTGCAACATCGCCGGAGACATGCCGGCGGACCGCAAATCGGCTACGGGCGCGTCAGCATTTCCGGCTGCGATATGTGGCGGAGGGCGGCGCAGCATTGCCGCGAGAGGCAGCATGGCGACAAGGCAGATGATGCCGATCAGCAGATAGGAAAAGCGCCAGCCGCCGGCGGTCATCATCGGCTGCATGACGAGCGGCCACAGCATGCCGCCGAGATAATTTCCGCATGCAACGGCGGTCACCGCGATGCCGCGACGGCGTAAAAACCAGTGGGAAATGTCGGCGAGCAGCGGGCCGAAGCTGGCGGCCGATCCGACGCCGATCAGACAGCCCTGGATGACGATCAGTTGCCAGAACGCGGTCGCGACCGAGCTTAGCATGAAGCCGGCGCCAAGCAGAATTGCGGCGGCGGCGACCGGCAGCGCGGCGCCAAAACGGTCTATGGCCCGGCCAAACAGGTAGTTGCCGAGACCAAACCCGACCATGACGGCCGTATAGGCAAGCGAGGCGACACCGCGCTCGACGCCGAACTCGGCCTGTACCGCCGGGAGAACGACCACCATGGACCACATGCCGGCCGCACCGAGCGTGGCAAGCAAAAGCGAGGCAACCATGCGCACCCGGGCGGCCGAGCCGTCGATGTCTTCGGGTGTGCCGGCGGCGGCGGAGAACAGCGAACTCATTTCCGATGCTTAAGCAGGGTCGCCGAACGCGTCAACGCGATTTCCGTGGAGAAACAGCATGCCGCCAGGCCATTTCAAGAGCCGATTTCAGTTCTTCGCAGTCCAAGGCGGACAGCGCGATCGTCGTCCAGCCTTGTCTTCCCCAGGCATTGGCAACAGGTGCGAACGCCTCGGCATTCGTGATGCATTTCAATTCCTGCTCGTCGGGGGCCAACTTCACGTTTGCCGTCAAGCCGTCGGCGGCGAGCGTGGCGTAGTTTCGCTTGACCTTGAATGCCGTCCTGTCGAAGTGGGGAGCCGCTGTCGTTCCCTCGAGTGAAAGAGCAATTCTGGTTAAATCTTCAGCGTTCGCCATTTCACATCCGTTCGCCGGGCCTCGGCAGTTATGCTTTTACTCGCTTCCCGGCCGGATCGTACATCGGTTTCAGCGAAGCGTCCGCTGTGATGCGTGTTCCCGCCACTTCGATTTCGTAGGCGGAAGCGAGCACTTCCGCGGCGCTTTCGCCCACACACGGCACATACCCCATGCCGATGGCCCCGCCGAGATGATGGCCGTAATTGCCTGACGACAAATAACCGACGATCTCGCCATCGCGCACGATCGGTTCGTGGTGGTAGAGCAGGGGCTCCGGCTCGGTCAGCCGGAACTGGACCATGCGGTTTGAAAGCCCTTCCTCCTTCTTGCGCAGCACCGCGTTGCGGCCGATGAAGCCGGATTTTGCAGTTTTGACCGCGAAACCGAGGCCCGCCTCCAGCACATGGTCCTCATCGGTAATGTCATGACCGAAATGCCGGAACGCCTTTTCGATGCGGCAGGAATCCATCATGTGCATGCCGCAGAGTTTCAGGCCCAGATCCTGTCCGGCATCCCGGAGCTTTTCGAAAGCGTGCGCCGCCATGTCGGAGGAGACGTAGAGTTCCCAGCCGAGTTCACCGACATAGGACACACGATGAGCGCGGGCGAGGCCCATGCCGAGTTCGATGTCATGGGCCGTGCCGAACGGATGGTTGTTGTTCGACCAGTCGTGCGGGGACACCTTTTGCAGCAGCGTTCGAGCGTTCGGCCCCATGACGGCGAGCACGCCTTCACCCGCCGTGACGTCGGTGATGATCACGCGGAAATCGCCGAGATTCCGCCGCATCCAGGAAAGCTCCCTCTGCACCGTCGCGGCGGGCGTGACGACGACATAGGCGGTTTCCGACAGGCGGGTGACCGTCACATCCGCCTCGATGCCGCCGCGGTCATTGAGATACTGGGTGTAGACGATCTTTCCGGCGGGGACCGCCGCATCGTTACCGCAGATGTGGTTGAGGAAGGCTTCCGCATCCGGTCCCTCGACCCTGATCTTGCCGAAGGACGACATATCATACATGCCTATATTGGATCTGACGGCGTGGTGCTCCGCGGCGGCGTTGTCGAACCAGTTCTGCCGTTTCCAGCTATATCGGTACTCCTTTTCCTGGTGCTCGCGTGCAAACCAGTTGGCGCGTTCCCACCCGGCGGCTTCGCCGAAGACCGCGCCATTCGCCTTTAGGTGCTCGTGGAAGGGGGTACGGCGCACTCCGCGCGCGGTCGCCATTTGACGATAGGGAAAATGGTCGGCGTAAAGCAGGCCGAGCGTTTCTTTCGAGCGTTCGTAAAGATAGGTCTTGTTGGCCTGAAACGGTTGCATGCGGCGGATATCGACATCGGAGATATCGAAGGGCGGATGGCCGTTCTCCATCCAGTAGGCGAGCGCCATGCCGGCGCCGCCGGACGACTGGATGCCGATGGAGTTGAAGCCGGCGCAGACGAAAAAGCCTTTCAGATTTGGCGCTTCGCCGAGGTGATAGGCGTCATCCGGCGTGAAACTCTCCGGTCCGTTGAAGAATGTGTGAATACCGGCTTCGGCAAGCAGGGGAAAGCGATTGACCGCGCGCTCCAGGATCGGTTCGAAATGATCGAAATCCTCCTGCAACTGATCGAAGCAGAAGGTTTCGGGAATTCCGTCCATGCCCCAGGGTTTGGCGTTCGGTTCGAAAGCGCCAAGCAGCATCTTGCCGGCGTCTTCCTTGTAATAGGCGCATTCGTCAGGCACGCGCAGCACCGGCAGCCGGCCCAGACCGGCCATGGGTTCTGTGACGATGTAGAAATGCTCGCAGGCATGCAACGGAACCGCCACGCCGGTCAGGCGGCCGACCTCATGACCCCACATTCCGGCGCAGTTGACCACGAATTCCGCTTCGGTCTCGCCGCGCTCGTCTGCCCCGTCGCGCCGCCATGAAACGCCGGTGACGCGTCCGTCCTTCGTCCGGATGGCGGTGACCTTTACGCCTTCGATCGTCTGCGCACCCATCTGGTGGGCGCCTTTTGCAAGCGCCAGCGCGATATTTGCCGGGTCGCCCTGGCCATCCTCCGGCAGCCATACGGCTCCCACCACGTCGTCAATGTTGAGATGCGGATAGCGTTCCTTCGCTTCAACCGGCGAAATCTCTTCCACCGCAACGCCAAATGCCCGCGCCATGGAGGCCTGGCGGCAGATCTCTTCCCTGCGTTCCCCGGTAAGGGCGGCGGTGATCGAGCCGCATTGGCGCAGCCCGGTGGCGACACCGGTTTCTTCTTCCAGCTTGAGATAGAGATCCTTGGAGTAGTGGGCAAGGCGCGTCATGTTCGCGGTTGCGCGCAACTGGCCGATCAAGCCGGCGGCGTGCCAGGTGGTGCCGCAGGTCAGTTGCTTGCGTTCCAGCAGCACGACATCCTTCCAGCCCTGTCTGGCCAGATGGTAGGCGACGGAACACCCCGCGACGCCACCGCCGATGATGACCGCGCGAGCTTTGGATGGAACGGGTTTCATGGACCGGTGACCTCACATTCAAAGGCGGGATGTTACGAACCGCTTCAGCCGCACCGATGCTTCTTCGAGCAATTCGTCTGTCTGACACAGGCTGATGCGGACATGACCTGCGGCCGCCTGACCAAAACTTTCGCCGGGAAGAACGGCCATCTTTTCCTCATCCAGCAGCGCCCAGGCGAATTCCCGGCCTGATTCCGCGATCTGGCGGATATCGACCATCAGATACATTCCACCTTCCGAGCCGCGAACGGTTATCGCGTTGATGCCGCGAATGGCGGTAAGAAATTTCTCGCGGCGCCGGGCGTAGATGGCCGCGATCTCGTCGAGGCCGACATGGCCGGCGATTGCCTCCGTGGCGGCGCGGCTGACGAAGTCGTTGAGGCCGTAGGTCGAGATCAGGTTCAGGTTGGCGCCGGTCTTGATGAACGCCTCCGGCGCCACCAGCCATCCGACGCGCCAGCCGGTCATTCCATGGCTTTTCGATACTGAATTGACGACCAGCGTCCGATCTTTCATGCCGTCCAACGAACGCGGACTGATGTGTGGATGATCCGCGCCGGTATGTGACCAATAGACTTCATCGGATATCAGCCAGAGGTCGTGCTCCCGGCAGACCGCGGCTATCGCGTTCAAGGTCGATGACGAATAAACGGCCCCGGTGGGATTGTTCGGCGAGTTGATCAGCAGAGATTTCGTGTTCGGCCCGATCGCGGCACGAATATCTTCCGGATCGGGCTGAAATCCGTTCTCCGCCCTTGCCGCGACGACCGTATGAGCGGCGCCGGTAACGTTGAATGCGCCGGGATAGGTCACGTAGTACGGGCTGATCATGATGCCGTGGTTGCCCGAATCAAGCGTTCCGAGCAATGCGGTATAAAGCGCGGCCTGTCCGCCGATGGTGGCCAGGATATTGTCAACCGCGGTGCCAACGCCTGTTGTTTCCTCCGTCATCGCGGCGATTGCCGCCCGCAATGAGGGTATGCCGGCGATTTCGGAATAGTGATGATGGCCGCCACGGACCGCGCGCGCACACGCTTCGACTGTTTTTTCGGGCGTGTCGAACTCGTGATCGCCGATAGACAACATGAGGATGTCCTCGCCGGATTTCCTTCGGGCGAAGGCCGAAAAATGGACATCCCATCCGTCGGTTTCACCCTCCGGCACGATGTTGCGCAGGCGGCAGGATATCTCAGGCATGAATTTTCCTCGGGATCCGGGTTCCATCAGCCTGCAAGCGAGCGGCGATGGCCGCAATGTGAGCGGGTCCGACCTCACAACATCCGCCAATGATCGAGGCGCCGTGGTCTATTGCGGTCATTGCCCAATCGCAATAGCGAGTCGGGTCGATATCATCGCGGGCCTGGAGGGCGTCTACCGTGCCGCCCGGACAAAGCGCTTCAACGCCGGTAAATCCGTTGGCGTAAACGCCGTAAGGCAATCCCGATGCCGCAAGCGCGTCGAGACCCGCGGAAATCGTTTCCGGCCATGAGCAATTTGCAAGCACCGCGCCCGCTCCGCACTCCACGGCCGTTGCAATGCCGTCGGCGAAAGGTTCGCCGGAACGCAACTGTCCGTCGGCGCCGTCTTTCATGGTCATGGCGACCCACACCGGCTTGCCGCTCTCATTGGCGGCGTCCGCGGCGGCCCGCACCTCGTCGACCGACCCCAGCGTTTCGCAAAGAAAGCAATCCACGCCATCGATCTGTTCGGCAACGACGCGGCGATATGTATCGAACGCTTCCGGGTAGGGCGGTGCGATATCGGGCCGGTAGCTGGCGACGAGCGGAGGGAGGCAACCGGCAATCCGAGCGGCGATTCCGGTGGCGTCGGTCGCGGACCTCGCGGCATCGATAGCCGCTTGTTGCAACGGCCGGAACATATCGGCGAGCCCGGCCTTCGCCAGCCGTTCGGGCGTCGCGGAGTAGCTGTTGGTCGTAAGGACCCGCGCACCCGCTTTCAGATAATCGATGTGTGCCGCCCGGGCGATTTCCGGCTCATCCATCATCACCTTGGCCGACCATAGCGGGTGCGGCGGCTGGCCGGATCTGGCAATCAACTCCTGACCCATGCCGCCATCGAGGAGCGTGGTTCCGTTCAAGGATAGATCTCCGCAAATTTCATTTTGTAAATTGCGATCATCTCTTCCTCGGTCGCTCCGTCATCATATGGAGGCGTTGTTACGAGTTTCATTTCCGTGAAGGGAATGCGGACGATGTGGTTGACGCGATTCGCCAGTTCCCCCCATACGGCGCGCCATCGCGGAATCAGGTCGCCAAACGCCTCCGATCCGCGCTCGATGATTTCCGCCGCGCCGCGGATTCGCACGCCCTTTCGTTTCCATTGATCTATGAAATTGACCTCCAGTTCGGGCTTGTGTGCGAGGTTGGCCATGGTTCCGGGCGAACGTATTTCGCCAAAGGCGATCGTTTCGTCATCGAGAACGAGAAAAGTGCCTTTCGGCGATACGCGAGGATTGCCGCCGGCGGTGACCGTAGCCACAAAACCGAGTGAGAACTTTCCGATCAGGTCCTTGGAGAAAGCGTCGAGCTTCACGCTCTCAGTCTCTCGTTTTGAGGATCCCAGAGCGGGCCGTCGGGTTGCACGACCGCGGGCCGTCGCTCGCCGAATATCTCGACCTCGATTGTCCTGCCGGGCTCGGTCAGATCGGCTCGCAACATGCCGAGCGCGATTGATTTATCAACGCGGTGGCCCCAGCTGCCGGAGGTCGTTTCGCCGACCACTTCGCCATTCGACCATAATGTCGACATGTACGGCGCATCGCATTCACCGGCGTCCAAGACCAATGTGACAAAGCGCTTTGTCACGCCCTGTTGCCTTTCGTTTTGCAGAGCCGCCTTGCCGGTAAATTCCGTCTTGTCCCATTTGACAAAACGCTCAAGCCCGCCCTGCAGGATGGAGTAGTCGGTCGACAGGTCGCCCTTCCAGGCGCGGTAGCTCTTTTCCAGACGCAGACTGTCGAGTGCGAACATGCCGAAGGATTTGGCGCCGGCGGACGCGATGGCGTCATAAATCTCCGGCACGTGTTCGTTGGCCGCATGCACCTCCCAACCGAGTTCGCCGGCAAAGCTTACGCGGGCGAGCGCCGCCGGTTTTCCGGCGACAGTCGCCGGCTGATGCGACAACCACGGAAGCGAGAGGTCGGCATCGGTCACTCCGGAAAACAGATCGCGCGAGGCCGGTCCGGTGACGATCAGCGTCGAATATTCATCGGTATGGTCGGTCAGCGACAGCCCTTCAGGCAGTTCCTTCGCCAGCCGTTCGAAATCGTGTGACTGGGCCGCGGCCGCCGTTATCAGCGTCATGCGGTCTTCATCGTGGCGCATGACCGACATTTCCGTGACGATCCTGCCCCTGTCGTCGGCGAAGTACGCCAGGGACATGCGACCGGGCTTCGGCAATCCGCCGGTGATTTTCGACCTGACCCAGTCGGCAGCGCCCTCGCCGGACAGGTTGAAGCGGGAAAAGCCGGGCAGATCGAGCACGCCACAATGATCGCGCACGGCGTGGCATTCCTCGCGGATGCGTTTGAACCACGGTCCTTCGCGGGTCCAGGTCCGGGTGGATTCCTCTGATGTGTCGTCGCCATTGGCCGCGAACCAGTTGGCCCGCTCCCAGCCGTTGTAGGCGCCAAATTGGGCGCCGAGCGCGGCGATCCGGTCATGGATTGGCGACAACCGCTTGTTGCGGCCCGCCGGCCAGGCATGACGGGGGAAATGCATCGCATATTCGTGACCGTAGACTTCCATACCCTTGGCGGTGGCGTAATCCCGGTCGCACCAGTCGCCGAAGCGGCGCGGGTCGCAGGACCACATGTCCCACTGCGTACCGCCCTCGGCGATCCATTCGGCCAACACCTTGCCGGCGCCGCCGCCCTGGGCGATGCCGAAGGTGAAAACGCAGGCCTCGAAAGCATTGGGGGTACCCGGCATCGGCCCGATATTCGGGTTGCCGTCAGGCATGTAGGGGATCGGTCCGTTGATTATTTTCGAAAGTCCGGCGGTTCCCAGCAACGGTACGCGGGCAATGGCGTCTTCCAGATACCATTCCAACCGGTCGAGATCGTCCGGATACAGTTGGAAGGAGAAATCCTCCGGCATCGGATCATCCGGCGTCACCCAATGCGCCCGGCAATTTCGTTCATAGGGGCCGAGGTTGAATCCGTTCTTTTCCTGGCGAAGGTAATAGCTGGTGTCGACATCACGCAGCAGCGGCAATTTTTTGCCGGTTTTCTCGGTGCGCGTCTTCAGTTCGGGCACTTCCTCAAAAAGTATGTACTGATGCGACATGGACACCATCGGAATCTCTCGTCCGAACATGGCGCCGACTTCCCGGGCGCGATAGCCGGCGGCGTTGACGACATATTCGCAGCGGATTTCGCCTTTGTTCGTTGAGATGACCCATTCGCCATTCTCCCGGCGGATCGCGTTTGCCGGGCAAAAGCGGATGATTCTCTGCCCCATGTCCCGTGCGCCCTTGGCCAACGCCTGGGTCAATTGCGCCGGGTCGATATCGCCATCGCAGGGATCGTAGAGTCCGCCCTTGAGATCGTGCAGTTCCAAAAACGGGTAATGAATCTTCAGTTCTTCCGGCGTGCAGACCTCGATATCAATCCCCTGATACCGGCCCATGCCTTTGGCGCGCTCGAACTCCTGCATACGTTCCTTCGAGTGGGCGAGGCGAACCGATCCGGTGACATGATAATTCATCGGATAGCCGACCTCGGCCGAAAGGTTCCGATAAAGTTCGGTCGAATAGCGCTGCATGTTCATGATCGACCAGGAGGTGGAGAAGGTGGGCACATTGCCGGCGGCGTGCCAAGTCGAACCCGAGGTCAGTTCATTCTTCTCCAGCAGAACGCAATCGGTCCAGCCGGCCTTTGCGAGATGATAGAGCGACGATACGCCAACGACGCCACCGCCGATGACGACGACGCGGGCCGTGGTGGGGAATTCTGCCATTTTCAGTTCCTCGGATACGCGGTCAGTAGACCGGCGGCGCAATGATCCAGACAAGTACCGCATCCTCGTCGCCGGGATTTTTCCAGCGATGCGGTTTGCGGGTAAAGCGAAAACTGTCGCCCGGTCGAAGGCGGTGCCAGGTTCCGTCGATCTCAATGTCAAAATTGCCGGACACCACGTAGGCCGCCTCCTCGGTGTCACGCAGTTGCGGCTTTTCCAGAACCGCTTGGGGCGCAAAAACCGAACGCACCATTTCGAATCCGCCGCCGAGGTCGGGAGACAGCAATTCTTCCACCAGACGGCCCTCGCTTGAGCCGAGCCGGCGCCGCTTGCCGGCGCGGACAATCACGCCGCGCTCGGTTTCATCGGCGACCTGGTGTGAAAAGAGCAGGCTTATCGGAACATTCAATGCGGCGCAAAACGTGCGCAAATCGTTTATCGACGGGATGGATATGCCGCGTTCGACCTGGCTGAGCCAGCCGACCGAGCGGCCGAGTTGTTCTGCAAGTTCGGTTAGTGTCATGCCGCGAGAGCGTCTGAGCGCGCGAATATCGCGCGCCAGCATCTCCGTCTCAGACCGGTCGGAGCGGGTGTCGTCGACAGGGTCGACCGGCGCTTCCGCTGTCAGGTTCATAAAATTTCTCTCCTGAATTTCACAAAATCGATTCTTCGTGAAAAAATCAAGAAAAATTTCATGGCCTAATGGCCGGTGCTTGCCAAATTGTCCAACGTGGTGCACATCAGCGCCTGCCGCCGGTTCTCCCAACCCGCCAAATCCGGCGCGAATTCGAACGATTTTGTCAGATTGCAACGGTGTCGACGCCATGAAACATGGGGACCTGGACCGGCAGGAAACTGTTGATGAAGCGATCGGATCCAGACGGTCCGTCAGGGCGTTTCTGCCCGATGAAGTCAGCGAAGACGCCGTCCGGGCTATATTGGAGGTTTCGGCCAGGGCCCCATCGGGCACGAACATGCAACCCTGGAAGGTCTATGTCGCAACCGGCGAAACCAGGCGGAAGATTGGCGATGCGATCCTGAATTCTGGCATCCGCGCCGAAAAAGCCGAGTGGGACGAGTACAAATACTACCCGGACCGGTTCTTCGAACCCTACCTGTCGCGCCGCCGCGCGGTCGGTTTCGGTCTTTACGATCTTCTGGGCATCGGCCGGCGGGATGTCGAAAAAATGCGGGCCCAGCATGAACGCAACTTTGTCTATTTTAACGCACCCGTCGGCATGATCTTCACGATCGACCGGCGACTGGAAGTCGGATCCTGGATCGACTACGGCATGTTCATGGAAAACATCATGATCGCCGCGCGGGGCAGGGGATTGCATACCTGTCCGCAGGCGGCGTTTGCGCCGTATCACAAGCAGATCAGACCGGTGCTTGGCATTCCGGATGAAGAGGTCGTCGTGTGCGGCATGGCGCTCGGTTACGAGGACACCTCAAAACCGGAAAACGAACTTCGCACCGAACGCGCGCCGCTGGACGAATGGGCGACGTTTCACAACTGAACGGCGTTGGCCGGATCCGGAAATGCCGCCGGTCTTGCCGGGAGTTCAGTCGGCGACTATCAGGAATGGTCAATTCGCGAGGGACTATCATTGATTCGAACCGGCAAGCACAAACGATCGCTTTTTTCGGGCATGATCGTCGCCGTTGTGTTTTTCATGCTGGCCGTTTTGCCCGCTCCGTCGGGCGCGCAAGCGGTAACGGGCGGTCTGGCGGAGCATAAAGCCGTTCTTGGCGATTCGATCCGGCGGGTCGAGCGCATCGCCACCGATATCGAGCAAGAGAAGGACGACGATTCCGCTCTTATCGAGCTACGCCTCGGGCTTGAGGAAATTGCTGAAAGCGTTTTGAAAAATGCGGTGAAATTCCGCCCGCGATTGCAAGAAATCAGAAATCGCCGCGATCAGCTGGGACCGACGCCGGGCGAAAGCGATCCGCCGGAACCCGAAACGCTGTCCGGGGAGCGTATTTCACTTGCCAATGAGAAAGCGGAAATCAATGCGCTTATCGGCGAAGCCGAGCAACTGTCGGTCACGATCAACACGCTGATCGATCGCATTTCGGAGCTTCGCCGCGATCTGTTCACCCGCACCCTCTCCAAACGGTACGATATATCGTTCGCGCTGGGCCGGGAGACGCTGAGCGCGTTATGGGCCGAAACGGCCGATCTCTACAGGACGCTGTCCCATTGGGTGCGCTTCGTTGTCCGGTTCAAGCTGGGGTCGGCTTTACTGGCGACGGCTCTCTCGCTCGCCGCCGCCCTGGTCATCTTCGTCGGAGGAAGGCGTTATTTCGCCCCGTTCTTCAAGGCCGATCCGGCGATCGGGCATCCCGCCTACCTGTCGCGATTGTCGGTGGCGTTCTGGTCGACCCTGTTGCCGTCGGTTGCGCTCGCCGTCTTTCTGAACCTCACCTATTTTCTCTACGACACCTATAGCGTACTGCGCGGCGATGTCGCGACGATCCTGCGTCAGGCGGTCAATGTCGTTCTCGTCGTGTTTTTCATCAACCGGCTGGCGCAGAAGGTTTTGAGCCCCTCGCTGCCCAACTGGCGGCTGGTCCCGGTTCAAACCGGCGCCGCTCGCACGCTGGTCTGGCTGATTACGGCCACGGCGGTCATGACCGGATTGGACTTCCTTTCAGGGGCCGTAAACGACGCGCTGGGCTCGCCGTTGAAGCTCGCGGTCGCCAAAACCTTCCTTGCGTCCGCGGCGGTTGGATTGCTGGTGATGGCCGTCGGCGCGGTGAAGCCGTTGCAGGATGAAGAAGGGCGACCGCGCGGCTGGCCGCGCCTCGTTCGCTATCCGCTTTATGCGCTGGGCGCCGTGACGATCATCATTGCGTTTCTCGGCTATATCGGTCTGGCGCGGTTCGTTATTCAGCAGATTGTCGTCTCCGGCGGCATCCTGGCGACGATGTATATCGGTTTCCTGTCGGCGAGCGCGATAACCGCGGAGGGCGCATTCCGAAACAGCGCAATCGGCAAAAGGACAGCGAACCTTTTCGGACTGAGCGAAACGGCGACCGATCGGACGGGCATTGTCGTCGGTTTTCTGGTCAATCTGCTGGTGCTTGCCTGGGGGGCGCCATTGATCCTGCTGCAATGGGGATTTCAATGGGGCGATATCAATGCCTGGGCGCTTCAGGCCGTTTCGCGGATCAACATCGGATCCGTCTCGTTTTCGATAATCGGGCTTCTGACCGGTATTGCGGTCTTCATCGCCGGCTTCTTTCTGACGCGCCTGTTCCAGCGCTGGTTTGACGGAACGGTGTTGTCGCGCGGCCGAATCGACTCCGGTGTCAGAAATTCAATCCGCACCGGCATCGGATATGCCGGCATCGCGCTGGCGGCGCTGGTCGGTGTGTCCGCCGCGGGCATCGACCTCTCCAATTTTGCTCTTGTGGCGGGCGCGCTGTCTCTCGGCATCGGTTTCGGTCTGCAGAATGTCGTCTCGAATTTCGTTTCGGGCCTGATCCTGCTGGCTGAAAGACCGTTCAAGGCGGGCGACTGGATTGTCGCCGGCGGCGTGGAGGGGACCGTCAAGCGGGTCAATGTCCGCGCGACGGAAATCGAGACGTTTCAACGCCAGACCGTCATCATGCCGAATTCGGAACTGATCAACGCAGCGGTCGGCAACTGGACCCATCGCAACAGCCTCGGTCGTGTAGAGATCGCCGTCGGAGTCGCCTATGGCAGCGACGTCAAACGAGTGCGGGACATCCTTGCCGAACTGGCCGGTGCGCATGAACTGGTGATCAAGAATCCCGAACCGGCTGTCATATTCAAGGATTTCGGCGCGTCGTCGCTCGATTTCGAACTGCGGATGTATCTGTACGACATTTCCAATGTCATGGTCGTGCAGAACGACCTGCGCTTCCGGATTTATGAAGCGTTCGAGCGGGAAGGCATCGAAATTCCGTTTCCGCAACGCGATATCAATATCAAAGGTGATTTTCCGTCCGGATTGAAGGGCGCAAGGCCCGGACCGACCGCCGCGAAACCCGTGGTCTCTTCGAAGACGGAGACCGAACCGCCGGCCGCGTCGCCGCGAAAGGCTTCAGGAACAAATCCGGATCCGGATGAATAAGGTTCTGCCATGTTTCGCTGTAATGTCATAAATTTGATGCGTTCAGCGACGGTTCGGAATCGGAAATGCAATGTGGCGTCACATCGAGGATGGCGCGGTTGTCCGCGAACGAACTGGAGCGGTGGCGACACCGGCAAGACATGAAAAAGCTGATATTGACTGCCGCCGCGATTGCCGCCGGCCTGCCGGCCTACGCCGCGAGCGTGACCAACAAGGATGATGTCCGGCGTACGCTGATCGTGACCGAGAGAGGCGCGAAATCCGAACTCGTGCTCTCCGCCGGCGAAACGGTGGAGTTTTGCTCAAGCGGTTGCTTTGTCACCATGCCGAACGGCGACCGGGAGGCGCTTTCGGGCAACGAAGCGATCGAAATTTCCGGCGGCCGGGCGGAGTTCAGATAGTCCGAATCCCGCAAATCGCTGGCATTTGATCGGGGACGGGGTTCATATCCGCAACAGGGCGGCGGCTTGCCGGTTTTCAGGCCGGGCCGGTATGGTCCGGCGCGACCTTTCGGTGCCGTGCGTTAAAATGCGATCCGGGATTCCCTCATGCGCAACCGCCTGCTATTGCTTGAAAACAGGTATTCGGGCGAGGGCGATAAATTGGAAATTGGCGATCTCGAAATTTTCGCGGATGCGTTGAAGGCGAAATTCGCGCTTCCCGGTTCGGCGTCGCCCGAGGATCAGTTGAAACCCGGCGTCGCGACGCTCTTTGCCGCCACTGGCGCGAAATACGGTCTGACCGTCGCAACCCGCACCGAAACGCATCTGTCCGAACACAAGGTTCGCCCCGATATTGCCGTCTATGTCGGCGGTCTGATCTGCGGCTATGTCGAATTGAAGGCGCCGGGCCTCGGGGCGGATGCGCCGAAACTGAAAGGCGACCGCAACAAGAAACAGTGGAAAAAGCTCAAGGGCCTGCCGAACCTGATCTACACGGACGGGTGGGAATGGGCGCTCTATCGCATGGGCGAACGCCCGGGCGGCCAACCCGTCGTCCGCCTGCACGACGACCCGACCGAAAAGGGCAAGGCGGCGGCGACCAAGGCCGATGCCGAGGCGCTGGAACGCCTGTTCCGCGACTTTCTGAACTGGCAGCCCGCCGTCCCGCACACCCCCTCGGGCCTTGCCAAATACCTCGCGCCGCTCAGCCGCTTCCTGCGGTCGGAAGTCGAGAATGCGCTTGGCCGAAAAAATTCCGCCGTCTGGTTGCTGGCCGTCGAATGGCGGCAGTTCTTCTTTCCCGATTCCGACGACACGAAATTCGCGGACGCCTACGCGCAGACCGTGACCTATGCGATGCTGCTGGCCCGCCTGTCCGGCGCGGCCAGGCTCGACCCGGCGGAGGCCGCTCGGACGCTCGACGCCAACAACGGTCTTCTGGCCCGCACGCTGGAGCTCTTGGGCCGGACTGAGGCGCGTAAGGAACTGGCTGTCGGTTTCGAGATGTTGCAGCGCTCGCTCGAAGCGCTCGACCCCCATGACTTCCTGAAATCGAAGCCCGACCTCTGGCTCTATTTCTACGAGGACTTTCTCGCCGCATACGACCCCAGGCTGCGCAAGGATTACGGCGTCTATTACACCCCGCGCGCGGTGGTGGAGTTGCAGGTCCGCCTGGCGTCCGAACTGCTGGAAAAGCGGTTCGGCAAGAAACTGGGCTTTGCCGACGATGGCGTGGTGTTTCTCGACCCCGCCGTGGGCGCCGGCACCTATCCCGTCGCGGCGGTGAAACACGGGCTGGAAAAGGTCCGTGAGAGGTCCGGCCCCGGCGCGGTGTCCGCCCGCGCCCGTCAGATGGCGGGGAACATGCACGGGTTCGAGGTGCTGGTGGGACCTTACGCCGTTGCGCATCTGCGGCTGACGCAGGCGCTGGAAGGGGCGATGAACGACGCGAAGGCGGCGGGCGAGCCGGAGGAAAAGCTGGCCAAGCGGCTGAACATCTACCTGGCCGACACGCTGGAAAGCCCGAACGCCGCGCCGCCGGGCGGGCTGACGCTGACCTATCGCGCGCTGACGCGGGAACACGAGGCGGCGCGGGAAGTAAAGCGGGACGGGGATATTCTCGTGTGCCTCGGCAATCCGCCGTATGACCGCCAGACCATCAAGGAAGGCGACACGACCACGCAACGCAAGGGCGGTTGGGTCAGATTCGGGGATCAGGTCAAGGGCGCGGCGAAGCAGGAGGAACATGGCGAACGCGCGATCTTCAAGGACTTCATCGAACCGGTGACAAGAGTCGGTGCGGGAATGCACGTAAAAAACCTCTATAACGACTATGTTTATTTCTGGCGCTGGGCGCTGTGGCGGCTGTTCGAGCAGCAGAACTGCGGCGGCATTGTCACCTTCATCACCGCGTCGAGCTATCTGGCCGGGCCGGGTTTTATTGGAGTCCGCGAGGTGATGCGGCGCACCTTCGACGAGCTCTGGATCATCGACCTCGGCGGCGACAACCTCGGCGCCCGCAAGACGCCGAACGTGTTCAACATCCAGATCCCGGTCGCCATCGCGGTCGGCGTTCGGGCGGCAAAACCCAGCCCCGACCAACCCGCCAGGGTGCGCTATGCGAAGATCGAAGGCGCGGACCGCGACGCCAAGCTGACGCAACTCGAAGCGGTTGCGGACTTCGGCGGGCTTGTATGGCGCGATTGTCCCGATGACTGGCATAAGCAGTTCTTTCCGATAGGAAAAGGCGAATTCTTTGATTGGCCAACGCTGGATGTTATTTTTCCATGGAGGCACTCTGGTGCTCAGTTCAAAAGAAGCTGGCCAATCGCTGAAACCGACGACGTACTAAGACGTCGACTCGCAACGCTTTACGCTTCACCGCAAACGCAACGTGGTCAACTTTTTGTCGAAACAGCGTCTAACAACTTAAAAGAAAAGGGAGTTGGTAAAAAGGGAGAACGGTTAATCAACCCGGCGCTGGACCTTTTCGAGAAAAGAACCTTCCCAGAACCCGAACCGTACGCCTTTCGTGCGCTCGACGTACAGCGAGCAATTGTATCAAATAGGGTTGCAGATCGAATTAGGCCAGAACTGGTAGGAACTCGCGGCGCTTGTCAGATATTTTTTACAACACTTGTTGCCCAACAATTGGGCACAGGATCAGCGCTGCAAGTGGCCGCACACTTGCCCGACCTGCACCATTTTCGGGGATCGTTTGGCGGCAAGGACGTGATCCCCCTTTATTGCGACGCCGCCGGGACCGAACCAAACGTCACCGCCGGCCTGCTCGACGCGCTGGGCGAGGAATACGGCGCCCCGCCCACGGCGGAGGACCTTGCGGCCTATGTCTATGCCCTGCTGGGCGGGCAGTCCTATACAAGCCGCTTCTGGAACGAACTCGAAACCCCCGGCCCGCGCGTCCCGCTGACCAGGGACGGCGCGACATTCGCTGAGACGGCGAAGCTGGGCCGCAAGCTGATCTGGCTGCACACCTATGCCGATCGCTTCCGCGACGAGGGCCGGGGCGACGAAATCCCGCCCGGCGCGGCCAAGGCCATCAAGGGCGTGTCGGACAATCCGGCGATGTATCCCGAAATCTTCTCCTACGACCCCGCCATCCGCGAAATCGCCGTGGGCGATGGCCGGTTCGGCCCTGTCGCGCCAAATGTCTGGGAGTTCGAGGTGTCGGGCCTGAAAGTCGTGCAGTCGTGGCTCGGCTACCGGATGAAGAAGCGGGCGGGCAGGAAATCCTCGCCATTGGACGATATCCGCCCCGAACGCTGGACGGCGAGGATGAGCGACGAATTGCTGGAACTGCTGTGGGTTCTGGAAGCCACCCTTGCGATGGAGCCGGAACTGGAAAAGGCGCTCGACAAGGTCGTCGCCGGTCCCTGCTTCGCCGCCGCCCACCTGCCCGGCCCGACGCCCGAGGAACGCACCCCCCCGGGCACGACCGCCATCGACGGGAACCCGTCCGATTTGTTCGCGGCGGATAAGTGACGACTGACCCTCCGCGATTCGCCGCTTTCGAGGGCGCGATTTCCGGATGGGCTGGCGTCATTCGAAAAATCCGGTCGATTTTCAGTCGTAATTGTCGATTTACCGGGTGAAAATCGCCTGTTCCGCACCGATCCGAAGTCTCGAATCGGCACTCGGTCATGCGCAATCGCCAATTCCATCGAGTATTCCACCCTCGATTAAAGCGGGCCTGTTGTGGAGGCGGTTTCGCCGGACGGGCCGCGCGGTCCGTTCATTCCATGCGTGATCGCGCGACATAAAGCGATATCGCCGCCGCGTTGGACACGTTGAGCGAACGGATTGCCCCCGGCATGTCGAGTCGCGCCAGTACCGCGACGGTCTGTCTGGTTTTCCGGCGCAGGCCCTTGCCTTCGGCGCCGAGCACCAGTGCGACGCGCTTCGAGCCGACCGCGTTCTCCAACAGCGTCGGACCTTCCGAATCTAGGCCGATGGTCTGAAAACCCTGATTTTTCAGATCGTCCAGCGCATCCGCCAGATTTCGCACCGTGATCAGATCGATATGTTCCAGCGCTCCCGACGCCGCCTTGGCCAATACGCCGGATTCGGCGGGTGAGTGGCGGGAGGCGATGACCAGCGCGCCGGCTTTGAACGCCACCGCCGAGCGCATGATCGCGCCGACATTGTGCGGGTCGGTGATCCGGTCGAGCACGACGATCAAATCGTCATCGCGCAGGTCGGCCAGCCGCTTCGGCTCCAGCGGTTCCGCTTCCAGCACCGCGCCTTGATGCACGGCGTCCGGACCGCAGAGCCTGTCCAGTGATTTCGGTTCAACTTGCTCGACGGGAAAGGGCAGGGCGCCGACGTCGCCCAGTTCGAGGCGGGCGGCGGCATTGCGGGTGACATGAAGCGAATGGATGCGACGACGCGGATTTTCAATCGCCGCGACCACCGTATGCAGCCCGTAAAGGCGGACCATACCGCCGGGCGTCGCATCCGGAGCGGCGTCGCGGCCGGTCCTGTCCCGGTGGGCGCGGCGCAGGCGCGCATAGTGGCTGTCTTTTCGGCTTCCGCCGTCGTGCCCGGTCATACCGCTTTTATAAACGAACGGGACGCGGCGTCCACGACCGGCATTCATCATGCATCCGACCAGGCCCGTTTCCGTGTTGACAGGCGAGGACGCCGCCGCCATAAGGCCATTCGCCGAATCCGGGCGTTTTTCGGTAGCCGGATTTGGCTTTCGCCTGACCGGTGACGTTGCCGGCAAACGCGGCGCGGAGGGGTGGGAGAGTGGTTAAATCCATCAGACTGTAAATCTGACCGCTATGCGTACGCTGGTTCGAATCCAGCCCCCTCCACCAACCTCGGCGCGGCAGGATCGTCTGCCGGTTCGCGGGTATAGCTCAATGGTAGAGCAGCAGCCTTCCAAGCTGAATATGCGGGTTCGATTCCCGCTACCCGCTCCAAAATTCTTTCGACAAGGCTGAATGGGATTTCCGCGGCGTCAACCGCGCCCGTTTCAACTGGCGCTCGATATCGAAGAGACCCGCGAGCGTGGTCTTCTTGAACTTCGGGGCGGTGGAAAAAGAGCGATCCCGGCCAGACCTGTGGTGACCCGCACCTGTTCGTGGAGGCGGTCCTTTGGATTATTCAAACAGGTGCGCTGTGGCGTGACCAGCCGTCCGAATTAGGCTCCTTAGGAATCCGCATCTGGATATCCAACCGACCACATCTTCTCGCTCCATAAAAACCCCGTTTCAAAAGAGGCGGGGTTTTCCGATTGGGAAACAGCTTTCCACAGTTCATTAACGACATTCAAATCCGAATCGCGCATGATTGACAAAATTTGGAAGTTCTGTTTTTGTTCTATTTGCAAACGGGAATGAATTTCATGAATGCCGAGCCGAGAGATGCCGTGCTTGACCTGCTCCGGGAAACCGGAGACGAAGCATTCCAAACGGTGCTGGCCGACCCGCCTTGGCGATTTATCAATCGCACTGGAAAGGTGGCTCCCGAACACCGGCGTTTGTCCCGGTACGAAACTATGACAACCGATGAGATATGCGCCCTTCCCGTACAGGCTCTTGTAGCCGAACCGGCGCATCTTTATCTTTGGGTGCCAAATGCGCTTTTGCCGGAAGGCTTGAAAGTCATGGAAGCTTGGGGTTTCGAGTACAAATCGAATATCGTTTGGCATAAAATCCGCAAAGATGGCGGTTCGGACGGTCGTGGGGTAGGTTTCTATTTCCGCAATGTGACCGAGCTTCTGCTTTTTGGTATTCGCGGGAAAAAAGCGCGAACATTGGCGCCTGCCCGCAGACAGGTGAATATAATCCAGTCGCGCAAACGCGAGCACTCGCGTAAACCGGACGAGCAGTACGACGTGATCGAGGATTGCTCTCCGGGCCCCTATCTGGAACTTTTTGCCCGCGGAACGCGACCAGGTTGGAAATATTGGGGCAATCAAGCGGATGAAAATTATAAGCCGACCTGGAAGACATATCCCTATAACTCGTCGGTAGCCGCGGAGTGAGAAGCGCGCCAATCATCCAAATCGGCAATGCATTCCGGTCTGATGCCGAGCGCCAGTACCGGACAACCGCCATTCCGACCGGCATTCAGCCTATATATCAGCTTACCCCACCATGTCGTGCTTGCGCCATACTTTGGCGAAAGCGGAACCGGTTCGCCATTGTCCTTGAAGGCGGGATTTCCTTCTTTGTCGAGTGCTTGACCCAATTCGCGAAACACCTCGTTCAGCGACGTGTCGCGTGTGACGATCACCGCGGCGTCGATGGCGCCCGCTTCGGCAAAGGCCGCGAACGCATAGAGATCTCTATCAAATGTTTGATCTTTTGAGTTCCATTCAAAATCAAATGCGACACGATTCTTTACATAATCGATCTTGTGCCCATCCAGATACTTCTCGCGAGTGTAAACTTCAGAGCGTGGTTCGGTTTTTGGTTTGCCCGAGGGCGTTATCCCAACCGATTCCCGCCAGCTTCTGGTAATCCTCAGATCGCCGGAGATCGTCGTCTCATGCCAGCCCTTTCCGCGCAGGATCGATGAAATAACTTTCGGAATTTCTGATTCATTGCCGCCCGGTTTTCGGATCATCGCGGTTGTTATCTGGAAAGCGTCAAGAGCCTCCAGGATGTCATCGAATTCGACGCGCAACCCGTGCTTGAGAATCGCCGCGGCTTTTCGGTAGCTTGCGGCCCTGAACTTCTTCAGGACCGATAGCGGAAGCGCGTTTTCAATTATATCCCGAGAATCCGCGGCTACCGACGGAATTTCCGAGAAGCCGTCTTCTTCCGCCTTGCCGGGCATGATCGATTCCTTCACCGCCTCAGCCTCTTGTAGGTCACCCGTTTCGGATTGACGCTGTCAGGTCCCAGCCGGCGGATCTTGTCCGCCTCATACTCTTCAAAGTTCCCTTCGAACCATTCCACGTGGCTGTCGCCCTCGAAAGCGAGGATGTGGGTGGCGAGCCTGTCGAGGAACATGCGGTCGTGCGAAATGATCACGGCGCAGCCGGCGAAATTCTCCAGCGCATCCTCAAGCGCGCCAAGCGTCTCGGTGTCGAGATCGTTGGTCGGTTCGTCGAGCAGGATGACATTGCCGCCCTCTTTCAGAAGCTTCGCCATATGTACGCGGTTGCGCTGACCGCCCGACAGCGTACCCACCTTTTGCTGCTGGTCGCCGCCCTTGAAGTTGAAGGAGGAGCAGTAGGCGCGCGAATTCACGTCATGCCTGCCCAGCTTGATGATGTCGCCGCCGCCGGAGATTTCCTCCCAGACGGTCTTGTCGCCATTGAGCGCGTCGCGGCTCTGGTCGACATGGCCGAGTCTGACCGTTTCGCCGATACGGATTTTGCCGCTGTCCGGCCGCTCCTGCCCGGTGATCATGCGAAACAGCGTCGTCTTGCCGGCGCCGTTGGCGCCGATCACGCCGACAATGCCGCCGGGCGGCAGCTTGAAATCGAGATCGTCGATCAGCAGTTTGTCGCCATATCCCTTGCTCAGATTTTCCGCGTCGATGACATTCCGGCCGAGCCGTTCGCCCGCGGGAATGACGATCCGCGCGTCTCCCGGCCGGCGTTCGCCGGCGGCCTTGACCAGTTCGTCATAGGCGCTGATGCGCGCCTTCGACTTCGCCTGCCGGGCTCGGGGCGATGAGGCGATCCATTCTCTCTCCCGCGCCAGCGCCCTGCGGCGGGCGGCTTCCTCGCGGCCCTCCCGCGCCATGCGCCTGGCCTTCTTTTCCAGATAAACGGTATAGTTGCCTTCGTAGGGAACGCCGCGACCGCGATCGAGTTCGAGAATCCAACCGGTGACATTATCGAGAAAGTAGCGGTCGTGAGTGACCATCAGGACCGCGCCGGGATATTCGCGCAGGTGTCTTTCCAGCCAGGCGATGGTTTCGGCATCCAGATGATTGGTCGGTTCGTCGAGCAGCAGCAGGTCGGGTTGCGACAGCAAAAGCCCGCACAACGCCACACGGCGTTTTTCGCCGCCCGACAGCGTGCCGACTTCGGCGTCTCCCGGCGGACACCGCAAGGCCTCCATGGCCATTTCAACCTGGCTGTCGAGATCCCACAGGTTCCGCGCGTCGATGATGTCTTGTAGTCTGGTTCCCTCTTCCGCCGTCTCGTCGGAATAGTTCATCATCAATTCGTTGTAACGGTCGAGGATCGCCTGCTTTTCGGCCACGCCCTCCATGACGTTGCCGGCGACGTCTTTTGACTGATCGAGTTCCGGTTCCTGCGGCAGATATCCGCACGTCGCGCCGTCCGCGAGCCAGGCTTCGCCGGTGAATTCCTTGTCGAGACCGGCCATGATGCGAAGCACGGTGGACTTGCCGGCGCCGTTCGGACCCAGGATGCCGATCTTGGCGTCCGGGTAGAATGACAGGTGGATGTTCCGAAGAATCTTCCTCGAATCATAGGTCTTGTTGAGAACGGACATGTGATAGATGAACTGGCGTGCCACGCGCGCTTCCCCATGACAGGTTTGACGAGTTGGAAAATCCGGTGCCCGTTTAGGCGAAATGCCGACCGGGAGCAATCGGCTCCCGCGCTCCCTTGTCGGAACGCCGTGCGCCTGTCCGATCATCGTCATATCGTCTTTGATCGGCGGTTCGAGAGCGGGCGGCCGTCTCACCGGCAAAACGAAAACGGGCCGCCGAAGCGGCCCGTTTGGCTTGCGCCGTTATTCCGGGCTTTCTCAGCTTCCCAGCGAGCCCCAGTTCCCGTCGGCCTTCGTGATGTATCCGGGAATGTCCTTTTCCCAGATTTTCTGAACCTTCGGCGTTATGTTCAGATAAAGCCGGCCGTCCACCACCTTGAACGCATTCGGGTCGATCGGCACTTTCACACCCTGAGAAACGCCGTAGGCGCAATATCCGCCATAGGCGGGAATATACTTTGCCGGCTCCGCTTTGAAGTTTTTCAGATTTTCGGCGTTGGAGAACCAGTAGATCGCGCCGTCATGGCTCGCGGCGTGAACGCCCGAACCCTTCACCGGCATATTCTCGGTAAAGTAGGCGACGGGATCGTAACCCTGTATCGCGACGCCGTTTGAATTGAGATTGAGCGCGCCGGCGAATGCCTGGGTCGTCAGCATCGCGGACACGAATATCGCCGCGATCGCCGCGGCCGCGTTTCTAAGCATCCTCATCACGGCAGGTTCTCCTGTGCTGCATTGTGAACTTGAACATAAGATATATCGGCCGCGCGGGGATTTCGGTTCACACTTGGCAAACCGTTGCTGACAATGTTGTGACTTCGAGGTCATTCCAACCGCTGCCCTGGATGCCGCTATATTCCGCGCCGAAAACCACGAGCCGCAAATCGATTTCGCCTGCTTGTCAATAACGGGGTTGAGGAAAATTCAGGCGGCCAAGCCGTCACGGGCGCGCCGTCGCCTTCATGCGTATTGGGTCAGGTAATCATGCGTCAGACGACCCTTGGCGCGGTTTTCCGGGGGCGGCGATGAGGGGCCGCAGCCCGTCCGGCGGCGCAAGCCGGTGTGCGCCGATATGCGCGCGAACGGCATTTCCGGTATCAGACGGTCGGCCCCCACAAGGCCGAGATACTCGTCGTAATTGTCGAAGCCGGACCGGCCGACATAATCGATGAAACTCTCCGCCGGAACGCCGCCATTGGCCAGAACGACCTCGTGGTTCTCAAGCTCCACATGCCACCAGATGAATTTCGTCGGCATGTCCTCAAGCGGCGCGAAGCGGATTGGAGTTCCGTCCTCTACGCCAGCGCGCCAGCGTTGACCGGCATGTCGCCGAACAGCAGGGCGTGGTCGGCGGTCACGGTCAGCGGTCCGTTGGGCAGGTCCGGGCCGAGGGCGCCGGCCTCGATGCGCACGGGTTTGCGGCCGAGTTCGACGCCGCGCGGGTTGGCGACGGTCTGCCGCGCCACCCAGATCGCCGGCGTCGACCTGCCGTCATGGGTCACGACCCGGTCGCCGGGTTGCAGCGTTTCGATGGCCCGCTCGCCGTCCGGCGTCAGAATCGTCGTTCCGGTGGCGAAGCAGTTGAAGACCCGCGCCGAGGTTTCCATGAATCCCGTCGAGGCGCCGCCTCCCGTCAAAGGCGCGAGGTCAAACGCCTCCTTTTAACCCGCTCCATGTTGAGGCAAGAGGAGAGAGACTCTTATTTTACAATAAGATCACGAATAGGGTGGAGTATTTCCTTAATTTCTACAAATATAGAATTATAAGTATCGATAATATTTTGTTCTACCTCATAAAATTCAGGACAATAGGCAAAAACTGTTTCATCAGATCCTATATCCTTACAGTTGTTCTGATTTAAAATAAGCTGTCTTTTCATATAGGCTGATTTTAAAAGCTTGGCTTTCTCTTCATACATAGCACAAACCTTTATAAAATAAGGAGAAGCAGGCTTTTCAAAATGTCTCTTGAGAGGAAGGTTTTTACAATTCCCCGCATGCTCTATTGCTAAATTAATATAACCCATAATATTATCTCTGTATTCAGGGTAAGTTTCTAAGTTACGATCTCCTTTATAACTGGGAGAGTTAAGCAACCTAACACGGTAGTCACCAGAAACCCCTTTATAAAACATGGCTAAATAAACAATAGGTAACTTATAATAAGCTGTCATCTCTATGTTATCAGTTGCCTCCCACATAAAGTAATCAAGAGGAGGGTAGCTATTATAAGTCTTGATAATAGCCAGTGTGCTTGAATAGTAATGGGCGGCTAAATCCAAATTTCTATCAGCTATAACTGTTTTGAAATCCCCTCCTGAAAGATGGTATTCTGCTATCCAATAATTAGCTACAATATTGCTGTATTGGTCAGCTAAACTATGTAAAATCAACATTCCCTTGGAAACATTGTCTTGATTGTTAGTCACCTCACCTTTTAATAAGAGACAGAGAGCATAAACTAATGTCACACTCACATAAGGATCAGGATCATTGAGCTGTTCCATATAAGCTTTTTCTTCCGACTCAAAATTAGCACATCCAAAACTACCAGATTTATATCTTGTCCCAAAACCAGGGCTCGTCGCAAAAACGAAAAAGGCGATCGCACTCAATAGCAACACGATTTTTCTCATAGCTCTTTCCACATCCTCCAAAAAAACCGCTATGGCGACGCACCGCTCAACGCAATCATATAAACCCGACCCAAACCGTCAAGAGCTTTTGCACAAACGGACAGCGCGGCGGGCCGGACAGGGACTCAAAACACGAATGTGGCAGTTGCCGCGATGCGGATTGCGCCCATGAAGGTGTGGGCGCACCGGACGCATCGCCAATACTGGAAAAGCAGTTTTCCTTCCCGTGCTACCCCATCCTTGCCTTGACCGCCCGTTCCAGATCGGGCATGGCGGCGACGAGTTCCCTGCCGGCGCGCGATTGCGGGTCGGCGAGCACTTCGCCGGTTTTGCCGCGTTCCACGATCCTGCCTTCGTGCATGACCATGACATCGCCGGTAATGGCGCGCGCAACGTGCAGGTCGTGGGTGATAAACAGATAAGCGACGCCGAGCCGGTCATTCAATTCGGCGAACAGATCGAGCACCCGGGCGCGGATCGATACGTCAAGCGCGGAGACAGGCTCGTCGCAAACGACGAGTCTGGGTCTCGTGATGATGGCGCGCGCGATCGAGATACGCTGGCGCTGGCCGCCCGAAAACTCGTGCGGATATTTGTCGAGATCGGAAGGCAGAAGCCCGACCTCGCCAAGCGCGGCGACCGCCATGTCACGGCGTTCGCGGCGACCGGGCCGCCTTTCGAGCAGGTGCAGCGGTTCGGTGACCAGGCGTTCGACCTTGTGACGCGGGTCGAAGGAGCCGTAGGGATCCTGAAACACCACCTGCATGTCGCGGCGATGCGGGCGCAGGCCGGCTTCATCCAGGGGGCCGAGCGATTGACCGTTGAACCTGATCTCGCCGCTTGTCGGCCGGTCGAGAGCGAGGATCATGCGCGCCAGGGTGGATTTGCCGCATCCGGAGCGGCCGACCAGCGCCATGGAATGACCGGGCGCCAATTCAAAACTGACATCATTCACGGCGCGAAACGGTTCCGGGGCGGAAAACAACGACGCGCGGCGTCCGCGGTAGTCTCTGATGACGGATTCAACGGCAAGCAGCGGTTCGCCGGCCTTTTCGCCGGCGGTCGCGGTCGACGCCCGGTCGGGGACGTGTGAGGACGCTTCCGCGAGCCGGCGCGTATGGGGGTGCTTTGGCTCTGACAGGGTTCCGGCGGTTTCGCCTTCCTCCATGACCTCGCCGTCGCACATGATCGTGACGCGATCCGCCATGCCGGCGACCACCGCGAGATCGTGACTGATCAGCAGCAATCCCATGCCGTTTTCGTCAACGAGGTCTTTCAGCAGTTCGAGGATCCGCGCCTGCGACACGACATCCAGCGCGGTGGTCGGTTCATCCGCAACCAGAAGCCTGGGACGCAGCGCGCAGGCGATGGCGATCACAACGCGCTGGCGCTGGCCGCCGGACAGTTCATGCGGATAGCGGCTCAGCGGAAATTTTTCTTCCGGCAGGCCGACACGGGCCAGCATCCCGCGCGCCTGCATCTCGGCGTCGGCGCGATTGGCCGACATGTGCCACCGGATGCCCTCGGCGACCTGCTCGCCGATGGTTTTCACCGGGTTGAGCGCGGTCATCGGCTCCTGGAACACCATGCCGATATCGCCGCCGCGAAGCGCGCACATCCGCTCTTCCGTCGCCGACAGAATATCCTTGCCGCCGAAACGTATCCGGCCCGATACGCGCGCGCCATGCGGCAGCAACCGCATCAACGCCAATGCGGTCATGGACTTGCCCGAACCGGATTCGCCGACCAGCCCCATGACCTGACCGGCTTCGATCGCGAGATCGACACCGCGCAATATCGGGGCGTCCCCGATATCCAGGTCGAGTTTGTCGATCTCAAGCAGGCTCAACGCTCGCGCCTCAGTTTGGGATCAAGCACATCGCGCAGCCCGTCGCCAAGCAGGTTGAGACCGAGCACCGTGGCGACAATGGCAAGACCGGGAAACAGCGCCATATGGGGCGCGACGACCATGCGGACCTGGGCGTCGAACAGCATACGGCCCCAGCTTGGCATGGGCGGCTGCGCGCCCAATCCGACATAGGAAAGCCCGGCTTCGGCGATGATGCCGAGCGAAAACTGGATCGTCCCCTGAACCAGCAGCAGGCCGGCGATGTTCGGCAGGATATGTTCGACCGTGATCCGCGCGGGGGTCTTGCCGCATGCGCGCGCGGCGAGAATGAACTCGCGCGGCCAGACCGACAGCGCCGCGCCGCGGGCGACGCGGGCAAAGACCGGTATGTTGAAGATGCCGATCGCGATGATCGCATTGACGGCGCCCGGTCCGAAAATGGCCGTGATCATCACGGCGGAAAGCAGGGCGGGAAAGGCGAAGACGACATCGTTGAAGCGCATCAGCGCCTCGTCGGTCCAGCCGCGACGGGCGGCGGCCCAACAGCCAAGCGGAACACCGATTCCCATGCCGATTCCCACCGCGACGAGGGCGACGGCGATCGAATTGCGCGAGCCGACCATGATCATCGAGAGAATGTCGCGGCCGAAGTGGTCGGTTCCCAGCAGATGGGCCGCCGAAGGCGGTTTCAGACGCTCCGCCACCGGCAGGTCCGTGACCGCATAAGGCGTCCAGACAAACGAGATAAGCGCCGCCGCCGCGACGATCATGGTAACGACCAACCCGACGACGAACGACCTGTTGGCGAGCGCCTTGCGGACAAAACGGCCAGGCGTTTCGTGTTCCGTAGCCGCCGGATGATCGCTCATCGACGAATCCTCAGCCGCGGGTCCACGAGCGCGTAGGAGAGGTCGACGAGGAGATTGACGACGATAACCGTGGCGACAAGCAACATCACCACGCCTTCGACAACGATCAGATCACGCTGCGTGATTGCCTGAAACACCAGCCGGCCAAGACCGGGCAGGTAGAACACGTTCTCGATGATGATCGTTCCGGCAATCAGGAACGCGAATTGCAGACCGAGGATGGTCAATACCGGGATCATGGCGTTGCGCAGCGCATGGCGCCAGAGCACCCGGCCGCGCGGAAGGCCCTTGGCGCGGGCGGTGCGGATGTAATCCTCGCCGAGCACTTCGATGAGCGCCGATCGCGTGACGCGGGCGAGGATAGCGGCCTGCGGCAGCGCCAGTGCGATCGCCGGCAGTATCAGCGCCTTCAATCCGGGCCACGGCCCGGCCGACCAGCCGGGGAATCCGCCGGCCGGAACCAGCCTCAAACCCACCGCGAACACGTAGACAAGCAGAAGTGCAAACCAGAAATTGGGGATGGCGACACCGATCTGGGCGGCCCCCATGGCCATGGTGTCCGGCGCGCGTCCGCGCCGGGCGGCTGCGAATATGCCGACGGGAACAGCGACCGCCGTGGACAGGAACAGCGCCATGATCGCCAATGGAAGCGACACGACAATCCGCTCGCCGACAAGTTCGGTGACCGGAACCGAATAGGTGTAGGACCGGCCGAAATCGCCGGCAAGCATGCCGGTAACCCAACTTGCATAGCGGATCGGAACCGGCCGGTTCAGCCCCATCTGTTCGCGCAGCGCCGCCAGGGTTTCATCCGTTGCGTTGATGCCCAGCATGAGCTGGGCCGGATCGCCCGGCACAATCTCCAAAACCGCAAATACGACGACTGAGGCGATGAACAGCGTCAACAGACCGACGCCAAGTCGTTTCAGTATATAGGCGCTCATGCCGGAAACACGGGTGGCACTATACGGAAAACCGGACCGGTCGAGTGCCGGTCCGTAAACCGAATCAATCCGTCCACTTAACCCTGGTCAGGTCATTGGCTTGGATTGGGGAATTGCGCCATAATCCCTCGATTTTCGCGTCCCAAACACCGATCTTCGGCAATTGGAACATGAAGCCGTTTACGGCGTCATCGGCGAGGATCGCCTGCGCCTTGCCGAACAGTTCCTTGCGCTTTGCCGGATCCGCCGTGACGTCCAGTTCGTCGATCACCGCATCGAAGTCCGGATTGTCGTACTGGAAGTAATAATCCTTGCGCGCGTAGATGCCGATATCGTTGGGTTCCGTGTGCGAGACGATAGTCAGGTCATAATCCTTGGTCTTGAACACCTGTTCCAGCCACTGCGCCCATTCCACCGGGATGATTTCCAGATCGATGCCGACCTCGCGCAGTTGCGCCGCGACCACCTGGCCGCCGTCGCGCGCATAACCGGGCGGCGGAAGCTTGATCGTCGCCTTGATGCCGTCTGCAAATCCGGCCTCGGCCAACAGCGCTTTTGCCTTCTCCGGATCGTATGGATAGGTTCCGGTCAGATCGACATAGGCTTCGTTGGCTGGGGAGAAGTGCGAACCGATCGGCGTGCCGTAACCCGATCCGTTACCCTGAATGATCGCGTCGCGATTCAACGCATGAGCAATCGCCTGGCGAACCTTGAGATTGTCAAAAGGCGGTTTCTTGTTGTTGGTCGACAGGATCGTTTCGCCTTCGGTCGCGCCCAGTTCGACCGTGAAGCGCGAATCCGCCTGAATTTGCGGCAATGCGTCACCGGCGGGCATATTGGCGAAGGCGTGAACATCGCCGGAAAGCAGCGCCGGAACGGCGGCCGCAGCGTCCGGAATGATCCGGAACTCGGCCTTTTCGAGCGCGACCGGATCGCCCCAGTAGTCGGGATTTTTCGTGATTGTGATCGACGAACCCTTGGCCCAGTTGTCGAATTTGAACGGTCCGGTTCCGACCGGATTGGCCTTGTTGTTATCGGCGGATTCAGGCGCGACGATCACCGCATCGCCCCAGCCCATATTGTAGAGGAACGAACCCTGTGGCTGTTTCAGGGTCACCGTGACCGTGGCGTCGTCAACCACCTCTACGCTGTCGATCTGCGCGAACAAGGGCTTTTGCGCATTCGTTGAATCTTCGGCGCGGGCGCGGTCGAGCGAAAACTTTACGTCGCCCGCATCAAAATCGGCGCCGTCGTGGAACTTCACGCCGGAATGAAGCCTGAACGTATAAACCCTGCCGTCGTCGGAGACGGTCCAGCTTTCAGCCAGCGCCGGCTGCACGGAACCGTCCTCGGCGATCCGGGTCAGTCCCTCGAATACGTTGGCGTAGACCACCTCATCGATCGCGGCGGCCGCGCCGGCGGTCGGATCGAGATGCGGCGGCTCCAGCACGACACCCATGACCAGATCGGTCCGGGCCGCCAGGGCGGACGTTGCGGTTGCGAGCGCAAATACCGAAGCGGCAAGAACGGAATTTATCGTTTTCATGTAACTCTCCCGAGGCAAATGGCGTCACCGGCGTTCGTCACCGGTCTCGACAGGGGAGTAAATCAGGATATGCGGCCAATGTCAGCACACGAGCAAAATTATTGTCGGTCTTTCAGGGACGCATTGCACACGGTATGGTCTCGCTTCGGCAATTCGCCGACCTGGCGGAACGAGGGTCGGAGATAAAGCCATGTTCGATGACTATTTTCAGTTCGCCCCCCGGCTGGGCATCGTCCTGGGCGGGATTACCGGTTGTCTGGCGGCCGGTTTTGTGGCGATGTCGCGCGGTGCATCATTTTCCGATCTGGCCGGTCATCCGGCAAACAACTGTGGTCGGTCATATTCGCCATGCCGGTCCCGTTCGTCCTGCAACTGTCAGGAAGCATGATCCCCGGCCTGACCCTTGCGTTGATATGGCTCACCGCCGCGCTGGTCGTCGGTCTGAAGACTTTTTTCAAGCCGGCTATGCGGCCGGACATCGCGCGATTGATCGTCGGCAACGGCATCTATGCGACGGTCGCGTTGATTGTGTTCATGGCGGTCGCCACCATTATTTGAACAACAGCGCTTTCAGCCCGAACGCCATCACTTTCGCCGATTCGATCATGTCGTCAATCCCGACCCACTCATCGGGCCGATGGGCAAGATTGAGAATGCCCGGCCCATAGGCAATGCAATCGTGCAGATGACCAAGGCGCGCGATGTGTTTCTGGTCATATGAACCCGGAGAAATCACGTATTCCGGCTCCCGGCCGAAGACATTTCGAATGCCGGCGGCGATTGCCTCGACAACAGGCGCGTCGCGCTCGGTCATGGTCGGAACGATTTCCATGATGTTCCGGATCGAATAATCGAATTTCGGGCGCTCCCGCTTCAGCCTGTCGAGAATACCGATCACCTCGGACTTGACGTCCTCAAGTTTCTCTTCAAGCAGGAATCTCCGGTCGATCGTCATTTTGCAGGAGTCGGGCACGTTGGGCGCCGGCAGGCCGGAAAAACCGTCTGTTTCGCCGCCGTGAATCGAATTCAGGTTGAGTGTCGATTTTCGGGCGCCTTCGGGAACGACCGGCATGATGGTCCGCCTTTGCTCCAGGGCGGGATAAAGTTCGGTTTCAAACGCGTTGAGCGCCGCAGCCATATGGCGAACGGCGCAGTCCCCGAGAAACGGCATAGACCCGTGGGCCTGCGACCCCTTTGTTTCGATTTCCGCCCACCAGGCTCCTCGATGGCCCAGACAGATACGGTCCTTGTTGAGTGGCTCGGGAATGATCACGTGGTCGACGCGGGGTTTGGAAAACAGTCCTTTCCCCGCCAAATATGCGACGCCGCCAAATCCGCCGGATTCTTCGTCGACCGTGCCGGAAACCTCGATCGCACCGGGATGATCCGGATAAACGGCGAGAAACGCCTCGACGGCGACGACCGATGCGGCCAGTCCGCCTTTCATGTCGCAGGCGCCACGGCCAAACACCCTGCCGTCCATGACCGCGCCCCGGAACGGATCCATGGTCCATTCGTCACCCGCGACAACCACGTCAATGTGCGAATTGAAGTGCACGGTCGATCCGGGCGAGCGTCCCTCGCGCCGGCAGACGACATTGGTGCGCGGATATTTGTCGGTGTCGCCGGGCGTATCCACACCGCGGATGAATTCACTTGCAAACCCGGATTGTTTCATACGCCCCGCCAGAAACTCCGCGCAGGGCGTATAGGCATCTCCGGGCGGATTGATCGTCGGAAACCGGATAAGATCGACCGTGAGCGAAACCAGGTCGTTGCGGCGATCTTCTATCGCTGATGAAATTCTCTCATCCATCGAAGCCATATGACCTGTCGCCGGCGCGAATTGCAAGCGGCGGTTCTCTTGTCAAGCAAATCATGAGGTTGTTTCTCTGCTTCCGGTCGCAAACGGTTATTCTTGCGGGGTTTTGTGCGAATATGCGCCGTCAATGGCCGGACAAGGGCGGTAGAGCAGGGGGTTATTGCGATGCGTAAATTTGTGGTGACGGCGGCTGCGTCGCCCGCAACGCCACTAGGGACTGCCGGTCCGAATCTCCGCGACAACCGCTAGGACCACCGACGGTGAAACCACATCCACTGACCGGGGAATTCGCGTACCCATTCCTCGACGATATCATTGAAAAGCTGCGCCGTGCCCGCCGCGTCGATTCGACCGTCGTCATCGCGAGGCGGGTTGATTTTTTCCATGATCTCAAGCCGATAGCGGTTTCCGGGAAGGCGCAGGCAGCGACAGGGGTGAATATCGCAATCAAACTGACGCGCCAGTTTGGATAGCAGCGGGCTCGTGCTGCAGGGACGCCCGAAAAAGGTTGTCCTGATGCCGCGTTGAAATTTCTGGTCGACAAGCGCGCCGATATTGCCGCCGTTTTCCAGAATGCGCGCCAACGTGAAGGATGCGCCGACACGGGAAGGCAGCATATTGTCCATGGACATGTTGCGGACCTTGGCCACTTCCTCGGCGACAAAAGGGTTGTTTGGCGGGCGGAACAGCGTGGTCATGGTCAAACCGAACCGTTTGGCGGTGATCGGCAACAGTTCGAAATTGCCCATGTGGGCGGTGAAGAATATAGTCGGTTTTCCGCCGTCGCGAATTCGATTGAAGATATCGACGCCATTCCACTCGACGGCGCTCGATACCTCGCCTTCGCCTATGAAGTCCGCCATTTTGTCGAGAAAAATGTACTCGGCCGACAGGCGACCCATATTCTCCCACATGTCCAATGCGATTTCACGACACTCCTTCTCGCTCTTCTCGGGATAGGCATGTCTGAGGTTGTCCATCGCCGTGCGGTGGCGTCCCGTGAGCGGACCGATTTTCCGCGATGCGGCGCCGACGAAATCGAGCGCCGGTCTGGCCGGAAACATCCGCAGGAAAAGCAGGATCACCATGATCGATTTGGCCGCAAGCCAATCGGCGAAACGCCTTGCGCGGCGCAATGTCATGGCAAGTGTTCCGTTCATGGATCGTCGCGCGGGTCAACGGTCGACATGCAGGACGATCTTGCCGAAGACATCGCGGCTTTCCATTCGCGACAAGGCAACATCGATCTCGCCAAAGCCGATCTCGGTGTCGATGACCGGATGAACGGCGCCGCGCGCCATCTTGTGCATGGCGTCGGCCATGTTTTCCATGCGGCAACCGAAGGAGCCGAAGATTTTCAACTGCTGCTGAAACAGTTGCATCAGGTTCATCGATGTCGAAACACCTGATGTCGAGCCGCAGGTGACAAGGCGTCCGCCGCGCTTCATCGACAGGAGCGATCCGGCCCAGGTGTCCACGCCGACATGTTCGAATACGACATCGACTCCGTTCTTCTTCGTTATTTTGCGGACGACTCCTTCGAAACGATCTTCCCGGTAGTTGATAACGTGGTCAGCGCCGAGCGCAGCCGCCTTCTCGGCCTTCCCGGCGGAGCCAACGGTGGTGATGACCGTACAACCGACGGCCTTTGCAAGCTGAATGGCCGCCGTCCCGATGCCTGAACCGCCCGCCTGCACCAGAATTGTCTCGCCTGGCCGAAGTTTGGCATTGTCGAACAACATGTGCTCGACGGTGCCGAATGAAACCGGGGCGACCGCGGCGGCGATGTGATCGACGCCCGGCGGTGCGGGCGCCAGATTACGGGCCGGGATATTCACCAGTTCCCGGGCGAATCCGTCCAGATGAAAACCGTGAACGCCGCCGATATGTTCGCAGAAATTGTCTCGGCCTTCTTCACATGGGCCGCAAAGTCCGCATGTGCGGGCACCGTAGATCGATACAAGCTGGCCGGGCAAGACGCCCGAAACGCCGGGGCCGATGGTTTCCACGATCCCCGATGCCTCCACGCCGACCGTAAGCGGCATTTTCCGCCTGGCGAACGCCATACCCCGCCAACCCCAGACATCGAGGTGATTGAGCGCGACGGTGCGGACCCTCACGGTCGCCTCACCGGGCTCCGGCGGAGGCGGAACATCAATCTCGACCGTTTCGAGCTTGCGATCCCCGATCAATTGCAGTGCGCGCATTGAATGGTCCGGATATTTCGGTGAAGCTGTCGATTAGACGGGTTCTTGCGTCATGACAAGGCAGGCGTTCTGCCCGCCAAAGCCGAATGAATTCGACAATACGCTCGAAACATCGGCCATGCGGCAACTATTGGGGACGACGTCGAGTTCAATCGCCGGGTCGGGAGTATCGTAGTTGATCGTTGGCGGGATAACACCTTCCCGCATTGTCATCAGGGAGAACGCCGCTTCAATCGCGCCGGCCGCCGACAGCGTATGTCCGATCATCGATTTATTCGAAGAAACGGGGATGGAAGGAAGCCGGTCGCCAAAGACATTCGACAAAGACAGATGCTCCATCTTGTCGTTTTCCGGTGTCGAGGTGCCGTGGGCGTTTATATAGCCGATATCATCGGCTTTCATCCCCGCATCGTTCAGCGCGGCCTGTACCGCGGCAATGGCCGGCGAACCGTCAGGTTTCGACCGCGTACGGTGAAAATCGTCCGCCTTTTCACCGCAGCCTTTGACAATTCCGAGGATTTCCGCACCGCGCGCCGTCGCGCTTTCGAGCGATTCCAGAACCAGCGCCGCCGACCCTTCGGCGAGCACAAAACCGTCCCGGTCCTTCGAGAAGGGCTTTGAGGTTTTCTCCGGCGCCATATTCTGCGTCGAAAGCGCCGAGAGAAGCGAAAAGCGTATCAGCGCTTCTTCCGTCGTCGAGCCGTCGGCGCCGATCGAAATCGCTCGATCGCATTCACCCCGGCGTATCGCCTCAATACCGAGCTGGATGGCCGTGGCGCCCGACGCGCAAGCGGTGGACAACGTTACCGGCAGGCCTGTCGATCCGATGTTGCCAGCCAGCCTGTCGGCGATGGTGCCGAACTGAATATCCTCGAACATGTCGACCGCTTTACCGTCTCTCGCCGCAGCGAGAAGGCGCCGGTAGCCGGCGGTTTCTTCATTGCCTTTCTCAAACAGTCTGTAGCGTTGTCTCCAGTCGATTTCGACCGGCGGCGCGGCCAGGAACAAAGGTCCGCCGAATGCTCCGGCATCGAGTCTGGCTTCCAAGAGCGCCTCACCGGCGGCCAGCCGCGCCAGTTCATAGGTATGCGCGACAATCCCCTTGTCGCTCGTATTGAGAAAATCGACCGTCCCGGCGATGGTGGTCGCCAGTTCATTGGTCGGAAACCGCGTGATCGAATGAATACCTGACCGGCCGGATGTGAGCGCGTCCCAATTTCCCCGTTTTCCGGTTCCCAAGGACGTGACGACGCCAATTCCGGTCACGGCGACGATGGGCCGATCCTTGTGGTCCGTCTTTCTTGGCATTCGAATGTCTCCGCCGGTGAGAAATCTCAGGCTTTTGTCACAAGCGCCGCGCCCTCGGCCCGATAATATCCGACCGTTGTCGCAACGACCGATGAAACCGGCCCGTCGAACTCCGTTTCCGCCTCCGGGGAGAAGACAGGCGGGCAGGCGCCGTCGCTGACCGCCAGCGCGGCAAGTGCAACGGCAAAGGGAAACTGCGCCTCCTTGAGGTGTCCGGTCACCGCCGACAGAGCACGGGTCGCCTTCGCATCCACATTTTCCAGCATTTCCCTTTCCGCCCGCGTCGGCAGGTCGGCTCCGGACGCACCGGAGATCAGGAGATCGGGCGGCTGTCCATCAACCAGCGGCCTGATCAATCGGCTAAGAGCGCCGGCATAGGTTTCCGGAATTCTGCGCGTCTGACCCGACACGACCCTGTCGATGGACGCATAAATCGCCGCGTCGCGCGCGTCGGCATGTTCACGCTCTTCCAGAACCAGAAAAGCCGCGCCCGAGCCGAGAACAAGTCCGCCGCCCGGCTCGTCTTCGCGATCCCAGATCGGCTTCCAGCGACCTTGGTGCAGGAATCGGCCAAATTCGAAGGTCAGAAGAAAATCAAGGCTTTCAGTCTGATAGGCTCCGCCGACCAGAGCGTGTGTGGATTGGCCGGAACGTATGCGGGCGACCGCGTGTTCGACGGCGGATATTCCGGACCCTTCCTCTCCCATGAATGTGCGGGACGAGCCGGTCACCTTGTGAACAATGGAGATATTGCCCGCCATCAAATTCGACAACTGCGCGAGAAACAAGGTGGGTCTCAGTTCCGTGGTGAGCTTCTCGTTCAACAGAACGTCGCGATCCTTTCGCGATCGGGCGGCTTCCAGTATCGCTTCATCGACTTCCTGATCGCGCTCACCGCCGGCGGCGGCAACAATCATGTCCATCTCGCCGCACAACGCCTCATCGCCCTTGACGCCCGCATCATCGAGAGCAAGCCCGGCGGTATGGACGCCCAGCCGCTGCCAGTCATCCATCTGGCGCAGGTCGCCGCGTTTCGGAATCTGGGTGCTCCAATCGATCTCCGCCAGCGGATGTACGGGGTAGGGCGCAAAGCGCTCATTGTCGATTTTCGTCGTGACCGGTCCGGCATTGAAGGCGCGCATATGGGCCTTACGGCCTTCTCCCAGTGACGAGACGAGGCCGATACCGGTAATGACGACTTGCTTTTCGCTCATACGTCGCTATTGCGACAGGCAGGTCGCAGCGTCAAGGGCCGTCACTGCACGGTCGGCAGTCCCGGGCCAACCGGGAGTTTCGACGCCGCTTGCGTTCCAACCGGCAATGAACTTAGGCGCTCCTGGCCTCGATAAGCTCGCCAATTTTGCCGCACAGGTTTCTCATGACGAAGTATTCCTCGGTCGGAACCTTGCCGTCATTGACTTCCTGTGTCCATTTTTCCAGCGGGACCTTGATTCCGAATTCCTTGTCGACGGCAAACACGATGTCGAGAAAATCGAGGCTGTCGATACCAAGATCGTCGATCGTATGGCTTTCCGGTGTGATCGTCTCGCGATCGATCTCGCCCGTCTCGGCGATGATGTCTGCGACCTTGTCGAAAATTTCGGACACGTTCTGGTTCCTCGGAATGCGCAATTCAGTGAAATGTCGAGCGCTTCTAACGGTTTTTTTTGCCGAGGGAAAGGCGGGAATGCCGGCAGTTGTTCCGCCGGTGCGGAACCCGGTTTTCAATGATGTCAACGGCGGGGCCGTTGCGCGATTTCGCTCGTTTGTGTACCGCGGAGGCGTCGCTCATTATCGCAGCCGGAGCAGAACCATCCTATGACGACCGTCCTTGCAGTAGGCGTCGCCGTCGTCGATTTTGTATTTCAAGTCGACGAGATGCCAGATCGTCCGGAAAAATACCGCGCGCTGAATTCATCTGTCGTTGGCGGCGGATGCGCGGCGAGCGCCGCCGTGGCGGTGGCGCGATTGGGCGGGAAAGCGGTTTTGGCGTCCAGACTGGGCGAGGACCGGATCGGGGATATCATCAGAAGCGATCTGGAGGCGGACGGTGTCGATTGCCGGTTCGTGCGGTCGTTCGGCAATGTCCGGTCTTCCTATGCTTCGGTGCTGATTGACGGCCATGGCGAGCGTCAGATCGTCAGCTATCGCGACCCCGCGCTTCCGGAGGACGCCGAATGGCTGGCCGATGAGATCGGGACGGGCTTTGACGTGGCGTTGGCGGACACGCGCTGGTCATTGGGGGCGCAGACGGTTCTTTCCGCAGCGAGAGATCAATCGAAACCGGGGGTCGTTGATGCCGAAGCGCCGATAGCGGGATCGATCGATGCGTTAAACGCGGCATCGCACATCGCTTTCTCCGCCCAGGGTCTGCGCGACCTTTCAGGACACGACGATCTCGTCGCCGGTCTGGGGCAAGCCGCGCAAATGACGGGTGCGTGGGTCTGCTTTACCGACGGGCCGAACGGCGTAACCTACCTTGATCGGGGCGAGCCGAACACGATCATGCCTCCAAAGGTGAATGTCATCGATACGCTTGGCGCGGGCGACGCCTGGCATGGAGCGTTTGCCTTGGCCCTCGGCGAAGGCAGAGAGGAAGTTGAAGCCATAAAATTCGCCAACGCGGTCGCGTCGCTGAAATGCACCCGGTTCGGCGGACGCGCGGGAATTCCAACGCGGAGTGAAGCGGAGGAATTCCTGAGCCGTTCGGGGTCGCGGGATTCACTTCAGCAGCAGGATTTTCCTTCCTGAATCGGCGGGCAGAGCGCTGTCCCATATGAGCAATACACGCAGCAATCGCCCGACAGGGGTTTCAACAGCGCTCCGCAGCCCTTGCAATCATAAAACCACTGGCACGCGTCCATCGGCATGGTCTCTGTCTCGCTGTGATCGCATTCCGAACAAGTGATTGTCGATTTTGTTTCGATCATGCGGAACGCCGCTTCAGAAATCCGAAAATCGCGATCCCGGCAAAAATCGCCAGCAGCGGCATCAGCACCATGTCAAGGTAGCCCACAAACCGGGAAATCCCGATTGCACTGAGAATGAAGGGCAGAACCGGTGTAAAACAGCAAACAGCGGTGACTATCGTCCCGATGATTCCGACCCTGAAAATCTGGCTGCCGGGCATGATGGCCTCCGTTTGGGCTGAGGTGCCGGCATCATTTTATCCTATCATCCGTGGCGGATCACTTCAAATCGACTTGATACCGGCCGGGCCGCCAGGTTCCGTCGATGAGATGAAAGATAAGGCTTTCCCTGACCTGCATATAAAGCGGCTTACAGGCGAATGTCGTCTTTGAATCCGATCCGGGCATTCAGGAAACCGTCCATTTTTCCGGAATGACCGATACTGTCGGCGGGCGCGACCACGGCTTCTTGTATGACATAAGACAGCGCGGTTCGCGTTTGAGAAACGAATCGGGCGGGCACCGCCACTTGCCGTCACCTCCATCAAGGTGCTACTCGGATGAAAAACACTGGCGCCAAGGCAGGATATTTCTTCCGGACGCTTGCCGCCCCGACGCTCAAGGAGACATTTCCATGTTGCAGAAGACCAGCCATTTCATGCGTGAAGCCAATCTGATCGACGGTCAATGGGTGGGCGCGGATTCAGGTGAAACCATCGACGTTACAAACCCGGCGACCGGACTGAAGCTTGGAACCGTTCCGAAATCCGGCGCGGCCGAGACCGCTCGCGCCATATCCGCCGCCCGGGAAGCCTTTGGCGAATGGCGAAAGACATCCGCCCTGCATCGTTCGCAACTCTTGAGGAAGTTGCATGATGCGATCATGGACAATCAGGATTCGCTCGCCGAACTGCTGACCCTGGAGCAGGGCAAGCCGTTGTTCGAAGCCAGGGGCGAGGTCGGAATGTCCGCGGCCTATGTGCTTTGGTTCGCCGAGGAGGGACGCCGGGTTTACGGAGACATGGCGCCGTCGCCCTGGGCGGACCGCAAGATCATGGTCACCAGGGAGCCGGTTGGCGTCATCGCGGCGATTACCCCCTGGAACTTCCCGTCCTCCATGCTTGCGCGCAAGATCGGTCCGGCGCTGGCCGCCGGTTGCACCGCGGTGGTCAAGCCGGCGACGGCGACGCCCTATTCCGGCCTCGCATGGGGTGTGTTGTGTAAGGAAGCGGGCATTCCGGCCGGCGTGGTCAACATCGTGACCGGCTCGGCTTCCGCCATCGGCAACGAGATTTGCGACAACCCGCTTGTCCGCAAGATCACGTTCACCGGCTCCACCGAAGTGGGCAAGGTCATCATGCGCCGCGCCGCGGGTACGGTGAAGAAAGTGTCGATGGAACTTGGCGGAAATGCGCCCTTCATCGTGTTCGAAGATGCCGATATCGATCGCGCGGTGGAAGGTGCGATCATTGCAAAATACCGCAATTCCGGCCAGACCTGCGTTTGCACGAACCGCTTTCTGGTGCAGGCCGGCATCCACGATGAGTTCCTCGGCAAGCTTGTCGCGGCGACGAATGCGCTTCGGGTAGGCCCGGGCTTGGAAGAGGGCGTCAGGCAGGGCCCGTTGATCGACAGTCGCGCCGTGGGAACCGTTGAAGGCATGATCGCGGATGCCAGGGCGAAAGGCGGTCGCGTCGTCGCCGGCGGCAAGCGCCACGAATTGGGCGGCACGTTCTTTCAACCGACCGTGATCGCCGACGCCTCCGCCGACATGCGCTTCACAAAGGAGGAGATATTCGGTCCGATCTCGCCGGTCTACAGGTTCGAGACCGAGGAGGAGGCGGTCGACATGGCCAACGATACCGAATATGGTCTGGCCTGCTACTTCTATACCAGCGACCTCGGACGGGCATTCCGCGTGTCCGACGCCGTGAAGTACGGCCTGATCGGCGTCAATGAGGGCCTGATCACGACGGTGGAAGCCCCGTTTGGCGGCCTGAAGGAATCCGGCCTTGGCAAGGAAGGCGGGCATCAGGGCATTGAGGACTATCTCGACAGCAAATATGTCTGCATCGGCGGGCTGGGACTTTAGCCGACCGTCCGATGGAAACGTTTGGCCGGACCGCCGATGGCGAGGAAATCCGCCGGCTGACGGTATCCGGCGGGGGGCTTACGGCCAACATCATCAACTGGGGCGCCGTCGTTCAGGACTTGAGGATTGACGGCCATCGTCCGGCGCTGGTGCTCGGATTCGAGAGCTTCGACGACTATCCCGAGAAGTCGCCCTATTTTGGAGCGATCGCGGGGCGGTTTGCCAACCGGATCGCCAATGGTCGGTTTTCGATCGATGGCGAGGAATATCAAACCGACCGGAATTTTCTGGGAAAACACACTTTGCACGGCGGCATCGGCAGGCAGGTCTGGGAAATCGCCGGAAACGGGCCGGACTTTGCGGCATTTACGCTGCTCGACCGCGCGGGCGAAACGGGCTTTCCCGGCAATCTTCGCATCAAATGCACCTACAGACTACGGCCGCCCGGCCGATTGACCGTCGAATTGTCGGCGGAAACGGATGCGCCAACGCCCTGCAATCTCGCGCATCATTCATACTTCAATCTGGACGATGGCGGCGCCGGCGATATTCTTGACCATCGTTTGCGGATTGCCGCGAGCGCCTTCCTGCCGGTCGACGACGAACTGATGCCGACCGGCGTCGTACAGCCCGTTGACGAAACCGCTTTCGATTTCAGGACCGCCAGACCCATCCGACATGAAACGGACGGAGAACAGCAGCTTTACGATCACAACTACTGCCTGTCCGCGCAACGCGGTCCGCCGCGGCTGGCCGCGTGGGCGCAAGGGGCTTCCTCCGGCGTGGAAATGGAAGTCTGGACAACCGAACCCGGGATACAGTTCTACGCCGGCGGTGGAATTGGGGATTTGGCGGGCGGTCTGGATGGTGCCGGCTACCGGTCCCATTCAGGATTTTGTCTCGAAGCCCAAATCTGGCCGGACGGACCCAACCGGCCTTATTTTCCGATCGCTATTCTGCGTCCGGGTGAGATATACCGGCAGGTGACGGAATACCGCTTCAGGGCTGCCGCCGATCTTTGACCGTTTCCATCGCCACGAAGGTCGATGTCTGCGAAACATATGACAGGGCCGAGGTTCGTCCACCAAGGATTCTACGATAAGACGAAATATCTTTCGTGCGAACCTTTAATAAATAATCAAAATTACCTGCAATCATGTGACATTGTTCGACTTCCGATATTGCAAACACAACCTCGTTAAAGGCATTCAGCGCCGGGGATTTTGTGTCGGACAGGGCAGCCTGTACAAAGGCGACATGTCCTTCGCCCATGCGTCCGCGATTGACGGCCGTCGCATGGCCGCGAATGCAGCCTTCCGCCTCCGGCCTTTCAACACGGGCCTGGACGGGCGTTTTTTGGCAGATCGGCAATGATTTTGCGGTCGATTTGGCCTAATTGACCTAACTTCATGGTGTTTGTTAGCTATTTGCTACATGATTTTATCGGTTTTCGGCCTGTTCGAGCTGATAATTTCGATGTTCGGACCAATAGGGGCCGGCGATTTCGGTAAAATCCCGCTTGTGCGACCCCCGAATTCAAGGCTCCGTATCGGGAATTTTGAGATGACCGGCCAAATCCTCAAAGACCTGCGCGACGCAATCCGGGCGCATGCGATTGTCGATGAGGCCGCCGCGGTAAAGCGGCTGGTGCAAATCTCCGCTCTCGACAGTGAGGCGCGGAAGCGGATTTCACACAAGGGAGCCGATCTTGTGCGTGCTGTCAGGGCTTCCACCGAGCCGAGGCTGATGGAGGCTTTCCTGTCCGAATACGGGCTGTCCACCGACGAAGGTGTCGCGCTGATGTGCCTGGCCGAGGCGTTGCTTCGTGTGCCGGATGCCGAAACGATCGACGAACTCATCGCGGACAAGATTGCGCCACACGACTGGTCGGTTCATTCGGGCGGTTCCGCTTCAATGTTCGTCAACGCATCGACCTGGGCCTTGATGCTGACCGGCCGCATGTTGGAACAGGGCGAAGGATCCATTGAGGCGACGCTGTTCGGGATGATCCGACGAGTGGGCGAGCCGGTCATTCGTTCGGCGGTTGGCGCGGCGATGCGTGAGATGGGCGATCAGTTCGTTCTAGGTCGCACTATCGGCGAGGCGGTGTCCCGCGGATCGGCGCGAAAAGGATATCTCTATTCCTACGACATGTTAGGAGAGGCGGCGCGCACCCACGCGGACGCCAAACGCTACTTCGACGCCTATCGGCAGGCGATCAGGGCTTTGCGGCGCGGTGCGAATTCGCACGATATACGGACCAATCCGGGAATTTCAGTCAAATTGTCGGCGCTGCATCCGCGCCATGAGGAAACGCAGCGGAAAAAAACGCTGCCTGACCTGGCCGATCGCCTTCTGCGGCTTTGTCGGGAAGCCCGCGATGCGCGCATGGGCCTCAACATCGACGCAGAGGAAGCCGACCGGCTGGACCTGTCGCTCGATGTGATCGAAGCGGTTCTGGCCGATCCTTCGCTTGCCGGGTGGGACGGCTTTGGCGTCGTCGTTCAGGCTTACGGATCGCGGGCGTCGTTCGTGATCGACTGGCTGTACGAACTCGCGAAGCGACTGGACAGGCGTGTGATGGTGCGTTTGGTCAAGGGCGCGTACTGGGATACCGAGATCAAGCGGGCGCAGGTGCTTGGCCTTGACGGATTTCCGGTATTCACCCGCAAATGCAATACCGATATTTCGTATCTTGCCTGCGCCCGCGGACTGTTTGCGCTGACAGATCGCATCTATCCGCAATTCGCCACGCACAACGCCCATACGGCCGCCGCGATTCTGGACATGGCGGAAGATAAATCGTGTTTTGAGTTTCAAAGGCTGCACGGCATGGGCGATGCGCTTCACGGGGAAATCATGCGGGCCGAAAACACTCGTTGCCGGATTTATGCGCCGGTCGGCGCACATGAGGATCTTCTTGCCTATCTTGTGCGCCGGCTGCTGGAAAACGGCGCGAACTCGTCCTTTGTGCATCAGATCGTCGACGAAACCGTCAATGTGGATGAGATCGCACGCGATCCTCTGGATATCGCCGCCGACCATGCCGACGCGGCCAATCCGGCGATCAGGCGGCCGTGTGCGATTTACGGAACGGATCGGACAAACTCGCAAGGCTGGGACGTATTTGACCGGCGAACCGTTGCGGAAGTCGAAACCGGCCGGGCGCCGTTTGCCGCTCCGCATCAATGGCGGGCGACGCCATTGCCCGCACCCACCGGCAATTGCGGCGCAAGGAAAATCTTCAACCCGGCCAATCCGCATGAGCCGGTCGGGGAGGTCGTTGAGGCCGATGCGGAATTGGTTGGCGCGGCGATCGACAGGGCCGTGGCGGCGCAGGCGGCATGGCAGGCAAGGCCGGTGGTTGAACGCGCAACGATATTGAACCGCATTGCGGAATTGTATGAACGACACGCCGTGGAATTTTTCGCGCTGGCCGCCCGCGAAGCCGGCAAGACGCTGGCGGACGGCGTGGCCGAGGTACGCGAGGCGGTGGATTTCCTGCGCTACTACGCCGCCGAGGCTCCCGCCGTCGACAGAGATACCCGGGCGCGCGGCACGATCGTCTGCATTTCTCCGTGGAATTTTCCGCTGGCGATTTTTACCGGACAGATTGCGGCGGCTCTGGTCACCGGCAATGCCGTTATCGCCAAACCCGCGGAGCAAACGCCTTTGATCGCACACCAGGCCGTGCGGCTGATGATAGACGCCGGCGTACCGCCGCATGTCATTCAACTGCTCCCCGGAGATGGCCCGACAGTCGGCGCGCCGCTGGTTGCCGACCCGCGCATCGCGGGTGTGTGTTTCACCGGCTCCACCGAAATCGCCAAACTGATCGAGGCGCAGCTTGCCGACAACGCAACGCCGGACGCCATGCTGATCGCGGAAACTGGCGGCCTCAATGCGATGATCGTCGATTCCACCGCACTGCCGGAACAGGCGGTGCGCGATATCGTCGCCTCGGCATTTCAAAGCGCTGGCCAGCGCTGCTCGGCGCTGCGTGTTCTCTACGTTCAAAAGGACATTGCGCCGAAAGTCATGAACATGCTTCAGTGTGCGATGCAGGCGCTTTCCGTCGGCGATCCGTGGTTGCTTTCCAGTGACGTGGGCCCCGTCATCGACGATGAGGCCCGCTCGACAATCATGGATTATTGCCTGACGGCGGATCGGGAAGGGCGGCTGATCGCCAGGCTGGAGGCTCCTCCCGAAGGACGGTTTGTGGCGCCGCATATATTGAAAGTCGACGGAATCGGCGACATGAAACGCGAGATATTCGGGCCGGTGTTGCACGTCGCGACTTTCGACGCCGACAACATCGACGGCGTGATCGACGATATCAACGCCCGCGGATACGGGCTTACGTTCGGGCTGCACACACGCATCGAAGGCCGGGTGCAGAATGTCGTCGACCGCGTTCATGCGGGAAATGTCTATGTAAACCGCAATCAAATCGGCGCGATTGTCGGATCGCAGCCATTTGGCGGCGAAAAACTTTCCGGAACCGGTCCGAAGGCCGGCGGTCCGCATTACCTCGGACGGTTCCGCAAGCCGGGAGCCGAAGGCGACCGAATTGAGAGCCGATCCGACGCGCGCCCTGTCGGCCTTCCCAGGAGGTTTGCGGACCGGATCGAATGGGCGCGTCGCACGGATCGCGTCGCCGTATTGCGAAAAGCGCTCAAAGGCAGGGCGGCCGGTGCGATGGCCGCCGCTGGCGCGCTCGATTTCGGCCCGGTCGATCTCCCCGGACCGACCGGGGAGGCAAATTCGCTGGCTCTTTATCCCCGCGGCAATGTCGTGTGCCTGGGACCCGACGGCGAAACGCTGATGGATCAGGCTGTTCTGGCGCTCGCGGCGGGGAATACGGTCATAGCGGTCGCACCGGGGGCGAAGCAGGCCCTGGGGGTGCTCTTGGCGTCTGGAACGCTCCCTCTGATCGTCGTCGAAGGGCTGGCGGACATTCAAACACTCGATGATCTGAACGTTGATGCCGTGGCGTATGGACGGGTTGACGGCATCGCAAGCGCGATACGGCGCACTCTGGCGCGGCGGGACGGTCCGATCATCAGGCTGATAACCGATGATCGGCTTGACGCGGTTGCGTTTGTTCACGAGCGGGCGGTGTGCGTCGATACAACGGCGGCCGGCGGCAATGCGAGCCTGCTGGCGGCCGCCGGATAGCAGGGATATTGCAAGGCTTCGGGGACCGGCTATAAACGGTTGCCGGTCGGATATCTCGGAGCGACAACGTTGACGCCATTTACCTTCAACACCACGCCAAGCGTGCGATTTGGCGCGGGAATTGCCGGACAAACCGGCGAGACGGCGGGTCCGTTGCTCGGCGCAAAAGTCCTGTTCGTCACCGATCCCGGCCTGATGACCATCGGGCTGGCGGACGAGGCGATCGACTCGCTGAAGGCGTCGGGCCGGACCCTTGCGATATTCTCCGATGTGGAAGCGGACCCATCGCTCGGCACGCTGATGAAAGCAGTCGAACTGGCCAGGTCGCTGGGCGCGACCGGCGTCGTCGGTTTTGGCGGCGGCTCTTCAATGGATGTCGCAAAGCTTGCCGCCTTGCTGGCCGGATCGAATGAAGACCTTGACGGGGCCTGGGGCGTGGCTAACGCCAAAGGGCCGCGTCTGTCGCTTGTTTTGGCGCCGACGACCGCCGGCACCGGGTCGGAGGCGACGCCCGTCTCGATCATCACTGTCGGCGGAGAGGAAAAACGGGGCGTTTCGTCGCCGATTATCCTGCCGGACATCGCCATCCTCGATCCCGAGCTTACTCTCGGCCTGCCTGCCGCGATCACGGCGGCGACAGGGGTGGATGCGATGGTGCATGCCATCGAGGCCTATGCGTCAGAAAACGCCAACAACAATCCGATGTCAAAAATGCTTGCAAGACAGGCGTTGAGACTTCTTGGGGCGAATATCGAAACAGCCGTATTCAACGGAGACGATATCGAGGCGCGTGGCGCGATGCTGCTCGGCTCCATGCTCGCCGGACAGGCATTCGCCAATTCGCCCGTTGCCGCGGTTCATGCTCTGGCCTATCCGATCGGCGGCGCGTTTCATGTGCCGCATGGCCTGTCCAACGCGCTGGTCCTGCCGCATGTGCTGCGCTTCAATGCTCCCGAAGCGGCGTCGCTGTACGCCGAAATCGCCGCGGACGCCTTTCCGGACCTGGCCGGCGGGACCGGAACTCGGGGGCGTTGCGCCGCTTTCATCGATTCTCTAGCGGCCCTTTGCGCGAAACTCGGCTTGCAAACGAAGCTTCGCGAAGTTGGCATCGGCGAAAACGATCTGCCGAAAATGGCCGCCGACGCGATGCGTCAGACGCGGCTGCTGGTCAACAATCCGCGCGAGGTCGACGAGGCCGCCGCACTGGCCATCTACCGGTCCGCGCTGTGAGCGACCGCGTGGAACCGACGACCCGGCCGGACTACCGGGCGTTCAGGCGGATACCGACCCGCTGGATGGACAACGACGTGTACGGCCACATCAACAACGTCATCCATTACTCGCTGTTCGACACGGCGGTGAACGGCTGGCTGGTGGACCGGGACGTGCTCGATTTCGCGGGCGGCGAACAGATCGGGCTGGTGGTGGAAACGGGCTGCCGGTACTTTGCGGAAATGGCGTTTCCGGATGTGGTCACCGCCGGTATCCGCGTGACGCGTCTCGGCACGTCATCGGTGCGCTACGAAGTGGGACTTTTTCGCAACGATGAAGCCAGGGCTTCCGCCGAAGGACATTTCATCCATGTCTACGTGGACCGGACGACCCGCAGACCGGCGCCCTTGAACGAAGACCTCAGACGGGCGCTGAAGACGATCTCAGCCTGACAAACGGCAACGCGGACACTTATCGTTTCCGTTCCCGCAAGGTGAAGAATCGCGCGAGCAGGTTCCCGGTCGACGCGTCGTGATCGTTGACGGTCGCGCGTCGCTCGACCACGGGCAACAGAGCGGTCGCCAGTTCCTTTCCGAGTTCGACGCCCCATTGATCGAACGCGTTGACGCCGTAAAGGCAGGCCTCGACAAACACCCGGTGTTCATAAAGCGCGATCAATTCGCCCAGAGTGCGGGGCGTCAGTTTTTCATACAATATCGTTATCGATGGCCGGTTTCCGGGGAATGTCTTGTGCGGCGCGAGATTTGCGTCCGCATCACGGGTCAGCTCCGGGTCCGCCGGAATCGAGGCGGCCTCGATTTCGGTTCTGCCGCGCATCAGCGCTTCGGATTGCGCCAGGCAGCTGGCGACCAGCAGCCGGTGCTGGTGATCGAGATGCGGTTCATGCCCGTTGGCGGCAAGCAGGAACTCGACCGGAATGATATCGGTTCCCTGATGAAGAAGCTGAAAAAAGGCGTGCTGACCGTTGGTCCCGGGTTCGCCCCAGACAACGGGTCCGGATTTATGCCTGAGAATCCGGCCATCGAGGCCGACGCCCTTGCCATTCGATTCCATGTCCAGTTGTTGCAGATAGGCCGGAAATCGGGACAGCCGCCGGTCGTAGGGGATGATCGCGCGGGTCGGACATCCCATAATCTCCCTGTGCCAGTAACCGACCAGACCCAGCAGGACAGGAAGGTTTTCCATGATTGGCGCGGTTTGAAAATGCCGGTCGACGGCATGACCGCCGTCCAGGAACGAACGGAACCGCTCCGTGCCGATGGCAACCATCAACGGCAGGCCGACCGCCGACCAGATCGAGTAGCGCCCCCCGACCCAGTCCCAGAAGCCGAACGTTCTCTCCCCATCGATTCCGAAACCGCGAACCTTGTCCAATGCCGTCGAGACCGCGGCAAAATGCCTGCCGACCGCGGCATCGCCAAGGTTTCCCGCCACCCATTTTCGGGCGGTCATCGCGTTCGTCATCGTCTCGACCGTGGTGAAGGTCTTCGAGGCGACGATGAAAAGGGTGGAGGACGGGTCGAGGTGATCGAGCGCGTCCGAAATGTCGGCGCCATCGACATTGGAGACAAAATGCAGCCCGGGTCCGTCGTGGTACGGTTCGAGGGCTTCGGTCGCCATGGCGGGCCCGAGATCGGACCCGCCGATACCGATATTGACCACATCGGTGAATTTTTTCCCCGATACGCCGGTGACGCCGCCGGAGCGAACCTTTTCGGCAAATCCGGTCGCGCGGCCCAATACCTCGGCCACATCCGCCGATACGTCCTTGCCGTCGACATGTATGGAAATTTCTTCGGGCGCCCGCAGGGCCGCGTGCAGCGCGGCCCGGTCCTCGGTGACATTTATGCGCCCGCCGGCGAACATCGCTTTCCTTTGGCCTTCGAAATCACGTGCCGCGGCCAGTTCGATCAGCGCCGACATGATCTGATCCGATACGGCGCATTTCGAAAAATCGAGCATCATGTCGCCGCGCATGACCGAATAGCGTTCGGCGCGGCCAGGATCGGAAGCGAACGCCTCGCGCATGTTCTTCGGACGCGTTCGCCGCGTGACTTCGCGCAATCTCTTCAGTCTGACTTCGAAAATTTCTGACATGAGCCTGATGATATCGAATCGAATTACGAGGGATTACAAGTCTATTTCGTTTGCCCATGGCGGGTTTGCCCCGGAACGGGACACCGTGACCGCGGCCGCGCGGTTTCCAAGTTCAAGCGCCCTGGAAACGGCCTCGATTTTGGCGCCGGCGATTTGTTTTTTCGACAGCAGACCCTCTTTCCAGAACGACGTGAGCAATCCGGCGCTGAACGTATCGCCGGCGCCGACCGTATCCGCGACCTTTACTGAACGCGCCCTGGCCGAAGCGCTGCCGTTTACCGAATATGCGGTTACTTCCCCGGGACCGTCGGTGAACACGACAAGTTTTGCTCCGCGCGTCAGCCAGTCCTTGGCGATTGCGGCCGCCGGCCGAAAATCTTCGAACCATACCAGGTCTTCGGCGGAAATCTTTATGATGTCCGCCATCGCGATCATCCTGCGCATCCGTTCCATATGGCCGTCACGGTCCTTGATGAAATCCGGCCGGATGTTTGGGTCGAGGACGATGAGCCGGGATTCGCGCTCGCGGCGCATCAGCGCTTCGTAGGCCGTTCCGCATGGCTCCTGCGCGAGACTGATGGCGCCGAACTGGAGAGTTGTGATCTCCGGACCCAGTTCGGGCAGATCGGTTTCGGCCAACATGCGGTCCGCCGCGTTGTCGCTGTAAAACGTATATGCGGCCTGCCCGTTTTTCAGATCGACGAATGCCAGCGTCGTCGGGAGGTCGGAGCGGATGGCATGACGAATGCCGACATTCGATCGCGAAAGCGCCTGCGCGATTTTCCGTCCGAACAGATCGTTCGAAATTCCGGAGAAGAACCCGGTGGGAACGCCGAGGCGGCCGAGTGCGATCGCCGTATTCAGACTGGCGCCGCCGGCGTGGGGCACATAAGCGGGTTCGCCGCCCCGCATCACGCCGGGCAGCATGTCTATCAACGCATCGCCGCAACTCAAGATCATGGGCCGTGCTATAGACCAGGATTGCAAAAGTGGAAATCGCCGATCGGCGATTTCGATCCGATATCTGCATGCGATCCGAACTTGCGGGCTTGTTTCATCGTATTCCGACGATCATCGCTCTCACCCGACTGGCATGGAGCAGAGAGTAATCGCTTGAACATGGTGGCGCTAAGCCGGCATACCGCTTTCAACATCTTAAAACAGATCTTCAAGCGATCTCCGTAGCGGCAGACCCGCCGTCATTTCCCTGTTTCCGGAAGCATTTATTGATCGCCGGCAGCGGTAGCCCGCCTGCCAACGATCACACCGAAAACTCTGGAAAACCAAAATGTTCCGCGTAAACGCCTGTTGCTCCTTTTCCATGAATGTCGATGTCTATCGTAATCCTCCGAAAATCCCCCGCGGCTAATCTGAGGCTATGGAGTCCGGAAAAAGTGCCTTCAAATGTATCAACACTAATAATATCGGTGCTTCTAATAATGCTCGACGGAGTTCGGCCATCCACAGACACCATCCCCGCGCCGAAGTCGACGTTCATCTCAAACGTCCCCTGTTTATAGGGGTGCGCGAATTGCAAGCGGCAAGCGGAGCCAAAACAGGTATCTAAAAGAGGGTTTTGGCGTTATGCGGACCTCCTTGCTTTTACGCATACGGGCCATTGTTTCATAGACAGGGCGGTTGCTCAATGCCGTGCAATCTAAAAATAATTGCGGCGGGCTCCGGTGGCGAAGAAATGACGGCAGACCTGCCCGCCATCCGGGAAATGACGGGTTTTTCTTCTGTTCGCCCGCCTCAGTCGTTGTCGGTTAGGCGGGTGCCCGCGCCAGCGATGCGCAATGCCTCGGTCGCAGGCCCTCCGTTCCTGCCGGCGCTCCATGAAACGGACAAATCGACCGGTGTGAAGCCTCGAACTTGCACCCGGGCCAATCCGTCCGCGCCGCCTAGAACAAACCTTCGATCAGGCCTTCGTCGTTCAGGTGAATCTTCTCCGATGACGGTGCCTTCGGCAGGCCCGGCATGGTCATGATCTGACCGGTGATGACGACGATGAATCCGGCTCCCGCCGACAGCCGCACCTCGCGCACCGGCACCGTATGGCCGGTCGGCGCGCCTCGCAGGTCAGGATCGGTGGAAAAGGAGTACTGGGTCTTGGCCATGCATACCGGCAGATTGCCGTAGCCCTGCTCCTCCCATCGGCGGAGCTGGTCGCGCACCGATTTGTTCGCGATCACTTCTTCGGCTCGGTAGATGCGCTTCGCGACGGTTTCTATCTTTTCGAACAGCGGCATCTCGTCCGGATAGAGCGGCGCGAATTGCGACTGATCGGCGTCGGCGATTTCGGCGACGCGGGTTGCAAGCTCCGTCGTTCCTTTTGATCCTTCGGCCCAGTGCCTGCAGACAATCGCTTCCGATCCCTGCGAGGCGACATAGTCTTTCACGGCCCGTATCTCGGCATCGGCGTCCGTGATGAAATGATTGATCGCGACGACCGCCGGAACACCGAACTGCTTTACGTTCTCGATATGGCGGCCGAGGTTCGAACACCCCCTTTCGACCGCTTCGACGTTTTCCGCGCCCAGATCGTCCTTCCTGACGCCTCCATTCATCTTCATGGCGCGCACCGTGGCGACGATGATACAGGCCGCGGGCTTCAACCCGGCCTTTCGACTTTTGATGTTGAAGAATTTCTCCGCACCCAGATCGGCGCCAAATCCGGCCTCGGTGACCACGTAGTCCGCGACTTTCAGCGCCGTGGTCGTCGCGACAACGGAGTTACAGCCATGGGCAATGTTCGCAAACGGGCCGCCATGCACAAACGCGGGATTGTTCTCCAGCGTCTGCACGAGGTTCGGCTGCATGGCGTCCTTGAGCAGCACGGTCATGGCGCCATCGGCCTTGATGTCGCGCGCATGAACCGGGCTCTTGTCGCGTCGGTAGCCGATGATGATGTCGCCGAGACGTTTCTCCAGGTCCTTCAGGTCCGTCGCCAGGCACAGGATCGCCATGACTTCGGACGCCACGGTGATGTCGAAACCGGCCTCGCGCGGAAAGCCGTTGGCGACGCCGCCGAGCGAACAGACTATTTCGCGCAGCGCGCGGTCGTTCATATCCATCACACGCCGCCAGGCGACGCGGCGTTGATCGATCTCCTGAGGATTACCCCAGTAGATGTGATTGTCGATCATCGTGGAAAGGAGGTTGTGCGCCGAGGTGATCGCATGAAAATCGCCGGTGAAGTGGAGATTCATGTCCTCCATCGGAATAACCTGCGCGTAGCCGCCACCCGCCGCGCCGCCCTTGACGCCGAAGCACGGACCAAGGGATGCCTCACGAATGCATATCGCAGCCTTCCTGCCGATCGTATTCAGGCCGTCGCCAAGGCCCACCGTGGTGGTCGTCTTGCCTTCGCCGGCCGGTGTCGGGTTGATTGCCGTGACCAGAATCAGTTTGCCGTCATCGTTGTCTTGCACGGACTTTATGAATTCGGCGGATACTTTCGCCTTGTCGCGACCATAGGGAAGCAGGTGATCGCCGCCAATTCCCAGTTTGGCTCCGATTTCCTGAATCGGGCGCTTGTTCGCGGCGCGCGCTATCTCGATATCGGACTTGACCTCGCCCATCTTTCTCTCCAAATCGCAATTCCACGGGATGGCCTGCAATTGTTTCCGTATTCCGTTTCAACGCTGCCATATAAGCGACGTCGCCATGGCGGAAATCGAACTCCGCCAGGAGCGGGATTGCTCTAGCATGTTTCATTGCAGAAAAAAATATTTCTTGTTATGAAAATTTTGATCTGTCCAGAAATTCCGGGAGGACGCAGGGATTGGCGCAATTGATGGATGGAAAGGCGCTGGCTGAGGAAGTGGTCGAAAGTGTCAGGGGATTTGCTGCAAAATTACTTAAAAAAACCGGTGTAAAGCCCGGACTGGCAGTTGTGATTGTCGGTGAGGATCCCGCCAGCCAGGTCTATGTCTCATCGAAGGGTAAAAAGGCCAGGGAGTGCGGTTTTCACTCGGTTCAATACGCCTTGCCGGCGAGCGCCGGCGAGGACGCGCTGGTCGGAATCGTCGAAAAGCTCAACAATGACGATGAAATTCACGGAATCCTGGTTCAACTGCCGCTGCCGGACCACATCGACGAGGGTCGGATTGTCCAGACGATCAGAGCCGACAAGGATGTTGACGGGTTTCATCTTTTCAATGTCGGGCGCCTTGGAACCGGTGAACTGGATGGAGCGTTGATTCCCTGTACGCCAGCCGGCTCCATGTTGCTGGTCGAGCGGGAAAACGGGCGCGACCTTTCGGGATTGAATGCGGTTGTCGTCGGCCGGTCCAATATTGTCGGCAAGCCGATGGCCAACCTGTTGTTGCAGGCCAATGCAACGGTGACCGTCGCTCACTCCCGCACGAAGGACCTTCCGGGCCTGTGCAGGACGGCCGACATTCTGATTGCCGCGGTTGGCCGACCCGAGATGCTCAAGGGCGACTGGGTCAAGCCGGGCGCCACGGTGGTGGATGTCGGCATCAACCGTGTTCCGGCGGCGGAGAAGGGCGACGGCAGGACCAGGTTGGTCGGCGATGTTGAATTTGCCGCGGCGGAACGGGTCGCCGGCGCAATCACCCCGGTTCCCGGAGGCGTCGGGCCGATGACAATTGCCATGCTGATGGCCAATGCGGTTACCGCCGCCTATCGCAGCGCCGGATTGGAACCCCCGCGCCTATAGGTTAAAACCTTTCCGACAGGATCAGGGCTCATGAACGAACATGTCGGTAGCGGACGAACGCTAAGGCCGGGCCGAAAGAAGGGCGGCCAGACGCCAAAGGGCCGCCAGCTCGATGATATGGCGCTTGCCGAAGTGCGGTCGCTGCTGGGGGACCGGCCTCGCAGGCGCGACCTGCTGATCGAATTCCTTCACCTGATTCAGGACAGGCACCGTTGCCTGAGCGCCGCGCATCTGACTGCGCTGGCCGCCGAACTGAAGCTGTCGCAGGCGGAGGTCTACGAGGTCGCATCCTTCTACGATCATTTTGATGTCGTGAAGGAAGGAGAGGATGCACCGCCGCCGCTGACCATTCGGGTGTGCCGTTCGATTTCGTGCATGGTGGCCGGATCGGTTGAACTTTATCGTCAGTTGGAAGACGGGGCGGACCCTTCGCAACTCCGCATTGTGCACGCCCCTTGCATGGGCCGCTGCGATACCGCGCCGGCCGCGCGCATCGGCGATCGTGAGGTCGATCACGCCAATGCCTGCAAATTGCTGGCAATGGCGGCAAATCATGAAACCGATGTGCGGGTTCCGGAATACGTCGATCTGGAGACCTATCGCGCCGATGGCGGCTATCAGGCGTCGGGCAGGGTGCTCGCAGGCGAAATATCGGCCGAGGATCTGATCCGGACATTGTCCGACGCCGGTTTGCGCGGGCTCGGTGGCGCCGGATTCCCCGCCGGTACAAAATGGAAGTTCGTCCGGTCCTACAAGGGTCCTCGCCTGATGACGATCAATGGCGATGAGGGCGAACCCGGCACGTTCAAGGATCGCTGGTATCTGGAAAGCGATCCGCACCGCGCGTTCGAGGGCGCAATCATCGCGGCGCACGCCGTCGAGGCCGAACGCATCTATTTCTACATGCGCGATGAATATCCGGCGGTGCTGGAAATCCTGCGCACGGAGATCGCCGTACTTGAGGAGGCCGGCATCATTGAGCCGGGATTCGTGGAGTTGCGGCGTGGCGCCGGCGCGTATATCTGCGGCGAAGAGTCCGCGATGATCGAGTCCATTGAGGGCAAGCGCGGCCTGCCACGCCATCGCCCTCCCTATATCGCGGAGGTCGGCCTGTTCGGAAAACCGACGCTCAACCACAATGTCGAGACGCTCTGGTGGATTCGCGACATCGTCGAGAAGGGATCCGGGTGGTTTGCCGATCGGGGCAGGGAAGGTCACCCGGGCATCCGGTCCTGGTCGGTGTCCGGCCGGGTTAGGGATCCGGGCGTGAAACTGGCGCCTGCCGGAGTGACCGTTCGCGAACTGATCGACGATCATTGCGGCGGCATGGCGGACGGCCATATTTTCAATGCCTATCTGCCGGGCGGGGCGTCGGGCGGCATATTGCCGGCGTCGATGGACGATGTTCCGCTCGATTTCGGCGGCAGGCTTGCCGACGTTGACGCATTTGTCGGCAGTCATGCGGTGGTGGTGTTGTCCGACAGGGATTCGATCAAGGATGCCGCACTCAATCTGCTCGAATTCTTTTCCCACGAATCCTGCGGCCAATGCACGCCATGCCGCGGCGGGACCGAGAAGATGGTGCAATTGCTGAAGAACGACGAGAGGATCGACGAGGAAGCGCTGCGCGATCTGGAAGCGGTGATGCGCGATGCGTCGATCTGCGGCCTCGGCCAGGCTGCGCCCAATCCCGTCAATCACCTGCTGACATATTTCAGGGATGGTTTATGATGGGCGTTAACTTTACACAAATTGATATGGTTTCTATATCGGAGATGGGTCGGGAGCGCCGCCTCGGGCAGCGTGTGAAAGCCAGGTGCTTTCCCCGGCCGGCTTTTTGCCATGTATCTACTTTACCTTGACTTGACGCTTCAGGTTCGGCAAAAAGTGCAAGTGAACGGCAAGTTTGGAGTGGAGAGGCCGGATATCGAGATGCCGTTGGCGGTCGGACGAATTTCCACTACGTTGAAAGTTCTATTGAGGTGATGCGCTTAATGATACCGGCGGACCCGTTGAAATCACTGTTGCTTGAAGCATACAAGCCTTGCCGCTTTATGCCAAAAATTAACATCGGGAAAGTGCCATCTGGCAAATTCGCGTTAGATTCGGTGCCGAAGTGCCCACAGGCGCAATGGGAACCGGACGAGGGGCACATACCACGCGGTTATCTCGGTGCGACCGGCTCCGTCGAGGATGTGGAATTGGTTATGGTTTTCGCGGAGCCGGGGCACCCCCACAACGATGAGAGTTACAATGAATCGCTAGGCCCCGAGGGCCTCATGTCTGCTTGCACCGCGCATGTCTACAAGTGCTTTAAGCGCGACAGGGACCTCTTTCATCGAAACGTTCGGTGGTTCATGTCGCAGCTTTTCCCGGAAATGGACTTCGACCAGCAATTGCAGCGGGTATGGTTGACCGAAGGAAGGTTGTGTTCCATATACGATGAAATTGGAAATACAAAGAATCGAATCTGCGCGGAGAATTATTTGGTCAAACAGGTCAACCTATTGCCAAACGCAACTGTTGTGGCGTTCGGAGGCAAAGCACAGTACTATTTGAAAGGTATAGGAATCGACTACATCCCTGCTTACGCGCTGGCCCCGCCGGGGGCTAACCGCAAGCTTGCACGCCCTAGTTGGGAGGCTGCGATTGATGAGATCAAGCGGCGGCGCTTGAGCGTCTAGTTTCCAGCCCGCAAAGAAGTTGCGGTGAGCATGGCGATTTATAGGGACCGGCACCTGCTTTTGAGGTTTTTTCCGCGGTGTGTTTGAAACTGCGCACACCATTGTCGATTGCGCCTTGCTTCGTTGAGCAATCTCGCGCCGGATCTACCGATATGTGATCAGTTTGGGGGCGTTCGAACCGGGTTTGCCGCACGCAATCAATTCGCTATCATGTTCGCAGAACGCTTCAATGCTTAAGCGTTTCTGAAACCCGCATGAGCCGAGCCGGATACACAGAGTTTAGAATACTCCCATATTTACCATGAACTTTTTCATCACAACAAAAACTCTTCGACCTGCAATTGTCTGGCTTGCAAAAGCAGACGCACGCCAATTCAGCCTGCCACACTGAGAGGTGAATTATGAAGCCGATCAATTTCACTCTCGACGGCAAGGAAGTCATCGCCGCCGAAGGCGAGACGATCTGGGATGTGGCAAAACGCGAAGGCAATACGCTGCCGCATCTCTGCCACGTGGACATGTCCGGCTATCGTGCGGACGGCAACTGCCGCGCCTGCGTGGTCGAGATCGAAGGCGAACGCACGCTGGCCGCTTCCTGCATCCGCAAACCGACCGAGGGCATGAAGGTCAAGACCGGCGGCGAGCGTTCCGAGAAAGCCCGCGCCATGGTGTTCGAACTTCTGGCCGCCGATATGCCGGCCAGGGATGACGGCCCCGACAATCGGTCGGCCTTCTGGGAGTGGGCCGGACGCATGGGGGTCGAAGACCGCAACCGCCTGCCGTCGAAATTCTCCGATGCTCATCCCGGCGAGCGCGACGTCACCAACCCGGCCATCGCGGTCAATCTCGACGCCTGCATCGCCTGTGGCGCCTGCGTGCGCGCCTGCCGCGAGGTGCAGGTGAACGATGTTATCGGCATGGGTGGACGCGGCCACTATTCCGCGCCGGTGTTCGACATTCATGATCCCATGGGATTGTCGACCTGCGTGACTTGCGGCGAATGCGTACAGGCCTGCCCGACAGGCGCGCTTCATGAAAAGTCGTTGATGGACGAGGCCGGGCGCAGGCGGGTGATTCAGGAATTCGATCGAAGCGTTGACAGTGTCTGTCCGTTCTGCGGCGTCGGATGTCAGACGACAGTTTACGTCAAGGACGACAAAATCGTTCGGGTGGACGGACGCGACGGACCCGCGAACGAGAACCGGCTCTGCGTCAAGGGGCGTTTCGGCTACGACTATGCGCAATCACCGGACAGATTGACCAGACCGCTGATTCGCCGCGGTGATGCGCCAAAGGCGGCGGACATGGATCTGACCGGCGTCGATCCGATGACCGTTTTCCGCGAAGCCTCGTGGGAAGAGGCGCTTGAGAAGGCCGCCGGCGGGTTGAAGACCGTGCTGGATCGCGACGGCGGTTCCGCCATGGCCGGGTTCGGCTCGGCGAAGGGGTCGAACGAAGAGGCCTATCTGTTCCAGAAACTCGTGCGTCAGGGTTTTGGTACAAACAATGTCGATCACTGCACCCGGCTTTGCCATGCATCGTCGGTTGCCGCCCTGCTGGAAGGCGTGGGCTCGGGCGCCGTCTCCGCGCCGTTTACCGATGCTATGCATGCCGACTGCATTATCGTGATCGGCGCGCGGCCCGGCCAGAATCATCCCGTCGCGGCGACCTATTTCAAGCAGGCCGCCAAACGCGGCAAGAAGCTGATCGTCATGGACCCGCGCGGCCAGGGCCTGATGCGGCATGCCAGCCATGCGCTGAGGTTCAAGGCGGGAACCGATGTGGCGATGCTCAATGCCATCATCCATGTAATCATCGGGGAAAACCTCTACGACAAGCAATATGTCCAGGCCAACGTGTCAGGTTTCGAGGCGCTTAAGGAGAAGGTGAAGGATTTCTCGCCCGAGGCCATGGCCGAGGTCTGCGGGGTAGGCGCCGATGTGCTGCGCGAGGTCGCCCGTACGTATGCGACCTGCGAGCGTTCCATCATCTTTTGGGGCATGGGCGTGTCACAGCATACCCATGGAACCGACAACGCCCGCTGCCTGATCGCCATGGCGCTGATTACCGGCCATGTCGGACGTCAAGGAACCGGCCTGCACCCGTTGCGCGGCCAGAATAATGTGCAAGGTGCGTCGGATGCCGGGCTCATTCCGATGTTCTATCCGGATTACAAGCCGGTCGACGAGAACGGCATCCGTGCGAAATATGAGGATGTCTGGGGCAGGGCGCTTGATCCGCGGCACGGGCTGACCGTGGTCGAGATCGTCGATGCGGTCCACGAGGGTACGATCAAGGCGATGTACATACTGGGTGAAAATCCCGCGATGTCGGATCCCGACCAACTCCATGTACGCGGCGCTCTGGCCGGGCTGGAACATCTTGTGGTTCAGGATATTTTTCTGACCGAGACCGCCTGGCACGCCGATGTCGTCTTGCCGGCTTCCGCCCACGCCGAAAAACTCGGCACCTATACCAATACGAACCGGCAGGTGCAGGTGGGACGTCCCGCCGTGCCGCTTCCCGGCGAGGCGCGCCAGGACTGGGAGTTGATCGTTGAGTTGGCAAACCGCCTGGATCTCGGCTGGTCCTATGGCGGCGTCAATGAAGTCTATGGTGAGATGGCGTCGCTGATGCCATCCTTGGGCGGAATCGGCTGGGCCAAGCTGACCGGCGAGGAATCGGTTACCTATCCGCTCGACAAGGAAACGGGGCTTTCTGAATGGGTTATATTCGGAGAGGGTTTTCCGACCGGGGACGGCAAGGGCAAAATCGTCGCCGCCGGTCTGCTGCCGCCGGACGAAGCGCCCGATGACGAATATCCAATGATTCTGACAACCGGGCGCTTGCTTGAACACTGGCATACCGGAGCGATGACCCGCCGTTCCGATGTTCTGGATGAACTGGAGCCGGAAGGGATTGCCGCGATGAATCCCCGGGAGATCGTCAGGCGGGGATTTACCGCGGGTCAGATGATATCCGTCGCGACGCGGCGCGGGACAATCGAAGCAAGGCTGCGATCGGACCGTGAGGTGGCCGACGGCATGGTGTTCGTCCCATTCTGCTTCAACGAAGCGCCGGCGAACCGGTTGACCAATCCGCAGCTTGATCCGTTCGGCAAGATACCGGAGTTCAAGTTCTGCGCGGCGCGGGTCGAAGCGGCGGGAGATCGGCTAGAAGCCGCGGAATGACGCGGCTGGCAAACCGGGTTGCTCAAGCCGACCGTGTGCCCGTCTTAAACTATTCCGGTCAAGCAAATAATATTCCTGTCAGTTGAATATGTCGGCATACTGCCCTATGTCGCCGTTAAATGGGATTGCTGGCCAGCGACTTGATTCCAACGGGAGACGGCCGGCTTTGGACCATCAGGCCGGCGCTGTTTCTCACCGGCAGTTTCGAGATTGGCCGGGCATGAATTCCTCAATGAAACTCACGCGGTCGAACCGGCCTGACGACAAACCACGCATCGCCCCGCCGCATCAGGATCCTCACGCTGTCCGAGGCGGCGGCGAAAAGATTCTTGAAGTCGCAATCGGGCGGGCGGTAAGAGAACATCGCAAGAAACTCGGTATAACCGTTGCCGACCTTGCGTCCGCCACCGGCCTCTCCCTCGGAATGCTTTCAAAAATCGAGAATGGCGTGACTTCGCCGTCGCTGACCACTTTGCAAGCGATCTCCGGCGCACTTGGCGTTCCGATGACAGCGTTGTTCCGCCGTTTCGAAGAAGACCGAAATGCGGTGTTTGTCAAATCCGGCGAGGGTGTCGAAATCGAGCGGCGCGGTACGCGGTCGGGGCATCAATACAACCTGCTTGGTCATATCAAGGGAAGTGACAGCCAGCTTGTCGTCGAACCTTACCTGATAACGCTGACCGCCGAATCGGATACTTTCCCGACCTTTCAGCATCATGGTCTGGAACTGCTGTACATGGTTGAAGGCAAAATGATTTACCGTCATGGGGACAAGGTCCACAACCTGAATCCTGGCGACAGCCTGTTTTTTGATGCGGACGCTCCGCATGGTCCCGAGGAATTGATTTCGCTTCCGGTCAAGTTCCTTTCTGTTATTTCATACGCTGAAAAATAGTGTTTTACAAAAATTTATGAAATTTTCTTAATGTAAATTGGAGCTGTGGCTTCCGACGATCGTGCTCGGACCGGATATCCGCGGATATACTCATGTTGTGGATTACCACTCAGCGAACCGGTCTGTGCGGCAGGCGACATTAGCGTTGACATTAAACTATGGTACAATCTGATTCATGGGTTGGGGAAGCACTGTGGGACACTTGCTGAAAACTTCGCCGGTTCAAAATCGATCGAGAAGTCCGCATTCATCCCGGCACGGATATCGCCTGTTCAAATCCCCCATGACAGCAAACTGCATCGTTGACGAGCGGTTGACATCAGACCTTCGTTGGACGCATATTTTCATTAAACATTTTTTATTCATAGGAAACATTCACTCGAGGAGGAATTGAGATGGAGGGAAATCTCAACGCACTGACCACGGTGTTCACCGAGTTTTATTACTGGGTAACCGTGGTTTTCATGTTCCTGATTCACGTCGGGTTCTGTATGTATGAGGTCGGCGCCAGCCGGCGTCGCAATCACCTGCACACCTTGATGAAGAACACGATGCTGATCCCGCTGGTCACCATCACATTCTTCTTCTTCGGTTGGTGGATTTACTGGGCGTTTCCGAACGGTCCGTTTATCTACAACGGACAGGGCCTGATTGACGGTTCGGCCAACGCGCCGAATTCGCCGACGATGGCGACAAACCTGTCGGATCGCATCACGGGCGTGTTCTGGGCGGCGTTTTTGTTATTCTCGTGGACGGCGGCTTCGATCGTGTCCGGTTCGGTCATCGAACGCATCAAGTCCGGCGCGTTCTGGATCCATGCCGTGCTTATCGGCTCGGTGTTCTGGATCATCGATGCGGCTTGGGGTTGGCATCCCGAAGGCTGGATGGTCAAGCTGCTTGGCTATCATGATGCTTACGCATCCGGCGTCATTCACGCGATCGCCGGCGGCTACGCATTGGGTATTCTTGTCGTACTCGGACCCCGACTCGGCAAATTCGCGGCCGATGGAACACCGCGCGATATACCGCCGCACAATCCCTGGATGGTCACACTCGGCCTGTTCATGATTTATACCGGGTTCTGGGGCTTCTATGCAGCCTGCAACGTGCCGATCATTTCGCCGGAAGGCATTGGCGGCCTGATCACCGGGGAAACCTGGACCGCGACGAACATCTATCTTACGCCGACAACGCTTGGCGCGATCACGTTCAACTTCCTGATGTCGCTTTCGGGCGGATTGCTGACGGCCTATGTCATCTCCAAGGGCGATCCGTTCTGGACCTATTCCGGCGGTCTCGCGGGCATCATCACCGCGTCGGCGGGCAACGACCTCTATCACCCGCTTCAGGCCATGATTATTGGCGGTATCGGAGTATTCGCGTGTTATAAACTGCACTTCTGGGTCGAACGCCGGTTCAAGATCGACGATGCGGTGGGCGCGGTGGCCGTACATGGCTATGCGGGTTTTGTCGGCCTCGTGATTTGCGGCTTCGTGCTTTGGGGCGCACCGGCGTCGCCATATGACGGCTATGCCTCGATATCTCCTTGGGGGCAGTTCGTCGGTGCCGTCATAATGTTTGGCGTGCTGGGCTTCCTGCCCGCGTTTGTCGTATCGAAGATCATGCATGGCGCGGGAGCGCTGCGCGTGCCGGCGGTCATTGAGCTTCAGGGTCTGGATCATCACAGCGAAGTTGCATACCAGCACGCGCTCGAAGATGTGAAGGTCGCTGAAAAAGCCGCGATGAAATCCTGATCCGGAAAGGAAAGAAACATGTCTACAATCGGATATGAAAGCTGGGCCGTCGATCTGAAGGATGTCGGAGCCGTTTATCCCTTTCAGGGATCGGAGACGCTCTTGGTCATCATCGGCGTTGTGTTGTGGATTGGCTGGCACGTCATCCAGACCCGCGGCGAAAACGGGGAAATGGCCGACGAGGCCAGACACGCCACCAATGAGGATACGGCCGCGAACATAGACCGCTACTAGCCCGTCGGCATCGAAACCGGGCAGGCGGCGGATTTCGGTCCGTCGCCTGTTTTTTGGCGGTTACTTTTTTGGCGGTTATTACGTTATTACAAGGGCCTCCTCAAATCAATTTTAACAACCGCTTTTATCTACTCAAAAATGTTGCCCTAGAAGAAAAAATGTTTCTTCTCAGTTGAATCCGTCATCCATTGCTGCTAGCGTTTTTTTGTTCAATCGCCAGCGATGGAGGGAAGAATGTGCGGCATTGTCGGTTTGTTCCTGAAGGATAAATCATTGGAGCCTCGGTTGGGCTCAATGCTGGAGGAGATGCTGATCACGATGACGGACCGGGGTCCCGACAGCGCCGGTATTGCGATTTACAGCGGCGCCGATGACGGCGCCGGCAAAATCACCGTTCAGTCAGGTGCGCCCGATGAGGATTTCGATGGTCTTCAGAATGAGTTTGCCGAGAAAACCGGTGTGGACGTTTGCATCACCGTGAAGAACACGCATGCCGTCATCCTGGTCCCGCATGCGAACCTTGAGGAAGCGCGGCATGCGGTTTTGGAGATACGGCCGGACATCCGCATCATGAGTTATGGGGATTCGGTGGAGATCTACAAGGAGGTCGGCCTGCCCCAGCAGGTGGCCAAACGGTTTGATCTTGGCGCCATGATCGGCACGCACGGTGTGGGTCACACCCGTATGGCGACGGAATCCGCCGTTACGACATTGGGTGCGCATCCCTATTCGACAGGGGCCGACGAGTGCGTGGTTCACAATGGATCGCTGTCCAACCACAACAATCTGCGCAGGGAACTCATCCGCGACGGCATGACGTTCGAAACGGAGAACGACACGGAAGTCGCGGCGGCCTATCTGTCGTCGAAAATCGCCCACGGACGGAATCTGGGAGAGGCGTTGGAAAGCGGCCTTGACGATCTGGACGGATTCTACACCTTTGTCGTCGGAACCAGAGACGGTTTCGGTGTCGTCAGGGATCCGATCGCATGTAAACCGGCGGTGCTCGCCGAAACCGATCAATATGTCGCCTTTGGTTCCGAATATCGGGCCTTGGCCGGATTGCCCGGCATAGAAGATGCTCGTGTCTGGGAGCCCGAGCCCGCAACCGTCTATTTCTGGGAGAACTGATCGTGCATGTGTTCGATTTGGCGGAAACGCCATTGCGCCAGTTGAACAGCGCGCTTCACAATCCACCCGCCAGGGCGAACGGCCTGACCTGGAAGGTGAAGAATCCGAAAGGCAGCCACGCGATAGCCGTCGGTATCGATGCCGATCTCGATGTCGAGGTGCACGGAAACGTCGGCTACTATTGCGGCGGCATGAACAAATGCGCGACCGTGACCGTTCATGGTTCCGCCGGCGCCGGCGTTGGCGAAAACATGATGTCGGGGAAGATCGTGGTCGAGGGTGACGCCAGTCAGTATGCCGGCGCGACCGGGCGCGGCGGCATGCTGGTGATCAAGGGCAACGCCTCGTCCCGGTGCGGCATCTCCATGAAGGGCGTCGATATTGTGGTTCACGGCGATATCGGCCACATGTCCGCTTTCATGGCCCAGACCGGCAACCTTGTCGTGCTTGGCGACGCCGGAGACGCACTCGGGGATTCGATCTATGAGGCGAGACTGTTTGTGCGCGGCAATGTGAAGTCCCTCGGCGCCGATTGCGTCGAAAAGGACATGCGACCCGAGCATTTCGAACTGCTTCAAAACCTGCTCGACGAGGCCGGTGTGGAAAATGTTTCGCCTTCCTGGTTCCGGCGCTACGGATCGGCGCGAAAACTCTACAATTTCGATATCGACAACGCTGACGCTTATTAGAAGGGGGACGTCATGACTTATCATAATACGCCCACCACGCCGCGTCAGTCCTGGACTTTCGACGAGTATACGAATTCCGAAATTCGTCGTGCGGCAGCGACAGGCATTTACGATATTCGCGGCGGCGGCGCCAAACGCCGCGTACCGCATTTTGACGATCTGTTGTTTCTTGGAGCTTCGATCTCGCGATATCCGCTCGAAGGGTATCGGGAGAAATGCGAAACGTCTGTGACCATCGGAACGCGTTTCGCCAGGAAACCGATCGAACTGAAAATACCTGTCACGATCGCCGGCATGAGTTTTGGCTCTCTGTCGGGAGCGGCCAAGGAAGCGCTCGGCCGCGGCGCGACGATCGCGGGAACATCCACAACGACCGGCGACGGTGGAATGACGCCCGAGGAACGGGACCTGTCCGAGCGGCTGGTCTATCAGTATCTGCCGTCCCGGTATGGCATGAATCCTGATGACCTGCGCAAGGCCGACGCCATTGAAATCGTTGTCGGGCAGGGCGCCAAGCCCGGCGGCGGCGGCATGTTGCTCGGGCAGAAGATATCGGATCGTGTCGCCGGGATGCGAACGCTGCCGAAAGGCGTCGACCAGCGATCCGCCTGCCGTCATCCCGATTGGACCGGGCCTGACGACATGGAAATCAAGATACTTGAACTGCGCGAGATTACCGATTGGGAAAAGCCCATCTACGTCAAGGTTGGCGGCGCCAGGCCGTATTATGACACGACCCTGGCCGTGAAAGCCGGAGCGGACGCGGTTGTTCTCGACGGTATGCAGGGCGGTACGGCGGCGACGCAGGAAGTGTTCATCGAGCAGGTGGGACAGCCGACGCTCGCCTGCGTCAGACCGGCGGTCAAGGCGTTGCGGGACATGGGGATGCACCGAACGGTCCAACTCATCGTGTCAGGAGGCATTCGCACCGGGGCGGATGTCGCCAAGGCGCTGGCGCTCGGCGCCGATGCCGTTTCGATCGGTACGGCCGCACTGATTGCGCTGGGCGACAATGATCCGAAGTGGGAGGCCGAATATCAGGCGCTGGAAACGACGACGGGCGCGTACGATGACTGGCATGAGGGCAAAGACCCCGCGGGCCTGTCCACACAGGATCCGGAACTGGAGAAGCGTGTCGATCCGGTCGCGGCCGGCCGTCGTCTGGCCAACTATCTGAAAGTCATGACACTTGAGGCGCAGACCATTGCGCGGGCCTGCGGCAAGAACCATGTGCACAATCTCGAACCGGAGGATCTTTGCGCACTGACAATCGAGGCGGCCGCCATGGCCGGAGTCCCGCTTGCCGGCACCGATTGGGTGCCTGGGCAAGGTGGATTTTAGCGAAAACCTGGGAGGAGTTTTCACAATGGGAAAAGATCTTGCCGCATTCGCCAGGAAGAACGGCGTCAAATATTTCATGATTTCGTATACGGACCTGTTTGGCGTTCAACGCGCCAAGCTGGCGCCGGCGCAGGCAATCGCCGACATGCAGGAGGAAGGAGCCGGTTTCGCCGGTTTCGCTTCCTGGCTCGACCTGACGCCCGCGCACCCCGATATGATGGCGATACCCGATTCGGATTCGGTCGTTCAACTTCCGTGGAAGCCGGACGTGGCATGGGTGGCCGCGGATTGTACGATGCACGATCGACCCCTCGGTCAGGCGCCGCGCGTGGTTCTCAAGAATCTGGCGGCTCAGGCCGCCGCGGAAGGATTGCGCGTCAAGACCGGCATAGAGGCCGAGTATTTTCTGGTGACACCGGACGGCAGCAAAATCTCCGACGAATTCGATACGGCGGAAAAGCCGTGCTACGATCAGCAGGCGATCATGCGCCGTTATGACGTCGTCGCCGAAATCTGTGACTACATGTTGGAAATGGGCTGGGATCCCTACCAGAACGATCACGAGGATGCGAACGGCCAGTTCGAGATGAACTGGGGCTTCTCCGACGCGCTTGTGACCGCCGATCGGCACTCTTTCTTCAAATTCATGGTCAAGTCGGTCGCTGAAAAGCACGGTTTTCGCGCGACCTTCATGCCCAAACCGTTTGAAGGCCTGACCGGAAACGGAGCCCATGTACATATTTCGGTGTGGGACAAGGCGGGCAAGAAAAATGCCTTTGCCGACAAAAACATGGAGCTCGGCCTGTCGGAGCGGGGTCGCAATTTTCTAGGCGGCATCATGAAGCATGCTTCCGCGCTCGCGGCAATCACCAATCCGACGGTCAATTCGTACAAGCGCATCAATGCTCCGCGCACGGTGTCGGGAGCGACCTGGGCGCCCAATGCGGTTACCTGGACCGGCAACAATCGCACGCATATGGTCCGCGTCCCCGGACCCGGTCGGTTCGAACTGCGTCTGGCGGACGGCGCGGCCAATCCATACCTGTTGCAGGCGATCATTATCGCGGCCGGTCTGGACGGCTATCGTACGAAAGCCGACCCCGGGAAGCGCCATGACATCGATATGTACAAGGACGGTCACAAGGTGCGTAGCGCGCCGCGCCTGCCGCTCAATCTTCTTGATGCGTTGCGGGAATTCGACAAGGACAAGCCGCTTAAAGCGGCGATGGGTGACGAATTTTCGTCAGCCTACGTCAATATGAAAAACCAGGAATGGAACTCGTTCGTGTCTCATTTTTCCAACTGGGAACGCGAGTACACATTGGATGTCTGACTGAAATCAATTTGGGCAGGTGATCCAAATGAATCCGAAATATTCGGTCTTTTCACTGGTCAGGAACGCCTTTGGTGACCACAGGAACTGGCAGCGGACCTGGCGGGATGCAAAACCGAAGGATCGCTATGACGTCGTAATCGTCGGAGGTGGCGGGCATGGTCTTGCCACCGCATATTTTCTGGCCAAGGAGTTTGGCATCACCGATGTCGCGGTGGTTGAGAAGGGCTGGATCGGAAGCGGAAATGCCGGCCGGAACACAACCATCATCCGATCCAATTACATGCTGCCCGGCAATACCGGATTCTATGAACTGTCCATGAAGCTATGGGAGCGCATGGAGCAGGACCTCAACTACAACACGATGGTCAGCCAGCGCGGGATTATCAATCTGATCCATTCGGACCCGCAGCGTGACGCATTCGCCAGACGCGGCAACGCCATGAGGATCAACGGCATTGACGCGGAATTGCTCGACGGCGTGCAGGTGCGCCGGATGCTACCGTTCCTGAACTATGACAACGCCCGATTCCCGATACAGGGCGGGCTGATTCAGCGCCGCGGCGGAACCGCGCGTCACGATGCTGTCGTTTGGGGCTATGCGCATGCCGCAAGCGAGATGGGCGTCGATGTAATCCAGAATTGCGAGGTTATCGGACTGAGACGCGACAAGGGGCGGGTGACGGGCTTGGAAACATCCCGAGGAACGATTGGTGCGGGCAAGATCGGCATGGCGGTCGCGGGCAACTCCTCACGCGTCGCGGCCATGGCGGATTTGCGTCTTCCCATCGAAAGCCATGTGCTTCAGGCTTTCGTCACCGAAGCGATCAAGCCGCTTCTGCCGAACGTCATCACCTTTGGCGCCGGCCACTTCTATGTCAGCCAGTCGGACAAGGGCGGCCTGGTCTTCGGCGGCGACATAGACGGCTACAATTCCTATGCCCAGCGCGGAAACATGCCGGTTATGGAAGATGTCTGCGAGGGCGGAATGGCGATCATGCCGATGATCGGCCGGCTTCGCCTTCTGCGTTCATGGGGGGGCATCATGGATATGTCGATGGACGGTACGCCCATCATCGACAGGGCGCCTGTCGAAGGCCTCTATGTCAATGCGGGCTGGTGCTATGGCGGTTTCAAGGCGACACCCGGTTCGGGGTTCGTTTTCGCCCACCTGATTGCCAGGGACGAACTCCACCGCGAAGGTGCGCGTTTCCGTTTTGACCGGTTCGAACGCGGCGCCATGATTGACGAAAAGGGACAGGGCGCACAGCCCAATCTTCACTGAGCTCTGCGGGACCAGACACGATGCGAATACATTGTCCATATTGTGGCGAGCGGGACTCCGGCGAGTTCACCTATCTCGGAGATGCGTCATTGACAAGGCCGGAAGCGACCCCGCACGATCCACCGCTGGAAAACGACTCCGCCGCAGCGCGGGCGCTTCGCGACGAATATCATGAATATGTATATTTGCGCGACAACATCGCCGGATTCATGAGGGAGAGCTGGTACCACGGTGGCGGCTGCCGGACCTGGCTTACCGTCGAACGCAACACGGTTACTCACGAAATCAGGTCGGTTGTCGCGGCGCCCGGTGTCGGGGCGGCGATTGCGGGCAAGAAAGGATGAGGCCGATGTCCGGCGCGCAATCTCATCGCCTGGCTGAAGGCGGCGTTATCGATCGCTCGCAACGCTTGAGCTTCGCCTTCGACGGCAAGAACTATTCCGGCCATGCCGGCGACACGCTCGCATCGGCGCTCGTCGCAAACGGGGTCAGGCTCGTTGGACGTTCCTTCAAATACCATCGTCCGCGGGGCATACTGACCGCGGGGTCGGAAGAGCCGAATGCGCTTGTGGAGTTGCGGACCGGCGCCCGCAGGGAAGCCAATACCCGTATGACGGTCACCGAGCTCTACGACGGGCTTGAGGCAAACAGTCAAAACCGGTGGCCGTCGCTCAAATACGACTATATGGCGATCAACCAGCTGGCTTCCCCGATCTTCGTCGCGGGATTTTACTACAAGACCTTCATGTGGCCGGCGAAATTCTGGGAGGCGATCTACGAGCCGGTGATCCGCCGGGCCGCCGGACTTGGAAATGCCGCCAAGGTTCCCGACCCGGACCGCTACGAAAAAGCCTGGGCGCATTGCGATGTTCTGATCGCAGGGGCCGGGCCGGCAGGCATTTCAGCGGCTCTCGCCGCCGGCAGAACGGGCGCGCGCGTGATTCTGGTGGAAGAAGACTTTGCCGTCGGGGGGCGGCTGCTCGCCGAAGGCGGCGAAATCGGTCGCAAACCGGCTTCGGAATGGTTGACGAGCGCCATGGCGGAGATCGCCTCGATGGACAATGTGCGCCTGATGACGCGGACCGCGGTCTTCGGCGTTTACGATGGTGGCACATATGGCCTGGTCGAGCGCGTGAATGACCATTTGTCGGCGCCTCCGGCGCATCAGCCGCGGCACCGTCTGTGGCGTGTGGTGGCCAGGCGCTGTATTGTCGCGATGGGTGCGATTGAACGACCGGTCGTGTTCGCCAACAATGACCGCCCAGGCGTGATGATGGCGTCGGCGGTGCGAAATTACCTCGGCCGTTTCGGGGCCGCTCCCGGCAAGCGCATAGCGGTCTTTACAAACAACGGTGACGGTTGGAAAACCGTTGAAGCCGCCGAGCGGGCGGGAATAGAGGTTGCCGCGGTCATTGATGCGCGCGACGAAGTTCCCGCCGGGCTTGTGGCACGCGGAAAGGTCGGTGATTTCAGCGTGCTGAACGGTCAGGTCACTTCGGTTGAAGGCGGTCGGGATGGCGTATCAAAGGTCCGGGTGGCATTGAGCGGCGGCGCCTCCGCCGAGATCGACGCCGATTGTCTTGCCGTGTCGGGAGGATGGAACCCCGCTATCGGACTGACATGCAACCACAGCGGCAAGCCCGAGTGGCGTGAAGACATAGCGGCGTTCGTACCCGGCGCCTGTTCGGCCGGGATGACTGTCGCCGGCGCGGCGAACGGGGATTTTTCTCTGTCGGATTGTCTGAAGAACGGCCACAAGGCGGGCGCCGATGCCGCAAAGGCGACCGGGGCGCCGGGCAAACCCGGCGCTGCCGCGAGGGCGGATACCGAAGACTACTCCCAGACACCGCTCTGGCATGTTACGGGCAGGGGCAAGGCCTTTGTCGATCAGCAACACGACGTGACGTCCTCCGACGTCAGGCTCGCCAATCGCGAGGGCTTCCGGTTGGTCGAGCACCTCAAGCGCTACACGACGCTGGGCATGGCCACCGATCAGGGCAAGACGTCGAATATCGGCGGTCTTGCGATTATGGCGGAAGTATCCGGTCGTTCGATACCGGAGACGGGTACGACCATGTACCGGCCGCCCTACGTTCCGGTGTCGATCGGAGCCCTGGCCGGCCATCATCGTGACGAGGAATTCCGGGCCGTCCGCCTGACGCCGTCGCATCACTGGGCGGAAGAACAGGGTGCGGCGTTTGTCGACACCGGCCTTTGGAAGCGCGCCCAATGGTATCCGCGGCCAAGGGAAAAGACCTGGCTTGAAAGCGTCAACCGCGAGGTGCTGACGGTCCGGAACGGCGTCGGTTTTTGCGATGTGACGACACTCGGCAAGATCGATGTCATGGGCCCCGACGCGGGCATGTTCCTGGATCGCGTCTACATCAACACTTTCTCCACGCTTGCCGTCGGCAAGGCGCGGTACGGATTGATGCTGCGCGAGGACGGGATCGTAATGGATGACGGCACGACGTCACGTCTGGCCGACGACCGTTATTTCATGACGACGACGACCGCCAAGGCGGGACCGGTAATGCAGCATCTGGAATATTGCCGCCAGGTTCTGTGGCCCGATCTTGACGTTCAACTCACGTCGGCATCGGATCAGTGGGCGCAGTTCTCGATAGCGGGGCCGAAGACCCGCGAGGTGCTGAGCGAAATTCTCGACCCATCGGAAGATATCACCGGCGAGGGTTTTCCGTTCATGAGCGTTCGTGAAGTCAAGATTCGCGGCGGCGACATTGCCTGCCGGCTGTTCAGGATTTCATTTTCAGGTGAATTGGCGTTTGAGATTTCGGCGCCCTGCGCTTACGGCGACGCCATGGCGCGCAACCTGATGAAGGCCGGTGAACCCTACGGCATCATCCCCTACGGCACGGAAGCGCTTGGTGTCATGCGCATCGAAAAGGGGCATGCCGCGGGCAACGAACTGAACGGTACGACGACGGCCGGCGATCTGGGCCTTGGCAAGATAATGGCCAGAAAAAAAGACTATATCGGCCGCATTTTGGCCCGGCGCGATGAATTGGTGAGCGAGGACCGCATGGTTATGGTCGGCATCAAACCGGTCGACAAACCCGACAAGCTCCACGCCGGCAGCCATGTGATCCCGAAAGGCGCCAAGCCCGGCCCCGACACGGATCAGGGATATGTCACATCCGCCTGTTTCTCACCGACGCTCGACCGGTATCTCGGTCTGGGAATGGTGGCGCGTGGCCGCGACCGCATCGGTGAGGTCGTCTCGGTCTGCGACCCGTTGCGCGGCAAGATTTATGATTGCGAAATCTGCGCCCCGGTCTTCTACGATCCCGACGGAGAACGTCAGCGTGCCTGATTTGATTTGGAACGAGACGGCCCCGCTGCAAAAGGCGGCCGATGCGAGGCGTTACGGCGTCGTCGAAGGCGACGCGGGCGTGAGCGCCGGAGAAGTAAGGAACTTTCAGCTTGTTCTGCTCCTGGCGAGGCGCGGTCGGGCCGCTGCGATGCGCAAAAACGCAAAAACGCAATTTGGAGCGGATCCCGGAGAGAATGCGCGGGCGGTGGCGGGAAAAAACGGCTGCACGTTGATCTGGTCGGGTCCGGACCAATTCTACGCACTGACCCCCGCGGCCGGGGCCAGGCCGGTGAAGGAGTTGCAGGCAAAGTTCGCAAAGAGCGCGTCGCTCGGCGATCAATCCAGCGGCCGCTCCCTGATCAGTTTGTCGGGTCCCCGGGTTCGCGATTGCCTGGCAAAGATGCTGTCGATCGATTTGCACCCGGACGTGTTTGCGATCGGAGATGCCGCGTCGACCCAGATGGCGCATATGGCTGTAAACGTATGGCGCGACAAGAACGATGCATTCAATATTCTGGTGTTCACCAGTTTTGCAGAATCGCTGTGGCGGACGATTCTCCATCACGGCGCCGAATATGGCGTCGATATCGTAGAGCCGGCCGACCTCGGATAGCTGACCATGACGACAAAAACCAGCCGGGAAGGAAACCGGCGGGTTTTTTGGTGCTCGGGAGGAACCTGACCCGCCGCTATGCGGCGAGCGCGACCTGCGGCTCCGCCATGGCGTAGCCCAGGGCCTCGGCGACCGGCTTGTTGGTGACCCGACCCTTGTGAACGTTCAACCCGTTACGCAGATGCGGTTCGTCGACAAGCGCTTTCAGACCCTTGTCGGCAAGCTGCAAGCCATAGTGCAGGGTGGCGTTGTTCAGCGCATGGGCAGAGGAGACCGGCACGGCGCCCGGCATGTTGGCGACGCAATAATGGATGATGTCGTCGACAACATAGGTCGGCTCCGCATGCGTCGTCGCCTTTGAGGTTTCAAAGCAACCGCCCTGATCGATGGCGACGTCGACAAGCACCGCACCCTTTTTCATGCCCGACAACATCTCGCGGGTCACGAGTTTCGGAGCGGCGGCGCCGGGGATGAGAATCGCGCCGACGAGCACATCGGCGGCGAAGCACTCCTCTTCCAGCGCTTCAACCGTGGAATAGCGGGTATGGATGCGGCCATTGAAAATGTCATCCAACTGGCGCAGGCGGGGAATTGAGCGGTCGATTATGGTGACGTCGGCGCCGAGACCAACCGCCATTTTGGCCGCGTGCAGGCCAACCACGCCGCCGCCGATAATCGCAACCCTGCCTGGCGGCACACCGGGTACGCCGCCGAGCAACACGCCGCGACCGCCATTGGCTTTTTGCAGCGCCGTCGCACCCGCCTGTATCGACAAACGACCTGCGACCTCGGACATCGGCGCAAGCAGCGGAAGTCCGCCGCGGTCGTCTGTTATCGTTTCATAGGCAACCGCGGTAGCGCCGGAGTCGACCAGACCCTTTGCCTGCCCGGGATCCGGGGCGAGGTGCAGATATGTGTACAGAATCTGGTCTTCTCGAAGCTGAACCCATTCGCACGGCTGCGGCTCCTTGACCTTTACGACCATGTCCGACCGCGCGAACACGTCCGCGGCGGCGGCAACGATTTTGGCGCCTGCGGCCTGATAGGCGCCGTCATCGGCGCCGATGCCCGATCCGGCGCCGGTCTCAATTATAACATCGTGGCCATGGGCGACATATTCACGGACAGAACCGGGTGTCAGACCGACCCGGTATTCATGGTTCTTTATTTCCTTCGGGCATCCGACGCGCATCCTGCTCACTCCCTGAAACGGCGGCGATTGTCTGATTGGGTAAATTACAACACGAGACCGCTCGAAAGTGTTTGCGAATTTGGCTTTGTGCGCCTAAGATATTCGAAGGAGCTTGCTTGTATATATTATATCGCGGTGGAATCATTGAATAATGAAACTGGACAAGATTGATATCGCGATTCTCGATACCCTGCAGAAGGACGGGCGAATCTCCAACGCGTCGCTTGCCGATACGGTGGGTCTATCCCAGTCCGCGTGCTCCCGCCGCCTCGATATACTGGAGAAGCAAGGCGTCGTTCGCGGCTATCATGCCCGCCTGTCCAACGCGGCGCTGGGTCATGGCGTTACCGTCATTGTGCATATGTCCCTGTCCGGCCAGTCGGAGAAAATACTGGCGGAGTTCGAGGCTTCGGTCAGGCGTTGCCCGAATGTGCTGGTCTGCTACCTGATGTCCGGTGAGTATGATTATCTGTTGCGCGTGGCCGCACGCGATCTTGCCGATTACGAACGGATCCACAAGGAATGGCTGTCAGCCATGCCGCACGCGACAAAGATCAATTCGAGCTTTGCGCTTCGCGAAGTGATCGACCGGACAGGATTGGGAATCAGCGCGGAGATGGGATAGCCGTCACCCGGCGCGCCACACAAGCTGGCGGACATCGATATATTCAGACCGAAAACCTGCCTCACAGTAGTGCAGATAAAACTCCCACATTTTCTTGAACCGCTCATCGAAGCCAAGCGGTTTGATCGTTGGCCACGCGGCCCGGAAACGGGCGCGCCATTCCGCCAGCGTCCGGGCGTAATCCTGCGGGAACACACGCTCTTTCAAATAGGACAACCCCTGATCCGCGCCGAGTTTCCTTAAAATAACCGGCGTTGGCAGCATGCCGCCGGGGAAAATATAGCGCTGAATGAAGTCAGGCTGCCTGCGATACAGCGGATATGATTTTTCATTTATCGTGATGATCTGGAGTCCCGCCGTGCCACCGGGCGTCAAACACTCCTTCATTTTGCCGAAAAATACCGGCCAGTATTTTTCGCCAACCGCCTCGAACATTTCGATCGACGCGATGCGGTCGTATTTGCCGGTTTCGTCGCGATAGTCCTGAAACCTGAACTCGACCCTGTCGGAAAGGCCCGCTCCGGCGATACGCTCGCGCGCAAAGGCCAATTGTTCATTGCTGATTGTCAGGCCGGTCACTTTGCAGCCGATCTCTCGTGCCGCGAACTCGGCAAATCCACCCCATCCGCATCCGATCTCAAGCACATGGTCGTCAGGACCAATGCCGGCGTCCCGCGCAAGAGCACGGTATTTGGCGTTTTGCGCCGTTTCCAGATCATTGGTGCCACCGCCGAACAGAGCCGACGAATAGGTCATCGTCGAATCAAGCCATTGTTCGTAGAATGCGTTGCCAAGATCATAGTGGGCGGCGATATTGCGCCTGGAACCGGTGCGCGTGTTGTCGTTGAACCAGTGTCGCAGTCTTTGCAACGCGTTGAGCAGCCGACTGGCTCCGCCGGCAATCTTGTCGCCCTCCTTCTGGTTAACGACAAACAGTTCGAGCAGCGTCGTCACGTCCGGGCTTTCCCAGTCGCCGTCCATGTAGGATTCCGCCACGCCGACGGTTCCGCCAGCCATGGCGCGACCCGGCAGTTTCCAGTTGTTGAAAACGATTTGCGCTTCGGGTCCGGGAGCATCGCCCTTCACGGTCGCGACCCGTCCGTCCGGCGTTCTCAGGGTGAGCGTTCCACGGGGTAATCCGGTTATGATGGCCAACATCATCCTGGCGCGCGCGGGAAGACCGCGAGCGAATCCTTCCAGCGAATTCAAATCGAGTTTTACCGGGTTATCAAACATGGTCCGCTCTGTCCCGCGTCGCTGAATTCTCGCGTTTCCCAAATGCGAGATACCGTGGCCATGATTCATGTTTGGCGGCAATTTTTCAAGCGAATTTCAGCCTGTCAATGTCGCGGCGGCGGTCGGAAATCGCACCGGAAGCTGGACGTCGTTTGATTACACACGCTATGGTTCGTGTTTGAGCGTACCGATGGAGCGGCGATTCGCAAGGGATGTATTATGCAGGCATCAATTGGCTTCCCGGGCCGGATTCGAATTCAGTGACCACTGGCCGGCAGAGGTTTTCAGAAGCTGTTTCACTTGCGGTGCCGCTAGCATTTTCGAAGGAAATTCTTTGACTTTTTCTCGAAAAGTCGTAGCCCGGTAAACCTCTAATCAGGGATGAACATTATGCGTCCGGATTATTTGATTCAAGGCGAACGGGCACGGTTGTTTCCGGTGCTGGCAACCACATCGAAGGAAGGCCGTACGACTTCAATTCTGTTGGCATGTTTATCCCGGATAGATGAATTCGCGCGTGAACTGCTGAAACCGATCGGTATTTTGGTGGGTAAGCGCACTGTCATTGAGTGTTGGACCGAGATCGTATTCAGAGGTGAGAGGAGTGCCGGAAAGGATCGGCCAGATGGATTGATCATTGTAAGACAAGGGAAAAGAGAATGGCGGTGTTTGATTGAATCAAAGGTTGGAACAGCGGAGCTGTCCGCAGAGCAAATTGATCGATACAGGAGCATAGCGAAGGATTACGGATTGGACTGTGTAATTACGATCTCCAATCAATTTGCGACAAAATCAGAACATCATCCACTTGAAGCGGTCAGAAAAATACGTTCTATAATTCCTGTTTATAATTGGTCATAGATATTTGTACTGACTTCAGCCGATTTACTTGTGAAAAACGAATCAATTGGAGATCGCGATCAACATCTATTGCTAGAGGAATTGCGACGGTTTCTCACCCACGAAAGTGCTGGGGTAAAGGGTTTCGACAGAATGCCGTCCGAATGGACCGAACTTAACAAACACATCTCTGCCGGCGTAAAGATAAGCGCAAAATCAGAAATTGCACATGCTGTGGTGGCCGCTTGGCATCAGGAAACGAAGGATATTTCACTTATTCTCAGCCGACAGACTGAGGCGGCGGTTTCTGAACGACTTTCACGTAAACATGCTTCTGACCCCGCTCTTCGCCTTAAAGATGATATGCAAGCGCTTAGAGATAATTGTCACCTTCTAGCTACACTCGATATTCCGAATGCGGCCGCACCCTTGGAGATAGTCGCCGATATCGCACGCCGGACTGTAGACGTAGGCATGACAATCTCCGCGCCGCGCGACAAGCAGTCTTCAAAGGCCCGCCTTAATTGGCTCTTGCGACAGGTCAAAGGCGATGTGCCTGACGATCTTCAGATTCGCTGTAATTGGCCGGGAAGAAGTGAGCCGACACAGTTTGCCTCCAGGGTTCTTCAGGATGCCCCATCCCTTATTGAGGCTGACAAAAAGGGATTGCAGGTTAACGGCTTTCATATTTTCATAGCCCGACGACTATCCGCGCGGTTCACGCAACAGCAGAATTTTATTAACGATCTCGAAACAGTAGTCCCTGAATTTTATCGGGCGATTGGCCAACATCTCGTCCCATGGCGGGAAAAGGCGCCGCAGATAAAGCGAGAACGTAGCGAAGCCGACGATGTTTCGGTTCAGGCTCTCGAAGAAAAGAACTCGGCGTCGGTTGAATCAGACGAGAATGGTTTGAGCTCACTTCCTGATCGTAATTTCTCGCGCTAGCGCATTCAGCCGGGTTGCTACCGAACCGATAAGCCACCCGCGTTAGCAATTGGCCCTTTGCCGCCATTTTTCATGCTTGTGCAAACATACCGCGAGATATCCAAGGCAAACATTGCCGGTGGCGCACCGGTCTGATAGCTTTGGTTGCAGGCGTATAGAGAGTCGGCATGACCGAGGCACGATCAGGGAGAGGTTTTTTCTACCGGGGGCAGATTCTGCATCTGGTTTGTCTGACTGCTCTGCTTGTTGTTCTCGGTTTCGCTTCGCACGCGCCGGGGTTCGATGCAGGATCGTTTCTAGGTCTGATCACCACCGCCTGGGCCGCTCTCGCGGTTGGCGATGCGATAGTTCATCAGGTGTATGTCTGGCTTTGTTGGCGGCTGGAACTGGACGGCCGGCGGCTGACTCGTCTGTTTGGCGGCAAGGCGTTTCCAATCTATCAGGCCGGGTTCGCGATATTGATGATACCGAGGCCGATATTGGCCTTCGCTCTCGGCTGGTCCAACCGGGGTTCGCTCCCAATCGAACCATGGGTCGGATACGTCGTTGCGGTGATCCTCCTGCCGCCGTCCGTGTATCTCGTCTACTGTGTACGACGATATTTTGGGTTTAAGCGAGCCTTTGGCATCGACCATTTCGATGCATCTTATCGCGAAACGCCGCTGGTCAGAAAAGGGATATTCACGTGGACGCCCAACGCCATGTATGTATTTGGTTTTTTCATCCTGTGGGTGCCGGCTTTTCTCTTTCAATCGGTTGCGGCGCTGATCGTGGCGGCCTTCAGTCACGCCTACATCTGGGTGCATTACTATTGCACCGAACAGCCCGATATGCGCCGCATCTACGGATGAGTGACTGTCGATGGGCGGCGCCTTCGCATCTTCGGCATTCGGCCCCGAGCCGATATTCCGTGGCGGGCAGGGGGTGCGACGCACAATCTCAAGGGCGGATATTCATGGTGCAGGAACAATCGGTATCGGCAATAACGCTGCCCGGGTTGCTGCATGGCGAACTACGATGCGATGATTTGCTCCATGCATTTTGTTGAATGCGCCGCAAACCATCCCGGCATTGGAGGAGGTACGACGGTATCACCCTCTTATTGAAATGTTGGAATGTCGGATTTTTTCCGTCGTGAAGGAAACACTGCAATCAATGGCGATGTCATTGGCCGATGCATGGATGGCGGCGCTTCCACGCAGGAAGCCATCGCGTTTCGAGCTGGAGCGTTGCAAAATCGTATCGCATCGTGGCGAACATCGCGACAATTCGGTCCCCGAAAACTCGCTGGGCGCCTTTCAGGCCGCCGAACAGGCCGGCGTATGGGGGATCGAGGCGGATATCCGTTGGACCGCCGATCTGATCCCCGTGATTATACATGATCCCGACACAGGGCGTGTGTTTGGCAAACGGATTACTGTTGGCGGCGTGGAATTCGACGAACTACGCAGTAAAGTTCCGGAAGTTCCCACCCTTGCCGAACTGGTCGGGACATTCGGTGGCAATACCCATTTGATGCTGGAACTGAAGCGTGAGGAGTTTCCGGACATCAAGCGCCAAAAGCAAATACTTGACCGCCGCCTTTCCGGTCTCCTGCCGGAACGCAATTATCATGTGTTGGCGTTGGATGCGACATTGTTCGAGACATTTGATATTCGACCGCGGAGTTGTTGCCTGCCCGTCGCACAAACCAACTCTCGTTCGATGAGCAATCTGACGCTTTCTTCCGATTACGGCGGTCTAACCGGTCACTACGTGTTGCTGAATGAGAGAATCAGGCGGAAACACGAAAACGCCGGCCAGAAAGTCGGCACCGGATTCGTCCGCAGCCGCAATTGCCTGTACCGCGAGGTGAATCGAGGGGTCGAATGGATTTTCAGCAACGACGCGGTTCGGCTTCAAAACTCGATTGACAATGAGCGGACGACCTCCCGGAATGTCCGTCGCCGGGTTTTTCGCGAGAACTGAGCGTTTTGGGGCCGGGACTCATATCCGGAACAGGGCGACAATTGCGAGCGCACGGACCGGGAGAAAAACCTTCTGCGCATGTTCATCGCAGCGGGCGGCACTGAGGTGAACCGGGGAACCGACGAGGGTTATCTCGCCCAGAACTGGATGATCGACCTGTCGCAACATGTCGTTGATTTCCGTTTGCGGATACTCCAGCGCCTCGGCAAGGGATTTGACCGGAGCGCACAGAAGGTCCTGTTCTTCCAACTTCGCCAACCAATGGTCGGTCGTATTCCGTGTAAACACTTCGCGGAAAATCCCATGAAGAGCAGGTTTGTTTTCACGCTGGCTTGGTAAATCGGGATAGGTCGCGGAAAGGTCTTCGACACCCAACGCCCTGCTGATATCCCGGAGCGGATTGGCCTTGAACGCCACCACCAGAATCTGATCCAGGAACTGCGCGACGTGTTCAAGGCTGTCGGTTTCACGGAGGCCGAGGCCAAGACCCTGATCGTGACGGCGCGCAACCGGGGCTACCGTCTGAGCGTGACCGCATCAGATATATTGTCGAGGGTTCAACCGAAAATCGACGAACGCACCCCTTGCGTCCGTCATTTTGGGCATGAAGCGGACCGATGCATTCACAGCGTGTCGTTCACTGCAACCGGTCGAATCAGCGCTTCATCTCGGATGATGCTCCCGGCTGAACCACCAGAACCCCCAAGCGATGGGGTCGCATCAACAATGATGCACATCACCTCAGGCGCCATCCTTGATGAGCCTGATCAGGCCGGCGATTTGATCGTGATCGATCCCGTTCGTCTCTGTCGTGGTGATCAGCGTCGCGGCGTCACCGCCGCCTTCTTCAATCGATTTCACCCCGTTCTCGCGATACCATTGCTGTTTGTAACCCCATTTCTTGTCGTACTCGGGATTGCCGAGCATGCCGAGATGCTCCCACAGCCAGGTGACGCCGGTATCCGGGTCTTCAATTGTGAAGTCCGGGTAACGGCGGCTGCCGTCCTTGCCGATCAACGGCAGCTCATATTCATACCCGATTCCTGAAGCGCTCAGTTCATTGGCGATGATGACCTCGGACTTCGAAATCATCAACTCTTTTCGCCGTGACCTGTGAATATGCTTGCCGTCATAGACATGTTGATCGATCTGGACTGGTTCGGGGGCTTCAAACAGGTTTGTGAGGCGGCGGGCGGCGTCCGAGAGATGCCGGTATTCAAGGAGCTTGTGCGGTTCGCCCTGACAAAACAGCACCAGACGCTCGTTCTGGCGGGTCAGAGCCGTGTATAGCAGTTCCCGTGAAAGGATGCGGCAGGGGTTCGGAAGCACCACGAACACTGTATTGAACTCGCTGCCCTGAGCTTTGTGGACGGTCAGCGCATAGGCGAGTTCGAGCAGGTTCTTGTCTTCGTCAAGATCGCTCTGCCAGTAAGTGTATTCATAACCCTGCTGGGATGAGAGCGTCACCTTCAGGTTGTTGAGTTTTGTTGTCTTGCCCTTTTTCTTGAAGGGGCCGGTGACGATACCGATTTCGCCATTGGCTACATAGCGCAGCGGCTCCGTGCCGTCGTCGAACTCTTCAGGGAAGACCCACCGCCTGCGATGGTTGCCGAGATTGATCACCTTATCGCCATAGATAATGCCATCACCGCCCATCGGCGGCGGCACCTTTGCGAACCGGTGATCGACATGCGCCGTCTTGCGTTTTGTTTCTCCGCGAAAGCCTTGCTGGATCAGCCGGTTGAGCGTGACGGTGCCCGCAGCTTCACCCTTGAGCGGCGAAAGGATTTGCCATCGATCCGCCGCCGGTCCCGAGTTCCAGAAGTTGAAATAGACCGATCCTTTGCTCTTATTGCCGCCAAGCGCTTGCTCGGCGAACGACTGTTCGCGGTTTTTCGGATCAACGCCGAGCTCTTCGCCGGTCACGGCGGGCAGCATGGTGGCAAGCTCGGCAGGCGAAGACCAGGAACAGATTCTCAGGTTAGGGCCGATTTCGCCGCCTTTCACATCGGCAATGATTTCGTCCTGCGCCGATCCCGCAGGGCGGCCGCTGAACAATTCGGCAAATTCAAGATCATGCCGCTCCTTGCCCTCTTGGCGGCTGCCGATGGTGAGTTCAGCGTAACCCTTGCTGACGCGCGGCTGATTGACCGGGAAGTTTTCCGGCTGCAGGAACTTGACGATGTCGACAAAGGGACGACCCGCGCCGATGGGCGGAAGCTGGCTCGGATCGCCGACCAGAATGATCCGCTCGACACCGCCAAGCCCGTCAAACAGCGCAGCAAGCTGTTCCTCGGTCAGCATTGAGGCTTCATCGACGATTACGGTCTTGCACGCTGCATAGCGCTCCGTATCACCGATCACACGATAGCTTTGTGTCGCCTCGCGGTAGCGCTGCGGACGCAGGAACTGCGCAAGGGTCTTGGCTTCCAGTCCGGTTAAGAGCTGAAGGCGCACGCACGCCTTTCCGTTCGGGGCAAGAAGAAGAATGCCGCGATTGGCGATCGGGTCGGCTTCACACAGGAACCTCATCAGAGTCGTCTTGCACGTGCCCGCTGGGCCGATCAGGACAGAAAAGCGGGACGCCGCCAGTTCTTCCAGCGCGGCGGCCTTTTCCTGGAGGCGCAGATATTCGCTTGAACCCTTAGACGTCTTCGTATCGTCGGGAAAAGTTGCATCGATTCTATTCAGCCAGTCGGTCTCGACTGTGTGGCTCTTGCCTTGATTGACGCGCTTTCTGACCGTGTTGGCAATGAGTTCGCGTGACACCACCAGCCGGTCTAGCTGATAGGCAGGCTTGCCGTTTTCCAACTGACACGCGGTGACGATCGGCCCGAGCTTGTCGGCATGGATTTCAAACTGATCGTCGGAAGCCGGGAGCGGCGGGCTCAGGGGCTTTTCTCGCAGCGCCGCGATAATGTCTGCCCGCGACGTCAAAGTGTGTCCGTTGATTGCGGCTTCTTCCAGAACGGCGGCGGTTGCTGCGCGAAGACGCCTGCCGTCGACCGGGCCGATGATCTTGGACGGTGCCGCCAGCGGATGTTTGGAAGCGATCGCCTTTTCAGGGAATGCCCCTTGATCGATTGTTTCAAAAGCGATCGCTTCCGGCTGGTCACGGTCGCATTCATAGAAAAGGTAAGGGTTCTCCATGATCGCCGCATCGCTCAAATCAGCGCCAGACAAGGTGATCCCGGTATTGTCGCGAGATGACTCGTCCCACCATCTCGTTGCTTGCTGCAGGGTTATGTCAAAGCGCGCGAGCAGCTTGCAAAAGGCAAACCGGTCACTGCCGCGGTCGCTGGCAAGATAGGTCCATGTATCCGCGAAGCCATCGATTTGGTTTTTCAGATCACCCGGCAGGTCATCCGGGTTCTGGACCAGAGCCGCAAGGACCGGCCACGGGTCGCCGTTTTCGCCTGCTTTCTCCCAACAATGATAGGCCAGTTGATAACCGCACTCGACGCCCATTGCACACAGCACCGAACCCATGCCGGGAAAGGGGCCGCGCATTGTCCAGAGTTCGCCGAGCTGCCGGTCAATCCACTTTTGCTGCTGACTCCAGTCGCCCACGAAATGCTTTTCGTAGTTCGCCAGCGCCGTCTTGACGCTCAGCAGGGCAGCGATTGCCGTGCCCGGCGAGACGTGCTCGCTGGCAAACAGGAACTCCTCGCGATAGGCGTCGGGGATGAAGGCAATGTACGGTGACGGATCCAGCAACGGGCCGTCATCGCAACGCTCAAGAAGATCATGATAGGGTAGCAGTACACCATCTTTGCCATCGGGCCGGATTGTGTGTCCGACAGAGCGCTCCCACAAATATGAGCGCAACCCTTCATGTTGCGGTGGATCGTAATCCCACTCCTGCAATCCACCGACTGAGGTGATCCGGCCAACGCCGGTCAGCATCCATCTGTCGTCATCAATCAGCGGTATGCGCTTGGCATAGGCAAAAATCAGGCTTTGTTTCGGCTTGAGCGCGCCGAAGAAGGCATTGAGCAACGCCGCCTGATTTTTCTCGCCCTGAATCCACGGACGTGCCGAAAGCCAGCCCGGCTCATCGGGCTCGTGCTAGGGAGCAGAATCGATCCCGTATCGCTCCACTAGCGAATAGCTGTCGAGCTTGCCCTTCTTCCAGTCCTTACCCTAGGCGCGCTCTTTCAAGAGCCAGCCGAACGGCGTTGCCGCCGCCGAGTAGGCCGGATGAATAAAGGCCGTTTCGACGATGTGACCATGGTGCTCGCTTGTATTTGAATAGGCATGTTGCGCGATCCGGCGCTGCGGGCGAGACGAAAGGAAATTCACGCGCTCGGTAAAGCAGGGCGAAACGTATTTGGTCGGTATGTCGTCGAGAAACTGACCCGCATGGTCGGCTTCCTGATCGCCGTCCTTGCTCGCGCCGATGCGGTTCAGTACCAGACAACTGGCATTCTCTCGAGGTGCGCGGCAGACGGTGCCATCCCATCCAGCGTCATGCCAGGAAACGCGGATAGACAGATGGCGTATCGGAATGCATGGGATTGATTTGTTGGCGTCATTCATGTCTTTAGCGAACTCTCAATCTCAGGGTTTGTCTCAAAACTATTGCTGAAATCATTCAACTTAATTTTCGTTTTGGCTATCAGTAACCGTCTCTTGCCTACCCGTCAAAGCAAAAGGGTTGACGGGCGTCTCGCCAACCCTTTGAAAATGGCTCCCCGGGCCGGATTCGAACCAGCGACCAACCGGTTAACAGCCGGTTGCTCTACCGCTGAGCTACCGGGGAAGGCACATGCTCGCGTGAACCCGGCAGCCTATAGCAAAACGGTTTCCAGTTTGCCAACAGGTTTTATAACTGCGGTTCCGGTGTTTTCGGATATACCGTTTGACCAGAAAACCTGTTTTTGACGAAGCGGAATGCTGCGCGGATCGTGTGCAATTGAGCAGGCGGAGAGCTGCGCCACAAATGAGCAGGCAAGACCGGAAGTACCGGATTTTCGGCTGCTCGACATTGCCGCCACAGTCACGGGTGCTCAGGGTTGCAGTCCGGTATGCCCGCCGAGAAAAAGCGGCCGATGGCCATTTGGCCACCTTGCCTGGCGCCATGCCATCTGTTAACGGAGCCCTTCCGGAACGCTGTGCGACGGCCTCGTGGCGGAGTGGTTACGCAACGGACTGCAAATCCGGTCACCCCGGTTCGATTCCGGGCGAGGCCTCCAGCGCAGCGGGATCGGGAACGTGGAGGGTTTTGGCCTCAGCCGGGCTGAAACCGACGAGGTGAACCGCGCAAATGCCAGTCGACTTTGCCGAACAACGCCTGAAAATGGTCGATGGGCAGTTGCGGACCATGGATGTCACCGACCCGGCGATATTACATGCCATGGGTTTGGCGCCGCGTGAATCGTTTGTGCCATCGGTTTCGCGTTTTCTGGCCTATATCGATGAGGATATTCCCATATCATCTCCGGACAAAGGCAATCCGCGATATCTCATGAAGCCGGCGCCTTTTGCCAAACTTCTGCAGCTTGCGGACATCTCGGACGATGATGTTGTTCTGGATATTGGCTGCGGCGTGGGATATTCATCGGCCGTGCTGTCATTGCTCGCCGGCTCCGTCATAGCTGTCGAAGATGATCCGGCCCTGGTTTCGACGGCCGCGGAAGTGCTTTCGGAGCACGGATACGATAGCGCGGTCATTGTCGAGGGGCCGCTTGGCGCCGGTTACGCATCCGAAGCGCCCTACGATGTCATTTTTCTCAACGGTGCGATTGACGAAATTCCGACCGCTTTGATCGAACAGTTGAAAGACGGCGGCCGCATCGTCGGTGTTGTCGGAACGGGAAACACGGGACAGGCGACATTGTGGACCAAATCCAACGGAAACGTTTCGGCGCGCCAGGCATTTAATTTGGCCGTTCGCCCGCTTCCCGGGTTTCAGCGTGAACCTTCCTTTGAGTTCTAAAATAGGATCCAGCCGAATAAAACTGGGCAATAAGGCAATTTCGGATTTGGCTTGGCGGCGGTAGTTCACTACATTCCCAATGAAATTGCCGGCGCGCTGGCATTGGGTTTGCAAATCCGCCGGCAGGTGGCGACAGGCTCTAAAGCAAGGAGACTGAAGTGGTGCGAGTACCAGGTTTGGCTGTCGCGTTTGTGCTGGCCGCAATATCGGTTGCTCCGGTTCCGGTTTCCGCCGAGACGATTTTTGGCGCGCTTTCCAAAGCATATGAGAACAATTCGACACTGAATTCGGCGCGCGCGGGCGTGCGCGTGAGTGACGAAAGCGTGCCGATCGCGAAATCAGGACGCCGGCCCACGATTACGGGCAACGGATCGATTATGTACTCCTCCACCGATTCTGCCGGGATAAGACTTACGACCGGTTCTTTCGGGATCACCTTGTCGCAATCATTGTTCGACGGTTTTCAAACCAAAAACAATGTGAAAGCCGCGGAAGCTCAAGTCCGCGCCGCGCGTGAAAACCTTCGCAATGCAGAGCAGAATACACTGTTCGACGCGGCGGCGGCTTACATGGACGTTACCCTGTTTCGGCAGATCGCCGTACTTCGCCAGCGCAATCTGGAATTTCTCGGCGAACAGGTTCGCGCGGCGCGATCCCGCTTCGAGGTTGGTGAAGGAACCCGCACGGATGTCGCGCAAGCGGAAGCATCCCGTTCGGCGGCCCAGGCGCAACTGACCGCCGTGCGTGCTCAGTCGGAGTCCGCGGTCGCGGTTTACCGTCAACTGGTCGGCGCCAGTCCGGGAAGGCTTGAAGCAGCCGGTCCGCTGCTCAAGCTGCTGCCCGAGGGCATTGATTCCGCCTACTCGATTGCCGAAAGAGAGCACCCGGCAATCAAGGCGACAAAACACCTCGTCGACGCTTCGAGCTATGCGGTGAAGGCCGCCGAGGGTTCTCTTCTACCCGGTGTGACCGCGGATGTCGGTGTCGCCCGCTCTTATCAAAAGACCGTAAATCCGACCGGCTTGCCCGCACCGAGAGACGGATACGGCACGACGGCCAGCATCGGCGCCACATTGCGCATTCCCATCTATCAGGGCGGACGAGCTTCCGGACTGGTGCGTCAATCAAAGGAATCGCTCGGTCAGGCGCGGATTGAGGTCGATGTCAATCGTGACCGGGTTCGCGCCGCCGTCGTCTCGGCCTGGACACAGTTTGAAGCATCACGAAGCAATACCGAGGCGAACAGGGCGCTTGTTTCGGCCGCCAGGCTGGCGCTTGCCGGCGTGATCGAAGAACGCACGGTCGGCCAGCGAACAACACTGGATGTTCTTGATGCGCAGGCCGACGTTATCGACGCGCAGGTCAATCAGGTCAGTTCCGAGCGCGATACCGTTGTGGCCAGTTACGCCATAGTATCGGCCATCGGTCGTTTGTCAGCCAGCCGGCTTGGGCTTCGGGTACGCCTGCACAAGCCGAAAGAGCACTACGAAGCCGTGAAGGACAAGTGGTTCGGCCTTCGAACTCCCGACGGCCGGTAAAGTCCTGAAATATCTGTTTTGTGCTAAACCGGCAAAAACATTGCCGGGGGATTCTTTCTTTCGTCGGGAGCGGATATGATCTACCAGTGATTCGGCCGCTTGCGAGGCAGGCCGGGAAAACGATGAGACACTCCGGTCGATTGCCGGAGATGTTCGGCGGCGGCGGAAGGGCCATGGCACAAACAAACAGCAACGCGCAAAGCGAACCGTCCATGGAGGAAATTCTTGCCTCCATCAGAAGGATCATTGAAGACAGCGATGCCGCCGGCGCGGCGGCTACGGCGCAAGAGGCCGGGTCTTCCAGCGAGACGCCTGCTCAAGACACCGACGCGGCGGACGCAAAGGCTGAAATTGCGGAGGCTTCCGAAACCGGCGAGTTTGCCGAAGTCGATCGAAATGCGAACGCGCCGGAAGGCAATGGCCCGGGTGTTGATAGCGAACCGGCGGAATATGAACACGCGGAAATTGCGGCGGCGGCAAGTGAGGATGAGGTGCGGTCGTTCCACGAAAAATTGGCGGACGATGAATCATCCGGCGAAGACGATGCCAAAACATCTTCCCCAAATGGCGCCGAAGCACCTTCCGCGGACAGCATAATGAGTGCGCTCAGCCTCTCGGACATCCGGGCGGAAGTCGCCGCGGGCAAAGATGAGACCGAGGCTGCCGAGGAAGCGCCCATGGAAGAGGTTGGCGAGCAATCGGATGACAATCTGACCCATGACGATGGTGGCGAACGACTTGCCGAATCGATCGTGAGTGACGCGATTACCGAAGATTCAGGCTCGAATTCCAGTGCGCGTATGGTTGCGGAACACATGCAAACGGCAGCCGGTACAAACCCGGAAGAGCCGCGAACGCCGATCGTCTCTGAACACGCGGGGCGAAAGATTGCGGCTGCGTTCGATGAGTTGTCGGAGGCGTTTTCCCGTAACCGCCAGCCGAATTTCGACGCCATGGCGGAGAAAATGATGCGGCCGATGTTGCGGGACTGGCTGGACAACAATTTACCTGTCCTCGTCGAACGCCTGGTGCGAGAGGAAATCGACCGAGTTGCGCGAGGCGCAAACCGTTAACTGCAAAAAGCGCCGCTTGAATTCCGCCGGGGTTGATTTGGTCTTCCATTCGGGAACTGCCTGTTGAGGCGAGTTGCATGAGCAGAACCGTGTCGTTCGTGCCGGTGAATTTGGCGGGCTTTTCGATGGCATTGCCGGCCTGTTCCATGTCGATGAGCTTCAAATGAGCCCCGATCGGCAAGTGTCCTGGTCCGAAATCGCCCCCAATCACCGTCCGCAATGTTCCGGACGGCGCGAAGAAGATAAAATTCAAGATGGTCGACTTGAACAATAAGTTGTTCAACCACGGCGGCGGGACGCGGCTTTCCATGGCGGCAACCTGCCCGGACCATGTTGCCGCGGCGGCTTCGTATGAGGCGAAACCGGAGCCGACGGTTGACTTGACGGGAGCCTTCCGATTTACACGGATCGTAGCGCAGTCAGACCCGTGACCAACGGATTCCCCCATGCTTGACAAGACCTACGACGCAGCGAGCGTCGAATCGCGAATTGCGAAACTGTGGACTGACGCCGATGCGTTTTCGGCCGGAGCGGGCGCGGAAGAGGGCGCTTCTTCATACTGTATCGTGATTCCGCCGCCGAATGTGACCGGTTCGCTGCACATGGGTCATGCGCTCAACAACACGCTGCAGGACATTTTGATCCGCTATCAGCGCATGCGTGGTAAAAACGTCCTGTGGCAACCCGGCATAGACCACGCCGGCATCGCCACGCAAATGGTTGTTGAGCGATTGTTTGCGGACAATCAGGAACCATCCCGCCGCGAAATGGGGCGGGACGCGTTTATGGACCGCGTATGGCGGTGGAAGGAAGAATCGGGCGGCATCATTTTCAACCAACTGAAAAGACTGGGTGCGTCATGCGACTGGTCGCGAGAACGGTTTACCATGGACGACGGGCTTTCCGAGGCCGTGCTGGAAGTGTTCGTCAGGCTTCACAAGGAAGGGCTGGTCTATCGCGGCAAGCGGCTGGTCAACTGGGACCCGCATTTCGAGACCGCGATCTCCGATCTGGAAGTCGAGAACATCGAGGTCGACGGCCACATGTGGCATTTCAAATATCCGCTCGAGGGTGGGGGGACATACACATATGTCGAAAAGGACGAGGACGGAAATGTCACGCTTGAGGAACAGCGCGATTACATTGCGATCGCCACGACGCGTCCGGAAACAATGCTCGGAGACGGTGCGGTCGCCGTACACCCGTCAGACCGGCGTTATGCTCCCATCGTAGGCAGATTGTGTGAAATTCCGTTCGGTCCCAAGGAGCACCGCCGGTTAATTCCGATCATTGCCGATGATTATCCGGACCCTGATTTCGGGTCCGGCGCCGTCAAGATCACCGGTGCTCACGACTTCAATGATTATCAGGTCGCCAAGCGTGGCGGCATACCGCCGTACAGACTGATGGACGAGAAGGCGACGATGCGCTCGGACGGCGCCCCCTACGCGGAAGAATCGGCGAAAGCCATGGCCATTGTTCAAGAGGGCGGTCTGCCGGACGAGAATACCGTTGACGCGATTAATCTGGTTCCGGACGAATATCGCGGGCACGACCGGTTCGAGGCGCGCAGGCGGATTGTCGCCGACATCGACGCCGAAGGTCTGATGATCGAGGTCGAAAACAAGAAGGTCATGCAGCCGTTTGGCGACCGCTCGCGGGTCGTCGTCGAACCGATGCTGACCGATCAATGGTTTGCCGACGCCAAAACGCTTGCTGCGCCGGCCATCGCCGCCGTTCGTGACGGCAGGACGAAATTTGTGCCCAAAACATGGGAGAACACATACTTCAACTGGATGGAGAATATCGAACCGTGGTGCATTTCCCGGCAGCTATGGTGGGGGCACCGGATTCCGGCCTGGTATGGGCCGGACGGTCACGTCTTTGTCGAAAAAGACGAGGAGGCGGCGCTGGACGCGGCGGTTGAATACTATCTTGCGCTCGAAGGTCCGTGGAAAGCCTGGGTTCAAGACAAGCTCGACAACTTCAAGCCGGGTGAGATACTGATCCGTGATCCGGACGTTCTGGACACTTGGTTCTCGTCGGCTCTGTGGCCGTTTTCGACGCTTGGATGGCCCGAGCCGACAGACGAACTGAAAACTTATTATCAGACCGATGTCCTGGTGACCGGTTTCGATATCATCTTCTTCTGGGTCGCCCGCATGATGATGATGGGCATCCAGTTCATGAACGAGGAGCCGTTTCACACGGTCTATGTACATGCTCTCGTCCGCGACAAGCATGGCCGGAAGATGTCCAAGACCAAGGGCAACGTCATTGATCCGCTGGAACTGATTGATGAGTACGGCGCCGATGCGCTACGCTTTACGCTGGCGGTCATGGCGGCGCAGGGCAGGGACGTTAAGCTCGATCCGGGCCGGGTTGCCGGTTATCGAAATTTTGGAACGAAACTCTGGAACGCGACCCGTTTTGCCCGGATGAACGGTGTTGCGGTCGATCCGAATTTCAAACCCGAAAATACCAAACTGCAAATCAATCGCTGGATTTTGACTGAGCTGACCCGGGCCGCGCGCGCTGTTTCGGAAGGCATCGAAACCTTCCGCTTCAATGAGGCGGCCGGCGCCGGTTATCGTTTCGTCCGGAATCTGTTTTGCGACTGGTATCTCGAACTTTTGAAACCCGTATTCGGTGGCGATGATGAGGATGCGAAAGCCGAGGCGCAGGCGTGCGCCGCCTATGTGCTGGACGATATCTACAAGCTGCTGCATCCGTTCGTGCCGTTCATGACGGAAGAACTCTGGTCATTGACGTCGGGGGATGCGCCGCGAAATGATCTGATCTGTCACGCAAGCTGGCCGCGGCCGGACTATGAAAATGAGGTGGCGGCAGATGAAGTCAACTGGCTGATCGAACTGGTATCCGGTTTGCGGTCGGTGCGCGCGGAGATGAATGTGCCGCCGTCGGCACAGGCGCCATTGGTTGTTGTCGGCGCAAATCAACCGACATGCGAACGCCTGTTGAGGCACGATCCTGCAATCAAGCGTCTGGCGCGCGTCACCGACATCATCCTTGAGTCGGATGCGCCAAAAGGGTCCGCCCAGATTGTCGCGGGCGAAGCGACGCTCTGCCTTCCGCTTGGCGATCTCATTGATATTCAAGCGGAAAGAATCCGATTGGCGAAGGCGATTTCCAGGGTGACCGACGATATCGGCAGGATTTCGAAAAAGCTTGGAAACGACAGGTTCGTCGCCAACGCCCGTCCGGAAATCGTCGAAGGCGAGCGGGAAAAGCTTGCCGCGCTTGAAGAACGGGCCGCCAAGCTTTCGTCCGCGCTGGAGCGCATAAACGAAGCGGTCTGAATATATCGAAAAGATGGTCTTGTCCGGCTGGTTGGCGGTGCGAAATATATGCAATTGCCTGTTGTACATAGTACCGCTAGATTCCGCGCCACGATCCACCCGTTTTGGCGGGGGGTGATGCAAGCCGCGTTTCGCGGCAATCCAAGGGAGAAAAAGGGAGAAACCAATGAAAAAATCAATTATCGGGGCATTGACTGCAACGATGCTGTCGGGTGCGGCTTACGCGCAGGACGTGAAAGTCGGTGTTCTGCTTGGCTTCACCGGGCCGATTGAATCGCTGACGCCGGCCATGGCCGCGTCTGCGGAACTCGCGTTGAAGGAAGCGTCGGACAGTGGGGCGTTTCTGGGTGGAAAGACGATCGAAGCGGTGCGCGGTGACAGCACCTGCGGCGATGCGGCGGCTGCCACCGCGGCGGCTGAGCGCATGGTCACATCGGACAATGTTTCCGCGATCATGGGCGCGGACTGCTCCGGCGTCACCATCGCGGTCATCAACAATGTCGCCGTTCCCAACGGCCTCGTCATGATCTCGCCTTCGGCCACGTCGCCGGCGCTGACGACGATTGACGACAAGGGCAACTTCTTCCGCGTCACACCCTCGGATGCGCGCCAGGGGCAGGTGCTCGCCGATATCGTGACGGGCAAAGGCATCAAGAGCGTTGCGGTGACCTACACCAACAATGACTACGGCAAGGGAGTGGCGGAGTCATTTGGCGATGCGTTTGCCGCCGCCGGCGGCAAGGTCGAGATCTCCGCCGCGCACGAAGACGGCAAGGCGGACTATTCCGCTGAAGTCGCGGCCCTCGCGGCTTCGGGCGCCGAGCATCTGATGATCTTCGGATATGTCGATGGTGGCGGCAAGGGCGTCATGCAGACAGCGCTCGATACCGGTGCGTTCGAAAGCTTCTTCGGTTCTGACGGCATGGTGGGCGACTCACTCATCGAAGCTCTTGGCGATGGCGCAAATGGTCTGATCACCACTTTACCGGGTGGCGAGTCGGAAGGTGCGGCACCGGGTGGCGAGTCGGAAGGTGCGGCGATGTTCGCGGAACTCGCGGACGCGGCGGGTGTTAAGGCCACCGGCCCGTTCATCCCCGAATCTTACGACGCGGGTGCTATCATTGCCCTTGCCATGCAGGCCGCCGGTTCGGCTGACCGCGCCGCGCTGAAGGCTGAGGTCATGGACGTGGTCAATGCGCCGGGCGAGAAAATTCTCCCGGGCGAAATCGCCAAGGGTCTGAAGATTCTCGTGGACGGCGGTGACATTGATTATGTCGGCGCGACCGATGTCGAGTTCAGCGATGTTGGCGAAGCCGATGGCTCGTACAAGGAGCAGGTGATCAGGGACGGTAAATACGAACTGGTCAAGTTCCACTAATTCCGATCCGATCATATCGGGAATCCGGCCCGGCCGCTATTGAATGCGGCCGGGCTTTTCGTTGAAAATCAGTCACTTTCCCCTTACATCCGGAAGGTCATTCGAGCCGGGCCCCTCTGGCAGGCAAGGCGTTGCCTGCGATGTCGGTTCGCAATGTAAAGCGCTGACGCGGCACAGGCGACTTCGGCATCATGACCGCTCACGCTTGGCTCTGGCCCGGATTTCTCACTTTTGTCGGCGCGCTGCTTTTCATCGACCTGTTCGTGCTTCACCGCAAGGCGCGGGTGATTTCGACGCGCGAGGCGTTTCTGACGGTAAGTGCATATGTCTCGCTGGCGATCGGTTTCGCGGTTCTTTTGCTGATTTTGCCGGAACCCGGCGCGCATCGGAGTTTGCGACCGGTTATCTGCTCGAACAGGCTTTGTCGCTCGACAACGTTTTCGTCATAGCGCTCATCTTCAGCTATTTCCGCGTTCCGCAGGAGGCTCAGCACCGGGTATTGTTCTACGGCATTGTCGGCGCCATCATCATGCGGCTCTCGCTGATTGTGCCGGGCGTTCATCTGGTGGAACAGTTTCACGTCGTCGGCGTTGCGCTTGGGGCGTTGCTGATCTTTTCCGGGTTCAGGATGCTGCGGGCGAACGGAGAGGCGATTGATCCCGGAAACAGTCGAATTGTGCATGCGCTTAATCGAACCGGCAGGGTAACCGACAACTATGAAGGCGTGAAATTCATCGTGGTCAGGAGCGGCAAACTGTTTCTGACACCTTTGTTCGTCGTGCTGGTTACCGTGGAATTGACGGACCTTGTCTTCGCCATCGATTCCATTCCCGCCGTCCTTGCGGTATCGAATGAAACCTTCATCGTGTTTTCGTCCAACGTCTTTGCCATTTTGGGATTGCGCGCGCTTTTCTTTGTGCTGTCGGGAATGATGCGAGAGTTTCGCCACCTTAAAGTCGGCCTTTCGCTGGTACTGATGTTTATCGGGACTAAAATGCTGCTCGCGGGACAAGTTGAAATACCCGCCGTGATGCCCCTTGGCGTCACGGCTATCCTGATTTCAGGCTCCGTTTTGGCTTCGCTGGTTGCAAAAGCCGAAGAAAACCCGCGTCAATCGTAAATCCGGCCCGGATTCCGGTAAGACGCGCGGCATTGTGACCATTTCGCAACACTTTTTGAAGAAGCTCCGCGCTATGGCAATAGGGTGGGAATTGCCCATTTCCCGCCACAAACCCGGCGCACGCTGGCCTTGAGTTGGTTGTGTGCCGTCAGGAATGGTCCTATACGCCGCGCTCTCAGTCCGGTTTCAGGAACAAATATGGCCGCCACGATATTTTCAAAAGCCGATTTACCGAGTCGATATGTGACTCAAGGGCCGGCGAGGGCGCCGCACAGATCGTATCTTTATGCGATGGGCCTGTCCGCCGATGAGATCAATCAGCCGCTTGTGGGCGTCGCAAGTTGCTGGAACGAAGCCGCTCCGTGTAACATTTCACTTATGAGGCAGGCTCAGATCGTCAAGAAAGGAGTTGCCGCCGCCAACGGCACACCGCGGGAATTTTGCACGATTACGGTGACGGACGGTATCGCGATGGGCCATCAGGGCATGAAATCATCGCTCGTGAGCCGTGAGGTTATCGCCGATTCGGTCGAACTGACCATGCGCGGCCACTGCTATGACGCATTGGTGGGCCTTGCCGGCTGCGACAAGTCGCTTCCCGGCATGATGATGGCCATGGTCCGATTGAACGTTCCGTCCGTGTTCATCTATGGAGGATCGATACTTCCGGGCAGCTATCGCGGCCGCCAGATCACGGTGCAGGACGTGTTTGAAGCCGTGGGCCAGCATTCGGTTGGCGCAATTTCAGATGATGACCTGACCGAAATCGAGCAGGCGGCCTGTCCTTCGGCGGGTTCTTGCGGCGCACAGTTTACCGCCAATACGATGGCCACGGTCGCCGAGGCGATCGGTTTGGCTCTTCCCTATTCCTGTGGCGCGCCGGCACCGTACGAAATGCGCGACCGCTTCAATTTCGCCTCGGGCGAAAAGGTTATGGAACTGATCGCAAAAAAAATTCGTCCGCGCGATATAGTGACGCGGAAAGCATTGGAGAATGCGGCTGCCGTCGTTGCAGCTTCCGGCGGTTCCACGAACGGCGCGTTGCACCTGCCGGCAATCGCGCATGAGTGCGGTATTGAATTCGGCCTGTTTGATGTCGCGGAGATTTTCAGGAAGACCCCTTATATCGCGGATTTGAAGCCGGGTGGAAAATACGTCGCCAAGGACATGTTCGAGGCGGGCGGCATACCGCTCCTGATGAAGACCCTTCTGGAACATGGGTATCTGCATGGCGACTGCATGACCGTGACAGGTCGGACAATTGCCGAAAACATGGAAAAAGTGGCTTGGAACAGTGAACAGGATGTTGTTCGTCCGGCGAACGATCCCATCACCGTCACTGGCGGCGTTGTCGGTCTGAAGGGTAATTTGGCGACTGAGGGTGCGATCGTCAAAGTCGCCGGCATGTCGCGGCTGAAGTTTTCCGGACCCGCGCGGTGTTTTGATTCGGAGGAGGAGTGTTTCAAAGCGGTCAACTCGCGGCGCTACAAGGAGGGCGAGGTTCTTGTGATCCGGTATGAAGGGCCGAGAGGCGGCCCTGGAATGCGCGAAATGCTGGCCACGACAGCCGCGATCTATGGCCAGGGAATGGGTGACAAGGTTGCCCTTATCACCGATGGGCGTTTCTCCGGCGCGACACGCGGTTTCTGCATCGGGCACGTCGGACCTGAAGCCGCGGTCGGAGGGCCGATAGGCCTGTTGAGGGACGGCGACATCATCACGGTCGATGCGGTCGAGGGAACGCTTGATGTTGATTTGAGCGATGAAGAACTGGAAGCGCGCCGTCGGCAATGGAAACCACGCGAAACGGATTATCAATCGGGCGCGATCTGGAAATACGCCCAGACGGTGGGCCCGGCCGGAGATGGCGCGGTAACGCATCCGGGCGGGGCGAAAGAAACTCATTGTTTTGCGGACATTTAGATTGACCAACGGTATTTCCATCGCGGCCGCGGCCGTGATCTTGATGACCGGCGCGGTCGTCGAAGCGCCGGCATTTGACAGCGAGAATGCCGAGATTAAAAAGGAAAGCCCCTGGGCGGTCTTCCGTTTCGGATTTTCGGCATACAAGAACGGCAGGAAGCAGGAAGCGGTTGAAGCCTATCGCTATGCGGCGGAGAAGGGTCAGTTGGGCGCGACCTGGAAACTGAGCCGCATGTATGCCGAAGGCGACGGCGTTGAGCGCAACGACCTGGAAGCGCTCAAGTTTTTTATGGATATCGCGTCTCGCGATGTCGAACCCGGCAGTCCTGACGCGCCGTACAAATCGGACGCGCTGGTCGCAATCGCGAGCTATCTTAAACATGGCATACCGGGCACCGGCGTTATTCCCAATCCGGACGCGTCGCGGGATTACTATCTGCGCGCGGCCGCGACCTATCGAAACCCCGTCGCACAGTTCGAGATGGGCAGGATGTTTCTGGTCGGTGACGGTGTGAAGCGAAACGTCAGACAGGCGGGCCGCTGGTTGCAGCTCGCAACCGAAAAAGGGCATGCTGGCGCTCAAGCGCTGCTCGGTAACCTGCTGTACCAGCGCGGAAAAGCGGTTCAGGGGCTGGCATTGATGACGGCGGCGCTCGAACGGGCGTCTCCATTGGACAAACAGTGGATTGGCGGTCTTCAGGAAGAGGCATTTGCCCTGACCGATGAAAACGACAGACGCACGGCCATTGCGCTGTCTCAGGACATGGTTGGAAACAGCGATCGATAATCCGCTCGTGCTCCGGTGATGACCGCCTCGCGCAGGCGCACGCCGGTGATCTTGCAAGCGCCGTCGTCCTGAAGTTTCAGCTTTTAGACCGCCTCATAGTTCTTTCCATCCGGCCCGATGACCAGCACTTGTTGCAATATCTGTCGATCGTCGATTTCCACGGATTTGCCGAATTCGTGCTTTTGAGGTTTCCAAACCGGTTCGTAACCGCAGGTCACCATGTTCATGAAGGCGTCAACGCTTGGAAATATCCGTTTATACCGGGCGCGGCATACGAATATGCCGCGGCACTGTCGTCGGCGAGAAACGCCTTTATCTGGCCGTCAATTGCGCTTTGCGCGGCATTTGTTGAGGCTTCTCCGGCAAGTCCGGCGGACAATTAGGGGTGACTCCAAAAAACATTGCAATCGTTGCGGTAGTAAATTTTCGGAGTTTCCGCATCGAATTTCTCCCATAGTGTTGGATGGCGCCACAACAGGGTATGCGCAAAAAGCGCGCTCACGGATCACCGCCTGATGCTTACCGGCTCAGTTTGGTGGTCAACTCGTCGAGCATTTCCAACAAGAGCGAGATTTTTTCTTCGCCATAGCGGCGTTCGAGGTCTGCGTAAATCTCCCTGCTTTCCGGCGCGACTTCGCGAATCAGGTCTTCGCCGCCCTTGGAAATCTCGACCAGGATCCGGCGGCCGTCCCCCCGGTCACGAATTATGGAGACCATTGCGCGTTCGCTGAGCACCTTCAAAATACGGGTGAGACTGGGCGGCAATATCGACGCATGAGACGCGAGGTTGCTGGCGTCAAGCGGCTTTCCCATTTCGCTCAGGACACGCAGGACGCGCCATTGCTGCTCGGTAATTCCGTGGCGGGCCAATACGGGCCGAAATCCGGCCATGACGGCTTCACGCGCGCGAAGCAGGGCAATTGGAAGCGATTTTCGCGTATCTGGAGGAATATCGTTCCTTATGCTGTCGCCTGCTGAATTCAATCGGTTTCCTTCTCAATTCGATTCGGCAAGATACCGACGCCCTCGACTTCGACCTCGACCAGATCACCGGGCTTCAGCCATTTCGGAGGATCGAATCGCGCACCGGCTCCGGCCGGGGTTCCGGTGGCGATCATATCGCCGGGAAGCAATTTCGTGAATGTGGAAATGTATTCGATCAACCGGGAAAACGGAAAAATCATCGAAGCGGTGGTGTCTTTCTGACGGATTTCGCCGTTGACCCGTGTTTCGATCGCCAGGTTCTCCAGATCAAGTCCGGAAAGTTCGGTCTCGATCCAGGGGCCGAAACTGCCCGACCTGTCGAAATTCTTGCCCTGTGTGACATTGAATTTGCCATGCCTGATCCAATCGCGGACTGACCCTTCGTTCATGATTGTGAGGCCGGCAATGTGTTTTTTGGTTTCAGGCGGCTCTATTCTCCGTCCGGCTTTGCCGATTACGAGCACGATTTCACCTTCGTAGTCGAGCCGTTCCGATGCTTTGGGAATCAGAACCGACTCATGCGGATGCGAAAATGAACGGACGCCGCGCATAAAAAGCGAGGGATAGGCCGGTTCCTCGGAATCGTCGCGATATTCCGCATTGCGGTTCGCATAGTTGACTCCAACGCAGAATATCCGCTCCGGATCGGGAAGCGGCAGACAAAGCGCGACTTCATCAAGCGCCTTGTCCGGCTTTCCCTTCGCAAGCGACGCGGCTTTTTCGATTTCGCCCTTTTCGATAATCTCGCGGACCGACATCCAGCCGCCGCGCATTGTGAGGTCAAATAATCCGGGTTCCGCAATCGCGCCCACCCGGTCCGTGTCGAAAGTACAAAGTCTCATCACAAAAGTCCGGTTTTTGCGAGGACATCGTCGAGACGCTTTTCCAGTTCCGGCGTCGCCGGCATCAATGGAAGACGATGTTCATTTTCCGGCATGATTCCCAGTTTTTTCATCATGTATTTCATGGGGATCGGGTTGATGTCATAAAAAACGGCCTTGTTGATTTCGAAGAGCCGACGGTGCAACGCACGGGCGCCGGCCAGATCATTGCTCCACACGGCTTCGCACATGTCCGAAAGCGGTTCTGGCCGCAAATTGCCGACCGCATTCATCAGCCCGCATGCGCCCGCCGCCATCATTGGGAACGATAATTCCTCAAGTCCGACAAAAACACGCAGATTCTCGTCAATCTCCTCAAACAGATCGGACACATATCCAAGGTCCGGGGACGCATGTTTCATGCCGACGAATGTAGGGCACGTTTCACTGATCCGCCTGGCCGTTTCGATTTTCACGTCGACGGCCGCTCTTGCCGGAATATGATAGATCATCCAGGGCTTGTCGTGGATTTCGTTCAGGCGGCGATAATACTCCACCAGACCGCGTTGCGGGGGACGCGAGTAGTAGGGAGTGACAATCAGCAACGCGTCGACTTCCGGTTTTGACGCGGCATATCGGGTCAGTGCTTCCGTTTCGGCGAAGCTCTGAGAACCGGTAGCCACGACCACTGTCAGGTTTCCCGCCGCGGCTTCGACCGCGACATCGACAATCCTGTTTCGTTCCTCGACCGTTAGTGAGGAGGGTTCCGATGTCGTGCCGTTGACAAGGACTCCGTGCGAGCCCTCCCTCGCCTGAAATTCCACCAAACCGGCATAGGCATGGTAATCGACCTCACCATCGCGAAACGGTGTCACCAGGGGCGGAATCGAGCCTTTGAGAAAGTCTTTGTCCAATGACAGCATGCGCGCCTCCTGTAGCCGATCAAGTCAGCCGGATAGTTCGAGATTGACATTGCATGCGAAATGATTAACATGTTAAACAGGGCGAGGCAATGTAGAAACGGAGCGCGCCGTGCCACACCTTAACATCGAATACAGCAGCAATCTTGAGGCTAGGGTGCCCATGGATGATTTTTGCGAAGCGATGCTGAGGGCCGCGCTGGCGACCGGCGTGTTCGAAACAGGCGCCGTGAGAGTGAGAGCAACCATGTGCAGCAGCTTTGCAATTGCCGATGATCACCCGGAAAATGCGTTTTTGGACATGTTGCTTCGAATTGGCGCGGGCCGTGACCTCGAAACGAAAAAACGGGCGGGTGAGGCGATTTTCGCCGCCGCCAGAGCTTATCTTTCCGACCTTTTCAATACGCCCCACTTCGCATTGTCTTTCGAGATTCGGGAGATCGACAGGGATTTGAGCTGGCGGGTAAACGTCATACACCCACGGCTAAGGGGTCGATAACGGAACCCGCAGGATGATCGAACTGAAAGACAATCTGGCGAAGGCGGATGCTTATCTGAAGCGCTTCCGGGAAGGGGGCGTTTCAAACCATATCAATGGCGAGGCGGTATGGCCGGCATCGGACGGGGCGTTCGAGACGATCTCTCCGGTTGATTTGAATCCGATTGCAAGGGTCGCGCGCGGAACCGGCGACGATATCGATACCGCCGCAAAAGCGGCAAAGGAGGCCTTTCCGGGCTGGCGGGATGTCGGCGGCGGCGAACGCAGGAAGATCCTGCATGATATTGCGGATGCGATTATGGCGCGGGCGGAAGAAATCGCCTTTATCGAGTGCATGGACACCGGTCAGGCGCTCCGTTTCATGTCGAAAGCCGCGCTTCGCGGGGCAGAGAATTTTCGTTTCTTCGCGAACCGGGCGCCCGACGCCCGTGACGGAAAGTCGCTTAAGACTTCAGGCCAGGTGAACCTGACCACAAGGGTTCCAATTGGGCCGGTTGGCATAATTACGCCGTGGAATACGCCCTTCATGCTGTCCACATGGAAAATCGCTCCGGCGCTGGCGGCAGGCTGCACCGTCGTTCACAAACCGGCCGAGTTTTCGCCGTTGACAGCGCGTCTTCTGATCGAGATTGCAGAGGAAGTCGGGCTTCCAAAGGGTGTCTGGAACCTGGTCAATGGTTTTGGCGAGGAGGCCGGCAAAGCCTTGACCGAACATCCCGATATAAAAGCCATCGGCTTTGTCGGCGAAAGTCGGACCGGTTCGATGATCATGAAACAGGGCGCGGATACGCTCAAGCGGACTCACTTCGAACTGGGCGGCAAAAACCCGGTCATCGTTTTTGCTGATGCCGATCTGGAGCGGGCGGCGGATGCGGCCGTATTTATGATCTATTCGCTCAATGGCGAGCGCTGCACATCGTCGTCACGGCTGCTGGTCGAGCAATCGGTCCACGATGAATTCGTTGCCAGGGTTGCGAAAAAGGCAAATCGCATCAAGGTCGGTCACCCGCTTGATCCGGAGACGGTGGTGGGACCGTTGATCCACCCTGTTCACGAGAAGAAAGTTCTGTCCTACTTCGACCTGGCGCGAGAGGAGGGCGCAACGGTTGTGGCGGGCGGCGCAAAAGCCGACGGTCCGGGTGGCGGATGTTATGTGCAGCCGACGTTGTTTACCGGCGCCGACAACCGGATGCGTATTGCGCGTGAGGAGATATTCGGTCCGGTCCTGACAGCGATCCCGTTCAAGGATGAGGCCGAGGCGCTGCAAATCGCCAATGATACCGACTACGGCCTGACCGGATATCTTTGGACGTCGGATGTGACGCGCGTATTCCGGTTCACCGAGCGACTGGAAGCGGGCATGATCTGGGTGAATTCAGAGAACGCCCGCCACCTGCCGACGCCCTTCGGAGGCGCGAAAAATTCGGGAATCGGTCGAGACGGCGGTGACTGGTCTTTTGATTTCTATATGGAAACCAAGAACATCGCATTCGCAACGACCGCTCACAGCATACCGAAACTGAGCGGATGACCGGCGAGGCCAACATCGTCTTGCCGGTCCGCTGACCGGATACAATTTTCTGCAAGGAGCCTGATCTTGCCGGTGCCGGTCTTCAATCTTTATCCGCCGTTCAATATCGTCCGGCTCAGCCATGTGGAATTTGTCGCTACCGATCTGGGCGCAAGCCGGGCGTTTTACGCTGACATGCTCGGTCTTCAGGTCACGCATGAAGACAGCGATGCCATCCGCCTCAGGGCGATGGAGGAACGCGGCCATCACTGTATTGTGCTGAGAAGAGGCGACGAAGCGGTTGTCAACGTGCTTGGCTTCAAGGTTTATTCAGAAAATGATCTGGACAAGGCTAGGGATTGGTTTGAGGGCAGGGGACTGCCGTGCTCCTGGGTGGAACGGGAATTTCAGGGCCGCACGCTTCGCATCCGCGACCCTCAAGGCATGCCGCTGGAATTCTACTTCAAGATGGACCAGCTTGAACCGATACACCAGAAATACAAGTTTTATCACGGCGTCAAGCCGCTGCGCATCGACCACGTCAACTGTTTCTCGACCCATGTCGACGATGCCGTCGCGTTCTACAACGATATCGGCTTCCGCGTTACGGAGTACACCGAGGATGAGGAAACCGGCCGGTTGTGGGCGGCGTGGATGCATCGCAAGGGCGGCGTCCACGACATGGCGTTTACCAACGGGCGCGGGCCACGGCTGCATCACACGGCGTTCTGGGTTGCCAATCCATTGCACATCATTGAACTGCTTGACGTCATGTCGACGTCCGGATATCTGGACAATATCGAACGCGGTCCCGGCAGACACGGTATTTCGAACGCGTTTTTTCTCTATATCCGCGACCCAGACGGGAACCGCGTCGAAATCTACAGTTCCGATTATCAAACCGTCGACCCTGACCACGAACCCGTCAAATGGGATTTGAAGGATCCGCAACGCCAGACGCTGTGGGGCGCGCCGGCGCCGAGATCTTGGTTTGAAGAGGGATCGGTTTTCGACGGCGTCGAAGTCGAGGAACCTGATTTGAAGGCGCAGCCCATCGTTGCGCCTTAGGCTGTGGTGACGATTGAGCAGGATCAAAATGGATAGCGATCAATTCCGCCAATGGCTGCACCGAACTGCCGACTGGAGCGCCGACTATCGGACAGAGTTGCCTGAAAAACCGGTTCGGGCGCAGACCGCCCCAGGCGAAATCGCTGCCCTGATTGCCGATTCGCCTCCCGAGTCGCCGGAAAGCTTTGAGAAAATCTTCGCGGATTTCGAAGCAATTGTACCCGACGGCATGACGCATTGGCAGCATCCGCGCTTTTTCGCCTATTTCCCGTCAAATGCCGCTCCCGAATCAGTGATAGCGGAAAATCTCGCCTCGGCGATGGCCGCTCAATGCATGTTATGGCAGACCTCGCCCGCGGCCACCGAAATCGAGACGAAAATGATGGATTGGCTGCGTCAGGCGATCGGCCTTTCGGAGGGTTTCTCCGGGGTTATTCAGGATTCCGCCTCATCGGCAACGCTTTGCGCGGTTTTGATCATGCGTGAACGCGCCCTTGATTGGAAGGGCAACGAGAGCGGTCTGACCGTGCAAAAGCGGCTGCGTATTTATGCTTCCGATCAGGTGCACACATCGGTCGATCGCGCAATCTGGGTCGCAGGGGTCGGTCAGGACAATCTTGTCAGGATACCGACATCCGGGCGGTTGCGTTCAATAAATGTTGAAGCGCTCGACGCGGCGATCGAGGCCGATCTGGCCGCGGGCCGCCTGCCGGCCGGCATCATTGCCTGCACCGGCGGCACCAGCACCGGATCAAGCGATGACATTGACGCTGTTTGCAAAGTTGCGGGCAGGCACGGTCTTTATGTTCATGTTGACGCCGCCTGGGCCGGCTCCGCCATGATTTGTCCCGAGTTCCGGGAATTGTGGAACGGCGTGAATGACGCCGATTCAGTCGTGTTCAACCCGCACAAATGGCTCGGCGTTCAGTTCGATTGCTCGGCCCATTTCCTGCGGAATCCCGATGATCTGGTTCGAACTCTGGCGATCCGACCGGAATATCTGAAAACGCATGGCCACGATGGGTTGATCAACTACTCGGAATGGACTGTCCCGCTCGGCCGGCGGTTCCGGGCGCTCAAAGTGTGGTTTCTCATGCGTTCCCATGGTTTGGAAAATCTGCGGGCCATGATCCGCGATCACGTCGAATGGTCGAATGCGCTTGCCGGGAGACTTCGAAAAACGTCCGGTTTCGAACTCGTGACCGAACCGGTATTGTCTCTTTTCAGCTTCAGGCATGTTCCCGCAGGCGTGGCGGATCCGGATGCCCATAATCTCAGGCTTCTTGACGCCATTAACGATGACGGCCGGATTTATCTGACCCAGACCAAGGTGGATGGCGCGTTCGCGATACGCTTTCAGGCCGGCTCGTTCAATTCGCGTCGCGAAGATGTGGACATGGCCTACGACGTGATCACGGAGATCGCTTCGAAAATATCGCATTAGGGCCGGAATCCCGGTCCGCTTGGCACCGGTATCGCGAAACTCTCCTTGATCGTATTCAGCACGATCGCCGTTTTGACCTGCCGTACCGATTCATGGGGCAGCAGCACGTCATTGACGAATTCGCTCAGCGCCTTGAGGTCGGGGGTGACGACCTTGACGAAATAGTCCATTTCACCGGTCAGGGCATGCGCCTCCATGACTTCCGGCAAGTTCTGGATCAGTTGGGCGAATTTTCGCGCATTGTCGCTATTGTGAGTCGCAAGCGTGACCGTAATTACATTCACAAACCCGAACCCGAGTTTTTTGCGGTTCAGCACCGCTTGATAGCGATCGATGTAACCCAGTTCCTCCAGTTGGGCGCGTCTGCGCGAGCATTGAGACGGCGACAGGTTAACCCGCTCCGAAAGTTCGGCATTGGTCAGTCGTCCGTCTGCTTGCAATGCCGCAAGGATCCTGCGGTCAAATCCATCCATGCTCATTTCTTGCGGTTTTTCTACATCATATGCGTGATCTATGTGTATCTTTGCGAAGATTGATGAAAAATGCAAGAAGTTTGCGATTCATATGCGTTATAATGCGGCAAAGAAATCCTTCGAGGGAGAAACCGGAAATGGGTCCGTTTCCACACCACGCACCGACGGCGGAAATCACCGAACGAAACCCGGCCGGAACCGACGGTTTTGAATTTGTTGAATTCGCACATCCTGAACCGGAGGAACTGGAAGCCCTTTTTTCGCGCATGGGGTACGCACCGGTCGCCCGGCACAAGACCAAGAACATTACCGTGTGGCGGCAAGGCGACGTCAACTACATCCTGAACGCCGAAAAAGGTTCGTTTGCCGACCGGTTTGCCGAGCAACATGGCCCGTGCGCGCCATCAATGGCGTGGAGGGTGGTGAACGCACAATCGGCCTTCGATCATGCTGTTTCAAAAGGTGCGGAACCTTACCGTGGAAACGACAAGACGCTGGACGCGCCGGCGATCGTCGGTATCGGAGGGTCGCTGCTCTATTTTGTCGACAAGTATGGAGACAGAGGCTCAATCTGCGACGAAGAGTTCGGCTGGACCGGCGAACGCGATCCGAAACCGGAGGGAGTCGGATTTTACTATCTTGATCACCTCACCCACAATGTCTTCCGCGGCAATATGGACAAGTGGTGGGATTTCTATCGCGAGAAGTTCAATTTCAGCCAGATCCATTTTTTTGAAATCGAGGGCAGGCTGACCGGCCTTGTGAGCCGCGCGATCACATCGCCGTGCGGCAAAATCCGCATTCCGCTCAACGAATCCACCGACGACAAGAGCCAAATCGAGTCCTATCTCAGAAAATACAAGGGCGAGGGCATCCAGCACATCGCGGTCGGAACCGAGGCGATTTACGACGCGACCGACAGACTCGCCGGGAACGGCCTGAAGTTCATGCCCGGCCCGCCCGGAATTTACTACCGGATGTCAAAAGACCGCGTTCGGGGCCATGAGGAACCGCTCGGTCGGATGGCCAGGCACGGCATCCTGATCGACGGCGAAGGCGTCGTCGGTGGCGGTGAAACCAAAATCCTGCTTCAGATATTCTCCAGGACCGTGGTCGGACCGATCTTTTTCGAGTTCATCCAGCGCAAGGGTGACGAAGGATTTGGCGAAGGCAATTTCCGCGCGCTGTTCGAGTCCATCGAGCGCGAACAGATCGAAAGCGGTGAACTGTCTCCCGACGCGGCCGAACGGGTTCAAAGCCTGCAATAGAACTTGTCGCCCGCGACAAACCCGTCCAGTCCGGCATCGCGGGCGTAGTCCGCCAGATCGCTCAGCCGGTTGATAAATCCCTTTCCGCTGAAATTCAGCGATGTGTTGCAAAGTACGCCATAGCCGGTCTCTCGCTTGAAAGCCGATAACAAGTCGTACATCTTTGCATTCTGCGCCTCCGTAATGGTCTGCGCGCGCGCCGAACCATCGATATGCGTAACGGCCTTCAAGGCGTCGGTTTTGACCTTCTGGAAATACAACATGTGTGGACTTGGGCCCTGGTGGACGAACAGGCGGTCGAGTTCTTCTTCCATCAATATCGGAGCGATGGGTCTGAAACCTTCACGCTTTTTGATCGCATTGAGGCGTGTGTGGGTTTCGGTCGTGAACGGGGCAGCAATCAGCGAACGATTGCCCAGCGCGCGGGGTCCGATTTCATATTTGTTCTGCGCCCAGGCAAATATCGCGCCGTCGGCGAGGCGCCGCGCGATATCCCCGGTTTGCATTGGAGCCGCCTGAAAGCCGGATAAATCGGCTTCATCCAGGATAAAATCTTCACCCGCATACACGCTCCAGCCGATCTTGGCCCTGCCGGTATGATGCAACATTGCGTCAACGGCGGTCCCGATCGCCGAACCGGAATCGTTTGCGCAAGGTTGAACGAACGTGTCGGCAAACAGACCGGATTGCCGCCACATCGAATTCCAGTCGCAATTAAGACCGCAGCCGCCGGAGACGAGCAACGGCAGGCGGTCGGTCAGATTTTTTTCGGCATAGCCGTGAAAATGTTCAAAAATCTCCGCCTGAAACCGTCGTGCGAGATTGCGAAAGTCCTGATTGTCGAGCCCGATATTGAAAAACGGTGTGTCGGTGAAATCCGCCTTGCGAAGAGGCGCGTCGGCCGCATTCCAGAATATCAGGCGGTCAATGAGCTCGCGCTCCTCCGGCGTCTCGGCTGTTTCGCTTCCGAATCCGGCAAGCGCCATCAGTTTGCCGGCATCCTCCCGCCGCGATTTGCATGCATCGACAGGATAGCCCGGATCGGCGAGACCGTATAGAAATCCATATTTGTGTCCGGGTCCGGTCATTGGCGTACCCAGACGGGTTACATTGAGATTTTCATCGATGTGATGGAACGCGCCGATGACGCCTTCCCATATGAGCGCATAGCAGGGTTCGCCTTGCGGCCAAGGTGACATCGCATAGCCGCCGATGATGTGAGAACGTTCGTGCGAGGACGAAAATCGCCGCATATCGCGACCTGCCAGACGCGATGGAATGTCGCTGTTTCCACCGATATCGGCGCCAAAATAACCGCTTCCGATCGGATCGGCCATCGGACGGAACGATTTCATCCAGCCCGATGTGGCGATGACGTCCGGCGGCCCTTCCACGAGAGACAGGCCATGAAACAAAAGTTCGGTTGTCAGCGGAGCATATCGGGGTCCGGAATCCTTCTCGGCCTCGATTGAAAAAACCAGCCGCCCATCGTCGATCAGAGCCACATGACCGTCATGGCCCGGTTTGTAGGCAAAAATTCTCATATGATGATCGGATCAGGCGCTTATCCGGAAACAATGCGAAGTTCCGGCCGTTCCGCCGCCGTGACCTCATTCGACGCCTCCGCAACCGAACGCCCGATGCTGATGTATTTGAAGCCGTGTTTCGCCGGTTCCTTGCGGCGGTGAACGTTACGCAGATCAATCATCAGCGGATCGGCGACGGCGGAGTAAAGCCGATCGAGATCGAGTGCTCGCAACACGTTCCATTCCGTGGCGATCACGACCGCGTCCGCATTCTCGGCGGCCTCATAGGGATCCTTGCACCAGGTGACTTTTTCCAGCGTTGCCTCGCCGTCACGTCTTGCCTGAGGGTCGAATGCCCGCACCGTCACGCCGACGACTTCCAGCGCCTCAATGATCGTGAGCGCCGGCGCTTCTCGCACGTCATCGGTGTCCGGTTTGAACGTGACGCCGAGCAAGGCGACCGTTTTGCCTCGGGCGGACGAGCCGAGCGCATGGATAATGCGACCCGCCATGTCGAACTTCCGCGCCTCATTGACCTCTATGGCCGTTTCCACAAGCCGCTGCGGGGCGCCGGTATCCTTTGCGAAGGCGACCAGGGCCCTGCTGTCCTTGGGAAAGCATGATCCACCAAAACCGGGCCCCGCGCGCAGGAAACGATCGCCAATTCTCTTGTCAAGACCCATGATATCGGCGACTTCCATCACATTAGCCCCTGTCTTCTCGCACAAATCGGCAATTTCATTGATGAAGGTGACCTTCATGGCGAGGAAGGCATTCGATGCATATTTCGCCAGTTCGGCATCTTCCAGCGACGTCAAGCGAAACGGTGTGCTTTGCAGCTTCAGCGGCCGGTAGATCTGCTCGGCGACCATTCTTCCTCGTTCATCGTGAGCCCCGATAACCACGCGGTCAGGCTTCATGAAGTCCTCGACCGCCGACCCTTCACGCAGAAATTCGGGGTTGCTGACAACCGAAAATTCCAATTCGGGGCGCGTTTCCAAGATTATGTCGCGCACTTTTGATGCTGTGCCGGCGATGGCGGTGCATTTGACGATGACCACAGCCTCCTGCTTGAGGTGCGGGATGAGTTCCTTGACCGCGCCGAACAGATAACCCAGGTCGACTTGATCGCTATTTTCCGACGACGGTGTGCCAACCGCGATAAACACCACATCGGCCTCTCGTACAGAAGAGGAAATATCTGTTGTAAAATGAAGGCGTTGTGCCGAAGAGTTTACGCGCAACATTTGCTCGACGCCCGGTTCATATATCGGGCAGATGTTGTTTTTCAGATCTGTAATCTTGCTTTCGTCATTGTCGACACAAGTGACATCGAAGCCAAACTCCGAAATGCAGACACCTGTGACCAGGCCGACATAGCCGGTGCCGATAATCGTGATTTTCACTTGTCTGGATGCCCTTTCGTCAATTGCGGCCGAAACTAGCCAAGGCCGATAGTAACAGGCCACACATTTTTTTGGCAGTTCGATGTGTAGTCAGATAGGTGCGCAAGCCCGCCTTGCCAATGGCGCCGCAATTGCTTACCGAAAATATCTCGAAATTAAGGCGTGGCGGCAACCTGCGATGGATTCGTGACAGCACCGGGAAACGACAGGGTTATTGTGACCGGTGTGGCGGGGTTTATCGGCTTTCATTGCGCTTCGCATCTGCTGTCCGACGGCGCCGAAATTGTCGGAGTGGACAACCTGAACGACTACTATGATCCCGCACTGAAGCGCGCGCGGCTCGAACGGCTCGTGAACAGACGCGGATTTGCCTTTCATCAACTGGACCTGGCGAACCGGGAAGCGACCGAAAATCTGTTTGACGCAATTTCCCCCGGCCGGGTGTTGCATTTGGCGGCGCAACCGGGAGTCCGCCATTCAATTGAACATCCGCATGCCTACAATGACGCCAACTCGACCGCGTTTTTGAATGTGCTCGAAGGGTGCCGGCACGCAAAGGCCGGACATCTGGTCTACGCCAGTTCCAGTTCGGTCTATGGCGACAATCCGCGCGCTCCCTGCAAGGTCGGCGACAATGTGGACCATCCGATCAGTCTGTATGCGGCGACCAAGCGAGCCAACGAACTGAGCGCCCATGCCTATTGCCATCTTTACGGATTCGCGGTTACAGGCCTGCGGTATTTCACCGTTTACGGGCCCTGGGGGAGGCCTGACATGGCGGTTTTCCTGTTCACCGAAGCCATAAAGGCCGGCCGGCCGATCGATGTCTTCAACGGTGGCGACCTGAAGCGTGATTTCACTTATGTGGATGACATCGTGGAGGGCACCTGCCGCGTCCTGCTGCGGCCTCAGGCGGAAGGACGCGAAGACAACGGCGCCGGCGGGAATTTACCCTACCGGCTATACAATATCGGCAACAACCGGCCGGAGGTGGTTGGCAGGCTCATAGGAACGCTGGAGGAACTGATCGGCCGCGATGCGGTGCGCAACAATATGAGCATGCAGCCCGGCGATGTTTACCGGACATATGCCGACACGGCGCCGCTGGAGCGCGATTTCGGGTTCAAGCCATCCACATCGTTGCGGGATGGATTGAGGCGATTTGTCGAATGGCACAATTCGTATCGGCGCGATGGTTGAATCCGTTCGGCTGAAACATCCGGTTTATCTGGTGCGGCACGGTCGCACCGCGCTGAACGCCGCCGGACGTTTTCAGGGCCGCATTGACGAGCCGCTGGACGATATCGGTCACGAACAATCCAGAGTTCTTGCCCGAAAAGTCTCGTATGCGCTGCCGGAAAACGAAATTGTCGAATTGACGTTGTTCAGTTCGCCGCTTCGCCGAGCGCGGGAGACCGCGGCCGTAATCGCTTCGGAAATCGGTCGTTCCCGGCAAAATGTCTCGGTGTCGGATCAGATAGCGGAAATGAGTTTCGGTTGCTGGGAAGGTCTGACCACCGCGCAGGTCAAGGAAAAATATCCGCTTGAGAGAAAGCGGCGAAAAGCGAACCGGTGGGATTTCGCGCCGGCAGGCGGCGAATCCTATGCCGAACTCGCGGCGCGGGCGGAACAATGGCTTCGCGGCCTTGGCGGGCCGGTTTTGGCGATCACTCATCTTGGGGTTATGCGGGTTGCCGCCGTTGTCGCCGGGGGGCGTGAGAGGGGGGACGCATTGAAGCTCCTGCCGGAGCCTGACGAAATATGGCGTTTCGACGAAGGCGGGCCGATCCGTATCCGGAGCAGACGCCGACCGGGCTGAGCCGTTCCGACCGGCGGTTTCTCCCGCATCGCCGGATATACGGATTATTGAGGGCATCGTGCGCCCGCGGGTTTTCACAAATGCCAAATTGGCGCTTGCAACAAACCGTAAAACCGGATTTTGTGTGCAAATGGTGGAACCGGCCACAGATATGCTTCGGATCAGGGACCTTCGGGTCTCCATTTCGGTGAGCAACACGGAAATCGATGTCGTCAAAGGCGTTAGTTTTCGGGTTCCGCGCGGCAAGACGATTTGCCTCGTTGGCGAATCCGGGTCGGGCAAATCCATCATTGCCCAGTCGATCATGGGGATATTGCCGAAAGTTGCTCGGATATCCGGCGGATCGATCGACTTCGACGACCCCGAAACCGATGAAAAACCCATCGATATCGCCGGGCTCGATCGAAACGGCAAGGAACTGCTTTCGCTTCGTGGAGGCAGGATATCGATTATTTTCCAGGAGCCAATGACCTCGCTGTCGCCGGTCCATACAATCGGCGATCAGATCGAAGAGGCGCTGATGCTCCACCGCGATGCCAAACAACGCGAGGCGAGAACCACGACGGAAGAAATGCTGCATCTTGTGGGTTTTCCCGATCCTCATCGCGCTTACGACATGTATCCGATGGAACTGTCCGGAGGATTGCGGCAGCGCGCGATGATCGCAATGGCCCTGATTTGCCATCCGGCGTTGCTGATCGCCGATGAACCGACCACCGCGCTGGACGTCACGATCCAGGCGCAGGTGCTGGCGGTTCTGAAAGACCTGCAAAAAAAGCTGGGAATGTCGCTGCTGCTGATCACCCATGATCTGGGTGTTGTGGCCAATATGGCCGACGAGGTCGTGGTCATCTATCACGGTGAGATCATGGAAGCGGGTACGGTGGAGGAGATTTTCACCAACCCCCGGCACGAATATCTCAAGGTGCTGTTGGCCGCGGTGCCTCGATTGAAGATGGAGCCGGGTGAGAAACTTCGGGCGCTGCGCGAAATCAACGAGGAATTGCCGGCGTCAATGATCCGCCGGCAGCCGACGGACGAGAACACACCTCCGCTTCTCTCTGTCAAGAACCTATCGAAAACATACACTTCGAAAAAAGGCGGCGGCCTGCTGGGTGGAGGAGCGGCGGTAACTCGCGCAGTCAACAACGTCAGTTTCAAACTTCGGCGCGGCGAATGTTTCGGTCTGGTCGGTGAGAGCGGTTGCGGGAAATCCTCCCTTAGCAAATTGATCTGCCGCGCGGTCACCGCCGACACGGGCGGCATGGTATTTGACAACGGCGGCGGGCCGGTCGATGTCGCCGCGTTGCGGGGCCGCGAACTGGAGAAATTCAGAACCCGCATTCAAATGGTGTTCCAGGATCCGTTTTCATCGTTAAGCCCCCGGTCGACAATTGCGAACACGCTTCGCGAACCGATGGAAATACACAACCTCGGAGACAAGACGTGGCGCAAGCAATGGGCGAGCGAACTGTTGCGTATGGTCGGCCTGCCCAAAACGGCGATGAACCGCTATCCGCATTCGTTTTCCGGAGGGCAGCGTCAACGGATCGGCATCGCCCGCGCGCTTGCCGTGGAGCCGGACCTGCTTGTTTGCGATGAGCCCGTTTCCGCACTTGACGTGTCAGTCCAGGCGCAAATTCTCAACCTCCTGACCCGACTTCGCAAGGATCTCGGCCTGACATCGATATTCATTTCCCACAATCTGGCGGTCGTGAACTATGTGGCCGATCGCGTTGCCGTCATGTATCGGGGCCGAATCGTGGAGATCGCCCCGCCGTCCGTCCTTTTTGAAAATCCGGTCCATCCTTATACGCAAAGGCTGATATCGGCGATCCCGACAATTGAGCTCGATCGCAAACTTGATCTGGACACTCTGCGGTCCATGGAGGAAAACGAGGAGGACCAATGGGCGCAGGATTTCCGGATTGAACCGGATGATATGGCCTCGAAACTCGAGCCGGTCGGCGAGGCGCATTTTGTATTGCGCGATGCGGGCGCGGATGCGCGCAGGAGGGCTGCATGAGACAATATCGGGTGGCCCGCGCAATCATGTTCGCGGTAGCGACATCGCTGTTTTTCACGCCGGCGTTCGCCGCGTCGCTTGTTTCCGAACCGCCGGTCCTTGCCGGGAAAGTCGAATCCGGCGAACTGCCTCCGATGTCGAAGCGCTTACCGCAAAGTCCGAAGGTGATCGACTTTGCCGCAAGGGGCAAGCAACCCGGGCGTTATGGCGGGCGGCTCAGGATGCTGATGGGCAAGGCCAAGGATATCCGCATGATGACCGTTTACGGTTATTCGCGATTGGTCGGATTCAACGAAGATCTTGGGTTGGAAGAGGATATCCTGCAGGATTTCACCGTCGAGGACGGTCGCATATTTACATTGAAGATACGACCGGGCCATCGCTGGTCCGACGGTTATCCGTTTACGGCCGAGGATTTCCGGTATTGGTGGGAAGATGTCGCGAACAACAAGGAACTATCCGGCGGCGGGCCGCCGCAGGCGATGCTGGTTGACGGCAAGCCGCCCAAATTCGAGATTATCGACAATCTGACGGTGCGCTATGAGTGGCATGCGCCCAACCCGCTTTTCCCGCTCTCGCTGTGTGGGTCGCGACCGCTCTATATCTACATGCCGGCGCACTACCTGAAGCAGTTTCACGCCAACCACGCCGACAAGGAACACCTGCAAAGGCAGGCCGAAGAAAACAACTCCCGCAACTGGGCCGCATATCACACGCGACTGGCGCGGCAGTACCGGCCGGAGAATCCGGATTTACCGACTCTCGACGCCTGGCGGAATACGACCGCGGGTCCTTCCAAACGCTTCGTGTTCGAACGCAATCCCTATTACCATCGCACCGATCCGCAGGGGCGGCAATTGCCCTATATCGATCAGGTTGTGCTGGATATGGGATCCACCGATATCGTTCCCGCAAAGGCAGGTGCGGGCGAAAGCGATCTGCAAGCGCGTTACATCCGTTTTGACAATTACACCTTTCTCAAACAGGCGGAGAAAGAGCAGGACTTCGATGTGCGGCTCTGGCGCAACGGGGTCAGTTCGCAAATCGCCCTTTATCCGAACCTGAACGTCTCCGATCCGGTGTGGCGCGATGTCGTCCAGAATGTCGATTTCCGGCGCGCCTTGTCGATCGGAATCGACCGGCGTGAGATAAACCAGCAACTCTATTTCGGCCTTGCGAAGCCGGGCGGAAATACCACGCTCTCGGTTTCCAGACTGTACGATGAGCAACGCGATACCGTCTGGACCGACCATGATCCCTCGCGGGCGAACGAAATGCTGGACGGAATGGGCCTCGACAAACGCGATCATGACGGCATACGGCTGTTGCCGGACGGGCGCAGGGCGGAAATCATTGTCGAGAGCGCCGGAGAGAGCACCGAGGAGACCGATGCGCTCGAACTGATCGGATATCATCTGGGGGATATCGGATTGAAACTGCACACGCGCGCCCTGCAGCGCGATATTCTCAGGCGCAGATTTCTCACCGGTGAAACGCTGATGACCATCTCCTACGGTTTGAATGTCGGACTGGCCAGCCCGGACATGAACCCTGAAGAACTGGCGCCGGTTTCGGCCGCGCAACCGAATTGGCCCGTTTGGGGGCAATATGTCGAGACCGGCGGCAAGGCCGGCATGCCGGCTGATCTGCCGGAAGCCTACCGCATGTATGAACTATACATGGAATGGCGCGGATCGCGATCGGATGAGGGTCGCCGCCGCATATGGGAAGAGATGCTGGGCCTTTATGCCGATCGGGTGTTCTCCATCGGAATCGCCGGAGAAACCATTCAGCCGGTGGTGATAAACCGGAAGCTTCGGAACATACCGGAGGAAGGGCTTTATTCTTGGGCGCCGACGGCGTTTTTCGGTGTGTACAAACCAGATACATTCTGGCTTGAGGAATAGGGCTGGTGCTGCGCTACATTTCGCTGCGGTTTCTGGCCATGATACCCACGCTGGTGATCGCCAGCATGTTGATATTCGCCATCATCGAACTGCCGCCGGGCGACTATTTCGAAAGCTATGTCGCGGAATTGCAGGCTTCCGGCGAAACGGTCGATCCGAATAAGATCGAATTTCTGCGCAAGGAATACGGTTTCGACCAGCCGCTGTGGCAGCGGTATCTTGGCTGGGCCGGCGGCATGTTCCTTGGCGATTTTGGCTATTCTTTCGAATATGAGCGCCCCGTTTCCGATCTGATCGGGAACCGGTTGTTCCTGACGATCCTGCTCTCCTTCGCAACGATCATATTCACATGGCTGATCGCGTTTCCGATCGGGATCTACTCGGCGACGCACCAATACAGCTGGGGCGACTATGGTTTCACCTTTGTCGGCATGCTCGGCATCGCGGTGCCGAATTTCCTGCTGGCGCTGGTGATGCTGTACTTCGCCAATGTGTGGTTCGGCGTATCGATCGGCGGCTTGATGGACCCCGAATATATCGACCAGCCGATGTCGCTCGCGAAAATGGGTTCGATCCTTTCTCACATGGTCATCCCGGTCATCGTGATCGGCACGTCGGGAACGGCGGCCATGATGCGGCGGATACGCGCCAACCTGATGGATGAACTTCAGAAGCAATATGTGGTCACCGCGCGAGCCAAGGGCGTGGGGCCAATGAAGACGGTGCTGAAATACCCGTTCCGGATGTCGTTGAACTTCTTCATCGCCGACATCGGAAACATCCTGCCCGCCGTGGTTTCCGGCGCCGAAGTGGTTGCGATCGTGCTGTCGCTGGAGACAACCGGCCCTCTGTTGATATCGGCGCTTCAAAGCCAGGACATGTACCTTGCCGGTTCCTTCCTCATGTTCCTTGCCTTGCTGACCGTCATAGGCGTGCTGATTTCGGATATCGCGCTCGCCATTCTTGATCCGCGCATCAGGCTACAGGGGAGGGAGAGCAAATGACCTCCTCTCCGCTCCCCGATAACGGAAAACCTCTCAAGCATTTCGTTTCAAAAGCGGAGTTCAATCCGTATGCGACCGAAAAGCTGACGCCGGAGCTGGAATCCTACTATCTGGCCTCACAGCGCAAACTCATGTGGTGGAAATTCAGGAACCACCGCCTTGCCTACTGGTCCGGCATCCTGCTGGCGATCTTCTACATCATGATCGCATTCGCCGAATTCATCGCGCCCTATGATCTGGCGCACCGGCATCCGGATTATATCTACGCTCCGCCGCAGGGGATTTCGATCGTTCACGACGGTTCGCTGACCATGCCGTTCGTCTACGGGCGAACGCAGGAACTCGATATGGAAATCCTGAAACGGGAATATCCCGTCGATGAGAGCAGGCGCTATGCGATCGGGCTCTTCTGCAAAGGGGATCCGTACAGATTCTGGGGACTCGTCGAGGCGGACCGTCATCTGTTTTGCGCCGAGGGCGACGGAAAGATTTTCCTGTTCGGAACCGACCGGCTGGGACGCGACATGTTCTCGCGCATTATCCACGGCGCCCGCATATCGCTGACCATCGGCCTGATCGGCATCGCGGTCAGTTTCATTCTGGGAATCACGATTGGCGGGCTGGCCGGCTACTATGGCGGCTGGGTCGACATGGTGGTTCAGCGCATCATCGAGGTGTTGCAGTCCATTCCCAGCATCCCGCTATGGCTGGCGCTCGCGGCGATCCTGCCGGTCACGTGGAGCCCCATTCTGATCTATTTCGGCATTACGATCATTCTCGGCCTGCTTGACTGGACAGGGCTCGCCAGAGCCGTCCGGTCAAAGCTTTTCTCGCTGCGCGAGGAAGACTATGTGCTGGCCGCGCAACTCGTCGGCGCACGGCCCAAACGGATTATCGCACGCCATCTCATACCGGGATTCATGAGCCACCTGATCGCGTCGGCGACCATTACGATCCCCACGATGATACTCGGCGAAACGTCGCTTAGCTTCCTTGGTCTCGGCCTGCGTCCTCCGGTGACCAGTTGGGGGGTTCTGCTGAAAGAAGCGCAAACCATCAACGTTGTCGTGCTTTATCCTTGGCTGTTGCTGCCCGTGATGCCGGTGATCATCGTGATTCTGGCGTTCAATTTTCTTGGCGACGGCCTGCGCGACGCCGCCGACCCGTACCATTAGGTTCAATCGACATTCACGATCCGGTTTTGCGGAGATATGCGGTTCATGGGTTTCCGGATTCGTTGATCCGGGGATTTGTGATGACCAGGCGCTACGAACTGAACTCCGCCGCCCGCCCTCACGTCCGCGCCGAAGGCCGGGCCGCGTGCGCTATGATGAGCAACGCGCACAATCCCGGAGATCGCGCGGCCGTTCAAGGTAGGTGAAAAAACGGTTAGGCGGGCGTGACAGTGGCGTTTGGCAGAAGATAGTCCTCAAGTCTTTCGACCACTTTCAGACATTGATCCGCAAAGCGACGGATGTCTTCACCTATCAAGGTAACGGTCTCGCCTGGTTCGTGGTCTTCGGCAAAGTGGGCATAGTGCTCATCAGCCATGCCGAGATTGTGCCCTAACACATGCCGCTTCTGGATATTCAGTCGAATGTGATCAATCTCGTCCTGCGATAGCCGGTCAAAAGGGTTGATACCGATCTTGGCGAAGACCTCTTTACCGTGCTCGACATTCTGGAAAGCATTACCGACGGCCTTCTTGCCAGTGAGTTTGTTTAACCGCTCCGGCAGGTGTGTACGCACCAAATACGCATGAACGGTTTTCAAAGTCGCCTCAAACGCCGTCAGAACGTCCTCGTGCGCATTACCCATGATATGATAAGCGATTTCCTTCCTGCCCTGTTCATCAAGCTTGTCAGCTAAGGCGGTTTGCTCTCCGACCAGTTCGATCTCGCGCCGGAAGTGGCGCGATACATTTGGCGCGCCGCAGTCAGGGCAGAACAAGGCAAGAGCATAAATACCATAGGCCCTGCCGCAGATCTCGCAATCGAGACTGCGTAGCAAGTCTTCACGGATCGCCAACGGCTTGGCAAGACGACGCGGTTTGTGCTCCATCTTCATGGTGATGAAGCTACCCTTTCCCATCTCACGATTGAACTCCTTTGCCAAATTCCCTAGCCAGTCGCCTACATCATTTTCAGCCATCCAAAGCACATGCTTCTTCACGGCCTCAATATCGTCGGCGTGGATAAACTCTTCGTCGTTTGCCACATGGCCAGAATACGGGCAGACGGTCTGCCCTGGCCCTGGATCGCGCCGGATACGCGACCCGTGCTCATCGGCTATGACTCGATCTTCAGGAGCTTCACCAATCAAGAAAAGGCGCGGTGTGGCCTCCGGGTTTGGTGAGTACTGATAGAACTTGCCGGAAGGGCTCTTCGGCAGAGGTAGCGAAAGTTCCATTAGGTCGCGGGTTCCGCCGCTGCGGTACTTCTCTAGCTGGCGAAACTTCAAGTCTTTCATGTGCCGCCCCAGGATCAGGATTCCTTCACGGTCATACGCGGATTCCGCCTTGCGTAGCCCTCGGTCACGAAACGTCCGGTTTTGGTGCTTCTGGCCGATCCCGTCGACCCGCCGCCCGTTTTTTCATAAACGGTCGTATTCGGACTGCGCTTGCCGTGCGCCGGGGTGACGAAGCGCCTGCCGGTCGCGCTGCGGCGATGCCCGCCGCCGCCTACTTTCTTTGCCATTTTCGTGGCCTCCGCATCATGTGCCGGGATCGGCTTCCGCCATGAGTATACCATGATTCACAGCACGAACAAAGGTAGAACCTAGCGCGTCTTCCTCCGTCTCCCCATCTTCCGGGTGGCCATCGGCGCGGCGCTCTTCTCGTAGAGTTCGAACAGGTGCTCGACACGTTCCCGCTCGAAGGCGAAGCCCCTAGGCCGGTAGAGCCGATCGACGGCCTTATCGAGCGACACATGCGCCTTGCGCAGCGTCGGCGGCATGGAATCCTGATTATAAAGCACATCGAGTTCAGTATTTTTGAAGGACGCTCGCGCGTCCAGGACAGCCTGTGCCAATGTCTCGATGCCGGCCTGCCGCTTTGGCGTCATCGTCGGCCAAGGGAAGGAATTGTAAACGGCGGGAGCATAGCGGTAGCGGCTCTCCAGCCGCCCTGCGACGGTCCGCATCCACGCCATGTGCATGGCCGATGTCAAGATGCCGAAATAGTGGAGCGGTGCTCCTGGTATGATCCTGAGTTGGTTAGATGCAATGATGTCCGGCGACAGGAATGCCATCGGAATGTATTCCCGCGTTTCGGACGACACTTCAGGGACGGCCAGATAGTCCGAGTCGGGTTGCCGATCCTGGGTGAAGAGGGTCGGATATTTCGCAAATTCCCGTACGCTTGGCGTCGGGCTCCGAAGCCTTCCTTTCCGAACGCGCTCAAGCCGCGCCTGTATCGGCTTCGATACCTTGATCTCCTTGGGATCGGCGTCCTTCAGCCAAAGGCACCAACGCCAGTCGCCCGAGATAAGCTCGTCGCCGCCGACATACGGGCGCAGCCATTTTTCCACCTTCTGATCCTCGGCCAAAAGCGCCTGCCGGTCGCTCTCTTCGAGGATCAGGTTGCTGAACTTCAGATATCCGCCACCCGGCTTCTTCCGCCGCGCGCCATCTGTCGGCTGGCTGCCCTTGTGCATCTTCAGGCGACCGGCCGGGGGCTGAGACCGCGCAGGCACGGAATACTGCGGACCGTCGGTCAGATACCCGTTGATGCGGGCGACTTTCGCTTCATGCGGCTCGCCGCGCACATGGTCATACTCATAAATCACGCATTGCGGGGCCTTTTTGTAAGTCATGCCCACGATTACGCAGTGCACGGCGGCCGTGCCGCGCGCTTCGCTGTTCCACTGGAACGTCCGGTGCGCAAAGCGGATAGAAAGCCCGCCCGCGAACATGGCCGGCCAGAGGATGCCGCACTGCTCGCCCTGGGTGATCGAGTTGGTGGACACAAAGGCGATCCCGGCCTTTCGTTCCCGGTCGGCATAGGTCATGGCCTTCCTGAACCAGCACGTCACATAGTCGAGCCGGTTCACCTGCCCTTCCTTGCCCCAGATGCGCGCCATGTCGGCCTGCTGCTCTGTCGTGCGCCATTGATGGCCGATAAAGGGTGGATTGCCGAAGAGGAAGGTGCAGTCCTTGGATGGCAAGAGCGTCCGCCAGTCCATCTCCAGGGCGTTGCCGACCGCGATATGCGGCGATTTCCGCAGCGGGATGCGGACATAGGTCAGGCCGAACGCAAGGCTCAGCCGGTTGTTCATGATGTGATCCATCATCCAGAGAGCGGTTTCCGCGATGCGCGCGGGGAACTCTCCGGTCTCAATCCCGTAGAACTGATCGACGTTGATCAAGGACATATCCGCCGTGTCCAGCAGACCAGTGAACTCACCGGTTTCATCGCGCTTGTAATCGATCAGTTCGCGCAGGAGTTCGATCTCAAGCAATCGAAGCTCTCGATAGGCGATGATCAGAAAATTGCCGCAGCCACATGCGGGATCGAAGAACGTCATCGAGCCGAGGCGCTCATGAAAAGCCTGAAGTTCAGTGCGGCGGCGGCTGTCCTTGCGGTTCTTCAGCCGCCCGAACTCCGCGCGAAGGTCATCGAGGAAGAGCGGTTCGATCACCTTCAGGATATTCTTCTCGGTCGTGTAGTGCGCGCCCTGGGCGCGGCGCTCGCCCTTGTCCATGACCGATTGAAAGAGCGAACCGAAGATCGCCGGTGAGATACCCGACCAGTCGAACCGGCAAGCGTCTAGGAGGCGTTGCCGCATGTCCCCGTCAAAAGACGGGATCGGAAGCGTATCGCGAAAGAGGTCGCCGTTGACGTAGGGAAAGCGAGCCGAATCGGCATCGAGATTTTTCAACCTCTTGTCCTCGGGCGTGTTCAGCACCTGGAAAAGTTGCGCGAGCCAGCCGCCAAGATCTGAACCGTCCTCCCGCGTTCGCGCCTCCAGGAGGTCGATGAAGATGTCCCGCGGCTCGAAAATCCCCGTATCGTCCGCGAACAGGCAGAACACGATCCGTACGAGAAACTGCTCCAGGTCGTGGCCGGTGTAGCCTGCTTCTTCGAGCGCGTCGTGGAGCCTGCCTACGAGTTCCGAAGCTTCGACGTTGACCGGATCCTGGTCTTTGAACCGGCGGCGTTCGACGCCGATGACGAAACCGAATTTCTCGACATGCTTTGGCAGATCGGCAAGCGGGATGCGGAGCTCTTCGTCCTCTTCGAGGTCGTAAAGCTCGAATGTCTGAAAGTCGCTTAGCAGAATGAAGCGGGGAAGCTCGGAATCCTTCAGTCCTGGAAAATACTCAAGGGCTTGCGTTTTCGCCTTCTTCAGATCGCTGCCAATGCTCTTCTGCTCGACAAGCAGGACACCTTTCCAAAAGAGATCGATGAAACCTCTCTTGTCACCAAGATTCTTTACCGGCTCTTCGAAGCTGGCAACGCGCCGAACGGGCATGCCAAAAACATCGAAAAAGTCCCGATAGAATAGCTGTGTCTGCCCTTTTTCGTAGCCGTCGCCTTTCCACTCATTTGCGAATTTCGCGGCGCGGGTGCGTATTTCATCCCAGGATAACCGCATCGTCCCTCAGTGTTTTTCTCATTCCGGCAGGCATAGCCGAGCACGGTGCACATTAGGCCGTTTGGACGGATTTGAGCAAGACGAAGGTTGCGGCGAGCGCGATGTTTGGGGCGCAGGCGACCGGGCTGAAACGGTTGCGGTTTCATCACACCTTCCGACAGGCTGTGTCCTGCCGGCTTGGCGGTCATTAACGCCTCTGCGGTGTCGAAGACCTGTTCCCGGTCCGAACGGGTATCCTCGCGCGATAGCCATAACGTGTTTGCGGCATTCTTATCGCCGATGCGAAAGTTCCTCGCCATCGGACCACTCCCGTTCAGGCACAACGCGCTCCAGCCGGCGATCGCATCTGATCAGTCGAGCAACGGTCCGAGGGTCTCCCGGAAGGTATCCACCGCACCCGAAATGTCGTGCCGCTCGCCGATGTATTCCCGGGCCGCCTTTCCCATTCGGTCGCGACCGGCCTTATCTTCCAACAGCGCGGACAGCGCGCCCGCATAGGCCTCGATATCGCCTTCGGGAACGAGCAATCCGGTATGTCGGTGCTGAACGACAAGGGGCGCACCGAGTGACCGGTAGGCGACCGCCGGAAGACCCTGCGATTGCGCTTCCATGAAAACCATGCCGATCGCTTCGCGGATTCCGGGCCATGTGAAAATGTCCCCGCGCCGGAACCAGTCGAGAAGCGCGGGGCGGGAGACCTCCCCGGTCCAGTGAAGCCGATGGTCCCGCGCCCACGAAAAAGCCGCCTTGATCTCGTGCCGCGACGGACCGTCTCCGATGATGGCGAGGTTCCAGGGCCGGTCGGAAATCCTGCGAAGCGCCCGCGCCAAATCGATATAGGATCGTGTCTTGGCGCCGGGGCGCATCATACCGGCGGCGATCAGAAGAGGAATGTCCCCGGGGATCGCCGGAACGGGGTCCGGTGCGGTCATGGCGTCGAGTTCGGACAAATCCACAAAGGGTGTCAGAGGCGCAATGGATCGCCTGTCGGCGATAAAACTCCTCAAATAGGCGAGATCCGACCGCTTGAGGCAAAAATTGACCAATGCGAGATCGACGGCCAGTTGAACCTGCTGGCGCGCCTCCGCCCAATCCGCATCGGTCGCCTGCCCGGTGCGGCAGGCCTCGGCGGTCGCGTATGGAATGTCGAATTGCGTGGAAACCGCGGGCCCGATCCAATCCGGCGCCTTGCAGTAGGGATGGTAGGTGAACCACAGGGCAGGGCGTTCATTCGCGATCCTCGATTCCCAGTCGGCTTTCAGCCGCAGCGCTTCGGCCTCCGCGCCCTGCCTGCGCCGGTCAAACAACTCCCTCGAAGGACGCTTCTGATAGGCGATGTATCGTGAGGCGATTTCAACCTCATGACCGGCCGCTTCAAGCGCGCGCACCGTCAGCCGGGCGACTTCCCTGTCGCCGGACGCAATCGGATGATCGGGAGGCTTTATCGGTGCATAAAATGCGATCCGGGGCTTCATGGCCGTTCGGCCAGCAATCCGGATACGATGTTGGCGGTCGTCCGGGCTCCGTCGAGATCGAGGCCGAAGTCGGGCGGACGAGATTTGGCCATCGCATGGTCGATGGCGAGCGCCAGTTTGTCCGGCGTCTGGTCCTGCGGATGGACACGCACGGCGATTCCTTTTCGGTCGAGTATCTCCGCGCGGCGAATCTGCTCCGTTTCGGCGCCATCCGACAACGGCGCGACGATCGAACGGCATCCGGAAACGAATATGTCCGCCGCGGTATTGTAACCGCATCTCGAAATCGACAACCGGGCGCTTGTCAGCACCGCGCACAGGTCGGGCAGGAATGTTCGCAGTTCGACTCCGTTTCCTGAGAGCGCCGCCAGTTCGGATTTATCTTCCGCCGCGATGTTGATGCCCGTCACGACACACCATTTTGCATCGGCGAGGCACGAAATCGGTCTCGCCGAAAGCGCCGCGAAAAGCAATTCGCGCCCGAGCGCTCCGCCGCCGACGCTGACCACAACGTCGAACCCGTCATCCGGCGGTTCACGACCGTCCGGCGGCTCGGGCGCCACAATTCCCGTGTAGCGAACAATGCCGGCAATCTCTTGGTAACGCGGGAATGTCGCGCCCAGTCCGACCATCCTAGGATCGCCGTGCACAAGTACATGATCGAAATAGGCGGACAGTATCTCGACCGTTTCGCGGTCACGCCCCGGTTTGCGGTTTTCCTGCAGGATATCTCGCACCGAGGCGAAAATCGTTGGCGGCGACGGTCGTCTCCGCGCCGCTTCCAGCAGGGGCAGCAGTTCAAATCGCATCTGCCGCCGGCCGAAAGGGAATGCCTCGGTAATGATCGCGTCGTGCCGGCCGGCCTCGAAAATGCCCAGCAACATGTCGCGGCGGCCGTTTCGATAATCATCGTCGACAACGTTACCGTCGGGATCCTCCAGATTGTTGAATACCGTTGCGCCCGCGCGGAGAGGCGGCAGAAAATGGACGGTGGACCCGGCGGCGTCAAAATTGGGAACCGGTTCTCCGCCATGGACAAGATCGACCCTGAGACCCGTATCGACGAGAGCCCTGACGATCCGCATGGCGCGAAACACGTGCCCGACGCCCATCAGATGCTGGACATAGAACAGGATGCTCCCGCTCATGACGCATCGGCTTTCGATCCCGGTGCGATGCCTGAATCGCAAAAAAGTCCGGTCAGTTTCCGGATGGTCCGCCTGTTGTCGAACTCTTCGCGAACGCGCTTCGCCGCCGCCTTGCCCAGTCGTCGCCGCAACCGGGGATTCCGGCAGAGCGTTTCGATGGCGGTGGCCAGATCGGAGACATTATCCGGTTCGACGAGAATCCCGTTTTCGCCGTCTACGAGCAATTCGACGATCCCCGAGATCGGTGTCGAGATGCACGCGAGTTCCTGGCTTGCCGCCTCGACCAGCACATTAGGCAGTCCATCCCGGTCGCCATCGGCGGCGATCCTGCATGGCAATACGAACAGATCGGACGAGCGATATCGGGCAATCACCTCGGTTTGCGGCTGCGATCCGAGGAACGTGACGGACCCGCTGACGCCAAGCTGCTCGGTTTGCGTCTTCAGGGCGTTGGAAAGAATCCCGCCGCCGATGTGGGTCCAGCGCCAGTTCAAATCGTCGGGAAGCCGCGACAAGGCCTCGATCAGCGTATCGAGGCCCTTTTTTTCGACCGCGCGGCCGACCGTCAAGATGCGGACCGGATCGTCGGGCGCGGCGCCATCGCGCCGGGAATGGTCGGCTTCGGGCGGCGGAAAGCGATCAAGATCGAGGCCATGATGGATCAAATGCACGTTTCCCGGCGACAGAGCGAGGTTTTGGAGGCGCCGGTGACCCGATCCGGTGCATGTCGCCGTCCATTCCGCGGAATCCAGTTTCTCGCGCAACTCCCAATCGAGCGAGGTCCAGATGTCCTTGGCATGGGCCGAGCAGCTCCAGGGCAGGGCGGTGATCAGGTGCGTATAGCGCGTGACCGATCCGGGGGTGTGAATGAAATGCCCGTACAGCCAGGCGGCATCTTCGGAAAGCTCGGCGGCAAGAACGATTGCCTGTCCGAAACGCCGCGCCCGGTTCGGTGTGAAATCGCGTCTTAAATCCAGTAGCCATTCCTTGAGCGCCCCGGCATAGCCAGGTGATTTTCGAACCTTGATCCATGCGCGGAACACCCGGCCCGGTTCCCGATACAGATATTCGGGAAGGTAGGTGATCCCGGCCGTTATTTCATCGTGGACCGGATGCGTTTTTTTGTCCGTGGGATAGCGCATGGAGTACAGATGCAGTTTGAATCCCGCGCGCTCCAGTTCCAAAAGCTCCTGCGCGACAAAAGTTTCAGACAGGCGGGGATAACCTTTCAATATCACGGCAATTATCGTCATGATGGGAATCCCGTCCGGTCGCGGGTCCGCACGATCTCGGCAACGCGCGCAACGATATTGTCGAGGCCGCGGAATTCGAATTTTGTGAGCGCGCTTGATGGCTTCGAACCGTTTATCAAAGCGTTGATCGTTTGCGCCAGTCTGATGGGATCGGAGGCTTGCCGCGACCTCAGGACCGATGCAACTCCCAGTTCGGAAGCCCGCTCGGCGCGGATCAGTTGTTCCTTTCTGGGCGATTCTCGCGGTATGAACAACACCGGTTTGTCCGCTTCAAGAATTTCGCAAAACGTGTTGTAGCCGCACATAGCCACCGCCGCTTCGGCTTCGGCCAGCAGGCGCGATGGATCGGAGCTGAAGTCGATAACCCTGATATTCGGCAATTTCGCGGCGCGCCTTTCCAGATTGATCCGGCAGGACGAGTTCATCAAAGGGCCAAACAGAAGCACAAGATGGCAGCCGATGGGCACTTTACATTCGCAGGCGGCGAGAACCTGATTCATCAAATTTGCGCCATCTTCCCCTCCGCCCGCGGTTATGAGAATGTAGGGACGCGGCATGGCGCCCGTCGGTGATGATCGTTGATCTGGCTCTTCGGCGTTATCGGCGCCCAGATAACCAACATGGCGGCAGATCGACAGGACCGACGCCGGCAGGTCCAGCCGCGCGAGCGGCTCGTAGAACCAATCGGGACCGTATATCCATATTTCATCGTAGAGCCCGGGCAATCGCCAGACGATGTCGCGTGACGACCATTCCGCCCGCAGAAGGCCAGGGTCGTCCAGGACATCGCGCAGACCCAGAATTTTGAACGCTTCATCCCCCAGTCGACCGAGCGTCTGTTCAAGTTCGCCCAACAATCCAAGCGGCTCCTTGTCTGAAATGAAGATATCGGGCCGGAACTCCGCAACGGCATCGGTCAAGATGCCTGAGCGCCTGCCCAGCAGGGTTGTCAGGTTTTCTTGCCCATCGGTTGGCAGATAAGTCCCGTCCGGCTGCTTTGTGACGGAGGGAAGCCGAACCAGATCCAGACCGGGAACCGGCGGGAACGTTTCCGCCAAACCGGATCCCGACGCGAGCCTGATTCGGGCATTGGGGATATGTCTGAGCACGGTCCGGGCGATTTTTCGGTTCCGGCGCAGATGTCCGAGACCGAAAGTGTCATGGCTGTAGAGAAAAATGCGGGATGATTGGGTCAAAGCCGGTCCGGCGCTGTCGTTTCGGTTTTCCTATAGTGGATCGATCCGATGATGAAAACCATGGACCCGGCGGGGATATCGTCCCGCGCGGCGGCCGGCGTCACTGACGGAGGCATCACGCCGCCGTGAAGTCCCTAACCCGACCGTGGTTGGCAACGTGATTGAAATTGTAGTGCGCGGACCGCTATTTGTAGGCGATGATTGGCTTTGTATCCGCAAATGGATGCGGACCGATATGGAATGTGCCGGTGCGCGGGAAGACAGGATGCTCTCACGGATTTGCCGAATGAAACCTTGGCGGTCGGCGGTGTTGGCGCTGGTCGTGGCGATGTTGTTGTCCGCCAACCAGGTGAGTGCTCAAACCGGCCTTCTCGACAGTTTCACCTCCACCGGCGAAAATGCCGAAAACCTCGACACGCTGATCGGCAAGGCCCGCGAGGAGGGTTCCACCATTGTCGTCATCAGCCCGCCGGGAATGAACGATGAGGCTGTCGAGGATAAATCCATGCCGACGACGGGTGCCGCGTTATTGCAGGCGCGCGAGAACTTTCGGCAAATGCTCATCAAATCCCGAAATTTTTTCAAGGAGTTCGATGACACTCTTAAAGCGGCGAGCCCGGATGGTTCCCTGAGGTGGGTCGGCATCGCGATCGTCACCGCGGTGGGGGGAATGATGATCGGGCTGGGCATCTACAAACTGATTACCGGATTTTTGCGGGATCATTTTCGCCATATGCGGGAACGAAAGAACCCCACTCGCGCCCAAAAACTGGGATTTTTGCTCGCCAGATCCACGCTCCTGTTGGTTTCGACCGGCGTCATGTTCGGCATTGCGATTCTGGTTGCCGTCATTTTCGATACGGGTCATGAACCGAGCCGGATGACGATCTTCACGCTCGTCCTCAGCTACGCGATCTATCGAATTCTGCGATACGTCATATTTTTCAATGTGTTCGTTCCCGATGCGCCCAATCTGCGAATGATCAACATTAGGGACGACCGGGCAAGAAAGATCTACCGGGACTGGTACGTCGTCGTCGGCATTTCGATTGTGATGATGGAATTTTGCCAATGGATACTCAGACTGGGGGTCGTCCGCGATATCCACAGTTTCGCATATATCGTCGCCTCCGGCATTGTTGCGCTGATGATCGGCTATATCTCGGTGCGGCACCGGCGTGATCTGGTCGAGATCATTCGCGGCCGCGGCGAGAGCGGCGACAGGGTGCGGATGCTGGATGTCGTGGGCCGTCTGGCCCTGCCTTTGCTGCTGATCTACCTGGCGGCGGCGTGGGCCGTCAGCACATTCCGTCTGACCCTGTCCCTTCCCGACGGTTACATACTGGTCGCCGCTCCGATCATCATTTTCATCGGTGCGATTTTTGCCTACGGCCTTTCAATCTACATCCTGGAATTGATTTACGAGCGCCGCGAAAAGAGATTCCGACGCGAACGGCTATTGCGAAATCTGCGGGAAAGCCGCGAAGCGCGTGAACGCGAGGCGGCCAGACAGCCGCCATTGGATGAGATCGACGATTCCGACGAACTGATGGACGAAGGCGAGGAAATGATCGTCTATCAGGCTGACGGGCGGCCGGAGGCGACCGCCGAATACCGGCCCGTGTTCAAGGGTTTCTTCGAGAAAAGCATAGCCGCGGTCATCCTGGTCGTCTGCGTCGGCGAACTGGCCCGCATCTGGGGCGTGGACTACGATGTTGACGGAGGCCATCCGATTCAGATGGCGCTCGACATTCTGCTCGTCATCCTGGTCGCCGTTTTCGGCATACGTTCCTTCAACCAGTTCATTGACCGGAAGATCGTCGAGGAGGGCGGAACGCTGGATGATACGCCTCCGGCGCCGGGTGAAGGCGACAGCGAAGGCGGGGTGGGCCAATCGCGCCTCGCCACACTGCTGCCGATCGTGCGCAATGTGGTCGTCGCGGCGCTGGTCATAGTGGTCGGCATGATTGTGTTGTCGTCGATGGGCGTGAACGTTGCGCCGTTGTTCGCCGGTGCCGGCGTTGTCGGGTTGGCGATCGGCTTTGGCGCGCAAACGCTTATCAGGGATATGTTCTCCGGCGTGTTCTTTCTGATCGACGACGCGTTCCGCAAGGGTGAGTATATCGAGGTCGGCACGGTCAAGGGCGTGATCGAGAAGATATCGGTACGCTCGTTTCAACTCCGCCATCATCTCGGCGCGGTTCACACCGTGCCGTTTGGCGAAATCCACCAATTGACCAATTTCTCGCGCGACTGGGTGATGATGAAATTACCGCTTCGCCTGACCTATGACACCGATGTCGAAAAAGTGCGCAAGCTGATCAAGAAGCTTGGCCAACGGCTGCTTGAGCACCCCGTCGTCGGCGATATGTTCATTCAGCCGCTGAAATCCCAGGGCGTCTACGCCATGGAGGATTCGGCGATGATTGTCCGCATCAAGTTCATGACGAAGCCCGGCGATCAATTCCTGACCCGGAAAGTGATTTACGCCGAAATTCGCGAACTGTTCGAGCGCGAGGGCATTGTCTTCGCGCACCGCGAGGTGACGGTTCGGCTGGCTGACGGCAAAAAGGCCGAGGACCTGACCGACGAGGAACATGAAGCCATTGCTGGCTCGGTCCGCGGCGCAATAGACGGCGATGAGGCCGGGAAACCCGCTTCCACGACCGCCGACCGGTAGAACGAGGTGAGTTCGTTCAAAAAACCCGCGCCGCCCGAAGAGGCGAACGAAACTCCATTCGGTTCCTTCCCGGCTCACGCGATAGTCAGAATCGCCTGGCGGCTGGCGACTACGAAACATTTGTCGCCGCAATTGCGAAGGCGATTTCGCAAGCGGCTTGCACACGGATTTCCCGGACCGTTCGATGTCACGGTCGAGGGAATTCGCCTGCGCGCATGGCCGGCCGAAAACCGCTGCGATCGGGTGGTGTTGGGGCGTGGCGAACTTCCCGAAAGCCCGGAGCGCCGCCTGATCGAGCCGTTGGTGAAACCCGGCATGACTTTCATCGATGTCGGCGCGAATGTCGGTGTCTACTCGTTGTTCGTTTCGGTAAAAACCGGAGGAACGGCCAGAATTCTGTCGCTTGAGCCGCATCCGCGCACCTATCGCAAACTGGTCGTCAACCGCCGGCTGAACGGGTTCGACAATATCCGGCCGGTCAATATGGCCGCGGGCGAAGATACGGCGACAATGGAACTGTTTTCGGATGGCGGGGGAAATATCGGCGGCGCGTCGCTTCTGCGCGAAGCGAGTGGCGATGCCAACGCGGTCGAAATAATGGCAAGACCCATGCCTGAAATTCTCAGGGATAACACGGTCGGCGAAATCGACCTTCTCAAGGCCGATGTCGAGGGATTTGAGGACCGGGCCGTGCTTCCGCTTTTCGAGGATGCGGCGTCCCGGCGGCTTTGGCCGTCGGCGATGCTGATCGAAACGGTTCACCGCAAATTGTGGCGGCGGGATTTGGTGGAAATACTGCAAGGCCATGGCTATCGCGTTGCCGGCGAAACCACGGAGAATCTTCTCCTGCGGCGCTGATTTCAATTCGATCCTGTCTCGACTCTGTAGCGTCGCGCGGGCTCTATTTCGGCCCGACAAGCAATCCATGCGGAGGCCGGATTTGGCCGGTCGGAAAGAATTTGACGAGGCCGCCGGTCAGCGTCCGGTTACTGTTCGACCGATGGCCTGTCGCGAATCATCCATTTTATGATCAACATCGCCGGCAAAATCCACACCAATCCGGTGAAGAAGAAATAGGCGAGATGAACCAGCGGGCCGGATTCGCCTAGCCGGGCCGAAGCGACCGTGGTCGCCACGAGCGCATAGACGACCACGAGCGCGATCAGCAGGATCGTTCCGATCAGTTTCTTCAGGCGGACGGGCATGCCCGCCCAAGTTTAGGGCTTTCGGCACGATGTGTCGACACATTTCGTTTCAATCTTTGGCGGTTACGTTCTAGGATCGGGAATCCGGCCTTGGCCGGTCGATCAACGGGTATGGACGAATGCCGCGAACGCCGCTGAAAGGTTGGAACCATTCTCCCGACGTACCGCTCGCGGCATCGCCGTTTTTTGCATGGCCGCTTCGGCCCCTCGCGATGTTGAAATGGGTGTGGAACGCCTGGTTTTTGATATCCGAGCGGCTCATCCTCGTCGGCTTCGCGTTCGCATCGTTTTATTGGTTTCAGCCGCCGCTCGAAGAGACAAAATTCCTTTCTTTCGGCTGGGTCGCGGAGATTTATATCCGAAATCTGTTGCTGATGTTCTCAGTCGCCGGCTCGCTGCATCTGTTTTTCTATACCTGGACGGCGCAGGGAAAGCGGCTGAAATTCGATCCGCGCTTGCTGATCAGGAACGGACGCCAATTCACGCTGGGCGGACAGATACGCGACAATATGTTCTGGTCGCTCGGCAGCGGCGTGGCGGTGTGGACGGCATACGAGGTCTTGATGTTCTGGGCCATGGCGAACGGCCATGCGCCGGTTCTGACCTGGGCGGCGAGCCCGGTATGGTTCGTGGCGCTTTTCCTGCTGATCCCGGTCTGGGAGAGTTTCTATTTCTACTGGATTCACCGTCTGTTGCACGTGCCGCCGCTCTACAGGCACGTGCACTCGCTGCACCATCGCAATATCAATGTCGGGCCATGGTCCGGCCTTTCGATGCATCCGCTTGAACACGTCATCTTTCTCGGGTCGGTTTCGATCCACTGGATTGTCGCCGCTCATCCGGTGCACATCCTCTATCACATGCAATATCTGACGCTTACCGCCGCGACCACGCATACCGGTTTCGAAGGTATTCTTGCCGGCGGCGAAAACCGCCTCAAACTGGGAACTTTCCATCATCAGATGCATCACCGCTACTTCGAGTGCAATTACGGTTCCCTGGAGGTTCCCTGGGACAAGCTCTTCGGGTCGTTTCACGACGGGACCGCCGAGGCCGGCGAACGCATGAAGGAACGGCGGCGGCGGATCATGGGCGGATAGGATCGGCCAATCGATGTCCGGACGTTTTGAAAAGTCCTTCACGCAACAGGAAACGATCGACGATGACGCCATTGCGCGGGTGGCGGAAATCCTGCGGGGCGGCAGGCTGCATCGCTACAACAGGGTCGCCGGCGAGGAGAGTGAAACCGCCGCTCTGGAGCGGGAGTTCGCCGGGTGGCAGGGCGTGAAATACTGCGTCGCCGCCGCATCCTGCGGACAGGCGTTGCAGATCGCCTTGCGCGCCGCCGGGGTGACGCCCGGCGACAAGGTGCTTGCGAATGCCTACACGCTGGCGCCGGTTCCGGGGGCGATTTTTTCCGTCGCAGCGGAGCCCGTGCTGGTGGAAATCGACGACAACTGGCACACCGATATTGTCGATCTGCGCAACAAGGCCAAAGCCGGCGGCGCGCGGTATTTTCTGTTGTCTCACATGCGCGGGCATATCGCCGACATGGACGCGATCACCGCCGTCTGCACGGAGTTCGGCCTGACGATGATCGAGGATTGCGCCCACACGATGGGTGCGAGGTGGAACGGAGCGCGATCCGGTAATTTCGGCAAAGCGGCGTGCTTTTCGACCCAGACCTACAAGCATATCAATTCCGGCGAGGGCGGTTTGCTCGCGACCGACGATGAGGAACTTGCGGCCCGCGCGGTAATCGCGTCGGGTTCCTACATGAACTACGCGGCTCATGGCGCGATTCCCGATGAGGAGGTGTTCCGCAGGGTTCGTCTCGATGTGCCTAACTGTTCGGCCAGAATGGACAATCTTCGCGCCGCACTCGTACGACGCCAATTGCCGGGGCTTGAAAACAACATCGCCCGCTGGAACGCGAGATACCGGATTATCGAGGACGGGCTGCGGCGCGCGACCGGACTGCGCATTGTCTACCGCCGGCAGCACGAGGCTTTTGTCGGATCGTCGATCCAGTTCCATGCCGACGGTCTGAAGCATGGGTCGATCCCGCAATTCGTGGATTTGTGCGCCCGCCGGGGCGTCGAAATCAAATGGTTCGGAGCCGATGAACCGGCGGGATTCACCAGCCGTTTCGATAGCTGGCGCTACCTTGGCGATCCGCCGAATCTGCCAAAAACCTTGGCGGCGCTGGCGACGACTTGCGATATGCGCATTCCGCTGACATTCGACGAGGCCGATTGCCGCCAGATTGCGTCGATTGTCGCGGAGACCGCCAATACGTTCGTCCGATAATTGTCGCCGCGACCGCGCGTCACGCATCATTCCGGCTTGAAAGTCGCGGCGGATTGCGCCAGTTGAGGCGGCGAGGGGGCCGCGACCGCGGATTGAACGATGGCTGCTGCCGAGACCGGTTTCACCCCGATTATCCGTACGGATGAAAAATTGCGCAACCGGGCGCTGGTTCGCGCCTGGCTTCATGTCGTCCTCGCCGCCCTGTTTGCGCTGGTGCTGGTCGGCGGCGCGACGCGATTGACCGATTCCGGCCTGTCAATCACCGAATGGAAGCCGATTCATGGCGTCATTCCGCCGTTTTCCGCCGCCGATTGGGCAAAAGAGTTCGAAAAATACAAGCAAATTCCCGAATACCGGCAGATCAACAAGGGCATGAGCCTGGATGAGTTCAAGACCATTTTCCGGTGGGAATGGGGTCACCGGGTGCTCGCGCGGGGCGTCGGTTTCGTCTTTGCCGTTCCGCTTGCCTTTTTCTGGCTGACGGGCCGGCTGGAACGGCGGCTCAAGCCGAAATTATTCGGCATTTTCGCGCTGGGCGGACTTCAGGGGGCGATCGGCTGGTGGATGGTCTCCTCAGGGCTGGTGGAACGGGTCAATGTCAGCCAGTACCGGCTGGCCACTCACCTGACGATCGCCTGCGTCATATTCGCCGCGACCATGCTGGTCGCGCGCGGCCTTGCGCCGCACGGCGAGGCGCCGGCGGGGCGTTCGACGCGGAGATTTGCCGGATTCATCGTGCTGGCCGTGCTGGTTCAGATCTATCTCGGCGGTCTGGTGGCTGGTCTCGACGCCGGTCTTGCCTACAACACCTGGCCTCTGATGGACGGACGCTGGTGGCCGGGCGATCTGCTGGCGATTGAGCCCGCGTGGCGGAATTTCTTCGAAAACCCGAAAACGGTGCAGTTCATTCATCGGCTCGGAGCCTGCGCGATCGTGCTGTTGGCGCTGTGGCATGCGGCGGCGACCGTCGCGGGCGAGGGTGCTTCTTCAACCCATGCCCGCCGCGCCGTTCTCTTGCAACTTCCGGTCATGGCGCAAGCCGCGATCGGAATCGCCGCCCTGGTCATGCAGGCGCCGTTGCACTGGGCGCTGGCGCATCAGGGCATGGCGTTGATCGTGCTGGGCTTCGCCTGCGCCCATTGGCGCGGGACAAAGGGGGCGTACCCGGCCGAGACGGACGTCAGGACGTGGAACTGAGCCGGGCCGGCCCCGCTCCGATCATCAAATCCATGCTTTGCACGCAAGCGCCGGATGCGCCCTTGCCGAGATTGTCGAGCACCGCGACCAGATTGGCCTGACCGCCGCCCGGTTCGCCGAGCACATGCAGCTTCATCGAATCATTTCCGACCAGTCCGGTCGGTTCGATCGTTTCGAGCGCGGCGGATTCCTCAAGCGGAACGACCCGCACGATTTCCTGACCCTCATAGTGGGCCGTGAGCGCGGCATGGATGTCGGCAATATCGGGCGATCCGTTCAGCAGGTCGAGATGCAGCGGCGCCTGCACGGTCATCCCTTGCGCATATCGGCCGACATTGGGCGTAAACAGCGGCCTTCGGATCAACTTTCCGTGGGTCCGGATTTCCGGCACATGTTTGTGTGCGAGCGCCAGCGCATAGAGATAGGCCGGAGCGTTGACGGGATTTGGGTCGTTTTCATCCTCGAACCGCGCGATCAAGGCCCTGCCGCCACCGGAATAGCCGGAGATGGCGTTGATGGTGACCGGATAGTCGGCGGGCAGCAGGCGCGCCGCGGTCAGCGGCCGGATCAGCGCTATGGCGCCCGTCGAATAACAACCCGGGTTCGACACTTTTTCCGCCCCGGAGATTTTCCCCGCGTGACCGGGTTCCAGTTCCGCGAATCCGAACACCCAGTCCGGGTCGGTCCGGTGCGCGGTCGATGCGTCGATGAACCGTGTGTTCGAGCCCGCCGCCAGTTCAACCGACTCTTTCGCGCCGGCATCCGGCAGACAAAGAATGGCGATGTCCGCCGCTTTCAGCCGGTCGGCGCGGATATCCTTGTCGCGCCGGTCTTCATGGGCGATCGCCAGCAGTTCGATATCGCCGCGACCCTGAAGCCGCCGCCTGATCCGCAGACCGGTTGTGCCGTGTTCGCCGTCGATGAAAATTCTGGGAGCCATTGCCGCCCGCCTTCTGTCGCAATTCGCCTTGGAGTCGCGGTGTTCTCCGGAAGATCCGTTCCGAAGCGCCGGTGCGCTTATCGTCGCGCGCGCCGTTCCGCGATCAGTCCAAGGTAGTGCATTGCAACAGTCGCTCCGGCTATCGCCGTGATGTCGGCGTGGTCGTATGCGGGCGCGACTTCAACCACATCGGCCCCAACCATGTCAAGGGCACCGAGTTTACGCAACACGGACAGAATCCTGGCGGTTGACGGTCCGCCGGCGACCGGCGTGCCCGTGCCCGGAGCGAAGGCCGGATCGAGGCAATCCACGTCAAAGGTGATATAGGATTTTGCGCCGCCGGTGCGCTCCAGGATCGCTTCCGCGATCCCTCCCGGACTCATTTCCTCGATGTCATGACCGAACAGGATTCTGATGCCGCAATCTTCCGGCGCGTGGGTGCGAACGCCGATCTGTATCGATTTTTCCGGGTCGATGATGCCGTCGCGCACGGCGCGGACGACAAACGATCCGTGATCGATGCGTCCGCCGTCATCGAACCAGGTATCCTGATGCGCGTCGAACTGAACAAGGGCGAGGGGGCCATGCCTGGCGGCATGCGCTTTCAACAGCGGCCAGGTCACATAGTGATCGCCGCCCAGGGACAGCAGGAACGCGCCGGATTTCATGATCTTCGCCGCCTCGCGTTCGATCTTGGCCGGCGTGCCGGAATGGTCGCCATAGTCGAGCATGCAGTCGCCGTAATCGACAACGGCCATGTCGGCAAACAGGTCGCGGGCGAACGGATATTGCGGATCGTTGTCGAAAATCGCCGAGGCGCGGCGGATCGCCTGTGGGCCGAAGCGGGCGCCGGGCCGGTTCGATACGGCGGCATCGAACGGAATGCCCCACACCACCGCGTCGGCGCCGCTCAGTCGCCTGGTGAATTTGCGCCGCATGAAGGACAGCGCTCCGGCGTATGTCGGGTCGTCCGCCGCGCCTGTCAATTGCCGCGCGGTGAAGGCGTGATCGATGGATTTCGATGGCATGGGACGGCTCGCAGTGATTTCCGGCTGCGGCGATCCATAGTTCAACGGAATTGCTTTGCCAACAACACCGGCTGAAATCCCGGCGGCGATTGGTCATTCCCGGCGGACCGCGGCGAAAAATCTTGAATACATGTCGGTCCGGTGAAAATGGCCAGTCGCGGTGAAGGAATAATCGATGCAATCGGACCGAAGCAACCCATGAGGCTCGCCAATGCTCTCCCGACAACAGGCGGGACGGTATCGCCGTGACTGATTTCGGTTTCCGCTTGAGCGGTATTTTCGCTCCAACGCCCATTGCGTGATCCCGGTTCTGGCCGAACTGGCGGCCAATCCCTTCATTCTGGATCACGTCGAACCGCTGATTGGTCCGGACATCCTGATCTGGGGCTGCGAGTTGTTCATCAAGGAGCCGCACACCGACAAGATCGTCTCGTGGCATCAGGGCATGACCTCCTATTGGGGGCTTGGCGAAGAAGCGAACGGCGATACCGAACATCTGGTCTCCGCATGGCTCGTCCTGTCGCCCGCCACCGTGCAATCCGGGTGAATGCGATTTGTGGCCGGGTCGCACGGGCAGGATATCGTCGAGCATGTGGACACGTTCTCGGAGAACAATCTGTTGTCGCGCGGCCAGGAAGTCGCGGTGGAGGTCGATGAATCCGAAGCGACCGATGTCGTCCTGCACCCCGGGCGGATGTTTCACGCATCCGGACCGAACGCGTCCGATGACCGGCGGACCGGACTGGTCGTCCGCTATGTCACGCCGGATGTTCGCCAACCGGTCGGGGAACGGGACTATGCCATGCTGGCGCGCGGATGCGACGCCAAGGGAAACTGGAACCATGTGCGCTCGCCGGACAGACCGTTCACGCCGCATTCGCTGGAGATATTCGAGGCCGTGACCGCAGCGCAAAAACAGTCGCTTGCCGCCGGCGCGGCGCGGGAATTCACCTATGAAGCGCAACGGACCAAGTAGATCCGGGAATACTGGCCGAGGTCATGAACAAGCCGTCAATGAATCGATGCGAGGCGCTCAAAACTCATTATCAATGTTGCCCGTGTTCTCTTGCCTCCATTGGCAATGCAAGTTGCAGCTTTCCAGCCAAAATATCAGGATCTTGAGAGGTAGCTTGCACTTTGAAGCCTTCTCCAATCAGGTATTTTATATACATCTTGTTGTAAATGAATGCGAATACTATAAAACCCAGACCGCTTGTTAACAATCCAATCGCGAACATAATCAAAGCGCCAGGCAAGTGACCACGCAGCAAAGCGGGGAAAAATCCCAAAAATAGCGTGGTCCACGAAAAACCGACAGGCGCGCTTTTCATTGCGCCAGTCAGGGGGTTTTTGAAGTTTATTGTTGCGTAAGCCATCTGTCATCTCATCTTCATTTTCTGGATTCTTTCTTCGTTTTGCCACTTTGTTAAACAAAGACGGCGGCTGCGACGATTGTTTCAATCTGCATTCAATCAAAATTTCACTTTGGCATTATTGAATGAGATCCCTTTGTTTTTATGGAAAGAAAATCTCCCTCGCAGTTACCGCTTGGAGAACTGGAAGCTCCGGCGGGCCTTGCGCTTGCCGTATTTCTTGCGTTCGACCACACGGGCGTCGCGGGTCAGGAAGCCGCCTTTTTTCAAAACCGCGCGAAGAGCCGGCTCATAGTAGGTCAGGGCCTTCGAGATGCCGTGCCGCACGGCACCCGCCTGTCCGGAAAGACCTCCGCCGGCGACCTTCGCGATGATGTCGTACTGGCCGTTTCTGTTCGCCGTGACAATCGGCTGCCGCAAGATCATCTGCAGGACCGGGCGTCCGAAATATCTGTCGAATTCCTTGTCGTTGATGACAATGCGGCCGGAACCGGGTTTAAGCCAGACGCGGGCGACCGCGTCCTTGCGCTTGCCGGTCGCGTAGGCGCGGCCATGCCCATCGAGTTTCTGCACATGAACGGGCGCTTCCGGCGCGGCGGTTTCGACGCCGGCCGCTTCGCCGAGTTCTTCGAGTGAGTTGAGTTCGGCCATCATGCGACCCTCTTGTTCTTGGGATTCAAAGCGCCGACATTGAGTGTTTCGGGCTTCTGGGCTTCATGGGGATGTTCGGCGCCGGCATAGACGCGAAGATTCTTCATCTGACGGCGGCCGAGCGGCCCACGCGGTATCATGCGCTCGACGGCCTTTTCGACTACGCGCTCCGGAAAGCGGCCCTCGAATATCTGGCGCGCCGTACGCTCCTTGATGCCGCCCGGGTGGCCGGTGTGCCAGTAGTATTTCTTGTCGGTGAATTTCCTGCCGGTGAAAACGGCCCTGGCTGCATTGACGATGACGACGTTGTCACCGTCGTCGACATGCGGGGTGAAGGTCGGCTTGTGCTTGCCGCGCAGGCGCATCGCGACGAGAGCGGCGAGACGGCCGACAACCAGACCGGTCGCATCGATCAGCACCCATTTTTTCGTCACTTCCGCCGGTTTTTGCGAAAAGGTTTTCATGGATTTCAACTTTCAACCAATCCCTGCCGGAAACCGGACTTGCGGGACATTTTTTGCAGCCTGGATCGGCAAGAACCGAACCCGGCCTCGCCAAAAACGAACGGCGGCCCGACCGAGCTTATAGGGGAGCGGAAGCGGGACGTCAACGGGAAAATCCGGCATTTCATGGAAATAAAATGATAAAAAAAAATAGGTTGCAAGAATGGTAATATTTTACCGCATTGCAATAAGGCGAACCCAAACTGGCGACTTTCCGACGCACACCGCTAATTCTCTCCGATGCACGTCGCCAGTTGTTGACCGGTTTTGGTGGATCCACGTGCCGTTAACAAATGTGCGCGGTCTGATATTCCGTCTCGAATAGCGATTTGCTTCCGAGCGTTTATCATCGCGGCTGCCAAACGTTGTGCAACGTCAGGCGAAAGCGAATAGTTCGCCGCCGCAAGATTGTCTCCGACCGGTGCGGTCCATCCATCTATCGCGGTGAGCAGAATTTCACCGTCAATCGCGATATCCATTCTGGGTCTGAAGCCGACCAGATTTGCTGAATGCGCGTAACCTGGCACAATTCTGATGGTCAGGCCCGACACCCGAGTGTCGCAAACAATCCAAACCGCGAAGCGGACTGAATCGTGATAGCCTGCGGTTACACGTATTCCGCCGGTAAATGGGTCAGTCTCTTTCTCGGCGGTCCAGTTTCTAAACCCTGAATAAGCGTCCGATGCACCTGCGAGAAAGAAGACAGCGACCGCGACGGTGCGCAGGAAGCACAGTCCGGTTTTTCCGCATGAAACTCGCAACGAGTCACCCATCTGGCGCTCCCCAACATCAAGCAACAGATCTGATTGTATCATGTAGCCCATGCGAACGTTAATCAAGTCGTCGCGGCAGACTCCATTCAATGTCTTTTCAAATTTTCAGTTGCCCGACGGCGGGATCGAATAGGTTCCGGTTGCATGGGCGACGGTGTGACCATCCGGTTCCGCGCGCATGTCGATGTCGAACACCATCAGGTTCCTGCCCAGCTTCAATATCCGGCAATGACCGTCAACGGGTCCGGCGCCGGCCTTGCGCATGAAGTTGATGTTCAGATTCGTCGTCACGGACAGGGGGTCCGGCCCGGCATGGGTCAGTGCGCAGACATAACCGCCAATGTCGGCCAGGGTGAACAATGACGGTCCCGACACGGTGTTTCCGGGGCGAAGATGACGTTCATCGGCATTCAGCCGCACGAGGCACCCGCCCGGAAACACGTCAACCGCGCGGAAGGCGTTGAACGCATGGTTCAGTTGCGGATAAATCTCATTCATCAGTTTGTTGACTTCGCCGGCGTTCATCACCGGTTCGAGAGGGCGAGGGGGCATTGCGTGTTCCCGTGACCGATGGATTATCCGCGCGGGTCGACCGGCCGGTTCTCCGTCCAGTCGTATGCGCCAAGGTCTCGTTCGCGGACGGCCGTCTTCCATCCCTCGCGTTCGGCTCGCGCCTTGAAATGAAGACCCTCCGGCGAATGCCGCGTGATGCCGTCGAATATCGTCGAGAACATCTGGGTCTGTTTCAGGCCCATCGCCTCAATGGCCTGGTTGATCACCAGCTTCTGCATCATCAACTGGTTGACCGGGACGGTCGAGATGCGCCCGGCAAGGCGTTCGACCTCGGCGTCGAGGCTGGATGCGGGCACGGATTTCAACACGAGGCCAAGTCGTTCCGCCTCGGGCCCCTTGATCCGGTCGCCGGTGAACAGCATCCGCTTGGCCCGCTCCGGACCGAGCCGATAGACCCACATCGCCGTCGTCGGACACCCCCAGACGCGGGCGGGCATGTAACCGATTTCCGCATCGTCGGCCATGACGATCATGTCGGCGCAAAGGGCGATATCCGAACCGCCGGCGACCGCAAATCCGTGAACCTTGACGATCACCGGCCTGTATGAGCGCCACAGCGACATGAACAACTCGGTATTGCGCATCATGAAAGCGTAATCCTTCATCGGATCCCAAGGCATTTGCTGGGTCATTTCGTGGCCGCGTCCCGAAGTTGCTTCGGCATAGTATTGCAGGTCGTAACCGGCGCAGAACGCCTTTCCCGCGCCCGACAGGACGATCACGTGAACCTCCGGGTCGCCGTTCGCCCGCTCGACGGCCGCCGCGAGTTCGACCGGCAAATCGTCGTCAATCGCGTTCATGACCTCCGGGCGGTTCAGGGTAATCCGGCCCGTGCGCCCGTCTTTCTCGTAGAGAACTTTTGGCATCGGCGCTCCCACGTGGTTTCGGACGGCAGGATGTCGGTCCGCACGGCGCCCGTCAAGCAGGTTTATAGCCGGCATCCCGGTTTACTGTTCGGATCGCGGGAATTATTATCCGATTGGTTGAATTACGGGATTCAGCCGGGAGAAGTTGCGATCATGGCTGAGACAGTTGCGCTTGACACCGACGATGAAGCGCCGTTTGCGACCGGTTTGGCGAATGGCGTTCTTACCATCGGGTTTTCCGCGCCGCCGGCGCATCCCTTGTCGTCCAAGACGATCGACCTTCTGCGCGAGGAGCTCGAGCGGGCCGCCGATCGACCGTCGGGTGAAAGCGATCATGCTGGCGCCTTCCGAAAGGATATTCTGTTCCGGGTACGACTTGAGGGAAATGCGGGCGCACCGTAGCGATGATAACGGCGACAAGGCGTTTCTCGACCGGCTGTTTGACGATTGCTCCGAGATGATGAAAGCCATTGTAAGTCACCTCAGACCGGTGACCGCGGCGGTGGACGGCGTCGCCACCGCGCGGCCGGGTGCCAGCTTGTCGCTAGTTACGACCTCGCCATCGTGTCGGACCGGGCGCAATTCTGCACGCCGGGCGTCAATCTGGGCGATTTCTGTTCCACGCCGGTGGTGGCGTTGTCGTGCAACGTGGCGCCGAAACACGCCATGGAGACGTTGCTGACCGGCGAGACGGTCGATGCGCGCACCGCACGCGACATCGTTCTTGTCAACAGGGTCGTGTCACCTGAATATCTGGCGCAAGCGGTCAGGCAATACGCCGAGACGATAGCGGGCAAGTCGGCATCCGCCATCGCGCGGGGAAAGCGCGCGTTTTACAGGCAACTGGACATGCCGCTTGCCGAGGCCTACGCCTATTCGTCCAGGTCATGGCGCAGGGATTTCTGACCCGCGACGCCGGTGAGGGCGTGGGCGCATTTCTGGACAAAGCGCGCCCCGAAGTGGGCCGAAGACTGATCGCACGCAAAAAACGCTTGCAAAAGCGGACCGCATCCCGTATGTTCTTATTTTGTTCGACCGGAGAATGAAATGAGTCTCGACCGTCGGATTTCAATTGTCACGCTTGGGGTGGAGGATCTTGACCGGTCGACCGCGTTTTACGAGCGATTGGGCTGGGCAAAATCTCCCGCCAGCCAGGACACGGTCACTTTCATCGGGTTGAAAGGCACGGTGCTCGGCCTTTATTCGCGAAAGGGGCTGGCGGAAGACGCCGGCGTGGATGATTCGAAGCCGGGATTTTCGGGAACGTCGCTGGCCCATAATCTGGCGAGCGAAGCGGAGGTCGACGAGGCGTTCGCTTTCGCGGTCTCTTGTGGAGCCAGGGCGGTTAAGCGGCCCGAAAAAGTGTTCTGGGGCGGGTATTCCGGCTATTTCGCCGATCCGGACGGCCACCTTTGGGAACTGGCATACAATCCGTTCGCCCCGCTTGACGCCGAGGGGCATATGACGCTGCCATAGTTCGCCGAATTTTTGGTAATCCGTCGGCAATGGCGGCCGGGATAGCCACGGTCGGCGGACATTTCTCCGTGTCGCGGAATGCGCCGTCGCTGACGAAGCGGCGTCAGCGGTCGCCGCCGTACCCGTTGCGGTGTGCGCAGATGAACAGCCGGCAGGAGCGGTCGCTTGTAGGCACCGGTTGCGATGCGGTCCGTTCGCCAAACGCGCAAAAGCCGGCATGGGCGACAAAACGGTTGTAAAGCGTCAGTTCCGGATTCCGTCCGGACGGATAGCGAAAAATGACCGCGCCCTGCGAAGCGACGGTCTGGCGCGCCTCGCGGCAGGTCAGCGACTTGGAGTCATAGCGCGAAATCGCATGTCCATTGATGGAGGAGACAAGGAGAATCGCTCCGGCGCCAACAACGGCATCGGCCCATAGCCGTAAATTCATCGAAACCTCCCTTCGGCGACAACAAGGTTGCCGATTGTAGCACACAACGCTACGACGCGGCGGCGATACTCTACGGGGTCCGGATTCGAGCATGAACCACGACGTCTATGACGACGAATACATCTCCGGCATTTTAAGTTCGATCGCCATTGTCGGCGCATCGGCCAATATGGCGCGGCCGTCGTTTTTCGTCACCAGATACCTGATCGACAAGGGTTATGAAGGTCATCCCGCGAATCCGGGCCGGACGGGCAGGGAGATCGCGGGCCGAACGACGTTTCCGACCCTTGGCGAAGTTTCCGGCAAAATAGATATGGTTGACATATTTCGACCGTCGGACGCGGTTCCGGCCATCGTCGATGAGGTTCTCGCGCTGGCGCAATTGCCGAACGCGGTCTGGATGCAATTGACCATAGGCCACGACGAAGCGGCAAAAAAACTGGAAACCGTCGGGATGAGCGTGGTCATGAACCGCTGTCCGAAAATCGAGTATGCGCGTCTGGCCGGTGAAATCGGTTGGAACGGTGTGAACTCGTCCGTCATTTCATCGAAAAAGCCGCGGATGCGTGAGGGCTTCCAGAGTTTTGGCATCCGGCGGGATTGAGCGCGGATGCTGTTGTTCGCGTCGGCGGTTTTCTTTTTGATCATAACGCCGGGTCCCGGTGTGCTCTCCGCCGCGGGAGTAGGGGCCTCATACGGTTTCAGGTCCGGGCTGATTTATATTGGCGGCCTGGCCGCCGGAAACAATCTCGTGGCGATTGCCGTCATATCGGGTCTGGCCGGTCTTCTCGAGGTCTATCCGCCCCTGCGGCCGGCGCTTTTTGCCGCTTCCGCCTGCTTTCTGCTTTATCTCGCCGCGAAGATCGCCTTTGCCGGTGCGAATATCGGGTTTGTTCATCCAACGCGGCCACCCGGAATTGCCGGCGGTCTTGCGTTACAGGCCGTCAACCCGAAAGCGTATGTCGTCAATACGGCGTTGTTCGCGGGATTTCCGTTCGTGCCGCACGCGCCGGTCGCCGAGGCAGCGGTCAAACTGGCCATATTCAATGCGATCTGGCTTCCAATTCACCTGCTGTGGCTTGCCGCCGGCGTCGGGCTGCATCGACTGGAACTGGCGGAACGGACACGTTTCCTGCTCAATGTGGGCATGGCGACCGCCATGCTTGCGGTGGTCGCATTGGCGGCGATAGCCGAGTTCGGGTGAGGCGGGAAACCGGCGGGGCCGCCGCTGCCGGTTCATCCGCGGTCAGCGCCAACCCGTCCCGCCTCTATTATGACCGCTCGATGTTGCAGTTTCGCGACAGCGCCGGAATTCGCCCGCATTGAAGCGCAACATAGATTTTGACCTTTCGCCGAAGGTGCGTGATAACCTGTTTCGATGCTTTTATAATTCGCAGAGGAGAGGGATCCATGTCCCAGCGTACCCCGGGGTTCGATACACTTGCCATTCACGCCGGCGCCAAGCCCGACCCGGCCACCGGCGCCCGCGCCACACCGATCTATCAGACCGCTTCATTCGTATTTGACGACGTGGATCACGCCGCATCCCTTTTTGGACTTCAAGCGTTCGGAAACATCTATACCCGCATCATGAATCCGACCCAGGCCGTTCTCGAGGAGCGGCTCGCCGCGTTGGAGGGCGGAACCGCCGCCCTCGCGGTCGCATCCGGCCATGCCGCGCAGATGATCGCGTTTCACACGATCATGCGGCCAGGTGAGAATTTCGTGGCCGCCAGGAAGCTTTATGGCGGATCGATCAATCAGTTTGGCCATGCGTTCAGGAATTTCGGCTGGGAGGTGCGCTGGGCCGACCCGGAAGACCTCTCGTCGTTCGAAAAACAAATCGACGACAAGACACAGGCGATTTTCTGCGAGAGCCTCGCCAATCCGGGCGGTACGTTCGTCGATCTCGAAGCGATCGCAACCGTGGCGCGCAAGCATGAGATTCCGTTGATCGTCGACAACACGATGGCGAGCCCGTACCTGCTTCGCCCGATTGAGCACGGCGGGGACATCGTGGTCCACTCGCTGACGAAATTCATCGGCGGGCACGGCAATTCGATGGGCGGCGTGATCGTCGATGGCGGCACGTTCGATTGGTCCAGATCGGACAGATACCCGATGCTGTCGCAACCGCGCGACGAGTATGGCGGGATTGTGCTGCACGAAACGTTCGGCAATTTTGCATTTGCGATTGCCTGCCGCGTGCTTGGCCTGCGCGATTTCGGGCCCGCGATATCGCCGTTCAACGCATTTCAGATCGCGACGGGTTGCGAGACCCTGCCGCTGCGCATGCAGCGACATTGCGACAATGCGTTGAAAGTCGCGGACTGGCTGGCGAGGCAGGCGGAAGTCGCTTGGGTTTCCTATCCGGGTCTGCCGGACGACCCGAACAACGCGCTGATGAAGAAATATTCGCCGAACGGCGCGGGCGCGGTGTTCACATTCGGCATGAAGGGCGGCTACGACGCCGGCGTCAAGTTCGTTGAAGGGCTGGAGATGGTCTCGCATCTGGCCAATATCGGCGACACCAAGTCGCTTGTCATTCATCCGGCGTCGACGACCCACCGGCAATTGTCGGACGAACAAAAGAGCGCCGCCGGCGCGGGACCCGACACGGTGCGGCTGTCAATCGGCATCGAAGACGCTGACGACATCATCGCCGATATCGCGCAGGCGTTGAAAAAGGCGGCATGACAAATGATCGATCGACCGGCGGGCGAAGGGCAGGCCGCTTCGTTGCGTTTCATCCTCGCACGCCGGTTGGTCGTTATCGTGTCGTTCGCCGCAATGTTGCTCGGAACGGAAACGGACCGGGCATCGGGACAATCCGGTTGCGCGCTGAGTCTGGTCCTTGCCGTCGACTTTTCTTCGAGCATCGATGAAGAGGAGAGCCATCTTCAAACGCGCGGCCTCGCAAGGGCGCTGGCGAGCGAAGCCGTTCGCGGCGCGATCAAGCGCGTCGGCGGAATCCAGATCAATGCGTTCGAGTGGAGCGGGCGGAACCAGCAGGTGCAGATGGTTCCGTGGACGTTCGTCGATGACGATTTTTCCATCCTGAAAGCCGCCAGGATGCTCGACGGGCATCGGCGGGCGCACAATGATTATCCGACCGCGCTCGGCCACGCCCTGGGGTACGCGGCGGTCACGATGTCACGCGCGCCGAGATCATGCCGGCGGCGCGTGATCGACGTTTCGGGGGACGGCGTCAACAATGACGGCTATCAGGCGAACACGGCCTATCGCCATTTCCCCTTCGATGGAATTATCGTCAATGGACTGGTCATTGCCGGCGCCGAACCGGACCCGGTCGGCCACTACCGTACTCGCGTTCTTCGCGGTCCGGGCGCATTTCTGGAGATCGCCGCGGGTTTTCACGACTACGAAGAGGCAATGCGCCGCAAACTGCTAAGGGAAATTCTCGGAAATGCCCTTGCGGGCGACCGGAACAGGCGCGGCAGGGATCGCGGTTGATCGGGAAACGATCGAACCAGACCGTCCGACACGCCCCTCCCTCACCCCGGCGTCGCTTGCGGCAGCCGGTCGCCGGATTTCACGAGTACCGGGGCTCTGCCGGATGGCATAAGGTCAGATGGCCACGTCCAGTCTTTCCAGGCCGTGAAAGTGGAAGCTGTCGCGGTATCGGGGTTCACGCACAAGGCGCAATCCGGGAATACGGTCGAACAGCGTTTTCAGCGAAATCTCCAGTTCGAGCCGCGCCAGCGGCGCCCCTATGCAGAAGTGAAGGCCCGCTCCAAAGGTGACATTCTTCCCGTCGCTCCTGTCGGGATTGAATCGGTCAGGCTCTTCGAAGGAAACCGGATCGCGATTCGCGGCGGCCAGCAGGAGGCCGATCTTCCGGCCCGGTTCGACGACGATGCCCGGCGCGGCCTCGACTTCCTCATAGGCGTATCTGGCGAACATATGCAATGGCGCGTCAATTCTCAGACATTCCTCGACGGCGCGCGCCGTGGCGGATCGATCGACGAAGAATCGTCGCGGATCGCCGCCTTGCGCCAAAATCGTCGCGATTGCGTTGCCGGTCTGGTGCACGGTGGCCTCGTGACCGGCGTTGAGCAGCAGGATCGCCGAGGAAATCAACTCATCGTCGGACAGTTTTTCACCCTGATCGCGTGCGACGATCAGGACGCTGAGCAAATCGTCGCCGGGCCGTTTTCGCCGCTCTTCGACCTTATCGCGCAGATAGGCCGAGAATTCTTGAGCGGCGGCGTTGGCCTTCCGCTCCCGCGCACGATCGTGTCCATGCGAATACATCGCCGCCATGGCGTGCGACCAGTCCAGCAGTTGATCGCCGTCGTCTCCTGGAAGGCCCATCATCTCCGTGATCGCGAAGACGGGCAGCGGCGTGGCGTATGCGGGCAGCAAATCGACTTCGGCGTCATGTTCGAAACGGTCGATCAAACCGCCGGCGAGGGATTCGATGCCGGGACGCAGCCGCTCGATCCGGCGGGAAACGAACGCGCGGTTGACCAGGCTTCTCAGTCGCGTATGCGCCGGCGGCTCCAGTTCGAGCATCGAGTGGGATTCGATTCGATCGAAGTCGCGAAGGTGCGCCCGATCGCCCTCGATCGGCAGAGCTTTTGGCCGCTCGCGACCGAATCGGCGGTCCCGAAGCAACCGGTTGACGTCATCGAAGCCGGAAAAACACCAGAATCCATACTCCTTCCAATAAAACGCGCGGGCCTGCCGGTGGAGATATGCGTAGGCGCCGTAAGGGTTTTGCACGAAATCGTCGTCGCGCGGATCAATCGAGACGCGCCTTTTGGCCGCATCGGTCGTCAGACAGGCGGGTCGTTGCATCGGTTCATTCGCACTCCGGTTCAATCCGGTCTCCGGCGGTCGCAAATCCGTCCCCGCGGGTTTGTCGCCTGTCGATCGAATCGCCATCGTTTGACCCGGGAGCGGCGGTCCGCGCCGAAACCGCGAGGCCGATGCGGGGCGCGAAGGCGCGGTCAGTCAGTTCCAGCGGGCGTCTTTCAGCTGCTGGTAGACGGGCGTTTCGATCAGCGGCGAATACTCCGGGATGAGATCGAACGGGGTCTGGCCGTCCTTATTCCGTGCGCCGGGGTCGGCCCCGGCTTCGCGCAGCGCCGCGATCGCCGCAGTATGGCCTTTATGCGCGGCAATGTGCAGCGGTGTGAAGCCCTTCTCGTCCCGTGCGTCGGGATCGGCCCCGGCTTCGCGCAGCGCCGCGATCGCCGCGGTATGGCCTTTATGCGCGGCAATGTGCAGCGGGGTGAAGCCCTTCTCGTCCCGTGCATCGGGATCGGCCCCGGCTTTGCGTAGCGCCATGATCGCAGCGGCATAGCCCCACAACACAGCAAGGTGCAGCGGGGTCCAGCCATCCTCGGCCCGCGCATCAAGATCGGCCCCGGCTTCGAGCAGCGTCGCGACCGCGGCGGCATGGTCGTGATACTCAGCACTAGCACTGTGCAGCGGGGTCCAGCCACTCTTGCTCCGTGCATAAGGATCGGCTCCGGCGGCGAGCAGCGCCGCCATCGCGGCGGCATGGCCCTCGCCTGCGGCAGTGTGCAGCGGGGTGGTGCCATTCTCGTCCCGTGCGTTGGGATCTTTCCCGGTCAGCAGACAGGCGCGCACATCTGCGGCGCCGGCCGTCTCGAAGAAACCTTCGCTGTTCCAGTTCGCGCAGTCCGGCTGCGCCCGCGCGGCCGATAGCGTCAGACAGGCCGCCATGATCGCAACGATTCCAGTCCTCACGCCATCATCCTCCCATCTCCGCCATCTTCTCCGGTTCGGACCGGACGATGCGTCCTTCGTCGCGCCATCTCTAGCACGGCGCAAGGATACGCGCCAGCATGCGGCATATGCCCGGTAACGCCCGGCGTCAACAAATAGCCGGTGACGATTCGGACAGACGGTGACCGATTGCGCAATCGGCCCTTGCGGCAAGCGGTTCCCGCGCCCTATCTATCGAACTGTCGAATCCGGCGACGGATGCTCGCAGTTGCAAAGGAATGATAATGAAAGATCCCGTTGAGACCGCCATGAATCTCGTCCCGATGGTTGTCGAGCAGACCAATCGCGGCGAACGGGCATATGACATATTTTCGAGGCTGCTCAAGGAACGCATCATCTTCATCACCGGACCGATCGAAGACGGCATGTCCACGCTTGTTTGCGCGCAACTGCTTTTTCTGGAGGCCGACAATCCGAAAAAGGAAATCGCGCTCTACATCAACTCGCCCGGCGGCGTCGTCACCAGCGGCATGGCCATCTACGACACGATGCAATTCATCAAGCCCGCCGTTTCAACGCTTTGCATCGGTCAGGCCGCATCCATGGGATCGCTGTTGTTGTGCGCCGGTGAAAAGGACCTGCGCTTCGCAACGCCGAATGCGCGGGTGATGGTTCATCAGCCTTCAGGCGGTTTCCAGGGACAGGCGTCGGATATCGAACGGCATGCCCAGGACATACTGAAGATGAAAAAGCGGCTCAACGAGACCTATGTAAAGCATACCGGTCAGGATTATGAGACGATCGAAAACACGCTGGATCGCGATCACTTCATGACCGCCGACGAATCGCTGCAATTCGGCCTGATCGACAGGGTAATCACCTCCCGCGAGGCTCTTGAGGGATCGGAGGACGACCGGTAGAATTTTCCGACCGCATGGTCCGTTCGATTTGAAGATCTGTGAGGCATTACGGCAACAATCGATTCACGCTGGCGAAATGCGTCGTTATGCATTAATCCTATGTTGAGTTTCAGCGGCTTAGCATCATCCGACGGTTGGCTAACCGTCTTCCAACGGGTTATGGTCAGCATCGCTCGACGTCGATCGGTTTTATGTATGGTGGTTGGCATGATCCCGTCGCCACCATATTGTAGGGCTTAGATGACAGGTGAAATCCGCCGTGACCGGGGCGCAACGAGAAGGGACGTGGGTTGAATGAGCAAGGTTGGCGGCGGCGACGGCAAGAACACCCTGTACTGCTCGTTTTGCGGCAAGAGCCAGCATGAAGTCCGCAAACTGATTGCCGGCCCCACGGTGTTCATCTGCGACGAATGCGTCGAACTGTGCATGGACATCATCCGCGAGGAAAACAAAACCTCGATGGTGAAGTCGCGGGAAGGCGTGCCCACGCCGCAGGAAATTCTGGATGTCCTGGATGATTATGTCATCGGGCAGGGGCATGCGAAACGGGTGTTGTCCGTGGCGGTGCACAACCACTACAAACGGCTGGCTCACGCATCGAAAAACAACGATGTCGAACTGGCGAAATCGAATATCCTGCTGATCGGCCCGACGGGATGCGGCAAGACGCTGCTGGCCCAGACCCTGGCGCGGATAATCGACGTGCCATTCACGATGGCCGACGCAACGACGCTGACCGAAGCGGGTTACGTCGGCGAGGATGTCGAGAACATCATCCTGAAACTGCTGCAATCGGCGGACTACAATGTCGAGCGGGCGCAACGCGGCATCGTTTATATTGACGAAATCGACAAGATCTCGCGCAAATCGGACAATCCTTCCATTACCCGCGACGTTTCGGGCGAGGGTGTGCAGCAGGCATTGCTGAAAATCATGGAGGGCACGGTGGCCTCCGTGCCGCCTCAGGGCGGCCGAAAGCATCCGCAACAGGAATTCCTGCAGGTCGATACGGCGAATATTCTGTTCATTTCCGGTGGCGCGTTTGCCGGTCTCGACAAGATCATTTCCGACCGCGGGCGCAACACGTCAATCGGCTTCGGCGCACGGGTGGCGTCGCCGGAAGACCGCAAGACCGGCGAGTTGTTCCGGAAGGTGGAGCCGGAGGATTTGCTGAAATTCGGACTTATTCCGGAGTTCGTCGGCCGGTTGCCGGTTCTGGCGACGCTGGAGGATCTCGACGAGGATGCGCTGATCCAGATTTTGAGCGAGCCCAAGAACGCTCTGGTCAAGCAGTACCAGCGATTGTTCGAGATGGAGAACGTCGAACTGACGTTTCACGATGGCGCGCTGCTGGCAATCGCCAAAAAGGCCATCGAACGCAAGACCGGAGCGCGCGGGCTTCGCTCGATCATGGAGACAATTCTGCTCGACACGATGTTCGAACTCCCGGCGCTCGAAGGCGTTCAGGAAGTCGTGATCTCCGATGAAGTCGTCGAGGGCAATGCTCGGCCGCTCTATATCTACGCCGAGCGCGATGAGAAGACGGGCGCCGTGAGCGCCTGAAACGTCAATGGGCTCAGGGCCCGATTTCCGCAAGGTGTTCGCAGTGGCGCCGTGCCGTTTCAACCGCTGAATTGACGCGTCATTGATACGCTGGCTTTTCGATCGGGCCGGCTGTAATAAGGTCAGCACATTTCCTGACCGCCGCCTCTTGATCTTGTGACTGCATGACGCCACGTAGCGGTTGACGAGTCTGGGCGCAATTCATAACCGCACCGGATGAATTGCCGCATTTACGTCATAGCCGGGCGGGAATGTTCATGGTATGGTGAGATCTGCGGTCGGCTTGTCGAAGCGGCCGCAATTGAAAGGCGGATTTGATGACAGTCGATGTCGAAGCGAGCGAGATAATGCCGGCGGACGGGATTTACCCGGTTTTGCCGTTACGCGATATCGTTGTGTTTCCACACATGATCGTGCCGCTTTTCGTCGGACGTGAAAAATCGATCAAGGCGCTTGAGCAGGTGATGGGTGGCGAAAAGCAGATATTGCTGGCCACTCAGAAAAATGCGGCCGACGATAATCCGGAAACATCCGCCATCTTCGATATCGGCACCATCGCCAATGTGCTGCAACTGCTCAAACTGCCTGACGGCACCGTCAAGGTTCTGGTCGAAGGTGTCGCCCGCTCCCGGATCGTCGAATTTGCCGACCATCCCGATTTTCATCAGGCTCAGGCAATGGTGCTCAATGAGGATGAGGGCGACAAAATTGAAATCGAAGCCTTGACCCGATCCGTGGTCAATGATTTCGAAAATTACGTGAAGCTGAACAAGAAGATTCCTCCTGACGTCGTTGGAGCGGTGAGCCAGATCGACGACTACTCAAGGCTCGCCGACACGGTCGCGTCGCACTTGGCGATCAAGATTACCGAGAAACAGGAGATGCTCGCGACCCTGTCGGTCAAGGAGCGTCTCGAAAAAGCCATGGGCTTCATGGAATCGGAGATATCGGTTCTTCAGGTCGAGAAGCGTATTCGCGGCAGGGTCAAGCGGCAGATGGAGAAGACCCAGCGCGAGTACTATCTCAACGAACAGATGAAGGCGATCCAGAAAGAACTCGGCGAGGGCGAAGACGGTCGCGACGAGAACGCCGAGCTGGAAGAACGGATCAGGAAAACCAGGCTTTCAAAGGAAGCGCGTGAAAAAGCCGACGCGGAGATGAAGAAGCTGCGCCAGATGGCGCCGATGTCCGCCGAGGCAACTGTCGTACGCAACTACCTCGACTGGCTGCTTTCCATTCCGTGGAGCAGGAAATCCAAGGTCAAGAAAGATCTGGATTATGCCCAGAAGATCTTGGATTCGGACCATTACGGGCTCGAAAAGGTCAAGGATCGCATCGTCGAATACCTCGCGGTGCAAAGCCGGCACAACAAGCTGAAAGGCCCGATCCTGTGCCTTGTCGGCGCTCCCGGCGTCGGCAAGACGTCGCTTGGCAAGTCAATCGCGCGTGCGACGGGCCGGGAGTTCGTTCGCATGGCGCTTGGCGGCGTCAGGGATGAAGCGGAGATTCGCGGCCATCGCCGTACCTATATCGGCTCGATGCCCGGCAAGGTCATCCAGTCGATGAAGAAAGCGAAAAAGTCCAATCCCTTGTTCCTGTTCGACGAGATCGACAAAATGGGCATGGATTTCAGGGGCGACCCGTCTTCCGCGTTGCTTGAGGTTCTCGATCCGGAGCAGAACTCAACGTTCATGGATCACTATCTTGAGGTCGAATACGACCTTTCAAGCGTGATGTTCATCACGACCGCCAATACGCTGAACATCCCGCCGGCGCTGATGGATCGCATGGAGATCATCAGGATTGCCGGTTACACCGAGGATGAAAAGGTCGAAATCGCCAGGCGGCACCTTCTGCCGAAAGCCATGACCGACCATGCGTTGAAGCCGGAGGAGTTTTCCGTGGAGGACGAAGCTCTGCACGAGATCATCCGCACCTACACGCGCGAGGCGGGTGTGCGCAATTTCGAGCGCGAGCTGATGAAATTGTCGCGTAAGGCGGTAACCGAAATCCTGCGCACCAAAGCGGACTCGGTCGGCATTACGAAAGACAATCTGTCGGACTATCTTGGCGTTCCGCGGTTCCGGTTCGGTCAAAACGAAGGCGAAGATCAGGTTGGCGTCGTCACCGGACTTGCCTGGACCCAGGTCGGCGGCGAACTCCTGACGATCGAGGGCGTCATGATGCCGGGCAAGGGCAAGATGACCGTCACCGGCAATTTGCGCGATGTCATGAAAGAGTCCATTTCAGCGGCCGCTTCCTATGTGCGGTCGCGCGCGATCGATTTTGGGATTGAACCGCCGCTTTTCGAAAAGAAGGACATCCACGTCCACGTTCCTGAAGGCGCCACCCCCAAGGACGGGCCGTCCGCGGGCGTCGCGATGGCGACCGCCATAGTATCGGTGCTTACGGGAATTCCCGTTCGCGGCGACGTGGCGATGACCGGCGAGGTCACGCTCAGGGGAAGGGTGTTGCCGATCGGAGGCCTGAAGGAAAAACTGCTGGCCGCACTGCGCGGCGGGATGAAAAAAGTCCTGATCCCCGAAGAGAATGCCAAGGATCTGGCCGAGATTCCGGACAATGTGAAAAGCGGTCTTGAGATCATTCCCGTCAGCCGGGTAGGCGAGATTTTGAACCACGCCCTCGTGCGCATGCCGGAACCTATTGACTGGCAGGAGTCTTCCGAATCGCGTCCGGCGACGTCTGACGAGGCCGAATCAGCAACCGGCGCGGTCGCCCATTGAGTGCGCCCGCAACCGCTCCGCCCGGCATTTTTCCATTGAAACCGCGTGAATCCGGCGGAGTTCCGGTGCTTTTTGCTTGGACTGAACGCAACTTATCCATAGAATCCAAGCCTGTCCGGTGAGTCGAAAAGATCATTCGGGCCTGTAAACCAGAAGGGGTTTTCCATCATGAACAAAAATGAACTTGTTTCGGCAGTGGCGGATGCGGCGGGCATGTCCAAGGGCGATGCGCAGTCTGCAATCGAAGCGGTGTTTGACACGATTACCAACGAATTGAAAAACGGCGGCGATGTCCGCCTTGTCGGTTTTGGCAATTTCTCGGCCAGCCGTCGTGAGGCATCTGTCGGCCGTAATCCTCAGACCGGTGCTCCGGTCAACATTCCGGCGCGTAATGTTCCGAAATTTTCCGCCGGCAAGGGGCTGAAAGACGCGGTCAACTGACCCCTGGATCGCTTTGCCGTACAACAAAGCCGGGTTTGTCCCGGCTTTTTGCCGGTGGGCATCCATGCATGTCGCAGCCGGGCCCCTCCGGTTACAGTGCGATCCCGCCAAAGCCTGCAAGATTGCCCCGCAACACTTGTTTCGCATCCGTCTATTTGCTACATGCGCCGGGCTGACCGAGGTCGGGGCTTCGGTTCAGGTGCGGTCGTGGCGGAATTGGCAGACGCGCAGCGTTGAGGTCGCTGTGGGGCAACCCGTGGAAGTTCGAGTCTTCTCGACCGCACCAATGTCTGCTTTGCTCCCGATCTTCTCCCGCGGATTTTGAACGCGCCCAGGACTTGTCGTTCAAGCCACGGCCCGTGACGGGTTTTCGCGGAATCCGTTGGTCCGGCCTCCGCAACGGACACATGGCTGACGATGCCGGTCGAAATCATTCAGGATCGGGATAAACTCCCGCTGCTTTCCGCGATGCATGGACGCCTGTCCCCGCCATCCGAGGATCGACACAACACATCGCAAAAAACGACCGGGGAATTTTGTGTCAGACTCTACGTGTGTGGGAGTTGGAAGTCCGCGCGGACCCGGGCAAGCATGAACCCCGGCAACCCTGAACGGGCCCTTCAGCCTTAATCCGCGAGATCCGTCTTTTGCATCGAGCGCACGGTACATAGAAGTTGCGCTCTTCACGCTGACGTGGCGTGGCTGCGCTGCTTCTTGTATCGAAGTAGTTCGCTTGCCACTTCTCGATGAGATCGCCGGGTACGTACTTCCAAAGGTGGTCGCCATGCGCATGATTTCGCTCGCCAAGGGCGACATTGGTTCTTTGAAACAGGTTGCTGTTGGCCAGAGCTCGAATTTCACCGACAGGGCCGGAGGGGTTTCCGGCGCCAAGATCGTCGCCCTCTCGATCCGGTGAGGCGACCTCGGCCAGCGAGAGGCCGAATTCGAGATCATGGAATTCCTCGGAGGATTGTTCCCCTCGGCCCGTCGATTTCAGGGCCACGCGTGCGACATAATCATGATCAATCTGCAAGTTGCATTCGATCCGCTCGATCAAGGGCCGCGCGTTCGGATCGACAGCCACCCTGGCGATGCACAAAGACTGACGCCGATCGTTCGGTGAGGCCTTGCCGAGCTTCACGGGCTTGGCCACCTCGACAACCGCGACGCCTTCCTGCGGGTCTACGCAGAACAGACGTGTGTTTGCGACATTCTGTATTTCGTTCTCGATCGGCAGGATCCACCCGGCGTCTACGAGGCAATGGTACGTTCCCCGTCCGGAAGTGTCCGCGACAAGGATTTCAATCGGTTTCGAGAGCTTGAGCCTCAGCCCATCATTCGCGATCCGGGCCGCGCCCTCGGCGATGATCCGATCGCCGTTCTCAAGCCTGGGAACCCGGCCGACGAACCGCTCCGTGAGGCCATCTCGAATGGCCGGCATGTTCACCATCCCGCCGGTGGCGAGGCAGAGTTCAACGTCCTGATAGGTGAGTTGCGCCTGCTCCAGGATTTTATCGATCCGAGCAAGCCCGCGAGCGACAATGTCGGCGCTCAAATCTTCGAGTTCCGAGCGGGTTACGGATGCGAGGAGGTTCTTGTCGACACCGAGGTAGTTCCTGACAATGACATCCTCCGTGTCGGTCTTCGGGTCGGACAGCTGGATCTTCAGGATTTCGCACTGGTGCAGCAGCTTCGCCGCCATGCCCGGTCGTTCGAGGGCCGTGATGTCTTCGATGCCATGTGTGGCGGAGTGCTTTTCCCTCAGGTGGTTTCTGAGCCGTTCGTCAAACTTGTCGCCGCCCACTTCATTGTCACCGAGATTCCTGACCTGCATGATCGCGCCGCCGGTGACGCGACAGACCGTAAGGTCGAGGGTGCCGCCGCCCCAGTCGAAAACGAGGATCGACCGTCCCTCCAGGCGCGCCAGCTCGCGGCCAAGGTCCGGCCGGGATCTAAGATAAGCGTACAATGCCGCTACAGGCTCATGGACGAACTGCACAACGCCGATGCCGGCCTTTCGCGCCGCCTCTCGGAGGGCCCGGCGTTCAGGGCCCCCGAAATCGACCGGCATCGTGAAAACCGCTCTCGCAAGATCGTGGCCAGGCGCGCTTCCGCGTGCAACGGCTGCATCGGCCTTCAGATGTTTGAGGACCTCGGCGACGGCGTCGGTGGGCTCGACGCGGCGACCATCGACGAATCGGCTCGCGAGACGGATATAAGATGTTGACGCGCCGTCCAAAAGGATGCAAATTGGCGATGCTGGGATCATTCGGACAAACGCGCGAAAACAATGGCGTTCAACGAGCCAACGGGAAAAGCTGAATTGGGCAACGAAACCCCAATGGTGCGCTTCGACAACGTGCAAAAAAGTTATGACGGAGAAACGCTCGTCGTCAAAAGCCTGAATCTTGACATCGCCAATGGCGAGTTTCTGACGATGCTCGGTCCGTCGGGCTCCGGAAAAACGACAAGCCTGATGATGCTGGCGGGCTTTGAGCCGGCGACTCACGGCGAGATTTTTCTGGCGGGGAATCCCATCAATAACGTGCCTCCGCACAAGCGCGGCATCGGCATGGTCTTTCAGAACTATGCTCTTTTTCCGCACATGACCGTCGCCGAAAATCTGGCTTTTCCGCTCAGCGTTCGGAAAATGGACAAGAATAAAGCCGCCGCCAAGGTGCAAAGGGCGCTGGAAATGGTCGAGTTGCCTGAATTCGGCAGCCGCCGGCCGGCGCAACTTTCCGGCGGACAGCAGCAACGCGTGGCCGTTGCCCGCGCGTTGGTGTTCGAACCGGACCTTGTTCTCATGGATGAACCGCTCGGCGCGCTCGACAAACAGTTGCGCGAGCAAATGCAGTATGAAATCAAGCACATTCACGAGAATCTCGGCGTGACCGTCGTTTACGTCACGCACGATCAGTCCGAGGCGCTGACCATGTCGGACCGGATCGCGGTGTTCAACGACGGAATCATTCAGCAATTGTCGACGCCGGACGTTCTTTACGAATCGCCGCAAAACGCCTTCGTCGCCCAGTTCATTGGCGAGAACAACAAACTCGGCGGCACCGTAAAGACGGTCAATGGCAGCCAGTGTGCGGTCACTCTCCATGACGGCAGCGAGGTCGTGGCCGAGAAGGTCAACGTGTCGTCGGCGGGCCAACGGACCACATTGTCTCTTCGCCCCGAACGTATCGAGATCGAACCCGAGGATATGGAAGGCGCCGTTGAAGGAAAGATTGAGGAACTGATCTATCTCGGCGATCATATCCGTGTCCGCATGAATGTCGCAGGCAATGACGAGTTCATTGTCAAGGTGCGAAATCGACGGGGGATCAGACCCTTGTCCCACGGACAGACGATCAAGATCGGTTGGAACGCGGCCGACTGCAAGGCATTGGATGCGGCCAACTGAACCTGGCCGTCCGCGAAAATCCGCGGCCGGGCGCAAAAACAACCGAAAGGCGGACAAGAACGCCAATTCACCAAGGAGGAATAAATGAAACTGAGAACACTTCTGCTGGCTACGACAACCGGTGCGTTGATGGCATTGCCGACATACAATGCGATATCGCAGGAACTTCCCCCATGTGACGGATGTTCCGACTCCATGACCATCGTGTCCTGGGGCGGTGCATATTCGGCGTCGCAGAACAACGCTTATCACAAGCCCTATATGGCGTTGACCGGCATAAGCGTGATCAATGACGATTCGGCCAACGAGTCGGTCGCCAAATTGCGCGCAATGAACGAAGCCAACAATCTCACCTGGGACCTGGTCGATGCCGTCGCCGCCGACGCCATTCGCCTCTGCGACGAGGGCCTGGCGGAGGCCATTGATGCCGACAAGGATCTTGCCGCCGCTCCCGATGGAACGCCGGCATCCGAGGATTTCGGTGAAACGCTCGTATCCGAGTGCTTTATACCGAACATCGTCTATTCGACCACTTTCGGCTACAGGACCAACGTGGCCGAATGGGGCGGCAAAACTCCCACGGAAATCTGCGCCGTTTTCGATACGGAAAGCTTTCCGGGAAAACGCTCGCTGGAGAAGCGCCCGATCAACAACGTCGAATGGGCCCTTTTGTGTGATGGCGTCCCCAAGGACGAGGTCTACGACGTGCTGGCGACGCAGGAAGGCGTGGACCGCGCGCTGGCGAAACTCGACACGATCAAGGCGGACACGATCTGGTGGTCGGCCGGCGCCGAAACGCCGCAGTTGCTTGCCGATGGCGAAGTCGTCATGGGTTCGACCTATAACGGCCGCCTGTTTTCGGTGATCGAAGAGCAGGAGCAGCCGGTCGCCATGCTCTGGGACGCTCAGGTGTTCGATCTGGACGGTTGGATCGTCCCGACCGGCCTCCCGGAAGATCGCAGGAAGCGCGTCATGCATTACCTGCATTTCGCGACCGATACGCAACGCCTGGCCGACCAGGCCAAATACATCTCCTACGGTCCGGCGCGCCTGTCGTCCGCGCCGTTGGTGAGCAAGCACGCGACACTCGGAATCGACATGGCTCCGCACATGCCGACCGATCCGCATAATGCCAAGAACACTTTCCTGTATAATTACGAATTCTGGGCGGACTACCGCGACGATATCGACGCGAAATTCCAGGCCTGGCTTGTCAAGTAAGCCACGAATCGACCCGGATGGGGCCGCAAGCGGCCCCATCCGTTTCCGATATCGCCAGGCGGAACGACGAACATGAGCGCAGAGATCGCCGAAGGCGGCGGACCCATCACGACGCGGGACGGAATGCCGTTGAAAGTCAGCCTTGCGCGTGCTCTGCGCCGTGAGAAGCTGCGCGCGCTCATGCTCATTGCACCGCTGTTGTTGTTCGTCGTCTTCTCGTTCGTTGTGCCGATCGCGGATATGATGTTGCGGTCAATCGACAATACGATCGTGCCAGAAACCCTTCCCGCGACAACGGGTGAACTTGCGAACTGGGATGCCACCGCCGGCGAACTTCCCGGTGAATCCGTCTATGCCGCGCTTTATGGCGACCTCAAGGTGGCGGTCGCCGAAAAGAACCACACCAGACTGGGGTCGCGCCTTAATTACGAGAGTTCGGGCATGTCGAGCCTGTTCCGCTCGACCGGACGCAAGATCAGGGGGATGGTGGAGGGCGACTACAAGGGCCAGTTCATCAAGGCGCACAAAAACTGGGGCAATTTGGAGACGTGGCAGATTTTGAGGCAGTTTTCGGCCGCCGCGACGTCGGGCTACTTTCTCAATTCCGTCGATGCCCGGAAAACGGCGGAAGGCGTTTCATTCAGACCGGACAATGAGAGGATTTATCTTTTCCTGTTCGGACGCACTTTCTACCTGTCGATCGTGATTACGCTGTCCTGCCTGATTCTGGGTTATCCCATCGCCTATATCCTGGCCAATCTGCCCTTACGCTATTCGAACCTGTTGATGATACTGGTTCTGTTGCCGTTCTGGACGTCGCTGCTTGTTCGCACATCGGCTTGGAAGGTTCTGCTTCAGCAAAATGGCGTTATCAACGATTTTCTGGTGCTCGTCAGGGTGATCGACGACACCGGCCGGTTGGTCATGATCAACAACCAGACCGGCACGATCATCGCGATGACCCACATCCTGCTGCCATTCATGATCCTGCCGCTCTACTCGGTGATGAAGACGATTTCTCCGACCTATGTACGCGCCGCAAAGAGCTTGGGCGCAACCGACTGGACGGCCTTCTGGAAGATATATTTTCCGCAATCGGTTCCAGGGATTGGCGCCGGCGCGGTGCTCGTCTTCATCCTGGCGATCGGGTATTACATCACGCCCGAACTGGTCGGCGGCACCGATGGCGTTTTCATCTCCAACCGGATCGCCTACCATGTTAGTTCGTCCCTCAATTGGGGGTTGGCCGCCGCGCTCGGCGTCATTTTGCTCGGCGCGGTCCTGATCCTGTTCTACGTGTACGACAAGATTGTCGGCATTGATAACGTGAAACTGGGATAGAATTGATGTCGGGTCTGCCTCCATATGCCTCAAAGGGACAAATCGCCTGGCATTACGGCTTCCGTCTCATCTGCGCGGCAATCTTTTTCTTTCTGATTTTCCCGATTCTGGTGATCCTGCCGCTGTCATTCAACGCCGAGGATTTCTTCACGTTTACCCCTGAAATGCTGGCTTTCGATCCGGAGGGGTATTCGCTGAAGCACTACCGGGATTTCTTCACGAACCCGGACTGGCAACTGGCGCTCAGAAACTCCTTTGTCATCGCGCCGTTTGCGACATTGCTGGCGGTTGCATTCGGCACTCTTGCGGCGATTGGATTGTCGCAGAGTCACGTGCCGTTTCGCTCGGCAATCATGGCGATCCTGATTTCGCCGATGATCGTGCCTCTGATTATCTCGGCGACCGGCATGTTCTTCTTCTATTCGCGAGTAGGTCAGTTCGCGACGGAAACCGTCGGTATGAACCAGGAATTCGTGAATTTCGCCAAGATCGTCCTCGGTCACGCGGCGCTGGGAACGCCTTTTGTGATCATAACCGTGACGGCGACGCTGGTCGGATTCGACCGATCGCTTACCCGGGCGGCCGCCAATCTCGGCGCGAATCCGGTGACAACATTCTTCAAGGTCCAGATGCCGCTGATCGTCCCCGGTGTGATCTCGGGAGCCTTGTTTGCGTTCATTACGTCATTCGACGAGGTTGTGGTCGTCCTGTTCCTCGGCTCCGCGAGCCAGAAGACACTGCCGTGGCAGATGTTCACCGGGTTGCGCGAACAGATTTCTCCGACGATCCTGGCGGTGGCGACGATCATGGTCGTGATTTCGGTCGCACTTCTGACCACCCTTGAGTTTCTGCGGCGGCGCTCGGAAAGGTTGCGCGGAATGACGCCGGGATAGGGCCGGTCGAAATCAGCGCGGAATCGCGGTTCGACAGGCGCATTCGGTCCGCTCGCATTCCTCGATATCCTTGGCGGTCATGATCAGCACCAAGTCCTGCTAACGGCATTGCCGAACGAGTGGTTCGGCACGGATTCGTTTCTTGAAGAAATCGGGCACCGCGCGGTTTTCGCGCAACCGCCTAATTCGCTTCCGGGCCGCGGCTGCCGACAATTCGATCTCCTCACTCACGCTGTCGGCGTTCAATCGGGCATTTTTCTGCAGCAGCGACAGGATGCGTTTGTCATATTCGGCTAATCTTGAAGAATTGGAGAATGACGCCATGGCGAATGACGTTTCCCCGCATGACTTCATGGCCGAGATTCGCCGCAATCTTCATATGCACCCGGAATTGGGCCGCGGCGAGCACAGGACATCTGAAAAGGTTGCGGCAATTCTGGATAGTCTCGGGATCGAAGTGCACCGCGGCATTGGCGGCGCCGGGGTTGTCGGTATTCTCAAAAACGGCCGTGGCAATGGTTTAATCGGCCTGCGGGCGGACATGGACGCGCTTCCGATCACCGAGATCGAATCACGCGGATACCGGTCGAAGAACGAGGGCGTCATGCATGCCTGTGGACACGACGGTCACACGGCCATGCTCCTGGGAGCCGCGCGCGATCTTTCGAAAAGCAGGAGTTTTGACGGAACGGTTGTATTCATATTCCAGCCGGATGAGGAGAATGGGACCGGCGCGAAGTCGATGATCGATGGTGGACTCTTGACAAAGTTTCCCATCGACGAAGTTTATGCGCTTCATAATCTGCCGGGTGCGCCGGTGGGGGAGATGTCGACGCGGGTCGGAACGATCTGTTCGAGCGAGAGCCTGTTTGAAATCGGAATACGCGGCCAGGGCGGCCATGCGGCGATGCCTCAGAAAGGGGTCGACGCCATATTGGTGGGATCGGAAATAGTTCAGGCGTTGCAGCATATCGTTTCACGCAAGGTCGATCCCGGCTGCGGCGCCGTGGTTTCGGTAACCGAATTCATTACCGACGGCAGGCGCAACGTCCTGCCGGGTCACGGCCTGATCAAGGGAGAGGTGAGGGCGAGGGCTCCTTCCGACCGAGAACAGGTGATGGGATACATTGCGAGAATTGCAGACGCCGCCGCGCTGCGCCACGACGTGGGGGTCTCATTTGATCATCGCACCGATTTTGCCGAAACGATCAATTCCGCAGAAACCGTCCGGACCGCCAAACGCGCTGCGTCCGCCGCCGGTTTGAAATTCGACGATGACAGGCAACCGATGTCATTTTCGGAGGATTTCGGCGTTCTTTCTTCAGCCGTACCGGGTTGTTTCCTGCTGATCGGCAACGGGACCGACGGCGCAAACGGTCAACCGCTTCACTCCAACGACTATGATTTCAACGATCGACTGCTTGTTCCGGGCGCATCGTTTTGGAAACATCTGATCGGCGAACGTCTGCCGGTGCGATTATGATGAACGCGATATTCGAAACAGGCCGGGTCAACCACATCTCCGCCAAAAGGCGGCCGGGTGACGCCTGGGAACGGATATTGCCCGCGCGGGGCTTCAAAGACGCCATTGACGAGATCACGCACTGGCCCGGTTATGCGCCCACACCGCTGTATGAACTTCGCGGTCTGGCAAGCAGTCTCGGCCTGGGCGGGATATTTTACAAGGATGAGGGGCCGAGATTCGGCCTGGGAAGTTTCAAGGCCCTGGGCGGCGCCTACGCCGGGTTGCGGGTTCTGCAGCGCGAATTGTCCCGCCGGTCGGGAAAAGGGGTCGAGACTTCGGCAATTCGCGCGGGTGAAGCGGTGGATGCCGCCGGCGGCGTGACGCTTGTTTCCGCGACGGACGGCAATCACGGCCGATCGCTGGCGTGGGGGGCGTCGACGTTCGGCGCGCCGTGCCGGATATACATCCACGAGGAGGTGAGCGAGGGCCGGGCGCAAGCGATACGCGATTTCGGCGCCGAGGTCATCAGGGTCGCGGGCAACTATGATGATGCCGTGACGCAATGCCGTGAGGATGCCGAACGAAATGGCTGGTTTATCGTTTCCGATACGTCGTGGGAAGGATACGCGCAACCTCCTCGCGATGTCATGCTCGGATATGGCGTCATGAGCGGCGAAATCGTCGAACGGATGGGTTCGCCGCCAACTCATGTATTTCTGCAAGGCGGCGTCGGCGGCATGGCCGCTTCGGTGGCGGCTTATCTGCGGCAGAACTGGGGCAGCCGCGCACCGCGGGTTGTCATTGTCGAACCGGAATTGGCGCCTTGCCTGTTCGAAAGCGCGCGAGCGGGCCATGTCGTATCTGTGAGCATGGATCGGGAAACGATAATGGCCGGTCTGTCCTGCGGCGCGCCATCGGAACTGGCTTGGGACATATTGCGCGAACAGGCGTCGGATTTCATAACCATTCCGGATTCCCTGGTTCCGCACACGATGCGGATGCTTGCGACGCCCAGGTCCGGCGACCCGCCAATTGCCGCCGGAGAATCAGCCGTCGCGGGAGTTGCCGCCTTGATCGCGGCGGCGAGGGACCAAATCCTGTGTCAAAAGCTTGGGCTCGCGGATGGATCGAGTGTCCTGCTCATCGGTTCGGAGGGCGTCACCGACCCCGAAATCCACGATCGCATCATCGCCGGCGGGGAGAGATGAACACTCCGGCTCGCGGCTTTCCCGTTTCGGAGTTTGAGCGCCGTCTGGGCAAGGCGCAGGAAAAGATGGCGGTGGAGTCGCTCGCGGGGATGCTGTTCACGACTGAACCCGAAATGCGTTACTTTTCCGGATTTCAAACTCTGTTCTGGCAGAGTCCGACGCGACCATGGTATCTGTTCGTTCCGGCGGACGGCAAGCCGGTTGCCGTCATTCCCGATATTGGCGCGCATTTGATGCGGCATACCTGGCTCGACGATATACGGACCTGGAGCGCGCCCAATCCGTCCGACGATGGTTTGTCCCTGCTGACGGAACTACTGGCGCCCATGGCCGAAAGCGCCGCGAAGGTCGGAATGATGAAGGGACACGAGACGTTCCTTAGAATGCCTCTCGCCGGCTGGGAACGGCTTTGCGGTTCACTTGAGAGAATTGAATTTTGCGACTGCACAAACATTGTCCGGTCGCTGCGCATGGTGAAATCGAACCGCGAAATCGAAAAAATCGCGCATATCTGCGCAATAGCGTCACGAGCATTCGGTGCGGCGGGAGAATTGTTCCACGAAGGTCAGCAGCTGACCGAAACATTTCGATCCTTTCGCCGCCATTGCCTCGCCGAGGGCGCCGACGATGTGCCCTATCTTGTCGGCGGGGCCGGTCCGGGAGGCTATTTGGATGTCATTTCGCCGCCCGATGAGACGCCGCTTGGTCGCGGCGATGTTCTGATGCTGGATACGGGATCCGTGTTCGATGGGTATTTCTGCGACTTTGATCGCAACTTCGCGTTCGGCGATGCCGATGACGCCTCCAAAAAAGCCTATGATGTTCTCTGGCGCGCGACGAAGGCGGGATTGGCCGCGGCACGGCCGGGCATGAGGTGCGGAGAACTGTTCCGGGTGATGCGGTCGGTCATCCGCGAACTCGATGGCGGTTCCGGCGGTGTCGGTCGGTTGGGACACGGTCTGGGCATGCAATTGACCGAATGGCCGTCGCATGCACCGTTCGACAACACCGTTCTTGAGGAAAACATGGTTGTAACGCTTGAGCCATCGCTGGCGTATGGCGACGGCATGATCATGGTTCATGAGGAGAATATCGTGATCCGCGATGGCGAACCGCGCCTGTTGTCGGTCCGTGCGCCGCGTGAATTGCCGATAATAGGTCAGGATTGATTTGGTGGCGCTGAAATTTGAAACCGACGGCGGAATCGGCACAAGGGCCACACTCGGACTGGTTGTCCTTCAGGCCGATGAGACGATTGAAAGCGAGGCAAACCGGATTTTGCCTTCGGAAAGTATCGCGCTCTATCACTCGCGAATTCCCATGCCGCCAACTGTCAATCCCACAACGCTTGCGGCGATGGAGGCCGAGATTCCCAGTTCGGTTTCGGTTTTTCCGGATATCCCGTTTGACGTCATCGGCTACGGTTGCACGTCCGGCGCCACTATTATCGGGGCGGAAAGAGTTGCCTCGGCGGTACGGTCGGTTCACCCCGAGGCGGACGTGACCGATCCGGTCGCGGCGGTCATCGAGGTATGCCGCGCACATGACATCAGGCGGCTGGGTTTCGTCACCCCGTATGTCGCCGAGGTTTCCGCGGCGATTCGATCGCGGTTGGAGAGCGCGGAAATATCCGTCGCGGGCTTTGGCTCGTTTGAACAGGACGACGACCGGATCGTGGCGCGTATTTCGCCCTGTTCGATCATGCAGGCCATTGAGCGGGTGAATGCAGCGGCCGAATGTGACGGCGTGCTTGTCTCCTGCACCAATCTGCGTGTCGCCGACATTGCGGAGGAGACCGAGGCCAAAATTGGCAAGCCGGTATTCTCCAGCAACCTGGCGCTTTTCTGGCATATGTTGAGACTTGCCCGGATTTCGACTGACCGGCCGGGCTACGGCAAATTATTTTCAGGTTTGGACTGACCGGTCGCCGTTGGGCCTGCGCGCCGGCGTTCGCATTGCCGGGACGAAAATCTTTTGACAGCGAATGATCGAACCGCCAAACGGAACTCCAAAATCCACCGCGAACGAGGATGCGGCGACGGCTCTGGAATATCCCGAAGGATGAAAGAGATGCAGCGCGAACGGCTTGTTGACCATACCGGCAACGGACAGAAGGTAACGCCAACATTTTCCGCCGGCGAAATGCGGCGCAGACAGGATGCCATTCGGTCACATATGGCGGCGAACGGCATCGATACGGCCCTGTTCACCAGTTATCACAACATCTGTTACCTGTCGGACTTCCTGTATTGCCATTTTGGTCGCCGGTACGGTCTGGTCATCGATCATGACAAGGCGACCGGCATCAGTGCCGGCATCGACGGCGGTCAGCCATGGCGTCGCACGTTTGGCGGCAACGTCACCTATACCGACTGGCGGAAAGATAACTATTTTCATGCCATTCGCGTCCTGACGCCGGCGGTAAAACGGCTTGGAGTCGAGTTCGATCATGTCAGTCTGGATACGATGAAGTTGTTGAAATCAGAGTTTCCGCACATGGAATTCGTGGACATAGCCGCGCCCGCCATGCGGATGAGAATGATCAAATCGGCGGAGGAAATCGAACATATCGCAAAAATGGCGACGATCGCCGATATCGGAGGCGCGGCCTGTGTCGGTGCGACCAGGGCAGGGGCCGCGGAACATGAGGTGGCGCTTCATTCCACCGCCGCGATGGTCCGCGCGATCGCCAAAACCTGGCCGCATGCGGAGATCATGGACACCTGGACCTGGTTCCAGTCGGGAATCAACACGGACGGCGCCCACAATCCGGTCACAAGCCGGATCGTCGAGCGCGGCGACATATTGAGTCTGAACTGTTTTCCGATGGTTGCGGGCTACTATGCGGCGTTGGAGCGGACGCTTTTTTGCGAGACCGCGACCGACGAGAATATCCGGTTGTGGCGGATCAATTGCGCCGTCCATGACCGGGGCAGGGAACTCCTGGTTCCCGGAAACCGGTGTTCGGATGTTGCCAGGGAGCTTAACGCCATATACGCCGAGCATGACCTGCTGAAGTATCGCTCGTTTGGTTACGGCCACTCATTTGGCGTTCTCTGTCATTACTACGGCCGCGAGGCCGAATTGGAATTGCGGGAAGATTGCGAGACCGTTTTGGAGCCGGGCATGGTCGTTTCCATGGAGCCGATGTTGACCATACCGGAGGATATGGCGGGCGCCGGCGGTTATCGAGAGCATGATATTCTGGTCATGACCGAGGACGGAAACCGCAACGTTACCGGATTTCCATACGGGCCCGAGCATTTGATCGTCGGCTGAGAGAAGCCTGGCCCAGGCGCCGCCAACCGGCATTGCGCCGACGCGCGGCGGATAAATGACATGACAAGCGGTGACTGTGCGGTATGCAGGTCGCGGTCCTATGCCGCCTGCTTTCGGTGCTGTCTGAGCCAGTTTCGAAGATGATCGGTCTCGTTGTCGGTCATGCGCAGACCCAGTTTCGTTCGGCGGAACAGAATATCCTCTCCCTCATGGGCCCATTCGTGGTCGATGAGATAGCGGACTTCGCGTTCATAAAGGCCAGCACCGAAGTGCACGCCCATTTCGGCGGTGGAGGCGGCCCCCCCCAGGATGGTCCGCGCCTCGGTTCCATAGGTGCGAACGAGCCGTGAGACGGTCGCGCGATCGATGAATCCAGACTGGCGGCGAATATCATCGATCAGATGTTCATGCCCACCGACCGCAAACTCTCCGCCCGGCAGCGGCGCGCCCTCCGTCCAGCTTGATCCGCGCGCGCCGATGATTTCCGCCACTTCGTCCATTGCCGCTTCGGCCAGCCGCCGGTAGGTCGTGATCTTTCCGCCGAACACGTTGATCAGGCTGCCGTCCCCCATGGACTGATCGCGGCGAATAACGTAATCGCGCGTCGCCTCCTGCGCCCTGGATGCGCCGTCGTCAAACAGCGGGCGAACGCCGGAATAGCTCCACACCATGTCGTCTTCCGTTACCGGATCGACAAAATACTCGCTCGCCGTTTCACACAGATACCGGACCTCTTCGGGAGTGATTGCCGGTTTCTCGTTCATGTCGGTGTGTTCCGCATCGGTCGTGCCAATCAGCGTAAAGTCCCCCTCATAGGGAATGGCGAAAATCACGCGTTCGTCTTCATTTTGAAATATGTAGCAGCGCTCATGATCGAACTTCCTGCGGATAACGATATGGCTGCCGCGAACGAGGCGAACGTGATGCGCGCCGATTTGGCCGAATACGGTCTTCAGAACTTCATCGACGCGGGGACCCGCCGCATTGAATACGATCGACGCGGTCACCTCATTTACCGTTCCGGCGACTGCGTCGCGCAGCGTGACGGTCCATTTTCCATCGCGGTATGACGCCCGCTCGGCGGCGGTTCGCGGTCTGATGTCGGCGCCGCGGTTCCGGGCATCACGCAGATTCACGATGACCAGTCGCGAATCCTCCACCCAGCAATCCGAATACTCGAACGCCTTTCTGAAGGTCCGCTTGAGCGGTTTACCGGTATCGTCGGACGACAAGTCGAGGGTTTTCGCGCCCGGAAGCAGTTTGCGGCCGCCGAGATGGTCGTACAGGAACAGTCCCAGCCGTAGCAGCCAAGCGGGTCTGAGGCCGTCGTGATGCGGCAGAATGAAACGGAGCGGTTTGATGATGTGCGGCGCCATGGCCCACAACACTTCACGCTCTATCAGCGCTTCCCGAACGAGCCGAAATTCGTAGTGTTCCAGATAACGAAGTCCACCGTGGATGAGTTTGGTGGACGCGGAGGATGCGCCGCCGCCGAAATCGCCGGAATCGCAAAGACAGACCGAATAGCCGCGCCCCGCCGCATCGCGGGCGATGCCGGCGCCGTTTATGCCTCCGCCAATCACCAGCAGATCGTAGTGATTGTCGGATCGACCATCGGCCCGATTTCCAGCGGGGGCCGTCAACCGACGACCTCCGCGGTTCCCGGTGTCCCTTCACCGCCGATGACCAACTCCACCTGAGATGATTTGCACAAAGCGATTACGGCGTCGGGTGGCGGCGCGTCGGTCACGAAAGTGTCCATCTCGCTCATGTGGCCGATTTGAACCGGTGCGCGGCGCTCGAACTTGGTTGTGTCGGCGACCAGAAATTTCTGCCTCGCCCGGCTCAAAATGGCTTGGGAGACCCGCACCTCCTGATAGTCATAATCAAGCAGGGAACCCTCTTCGTCGATGGCCGAGGCGCCGATGACGGCGTAGTCGACCTTGAACTGCCTGATCAGGTCGACGGCGGCCGCGCCCATGATGCCGCCATCGCTCTTGCGGATCATTCCTCCCGATACGACCAGTTCGACGCCCGGCGCGTCGGACAGGATGTTTGCAACGTTGATGTTATTGGTGATTACCATCAGGCGCTGGCGGCGGCGAAGTGCGTGTGCGACCTGTTCCGTGGTGGTGCCGATATTGAGGATGAGGGACGCGCCATCGGGAATGCGGTCGGCCACGGCCTGGCCTATTCGGACCTTTCCGTCGGCTGCGATCCCCCGCCTTGCCTGATATGCCAGATTGACGGTGTCTGACGGGAAGACCGCACCGCCGTGAACGCGATGGAGTTTCTCCGCCGCGCACAAATCGTTGAGATCCTTGCGAATGGTCTGCGACGTGACCTCGAACTGAGCAGCCAGCGACTCGACGTCAACCCGACCGTCACGCCGGGCGATATCGAGAATGTCCTGCTGGCGCGGCAACAATGGTTGCATGAGCGGCTCCCTATGCGGTTTTCGTATATTTGCGATTTTTTTCGTAATTATCAATAACAAAACCCTTGACTTTCATTAATATTCCTAATTTCCTAAATTGGCGTTCGTTTTGCGGCAGAGTTTGCGATCAAGCGCCATCCGCTCGCTTCATTCTTCGATCGGCTGCGCGCGCAGTTCGGCCAGGGTGAGGTCCGGTGTCTATTCGATGGCCGCCATCAGGAAGTCGGCATGCCCCTTGATCCACCCTGAACGCCGGTCACCGCCTTGACCGGCCTTGCCGAATCCCGCGGCGGCGCTGATTACGGAATGCCAGCGTCGTGGCCGTTGGCGGCCAGCATCTCGTACCATTCGCCAAGAGTCGTACCTAGTTGTGCGGATTGCCGGCCCTCGGGTTGGTGCGGCTGCGGCGGGGAGGCAAAGTATCTGACGAAACTGGAGAAAGTTGCCTACACCTTCCGCCCGGCCAATGCCTTCATGCAACTCCAACTCACGAGGAGACCGCATGACGACGCATGAAAAGCCCTCCGCTTCCGTTCCGGGCCCGTCCGACCCGCCTGACGGCGGGATTGATGTCCTGGCCGAGTTGGCTGGCCTGAAGGTGGATCTGAAGCAGCAGTGGCGAAAGCTGTTCGACAGCGAACCGCCGCCGTTCAATCGGCGCTACCTGGAACTGCGGGTCGGCTACCGCATCCAGGAGCTTGCTCATGGCGGGCTGCGCCGCGTGCTAGGTCTGCCGGCCGATGAGGTCGAGGGCGGCGCGCGCAGCAAGAACCGGATCGCCGACCCTCGCAAACCCGCTCCGGTCACCGTTGCTGCGTTGCTGGCGGACGGCTTCAAATGGCAAGGTAGACGCTTCAAGTCGCTCTCGGCCGTCGTCGTCCGCGAAATCACCGGGACCCATTGGAACGGCTGGCGCTTCTTCGGGCTCAAGCAGACGGGAGGGGTCCGATGACCGGCAGAAGCAAGCCTGAACCGGTCCGCCGTCTAAACCCGCAAGTCGAGCGAGGAAGGCCTCGACATGGAGTTCAACAGCCTCAATGCACGGCGAGAGGCCTGCGAGGCGTATATCGCCAGTCAGCGCGCCGAGGGCTTGGGCCCGCCTGCGCGAGCACTACGACGACGGCGGCTTCTCCGGCGGCACGCTGGACCGCCCGGTGCTGAAGCAGTTGATCGCCGATATCGACGACGGGCCGGTCGATGTGGTCGTCGTCTACAAGATCGACCGCCTCAGCCGCGCTGATGGGTTTCTCCAAGCCGGTCGAGATCTTCGACCGCCACGGCTTGACCTTCGTGTCCGTCACGCAGTCGTTCAACACCACCCCCTCGATGGGACGGCTGACGCTGAACATCCTGCTCTCCTTCGCCCGGTTCGAGCGCGAGGTGATCGGCGAACGCATCCGCGACAAGGTTGCCGTCTCGAAGAAGAAGGGCATGTGGATGGACGGCTATGTGCCTCTCGGCTACGACTACGACGCGGTCGACCGCAAGTTGATCGTCAACGAAGCCGAGGCCGCGAACGTCTGGACCATGTTCGAGCTCTTCGCGCGCTCCGATTCCACCGCGGCAGTGATCCGGGAACCGGACCCGCGCGACATCCGTTCCAAGCGTGGCCGGCCTTGTCGCGCCGGCGAGCCTGATGACGCCCGAACGAGAGCATGCCGCCTGAGGCCCGCGCCCGAAACGGGCCGCGTCCACATCCCCACTCGGACCCTACAAACGCGGCCGTCGCCCCCGCATTCTGCCGCCGAAGCATGTCGAGGCCGCCATGGACCGCGGACACAACCCGCATCTGCTGCGCGCCATCGTACGGGCCTGGGCATGGCGGCGGCGGATGGAGCGCGGCGAGGTCGCCGCCATCGCCGATCTCGCCGGAAAGCAAGGCATCTCCGACCGCCGAGTTGCGCGGCCCTCAAAGGCCAGCATCCCGGTCCCGAACCGCTCCGCAGCACAACGGTGGGATGCACCCGCATACACAGCCGCCAGAACGCGGGTTCGAAGATCAAGAGATAGAGCTTTTGACATTCTGACCGGCTTTCTACCCGGTCAGAATTATGAATCAGAAATCCGAGCCGAGGGGAATCCCCTGCAATTCAATCAGGTCTGAGGCCGCTCTAATCTGCCCCGATCGATCTTTCGACGAACGGACCGTGAAGGCCATTCGAGCGCGGCCCGCAAGCCATTGAAACCCGTGGCGTTTTCGATTTGAAGGGCACCCTTCAAAAGGTGTCGGGAAGGCGGCGCGAAAACGGGCGAAAATCCAATTTGAGGTGGATCATTTTGATCGACCTTGAGCGGAGGACGGAAAAAACAAACAAAAACATAGGGATAATGGAAAACCACGAATGAAATATCCGACTTTGAGGTAGATCACAAAATGGCTGATCGCAATATCCTATTTGCGATATCGGCGAGCGCGGCGACCGGCCCGGCCGCAGCGCGATATCAAGGCCGGTCATACTTCTCCACCCAGGCCGGCCCGGCGTCGGCGACGGCCTCCATCAGTTGGGTGACCTCGCCGGGCGACGGTTCGTCGATCCAGGCGATCTCGCACAGCAGCACGTCGCCTTCCGGACGCCGCTAAGGATGTCGGCCGGGCCTTCTTCGGCGATGGCCGTCTCGCCGCCGGGCGTGGCATAGACCACCCGCGCCGTGAAGCGGGGCCGCTGGAGATGCTGGACGCACAGCCGGGCGACCTTCGTCCCGCAGGAGTATTACGCGGCGCGCCTGAAATCGCAGATCTTTACGGGAATGAAGCGCAAGATTGACGTATTCATGCGTATGACCACCTGCCAACCGGGTTGATTTCAATCCCTGACCATGACGCACAAGGGTATAGTCGGTGTGACCTGTGCGGGCTTCGCGGAATAACGAGACAATCGGAACTTCAAGCGCATCGGCCAGTGCGGCCAGTGTATCGACCGAAGGCGAGACAAGTCCGTTCTCAATTCGACTAACCATCGCGGCCGATATGCCTGACTGTTCGGCCAGCCGGCGGGCTTATTGTTCGCGGCTTTGGCGCAGTTCCTTCAGCGACGCGCCAATGGTGAGGTCAATTTTTCTTCCCGGAGTGTCATCCTGCATGATACATCCTGTCACTCGTCGGCGTAGTAACCCACGACATCCCCTTCCGTGGTTACGCCCAGCCCGTTCAACAGCCGGTTGGCGTAATTGAAATACCCCACGATCTGATTGATTTCGAGAATTTCACCGTCTTCCCAACCGGCATCCTTCAGACCCTTCACATCGGATTCAGTCATCGTTCCGGGCGACAGGGTCAGTTTCTCGGCATATGACAGCGCAGCCAGATGAGCGCCGTCAAACGCATCTTGCGGGCGGCGGGCTTTCAGCGATGTCTCTAACATGTCTGCGCGCGCATCATTGGCTATCAAATGCCGGGCGTTGGCCCAGTGGTTGGCATAGGAATAAGGGCAGGTGTTCAGGGTGGACACATAAGAACCGATCACTTCCTGAAACCACATCGGCACGGTGTTCACTTGATCGTGCAGACAGGCCCGATACAAAATGACATGCCCTTTCATCGTGTTGGGCCGGAGGGAATGCACACGCATCACATTGTCCACTGTCCCATGCGGTGTGCGCGCCAGATCCAAAGTGGCCTTCAGCTGCTCGTCGGCATCTTCATCGGATATCATCCGAATCCAAGCAGACATTCACTGTTCCTCCCTTGTTCGTCGGCACATTCCTTGAACAGCTTTGAGCTGTTCTCTGAGTTTTTTTATTGACGCGTATTGCACATTAAGCAACCATATTGATTAGCGTGCAACAGATTTCAGGATTCTTAGGCCTTGCCCGATTGCCCCACTCAATCGCATCGCCAACCGGGTGCCTGCTTTTCCGGCGGGTCGCGTGCCCGGACTGCACGGGCGCAGGCTTTCAGGCATGCGCTGGTTTGTGCACCGCGCGCCAATAACCGCACCGGGCGATCCAGCAGGTTGTCCCGAAACGGAACAGGCCCGACATGACCCAATCCACTACCATGATCGAGGTGACCAATCTGGATAAGTTCTACGGCACGTTCCACGCGCTGAAGAATATCGACCTGACGGTCCGCCAGGGTGAGAAAGTGGTGATCTGCGGCCCGTCTGGGTCTGGCAAATCAACGCTGATCCGGTGTTTCAACGGGTTGGAGTGGCACAATTCCGGGCGCCTCGTGATCGATGGAATCGAGGTCTATGAAGGCGCCAAGGAAATCCGCGAGTTGCGGCAGGAAGTTGGAATGGTATTCCAGCAGTTCAATCTTTTTCCGCATCTGACCGTTCTGGAAAACCTGATGATCGGCCCGATGAAAGTGCGCAAGATTTCAAAAGCGCAGGCCGAAGAGACCGCGCGCAATTATCTGGGCCGTGTCCACATTCCTGAACAGGCCGACAAATATCCGGCGCAATTGTCAGGGGGTCAGCAGCAACGAGTGGCCATTGCGCGGTCGCTGTGCATGGAAACCCGGATCATGCTGTTTGACGAGCCGACATCCGCGCTTGATCCTGAGATGATCAACGAGGTGCTGGATGTGATGGTTGAGCTTGCCGATACCGGCATGACAATGGTCGTGGTCACTCACGAAATGGGATTTGCCCGCAAGGTGGCCGATACGATGGTCTTCATGGAAGCGGGCCAGATCGTCGAAATCTCCCCACCCGAACGGTTCTTTACCAACCCCTCCAGCGATCGATGCCGCTTGTTCCTGAACCAGGTACTGGAACATTGATGTGAGCGATCTGGGCATATCAGGACCGAAAGGCCAGCCGCTGCCGAAACCGCCGGGCTACAAGCGGTTTTTTGATTCGGTTCTTGTGTCGGTCACGATCTACGCACTTGTCGTGGGTCTGATTGCCTATGGGTCGTATGTCGGTGCGCAGGGCATGGGCTATAACTGGCAATGGTACCGGGTGCCGCAATTCCTGTACCGAAACACCGAAATCGGGTTCGAATGGGGCGAGATCCCGATTGGCTTGGTCGCCACCATCAAACTGTCTGTCACCGCGTTCCTGCTTGCAACGATCATAGGCTTGCTTGTGGCATTGCTACGGCTATCCGGTCTGGTCATCGGTTCTGCAGTCGCAGTCGGATATCTTGAGCTGATCCGAAACATCCCACTGCTTGTTCTCCTGTATCTGCTCTACTACGTGCTGGGACCGATTTTTGGGTTTGATCGCTATCTCGCCAGTATCCTGACTTTGGCGGTGTTTCATTCAGCGTTGATTTCCGAAATTCTGCGGGCAGGGATAAACGCCATATCAACGGGCCAGTGGGAGGCGGCCAAATCCATCGGGATGGGCTCGTATCAGACCTACCGCTATATCATCCTGCCGCAATCCGTCCGGTTTATGCTGCCGCCGATGACCGGTGAAGTCGTTCATCTGATCAAATCTTCGGCGATTGTCAGCGTGATCGCAGTTGCCGAACTGACCACGTTCGGACGCAACATCATTTCCGATACCTACATGAGTTTCGAAATCTGGTTCACCATCGCACTGGTCTATCTGGTGGTGACCCTGATCCTGTCGATCGGCGTAAGCCATCTGGAGAAAAAATATGCCGTCGACCAATAACCCTGAAAAAATATTTCGGACAACAAGGAGAACCAAGATGAAACTTTCTCGCAAAACGCTCGGGGTAGCACTGGGCGCGGTCATGGCAACCGGAATGGCGACCTCAACCTGGGCGCAAAGCGCCACGCAGGAACTGTCCAGCGAAAGTGTAATTGAAACCATCAAACAAGACGGGGTGATCCGGATCGGCCTGTCGCTGTTTGTTCCGTGGTCAATGCGGGACAAGAACGGGGAGCTGATCGGGTTCGAACTGGATGTCGGGCGCAAACTGGCAGAAGACATGGGGGTCGAGGTCGAATTCGTGCCGACCGCCTGGGACGGCATCATCCCCGCGCTGGTGTCGGGCAATTTCGATGTGATCATTTCCGGCATGTCGGTGACCGCTCAGCGAAACCTGACGATCAATTTCACCGATCCCTACGCCTATTCAGGTCTGGCGATCCTTGCCAACAGGTCAATGACCGAGGGCATGACGCTGGAGGATTTCAACAAGCCCGAAGTGACCTTTACGGCCCGTCGCGGTGCAACGCCCGCAGCCGTGATTGCACAGAACTTCCCCGACGCGACCCTGTTGCTGTTCGACGAGGATGGTGCTGCGGCACAAGAAGTTCTGAATGGCAACGCCCATGCGTCGATGGCAGCGCAACCGACACCGAACCGTGAGGCTGGCCGCCATCCCGAGACGTTGGCTGTACCGTTTGAAAACCTCTACGACCCACGGGGCGAAGCTTTTGGTGCGCGCAAGGGTGATCCCGACGCCATGAACTATTTCAACAACTGGATTGCACAGCAATGGCGGTCCGGCTGGCTGGAAGAGCGTCACAATTACTGGTTCGCCACCGAAGAGTGGGCCGATCAGGTTGCACAATAACTAAACTGACCGGGGGCGGGATCACTGCCCCCGGAACTGACGCAGAGCGCGCCCGGTGCAGAATTTTCTAAAAAAACTCAGATGGCCCGACTACCTGATTGTGGCGGTGTTAATTGCCTTTTTCGGTTATATCTGGCTGTCGATCGAAGGCGCGCTCAATTACAAATGGCGCTGGGAACTGATACCCGGCTATATCGTTGGCTGGCATTCCGGTCGGGAAGAGTACTTTGCCAACCTGCTTTTGCAGGGCCTGGCCGCAACGATCCGTATCAGCATCTATTCCGGTATTCTGGCTCTGCTGCTGGGCACTATTCTGGGCGTTGCGCGCTGTTCGGCCAATCTGACCATTCGGATGCTGGCGCGCACCTATCTCGAGTTTCTGCGTAATGTGCCCCCGGTCGTTGTGGTCTTTATCTTCTTCTTCTTCCTGTCCCAGCAACTGATCGATGCGTTGAACCTTGAACGTTGGGCGCGCGGAATTGCGCGGCAGGAAGACAATCAGATCTGGACATTCTTTTTCGGAGAAATGCGGCGGTTCCCGTCACTGGTGTCAGGCGTTATCGTTCTGGCCCTGTTCGAAAGCGCGTTTGTCGGAGAAATCGTCCGGGCCGGTATCCAGTCGATCCCAAAAGGCCAGCACGAGGCGGCGCGCTCGATCGGCATGAGCCGCATTCAGGAATTGCGCTATGTCGTTCTGCCTCAGGCGATGAAAAAAGTGGTTCCGCCGCTGGCAAACCAATTTATCTCGTTGATCAAGGACAGTTCGATCCTGTCGCTGATTTCGGTGCAGGAATTGACCTATAAGACCGTTGAGCTTGTCGCCTCATCGCGGATGATTTTCGAGGCATGGATCACGACAGCGGCGTTCTACTTTGTCGTCTGTTTTGGCCTCAGCCGCATCTTTGCACGTCTCGAGAAGCGGTCGGACAAGCGATAGGTCGGCAAGCCCGGATGATACGGCTTTATGATTTCAGGCTATCGGGAAGCTGCCACAGGGTCCGCATGTTGCTGTCTATGCTGAGGCTTGATTGTCATCTGGTCGATATCGATCTGCTAAGCGGTGACCAGACACAGGAAAGGTTTCTGCGGATCAATCCGCTGAACAAGGTTCCCGTTCTTGATGATGACGGATTTGTCCTGCGCGACAGCACTGCGATCATGCTGTATCTGGCGCAGAAATACGGCTCGGCGAATTGGGCCCCGAATACACCCGAGGATCATGGGGAGATACAGCAGTGGCTGTCCTTTTCGGTCAATGAGATATTCCACGGTATGGCAACGGCCAGAGCGATTGTCTTGTTCGAGCGAGATGCCGATCTAGCTGGGCCGCAAACACTTGGCCGGGCGTCACTAGAGGTCATGGAGCGGCAATTGTCAGACCGCGAGTGGCTGGCCTGCGACCGGCTGACATTGGCGGATCTGGCCTGTTACCCTTACACCGCGCTGGCCTATCAGGGCGATATCTCATTATCCCCATACCCGTCGGTACAAGGCTGGATCCGGCGTATTGAGGCTCTGCCCGGATATGTGGCCATGCCCGGGATTCCGGCGCCCGCCTGAACCTATGGTCAGTCAGGTGCCGGATGCATCATAATCTGGCCCGGACCATGCCATTTTCGATCCGCGTCTCGAAAACCCGCATTGCACGGGTCGCCGGGGCCGACACAGGATTACCGTCGCGAACATCGAACGCGCCCTGATGAAGCGGGCATTCGATCACGTGGCCGTCGAAATAGCCGTCGCACAGGTTCGCGCCGCCATGGTTACACAGCGCCAGCGAGGCATAGACACCGCTGGGCGTATCGTAGACAGCAATCAGGCGCGGCCCGATTTCAACCCGCGTGACCCAGTTCCTTTCCAGTTTTGAGATTTCGATCACGTCGCGCCATGGTTTTTCGATCGCCATCGCTCAGACCTCTGCCTCTTGCCCGCGTTTGCGTCGCAGGATCTGCTTCAGGATATCGCGATGCGCCGCCAGATAGCCGCCGGGTTCGACAAAGATGTGATCCTTCATCTTCTCATGCAAACGCGGCAGCGCGTGAAAGGGGACCGAAGCGACATAGTGATGTTCGGCGTGATAATTCATGTTCCAGCACAAAAAGGCCAGTGGCGCTGACACCAGATTGGTGCGGGTGTTTTCCGACATCCGAGCGACGGTAGGCCGCCCGACATGTTCGGTCATCCGCACAAAACGCATCACCGGCTCGCCCAGAAACAAGGGAATAATCCAGTACCAGATCAGGCCCCACCAACAGGTCATGGCCATGGCCAGAAAAACCGCGGCATAAATTGCCAGCATCCTTCGCGCGTCCCGATAGACCGCTTTATGTTCGACCTTGGGAATAAAGCGTAGCTCGGCCTCGCTAAGGCGGCCGCTGGCGTGGCGAAACACCTCGGTGAACTTACCGCGCCAATAGGGCAGCGCCGAAAGGTACAGCAGATATTGTCCAAGCGTCTTGGGCAACGGGATCAGTTCAGGGTCTTCGCCGGGCAATTGGGTATGGGTGTGATGATCGCAATGCTCGTACCGGAAAAACCGGTGCGGCAGAATGATGATCAACCCGCAGATATGACCGGCCAGATCATTCAGCCGGCGTGTCCGGAACACGGTGTAATGTACGCATTCATGCTGAAGCGAAAAGTGGTGCACTAGAACGACACCCTGAAGGAACATCGCGGGCCAGATCAGCCAGCTGTTCCAGGCCAGAGTGATCAGTGTCGTGGTGAAGACGAGCAAAAGGACCCAAAGCGCCAGATGGCGCAATCCTGGCCCATTCGAACGTTGCATGAATCCCTTGAGTTCTTCGCGCGTTAGTTTTCCCTCGGCCAAGGCCTGAGTCAGCGGCGTGACGATTGCTTTTGACATGTGAGTTCCACAGTTTTTGCCGGTGCGGGGGCCTCGCCCCCTGCGCATATACCGGCACCGGAGACGGGAGTGCTCCGCACCATAGGGCCAACCCGGACAGGCCCTATTAACGAGGGATTATCCCGTCAACACGTGATTCGATCAAGTCGGGAAGGTCAGACAGCCGCACACAATCCGATATTTGGATCGGGATCGGCAAACAGGGCTGCAGCACAGGAATGTCTGTCCAGAATGGACCTGCCGGCTGGCAGCCGCTCGGCGTAAAAAACGCCATTCTCCCAGTATGTCGCATCATCAATCACGATGGTCGGATCAAATACGTTCCAACTGATTTCTCCGGGCGCATAGGCACCGCAGGTGTGGAAATGCAGGATACGCGGATTGCCAAAGGCGCCGCCGCCCCATCTTTCGAAATTCTCACGCATATCCCAGGGGTAGCCGCAGCCGGGGTGAATGCCGGCGTGCCAGGAATGCACGAAATCGCGGTCGATGCCAAACTGCCCGGCGACCCGGTCATAATGCACCTCGGCCCGCGCCGCATCGACAGCGTCGCCATCGAACCGGATCAAACGGCCGTTTTTCATTACTGCAAAAACGGGTCGATCGAACTCGATAGTATAGTCATCGTAGTATTTCGATCCCGTGCCTGTCAGGAAACCAACCGCCACCCGGCCGGAAAAGCTGTGTGCGGGTACGGGTGTGAAGACCGACATCGGGAAACGCAGGATCGAGGTGTCGCCTGTGGGCTTCAGGTTCATCACAGGGCGCCCGCGTACGTCAGTCCCCAGCGGGCAGGTGATCCGGACGTCCTCGGCCGCATCCAGCACCGAATTGACGTCGGCCTTGAGCTCCATGAACGCGTCGTGATGCCCATTGGAAAACCCGGACCCCAACAGCTCTTTTGTCAGTGCAAAGCTGACGATGATCTTCTTCTCCTGCGGCATGTCCGAGAATCGCAACTGGTCCCCGAGACGCGCCAGAAACAGAATGATGTCCGCAACTTCGAATCGTGCCAGAAGGTCTGGGGACAGATGGGGACTGTCGGGATTGAAGCCCACATTAACCGCATCGACCGCAAGCCCGAGTTGCTGGGCGGTTCGGCTGACAACATCCACGCAATGAGCATCGAAATATCCGAACTCCGGGGGTTCGTAGGCAATCAGCAGCCGGTCGCCCGCCGTAGCATGGGCACAGTTCACCAGCAGATTTCGCGCTCCCTGTTCGGGCGTCGTGTCGGACATCAATAACCCCTGATATCTGATTTTATGGAATCTATGGCCCCCGGTCGTCCCTGATCCATTTGAAAGAAATAATGGTTGACATTAGGGTGGCTAATATGATCCTGAACTTGCCATATTCAGCATTACGCGCCTTCGAGGCGGTGGTGCGCCATTCCGGTTTTTCGCCCGCTGCCGAGGAACTGGGTGTCAGCCAAAGTGCTGTAAGTCAGCATGTAAGATCGCTGGAAGAGTGGCTTGGCAGGGATTTGTTGGTGCGCGGCGCGCGCCAGTCGCGGCCAACCCGCGACGGCGAACAACTGGCGCTCGCGATATCCGAAGGATTGGGGCGTATCTCGGACGTGTGCGCCCAATTGCGCGACGGAACACGCACCGATCGGACAATCGTTATTTCATGCTTGCCGGGCTTTGCGTTTAACTGGTTGTTTCCTCGGCTTTTACACTTTGATCTGGCGCATCCGGACCTGTCCATTTCCATCGCCACAGATACCGGGCAACATCCGTTTTCCGGCGCGGATGCCGATATCGGCATTCGGTATGGTCTGGGAGAATATCCCGGATTTCAGGTTGACCTGTTGATGAAAGAGAGGCTGTTTCCCGTCTGCGCCCCGGCTTTGCTAACCAACCTGAACGGTATCGAAGATTTGTCGCATCACACCTTGCTGGTGGACGAAAACCTGCACCACGGCGCTGCCAGCCCGACATGGGAGTTCTGGGCCCGGCAAAGTGACCTCACCCTGCCGACCCCGCTGCGCACACGTCGGTTGGGCCAGTCGAACATGGTCGTACAGGCCGCCATCGAAGGGCTCGGCGTGGCGCTGGGGCGCGAGCCACTGGTTATCGATTCGCTATGCGAAGGGCGGTTGGTGCGACCGTTCAGACAACTGACGCAATCGCCTTTGTCTTACTGGCTGGTGCGGCGGCACGAGACAAAAGACAGCCAGAAGGTCAGTGAGTTCCTGAACTGGATTCAGGCTGAAGCCGAGGCGCAGCCCGACATCCCGCCAACAGCAACCCGTTCAAATTAGTCCACCTTATATTTCTCATTACTTATCCGACATGGCGGAGAGCTAAGAGGCTGCTCCATACTGGCGCAAGCCACCTGATTAAACGGAGAGCGGTATCATGTACCTGAAGAATTGCTGGTATGTCGCCGCCTGGAGCAAGGATATCGGTCGCGAGTTGAGGGCGGAAACCTTTCTGGGCGAAAACATTGTGCTCTATCGCCGGCAAGACGGCGCTCCGGTTGCGTTGGAAGATGCGTGCCCGCATCGCAAACTGCCACTGTCGAAAGGCAACCTGAAGGACGATACCGTAGAATGCGGGTATCACGGGCTGACCTTCGACCGTTCGGGTGCCTGCGTTGCCGCCCCCACGCAGGCCGATGCGATTCCAAGGCGCGCGGTTGTGAAATCCTATCCTGTGGTTGACCGTTATCGCCTTCTCTGGATATGGATGGGCGATCCGGCCCTGGCTGATCCTGACAAAATCTTTCCGGTGGAGAATTTCGACGACGCCGGCTGGGGTCTGACCGATGGTGGCGTGATGGATATCGACTGCCACTATCTTTGGGTTTGCGACAACCTGCTTGACCCCAGTCATGTGGCTTGGGTCCACGTCACCTCATTCGCCGGGGCAGGGACTGACGAAGAGCAGTTGAACGTCGAAAAAACCGACCGCGGGGTAATCGTTTCGCGCTGGGTCGAGAACAAGCCGCCTTCGCCCTACTATGCCAAACTGGTCGCGTTCGATGACGATTGTGACCGATTGCAGCATTATGAAATGTGTCTGCCCGCAATCGGGCTGAACAAATCCATTTACACGCCCGTTGGCACCGGGGGGTATGACAAAGTCCCGGTTGATGAGACGTTCATCAACATCTCATACAATTTCATGACCCCGATTGATGACGACCGGACCAGGTATTTCTGGTTCCAGCACCGCAATTCCGATCCCGATAATGCGGAAGTGTCGAAATTCATGAATGACGGCGCGCGCATGGCATTTCTTGAGGACAAGGATGTGCTGGAAGAGGTGCATCAGGGCATGAAGCACGCGATGACGCCATATATCGACCTCGGTCTGGATGCGGGTGCAAAACGGTTCCGGCGAGTACTGGACCGAGCTATCGAGGCTGAGAATGCCGAACCCGAGAGTGTCGCGAGACAAGCCTGAGGTTGCAACGGAGGGCCGGACATTCCGGCCCTCTATCATTCAGGCCGTTTCGTAGATGACCGGGAACCTGCCTCCGGCAAAGGGTGCGCCGGGTTTCAGACTGTCATCATGCAGCCACTCGGTAACCGTATCGCGCGGCTCATAGGTTGCGCCATCCACGGCAAAGCGTATCGCGTAACCGCGCCTGCGACGGGTTGAGGTCCTGTTGCCCATCGCCGAATGCACTGTCATTCCGTCAAATGCCAAGGCATCACCCGGCTCCATATGCTCAAAATGGAAGATGTCGTATTCGGCGCGGTTCGTCTCGAAATCGGGCATGTCGATATAGTCGAGGTTGTCTTTTTCCAGATAGTGCAGGAACCCACCAAGCTGATCCGTCTTAAAAGGTCGATATTTGGCCCCCCAGGCATGTGAGCCGCGCACAAACTCCAGCGCGCCATTGTCCGGGTCCACCGGGTCGAGCGCGATCCACATGGTCATGATCGGGCCGGAAACCGGCCAATAGGGCTGGTCCGTGTGCCATCCGGTCTGGGTCTTGGTTCCGGGTTCCTTCACGAAAATCTGGTCGTAGATAAGCGAGGTCCACGGGCTGCCCGCGACTTCGGCCACACGCTGACCGATATCTGAAGAAAGGCAATAATCCTGAAAAGTGCCCGGATTTTCGCGCATGTTCTTATAGGCAAAATACCGGTCACCTTTTTTGACTTCGGTATCCACCGCATGGCGCAATTTGTTCAGCCAATCGTTAGACAGGATATTTTTCAGCAGCACGACACCGTCGCGCGCATAGGCATACTGAACCGCCCTGAGATCCGTAGTTTTCGTCATAGGTCTTCCATCCATAAAATCCGCCCTCTGTCGGGGCGGGTCACAAGACAGGCGCGATGCGCCCGGGTCTGCATCGCCTCAGGGAGCGGGTGAACTACGGCAATTGATGATGAAGCACGGCCACCTCGACCGCGCCGACCATTTGCCGGCAAGGTTTCGGTGAAACTGTTGGATGCGAATGCGCATAGCGTTATCCTAACCGAATTCGCCCAAACGGCCCAGGGGATATCGGCGTGAACTAGGTTTGCGATGAAGTCAATGGGGCGCCCAGACGTCGTGAGAACGGTTTACCGATTTGCTTCAGGGTAAATGAATTTATTGACGAGCGTTGTTTCGTGATAAATATTATAACCAATATGCAAAAATATTCCGTTTTCTCGCTCGCCCGAAATGCGCTTTCCGGGCACCGCAACTGGCCGTTGGCCTGGCGGAGCCCGCCGCTGAAAGATCGTTACGAGGTTGTGGTGATCGGGGCAGGGGGGCATGGGCTGGCCACAGCTTATTATCTGGCCAAGGAATTTGGCGTCACCGATGTGGCTGTTCTGGAACGTGGCTGGCTGGGCGGAGGCAACATCGCGCGCAATACGGTTACAATCCGGTCGAACTATATGCGCGACGAGTCGATCCCGTTCTATGTCAAATCCGTTGCCATGTACGAAGGTCTCACGCGTGAACTGAACTTCAACATGATGCATTCCAAAAGGACAATGGTGGACGTTGTTCAGACCTGGCCCAAGCTGCGAGAGCTCCGGCGGCGGCAATTGGCGATGGACATCTACGGCTCGACCTATGAGCAGATCACGTCTGACGAGCTGCGCCGCCGCATTCCGTCGCTGACCGGCGGTGGGCCGGATGCGCGCCTGCCGGTCATTTGCGGCATGGTCCATACGGATGCGGGCGTGAACCGGCATGATGCGGTGGCTTGGGGCTATGCCCGTTCGGCGGATGCGATGGGGGTCGGGATTCACCAGCAGACCGCCGTGCAATCGTTGATCTGCGGCGCGGATGGCGCGATCGAAGGCGTTGAAACCAATCGCGGAACCGTACGCGCCAGGAAGGTTGTCGTTGCGGTTTCGGGACACACCACGACGCTGACGGAAACCGTTGGGCTGAAACTGCCGCTGCGCACGATGAACCTGACCGCCTTTGTATCCGAACCGGTGCGGCCGCTGGTCGATGTGATCGTGAATTGCCCTGACAGCGGGTTCTATTTCAGCCAGTCCGACAAGGGTGAGATGGTGATCGGCGGCGCGCCTGACATGGGCCAAAGTTTTCGCCGGGACATCAAGCAAAACGTGTTCGAGGATACGGTGACCGCGATGCTGTCTCTGTTCCCAAGCTTCAAAAAGCTCAAACTGATGCGGCAATGGGGCGGGCATCTGGATATAGCCCATGACGCCTCGCCCATCATGGATCAGACCGATGCGCCGGGGCTGTTCGTCACCGCCGGTTGGTGGGGTGGTTACAAGGCGGTCCCGGCGGGCGGTCTGACGCTTGCACATCTGGTAGCCAAGGGTGAACCGCACCCGTTGATGGCCTCCTTTACCCTGGACCGCTTCCGGCATCTGGATTTTGTGATGGAAGCCGGCACCACCACGGCGCGATAGAGAGGACAGGACCATGATGCTCATCCCCTGCCCATTTTGCGGCAAACGCAACGAAAGCGAATTCATTTTTGGCGGTCCTGTCGGGGCCGGCCGTCCCGACCCGAACGCAGTGAGCGATGCCGACTGGGTTGAATATCTGACGGTGGTGCCGAACCCGCTGGGACCGGTGCGGGAAAAGTGGTGGCACGCGCGCGGCTGCGGCGAGTGGCTGACGATCCGGCGCGACACCCGGACCCATGACATTGTGGAGGCGCCGGATGGCACAGAGTAACCGCCGCGCCTCGGGCGGGCGTATCGACCGCAATCGCTCATTGCGGTTCCGGTTCAACGGCAAAACCTATGAAGGCTATGAGGGGGACACCCTGGCCTCGGCGCTACTGGCCAATGGGGTGCGTGTCACGGCCCGCAGTTTCAAATACCACCGCCCGCGCGGCATCATTGGCCATGGCCCCGAGGAACCGGCAACCTTGGTGGAACTGGAGGGCGACGATGCGTCGGGAAACCACCCTGCGACCACAGTACCGCTGCGCGACGGTTTACGCGCCCGGTCGGTCAATTGCTGGCCCTCGCCCAAGTTCGATCTGGGCGGCATCAACCAGTTGTTGACCCGATTTATCCCGGCGGGGTTCTATTACAAGACGTTCAAATGGCCCGACTGGCATCTGTTTGAACCGTCCATCCGCAAAGCGGCCGGTCTGGCGGCGGCGCCGGCGCAGCCCCCGTCCTCGGGCCATTTCGAAGCGCGGTACGCACACGCCGACGTGCTGGTCGCGGGTGCGGGTCCTGCCGGTCTTCAAGCCGCGTCGGAAGCGGGGCGGGCGGGCAAACGCGTCCTTCTGGCAGATGAAGGGACCGAGGCGGGCGGCAGCATGCTGAACCGGGATTTGACCATCGGCGGGCGACCCGCGATGGCTTGGGTGGCCGACACCGTTCGGGAATTGCAGGGGATGGAGAACGTCACCCATCTGCAAAACGCGACCGTCTGGGCCTATCGCGAACACAACCTGCTGATTGTGAATGAACGTGCACCCGAACAGGATTGCGTTCTCGAGCGCAGCTGGCGGGTGCGCGCAGGCGAGGTGGTAATCGCCACCGGGGCCACGGAGCGCGCCATGGTCTTTGCCGACAACGATCGACCTGGCGTCATGCTGGCTTCATCGGTGCAAGCCTATGTCAACCGCTGGGGTGTGGTTCCGGGGCAGCGGGTTGTTCTGTTCACCAACAATAACAGTGTCTATGCAGTGGCTGCCGATCTTGTCGCGGCAGGGATAACGGTGGCGGCTATTCTCGACAGTCGCGGCGAGGTCCCGCAAGACGCGTTGGCTCCGGTGCCGGGCATCTCCGTTCATACCGGAACCGTCGCCGGTGGCGTATGGGGTCACAAACGGCTGCGCGCGGTTCGTGCGGTACCCGTGTCCGGCGGTGCGGAAACATGGATCGACTGCGATCTTCTGGGGCACTCGGGCGGGTGGAACCCGACGGTGCACCTGTGGTCGCAATCCCGCGGCACGCTGCGGTTTGACGAGGATTTGGCTGCCTTTGTACCCGATCAGGCAGTACAAGCCTGTCGCGCCGTCGGGGCCGCAGCGGGGGATTTGACGCTCGACCGGATCGTCGAGGACGGTTCGGATCTGTCGTATGCAATCGAGCCTCTTTGGCGCGTCGATGCGCCGGGTCAGCGCGGCAGGGCGTTTCTGGACATTCAGAATGATGTGTCGGTCAGCGACGTGCAACTGGCCCTGCGCGAAGGCTATGACAATGTCGAACATGTCAAGCGCTACACCACCGGCGGCATGGGGATCGATCAGGGAAAGACCGGTAATATCAATATCATCGGCACCGTGGCGATGCAAAAGGGCGTATCCTTGCAGAAGGTCGGCGCGACCACCTGCCGTTCCCCCTATACGCCGGTCTCCTTCGGCGCGATCGGGGGGCTGCGTGAGGATACCGTGCTGTTCCCCTACCGGCATACGCCGGTGACGCAATGGAACAAAGACAATGGCGCGGTGATGTACGAGGCCGGCGCCCGCTGGCGGCGACCGGGCTATTTCCCGAAGCCCGGCGAAGGGCTGCAAGAGGCGGTGAACCGAGAATGCCGCGCGGTGCGCGAGGGGGTCGGCGTTTACGATGGCTCGCCCCTTGGGACGTTTGAACTTAAAGGACGGGACGTGCCGCGTTTTCTGGATTTCATCTATTCCAATGTGATGTCCGGCCTGAAACCGGGCGACGGGCGCTATGGCCTGATGCTGTCGGATGACGGGCTGATCCTTGATGACGGGGTGGCGTTCCGGCTGGATGAACACCGATGGCTGGTCTCGACTTCGACGGGTCACGCGGACGCAGTGAACCAGCATATGGAAAAGCTGCTTCAGACCGAATTTCCCGACTGGCGGGTGATGATTACCACCGTCACCGGTCAGTGGAACAACGCCACCATCTGCGGACCGCGCGCGCGCGATGTCATGCAGGCGCTCGGTACGGATATCGACCTGTCGCCCGAGGCGTTTCCGTTTATGTCCTTCCGGGACGGTACAGTGGCAGGGTTTCCCGCTCGGGTGGCGCGCGTCAGCTTTACCGGCGAACTGTCATTCGAGGTCAACGTCGCCCCGCGCCGCATCGCGGCCCTGTGGGACAAGGTGATGGAGGCGGGTGCGCCCTTTGGCATTCTGCCGGTGGGCTCGGAATCCAGCCATGTGCTGCGGGTCGAAAAAGGCTTTTTGTCACTCGGGCATGAGGTGGACGGCACCGTCGACGCATTTGATCTGGGTATGGGATGGATCATGTCCAAGAAAAAGCCCGACTATCTGGGCAAACGCTCGGTGGCGCTGCGCCGCGACGGCGGTGGCACACGGCGCGAACTGGTCGGTATTCTGCCCGATGATCCCAATCGGCAGGTTCCCGAAGGCGCTCCGCTGACCCCCGGAGGACGAAAACAGGCCACCGAAGGTCTGGTCACCGCCTGCGTCTGGAGCGTGGTGAATGACCGCTGGGTCGGGTTGGCGCTGCTCGAGAACGGTCACGCGCAGCATGGGGAAACCGCCCATGTCCGGCTGAAAGACAGGGTGATCCCGGTCACGATCACACGTCCGGTCTTTCACGACCCGGACGGAAAGTTGCTGAGGTCCTGAGATGAGCTATGACGTACGGGTCGCACGGCCGGGCCTGAACTCGTTGTTCGACCTCAAGGGGACGCCTGTCGCGATTGGGAACTGGGCCGGGGACGCTCTGCCCGAACTTCCGGGCCGCGCCAACACCTGGACAGAGCAGGACGGGGTCGAACTGTATCACATCGGGCGCGACCATTGGATAGCCCGCGCGCCACTGGACCGGGAAAAGGCGCTTGAGGCGCAACTCAAGCCCGCCAATTGCCCTGACGATATCAGCATCGTTCGGGTGTCGGACACGCTGGCGTACTTTCGCATAACCGGTCCGCAGGCGGGCGAGGTGATGGCCATTGCCTGCCCGCTGGATCTGCATGACGCCGCGTTCAGTGTTGACGCGGTCACCTATTCGGAAGTGTTCGGCCTCAAGGCGCTGGTGATGCGGTGCGAGGACGGTTTCGAATTCGCCGTCGAACAGAGCTTTGCCGATATGGTCGAGGATTATCTGGCCCGCGCCACCGCCTGAGAAAAGGAGCGTCAAATGGCCCGAAGACATATCCACAAATACCAGACCCGCTATCACGCGCAGACCACCTATTCCAAGGCGATCCGGGCCCGTGGCGATTTCGTGTTCATGCGGGGCCAGGTCGGCGCCTTGCCGGACGGCGAAGGTGATCCGGGCGCGCAGGCGGATCAAGCTTGCCGCAACATCAATCGTTGGATGGAAGAGGCGGGTGGCAGCCTTGCAGATGTCTGCAAGCTGACGGTCTATGTCACCGATATCTCATACCGCCCTGCGGTTTATGAGGCGATCGACCGCTGGTTCGACGGCGTGCATCACTGTTCGACCGGTGTGGTCGTGCAAGGGCTTGAGGACCCGAGTTTGCCGGTCGAAATCGATGCAATGGGCGTGATCGACAGCGACTCGGATGGGCGGGGGTAAGGGCCGGACCGCAAATCCACTGACGAAATGCATTGTGTGTCGCGTCGTGACGGTGTCCGGTTGGGCGTCCAGACGACGCTGACCTCCATTCTGCCGATCTTTCTGATCATCGTTTTGGGTTTGACCCTTCGTAAGGGCGGTATTCCCGGCACCGATTTCCGGAAACTGAACGACAAGCTCGTTTACTGGGTGCTGATGCCTTGTTTGCTGTTCACCAAGATTTCGCTGTCGCCATTGGATAAATCTGCATTTGGGCTTTACCCGGTCACTATTCCGGGTGGGTTCGTCGTTGCGCTGATCTTTACGGTCATTAACGCGCGCCTGATGGGATTTGCGGCGCCGCAAGCTACGTCGGATCCTTCAGGGCAGTGCCCGGCACAACTCATTCATCGGGACCGCATTGGCGTAAACCTGCGTGTTCAGGTGATAGCGGCCAGCGCGCTGCCTCTGACCTTGGCGTTTCGGCCATCGCCACATCTTTTAAGTCAAACTGGCGCAAGCGGCTCGTCGACAACTCCAGAACCTTGCTGGAGATAAAGTAAGTGCGGCCACGCGGGTTCTGCCCCACATAACCACGCTTGACCAAAGTGGACACCAGATGATGGCAGGTTGAGGTATTGAGACCGGTGGCATTTGTGATCTCCCGCAACTGCATCTCGCGCTCGGCGCTTGCCAGTAATTCGAGAATGTCAAACGCGCGCTCGACCGACTGAACCGTCCGCCCAATGCTGTTCCGTGCCAGGGGAACAGTCTGATTAGCATCGTCTTCAAGCGCCATATTCGATCCCACCTTACTGTATGAAGCAGCACATCTGTTGCGCGCCGGCTATGCCTAACGGCCCACATCCTATCTTCAGAAAAAATATGCTGTCAAACTCATTTTGCAAATGTCGAATAGAATTTGCATATGTCAAATTTTGTGACTTGTGGCAATTTGCAAGATCAATTCTGAAAGCGCTCTGCCGGGTAAAGTTTCCGGAAGCCAAGCAGCGCAAATCGCTTTTGAATCCAGTCGGATGCGGTTGCAAAGGCAAAGTCCTGCGGGCACGGCAATCGCTTACTAAGCAAGTGGGATTCCCAGGATGGTGTTTATGTGATTCTCCGGTTTCCAAATTGATAATCGGAGGTCGTTATGCCCACACCCAATCTGCTGGACTATTTCTCATCCCTCGAAGACCCTCGTCGGAGTTGGAAAACGGTCTATCCGCTCGACGAAATCCTGCTGATCGTGCTGGCAGGAGTGATGGCCAGAGCGGATAATTTCGTCGAGATCGCGTATTGGGCAGACCGCAAGCCTGCCTTCCTACGCCTGTTTTTGCTGTTCAAGCAGGGTATTCCCTCGCATGACATGCTGAACGAAGTGATAAACGCCTTGCCCGGCAGTCTGTTCGCGGAGTGCTTCACGAGATGGGTGGCCAGCTTGCGCGATGGGGATGCGGAGATCGTGGCGATAGATGGGAAAACCTCGCGCCGCGCCCATGGGCGATGGGCGTCCATTGCACCTTGTTTAAGCCTGGGCTGCGCGGCAACGCCTGGTGCTGGGGCAGGAGCCGTGCGATGAAAAAGAAAACGAATTCAGCGCCATACCCCGCCTGCTGGAGCGGCTCGAACTGACAGGCGCACTGGTCACCATCAATGCGATGGGCTGTCAGCGTGGTATTGCCGAAATCATCCTCGCGCAAGGTGCCGACTACCTCCTGCGCTCAAGGGCAACCAGAAATCGCTGCGCGAGGAGGTGAGCTTCTATTTCGATCAGGCAACCGGATTGGAGGGCCGCGAGACCACAGAGGCCAATTACGGGCGGCTCGAAATTCGTCGCGCATGGGTCAGCCACGATATGGTGCCCTGATCGCTCCGAGCCCGGCGCGCCGCATTTTCCGGGGCTCGCCGCCGTCGGCATGGTCGAGACCAAAGGTAAAGCCACTGTCTCGCGGCGTTACTATTTGTCGTCTGCACCGCTCTCAGCTAGGCAGTTTCTACACATCACCCGCGCCCATTGGGGAATCGAGAACCGTCTGCATTGGGTGATGGATGTAGTATTTCATGACGACCTGATGCGCCTGCGAACCGAGAATAGCCCAGCTAATATGGCACTCATCCGCCATACCGCCCTCAATATCTTCAAGCAGATCAATGACAAAGCCAGCATGAAAACCAGAAGAAAAACAGCTGCTTGGGACGACAACTACCTGTTCTCAGCTATCAACGGAACCGCCTGAACGTTTCAAGCGATTCCCGTGCCCTCGGCATCGCCGAAGACCTCGCCGGTCAGCACGTTCGGCGCGTTCCTCGTCGGAGGCCTCCTCCGGCGGCACCTCTACGCCGGGGTCGCGGCGCGTCGCCACCATCCGCGCGGTGGTGAGAGGGCACAACTGCACCCGGACGCCGGGCGCCAGATCATGCCAGCGCAGGGTTCTGTCCAAGCTGAGTGTCAGCATCAATACGTCTCCACATCGTTCACAAGGATTGCAACGCACATCCGGCCGACGCGCCGCCTTGCGCAAGGAACACGGGACCGAGGTTCACCGATCCTCGGTCGGCGGGTTGCTACAGCGTCTCGGCTTGTCACATAAAAAAGACCTGCGTGTCTGCGAACAGAAGCGGTCTGATGTTGCGTGGGATCGCGCCATCTGGATTGCTCGCCGCTTCCTGCAAAGTTGACTGGATGAGCATCAGATCGGACAGACAGGCAAAAATTACGGCCGCGCCGGAAGGCCTCTTAATTACGGGTGGGTCGATACGGTTATGAATTCGATCTTGTCAGAAAGGATTTCACGGAATCCATGGGGAAGTTTGGCGTCGAAACTTAGCGTGTCCCCCGTAGACATATTGAAGTCTTCGGTACCGCAGCGATAGGTCGCTTTGCCCTGAATCATGTAGATAAAAACATGTCCCTCATGCTGATAGCTGGGCAAATCGCCCGATTGTTCTCGTGAAATACAGATGCGCGCCGACTGGAATGTGCTGCCGGGGGCGCCATGTTTGCCCAACAGAAGATAGCTATGCGTATGTCCTTGTGTGATGCGCCGAGCCTGAAGCCCATCCCCGGCTCGTGCGTGATGCACATCCGCCGCCGTGTCCGAATGAGCAAACAACGCCATCAACGGTACATCCAGGGCGTTAGCCAAAGATTGGAGCGTGGCAAGCGAAGGGGAGACATGACCGTTTTCAATCCGGCTGATCATCGCGGTAGATACTTGTGCCCGGTTCGCGAGATCACCCAGTTTCAGGTCACGTTCCAACCGCAGTCTTTGAAGCGTCTGACCAACTTCGCTCTCAGTGCAAGTTTTCTTTTCCACTACGTTTGCTGCCGATCATGACATTTGGAATATTGGTACGGCGCATTTATCGCTCATCCATGCTAACCCAATCAGTGCCAGTTTCAAAAAACGCGTCAAGGTCGAATTTTGTGGGTGTGTGTGGCGGTTTTGTTGCGATTGCCAGAACACTTGATGTCATGTCAGACCCTGCTCACGCCCTTCGCGCTCCCGGTCAAGCAATAAGGCGGAACCGCCACGCACGGTTCCGGGGCGCGAAGCGCCCGCACCAAGTGTTGAGCGCCGACCGATTCAGCGCCACTCCCTTTGACTTTTGGAGTCGGAGCGCCTACGGCGTATGTCCAAGTCCAAAGGCGGCGGGGACAGGCTTGGTGCGGTTGTTGCAATTCCCGATCATCGGGATCATTTTGCGGGGGCGCACCGCGAGGGTCGGTCCCTGGGAGAGGTTTCCATGGCAGAGAGGGGTAATTCAACTATGGATTCGATTTTTAATGGAACGGACGAGATAATTTGTGAAGCACTCGACCTATGTAGGCAAAAACTGAAACAGAAAACGACCTGTCGGAAACTTTCGGAAGCTTTGCCGGCCGGTTTCGAGGCGGGAATTGTTTCATCGCTCTTCAAACGGATAGTAGGTAACTGGCAGGGACGCATTCCATCACCGGAGAATTGGCAACTAAGGCGTCGAACTGATTTCTCTAAAAACAGCAACAGTAAAAGGCTAGAAACCATGCTGGAACGCGCAATCGCGATCTTAGCGGTAGCGGACGAGTTGCCTGAATGGCACAATCAGATTTCCGTGGATTCCGGCCTGGTTGATGGTGGTCGGGGAAGGCATGTCGACCTCGCCCGCATGGATGGCAATGACGCGGAACTGGTTGAACTGAAATGGCCACGCGACCTGAAAAGTCCAAAAGATACGCCACTCTCCGCCCTCTTCCAGGTTCTGGAGTATGGATTGGCGTTGCTCTTTAGCAGGAGGAACGCGAAGAAGTTCAGGTATCGCGAGCGAGCGCTGATTGAGGCGCGTGTAGTGAAACTCGCCGTATTGGCTCCATCTCAGTATTACGATGAGTACGATTGCCGGAAATATGCGGACGTGGTCAGCGACGGGTTGCGGCGGCTTCGCGTCACCCATCCCGATTTGCCCGAGATGAGTTTTCATTTCTTGCAGTTTCCAAGCTGTTTCGAACACCCGTTTCAAACTGACGACGAGGTATGTGAGTTGCGTATGCTCGGAGAACGCGCCAAATCATTGTCCACTGATGACGACGAGGTACGTAAGTTTCGTATGAGCGTTAAGAACTCATCAAACCTAATGAGATTACGTGACACAATGAGCGCGCTTGAGCCCGTGTGGGATTCTTGATCGTGCGAATTCGAATCCATCGCGGGGCCGAGGAAATCGGCGGCAATTGCGTCGAACTTCACGCGGAAGGGGCGTCAATCCTGCTGGATCTCGGCGAGCCGCTGATGGGTGACGAATCCGGCGAGCAAGCGTTGCCGGATATTCCGGGCCTGACGGACGGTTCAAACGAAAGTTTGCTGGGGGTCGTGATTTCTCACCCTCATATGGACCACTATGGCCTCGTCCGCTTCGCATCGCCCTCTCTTCCGAAATACATGGGACGGGAGGCCGACAAGCTGTTGCGCGCCGCCGGCGCATTCACGTCCTTCGGCATGAATTTTGAGAACGTCAAACACTATCGCGACAAAGCGCCATTCAGGATCGGGCCGTTCCGGGTCACGCCGTATCTCGCCGACCACTCGGCGTTCGATTCCTATTCTTTCCTGATCGAAGCCGCGGGCAAGCGCCTTTTCTATTCCGGCGACCTGCGCGGACACGGATGGAAAGGCTGGGCCTTCGAACGGCTTGTCAGCGATCCACCCGCGCGGGTCGATGCGATGTTGTTGGAGGGCACGACGCTAAGTCGGGAAGCCGGGGGTCCCGCTTTGGCGGAATCTGAATTGGTGGAAAACATCGCGGAGAAAATTCATGAAACGGACGGCATCGTTCTTGCCGGCTTTTCCGGTCAGAATATCGATCGCTTCGTTACCTTCTACAAGGCGACTCGCAAGGCAGGCCGCACTTTCGTCGCCGATTGCTATATCGCCCATCTGCTGCGCTCAATAGGAAGGCCGACGCTTCCCGATCCGACATCGAGAGCGATGCGGGTCTTTCTCCCCGGCGGCATGAAACGCCGAATTGTGCGGACGAAGCGCTTCGACGTGGTCGAGCCTTTCCGTGGGTCTCGGATTTATGCCGATGAGATTTCGCGGAGGAAGCACCGACTGGTTATGACTTTTCGCGCGTCGATGGCGGGCGATTTTGAGGGGAACGGAATTCTGGATGGCGGAAGGCTGATTTACTCGATGTGGCCGGGATATCTGGAAAGAAGCTCGCCCAATACGGAAGACTGGTGCGCACGGAACGGGGTCATGTTCGATATTTCACATAGTTCGGGACACGCCGGCCATGACGATCTGTCCCGCGTGGTGCGGGGGATGGCCCCCCGGACGGTCATACCGATCCATACTCTGGCGCCGGAGCGGTTTAAGGGCCTGGGAGCGCCGGTATCCGTCGTTCCGAACAACCGGTGGCATACAATCGAATAGTTCCCGACATTACGGGTTCCTTGCATTTGTCCACGTTCCTCCTGCTTCGCGCCGGTCCTAGCCCCACACTTCGCGGTCCGGCGGAAAGACAAGCGTGTTTTCATAATGAAGACCCGGCGTTCTGTCTCCGGCGAGCAGAAGAGGACCATCGAGGTCGACATAATCGGCATCCTGCGCGAGCAAGACCGCCGGCGCCATCGAGAGCGACGTTCCGACCATGCAGCCGACCATTGTCTTCATCCCCAGCGATTTCGCCATGTTCTGCATCGCGATCGCGGCAGTCAGGCCGCCAGCCTTGTCGAGCTTGATGTTCACAGCGTCATAAAGACCGGCAAGCTGTCCGACATCCGCGGCGACATGTGCGCTTTCGTCGGCGCAAATCGCCATCGGACTCTCAATGTTCCGCAAAACCTCGTCTCTGTCCGCCGCCAGCGGTTGCTCGACGAGTTCGATCCGGTTCTCCGCGGCCGCGGCCAGGTTTTCCGGCAGATTTTCGGGCGTCCAGCCTTCGTTCGCGTCGACGATAAGCCGGCAGCGGGGTGCGGCCTTCGCGACCGCGCGCATCCGTTCCACGTCGCCATCGGCTCCCAGCTTCAGCTTTAACAGCGGATTCGTACCGGCGGACCTGGCGGCGGCGGCCATTGCCTCCGGTGTGTCGAGCGAGATGGTATAAGCGGTCGTCAGCGGTCGCGGCGCGGTCTTGCACAGAAATCGCGACGCACGGCAACCGGCCAGTCGCGCTTCCAGATCTCACATGGCGCAGTCGATCGCGTTTCGCGCGGCTCCCGGCGGCATGGCGTCCAAAAGCGCAAGCCGGTCCGGTCCTTCGGATATAAGCGGCGCCATCGCCTCAATCGCGTCGCGAACATCGTTCACGGTTTCGCCGTAGCGCATATAGGGAACACATTCTCCGCGCCCCCGGAAGCCGGCTTCGCCGATTGTGCAGGTGATGACCGTGGCCTCGGTTTTCACACCCCGGGAGATACGAAACGATCCGGCGATCAGGTAGTGTTCGACCGCAACGGATAGGCTATGCTGCATCGCCATGATCCGGAACGATTCGCAATTGCGGCAACTTCCTCCGATGCCATCAGGCCGGTATTCGGCGGTGCGAGTCCGACATGTGGACTAAAGCGGAAACCAACGCAAGCGCGCAACCGACGGCGAATGTGTCCGTGGAGCAGGCGGGGCCGGGCGGCATGAAGCTCTCGTGTCGGGGCATATGGACGACCCGAACCGCCGCGTTGCTCGAAAAGGCCATGCGTGATGCCGAGTCGATCGGTGAATCAAATTCCCTCACGATCGATCTTTCCGCGATTGAGAAGATGGACACTGCCGGTGCATGGCTGGTTCAACGATTGATCGCCCGACACCGGCGCAATGGCGTCGAGGTGACCTGCCGGGGCGTTTCCGGAAAAATCGAAACGTTGCTAAGCGCGGTGTCTGATGCCGCAGAACAGGAACCTCAGGCGGCGCGGCGCGGCAGGGGCGGCATCCTGCTTGATGTTTTTGCGGGCATTGGGCGGTTGGCGGTCGATTTCTACATCGAGTTCCTGATGGGGATGCACATATTGGGCGCAACCATTCGCGGCGCACAGATGAAGACGGGCCGCCGGCACACCTTGCGTCCGGCCGCGATCGTCAATCAGATGGACAGAATGGGCGTCGGCGCGCTTCCGGTCGTATTGCTGATGTCAACGATCATCGGTGCGATCATTGCGCAGCAGGGCGCCTTTCAACTCCGGTATTTCGGCGCCGAAATATTTGTCGTCGATCTGGTCGCCATTCTGATTCTCCGTGAGATAGGCGTGCTTTTGACGGCGATCATGATCGCCGGGCGTTCAGGCAGCGCGATCACTGCCGAAATCGGCTCGATGAAGATGCGTGAAGAAATCGACGCGCTCACCGTGATCGGGCTCAATCCGGTTGGCGTACTGGTATTTCCGCGTCTGGTCGCCTTGGTGATCATGTTGCCATGCCTGACGATCGCGGCCAATGCCGCCGCGCTTGCGGGCGCGATATTCGTGGCCTGGGTTTATTCCGATATAACTCCGGTTGCATTCATCGAACGCATGCGTATCGGAATCGACCTGACGACGATATTCGCCGGCATGATCAAAGCGCCGTTCATGGCGATCATCATCGGCGTCATCGCGTCGATTGAGGGATTGAAAACCGGTGGCAGCGCTGAATCGCTTGGCCAGCATGTCACTGCTTCGGTGGTAAAATCGATTTTCATCGTCATTCTTGTCGACGGGCTGTTCGCCATGTTTTATGCCGCAGTTGACTTCTAGATGGACGCGATGACCGGCAACGGGCAATCCAACGGGAGCAGCGCCGGTAACGGCGCGGAAGATGACATCGTCCTCTCGGTGCGCGGTGTTACGGTGGCGTTTGGCGACAAGGTGATTCTTGAAGATTTGTCGCTGCATCTGAGGCGCGGTGAAATTCTGGGGTTTGTCGGCGCTTCCGGTTCCGGTAAATCCGTATTACTGCGCACCGTCCTCGGATTGAACAAGAAACAGGCCGGCACAATCGAATTATTCGGTCTTGATATCGATTCCGTGTCCGATGAACAGCGGCTGCGGGTCGACATGCGGCTCGGGGTTCTTTTCCAGCACGGAGCATTGTTTTCCGCGTTGACGGTTCTGGAGAACATCCAGGTGCCGATGCGTGAGTATCTGGATCTGCCGCAATCCCTGATGGACGAGCTCGCCAGACTGAAGATCGGTCTCGTCGGCCTCGCCGTCGATGCCGCCGGCAAATATCCGTCTGAACTGTCCGGCGGAATGATCAAGCGCGCCGCGCTGGCGCGAGCCCTGGCGCTTGATCCGGACATCGTGTTTCTCGACGAGCCGACATCCGGTCTCGATCCGATCGGCGCGGCTGATTTCGACGATCTCGTGGTCAAATTGCGCGATACGATGGGGCTCACGGTCTACATGGTTACTCACGATCTCGACAGTCTTCATTCGGCATGCGACCGAATCGCGGTATTGGGTGACCGGCGCGTCCTGATCCAAGGGACATTGCGGGATATGCTCGAATTCGATGAACCGTGGGTCGAATCATATTTTCGCGGCAAGCGCGCCCGCGTGGTGCAGTCACGTCCAACGGTATGAGGGTTCAAGACCGGTAGATGGAAACAAGAGCAAACTACGTGCTGGTCGGATTGTTCACGCTCGCCGCGACAATCGCCATATTTGGTTTCGTCTATTGGACGGCGCGCATTGGCGATACGGCTCAATCGACTTCACTGCGGGTTCGCATTCCCGGCTCGGCATCGGGTCTCGGGCGCGGAAGTTTTGTTCTCTTCAACGGCGTCAAGGTCGGTGATGTGAACCGCGTATATATCGACGTGTCGAATCCGTCCGTGGCGATTGCCGACACCTTGATCGACGCTCTGACGCCGATTACGAAATCGACAAGCGCAACGCTCGGAATTGTAGGGCTTACGGGCACAACCAACATTGAGCTTCAAGGCGGCGACCCGCGAGAAGAAAACCTCATCCGCGCCGCACTGGAAGCAGGAAAGGTACCGGAGATTACCGCGAAACCCTCGGTCGTGACCGATATTCTGGAATCGGCCACGACGTTGATGGAGCGGGCCAACGGCGTGCTTGGCGGCCTGGAGCGGTTCGTCCAGGATGCCCGTGAACCGCTGACGGAAACGCTCCGAAACACCGAAAGGTTTTCCGGTGCGCTGGCCGACAATGCCGATGAAATAGAGGCATTCCTGGCAAATGCCGACAAGCTCGCCGATACGCTGGGCGGCGTATCGGATCAATTCGATACGACATTGAAGGCCGCCGAGGAATTGCTGAAGTCATTCGACGACGAGAAAGTTAACACGATCATCGCAAATGTCGAAGAGTTCACGGGAAAGCTGAATTCGACCGCGAATGGCATCGACGGCGTGATGGAGAATGTCAAATCCGCTTCCGGGTCGATCGCGGACCTTTCCGAACGCGCCGGGAGCGCGCTTGACAAGGTCGACAATATCCTTGGAAAGGTGGACGATGAAGCCGTCCGAACCGCACTCGCCGACATTGCCGAAGCGAGCGCCACGGCCAGGACCATCGCCGAAGACATATCGAAGGTAACCGGCAAATTCGGCGATCGCGCCGAGGATATCGACCGGATCATCGCCAATGCGCGCATCTTGTCGGAGCGCCTGACCAAGGCGTCCGGGAAAATAGTCGGCATCATGGAAAATGTAGACACCGCCGTCGCCAATATCTCCGACTTTTCCGAACGTGCCGGTGGAACCCTGGACAAGGTCGATGGCATTCTCGAAGGCGTGGATGCCGAGCAGGTCAAAACCGCATTGAACAATATCGCCGAAGCCAGCGACACCGCGCGCAATGCGGTGAGCGATGTTGCAAAGGTGATCGAAAAGTTCGGCGCTCGCTCGGATGACATCGACGCCATCATCGACAACGCCAGCCAGTTGGCCGAGCGCCTTAACAGGGCATCCGAGCGTGTCGATGGCGTGTTGGCGAAATTGGATGGGGTACTCGGTTCCGAGGACGCGGATGGGATGATCGCTGCCGCCCGAGAAACGCTGCATTCGTTCCGCAAGGTGGCGGAAACGCTTAACGCCAGGGTGGCCACGATCGCTGACGGTCTGGCCCGGTTTTCCGGGCAGGGTTTGCGGGATGTAGAGGCGCTGGTGCGCGAAAGCAGACGGTCGATCGCCCGCATCGAACAGGCGATCAGCGATCTTGAGCGCAACCCGCAGCGCATATTGTCCGGTGGAGAAGGTTCCGTTCGCCGCTACGATGGCCGTCTGCGGCGTTGACATTGCCCCGCCACATCAGCAAGACGGATTTATCCGGACGGCAACGTCACCCCATGCAGGGAGCAGGCGGGTGAGAACAGCATCGAGTTTGACGGTTATTCTGACCGCATCCGCGATGTTGGCGGGTTGCGCGGCATTTGGCGGTGGCTCGTCCAAACCTATTGATACCTATGAATTGACCGCGCCGTCGCCCGCTACCGTGGGGCGCAGAATTTCCCGTCGGCAGGCGATCGTCACCGAACCATCGGCGATCAAGGCGCTCGACGGGGAAAACATAGTCGTCCGCTCTTCGGCCACATCCCTTCAATATCTGGATGGCGCGCAATGGGCCGATCGTCTGCCAAGGATTGTGCAGGCGCGCCTGATTGAAACATTTCAGCGTTCCGGCCGGATAGGCGGTATCGGAACTCCGGGCGAAGGCTTGGCGGTTGACTATCAGGTCATCGCCGAAATTCGCGCTTTCGAAGTCCGTGTCGAAGGCGGTGACACGGCAGAAGTTGAGATATCGGTCAAGCTGCTGAACGACCGGAATGGTATTGTGCGCGCCACACGGGTCTTTACGCATTCCGCAAATGTGACGGCAACGGGAAACGACGGCTACGTCGCTGCACTTGATGCGGCCTTTGCCCGCGTCGCGGTTGATATCGTCGATTGGGCGCTCACGCGGATGATAGCGGAGTGAAAACGAAAACGGGGCCGCGAGTCCCCGTTTGGTGTGAACACGAATGACTTCCTAGAGCGTTTCAGGTTTTGACGGCAGCATATCCTGTGTTTGTGAGGTGTTTTGCGCATCCGGTGTTTGAGTTTTGCGAAAGCCTGTTCGATCGGGTTGAGGTCAGGGCTGTAGGGTGGCAGGATTAGCAGGTGCGCGCCGGCTGCGCGGACCGCCTCGCGCACGGCCTGGCTCTTGTGGCTGCCGGGATTGTCTCACGTTGCCGGGCTTCAATGTGGCGACCGGCATCCTTTCGACACAGGTGCGGAAGATGTCGCCGTTGACCGGGCCGTCTGACCATGAGGGGCCTCCTTGCCCTCCTCATGGCCCAAGTGCGCTGTCAACTTGGCGCCAAGCATCCCCCGCTCCATCAGCTTGATCTTGAGTTCCTTCAGCAGCCCTGTATCGCCTAACCATGTCTTCAGGCTGCTCACAGCCCTGAAGAAGTTCGTCCAGTCGTTCCTTGGAAATCGTCATCCTTGCTTCCTTATGCAAAAGCATGAACCAGATCAGTCATACACAGAAGATCGGACACTCTCGGCAGGCGTTGCCTTTCGGCGCCCGGCCCCTGAGCGGCGCCATGTTGGTCTTCACCCGGGTCTCGTCGATGAACACCGACCGGCGCGGGTCGATCCGGCCTCAATGGCGCCGCCGCCGCTCGCGACGGCGTTTCACGTCCGCGCGTTCGCACTTATCGGCAACCAGCGTCTTTCTTGAAAACGAACCCGCAGCCGCACAGAAAACGCCAGACAGTATCGTGCCTCACCTCGCCCCCGCGCTCCGCCGGCATCTCCTGCAAAACGGCCGGAGAATTCCGCACCCGATCCAACAGCCAAACCCGATGCGACTCCAGAACCGGGCGGCGACACCCGCCCATCTTCGCAAGCCTCACCGAGCCGGTCCGCGCCGCACGCAGTCTCCACTTCACAACGCCCGACAGCGCAACTCCAAACCGCTCCGCAGCCCGGTGACGGCTCTCTCCAGCCTGTATCGCGGAAACAACACGTTCGCGAAGATCATTCGGGTAAGGTCGCGTCATCCATACCGGCCTCCTTCACCGGTGTCGATTCTGAACCACATCCAACCCTCAAAGGGAAACCCAAATCCCATTCACTCAAAACTGAGCCGATCTAGCGCAGCCCGCGGAGGTCGCACAGGTCGGGGCAGGTGCCAGTTTTGGTGAAGATCCGGAGGTTGTCGGCTATCAGGCTGGCACCGGTTTCGGCGTCGATACGCGAGGCGATGTGCGGCGTTACTGTGATCGCCGGATGGGCCCAGAACGGGTGTCGCGGGGCAACGGCTCTTCTCAGCGTTCAGGATGCCCTCGGTCACGTGGGTGGGGCAGGGGCAGCAGATTGACTAGGATCTCGCAGCCGTCGAGAAACGCCTGCAGCTTGTCGTCGCTTGCGAACGTCTCGATTCCCGGTAGCGTCTTGGGCGACTTCGGCCAGTCATTGCGGCTGATCGCGGCGCTGGCGGAGCGGGTCGCGGCGGGCGAGGCACCAGGTTGGTTTTCTCTGGCCGACCTGGCGGGATACGTGCCGCGCGAGCGATCGAGGCACCGCGAATCTGAAGGGTGTCATCTGGAGATCGAAAAGGCGCTGGAGTCTCTATGGCCGAGGGTCTGCGCGCCAGGGAGCACCATGTGCGGGTAATGCCATACGTGGGCGGGGAGGGCGCGGCGCGGCGTGCGATTCTGGCCGGAGCGCGCACCGGTGAACGAAGGGATGAAGAATGATCGACAAACTGAAGATGCAGGACCTGACCGCGCAGGAGGCGCGGGAGAACCTGACCGAAGACGCGGTGATCCTGCTGCCGATGGGGTCGCTGGAGGACCAGGGCATGCATGTGCCGATGGGTGATTACATAACCGCGGAGGCGGTGGCGATGAACATGGCGCACCGACTTTCGTGGCGCCGGTCATCCCGTTCGGCGGCAAGGATTACTTCGATTCCAGCCACGACGGCATCTCGATTCGCCTGTCCACGCTAATCGCGCTGATCGACGACATGACCGACGGGCTGGTGCGGCATGGAATCCGGCGCGATACTCGACCGGGGCACGGCCCTTCGGTCGAGCGACGGCGATTTCGCGCTGACGCCGCCTTTGCCATTCCGGCGCTCTTCGATCTGCCGGAGACCGAGGGCCGGGATTACGCGATCGGCATCGATGGCAATCCCAATCTGCACGACCGGATCGGATGGCCGATCAAGCGCCGCCCCGGCCGACCGTCGAACCATGTCGTGCGCCGTTACACCGGCTTCAACGTCACCGACCGAAGCCTGTCGAACGAGCGGGTCCGCCGGCCTTCTACAACCGGCGCGGCGCCGCCGAGCGGCACATGAAGGAGGGCAAATACGCGCTGAACTGGACGCGGCTCTCATGCATGCGCTTGGCGGCAAGGCGAACGACACGATGGTGAAGATGGCGCCCATTTTCAGGTTCTGCGCCAGCGTCGTGTGCAGCGCGAATATCTCAACAGCGTGTTTGATTTGGCCAGAAAGGTCGCCAGAAAGGATCGCGGCCGCGAGATCCCTGACCCCATCCGGTGCAACGAAGATTCTCAAGCATTCTATGGGGTTCTCGACGCTCAGCTGACCACCAAAGACGGCGCGCAAGTCAGTGGTGACGATGCAGCTCTCATCGCGCTGGATATCGTCGAGATCATCAAGGCGCACCTCATAGTGGGACATTTGGTCTAACGATGTGGCTCAGAACAATCTGCGCAAACGAAAGCCTGCGTCGAACAGTGCCGTGGACACCGGAAGGGCGTTCGTCGGCTCCAGACCCCGCAGGATTGCAATAAGAGGATTGGCCGCCAAAGCTCCACCAAGGTCGATCATCCTATCAGCCCCGCTGCGCGCGCGATCAAGAAGTGTCCTTTCGCGACGATGTCATCGGGCGCATGGCGGCTTTCCAAACCAGCAATGCGCAACGCAATCTCATATCTACCCGATAGATCACTGCGTCCGACGATGGTGATTGGTCCGACATCGCCCCCATGAGCGGTGGCCGCGGCAACTTCGGTGCCGATCAGCAAGCCTGACATGTAGTCGGCGGTGGCCACACTGTGGATCTTGCCCATCAAGGGCAGCGTACGCACGTGAAACAGACTGTGCAGCAGGTTTGACGCCCCCTCAAGCCCTGCTTTGACGCCCATCTCGAAGGCTTCTTCTTTGAAGGCATCCTCCTTCATCAGCGTGCCCAGAATGGTATGCCCTTTGAGAGCTGCAAAAATTTCGCCCGTCATAAAGGTCGAGAAATCAACAATCTTGCCATCCGCGACTTCCACCCACTTGCTGTGGGTGCCGGGCATCACGAAGGTGCCTTCGTTCAAACCAAGGGCAGAGGCGCCGATGATCTGGGTCTCTTCGCCACGCATCACATCAGGTCCACCGGCGTGTTCCGTTGCTGCCCCGGTGACAAAATGAATGCGGGCACCGTTTGTGGCCTCATGCGACACAAGAGCCTCGGCAAGTCGACAGGCCCCCAGCGGCATTTCCGCATAACTGGTCTCGACCCAGCCATTGCGACTTGTGATCATGCCCGAGGCTAGTATTGGTAGGGTTCGAGCCGCAACCCACGGGCCGATGAGGCGGTCAAGCACGGCCTCAAAGGTTTGCCCCGCTACCTGCATAATGCCTTCAGGGGAGGATACGCCATCTAGCACCTCGCCCTGCTTTCCAATCAGGAAGGCACGCAAGGACGAGGTGCCCCAGTCGATACCAATCAGCGCCGGTTCAGATGCGACCGAATTCATTCAGTAGATCCTCGACTGTTTTGCCCTTTGCGACCCACTTGCGCGTCTCTTCTTCACGATCGGCTTGCTCCTGAGCGAGTCGCACTGTCTCTTCGGCAATCTCCTGAGGGACCACGACCACTCCCATCAGGTCGGCTACGATAAAATCACCGGGGTTCACGACGACGCCGCCGCAGGCGATAGGAACGTTGATCGACAGCTCTTCTTTGCGTTCGGAAAACATCGTGTGTGTACCGCGCGGCGTGATCGCGCGCGTCCAGATCGGCCAGTTGATGTCCTCCAGCTCATCTGTGTCGCGCCCGGTGCCATCGACGATCATGCCACGGATGCCACGGTTCTGGGCAAGGCCGCCCATCAGGCCACCGCAAACCGAAGTCTGTTGGTCACCGCCCGCATCTACGACGATTACATCGCCGGGCTGACCCATCTCAAGCGCGCGCAACGGATCAACCAGATCGCCCTTAGACAGCTGCACGGTGATCGCCTGCCCCGTCACCTTGGAACGGAAAGCAGGCTTGATGGCGCTGTCCATCACTCCCGTGCGATACTGGACATCTGCAAAGATGGCGGCGGCGGAATAGGCCTCCAGCACTGTGTCGAATTTCTTGAGCAGTTCGGGTTTGCGTTCAAAGTCATTGAAGACACGAAGGTCTGTGCTCACGTCTGGCATGTTTTTCTCCTGTTATGCGGGGATGGCGGCCAATGCGGCGGCATTGACGGTGTAGTCGGGCATTTGCCCGGTCAGGACCTTGGCCACTTGAGTGGCGGCGGTGACACGAGCCGCGCGGATGGATTCTTCCGAGTAATAGGCCGCATGTGGTGTCACGAGGACGTTCGGTAGTGTGAACAGCGGATTGTCATCGGGGGTCCAACTGGTGCGCTTCGCGGGTTCTTCCTCGGGGTCATCAAGGCCGGCTGCAGCCAGCGTTCCATCCGTCAGCGCGCGGTACAGCGCCGCGTTGTCCACAGTTGGCCCGCGCCCCGTGTTCACAAGGATCGCGCCCGGTTTCATGGCCCCGAATTCAGCATCCGACAGGAAGTGGCGGGTCTCCGGCGTCATCGGAGCCTGCATCAGGATATAGTCGGACCGGGCAATCAACTCCGATTTGCCGACCAATTCGACGCCAAGCTTTTCCGCCACTTCGGTGGGCAAAAACGGATCATAAGCAATCATTTTGACACCGAAGGCCTGCGCCCGTGCAGCGATGGCCCGACCGATCTTTCCCAGCGAGACAACGCCCATGGTGCGCCCACGCAAGCGGTAGACCGGCTTCCCATTTTGCCACTGCCAAACCCCAGCATGTGTCGCCCGGTCATATTCTGGCAGCTTTCGTACCAGCGTCAGCCAAAGCGCGATTGCGTGGTCCGCGACTTCCTCTGTGCAATAGTCCTGCACGTTGGTCACCAGGATGCCCCGCTTCGTCGCGGTGTCGACATCAACGATATCCACCCCAACACCATAGCGGGCGATGACCTCGCAAGTCTGCATGCGCAAAATGGTCTCTTTGCCGATCCGCGCATACTGGTTGATCATGGCGGCGCAATCGACGGCAACGTCAAACAGGTCATCCTGGGATTTGGCCTGAAGCGCGATCACCTCTGCTCCCGCAGCCTCCAAGATTTCTTTCTCCACATCGACATCGCCGAAGTCGTAGTCGGTGATTACGACCTTGGGCTTGTCAGTCCGTGGCGTGAAATTGACGAGATCAGTCATAGGCACCCGCCGAATACGTTAGCTCGTAAGAATGGCTGTAAAGTTCAAAGATGTTGCCGAACGGGTCTTCCATGTAGACCATCCGATAGGGCTTTTCGCCGGGATAGTACTTGCGCACCTGTTGCATGCGCTGCTTGCCACCAAGTTCCTCAATAATCTTGACGCGGCCTTCCAGGTCTTCGTCCTGGACGCAGAAATGAAACAACCCACGGCGCCAGTATTCAAAGGGACGTTCTTCCTCGACGGTCTTCGGGAACTCGAACAGTTCAATGCCCACGCCGTCCCCCATAGACAGATGCGCAATGCGAAACTTACCCCATCCTTCTCCGAAGACATCGTCGCACATCTGACCGATGGCGCTTTCGTCGTGCAGGATTTCGGTGGGTTCCATTAGCACATAAAGGCCAAATGCCTTGGAGTAGAAATCAACTGCCTTTTCAAGGTCTGGCACAGTGATGCCAATATGAGAGAATGTAAGCGCGGCCATGGCAGGCTCCTTTTGGACCTGTCACGCTTTTGTGCCGCCCCAAGTGCTCGTTTAAGCCAGCTTTCGTTCGAAGGCGACGGGGCTTTTCCAAGCCAGTGCTGAGTGACGGCGGCGCGGATTGTAGAAGCCGTTGATGTACTCGAAGATTGCCATCTCAGCTTGCCGCCTTGTTTCCCAGGACCGTCGCCAGATCAGCTCTGCCTTGATGGTTTTGAAGAAGGTTTCGACAGCGGCGTTGTCGTAGCAGTTTCCCCTTCCACTCATCGATACCTTGAACCCATGCTGGCGCAGGATCTTCTGGTAGTCGTGAGAACAATATTGGCTGCCACGGTCTGTATGATGGATGCAGCCCTTCGGTGGTGCCCGGAAGGCAATGGCCATATTTAGCGCTCTGATGGCCAAGTCGCGTTTCATCCGGTTACTGACGGCCCAGCCGATGACGCGCCGGGAATGCAGGTCCAGGATCACTGCCAGATACAGCCATCCCTCCCGCGTCCAAACATAACTGATGTCGCCCGCCCATTTCTGGTTGGGCTTGCCCGCTGTGAAGTCCCGATTCAGCAAATTCGGTGAGATGTTGAACTTGTGATCGCTGTCTGTCGTCACTTTGTGCTTGCGTGTTCTAACAACAGATATGCCGTTCTGGCGCATCAACCTGCCAACACGGCGGTGGCCAACATCCAAGCCGATCTCCTTTAGCTCCTCGGTCATTCTTGGCCGACCATAGCTGCCCAGGCTGAGACGCGACTGCTCTCTGATGTGCGCCAACGTCACCATATCAGACCGCTGTCTGCGGCTGGCCGGACGGGTGCGGAAAGCCCGCAATCCGCGCGGGCTGACACCGTGGGTGGGATTACCTTTGATATCATACATAGGTGCGGAAAGCCCGCAATCCGCGCGGGCTGACACCGACAACATGGCATAAGCGTTTGGCTGGAAAGCTGTCACGGTGCTCTTCGATGAACCTAAACCTCATTGCTTTAGGCCCGCGAAGAACTGGGTGGCTTTTTTTAGGATGTCCCTCTCCTCCTTCAGGAGCCGGTTCTCCCGCCGAAGCCGGTCATTCTCTTTGGCGAGGCTTAAATCCTCTTTGGAAACCACGTCTGTGTCTCGATGCGCGGTGATCCATTTGTTCAGTGTTGACATGCCAACACCCAGATCGTCGGCCACTTGCTTACGCGTTAGCCCGCTTGTCAGCGCGATCCGCACCGCATCCTGGCGAAATTCGTCTGTCCGTTTCAGTCCCATAGTCAGTCTCCTTTGTTGCAGTAAATGCTATCAAAGGAGCGGCATCAAACCGCGACAGGTCCAGTAGCCTATCTTGTAATTGAGCAGCTCTACAAAGAGATGGCAAATATGCCCGATAGCCCGGTGATAGACGGGAAACGTACAATCCGAAGCATACTGGTCATTGATGAAGCCCATAACTATCTTGGCCAGAAAAATATTTTCCTTCAGCGCATAATTCGAGAAGGACGATCCAAAGGCGTTGTGGTGTTCTTTGCTAGTCAATCTCCGAACGACTACCAGCAAGATTTTTTCAATTTTCAGGAACTCTTAGAGTTCGCCTATATTTTCCAATGTGAGGGAGTAAGCGCCAATTCGGTTCAGAAGATTCTAGGTTGTGTTAGTAAAACAGCGAAGGATCTTCAAACCGAGATTGCTAGGCTCGAGCCGTGGCAGGTCTTTAGTCGAAGCACTGATAAGACCGAGGAGTTTGTAAAGTTTGAGGCTGAGGCGTTCTATAAGGCCTATTGAGGCACACAGTCTTTTGGTGTCTTCCCGCTCCTCATCTGACGCGCTCTCGATTTGTGGCTGTAAGGACGCGTTGAAGTTCGCACTCAGTCGCGTCCGCGTACGCATGGCCATTGCGAACAGTCTCGTGCAGATGGTGTGAAATGTCGTTATACGTCATACACTTAAAGAACTGCACCAAATCGGAGCAGTCATCAGGTACAGAGAATCTAGGCTCGGAGAGAACGCCCTTTGGCATCTTCACACCAAGGCGGTGTTCAGCCCATCCCGCATAACCCTCTAAAACAACGGTAAAATCCGGCCACAGCCGGATCGGGAGAAGGGTTTCTCAAGGGCAAGTGGCGGAGGGAGTGGGATTCGAACCCACGAGACGGTCTCCCGCCTGCCGGTTTTCAAGACCGGTGCCTTCAACCACTCGGCCATCCCTCCGGGCCGCGCTTCTATGAGCGAACCCAATCCCGTTTTCAAGCCGGTATTCAAACTGATTTGATTTGGTTTCGCCGGTTTTAATCCGGGTAAACACCATGGTTTGGGGGCCGCCGCCAAGGCCACATTGCCGCCCGCAAAACGGCCCGTTAATCACGCGCTAAAGATTTCATGGCAAATTGTCGGTTTGGGCATACTGGGTGGAATCAGGTTCCATATCCGCAGTATATGGTCGATAATGCGCTGCACATACTGGAACCGGGTTTGGGTCGGCGCCGTCTTTATGTGAGGACAGAGTTTTGAAGCATTTCTTTCAGACAATCCGTCATGTCGGGCTGACGAAAATCATGAGTTTCATCGCCGTTGCGGGATTGGCTGCCTGTTCCGGTCCGTGGCCGGGCGGTTTCGTTAACAAGTGGAAATCGAAAGAGTATTTTTCCGAGAAGGAATATGGTGTGAAAGCCAGCCCCCGGGTTTCGGCAAAGCATGGCGGGCTGCGGCGCGGAGGCGGAAGATACCAAGTTGGAAAACCGTATAAAATCAGAGGTAAATGGTATTATCCTAAGGAAGTGCGTTCATATTCGAAGGTCGGAAATGCGTCCTGGTACGGAGCCGCCTTTCATGGCCGTCTTACCGCCAATGGCGAGGTGTACGATATGACGCATCTGACAGCGGCGCACCCGACATTGCCATTGCCGAGTTATGCCCGCGTCACCAATCTCAAAAATGGCGGTTCGGTCGTCGTGCGGGTGAATGACCGCGGCCCGTTTGCACGCGGTCGTATCATTGACCTGTCGAAACGGGCGGCCGAACTGCTCGACTACACCCATTCAGGCGTCGCCAAGGTGAAGGTTGACTATATTGGCCGTGCGCCACTCCACGGTAAGGACGATTCGTATCTGGTCGCCTCATATCGCCGAAACGGTGCATCCAGCCCGTCGGACGGACTGCCCGCGGGCGTATTGATCGCCATGAATGGATCCGGTTCCAAAACGGCGCGCAAACTTCCGCCCAACATAATTCGACCGGATGCCGGCCTGCCCGAAACCGGACCGATACTGCCGGACCGCCCCGGAAACGCCGTGCTTGCCCGGCTTGAACATCGACTTCGTCCGCTGGCTTACGCTGGCGACCGGAAGCCTGATGATGCGACGATTGCGCTGGATAGGTTCGCCAAACGGGCGATGGCCGCCGATGACATCATTTCGTCGTGGAAGCGGCAGCGGTGGGGCAATCCAGAGGGTCGTGACACAATATTTGCTGGGACCTTTGCCGACAGGTCCGTTGTTGGAACACTGACCCTTATGCTCGGGAAGTTTGGCTCAATCGAAACACAGCGATCCGAGGCCGGGGCTGAACCCATGGTCTCGATCATGATTCATTCGGGCCGAAATGTTTCATCGGATCAAGTTCTTCGGCATGCCTGGAAGTCCGGTGCGCCTAACGCCATGGTCCTACGGGACTGATATCGGCGTCTCTGCGAAATTCACCCGACATTGATCGCGCCGGCCCAATAGCCGGCATGGACCTTTTGACGGGCGCATTCTAAAAGTCGGCGTTAACAGGCGCTTCGCGGGCACGCTCACTGCCCGGCGCCGATTGAACACTCGGAATGGCTGGCGAGAGATTGGCGCGCGGGTTTTTCATAACGTTCGAGGGCGGCGACGGCTCGGGAAAGTCAACCCAGATCGCGATGCTTGTCGACAAGCTGTCCCGCGCCGGTTTTGAGGTTCTGTCGACCAGGGAGCCTGGCGGCTCGCCGGGGGCTGAGGCCATTCGCAATGTGCTTCTCTCCGGTGCGGCGGAGCCTTTTGGTCCCTCGATGGAAGCAATTCTTTTTGCGGCAGCCCGCTCGGATCACGTGGAACAGGTCATTCGTCCGGCAGTCGAAGAGGGAGCCATTGTCCTTTGTGACAGATTCATGGATTCTTCCCGAGTGTATCAGGGGGCGACTTCCGATACAGATGAGGTTTTCATGTTGGCACTCGAACGGATAACTGTAAACGGCATGTATCCCGATCTCACGATTATCCTGGATGTCGATCCCGAAGAGGGATTGCTTCGCGCCGCCGAACGGCGCGGCGGAAAGATACCTGATCGTTTCGAGAAAGAAACGCTTGACGTCCATCAAAAGAGACGGGAGGCATTTCTCAGGATAGCCGAGGCCGAACCAGATCGCTGCGCGGTTATCGACGCATCGGCCCCCGCCGACAAGATCGCGGCGGAAATCGAACAGGTCGTGCGCCGGAGGCTGGGCCTGCTGTCGCCACAGAACCGCAAACAGGTCAGACCATGATCGAATCGGAGCGGCTGGCGCCGGAACAATTCGACACTCTGCCGGGAATTCTGGAGCCGGCTGAAAATCCCGACCTCTATCGTCATCGAAGTGAAGCCGATGCGCTCGCAAGAGCCTACTGCGCGGGCAGGTTGCATCACGCGCTTTTGCTGATCGGGCCCCGCGGCATTGGAAAGGCGACTTTGGCCTTCGCAACCGCTCGATGCCTGTTGGGCAACCCGGATGGCGCGCCGGCGCCGGACGGGTTATCTCGGCCCGACCCGACGAGTTCCGTATTTCGTCAGGTCGCCAGTGGAGCGCATCCGAGCCTCTTGCATCTAAGCCGCCCGTTTGACAGGGATGGCAAGAAATTCAAGACGACGATCACGGTCGATGAGGTAAGGCGGATTTCAAAGTTTCTCGCCATGACCTCTCATGATGGCGGATACAGAATTGTCATTGTCGACCCGGCCGACGACATGAACGCCAACGCCGCCAATGCGCTTCTCAAAAACCTTGAGGAACCACCCTCCAAAACGCTTTTTATATTGGTTTCGCATGCGCCGGGCAGGCTGTTGCCGGCGATTCGATCACGGTGCCAGTCAACAAGGCTGCATCCCTTAGCCAAAGAGGACCTGTTTTCGGTTCTGGAGGCGCTCGGCGAAACGATTCCGGCGGAAGCCGGCGATCGCGAGAACCTAGTGAAACTTGCGGCGGGAAGTCCGCGAAATGCATTGCTACTCACGCACTACGGCGGAATGGAAATGACGAGCGCGCTCGACGAACTGCTGACCGGAACGAATCTGGACATTGGGCGGGCCTACAAGCTTGCCGAAGCCGTGAGCGCGCGGGAGGCTGATATTCAGTTCTCGATTGTCAACGAGGCGATCCTGGACCGGATTGCCGAAAAGGCGAGGACGGCCGGACTGGAGGGGGATGCCGTTGCATCGTCGAAACTGTCATCGTTTTGGCAGGAAGCCTCCGAAAGCATCAGCAAGACCTCAACATTCAACCTCGACAAAAAGCAGCACGTCATCGGGTTGATCACCAGGCTGCGAGCTTACATCGGCCAATAGCGCGGCAAGGATGGTATTTGCGCGGTTAGTAGGCTATTTGACCGCGCAACACCGAAGCGGCACGACAATTCTGACCTGGACACCTGATGGCAAAAGAAAAATTCTACATCACCACGGCGATTTCTTACCCCAATGGCAGACCTCATATTGGACACGCCTACGAGTTGATCGCCACCGATGCGATCGCTCGCTTCCACCGTTGCGATGGACGCGACGTTTACTTCCTGACGGGAACCGATGAACACGGCGTCAAGATGGTGCAGACCGCGCAGAATGAAGGGCTTTCCGTGCGGGAACTTGCTGATCGGAACGCAGCCGAGTTTCAGCGCATGGCCGCAGTCCTGAATGCTTCAAACGACGATTTCATCCGCACGACGGAAGACCGCCACAAGCAGTCCTCGCAAGCCATCTGGCTCGCCATGGACAACAATGGCGATATCTACAAAGACACTTATGCCGGTTGGTATTCCGTCCGCGACGAGGCCTATTATGGGGAAGAAGAAACCGAGATCGGTGAGGATGGCGCCCGTGTGGGACCTCAGGGAACGCCGGTCGATTGGGTCGAGGAAGAAAGCTATTTCTTTCGCCTGTCCAACTATCAGGACAAGCTGCTCCGGCTCTACGATACGCACCGCGAATTCATCGGTCCCGATGAAAAGCGAAACGAGATTGTCAACTTCGTCAAATCCGGCCTGCGCGATCTGTCGGTATCACGTACAACATTCGATTGGGGTATTCCCGTACCCGGCGACGAACGACATGTCATGTATGTCTGGGTGGATGCGCTGACGAATTACATTACCGGCGTCGGCCATCCGGACCCGGACGCAAGGCTCTGGCGGTATTGGCCGGCGGACCTGCACATAATCGGCAAAGATATTTCGCGTTTTCATGCTGTCTATTGGCCGGCATTCCTGATGTCCGCGGGAATTGAACTGCCCAAACGTGTTTTCAGCCACGGATTCGTATTCAACCGCGGCGAGAAGATGTCTAAATCGGTTGGCAATGTGATCGATCCGTTCTCGCTTGCGGAACACTACGGCCTCGATCAGTTGCGGTACTTCCTGTTGCGCGAAGTTCCCTTTGGGCAAGACGGCAACTACAGCCATGAAGCGATCGTGGCGCGCACGAACTCAGATCTGGCAAATGGCCTCGGCAATCTGGCGCAGCGTTCGCTGTCGATGATCGCGAAGAATTGCGGGGGCAGGGTGCCCGACCCGGCGGGCCGGATCGACGAAGACGAAGCTCTACCGGCCATGGCATCGGAAGCGCTTGCGGTGGCGCGTGACGCGATGGCGGCACAACAGATTCACAAGGCGTTGGCCGCCATATTCAACATTGTTTCCGAAGGCGACCGCTATATCGACGCGCAGGCGCCGTGGGTACTGCGCAAAACAAATCCGGCGCGGATGAGCGTCGTTCTCTACACGGTGGCCGAGACGGTGCGGCGTATCGCGGTTTTGACGCAGCCCTTCATGCCGGATGCGTCGTCGCGATTGCTCGATTTGCTGGCCGTGCCTGAACACGCCCGCGGTTTCTCAGATCTCGAAAATTCGCTCGCCGGCGGAACGGAACTGCCCGCGCCGCAGGGTGTGTTTCCGCGTTATGTGGAGAAGGAAGCCGGCTGATCCATGCTCGTCGACAGCCATTGCCATCTGGATTTCGCTGATTTCGACGCTGAGCGCGATCGGATCGTCAAGAGCGCACATGATGCCAGTATCGGTTGTATGGTGACGGTCTGTACCCGCGTCAAGCAATTTGACCGGATTCTGGCGATCGCCGAAAACTATGGCCGGGTTTATTGCTCCGTTGGAACCCATCCGCACAATGCGCATGAAGAATCGGATATCTCCGCTGGCAAACTCATCAGGCTGTCCAGACACCGAAAGGTCGTCGCCATCGGCGAGGCCGGACTCGACTATCGCTACGACAACGCTCCCCGGGACGCACAGGCGACCGGACTGAGAACCCATATTGCGGCCGCTCGCGAAACGGAATTGCCGCTCGTTATCCATTCTCGTGATGCTGACAACGACATGGCCGCGATCTTGACTGAAGAAACGGGGAAGGGGGCTTTTCCTTTCGTTCTGCATTGCTTCTCGTCCGGCCGCGGATTGGCGGAGACCGGAATTGAACTCGGCGGCTATGTTTCCTTTTCAGGCATTGTGACGTTCAGGAAATCGGAGGAATTGCGCCAAATGGCCCGTGCGCTGCCGCGGGACCGTCTGCTGATTGAGACCGATGCACCTTTTCTTGCTCCCGCGCCGAAGCGGGGAAAGCGCAACGAACCCGCCTATGTCGCCCATACGGCGCAGTGTCTCGCGGACACTTTGGGCATATCTCTTTGTGATCTCGCCGCGCAGACGACCGGCAATTTCTTCCGTCTGTTTTCCAAAGTACCGCGACCGGCGGACTGAGAGATGGCGGACAGAATCCGGTTGACTATTCTTGGCAGCGCTTCCTCGCCCGGCGTTCCGCGCATCAATGGCGATTGGGGCAATTGCGATCCCGCCAATCCGAAGAATCGCCGCAGGCGGCCGGCTGCCATGGTCGAGCGGATCGCCCAATCAGGCGGTGTGACGCGCGCGGTCATCGATACCGGACCAGATTTTCGCGAGCAGATGCTGTCGGCGGGCGTTTTTTCGCTGGATGCTGTCTTGTACACACATCCACACGCGGACCACATTCACGGCATTGATGACTTGCGCGGTTTTGCGTTGCAGCAACGCGAATTGGTCGATGTCTATGCCGATAAGCCAACGATGGACCGCCTGTTTCAGGGATTTTCCTATTGTTTTCGCACACCGGAAGGCGGTTCCTATCCACCGATTTTGCGGGCCAATCTGATCAACCACGACGAATGCGTCGATATTGACGGCGAGGGCGGGACGCTCAGGATCGAACCGCTTCGGCAAATCCATGGCGGCACCATATCGCTCGGTTTCCGCGTCGGGGGTATCGCATACTGCCCCGATATCAGCGATTTTCCGGTTGGAACGGTCGAGCGGCTTGCCCATCTCGATCATCTTGTGATCGATGCGTTGCAATACCGCCGCCATCCAAGTCATTTGTCGCTTGATGAGGCGCTTCGGTGGATAGCTGAACTCGTGCCCGATCATGCCGTCTTGACGCATATGCATATTTCGCTCGACTATGAAACGGTAATGCGTAAAACACCCGACAATGTTGAACCGGGATATGATGGCATGATACTTGAAATAGACCTCTAAACATGCTGATTTCATGAGCAAAAGCATAAATCGCGTCAAGCGGCATTCTGAGACCGTGGGCTTATCGATAGACATCAGGCGCATGGGTGAATCGACCCGTACAGCACAGGAGGCGGCAAATCAGTGCGGATGTGAAGTCGACCAGATCGTCAAGTCGTTGATTGTTCAAGGTGAGTCGAGCGGTGAGTTGTATCTGTTTCTTGTTCGCGGATCCAAACGGCTTGATTTGGGACTCGCGGCTGATGCAATTGGAGAACCACTGGCGCGCGCCGACGTGCGACACGTCCGGGAAGTGACTGGGTTTGCGATTGGCGGCGTTTCACCGCTTGGGCACGTCAATCCGATAAAATCCTTCGCGGACGAAGGGTTGCTCGCATATAAGACTGTCTGGGCCGCAGCCGGCGCACACGACGCGGTTTTTGAATCGGAACCGGCAAGACTGTTCGCCGCAACCGATGCGAGGATCGGCAAATTTGTTGATGAACCGAGTGAAATACTGATCGAGCGACCGTAGAAAGATCCGAACGGGGTTCAAATGCTATCCGGCGCGAGAACCACATGCGTGGAACAATAGTCAAAGGCGCAATCGAATGAAAGCCTTTCGCTTCTGCTTGTTCCATAATATATCTTATGTGATATTTGTGTCAGCCCGACAGTTTGAACCTTTTCCCCAAAAAGTTACTTTTTGGTGGCCGCCGGTCATGACGGAACTGCTGTCCCCGTCAACAAATGCGCTGGCATAAAAATTGTTCCTGCTCTCGATTGTAACGTTCGTAGGCGCGTTTTGCCTGTTTCTTGGCGGGTTTCAGCACGTCATTGTGTTGCATCTGACTTGCCGGACACGCGGTAAAACCTGATGTGTTCCTTGATTATTGCTTTTGCCTTTGCAATGCTGGAAATCGAGTTGATGCGGAGCATGGCGAGTACCAGCATAACGACTGCGGTCGCTCTCCATAACGGCTGTGAAGGCTGGGGCATGCAACCATCAAAGGAAATATCCAGGTTGATCGAAATCATGGCGGCACTCAGGACGCCGGCGACAGGCTGTCCGTGGGACATTGAGCAGGATTTTTCTTCCATCGCTCCCTATACGATTGAAGAGGCCTACGAAGTGGCCGACGCGATCGAGCGGCAGGACATGGGCGATCTATGCGAGGAGCTGGGCGACCTGTTACTGCAGGTGGTCTTTCACGCCCGTATGGCGGAAGAAAACGGTCAGTTTTGGTTCGGCGATGTCGTCGAGGCTGTCACCGCGAAGATGATCCGCCGCCATCCGCACGTGTTTGGCGACAAAAATGCGCGTGGCGCAGGCATGGCCAAGGGCATGTGGGAAAAGATAAAGGCGCAAGAAAAAGCGCAGCGGCGCGCTCGACGCCGCGACAAGGGCCTGGCCAAGGAGGAACAACGGTATCTCGACGGGGTTCCGGCCGCCCTGCCCGCATTGACCCGTGCACTAAAGCTTCAGCAAAAGGCCGCGTGTGTGGATTTCGATTGGCGCGATGCCGGTTTGGTCTTGGATAAAATCGAAGAGGAGGTCGGCGAACTGCGCCAAGCCATCGCAAATGGCCATCAAAACGAAATGCAGGATGAGCTGGGCGACCTGCTATTTACGGTCACGAATCTCGGCAGACATCTCCAGATCGACAGCGAGCAGGCCCTGGCCGCCGCCAACAGGAAATTTCTCCGTCGCTTCTCCCATATCGAAGATTGTCTGAAAGCGAGGGGTGAAACACTCAAAGAGGCATCGTTGGAAAAGATGGAAGCGCTTTGGAAGCGTTCCAAATCTCTGCCCGGCGACCATGAAAACGAGTGCTGATTTTTCCTGAAATGGCTGGCGCAAAACCCTACTTGGCGATTTGCTTCGAGACTGCGCGGCCCAATCGCTTTTCAATTTCACGATGCGCGCCTTCACTTGTTCTCAAGGTCAGTTCCAACCCGCCATCCTCGCGGTCTTCTCGGTTCAGGACTTCGCAATTGCGGTAAAGCCAATCGGCCACTCTCGCCTCGCCGACGTCAAGCGTGACCGTGAGAGTACGCAACTGTCCGGAAATCAGCGTCTCAATGCGTTCAAGCAGGGTCTCAAGGCCATATCCGGTAACGGCCGATACAATCGTGGAAGCCGGCGTAGCGATTTTCCCATCCGATATCCGCCATGATCCCAGTTTACTTGCGGACACCAGGTCGGCCTTGTTCCATACTTCCAGCACGCGTTTTCCGTCGTGTGGTTCTATCTCCAGTTCCGACAGGATTTTCTCGACATCATCGGCTTGCGCCGAATGATCCGGATCGGACATATCGCGCACATGCAAAATGAGATCGGCTTCGATGACTTCTTCGAGCGTGGCGCGAAAGGCGGCGACCAGATGTGTCGGCAAATCAGATATGAAACCGACGGTGTCCGACAGAATTACACTTGCGCCATGCGGTAGCCGTAACCGGCGCAGCGTTGGATCAAGCGTGGCGAACAACATATCTTTCGCCAATATCTCGGAATTTGTCAAACGATTGAAAAGAGTAGATTTTCCTGCATTTGTGTATCCAACGATGGCAACCACCGGGTAAAGCGCTTTCTTGCGTTTTGCGCGGTGCAGTTTGCGTGTGCGGCGGACTGTCTCCAATTCCCTTTTCACCCGGACGATCTTGTCGCGCAATACGCGTCTGTCGGCCTCGATCTGCGTTTCGCCGGGGCCGCCGAGAAATCCGGCGCCGCCACGCTGCCTTTCCAGGTGGGTCCAGTTTCGCACCAACCGCCCTTGCTGATAGTTCAGATGGGCAAGCTCGACCTGAAGGACGCCTTCCCTAGTTCGCGCTCTCTCGCCAAATATCTCAAGTATCAGGCCGGTTCGGTCGAGAACCTTGGCATTGAGTTCGGTTTCAAGATTTCTCTGCTGGGTCGGCGTCAAGAGATGATCGACAACCACTACTTCGATGGCATTGTCGGCAACAATCCTGGCCAGTTCCGCGATTTTGCCCGTTCCCAGCAGGGTGCCCGGTTGCGGACGGCTGACCGCGACGACCGTGTCAAAAACGATGTCAAGATCGATTGCGGCGGCAAGCCCCCTCGCCTCTTCCAGGCGTGCCTGTGGCGTGCGTGCGGCTCGTGTTCGGCCGTCCGCAGTCACGGTGGAATGTTTTGATTGCAGGACCGGCACAACAACCGCGACATGCGTGGGTCCGCCGTCTCCGGCCGAAGGAACCGTTCCATTGACCTTGGAGTTGTCGGTTCGGTTCGGGCGCTTAGCCGTCAATCAGCCGGCTCCACCGGAATCCTCACCGTCAAACATCTGCATGGGCTGACTGGGCATGATTGTCGAAATGGCATGCTTGTAGACCAGTTGAGAGTGTCCGTCCCGGCGAAGCAGCACACAAAAATTGTCAAATGACGTGACCATGCCAGTGAGTTTGACCCCGTTTACGAGAAATATCGTCAGTGGATTTTTGGCTTTTCGGACTGAATTTAGGAAAACATCCTGCAAATTTTGCGATTTTTCCGCCATTTGAATTTCCAATCCTCATTTTTACACACAAGTCAAAACCCGCCGCTTCCGTTTAATTCCAGATTTGGCATTCAGGCAGCAATGAGCAATGGCGCCAATGCCTGTCGGTGCATATATCAAGCCCTGTTCGATCAGCGGTTATCAAGCCTTTCGCTTTTCCGCAACGTCAAAAAACACCACACGAAGCGAGTTTGCCACCGTTCCGGGTTTTCCGTTGGCGACCACAACTTCGTCAATCGAAACGACCGGCATTACCAACGAACTCGCCGACGTCACGAAAGCCTCCCGCGCCGATTTCGCCTCCTCCACCGTGAACGGACGTTCTTCGACTTTCATTCCCAGCTTTGCGGCCGCTTTCATTGCGGTCGCTCGGGTGATTCCGCGAAGAATCCGGCCATCCGCCGGCGGTGTGACCAAAACGCCGTCCATTGTGACAATCCAGGCGTTGGTCGCCGCGCCTTCCTTGACGACGCCATCAGGATCCACAAACCACGCCTCGTGCGCACCTCTGTCACGCGCTGCCTGCCGGGCCAGTACATTCGGCAACAAACCGACGGTCTTGATGTCGACTCTCTCCCACCGGTTCTCCGGAACCGTGATGATCTTCAATCCGCTCTCCGCCTTGGCGGACAAAGCAGCGGGTGAGATCGACTTGGCGGTTACAACGACTGCCGGCCGAGTATTCGCATCGGGGAAAACATGGTCGCGAGGGGCGACGCCGCGCGTCACCTGAACATAGACAAGGCCATCCTTCACGCGATTGCGCATAATTGTCTCGATCATGACATGTTCGAGAGAACCGCGCTTCATCGGCCAGACGATCGAAAGCTCGGACAATGAACGATCCAGACGATCCAGATGCGCGGTCATGTCAACGATCATTCCCCGGGAGATTTCGCAGACTTCGTAAACTCCATCGGCAAACTGGTATCCGCGATCTTCAATATGCACGGCCGCGTCCCGGTGCGGCACATATCGTCCATTGACATAGGCAATGCGTGGCATGATCCGAATCCCTGAGTAGCGACCTAGAAAAACTCGAGACTGACGCGGAACAGCTGTTCAACCTGCCTGACGGCGCCGGCAAGCGCAAAGATGACAATCCGGTCATTTGGCTTGATGCGCACCGAACCGCTCGGCTTGATCACGTCGCCATCACGATAGATCGCGCCGATGCGAATGCCGGGCGGCAGTTCCACATCATGCAGTTCGGGTCCGACCAATGGAGATGTTTCGAGCGCTTCGGCTTCCATGGCCTCGGCTCCGCCCTTGTGGATGCTGTGGACTGCCCGGATCCGCCCGCGCCTGACGTGCTGAAGCACCCGCGAGATCGTCACCGACCGCGGGTTGACGTAGGCGTCGATCCCAAGCGTCCTGGTGAAATCGTGATAGCTCGGATCATTGATCAGCGTTAGGTTCGACGTGCAGCCCAACCGCTTCGCCATGACGCTTGAGAGAATGTTGACCTGATCATTGTTCGTCAACGCAATCATGAGGTCTGAATCCGCGATATCTGCTTCGGTCAGCAACTTCTGGTCCAGCGCGCTGCCCGCAAGGACGACGGTTCTGTGCAGTTGATCCGCGACCTCAACCGCCCTGTTGCGATTTTTCTCGATGATCTTGACCTTTGTCCGCGCCTGCCTCGCCTCAAGCGCTTTCGCCGCGTACAGCCCGATATTGCCGCCGCCTGCAATGACGATGCGGGTCGCCTCGGTTTCCTCGTGTCCGAAAAGCCCGAGAGTTCTGCGAACCTGACCTCGCTCCGTGACGACATAGGCCATGTCGCCCGCAACCAACTGGTCATGTGAGTGAGGGATGAACAGGCGGTCGCCGCGATTGACCCCGACCACGGTGGAGGGGAGATCCGGGAACAGTTCGGTCAGTTGGGACAGCGGCGTGTTTATAACCGGGCACTCTTCCTGGCATTCGATTGCCAGCAATGTGACCTTCTCGTCGGCAAACCGGACAATATCCGTCGCTCCCGGCATGGCGATGCGCCGGAGAACCATCTTGCCGACTTCAAGCTCCGGTGAAATGATCACATCGATTGGCATGTGATCCCGGGAAAACAGATCCTGGTAGTGCGGTTCCAGATAAGATTGCGCGCGGATGCGTGCGATCTTTGTCGGGACGTTGAACAGAGAATGCGCGACCTGGCAAGCGACCATGTTGACTTCGTCATACAGGGTAACCGCTATGATCATGTCGGCTTCCTGCGCACCCGCCGCCTCCAGCATGCCGGGGTGCGAACCGTGGCCGACAAACCCCCTGACATCGAGATTATCGCGTATGTTGCGGATCAGGTCCGCCGATGTGTCGATCACCGACACGTCGATCTGCTCGCCGGACAGGCGTTCCGCTATGCCGAACCCGACCTGGCCGCCTCCGCAAATTATGACCTTCACTTCAACCCCCCGGCGGCGGCGATATCAAACACCAAGCGACTTGAGCTTTCTGTGCAATGCGGACCGTTCCATACCAATGAATTCAGCGGTGCGCGATATGTTTCCGCCAAAACGGTTGATTTGCGCGACCAGATACTCCTTTTCGAATTGCTCCCGCGCCTCGCGGAGCGGAAGCGTCATGATGTGCCGGTCCGATTGGTTCGGCGCCTTGGGCATCGCATCGCCGATTTCGCCGGGCAGGAGATCGGCGGCGATGGGCGCCGTCGGGTCTTCGCCACGGGTCAGGATCAACAGCCTTTCGACGTTGTTGCGCAACTGACGGACATTTCCCGGCCAGTCATGCGCCTGCAGGACGGCCAATGCATCGTCGCCCAGCGCTCGCGGTTTGATTCCGGCCTGCCTGGCCATCTGTTTCATGAAGTGATCGATCAGATAGGGAATATCTTCGCGGCGATCGGCCAATCCGGCAACGACGACGGGTATCACAGCCAGCCTGTGGTACAGGTCTTCGCGAAATTGTCCCTTGGCGATCAGTTCTTCGAGATTCCGCGAAGTCGATGAGATAATGCGCACATCGACCTTTACCCGCTTGGCACCCCCGACACGTTCGAATTGCTGGTCGACGAGCACCCTGAGAATGCGGCTCTGGGTTTCGGGCGGCATATTGGCGACTTCATCGATGTACAATGACCCGCCATGGGCTTCCTCAAGAGCGCCAACCTTACGCTCGGCTCCATTCGGTTCGGTGCCGAACAGCTCGGTCTCCATGCGTTCCGGCGTGATCGTTGCGGCGTTCACTGTCACGAACGGTCCCGCGCTTCGCTTCGATTGATCGTGGATGGCTCTGGCGGTCAATTCCTTTCCGCAACCGGAAGGACCCACGATCATTACGCGGCTGTTGGTCGGAGCGACCTTTTCGATGGTCTGGCGCAACTGGCTCATCGCAAACGACATTCCGACGAGTTCATCGGTTTCACCGCTGCGCTTTTTCAGGTCCGATATCTCGCGGCGCAGGTTGGACGTTTCCAGCGCGCGCTCGCATATCATGATCAGCCGGTCGGATTTGAACGGCTTTTCAATGAAGTCATAAGCGCCGCGTTTGATCGCCGAAACCGCGGTTTCGATATTGCCATGACCGGAGATCATCACGACCGGCAGACTCGGATGCAACGCCTTGATCTCGTCAAGCAGCGCCAAACCGTCGAGCCGCGAGCCCTGCAGCCAGATATCGAGGAACACCAGACGCGGCGCCCGCTCGGTGATCGATGCCAGCGCGGAGTCCGCGTCGTGCGCGGTCCTGGCTTCGTGCCCCTCGTCATCCAGGATCCCGGCGACGAGACCGCGAATGTCCTCTTCATCGTCAACCACAAGAATATCAGACGGCATTTTCACTTTTCTCACTCATGCTGTCCCCGCCATCATGCGGCGCGTTGACGGTTTTGCCGCCTGAATCCGGCGCCGCCGGCACCGTGACGCGAATCATCGCGCCGCGGCCGTTGTGGAAGGATCGGGGCGCGTCGTGCAATTCGAGCGTTCCGCCATGGTCTTCGATGATCTTGCGAACAATTGCCAGACCAAGCCCGGTACCCTTCTCCCGCGTCGTCATGTAGGGTTCGAGCAGTCGCTGCCGGTTCTCTGTCGGCAATCCCCTGCCATTGTCCATGATGCTGACGGTGATCGTTTCTCCGGACCGTTGCGCCTCGATCCTGATGACTCCGCCGCCATCGCGTTCGTGTGCGGCAAGCTCGGTGGCCTCCGCCGCATTCTTGATGATATTGCCAAAGGCCTGATTCATCAGACGACTGTCGAACAGTCCGACGAGCGCCGTGTCGCCGTAATTTCGCTCAAACGCGATTTCACTGCGGCTGACCTCGACGAGGAATGACGCTTCGCGCAGCACGTCGCGCAAATCAAGTCGTTCCATCGCCGGTTTCGGCATTCGTGCGAAAGCCGAAAATTCATCGACCATGCGGCCGATGTCGCCGACCTGCCGGACGATGGTATCGGTACATTGGTCGAAAACTTCCCGGTCTTCGGTAATGACTTTTCCGTATCGCCGTTTGATGCGTTCCGCCGATAGCTGAATCGGCGTCAGCGGATTCTTTATTTCGTGGGCGATCCGTCGCGCTACGTCCGCCCATGCCGTGGACCGTTGCGCCTGCACGAGGTCGGTTATGTCGTCGATGGTGACGACATAGGACTGCCCGCTCTCGCGCTCGTCGCTTTCCTCAACCGTGATCTGGATGTCGAACGTCCGTTCCGCGCCATGTCGTAAAAACGTCACCTGCTCGCGGCATGCCTTGCGCCGCGATTTCCGTGCGACCTCGAAGACCTTGCCTATGTGGGGCAACACTTTCGCCAGATTCGCGCCGACCGCCTTTTTCTCGGTCAGCGCGAACATCTCGATCGCCGAACGGTTCAAGATTGCGATTTCGCCACGGGAATCGACGCCGATCACCCCGGAAGTGACGCCTGAGAGCACCGCTTCGGAAAACCGGCGGCGTTCGTCGATCTGGTCTTTCGCGGTGACGAGGTCATTGCGTTGGCTTTTCAACTGCCGGATCATCTTGTTGAACGTATTCGCTAGGGACCCGACGTCACCGTCCGAGCTTCGCACCGGTACGGACACGTCGAGATTTCCGGTGGCCACTTCGTCCGCTGCCCCGATCAGTTGGCGAATTGGCCGCACAAGCCGGTCCGCTACCGCAATTCCCATCAGAATCGCCGAAAGAACGACGATCAAAGTCATGCCGAGATACAAAAGGGCGAAAGCGATCTGCGCCGTGGTTCTGTTGGCTTCCAACCCGCCATACTCATTCGCATTCGCGCTGACGATCTGGCGGGCGTTGATCACCTCCGCATCGACCAGCCGAACGGTGTAGAGATAGGCGTCGCGAATCTGCCGCAATTTCACAATGGACCCGACAATGTTCCGAATTCGCGGTTCGATCAGGACCGGATTGCCATCGGCCGCCGTTTCCACCGCTTCGATCGGCGGTTCGGGCATCTGAAATCCGGTCGTGATGTCGGCCATCATCAGGAATTCGCCTTTGTCGTTTATAAGCGCGGCGTGAGCAAGCGCCCTGCCCTCCGCCTGCTCGGTCATCATTCGGCGGAACCCGTTGCGATCAAGGGAATAGACCGATCTGTTCTGATCAAGCACGTAGGCCATGGACAGGGCCGTGCCCTGCAGGTTTCGGGCATTTTCGCGAACGTAGGCTTCGGCGATCGACAATGAGGAATTCACGATCGTCTTTGTTCGTTCTTCGAACCAGCGATCGAGACCGATATCAAGCGTCACGGAAGCGACTATCGCCACCATGATCGCCGGAATGGCCGCCACCAGCGAGAACATCGCGACAATTCGGATATGCAGGCGCGAGGCCGCCTTCCCGGTTTGCCGGGCAAGCAGAACACCGACGATCTCCCTGCCGGTCAGCGCGACAAGCAGCAGGATGAAGCCCGCATCAATGACAATGAGCGACAAGGTCACGGTCTCGTCGGGCCTGATTCCGGTCAGACCCGTGAGAATCACAAAGGAAATCGCGCCGGCGAGCAATGCACCGACAACCGCCAGAATTGCGGGCGCCAACCGCATACGGCGCGCCGGCAGCGGCATCGGTTGCGACAGTATCTGACCGGTTGCGGATGTTTCGGTTTGAACGGCCATGATCGGTAAAGCGCTGGAAAATACGTTGCAAGTATGCAACGCATTGTGGCGATTTTGCAACAAAATTGCGCCACTGCTCCAATGATGAATCTCATTGCCGGGCCCGGCGCGTTTTACATACCGGGACGGGTTTTTCCGCGCAGATCTATGCCGTATTCGCGGAGCTTTTTTCGAAGCGTATTCCGATTAAGTCCGAGCAATTCGGCGGCCTTGATTTGATTTCCATGCGTCGCCGCCAGGGTCGAGATCAGCAGGGGGACTTCGACCTTCGCCAAAATTCGCTGATACAGACCCGGCGGCGGCATTCCGTCCTCGAATTGCGTGAAGTAATGTTGCAGATATTGCTCGACCGCGCTTTCCAGTTCCATTGGGTCGGCGGCGACCGACGAGGCAACATTGAGCGCCGAACGTCCGGCATGCAATTCACCTTCGATCGTCTCTCCGGAGATTTCCTCCTCGGGATAAAGTGCGCTCAAGCGCCGAATTAGATTTTCCAGTTCACGAACATTTCCCGGCCAGGCATATTTTTTCATCAGGTCAAGGCCGTGGGATTCAATTCGTTTTGCGCTCAAACCCTCGCGCTCAATCTGTTGAAAAAAATGTCGAACCAGGTCGGGAATGTCGTCGGCCCTCTCGCGCAGGGCGGGAAGGCGGATAGGGACGACATTCAGGCGGTAGTAGAGATCTTCGCGAAACACTCCCTGTTCGATCAATTGTCTCAGGTCTCTGTTCGACGCGGCCACAATGCGGACGTCGGTCCTGATCGGAGAACGTCCGCCGACGGTCGTGTATTCGCCCTGTTGCAACACGCGAAGCAGGCGCGTTTGCGCATCTGTCGGCATATCGCCGATTTCATCCAGAAAGAGCGTTCCGCCTTCCGCCTGCTGAAAGCGGCCCGCTGACCGATGTTGTGCGCCGGTGAACGCGCCCTTTTCATGACCGAACAGTTCGGACTCAATAAGGTCGCGCGGGATAGCGGCCATGTTGACAGCCACAAACGGTCCCTTCCGCCGGCGCCCATATTCGTGCAGAGCGCGTGCGACCAGTTCCTTGCCGGTGCCGGATTCGCCGGTGATCATGGCTGTCAGGTCGGTCTGCATGAGGCGCGCCAGAACCCGGTAGATATCCTGCATCGCGGCGGAACGTCCGATCAGGGGCATGGACTCCGGCGTCTCAGCCTCCGGCGGGCGTGTTGTCTTTTCTTTCGGTTCCGACAGCGCGCGGTTGACGATCGTCAGCAGTTCATTGAGGTCGAATGGCTTGGGCAGGTAATCGTATGCGCCCTTTTCGGAAGCTTTGATCGCCGTCATGAACGTGTTTTGCGCGCTCATGACGATCACCGGCAAATCCGGACGCGCCTTCCTGATCCGCGGCAGCAGGTCAAAGATGTTTTCGTCGGGCATCACGACATCGGAAATCACGATATCGCCTTCGCCGCCGGCCACCCAGCGCCAGAGGGTCGATGCGTTCGAGGTCATTCGAACGTTATGCCCGGCCCTGACCAGCGCCTGGCCAAGGATCGTGCGGATGGCCGCGTCGTCGTCCGCGACCAGGATATTTCCCTTGTTCATCCGACCGCCTCGGGAACTTCGGAAATGGCGCCGCCCTCAACGGACGGCTTCCAGTCCGGAAGCAGGATGCGAAATGTTGTGCCCGATGGGGACGTGTCGCATTCGATAACGCCTCCGTGCTCGCCGACGATCTTTGCCACGAGCGCCAGACCGAGACCTGAACCGTTTTGCTTGGTCGTGATGAACGGATCGAACAGAATCGGCAAAATATCGTCAGGGACGCCTGCCCCGTTGTCCGACACGCTGAATTGCATCGGCAAAGACGCGCGCTCTTGCGATCCGGGAACGGAAAACCGAATGCCCGGCCTGTAGGCGGTCGACAATCTGATTTCCGGATTTGGCCGGTCGGCGAGCGTTTCCGCCGCATTTTTGACCAGGTTCAGAAACACCTGAACCAGTTGGTCATGATTGGCGAAGACCGCCGGCAATGAAGGGTCGTATTCTTCAACGAAGGCAACTCCGGGAGCGAATCCGTTGCGGGCAATCGTTTTTACCCTGTCCAGTACGACATGAATGTTTACGGCTTCGCGTCGCACCGGACTTTCGTCGGAAAACATTTCCATGCGGTCGACAAGCGCGACGATCCGATCGGTTTCCTCCGTGATGAGCCGGGTAAGCTCCTTGTCCTGATCGTCAGCGGAACCTTCGAGCAATTGCGCGGCGCCGCGAATGCCGGAGAGCGGGTTCTTGATTTCGTGCGCCAGCATGGCGGCCAAACCGGTCACCGATCGGGCGGCGCCGCGATGAGTCATTTGCCGGTCGATCTTGTCCGCCATCGTGCGCTCTTGCAGCATAATGACAACAAATCCGTCGAGTTCATGAACCGGCGCAGCGTAAATATCGACGGTTCTGTTCCCGCCAAGCCGAGGCGAACCCACGATAACGCGATATTCGTTGACCGGGCTCCCTCGTTCCCTTACCTGCTCAACCAAGGCCAGAAGCGGGCTGGAACGAGCGATGAACTCATGCAATGGCGTCCTGGCCAGGGTCGAGGCGCTTGCACCGAAAAAGTGCTCGGCCTCGCTGTTCGCGTAACCGATCAGATCATCCGGGGCGATCATGATGACCGGATGGCGAATTGTGTTCAGGACAAGGTCGCCGGTTTCCACCCCAGGTTTCCGCATCGGTTCACGCCGCCTGTCTGACGGGCGCTTGCACGCTCCGGGGTTCGAATGCCCGCCTTAAAATCGAAATGACTTCGCCCGCGTCCGTGCCGGCCATCAAGTTCGAGCGCGTCCGCGGAGAAATCGAGACAGCGTGCTTGTCGAGATACCAACCCAGATGTTTGCGGGCGTGGCGGATACCGCGCCCGGAGCCGTACAGCGACAGCATCGCCTCATAGTGGGCCACAACGTAGTCGGCCAAATCTTCCGCAAACTCCGCCGCCGCGACATCAACGCCACCCACGGATGTCCGGCGCACGATCGAGCCGGACGTCCATGGAGCGCCGTAGTGAGCCCGACCGACCATGATGGCGTCGGCGCCGGATCGCTCAAGCGCCGTCGCCGCCGAGTCGACGCCGTCAATATCACCATTGACCACCAGCGGAATGCGAACCGCGGACTTGACGTCTGCAACCGCGCTCCAATTGGCCGTTCCCTTGTAGAACTGGCTTCTGGTGCGGCCGTGAACCGTAATCATGCCGACGCCGAGCGCTTCCGCTCTTGAAGCGATTTCGGGCGCATTTTTGCTGGTCTCGTCCCAACCAAGACGCATTTTGACCGTCACCGGCGCGTTTACGGCGCCAGTCACCGCATTGATCAGTCGGTCCGCCAGATCGGGATCGCGCATCAAGGCCGAACCACAATAGCCGCCGGTCACCTTTTTGGCGGGACATCCCATGTTGATATCGATGATGTCGGCGCCCTCACCCGCGGCGACGCGCGCGCCCTCCGCGAGCCATTCCGGGTTGCGTCCGGCCAGTTGAACCATATGGACGGCATTGTCCGCCTTGCGGATGCGCCGATGCGATTCCGCCTTGCCTTTCGCCAGTTCCGCTCCGGGCACCATTTCCGCAACCGCCAGACCCGCCCCGTGGCCGAGCGCCAAATTGCGCATCGGCAAATCGGTGACCCCGGACATGGGCGCCAGGAACACGCGGTTGGGAACAGTTATGTTGCCGATTTGCAGCGGTGTTGCGAGTTTATCGGTGATGCTCATGCCCAAAAACCGTGCAGCGACGAAACCTGCCCGGCTCTTAATCAGAGAACTGCGCTACCGCAAATGAATTGTTCGCCCGCTAGGCGTCGCCGCGCGCCCTCTTTCAAATCCGGTACGGAAAGCGTAATCGCTTTCACACAATGGGAAGAAGGCGAATTCCGTCCGCTTATGACTGAAAGCATGCATAATGATTTTGCCGTTGCGATTGTCGCGGCAGGGCGCGGAGAACGCGCCGGACAATCATCCGAAGGTCCAAAGCAGTTTCGGTTGATCGGCGGAGAGCCGGTTTTGGCTCTGACGGTGAAGGCGTTTTCAAGCCACCCGCTAATCGGCCCGATCGCAATCGCCATTCACCGCGACGATATGGCGTTGTTCACCGGCGCCATGGGAGAACTTGCAAGTCGGGTGGTTCCGGTTGAGGGAGGATATTCGCGCCAGGAATCGGTATTGCGCGCGCTGCGTCGTCTCGGCGAATTTGATCCCGAATTTGTCATGATCCACGACGGTGTGCGGCCTTTTATCGAAAAAGAACTTATCGACCGGCTTGGGGCGGCTGTCGAACGATCATCAGGCGCGCTGCCCGGCATTCCGGTCTCGGACACGCTGAAGAGAGTGGATGCCGATGGCTATGTTATCGCGACCGAACCTCGCGACGGGCTGAATTCCGCGCAAACGCCGCAGGTTTTCCCATTCGCCCCGATTCTCGAAGCTCACGAGCGGGCGGCAATTGAGAATCCGCATGGATTTACCGATGACGCCGCTCTTGCCGAGTGGGCGAATATTCCGACCAGGATTATTGATGGTTCGGCGGAAAATGTGAAGTTGACGTGGGCGAAGGATATCGAGACGGCGGATTTGACACGAGCCCGGCATCGGGGCGTTCCGGATATTCGGACCGGAACGGGCTATGATGTTCATGGATTTACCGTCGGCGACCATTTGATGCTGTGTGGCGTCAGGATTCCGTACGAGCGCAAACTGAGGGGGCATTCCGATGCCGATGTCGGATTGCACGCATTGACGGATGCGCTGCTTGCGACATGCGGAGCAGGAGATATCGGTACGCACTTCCCTCCGTCCGATCCGAAGTGGAATGGCGTCGCCTCCGAAGTGTTTCTTCGTCATGCCGCCGGTCTGATCGAAAGGAAAGACGGTCTGATACTGAATGCCGATGTGACAATCGTCGCCGAGGCCCCAAGAATCGACCCGCATCGCGCGGAAATGGCCGGCGCCATCCGAGCGGTGCTGGGCATTGAACCGGACCGCATATCGATCAAGGCCACGACAAACGAACGCTTGGGATTTGTCGGCCGGGGTGAAGGCATCGCCGCGATTGCGACGGCTACCGTCTGCTATGGGAATGTTCCATGAGTTCGAGGCGTTTGCGAAAATCGATACGGGAAGCGGCCGGCGCCGTCGTTGAATGCTACTCCCGCGCGGACAAGGTCATTGCAACCGCGGAATCGTGCACCGGAGGGATGATAGCGGCGTCTTTGACCGATATTGCGGGATCGTCGGCGGTGTTCGACCGTGGCTTCGTCACATATTCGAACCGGGCCAAGGTTGAATTGCTCGGCGTTTCGAGCGAGACGCTGTTGAAGCACGGGGCCGTTTCAATGAACACGGCGGCGGAAATGGCCAAAGGGGCCGTGCGGCGCTCTGGCGCCGATATATCGGTATCGGTGACCGGAATTGCCGGACCTGACGGAGGCACGGCCGAAAAACCGGTCGGTCTGGTGTATATGGCGTTCGCGGACCGGGGCGGTAGGGTTGTCGAAATCGTCGAACTCAATCATTCACCGGACGCCGATCGCGAAACCATTCGTCTGGAAACGACGCGGGTCGCGCTGATGAAGATCGAGCGGTTGCTGCCGCCGATCCATCGGGACAAGGATTAAGCGCCGCCATTTTCGCCTTGAGCGGTTGAAATTCCGTAGATCTGAACCGCTCTCCTCTCGAATGCTGCCGAGAAACGGCGAAACGCCCGGTCGAACATCGCACACGTTAGCAAACCGAGTATCCGGCTTTTGAACTCATAGTCGATGAAGAACTCGACGTCGCACCCCCCGCGGGATCCGGCAAAATTCCATTTGCTGTCGAGGCGGCGAAACGGGCCGTCGATGTATTTGACGTCGATTTTGCGATTTTCCGGGTCGAGCAGCACCTGGCTGGCGAACGTCTCGCGTATCCTTTTGTGACCTGCCGTCATATCCGCCACCAACAGCGTCTTCCCGTTCCGCCTTTTTTTGGAACGAATGGTCAACGCCTCGCACATCGGCAGAAAATCCGGATATTTCTCGATATCGGCCACAAGAGCGAACATCTGCTCCGGCGTGTGCGGCACGTGCCTGGTGGATGAGAACTTCGGCATTCAGCGCCGGCGCGAGGAACCGGATTCGCGTATTGCGCGCAGTCTGGCGAAGTCCTCACCGGCATGGTGCGACGAGCGCGTAAGCGGGCTCGCGGACACCAGCAGGAAACCCTTTGAATAGGCCACCGTTTCGTAGGACTTAAACTCGTCCGGCGTGACGAAATTCCTGACGGGGTGGTGTTTTCGGGTCGGCTGGAGATACTGGCCGATTGTCAGGAAATCGACATTGGCGGTGCGCAAGTCGTCCATCAGTTGCAGCACTTCGTTCCGTTCTTCGCCCAGACCCACCATGATGCCCGATTTGGTGAACATCGACGGGTCGACCTCCTTCACCCGCTGCAACAACCTGACCGAATGGAAGTAGCGCGCGCCGGGGCGCACGGTCAGGTAGTTCGACGGAACCGTCTCGAGATTGTGGTTGAATATGTCGGGCTTCGCCGCCACGACCTTTTCAAGCGCGCCTTTTTTTCGCAGGAAATCGGGTGTCAGAACCTCGATCGTGGTTTCAGGCGAGGTCTGTCGGATCGCCTTTATCACATCGACAAAGTGCCGCGCGCCCCCATCGTCGAGATCATCGCGGTCGACCGATGTGATGACCGCGTGGTTCAATCCCATGGTCTTCACGGCCTCGGCGACGTTGGCGGGCTCGTTGCAATCGAGCGCGTCGGGCAGACCTGTGGTCACATTGCAGAAGGCGCAGGCGCGTGTGCAGATCTCGCCCATGATCAGGAACGAGGCGTGTTTCCTGTCCCAGCACTCGCCGATATTGGGGCAACCGGCCTCCTCGCAAACCGTGACGAGGCCGTTCGATCTGACAATATCGCGCGTATCGCGATAGCCCTTCGATACCGGCGCCCTGACGCGAATCCAATCGGGTTTACGCAGCACCTCCTGATCGGGCCTGTGCGCCTTTTCAGGATGGCGCGGCCGCGGCCTGGAAATGTTGTCGACGACTGTGACCATGCGACTTTCTTTCAGCGCGTATCAGCGCCCCTTCACGAGTTTCAACCCGAATAGCAGAACGACGGCGCCGACCGTGGCGGTAATCAGCGCCCCGCTGAATCCGGCCTGTGGCGCGATTTGGAGAATGTCGAACAGCCAACCGCCGATAAACGCTCCGACGACACCGATAATGACGTTCATGAACAGACCGGACCGGTTTTTCATGATCGTACCGGCGATCCAGCCGGCCAATCCGCCGATGATAATCCAGACGATCAAATTCATCAATGGCGGCTCCAATCTTTGATAACAGCAATCCATTCCATAAATGAGGTGGAAGCCTTATAGTTTTGGCCCACCGCTCAATCTTGTAACTAGATTGTTGTTGTGTTCAGTTGTCATACTAGAGATCAAAAATGCATCGACAATCCACCAAATACAGAGCGCGATAAGCATAAACACGCCGACATATATGAACAACGTCAGCCAGCCCAACACACATAGAGTCAGCATAGCAGAACCTCTTACCGTCCGACCCAGATAAAAACTGTGTATCCCCAATCCACCAAGAAAAAACCAAATAACATACGCGAGGCCAGTTGATTTTTTGTTCGCCTCAAATGTCATCATTTTGGTCACATCGTTGCCACGTCCGGAAGAATCCGAAGAGCCATTGGAATGAATGTTGTTGCTTCCCGTCATAGTATTTGTTCCCCTAAATTGGATGGTGCATTCAATCCCGATTTGCAAAAACGTCAAGCGTTCAACACCCGGCCATAGGCGTCGAACACGCTTTCCTTCATCATCTCCGACAATGTCGGGTGCGGGAAGATGGTGTGCATCAGTTCTTCTTCGGTTGTTTCGAGGTTCATCGCAACCACAAATCCCTGGATCAGTTCCGTGACCTCCGCGCCGACCATGTGAGCGCCGAGCAGTTCGCCGGTTTTTCTGTCGAAGATCGTCTTGATCATCCCCCGATCCTCGCCAAGCGCGATCGCCTTGCCATTGGCGCCAAACCGGAACCGGCCGACGCGGACGTCGCGGCCGGCTTCCCTGGCCCCGGCTTCGGTCAATCCCACCGACGCCACCTGCGGATGACAATAGGTGCAGCCGGGAATCCTGTTCCTGTCCATTGGATGCACGCCGGACACACCGGCGATCTTCTCCACGCAAATGACGCCTTCATGTTCGGCCTTGTGGGCCAGCATCGGCGGGCCGGCCACATCGCCGACGGCGTAGACGCCTTCGACGTTCGTGCGGCCATAGCCATCGACAATGACGCATCCCCGGTCCGTTTCGACACCCAGGCCCTCAAGACCGAGATTCTCGATATTGCCCTGCACACCGACGGCGGAAATCAGCCGGTCTGCTTCCATAACCTCTGACCTGCCGTCCTTCAATTCCACGGTCGCCCTGATCGAGTCGGCATTCTTCCCGACCTCGGTCACCCTAGCCTCGGTATGAATTTTCAGACCGGATTTCTCCAGCTGTTCGCGCGCAATTCCCGAAATCTCGGCGTCCTCGACCGGCATGATTGTCGGCATCAGTTCGACGACCGTCACATCCGATCCCATGGCCTGGTAAAACGACGCGAACTCAATGCCGATTGCGCCCGAGCCCATCACCAGAAGTTTCTTGGGCAACTCAGGCGGCACCATCGCCTCGAAATAGGTCCAGATCAGTTTGCCGTCGGGTTCGATCCCGGGCAGCGCACGAGGCCGGGCGCCGGTGGCGATGACGATATGCTTCGCCTTGTAGGCGCCCTCGCCCTTCGCGCCCCTGGGCGCCGGGTGTTGCGGCTCCATCGCCTTCTTGGCCGGCTTCGATACGACGACCCCGCCTTTGCCCGTCAGCCTGGCTTCGCCCCAGATGACATCTATCTTGTTCTTTTTCATCAGGAAGCCGACGCCGCCATTAAGCCGCGCCGACACCTTTCGCGACCGGTCCACCACCGCGCCGATATCGGCCGAGACGGCGCCATCGATTTTCAGACCGTAATCCTTCGCATGTTCGGCGAAGTGCTTGATTTCGGCGGAACGCAGCAGCGCCTTGGTCGGGATACAACCCCAGTTGAGACAGATGCCGCCCAGATGCTCGCGCTCGACAATGGCCGTCTTGAGACCCAGCTGCGCCGATCGGATGGCCGTGACATAGCCTCCGGGTCCGGATCCGATGATGATGACGTCGTATTGATCTGCCATCCTGCAACTCCTTTGGTCGCCGACAATCGATCGGCCCTGATGTTCAATTCGCTCCGAGACCGAGCGTTTGTCCGACGATCGGGACAAGCGCCTCGCCGAGCGCGCGCGTGTTTGCGGCGTCAAGATGAACGCCGTCCATCGGCGTCGCCTTCGCCACCGATCCGGCGTCGAAAAAACCGCAACCCATTTCATCGGCCAGACCGCGAAACATCGGCGCCAGCTTGGCCGATTCCTCGGGCCCGCCTGAAAACATGGCCGTGAATTCGGCGTCAGGCGTATCGGCCAGCGGCGGCGGCGATACGATCACCACATGCGGCGGCTCCTGCGGCGCCGGATACGGGTGGCGTCGTATGATCGTCACGAGCCGGCGCATGCCTTGCATGGCCAGGATCGCACTGCCGGCGATACCGGGCTTCATGTCATTCGTCCCGAGCAGCAGGATAACCAGATCCAGCGGCGCGTGCGTGTGCAGGATCGTCGGCAGAATCCGTGCTCCGTTGCGGTCGCACTCGGCCAGATGATCGTCCGAGGCCGTGGTGCGTCCGTTCAACCCTTCGGCCATGACGTGAACCTGTCCGCCCATGGCCGCCTGAAGCGCGCTTGGCCAGCGGTCGGCATAAGCGTGACGGCGCGGTCCATCGGGATCGTAACCCCAGGTCAGCGAGTCGCCGTAGCAGAGGACGGTTTTCATTGTCCGCCAATCTCACACCAGCATGCTCATCGGGTTTTCGATATAAGCCCTGAAGGCCGTCAGCAGTTCGGCGCCGAGAGCGCCGTCGACCGCGCGGTGATCGGTCGAGAGCGTCACGCTCATCATGGTGGCAATCGCAACGGCGCCATCCCTGACAACCGCCCGTTGTTCGCCGGCGCCGACCGCGAGGATCGTCGCGTGCGGCGGGTTGATGACGGCGGAAAACTCCTTGACGCCCATCATGCCGAGATTGGAAACCGCGCTCGAACCGCCCTGATACTCCTCGGGCTTCAGCTTGCGGTCGCGGGCGCGGCCGGCCATATCCTTCATCTCGTTGGAAATGGTCGACAAGTTCTTTTCTTCCGCGCGGCGCACGATCGGCGTGATCAGGCCGCCGCGGATCGAGACCGCAACGCCGACATCCGCATGGGCATGGCGAACCATGTTCTCATCCGTCCACGAGACATTGGCGTCGGGCGTATCGCGCAACGAAAGCGCCAGCGCCTTGATGATCATGTCGTTGACGGAGAGCTTGTAGGCCGGTCTGCCGTCCCTGACGGGAGCCGATTTGTTGAGGTCGCCGCGCAGATTCAACAGTGCGTCGAGTTCGCATTCGATCGTCAGATAGAAATGCGGAACGGTCGATTTCGCCTCGACCAGCCGGCGGGCGATGGTCTTGCGCATAGTGTCGTGCCCGACCAGTTCGTAGGATCCCTCCTCGAACAGTTTGAGCGCCGCGTCGTCCGATATGGGTTTCGGCGTCGCCGTATCGGCCGCGGCTTGAACCGATTTCGCGGCGGCGCCGCGCGAGGCGATAGCGGCTTCCACATCGGCTTTCACCACCCTGCCCTTCGGGCCGGTTCCCGAAATGGCGGCGACATCGATGCCGGCGTCTTTGGCGATCCGGCGCGCCAGCGGTGAAGCGAATGTGCGGTTTCCGCCCGAACCGTTTGCGGCAGCCACCGGCCCGGGTGCAGCGCTTTCGGCCGGTGCGGGAGCGGGCGAACTTTCCGCCGGTGACGATGCGGCGACGGCGGACATCTCCTGCTTGCCTCCGCCGGAATTACCACCGGCCTTCGCCGCCTCGGCGACATCTTCACCTTCTTCGGCAAGCACTGCGATCGGCGCATTGACCCTGACCGCCTCGGCGCCTTCGGGAATCAGTATTTTGGCGATAACGCCCTCATCGACGGCTTCGACTTCCATCGTCGCCTTGTCGGTCTCGATTTCGGCTATCACGTCTCCGGCGGAGACGTTATCGCCCTCCTTGACCAGCCATCTGGCGAGATTGCCTTCTTCCATTGTGGGCGACAGGGCCGGCATGGTGATGTTTATAGGCATGGCTGACCTCCCTTACGCCTTGTATGATACGGCTTTCACCGCTTCGATCACCTCGCTGACGTTCGGCAGCGCCAGCTTTTCGAGGTTCGCCGCGTAGGGCATGGGAACATCCTTGCCGCAGATCGTGACCACCGGCGCATCGAGCCAGTCGAACGCACGCTGCATCACCCGGCTGGCGATATGGTCGCCGACGGACGATTGCGGAAAGCCTTCTTCGACCGTCACCAGCCGGTTGGTTTTCCGGACGGACGCGATCACGGTGTCGAGATCCATCGGTCGGATCGTGCGCAGGTCGATGACCTCAACGTCGATCCCCTCGCCCGCCAGCGCATCGGCGGCCTGTATCGCATAGGTCATGCCGATTCCGAAGGAAACGACGGTGGCGTCGTCGCCCGGCCTGTGGATGCGGGCCTTACCGATCGGCAGGGCGAAATCATCCAGCTTCGGCACATCGAATGTCCGGCCGTAGAGAATCTCGTTTTCCAGAAATATCACCGGGTTTGGATCGCGGATCGCGGCTTTCAACAGGCCCTTGGCGTCGGCGGCGTTGAACGGCTGCACGACTTTCAGTCCGGGTACATGGCTATACCAGGCGGCATAGTCCTGGCTGTGCTGGGCGGCGACGCGCGCCGCGGCGCCGTTCGGTCCGCGAAACACGATCGGAGCGCCCATCTGCCCGCCGGACATGTACAGCGTCTTGGCGGCGGAATTGATGATCTGGTCGATCGCCTGCATGGCGAAGTTGAAGGTCATGAATTCAACGATCGGTTTCAAACCGGCATAGGCCGCGCCGACGCCGACGCCGGCAAAGCCATGTTCCGTAATCGGCGTATCGACGACGCGGCGCGCACCGAATTCGTCGAGCAGACCTTGCGTGATCTTATAGGCGCCCTGGTATTCGGCGACCTCCTCGCCCATGACGAAGACATCCTCATCGCGCCGCATTTCTTCCGCCATGGCGTCGCGCAGCGCCTCGCGGACCGTGGTCGGAACCATCTCTGTTCCTTCCGGAATGTCCGGATCGGAAGCGGTTTCGGTCGCGGCGGGAGCGGCGGGAACAGGCGCCTGTTCGACAGCGGCCGGCGCAAGCGTTTCGGCCGCCGGCGCGGAATCGATGGCGTTTGCGCTTTCACCGTCAGCCAGCAGGACGGCAATCGGCGTATTGACCTTCACGCCCTCCGACCCTTCGGCGATCAGTATTTTGCCGAGCGTGCCTTCGTCCACGGCTTCGACTTCCATCGTCGCCTTGTCGGTTTCAATCTCGGCAATGATGTCGCCGGCGGCGACCGCATCCCCTTCATTCTTGAGCCATTTGGCCAGATTGCCCTCTTCCATGGTCGGTGACAGGGCGGGCATCAAAATCTCGGTAGGCATTGTTCAACCCTCCCCTCAAACCAGAATATCCGTGTAGAGTTCGGACGCATCCGGCTCCGGATCGGATTGCGCGAATTCGGCCGCGTCGGCAACGATGTCGCGAACTTCCCTGTCGACCGCCTTCAACTCGTCCTCGGCCGCCCACTTCCTGTCGAGCACGCGTTGCCTGACCTGTTCGATCGGATCCTGCTCGGCGCGCATCTTCTGCACTTCCTCCTTGGTGCGGTATTTGGCCGGGTCGGACATGGAATGTCCGCGATAGCGGTAGGTCAGCATTTCGAGAATGATGGGACCGCCGCCGTCGCGACACCGTTTGGCCGCCAGATCGGCCGCCGCGTTAACCGCGCGCACGTCCATGCCGTCGACCCGGATTCCCGGAATCCTGAAGGAAATGCCGCGGTGGGAGAAATCCGTCTCGGCCGACGAGCGAACCGTCGAGGTGCCCATCGCGTAGCGATTGTTCTCGATAACGTAGACAACGGGAAGCTTCCATAACGAGGCCATGTTGAAGCTTTCATAGACCTGGCCCTGATTGGACGCGCCGTCCCCGAAATATACCGTCGAGATATTGTTGGCGCCGCGATATCTGTTGGCGAAGGCCAGGCCGGTGCCAAGCGGAACCTGTGCGCCGACAATGCCGTGACCGCCGAAGAAGTTCTTCTCCTTGGAGAACATGTGCATGGAGCCGCCCTTGCCCTTCGACAGGCCTCCCCGCCGGCCGGTAAGTTCCGCCATCACCCCGCGAGGGCTCATGCCGGATGAAAGCATATGCCCATGGTCCCGGTAGCCCGTGATAAGCTGGTCGCCTTCTATGAGCGCGCGCTGCATGCCGGTGACAACGGCCTCCTGGCCGATGTAGAGGTGACAGAAGCCGCCGATGAAACCCATGCCGTAAAGCTGACCCGCCTTTTCCTCGAAACGCCTTATCAACAGCATGTCGCGATAGGCCGCGAGCTCCTGCTTCTTGTCGTATTCCAGCGGCTTCGGTGTTTTCGGCGCGGCCGGTTTCGTGGATTTTTGTCTTTTTGTCGCAGTTTTCCTTGCCGCGGCAGGCATGCGCTCACTCCCTGTGCACAAGTGCGCTTCATCGCCGGTGGCGTCGGATAGTATCCGCCTCCACAAGCGGTCGACTTCGCGTAACACGGAACAAGCGGGCTTGCCTATAGCCTTTCGGAATAGCTGTTATGCGCCTAAATCTTTCCGATCATTGAAATCTTTTGAAATTAACTCGAATTCAGTTAAACTCTTCGCCTGCCGACGGCCGCATGATAATCACCTCATCGGCTGCCGAGAGGTTCAGCGATTTCCGCGCCTGTTCATCCAGCATGTCCCTGTGAATCGTGCCGACATGCAGCAATCGCCCCCGCTTCTCCAGCGCAATCCGTTCCGCATGCAGCGCCGCGAATTCGGCGCGCAACTCAATCGTTTGGGCTTCCAGACGATATTTCGAATAGATTCCGTAGTCACCGTGAAAAGCGTGAAATCCGAAGTAGCCCAAAAATGCGGCGCACAACGACGGGACGATCAGCTTTCCGGTATTGCGTTTTTTGTACTGGCGCGTCCACATGGCGGGAATTCTCCTGCCGCGTTTTTCGCCCGGACGTGCTTAACGCCCGGTTACGACGAGAAAAAATAAAGACTACCGACGCAGCGCCGCCTTGCCGGGATAACGCGCCTGTTTGCCCAATCGCTCCTCGATGCGGATCAACTGGTTGTATTTCGCCAGCCGGTCCGATCTCGCCAGCGATCCGGTCTTGATCTGACCGCAATTGGTCGCGACCGCCAGGTCCGAAATCGTGGAGTCCTCGGTTTCTCCCGATCGATGGGACATTACCGCGGTATATCCGGCCTTGTGCGCCGTTTCGACCGCATCGAGCGTTTCGGTCAGTGTGCCGATCTGGTTGACCTTGATCAGAATCGAATTGGCGACGCCCATGCGGATGCCGTCGCGCAATCTGGCGGAGTTCGTCACGAACAGGTCGTCACCAACGAGTTGCACCTTGTCGCCGACCAGATCGGTCAACGCCTTCCAGCCGTCCCAATCATCCTCCGACATGCCGTCCTCGATCGAGAGGACCGGATAATCCGAGGCAAGTTTCGCCAGATATTTCGCCTGCTCCTCGCCATCGCGGGTCACGCCCTCCCCCGCATAGACGTATTTGCCGTCATGGAAAAACTCGGTTGCCGCGCAGTCGAGCGCGATGGCGACGTCGTCGCCCGGCTTGTAACCGGCCCGTTCGATCGATCGCATGATGAAATCAAGCGCCGCCGCCGCGCTCTCGATATCCGGCGCAAATCCGCCCTCGTCGCCCACATTGGTATTGTGTCCGGCTTCGTTCAATCCGCGCTTCAACGTGTGGAACACCTCGGCGCCCATGCGAACCGCTTCGGCGAGGGACGATGCGCCGACGGGCACGATCATGAACTCCTGAATGTCGATCGGATTGTCGGCGTGGGCGCCGCCATTGATGATGTTCATCATGGGAACCGGCAGGAGATGTGCGTTCGCGCCGCCGACATAACGATGCAGGGGCAATCCCGAGGATGCCGCCGCCGCCTTGGCCACGGCCAGCGAAATGCCCAGGATCGAATTGGCCCCAAGTCGCTTTTTGTTGGGCGTGCCGTCCAGAGCCGTCATCGTTCGGTCGATATGACCCTGTTCTTCGGCGTCCATCCCGCCGACCGCTTCGAACAGTTCGCCGTTGACCGCGTCCACGGCCTGTCGAACGCCCCTGCCAAGATAGCGTGGCCCGCCATCGCGAAGCTCCACGGCTTCATGGGCGCCGGTCGATGCGCCCGACGGCGACGCCGCGCGACCGAATGATCCGTCCTCAAGGCGGACATCGACCTCTACCGTCGGATTGCCGCGGCTATCGAGGATTTCGCGGCCGATGATATCGATAATGGCTGTCATGGGAGGACTCCGGATGCATTTCGGGAAATTCGGTTGCCGTCTTATCCAATGCGCGCGAAAACGCAACTTCGCATGACGCCCGCCCGAATGTCCGCAGCGCGGCATTTCCGCGCAAACGTCACGACAATCGGGTCGTCGGCGACACGCGACGAGCAAGCGCCGTGTGAACCCGGCGGTCGCGATTGCGCAACAGCCGCGGTTCAGCCTCGTTTGGCGATATCGTCGAGCGCAATCAGCGTTTCCAAAAGTCGCGGCAGCTCGTCGAGCGGCACCATGTTGGGACCGTCCGAAGGAGCGTTGTCGGGGTTTTCATGGGTTTCGACGAAGACGCCGGCGACGCCCACGGCGACAGCCGCGCGCGCCAAAGCGCCGACGAAGCGCCTCTCGCCGCCGGTTGAACCGCCGCGCCCGCCCGGCTGCTGTACCGAGTGGGTCGCATCGAAAATAACCGGCGCGCCGGTTCCGGCCATGATCGGAAGCGACCGCATGTCGCTGATCAGGGTGTTGTAGCCGAAAGAAGCGCCGCGCTCGGTGAGCATTACCCTGGAGTTGCCCGAACCGGTGATCTTGGCGACAACATTGGCCATATCCCACGGGGCGAGAAACTGCCCTTTTTTCACATTGACGATACGACCCGTGCGCGCGGCGGCGACTACAAGATCGGTCTGACGGCACAGGAAGGCCGGTATTTGTAGCACATCGACGATTTCGGCGACCCGCGCGCAATGCTCCGGCGCGTGAACGTCGGTCAGGGCCGGCATGCCCAGTTCCGTGCGCAAATCGGCGAAGATCGTGAGAGCCTCGTCCAATCCAACGCCTCTGCCCGCGTTCAAAGACGTGCGGTTGGCTTTGTCATAGCTCGATTTATAGACCAGTCCGATGCCCGACCCGGCACAGATTTCCTTCAACCTGCCTGCCATGTCGAAGGCGTGCTGGCGGCTTTCCATGGCGCATGGTCCGGCAATCAACGAAAGCGGTTCGTCGTTGCCGAAAACAGCATCGCCGGCACTGATCACGCGATCCGGACCGGTCATGTGGTCCTTTCTTCAAACGCAAACACCGCACCCTGACCCGCGGCCCGGTGTACGACAATCCTGTTTACCCTGTTCTCAAACCGAACGCCGCTCTTGTCGAGCCGTTTTCGAATTGGCGCGAGCGCCGGGGCTTCGAATACGATTGCGTGCAGTCCGAGGCCGCGTTCGCGGCCGATCGATATCCCCAGTTCGTTTTGGCAGCCGTCAGGATCGAGCACGCGGATGACGCCGTTTGCGGCCATGACCTCGATCCCATGCTCAACCGCACCGGATTCCCGCGACCCGGCGATTTCCTGACACAAATACGCGAAATCCGCCGGATACGGCTCCGACATTATAACACGCGCTATGCCGCTCACTCCATTGGCATGTCGTTCCGGAACGCCGCGATCCGCATTCGGGACCCCGGTTCGCTCGCAGGTGAAGAAAAAGACATCCGGACTTCTCGGATCGGCGGCGAAGGCAAGCCGGAACGAAGCCTCGTCGACAGAACCGTCAGGCGTTGTAAACGGTCTCGAAAATGTCAATTGCCGGCCGGCCGAGATACCGGACAAGACAAACCTGCGATGATCGGCCCTGGCGTTTCCGGTTCCCATAGCCAGTGCGGAAAACCCCTCGGGACCGTTCCTGAATCGGAATGCGGAATCGCGGACCGCGAACACATTGCGTTTGAGAGCCGTTTCGGCGGCCAGTTCCGCGTCGGTTACGGCGAGAGGCTCCAGATAGCTGTTGTCTGTGAAATAGACGCAAGCGTTGGTTGTTCCGAACGGGTGCGTTGCCCTGGGCGCGACCGTAAAACCCAGCCTGTTCAGCCGCTCCGTCGCCGTATCCAGATTTTCAACGGGCAACACGCAGTGGTCTATGGGACGCGGAGACCGGGCGGTCATTCCTCAAGAACTTTCTTCACGACGGTGGCAAGCTGCTTGAGCGAGAACGGTTTGGGCAGGAATCCGAACTTGGCGTCTTCGGGAAGATTTTTGGCAAACGCATCCTCGGCATAACCGGACACGAAGATGAACTTGATGCCGGGCCGCGCCTTCCTCAGTTCGCCGAGCAGGGTCGGCCCGTCCATTTCCGGCATCATCACATCGGAAACGACTATGTCGATCTTTCCATCCCGTTCGGTGAAAATCTTGAGGGCTTCGATACCGGATGACGCTTCATGAACGGTGTAGCCTCGCGAAGAAAGCGCGCGCACGCTTCCCCTGCGCACGGCATCCTCGTCTTCGACCAGCAACACGGTAGCCGATCCCGAAAGGTCCCGGGCGGCCGGTTCCGGCGCCTTCTTCGCCGCGGTGTGCGTCTCCCTCCCTTCGATAGCCGGGACCGGTTCAGGTTGCTCTTCGGATATTTCCGCGCCTTCAACGTATCGCGGCAGAAATATGCGGAATGTCGAACCGACGCCTTCCTCTGAATCGACAAAGATAAAGCCGCCGGTCTGTTTGACGATGCCGTAGACCACGGACAGCCCAAGGCCGGTGCCCTTGCCGACATCCTTTGTCGTAAAGAACGGCTCGAAAATCTTCCTGGCGACGTCCGGCGGCATTCCGTTTCCGCTGTCCTCGACTTCGATCAGTACATAATCCGCCGCGATGAGTTCGCGATGATGCATGAATCCGGCGCAGTCCTCCTCGGTCAGATTGGACGTTCGAATCGACACGGCGCCGGCATCCGGTATCGCATCGTAGGCATTGACCACAAGATTGACGATCACCCGGCCCAACTGCACGCGGTCCGCCCTGACCGCCCATAAGTCCCGCCCGTGTTCGATATGCATTTTCACGTCGTTGTCGGCCTGGCGCGTGAGCATCATTCGCTGATCGGCAATAACATCGGTGAGGTTCAGTACTTCCGGACGCATTGTCTGGCGCCGCGAATATGCGAGCAGTTGCCGAACGAGCGACGCGGCCCGAATGGCGTTATCCTTGATGTCCTTGATGTCCTGGAAAGACGGGTTCGACGGCCGGTGATTGCTCAGCAACAGGTCGGACGCCATGATGATCGCTGTCAGAACATTGTTGAAGTCGTGCGCTATGCCGCCGGCCAGCTGGCCGACCGCCTGCATCTTCTGGCTCTGCGCCATCTGGTTTTCGAGCGCCTTTTGCTCGGTCGTCTCGACCGCATGGACAATCGCGGATTCTTCGGCGCCGTCGCGTCCCTCGTCGGCAATGGCGTTGACGTAAAGGCGCATGTGACGCTCGCTCTCACCCGGCAGTTCCGTATCGATCGGCCGGATATCGGCCTGCCGTTCCTTGGCTTTTTCAAGCGCGGCGGCGAATTCCGCTCGATCACGCTCATGGATGACGGTGTCCAATCTGATGCGGTTGTCGATAGCGTCACGGTCGACGACCGATGAAAACAGCGAGACAAACGGTGCGTTGGTTCGCAGGATCCGCCCTTCCCCGTCCACGCTGGCAATCGCCATCGGAGTGGAGTTGAAAAACCTGGTGAATCGCACATCGGCCGCCCTGACATCCGATGACGATTCCTCCCCTTCGGTGCGATTGAGAACGATCGTCCGGGTCGCGCCAGGTTCGCCTTCCCGCGTCGCGGTGACGCGGTGCATGAACCGGACCGGAAGAGCCTCACCGGTTGTGGCGGCAAGATCGAGGTCGATTACCGCGTCGCGCGTCGCGCCGGGACCGACCTTTAACGAGTTGATCAGCGCCATACCGTCGCCGGCGACAATTTCCGGCAGAGTCAGCGATTCGGGACGGAACTTCGCCAGATCGACACCGAGCCATTCCGCCAAAGTGGCGTTCACATAGGTGATCCGGCCATCGGGATTGGCCGCAAAAAAACCGGCCGGCGCATGATCAAGATGATCAATCGCCTTTTGCAGATCCTGAAAAAACCGCTCCTGTTTCGCCCGTTCTTCCGAGATATCCGCAATCTGCCAGGCATGAAGGGGCCGACGATAATCGGGAGAGGAAAACATACGGGCCCGAACCCGGTACCAACGCGGTTCCGCGGCATCTTTCTCAGGTCGCAGACCCCGAGAGAGTCTGAATTCGCCTTCGGAAACCTGCCCGTCGCGAAGGGCGGATGAGAGGCGTAATATCGTCGAAGCGGCGTCCTCGTTCGACCCGAGGAAGCTCTCCACCGTCCTGGTTTCGACAGCCGATCTGGCGCCGGTCATCTCCGCCCAGGTGCGGTTGGCGTAGATTACCCGGCCCTTCGGATCGGTAATGACCAATCCGTGCACCATCGTATCGACGAAGCGCTTGGCCAAATCGCCGCCGGGCGCTCCGGGCGCGATCCGGACAAAACCGATGGCGGTGGCGAACAGATAGCCGACCCCGATCATCGCCAAAATACCCAGCAATCCGAGAAGGAACGGATCCCCCAGGCGTTCCTTGAAAATGGCGAAGGCAAAACCGGCGCACACGAGCACAAGGGCGAAAACCATCAGCCTTGCGATCGTACCGGGTCTCGTATTGTATTCGACGATCGGCGCCGGGTAGAATTCTCCGTCTGTCTGCCTCGCCATCGGTTCCGCCTGCTATTCGTTTACGCCCGGCCCATCAGCCGGGATCCCGGTTGAATCATATTCTCAGGGTGCGGAAAAGACCCGTGCGGGAAATCGTGGGCCGAAATCCGCCTATTTGTCCGTGAATCCGGGCGATGGGCGGTTTTTCGGATATATCATTCACGTCGGTCATTTGAGATGCGGACGGCCCACGAGCCTGTCTGCGTCGCCAGGCGCTGGTTCCACGCGCGAGAACGGAGATGCGCGCCATAAGCAGACAATTCGACCCGCCGAACGTCGTTCAATCGTCGCGATGGACCTTTTCGCGCCGTTCGTGGCGCTCCTGCGCCTCGATCGAGAGCGTTGCGATCGGCCGGGCATCGAGGCGCTTCAAAGCGATCGGTTCACCGGTTTCGTCGCAGTAGCCGTATGTTCCCTCATCGATTCTGCGAATCGCCGCGTCGATCTTGGAAATGAGTTTTCTTTGCCGATCTCGCGCCCTTAGTTCGATGGCGCGATCCGTCTCGGATGAGGCCCTGTCCGTCAGGTCGGGGTGATGCGAATTCTCCTGCTGCAATACTTCCAGCGTCTCGCGCGCCTCGCGCAGTATGTCATTTTTCCACGTGGCGAGTTTTGCCCGAAAATAGGTCTTCTGCCGTTCATTCATGAACGGTTCGCCCTCGGAAGGTGAATAAGTGATATCAATTTCCTCGCTCATCCATATCTCCCATCGGCGAATTGTGCGCGCCTTATATTCGCGAGACCGAAAGCGCACAAGCGCAAAGGTCTGCGGTCTGTCGCGAATCTCAGCCTTGCGCGCGGTGGGCCTCCTCACAAATCCACAGGCCGGACCGGCGGCGTTGCCAGTCTGCCGACATCGCACTAAAGCTGTCCGACAACGCATTCGCCTCGCTTTCGGAGGACCCCGATGAGTCAGTTGTTTTTGTTGCGTCACGCCAAGGCCGATTGGGCAAAACCGGGCATGCGGGATTTTGAACGGCCTTTGAAAAAACGGGGCCGCCGCAACGCCGAAGCGATGGGGCGCGCCATGCGATCCGCGGGATACCTGCCCGACCGCGTGATCTGCTCCGGGGCCACGCGCGCATTGCAAACATGGGAATCCGTCGCGAAAACCCTGGGCGCCGACGATTGCGAGGTCGAGATCACCGGGGCGCTGTACGGCTGCGACGCCGCCGACTACCTGCAAGTGATCAACGATACCCATGGTTCAAACAATTTGTTGCTCATCGGCCACAATCCGATGATGGAGGATGTGGCGTTTGCATTGGCCGGAGATGGCGAGGAGGCCGCGCTCGGCAAGCTGGAGAGGGGATTTCCGACGTCCGGGATGGCCGCGATACGCTTTGATTCAGGCTTCGGCGATGCCGCGCCGGGCAGGGGTTGGCTGCGGGATTTCCTGACGCCCTCCGATATCTGAACCGGCGAAATAAAGCCTGGCGATGAGGGACAATTGGATCGTTTGCGTTTCAATCCGTCAATTTCATCCCTGTATCCGGCATGAAACACCCCGGTTCGCGAGCGGGAATTCGAGAAATATCGTCTGCTTTTTGCCAAATCGGGGCGGATTGGCCGGGTCGCGGCCATTCTTGCTCGCGAATTTGCCGGTCTGTTCCGACCGCGATCCGTCGAGCGGTGCGACCGGAATGCCGTCGGATAATCGGATATGAAGCATTCCCTGGCCGTGACGCGGGCCGGATAGACAAAGCGTTAACCAATCTTCGCCATGTTTCGGCGACCGATAACAATCACATGTATGACGCTGTTCAGGCGGCCGGGAAAGTCCATGGATAAACGAGTATTCGCGGTTGCCGCCTTGTCCGCGACGATGGCGGCGTCATCGGCGGCCCTGACGCCGGCGGCGGGTTCGCCGGAGCGGGATGACCGCTTTTTCAAGCAGGTGAAAGGAACATGGTCCGGTCCCGGCGAAATCGTGGCCGGGAAGTACAAAGGCACGAAATTCACCTGCAATTTCGAAGGCGAAACGCCGAACGGCGAGGTCGGCATGTCACTGGACGGCACATGCCGGGTCGGTGTTTTCACGCAGAAAATGTCCGCAAGCGTAATCCGCGAGGGCGGAGATTATCGCGGCAAATTCATGGATGGCGTCACCGGCGAAGGCCTGGATATCACGTCGGGCGTCGTTGACGGCAGGCGCGTTGTGTTTTCAATCAACCGGCGTCAGCTGAACGGCGCCATGCTTGCGGGATTGCCGGACGACAACACGATGAACCTCACCGTTTCCATGCGGGTCGACCGTAAGCTTGTTCCGGTCATCGGCATGCGGCTCAAGCGAGTTGACGGCAATGCGACGGGCAGCGTGGCGCGCAAGTAGCCACCGCAAATCACCTGCATGAAGAAAGGGCGGCAAATAATTGCCGTCCTTTAATTTTTCGGTTTCAAAAACCTAGTCGATTTCTTCCGGCAGAACCAGGTTGAGAATGATCGACAGCGCCGCGGCGGGCAATAGGCCCGATGTCAACAGGATCTGCGCGGTCCTTGGCAGATGCTGCAACGCTTCCGGGACAAACTGCAGGCCAAGTCCTACCGAGAGCGAAACGGCGAAAATCACCATGTTGCGACGATTCCAGTTCACATCCGACAACATGTTGATGCCCGCCGCCGCCACCATTCCGAACATGACGATGACGCCGCCGCCAAGAACCTCGATCGGAACGGTGGAAATGATCGCGCCGATCTTGGGAATAAGGCCGCAAATGATCAGGAAAATCGCGCCGTAGGTGACGACATGGCGGCTCATGACCCCCGTCATCGAGACCAGTCCGACATTCTGGCTGAACGACGTGTTCGGCAATCCGCCGAATATTCCGGCAATCGCGGTTCCCAGACCGTCGGCGTAGGTGGCGCCGGAAATTTCCTTGTCGGTCGCTTCGCGCCCGGCGCCGCCCTTGGCGATGCCGGAAACGTCGCCAACCGTCTCAATGGCGGAAATGACGGCCATGAAGCACATGCCGATGACCGCGGCGGCGGTGATGTCGAAACCCCATTTGAACGGCGTGGGCGCATTGAACCAGGACGCGTTGCCGACGTTGTCGAAGCTGACCATGCCCATGAGCAGGGCAAGGATATAACCGGCGATAAGGCCGAGCAGCACCGCGGCGATCGACCACATGCCCTTCATGAAGAATTTGATGCCGAGCGTGACAATGATGACAAAGAGCGCCACCGTCCAGTTCTGAAGGCTGCCGAATTCCGGTTTACCCATCGCCGGCACGCCGCCCGCGGCGTACTGAACGCCGACCCTGATCAGCGCAAGTCCGATCATCAGAACGATCAGGCCCGTGATCAGTGGCGGAAGCGCAAAGCGCAATCGCCCGATGAATGCGCCGAGCAGGAAGTGAAACACACCGCCGATGACGATGCCGCCCATCAGCGTTCCCATCGCGGCGACGCCCTGCCCTGCGACGATCGGAATCATTACCGGCAGAAACGCGAAACTGGTTCCCTGGACAATCGGCAATCGGCCTCCGACGGGTCCTATGCCAATTGTTTGGATCAAGGTGGCGATGCCGGCGAACAGCATCGACATCTGGATCATGTAGATGAGATTCGGAAAATCCGGCGAATTCGATCCGAAACCGAATCCCGCCGCGCCGGCGACAATGATCGCCGGTGTGACGTTTGACACGAACATCGCCAATACGTGCTGAATCCCCAAAGGAACCGCCTGAACTATCGGCGGTGTGTAGTCCGGATCGCGAAGCCGTTGCTTGAGATCGCCGGTTGAATCGGTCATGATTGTCCCTCCATAATCTGACCACCGACCGTCGGATATGGCGAATCGCCAATGTCCGGCGGCGGAAGAGGATTGCCCATCCGGGCGAACAATACCAGTCGGACAAGCTTGAAAGCGCCATTTGTATTTCATGAAAATCGCCACCTGGAACATCAACGGCATCAAGGCCCGCATCGATAATGTCCTCGCCTGGCTCGCAGAAAGCCGGCCGGATATCGCCTGTCTTCAGGAAATCAAGTCGGAAGACGAACCGTTCCCGCGCGAACCGGTCGAGGCGCTGGGCTATCACGTCGAAACCCATGGCCAAAAGGGATTTAACGGCGTGGCGCTGCTGTCGAAAATCAGGTTCGATGAAGTCAATCGCGGTCTGCCGGGCGATGACGACGACGCCCAGGCCCGCTTCATGGAAGGCGTGGTATCGACCGGTTTGGGCGCATTGCGCGTGGTTTCACTTTATTTACCCAATGGCAATCCGGTCGATACGGAGAAATTTCCCTACAAACTTTCGTGGATGGAACGGCTGGAACGATGGACTTCCGATCGATTGACGCTGGAAGAGCCGTTGGTTCTGGCCGGCGACTACAACGTCATTCCGCGGCCCGAGGACGCGCGCAATTCGAAAAACTGGGAAGGCGACGCCTTGTTCATGCCCGAGAGCCGGAACGCCTTCCGACGCCTCGCAAATCTGGGAATGACCGACGCCATCCGCTCGGTTACCGACGCCGACCTGACCTATACGTTTTGGGATTATCAGGGTGGCGCATGGCGGAAGAACAACGGCATTCGCATCGATCATCTGATGCTGTCGCCGGAAGCCGCGAACCGCCTTGAATCCGCATCCATAGAAAAACATGTGCGCTCCTGGGAGAAGCCGTCTGACCACGTTCCGGTGGCGATCGAGCTGGCGCTGTAACCGGCAAGTCAGACGTGGCGGCAGCTTAAGGCGACCGATCGTAGTCAGAGCGTATCCTGCCGAAACGATTGCGGTTTCGCTATGCTTTTCCAAAAGCCGCGCTCTTCCGGCCTGGCGGTTCGCGCCGCGTCGGCGATGTCGAAGCCGGCCCCGGCCTGAACGGGGTTGCCGGCGCGACAATCGCACCGTGCTTGCGGTATTCTCTTTAATGACACGAACGTTCCTCGCTATCAAACCGCTTCCCTTTGGACAAGATACGCTCCGGTCTGCTACTATGGCGACATGAAGCTGATCGCAATGGCCTTGGTCGCGGGCGCCCTGCTTACCTCCGCCTCCACCGTTTTCGCGGAAGAACGCAAATGTAAATGCGTCGCCAATGGCGCCATGTATGTCGAAGGCCAGGTCGTTTGCCTGCGGATCGGATCGTCCCGGTTCACCGCCCGCTGCGAGCGCTTTTTGAACAACACGACCTGGACCAGGATTCAGGACGGATGCGATGCGCTCGGCATGTCGCCGCCGGTCGATACCGGTTCGACCGATAGTGTCGAAATCGCGGAACTCGACTAGGTTTGAATCCGGTTCGTCGATTTCCCGACGCTCGTTCGGGTTTCCGGTTCGCCGCCGGAAAAGGCGGCGGCCATGGCGGGATTCGATTTCAGCGATGAAGAACGGGCGACGGTCGAGCCGTCGCTTCCCGGGAAAGGGCGCGGCGGCATGATGACGGGCGCCGCCTGAGGAACGGGGCGATGGCGGCCATGATCGTCCGGGGGCGGCGCAATCCGATTGCGGCGTGACACGCGGTAGTTGGAATTCTTGACACCGGGTTTCACAACGGCGCGACTGCAACACCGTTCAACCGCCCTTCGACACCCGTTTGAGGGCCTTTCACACGGCATCGGGTCGCCTCCGGTCGGCATTCAGGAATCCCGCCGGCGATGCGCGACCCGCCGGGCCATCCGCGATGAAGGCCATGCGACGGCTGACAATGCGATGATGGCGAAAGGCCGAAACTCCCGTCCATGCTCCGCATCGCCGCAATCGGACGCCGGCCTAAACGAGGCCGGACCCCATGAATCCGTTGAAATCGCCCCTTGCGGTCAGCCGTGCGCCGGCCTAAACGAGGCGTTGTCGCGGGAAGGCCGCCGGAGAGAGACCGAACGAATGAACCCGTTGAAATCATCGCCCCATGCCCTGCTGTTGTTGGCGGGTCTTTTTTCCATCGACGCCCATGCCGGGGCCGTAAGCCCGGACCTTCATTCGGGAATGCGGGGTGGCGACGACCGCGCAGTGCGGTCTTCCGACGGCGGGGCTTCCCGGCCCGATGGGATCGATTGCATGTCGAACCCTGAACGCTGTGTTCACAAAGCGGCCTGGTATCAGGATCGGGATAATTCCATGAGTCCTGTTTCACCTGAAGAAGGTGTGGGGGCTGCGATGGGTATTCTTCTGACTTTGAATGGATACAGTCAAGGAGTACAGGTTTGCCCTGGAGTTTATTTAGCTACAGCTCATGGAGTTTTAGATAATCCAGAAAAAGCAAGAAAAGAAGGCAGAGCTTTGAGGGGTCCTTTGAATAACTCTGTAAGAGTCATTGGATATCCAATGCATCCTGACAATATGATGAGGGCTAGAGGAAGTGAATCTCAATTTGTATCCCCAAGACTAAGAGATCCGTCTTTATGGTCTGATCCAACTACTGATTATGTATTTATAAAAGTTGATAATCCACTAAGACCTAATGATTTTGTAAGACCAGTAAGAAGTTCAAATCGAAAACTAATTGAAGCATCTAATAATGGTGAAATAGATGTTCATCTTTATAGACCACCAACCAGATTTAATACAGATTCAAAGGGAACACCAGTTTTTTCTAAGGGTTTGCAGGTAAAAACTTTTGAGCAAATCAGTCCCTTATACAATGCTCCCATGAAAGTGAATCAACCGTGTGAATTAAAATTTTTTTCAAGTACTTTATTAGGTAGCAGTTGTCCAACAGAGCAATCAGTCTCTGGGAGCACCTATTCTACAAATATTAATGGCCAAGACTATCTTGTGAGCCTACATATAAAAGGGGATGCTCATTCATATGAAAGGTTTTCAGACGATGACATCCCCAATTTGAGCATACCTTCGTCTGAGTTTTGTAAAGACTATGAATCCGTCTGTGGTGAGCCTTGTGCTGAATTGGATGAGGTGCTGCCGCAATAGGGCGATGGCGTCCCGCTTAGATACGAGGCATGGATAAGGCATGGATAAGGATCCAATCCGAATTCCCGTCAGGGCGCGAACCCGGTTCGTCGTTCTCCCGACGCTCGTTCGGATTTCCGGTTCGCCGCCGGGAAAAGGCGGCAACCGTGGCGGGATTCGATCCCGGCGATGAAGAACGGGCGACGGTCGAGCCGTCGCTTCCCGGGAAAGGGCGCGGCGGCATGATGACGGGCGCCGCCCGAGGAACGCCGCTATGGCGGCCATGATCGTCCGGGCGCGGCGCAATCCGATTGCGGCGTGACACGCGGTAGTTGGAATTCTTGACACCGGGTTTCACAACGGCGCATCTCGCCTTCGACACCCGTTCGAGGGTCGTTCACACGGCATCGGGTCGCCTCCGGTTGGCATTGAAGAATCCCGCCGGCGATGCGCGACCCGCCGGGCCATCCGCGATGAAGGCCATGCGACGGCTGACAATGCGATGATGGCGAAAGGCCGAAACTCCCGTGCATGCTCCGCATCGCCGCAATCGGACGCCGGACTAAACGAGGCAGGACCCCATGAATCCGGTTGCGTCAGGCCGCGCGCCGGCCTAAACGAGGCGTTGTCGCAACAAGGCGCCGGAGAGAGACCGAACGAATGAACCCGTTGAAATCGCCCCCTGCCCTTCTGCTGTTGGCGGGTCTTTTTTCCATCGACGCCCATGCCGGGGCCGTAAGCCCGGACCTTCACTCTGGAATGCGGGGCGGCGACGACCGCGCAGTGCGGTCTTCCGACGGCGGGGCTTCCCGGCCCGATGAGGTCGATTGCATGTCGAACCCTGAACGCTGTCTTCATAACGCCGCCTGGTATCAGGATCGGGATAATTCCATGAGTCCTGTTTCACCTGAAGAAGGTGTGGGGGCTGCGATGGGTATTCTTCTGACTTTGAATGGATACAGTCAAGGAGTACAGGTTTGCCCTGGAGTTTATTTAGCTACAGCTCATGGAGTTTTAGATAATCCAGAAAAAGCAAGAAAAGAAGGCAGAGCTTTGAGGGGTCCTTTGAATAACTCTGTAAGAGTCATTGGATATCCAATGCATCCTGACAATATGATGAGGGCTAGAGGAAGTGAATCTCAATTTGTATCCCCAAGACTAAGAGATCCGTCTTTATGGTCTGATCCAACTACTGATTATGTATTTATAAAAGTTGATAATCCACTAAGACCTAATGATTTTGTAAGACCAGTAAGAAGTTCAAATCGAAAACTAATTGAAGCATCTAATAATGGTGAAATAGATGTTCATCTTTATAGACCTAAAACAAGGTTTAATACTAATGCAAATGGAGTGCCTGATTTTAATAATAAAACTTGGGCTTCAAAAGTAAAACAAATAGGACCTTTATATCAAGCTCCCATGAAAGTGAATCAACCGTGTGAATTAAAATTTTTTTCAAGTACTTTATTAGGTAGCAGTTGTCCAAATGAACAGGCTGTTTCCGGTAGTTCTGAAGTTACTAATATTAATGGCCAAGACTATCTTGTGGACCTACATATAAAAGGGGATGCTAATTCATATGAAAGTTTTTCAGACGATGACATCCCCAATTTGAACATACCTTCTTCTGAATTTTGTAAAGACTATGAATCCGTCTGTGGTGAGCCTTGTGCTGAATTGGATGAAGTGTTGCCGCAATAGGGCGATGGCGTCTCGCTTCGATACGAGGCATGGCTAAGGAGCCAATCCGAATTCCCGTCAGGGCGCGAACCCGGTTCGTCGTTCTCCCGACGCTCGTTCGGGTTTCCGGTTCGCCGCCGGGAAGGTCGCGCAAATCGATGGCGTCCTGTCGCCGGTGTTCCAGTATCGCTATGGGTTCGGTGCCGCCCAGCTTCATGCATTGATCGAGGCGGGTCTTGCCGGGCGCTGCTACGCCGGCAGCCTGGAGACTCACTGGGACCGCCCGGCATCGTATTACGACGTCGACTGGCGCGGCACATGGGCCGGTGAACGGGGCGGAGCCCTTCTGGGGCACGCCATTCATGTACACGACCTCCTGCCCTCGCTTCCGGGTCCGGTGGCACGGTGCGATGGGACAAGGCCGAAACTGCCGTCCATGCTCCGCATCTCCGCAATCGGACGCCGGCCGGATCGAGGCCGGACCCCATGAATCCGTTTGCGGTCAGCCGCGCGCCGGACTAAACGAGGCGTTGTCGCGGGAAGGCCGCCGGAGAGAAAGAATGAACCCGTTGAAATCGCCCCCTGCCCTTCTGCTGTTGGCGGGTCTTTTTTCCATCGACGCCCATGCCGGGGCCGTAAGCCCGGACCTTCACTCTGGAATGCGGGGCGGCGACGACCGCGCAGTGCGGTCTTCCGACGGCGGGGCTTCCCGGCCCGATGAGGTCGATTGCATGTTAAATCCTAAGTCTTGTCTTCATAACGCCGCTTGGTATCAGGATCGGGATAACTCTATGAGTCCTGTTTCTACTGATGAGGGGGTTGGAGCTGCGATGGCTATTATTGATTCAAAAGTTGGCTACAGTCAGGGAATTCAGGTTTGCCCTGGGGTTTATTTGGCTACTGCACATGGTGCTTTGGATGATCCAGAAAATGCAAGAAAAGAAGGTCGCCCAGTGAGTGGGCCTTTAGAAAATTCTTTAAGGATTATAGCATACCCAATGACCCCTGATAATTTAATGAGGGCTAAAGGAAGTGAGTCACAATTTGTGTCTCCTAGAATTGATAATGCTTCTGCTTGGCGTGACCCTACAACTGACTATGTTTTTGTTAAAGTTGATAATCCATTAAGACCTAATGATTTTGTAAGACCTTTAAGAAGTTCTAATCAAAGACTAATTGATGCTTCAAGAAGAGGTGAAATAGATGTTCATCTTTATAGGCCACAGACTAGATTTAATACTGATTCAAATGGAGTACCTGATTTTAATAATGAAACTTGGGCCTCTAGTGTAAAACAGATAGAGCCTTTGTATCAAGCTCCAATGAGGGTGAATCAACCGTGTCAAATTGTTCAAGGTTATCAGGGTTTGATTGGTTCAGATTGCCCTAATGAACAGGCTGTTTCTGGTAGTTCTGAAGTTACCAATATTAATGGCCAAGACTACCTTGTTGGAATGCATATTCATGGCAGAGCTGTTAGCGAGAAATCATTCGAAGAGACACCTGCACCAAATGCTTTCGTTCAATCATCACAATTTTGTAAAGACTATGAATCCGTCTGTGGTGAGCCTTGTGCTGAGTTGGATGAAGTGTTGCCGCAATAGGGCGATGGCGTCCCGCTTCGATACGAGGCATGGCTAAGGAGCCAATCCGAATTCCCGTCAGGGCGCGAACCCGGTTCGTCGTTCTCCCGACGCTCGTTCGGGTTTCCGGTTCGCCGCCGGGAAGGTCGCGCAAATCGATGGCGTCCTGTCGCCGGTGTTCCAGTATCGCTATGGGTTCGGCGCCGCCCAGCTTCATGCATTGATCGAGGCGGGTCTTGCCGGGCGCTGCTACGCCGGCAGCCTGGAGACTCACTGGGACCGCCCGGCATCGTATTACGACGTCGACTGGCGCGGCACATGGGCCGGTGAACGGGGCGGAGCCCTTCTGGGGCACGCCATTCATGTACACGACCTCCTGCCCTCGCTTCCGGGTCCGGTGGCACGGTGCGATGGGACAAGGCCGAAACTCCCGTCCATGCTCCGCATCGCCGCAATCGGACGCCGGCCGGATCGAGGCCGGACCCCATGAATCCGTTTGCGGTCAGCCGTGCGCCGGCCTAAACGAGGCGTTGTCGCGGGAAGGCCGCCGGAGAGAGACCGAACGAATGAACCCGTTGAAATCATCGCCCCATGCCCTGCTGTTGTTGGCGGGTCTTTTTTCCATCGACGCCCATGCCGGGGCCGTAAGCCCGGACCTTCATTCGGGAATGCGGGGCGGCGACGAGCGCGCAGTGCGGTCTTCCGACGGCGGGGCTTCCCGGCCCGATGGGATCGATTGCATGTCGAACCCTGAACGCTGTCTTCACAAAGCGGCCTGGTATCAGGATCGGGATAATTCAATGAGTCCTGTTTCTACTAAAAAAGGTGTGGGGGCTGCGATGGCTACAATTTTTAGTAAGATTGGTAAAAGCCAGGCAATACAGGTTTGTCCTGGGGTTTATTTGGCAACCGCTCATGGAGTTTTAGATGATCCAAGAAAAGCTAAAAAAGACGGAAGACCACAAGAAACCCCCTCTGGAAATATGTATGGTATGTCTCCCTATCCTCTATCAAGAGAAACGGTCATGAGAGCTAAAAATGATAGCAGCTATATGTCTCCAAGAATAGAAAACCCTTCCGCATGGAGTGATCCAACTACTGATTATGTATTTATAAAAGTGGATAATCCATTAAAACCAAATAATTTTATAAGGCCTGTAAGAAGCTCTAACCAAAGACTAATTGAAGCCTCTAGTAAAGGTGAACTTGATGTTTATCTTTACAGGCCATCAACCAGATTTAATACAGATTCAAAGGGTACTCCTGATTTTAATAAAAAAACTTGGGCAAAAAGACTTGATGACATGAAACCTTTATATCAACAGCCAATGAGAGTGAATCAACCATGTCAAACTGTTCAAGGCTATGAGGGTTTGGTTGGTTCAGATTGTCCTAATGAACAGTCTGTTTCTGGTAGTTCTGAAGTTACTACTATTAATGGTCAAGATTATCTTGTAGGAATGCATATTCATGGTCGTGCTATTAGTGAGGATTCTTTCGAAGAAACACCTGCACCAAATGCCTTTGTTCCCTCTTCTCATTTTTGCGATGATTATGAATCCGTCTGTGGTGAGCCTTGTGCTGAATTGGATGAGGTGCTGCCGCAATAGGGCGATGGCGTCTCCCGTCCATGCTCATGCTCCGCAATCGGATGCCGGACTAAACGAGGCAGGACCCCATGAATCCGGTTGCGTCAGGCCGTGCGCCGGCCTAAACGAGGCGTTGTCGCGGGAAGGCGCCGGAGAGAGACCGAACGAATGAACCCGTTGAAATCATCGCCCCATGCCCTGCTGTTGTTGGCGGGTCTTTTTTCCATCGACGCCCATGCCGGGGCCGTAAGCCCGGACCTTCATTCGGGAATGCGGGGCGGCGACGACCGCGCAGTGCGGTCTTCCGACGGCGGGGGTTCCCGGCTTGATGAGATCGATTGCATGTCGAACCCTGAACGCTGTGTTCACAAAGCGGCCTGGTATCAGGATCGGGATAATTCCATGAGTCCTGTTTCACCTGAAGAGGGCGTTGGGGCTGCGATGGCTATTATTGATTCAAAAATTGGTTACAGTCAGGGAATACAGGTTTGTCCTGGGGTTTATTTAGCAACCGCTCATGGAGTTTTAGATGATCCAAGAAAAGCTAAAAAAGAGGGGAGAGCCTTAAGAGATCCAAATAACAATCTGAAGTATATTGATCCTTATCCTATGAGTGATGATGAATTCATGAAAATAGAGAGTGCAAGATTCACTTCCCCTCGCCTAAGAGCCCCTTCAACTTGGATTGAATCAAAGACTGACTATGTTTTTATAAAAGTTGATAATCCATTAAAACCAGATCATTTTGTAAGACCGGTAAGGGGTTCAAATCGAAGATTGATCGATGCATCGAACAGCGGTGAAATAGATGTTCATCTTTACAGGCCACCAACCAGATTTAATACAGATTCAAAGGGTACTCCTGATTTTAATAGAAAAACTTGGGCACAAAAATTTGAACAAGTCAGTTCCTTATACGATACACCACTGAGAGTGAATCAATCTTGTCAAACTGTTCCAGGTTATGAGGGTTTAATTGGTTCAGATTGCCCTAATGAACAGTCTGTTTCCGGTAGTTCTGAAGTCACCAATATTAATGGTCAAGATTATCTTGTGGGAATGCATATTCATGGCGGGGCCATTAGTGAGGAGTCATTTGAAGAAACACCTGCACCAAATGCCTTTGTTCCCTCTTCTCATTTTTGCGATGATTATGAGTCAGTCTGTGGTGAGCCCTGTGCTGAGTTGGATGAGGTGCTGCCGCAATAGGGCGATGGCGTCTCCCGTCCATGCTCATGCTCCGCAATCGGACGCCGGACTAAACGAGGCCGGACCCCATGAATCCGTTTGCGGTCAGCCGCGCGCCGGCCTAAACGAGGCGTTGTCGCAACAAGGCGCCGGAGAGAGACCGAACGAATGAACCCGTTGAAATCGCCCCCTGCCCTTCTGCTGTTGGCGGGTCTTTTTTCCATCGACGCCCATGCCGGGGCCGTAAGCCCGGACCTTCACTCTGGAATGCGGGGCGGCGACGAGCGCGCAGTGCGGTCTTCCGACGGCGGGGCTTCCCGGCCCGATGGGATCGATTGCATGTCAAACCCTGAACGCTGTGTTCACAAAGCGGCCTGGTACCAGGATCGGGATAATTCCATGAGTCCTGTTTCAACTGAAGAGGGCGTTGGGGCTGCGATGGCTATTATTGATTCAAAAATTGGTTACAGTCAGGGAATACAGGTTTGTCCTGGGGTTTATTTGGCCACAGCACATGGAGTTTTAGATGATCCAAGAAAAGCTAAAAAAGAGGGGAGAGCCTTAAGAGATCCAAATAACAATCTGAAGTATATTGATCCTTATCCTATGAGTGATGATGAATTCATGAAAATAGAGAGTGCAAGATTCACTTCTCCTCGCCTAAGAGCCCCTTCAACTTGGATTGAATCAAAGACTGACTATGTTTTTATAAAAGTTGATAATCCATTAAAACCAAATCATTTTGTAAGACCGGTAAGGGGTTCAAATCGAAGATTGATCGATGCATCGAACAGCGGTGAAATAGATGTTCATCTTTACAGGCCACCAACCAGATTTAATACAGATTCAAAGGGTACTCCTGATTTTAATAGAAAAACTTGGGCACAAAAATTTGAACAAGTTAGTCCCTTATACGATACACCACTGAGAGTGAATCAGCCTTGTCAAACTGTTCCAGATTATGAGGGTTTAATTGGTTCAGATTGCCCTAATGAACAGTCTGTTTCCGGGAGTTCTGAAGTCACCAATATTAATGGTCAGGATTATATTGTGGGAATGCATATTCAAGGAAGAGCTGTTAGTGAGGATTCTTTCGAAGAAACACCTTTGCCAAATGCCTTTGTTCCCTCTTCTCACTTTTGCGATGATTATGAATCCGTCTGTGGTGAGCCCTGTGCTGAATTGGATGAGGTGCTGCCGCAATAGGGCGATGGCGTCCCGCTTCGATACGAGGCATGGATAAGGCATGGATAAGGATCCAATCCGAATTCCCGTCAGGGCGCGAACCCGGTTCGTCGTTCTCCCGACGTTCGTTCGGGTTTCCGGTTCGCCGCCGGGAAAAGGCGGCAACCGTGGCGGGATTCGATTTCAGCGATGAAGAACGGGCGACGGTCGAGCCGTCGCTTCCCGGGAAAGGGCGCGGCGGTATGATGACGGGCACCGCCCGAGGAACGCCGCTATGGCGGCCATGATCGTCCGGGGGCGGCGCAATCCGATTGCGGCGTGACACGCGGTATTGGAATTCTTGACACCGGGTTTCACAACGGCGCGCCTCGCCTGCAACGCGCCGTTCAACCGCCCTTCGACACCCGTTCGAGGGCCTTTCACACGGCATCGGGTCGCCTCCGGTTGGCATTCAGGAATCCCGCCGGCGATGCGCGACCCGCCGGGCCATCCGCGATGAAGGCCATGCGACGGCTGACAATGCGATGATGGCGAAAGGCCGAAACTCCCGTCCATGCTCCGCATCTCCGCAATCGGACGCCGGCCGGATCGAGGCCGGACCCCATGAATCCGTTTGCGTCAGGCCGCGCGGATGAAGGCCATGCGACGGCTGACAATGCGATGATGGCGAAAGGCCGAAACTCCCGTCCATGCTCCGCATCTCCGCAATCGGACGCCGGCCGGATCGAGGCCGGACCCCATGAATCCGTTTGCGTCAGGCCGCGCGCCGGCCTAAACGAGGCGTTGTCGCGGGAAGGCCGCCGGAGAGAGACCGAACGAATGAACCCGTTGAAATCGCCCCATGCCCTTCTGCTGTTGGCGGGTCTTTTTTCCATCGACGCCCATGCCGGGGCCGTAAGCCCGGACCTTCATTCGGGAATGCGGGGCGGCGACGAGCGCGCAGTGCGGTCTTCCGACGGCGGGGCTTCCCGGATCGATGAGATCGATTGCATGTCAAACCCTGAACGCTGTGTTCATAAAGCGGCCTGGTATCAGGATCGGGATAATTCCATGAGCCCTGTTTCACCTGAAGAAGGTGTGGGGGCTGCGATGGCTGTTATTGCTTCAAAAGTTGGTTACAGTCAGGGAATACAGGTTTGCCCTGGGGTTTATTTGGCCACAGCGCATGGAGCTTTGGATAATCCAATAAAAGCAAAAAAAGAGGGGAGAGCTTTAAGAGATCCAAACAACAATATGCACTATATTGACCCTTACCCGATGAGTGATGATGAATATATGAAAATAGAAAGCGCAAAATTTACTTCACCTCGCTTAAGAGACCCTTCAGCTTGGAGTGATCCAACTACTGATTATGTTTTTATTAAAGTGAGTGATCCTATTAGACCAGATAAATTCGTTAGGCCAATAAGAAGTTCCAATCAAAGATTAGTTAATGCTTCAAGAAGAGGTGAAATAGATGTTCATCTTTATAGACCACCAACCAGATTTAATACAGATTCAAAGGGAACACCAGTTTTTTCTAAGGGTTTGCAGGTAAAAACTTTTGAGCAAATCAGTCCCTTATACAATGCTCCCATGAAAGTGAATCAACCGTGTGAATTAAAATTTTTTTCAAGTACTTTATTAGGTAGCAGTTGTCCAACAGAGCAATCAGTCTCTGGGAGCACCTATTCTACAAATATTAATGGCCAAGACTATCTTGTGAGCCTACATATAAAAGGGGATGCTCATTCATATGAAAGGTTTTCAGACGATGACATCCCCAATTTGAGCATACCTTCGTCTGAGTTTTGTAAAGACTATGAATCCGTCTGTGGTGAGCCTTGTGCTGAATTGGATGAGGTGCTGCCGCAATAGGGCGATGGCGTCCCGCTTAGATACGAGGCATGGATAAGGCATGGATAAGGATCCAATCCGAATTCCCGTCAGGGCGCGAACCCGGTTCGTCGTTCTCCCGACGCTCGTTCGGATTTCCGGTTCGCCGCCGGGAAAAGGCGGCAACCGTGGCGGGATTCGATCCCGGCGATGAAGAACGGGCGACGGTCGAGCCGTCGCTTCCCGGGAAAGGGCGCGGCGGCATGATGACGGGCGCCGCCCGAGGAACGCCGCTATGGCGGCCATGATCGTCCGGGCGCGGCGCAATCCGATTGCGGCGTGACACGCGGTAGTTGGAATTCTTGACACCGGGTTTCACAACGGCGCATCTCGCCTTCGACACCCGTTCGAGGGTCGTTCACACGGCATCGGGTCGCCTCCGGTTGGCATTGAAGAATCCCGCCGGCGATGCGCGACCCGCCGGGCCATCCGCGATGAAGGACATGCGACGGCTGACAATGCGATGATGGCGAAAGGCCGAAACTCCCGTGCATGCTCCGCATCGCCGCAATCGGACGCCGGAGAGAGACCGAACGAATGAACCCGTTGAAATCGCCCCTTGCGGTCAGCCGCGCGCCGGACTAAACGAGGCGTTGTCGCAGGAAGGCCGCCGGAGAGAACGAATGAACCCGTTGAAATCATCGCCCCCTGCCCTTCTGCTGTTGGCGGGTCTTTTTTCCATCGACGCCCATGCCGGGGCCGTAAGCCCGGACCTTCATTCGGGAATGCGGGGTGGCGACGACCGCGCAGTGCGGTCTTCCGACGGCGGGGCTTCCCGGCCCGATGGGATCGATTGCATGTCGAACCCTGAACGCTGTGTTCACAAAGCGGCCTGGTATCAGGATCGGGATAATTCTATGAGTCCTGTTTCTACTGAAGAAGGTGTGGGGGCTGCGATGGCTGTTATTGATTCAAAACGTGGATTAACTCAAGGGATTCAAGTTTGTCCTGGTGTTTACTTGGCCACAGCGCATGGAGCTTTGGATAATCCAATAAAAGCAAGAAAAGAAGGTAGAGTTTTAAGAGATCCAAATAACAATTTGAAATATATTGATCCCTATCCCATGAGTGATGATGATTATATGGAAATAGAAAATGCAAGGTTTACTTCTCCAAGGCTTAGAGATCCTTCAAAATGGACTGACCCCACAACGGATTATGTTTTTATAAAAGTTGATAATCCATTAAAACCTAATGATTTTGTAAGACCAGTAAGAAGTTCTAATCAAAGATTAGTTGATGCTTCAAGAAGAGGTGAAATAGATGTTCATCTTTATAGACCAAAAACTAGGTTTGATAAGGACAGTAAAGGAACCCCAGTTTTTTCTAAGGGTTTGCAGGTAAAAACTTTTGAGCAAGTTAGTCCCTTATACAATGCTCCAATGAGAGTGAATCAACCGTGTGAATTAAAATTTTTTTCAAGTAATTTATTAGGTAGTAGTTGTCCAAATGAACAGTCTGTTTCCGGTAGTTCTGAAGTTACCAATATTAATGGCCAAGACTATCTTGTGGGCCTACATATAAAAGGGGATGCCAATTCATATGAAAGTTTTTCAGACGATGACATCCCCAATTTGAACATACCTTCTTCTGAATTTTGTAAAGACTATGAATCCGTCTGTGGTGAGCCTTGTGCTGAGTTAGATGAAGTGTTGCCGCAATAGGGCGATGGCGTCCCGCTTCGATACGAGGCATGGCTAAGGAGCCAAGCCGAATTCCCGTCAGGGCGCGAACCCGGTTCGTCGATCTCCCGACGCTCGTTCGGGTTTCCGGTTCGCCGCCGGAATCGTTTTTATCCGATTGGACAACTCGAGTAACCGATGGTGTCGAAATCGCGGAACTCGATTAAAGCGCTTTCCGTGCGGTAATACGCCGGCAAGACCTTGAACGCCGATATTTCGGGATCTCGCTCCTTGCCATCGGCAGGGCGATAGACCTGCTCATTAATACCGGCCCGGCGCTTCCGGGGCATAATTCGCCGGCCCGCGGATCAAGCGCGAACCCCGCTCTTTCGCGGTCGCTTCCGGTCGGCGGTTGCTCTATAGCCAGTCGGTGATTGTCTCTTCGGAATATCCGCAAGGCGCAAAGCCCGCCTTACGGTAGATGCGCAATGCCCGGGGGCTGTCCAGCGTATTGGTATGAAGCGTCACTTTGGAAGGCGCATGAGCCCAGGCCGCGTCAAGCGCCCTGGAAAGGAAGAATTTGCCGATCCCCAACCCTTGAAAGTCGGGAGAGAGACCGAAATAGACGATCTCGATTTCCTGCGGTTTCCGGCTCAAATCGAGTTCCAGAAATCCGGCCGGTGCGCCGTCGCCGTAAAGCACCCGAATTTCCGTATCCTCATGATGGACGATCGCCGAAAGTTCCGCATCGTCCATTTCCCTGCGCGCCATCCAGTGATGCGGCTTTCCGACCTGTTCGTAGAGGCGCCGGTAAAACGCCAAGGATATGCGCGATACCCGCTTAAGCGCCAAACGCGGTCGAGAAGGCATTGGCGCTCCGGCGGCGGGAGGCGACAGCATTTCCAGATGCGTCACCCGGACCGAATACGGTTCGTTCGAGGTTTTTGCGGCCACGGCCTCAGTTTCCGGTCGCGACCGGCGTGTCGTCGCGACCGCCCCATTCGCTCCACGAGCCGTCATACAGCCGATTGTCCGTGTGTCCGAGAGAGTGCAGCGCCATTGAAATGACGGCGGCGGCGACTCCGGAACCGCAGGTCGTCACGACGGGTCGGCGCATATCGATGCCGGCCGTCTCGATCGTGTTTCGCAGATCGTCGAGCGGCAGCAAAAAGCCGTCGCGCGACAGGTCGAATGCCGGAATGTTGCGCGCTCCCGGCATGTGCCCGCGGCGCATGCCTTCACGCGGTTCGGGGTCGACGCCGGCAAATCGCCCCGCCGGACGCGCATCGGCTATTTGAGCGGAACCCGCTTCGACGGTCGCGCGCATGGCGTCGAAGGCGGCCACGGCCGTTTCGTCGAATTTCGCATCGAATTTCGCCGGTGCGATGCCGGTTCGTTCCGATGTGACGGGGAAACCTCTGGCTTGCCACGAGCCGAAACCGCCGTCGAGAACGAATACGTCGCGCGCGCCCATCGCCCGAAACAGCCACCACACACGCGGCGCCGAGAATATGCCGAGCCCATCATAGGCGACGATCGCGTCGTTGCGCGAAATACCCATCGCGCCCGCGTGGCGCGCGAACGCTCCGGGCGACGGCAGCGAATGCGGAAGTCCGGCGCCGGGTTCCACCACCTCGTCCTGATCGAAGAATACCGCGCCCGGAATATGCGCCGCTTCATATTCGGACCGGGCATCCCGGTTTTGCGCCGGCAGATACCATGATCCGTCGACAATGCTCAGGCGGTCGTCTTTCAAACGGTCCGCCAGCCATTCCGCCGATACGACAAAGGGACTCTTGCCGGTCATAGTCGATCAATTCGCCGGCAAGGAGCCGAAGCGGATGCGAAACCGCCGGTTTTCCCTGCCCTTTTTCTCGATTTTGCCGATATGTATCTCGCCGACCTCATCGGTCGCGCTCACATGGGTGCCGCCGCATGGCTGGCTGTCGACCGACCCGTCATCGCCGATGCAAACCAGCCGGACGGTTCCGGCGCCCGAAGGCGGGCGGACATTTTTCGATTTGACGAGGCCGGGATTGACGGCCAGTTCCCGTTCCGCGATCCGGCGCGCGAAAACCGGATGGCCGGCCTCGACCAGTTGCATGAGCCGGGCCGACGCATCCTCCCTGGTGACGCCGGCGTCGGGCAAATCGAAATCGACGCGGCTTTCGTTTTCGCCGACCGACGCGCCGGTGATCGGATACGGGCAGACGACGGTCAGAAGATGACAGGCCGTGTGCATGCGCATCAGCCTGTAGCGGCGGTCCCAGTCGATGCGCAGGACAAGTTCCTCGCCGATTTCCGGCGCGGCCTCTCCGGTCGCGGGAACATGGATGATCTCATCCCTGGTCTCACCCGTCACCGTCGCGGCTATGGCGATCCTCGAACCGTCCTTTCGCTCGAAAAATCCGGTGTCGCCGGGCTGGCCGCCGGAGGTGGCGTAGAAATTCGTCCGGTCGAGCATGATGCCGCCGCGATCGTTGATCGCGACGACGCCGGCGTCGGCGACCGACAGATAGGCGTCGTCCCGAAACAGGATTTTTACGCTCACGCCGGCGCCTCCTCAAAGGGAATGTCGATTTCCGGCGATTTTTCCATCCATTCGGGAACGGGCAGTTCCTTCGACCGCAGGAATTCGGGGTTGAACATCTTCGACTGGTAGCGGTTTCCGAGATCGCAAAGCACGGTGACGATGGTGTGGCCCGGTCCCATCTCCTTCGCCAGACGGATCGCTCCGGCAATGTTGACGCCCGATGAACCGCCGAGGCACAAGCCCTCCTCCCGAACCAGGGCAAAGGCGATTTCAAGCGCCTCGCCATCCTGAACCCGATAGGCGAAATCCGGCGTGAAACCCTCAAGGTTCGCCGTAATTCTCCCCTGCCCGATCCCTTCGGTAATCGAACTGCCTTCCGCTTTCAACTCGCCGTGGGCATAGAAATTGTACAGCGCGGCCCCCGGCGGGTCGGCGATCGCGACCTTGATATCCGCGTTCTTCGATTTCAGTCCCGCCGAGACGCCGGCCAGCGTGCCTCCGGTTCCGACCGCCGAGACGAATCCGTCCACCGCGCCATCGGTTTGAGACCAGATTTCCTCGGCGGTCGTCGCGATATGACCGTCGCGGTTGGCGACGTTGTCGAACTGGTTGGCCCAGATCGCTCCATTGGGATCGGCCCCGGCCATTCGTTCGGCCAGCCGGCCCGAGAGTTTCACGTAGTTGTCGGGGTTCCGGTACGGCGCCGCCGGCACCTCGATGAGTTCGGCGCCCAGCAGCCGCAGAGCATCCTTCTTTTCCCGCGTCTGCGTTTCCGGAATCACGATCACCGTGCGGTAGCCGAGCGCCCTGGCCACGACGGTCAATCCGATCCCCGTATTGCCCGCCGTGCCTTCGACGATCGCGCCGCCGGGTTTCAGCAGCCCGCGTCTTTCCGCGTCGCGGACGATGAAAAGCCCCGCCCTGTCCTTGACCGACTGTCCCGGATTCAGGAATTCCGCCTTGCCGAGGATGTCGCAGCCGGTTTCCTCGGAAGCGCGTTCGAGACGGATGAGCGGCGTGTTTCCGATCAGATCGATGACATTCGGGTACATCGGGGCTTCCTGTTTTCGTCGACCGCGACCGTAGAAACCGAAGCGCCGCGTTTCAAGCACGGAATCGCCGTCGTCGTAGCGCTATCGGGCATTTTTTCCGCGACTTCGATATTCGGGGTTTGCGCGAACCGTTCGCCAAGCCATAGTGCGGCGACCGGAACATCCTGGCGGGATTGGCAATGTTCGGAAAAATCCTGATCGCGCTCATTCTCCTCGTCATCGCGGCCGGGGTCCTGTTCGCCGTCGGCCCCCGCGTCGCGGTCGATACGACGATAACATTCGACGGCGCGCAAATCGGCGATGACATCGAGGCTTATCTGGCGCAACGGGAATCGAGGTTCGACGACATCAGAGACGGCCTGGAAAAGGAGATCGTCTGGGCGTATCCCGCCTCGAAAGCCAGGACGCCGCTCTCCGTGGTCTACATGCACGGTTTCTCGTCCTCGAAGGGCGAAACGCGGCCGCTGGCCGATATCGTAGCCCGGAAAACCGGCGCGAACCTGTTTTACACCCGGCTGACCGGTCACGGCCGCGACGGCGAGGCGATGGCCGAAGCCACCGTCAACGCCTGGGTGAACGACATGGCCGAAGCAGCCGAGGTCGGACGCCGCATCGGCGAGAAAGTCATCGTGATCGGCACGTCCACCGGCGGCGGCATCGCGGCATGGGCGGCGACGGAACCTCCCTTGCTGGATAGAGTCGCGGCGCTGGTGTTCATTTCCCCCAATTTCGAAATCCGGGAGTCCGGCGCTGGATTGCTGACGCTGCCGTGGGGAGAGACGCTGGCGAGGCTGATCGCCGGAGACGAGCGGAGCTATGAGCCGCAAAACGAACTTCATGCCCATCACAACACCACGAGATATCCGATCGCGGCGGTGCTGCCGCTCGCGGCGATGACGACGCTGGCGAGCGCGGCGCCCTATGACGGGGTCGCGATCCCGGCGTTGTTTATCCTGTCGGACGCCGACAAGGTGGTCAGGCCCGGCGCGACTCGGGAAATCGCCCGGATGTGGGGCGGCGATTGGGAAATCGTTGCCGTCGACAACGCCGACGATCCTTCGCAACACGTCATCGCGGGCGATACGCTGTCACCCTCGACGACGGACGAACTCGCCGCCAAAATCGTCGATTGGATCGGGAAGGCGGTTGAGTAGAGCGCTTCAGCCGCATTGCAGCGGATCATCGCGTCGTCCGTTCGGGCCTCATGTCGCGCGAAACGGTGAAACCGAACAACGCGTTGCCCTTTTCCCGCAAATAACCGGTGACAACCTGACCGCATGTATGGGCGTTTCATCATCCCGGCGACGTGGGCGGAATATCGCGATGGATCAAGCCGCCGCCGCGGGAAACTCATCCCATGTTCGGCCGTCAAGGATTCTTCCGGTCCGCTTTTTGTTAACGCCGCCCCATTGCTTGAAGTGGAAAGCTACCTGGCTTTCGATACATTGGTCGCGGATTGAACGTACCCACCGAGGGTCCATGGAGCGTGAACCCGGACCGCTCTCTCCCCCGCAATGGCCCAGTTGACGCCGCTAAGGTCTAGTTTGCCGACATCGCCAATCAAGGGCTCCAGACTGAGAAACTTAACCTGCGCCTGGGTATGTCGGAGATTATCTATCCGATACGTATAATCAGCGTTCTCCACACTTACACCCATCCAGACGTTCGGAGGCCAATCGAGTTTGTCGGACAGTGCGAAGAGGCGGGAGGATCTCTTCGTCAGCACCTGGAATGTATGGTGGCTGCATTCCTCCATCACACGAAATATCCGTCGGATGAAGGCTAGCGGCACGGCGTTGTGGAACAGATCGGACATCGAGTTGACGAATATCATCCGCCCGGACGGCCAGCCATAGGGAACGTGTAAAGACCTTTCATCAAGGTTCACCTCGCCATTCCACTTTGGCCGCCCTCCGCTGCGACGGGTCAGGCCGCTATATTTCGGCTGACCCATAGCCTCCAACCGTGCCGCCATTCTCATGGCGTAGCAGTTGGTGCAGCCCGGCGAGATCACCGAGCAGCCGGCTACCGGATTCCACGTGGCCTCTGTCCACTCTATGCTTGATCCACTTGCCATCAGCTTTTCCCACGAGGGAAGACGGCGAGAATGTCATCGGCAAACGCGCCGCTGCGACGACGCTTGCCCCTGGGATTGGATACTTCAATCCTGCCCTCGTCGGCGAGTTTTCCAAGAACCTGTTTGTAGTTTTTCGACAGAAATGGACGGTTCACACTGTGATGCCGGTAGATGTCTTGCATGGGAACGCTTCGACCGGCATATTCTTTCAGCAACATTCCCTCCAGGTCGTCGCGGGCGACCTGGCCTTGGCCATTATGCCCTTCATTGCATCGTAGCCCTTGAAGTGCTTTGACACGAAGACGAGGTGATGCGTCAGCCGACCTTCCTCGTTTCTGAAACTAATGGTAGCACGAACTCGCCGCCCATATCACGGAGGGCCTCGGACATGGCCTCCAACACCATTTCCTCGCGTTGGCGAGGCTTCGCCCCTGCGACCTCTGCCCTTAGCTTGTCCGCCCTGCCCTCGCCGAATAGTGCGTCCATGTGGTCTTTGACTTTTGGATTTGTCAGGCCCGCATTGATGCGGTTGTAGTTGAAGAAAAAAGCGCAATCGCATCCCCGGTTTTTGATGACTCCGTTCACGAGTTGAAGTGATAGACCCTTGTATCCGAAAGGATCGAGGAAAGTGAATGTTGGGACGTCGCGAGTTAGTTTGAAGTAGTTCGCAGCATCCTCGCCGACCGTGTTTTTTCTTACGATGGGCTTATGTGTCAGGCGGTCGATGTCAGGTAGCCTGGCGATTTCTTTGGTGAGGGTCTGTGTGTTGTTTTCGTCCTGGTCGTTGAACAGCGCGACGAGGGGCGGCGGCAATTTCTGGGGTTTCAAGAGCCTTTTCGATCACAAGGAGGTTGAAGCCGCACCGTCGCGGTAGCGTCCGGGCCCTGCGTAGAGGTCTACAAATGCGATCCGCCCGTCACTATGCCTTCGCGCATTCGGCAGGATTATTTTTGACCACGCGTCGAAATACTCCTGGACGATAGTTGCCTTCACAATTGAAGCCTCCGTCCGTTTTTCAAAAAATGTCTTGCTCACAGTTGTGTATCTTCCGTTCGAGTGAGTTTCGTCGCTAACTCCGATGGTAGAACATATTGCGAACACGCTCAACGATTTGCTCATTTTGGAGCGACGCCCGTTTTCTGCGGCTGTACGCGGTGCGAGAAACGAGACGTCATCTGATGGGGTCAAAACCCGGTGTCGAAAATTACGGAACCGCGGCTGCATCCCTGACGGATGAATGGCCGTCGAAGGGCTTTCAACAGCCCTTCATCGCGCTCTCAAAACGACGGTCGCCCTACCTCCGCACGGCGTAAAATTTCCGCGACATGAACCTGTTCTGAAACCCGGTGACAGGCTGCAACGGGCGGAATGCGGCGGGCGCGAACTTCAAACCGGGACGCTACCCGGGGTTGGCCAGGCTCTTCCCGGCATCCCGCCCGAAGGTCAGGCGGCTCCCGCCTCCGTTGTCATCTCCGTATACATCTCGAACAGTTTTTCCAGGCGTTCGGTGTCGTTCTTGAAGCGGCGGCCGATATGGATGCGTTCCAGCGTCGGGCGCATCCCATGCCCGTTCGACCCGGCGGCGGCGGCGTTGCGGGCATGGGAGACGGAGGGGACGGTTTCGGTCATCGCATATTCTCCGAACGCCGGGCCGGCTTCGCACGATCGGCGGCCGCAATCAAAACCCGATCAAGAAGCGCGGCATAACAAGCTCAATCCCAAGTCTTTGATATGAAAGGAAAACAGGAAAACGACGCATCCGGGATCATGCCGGAAATCAAAACCCGATCAAAAGTTTCCACCACGCCCACGCCCACGCCGGCGCATAGCCCGCCTTTGGACGCTCCGGGTCCATGGGGCGGATGCAGCCCTTGTCGAGCGCGGCGTGCCGATGGCAAGCCCGGAGGAAAGGCGGTCAACCGTTTGCGTATTCCGACATAGGCGCCAAACTTTATTATGTCGAGGGTCGCGAATTTTCAGGGACAGTCGGCAACAATCGGAACAATCTGCGGTAAGATGGGAGAGATTCGTAAGTCGGACCACTCCATCGAGCATGAAGAAGCTGACCCGGAAACTGAAGCGCCGACTGCTCTATCGGGCGCGCCGGGAGGAATCGAGGACGGCGATCGGCTCCGGGAAGAGCCGCCCGCATCGCGTGACAGCCTGGTCCGGGAACGTCTCCGAAACCGTGATCTGCGAAACGGCTCCCGTCAGCCCGCCGGCGCGTCTGTGTCTGGTCGAGGCATGGTCCGAAACACTCGATTTTTTCGTACAGATACAGCGGTTTTCAAGATCGACTGGGGTAAAGGAGTCGGCGAATTCCAGGAAATCGTGGTTTTTGAAAAAACGATCCTCGCGTGGCTTGCGCCGCATACAAACCTATCTTGATTTCGCCCGAATTCAACATCTCTCCACGGCCGCCGCGTTGGTCATCACCGCCGAATACGATGCCGCCTGCCTGTATTGGAACGACCCGCCACCGACCATCGACCTTGAGGAATGGAACTCCGAGGTGCTGTTCACATTACATCAGATCGGTTTTTTCGAGAAATTGCGCATTGTCCCGGAGACAGAGCAAATCGACCATATCTCCCAACACAGGCGTATCCTCAAGATTGCGCGGGGAACCAGTGGCGACGAACTGAAAACGATCGCCGGCTCAATCCGGGAACTGATGGAATTCTGGGGTAAAGGCGATCTTGACCGCGAGACGCGGGTGAACCTGAACACAGCCATCGGCGAAGCCATGGCCAACGTCGCAAAGTGGGCCTACCCGCCCGATAAAGGAGGATACGATTCTCGCCTGAAAGGCTTTTGGATTACCGCATCGGCGGACAAACGCACCGGCGAAATGGTTATCGCGATTTTCGACCGGGGCGAAGGGATACCGGCGACTTATAGCCGCAAGAAACTGCATCAAAACATTTTCAACGAACTCAAGGCGGTTCTCAAGGACCCGGACGGTTTTGAATTTGTAAACGATGCGACTTATATAAGGAACGCCGTGAAATACGGGAATTCGAGTTCCGATGAACCGTATCGTGGCCCGGGCCTGCCGCAAATGCTTGAAGCCATTGAGGAAATGAAATCCGGGAGCCTGACGATTGCCAGCCGGGGCGGTTTGTATCACAATGACGCCGACGATGGCGTTTCGGAGCGCGTATCCCATTACTCGATTGGAGGAACCTTGGTGCAATGGCGGCTGTCGTTGGCAGGGAAGGATGTAGATGATGGGTGAACGGAGAATTGACGTCGCTCGCGATTTCACGCCCTACCCGGTCGGTCGCGACGAACAAGACAGCGTCAACGCAAACGGTCGGGAGTTTCGTCGGAACCATCTGGTTCCGGCCATTGAGAAGGCGCTGAAGGAACATGTCAAGGTGGTGGTCGTTCTCGAAGGTCTCGAAAGCGTGGGGTCTTCCTTCCTTGAGGAGGCTTTTGGCGGGCTGGTGCGTTGTGAGGGCTTCGGCGCCGAACAGCTCGAGAAGATTTTGCAATTCGACTATGACTGGCCGGGCTACAAAACTCCGGAGCGCCGGATTTGGAGCCATATCGCGAATGCCCGACCCGAAGGGCGTTAGGCGCGCATGGAATTCATTGCGTGGGTCATTGTAACGCTCGCGGTCTTTATCCTCGGCCTCTTTGCGCGAACTTGGTGGACTTCCCGTAACCAGCAATTGTTGGCGCTCGACGAGCACATTTCCGATATCAAAGAAGCCCGGGATGCGGCCGTCGATTACTGGCGGAACGATGCCGCCGACGATGGACAGCCGGTTCGGGCCGCCCGCGTCCGGGGGTTGATTTTCGCCGCGTTAGACTATCGAGAACGAGCCGAGAATCTTCTTGGGAGGCACGCAAAAAACTATCGGGAACTGATGGACCGCTTCTATGAGGCGGCGACCGGCGGCGATTTTGAAAGCTGCAATCAGAAAATTGATGATCGTCGGATTTCGACCATCTACGAAACTTCCGCAAAAATAGTTCTGCATCTGAGACATTGCCGTCCGGGATTGATCTGGTACCGGTGATTTGGTGAAAATCGGCCGTTACGGGTGAGGGGCGCGTTGTTTCAAAACCCGGTGTCGAAAGCGTCACGCTGCATCCCTGACGGATGAATGGCCGTCGAAGGGCTTTCAACAGCCCTTCATCGCGCTCTCGAAACGACGGTCGCCCTACCTCCACACGGCGTAAAATTTCCGCGACATCAAACTGTTCTGAAACCCGGTGACAGGCTGCAACGGGCGGAATGCGACGGGCGCGAATTTCAAACCGGGACGCTACCCGGGGTTGGTCAGGCTTTTCCCGGCATCCCGCCCGAAGGTCAGCGCGCCGCCTCCGCCGTCATCTCCGTATACATCTCGAACAGTTTTTCCAGGCGTTCGCCCCGGCGGAGTCGCCGTTGCGGGCATGGGAGACCGAGGGGATATGCCTGTGCGCAATCATGACTGCTTTGCCTCCTTTTCGGGAAACAGTTCACCTTGAATGATCTCTTCAATTTCCTTCATAAAAGACCCTATCTCCTCATTAGTTTCGACCGCCTCGTCGAACAATTCTATACGACTTTCCTTCTCTACGAAAGCAATGGACGCAATATTTATCCAAATAGATTCCAACCGTTTTGCAATTTCGTCAAATTTGGCTTCGATTTCTGGCTTCAGAAAAATTCTGTTATTTTGCAGGTAAATTTCAAATTCATCTAGCGTTTTTTTTGCTTTAAGATTACCTCTATTGTACATATTCGAAATAAACCAAGCATGGGTATCATTGTATTCTGATCTATTTTTCCACTCATCTTCCTTGAAATTTTCTTTTTGGGAGATTTACTTAATTTTTTCTTCAGAATACTCCATATATACAGACGATTGTTTAATTGGATCCACAGCGGTTTCAAGACTGGCTTTTGCCTCAATCAAACGCGCCCAGATTTCCGGGAACACCTCGAACTCTTTGTCATGTAGCTTCAACCGCTTTGCCGCATGAAGCGTAATTTCTGATTTCGCCTGCTCAAGTTTCTCGTCCAGTGGGTGCTTTATATAGTTTTCCCCAAAAAACATGACCAACAAGGCGACGGTTCCTCCACCTATACCACTTACAAACGCTTGCGAAATCCACTTCGGCAGTTTCATCAGAATATCTCCTTCTCGTCTGTTCCGGCGGAGGCGTCGTCTGTCATTCCCCCACCTCTGCCGTCATCATATACATCTCGAACAGTTTTTCCAGCCGTTCGGTGTCGTTCTTGAAGCGGCGGCCGATATAGATGCGTTCAAGGGTTTCGTCGTTGCGGTCGTGGGCATGGCGCAAATCGCCCGGCATGTTTTCCGGGTCGTTGCGGTCGGCGATAGTCGCGGGGAAATGCGCTTCGCGCGCCTGGCGCAAGCGTTATCTCAAAAAACGGGCTTTTTTTGAGATAATCTCCGCGCTTATATCAGAAACCGTCACGCCATTTTCTCCGCGGCCGTCATCTCCGTGTACACCCCGAACGGTTTTTCCAGCCGTTCGGTGTCGTTTTTGAAGCGGCGGCCGATATAGATGCGTTCAAGGGTTTCGTCGTTGCGGTCGTGGGCGTGGCGCAAACCTTCGGGCATTTTTGGGGGTCGTAAAGGTCGGCGATAGTGGCGGGGAAATGCGCCTCGCGCGCCGGCAGGATGTCCTCGGCGCGAGTCGTCAGGTCGGCGCGGTTTTTCTCCGTCAGCATGGGGACGGGAAAGGTGTTCCGGCCGAGGGTGTCGGAGTAGCGGAAATCGGTCCGTACCGCCTCCGACCCTCGACGACGGACGAACTCGCCGCCAAAATCGTCGATCGGATCGGGAAGGCGGTTGATTAGGCGTGTTGCAGCGGATCATGGCACCGTTCGCTCGGGCCTCATGTCACGCGAAAGAAACAGGAAACTTGCTTGGCAGAATGGCGTCCGCTCCCCGAATGGTAGTGTTCCTAGCCACGGAAGCCCCCAATCCCGCTACTGCGGCGGATGCCGCCTCAACCCCGTAACGTTGCATAGGCTCCATTCCGGCCCGACACACCAATCCGTTTAATCTGCCGGAACATCATGGTACTCTATCTTTGAGCTCGCGCGAAGAGTACTCGTCGCTGGTCGAAGAATGTTACGCCGAGCCTGCGCCTGCAGAATCTCCTCCATTGACGGGGTGTTTTCTTTTTGTTTTTCGAGTTTGTCTTGATTTTGCGTGGATTTTTTCATCTGAGGTTTCCTTCGATGCGGTGTCTTCAAACAGCCCTGTTACGTTCTCCATTCTTATGTTCTGATCCGGGATACGGCAGCATAATCCAAGCTTTTCGATCAGCGCTTTCTCCGAATCCGATGCCTCACGGACCTGGTTGAAAAGCCCTTTTGCTTCTTCCATGTCAATCACAAAGCCGTGGCTCGTGTAGCTTTGTGATAGTATGGCAAGCGCACCCTCTCTCAGATTTCCGTATTTTCGGTTCAGACGAGCCCCGTAGTCTTCACCAATCCTCATCGCCCGCGCTCGCGAACCAACCTCTTCTGGGTCGATTTTTCCAAAAATCTGGCCAAACAGCGACCCCACGATTTCGGCCGCCGAATGAGAGGCCGTCTGAAAAGAAATGATCCCACCACTGTTGTTTGTTATCTCGACGACCAAATTGTGAAATGTATCTTTTGCGCGATTTTCCAATGTCAGAAACGCTTCACTAATGTTAAGGCCGCTTTCCAAACCTGCCAGGTTGTCAGTCTTCGCCATCTGTATATCAAGCGGTCCAAGCTCACCATATGGCGAGAAAATTAACTCATCGGCAGCAATCGCCAACAGAGTACCCGCACTTTTACAAAAGCCAGGGATTAGCAACTTGAAGCTATCGTATCTAGTTTGAAGATAGCGCCCCATTTTGTAGGCAGCGTCAGGTGTGCCTCCGGGGGTACAGAGAACAAGGCAAACATCTTCGGATGCCTTTTTTTCGGCAACAAACTCGTAAAATTTGAAGTCGATTACGCGCTTTACTTCACCGCTGTACAAAAACCAATCCATCACTTTTCCCATCTGGCCGGCGCATCAATCTTTGCGTTTTCACACCGCTCTTCGTTCATCATAGATGCAGAACGCACTTAGCTCCCGCCAAGCCGTTTCTTTGGTTTCCCCGGTCGCGACCCGGGCAATGTAAACAGCGTCGCCGATCACGTCTGCTGGACGGCGATGTCAGCAGCGCAGGTCATCGTAATCTCTCCCCTGTTGATGACCTTGATATAGTTTCCTGTTGACGGCCTGTCAACAAAACCGGCTGGCCTGCACGTCCCGCATGGCGCTTGTCGCCGCCGCGGTGGCGTGTTGCATTGGTACTAACCGCCCGTTTGATGTGTAGTCAATGCTGTCCGTCAGGACGGAATGCGGGCGCGAATTTCAAACCGGGACGCTACCCGGGGTTGGCCAGGGTCTTCCCGGCATCCCGCCCGAGGGTCAGGCGGCTCCCGCCTCCGCCGTCGTCTCCGTGTACATCTCGAACAGTTTTTCCAGGCGTTCGGCGTCGTTCCTGAAGCGGCGGCCGATATAGATGCGTTCAAGGGTTTCGTCGTTGCGGTGGTGGGCGTGGCGCAAACCTTCGGGCATTTTTGGGGGGTCGTAGAGGTCGGCGATAGTGGCGGGGAAATGCGCCTCGCGCGCCAGCAGGATGTCCTCGGCGCGAGTTGTCAGGTCGGCGCGGTTTTTCGCCGTCAACATGGGGACGGGAAAAGTGTTCCAGCCGAGGGTGTTGGAATAACTGAATCGAAGCTCAAGCTTTCCACAAACCGCATCAATCCAGACCCAATGCAGGCGGGAGGCAATCAGCGCCATGTTCCACAGCGGCGCGTCATAGAGGGCGTAGCACTTGTTCGATATGACTGTTCCTGGCGGTAGCAAACCACACGGTAGATAATCGCGATTTTCTGAACTTATGGCCGGAATTGCTATAATGTTCTCCTCACCCGTTTGCCTTACCTCGCCAAAGCGATAAGGCGTGTTGGCAAGTTGCTTGGTTGCGCCCTTGTCGCGGCTTGCCAGCCGCATTGCCCGGACGCCGTCGATGCGTGTGTCAATGCCGGGAATGGAAAGCGCTTCTTGCAGATGGTCGTCCTCGATCCACAGGCAATATCGGGTTTTGCCCTGAATGAATTCGGCGGAACCGTAAATGCGGCGGATGAAGCGGTCCCGTTGCGCCCTGGTTAGACTTAGCGCCTCCACTTCGTCGCTCGTCAGAAGCAGGTTTCCCCCGTCAACGGGTTTATTGCCAAAGCTCATGTCGGCCATGGCGCTCAATGGCTTTGACGCCTTCCGGATGACAACATTCGGCGCGGCGACAAGATAAGCGTTTATGTTGTCCGTCTCTTTCACCTCCGCGCCGCCATCCTCGACCGGCGCAAACAGCTTTCGCACTTTGCCCGCATGGTTGGAAATGCCGACAATCGCCACGGTCACGCCGGCGTTGTGAGCCGCGAGATTGGCCCATTTGAAGGATGTATGCGCGAACGCGATCTCGTGCCCCGTCTTGAAAATGAGCGGCCAAAGGATCGGAACCTGCTGGCCCTGGCAGATCGAGTTGGTGGACACGAAGGCCGAAACGGTCGGCGTATGCGCGCCATAGTCGGCCGCCTTCATGAACCAGCCCGCCACATAGTCGAGCGACTTCCAACTTCCGGTTCTGTCCTTGAAAATGGCTTCGAGGTCGGCCTTCTGTTCCTTCGATTGCCACGTCGAACCCAGATAGGGCGGGTTGCCGCAGATGTAGGTCTCGCCGCCCTCGTTGTCGAAGTCGATTTCGGCCTGCTCCAAAGGCGTCTTGAACAAATCGTCGCCCCGCACCTTCACCCCGGTTCCCGTCGGCGGGCAGACGCTCAGCCAGTCGAGCCGCAGCGCGTTGCCGCAGGTGATCCAGTTCATCGCGTCGAGCGGCAGAAACTCCGCCAGCGCCTCCTGCTGCCCGCGATGCAGCACGTCGCACTGATACTCGGCGATGATCAGCGCCAGCCGGGCGATTTCCGCCGGAAAATCCCGCAACTCGATGCCGCGAAAGTTGGTCGGCGCAATGCCGGTGCGCCGGTTCGGCTCGCCGCGACGCCGGTCGACCTCCGCCTCGATGGCCCGCATCTCCTTGTAGGCGATGACCAGAAAATTACCCGACCCGCAGGCCGGATCGAACACCCTGATCCGCGCCATGCGACCCCGCAGGTTGAGCAGTTTGCGCCGGTTGTTCCCGGCTTTTCCCAGTTGTTCCCGCAGATTATCGAGAAAAAGCGGGTTCAGCACCTTCAGGATGTTGGGCACCGACGTGTAGTGCATCCCCAGCGCGCCGCGCTCCTCGTCGTCGGCGACGGCCTGGATCATCGAGCCGAAAATGTCCGGGTTGATCTTCTTCCAGTCGAGCGCGCCGATATGCAGCAGATAGGACCGCGCGATGCGCGAAAAGTTCGGCGCCTCGACCGACCCCGAAAACAGCCCGCCATTGACATAGGGAAAAGCCTCCGCCCAGCCACGCAGACCGGAGGCGGCGCGGTCCCCGGCCTTCGTGTTCATGGCCCGGAACACCTCCGAGATCACCCATGCCGTGTTCGTGTCGTCGGACATCCGCCCGACGGTGTTCGTGAACAGCCCCTTGCCGTTCAGAATGTCGGTGTCCTCGGCGAAGAACAGGAAGATCAGCCGGGCCATGAAACGGTTCATGTCGTGGCGGCGTTCCGCCCAGTCCGGGTTGTCCTTCAACAGTTCGACATAAAGCCGGTTGAGGCGGCCGGTCGCCTTGATGTCGAAGGCGCTCTCGCGGATCTGCCTGACGGTCGAAATACCGGCCAGCGGTAGGAAGAAGCCGAAATGATCGGGAAAACCGGTGTAGTCGCAAACGACGGTTTCGCCGGCGGCAAGGTCCTCGGCCTCGAAATCTTCCCCGTCCGTCGCCAGAATGAACCTGACCCGGTGGCGTTTGTTGCGCGTCGCCGGGCTTTCGCGCAGCGCGGTCAGCGTTTCGGCGGTTTGGCCGTGCTCCGCGACCGCGATGTGGATGTTGCCGTTCTGAAGCACGCCGCCGATGTCGGATTTGTTCGACGCGCCGGCGCGCAACCGCCTGATCGTGGTCGCCTTGTTGCCGAAGGCTTCGAGAAAGGCGTAAGGAAATTCTTCCGGGTCGAACGGCTGCTCCGCCAGCGCCGAAACGGCCCGCTCGATCTCGACCGCGTTCATCCGCCCCCCTTTCCCGACAGTCCGGTCAGGCGCGCCGGAATGAAACCGCGCAGCGAATTACCGACATAAAATTCCGCCGCCGCCTTCAGGTCTTCGACGGAGACGGTCGCTTCTCTCGCCCTGCCCGTGTCGAGAACCTCCTCGCGCAACACGCCGGGCAGCAATCCGCACCCGATGTCGGGCGTCAACAGGACGCGTTCGGCGCCGATGCGCAGAAATATCGAGGTAATCGCGCCCTCGCAGACCTCGCCGCGCTGATTGAGCAGGACGACCTCATCGGCCCGCCCCGCGCCAAACTCGCGCCGCGCCGCATCATGGGCCGGACGCCGGCCGGTTTTGTGCCGGATCAGCGTATCGGCGGAATTCAGCCGCGTTTCGGCGATCGCAACGGTCCACACAACGTCATCGGACACGGGTTTGAACGGCGAAACATCAATGCGTTCGATCCCTTCCCGGCCATATTGCAGTCTCGTTCTGAGGGGGCCGCCGCCTCCGACGACGCTTCGGTCCAGCGCCGAAACGGTTTTCGCTTCGTCGAAAGCCCATCCGAACGCGGCGGCGGAGCGCGCAAGCCTGCGCAAATGGCGTTCGCCGCGGACAAACCCGCGGCCCGGAAACCATCCGAGCGTTTCAATCAGCGTCAATTCCATCCGGCCCCATGGCGAATCCTGCTTTCAACAGCGCTTCGTCATATTCGGAATCGGCATAGGAATCGAACACTATTCCGCCGCCGACATTAAAAACCGCCTCTCCGTCTTCGTGAATCGAGATTGTCCGGATGGCGACGCTGAAACGCATCTGACCGCCCGGGCCGATATATCCGATCGCGCCGCAATAAGCGCCGCGCGGCCGGTCCTCCAGGGCGCGCAGTATCTTCATCGCGCCGATCTTCGGCGCGCCGGTAATCGATCCGCACGGAAACAGCGCCGCGAATATGTCGCGGACGGTTAGCCCGTCGCGCAGCCGGCCCCGCACCTTGCTGATCATCTGGTGCAGCGTGGGATACGTCTCGATCTCGAAGAGTTTCGGGACGGTCACCGTGCCGGTTTCCGAAATCCGGGAGAGATCGTTGCGCAGCAGGTCGACGATCATCCGGTTTTCCGCCCGATTCTTGTCGCTGCGCCGCAAGCCCTCCTTCAGCGCATGGTCTTCTTCCGCAGTGACGCCGCGCCGGACGGTGCCCTTCATCGGGTGCGTTTCAAGCCACCGGCCGGGGCCAAGGTCGAAAAACAGTTCGGGCGAGCGCGATACGATGCGCGGGAAACCCAAGCGGACCAGCGCGCCATACCGAACCGGCTGCCGGACGATCAGACGCCGGAAAAGCTGTTCCGGCGGCACGGTGCAGCGCGCCCTGAACGGAAACGTCAAATTGGCCTGATAGCAGTCGCCGCGCGCGATATGCCCGTGCAGAACGACGAACCGCTCCCGGTAGGTTTCGCGGCTCCAGCCGGCGCGGATATCGCCGAAAAGCGCCGTTGCGGGCCTTTCCCCGCCATGGGCCGAAATCGCGGCGCCCGGCGGAGGAAAACTGCCGGGCGCGTCAAATACGCCGAAGCACAGAAGCGGCGTCCGATCCCGTTTGGTCTGCGTGGCGGACAGCGCCGGATCAAGCGAAAAACCGGCTTCGTAACCGATATATCCGGCCGCCCATTTGCCGCTCCGCCGGGCATGTTCCAGACGAGCGAAACCCGATTCGACATTTTCGGGCCGGGATATCCGGATCAGTTCGGACGGGCGGGAGAACACGATCTCATGTCCGGAACGGTCGTCCCTGAAAAGAACGAGCGGATCGTTCGAAGTGTCGGCCATGTTCCCGTTTTTTCAGAATGCCGGCGCGGCGTCTCAATCGGCCAATCGAACGGGAGTGTCCAGCGGAAACTTGCGTCGCGACGTTCTCTTGCCGCATGCCCCCGCTTCCGCTATCGCTTGTCCCATCCGTCAGAGGGCGTTGCGTCGCGCTTCATGTCCCCGCCGGCGGCGGATCAAACACAACAAGGCCGGAGTCTTCTGTCCGTGCAAAGCACCCCGATCCGCGCCGCCGTTCACATCGCGGCGATATTCGCGATTTATCTGTCGGCATCGATGCTGATTCCGGCCGCGTTCGACCTTTATCACGGTCACGAGGACTGGAAGGTTTTTGCCGCTTCGGCGTTCTTTACCGGCGGGCTCGCTCTCGCCGTCGCGATCACGACGAATACGAAGGCGCCGCCGGCATCGGCGCGTTTCGGCTTTCTTCTCGTCAACCTTCTGTGGGTGACGATGTGCCTCGCCGGCGCCATTCCGTTCCTCGCCTCATCGCTTGAAATGACGCCGACCGATGCGATCTTCGAGGCGGTCGCGGGCGTGACCACGACGGGCGCGACGGTCATCGGCCGGATCGACGGTCTGCCGCCCGGCATGCTGCTGTGGCGCTCCATTCTTCAATGGATGGGGGGGCTCGGCGTGATCGCGCTGGGCCTGTTCCTGTTGCCGTTCCTCAATGTCGGCGGCGTTTCGTACTTCAAAATCGAGTCATCGGATATCGACGATCGCCCGTTTGCCCGTTTTTCGACATTCGCGGCCGGTCTGATCTTGATCTACGCGGTCCTGACGATCGCATGCGGCGTGGCTTACGCGACCGCCGGAATGGGCGTTTTCGACGCGCTCAACCATGCCCTGACGACGGTTTCCACGGCCGGATTTTCCACCCATGACGCCTCATTCGGCCATTATCGCGAAAATGCCGCGATCCTGTGGGTGGGAACCGTGTTCATGTTCGTCGGTGGTCTGCCGTTCTCGGCGCTGATCCTGTTTCTGCTGCGCGGACAGCTCGACGCGGCGCGCGATCCTCAAATTCGCGTTTTCGCCGCCTACGTCGTCATCATTATTCTGGCGGTCGCGATCTATCTGCGGGTCACCGCGGAAATGGGAATGTTCGACGCGCTGACGATCGCGGCCTTCAACTTCATGTCGGTGGTGACCACGACCGGCTATTCGACGGAAGACTACACGGCGTGGGGACCGTTCGCCTTCGCACTTGCCTTTGTCGCGATGTTACTTGGTGGATGTTCCGGATCGACGACCGGCGGCGTGAAGACGTACCGGTTCATCATCCTTTACGGCCTGATCCAGAGCGGAATTCGCCAGTTGATCTATCCCAGCACCGTTCAAACGGTGCGCTACGGCGACCGGCCCGTCGATGCTGAAATCCAGCGCGCGGTGGTGCTGTTCATCGGCGCGTTTCTGTTTTTGTGGGCGATCATCACCGTCGCTCTCGCCGCGACCGGAGTGGATTTCGCATCTTCGCTGAGCGGCGCCTTGAGCGCGCTCATGAATGTCGGCCCCGGCCTCGGCGACACGATCGGGCCGCGTGGCGATTATTCCAGCCTGCCGGATCTGGCGAAGTGGATTTTGACATTCGGCATGTTGCTCGGACGGCTTGAAATCCTCGCAGTTCTTGTCATACTGACGCCGCTTTACTGGAGCCGGTGAAAAACTGGTGCGGGCGGCGGGACTCGAACCCGCACGGCGCAAGGCCCCAGGATTTTAAGTCCTGTATGTCTACCGGTTCCATCACGCCCGCACGCGGCGGTCAGTAGCTTTTCCCGTCCGGGCGATCAAGGCGCGCCAGCGCGATCATGGCTCCGGCAACACAAATGGCGACCGGCAGGCGGCATCTTCACCCCGCCCGATGCGTTCCATTCGCTTGCCCGCCGCGCGGCTCGCGCTTAAGTTCGGGTGGCATGCGGAAGGAGATGAGCCGATGACCAAAATCGTCACGGCGGCCATGATCGTCATCGGCGACGAGATCCTGTCGGGCCGGACCCGGGATCGGAATATCGGCCATCTCGCGGCGATGATGACCGCCGGCGCCATCGACCTGAAGGAAGTGCGTGTCGTCGCTGACGACGAGGACGATATCGCGGAAGCCGTCAATGCCTTGCGCGCGAAATACACCTACGTTTTCACCAGCGGAGGCATCGGTCCGACCCATGACGACATTACGGCGGATTCGGTCGCCAGGGCTTTCGGCGTTCCCTGCGGATATGACGACAAGGCCTATAAATTGCTGGGACGGCATTTTTCGGCGCGCGGCATCGAGTTCACGAAGGCGCGCAGGCGTATGGCCCGGATGCCGCGGGGAGCCGAGCACATAGACAATCCGGTTTCCCTGGCTCCCGGATTCCGGATCGGGAACGTTCATGTGATGGCGGGCGTCCCATCGATATTCCAGGCCATGCTCGACAATGTGATGCCGACGCTTGAAACCGGCACGAGGCTGATTTCGGAAAACGTACACTGCCCGGTGGGCGAGGGATCAATCGGCGATCGCCTTTCCGCGATCCAGCAGGCGCACCCGGAAACCATAATCGGTTCCTATCCCAAATACCGCGACGGAAAGTTCTGGACCGAACTGGTCATTCGCGCACGAACCCGCGAGGCGCTGGAACCAGCCCGGGCCGACGTGGAAAATCTCGTTGCCGAGATTGGCGACGCGGAGCCGTAGGCGGATTCCGCGGCGGATGTAACAAACGTCGATTGCGTCGTCGCGTCGGCTCACCCCATGCGTGTTGCGTCAGGCGGCGGCGCGCCGGGGCATGTAGGAGGGCGGTTCGATGCCGAGCGCCTCGCGCAGGCCGGGCGGAACGAGCCGGTGCGCGCAGACGCGCGGCAGCGGCATTTCCGCGATCAGACGGTCGGCCCCCACAAGGTCGAGATAGTCGTCGTAATTGTCGAAACCGGACCGGCCGACATAATCGATAAAGCTCTCCGCCGGAACGCCGTTGGCGACGATGCATCGGTGCTCCTCAAGCTCCACATGCCAGTAGTTGAACCTCGCCGGCATCTCCTCAAGCGGCAGCAGGCGGATTGTGGTTCCGTTGACCAGCGTTCCGGCGTTGATCAGCATGTCGTCGAACAGCAGGGCGTGATCGCCGGTCACGGTCAGCGGCGCGTCGGGCAGGTTCGGGCCGAGGGCGCCGGTCTTGATGCGCACGGGGCTGCGGCCGACGCTTAAGTTGCGCGGGTTGACGATCGACTGCCGCGCCCGCCAGATCACCGGTACGGACCTGCCGTCATGGGTCAGCACCTTTTCGCCGGCCCGCAGCATCTCGATGGGTTTGTCGCCGTCCGGCGTGGCGATTCGCGTTCCGGTCGCAAAACAGTTGAGGACCACGGCCCCGGTGGGTGCGTAAGTACGCGCTAAGATGTTCCCTTCGGTAATAATGGTGATAATGATGATGGTGTGGTTCTAATGGGGACGGCGGATAGGAGATGTGTTTTAGATATTCACTTAACAAAATTTTTAATACCCTCTTGATTGATTATCAATCAAAAGGGTAAATGATTTTGTGTCAAGTTGCAAAGGTGGAATTTGAAATTAACGCCTTGCTATACTTTCTGTGTGCTTCCCAGAGAGCAGGAATTTTTCTTATAAACTTCCTTTTCCCCTTTGATGTGTTTCGAGGTGTCGCACACACTTGGTCCCACTTTCTTTGCAAGCGTTTGCTTGCTTTTTTGATAGACCGAGTTTCAGAATCATTTGCAAACATCAAGGCTATTACTCTTGCTGTTTGCAATTTATGTTGCTGTTGTGCGTTTTTGTTCGCACAATAAAAAGATTCTTGCATATGAACCCTTTCATTCAGGTTACTCGCCCTGTATGTGCTACTCACAAGTTTGTATCTTGCTCCTCTGCTATGTTGAGTAAGTCTCCCTTGCAGAGAGTTTGCTTCTTCTGGGTTTCGAGGTGTAATACTGCAGAGAGTTTCAAAGCCTCTTACAACCCTCTCCATCCTTTGCCTCAGTGAAGCCGTTTGGCTGAAATTTCTCAGCCCATCAAGATACACATCAGTGCACCTGAAGAGCTTTGTAATCTGAAGCCTAGCTTCAGCTTTTGTTTGAGGTGCTGCATTTGCCATCTGACCCATTGCCAGAAAAACGCCGAGCATCATTACTATCGTTCTCATTGGATCTCTCCATTATCGGGGTTGTTGGAAAAGGAACCATTCCTTTTTTCTGTGTACCGCTTATGGCAACGCACCGCTTGATGCAATCATATGGCCCCGCCCCGGACCGTCAAGGGCCTTTCCACAGCCGGACGTCACCGCTTCCCGAACAATGGCCGGCCACAAGTCACGTCCGAACGGTTTCCGGCCCTTCGCCACCGACATGCGTGGCGACGAATTCGATCGCCAGTCCGATCAGCGCGCCTTCCAGCACGAGCCAGAACGGCGAGGCGGCCGCGCCGCCGGTTCCGAACATGGCGACCGTCATCGACTGGAACCGGTCTTGGACAAACAGCGTGAGGACGAAATTCATCCATGCGCCGAGAAACGGGCCGCGCACCCACCAAGGGAAGCGGCATGTCGATCATCGGATGCAGGTTGAAAACACCGAACAGGCCGATAACGGCGCCGAGCGTCGTGTACCAGAACAGGATGCCCCAACGCAGCATCCAACCGGCCTCGGGCATGAAAAGCGGCAGGGTCATCATTCCGGCGAGGCCGATAGCGAATCCGGCAATTTTGCCGGTCCCGATCCGCAGGATCAGCGATGGTCTGGTCATGCGTGCCACGACAATGCTCCTTTGCGGGTTCCCTATTCCGTCAAGCGGATTGAGCGCATCCGAATGCCCATGGGAATTACAAGCACAATCCGAAACCCCGGAAACCGCAGCCAACTCAACCAGGTTCTGTTGACGATCGCCGTGCGGCAACGAGCATTGCGCGGAGGCGCCAGTTGGCTGCGTAGCTGGTATCGGTTTTGTCGTATCGGGTTGCCATACCTCTGAATTCCTTGATGTTTGCGAAGTAGTTTTCAATCAGGCGACGCCACTTGTACATGTGAGTATCGTAGTCTCGTAGCCCTTTCCGGTTTGATTTGGGTGGAATAGCCGCGGTTGCGCCGCGCTCATCAAGGTCTTGCAGGAGCCAATCGGCGTCGAAGGCCTTGTCGGCCAGCAACGCTCCGAAGGAGACATTGTGGATCAGGGGAGCACCCCCCTTCATGTCGTGCGCTTGCCCCGGCAGAAGCGGAAAGCGGAACAAGTTGCCGAGCGCATCGACCAGGGTAACGATTTTGGTCGTCAGCCCGCCGCGAGAGCGTCCAATGGCTTGATGCTGTGTCCCCCTTTTGCGCCCGAAGCCTTCTGATGGGCCTGGACAATCGTTTTGTCGATGAGAGCATATTCAAGGTCTGGCTCGCCGCTTATGGCGTTGAAAAGACTCTCAAGCACACCGGCCTTTGCCCATCGACGAAATCGTTTGAAAACCGAATTCCAGTTGCCGAAATCCTGGGGCAGGTCACGCCAGGGAGACCCTGGTCGCACACGCCAAAGAACGGCCTCTACAAACCGACGGTTATCCCGACCGGTTGCTCCCGGGTCCCCGGCTTTACCGGGTAAGAGGGGCGCAATCTTCTCCCAAAGCTCATCCGAAACAACCAGGCGATCTTCGTTCACTCAAACCTCCATTTTGGAAGCTTGAATCACAGTTCAGAAACAATCAGAATCCCCAATGTCAAAAGACCCTAGTTCGCCGTTCGTCTAGGAGAATAAATTACCGACGATGAGGCAACGGAGCGCATTACCGAGAGGCGAGATCTGCTGCTCTAGTTCTTCTCAGGAATTCGCACGGAAGCCCGTCAGCGAATTTCTGACGCTCTCAATTCCATCCAGGTCTCGCGTACCAACCACATTCAGGTACGATCCGTATTCGACCTTGCTGATCGCCCTATCCTGTCTCCCCCCTAAAAGCACTGAAGTTATTTTTGACAGTACTACCCACAAGCTTTCCCTCCATCTTGACCTTGGCGACGAGTACTGGATACTTGGGTTACTCGCCATTTTCTCCACGTTGATACCGGGCGACGAAAACTTGGATGTCGGGCCTTATGCAATAAGCGGAAACTCCTTGTTACTTGCTCCGTCAGCGGATGAAGCGCGCAAGGAACTGCAGCAAGCTGGCCTCACTCCGCCATCCACAGACGAGCCGTCTGACTTCGAATTCGAAGAGACTGACCTCGTTGATATTTCCACGGGTGGCGCTCCTCCGGAAACGGAAAGCGAAGATGAACCGGCCGCTGAAGAAGAGGCTGGAGGAGATCAGGGTGAAACAAGCCCCTATCCTCGGAATGTTGACGGAGAAGGAAGCAAGACGAGAAAGACCGAAGCAAAACCACTCTCAGGTGACGAAAAAACAGGCGAGACCAAATACAGGTCCCCACAAGGCGCTGGCTCCGATTCCGAAGAACGCAGGTCGCAAGACGTACCGAATGGATGCGGTCTTATGTCGTTCCACAGTCCGCGGTGAGACTACCGATCAGTCTAGTGGCTCCAAGGGGCAACAAAAAAGAAATATGGCGATCGACGAAGCCGCCATGAATGTGGCAATGTAGTACGAATAGACCCGTCAATGCTCGGTAGAGCGAATGTCCCCTCTATATCCCGGATACGACATCATTTCCCAGTCCGGGGCCTCCGTAGAGGAGCGCCTTATCGAAGTCAAGGGGCTTGATGAGGAGTGGACAGAGCGCGGAGTGAAGCTAACGCGCAGGCAGATTATGAACGCGGTAGAGGATGGCGACGAGTTCTGGCTTTACACGCGCTCAATCCCAAGAGCAGGAAAATCCACGCCATCCGAAACCCATTCTTTAAAGCGGCGGAATTTTGGTTTGATCATGCTTGGAGAGAGGTCGCCGATGAAGAGTGTAGAGACCTTAAGTCGCGCTTCATCCCCGGTCGAAGGGTCAGAGTTGAGGATTGGGAAGAGGGAACGATCATAGAAGTTCATCATCGCGGAATTGATTCCAACATCACGATAGATTTCCAGATACATGGCAAAAAGAATCTCTCCTTAGACATGAGTCACATGGAGTTGGTCGAGGATTGATTCCGATGGCGACCGGCTGTCCCGATTGCGGCAATGACGAAAGCTCTTTCAGATCAAGGGGAGAACCGACCTTCTATCGGGCGTGCAAAAAATCCCTGCCTCCAGATCCAGAGTATGGTGTTTTCCATTCTATGATCTGGCGCCTATTCAGAGAATGAGGCGCGTGGCGGTGACGCTGACCTTCTGAATTTGCCACCCCAACCAAGGGGTTCTCGTAGTTGAGGTCAAGGGCGGCCGCAGCCTTTGTCTCGCCGAAAACGAAACAGGCCCGGGCACTACACGCCCGAACCTGCCGTCGAACTGGTCGGAGGTCGAAAGTTCCTCCCGGAAAAGGGGAGAGCCTAACTGCACCCGCTGGTGCTCCCGCAGGTATCGCACTTTTCGCAGGTGCCGTTGCGCACCATGGTGAAATTCTGGCACTCGGGGCAGGAGTTGCCCGTATAGCCCTGTATCACCGCTTTGGCGCGGCGGTCGGCCTCGATCGTTCTGGCCGCCTCGATTTCGGCGGCTTCCTCCTCCGCCGTCAGGATGCCGCCGCGCGCTTCCTCCGCCTCGATTTCGGCGGCGAATTCGCGCGCGCTTTCCTCATAATCGCGCTTGAACGCGGTCGCCTCCCCCCGCAGTTCCAGCACCGTCATGGTGGCGGGAGACGTGTCGGCGATGGCGTGGACGGATGAATGGGAGGAAGACATCACCGTCCGGGATGATGCGCCACCGCCATCCGCGGGCGCTCCTCCCGCGGATCCCTTGGGGTCGTCGTTCTTGCCGGTCACGATCTTCAGCGCATGGCCGCGCGTCAGCCCCTTGGAGACCGGGCCGGACTTTCCTTCCGACATGCCCTTGCCGAGCGAGGTGGAGGCGAAATCCGACTGGTCGACATGGGCCAGATCATGGCGTTCGAGATAGGAAATGCCGAGTTCGCGGAATACATAGTCGAGGATCGACGTCGCCGTCTTGATGGCGTCGTTACCCTGCACCATGCCGGCGGGTTCGAAGCGGGTAAACGTGAACGCGTCGACATATTCGTCGAGCGGCACGCCATATTGCAGGCCAAGCGAAATCGAGATGGCGAAATTGTTCATCATCGCGCGGAAGGCCGCACCCTCCTTGTGCATGTCGATGAAGATTTCGCCGAGCCGGCCGTCGTCATATTCGCCGGTTCTAAGGAAGATCGTGTGCCCGCCCACCTTGGCCTTCTGAGTGTAGCCCTTGCGCCGCGTCGGCAGCTTCTCCTGTTCGCGCACGACTTTTTCGACCACGCGCTCGACGATTTTTTCCGCGACCGTGACGGCCGCGGCCGCCTTCGGCGCTTCGATCAGATTGTCGAGCGTCTCGTCGGCGTCGTCCTCTTCGTCCTCGATCAGTGAGGCGTTGAGCGGTTGCGACAGTTTCGAGCCGTCGCGGTAGAGCGCATTGGCTTTCAGCGCCTTCTTCCATGAACGCAGATAGGCCGACTTGCAGTCGTCCACCGTCGCCTCGTTCGGCATGTTGATGGTCTTGGAGATAGCGCCCGAAATGAACGGCTGGGCGGCGGCCATCATGTCGATATGGCTCTCGACGGAAAGACAGCGCCTGCCGATCTTGCCGCACGGATTGGCGCAATCGAACACCGGCAGATGCTCGTCCTTCAGGTGCGGTGCGCCTTCCAGAGTCATCGCCCCGCAGACATGGATGTTGGCCGCCTCGATCTCCTTTTTGGTAAAGCCGAGGTGAGCAAGCATATTGAACTCGAAATCGTTCAACCGTTCTTCGGCGATTTCGAGCGTTTCCTTGCAGAAATCCGCGCCGAGCGTCCATTGGTTGAAGGCGAACCTGATGTCGAAGGCGCTCTTGAGCGCTTCGTTCAGCGCCGCGATTTTCTCCTCGGTAAAGCCCTTGGCCTCAAGCGACGACGGATTGATCGCTGGCGCCTGGTTCAAAGTGCCGTGACCAACCGCATAGGCTTCGATCTCGCCGACCTCGGCTTCGGAATAACCGAGCGTGCGCAACGCGGACGGCACCGCGTGATTGATGATCTTGAAATAACCGCCGCCGGCCAGCTTCTTGAATTTGACCAGCGCGAAGTCGGGCTCAATGCCGGTGGTGTCGCAATCCATCACCAAGCCGATCGTTCCGGTCGGCGCGATCACGGTCGCCTGCGCATTGCGGTATCCGTTTTTTTCACCGAGATTTACGACTTTCTCCCAAAGAAAGCAGATGTGTTCCTTGATGTTATCTGCCCCGTCGAATTTCAATGGCTGAAATAGCGAGGCTTTTTCTAGAACTTCGAAGTCAAGAGGAACGGGAAAGGTTGACAAGCCTTCATAGAAATCGTCTTCGCTATTGTCTTTGATGCCATGTGCGACTGCGGAGTGGTTGCGCATCACCCGCAGCATGTTCTCCGCATTGCGCTTGTAGTCGGGAAAGGGGCCTAGTTCTCCGGCCATCTCCGCCGATGTGGCATAGGCCACGCCGGTCATGATCGCGGTCAGCGCGCCACAGATCGCGCGGCCCTCGGCCGAGTCATATGGCACGCCGATGGTCATCAACAACCCGCCGATATTGGCGTAACCGAGGCCGAGCGTACGGTAATCGTAGGAGAGTTTGGCGATCTCCTTCGACGGGAACTGCGCCATCAGCACGGAAATTTCCAGCACGACGGTCCACAGCCGCACGGCATGTTCGTAGGCCGCCAGGTCGATTTTGGCCGCGTCGCGGTTCAAAAACCGCAGCAGGTTGAGCGATGCGAGGTTACACGCCGTATCGTCGAGGAACATGTACTCCGAGCACGGATTGGAGGCGCGGATGGGACCCGCGGCCGGGCAGGTATGCCAATCGTTCATTGTCGTATTAAAGTGCAGGCCGGGGTCGGCCGACGCCCAGGCGGCGTGGCCAATCTTCTCCCACAGGTCGCGGGCTTGAACCGTTTTGGCAACCTTGCCGTCTATACGATTGATGAGATTCCATTTTCCGTCATTCTCAACCGCACGCAGAAAACCATCCTTGAGGCTGACGGAATTGTTGGAGTTCTGGCCGGAAACGGTCAGATAGGCTTCCGAATCCCAATCCGTGTCATAGGTCTCGAATTCGATTTTCGCATAGCCCTGCCTGGCGAACTGAATCACTCGTTCGATATAGTTCTCCGGCACCGCATTCTTCTTCGCCACGCGAATTTCACGCTTCAGCGCCGTATTCAGCGACGGGTCGAAGCACTCATCATTGTCCGCATCGCAGTTGACGCAGGCCTTCATGACCGCGGTGAGATGCTTTTTGACGACTTTCGAGCCGGTGACGAGGGCGGCAACCTTTTGCTCTTCCTTCACCTTCCAGTCGATATAGTTCCCGATATCCGGATGATCGACATCGACGACGACCATCTTGGCCGCGCGCCGTGTCGTGCCGCCGGACTTGATCGCGCCGGCTGCCCGGTCGCCGATTTTCAAAAAACTCATCAAGCCGGAGGACTTCCCGCCGCCGGACAGCCTTTCGCCTTCGCCGCGCAGATAGGAGAAATTGGAGCCGGTGCCGGAGCCGTATTTAAACAGCCGGGCCTCGCGCACCCACAAATCCATGATACCGCCTTCATTGACCAGATCGTCGGAGACGGATTGGATAAAGCAGGCATGCGGCTGCGGATGCTCGTAGGAGGATTTCGATTTCGTCAGCTTGCCGGTCTTGAAGTCGACATAATAATGGCCCTGCCCCGGTCCATCAATGCCATAAGCCCAGTTCAGGCCGGTGTTGAACCATTGCGGCGAATTGGGCGCCACGCGCTGGGTGGCCAGCATGCAGGCGAGTTCGTCGCGAAAGGCGAGCGCATCCTCTTCCGAATCGAAATAGCCGCCCTCCCAGCCCCAATAGGTCCAAGTGCCGGCAAGGCGGTCGAACACCTGCCGAGCGTCGGTCTCCGGACCATAGCGTTGTTCCTCGGGAAGACCGGCCAGGGCTTCCTCGTCGGCCACGGACCGCCACAGGAATGACGGGACGGAATTCTCCTCGACTTTCTTCAGCCGGGTGGGGACGCCCGCCTTGCGGAAATATTTCTGCGCCAGAATATCGGCCGCAACCTGGCTGAATTGTTTCGGCACATCGATATCATCCAGACGGAACACGATTGATCCATCGGGATTCCTTATTTCGCTCACCGCTTTGCGGAACTCAATGTCCGCATAGGCCGATTGTCCCGCCTTGGTAAAGCGCCTTTCAATACGCATAAGTGTCCCTCCAGTCCCTATATATAGTGTGCATGCCAACGGTTATCCCCATGACTCCGCCGACGAACACAGACCCGCCATCCCGGCTTCGAATTTGAAGTCCGGCTCTCTCCTGCCGCGTTTCCCGCATCACACCGGAAGCCTTGGTTTCCCCGGCTTTCTCTTGTGGCGAAAAACCCGGTGGGGCTTTCCTGCCTGACGCCTGATTGTGAAATCATCCAAATCGAGCACTTCACATTATCTAGAGGCGATTTTTGGCGTAAACACTAAATATAGTATTAACGACCCGCTTACGCCAGCAAAATCGACACATGCTCCGCCGCAAAATCAGGCACGAACAAGCCCCGCGCGCTCCGGCCGCCACGACTAGGAAACGCTTATGGTTTACGCAACAAATCTGGAAAATGGACCGGGACCAAAACCCGACCGGCCACGCCACTCATACGAACGTGCGAGCATAAAATGCGACTCGAACCGAGTCGTCAAGGGTTCGTTTTATGAAAGTTCCATGATACAATATATTGTGTGTCGCTCATGTGGATATCGGGGAGAAACTAGTCGACCGGTCCGGATTGCGATTGCGGCGAAAAATCCGCTGTCGAGGGCGGGAAATCGAGCCGGCGGTCCGGGGTCATTGCCAAACGGTTCATATCCTTGTCCTTGCGTTTACCGCATTGCTTTCCGACGATCATTCGTCCCAAGGGTTTGGAAGCGCCGGTCTGCGGACCGTCACCCGTCACCGCCACGACAACGGGCGGTCTCGTGTCGCAGTTGGGAAATCCGACGAGCCGGAACCGCCGCCGCGAACCGTTTGGGAAAACCCGCCCCGACAGGCCGGACCCGGCGCGAATTTCGCCTTTGACCCAATCAGAGTTTGCCAATATTGTTTCGAAACATGTCTTCGCGCTTTGTGATATTCAGCCAGGCCCGTCCCGGCTCGACCATGCTGGCGCTCAGTCTCAATTCCCATCAGCATGTGGTCTGCCATGGCGAGGTTCTGAGCAGGGTGGGGATTGAACGTCTGGGGTCCCCAGAAAAACTGATATATACCCTCAAGGGAAAATTGCGAAAACTGTTTGGCGCCTCGCTGTTAAGGGAACGGGACGCGGACCCGATAAGATTTCTGGAAGAACACGTCTGGCCGATTGAGGCGAAACATGTCGGCTTCAAAATGGTTCTCGAAGATATTTTCCTGTCTCCTCACAAGGAAACGTATCTCGACTATTTCTCCAATGAGGAAATTTTACCGGTCATTCTATATCGCGAAGACCAACTGGCTGTCTACGCAAGTTGTGAACTACTGGCCCAAAATCGCGTCAGATACTCCTTTGCCGATGAAGAAACAGAGCCGGATACCCGGCAGTTCGTTGTCGATCCTAAACAGTTGGAGCGCTTCCGAAGTGGGCAGCTAACCAAGCTCAACAATCTGAAAGACCGGTTTCCGTCCGCGTACATCATGCGGTATGAGCGAATGCGGGAAGAATATTCCGGCCTGATCGATTATCTGGGAATTGGCGGCGACCCTCGACTGAAGCAACTGACGCGGAAAACCGCCCCGGCCGATTTGGCTGAAATCATCGCGAACTATGGAGATGTCGAGAATCTTCCCCGCACCATTGAATTGTAAGCCTGGCCATCTTTGCATGGCTCGAAGATCGGTATCCGGCTCTAGCCGCTGCCGACTGGCCCGAAGGCTTCCGGCCAAACGGGATGCGTCGCCATCGGCGACCGAACGAGAAGAAATGACCGTGCAGGCCGCATTCGCGCGGGAAGTTGGAAGCGGGTTTCACATTTCCTGGAAGACGGCGGGATTTATCGTTCGGATCACCAAAGCGCCGCGGCGTCGTTCCGGGCCGCACGCCGAGCCTGTTGCCGGCGGGTCGGCAGAGCGACAGGCGGCGGACAAAATCGACGGCATCTTCAAAACTGCCCGCCGTCGGCAGGGACGTTCCTGCAAATCAGCGCGGACCTTCGCGCATTTGGATGGCGATATCGGAACATTGAGCTTGCGGACGCGGTCCGGATTATTGATCCATGGCAAAGCGAATGCTTTGGCATCCGCTATCATGGACGCCGTCTCAATTGCGAAGCGGAGGTTGATACCGCATGTACAATACGATTTTGACGCCGGTAGACTTGTCGCACAGGGAACGTGTGGGTCCGATGATCGAGACGGCGAAACTCCTGGGCGGCGGCGATGCGCAAATCATCCTCGCAACGGTGGTGGAGGATATCCCCGCCTATGTGGCGGCCCAGATTCCGGCGGATATTCTGGAAGATTCCGAGGCGCAGGCGATGACGGGCCTGGAAAGGCTGGCCACCGAAGCGAATCTGTCGGCGGAGCTTGAGGTTCGTCGCGGCCATGCGGGCAATGCGATTCTGGATATTGCCGAAGAGAAGGGTGTCGACGTAATTGTAATCGCGTCGCACAAGCCCGGTTGGGAGGACTACCTGATCGGCTCGACGGCGGCTCGCGTCGTGCGTCACGCCAAATGCGCGGTGCACGTACTTAGATAAGCCACGTGCCGGGCGCCATGTACCGAAAGCGGCCATTGTCGGCGCGGAGGTGCCGCGCTTCTGCACGGTTTTTGCAGATTGGGAGCCTAGAATTGCCGAAATGACCGAGCACAACATGCGCAAACCCGGCGAATATGCGGCCAAAATCCCGAATCCGAGAGAAAAAGGCCGAGTTTTTGACGATTATTGCAATTGAAAACGGATATCCGCGCTTGAGAATGTCGTGCGCAATTCTCCGGCGGCCGAGGCAGCAGCGGCCGGAGCGCCGCCCTGTCCCGGTCATGACATGAAGGACGGCCTCGCGAAGAACGGTTCCCTTTAATCTGGTGCGGTTAAAGCACGCTCTCGCGGCTAGCTCGTCAATGCGGTGAGTAAGGTAAAGAAGACCGCTGCGAGGAGTGCGGCCGCGGGTACCGTGATCACCCATGCGGCGACAATCGTCGTAAAATGCGTTCTTCGCACCAGTTTGCGCCGTTTGGCGTCAAATCCTGCGCCATTGTCGGTCGCGACGACGGCGGTCCGGCTTTCGCCCGTGAGATCGTTGGTTGAGCTGGTTGATTCCCCCGTTGGATCGGCCTTGCTTGTGCGGTCCGGTTTTCGTTCAATGCACCGTCGGCGGCGTTTCGACTTTGCGGTGTACCATTCACGAAAAACCCGACGCCAAACACCGCGCCGACGGTAATACGGGTTGACGAAACCGGAAATCCGGGCCGCGAAGGGATTATCACGGTGACCGCGGCGGGCAGCGCGAAGCAATAGGCGCGCATTGGATTGAGTTTGGTGATCTGTTCCCCGACCATCCGGATGAGCTTCGGTCCGAACAGGATCAGGCCGATCGAAATGCCCAACGCGCCGATAATCATCACCCAGAGCGGTATCGTCACCTCGGCGGCGAATTCGCCGGCCTGCGCGGTGTGACGATGGCCGCCAGAGGACCGATCGCATTGGCGACATCGTTTGCCCCGTGCGCGAACGACAGCAAGGCGGCCGAGCAAATCAGCGGCAGGTGAAACAGTCGCCGGAGCGACTGGTTCCGGTTTTCAAGACCCCGGGACTGCTTCTTGATAAGCGGGTGTGTGATGGCCCAGGAAGCAATTCCGACGACAGCGCCAATGAGAAGGATTGTCGGACCATCGAGCTTGATGACCTTCTTCAAGCCTTTTATCGCCAGATATTCGGCGAACGCGCCCGCCATGATCGCGATCAGAACCGGCACCCAACACCGCGCGGCGGCGATCTTGTCGTCCAGATAGATGATGAAGTTCTTGATGAACGCCAGGAAAACAGCCGCGATGACGCCGCCCAACAATGGTGAAATCACCCAACTGGCGGCAATTACGCCCATCGTTGTCCAATTGACGGCGGTCATGCCGGCCGCGGCTATGCCGGCACCCATGGCGCCTCCCACCACCGAGTGGGTCGTTGAAACCGGAGCGCCGATCCATGTCGCGAGATTGACCCACAATGCGGAAGACATCAGCGCGGCCGTCATCACCCAGATGAAGGTCTCCGGCGATGCCCGCCGCCGCCAGCACAATGATGAAAGCGCGCGGTTCTCCGGCCACATAGACGGCCGCGAAAACCACCGCGAATATCAGAAACAGAAGTCCGAGGCTCGGTCCCGCCAGTCCTCTCGCGACGGTCGTCACCGCGGCTTCGACGTGACCGATCTTGTCCAGATCCTTGTCGAGGGTGATCTTTTTCAGTCCGGGTGCGGCATCGGCCATGGAAATCGTCCTCGCCGGGCGAGTTCGGCTGTACGCGCGGCAGATTTTTGGCGCAGGCCGTGGCGGTCAATCACGGCTCTCAGGCCGCGGACTCCCGTGGATCAAACCGAAATCCCGCGATCAGTTCCGCGATCGCGGGTTCGGCGACCCGTTTGCCGGCTTCTTCCGGCGTCAGCCATTGGCGGTTGCGCTGACGTTTTTCCGGCCAGCGCTTCTCGGATTCCACCACATCCAGCGCAAACACATGGACCTCGCAACGCCTGGCCAGCCCGCTCGACGATGCTTTGCCATAAAAATAGCTGCCCAAGGCCGCGGCGGAGGCCCGGCCGCGAATGCCGGCTTCTTCAAACGCCTCCCGTTCCGCGCACGCGGCAAGCGTTTCGCCCGGTTTCGGCCAGCCCTTGGGAAGTATCCAGCGCTCCGTCGCCCTGCTTGTCACCAGCAGGACTTCCGGTCCCTTATGTCCCATTCTCCACGGCAGCGCCGCCGATTGAACATGCGCGGGCGAATCGCCGAGCATGCGGCGCGCCCATTCAATCAGATGATCAGCCGTTCTCGGGTTGATCAGCTTCAATGTGCTCTTCCCTCGATCCGTTCCGTGTACGGATTGCAAACTTGAAGTATTAACAACGAGTTAATTCAGGCGAATATTGCCCGATTCAACCCTGTTTTGCAAATTTCACACCGAATTGAGCGAATTGTGGCGGTGTCTGGCATTGACGAGCGCGAATGCGGCGGCAAACAGCAACGCGCCGATTATGAACCAGGCGCCCGGAATATCGATCACCGGATCGGCCGCGCTGACGGCGGCGAGCGCCATGGATGCCGCCAGGGGTCCGATTATGATGGCAAGCGAGTTGATGCTGTTAAGCGTTCCCTGCAACAATCCCTGTTCATTGGCGGGCACGGTCTTGGAGCAGATTGCGTTTAGGGCGGGGCCGGCCAGTGCATTGCCGAGTACATGAATTGCGATCAGCGGATAGACCATCCACCCTTCAGATGCGATTCCGTAGGCCGCAAGCGCGACGCATGAGGCGAAAAATCCCGCAATGACGGTGCGCCATTCGCCGAACCGTTTGACGACCGGGCCGACCAGCATACCCTGTACGACAACATACATCACGCCGACGAAGGCCAGGGAGAAACCGGCATCACGGACGGTCCAGTCGAACCGGAACTCCGTATAGAGAACCCAGATTGCTTCGAGGCCGCGCTGTGCGATATTCGTGAGAAACAACGCCGCCAGCAAGGAATAGAGCAGGGGAAACCGTGTCAGGCGCGCGATAGCCTTGAATGGGCTGACGCCGGTTGATCCCAATGACCGGCGATTCTTCACCGGCAACGATTCCGGCAATGCGATAAATCCGAAAATCAAATTGGCGCCAATCAGGCCAGCGGCAAACAGAAAAGGTAGCCGAATATCGATCGCGCCCAGCACGCCGCCGATGAGCGGCCCGGCGATAAACCCGATCCCAAATGCGGCGCCAATCAGCCCGAAATTTTTCGACCGGTCTTCCGGAGACGATATATCGGCCATGTAGGCGTTTGCCGTCGACACCGTCGCGCCGAGGATTCCGGCCAGAATCCGGGCGCCCGCCAGCCACCACAAATTCGGCGCGAACGCCATGACCAGATAGTCGATGCACAGACCTGCCTGTGAACACAACAGAACGGGCTTGCGTCCATAGGCGTCGGAAATCGCGCCAAGAAGCGGAGAAAACATGAACTGCGCCAGCGCATAGGCCGTCGCGATAAATCCGTAGACGAACGCCGCGTTTGATATTCCGCCGCCGGCGAGTTGCTCGACCAGCTTCGGCAGTATCGGCCACGCCAGACCGACTCCCAGCATGTTGATGCATGTGACGATCAATACAAAGGCGACCGCCGCTTTTGTCCGCGCTTTCGCGCGCCCCCCGGATCGGTTCAACCCGCGTGATCCTCGGAGATTGGTTTCTGATAGGCGAAGCCCATGTCCCAGGGAAAGTAAATCCACGTGTCCTGACTGACTTCCGTCACGAACGTGTCGACCATCGGCACGCCCTTGGGTTTGGCGTAAACCGTGGCGAAATGGGCTTTTGGCATCATTGCGCGAACAAGCCCGGCGGTTTTTCCGGTATCGGTCAGATCGTCGACGATCAGCGCGCCTTCGGCGTCGTTGTGCAGAATATCGGGCGAAACTTCCTTGAGCACCTTGATGTCCCCCTGATCCAGATAATCGTGGTAGGAGGCCACGCACACCGTTTCGATCATCCGGACGCCAAGTTCACGCGAAACGATGGCGGCGGGAACGAGACCGCCCCGCGTGATGCAGACGATGGTTTTCCATTCCTCGTCGCGGTCCGAAAGGCGCCATGCAAGCGCACGCGCGTCGCGATGAAACTGGTCCCACGAAACGGGAAACGCTTTTTCGGGAAGAGACATTTTCGGTTGCTCTCCGACACTGACCGTTGAGCAACCAGCGATAGCCGGAATCCCGCGCCATTGGCAAGCGTGAACAGTCGGCCTTCAAGCGCCCCTTCTATCGCGACATCAGGGTCATCGTCGTCATACTGGACAGGATTGTCCTGGTTACGCCGCCAAACAGACGTTCGCGCAACCGCGAATGGCTGTAGGCGCCGATGACCAGCAGATCGGTCCGGGTGTCGGAAACCCGGTTTTCGATTGCCGCTCCGGCGCCTATTCCGCCCGATGGCTGCGTTTCCACGGTAACCCTTGCGCCGTGGCGAGCGAGAGTCACCGCTATTTCCGCGCCCGCCATCGCCGAATCCTGTTTGTCGTTGCCGGGGGAATCGACCGTGAACACCTCAACCTCGTCGGCCGCGAGAATGAGCGGCAGGGCGTCAAAGGTTGCGCGTGCGGCTTCGCGGCCGCCATCCCAGCCGATGAGTATATTGGAGATCGGGCGCGGTTTTTGCGATACGTAGGGAACGAAGATCACAGGTCTGCCGCTGTCGAACAGCAATGTTTCCAGATCGGCCACATCGGCGCGCGCTATGTCGGGATCGACCTGTCCGGCAACAACCAGATCGGCCGCATAAGCGCTGGAGAGGGCTGAAAGACCCGCGTCGCCCGAAAATGTTTCCGTGGCGCGCCATTCCCCGGAAAGACCGGCATCGGCCGTTTCGCGTTCGAATATGTCCTTGATCGCGGCGGAGCGTTCATTGGCGGCGGCCAGATCCGACTGATAGAAATCCGTGCTCGGAAAACCGACCGGCGTCGAGTAGGCGCCGGGCAGGGCTTCGCAATGGAAACCGATCAGATGGCTGCCGAAGGATTGCGCCAGAGGAATCGCCCGCTCCAGCACCCGGTTTGCATCCTCTTCGCCCCGAAGCACCGCCAATATCGTTTTCATCGCTATTCTCCAACGTCGGTAGTTGCCGATTCGGGGAAGGCTAGAACCTCGGGCATCGCACAACATTGATGCGGATCAAGAAACACGCCGCCGCGGATTACCTGGGTTCGGGACCCGTCGATGTCATCCATTGCGGCGTTAGGCCAGATGGGCCGCGCCCTTCGGGTCCGGCAAGGAACGCGATTCGCCTGCCTGCCCGCAATACTCGAAAACGCCGAAGACCTTGCCTCGCGCCTGTTCGCATCCGTTCAGACCTTTCCTTGCCGACGAAATTGGACAGGACCGACCGATGGGTTCTGACCCTGACCGCGGCCGGCTTCTCCGGCCAGATCGCGTGGGGAGAACAAGATCCCTTGACGGTTTGGGTTGGGGTTATATAATAGAATCAAGCGGTGCGTCGCCACAAGCGGTGCGTCGCCACAAGCGGTGCGTCGCCACAAGCGGTGCGTCGCCACAAGCGGTGCGTCGCCACAAGCGGTGCGTCGCCACAAGCGGTGCGTCGCCACAAGCGGTGCGTCGCCACAAGCGGTGCGTCGCCACAAGCGGTGCGTCGCCACAAGCGGTGCGTCGCCACAAGCGGTGCGTCGCCAACAAGGTGCGTCGCCAATGAAGTATGACGCACCCGTTTCCTTATCGGTGGCATGGGTGTGAAGACAGGCTGTCGGGCAACCGGCATCTGACCGGAACGTCTGCCCGCGGTTTTCCGCCGGGTCGTTCCCCGGACTGAAAGGATACTGCTCGTGGCTATTGTACAGATCTTTCACTACATTTTCTTTCAACAGACAACACCCGTCCCCTCCGGGCCGGACGGGTCAATCTCGTGGACCGGTTCTGAGACCTCCGTCTCAGAAGTACCAAGCAGTGTCAATTCCGGAGACGATGGCCTTCTGGATGAAGGCGCCGACTTCTTCCTATTCGGCGGCATCACCTACACGGGGTACGTGGTCGGATTCGGAGGCGAGACCTACGCCATTTTCAGCGATAGAACCGATTTCAGCGATGGAAGCAGCTATTTCATCCCCTACGACATCAGTCGGCAAAACATCGCGCACCTGGCGAACGGGGGCCGTTCGACGGGTTTCACGGAAACCGGGGCGCAGGTCTTCAACTGCTTCGCCACCGGAACGCGAATCGCCACGCCGGACGGCGACAAACCCATCGAGATGCTGCGGGCCGGCGAAAAGGTGCTGACCCATGACGGCAGGGCCGCGCCGGTGATCTGGCGGGCGTGGCAGTCGGTCGCCAACCCGCGCAATTTGAGCGTCGGCCGCGGCCCCGTGCGCATCGAGGCCGGCGCCCTCGGCCCGGACCTGCCGAACGGACCGCTGACCGTGACCGCCGATCACGCCCTGCTGTTCGACGACATGCTGATCAACGCCGGAACGCTGGTCAACGGAACCACAATCCGCCTGCTGCCGCTTTCGGAGATGCCGGCGAGGTTCAACTACTGGCATGTGGAGCTTGAGAAACACGAGTGCATCGTGGCCAACGGCGTTCCCGCGGAGAGCTTTATCGATTATATCGGCCGGTCCGGCTTCGACAATTACGGCGAATATCTCGACCTTGCGGGGGCCGACCGTCTGATTGCGGAAATGCCGCTGCCGCGCGTCTGCGCGCACCGGCTTGTTCCGCCCGACCTTCGCGAGGCGCTGGGCATCGCACCGCCCTCCTACATACCCCGGCGCGCCGCCGCCTGACGCAACACACACAGCGGCGCTCCCTGGCCACGCGGCAATCCCGCCGGGACCGGATGATCCGCCACAGAAGCGGCCCATATCGAAGGAAGCATTGGAAATTGTCGCACGGGGTGCTATTTCAGTGTTCTGAATTGCCATGCTCCACGGGACAGCGCTTAGCATGACCACTCCCCCGCCCGCCGGTCTGTTTCCTCTCGGCGAGGACGCTACGCCCTACCGCAAGCTAACCGCCGACTTCGTCTCCATGGACGCCTACAAGGGAGAGCAAATCCTGGCGGTGGAGACGGAAGCTCTGCGTCTGCTGGCCGAGACGGCGTTCGGCGACATCAATCATCTGCTTCGCCCCGGTCACCTGAAGCAGCTTGCATCGATCCTCGAAGATCCCCAGGCAACCGACAATGACCGGTTCGTCGCCTACGATCTCTTGAAAAACGCCAACATCGCCGCGGGCGGCATCCTGCCCATGTGCCAGGACACGGGCACCGCGATCATCATGGGCAAGAAGGGCCGCCGCGTCTGGACGGAGGGCGGCGATGCCGACCGGTTGGGCCAAGGTGTGCGGGATGCTTATGAGCGCAGGAATCTGCGGTACTCGCAACTCGCGCCGCTATCCATGTTCGAGGAGAAGAACACACGCAACAATCTGCCCGCCCAGATCGACATCTACGAGGAAGGCGAAGACGCCTACAAACTGCTCTTCATCGCCAAGGGCGGCGGTTCGGCCAACAAGACATTTCTCTACCAGGGCGCGCCCTCGCTTCTGACCCATGACAGGATGACAGGGTTCCTGAGGGAGAAAATCCTCACACTGGGAACGGCGGCCTGCCCGCCATATCATCTGGCCATCGTCATCGGCGGCACTTCCGCCGAAATGAACCTGAAAACCGTGAAACTGGCCTCGACCCGCTATCTGGACAGCCTGCCGGTCGAAGGCGGCGAAGACGGGCATGCGTTTCGCGACCTTGAAATGGAGGCGGAAGTCCACAAACTGACCCAGGCCACCGGTGTCGGCGCGCAGTTCGGCGGGAAATACTTCTGTCACGACGTCCGCGTGATCCGCCTGCCGCGCCACGGCGCTTCGTTGCCGATCGGTCTCGGTGTTTCCTGCTCGGCCGACCGGCAGGCAATAGGGAAAATCACCAGGGATGGCGTTTTCATCGAAGCGCTGGAGACCGATCCGTCGAAATACATGCCCGAGATCGATGAAGATGCGCTGACAAGCCATGTTGTCGCCATCGATCTGAACCAATCGATGATCCAAATTCTGAGTAAATTGTCAAAAAACTCTGTAAAGACGAGACTTTCCTTGTCCGGGCCAATTATCGTTGCACGTGATCTGGCGCATGCAAAGATCCGTGAACGGCTCGAAAATGGCGAACCGATGCCGGATTATTTCAAAAACCACCCGATCTATTATGCAGGACCCGCCAAGACACCGAAAGGCTACGCTTCAGGTTCGTTCGGCCCGACGACGGCGGGCCGGATGGATTCATTTGTTGACCAGTTCCAGTCATTCGGCGGCTCTATGGTGATGCTGGCGAAGGGCAATCGCTCGCGGACGGTGCGTGAAGCCTGCAAGCGCCATGGCGGTTTTTATCTCGGCTCCGTCGGCGGCCCGGCGGCCCGTTTGGCGCGGGACTGCATCAAGAAGGTCGAGGTCGTCGAGTATCCCGAGTTCGGCATGGAGGCTGTCTGGCGCATTGAAGTAGAGGATTTTCCCGCTTTTATCGTCATCGACGACAAGGGCAATGACTTCTTCAAGGAGTTGAATTTGGGGTGAGTTGACCCGCGCAATTGATCCCGTGCGCGGCGTCACAACGGCCATGGACAATCGACACGTCGATGTCTTCCGGTTGCATAGGGATGGCGAATGAGGATGTCATGCGTCTCAATCAGCAGGCCGGAACAGACGCGAGGGTCATCGTGCGTTGATCTGACCGCAAAATTGAGAAACAGTGTATCGGCCGGGTTGTTGAACCGGCGGTTTGTCATTGGAGGACAAGTTCAGGTGGAGAAGGGTTTTCAGGCATTGCTCAATGAGGCCAATGCCGAAATTCGGGCGGTTTCGGTACACGAAGCGTACGATATGGCCAAATCGGACGACGTCGTCCTGGTCGACATCCGGGACATTCGCGAACTGGGCCGCGAGGGCCAGATCAAGGGTGCGATCCACGCGCCGCGCGGGATGCTGGAGTTCTGGGTCGACCCGGAAAGCCCCTACCATCGGGAGGTTTTCGCATCCGGCAAAACCTTCGTGTTTTTCTGTGCCGCCGGCTGGCGGTCGGCGCTTGCGACCAAATCCATGCAGGACATGGGACTGGCCCCGGCCATGCACATAGAGGGTGGTTTTACCGCCTGGAAGGAAGCGGAAATGCCGATAGAAGCGCCAAAGCAGGATTCCGAAGAATAGAGTTTTGCGCCCGGGCCGCAACTCCGCGGCGGTTTTCATTCACGAATGCGACAATCTCGGCCGGCACCGTTGCATCGGACGTGATGCGGCTTTGCCCGGGTCCTTCGGCGCGCGTTGACCGGCATATGCCGGCGTCCGTGACGATTTGCGGATATCCCGGCGAATTTGACATATCGCAAGGTCATTTGTTCAAGCACCCGCCAATGTTGACCCGAAGCGCATATGGGAGGCCGACACATGTTCTCGACCATTATGATTCCCGTTGATCTTGCTCACGCCGACAAGCTCGACAAGGCGATGACAGTCGCTACCGAAATAGCGAAAAAGGAGAATGCCGGTCTGATTGCGGTTGGGGTTACGACATCGCAACCGTCAACCGTCGCCCATAATCCAGAGGAATTCGAACGGAAGCTGGGTGAATTTGCCGCCGCCGCGTCCGAAAAATATGGGCTCAATGTTCGACACAAGGCGCTAAACAGCCACGATCCGGTTCGCGATCTTGATGACATGCTGATGAAGTCGATCGGCGATGATAATGTAGACCTGGTGGTCATGGCGTCCCATGTGCCGGGCGTCACAGATTACATCTTTGCATCCAACGCCGGTCATCTGGCGTCGCATACGCCCGTTTCGATTTTCGTTGTGCGATAGCACGGACCACTCCATGGAGTTGGCGGTCCGCCCCTTCTGGAGAAATAATATCGAATTTCGAGGTGGCACGGACCACCCCATGGAGTTGGCGGTCCGCCCCCCGTTCAGATGCCAATGGGCTTGATTCCGTTCACAAATTCCCCCCACCCTGCTGGTCAAGCTGTTCGCGACAGGCCTTTTTTGTCGAGTTCATCGAGATATTCCAGCCATCGTTCTTCCCTGTTGCGTCCCAACTCGCGAAAATAGTCCCACGAGAATATGCCGGTGTCGTGCATGTCGTCGAACGCGATGCGAACCGCATAGTTGCCTGTCGGGTGGAGGGCCATGATTTCGACATTGGCTTTTCCCGCGACGGTCACCCGTTGTTCCGGTGAATGCCCCCGCACCTCCGCGCTTGGCGACAGCACACGCAACATTTCCGCGGAAAGCCCGTAACGTTCCCCGGACCCGAAACTGATCGTCAACAGCTTCCGGTCTTTCGAAACGCGCAATTCGGTGGGGGCGTCGGCATTCAACGTCGTTGTCTCCAATGCGGTGTCCGTCGGTTTCGCCGGATTTTCCTTCGTTCGGGCCCAAGGGCCCGACCCTGGACATGTGGCGGACTTGCAATTGAATTCAACTCGGACAACATGTACGATAATATGCGGTGACGCCAAACAGGGGGTCGGATGAGCGACATCGGCGAAACTTCAACGGATCGCGCACCGGCGGCGCTGCCCGCAATGACCGACCCGTTCGGTCGCGATATTACATATCTGCGCGTCTCCGTCACGGATCGCTGCGATTTCCGCTGCACATACTGCATGGCGGAGCACATGACCTTTCTTCCCAAAAAGGATCTCCTGACACTGGAGGAACTCGATCGGTTGTGTTCGGTTTTCGTTGAAAGGGGCGTGAGAAAGCTGAGGCTGACCGGCGGTGAGCCGCTGGTGCGAAAAAACGTCATGCACCTGATTAAGCAACTGTCACGCCATCTCAAATCGGGTGCTCTTGAGGAACTGACCCTCACCACAAACGGTTCCCAGCTTTCGCGGTTCGCCGGGAAACTGGCCGATGCCGGCGTTCGCCGCCTGAACATTTCACTGGACACGCTCGACAAGGACAAGTTCCGGCAAATCACCCGCTGGGGCCGGCTCGGCGAGGTTATGGCAGGGATCGGCGCGGCCGAGGAAGCCGGGCTGAAGATCAAGATCAATACTGTCGCGCTCAAGCGTTTCAACGATGCGGAGATCTCCGAGATCATGCGATGGGCGCATGGCCGGGGCATGGACATGACCGTCATCGAAACCATGCCCATGGGTGAAATCGATGAAGATCGGACAGATCAATACCTGCCGTTGTCTCAATTGCGTGAAAGCCTCGAAAAGCAGTTCGCCCTGACCGACATTCCTTTCAAGACAGGCGGTCCGGCGCGCTATGTCCATGTCGAGGAGACCGGCGGCAGGCTCGGTTTCATAACGCCGCTTACCCATAATTTCTGCGAGAGCTGCAACCGTGTGCGCCTCACCTGCACCGGGACGCTGTTCATGTGTCTCGGCCAGGACGATGCCGCGGACCTGCGGGACGCATTGCGCTCTTCGGAGGGCAACGAACCTGTTTCAGCCGCCATTGATGAAGCGATCATGCGCAAACCGCGGGGCCACGATTTTGTGATTGACCGGTCCACGAAGCGCCCGGCGGTTGCCCGGCACATGAGCGTAACGGGCGGATAAGGCCGCATCGGGCGTTCATCTCTCAATACCGTGAACTCGGCAACCCAGCCATGCGCCATGCGCATTGGTAATCGATGCTCCCGCGTCATATCTCCGGCGTGTCAAGACCGGTCATCCCGGCCGGCCAGGCCGGAGGCCCCCTCCCGGCGCCCTCGACAGTCAGGATTTGTCCGATGAGTGATAACCGTACCCCGCCTCGGAACGAAGAATTTTGCAGTTTGGACTACTACATGGAACGCGCCCGTATCGAGCGCAGCAAGGCCGCCCGCCGGTTTTTCCGCCGCCTCGTTGGCGCGGTGGACGAAGCCGACACCGCGACCCGGGGCTGATGCTTCAGTGCAGACCGGCAGGCGGCCGGAACGAGGGGGCGCTCCGGCCGCGATTTGTTTGCTCCGGAACGCAACGTATTGCATTGCAAAATGCCTGCGATGATTGTCGCATGACGCGCGCCTCATTTCGCACTATGTCATAGCCACTGCCCGGGCGAGGTCCGGGCGATTCCATTGGTGGCGGCAATTCCTTGAAACCCAGAACTCCTCCGCACATCGTGACATTGGTGCTCTGTTCGGCGACGGGCGCGTTATCAATGAACGTGTTTCTGCCGTCCATGCCGGGCATGGCGCGCTATTTCGGCGTGGAGTACGGGCTGATGCAGCTCACCGTCTCCCTGTTTCTCGCCGCAACCGCGGTATTGCAGTTAATCGTCGGTCCGCTGTCAGACCGGTTCGGCCGCAGGCCGGTGATGATAACCTGCCTGCTCATATTCCTGTCGGCCACCGTGGCGGCAATGTGGTCACCCGGCTTCGAGTTTCTCCTGGGCATGAGGATCCTGCAGGCGTTTTCCGCCGCCGGTATGGTCCTGTCGCGCGCCATAGTGCGCGACCTTGTCGAGCCGAACCGCGCCGCCAGCATGATCGGCTATGTCACGATGGGCATGGCGCTGGCGCCGATGGTGGGGCCTGTCGCGGGCGGGCTGCTTGAAGAACGGTTCGGATGGCAATCGACCTTCGCCCTTACATTCGGATTTGGCCTCGTCGCTTTCGGGGCGGTGTGGTTCGACCTAGGCGAAACCAATCGCAATCGCACCTCAAGCTTCGCTTCCCAGTTCAGCACCTATCCGGAGTTGTTCATGTCCCGGCGTTTCCGGGGATATGCGCTGACCGCCGGATTCACATCGGGGCAGTTCTTCGCCTTTCTTGGCGGCGGACCATTCGTGGCGTCCGACATACTTCACCTCTCCCCATCGGCATACGGCCTGTATTTCGGCATCATCTCGGTCGGCTACGTTGTCGGAAACTACCTGTCGGGGCGATTTTCGGAACGCTTCGGCATCAATATGATGATGCTCGCGGGATCCGTCGTTGCCGCTATCGGCATGTTGGTTTCGCTTTTTCTGTTCTGGTCCGGGGTTTTTCACCCGCTTTCGCTTTTTGGACCGGTAATCATGACCGGTATCGGAAACGGCGTCACACTGCCCAATGCCGGCGCGGGCATCGTCAGTGTCCGGCCACACCTGGCGGGGTCTGCTTCAGGTCTTGGTTCGGCGTTTCAAATCGGGCTCGGTTCGGCCCTTTCCGTTGCCGCGGGCGCGGTGCTGTCGGTGGAATCGGGCCCCTACCCGCTCATCTGGGTCATGCTCGCAACCTCTATCGCCGGCATCGCCACGGCGCTATATGTCATCATGGTGGAGCGTCAGCTCGCCTGTCAGTAGCTTGTTGCGGGACCGATGAACCGGAAGCCAGGTCAAATTACCGAATTCTCGATCAGGCCGGATCCGTCTGATTCGCGACTGTCGGCTCCAGTTGACGGCATAGACCATACCGGCGCGGCGGTCTCTCACCGGGTCGTGACGGAAAAGCCGTTGACTCTTTATCTCAACAGCCAGGAAGTCGTCACGATGATGACCATCGGCGATCATCCGAACCTGCTGGCGGTGGGTTACCTGCTCAATCAGAACATGTTGCAGGCCGATGACGAGATACTGGGAATCGATAGTGACGACGAGCTTGATGTCGTTGTCGTGCGCACCGCGCGCGAAACCGACTACGAAGCCAGAATGCAAAAGAAGGTCCGCACTTCCGGCTGCGCGCAGGGGACGATTTTCGGTGATGTCATGGAGAATTTCGACGCCGAGATTCTGCCTGCCGGCGCAAAACTCAAGACATCATGGCTCTATGCACTGACGAAGAAGATCAACGCCGTTCCGAGCCTTTATCTTGAAGCCGGCGCCATTCACGGCTGCGTTCTGTGCCGGCAGGACCGCCCTGTCGCCTACATGGAGGATGTCGGACGCCACAATGCCGTCGACAAGATCGCCGGATGGATGTTCATGAACGACGTTCCGGGTGGCGACAAGATATTCTACACGACCGGTCGGCTGACCTCCGAAATGGTGATCAAAACGGTCATGATGGGCATTCCGATCCTGATCTCGCGATCGGGCTTTACCGCGTGGGGCGTTGAACTGGCGAGAAAAGCGGGACTGACGCTTATCGGACGCGCGCGCGGCAAGCGCTTCGTCGCCCTGTCCGGCAAGGAGCGCATTGTGTTTGATCTCGACCCGGACGCGGTTTCGGCGGAAGCCGACAGACACAATCGCAAAGGCGCTTCACGTGAGGCATCCGAATGAATGCCCGGGTTGCCGGTGTCGTTCTTGCCGGCGGTCTGTCGCGCCGCATGGGCGGCGGAGACAAGAGCCTCTTGCCGGTTGCGGGAGCGACGATGCTGTCTCATGTGATCGGGCGATTGCGTCCGCAGGTCGACGATCTGGCGCTGAACGCAAATGGCGATCCCTCGAGATTTACCGAAACCGGATTGCCGGTCATCGCGGATCCCGTTGCGGGATTCGCCGGTCCGCTCGCCGGCGTTTTGGCGGGGCTGAACTGGATTTCCACGATCGAACCCGCACCCGGGCACATCGTCACCGTCGCATCGGATACGCCGTTCTTCCCGGCAGACCTCGTCGAATGGTTCCATGCGGTCAATGATTGTCGGAAGAGCGGAATTGTGCTTGCGACCTCAGGCGGCAACCGGCACCCGGTATGCGGATTGTGGCCGCTTCGACTGCGTGATGATCTGGCCGCATTTTTGTCGAACGCCAAGACGTTCAAAGTGATGACATTCGCCAACCGTCATGATGTGCGATTTGCAGATTTTCCCTTGATCAGGGTCAACGGGGAGACCGTCGATCCGTTCTTTAACGCGAACACACTCGATGATCTTGACGCGGCGGAGAAAATCGCGCTGGAGATGAACCCGTGACGCATCGCGTTTTTGGCATTACCGGCTGGAAGAATTCGGGTAAGACAACCTTGACGGTTCGTCTGGTCGGCGAGTTTGCCGCCCGTGGCTACAAGGTCTCGACGATCAAGCACGCGCACCATGTGTTCGATATCGATCGGCCAGGAGCCGACAGCTATCGCCATCGTCAGGCCGGCGCGGGCGAGGTGGCGGTCGTTTCGGGCGTTCGCTGGGCGCTAATGCACGAGATGCGCGGCGAAAAAGAACCGCCGATCGAGGAAATTCTGTCGAGGTTGGAACCCTGCGACATCGTGCTTGTGGAGGGATACAAGCGTGAAAACCATCCGAAAATCGAAGCGCGCCGCAAGGGGACGAAAGACGATCAGCCTCTATCCAAATCCGATCCCGCCATCATAGCGGTTGCCGCCGACCACGAGATTTCCGGCGAGACATTACCCCTGTTTGATATCGATGACGTTTCCCGCATTGCCGATTTTGTGGAACTGAAGAGCGGTTTGAAGGACCAGGCGGCATGACATCCGGCAAAAAACTGCTGGATGATTGCTTTTTGCATGACAGGGATCGCCTTCGGCATGATGAGTGCCTGTCTCTTGTCCTTGAGCGATTGAAGCCGGTCGTTGGCACGGGAAAATCACCTGTCACCCAAGCCCCGGGACGATTTTTGTCCAAGAGGATCGTAGCACCGCGAAATGTGCCGCTGCACACGAATTCGGCCGTCGACGGATACGCAATTTCACATTCATCGCTTGCAAACGCCGCAATCACACTGAAGATCAACTCACGAATCGCCGCGGGCGATCGAAATACGGCACCCTGTGTCGCCGGCGCCGCGGCCAGAATTTTCACCGGAGCGGCATTGCCGGATGGAGCGGATACGGTGGTCATGCAGGAAGATTGCGATGTGTCCGCCAACGGTCGAAATGTCACGGTGCCGCCAGGTGTGAAGGCCGGTGCGAACATACGGCGCGCCGGCGAAGACCTCACCGAAGGCGACACCGTTCTGGAGCCGGGCCGGATGATTCGCGCGCAGGATGTCGCGGCTCTCGCATCCTTGGGCGCCGCCGAGGTCGATGTGTTCAAACCGGTCCGTGTCGCCCTGGTTTCGAGCGGCGATGAACTGGTCCAGCCGGGACAACCCATCGTCGAGGGCCAAGTCTACGATTCCAATCGCGTCATGATAGCGGCTCTGGCTTCTTCGCTTCCTGTTGAGATTACCGATCTGGGTGTGTTGGAGGATGATGTTCGCGCGGTTGAAGAGGTCTTACGGCGAACCGCGGTCGACCACGATCTGATTATTACCTCCGGTGGGGCTTCGCGGGGCGAAGAAGATCATATTGTCGAGACGGTAGGCAAACTCGGCAAACGGCATCTCTGGCAGATCGCGATCAAGCCCGGCCGGCCGATGGTCATGGGTCAGATCGGCGATTGCGCCGTTGTCGGATTGCCGGGAAATCCGGTCGCCGCTTTTGTTTGTTTTTTGCTCTATTGTCGGCCTGCGATTACACGGCTTGGCGGCGGAAACTGGCGTGAACCTCAGCGATTTGCAGTTCCGGCGGGATTTTCCGTCGCGAAGAAAAAGCCGGATCGCCGCGAATTCTGGCGCGGTTGGCTTGAAACTGACGAGCATGGACGCCAGGTCGTTCGCAAATTCGAACGCGACGGTTCCGGTCTCATCTCCGGATTGCGTCGCGCCACCGGACTTATCGAAGTGCCTGAGGAAGTCGTGGCCGTCGAGGAAGGGAGTAACGTGATATTCCTTCCATTCTCTTCGCTTGGGCTATCGCAGCCGTAGGCATTTCGACCAGATATGAATCAAGACGTTACAGCTTCTAGATATCTATACTGACCGGCAGGATCGAAAACGGATGGCGCACCGAGTGTGAGCCGGATGGCGGCGGCTGCCTGCTTCGCGGGCTCGTATGGCCAGGGTCCAGGCCTTCACCGCGACATTACACGCGAATTACCGATCGTTAAGTTGAACCGGATTCCGGACGGCCGATACACTGGCGGCGAATCATTTATTCGGGAGACACCGATGTCATCGGCCGGCTACAACCAGACTTCGATCATCCTTCACTGGATCGCCGCCGCGCTGGTGATTTCGATATTTTTCGCTCATGAGGGAGAACGCGGCAGCTTCCCTTACGCCTTTCACATCGGAGCCGGTTTCATTGGGGGGTTGTTTCTGATCTGGCGTGTCGTCAGACGGCTTCATCGCGGCATGACCGACAAGCTGCGGCAACCGGCTATTCTCAACCTTATCTCGCAATTCGTGATATGGGGATTCCTGATCAACATGGTGGTTGTCACGCTGACGGGGATCCTGGTCATCTGGTCTCTCGGCCAGGCCATTGATGTTTTCGGACTGTTTTCGGTTCCCTCGCCACTTTCGCGAATGCACTCGTTTCACGAACTGATGGAAGAGATTCACGAAGTCTCGGGGCAGCTTTTCGCACCCCTGGTCATCCTGCACGTGCTTGGCGCGCTCAAGCATGCCATCATCGATCGCGACGGCGTAATGTCCCGCATGATCAAGGCATCACCTGACGGCAGTTGAGTCGCGTGCAATTAGTCGTTGCGTTTATTGCCGAAACAATGGGAGTATCCGGCCCAGCGGCCGGATTGCCGGACCAGCGGTATGGTTCGGTACTGGCCCGTTGCACAATGGGAGATACAAGAATAATGAACCTGAAAAAGAGTATTGTGACCGCTCTGTCAGCCGTGGCGATGGCATTTTCGGCCGGTAACGCGCTGGCGGACAGCCACGCAATGTCAATCAGGATTGGCACGGAAGGCGCTTATCCGCCCTTCAACAATCTGGAAGCCGACGGCACTCTGGTCGGCTTCGATGTGGATATCGCCAAGGCGCTTTGCGACGAAATGGGAGCGAAGTGCGAGTTGGTCATTCAGGATTGGGACGGCATGATCCCTGCCCTTTTGGCCGGCAAATTCGATGCCATAATCGCATCGATGTCGATTACCGAAGAGCGCAAGGAAAAGGTCGACTTCTCGAATAAGTACTACAACACGCCTCCAGCGATTGCCATACCGAAGGACTCGGACATCACTGCGGCCACCGTCGAAGCGCTTGCCGGGAAATTGCTGGGTGCGCAGTCATCGACGACACACTCCAACTATGCGGAGGCCAAGCTGGGTTCGGCCGGGTTGAAACTCTATCCGACACCGGACGAATACAAGCTTGATATAGCCAGTGGCCGTATCGATGCCGTGATAGATGATGTGATCGTCTTGTCAGAGTGGCTGAAAACCGATGACGGCGCTTGCTGTAAGCTGCTCGGCACGCTGCTTCCCGATCCGGTAATCAATGGTGAAGGCGCCGGAATTGCGATCCGCAAAGGTGAGGATGGACTGCGCGAAAAGCTCAACTCCGCCATTGATGCGATCCGTGCAAACGGCAAATATCGGGAAATCAACGACAGATATTTCTCGGTTGACGTATTTGGCAGTTGATCCCGTAACCATATTGGGCACAATCGATGCGGCGGGAGATCATCTCCCGCCGTATTAATATGCGGGGCGGCGAACGATCCCGCGGCAAATGACAGGGGCGGCGATGGACGCAAGCCTGATACTCCTGGGTTTTGGCGACAAGGGTTGGGGCGACGAAATTGCCGCCGGCGTGGTCGTCACGGTCACGCTTGCGCTGGCGACTTTGCCTGTCGGCCTTTTTTTAGGCTTCACGGTGGCGCTCGCCAGGCAGAGCCGCGAGCATTCCTTGCGACTGGCGGCCGACATCTACACGACGATCTTTCGCGGTCTTCCTGAACTTCTGACAATTTTCATGGTCTTTTTTGGCCTCCAGATTGGCATACGCCAGCTTCTGTTGGTGATGGGCGTCGAGGCCACGATTGAAATCAACGCATTTGCATCCGGCGTCATCGCGCTCGGCCTTGTCCTGTCGGCTTATGCTGCGGAGGTTTTTTTGTCCGCGTTCCGGGCGATTCCCGCGGGTCAGTATGAAGGCGGTTATGCGCTGGGTTTGTCCAAGGGCCGAACCATGCGGCTGATCATACTACCGCAACTGATCCGTATCGCCCTTCCCGGCCTTGGAAATCTCTGGATGATCCTGCTGAAGGACACCGCGCTGATTTCCGTCATCGGACTGGCTGACATCATGCGCCAGACCGGCATCGCGGCTCGCAACACCAAGGAGGCTTTTATGTTCTTCGGTCTGGCCTGTCTGATCTATCTGGCGCTCGCCATGCTGTCGTCGGTCGCGATCGGGCGTATCGAGCGCTACGCCAAGCGGGGTGATTATGGCGGATAGCGCGGCGGCCCGCGCCACGACCTTGCCGGACGGTCCCCCGCCGGTCGTGCGTGACTGGAATCGCGAACGTGTGACCGGTCACGTGCTGATGGTGCTGTGGATTGCGTTCAGCGGCGGCATCGCCTGGTTCATCGTTTCGGGGTGGAGCGGTGACAAGATTGCCCAATACGGTCCCAAATATCTTTCCGGATTGACAGTCACCCTTACTCTGGTGGGGCTTTGCATTGTTTGTGGCGCCGTTCTTTCGGTACCGCTTGCTTTTGGGCGGATGTCCAGGAACCGAGCCATCGCGGCGCTTTCGTACGGCTATGTCTATTTTTTCCGAGGCACGCCGCTTATCGCCCAGTTGTTCCTGATTTATTACGGGCTTGGCTCGTTCCGTCCCGAATTACAGGCGATCGGTCTGTGGGGATTTTTCCGCGATGCCTGGTATTGCGCGCTGTTTGCATTTTCGCTCAACACGGCCGCCTACCAGGCGGAAATCCTGCGCGGCGCAATCGAAAGCGTTCCGAAAGGACAGTGGGAAGGCGCGGCGGCGCTTGGCCTGTCGAAATTCCAGACTTTCTGCAAGATCATTGTCCCGCAGGCAATGATTGTCGCACTCAGACCCTACGGCAACGAGATCATCCTGATGATCAAGGGAAGCGCCATTGTGGCGATTGTGACCGTTTTCGACCTGATGGGAGAGACGCGGCGCGCCTTTTCCAGAACCTTCGACTTCCAGACCTATATCTGGGCGGCCATTTTCTATCTGATTGTCGTCGAAGCGCTGCGCAACGTCTGGAACTGGCTGGAAGCGCGCTTGACACGGCATTTGAAGCGCTGAATATCCGGCGAAATCCAAACACTGAACGGGGAGTTATGAGCATGGCATCGGTTGCGTTTCTTGGCCTTGGCGTGATGGGATATCCGATGGCCGGTCATCTGAAAGCAAAAGGCAATCATGATGTCACAGTCTATAACCGAACCGTTTCGAGGGCCGAAAAGTGGGTCGCCGGGCACGGCGGCGCCAAGGCGGCGACACCGGCCGAGGCGGCGGACGGAAAGGATTTCGTGTTCGCCTGCGTCGGCAATGACGACGATTTGCGTTCGGTTGCGACCGGGCCTGACGGTGCGTTTTCGGCAATGAAATCCGGCTCGATATTCATCGACAACACGACCGCTTCCGCCGCGGTCGCCCGCGAGCTTGCCGCTACTGCGGCGGACAGGGGATTTGGCTTTGTCGACGCGCCCGTCTCGGGCGGGCAGGCGGGCGCGGAAAACGGTGCGCTGACGGTCATGTGCGGCGGGGATAAGGAAACATTCGCACGCGCCAGACCGGTCATCGGAAGTTATGCTAGGATGGTCGGTCTCATGGGACCGGTCGGCTCGGGTCAACTGACCAAGATGATCAACCAGATTTGCATTGCCGGCCTTGTCCAGGGACTGGCCGAGGGCATTCATTTCGGCAAGCGGGCCGGTTTGGACATTGAAAAGGTGGTGGACGTCATCTCGAAGGGCGCGGCCGGTTCCTGGCAGATGGAAAATCGTCACAAGACCATGAAACGGGGTGAATATGAATTCGGCTTCGCCGTCGATTGGATGCGCAAGGATCTTGGGATCTGCCTGGAGGAAGCCGACCGGAACGGAGCGCAGTTGCCGGTCGCCGCACTTGTCGACCAGTTTTACAAGCAGGTTCAACTGATGGGCGGAAACCGCTGGGATACTTCATCCCTACTCGCACGGCTGGAGAAGTAGGGCCGTTGTCATCACCCCGCCCGGATTGGTCCGCGGATGCGATTGTCGGGCATCTCCTCTCACTGGCTTCGCCCGCCAATCTGGAGGGTATGGCGCGCTTCGGCATTGCCACCGAAAAGGCGCTGGGCATACCGAATGCGGTGCTGCGCCCGCTTGCCCGCAAGATCAAACGCGATCATCGGCGCGCCGGCGAACTGTGGAGCACCGGCCTGCGCGAGGCGCGCCTTCTGGCGATCTTTTCCGACAATCCGGCCGAAGTAACCGTGGGCCAGGCCAGAGAATGGGCGGCCGAATTCAACTCATGGGAGATTGTCGATCATGCCGCCTGTCTGTTCGTCGATGCCGGGCTCGCTGACGACCTGATACCCGAATTTGCCGAAGACAACCGCGAATTCGTTCGCCGCACCGCCTTCGCCATGATCGCCTGGGGCGCGGTTCACCTGAAGAAACGACCCGATGACGAAATTCTCCAATGGCTTGCCCCGATCCGGCGTCACGCGGGCGATCGGCGCAATTTTGTCAGGAAGGCGATAAACTGGGCGCTCCGACAGGTCGGCAAACGGTCGCTTGCCTGTCACGGCCCCGCGCTGGCCCTGGCCGAATTGCTTGCTTCCTCCGATGACAGGGCGGAGCGCTGGGTCGGCAATGGCGCCGTCAAGGAACTGACCTCAACAAAGATAATTGAACGTCTTCGCGTAAAGTACGATAAACAAAAGATAGAATAGTATCTAGTTCGCGGATTTCCCGGCGATCGTATAGTCCAGAGGCAGTTCCGTCGTGTATTTGATCTGCTCCATGGCGAAGGATGATGACACGTCCCGGATCTCGATTTTCGAGATCAGGCGCTTGTAGAATTCATCAAAGGCGGCAATGTCGGGCACGACCACGCGCAGCAGGTAGTCGATATCGCCGGCCATGCGGTAAAACTCGACAACTTCGGGAAGATCGCGCACAACTTCGGAAAACCGTTTCAGCCACTCGATGTTGTGCGAATTGGTCCTGATCGCGACAAAAACCGTCACCGCCGCGTTGATTTTCGCCGGATCAAGCACGGCGACCCGCTTCCTGATAACGCCCTCTTCCTCAAGCTTTTGAATGCGCCGCCAGCACGGCGTCGTCGACAGCCCTATCCTCTTGGCGATATCGGCCACCGCGAGGGTGGCGTCCTCCTGCAGGAGACGCAGGATTTTTCGATCGAGGCGGTCCATTGAATTCTCCGGTAATTGGATGATTTTTGCGCAGTTGCACTATCTTCAATGAATTTCAAGAAATTTCTTCTCAAAGGTCGCCAATATCCGCTGCCGGTTTTCCAATCGCTCCGGAGATCAACAGGTGATGCTAAGCGTGTTTTACCCTACGTGCGATCTCCTTGCGGAGGGCCGGAAGCACATCGGCCTCAAACCAGGGATTTTTCCCGAGCCATCCGGAATTGCGCCAGGACGGATGGGGCAATACAAGCATTCGCGGACCGTCATCGACGGCGTCGAAATAGGAACGCCAGTTCCGCACGGTATCCGTCAATGTTTTGGCGCGCCGGTTGCCCAGATGCCATTCTTGTGCGTATTGCCCGATGATCAATATCAGCCTGATCCGCGGTAGTTCCGCCAACAAATGCGTACGCCACAAAGGCGCGCATTCGCGGCGCGGCGGCAGGTCGCCGCCCTTGGCGTCCAGACCGGGAAAACAAAAACCCATCGGAACAATCGCGAAATTTCGGGGATCGTAGAATTGGGTCCGATCCACACCCAGCCAATTGCGCAGCCGGTCTCCGGACGGATCATCGAAGGTAATGCCGCTTGCGTGGACCCGGGTTCCGGGCGCCTGGCCGGCAATCAGGATCTCCGCGTCTTTCGAAGCTACCACAACGGGTCGTGGCTTGTGGGGCAGTGCTTTGCCCATTGGATTGTCCATGCACTGTCGGCAGGCGCGAATCTCTTTCAACAAACGATCAAGCGATCCGCCGTCAGGCATCGGCGCTTGGCCTCGCCTTGACCTGCGCATACCAGCGCCGCAGGTTCCGAAGCTCTTCGGGGACTTCGATCCGTGCGGGTTTCAGAAAGTCGACGCCGATCATCGCCGTGATGTCAGCCACCGAATAGTCATCGCCGGCGACATGCCCGCGCGCTTGAAGTTCCTTGTCCAGAAGGCGCATGAAATCGACGGCCCTCGGCTTGTTGGCTTCGCCCCAGGCGGCAATCTGCGGCCTCTCCCATTCCTTCATCGCCGGATGAATGTGGCGGAAGGCCTGGGCGACGGGAAAGAGAAAGTGCAATTCCACGCGGCGCTGCCACATCTCCACCAGCGCCCTGCCGAGCGCGCCGATGCCGAACAACGGCGGTTCTGGATGCAGTTCCTCGAAATAACGGCAGATTGCGATCGACTCGGTCAAAATCGTTCCGTCATCGAGTTCAAGCACCGGCAGTCGCCGCAAGGGATTGCGTGAGGAAATCTCGTCGGAGCGGTGCCCCAGCGCACCCATATCCACCGGCGCCAGCGGAACGTCTATGCCCTTTTCGGCAAGAAATATGCGGACTCGTCTGGGATTGGGCGCCCTGCCGCCGTCGAACAGCTTCATGTCATGCCTCCCGCTTGCGCGTTGCCGGTCCACACAATGGTCAAACAAACGTCTCATAACAAGTCCGATTCCAGTTTCAAAAATTCGAGAACTACGAATGCAGCGCGGCGAGGATGGACATTTTGATTTTCGGAAGGTATGGGGCAGGCGGCTGCAAAGTAGGTAAGATATGTCAATATCTCTCATATACGTGGACGAATTGATCGAAGCACGTGAAAAACTCCATGGTGGGGGCGCAGGCGCGCCACAGAGATTGGTCGATGGACAGTATGAGGGTTCTGCGCTCAATCGCGCCTGCGTCGTAATGCTTTCGTCCGCCCTCCAGGCCTTCGTCAGCGACGTTTTTATTGCCTGTTCACAGAAAGCTTTCGGGCGGGAACTCAAGGCCAGAGAGGAAAAAGCCTACAATGCGACATGGAACAGATGGGGCAATCCAAGCGATAAAAACATTGTTGCGTTGTTCCAGCGCCTTGGCGTCATCGACGTTCTTGATGGCCTGTCTTGGCAAAGGCAATCCACTGACACTTTAAAAAAAATCTCGATCAAATCAATCTGGTCAGAAACCGGATCGCGCATAGTCAGCAGATCAATATCAATGGCGAACCGTACAAGCTACGGCTTGTAAATATTAAACGGTGGCGCGATATTGCAGAGCAGTTTTGTGATCGTTTTGAATGCCACGCAAAGGCGAAAATTCGATAGCTTACCAGAGACGCTTCCCACCCAGTTCGCCCTCCGCCACCGCAGACCGGCGCTCCCGGCCAACCTTATCCGGCCGGCCGCCGCGACCGGACGACAGCGGAAAAGCTTTCCGCGCCGAATTGATGACAACTTGCAATTCGCCGCGGCGCGAACGATATGAGGCGGACCGCATCCGGTAGCGAAACAGGATCATGACTGACAGCGTCGCGGCGATCGAAAGCCCCTGCATCCTCGTATGCTCGATTGATCTGAAGACCGGCTTTTGTTTCGGTTGCGGCAGAACCCGCGACGAAATCGGCGCTTGGACATTGATGCGGCCCGAGACCCGCCGTTCCATCATGCGGGCGCTTCCCGAAAGACTGGAAACGGTCGAGCACAGGCCGCGCCGCGAAACGCGGCGTCGGCGCATGGCGCGCGAAAAGGCCGTACCGGAGTAGCTGAAGATGCCCCGCCTGGTATGGATGATATTGGCGGCAGTTGGCGTGGGGCTGATCATGCTTGTGGTCAATCACGATGCCGGAACGACGCTCGGCCTTGAAAACGGGGCCTTCGCCAGGGTGTTGTACATGGGCGCCTGGGGCACGGTGATCGGCGCCGCGCTGCTCGGCTCGCGCATTCCCTTCGGCCGCGCCGCCCGCAATCTTGCAGTCTGGCTGATAGTCGCATTGGCGCTGATGGCGGGCTACCAGTACCGATACGAATTGCAGGATGTCGCAAACCGCGTGACTGCGGGCCTGATCCCCGGCAGCCCTCTTTCCATATCGGACGAGAACGGCGTGGCGGTGATGCTGGAAAAGCGCGCCAGCGGACATTTCGAGGCGCGCGGCGAGGTCGACGGCGAAGACGTCGCATTCCTTGTCGATACCGGCGCGACGACGACCGTGCTGACAGCGGCCGACGCCCGCCATGTGGGCATCGACGTCAGTTCGCTCTCCTACACCGTACCCGTCTCGACGGCCAACGGCGTGGCGCGTGCGGCGCGCGCCAGCGCCGGCGAGATACGCATTGGAGACATTTCGCGCGTGCGCGTGCCTCTGCTTGTCGCTGAACCCGGACAACTAGGCCAAAGCCTGCTCGGCATGAACTTTCTCGGCACACTATCGGGCTTTGACGTGCGCGGAGACCGTTTGATTCTCAGGGATTGAGGGCGAAAATGCCGACATTCCGGCGTTTGACGGCCGGTGCCGCGACGTGTTCGGCGATCCCACGCTAAAACTCTCGCCCGTGGCGAGGTCGCGCTTCGCTACAGGAACGGTAAGGTGGCGACGGAGGAATGCCGGCCGGGATGAAACACCCCCGCCGCCCGGATGGCCATGCGCGTTGCGTCAGGCGGCGGTTTTCCGGGGGCGGCGTGCGGTCCGCCCGCATGTGCTGACCGTCGAGAGCTTCATGGCGGACGTTCGGACAGCATGACGTCACTCGCGCCAATCCGGGACTTGCTGATGCGCGAACCGGGTTTGACCGGTTAAGCCTAATAGTTGTCGTGAATTTCTACCGGGTAATATCCGGGCAACATACGCACTTTAAGCTTATTTGTCCAAATCGTTATTTTCATTTAGTTTCTGGTGCTGCCGGAGAGATTCGAACTCTCGGCCTCTCCCTTACCAAGGGAGTGCTCTACCCCTGAGCTACGGCAGCGGCTTGTGCGGTTTCGCCGCCTTCTGGCATAGGGAACTTGTTGTTGCAAGCGGGATTGGCCACGGACGCGCCCGCTGCCCGCGATCGGATTGACGCCATGCAATCGCCAATATCGTTCGCCATGCAACGCATCGATTTTCGGAGAGAACCACAGGAGAACGACATGGGCAAATCTCCCGCCGCCCCGACCGCGAAAGGAGCCGACAGAAACGCCAGGCTCGCCGCGGAACTGCGCGCGAACCTGATGAAGCGAAAAGCTCAATCGCGGAAACGCGACCGGGCCCGCTCTCAGGAGAAAAGCCCCGGAACGACCGACGAGCGGTAGCACCGGCGGCCGGGCGACCGGTTCCGCGTCGCCCGCGGTCACGTCAACGCCCTTGAACGGCCCGAGGCGATCTCCTAGACGAATGCGGGCAGCGATGAAATTTCAGATAGTGCGAATTCGATGACCGGCATGTTGCAATCGACATGCGCCGGCGGCAGGTTTTGACATGGACAGAATTGGAATCATTGGCGGCAACCGTTTGGAGGGAACGATTCCGATTTCCGGGGCGAAAAACGCGGCCCTGCCGCTCATGATCGCCTCGCTGCTGACCGACGATACGCTGACGCTGCAAAACGTGCCGCATCTCGCCGATGTCGAGCAGTTGATACGGATTCTCGGAAATCATGGCGTCGATTACTCCGTGAACGGCAGGCGCGCCCGGCAGGTCGGCAATTATTCACGCACGATCAATTTCTCCGCGCGGAATATCGTCGATACGACAGCGCCATACGAACTGGTGTCGAAAATGAGAGCCGGTTTCTGGGTTGTCGGTCCGTTGCTGGCGCGCATGGGCAAGGCCCGCGTCTCGCTGCCCGGCGGCTGCGCCATCGGCACCCGGCCGGTCGATCTGTTTATCGAGGGCTTGCAGGCCCTGGGCGCCGAGATCGACATAGACAACGGTTATGTGAATGCGAAAGCGCCCGATGGCGGCCTCGTCGGCAACCGTTACGCATTTCCGAAAGTTTCCGTCGGCGCGACCCATGTATTGCTGATGGCCGCTTCGCTTGCGCGCGGCGAAACGGTCATCGAAAACGCGGCCTGCGAGCCCGAAGTAACCAATCTCGCCGACTGCCTGAACGCGATGGGCGGCAGGATCGAGGGCGCGGGGTCTCCGGTTATTTCCATATCGGGCGTCGACGCCCTTAGCGGAGCGCGCCATGCCGTCATTCCCGACCGCATCGAAACCGGCACCTATGCGATGGCCGCGGCCATGACCGGCGGCGATGTGCTGCTTGCCGGCGCGCGCCCCGAACTGTCGCGAAAGGCGCTGGACATGGTTGCCCGCGCCGGATCGGAAATCTCGATCACAGATGAAGGGATACGCGTTCGACACGCGGACGACGCGATCCGGCCGGTCGACGTCTCCACCGCGCCGTTTCCGGGTTTTCCGACAGACCTCCAAGCGCAGTTCATGGGGCTGATGACCAGAGCGCGGGGCCGGTCGCGCATCACCGAAACCATTTTCGAAAACCGCTTCATGCATGTTCAGGAACTGGCCAGGCTCGGCGCGCACATCGCGCTCGACGGTCAGACGGCGATCGTCCACGGCGTGGAACGCCTGACCGGGGCGCAGGTCATGGCAACCGACCTGAGAGCATCCGTATCGCTTGTAATCGCCGGCCTTGCCGCGGAAGGGGAGACCATCGTCAACCGCGTCTACCACCTCGACCGCGGCTTTGAGCGGCTTGAGGAAAAATTGTCGCGTTGCGGCGCCAGGATCGAACGCGTTTCGGACTGATGCCGCCGATGTGGCCGCAAGCACATGGGCGCGGCCGCCGATTTCAGGCGACGCAATGTGTTGCACTGCGGTATAAGACGGCATAACACTGGGCTTCATATCGACTTCGCGACGTCAGCTTAACCGCCATGAACCTCCTGCGTCTTGCAGCACTGGATGAGGAAGACCTGAAGATCGTGTCCGCACATGTGCAGGACGCGGTTTTGAAGGCCGGCGATATCGACTTCCAAATACGCCGCCGCAGATTGGTGCTGCCGATCAATCGCTTCGCCTGGGAGGTGGAGAAAAGACTCTTTTGGCAACAAAACGAGCGGAGGCGCAGTGTGCTTCACTTCGATTCGGTGACCGGCATCAGATCGACGGGGATCGACCGCCAGGACAAGGATGCCGTTTTGTCGATGCTTGCGACCCGCTTCCGGAAATCCGAAGCCCCGTCCGGGGAGATCGAGATAATGTTTTCCGGCCATGCGGCCATCAGGCTTTCGGTGGAGTGCATCGAGGCGTACCTGACCGACCTCGGTGCGGCATGGCGGGCCTCTTCCCGCCCGACGCATCGGGTGTGAGGAAGGAACGCGATGCCTCTGCTGCTCGACAGTCGCCACAGGGATTTCGAATCACGCTTTTCGGCATTCCTGGATGCAAGGCGCGACAACGCGGGAAATGTCGACAAGGAGGCCGCGCGCATTATTGCGGACGTTCGGCAGGGCGGCGACAAGGCGCTGGCCGAATACACCAGGAAACTCGACCGGCTCGATTTCTCGAACAAGCCGATGGCCGTCCCCATCGACGACGTCAGGAACTCGATTGAGAGCGTCCCGTCGGCGACCCGCGATGCGCTGAAGGTTGCACGCGACCGCATTGAATCCCATCATAAACGCCAGCGGCCCGAAAACCTCCGCTACACGGATCCGCTCGGTGTCGAACTGGGCTGGCAGTGGACTTCCGTTGAATCGGCCGGTCTTTATGTGCCCGGAGGAACCGCCAGCTATCCCAGTTCGGTATTGATGAACGCGGTGCCTGCCCGCGTGGCCGGCGTGGAGCGTATCGCGATGGCCGTTCCCGCTCCGGATGGAGATCTCAATCCGCTGGCGCTGGCGGCGGCCCATCTGTGCGGCATAACGGAAATCTACCGCATCGGGGGCGCGCAAGCGATCGCCGCGCTTGCCTACGGCACCGAAACCATCGCCCCGGTCGCCAAGATTACCGGACCCGGCAATGCGTGGGTCGCAGCCGCCAAACGCCAGGTCTTCGGCACTGTCGGCATTGACATGGTCGCCGGCCCCTCCGAAGTGCTGGTTATCGCGGATGGCGGCAACGACCCGGCCTGGATCGCGGCCGATCTCCTCGCGCAGGCCGAACACGACGCGGCGGCGCAATCCATCCTGATCGCCGTTGATTCCGGGTTTGGAGATGCGGTCGCCGTTTCCGTCGAGCGGCAACTGGCCACCTTGCCGAGAGCGGAGACCGCCGCCGCAAGCTGGCGCGACAATGGCGCGATTATCGTCGTGCCCGACCTTGAACAAGCCGTTCCCCTCGCCGACCGCATCGCGCCGGAGCATCTAGAACTGGCGTTCGACAACGCCGATGCCTTTGTCGGCAAATTCCGCAACGCGGGCGCAATCTTTGTCGGCCGCCACACACCAGAAGTTATCGGCGACTATGTCGGCGGTTCGAATCACGTCCTGCCGACAGCCCGCACGGCGCGTTTCTCGTCCGGCTTGTCGGTTCTCGACTTCATGAAACGCACCTCGATTTTGAAATTGAACGCCGATCAACTCGCCAGCCTCGGCCCGCCGGCAATGGAACTCGCGGAAGCCGAAGGCTTGCAGGCCCACGCGCGCGCGGTGTCAATCCGTATGAACGGGCGCGGGTGAGACGGCATGGGCGGCGACAGCAAAAATCGTCTCGTTGACGTCGTGCTTGACGAGACTATCGGCAAGTCCACGCCCGACGTGGAGCACGAGCGCGCCGTCGCGATTTTCGACCTGATTGAGGAGAACAGTTTCAAACCGGTCGGCGACCGGACCGGCGGACCCTACAAACTCAAGCTTTCGCTGGTCGAATCCCGGCTGATGTTCGCAATTACCCGGAACGATGATTCCGACGCTGTCACCCACATATTGTCGCTGACGCCGTTCCGCCGCATCGTGAAAGACTATTTCATGATCTGTGAAAGCTACTACGAGGCGATTCGCAGTTCGACGCCGAGCCAGATCGAAGCAATCGACATGGGCCGCCGCGGTCTGCACAATGAGGGATCGCAGACGTTGCTGGAGCGTCTGGACGGCAAGATCGAAGTCGATTTCGACACAGCGCGCCGGCTGTTTACGCTGGTCTGCGTACTGCATTGGCGCGGTTGAGCACCGCCGTGACGGCGAACCGCGGCGCAATCGACAAGCAGATCCCGGGACAGCCGCTTCCGGGTTCGGTGCTTTTTCTGTGCGGCATGAACGCGGTCCGCTCCCCCATGGCCGAACAACTCGCCCGCACATCGCTGCCAAATCGCGTCTTTGTTTCATCGGCCGGCGTTCGCGCCGGATCGCGCGATCCGTTCATTGACGCGGTTTTGGGTGAAATGGGTCTTTCGCTTGGCGAACGGCGGCCGCAGGCGATCGCGGACATGGACGATTCCTATTTCGATCTGATCATTACCCTGGCTCCGGACGCTCACCACGCCGCGCTCGAATTGACGCGCTCGCAAGCCGTTGACGTCGAATACTGGCCGACCGCCGATCCGACCTCGACGACCGGCGACCGCAACCGGATTTTGGATGCGTATCGCGATGTCCGAAACCGGCTTGAGCGGCAAATCAGGTTGCGTTTTCAAATCGCCAGACCCTGATCCGTCGTCATTTCTCAAGGCAAACATACTTGTTCACAAAGGGAGAAAAATCCTATAGGTTCCGCCCGAATTCCGGCTTGGCCGGATGATTTTTTTGTCAAACCAAAGGTCAAGGATGCCCAAGGAAGAAGTTCTCGAATTCCCCGGAGTTGTAACGGAATTGCTGCCCAACGCCATGTTCCGGGTCAAACTCGAAAACGAACACGAAATCGTCGCACATACCGCAGGCCGAATGCGCAAGAACCGCATTCGCGTTCTGACCGGCGACAAGGTTCTGGTCGAGATAACGCCTTATGATCTGACCAAGGGCCGGATTACGTACCGGTTCAAATAGTCCGCTGCCGGCGTCCGCGTTTTTTCAATGGTATCCCTGAACCGATGAGCTTCATCCAACGGCTTGTTCTGGCATCCGGATCGCCCCGCCGGGTCGAAATGCTGCGACATGCGGGCATGGAGCCGGACAGTCTGATGCCGGCCGACATCGACGAAACCCCGCGAAAGTCCGAACATCCGCGTTTGCTTGCAAAACGCCTCGCCAATGAAAAGGCGGAGCGCGCCGCGAATTTGTTGCACGCGCGGGGCGAGAGCGGCGAAGCCTACATTCTGGCGGCCGATACCGTTGTCGCCGTCGGCCGGCGTATCCTGCCGAAGGCGGAAAAGACAGAAGAAGCCGCAAACGGTTTGCGCCTGTTGTCGGGACGGTCGCACCGCGTGTATTCCGGCGTCACGCTGGTCACGCCGTCGGGAAAATTCCGCCGGAAGCTCGTCGAGACCCGGATTCGTTTCAAACGGCTGTCGCGCGAGGAACTGGAATTATATCTCGCCTCCGGCGAATGGCGCGGCAAGGCCGGCGGCTACGCGATTCAGGGACTGGCCGGCGCATTTGTCGTCAGATTGGTCGGCTCCTATTCCAATGTCATCGGATTGCCGCTCTACGAGACTGTATCGCTCCTCGCCGGCGAGGGCTTTCGCATCCATTTCAAACGGGCCGCCGGCCAGGCGACGGCCTGATGGGAGGCAAATCAAGGATGGCCGACCCGGCGACACAAAAAATCGAGCGATTCCGACCCCGGACGCCCTGCCCGGAATGCGGCGGGGATTCATCCCGCCGACACTATCCGTTCTGCTCCTCCCGTTGCAAGAATCTCGATCTGAACCGCTGGCTTTCGGGCCATTACGTCATTCCCGGCAAACCGGACGCCGATGAAGATAATCACGCCTGACTCGTTTTGAACCCGGTGGAGGCAATCTCGATCTCCAAAGGCCGGTTCAAATTACAATATTATTACAATTTTTTTCATGAATTTGAGTTTGACCGAGCAAATGAATGATGTGATTTTCCGGTCCGACACTGCGCCGCCGCGCAAAGCGAATGCCGGGAAATCACAGAATGCCTGCCAGATTCCAGAATTTCATCGCCGGACAATGGGTCGACAGCAACAGCGAGATTGAGAACCGCAATCCATCGGACATCTCCGATGTGATCGGGTTATATGCCCAAGCTTCGGCAGATCAACTTCAAAACGCAGTACAGACGGCCCGTGCGGCTCAGGCCGAATGGGCGCAAACAGGTCCAGAAAAGCGTTACAACGTGCTGATGGAGATCGGTAACGAGTTGATCGCGCGTTTCGCCGAGCTTGGCAAATTGCTGAGCCGGGAGGAAGGCAAGCCATTGGCCGAGGGCAAGGGAGAAGTCTATCGTGCCGGCCAGTTTTTCACCTACTATGCGGCCGAGGTTTTGCGGCAGGTCGGCGACACTGCGGACAGCGTTCGGGATGGCATTGAAATCGACGTTCGCCGCGAACCGGCTGGTACGGTCGCGGTGATTTCTCCCTGGAACTTCCCAACCGCTACCGCCAGTTGGAAAATCGCGCCGGCATTGGCGTTCGGCAATGCCGTTGTCTGGAAACCCGCCAATGTGACACCGGCTTCCGCTGTTGCGCTGACCGAAATCATATCCCGACAGGAAATTCCGGCCGGCCTGTTCAGCCTAGTGATGGGATCGGGCCGCGAAATTGGGCAAAAACTGGTTGAAAACCCGTCGGTCGACGCTATCTCGTTTACTGGCTCCCTACCCGTTGGCAAGGGGGTCGCCGCAGCCGCTATCCGGAATCTGACAAAAGTACAGATGGAAATGGGATCGAAGAACGCGCTCGCGGTAATGGACGACGGCGATCTCGATATTGCGATAACGTGCGCGCTCGCAGGCGCGTTCGGCGGATCGGGTCAGAAGTGCACCGCCTCATCGCGCCTTGTCGTTCACGAGAAAGTTCACGACGCCTTCGTCGAAAAGCTCGTCGCCGGAGCAAGGGCGATGAAGGTCGGACACGCGCTGAAAGAAGGTACTCAGATCGGGCCGGTCGTCTCGGAACAGCAACTGAACGCCAATCTCGCCTACATCGAACTTGGCAGGCAGGAGGGTGCGGAATTGCTCTGCGGCGGCGACCGGGTCGAGCAACCGACCGCAGGTTATTATATGACACCGGCAATCTTCGCCGGAACGAATAATGCCATGCGCATTAATCGCGAGGAGATGTTCGCGCCGATCGCATCCGTCATCAGGGTCGGCTCCTATGACGAGGCGTTATCCCTCGTAAACGACACGAATTTCGGCCTGACCTCCGGCATCGTCACCAAGTCCCTTGCCCGGGCAACCCACTTTCGGCGAAACGTCCGCACCGGTTGCGTCATGGTCAATTTGCCGACCGCCGGCACGGACTATCATGTACCGTTTGGCGGCCGCGGCGAAAGCTCTTATGGTCCACGCGAACAGGGTGCCTACGCCCGTGAATTCTACACAACGGTAAAAACAGCCTACGTTTCGGCGGGGACTCCGGATTGAAAACCCATCTCATTGACAATCTTCAATACGCCAACTGGTCGGAGAAAATATTTCGTCAGTTTCGCGAAGGCGGTGTCGACGCCGTTCATGTGACGATTGCCTATCACGAGAATTTCCGCGAGACGGTCGCCAATGTCGAGCGGTGGAATCGCCGGTTTGAGCGTTTCCCCGACCTGATCGTCCAAGCGCGCACCGGCGATGATGTGCGACAGGCCGGGAAGGATAGCCGGACCGCCATCATATTCGGCTTCCAGAACCCTTCTCCCATCGAAGACGATATCGGCCTGGTCGAGATCTGGCATTCGCTCGGCGCGCGTTTCATGCAGCTCAGCTATAACAATCAGTCGTTATTGGCGACCGGTTGCTACGAGACCGAAGACCCGGGCGTCACCCGCATGGGCAGGCAGGTGATCAGGGAAATGAATCGGGTCGGCATGGTCATCGACATGAGCCATTCGGCGGAACGCTCGACACTGGAAGCCATTGAACTTTCCGAACGGCCGATCGCCATCACCCACGCCAACCCGGCGTTCTGGCATCCAGCGCTCCGCAACAAGTCGGATACGGTATTGAAGGCGTTGGCCGAAACCGGCGGCATGCTCGGTTTTTCGATGTACCCGCATCATCTCAAGGGCAAATCGTCCTGCACCCTGGACTCGTTTTGCGAGATGCTCGCCGGAACGGCCGATCTGATGGGCACGGACAATATCGGCATCGGTTCCGACCTCTGTCAGGACCAGCCGGACTCGGTGGTCGAATGGATGCGGGCCGGTCGCTGGACCAGGGAGACCGACTACGGCGAGGGATCGGCGAACGATGCCGGATTTCCGCTTCAGCCGGAATGGTTCAAGGACAACCGTGACTTCAACGGAATAAGAGAAGCACTTGAAAAAAAGGGATTCTCCGAAACGGAAGTGGCGGGAATCATGGGGGAGAACTGGCTTCGGTTCTATGATCGGAGTTTCACGCCCGAGCCAGGATGATCCGCCTTGAATACCAGCGCTTTACACTTGAACACCACCACGGCGCCGCTCAGACCCCCCGAAACGGTCATGCGCCTGAAACGCATGGGAGCGTTCCACCACTGCCGTTTGAGTTTCATGCGTGTGCTGCTGCGCAATCTGAAGACATGCAAATGGGTGTTCGAACGGCCGATATGGCGGGTCGACGGCAATGGCGTCGGCGTGGCGACCTATAGCGCAACGCGCATGTCCGGCGAGCCGCGCACCTATACGCTCGTTGCATTCGCGCACGATCTGCCGCCTGAAAAACGGTCGGACCGGGTCATCGCCGAGGCCTGGGACGCCACATTCACCCTCTTTGACGGTGTTCCGACCGATGCCGATATCGAGCGGCTTGCAAAAAATGTTCCGTTGCAGGAGGCCGGAAGGATATCCGAAAGCGAAATCTCGCTCGCGCGCGCCAACCGTTCGGTTCGGCTGTTCGAACACGTCGTCGGCCATCTGGCGGCGGGCAGGCAGCCCGACCGCGACGAGGTCGAGCGCGTCGGCTATCTGATGCGCACGACCGCGGTTTACGGTTCCGGCAAATTCGGCGCCGCCGATCGCGATCACTGGGCCGCCCGCCCGGAATTCGGCGGATCGTTCCGCCCCGAATTGCTGCTGGTCTGGCTTGTCCGGACCTTCACGCTGGACCTGGTCGAGCACCTCGCCCGGTCGCGGTCGCCGAAGACGGCGGTCGCGATCGACCCGAAACTTCGCCGCCGTTTCGGCGTCGGCAACTCCACCGGCCTGGGCATGGCGCCGTTTCTGATCAACCACCCCACGCTGATTCATTCCTGGATAAACGCGAGAGAGACCGCGCTCGCCCGGGTCAGGTTGCTCGAAAGCGCCAATGACCGTTCGGTCGCGGTTTTCTCAGATTTGCTCGCCCGCGCCACGCTCAACGCGGATACATGGCTGACGGAGAGCGAGCATCAGGCGGGCGATGTGAGGAAGCTGCGCGGCGACCTGCGGCGTCTGCGCGATCGTCTCGAACTCGATTCCATCGCCGGACGCCGGCCCTGGGACATGCTCTACCGGTGGGCCGAGGAAAACCTTTCTCTTGAAGGTCAGGAACAGACGGTATCGCTCCTCATCGACGCCCACGGACCCCTCGTCGACGATATCGCCGAAACGATGTGCGCCGGCGAGGACGCCCACTTCCGGATCGACGGCGCCATGACCGTCGCGGAATTGAAGGCGCTCCTGCGGCGGCTTTACGGCTGGGCGCTCGCCATCCCGTTCGAGCGCGAGGATGCCCGCGCGCGGCTGTGGTACGTGTCGGAGGAAAAGCTCGAACCCCGGCTTGCCGAACGTTTCGAGGAAGATCTCGCGGCGTGGGAACAGCCCCTCGCGCCGGGTCGCGCCGCCGCCGGACTGTTTCAGGCCCTGGGGGCATGGGACGGGTCCGCGACGGTCGCCAGATTTCTGCTCCGCCGCCCGGAGCACCGCCACATCGTGCGCAGGGCTCAAATCGCGGCGAAGCACGCCTACGCCGAAATCCGCGACAACACCATATCGGCGGAGATGCTGCCGATTGATCTTCTCCGCTGCAAACTGTCCTTTTTCGGCGCGACCGGATTCGATCCGCGATCCGACCGCTGGGTCCGCATCAACATGTATCGGGGAGCGCCTTTCCCGCATGAACTGTCGGAAACCGATCCCGACGATCTGTTTTACCCGCCATTGGAGAAATCATGAGCTGGTCGCTGGCCGAAACCAGAACGCTCGCCACTAGGGCGGCGCGCGGCGCGGGCCTTCCCTGGGGTCTGGCCGAGGAAGCGGGGTATGCGGTCCATTGGCTTCAATCCCATGGCGCGCCCGGCGCGGACGCGCTCGCCCGGTTCCTCGAATGGCGGGAACGAAACGGCGGGCGGCTGACCCCGGCGTGGATGGCCGGCGATCCCGGCGGAACGTTCAGCCCGCTGGAATTCGGCGTCGCGCTGATGGATGCGAACCGCCGCGGCTATTCCGGCCCCCGACAGATTTGTCAGCCGCTGTTGCTCGCGCCGTTCATCGCGGCGAACGCGCCGAAACGGGGCTGCCGGCTGATATGGAACGACATTTCGGTCCGGTTCGGAACCGACCGCTTCCACTCGACCGCGCCGCGCGAGGCGTTGTTGACCGAAACCGCGTCATGCCTGCTGAGCGCCGCGGACGACGACCTGCCCGCGCCTGTCCGTCGCCGGCGGGTGCCGGATGGCGAAGAAGCGGCCATCTCGCGCCTTGGCCGGTTTGCCGCGCGAACATACGCGCCGGCGACCGAGGCGTCGCGCATCGCCGGCGCGGGTGCCGGCCTGACCGACAACGACTGAGGCGGGCCGGCAGAAAGAAGAACTTGAGATGAATGAAATGATCGCGATGACCCTCGACGAGATCGAGGAACTGGCCTGCCGGGCGCTCGTCGCGGCGGGAACATCCGAAGCAAACGCCAGACCGCTTGCGGTCGCCACCGCCCAAACCGAGGCGGACGGCGTAGCAAGCCACGGTCTCGCCTATATCCCGATCTATTGCGAGCATGTTCAATGCGGCAAGGTCGACGGCCGGGCTGAACCGGTTATCACGCGGCCTGCGCCCGCCATTATCGCCGCCGATGCGGCGACCGGATTTGCGCATTCGGCGATCGATCTGGGCTTCCGACAATTGATCCCGGTCGCGCGGGAGATGGGCGTCGCCGCTCTCACGGTCGGCAATTCCTATAATTGCGGCATGCTCGGCCACCACACGGCAAGGCTTGCGCGCGAGGGTCTGCTCGGCCTCGGCTTCACCAACGCGCCAGCGGCCATCGCGCCCGTCGGCGGCAACAGACCGGTCGTTGGAACGAACCCGTTTTCACTCGCCGCGCCGGACGGCGATGGTGGAATTGCGATGCTGATCGACCAATCCGCCAGCGTTGTCGCCAAAAGCGAGATCATGAAGCACGCTCGCGAAGGTCTGCCGATTCCCGAAGGCTGGGCGCTCGGTCCCGACGGCATGCCGGCCACCGATCCGGACATCGCGCTGCGCGGTTCCATGGCGCCATCGGGCGGTTACAAGGGCGTCGGCGTCGCGCTGCTGGTCGAGATCATGGCCGCCGCCATGACCGGAGCGACATTGGGGATTCATGCAAGTCCGTTCTCCGGCGCCAAAGGCGGTCCGCCGAAAACCGGTCAATTTTTTCTCGCGGTCAGCCCCGGGGCGACGTCGCACGGTCTGTTTGGCGACCGCATCGCCGCGCTGATCGACGAATTCCGCGATCAGCCCGGTGCGCGAACGCCCGGAGACGGACGCGCCGCCGCCAGACGCCGGGCCGCGAAATCGGGCGTCAGGGTCAACGCGGCGACGGTCGAAAAGATCGAGGCAATTTTGCGGCGCGATTGATCGTCGTCATGTCGGCCCGTCCTTCACGCCGAGCAGGTGCGGCGGTTTTTCAGTCTTTTCCGCCGAGTTCCCGGCATCGTTTCCGGCGACCGCGCCGTCGAATTCCAGCGCCTCGATCTTTTCGCCACGGCGAACCAATTTGCCGGTCGAGGTCATGATCTGATCGATATCCTTGCCGGCTTGCAGGAAATGGACCTGCAACTTTCTCACCCTGTCGTCGAGTCGCGACAAATCCTGCATCAGTTTCATCACTTCGTCCCGGATCAGATGCGCCTGCTCGCGCATGCGGGCGTCCTTGAGCAGCGCCTGAACGACCTGGACCACAACATCAGAAGCGACGGCGAGACAATGACCACGCGGGCGCGATGAGCCTTTTGAATCAGGGTCTCGAAATTCTCGTGAATATCGGCGAAGATCGATTCGGAGGGCACGAACATGAAAGCCGTGTCCTGGGTTTCGCCGGGAATCAGATATTTTTCTGAAATCGCCTTGATATGCACTTCGATGTCGCGCCGGAAATTTTGCGCGGCCGATCTTGCGACCGCGTCGTCATTGGCGTCCCGGATCGCTTTCCAGCTTTCGAGCGGAAACTTCGCATCAATCACCAGCGGCGGTGTGCCGTTTGGCATACGAATCAGGCAGTCCGGCATTTTGCCATTGTCGAGCTTCGCCTAGAACTCGTAAGCGCCCATCGGCAATCCATCGGCGATGATCGCCTCCATGCGATTTTGCCCGAATGCGCCGCGTGTCTGTTTGTCAGACAGAATGGATTGCAGTTCCACCACCTGATTGGCAAGCGACTGGATGTTGTTCTGTGCCGTGTCGATGACGGCGAGCCGCTCCTGCAATCTGGCCAAGTTTTCATGAGTCGATTTCGTCTGCTCGCTCATCGATTGGCCGAACCGCTGCGTCATGCCGTCAAGGCGTTCGCCTATGGCTTTGTTCAAATCCGATTGCCGCGAGCCGAAGACATCGGCCATTGCGTCCATCCGTCCCTGCATCTCCGCCTGGGCTTTCAGGATTTCCGACATACGGGCATTCGCTTCGCGCGCGCGCCTGTCCGCCTTATCGAGGGGTTGCTGGTGACTACCATGTTAGATTCGCTTCGCGCGCGCGCCTGTCCGCCTCCTCCGCGGCCATAGAACGCGCTCTCGCGGCGCGGAGCAAAACGACCCCGGCCACCACGATCAAAAAGACCAAAGTCCCGCCGGTAATCAATATCGCATGGCCGGGCGATATGGTCGTGGCACCCAACTGCGCAATCGGCTCGTCCAACATCATTCTGCGCTCCTCGGCCTGCAAGCTAAACGAATTTCACGGAAATGCCAGATCAAACCATGAACATATTTGCCCGCAATGGGGATTTTCACACGATAATTGACTGTTATGCCATGATTTCCTAGGTCACCGGCATGACCGTCAAGCCGCTTGTTCTGCTGCCCGACCCGATCCTGCGCAAGATGTCGGAACCGATCGCGCGGGTTGACGATTCGGTGCGAAAATTCGCCGATGACATGATGGAGACCATGTACGATGCACCCGGCATCGGCTTGGCCGCCATACAGGTCGGAGAACCGATCAGGCTGCTCGTGATCGATACGGCAAAGGATGACCAGCCGAATAATCCGCTCGTTTTCATCAATCCGGAGATTGTGGCTGCCGGCGATGAAGTGTCGGTTTATGAGGAAGGCTGTCTGTCAATTCCCGACTACCACGCGGATGTCGGGCGGCCCGCAACCGTAACGGTGCGTTCGCTGGATAGCAGCGGCAAGGAGCGACTGATTGAGGCCGATGGCCTACTTGCGACCGTGCTCCAGCATGAGATCGACCATTTGAACGGCATCCTGTTTATCGACCGCATCTCGAAGCTCAAGCGCGATATGGTGATCCGAAAATTCAGAAAACTGGCCAAGGATCGCGGTTCGGCCCACAAGGCCGTGGCCTGACGGCGGTTCCGCCGGGCGGAACCGCCTTGTCGATCAGGCGATCAGTCTACGGCCTGCAGATTATCCGCGGATGATTTTCCGGTGCGGCGGTCGGCGACGACTTCGAAGCCGATCTTCTGGCCTTCGTTGAGCGACATCATGCCAGCGCGCTCGACCGCGCTGATATGCACAAAGACATCGTTTCCGCCTTCATCAGGTTGAATGAAGCCATAGCCTTTCTGGCTATTGAACCATTTCACGGTTCCGTTTGGCATTGGTTTTCCTTTCAAGGAACAGAGTGGTTTTGGGCGCCGCGCGCCCGTTCGGTCATCGATGTCTTGGATCAGGTAAAGCGGATAGCGCGCCAGTTTTTGTGCCGGGTGCGCAAAGCCCATGCCGTAAGGCCGAAACTCGATACGGCTCAATAGCAGTATTTTCAGAACAAGCCAAGCGAATAACATGGCGGACTTCCCGCGCGGCCGATTTCATTTTCCGGCCGCACTTGACCCCGACCGGTTAAATAAGATTGATGCCGATTGTCGTCGCACGGAACCGCCACACATAATGCCGCTTCGTATCGTCTTCATGGGTACGCCCGATTTCGCCACGAAAACGCTGCGGGCCGTTTACGAGGCCGGTCACGATATCGCGGCCGTCTATTCACAACCGCCCCGTCCCGCCGGACGCCGTGGCCTGGAGCTGAAAAAGTCTCCGGTTCAACGACTTGCCGAGAGAATCGGAATTGAAGTCAGAATGCCGGGTTCGCTGAAAAACGAGGCTGAACAGCGGGCGTTCAAGGCTTTGAATGCCGATGCGTCCGTGGTGGTCGCCTACGGGCTTTTGCTGCCCGGGGCCATTCTCGAAGGCGCTGGACTGGGCGCGTTCAACGGACATGCTTCCGCGCTTCCGCGCTGGCGCGGCGCGGCGCCGATCCAACGGGCGATCATGGCCGGCGATACCGAAACCGCGATTCAGGTCATGAAAATGGACAAGGGGCTGGATACCGGTCCGGTAGCGCTGTCGCATGGCGTTTCCATCGGCCCGAACGAAACTGCCGGTGAATTGCATGACCGGCTGGCTGAAGACGGAGCCGCTCTCATGGTCAAGGCGCTGAGCCTGCTGGAATCGAACGACCTTCCCCTGACGCCCCAAACGAACGACGGCGCGACCTACGCCGGAAAGATCGACAAGTCCGAGACCCGCATCGACTGGACCGGATCCGCCGCCGATGTGCACAACCGCATTCGCGGCCTGTCTCCGTTTCCCGGAGCATGGTGCGAGATGGAGATCGGCGACCGCATGGAGCGGGTCAAAATCCTGCGATCATCCATGGCCGGCGCCGGCGGCGCGCCCGGCGAACTTGTCGGCGGCGGCCTGACGATCGCGTGCGGTTCCGGCGCCGTGCGCCTGACCGAATTGCAAAAAGCAGGCGGAAAGGTGCTTGACGCGGAGCATTTCCTGAGCGGCGCGATTGCATCGAAAGTCGTCTGACCCGTGCCGCGTTATCGCATCACGATTGAATATGACGGCACGGCCTATGCGGGCTGGCAGTTGCAATCGGGTCAGCACAGCGTTCAGGCGGCTATCGAGGCCGCGATAAGGGCCTTTTGCGGAGAAGATGTCCGCCCCGGCGTAGCCGGTCGAACCGACGCCGGCGTACATGCAACCGGTCAGGTCGCTCATTTCGATCTGTCACGCGATTGGCCCGCCGGCACGGTCGCCAACGCCATCAACGCCAAACTGAGGCAGACCGGGGAAACGGTTACGGTTCTGGCCGCGGAGAAGGTCGCCGACGATTTCGATGCACGTTTTTCCGCGCTCGGCAGACATTATCTTTATCGCATCGTAAACCGGCCCCCGCCGCTGGCGATCGAGCGCAACCGGGCCTGGTGGGTCAAACATCCGCTGAATGCGCAACGGATGCGGCAGGCCGCGAACCGGTTGCTCGGCACTCATGACTTCACCACCTTCCGTTCAGCGCATTGCCAGGCAAAAAGCCCGATCAAGACGCTCGACCGGCTGGATGTGGCCCGCGACGGCGACGTGATCGAAATTCGAGCCTCGGCCCGATCGTTCCTTCACAATCAGGTCCGCTCGCTTGCCGGCACGCTGAAAATGGCCGGAGAAGGCGCATGGACGCCCGACAGGGTCGAAGCCGCACTCGATGCCCGGGACCGAAAGGCCTGCGGACCTGTCGCGCCGCCCTGCGGACTTTACCTAGACAAGGTCGATTACGCGCAACCGCGCGGTTGAGCAGGTTATCCTTGTCCCGGCATATCCGGCAGCACGCCGAGCAGGCTTTGCGTCGTGTAAAGGACAAAGATCGCGGCAAACAACATGCCGAAGAACAATAGCGACGCGGCTCCGCTTCCCTTCCGCAGAGCCGAATTGGTCAGCCTCCAGGTCAGCACCGATGCGACCGCGAACAAGGCGACCGCGACAAGACCGATCGAAGCGTCGCCGCGAAAGCCGGCAAGCTCCAGCAGCGAGGGCGGCAGCATCAGCCAGACGGCGATGACCGAGCCCCAGTTGCTTGCGATGACGTAGTGTACGAACCGGTCGCCCATTCCGGCCGGTCCCGCGACCGCGGCCAGCCCGACGACCGGCGCGAGCCACGCGGCGATGTCAGCGACAGCCAATCGGAAAACTATGCCGCCCCTAACCGCCAGATCGTCGCCGGCCAGCGCGATTTCGTTGGCGTAGTTCACCCAGCCGACACACAGCACCGGAGCCGCCAGAGCCATGGCGAAAAAAGAATTCCAGAACCCGTCGATGGAAATGTCCAGCAAATCCAGGCCGTCTTCCCGACCGCGCATCATCCGCCACACGCCGGTCAGATATCGCTGTATGTCGTCGGTCGGCGGCATCGGAACGTCCGTCAATCCCCTGCGGCGGCGAACCAGTCCGCGATGAAACGCTCATAGATCGCGGTCAGCATTTCCAAGTCGCCCAGCGCCACGCATTCGTCGATCATGTGCATGGTCCGGCCGACGAGACCGAACTCGACAACCGGACAGTAATCCTTGATGAACCGCGCATCGGAAGTGCCTCCCGATGTCGACAGTTCCGGTCTGAGACCGGTCACCGTCTCCACAGACGACGCCAGCGTTCCGGTCAGCCGATCGTCGCGGGTCAGAAACACCGGGCTCAGCCGGTCGCGCCACTCAAGTGAAAACTCCACCTCGCCCATCTTGCCGGGCCTGAGTTTCTTGTGCTTTGAGGCGCGCTCCAGTCTGTTTTCGATTTCGGCCTTCACAGTCTCGGGCGTCCACAAATCGTTAAACCTGACGTTGAAAGCCGACGACGCCGACGACGGTATGACATTCGGCGCCGGATTGCCGGTATCAATGGACGTGATTTCGAGATTCGACGGCTGGAACTCCTCGGTGCCCCCGTCGATGCCCGGATAGATCAGGCTTTCAACCAGCGGCAGCAATCCCCTGATCGGATTGTCGGCCAGATGCGGATAGGCTACATGGCCCTGCCTGCCGCGAACGGTTATCGTGCCGGAAACCGAACCGCGCCGGCCGATCTTGATCGTGTCGCCAAGCCGTTCCGGATTTGTGGGCTCGCCAACGATCGCCGCATCCCAAGTTTCGCCCCTATCCGCAGCCCATTCGAGCAGTTTAACCGTGCCATTGATCGCCGGTCCTTCCTCATCGCCCGTGATCAGCAGCGATACCGAACCCGGTGGCGGCCCCTTCTTGACGACATGCCGGGCAATCGCCGCGACAAAACACGCGATTCCGCCCTTCATGTCGACCGCGCCCCTGCCATAAAGCGCGCCGTCGACGATTTGCGCCTCAAACGGCGGACGTGTCCACGCCTCCTCGTCACCGGGCGGCACTACATCCGTATGCCCGGCGAACATCAGGTGCGGTCCGCTGTTCCCGATCCGCGCATGGAGATTTTCCACATCCGGCGTACCCTCTTCCTCAAAGACCGGACGCCCGGTTTCGAATCCTAAGGGCGCGATCATCGTTTCCAGCGCGCCAAGCGCACCCGCCTCGCGCGGCGTCACCGACGGGCAGCGCAACAGTTCGGCCAGATTGGCGATCGGATCGGTAGCCAAGCTCATGGAACGAGCATCTAACCCAAGGGTGCGGGCTGGTAAACACTTCCCTCGCCATTCGCCATCGGCCGCAATTGCGGAGAACGGCAATAGCCGATAGAACGCACCGGATTTTCGCGACAGGAAAATGACATGGCCGCCATCACAACCGCTGAGACCGCCGGGGATCAGGCCCGCCTGCTGTCGGCCGCCCTGCCTTATATGCAGCGCTATGAAAACAAGACGGTCGTCGTGAAATATGGCGGCCACGCCATGGGCGACGTCGAACTCGGCAAGGCCTTCGCGCGCGACATCGCGCTGTTGAAACAATCCGGCGTCAATCCGATCGTCGTTCACGGCGGCGGTCCCCAGATCGGGGCGATGCTCACCAAAATGGGCATTGAAACGAAATTCGAGGGCGGTCTGCGCGTCACCGATGAAAAAACCGTCAAAATCGTCGAAATGGTGCTCGCCGGATCGATCAACAAGGAAATCGTCGCGCTGATCAATGCCGAAGGCGAATGGGCGATCGGCCTTTGCGGCAAGGACGGCAACATGGTCTTCGCGGAAAAAGCGCGCAAGACCTTTAAAGATCCCGATTCCAACATCGAGCGCATTCTCGATCTCGGCTTTGTCGGCGAACCCGCGGAAGTTGATCGCACGCTTCTTGACTTTCTCGCCCGCTCCGAGATGATCCCGGTAATCGCCCCGGTGGCGCCCGACCGCGACGGCCATACCTACAACATCAACGCCGACACGTTTTCAGGCGCGATCGCCGGCGCGTTGAAGGCAACCCGTCTCCTGTTTCTGACCGACGTTCCCGGCGTGCTCGGCAAGAACGGAAAACCGATCGGCGAGTTGTCGGTTCCCGACGCCCGCGCGCTCATCGCCGACGGGACGATCTCCGGCGGCATGATTCCAAAAGTTGAAACGTGCATCGACGCCATCAATCGCGGTGTGGGAGGAGTTGTCGTTCTGAACGGCAGGACGCCGCATGCGGTGTTGCTGGAATTGTTCACCGAGCACGGCGCCGGCACGCTTATCGCGCCATAAAATCCGCCCTTCGAACACAATTCCCTTGCCGTCTCGAATCAGGGCCATCTACGCCGCCAGCAGAAGCACCAGTATGCCCGCGACAATCAGCACGCATCCGGCGATTTCCAACCGGTTGACCGTTTCCTTGAAGATGAGCACCGACGAAGCGAAGGTGAATATCATTTCGACCTGCGCCAGCGCCTTCACGACGGCGGCCTGTTGCAGCGTCATCGCCATGAACCAGCCGAACGAAGCCGACGCGCCAGCGATTCCGACGACCAGTCCCGGCTTCCAGGCCTTGATGATCCCGCCGATTTCGTCCGGGTCTCTGGCGGCAATCCAGGCAAGCATGACTACCGTCTGAAATACAATCACCACCGCCAGCGTCACCGCGGCCTGCATCATGAAATTCGGCCCGCCAAGCGCCAGCGAAGCCGCCCGGTAGGCGACCGCGGCAACACCGAACAACGCGCCGGAAGCCAGACCGATCAAGGCCGTCCGGCTGAATACCGAGACGACCAGTGACGCCGCGCTGACGGTCGTTCGCGCCACCGAAATCAGCATGACCCCGATGACGCTGACGGCAATCGCCGCCAATGCGCCTGCGGACGCCTTCTCGGACAGGAAAATGAGCCCGAAAACAGCCGCTTGCGCCGGTTCGGTGCGCGAATAGGCCGTGCCGACTGCGAAATTGCGGAACGAGAACAGGTAAACGAGCAGGAACGTCGCGGCGATTTGCATCACCCCGCCGACAAGCGCCCACGCGAAAAATGCGAAATTGAGTGCCGGAAGCGGGTAACCGGCCGCGTAGCGCAATGCCAGCACGAACAGAATCGCTGGCGGAACACCGTAGCCGAAGCGTACGAAGGTCGCCCCGGTCGTTCCCAATAAACCCTTCAGATGTTTCTGCATCGCTGATCTGACGTTCTGCAAAAATGCCGCGACGACAGTAATGGGAATCCAGAGTTCCATTGAGAATGCCGATCAGGATGGCCGATAGAAACGGATTGGGGACAAGGCCTTCTAAACGGAAAACCGTCTCCCGTACAGCAACGGAAGGGTGTCGGCGCGGCGCTTCAACCGGTGGCCAGCTGTTGTGGAAAGGCCCCTCCCTTGACGGTCCGGGTTGGGGCCATATAATGGAATCAAGCGGTGCGTCGCCTCAAGCGGTGCGTCGCCTCAAGCGGTGCGTCGCCTCAAGCGGTGCGTCGCCTCAAGCGGTGCGTCGCCTCAAGCGGTGCGTCGCCTCAAGCGGTGCGTCGCCTCAAGCGGTGCGTCGCCTCAAGCGGTGCGTCGCCTCAAGCGGTGCGTCGCCTCAAGCGGTGCGTCGCCTCAAGCGGTGCGTCGCCTCAAGCGGTGCGTCGCCTCAAGCGGTGCGTCGCCTCAAGCGGTGCGTCGCCTCAAGCGGTGCGTCGCCATTCAAGCGGTGCGTCGCCATTCAAGCGGTGCGTCGCCATTCAAGCGGTGCGTCGCCATTGAAGTATGACGCACCCGTTTCCTTATCGGTGGCATGGGTGTGAAGACAGGCTGTCGGGCAACCGGCATCTGACCGGAACGCTTGCCTGCGGATTTCCGCCGGTGCGTTCCCCGGACCGGAAAGGATAATGCCCGTGGTTGCGTTCACTCATTTCATCAATTTTGGGCCCCTCCAATTTGGAACGTTCCCCGATCCTGGCGGGACCCTCTCGTGGACCGGCGGTCTCGATATACCATCACCACTCGAGGTCGATTCCGGCTCCGATGGACTCCTGAGCATCGGCGGCGAGGACTTCATCGGCAGCCCCCTCAACCCCTATTCGGGGTACACGGTCGAGTTCAATGGCGAAACCTACGCCATTTTCAGCGCCAGCAACGGCACCCTTATTATCCCCTATAACAAGGATGTGTTTGACATCGCGCCCTTGGCGACAGGGTCCAACACGGCGACGTACATGCCCACCAACGCCATGGTCTTCAACTGCTTCGCCACCGGAACGACGATTTTGACGCCCGACGGCGAGCGGGCCATCGAGACGCTTGGGCCCGGCGACCGGGTCGTGACCCATGACAGCAGGTCGACGCCGGCGATCTGGGTGGCGAGGCAGACCGTCGCCAACCCGCGCGGCGTCGAACTCGGACGCAGCCCCGTGCGCATCGACGCCGGCGCCCTCGGCCCGGGCCTGCCCAACAGACCGCTGACCGTGACCGCCGATCACGCCCTGCTGTTCGGCGACATGCTGGTCAACGCCGGCACGCTGGCGGAGGAGGGAACTCCGATCCGCTTCGTGCCGCTTTCGGAGATGCCGACGAAATTCGTCTGGTGGCATGTGGAGCTTGAGAACCACGAGGTCGTTCTGGCCAACGGCGGCGTTCCCGCGGAAAGCTTTATCGATTATGTCGGCCGGTCCGGTTTCGACAATTACGACGAATATCTCGACCTCGCCGGGGCCGACCGTCTGATACCGGAAATGCCGTTCGCGCGCATATCGGCGCGGCGTCTGTTGCCGGCGAACGGGTTGCGGGGATTGCCGGCCATCGCCCGGCGGCCTCTTATCGCCGCCCCCCGGAAAACCGCCGCCTGAGGCAACACAAGCATGGCGGCGCGCGGACAGAATCGCGCCGCCGCGCGGAACATTGTTGCCGTCATCTTTCCCGCCGAAAATTCTCAATCACCGGTCGAAAACGATTGATCCTATTGCGCGGCGGCGAATACCGCGTCGCAATCGACCGTCAGTTCCAGCGTGTCCGCGATTGAATCGAGCGCCGCTTCGACGCCTTCCCGATACTTGACGAATGGCCCCGCCGCTCCGAGGTTTTCGAGAAAACGGCGACGAAACCCGTCGGCGGCGAACAATCCGTGCAGATAGGTGCCGAAAACCTTTCCGTCAGCCGAAACGGCGCCGTCGGCGCGGTCAGGCATTTCGACAACCGGCCGCTGGCAATCGGGGCCTTCGGTGTGACCGAGATGAATTTCATATCCTTCGACCGGAACCCCGAACATCGCCGAGCGCGCGGCCGTGGCGCGAACCGTCTTTCGCGGTTGCATGACGGTTACGACATCCAGCAGCCCAAGGCCCTCGGCTTCGCGTTCGCCGCTCTCTATGCCGCGCGGGTCCAGCACCTTCCCGCCAAGCATCTGATACCCGCCGCACAGACCGGCAATATGACCTCCCCGCGCGCGGTGACGCCTCAGATCGTCTTCCCACCCGTTATCGCGAAAGCTCCTCAAGTCGCCGATGGTCGACTTCGAGCCCGGGAGAACGACGAGTTCGGTATCCGACGGTATGCGCTCGCCGGCCCTCACGAACCGGAGATTGACGCCAGGTTCGGCCCGCAACGGGTCGAGATCGTCGAAATTGGCGATCCGGGAAAGCACCGGCACCGCGATTTTCACGCCGCCGCCCGCGCGGCCGGCCCGACGTTCCAGCGCGACCGAATCCTCCGGCGGCAGTTTGCGCGCATCCGCAAGGTAGGGAACAACGCCGAAGGATCGCCACCCCGTATGGGCGGTAATCGCCGCCAGACCGCCTTCGAGCAGGGAGACGTCGCCGCGAAATTTGTTGATCAGATATCCGCGGATGCGCATCCGGTCGTCATCGGGCAGAACGGCATGCGTTCCCACAAGCGAGGCGATGACCCCCCCCCGGTCGATATCGCCGACGAGCGCCACAGGCACATTCGCCGCCGCCGCAAAGCCCATATTGGCGATATCGCCGTTGCGAAGATTGACTTCGGCGGCCGATCCCGCGCCCTCGACGAGCACCATATCCGCTTGCTCTCCGATCGCGCGGAAGGAATGAAGAACCGCATCCATCAGTTCCGCCTTCATGGCCTGATAGCCGCGCGCCTCGGCGGCGCCGGCCACCCTGCCCCGCACAATTATCTGCGATCCCGTATCGGATTGCGGTTTGAGCAGCACGGGGTTCATGTCGACGGTCGGCTCGACGCCACAGGCCAACGCCTGCATCCATTGCGCCCGGCCGATCTCTCCGGCTTGGTTCGATCCCGGCACGGCGGCGACCGCCGCGTTGTTCGACATGTTCTGCGGCTTGAACGGCATGACATTGAAGCCGCGCCGGCGGGCGACGCGGCAAAACCCGGCGACCAGCAGGGTCTTGCCGACATCCGATCCGGTTCCCTGAAACATGATCGCGCGCGCCATCCGCTCCTGCTAGCACAGCGGGACAGAAACGCCAGCGCGCGATTGCGTCCGTTCAAGGGACCGGGGTCATGTTTGTCTATCGAATGAGTTTCCGTTCTCCGGCCAATCCGCTATGATCCGGTCCGGGTACCGGGCATATGCCCGGATCGGGGAGGCAGGGCCATGGACGCGACCGTTGAAACCGCCATCGACCAGTTCGACCTGAACGGGGATCAGTGCGCCATTCGCGATATGGCCGAAAGTTTCGCGGCGGACCGCGTGGCGCCCGGCGCGCTCGACTGGGATCGCGAGAGGCATTTTCCCCGCGATGTGATTTGCGAAACCGGCCCGCTCGGATTTGGCGGCATCTGTGTGCGCGACGATGTCGGCGGGTCGGCGCTTGGCCGGCTTGACGCCGTATTGGTGTTTGAAGCCCTGGCCAAAGCCTGCCCGGCATTTTCGTCGTTCATCTCCATCCACAGCATGGCGTCGTGGATGATCGATATGTTCGGCAACGACGAGCAACGCCGGCGTTTTCTGCCAAGGCTCACATCGATGGAATGGCTGGCAAGCTACTGTCTGACCGAATCCGGTTCCGGCTCCGATGCGGCCGCTTTGAAGACCCGCGCCGTCGCCGACGGCGAGAATTACGTGCTGAATGGCGCAAAACAGTTCATCTCCGGCGCCGGCGACAACGATATCTATGTCGTGATGGCTCGCACGGGCGATGACGGCTCCAAGGGGATTTCGGCCTTTGTGATCGAGAAGGATGCTCCGGGACTTTCATTCGGCGCCGTCGAGCACAAGATGGGCTGGCACATGCAATCCACGCGCCAGGTCGTTTTCGACGATTGCCGGGTTCCGGCCAAAAATCTCCTTTCCGGCGAAGGTCTGGGCTTTCGCATCGCCATGGCCGGACTCGATGGCGGCAGGCTGAACATCGCGGCCTGTTCGCTTGGCGGCGCTCAATCGGCTTTCGACAAGGCGCTCGCCTACGCCGGCGAACGCAAGGCCTTCGGTCGGACCATAGACCGTTTCCAGTCATTGAGTTTCAAGCTCGCGGACATGGAGACCGACCTCAACGCGTCCCGCATGTTGCTTTATACGGCCGCCTCCAGGCTCGATTCCAAATCGCCGGACGCCTCAAAATGGTCGGCGATGGCCAAACGTTTTGTCACCGACAAGGGATTCGACATCGCCAACGATGCGCTCCAAATTCATGGCGGCTACGGCTATCTGCATGATTACGGCGTCGAAAAGCTGGTGCGCGATTTGCGCGTTCACCAGATTCTGGAAGGCACCAGCGAAATCATGCGGGTCATCATCGCGCGCCATTTGACCGGCGGATAAGCCCGGCAAAACCGGAGAAACACCGTCATGAGCACAATCGCCTTCATCGGTCTCGGCAATATGGGAAACCCGATGGCCGCCAATCTGGTCAAAGCCGGACATGAAGTGCGGGGCTATGACCTGGCGCCTGAAAACCTGAAGATCGCCGGTGAAAACGGCGTGACCGTCATGGTCGACGCCGCGACCGCCGTGAGGAGAGTCGACATCGTGATCACCATGTTGCCGGCGGGCGAACATGTTTTATCGGTCTATGGCGACGTCGTCGAAAAGTCCGCTCCGGGCGCCTTGTTCATCGACTCCTCCACGATCGACGTTTCCAGCGCGCGCAAGGCGCATGCGATCGCCGCCAAAGCGGGCATGCTGTCGGTGGACGCGCCTGTGTCGGGAGGCGTCGGCGGCGCACAGGCCGGGTCGCTCACATTCATGGTCGGCGGCGCGGGGGAGGCGTTCGCAAAAGCCGAACCCGTATTGCAACCGATGGCCGGCCGGGTCGTGCATTGCGGTGACGCCGGCAATGGCCAGGCCGCGAAAATCTGCAACAACATGATCCTCGGCATTTCGATGATCGGCGTCGGCGAGGCTTTTGTCCTGGCCGAAAAACTGGGATTGCCGCATCAGGCGTTGTTCGATGTGGCGTCCACCTCCTCGGGCCAGTGCTGGTCGGTCAACGCCTATTGCCCGGTTCCGGGGCCCGTTCCGGCATCACCGGCCAACAACGATTACAAACCGGGCTTCGCCGCGGCGCTCATGTCGAAGGATTTGAAGCTTGCCCAGGAAGCGGCTCGATCGGCCGGCGCGATAACGCCCATGGGTGCGCAGGCCGCGCAGCTATATGCGCTGTTCGAAGCCCTTGGTCATGGCGGAACGGATTTTTCCGGCATCATCAATTTCCTGAGGGGCAAATCGGCGGAAACCCGTTGAACCGCCGCGAACGGCGGCGGCAAAAAATATCGCGATTCAGATTTGCTTAAGCACTCGGTAACCGGGCGGTAACGATGTTCACCTAGACTGGCGCGCGAGGCGGACGAAACGGACCGTATCGCCGCTCCGGATCAGGTCTCGCGTACCGGAGTTGTGCCTTTCGCGGTGTACCGGGTAGCGAAAGACCATACGTTTGAAGAATGGCGGGACCGCGTTGTCACGCAAGTGAGGCGCGGTTTTTGCCGTTTACTGATCACGAATGCGATGTTGAACGCACGGAAGCGGAAAATCAGTACCGCCGGGCGAACGATCATGTCGGCGCGGCGCCTGATTTTCGACCGATTACCAGATGACCGCCGACCGGCGCGCCCTGTTCGCGGCGCACCGTAATCGGTTCAAACGCCTCGACCCGCAGAACATTTTCCTTCATCAGGCGCCGAACATAGGGTTCCGTGTGCGCATAGCGCCGGTATGCCCCCACCATGTAATCCCGTCCGCCAGACATCGTTTCGGGCAGCGTTTCGGTCGAGAATGCGATCAGTCCGGCCGGCGCGAGACGGGCCGCCATCGCACCGAAAAGATCGGACAGAACGCCGAGATAGGGCATCACATCCGTGGCCGTGATCAGGTCCCAGCGCTCGTTCTCCCCGCCGGCCTCCAGAAACGCCAGCGCCTCGCCGACATAGAGTTCATCGTAGACCTCGCGTTCGAAGGCCATCCCGACCATTTTTTCCGAGATGTCGACGCCGGTTAAATGGGCGGCCACGCCGCGCAATTCGCCGCCGGTCAATCCGGTTCCGCATCCCAGATCGAGCACGCGCCCGAATGGACCAAATCCCCGGTCGACGCACAATTGCCGCAGTTGCGCCGGCACGGCATATCCGAGCCGCCCGACAAGGACATCGTCGAAGATTTCGGCGTGCTGGTCGAACAGGGTCTCCACGTAAGCTTCCGGCGCCTTCTCCGGTGAGGGCGCCAGGCCCATGCTGGCGAGCCTTATGGCGGCGCCGCCATGGTCGGCGGGATCAAGCGCCAGCACCTCCCGGTAGGCCGCGGCGGCGGAATCCGGTTCGCCCGCCTTTTCCAGCGACAGCGCCCGATTGTAGGCTTCGGCGAGCGCACCCCCTTCCGGTTCGTCATCTACAGGCACATTTCGCCCTCATGTCGTATAGCCGCTCATATCAGTCGCATGTTTCGTCGTATGCCGGCGGACGGAAATGAACAATGGCGTTCATGACAATCGCGATCACGGCTGTTTGATGGATGCTGACGGACTGACCGTCGGCTCGCGGCCTCGCGGGCGCCAGGGCGGGCGGGCGGGAAAGCGCGACTCCGCAACCGGGGAATTTGACCAGCCCGAATTCCGCCAATTGAGAAATCCGTTCGCTCCCACCGAAATTCTGTCGGCAGACGAACTTGAAACCATTCACCTCGCCTCGTTGCGCGTTCTGAAGGATATCGGCATCGAAGTCCTGCATGACGGTGCGCGCGACATCATGAAGAAAGCCGGCGCCGACGTCAAACACGGCTCCCGGCTTGTGCGTTTCGATCCGGACCTCATACTTGGGTCGATCGGATCCTGCCCGTCGGAATACCGCCTGCACGCCCGCAACCCGGACCATGATCTGGTCTTTGGCGGCAATCGCATCTGTTTCGCGCAAATGGCGTCGGCGCCAAATTGTTCGGACATCGATGGCGGACGGCGCTCGGGAAATCGGCGCGATTTTCGCGAGCTGCTGAAGCTGTGCCAGATGCACAACATACTGCATCTGGTGGGCGGATATCCGGTCGAACCGGTCGACATCCATGCTTCGGTACGCCATCTGGAATGCCTGCGCGACATGTCCCTGATGACCGACAAAATCTACGTCTGTTATTCGCTGGGCCGGCAACGCAATCTTGATGCGTTTGACATCGCGCGCATCGCCCGCGGCGTTTCGATGGAACGGTTCCGTAACGAACCGTCGCTTATAACCGTAATCAACACCAATTCGCCGCTGAAGCTGGATGTGCCGATGATGGAGGGTATCCTTCAGATGGCGCTTCACGGTCAGGTATCCGTCATCACGCCGTTCACACTCGCCGGCGCCATGGCGCCGGTGACGATCGCCGGCGCCGTGGTTCAGCAGAACGCGGAAGCGCTGGCCGGTCTGGCTTTCTCGCAGATGGCGCGCAAGGGTGCGCCCGTCGCCTATGGCGGCTTTACCTCGAATGTCGACATGAAGTCCGGCGCGCCCGCGTTCGGAACGCCGGAATACATGAAGGCGCAGTTGATTGGCGGCCAATTGGCCCGCCGCTACGATATTCCCTATCGCAGTTCGAATGTATGCGCGGCCAATACCGTCGACGCCCAGGCGGCCTATGAAAGCGTGTTCTCGCTGTGGGGCTGCGTGCACGGCGGCGGCAATTTCATCAAACATGCGGCGGGGTGGCTGGAAGGCGGACTGACATGCTCTTTCGAGAAGGTCATCCTCGACATCGATCTGTTGCAGATGGTGGCCGAATTCATGGAGCCACCGGACATGTCGGAGGATGCGCTCGGCATTGAAGCGATGCGCGAGGTGGGCCCCGGCGGACACTTTTTTGGAACGCGGCACACGCAGGAGCGTTACAAGACGGCGTTTTATGCTCCAATCCTTTCCGACTGGCGCAACTTCGAAACCTGGAGCGAAGCCGGGAGCCCGACGGCGATCGAGAAGGCCAATTCGGTCTGGAAGGATCGCCTCGCGGGCTATGAAAGGCCGAAAATCGATCCGGCGATCAGGGAGGAGTTAAACGAATTCGTCGACAGGCGCGTTGCCGAAGGCGGTGTGGAGACAGACTTTTGATCCCTGAAACCGCAAATTCCGATCCCGGTTATGAGGTCGCCAAAGCGCCGGTTCGATTGCGCGATTTGTTCGTGAATCTGGCCGGCATCCTCGCCCGGGGCGATGAACAGATCGCGCGACCGGGCGCCGGCGCGCTGCGGCGACAGGCGGCTTCGGTTTTTGGCGGAGCGCCGTGCCGGATTGGTCTGCTTGAGAGATTTGCGGAACTCGTCGAACGAAACGAGCCATTTGTCGGCGGCGTCCGCCAATGCCCGCAATCGCTCGATTGGCGCCATTCCGCAAGTCGCGACGGCCGCATTTCCGGCGAACTCAGCCAACGCATGCTGACCGTCGAACCGGTTGGCGACACCGGCATGGCGTACGACAAATCATGCCGGGTCGGGCTGTTTGCGCAGGATGCCAGCGTTGACTATCCCGTGCGCACGCACAAGGCCGAAGAACTGTTCGTAATGGTCGCGGGAAGCGGATATCGGCGGCAATCCGGCATGCCCGAACGGATTCGCCTGCCGGGCGATAGAATTCGCCACGCATCCGGCGAGCGTCATGCAAGCCGGACCGCCGGGGAGCCATTGATCGCGCTGTGGGTCCGGGCGGGCGACGCGCGATTCGAAACCTACGAACTGAGCGGCTAGCGCGGCGCGGAAGCACAATTCGGAGAATTCAATGAAAGACAGTTATCGTGCAGTGGTGATCGGAGGGGGCGTCACCGGCTGTTCGGTCCTATACCACCTGGCCAAGGCGGGCTGGGCGGACATCGTGTTGATCGAGCGTTCCGAATTGACGGCCGGCTCGTCCTGGCACGCCGCCGGCGGATTTCATACGCTCAACGGCGATCCCAACGTCGCCAGGCTGCAAGCCTATACGATCAACCTCTACGAGGAACTCGAAGAACTTTCAGGTCAGTCCTGCTCGCTCCATCTGGTCGGCGGCTTCATGATGGCCGACAGTACCGAACGAATGGATTTTCTGCGCACGCTTCACGCCAAGGGCCGTTACCTCGGCATGGAAACCGAACTGGTCACTCCGTCGGAAGCCAAGGCGATGTTTCCGCTGATGGATGAAACCAATTTCGTCGGCGGTCTGTGGGACCCCGTCGAAGGCCATCTCGATCCTTCCGGAACGACCCATGCCTACGCAAAGGCGGCGCGCAGGCTCGGCGCGGAGATCGTGCTGCGAAACCGCGTCGTCGATCTGACCCAGGCGCCGGACGGCGCCTGGAACGTCGTTACCGAACAAGGCACGGTAAAAGCCGAACATGTCGTCAATGCCGGCGGTTTGTGGGCGCGCGAGGTCGGCCGCATGGCCGGATTGGAACTCCCGTTGCTTGCGATGGAGCACATGTACCTGCTCACCGAGGACATGCCCGAGGTGATCGAATACAATCAATCCACCGGTCGTGAACTCTGCCACGTGATCGACTTCAAGGGTGAAATCTACACCCGCCAGGAACGCAACGGCATTCTGCTCGGCACCTACGAAAAGGCCTGCGTGCCTTGGTCGCCGGTCAATACGCCCTGGGATTTCGGCCACGAACTGCTCCAAGCCGATATCGACCGCATCACGCCGTCGCTGGAGGTCGGTTTCAAGCACTTTCCGCCGTATGAGAAGGCGGGAATCAGACAGATCATCAACGGCCCGTTCACATTCGCGCCGGACGGAAATCCGCTGGTCGGACCCGTGCGGGGCCTGACCAACTACTGGTCGGCCTGCGCGGTGATGGCGGGATTCAGCCAGGGCGGCGGCGTCGGCCTGACGCTCGCCAACTGGATGATCGACGGCGATCCGGGCGCCGATGTCTGGGGCATGGACGTCTCACGCTTCGGCGAATGGGCGACGCTGCGCTACACCAACGCCAAGGTTCGCGAAAACTATTCGCGCCGTTTCTCGATTAGATTCCCCAATGAGGAACTGCCCGCGGCAAGGCCGCGGCAGACCACCCCGCTGCACGACATAATGGTGCGCGACAACCACGCCGTCATGGGCGACAGCTGGGGGCTGGAAACGCCGTTGTGGTTCGCACCGACCGCGGATGAAGCCCATGACGTGCTGTCGTTTCACCGTTCGAACGATTTCCAACATATCGGCAATGAAGTTCGCGCCGTCCGCGAAAGCGTCGGCGTTACCGAAATAGCCAATTTCGCCAAATACGAGATGACGGGCTCCGGCGCGGAAGGGTTCCTCAACCGGTTGATGACCAACCGGATGCCGAGAACCGGTCGAATCGCGCTGACGCCGATGCTGAACGAGGCGGGCAAGCTGATCGGCGATTTCACCATCGCCAAGGCGAACGACAATCGCTTCATTATCTGGGGATCGAACGCCGCACAGATCTATCACATGCGATGGTTCGAGACTCACCTGCCCGACGACGGGTCGGTGAGAGTGCGCCGCTTCGGCATGAACCTGGTCGGACTGTCGATTGCGGGACCGAACGCGCGCAAGGTGCTGCAAAAGCTGACGGAGGAGGATGTCGGCCGCGAGGCCTTCCGTTTCATGGATTTCCGCGAAATGGACGTCTCGGGCTGTCCGTGCATGGTCAATCGCATCACCTATACCGGCGATCTCGGCTACGAAATCTGGATGGAGCCTGCCTATGAGCGCCGTATCTATGACGGTCTCAAGCAGGCGGGCGCGGAGTTCGGCATCGCCGATTTCGGCATGCGCGCGCTCTTGTCGATGCGTCTTGAGAAGAATTTTCCGACATGGTTCCGCGAACTTCGGCCGATCTATGGCGGTTTTGAAGGGTCGATGGACCGTTTCATCAAACTTGAAAAGAACGATTTCATCGGGCGACAGGCTGTCGCCCGCGAACATGCCGACGGACCCGGACTGCGGCGCGTTTCGTTCATCGTCGAAGCAGAGGATGCCGATGTAATGGGCGACGAGCCGATCTGGGCGAAGGTCGGCGGCAAGGATTACGGAATCGTCGAAACGCCGCATGGCCACGGCGCCGGGCGCTTCGGCGGCGACGGAAAGGAAATTCCGCCAAAGCCGGTCGCCGAGGACGGAGAATGGCGGGTAATCGGTTGGGTGACGTCGGGCGGCTTCGCCCACCACGTCGGCCATTCCATGGCCCAGGGCTACGTTCCGGCGGAACTGGCCGGCGACGAAAGCGCCGGACTGTTCGAAATCGAAATCCTCGGTATTCGCCGCCCGGCCCGCATCAACATCGACCCGCCCTTCGATCCCAAGGGCGAAAAAATGCGCTCATAATCCTGGGGCCTGTTCAAAATGCTCAATGAACCAGCCGGCGGCAATTTCGGATCACACCGGCGCAGGATCGCACCCTGCCAACACGGCGAAGCGCCGTGGACACGTGAAGAGTGCGAGCGGCTGGTCGCGGAATCGCGCATCAAGGCGGCAGGCCTAAACCAGCATGCTCTCGGCTACGGCGAATTGGCGGAAGACGAATGGCGTGACGCCGGCATTGCCGACCCCGATCTTGCCGCGATGCGGCGATATCGGGTCGATCGCATTTGCCGGCAATTGGTTGCCCGCGATCTGCCGGGCATTATCGTCTACGATCCGATCAATATCCGCTACGCGACCGATTCCACCAACATGCAGCTTTGGGTGCTGCACAATGCGACCCGTTTCTGCTTCATCGGCGCCGGGGGCAAAGTCATCCTCTATGACTATCACGCCGGCGAGCATCTGTCCGACCATTCGGGAATCGTTGACGAAGTCCGCTCCTGCATATCCCTGATTCCGATGTATACGGGCGATCGGGTTGCCGAGCGGGCGGAGCGCTGGGCGGATGAAATCGCCGATCTCGTTCGCGAATTTTGCGGAGCGGACAAACGGCTCGCAATCGATCACATCGATATCGAGGCCGCCGAGGCGCTGCGCAAACGCGGCATGAAGCTTCATGGCGGCCAGCAGGTGATGGAATTCGCCCGTTCAATCAAATCACCCGATGAAATCCTGTGTATGCGCCGCGCGATCCACACATGCGAACGCGCCATGGATGAGATGGAACGGGCGATGGAACCCGGCATGACCGAGAACGGCCTGTGGGCGGTTCTCCACCATGGCAATACGATCCGCGGCGGCGAATGGATCGAAACACGCCTGCTTTCCAGCGGCCCGCGCACGAATCCGTGGTTTCAGGAAAGTTCATCGCGAATTATCGATGATGGCGACATCGTCGCCTTCGATACCGATCTGATCGGCCCCTATGGCGCGTGCTCCGATATCTCACGTACCTGGCTGGCGGGTGACGGAGAACCGGCCGATGAACAACGCGATATTTACCGCATCGCCTGGGAACAGGTGCAGGCAAACATCGAAATCCTCAAACCGGGAATGGCGCTTCGCGAACTGTGGGAGAATTCCAGATCGTTGCCGGCCGACTTCATTCCCAACCGCTATGGCTGCCTTTATCACGGCGTTGGCCTGTGCGATGAATATCCCACAATCCCCTACCCTGAAGACGTCGCGCCCGACACGCCGGCCGATGATGCGCTGAAAACGGACATGGTGCTGTGCGCCGAAAGCTACACCGGCCGGCTGGGCGGACACGAGGGCGTCAAACTTGAGGAGCAGGTGCTCATCACCGAAACCGGCCACGAGGTTCTGTCAGGATATCACTGGGATGAAAGATTGATGGGTTGAGCATGCGCGGGCGCCGCGATGTAGGGCAGGCCCTTGCGCCGGGCCGTCCAGCCGGCGACGCGCAGTTCCGACATCGATGGTTCGAACCGGCGGCAAAGATCAAGCGTTCGGCAATCGATCGTCGCCACATCCGCCGTTCCTTCCGCGATATTTCTGACGGATTGGCGATGCCCGCCCGAGACCGCGGTGCTTGACCAGAAACTCCCGAAGTCGTCCTCGCCGGCAATCGCGCCGGCCGCCGCCAAATCCCGGCGCAGCGCGATCAGGCCCGACATCGAATCGGCCCCGTTAAAAGTGAACCGGGCGCGGGCGAGTTCCTCCGCGTCGAAGCTCGCCCCGGGGCCGTCCGGGACCGACGCGTCTTTTGCGCCTGCCCGCCGCCGGACAAGGATCGCCGACCGGTAGTAAATTCCATCGCCTCCGTCAAAGCTCGAATAATCCGGCTGGCCAACGACGCGCGCATGATCGGCGAGACCCAGTTCCATCGGCGCCCAGCAGGTTTGCGCCAGCAACAGGTCCGGATGTCGCCACAACGTATGGAAATCAAATTCGCCCGGCGGAAGTTCCGCCGGATCAGGAGCGATCACGGTCCCGTCTTCGGAAGTGATTCCGCCGGGAACCGCCGGCAGGCCGTCATTCGATCTGATCAGCGTTTCCGGCGCATCCACTCCGCGTGCAAGCAACCGCTCCCTCAGTCCCCGCCATTCCGCGTCCGTTTCATCGCGAACTTCGGGCCAATCGTACATCGGCAGGGCGGCGACCGGTTTCACGGCGCGCCATCCGGGCGAATTTCAATTTCTCCGGGGCCTGAAACGACAACGGCGGAACCGGTCCGGGAAATGGGGGGCTCGAACCGGTTCCGCCTATGATGGCACATTTTTTTGCACGAAGGCGCCATCAATCCTTTTGCGGCGTCGCCGCCGACCGCACATTAGCGCTTTGAAGACCGGATTGTCCATGACTTTCCGGCAAAAAAAAGAACTGCCGTTCAATATCCCGCCGCCACGCCGGATGCACAACCGGCTCCTTTGCCTTCAGCGCATGTCGCGCCAGCAGCGACAGATAGTTCGGGAACACGTAACCGCCGTTTTTTTTGCGCCACTCGCTTCTGTCGGCCCGATAGAGCGCCGGCAACCGGTACCATGCAACATTGGGGCGAGCATGATGAACGGCATGTAAATTGTTGTTCAAAAACAGTATTCCAAGCAGAGACCGCTCCACGATAATTGTCCGGCCCTCAGGCGCTTCGCTCCACTGATGTTCCGCATACGTCCGGATCGAAATGATCCCATGTCCGATCCAGACCGGAACCGCCATGTACAGCCATACCGGAATGTCAAAAGCGGCGACGATCAGGCCCAGTATCGGTATGGACCAAAAAACGTGCAACGCCCAGGCGATCAAAACCCTTCTGTTTCCCGCCATAATGGAATTGATATCGGTCCATATCAATCCGGCGACACCCAAAACGGGGCCCAGGACAAGACGAAGCAGCATGACGTTGTTAAGGCGCAGAACGCATCGCACGATCATCGGCATTCGGCGATGTTTCCATTGCGCCTGATAGAAGCTCTCGGGGTCATCGAACGGGTCGGTCAATCGTTCGTCCCGATGATGTCGAAGATGCAATGCCCTGAACCGGCGATACGGCCATACCAATCCGATCGGCAGGCAGACGAAAGCCTCGTTTAATCGGCCGTTTCGCGTCGGGTGTCCATGCAGCACCTCATGCATAAGCGAAGATTGCAGGGCGACCGTCACCGACATGACCGCCAAAGCCAGGGCGGGATAAGCCGGCCATATCCAGAATCCCGCCATAAACCAGGAGGAATAACAGAATAATATCAGCGCGATAGTCGGCCATTCCACGGTAGGCAAAATGCCGTTGCGCGAATTCGTCTCTCTTATTGCCATGATCCCTGCCCCATGGACAAATGAATCGCGGCTTTGATTGTCATGCGCAACGAGAGTTTGCGCACAAAATGTTGACTTTGCTTCTCATAATCTCTATTAGTACATAATAGTCAGCAAAGAGTGAATTTCTATCATCGATGGAGACAATTCGTGATGGACAAGCGCGACATATCGGATGAATTCCGCAGCCGGCTGGAAATTCTGATCGCCCGGTCCGGAATGAGCCGCGCCGCTTTCGCCTCCGGCCTCGGAATAGATCGCTCGGCGCTTTCCCAACTGCTCAGCCGAGGCGCCGTGCGGCTGCCGCGCGCGGAAACGTTACTTAATGTCGCCACAATCCACAATGTTTCGCTCGATTGGCTGTTGGGCGTCACCCAGGACGAGGGATTGCGCGGCGGATTGCGCCCCAGCCTTGAGATCGAGGAAGGCCCCGGCGATTTCGATCGCAGTTTGCTGGCCAAATGGCACGCCGAGGCGGCCGGCACGAAGATTCGCTACGTGCCATCCGGCATTCCCGATCTGCTGCGCACCGAAGCGGTTATCGGCTACGAAACATTTGCACAACGGCAAAGCCGCGCCTCGAAAATCGATGAAGCCCAGTTCCGCATTGACTACAACCGCCGGCCCGAAACCGACATGGAAGTCTGTATGCCGGCACAGACGCTGAATGCCCTTGCCGCCGGCCATGGCGTCTGGTCGGAATTAAGCGCGCAACGGCGCACCGAGCAATTGGGCCACATGGCCGGATTGCTGGAAGAACTTTACCCGTCATTCCGGCTGTATCTGTTCGACGGCCGCCGGCGGTTCTCGGTTCCCTACACGATATTCGGCCAGAAACGGGTCTGCATCTATGTTGGCGGCATGTATCTTGTCTTGAACGCCGATGAGACGGTGAAAACGCTCACCAGGCACTTTGACGGGTTGATCAGGGGCGCGATGGTCAACGCGCATGAAGTCGCCGGCCATATCCGCGGCCTCGGCGAATCGCCGGCGCCACGCGTGACGGCGCTTGAGTAGTTTTGTGGAATCAGGCGCCGCAACGATCTTCGGTTGACCTGATATAAAGAATTCTTTATATCTTTATCTCGCTCGGATTTTCGAAAGCCGCCGCCATGATCGATCCGATTACTGCGTTGATCGCCGAAAAGGGCGTATTGCTCGCCGACGGCGCGACCGGCACGAACCTGTTCGCGATGGGCCTTGATGCCGGCGAAGCGCCGGAGCTCTGGAACGAGCGCGCGCCGGACAAGATTCGCGCTCTGCATCAGGGCTTTGTCGATGCCGGTTCGGATATCGTCCTGACGAATTCCTTTGGCGGCACACGCCACCGGCTAAAGCTGCACAACGCCCAGGATCGCGTCCTTGAACTGAACCGGCTTGCCGCCTCGATCGCCCGTGAAATCGCCGGAACCTGCGGTCGTCGTGTCATCGTCGCGGGTTCGGTTGGTCCCACCGGCGAACTGCTCCGGCCGTTGGGAGCGCTTTCCTACGACGAAGCCGTCGATGCGTTCGCGGAGCAGACTGAGGGCCTGAAGGCGGGCGGCGCAGAGGTCGCCTGGATCGAAACCATGTCCGCGCGGGATGAAATCCGGGCCGCCGCCGACGCCGCGATCAGGGTCGGTCTTCCCTACACCTGCACCGGGTCGTTCGATACCGCCGGATGCACCATGATGGGCCTGTCGCCAAAAGACATCCATGGCGTGTCGGAAGGCTTGACCGCAAAGCCCGTGGCCGTCGGGGCGAATTGCGGTGTCGGCGCAGCCGACATTCTTGCATCCCTGCTCGACATGACCGAGGCCGACAGCGAGGCGACGGTGATTGTCAAAGGCAATTGCGGCATTCCCGAATTTCGCGGTTCTAAAATCCATTATTCCGGCACGCCCGAACTGATGGCGGACTATGCGCGTCTGGCGGTCGACGCCGGCGCGAAGATTATCGGCGGCTGCTGCGGCACGTCCCGCAACCATCTGGTTGAAATGCGCGCCGCGCTGGATTGCCATGTAAAAGGCCCGCGCCCAACCATCGGGGATATCACGTCGCGCATTGGTCCGATGCGCAACAAGATCGCCAATCAGAACGCTGCGCCCTCTCCGCGCCGCAAACGCGGAAGGCGGCGGGCATAGAAGAAAAAGTCCGGCGCGCCGCCGCAAGCAGTATCCACGCTCCCTTCCACCGCGCCTGCTTCGTCAAGCGTTATCGCCTTCAACGCCCTTTCGACGAACGAACGGAACAATCCAGCCCGGTTGGTTGTCGGCCAGAAACGCACGCATGTGAAACGCTTGAACGTCATCGGCATAGCGGTACCGCGCCCCTGCCGGGCAGGCGTTGCGGGCAAGGCAGCCGGCGGTCTTGCAGTCTTCCCCCCCGGGTCCGGCGACATGGCCGACGCAAGCCGGAACATCGTAACGCGATGGCGATATGGCGCCTGCCGGGCATGCGCTCAGGCAGGGCTTGCCGGTGCAATCGTCACACGGAAAACCGGGATCGGGCGGCGATGGCGACGGAATGAATTCGTCAAACAGCAGGGCGCCGCGATAGGCATGCCAAAGCCCGTATTCGGGATGAATGAGGATGCCCAGCGGTGACGGCCTCAATCTCTCGGCCCGCATCGCCCATGTTTGAAACGGCAGGTATGGCTTGTCCGATGGAAACACCGCTCTTGCGGCAAAATCGGCCGCCACCTTTTCGATGATCTCACGCGACCATGTGTCGAGCGGATTTTCGGGCGGCGGCGATTTCCCGTCCGACCATGCCTGAAAATACGGCCAATTCGCCGCTCCGACCTGACCGACCAGAAGGGCGCTTGCCGCGTGCTTTCCCGATGCCGCCGGCGGCGCATCGTCGCTTGCCAGGAAGTTGAACCCGCCTCGCGGTTCGAGGCCGTGGTCCTTCAGCGCATCGGCGATATCCGCGACTTCGACGACACCGGTCATGGTTTCCTGCTTCGGCCCCCGAACGCGGAGCGCCAGACTTCCCTGTGTATGAGACTGGCCACTTTAGCCCGGCCGTCCTCGGGCTTCTTTCACGTGAAGGCGTCGGGCATCGATTCCTTTTTCCTGGCGATGAAATCCCGAAGGCCGTCATCAATACCCGAATCGAACTCGGGCGGCCGGTAACTGTCGAGCCACCGCCTCGCAAGCTCGTTGGCGCGCCGCGCCGCCGTTTTTTCCCCCTCGGCCAGCCATTGCTCGAACGAATTGTTGTCGGCGATCGTCGACCGATAAAACGCCGTCTGGAAATTCGCTTGCGTATGGCCGCATCCGAGGTAGTGACTGCCCGGCCCGACCTCACGGATCGCATCCATCGCCTGATCGTTTTCCGTCAATCCGACGCCTTCGGCAATGCGCTGCTGCATGCCGAGCTGGTCCACATCCATCATGAATTTCTCATAGGAACTGACAAGACCGCCCTCAAGCCATCCGGCCGCATGCAGGACGAAATTGGTGCCCGCGAGAATGGTTGAATTCATCGTGTTGGCGCTCTCATATGCGGCCTGCGCATCCGGCAGCTTGGACCCGCACAGGGAGCCGCCTGTCCGGAAGGGTAGCCCGAGACGCCGGGCCAGTTGGGCGGCGCCGTAGGAAACCAGCGCCGGTTCCGGCGTACCGAATGTCGGTGCGCCGGATTGCATGGAAATCGACGACGCGAACGTGCCGAACAGCACCGGCGCGCCGGGCCGCACAAGCTGCGTCAGCGCCGCGCCGGCGAGCGCTTCGGCAAGCACCTGCGTAAGCGTCCCGGCCACCGTAACCGGACTCATGGCGCCCGCCAGAATGAACGGCGCCACGATGCAGGCCTGATTGTTTCGCGCATAAATCTTGGCCGCGCCCAGCATTGTATCGTCGAACACCATCGGCGAATTCGCATTGATCAGGCTCACCAGCACCGTGTTGTCGGCAACGAATTGCTCGCCGAACAGGATCTTGCACATATCGACGGAGTCCTGCGCCCGTTCCGGCGCGGTCACCGATCCCATGAACGGTTTGTCCGAAAACCGCATATGCGTGTAAATCATGTCGAGATGGCGCTTGTTGACCGGAATGTCCACGGGCTCGCAGACCGTGCCGCCCGAGTGATGAATGGCCGGCGCCATGTAGGCCAGTTTCACGAAATTGCGGAAATCCTCAATCGTCGCATAGCGGCGCTCACCGTCAAGATCCCGCACGAACGGCGGCCCGTAAACCGGAGCGAACACCGTAGCGTCACCGCCAATGCGGACTGAACGCTCCGGATTGCGGGCGTGCTGCGTGAATGCCGATGGCGCGCTTCCGATCAGTTCACGGCACAAACCCTTCGGCATGTGGACGCGCTCGCCCTTCACGTCGGCGCCGGCCTGACGCCAGAGATCCAGCACTTCCGCATCATCGCGAAATTCGATGCCGATCTCTTCCAGTATCGTATCCGCGTTGGATTCGATGATCGCGAGACCTTCGTCGTCAAGCACCTCGAAGGGCTTCAGCCTGCGCCGTATGTAGGTAAGCTGCGCGCCCGGTCCACCGCCCGAACGGGCCGCGCGCCTCGCGGCGGCGCCGCCGCCGCCCCTGGCTGCGCGCCGCGCCCTGCCGCCTCCGACGGAATCTTCCATCGCGATATCCCCAAGTACCGCGCGAGCCGCCAATTCCGGCGCCCGCGTTTTTTTGGAATCGTAGTCCGGGCATGATCGTAAACGTTTCCCCTAACGCCAAGGCGTGTCGCAAAATCGATATGGACCGGCGCCGAACCCGCGACCTGCGATCTCCAACCCGACATTTGCGCATGTGACCGCCAATTTGGCGCTATCGTCGTTTCGTGCGTCGCAATCCGGCTATGCCGTTGGCATTTGCAGTAAATATGGATAGCGGGAAGCAGGGTTCGTCCTCGATTCCGGTCGCCCATGCCTTGGACGGAGCAAACATGATGTCCGATGACGAAATCATCCTGTCGGAATTGAGCGACGATGAACTCGCGCTCCAGATGCACGATGATCTCTATGACGGCCTCAGGGAAGAAATCGAGGAAGGCACGCGGATTCTCCTCGACCGCGGCTGGGCGCCCTACGACGTGCTGACCAAAGCTCTGGTGGAAGGAATGCGTATCGTCGGCGAGGATTTTCGCGACGGGATATTGTTCGTCCCCGAAGTGCTGCTTTCAGCGAACGCCATGAAAACGGGAATGTCGATCCTGCGTCCGCTGCTGGCGGAAACAGGCGCGCCTAAATTGGGCAAGATGGTCATCGGCACCGTCAAGGGCGATATTCACGACATCGGAAAAAACCTCGTGGGCATGATGATGGAAGGCGCCGGGTTCGACGTGGTCGATCTCGGTATCAACAATCCGGTCGAAAACTATCTGGAGGCGATCGAGCGCGAAGAGCCGGACATTATCGGTATGTCGGCGCTTCTGACGACCACGATGCCTTACATGAAGGTCGTCATCGACACGATGATCGAAAAGGGAATCCGCGACGACTACGTCGTTCTCGTGGGAGGCGCGCCGCTCAACGAGGAGTTCGGCAAGGCCGTTGGCGCCGACGCCTATTGCCGGGATGCGGCCGTCGCGGTCGAAACGGCAAAGGAATTCATGTCCCGCCGGCACAATCAGCGCATCACGGCTTGACCGGCAGTTGCGGCGAACCATGCGGCGATGCCGAAGAGCATCCTTCCGGCGATGTGTCGTTCCCGGTTCCGTTCGATCAAATGCCGGCGGGATTTCGAGCGGATCGAGTTTGAACCCGCCGGTCGTATATGGAATACCGTTCCTTCCGTTCCGCCGGCTCATGTTGTCATTCCCGGACAGGTCGTTGCCATTGCCTGACATGACGACTACATGAATGAGCGTGAACCGTATGTGAATTATGCCGCGCACAGGCTGAAAATCGCTGTGAAACCATGGCTTTCAACCGGCTGAAAACGGAATTTGAGGTTGCCGGAATCGGATATCAACGAGGGTCGCGGCAGCGCTGAAACAGTGCGCATAATCGCTTGCGGAATGATCGCTCGCGAGGTGCTCGCCATAAAGAAACGACACCAGTTGAAAAACCTTGAACTCGTGTGTCTGCCGGCGCAATTTCACTACTACCCGGAAAAAATCGGCCCGGCGATGGAAGCCGCGATCGAGCAGGCGCGGCGAGACGGAGTTCGCCATATACTGGCCGGATATGCCGATTGCGGCACCGGCGGGCAACTGGACCGGATTTGCGAGGAGCACGGCATTTCCCGCATCGACGGGCCGCACTGTTTTGCGTTTTATCAGGGAATGAAGACGTATGAGCGGATCGCCGACGCCGACATGACCTCTTTTTACATGACCGATTTCCTGTGCCGGCAATTCGAGGCGTTCTTCATGAAACCGTTGGGATTGGATCGACATCCCGAACTCGCCGAGGATTATTTTGGCCACTATGAAAAACTGATCTATCTGGCGCAGACGGAGGATCCGGATTTGGAAGAAATTGCCGAAAACGCGGCCAAAATGCTCGGACTGGTCTATAAGCGCCGGATTACCGGATATGGAGATTTGACCGATGCGCTTTTGGCGGCCGCGGCGCAGCCATGAATGTGCTATATTTCCGGTATGCGCTCGGCTTAACACCTGATTTACGGGCGATCGCACGGTTTGCGATTCGTAAATCTGAACGAGCCGCTCGAATGCGAGTGAACCATGGACGACCTCACGGCTGACGGTGCTTCGAGGGCCGAGAGCGCTCCGCGTCGCTTATCGACCATCTTCGGGCGACTCGCCAAGGATGCCGCCGGCCCCGTGTCGGTCGGGCAGATTCGCGACGCGCTCGGCGATCGTTCATTTGCCGCGTTGCTGGCTTTGTTTTCCGTTCCCAACCTGCTGCCGTTCCCGCCCGGCGCAACGTTAATCCTTGGACCTCCACTGGTCATCGTCGCCGTTCAAATGGCAATGGGCCAGAGCAGGGTCTGGCTGCCCCGTTTCGTGCTGAAAAAATCCATCTCCGCCGGGCGATTCAAATCGATGGCGAATCGTCATCTGCCACGGCTGCTCAAGCTGGAGAGACTGGTGAGACCGCGATACTGGCCATTTGCCGGTTCCGGGTGGGACGACCGCATCATCGGATTGTTTTCATTGGTGCTTGCGGTCGCGGTGACGATTCCGATCCCGTTCGGAAACTGGTTGCCCGCACTCGGCATCCTGCTGATAGCGCTCGCCTTGTCGGAACGGGACGGAATCCTGTTTTACGCCGGTATTTTCATCGGTATTCTCGGATTGACCGTAATCGCGGCCGTTATCGGGGCCGCAGGCGCGATCGCCGGAATTCTGTTCGCCTGACGGCTGCAAAACGTGATTTGTGTCGCGTCGTTTTTGAATTTGCCGGTGTCGTCCTGCAAACAGTGGATTCGCCGCACGTCCGGCAATGCTCCGCGCAATTTTCCGGATGGCGGATTTGGAACCGGGACATGGCCGATCTCACAATAGTTTTTTGGCGCGATATCCCCGCACAGATCATCGTAAGGAAGGGCCGGGGCAATGCGAAGCGCGAACTTCCCTTGAGATTTACCGAGGCGATCGACATGTGCGCCATGCGGTCGGGCGCCGACGGCACGGACGCCTATCTGGCCGAATGGCGTCGCGGCGAGCCTTCACCTGTCGGTGACGACCTGGAAGCAGAGGCGGACAGAGCCATGGCCGAGATCGAGGCGGCATACCCGAGGGAGCGCCTGGTTGAACTGGTCGATGCGGGCGGTGCGGACCATGGCCGTTCGTAGCCCCAAAACCACTCAGGCGACCCTTGTCAGAAAGGCGGCGCCAAATCTCGCCTACAAGCCTGCCCATGTCAGTCCGACCCGGAGGCGGCGCAAGCGCTATGCGATCCGCCTGTGGTCGGTGCGCCACGCGCATGCGCTTGAATGGCTTTACAAACGATTCGCCAACGTTTTCCTCATGCTCCATCCATTCTGGAAAGCCGTGGGATATCACCGCGCCGAAGCGCCCGTCACATTTGTCGAGAAACGGGTCAAGGGCCTTCTTTTCGACTGCCGGATGTGCGGTCAGTGCATTTTGTCGTCAACCGGCATGTCGTGCCCGATGAACTGTCCGAAACAACTGCGCAACGGCCCTTGCGGCGGCGTCCGCGCCGATGGCAATTGCGAGGTCGAACCGGACATGCCCTGTGTCTGGGTTCAGGCGTGGAAAGGCGCCGAGACGATGCGCGAGGGCATGCCCGGCATTCGCGACGTGCAGCAGCCGGTCGACCAGTCCCTGCGTGAGACATCATCGTGGCTGCGCGTGACAGCCTCCGCGGCCGCCGGTCGCGACGGCGATGCGGGAAGGCGCGCATGACAACCGGAAACGGGCAGCGTCCGCCCCAACGGGATGAAAATCCGCTTGGTATCGATCTTCCGCTCGATCCCCTGCCCGGACATTCATCGCGCAGCCGCCTGGAGCGGATTCTGCGGCGAGGCGAGTTTGCGGTCACGACCGAACTCAATCCTCCCGACAGCGCCAATCCCGAGGATGTTTACGAGCGTGCCGCCATATTCGACGGCTGGGTAGACGGCATCAACGCGGTCGACGCGTCCGGCGCGAACTGCCACATGTCTTCCGTGGGCATATGCGCGCTTCTGACCCGCATGGGCTATGCGCCGATTCTCCAGATTGCCTGCCGCGACAAGAACCGGATCGCGATTCAGGGAGATATACTAGGCGCCGCCGCGATGGGCGTGTCGAATATCCTTTGTCTGACGGGAGACGGCGTACAGGCCGGCGATCAACCGGGAGCAAAGCCGGTATTCGATTTGGATTGCATGAGTTTGCTGGAAACCGTCCGCACCATGCGCAACGAGGCTAAATTCCTGTCGGGCCGCAAGCTGACGACGCCACCTGAAGTGTTTTTGGGTGCGGCGATCAATCCGTTCGCGCCGCCATATGACTTCCGCCCGTTGCGACTGGCGAAGAAAATCGCCGCCGGCGCTCAGTTCGTTCAAAGCCAGTATTGTTTCGACGTGCCGATGTTCCGCGACTACATGAAGCGCGTCAACGGCATGGGGCTGACCGAAGAATGTTTTGTCATGTGCGGCGTGGGACCGCTCGCCTCCGCCAAGACCGCGCGTTGGATCAGGAACAACGTTCCGGGAATCCACATACCCGACAGCGTCGTTCAACGCCTGGAGGGCGCTGAAGACCAGAAACGGGAAGGCAAGCGCCTTTGCATCGACATTATCGACGAAGTCAAGGACATCGAGGGCGTTTCGGGCGTTCACGTAATGGCGTATCGGCAGGAGGAATTTGTCGCCGAAATCGTGCACGAATCCGGTGTTCTCAAAGGCCGCCGTCCCTGGAAGCGTGAAGCCCGGGCCGATGACGCGCTCGTTGCGGAAAGGCTCGATGAAATTCTGCAGGAACCGGCGGCAAAGCCGGCGGATGCAATTGAACATGCCGCCCGATAGCGGTTGAATCCCGACACATACGATATAAAGAAATCCTTATATCATTGGAGACACAATATGACCCATACCATCGTCGCCTCCGCCAGCAAGGAGATCGTCATTGGCTTCGACCGGCCGTTTTGCGTGATCGGCGAACGCATTAACCCGACCGGCCGCAAGAAACTGGCTGCCGAAATGGTCGAAGGCAATTTTGAAACTGTTCGCAGGGATGCTCTCGAACAGGTTGCCGCAGGCGCTACGATGCTGGATGTCAACGCCGGTGTGACGGCGGTTGATCCGAACGCCACCGAACCGCCCTTGCTCGTCCAGACGATTGAAATCGTTCAGGAACTGGTCGACGCGCCGCTTTCGATCGACAGTTCCGTCAGCGCGGCGATCGAGGCGGGATTGAGGGTCGCCAAAGGTCGTCCACTGGTCAATTCGGTTACCGGCGAGGAAGAAAAACTCGAAGCGATCCTTCCGTTGATCAAGAAATACGATGTCCCCGTCGTGGCGATTTCGAACGATGAGACCGGTATTTCCGAAAATCCCGATGTGCGCTTCGAGGTCGCCCGGAAAATTGTCGAGCGAGCCGCTGATTTTGGCATTCCCTTCCATGACATCGTTGTCGACCCGCTGGTCATGCCTATCGGTGCGATGGGAACCGCCGGCAAGCAGGTTTTCGCACTTGTGCGGCGGCTGCGAGAGGAATTGAAAGTAAACACCACATGCGGTCTCTCGAACATCTCGTTCGGGTTGCCGCACCGCCATGGCGTCAATGCGGGATTCATTCCGATGGTCATTGGCGCGGGAATGACTTCGGCGATCATGAACCCATGCCGCTCTCAGGAAATGGAAATGGTCCGCGCGGCAAATGTGCTGAACGGCACCGACCCCGATTGCATGACCTGGATCCGCACATACAAGGACTATCAGCCGCACGCGCCCGGCGCGGGTGCGCCGGCGGCCGCGAACGCCAACCCCGCCGCTTCACCCGGCAGCCGTTCCGGCCGTCGCGGCGGCCGCGCCGCAAGGGCCGGTGCGAGGGGGTAGCTTGCGCCTAAATCAGGCGCGTGACGGGTTGCTTGTTGGCGCATCTGCGGCAATAGAGGGTTCCCACAAGTGAGCTCAAGCGACTTGAACGATCCCCTCATCCTGTTCATGCCATCGGGAAAACGAGGCCGGTTTACCGTGGGCACGCCGGTCCTCGACGCCGCGCGCGAACTCGGCGTCTACGTCGAAAGCGTCTGCGGCGGGCGGGGCATTTGCGGCCGGTGCCAGATCGAGGTGCAGGAAGGACAGTTCGCCAAACACGGAATAATTTCGGCACGGGATCACATTTCCGGGTTTGGACCGAAGGAAAGGCGTTACTCGGAAAAGCGCGGCCTTAAGGATGGACGCCGGTTGTCCTGTTCGTCGACCGTTCAGGGCGACCTTGTCATCGACGTGCCTCAGGATGTTCAGGTCAACGCGCAGGTGGTTCGCAAGGCTGCGATTAACCGGGTGATCGAGCGAAATCCGGCGGTCCAGCTCTGCTTTGTCGAAATCGACGAACCCGACATGCACAAGCCGCTCGGCGACCTCGACCGGCTTGAAGCCGCGCTGGAGCGCGATTGGGGATGGAAAGACCTGCTGGTCTCCCAACACCTTCTTCCGCGGGTGCAAAAAACCCTCCGCAAGGGCGGATGGGCCGCGACCGCGGCAATCCACAAGGATCTGGAATCGTCCCGCCCGTCGCTCATCGCGTTGTGGCCCGACCTGAAGAACGAAGCTTACGGTATCGCTTGCGACATCGGTTCAACGACCATCGCGTTGCATCTCGTCTCATTGCTCTCCGGTCGCATCGTCGCGTCGGCGGGAACACCCAATCCGCAGATCCGTTTTGGCGAAGATCTGATGAGCCGGGTTTCCTATGTGATGATGAACCCGGATGGCCGCGAAGCCATGACCGGGGCCGTTCGCGAAGCGATCAATGATCTGGTCGCCAGGGTCTGCGCCGAAAGCGGCGTTGCGGCCGAGGATATCCTAGACGCCGCTTTTGTAGGCAATCCGATCATGCATCATCTGTTCCTCGGCATCGACCCGACGGAGCTTGGCCAGGCGCCGTTCGCGCTGGCGGTTTCCGGCGCGGTGCATAGCTGGGCGAGCGAACTGGGTCTCGCGGTCAACGAGGGCGCGCGCGTCTATCTGCTGCCCTGCATCGCCGGCCATGTCGGCGCGGATGCGGCCGCCGCCACGCTTTCGGAAGGCCCGCACCGGCAGGACAGGATGATGCTGTTGGTGGACGTGGGCACCAATGCCGAAATCGTGCTGGGAAACAGGGAGCGCGTGGTGGCGGCGTCATCGCCGACCGGCCCGGCCTTCGAGGGTGCGGAGATTTCTTCCGGCCAGCGCGCGGCGCCGGGGGCTATCGAGCGCGTCCGCATCGACCCGCTGACGCTGGAACCGGAATTCCGCGTCATTGGCGTCGACAAGTGGTCGCATGAAGATGGTTTTGGCGAGGCTGCGGCGGAAACCGGAATCACCGGTATTTGCGGTTCGGCCATCATCGAGGTCGTCGCGGAGATGTATCTCGCGGGCATCGTCTCGGAAGACGGTGTCATCGATGGGTCGATGGCGTCCAAAAGCGCGCGCATCATCGCCGACCGCCGCACCTACTCCTATCTGCTGCACGATGGCGACCACCGGATCACGGTGACCCAGAACGATGTCCGCGCGATTCAACTGGCCAAGGCCGCGCTGTACGCCGGCGTGAAATTGTTGATGCAAAAACAGGGTGTCGACGCCGTTGACGCGATCAGGTTCGCCGGCGCGTTCGGCTCCTTCATAGATCCGAAATATGCGATGGTGCTCGGCCTCATTCCCGATTGCGATCTCGGTGAAGTGAAAGCGGTCGGAAATTCGGCCGGGACAGGGGCGTTAATGGCGTTGCTCAATCGCGATCACCGGCGGGAAATCGAGCGGACCGTGCGCGGAATAGAAAAAATTGAAACCGCTCTGGAACCGGATTTCCAGCAGCTTTTTGTCGATGCGATGGCGCTGCCCAACAAGGTCGATCCATTTCCAAGACTTGCCGCGCAAGTAAGTTTGCCCCCGAAAAAGATGCTGGAAACCGCTAACGGCGATGGAGAAGGAAAAAGGCGCAGGCGCGAGGGCGGACGGCGGGGCCGCAATCGGTGAAAAATCCGAATGAAAAAACCGAGTGCACTCATATTCGACGTTTTTGGCACCTGCGTCGACTGGCGCGGCGGAATAGCGCGGGAAGCCGGCAGCCGATTCGCAAAGCTCGGAATCGAGGCCGACCCGCTCGCCTTCGCGGATGCCTGGCGCGCGGAGTATCAACCGGCCATGGAGCGTATCCGCTCCGGCGGTCGCGGTTATGTCGATCTTGACGACCTCCACCTGGAAAACCTCGAAATCGTATTGGAGCGTTTCGGACTATGCGAATGCTTTGACGACGCGGCCCGCGCCGATTTCAATCACGCCTGGGAAAAGCTGCCGCCATGGCCCGATGTGGCGAAGGGGCTGCAAGCCATCCGGAAACAGGCGACAATCGCGCCCTGCTCCAACGGATCGATCGCGCTCATGACCGGTCTGGCGCGGTTTGCGGACCTGCCGTGGGATTGCATCCTGGGCGCCGCATCGCCCGCGATTACAAACCGAAACCGGCAGTATACCTCGCAACATGCCGGGCGCTGCGCCTGTCGCCCCATGACGTGATGATGGTTGCGGCGCATAATGACGATCTGGCGGCCGCCCACGCCTGCGGTCTGCAAACGGCATTCGTTCCGCGCCCGACGGAACACGGATCGGATCAATTGTCCGAATGTGAGCCAACCGGGGACTGGACGATCGTGGCGCATGATTTTCCGCAGCTTTGCGAGCGCATATCCCGGAGCAGAAGCCGACCGCGTTGAACCGTCCTGCCGGCGCGGTTTCGGGTCAAGGTCGAGCGTTCGTCCGCGGACATGGCTTGTCGGCCTTTTCCGTGAAACCCGGATAGTCTGAAGACCGTGCGATCAACGACCGCCGCTATTCGCCAAAACCGGCGCCGGGCTTGCGGGGAGCGAGGCGTATGAGCCGCGAATCCTCAACCCCGACCGTGCGGTGAACGACCGCCTTCCGGTAATCGGGATTCCTGACCATGGATACAAATGCGGCCGCACTCGGATACTCCGCTATGAAACAGGCATCCCAATATTCGTCGGCGGGGCCGATCAGCATGAACCTGAAGTCCCCCGACCAGACGATGCGCCCGCCCAATCCTCGAAATATCGGTCCGCTTTTCCGCCCGTACGCGGCATAGGCTTCCGCGCCGGTGGACTCGCGGCCATCGGGATAAACCGCCTTCTTTCGAAACCGGACGAGGTTGAGCATATGTATGGGCCCGTCATCGGGCAGGTCGCGGAACTCACCGAAACTTTCGCGTGTCGGATCGACGAAACCGGTCATACGCCCTCCTTGCATTTCCTGAATCCGCTTACCGCGACGACAACATCTGATTGGGAACGTATCCCGAAATCATTGCTATCGCGCCCCTGAAATCTCGTCGATCAACGGATGGCGAAGCCGTGCGCCGATTTCAATTCCCGATTGCGCGGCGGCGCCCTCATGAAGCTCAAGCACGAACCTGACAGGATAGGCCGGCGCGATCAGCTCGTCGGAAAACGGCGCGCCTTTGCGAATCGCGACCACTCGACCGCTTTCCGATATGAAAATCAGATCCAGGGGAAGCGGCGTGTTTCGCATCCAGAAACCGCGCGGCGATGTCCGCTCGAAAACAAACAGCATGCCGCGGTCCGCGGGCAGATCGCGGCGAAACATCAACCCTCTGGACCGCTCGAACCCGTTGTCGGCGACCTCGATCACAAATGATCGCCGTCCTTGCGCGGTCTCCGCGACCAACGGTTCCGGGTGCGGCGGCAGGACCATCGCCTGTCCGGCCTTTGCGCCGGGCGTCAATCCCGGTGAGATTGTCATTGCGGCTGTCAGGAAGGCAATGACGGCGGCGACCGGAAATACACGCACCTTGATTCCCTTTTGTCCCACATCGATCGGGCCGGGGTTCGAGGACGCGTCCTAGTGCGAAACCGGCAAGGTTCCGATATCGGGGTGAATTTCGGCGGCCATAAGGCCCTTTTCGCCTCGTCCGTAGCGAACCAGCACGACCTGACCCGGCCTCAACTCCGTCACGCCGAACCGGCGAAGAGTCTCCATATGCACAAAGATGTCCTCGGTTCCCTCCCCGCGGGTAAGGAAGCCAAAGCCATTCGTCCGGTTGAACCATTTGACCAGCGCCCTCTCAAGCCCGCTTTCCGGCGTTACCTTGACATGAGTGCGGGCGGCGGGCGTCTCCCGTGGATGGACGGCGGTCGACGTATCCATGGACACGACTTTCATCGCCTGATAGCCGCGGTCGCCCCTGCGCACCAGGCAGACCACCCGCGCGCCCTCAAGCGCGGTCTGGTAGCCATCCTGGCGAAGACAGGTCGCGTGCAGGAGCACGTCGCCGACCCCCGCCTCGTCCGGCAGCACGAATCCATAGCCTTTGGCGACATCGAACCATTTGATCGCGCCGGCTATTTCAACCACGCCGCCTTCGCCCGCCTCGGGGTCAAACTCTTCGGCTCTTTTCGCGCCCCTGCTCTCCGGGATGGTCTTCTCCCCCATCCGAACGCACCCTCTGCCCGGTTGCCGCCACTGATTCTGACAATGCAGGATAACATCAAAATACGCTCTGTCAGCAAGGCGTCGCCATATTTTCAACCTCGCCTTTGCGGTGAAGTAATTTTGCATCAGTTGCGCGCTCGCGCGGGCTTCGCCTATCCTCACCCGCCGGTCGTCGACCGGCTCGAAGCCATTGAAAAAAGGAAATTCCAGATGCGCTATCTGCATACCATGGTCCGGGTGACCGACGTCGATAAATCGCTCGATTTCTGGTGTAACAAGCTCGGCATGGAGGAAGTGCGGCGACATGAAAACGAGCAGGGCCGTTTCACCTTGATCTTTCTTGCCGCGCCAAAGGACAAAAAGAGTTCCACGGCCAACAGGGCGCCCGAACTCGAACTGACCTTCAATTGGGACCCGGAAACCTACGGCGGCGGCCGCAATTTCGGACACTTGGCCTACAAGGTCGACGATATCTACGCCACATGTCGAAAATTGATGGACGCGGGCGTAACCATCAACCGCCCTCCCCGCGACGGCAACATGGCTTTTGTCCGGTCGCCGGACGGAATCTCGGTCGAATTGCTGCAGGAAGGCGAACCCAGACCGCCGGCGGAGCCGTGGGCGTCAATGGAAAACACCGGGTCCTGGTGATATCATAACCCGCCGAAGCGGCGATTCGCAAATATCGCTTCCCCGCGGTCGGCCGCCATGGACCTTTGCCGGATTTTCACCGCCGGGGAGTCGTGATAAACCGGCATTGATCGCGTGCAGCGGGGGACGGACGGCATGAAAGAGGTTCTGGAAGAGCTGGAGCGCCGCAGGGAAGCCGCCAAACTGGGTGGCGGGCAGCGGCGCATCGACGCCCAGCACGGGCGCGGCAAACTCACCGCGCGCGAACGCCTTTCGGTCTTTCTCGACGAGGAGTCGTTCGAGGAGTTCGACATGTTCGTCGAGCACAGGTCGACGGATTTCGGCATGGACAGGACCAGGATCGCCGGCGACGGCGTTGTCACCGGATGGGGCACGGTCAACGGCCGAACCGTGTTCGTCTTCGCCAAGGACTTTACCGTCTTCGGCGGTTCGCTGTCGGAGACACACGCGCAGAAGATCGTCAAGGTTCAGGACATGGCGCTGAAGAACCGGGCGCCGATAATCGGATTCTATGACGCCGGCGGCGCGCGCATACAGGAAGGGGTGGCCGCGCTCGGCGGCTATGCCGAGGTTTTCCAGCGCAACGTTCTGGCCTCGGGCGTCGTTCCGCAGATTTCGGTGATCATGGGACCCTGCGCGGGCGGGGATGTCTATTCGCCCGCCATGACCGATTTCATCTTCATGGTCCGCGACACATCCTACATGTTCGTGACCGGTCCCGACGTGGTCAAGACGGTTACCAATGAAACCGTGACCGCCGAGGAACTCGGAGGGGCGTCGGTCCATACGACGAAATCCTCCATCGCCGACGGCGCCTATGACAACGATGTCGAAGCGTTGCTTCAGATGCGCCGGTTGATCGATCTGCTTCCTCGGTCAAACACCGGTGAATTGCCGGAAATCGATTGCCATCAACCGGTCGACACTCCGGACCATTCGCTTGACCGGCTGGTTCCCGACAACGCGAACAAGCCATACGACATTCGCGAACTGATCCTGAAAACCGCCGACGAAGGCGATTTCTTCGAGCTTCAGGAGAGTTTCGCCCGCAATATCGTCATCGGTTTCGGCCGCGTCGAGGGCCGCACCGTCGGTTTTGTCGCCAACCAGCCGATGGTGCTTGCCGGCGTTCTCGATTCGGATGCGTCCCGCAAGGCCGGACGTTTCGTCCGTTTCTGCGACTGTTTCGATATTCCGATCGTTACGTTCGTGGACGTTCCGGGTTTCCTGCCGGGAACCGCGCAGGAATACGGCGGTCTGATCAAGCATGGCGCAAAACTGCTGTTCGCCTATGCCGAAGCGACCGTACCGAAGATCACGGTGATAACCCGCAAGGCGTTTGGCGGCGCCTATGACGTCATGGCGTCAAAACATCTGCGCGGCGACCTGAACTATGCCTGGCCCTCGGCGCAGATTGCCGTCATGGGCGCGAAGGGCGCCGTCGAAATCATTTTCCGCAAGGATATCAACGACCCCGACAGGATAGCCGAACACACGAAAATGTACGAAGACCGGTTCCTGTCGCCTTTCGTCGCCGCCGAACGCGGTTATATCGACGAGGTGATCCTGCCGCGCTCGACCCGCGCCCGCGTGGCGCGCGGTCTCAGGATGCTGCGCAACAAGGAGCTGCGGAATCCCTGGAAAAAGCACGACAACATTCCGCTTTGAAGCCGGAGCCCGCGCCGGCGGCGGCGGAGCACCGACCGGCGGGGGGACCTACTCTCTGTCCCGGAAACGGTTGGTGATCGGATAGCGCCGGTCGCGGCCGAAATTCCTGCGTGTGATCTTCACCCCGGGCGCCGATTGCCGCCGCTTGTACTCCGCGATGTAGAGCAGATGTTCCATGCGATGCACCAACTCGCGATCATGTCCGCGCGCGGCGATTTCGTCGGTGCTCAGTTCGCGTTCGACAAGACATTCCAGAATATCGTCGAGCACCGGGTATGGCGGCAGCGAATCCTGATCGGTCTGGTCCGGCCGCAATTCGGCCGACGGCGCCTTGTCGATGATGTTGCGGGGAATGACTTCGCCGGAAGGGCCGAGCGCGCCGGGCGGCGCATGTTCATTGCGCCAGCGCGCCAGCGCGTAGACCTGCATCTTGTAGAGGTCCTTGATCGGATTGAAGCCGCCGTTCATGTCGCCATAGAGCGTGGCGTAGCCCACCGACATTTCGCTCTTGTTTCCCGTCGTCACCACCATGGAGCCGAACTTGTTGGAGATCGCCATGAGAATCGCGCCGCGCGCCCTGCTTTGCAGATTCTCCTCGGTCACACCCTCCTTCGTACCCTCGAACAACCGGCCCAGCGCGCCGGCGAATCCTTCCACCGGCTCATGGATCGGAACGATATCGTACCGGCATCCGAGCGCCTTTGCGCAGGCCTTCGCATCGGCGAGCGACTCCGGCGACGTGTATTCGTAAGGCAGCATAACGGTGCGCACTCGCTTTTCGCCAAGCGCATCGACCGCCAGCGCGGCGCAGATGGCGGAGTCGATGCCGCCGGAAAGCCCCAGAACGACGTCTTTGAATCCGTTCTTGTTCACGTAGTCGCGCAGGCCAAGCATGCATGCGCGATAATCCGCCTCCTCCTGTTCCGCGATCGAGGAAGCCGGTCCGTTGCCGCAACGCCAGCGTCCGTCCCCGCCGCGCCGCCACGTGCTTACGCTGACGGCCGCCTCGAACTGGCTCATCTGGAAGGCGAGCGTCCTGTCGGCATTGATGGCGAATGACGCGCCGTCGAAAACGAGTTCGTCCTGGCCGCCAACCTGATTTGCGTAGACGATCGGCAATTCGCTTTCGATCGCCTGGCGAATGACAATCTGCTGGCGAACGTCCACCTTGCCGCGATAATATGGCGAACCGTTTGGAACGAGAAGGATTTCAGCCCCGCTTTCGGACAGCGTTTCGCAAACGCCGAGGTCGCCCCATATGTCTTCGCAGATCGGAATTCCGAGCCGGACATCGCGAAAATTGACCGGCCCCGGCATCGGGCCGGCCTGAAAAACCCGTTTCTCGTCGAATTCGCCATAATTGGGTAGATCGATCTTGTAGCGTTCCGCCCGGACCTCTCCGTCGTCCAGCAGGACAACGGCGTTGTGAATTCCGGTTTTTCGCTTCAGCGGGGCGCCGAGGACCGCCGCCGGTCCGCCGTCGCCGGTTTCCGCCGCCAGCCGATTGACGGCCTTCTCGCAGGCCTCGACGAACGCCGGCTTCAGCACCAGATCCTCGGGCGGATAGCCGGCGATGAAAAGCTCGGTGAACAACACGACATCGGCGCCATGCCGCGCCGCTTCCGACCGGGCTTCGCGGGCGAGGTCGAGGTTTCCCGCGACGTCGCCAACCGTGGGATTCAACTGCGCCACGGCAATGCGCAGCGTGTCGGGGGATTCCGCCATGCGCACCGTCTATCGCGCCCGTTACCGGGCGGCAATGGGGATATTCGCGGTCCATTGCCCGGAGGCGAATTCCGTTAACCTTGCTGCTCTATGTTGCGCATCGCTTTCGCGGCGATATTGTAACGAAACGGGACCCGTTCGCCGCGGCGCGGGCATGCCGTTTGAAAAGCGGGATCGGGGATGAGCGAAAATACGGTGCGACAGGCCACAACGCTCGCCAACCTGGTCTGGCAGGTCGCCGAATTGCTGCGCGGAGACTTCAAGCAATCGGAATACGGCAAGGTCGTCCTGCCCTTCGTCGTGCTGCGCCGTCTCGATTGCATTCTCGAACCCGGCCGCAAATCCGTGCTCGACGCTCACGCATCGCTTCCCGAAGGGATCGACGACCAGACCCGCGACGCGATGCTGTCGGCGGCGGCGGGCGGCCTTCGCGTCTACAACACCGGCCCCTTGTCCTTCGCCGTCATCAGGGCGCAGGACGCCGGGAACGCGCACGAGAACCTCGTCGCCTACATCACCGCCTTTTCCAATTCCGTGCGCGATGTCTTTCTCGACAAATTCCTGTTCACCGACCAGTTAAAGCGGCTCAACGAAGCCGAAATCCTGTGGAAGGTGTTCGAGCGGTTCGCGAAGCTCGATCTGAAGCCGCAATCGGTATCGACGCTCGCCATGGGCTATCTGTTCGAAGACCTGATCCGCCGCTTCTCGGAAATCTCGAACGAGACGGCGGGCGAACACTTCACGCCGCGCGAAGTCATTCGCCTCATCGTCGATCTGCTGCTGGTCGACGACGCGCAGGCGCTGACCGGCAGGGGCGTCATTCGCCAGGTATACGATCCGGCATGCGGCACGGGCGGAATGCTGGCGCTCGCGGAAGAGGGCATGAAAGCGCTGAACCCGGATATAAGGGTGGAACTGTTCGGGCAGGAACTCAACGGCGAATCCTTCGGCGTCTGCAAGTCGGACATGCTGGTGACGGGCCACGACCCGGAAAACATCGCATTCGGCAACACGCTCACGCAGGACGCACACAGGGACCGCCGCTTTCACTACATGCTGTCCAACCCGCCCTATGGCGTCGATTGGAAAAAGTATCAGGAGCCGATCAGGCGGGAGGCGGCGGAACTTGGCGCGGAAGGCCGCTTCGGCGCGGGCCTGCCGCGCATTTCCGACGGTCAGCTTCTCTTCCTCCAGCACATGATCGCCAAGATGCGCGACGACGAGGCCGGATCGCGCATCGGCATCGTCATGAACGGCTCGCCGCTGTTCACCGGCGGAGCCGGATCGGGCGAAAGCGAAATCCGCCGCTGGATGTTCGAAAACGACTGGATGGAGGCGATCGTCGCCCTGCCGACCGATCTGTTCTACAACACCGGCATTCAGACCTATGTGTGGCTGCTGACCAACCGCAAGGAGAAGAGGCGGCAGGGCAGGGTTCAACTGATCGACGCGTCGGGCGAACGGTTCTGGCGGCCGATGCGCAAGAGTCTCGGCTCCAAGCGCCGCGAAATCCGCGACGATGCGCGCGAGACCGTCGCCGCCGTCTTTCATGAAATGGCGGACGAAAACGGGCCGTGGGCCGACGTGTCGAAAATCTTCGACACCGCCGATTTCGGCTATCGCGAAATCCGGGTCGAGCGCCCGTTGCGGCTGAACTTTCAGGCCAGCGAAGAACGCATCGAACGATTGAAACCGGCGAAACCGTTCCTGAAAACGGACGAGGACCGGCGGCAGGCGATCCTCGACCTTCTTGCCAATCGGCTGCCGAAAGATCTGTTCAGGGATCGCCCGGCCTTCGAGGCGGTTCTGGACAAGGCGATCGGGGTTTCGGGCGTGAAGATCGCCGCACCGCTCAGGAAGGCGATTCTCACCGCCCTGTCGGAGCGCGACGAGACCGCCGAAATCTGCCGCGACAAAAACGGCGAGCCCGAACCGGATGCCGAATTGCGCGATCATGAACGGGCGCCGTTGAAGGAGGACTGGCGGGAGTATGTCGCCCGCGAGGTGACGCCCTTCGCGCCCGATGCCTGGGTGGACGAGACCCATACCGACGCCACCGACAAACAGGTCGGCCGCGTCGGCTATGAGATCAACTTCAACCGCCATTTCTACACCTACGTCCCGCCGCGCCCGCTGGAGGAAATCGACGCCGAACTGAAGACGCTGGAAGCCGAGATCGCGGGGCTTCTCAAGGAGGTGGCGGGGTGAGTGACCTCGCGCAAAAACGCCGAGAAGTCAGGCAACGTCTGATTGATGAAAACGAGTTCCCTAACATCCCAGAAAAATGGGGGGTGGAACGACTGCGTTTCCTCTTCACCGAGAGTAGAGAACGCAACGGCGAAACGCCTGTGGGCGAAATGCTTTCTGTTTCCGAGTATCACGGCGTTGTTCCTCGTGAATATGAGCACGAGGAACAGAAGCGGACTGACGGAGAGTTAGAAAACTACCGGGTCGTCAAACCGGGACAACTTGCTGTCAACTCAATGTGGTTGAATCACCTCGGTTTGGGTGTCTCAGAGCATATCGGACACGTCAGTCCGGCATATAACGTGTATGACATTTCAAACCGGTTGGAACGGCGGTTCGTGCACCATTTGGTGCGGTCCAACTACTATCTGAAAATCTACCTACGATACCTCTATGGCATCCGCCCGAACTCGTTTCAGATCAAGTCAAACGATTGGGCATCAATCCCGATCATAGTCCCCGACCTCGACACCCAAAAAGCCATCGCCGCCTTCCTCGACCGCGAAACCGCCCGCATCGACCGGCTGATCGAGAAGAAGGAGCGTTTGGTGGCGTTGCTACTCGAACGCGAGAGGGCGGAACTTAGCCACTCGTTCAACCAGATCGAAGCGCCTCAATATCGCGTTCGTCACCTTGGAAAACTTAAAAACGGTTCGGGCTTCCCTATTGAGTTGCAAGGCAACCCGTCGGAGGCCATCGCCTTCTATAAGGTTAAGCACCTAAAGACCCATGGGCTTGATGCGGCTATCAATGATGCTGACGATACGGTCTCGCTTGAAACAGCAAGCAACCTTGGAGCGACAGTCTTCCCAGCAGGCACAATCGTGTTCGCAAAAATCGGAGCCGCCCTGTTGCTCGGCCGTTTCTCAACGCTTGGCCGTGAAGCGTGCATTGACAACAACATGTCTGCCTTCATGCCCAACTTGCGGTTGATCGATCCTGAGTATGCGCTCCTGGCTCTCACGCAGTGTGATATGCAGACAATGGTTCGTCCGGGTGCTGTTCCGTCGATGAATACCGAGGCTTTTTATAGTCATGCGGTTCCGCTTCCTGAAAAGAACGAACAAGTCGCTCTGGTTAAGTGGTTTCGCAAATGGCGATCCAAAGTGCTTACCTTTCGCGAAAAAACACTTGCTTCTGTCTCTTCACTGAAGGAAAAGCGCGCCGCCCTCATCACCGCAGCCGTCACCGGCCAGATCGATGTGCGCGAGCAACCGCCCGCCATCGCCGCCAAACCGGACCGCCGCCTCGACGCCGTTCAAGATGTGATGTAAGCGCAATGGCGCGGAAACCGACCGCAAATCGTGGAATCGACGCCATCGTCGACGGCGTTCTCACCGGCCGGCATTCCGAAAAGAGCGGCAAATTCGGCCGCGACGGCCTTTCCCACCGGATGCGCCGGCATGGGCTGGCAGCGAGGGGCGAAGGACCGAAAACGACAAACGGACGACTTGTTTGTCCGAGAAGTGCGAGTATCGATATGAAGAAGTTTCATGGGAGCATCGAGGAACTACAGGCAGCGGTTGAAGGCTGTGGCCTCAATGGCGAATGGTCCGAAAGGCCAGAAAATGGTTTGCACCTTTATCGGGCGAAGACGGGAGAAATGCTGAACTGGTGGCCGTCGAAAGGCACGTTGCAGTTTCAGGGCAGGAACCAGGATTCGTTTCGTGGGAGACTTGAGGGCGCCATGGGCGAACCTGTTGCGGCCCATGCCGCCGCCTCCCCCGCAGCGGCAAAGATATTTGTGGTTCACGGACACGACCGCGAAGCACAAGACCAGCTTGAGCTTGTCCTTCGCCGATTGGGTTTGGAGCCATTCATCCTCCAAAACGCCGATGGCGGCGGGAAGACGATCATCGAAGCGCTTGAATTCAAAATCTACGAGGAGACGGCATTTGGCGTCATCCTGTTGACCCCGGACGACTATGGATACGCCAAGGCGGAAACGGAAGCTGACCGGAAAGCGAGAGCACGTCAGAATGTCATCTTTGAAATGGGGATGGTCTTGGCTTCGCTTGGTCGGAAGCGCATGGCCATCCTTCAGAAGGGCGCTCTTGAACGACCGTCTGACACAGATGGTATCCTGCGCATTGAATTCAACGATCATGTACGCGAAATCGTGCCGAAGCTGGTGCAGCGTCTTCAGGCGGCGGGATTCGCGGTCACACCCGAAGCAGTCGCAGCGGCTTCGGCATGAATTACGAACGCCCGCCCGCCGATCACCCCTACACAAAGGGCTTTTCCGAGATCAATGCGCACCGCGAGGAAGTCGTCGAGACGCATCTGTGCAGGATGCTGGTGGAGCAACAGGGCTACCGCCCGCGCCGCAGCGAGGACTACGACCGCGCGTCGGCCATGGACAAGGCGCTTGTCCTCGAATTCGTCAAGGCCACGCAGGCGGACGAATGGGCCGGGCTCGAAGCGCATTACGGCCCGTCCTCGGAAGCGGAATTCTTCAGGCAGATCGAACAGGCGCTCAAGCAGCGCGGGACGCTGGACGTGTTGCGCAACGGGCTGAAACTCGTTCCGAATCTGAAGTTCCTCCTCGCCGCCTTCAAGCCCGCATCCGGCGTCAACCCGGAGCTGGTGAGGCTGTTCGACGCCAATATTCCAAGCGTCGTCAACCAGTTGCGCTACAGTACGAAGAACGGGAACGCCATCGATGTCGCGCTGTTTGTGAACGGGCTTCCCGTGGCGACGCTGGAACTGAAGAACACGCTGACCGGCCAGACCTTCCGCCATGCGGAACGGCAATACCGCAAAGACCGGCCGCCGGCGGGCGAACCGCTCCTGACCTTCGGGCGCGGCGCGCTCGTTCACTTCGCCGTCGATCAGGACAACGCGTCGATGACGACGCGTCTGCGAAACGGCGGGACGCGTTTCCTTCCCTTCAATCGCGGCAATGACGGCGGCGCCGGCAACCCGGACATTGCCGGCGAATTCCGTATCGCCTACCTCTATGCGGACCAGCCGGAGGGACGCGCCGTCTTTTCGCGCGATATCCTGCTTGACGCGATAGGCCGCTTCATCCATCTGGAATCCAGGGATGGAAAGCAGGCTCTGATCTTCCCGCGCTTCCATCAGCTCGACGCCGTCCTGAAAATGCTGGCGCATGCGCGCGTCAATGGCAGCGGGCGAAACTATCTTATTCAGCACTCGGCCGGTTCGGGCAAGTCCAACACCATCGCATGGACAGCGCATCGGCTGGTCACCCTGCATGACGAGAGCGACCGGCCCGTGTTCGACACCGCCATCGTGGTGACGGACCGTATCGTTCTCGACCGGCAGCTGCAGGGGACGATCGCCCAGTTCGAGCAGACGCCCGGCGTCGTGCGCAGGATCGACGGAACGTCACGGCAGTTGAAGGCCGCGATCGAGGACCGGGCCAAAATCGTCATCACGACGATTCAGAAATTTTCGACCGAACATCTGCGCGTCATTTCCGGTCAGGGCGCGCGGCGTTTCGCGGTGCTGATCGACGAAGCGCACGGATCGCAGTCCGGCAAGAGCGCTCAGGCCTTGAGCGATGCGCTCAGCCGCGAGGATGAAGAGCGCCCGACAGGGGAAATCGAAGACGTCATCGCGGAATACCAGCGTCGGCGCGGGCCGCAGGCGAACATCAGTTACTTTGCCTTCACCGCGACGCCCCGGAACGTGACGCTCGAACGTTTCGGCGCGACGGGAGCGGACGGCCTGCCACGGCCGTTTCATCTCTATTCGATGCGTCAGGCCATCGAGGAAGGCTTCATTCTCGACGTTCTGCAGAATTACATGACCTACAGGGCCTATTACGCTCTGGAGAAGACCGTCGAGGACGATCCCGAACTGGATACGCGAAAAGCGCAACGAAAGGTCGCCCGCTTCGCCGCCCTGCATCCGACGGCTATCGGCCAGAAGACCGAAGTCATCGTCGAGCATTTCAGACGGCATGTCCGGAAGGAACTGAACGGACAGGCCAAGGCGATGATCGTCACGGCGAGCCGCGAGAGCGCGCTTCGATACTACTTCGCCCTGAACTCCTACATCGAAGACAAGGGCTATTCCGACCTGAAGGCGCTTGTGGCCTTCTCGGGAGAATTGCACGCCGATGGCGAGATCTTCACCGAATCCGGGTTGAACGGATTCAGCGAGACGGAACTTCCGAGGAAGTTCGACACGCCCGGATATCGGGTGTTGATCGTCGCCGAAAAATACCAGACCGGCTTCGACCAGCCGAAGCTGTGCGGCATGTATATCGACAGGAAACTGGCCGGCTTGCAGGCGGTGCAGACCCTTTCACGGCTGAACAGGACGCATCCGCGAAAGGAACGCACCTTCATTCTCGATTTTCAGAACACGACGGATGACATCGGGAAAGCGTTCAGGCCGTTCTTCGGGGTCGCAACCATTGAAGCGGTATCCGACAAGAACCAGATTCACCATTTGGAGAGCCGCATTCGCACGTTCGGTTACGTCGACGCCGATGAAGTGGAGCGCTTCGCGACGGGCTTCTTCAAGGGGAAGCTGTCGCCACGGGACCGCATCCGGCTTGAAGCGCTCGTCAGGAACGCGGTCGGGCGCTTTGCGGCCGACGACGACGAGGGCAGGCGGGAGGAATTCCGGCAACTGCTTAGAAGCTACAGGCGGTTCTACGGTTTCGTCGCCCAGATCGTGCGCCTTGACGATACGAACCTTGAAAAGCTCCATGCCTACGTGGACTGGCTGGATCGCATGCTCCCCAGTCGCGAGCAACCTCCCGAAATTGAAATCACGGATGAGATGCTTCGCCTTCAGGCGTTCCGCGTTGAGCGAAAGGAAGCCGGACGGGCGTCGTTGCAGGCCGGAGATACGGAACCGTTGACCGCCATCAGCGAATTCGGCGCGAAGCCCTATAGCGAAGACGAGGCCAGGGCCCTCTCGGAAATCGTCAGATCCTTCAACGAGCGCCATGGAACGCAGTTCACCGAGGAGGACTTCATCCGTCTGGAACAGGTGAAACGGAAAGCTCTCGATGAAGAGATGACGGCGGTTCTGAGGAACAATCCGCCCGACGTCTCGCGGCCCGCCTTCATGAAACGTCTTCTGGAAGAGACGATCATGCAGTACCGGCGCGACAACAGTCTGCAAAACATCATCATGACGAACGCCGAGGACCGCGACCGCGTCTTCAACCATCTGTTCGGCAGGGCGTTGAGGGAGGTCCGCGATGCGGTCGATACATAGCTCACGCTATCCCATCGCCTCCCGTCCAACCCCGACCACATCCATCCCGGCCCGTCCATGGCGACCGTTTCCACAAATCCGGTTGACCGTATCGCCCAATCGCCTATAGTCCGCGCCGGCTCGGAGCGTAGCGCAGTCCGGTAGCGCACTTGACTGGGGGTCAAGGGGTCGTGGGTTCGAATCCCGCCGCTCCGACCATCGAAACCGGCTGTTGCAAACCCGCCATCCCGCATGAGCCGGTTAGGCGAGCAAACGGGCCGATGGCGGGCCGTCGGCGCCAATGGCGAGCGGACCGCCGATTTTCTCGCATCGGCGATGATATAGGCGCTCATTCTGCGGATTCCGGCACGAAAACGATTGTTTACGCCGAGGGGATCATCGCGCCTGATCGAGCAGGCGCTTGCACTCCAGCAGATCGAACAGCGTTTCCTGCAGCAGGGCGCGATTGTCCTTCGACAACCGCTTTTTGTCCGAAGGTTCTTCGCTTGCGTCCTGTCCCTTGCCCAGACCGAGGAACCGGCGTCCGGTCTTGGCTTTCGTCCCGCCGACAACACCTTCCCCGGCCTCCGGCGCGTCCGACGCCTGGCGACTCGCCATGATCGCCTCGGCGGCCTCAAGATTTCCGGCGCCAAGCGCGACGACGTAGGAATTGCCGTTTTCACGCAAGAGCTTCTGAACGCCTTTGATCGTGTAGCCCTGGTCATACAGCAGGTGGCGAACGCCCTTGATCAGATCGACGTCGCCCGGACGATAATATCGCCGCCGGCCGCCGCGTTTCATGGGCTTTATCTGGGAAAATCTGGTCTCCCAGAAACGCAGCACGTGCTGCGGCAAATCCATGTCATCGGCGACTTCGCTGATCGTCCTGAAGGCGTCAGGATTTTTTCCCATGCGTCAACCCACCCATGCGAATCTGATTCGCCGCGTATTTCAGCGAGTTGCGTCGAGATATTCAACCCCTGCTAAAGTAAGAACAGGGGAAAATCAGCCGTTATTCGCGGCCTTTCGATGGCCGTCCAATATCCGTTCCTTGAGAACATTGGAGGCTTTGAATGTCATGACGCGGCGCGGAGAGATCGGAACCTCCTCGCCGGTCTTCGGATTCCGCCCGATCCGCTCCTTCTTCGAACGGACCTGAAACGTCGCGAATGAAGACAATTTGACGGTCTCGCCACGCACGACGGCGTCGCATATTTCATCGATCACCATCTCGACGAGCTGAGCGGATTCGGTGCGCGACAACCCGACATTGCGGTACACGGCATCCGCAAGATCGGCTCGCGTAACATTTCTTTCCCCCATGGACCTCTGCCTTACAATCAATAATTGAACAAACGATAGCGGTCGGGAGTTAACTAAAATGCGAACCCGCGGTCAAGGAGCATCGGGCTTTTGAAGACGATTCGCGTCTACCACCTGAGCAGCGCCGCCCCCCAGGTGAATCCACCCCCCATCGCCTCCAGCATGACCAGATCGCCTCGTCCGATACGGCCGTCGCCGACCGCAGCCGCCAGGGCCAGCGGAACCGACGCCGCGGACGTGTTGCCGTGCCGGTCGACCGTGATGACGACCTTTTCGTCCGGAATGCCCATTTTCCTCGTCGAAGCGTCAATGATGCGCTTGTTGGCCTGATGGGGCACAAACCAGTCCAGCGCCGACAAGGGCAGCCCCGCCGCGTCGAAAACATCCTCCACAACATCCGTGATCATGCCGACGGCATGTTTGAAGACCTCGCGGCCTTCCATGCGCAGGCGACCGACCGTCTGCGTGCTCGACGGACCGCCGTCCACGAACAGCTTGCTTTTGTGCGCACCGTCGGAACGCAGGCTCGATGCGAGAATGCCCCGGTCGTCGGGGATCCCCCTGCCCTCCCGCGCCTCCATCACGACCGCGCCGGCCCCGTCGCCGAACAGTACGCAGGTGGAGCGATCGGTCCAATCCAGTATGCGGGAGAATGTCTCCGCGCCGATCACCAGAACCCGTTTGGCGGCGCCGCCGCGAATGTGCAGGTCGGCGGTCGCCAGGGCATATACAAATCCGCTGCACACCGCCTGCATGTCAAAGGCGAAGCCGCGGTTCATCCCAAGTCTGCTCTGGATATCGACGGCGGTTGCCGGAAACGTGTTGTCCGGCGTTGATGTGGCGACAATGATCGTATCGATATCGGAGGCGGCAAGCCCGGCATGCTCCAGCGCGGCCCTCGCGGCCGCCTCGCCCAGAGAGGCCGTCGTTTCATTGTCCGATGCGATGTGACGCCGGCTGATTCCCGTTCGCTGAACGATCCAGGCGTCCGACGTTTCGACGATGTTTTCAAGTTCCGCGTTATCGACCGCGCGTTTCGGCAATGCGGAGCCGACACCCCGTACAACTGACCTGATCACCGAAATCCGCCCCTATCCGTTCGACGCCGCCGCTCCGGCATCGGAATAAACGCCGACGGATTCCGGCAACGCGCCGAAAATTTCGAGATCCGCGCGTATCTTGTCGAGCAGCTCGTTCCGAACCACGTCATAGCCAAGTTCGATCGCCGCCGCAAAGCCCTCGTCATCGGCGCCGCCATGGCTCTTCACGACGACGCCGTTCATGCCAAGAAACACACCGCCATTGGCCTTGCGCACGTCCATCTTCTCGCGCAGGCCGCGAAATGCGTTTTGAGCGAAGAAAAATCCGATCCTGGCCATCAACGTCCGGCTCATGGCCGCGCGCAGATACTCCGAAATCTGTCTGGCCGTACCCTCCGCCGTCTTGAGGGCGATATTGCCCGAAAACCCTTCGGTGACAACAACATCGACCGCTCCCTTGCCAATGTCGTCGCCCTCGACAAACCCGACATAGCGCATCGATTCCAGATCGGCCGCGCGCAACGTCGCTCCGGCCTCCTTGACTTCCTCCTGCCCCTTGATCTCTTCCACGCCGACATTCAGCAGGCCGACCGTCGGATGGTCGATTTCGAACAACGCCCGCGCCATGGCCGCGCCGAGTATCGAAAAATCGACAAGCTGCCGGGCGCCGGCGCCGATGGTCGCGCCAACATCGAGAACAACGCTTTCGGCCCGCAAATTCGGCCAGAGCGCGGCAATCGCCGGACGCTCGATGCCCGGCATCATGCGAAGGCAGAACTTCGACATCGCCATCAAAGCGCCGGTATTTCCCGCCGAGACGCAGAAATCGGCGCTGCCCTCCCTGACGGCCTCGATCGACTTCCACATCGACGAGACCCTGCGCCCGTGACGCAGCGCCTGGCTGGGTTTGTCGTTCATCCGGACCGCAACGTCGCAATGGAAGAATTCCGATGCGTCGCGAACGCGCGGATACCGTTCAAGATACGGATTTACGGCTTCTTCCCGGCCGAATATGAGGAAACCGACATCCTCCCGGCGCTCAAGAACCTTGAGCATGCCGGGAACGACGACTTCAGGGCCATGGTCGCCCCCCATCGCATCGACGGATATTCTGATCACGCCCGGCCCGCCAAGTCTTCCCTCCATTTACCGCCCCATCGGGTCGGGGGAAAATAGCCTTTTTCCGGCGACGCACAACCGGAATCGGGCAACCTCATCCAACCATGAGCGTTTTTTGGATCAACGACCGCGTTTCAGTTCGGCCAGTTTCGCAAAGGGCGACTGTTTTTCGTCGCCGGTCACACCCGGGTCGCCGAAGGCAAGCACGGCATCGTCACTTCGCGGATATGGCTCGATCGCAAGGGCGAAAAATTCTTCCGCGATCGCGCCCACATCGATCTTCCCGTGACGAAACGTCTCCGGGTCGTTCTCGGAGTCGGGATCGAAAATCACTTCCCCGGCAATCGGTTCCGGCTTCGCGGGCGCGTTATGCTCCGGAAGGAGCATGAGGTCGATTTCTTCCTCAATCACCGAGCCAATCGGTTCCAGCGTCACCACACATTGCTGGGTGATTTGCGCCCTGACACGCCCCCGCACTCTTGCGCCGGCTCGTTTCCGGGGAACTACCGACAGGCGCGCTTCAAGAAAGCCGACATTGTAAAGCCCGTGGTCGCGAGCGAGCGCATCGCATTGCGACCTGTCCGCGTCGATCGCCACGTTCAAATCATCCTTCGGCAGGGCGCCTGCCCGGATTACCCGGGAAATCGGGCTCCTCCGTCCGGTCAAATTCGTTTCATCGGTCATGCGCCGCCATCTGCGTGAGCGCCAAACGAAACGCGACCGGCGAGAATTTCGCCGATATCGTTCCGGGACATCGCATCGTACAGACGAAACACCTGCTCCGCCAGCCCGTCGGCATGCGGCCAGTCCACATCGCCGGGCCGGATGTTTCGCGCCAGCGCTTCGGCGAGCGCCCGCAGATCTCCTTCATCCAGCGCCCGGCCATAGGACGAAGCCCGGCCATAGAACATTTTTGCAAGTTTCTTCATGCGTTTCGGTATGCCTATATCGCCGACCCCGAGTTCCCGCAACGAATGATCAATGTCCTTAAAGAACATGTCGGTGACGTCCCGCGCCAGTTCCGCGGCGCTGCCTGTCTCGTTTTTCAGCCGATGGAGAAAGAGAAACATGTGAAGCGAAAGCATTTCGTAGCGACCCAGCGGCGTATCCGGCACGTCCAGATCGGCGAAGTATCGCGGTTGCCGCGCGGCTGCCACGATTTCGGCGTAAAGTGCATCGGCGATAGCCCTATTGGCCCGCTTCGCCGAGCCGAACAGTCGCTTGAACATCGGTTTCCGTCTCCCCTAACGGCGATTGGACGACCCGGTTCGCCGTAAGAACATCGAGGTTCGGGTTGCATCGGCGGTGAAGCTGGTTTACCGAGTTTTCCGCCGGTGCATGCGGCGGCCCTTTTGAACCTGTCTGAAGAACATGTTGGCAAATCGCAAGTCCGTATTCGATGTGGCCCGTTCAGCGCCGGTGGTTCTGGCGATGATCGGCATTGCGTTGTCCGGTTGCAATGGCACGGAAATGCTGAATCCGACGACGACGCTGACCCAGGGCTACATCGTGGATCAGGAGGCCCTGGATCTGGTTCCGGTCGGATCGAGCCGCGAACAGGTGCTGCTGGCGCTTGGAACGCCGACGACGACGGCGACTTTTGACAATAAGGCATTTTACTACATCTCGCAAAGGCGGGTAAAAAGGGCCGCGTTCATGACGGCGGAAATCGTCGATCGGCGCATTTTCGCGGTTTATTTCGGTGAGGACGAGCGCGTTGCGAATATCGCTCAGTACGGCCTTCAGGATGGCAGAGTTTTCGATTTCATCTCGAAGACCACGCCGACCGGCGGCACGCGCGACAGTTTCATCGGACAGTTGCTGTCCGGTCTGAGCAGCGGCCAGGCGCCGACGTTGGGCCGACCCTGAACCCGCAGGCCCAAACCGTGTCGTGAAAAAACCCGCGGAGATCGCTCTTCGCGGGTTTTGTTCGAGCGAATCGGGCCGCGTCAGTGCGCCAGGACGGCCAGCAGCAGCAGCGCCACGATGTTGGTGATCTTGATCATCGGATTGACCGCCGGGCCGGCCGTGTCCTTGTAGGGGTCGCCCACCGTGTCGCCGGTGACCGACGCTTTGTGGGCTTCCGAACCCTTTTCGTGTCTTGCGCCGTCCTTGTCGATGAAGCCGTCTTCAAACGACTTCTTGGCGTTGTCCCAGGCGCCGCCGCCCGCCGTCATCGAAATGGCGACGAACAGACCCGTGACGATCACGCCGAGCAGCATCGCGCCGACGGCGGCAAGCGCGTCGTTCTTGTCCGCGATCGCGTAGATCAACCCGAAGACCACAATCGGCGAAAGCACCGGCAGCAGCGAAGGAACAATCATCTCCCTGATCGCGGCGCGGGTCAGCATATCCACGGCGCGGCCATAATCGGGTTTTTCCTTGCCTTCCATGATGCCGGGTTTCTCGCGGAATTGCCTGCGTACTTCCTCAACCACCGCGCCACCGGCGCGACCGACGGCGGTCATCGATATGCCGCCGAACAGGTAGGGCAACAGGCCGCCGAACAGCAGTCCGACGACCACATATGGATTGGAAAGCGAGAAGTCGACCGATACGCCTTCAAAGAAGGATCCCGGCGCCGCGTTGGCCGCGAAGAATTTCAGGTCTTCGGTGTAGGCGGCGAACAGCACCAGCGCGCCGAGGCCGGCCGATCCGATGGCATAACCCTTGGTGACGGCCTTCGTGGTGTTGCCGACCGCATCAAGCGCATCGGTTGACTTGCGGACCTCCGGATCAAGCCCCGCCATCTCGGCGATGCCGCCGGCGTTGTCCGTTACCGGGCCGAACGCATCGAGCGCGACGACCATGCCGGCCAGCGCCAGCATGGTGGTGACGGCAATCGCAATCCCGAACAATCCGGCCAGATTGAAGGTCGCGATGATGCCGGCGATGATCACGATTGCAGGCAATGCCGTGGCCTCAAGCGAAACGGCCAGACCTTGAATGACGTTGGTGCCATGGCCGGTGACCGACGCCTGCGCGATGGAAACCACCGGGCGCTTGCCCGTGCCGGTGTAGTATTCCGTGATCCAGATAATCAGACCGGTGACCGCAAGGCCGATCAGTCCGCAATAGAACAAATAACGTCCGGTGAAGGAAGCGCCGTTCGATGCCGTGAAATCGGTTCCGGCGCCGAGCCAGCCCCACACGATCACGGCGAGCGCGACGGCCGACAGCGCCGCCGTCGCCCAAAAACCCTTGTAAAGGGCGCCCATGATCGAATTGTCGGATCCGAGCTTGACGAAAAACGTGCCGATGATCGACGTGACCACGCACGATGCGCCGATGACCAGCGGAAACAGCATCAACATTTGCGCCGTAGCGCCATCGAAGAAGATCGACGCCAGCACCATCGTCGCGACGATCGTCACCGCATAGGTTTCGAACAGGTCCGCGGCCATTCCGGCGCAGTCGCCGACATTGTCGCCGACATTGTCCGCAATGGTCGCCGGATTGCGTGGATCGTCTTCCGGAATGCCGGCTTCCACCTTGCCGACGAGATCGCCGCCGACGTCGGCGCCCTTGGTGAAGATACCGCCGCCAAGGCGGGCGAAAATCGAGATCAGCGACGCGCCGAAGCCAAGAGCCACCATGGCGTCGATGACGTTGCGGCTTTCCGGATCAAGGCTCATCGGCCCGATCAGGATGCAGTAGTAGCCGGCGACGCCCAGCAGCGCCAGGCCGGCCACCAACAGTCCGGTGATCGCGCCTGACTTGAAGGCGATATCGAGACCGCCGGCAAGCGAATCGGACGCCGCCTGCGCGGTGCGGACATTGGCGCGCACGGAAATATGCATGCCGATGTACCCCGCCGCGCCGGACAGAACGGCGCCGATCAGAAAGCCGATCGCGGCGATACCGGACAACAGCCACCAGGCAATCAGGCACACCACGACGCCGACAATGGCGATCGTCGTATACTGACGGTTCAGATATGCCTGCGCACCCTCGCGGATATAGCCCGCGATTTCCTGCATTCGGGCGTTGCCCTGATCGGCCGCGAGAACCGACTGTGTCGCCCAGATGGCGTAAAGCACGGACAGCAAGCCGCAGGCGATGACGACAAAAAGCATGGTCATTGCCATATTCCTTGGTTTGATTGATCCGGATGGTCCCCATGCCGGACAGGTCTGACATCTGCCGGATCACGCCGGGCAAAAAGGCGGCGTCACGGCCATCGCTGCGGCTTATGCGCATGCCACCCGCCAAGGTCAAGGCTTTGTTGCGAATTGCAACGAATTGCCAGTCTCATTGGCGAATTCGGGCCGGCATCAGGTGGAAATCGCCGATTTCGGGGTCCGGAACGACAGAATCGCCAATGCGGCCAGGCAGAGGAGCGTAACCGGAAACACGATCCAGTTGAGCATATCCCACCCCCAGGCGTTATAGACCTGACCGGACATCAGCGACGCGAAGGCGACCAGCCCGAAAAGCAGAAAGTCATGGAATCCCTGAACCTTGTTCTTTTCGGATGGACGATAGCATTCGGTAACGATCGCGGTTGAGCCGATGAATCCGAAATTCCAGCCGATCCCGAGCAGGACAAGCGCGGTCCAGAACTGCCATAGAGCGATGCCCGACAACGCCACGATTGCACAGGCGATCAAAAGGAAAAGGCCGGTCGCGATGATTTTCTCCTTGCCGAACCGCGCGATGAGGCCGCCGGTAAAGAAGCTCGGCGCAAACATCGCCATGACGTGCCAGGAAATACCGAGCGTCGCTTCATCCGGCGTAAAACCGCATCCGACCATGGCCAGAGGCGCACCGGTCATGACGAAAACCATCAGCGTGTATGAACCGACCGCGCAGATCAGCGCGGCGGCAAAACGCGGTCGGCGAATGATTTCGACAAGCCGCCGGGCGGGCTCTCCCGTCGCCGTATCGCGGGAACCCGATTCCCTGGGCATTCCGAGAAACGACAGGATCAACGCGCCGATGGCCGCCAATCCGATCACGGCCGCGAAGGAGCCGGCAAACATGATCGGCGCGAACAGTTCGCGTGTGAAGATTACCGTCTGCGGTCCGATGATGGCCGCGAAGACGCCACCGCCGAGAACCCAGGAAATGGCCTTGGGTTTGAAGGAGACCGGCGCATTGTCGGCGGCCGCGAAGCGATATTGCTGGACGAAAGAGTTTCCGCTGCCGATGAACAACAATCCGAGGGCGAAAAGCCAGAAGCTGTGATTGAAAAGCGCGATGGTCGCCACCGCGCCGCCAAGCGCCGTCACGCCGGCGCCGGACACGAACCCATACCGCCTGCCGACCCATCTCATCAGAGCGGCGGCCGGCAATGCGCCGAGCGCCGTGCCGATATTGAAGCCGGTTACAGGCGCTGTCGCCAGCGATTTGTCGGCGCCGAGCAGATAAAATCCCGCCAATCCGCCCATTGCAATCGATATGGGCGCCGCCGATCCGACAATGGCCTGGCTTGCGGACAGGATTAACGCCGTCCGGCGGGCTTCACTCCCGGGAACGGCGCTCACCCGTCTTTGTCCCGCACCCGCTTAGCGACGCGGTCGAGCACCGCATTTACCAATTTGGGCTCTTCGTCCTCATAAAAGGCGCGGGCGATATCGACATATTCGTTGACGATTACAGCGACAGGAACGTCATTTCGCCGCATCAATTCATAGGTTCCCGAACGTAAAATCGCGCGAAGCGTCGTGTCGAGCCTGGAAAGCGGCCAGCCTTCGACCAGCGATTGCCTGACGATCGGATCGATACGTTTCTGGTTGTCCACCACACCGGACAGGATCGACCGGAACCACCGCGCGTCGGCTTCACGGTATTGCGCGCCGTCGATCTCCCTGCCGAGACGGTGGGCTTCATATTCGGCGGCGATTTCAAGCAAACCGGCGCCCGCGACATCCATCTGGTAAAGCGCCTGCACGGCCGCCAGACGCGCAGCCCCGCGCTTGTTGGCCAGGCGAACCGGTTTGGCCGGTTTTTCATCCGCCTCGATCACGATGAGAGGTTCTTGCGCAGGCCGATCATCGCGAGCGCCGCGCGCGCGGCGAAGCCGCCCTTGTCGCCCTCGGTTTTTTTCGCTCGGGCCCAAGCCTGGTCGGCGTTTTCGACCGTCAGGATTCCGTTGCCGATGGCGAGACCCCGCCCGATCGCAAGATCAGCGATCGCCCTGCTCGATTCGTTGGCGACGATCTCGAAATGGCGGGTCTCGCCACGAATGACACAGCCCAGCGCGACATAGCCGTCATAGCCTTTGGCGCCGTATTTTTCCGCGAAAGCGATGGCCGCAGGCACCTCAAGCGCACCGGGCACCGTAACCACGTCACAGGTGGCGCCGGCTCCGTCTATCGCCGATTTCGCCCCGTCAAGGAGCGCGTCGGATAAGTCCTCGTAAAACCGGGCTTCGACGACCAACAAATGCGGCTTCTCGTTCTCGGACATCGGTTTCCCGCAAGCGCATCGCGACACGTCAGACATGGGTTCGCGAGATCGTCTAGGCTTCTTTGGCGACTTCCGCAAGGCGCGCCGCGTAGCGCGCCATGATGTCGACTTCGAGATTGACCGGTTCGCCTTCCCGGCGCTGGCCCCAGGTTGTGACCGCCAGCGAATGCCGGATCAAAAGCACATTAAACAGATTGCCGTCGACGCGATTTACCGTGAGCGACGCGCCGTCGAGCGCAACCGACCCTTTCGGCGCGATGAAGCGAGCAAATTCCGCCGGCGTTTCGAGCGTGAAACGAACCGCTTCACCCTCCTGCGCGACCGAAACAATGCCGGCGGTCCCATCGACGTGACCCGAAACGATATGCCCCCCCAGTTCGTCGCCGATCTTCAGCGCGCGTTCGAGATTGATCCGCCTGCCCTCAATCCAGCCATCCGCGGTCGTCAGGCGCAGCGCCTCTTCCCAGGCCTCCACCTCGAACCAGCGCTCGTTCGAGCCCCGACCGGGCAAGGCAACGACCGTCAGACAGATACCGGAACAGGCAATCGAAGCGCCGATTTCAACGGATTCGGGGTCATAAGCCGAATCGATGCGAAACCGCTTGCCTTCCTTGAGCGATCGAACGGACGAAACGGTTCCGATATCCGTCACGATACCGGTGAACATCGGAACCGATCTGCGCGCACCCATTCCATATAGCGGTCTTCGCCGAGAATCTCCTCGCGCACAAGGGTGAATTCGACCGGAACACGATCCGGCGTCAGCGGCGAGGCGATTCCCGTATCGCCGATGAACATCGGGGCGTCGAACAGGATTATCCGATCCACGAGACCGTCCGCGAGGAACGACCGCGCGATTTTCACGCCGCCTTCGACCAGAACCGACATGACGCCCTGCGCGCCCAGATCGTCCAGCAATTCCGGAAGCGCGACTTGTCCGTCGTCGGTCTCGGTGGCGAGAAAACGAACCCCGGCGGCAACGAGTTCATCCGCCGTTCCCGGTTCTCCGCCGCCGCTTGCCGCCAGCCACAACGGAACCTGGCGCGCACCCGAAACCAATTCGGAGCCGGACTTCAGCGATGACGCGCCGCCAACGACAATTCTGATGGGCGACCGGTCTTCCAATCCCGGCAGACGGCAGGTCAATTCGGGGTCGTCGGCAATGGCGGTGCCGCTCCCAACGAGGATCGCATGGGCTTGCGCGCGCATCAAATGGGCGCGTGCGCGGGCTTCCGGGCCGGTAATCGCGACTTGCCCCACACCTTTCCGGCCAACCATACCATCGGCGGAAACCGCAATTTTCAAAGTTAGTTCCGGGCGCTTTTTCATAGATCGGATCAAGTATCCCGCCATTGCGTCCGCCGCCTGATCCGACAATACGTCCTCGGTCACCGAAATCCCTGCCTGGCGCAGAATCGCATATCCCCTGCCCGATACCCGTTCATCGGGGTCGCCGGCTCCCCCGACGACCCGCGAAACCCCGGCGGCGACCAGGGCCTCGGCGCATGGCCGTGTGCGGCCATGATGGGCGCAGGGCTCAAGCGTGACATAGGCGGTTGCGCCGCGGGCGCTTTCGCCGGCTTCGGCGAGCGCGACCGGTTCCGCATGGGGTCTGCCACCCGCCGCGGTCACGCCACGGCCGACGATGGCGCCATCCTCGCCGACGATCAACGTCGCCACCGACGGGTTCGCGCCGGTTCGCCCGCTGTTGCGCCGCGAAAGCCTGATTGCGGCCGCCATGAAGCGCTCGTCATCCCGCGGTGTGAATTGCACGCCTCAACCTCTCGACACCGCTTCCGCGTCATCCTCGAGTTCGCCGAGCACTTGCTGAAACTCGCCAAGAGTGCGGAAATTCCGGTAGACGGAGGCGAACCGGACATAGGCGACGTCGTCGAGCGCCTTTAACGCTTCCATGGCCGCGACGCCGATGTGTTCGGAGGGAATTTCCTGATCGCCGGCGCTTTCGAACTGGCGGACAATGCCCGAGACGGCGCCGTCCAGCTTTTCTGGGTCGACATTCCGCTTGCGCAGAGCCGTCTCCATCGACCGCATCAGCTTGTCGCGGTCGAACGGCACCTTGCGTCCGGATTTCTTGATCACCAGCAGGTCGCGAAGCTGCACGCGCTCGAAGGTCGTGAACCGTCCTCCGCAAGACGGGCAGACCCGCCGGCGCCGAATGGCGACTCCATCCTCGGCGGGACGCGAATCCTTCACCTGAGTGTCTTCGGACTGGCAGTATGGGCAGCGCATGGGCCGAATTCCTTCGAATCAACGCGGTCGAAGGCGCATTACCCCATATATCCATACATCGGGAAGCGCCCGGTCAGCGCGCGGACCTTGTCGCGCACGGCGGCTTCAACTCCCGCATTGCCTTCATCCGAATTCGCCTCCTTCAGGCCGTCGAGCACCTCGGCGATCAGATCGCCGATTTCGCGAAACTCGTTTTCACCAAAACCGCGGCTGGTGCCCGCCGGCGATCCCAACCGAACGCCCGAAGTGACAAACGGTTTTTCCGGATCGAACGGAATGCCGTTCTTGTTGCAGGTGATGTGCGCGCGACCGAGCGCGGCTTCGGCGCGTTTGCCGGTTGCGTTCTTGGGTCGAAGGTCGACCAGCATCAGATGGTTGTCGGTGCCGCCGGAGACAATATCCAGGCCGGAATCCTTCAGGCTCGCCGCGAGCGCCTTCGCATTGGCGACCACCCTGGCCGCGTAGGTTTTGAAACCCGGTTGCAACGCCTCGCCGAAGGCGACGGCCTTGGCGGCGATCACATGCATCAGCGGGCCTCCCTGCAACCCCGGGAACACCGCGGAATTGATCTTCCTGGCGATCTCTTCGTCATTGCCGAGGATCAGACCGCCACGCGGGCCGCGCAGCGATTTGTGCGTTGTCGACGTGACCACATGGGCGTGCGGCACGGGCGAGGGATGTACGCCGCCGGCCACGAGCCCGGCGATATGCGCCATGTCGACCATCAGCCATGCGCCGATCGAATCGGCGATCTCGCGGAACCGCTTCCAATCCCAAATCCTGGAATACGCCGTGCCGCCGGCGATGATGAGTTTCGGCTTGTGCTCTTCCGCCTTCGCCGCCACATCGTCCATGTCGAGCAGATGATCATCCTCGCGCACCCCGTACGAAACGACATCAAACCATTTGCCCGACATGTTGACGGGGGATCCGTGCGTCAGATGTCCGCCTGAGTTCAGGTCCAGACCCATGAAGGTGTCGCCGGGTTGCAGCAGCGCGAGAAACACCGCCTGGTTCATCTGGCTGCCCGAATTGGGCTGCACGTTCGCGAAGTTGCATCCGAACAGCTTTTTCGCGCGCTCGATCGCCAGCGTTTCGGCGACATCGACGAACTGGCAACCGCCATAGTAGCGTTTGCCCGGATAGCCCTCGGCGTATTTGTTGGTCAGGATCGACCCCTGGGCATCGAGCACGGCGCGCGAAACGATGTTTTCCGAAGCAATCAGTTCGATCTCGTTTCTCTGCCGTCCCAGTTCGTCGCGAATGGCGTCGAATATCCCGGTGTCGGATTGTTCGAGCGGTTGATTGAAGAACGTGTCGAGATCGGCGGCCATTGTTTGCGTTCCCATTTTAGAGCGTTGTCACGAGCCACGCTGTGTATCACAATTGCCAGAGGGCCGCCACCGCCGCGATGCCGCAACCGTTTCGTATATGCAAGGAAGCCGCCGGGATGGACGGTTCATCAGATGAGCAAGCGCTAAAGAGTTGACGAAATCTGCAATTCGTCGACACCGTCGCGACGGTAGATATCATCGCGCAGATGTACGACGGCATCGCCGGTCGACCAGGCGGAGATGTAGGTGAAATAGACCGGCACCGGCTCGGCGAGCGCGACGGGAACGCTTTCTCCGGACTTGATCGTCCGTTCGAAACGCGATCTGTTCCAGCCATCCGTATCACGCAGCAACCAGGTAACCAGGTCGCGCACGTTCTGAACGCGCACACAGCCGGAGGATTCAAACCGAAGCAGTTTCGAAAACAGGCTCTGCTGCGGCGTATCGTGCATGTAAACGGCGTGCGGGTTTGGAAAATTGATCTTTACCGAAGCCATTGCGTTGATCTTGCCGGGATCCTGGCGGAACCGCAGATTGACCGCTTCATCGGTCGACCAGTCGACGGCCGACGGTTCGATTTCATCGCCATTCGGCGCATAGAGGCGGATATTGTTGCGTGTCAGGTAGGTCGGATCCTTGCGCATCAGCGGTATGATATCGCGTTGGACGATCGATACCGGAGCATTCCAGTAGGGGTTGACGATGACTTCGTCGATTTTCGAATTGAGGATCGGCGTTTGGCGGTCGGTTTTACCGACGATCGCCGTGTGGCGCTGCGCGACCCGTCCGCCCTCCACGGCCTCGATCTGCGCCGCGGGAATGTTGACCATCACGTAACGGCCGCCGAGGAGACCGGACATCGACCGCAGGCGAATCAGATTTGTCTCAAGCTGCCCCAGCCGGATCGGCGCCGACACGTTCATCGCGGCAAACGAGTAACGGCTCATCACGCCGTCCACGGGAAGACCGTGGCGCGTCTGGAAACGTTTCACCGCCGCATCGACGTATGTATCGTAGGATTGCGAAATACCGGCGCGGCGCGGCAGGTCTCCCGAAATGATCAGGCGCTTGCGCAAAATCTCAACCGCCGGATCGCTTACACCGAGGCGAAGCTTCTTTGTCGCGGGGACAACGGGCCAACCGCCGCCGTTGACGATATCGATGTATCGCCATATGGCCTGTTCGATAAACTCCACGGTTTCAGGGCTGAAAATCGGCAGGTTCGAAGCGATCCTGCCGCCTCCGGCGCGGGCGTCGAACTCATCGTCCCAGTTTCCCCGGCTTGGCGAATTCAACAGACTCCCGAACATGTCACGCGCCCGCGCCGTTCCCGGCATGGCCAATGCCGTAAACGCGCCGGCCGTAGAGAGGAAATGTCTGCGATCTGCCTTCATGCGTCACCCGTAACGGCCTTCGGCGCCAATGGCCCGGATTTCAAACCCCGGTGGTTCCAGTATGGTTGCCAAATCTATAATCCGTAACGTTAATAAAGCGCGAATCGTATCTGTGCCATCAATGACGGCGCGCCTCGTTTCACGCTGGATTCCGCTTCGCCATCGCCAATTCCATCCGAATGAGGCGGCAAGGTGGCAGGTGCGTCACGAAAGTTTGAAAGTCCGGAACGGAACAGTGGGCCCGCATTACGGACCCGCGCATGGTCCGGCATTGAATTCAGATCACATCCGGTAGGCGATTGTGTCGTTCCAGAAGCGGTCGAGCCGCTGCAATGCTTTGTTCATTTGCCGGAACTCGTCGGCGTCGATGCCGCCGACCTGCATGATCGAACCGATATGGCGCTCATGGAGGCGTCCGACCATGTCGGCGACCTCCCGGCCCTTCCCGGCCAGGCCCACCCGAACCGAACGGCGATCGGCCCACGAGCGCCGATGGTCGAGAAACCCGAGAGCGACCAGTTTTTTCAGGTTGTAGGATACGTTCGAGCCGAGATAGCAACCGCGCGAACGCAGTTCTCCGGCCGTCAGTTCCGCTCCTCCGATGTTGAACAGAAGCAACGCCTGAACGGCATTGATGTCCGATCGGCCGTTGCGGTCGAATTCATCCTTGATCACGTCCAGAAGACGGCGGTGCAACCGCTCAACGAGTTGCAGCGATTCCAGATAAAGCGGGCGGACCGCCTTTCGGTGTTCTTCCTGCTTGACCGGCTGCGCGCCGGCGGGCTGTGCGTTCATCATCGTTGTGCCTCTTGTTCAACGCCCGGTGATTGTTGTTTGTTCTCCACCATGACGGGCACAATATCGAATGCACCTTAAATTCGACTTAAACGCCAATCTTAACAGGAACTTGCGAGGACGCCGGCGGCAAGGAGAGCAAATTTTCGGTTAACGCCCGACGTTGCGTCCTTGCAAATGGATCACAATGCGAAAGACGCAGTAGATCACCGCGACCGTCGCGTGTGAGATAACGAAGACCTGCCCGGCGCCGAAAAACTCGGGAAATCCGACATACATGACCGCTTCCGCGGCGGCACAGCAGAACCAGACGACCGGTCCCCAGGAAGCGATGGTCCACAACCCGACCGCCGCGAACGGAAACAACACCGCCAGCGACGCCGAGGCGATTTGCCAATGGACCGGCATGAGGTCGAAGCGCCAGAATACGCCATCATAATAACCGATGAGCCGGATCCAGTAGAGAACGCCGAAAAGCAGACAATAGACGGCGATGGTCCTGTGGAACCAGACGAAGGAAACTTCGGCAGTTTCCGGTTTGAGAGCGGTCTGCTCGATATCTCCGTGGATCACCGCGCGCGCGCCCCTTCAATCGAAGCCGATACCGTTAGCTCATTTCCTCCCAGCGAGGCAAAATAGGAATCGATTTCCGTCCGGTCGACAAGATCAAATTCCGCCGGTCGCCAGCAGGGCGAACCGTCCTTGTCGATGACGGCCGATCTGATCCCTTCATAAAAATCATGCCGCTCCAGCATGCGCGATGCAATCCGGTACTCCATTGCCATGCATTCCGCCATGGAAAGCCGCGCGCCGGCCCTGATTTGCCGGAAAGCGACGTTGAGGCTGGTGGGAGAAGCCCTGGCGAGCCTTGCAAGCGTATCAACGGCGAAGCGGTCGCCGCCGCGAGCCTTGCCTCGAAGACTTTTCACAAGGCCGGCAAGACCGGGCGCGGAAAAATGCCGTCCGATATCCGCGATCGTCGATTCATTGACATTACGCTCGGGGTCGAATGAGTGATCGCCGAGCACGGCATCCACCGTTCCAACTCCGGCAAGGTCCGCGACAATCCGTTCGAATTGATTGGCTTTGGTGCAATGCGTGGCCAAACCGGCCCATTTTGCATCTCCCCAACCCAATCGCGATCCGGTCAAACCCAGCCACAGTCCGAATTCCCCCGGTAATCGCGGCAGAAACCTGCTGCCGCCGACATCGGGAAAAAATCCGATCGTAACCTCCGGCATGGCGAATTTCGCTTTCTCGCTGAAAACGCGATGGCTGCCGTGAATCGAAATCCCGACGCCACCGCCCATGACAATGCCGTCGACCAGCGCGACATACGGTTTGGGATAAGATTCGATGCGAATGTTCAACCGGTATTCGTCAGCGAAGAAACTGTAGAGCGGATGCCCGGATTTCCCGGCATCGTAAATAGCCTGAATGTCTCCACCGGCGCAAAAGGCCCTGCCCTCGCCACGAACGATAACGACTTCCACGCCGGCGTCATGTTCCCAATCGGCAAGCGCCCTGGACATTGCGATGACCATATTCCTGGTCAACGCATTCAGCGCTTTCGGCCGGGTCAGGGTGATCACCCCCGCCTTGCCGGTCCGCTCGAAAAGGATTTCATCGCCGCCGCCGTACCCTGGCACCTGCTTCATCTCCGTTTTGTCCCGCGGGTGAGCAATAGAAACGACGTTTCGTCGCGTCAATCCGGCCTTGGTATCGATGGCCACGGCGTGATAGACAGCCGCGTTCCAGGAGAAGAACCAGATGAACAAGATCATTCGTGCCGTTCAAAGCGGCGCCCGCAACGTCGATGAAATAACCGGAAGCCGGCGAATGCGGCGTTTACGCCGGTTTCCGTGGCTGCGCGAACTCGTTTCGGAAAGCGTTGTGACGACCGGCGATCTGATATGGCCTCTCTTTCCCGTCGATGGGGAAAACCGACGTCAGCCCGTCGGGGCGATGCCGGGATTAAACCGCCTGTCGGTCGACCTTCTCGTTGAGGAGGCGAGGCGCGCGCGCGATCTCGGCATACCGGCCATTGCGACATTTCCCTGCATCGACAATGACCTGCGAGACGATTTCGGATCCGGTATCCTCGATCCGGACAACCTGATAAACCGGGCGACGCGGGCGATAAAGGAAGCGGCGCCGGAGATCGGCGTCATCACCGATGTCGCGCTCGACCCGTTCACGTCACACGGACATGACGGCGTTTTGCGCGACGGGATCATCGCCAACGACGAAACCGTCGGAGTGCTGGCGGATGCGGCCGTTCTGCAAGCGGCGGCCGGATCGGATATCATCGCGCCGTCGGACATGATGGATGGCCGCGTCGGCGCCATTCGAGACGCGCTCGACGCCAACGGTTTCCATCATGTGTCCATCATGTCCTACGCGACCAAATACGCTTCGGCGTTTTACGGGCCTTATCGTGAAGCGGTCGGAACCGGCGATCTGCTCAAGGGCGACAAGAAGACCTATTATGTCGATCCCGCGAACTCAGACGAAGCAATGCGCGAAATCGGCCTGGATATCTCGGAAGGCGCGGATATGGTCATGGTCAAACCGGGCATGCCCTATCTCGATATCGTTCACCGGGCCAAGGAAACATTTGCGATGCCGACATTCGCCTATCAGGTGTCCGGAGAATTCGCCATGATCAAGGCCGCCGGCGCCAATGGGTGGATCGACGGCGAAAAGGCGATGATGGAAGCCATGATGGCCTTCAAACGCGCCGGTTGTGATGGTGTTTTGACCTATTTCGCGCCGGATATCGCGGAAATCCTCAACAAATAGGACGGAAATCTTGAATTCGGCCGCATGCGTCGCCATGTCCGAAACGAGGAGATTCGGTCCAGGACGCATGTCAATGAACGCCGAAGCGCTCGAAGGCGAAATACTGCAATCCCATGTGGATAACCTACGGGCTTTCGAGGGCGTTCGCACAAGGCGCGTCGTCGCCTTCTGTCTCGACTATGTGTTTGTCGGGCTGCTGTCGGCCCCGCTCGCGATCATCGTGTTCCTGCTTGGCGTCATCACACTCGGCCTTGGGTTCGCGTTGTTCGGCATTTTGGTTCCCGCGGTGACCCTGATTTACGTCGCGCGTACACTTGGCGGCGCCGGGCAGGCAACGCCCGGCATGCGAATCATGGGCATTCGGCTTGAGCGGCTGGACGGCAAACCCATGGACGGGATCCTCGCCATCGTTCACACCGTGCTTTTCTGGGCGGGAAATGTCCTGCTGACGCCGTTGATATTGCTGGCGACCTTGTTTCTCGACCGCAAGCGCACCGTCCACGACATGCTGCTCGGAACGGTTGTCGTGCGTCACCCGCGAATGTGGTGATATTTTTCCGGCCGGGATCATTTCGCGATCAAAAATCTCTTTGTCCGCCGCGCCGCGGCATTGCCGGTCTTCTAATCGCGGCCTTCACGGCATATGATGCACTGGATCAATCGACGGTACACATATGGACCAATTCCATATCTGGGCGACCTATCTGATTGTCGTGGTTACGATAATTGCCTACGCTACGGAACGTTTCGCCCTTGAAATTGTCGCGTTGTGCAGCCTGGCGGCATTGCTGCTGCTGTTCGCGCTCTTTCCTTACGCCGGACCTGAAGGCCGGATCGGTCCCCAGGATCTGTTGATGGGATTCGCCAGCCCCGCGCTGGCGACGGTGCTGGCGCTCCTGATTGTCGGACAGGGCCTGTTCGCCACCGACGCGATTGAGGGCATTTCCCGGACCATCTCCCGCATGGGCGGATCGTCGGGATATATGACGATTGGAATTACGCTGGTCGTCGCTGCCGGCTTGAGCGCGGTTCTCAACAATACGCCGGTCGTCGTCATATTCATCCCGGTCATTTCGCTATTGGCGGCCCAGCGCAACCTGCCGGCCGCCGGCGCGCTGCTGCCGCTGTCCTATCTGTCGATCCTCGGTGGCATGACCACATTGATCGGCTCGTCGACCAATCTGCTTGCGGCCGGGATCGCCGGCGATGCTGGAATCGAGATCGGCTTTTTCGACATCACGATTCCCGGCCTGTTTCTGGCGGTGGCGGGCGGTTTGTATGTCTTCGCGTTTCTGCCGGTGATGTTTCGCGCGCGCGGTGCGCCATCGGCGAATTCGGGACGCATGTCCGGTTCGCAGTTCATCGGCGAAATCCGGCTTTCTCCCGATCACCCGTTTATCGGAATTGAATCCAGAGCCGGGCTTTTCCCCCGGTTGGGCGATTTGATGCCGCGGCTCATCCTGCGCCGGGGCACAGCGATCTATCCGCCTTTTGAAGATGCGGTGCTTTCGGTGGGAGACAAACTCGTCGTCTCCGCCACCCGACAGGTTTTCACCCGCGCTCTGGCGGGTGGTTCCGCCGGACCGGCGCAGGGTGACGGCGAGGAAAGCGCGGGCGGCGGACCTCCCGCCGTCGGCTATCAGGTCGCCGAGGCGGTCGTCGCGCCGGGTTCGCGCCATTCGGGCAGAACGATCCGGAATGCCGGCATCGAGACAAGCTACGGCGTGGACGTGATCGCCGTGCAGCGCAAGAACCGGATGAGCCGCATCCCGTTTCCCGAAATCAGGCTGGAACCCGGTGACACCCTGCTCGTCGGCGGCACCGAAGCCCAGCTTCAAAACCTGCGAGCCAATCATGATCTTTTGCTGCTGGAATGGTCGGCCGAGACCGTGCCCCAAAGGCGAAAGGCCGGTATCGCCTTCATCGTCTTCGCGGCGATCGTTACGTGTGCGGCGACAGGTGTCGTGCCGATCGCTTCAGCGGCGATCGTCGGCGCATTCTCCATCATCGCAACCGGCTGCCTCACGATGCAGCAGGCCGCCCGCGCGTTTGACCGCCAGATATTCGTTCTCGTCGGCGCGTCGATCGCGGCCGCCGTGGCGCTGGAAAAAACCGGCGGCGCCATGCTCGCGGCGGAATCGGTTGTCCGTCTGTTCGAGGGTCATGGGTCGGCCGTCCTGTTGTCCGCGTTCTTCGCCGCAATCGCCGTGATGACCAATTTCCTGTCCAACAATGCGGCGGCGGTTCTGTTCACGCCGATCGGCATCGGCATCGCGAAAGCGGTCGACGCGCCGCCGGAAGCTTTTGTGGCCGCGGTGATTTTCGCCGCGAACTCCTCCTTCGCCACACCGATGGGCTACCAGACAAACCTGATGGTGATGGGTCCGGGCAATTACCGTTTTCTCGACTATGTGAAAGCCGGTTGTCCGCTGGTCGTGATTATTTGGTTGACCTTTTCCGTGGTCGGGCCATGGTATTATGGTTTGTGACCGGCATTGAATCCCGAGGAACGGGTCAGAATAACTATATGACTCATCATACCCCCCAATCTCCTCAGTTCTTTCTGACCGCGCCGTCCCCCTGCCCGTATATCGAAGGACAGTTTGAGCGAAAGGTTTTCACTCATCTTGTCGGGGACAAAGCCCCGGGCATCAACGACCTGCTCACGCAGGGCGGGTTCCGGCGATCGCAGAACATCGCCTATCGACCGGCCTGCGAGCATTGTCGAGCCTGTGTTTCCGTGCGGATTCTGGCGCAGGAGTTCGAACCGACACGAAACATGAAACGGGTGCTACAACGCAACGAGGATCTGATCGGCGCTGAAATCAAGGCGCAACCCACCACCGAACAATACTCCCTGTTCCGCTCATACCTTGACGCCCGGCATCGCCGCGGAGGCATGTCCGACATGACGGTGCTCGACTACGCGATGATGGTCGAGGACACGCATGTGAACACCAGGATCATCGAATATCGGAAAAAGGGATCTGATTCCTTCATGACCTCGGCCGGAGAAGGCGATCTGATCGCGGTCGCGCTGTCGGACCGGATGGCGGACGGCTATTCCATGGTCTATTCCTGTTTCAGGCCGGAAATGGAGGACCGCTCCCTGGGAACGTATATGATCCTCGATCACATCGCCCGCACCCGCGCCGCCGGGCTCGCCCATGTCTATCTCGGTTATTGGGTCAGCGGATCGGGGAAGATGGAGTACAAAGCCCGGTTCCGGCCCCAGGAACGCCTTGGTCCCGACGGCTGGGAGCGTTACGAGGCGACGCGGACATAAGTCCCGCCCGGCGCGGGAGATCGGCGAAAGGCCGGGTTCGGCAGGTCGGTCCGTCCGCCGCGTCGGGAATTTCATCCAAAAAACAATAAATACAGCATGTTACGCACTGAAATTGACTCAGAAGATTAGCAGACGACTAAGCGCGGGGTCGATTGCTGAAATAAGCGGAGAACGATTGTCAGGGCGGCAAATTTCTGCTTTCTCGCACCTTTAGGGGAAAGGAAAACAACATGACTGAATTGAATGTGGCGATTGTCGTTGGCGGCGGCAGCGGCATGGGCGCCGATGCCGCGCGGAAATTGCGCGAAGACGGATTCGAGATCGCCATTCTGTCATCGTCCGGCAAGGGCGAGGCGCTCGCCGACGAGTTGGGCGGATTTGGCGTCACCGGCTCGAACCTCGAAGTCTCCGACCTCCGGCGCCTTGTTGAAGGCGCGATGGAGCGCTGGGGCCGCATCGACGCGGCGGTCAACGGCGCCGGACACGGCCCGAAGGGCGATGTCCTGGCCATTGCGGACGAAGACTGGCACGCCGGCATGGATGTCTATCTGCTGAATGTCGTCCGCATGACGCGTCTGGTCACTCCGGTCATGCGGAAACAGGGCGGCGGCTCGATCGTCAACATCTCCACCTACGCGACATTCGAGCCGGAGGCGGCATTCCCGACGTCGGGCGTTTTCCGGGCCGGATTGGCGGCATTCGCCAAATTGTTCGCCGACAAATACGCCGCCGACAACATTCGCATGAACAATGTGCTTCCGGGCTTCATCAACAGCCTGCCTGAAGCGGAGGAGCGGCGGAAACGCATCCCGATGGGCCGATATGGCGACGTCGGCGAGGTTTCCGAACTGATCGCCTTTCTCGCCTCCGCCAGATCGAGCTACATCACCGGTCAGAATATCCGCATTGACGGAGGGATCACCAGATCGGTGTAGTTCGCGACCGACGGGGGTTAGGACGTTATCCGGATTTGGCCAGAATGAGCGCGGCGGTCAAATCCTCATAGGTGGCGTGGGTCTTTTCCGCGCCCCTCTCATGGACAAAACGCCAGACCTCCCTGCCGGACATTCCGTAGACGATCACGGTGGGAATCCGGTCGATATCGCCAAAGGCGCGCCTGATGTCCCCGGACCCGTCGAGCAAGGGGAACCGGGGCCTGGTGCGGTTCAGAAACCGCGCCATGCGGGCGGGATTCTTCTCGCCGCCAAACGCTTCGAACAGATTGATGGCGACGATCGCCGCGCCGTCGCCTTCGATTCCGGCCAGCCTGTTCAGATGGCCGAATTCATCGGTGCATGGCGGGCACCAGGAGGCGAAGAAGGCGACAATCACCGGACCCCGGTCGGGAATGACGCCATCGGCTCCCTCGCCGATGGCGGGCCGGTCGATCAGGAGTTCGCGCAATTCCCGCCAATCGGCTTCGCCGGCGCGGGCGTGGATGATCGGACCGAAAGCGACAAGGACCAGAACGCAGAACAATCTCGTCATCATGCGCGAAATCTACGCGGTCGGCCCGCTCACGGGCAAATCAAGTTTGCGTAAGCGGCCCTAGCCAAACCGGCCGGACCTTGGAAAGCCCTTCGGCGCCATGCGGCCGGCGCCGGCGCGCGCGCCCATCCATTCGGCGAGTTCCTTCGCCGGGCGGGTAAACGTCCGGTCGGCGGAATCCAGCCAGGCGAGTCCCTCGGCCAGCGTGAACGTTTTCACGTCTCTGACGCCGCCGTCCCTGTATTTTTGCAGCCGCACGCCCTTGCCGCGCGTCATCTGCGGAATGTCGGCCAGCGGGAAGATCAGCAGCTTCCGGTTCTCGCCGACGATCGCCAGGTGATCGCCGGCGACGGCGACGCAGTTCCTCGCTTCGTCGGGCGCCTTGACATTCATTACCTGCCTGCCCTTTCGCGTATTGGCGACGACGTCTTTTTCCGCGACGACAAACCCGTTGCCGGCATAGGAGACAACCAGAAGCTTTCGCTCCGGATCGTGCACGAAGGCGGTCACGATGTCCTGATCGTTGTCCATATCGACAATGATGCGCACGGGTTCGCCGTGGCCGCGCCCGCCCGGCAACCGGTCGGCGCCGATCGTGTAGACCTTGCCGCCGGTGGTGAAAATCAGCACCTTGTCGGTCGTCAGCGCATGGAAGGCGAGTTTCAACCTGTCGCCCTCCTTGAAGGACAGCGCCGCGAAGTCCGACAGGTGCCCCTTCATGGCGCGCAGCCAGCCCTTCTCGGAGACGACCACGGTAATCGGCTCCTTCTCGATCATCGCCTGCTGGATGGCCTCCATGTCGTGATCGGGCGCTTCGCCGAAATCGGTGCGACGCGCGCCCTGCTCGATATCCCCGCCAAATTTCTTCTTCGCCTCGCCGATCTGGCGAGCGATCATTCGCCACTGCTTGTCGCCGGACGCGAGCAGCGCCTCGATCACTCTCTTTTCCTCGGTCAAGGCGTCGAATTCCTTGCGAATCCCGATCTCTTCCAGCTTGCGCAGGGCGCGCAGACGCATGTTGAGGATCGCTTCGGCCTGCACGTCGCTCAACCGGAAGCGGGCCATCATCACCTTTTTGGGCTCGTCCTCCTCGCGGACGATCCCGATCACCTCGTCGATATTCAGATAGGCGACGAGATATCCGCCGAGCACTTCGAGACGGCGCCCGATCCGGCCCAGCCGGTGGCGCGACCGGCGCAACAACACCTCCTTGCGGTGATCGAGCCATTCGCGCAGCACGCCGCGCAGCGACAGGACGCCGGGAACCCTGCCGCGCGACAGCACGTTCATGTTGAGCGGGATCCGGCTTTCCAGATCGGTGAGTTTGAACAGCGATTCCATCAACACGCCGGGATCGACCGAGCGGCTTTTCGGCGTCAGCACGACGCGGATGTCTTCGGCGCTTTCGTCGCGGACGTCTTCGAGGAGCGGCAGTTTCCTGGCGATCAGCAATTCGGCGATCTTCTCGATCAGCCGGGATTTCTGCACCTGATAGGGGATTTCGGTGACCGCGATCACCCAGGCGCCCCTGCCCCGTTCCTCCTTCTCCCACCGGGCGCGTACGCGAAAACCGCCGCGTCCGGTCGCATAGGCCTCGACGATCGAGGCGCGGTCATCGACAATCGTTCCGCCGGTCGGAAAATCCGGACCCGGAACCATGCCGACAAGTTTTTCGACCGTGGCGTTCGGATGTTCGATCAGATGCAACGCGGCGTCGCACAATTCGGCGGCGTTGTGCGGGGGAATCGAGGTCGCCATGCCGACCGCGATGCCGGAGGCGCCGTTGGCGAGCAGATTCGGAAACGCGCCGGGAAGCACGGCCGGCTCCTCGTCCTCCTCGTTGTAAGTCGGACGAAAATCGACCGCGTCCTCGTCGATGCCCTCGAGCAGTTCGACCGCGACATCGGTCATGCGCGCTTCGGTGTAGCGGTAGGCGGCGGCGTTGTCTCCGTCGATATTGCCGAAATTGCCCTGCCCGTCGACCAGCGGGTAACGCATGGAGAAATCCTGCGCCAGCCGCACCAGCGCGTCATAGACCGCCTGGTCGCCGTGCGGATGGAATTTGCCGATCACGTCGCCGACGATGCGGGCGCACTTCTTGTACGCCTCGTCCGGGTCGAGGCGCAGAATGCGCATGGCATGCAGAATGCGCCGGTGGACGGGCTTCAATCCGTCGCGCACGTCCGGCAGCGCGCGGTGCATGATGGTCGAGAGCGCATAGGCGAGATAGCGCTCTTCAAGAGCCGATTTCAGATCGACCGGTTCGATATCGTCTCCGTCGCCCGGCGGAACAAGGCTTTTCCCCATGTTCGCGGGTTAACCGGACAAGTGATTCGTGGCAAGTGGGAGCGTTCGTGGCGGCGGCGACCCTCTCGCCTTCCCCGGAGAAGCGAAGCGGTTTGACAAATATCAATGTAAAATGCCGTGGCCGGTTCATGCTGCCACGGTCGGTTTATCCCATGGAGGTTGATGATGGTCGAACAAATGCACACGGCCGGCTGGTGGCCCGGCATCTACGAACCCCTGCGCGGTTTCGGGCGGAAAGTCGCCGATTGGATCGCACCGCGGTCCGATGCTTCCACGGATGAGGATTTTTATGAAATCAACATCGAACTGCCGGGTGTGAAGCCCGGCGATGTGGACGTGTCCGTTCACGACGGAAGCGTCATGATAAAAGGCGAGAAGCACTTCGAGCGCGAGAAAAAGGGCCGGACGTTCTTCTTCTCGGAACGCGAATATGGCTCGTTTCAACGCACGTTCCGTCTGCCCGCCGACGCCGACGCCGGCAAGATCGACGCGGAGTTCGGCAACGGCGTGCTGTGTCTGAAGATCGCCAGGGCCGTGCAGAAACGGTCCGAGGGCAGGAAAATCGACGTGCGGTCGGCCTGATGCGCCCGGGCGTCCGCCGAACCCGGCGGCCCGAAAACCGGACGGAGCGGATATTTTCCCGCAAATGACATCGACCGGCCAATCCTGACCGGTCATGTCCGGCGCGGGCGTGTTCCATCCTCGTTGACGCGGATCGAAACGGAACAGTGAAGACGCATTCCGCCCGATGCCGCCGGCAGGCGGCATATACTCGCCAGCTCGCGGTCCGCGCGGTCGAAACCGGACAAATCATGGCGGGTAAACGCCGGACGACGGCGATTCTCCGACAGCGGGAACGGCGAAACCGTCTATAGATCGAAAATCCGCTTCGGCAAAAGGCGCCATGTCCTCCGTCCGCCCGCTGATTCCCCTCCTGATCGCCGCCGGCATATTGCTGGCGGGCAACGGGCTGCAAGGCACGCTGATCGCGCTGCGCGGAGCGGCGGAAGGATTTTCGGCGTCGATCATCGGCCTGATGGGAACGACCTATTTCGGCGGCTTCCTGATCGGATGCCTGACGATGCCGCGCCTGCTGCAATCGGTCGGCCATATCCGAACCTTCGCGGCCCTCGCCGCCATCGCCGCGTCGGCCTCGCTGGCGCTGGTTCTTCTGGTCGAACCGGTTATCTGGATGACGATGCGGTTCGTGACCGGGTTCTGCTTCTCGGGCCTGTTCATGACCGTCGATAGCTGGATAAATTCCGGCGTCTCCAACAAGGACCGCGCCGGCGTGCTGTCGATATACCGCATCGTCGACATCGTCGCCGTCACCGGTTCGCAATATCTGATTCCGGTCTTCGGCGCGGACGGTTTCACCATTTTCGCGATCATGGCGATGATGATCTGCCTGTCGCTGGTTCCGGTTTCGGTCGCCGACCGGTCAAATCCCGAACCGCCCGAGGCGTTCGGCCTCGACCTGAAATCGGTCTGGATCACCTCTCCGCTCGCCTGCCTCGGCAGCCTGGCCATCGGTTTGACCAACAGCGCCTTCCGGCTGGTCGGGCCGGTCTACGCTCAGAACATCGGTTTGTCGGTCGCCGATGTCGCGACATTCATGAGCGCCGGCATTCTTGGCGGCGCCATTCTGCAATATCCCATGGGCTATCTGTCCGACCGCGGCGACCGGCGTTACGTATTGCTGATGGCGACGACCGGCGCCGTTCTCGCGGGCCTGGGCCTCACCTATCTGGCGGGTGATTCGCCCTGGCGCAATTTCATCGGGATATTCCTGTTCGGAGCGTTCTCGCTGCCGCTCTATTCGCTGGCCGCGGCGCACGCCAACGACCACGCGAAAAGAGGGCAGTTCGTGCAGGTGGCGGCGGGTCTGTTGTTTTTCTTCTCGCTTGGAGCGACCGTCGGACCGGCGACCGCCGCCGCCTTTGTCGAGTTTGGCGGCCCGAAGCTGCTCTTCAACTACATCAGTCTCATTCATGCGCTGCTGATCTTCGCCACGATCTGGCGTATGCGGGCCCGCGCGGCGGTTCCGGTCGCGGGGCGCAGGCGGTTTTCCGGCCTGCTGCGCACATCGGCGTCCTTCAACAGGATCGCCCGCAAACCCGGCAGGGGGCGCGGCAAATAAGTCCGGTCGGGATTCGAATCGGTTGCAGACAAACAAAATGTTTTTGTCTAATAGGCGCGCATGGAATTGATCAGCACGACGACCGCGCTCCGGGACGCGGTATCCGAACTTTCCAGGTCCGAATTCATTACCGTCGACACCGAGTTCATCCGTGAAACGACATTCTGGCCGGAGTTGTGCCTGATCCAGATGGCGGCGCCGGGAACCGAAGCGATGGTCGACGCGCTGGCGCCGGGCCTCGACCTGGAACCGTTTTTCGGCCTGATGGGCGACGAGGCGGTGGTCAAGGTGTTTCACGCCGCGCGCCAGGACATCGAGATCGTTTTTCATCGCGGCGGCCTGATTCCGCATCCGGTGTTCGATACGCAGGTCGCGGCCATGGTTTGCGGATTCGGCGACAGCGTCTCCTACGATCAGCTTGTCCAGAGAATTACCGGCAATTCGATTGACAAGTCATCCCGCTTCACCGATTGGCGCCGCCGCCCGTTGTCGCAGAAACAACTGGCCTATGCGCTCGCCGACGTGACATATCTCATCGACGTCTACCGCCGCCTCGAAGCCGAATTGCGGCGCGAGAACCGCGCGCATTGGCTGGAGGACGAGATGGAGGCGCTTACGGCGCGCGAAACCTACGACATCCGTCCGGAAGAAGCCTGGAACCGGCTCAGGAAACGATTGAGAAAGCCGGCGGAACTGGCCGTCATGCGATCCGTCGCCGCCTGGCGCGAGCGGGAGGCGCGGTCCCGGAACGTACCGCGCGGGCGCGTGTTGAAGGACGACGCGATTTACGAGATCGCGCAACAACAACCGACGGACCCGGAAAAACTGAGCCGGCTGAGAACCATACCGCGTGGCCGGAAACGTTCGGGCGACGTCGCCGGCCTGCTGAAGGCGGTCAACGACGCGCTCGCGCTGCCGCGCGACCGGATGCCGAGCCCGCTCAAGCCGAAACGCCCGCCAAACGGCGCCGCCGCGGCGGCGGAACTCCTGAAAGTGTTATTGCGGATGACGTCGGAGGATTCGGGCGTAGCGGCCAGGGTTCTCGCCTCCGGCGACGATATCGACAAACTGGCCGCCGAGGGCGAAAAGGCCGACATTCCGGCGCTGAACGGCTGGCGTCGCGAAGTGTTCGGCGATCCCGCGCTAAAACTGATCCGTGGCGAGACCGCGCTTCGCTACAGGAACGGCAAGGTGGCGACGGAGGAATGCCGGCCGGGATGACCCCCCGCCGGCCCGGTGCGCCATGCGTATCGCCTCAGGCGGCTTTGCGCCGGGGCATGTAGGAGGGCGGTGCGATGCCGAGCGCCTCGCGAAGGTCGGGCGGAACGAGCCGGTGCGCCGATATGCGCGCAAACGGCATTTCCGCGATCAGACGGTCGGCCCCGGCGATTTCGAGATATTCGTCGTAATTGTCGAAGCCGGACCGGCCGACATAATCGATAAAGCTCTCCGCGGGAACGCCGTTGGCGACGACGCACTCGTGGTTCTCAAGCTCCACATGCCACCAGACGAATTTCGTCGGCATGTCCGAAAGCGGCAGGAAGCGGATTGGTGTTCCGTCCTCCGCCAGCGTGCCGGCGTTGATCAGCATATCGCCGAACAGCAGGGCGTGATCGGCGGTCACGGTCAGCGGTCTGTTCGGCAGGTCCGGGCCGAGGGCGCCGGCGTCGATGCGCACGGGCTTGCGTCCGAGTTCGACGCCGCGCGGGTTGGCGACGGTCTGCCGCGCCACCCAGATCGCCGGCGTCGACCTGCCGTCATGGGTCACGACCCGGTCGCCGGGTTTCAGGGTTTCGATGGCCTTTTCGCCGTCCGGCGTGGCGATCCTCGTTCCGGTCGCGAAGCAGTTGAAGACCTGCGCCCCGTTTCCCGTGTAGACCGACGTGAAGCCCCCTGCCGTCAGGGGCGCGAGGTTTGCGTCCGCCAGGTTGTAGGGGATGTAATATTGTGCTTCTCCGCCGCCGAACTGCCTGCCGCCGCCGCCGGACTGCCTGCCGAAAATGGCGTAGGTCTCGCCTTCGAATCCGATCGTGTACCCCGTGAAGACGTTCTCGCGCGCCAAGAACGAGTCCGCGCCGACATCCAGGAGGCCGTCATCTCCGGAATTGACCATGCCCGATGATTGTTGCCGGATGGAGGCGGAAGTCCACGAGATGCTCCCGCCCGGCTGGTTGACGACATCCATGCCGGGTAGGCTTATAAAAATGTAATGAGAAAATGTAGCCACGGGCCGTCTCCTTTCAGTCCCGGGGAGCGACCCGGCGGAAACCCGCGAGGCAAACGCCCCGGTCAGATGCCGGTTGCCCGACAGTCCGTCTTCACACCCATGCCGCCGATTTGGGAAACGGGCGCGTCATACTTCAATGGCGACGCACCGCTTGATGACGACGCCCCGCTTGATGGGCATTGTACGGCCCCGACACGGACCGTCAAGGGGCCCTTCCGCACCCGGACGCCGGCGCGAGAAAAGAGCGCGCGCCCGCCGCGTCACGCCATGCGCCGGTCTTCAAACGCCTTTCAAACGCCCTTCGAAACGGTTTTGAGGGGCCTTCGGGCGAAAACGCCGGACAGCGCCCTTGAGGGAGCGCCGCCGCCGTCTCCTTGCGTCAGGCGGCGGTTTTCCGGGGGGCGGCGATAAGAGGCCGCCGGGCGATGGCCGGCAATCCCCGCAACCCGTTCGCCGGCAACAGACGCCGCGCCGATATGCGCGCAAACGGCATTTCCTTAATCAGACGGTCCGCGCCCACAAGGTCGAGATACTCGTCGTAATTGTCGAAGCCGGACCGGCCGACATAATCGATAAAGCTTTCCGCGGGAACGCCGCCATTGGCCAGAACGACCTCGTGGTTCTCAAGCTCCACATGCCACCAGGTGAATTTCGTCGGCATGTCCTCAAGCGGCAGGAAGCGGACCGGGGTTCCGTCCTCCGCCAGCGTGCCGGCGTTGACCAGCATGTCGCCGAACAGCAGGGCGTGGTCGGCGGTCACGGTCAGCGGTCTGTTCGGCAGGTTCGGGCCGAGCGCGCCGGCGTCGATGCGCACGGGCTTTCGTCCGAGTTCGACGCCGCGCGGGTTGGCGACGGTCTGCCTCGCCACCCAGATCGCCGGCGTCGACCTGCCGTCATGGGTCACGACCCGGTCGCCGGGTTGCAGCGTTTCGATGGCCTTTTCGCCGTCAGGCGTCAGAATCGTCGTTCCGGTGGCGAAGCAGTTGGAGACATCGGCTCCGGTGGGGATGTAACCCGTCGAACTGCCCCTAACCAAGGGCGCGAGGTCATGCTGCGCCGCGTTGTAGGGGATGAAATAAGTGTCCGGTTCGACGGTGCCCGTACTACCGAAAATGGCGTAGGTCCGGCCTTCGTATTCGACCACGTACCCCGTGTAGACGATGGGTGGGCTTACTCTTCCTAACTGGTCGACGTTTCGATCCAGAAGCCCATCGGGTCCGGAATCGACACTGGATGGTAAATTAACGGCGGCGCCATTACTCCACGAGATTGAACCGTCCGGCCCGCCGGGGGTTACGTGCACGTTAGTTAACCGGATGACATGAGTGAATGATACATCAGCCACGAATAATCTCAACGGGGAACGCACCGGCGGAAAACCGCGGGCAGACGTTCCGGTCAGATGCCGGTTGCCCGACGGCCTGTCCTCACACCCATGCCACCGATAAGGAAACGGGCGCGTCATACTTCATTGGCGACGCACCGCTTGGGCGACGCACCGCTTGGGCGACGCACCGCTTGGGCGACGCACCGCTTGGGCGACGCACCGCTTGGGCGACGCACCGCTTGGGCGACGCACCGCTTGGGCGACGCACCGCTTGGGCGACGCACCGCTTGGGCGACGCACCGCTTGGGCGACGCACCGCTTGGGCGACGCACCGCTTGGGCGACGCACCGCTTGGGCGACGCACCGCTTGGGCGACGCACCGCTTGGGCGACGCACCGCTTGGGCGACGCACCGCTTGGGCGACGCACCGCTTGGGCGACGCACCGCTTGATTCCATTATATGGCCCCGACACGGACGGTCAAGAGGCTTTTCCGCACCCGTCGGGACACGGCCCGGCGCGCCTTGGTCACGGATTTCGACTCCGTGATTTGACGCCGGTCTTAAAGCGCCTTGCAAACGCCCTTCGAAACGCGGTTTTGAGGGGCCTTCGGGCGAAAACGCCGGACAGCGCCCTTGAGGGAGCGCCGCCGCCGTCTCCTTGCGTCAGGCGGCGGTTTTCCGGGGGGCGGCGATAAGAGGCCGCCGGGCGATGGCCGGCAATCCCCGCAACCCGTTCGCCGGCAACAGACGCCGCGCCGATATGCGCGCAAACGGCATTTCCTTAATCAGACGGTCGGCCCCCGCAAGGTCGAGATATTCGTCGTAATTGTCGAAACCGGACCGGCCGACATAATCGATAAAACTCTCCGCAGGAACGCCGCCATTGGCCAGAACGACCTCGTGGTTCTCAAGCTCCACATGCCACCAGATGAATTTCGTCGGCATGTCCGAAAGCGGCAGGAAGCGGATCGGGGTTCCGTCCTCCGCCAGCGTGCCGGCGTTGACCAGCATGTCGCCGAACAGCAGGGCGTGATCGCCCGTCACGGTCAGCGGTCTGTTCGGCAGGTCCGGGCCGAGGGCGCCGGCGTCGATGCGCACCGGTTTGCGGCCGAGTTCGACGCCGCGCGGGTTGGCGACGGTCTGCCGCGCCACCCAGATCACCGGCGTCGACCTGCCGTCATGGGTCATGACCCGGTCGCCGGGTTGCAGCGTCTCGATGGCCCGCTCGCCGTCCGGCGTCAGAATCGTCGTTCCGGTGGCGAAGCAGTTGAAGACCTGGGCATTGCTGGGCTGGAAACCCGTCGAGACGCCGCCCATGAACGCCAGGGTGCCGAGGTTTTGTCCCTGCTCGGGGTCATAGGGGATGTAATATCGCGCTCCTCCGCCGCTGAGCGGCCTGCCGAAAATGGCGTAGGTCTCGCCTTCGTATTCGACCACGTACCCCGTGTAGGTGGTGGCATCGTTTAGGAACCAGTCGGTTCCGGCATCCAGGATGTCATCGTCTCCGGTATTGACGCTGAATCGTGGGTCCACATTGTCAGTGGCAGTAAAAACAGTCCACGAGATCGACCCGTCCGGCCCGGAGGGGAGGGGCGTCGGCGAATTAATCTCAATGTAGTTGGGGAACTCTATAACAGCCATGGGTAGTTTCCTTTCAATCCGGGGAACGAACCGGCGGAAACCCGCGGGCAAACGTTCCATTAAGATGCCGGTTGCCCGACAATCCGTCTTCACACCCCTGCCACCGATCGGGACACGGGCGCGTCATACTTCAATGGCGACGCCCCGCTTGAGGCGACGCACCGCTTTGAGGCGACGCACCGCTTTGAGGCGACGCACCGCTTTGAGGCGACGCACCGCTTTGAGGCGACGCACCGCTTTGAGGCGACGCACCGCTTGGGCGACGCACCGCTTTGAGGCGACGCACCGCTTGGGCGACGCACCGCTTGGGCGACGCACCGCTTGACCTCACTATATGGGCCCGACCCAAACCGTCAAGGGGCCTTTTCGCAGCCGGACGCCGGCAAGGCGGGCCGCCCGTCGCGCATCTTGCGCGCCCGCAACCGCCGGCATGTCGCGGATATGAGTCCCGGCCCTATTGCGGCGCGACCGCGAGCCGCAACGGCCTTTCGATCATTCTTGCAAGCTGCTCCAGCCGCCACGACGGTCTGTCGCCGTAAAGGCCGGCGAGATCGGCCGGCAGCCGCAGTTCCAGACCGCCGTCGCCAACTGCAACCCATTTCAGTCGCGGGATGACCCCGGGCATGGCCGCGGACAGCAGATATCCGACCCGCATCAAACCCGCCGCGAGTTTCGCGCGCTCGAACGATCTCGCTCCGGCGACTTCAACGAGCGCGGGCGAGACCTTCGCCGCCAGACCTTCGTGCCGGAACGCGGTGGCGAGGGCGATAAACGCCCGCCCGGGATGATCGATTCCGACAAACGAGGTGTGCGAAATCACATTGAGCGATTGAGCGCCGCGATATTCCGGATGCGCCCGCCAGCCGATGTCGGCCAACATGCATGAGGCGCGCCGGCACCTCGCCTCGTCGGCGGTCTCGTCCACGCCGAATTTCCCGAACGAACGCCCGGTCCAGTCAGCCATCTCCCGGGCGTGCGCGATGGACCGGGAGCGAAGCAGCGCCAGTTCCCCGGCGGCGGCGGCAAGCGGGTCCAGATCGCGCTCGACATCGTTCAGAAGCGAATACAGATAACCTTCCCGCACCCCGAGAGCCGACACTTCGATATGGGCCGGCCGCATGATCCTGATGATTTCCTCCAGCACGATCGCGCCATAGGGCAACAGCGACCGGCGGTTCTTCGATACGCTGCCGATGCCCTTGACCGATTCGATTTCTCCCGACGACACCCGGCGCAGAAAACCGGCGATCCGAGCGGGCCTCATCGCGTAATGGTGTATGACGCCGAGAGGATAGCCGTCCGAGTTCATGTGAAGACGGGCGAGATTTCTCCATGTTCCGCCCACCGCGTAGAAGACCCGCCCCCTGCCCTTCGCGAGCCAGGACGCGCGCTTGAGTTCGGATGCCACGATCCCGCGAACCCTGCCAAGATCCTCCCCCGCCATGTCGCGCAGGCGCAGGCCGCCGAGCGGCAGGGTGATGCCGTCGCCGATCCGCGTTCCCGATACGTCGAACAATTCCAGGCTGCCGCCGCCGAGATCGCCGCCGATCCCATCCGGCGACATGAAGCCGGAAATGACGCCCAATGCGGAATAATATGCTTCCCGGCGCCCCGACAGCACGTCGATTTCGGCGCCGAGGATTTTCTCGGCCCGCTCTATGAATTCCTGTCCGTTGACCGCCTCACGCGCGGCGGCGGTGGCGATCACATGCAGGGAGGCCGCGCCGGTTTGCGCGACCAGCGCCCGAAAACGCCTGAATTCCTCCATGGCCGCGTCGATCGCCGCCGGATCGAGCCGTCCGGTCGAATGAACGCCCCGGCCCAGACCGGCCAGCATTTTTTCATTGAAAAGAACCGTCGGAGACCTGGTCACGCCTTCATAGACGACAAGGCGAATCGAATTGGAACCGACATCGATGATTGCGACCGGTTCGCGGCCGGGCAGCCGACCCTGCGAAAAATCGTTCATTTCGCGGTTGAGGCGCGCATTTTTTTCGTGGGCTTCAAGCGCATGATTCGTTTCGGCGCATGGCTCTTGAGCGCCTCGCCCCGGCCCGACAGGCTGGGATTGGTCATGAAATATTCCTGCGCATTGAACAATTCCTCCCCCCGTTCGGGCGCGATGCGCCTCGACGTGCCGTCGGGCAATAACTCGAAACTCTGGCAGTTGTCCATGATATTGCCCAGCATGATCTGGTCGAGCACCTGTTCATGCACGGTCGGATTGGTCAGCGGCGCGATCGTCTCCACGCGGCGGTCCAGATTGCGCGGCATCATGTCGGCGGAACCGATATAGACAAGCGCCTCGTCGGACGGCAGCCCATATCCGTTTCCAAAGCAATAAATGCGACTGTGCTCCAAAAATCGTCCGACGATCGACTTGACCCGAATGTTGTCGGAAAATCCCGGCGCCTGCGGGCGCAGGCAACAAATTCCGCGCACGATCAAATCGATCTCCACACCCGCCTTGCCGGCATCGTACAAGGCGTCGATGACCTGCGGATCGACAAGCGAGTTCATCTTCATCCAGACCGCCGCCGGTTTTCCGTTTTTTGCGAACGCCTTTTCCCGCGCGATATGCTTGAGGATGCGGTCGCGCATGGTCATCGGCGAGACCGCCAGTCCCATCTTCTTGGCGGGTTCCACGTATCCGGTCACGAGATTGAAGACCTGCGCCACTTCGTGAGCCGTCTGCTGATCCGATGTGAAATAGGACAGATCGGTGTAAATGCGGGCGGTGATCGGATGGTAGTTTCCCGTGCCGAGATGGACGTAATTCCTCAGCCTGCCCTCTTCGCGCCGCACCACCTGAGACATTTTCGCATGGGTTTTCAACTCGATGAAACCGAACACGACCTGCACGCCGGCGCGCTCCATATCGCGCGCCCAGCGTATGTTGGCCTCCTCGTCGAACCGGGCCTTCAGTTCGATCAGCGCCGTGACCGATTTGCCCGCTTCCGCCGCGTCGATCAGCGCCCGGACGATCGGGCTGTCGTTCGATGTCCGGTAAAGCGTTTGCTTGATCGCAACGACATCGGGATCGTTAGCCGCCTGACGCAGAAATTGAACAACCACGTCGAACGACTCGTAGGGATGGTGAACGATGATGTCCTTTTCGCGAATCGCGGCCAGGCAATCGCCCCCGTTTTCGCGAATGCGCTCGGGAAAACGGGGATTGTAGGGCGGAAATTTCAGATCGTCGCGGGGCAGCGAGACGATTTCGGATATTTGCGCCAGATCCTGCAATCCCTCGGTCACGCTCACACGGCCGGCGGAGACGTTCAATTCATGAGCGACGAATTCGCGCAATCCGGGCGGCATGCCGGAATCGAATTCGATGCGGATCACCGACCCGCGACGGCGGCGTTTCAGCGCCGACTCGAACAGGCGGACCAGATCTTCCGCTTCCTCCTCGACTTCGATATCGCTGTCCCGAATGATCCTGAACGTTCCCATTCCCTTGAGTTTGTATCCCGGGAACAGGTCGGTGACATGCATTCCGACCAGATTTTCCAGGGTGACGAACTTCGTTTGGCCGTCCCGGTCGGGCAGCCGGATGAAACGGGTCAGCGCGACCGGCAGCCGCAGAAGAGCGAACATCTGCTCCTTGCGCTTCCTGTGCATGAGTTCGAGCGCTATCGAAAATCCGAGATTGGGTATGAACGGAAACGGATGGGCGGGATCGACGGAGAGCGGGGTTAGAACCGGAAAAACGCTGTCGCGAAAATGCTCTCCCAGCCATTCGCGTTCGCTTTTATTGAGATCGGACGGTCCGGCGATATATATGGAATGCCCGGCGAGCAGTTCGAGCAACGCGGTCAGTTGCGATTGCTGATCCTTCTCCAGCCGGTCGATTTCAAGCAACACCTGCGACAGTTGCTGCTCCGGGGTTCTTCCGTCCGCCGATTTCAGCGCGATGCCTTCGCGCACCTGACCGTCGAGCCCGGCGACGCGAACCATGAAGAACTCATCCAGATTGGCCGCCGATATCGACAGGAAACGCAGACGTTCTAGCAGCGGATGATTGTCGTTCCGGCTTTCCGCGAGCACGCGGCGATTGAATTGAAGCCATGAAAATTCGCGATTGACGAAGCGCTCGGGACTTTTCGCCAGCCTTGCGGCGTCCATCGCGGGCGACGACGCGAAATCCGTCGATATCGGGGTCCGTTCGTTCATGTTCCTCATTCGATCTCGATTGGACGGCTGCGTTGAAACGCCGATTCCGGTCGTTGTGCGAATCATAACCGCAATTCGCGACTTTCGCATTGATTTATGACAGGTCGCATCGTAGAGATTCCTTGCACTGGCGTATCGTTCGGGCCGGACGCTGGGAAAGAAATCCGATCCGGCGGCGCGGGAGATCGATGTAAAACCGGGGAGCGAGACAAGCTATGAGAAAAATCGTGTTGCTATTGAGTGCGATCGCCTTTTTCGTTTTTGCGACGAGCCCTGGTTTTGGGACAGTATATAGATCTGGTAGTTTTGGATGTGGTGATTTTGAGGATACCGAGAGACAGTATAAAGAGCAATTAAATGATCCTGATCCTTATGTGAGTGTGACCTTAGTTTATGCTATTTGTCTCTTATTAAAAGGTGAAGTGACTAACAATCAAGACAATGTTTCCAAGGGAATGTTGATATTACATGGTTTAGCTGATCAACACAGCAATATTGTAGCTAATTATTGGATAGCAGAATACCATCTTTCAGGAGGGGATTTCAAAGGTATAGCTGATAGAAATTTGGATTTAGCCGCCCATTACTATTCAAGCACACTGGCTATCATAAAGACTTATAATATCTACCCTCCTCTTGATTACTTTATGTGGGAGGCAACTGATAACATAGAGATGACATCTTATTATCAATTACCTCTTGTTTATTTAGCCATGTTTTATAAAGGGGTTTCTGGTGACTACCGTGTTAGGTTACTTAACTCTCCCAGTTATGAAGGAGATCGTGACTTAGAAACTTATCCTGAATACAGAGATAATATTATGGGTTATATTAACTTAGCAATAGAGCATGCGGGGAATTGTAAAAACCTTCCTCTCAAGAGACATTTTGATAAATCTTCTTCTCCTTATTATATAAAAGTTTGTGCTATGTATGAGGAGAAAGCCAAGCTTTTAAAATCAGCTTATATGAAAAGTCAGCTTATTTTAAATCAGAACAACTGTAAGGATATAGGATCTGATGAAACAGTTTTTGCCTATTGTCCTGAAAATGATGAGGCAATACAAAAAGTTGTCGATACTTATGACTCTATATTTGTAGAAATTAAGGAAATACTCTACCCTATTCGTGACACTCTTGTATCGAATCAAAAATAAGAGTCTCTCTCTCCTCTTGCCTCAACACGGAGCGGGTTAAACAGAAATGGCGGGTCGTGCGGTTCCTCATTTTCACAATAGCGGCGGGCATGCGAGAATCGACATCGGGGTCGGGGAATTCATGTGCGTCGGCGCGGAACCCCCGTTCGATCACCCGCATGTGTTTCTGGACATGGGCGCGGAAAGCGAGAAAGTCTGCCCCTACTGCTCGACCCTGTTTCGCCATGTCGGATCCCTGGGCGAAAACGAGACGCGCCCCGAAGGGTGCGCGTTCGAACCGGCGGACGCCTGACGGGTCGGTCGTCGCGGGCGAATGTGCGCGGTGCGTCCCGGAAACAAACCGGTTCTGATCGCCGGGGGCGGCATCGCGGGGCTTAGCGCGGCGCTGGCCCTGTCGGCCGTGGGGCGCGAAGTCCGCGTTATCGAGCGCGCCGGACAGTTCGGGGAACTTGGCGCCGGCCTGCAAATCTCTCCAAACGCGTCGCGCCTGCTTGCCAGGCTCGGCGTGCTCGAAAAACTCGGCGCGAAAGCCGCCCGTCCCGGCGCCGTCCGGCTGATGGACGCCCGGTCGGGCCGGTTGCTGGCCGAAATGCCGCTGGGGAAAACCGCCGAGGCGCGTTGGCGCGCTCCCTATCTCGTCGCTCATCGGGCGGACCTGCATGGGGCGCTCGCCGAGACGGCCGCGGCGCGGCCGAATATCGCCGTCGAGATGGGGGTGTCCGCGACCGGCGTTCGACGCGACAATGGCGGTGTGAGCGTTCTGACCGGCGGAGGCCGGACAATCGCCGCGGACCTCGTTGTCGGCGCCGACGGCGTCCGGTCCGGCCTTCGCGCCGCGGTTCGCGCCGCGCATGAAAGCCGGTTTACCGGATATGTCGCCTGGCGCGCGTTGATCGGCCCCGACGCGGTGAAGCGCCTGCCGCGCGAAGCATCGGCCATGTGCGTGACCGCGCTGCTGAACCCGCGTTTCCATATGGTGGTTTATCCGGCCGGGGGCGGCGAATGTTTCAACATCGTCGCGGTCGTGAAGGACGGGGCCGATGGCGAGCGTTGGATTGCCGACGCCGACAGGTCCGCACTGACGGCCGTGCTGCGAAACACATGCGCCGCGCCGCTGGCCGACGCCGCCGTCGACTGGACGGCCTGGCCCCTGCATGAAGTCGATTGCCGGCCTGCATGGAGCGATCGAAAGCGGCTGGCGCTCATCGGCGACGCCGCGCACGCCATGACCCCGTTTCTGGCGCAGGGCGCGGCCATGGCGATCGAGGACGGCCACGTTCTGGCGCGGCGCATTTGCGAACACGACGACGTCCTGCCGTCGGCGTTGAGACGGTTCGAGGCATCGCGCAAACCGCGTGTGGCCCGCGTCGTGAAACGCGGCGCCTTCAACCGCCTCGCGTGGCATGCGTCGGGACCGGTCGCCCGGGCGCGCAATCTTGTGCTTCGCGCCCGTTCCGGGGCGGGCCTCATGCGCGATCTCGATTGGCTTTACGGCTTCGACGCCGATCGTCCAAGGTGATTTTCCCCGCGCATGCGCAACATGGCACGATCTTCAAGCGCCTTTCAAACGCCCTTCAAAACGGCTGTGAGGGGCTTTCGGGAGCGCGACGAAACGCCCCCGCCGCGTCGGCTCACCCCAATGCGCATTGCGTCAGGCGGCGGTTTTCCGGGGGGCGGCGATAAGAGGCCGCCGCGCGATGGCCGGCAATCCCCGCAACCCGTTTCGCGGCAACAGACGCCGCGCCGATATGCGCGCAAACGGCATTTCCGCGATCAGACGATCGGCCCCGGCGATTTCGAGATAGTCGTCGTAATTGTCGAAACCGGACCGGCCGATATATAACCCCAAACCAAACCGTCAAGGGGCGTTTTCGGCGCGGCGGCGGGTGCCCGACTATGGTGTTCCGCCACGCGCATGCAAGCGATCCGAATCAGGAAAAACAAATTGTATCCATCGGGGATTCTGGCAGGGGCAGCAGGACTTGAACCCGCGACCTACGGTTTTGGAGACCGTCGCTCTACCGACTGAGCTATACCCCTGTGGCCGGGCGCTACATGCATCAGCAATCCGGTAAATTCAAGCCCTGACTTCCCGGTCCGCACGCCCGCCGCCAATCGCCCGGCGCCTGATGACCTTCGATCACATTTCCCTCCGGGTCGTGGAAAATATCCGATGCCAACCGCCCGTGGCGACACCGGCATAGTTGCTGTAGGATACACTATCGGCTTCGAGACGTTTTTTGAATGCCTCAATATCATCAGTACGAAACGCAGTGTGTCCGCGCTCCACAGGATTGACGGCCTTTCCCGCCCGATAGGGCAGCCCCAAATCCTTTTGCGCGAGGTGCATTTGTATATTCCCGTTACTCATGAACGCGACGTCGCCGGTATAATCCCGCGTCGGCTCGCAAAGCGGCAGATCCTTCGTGTGCTCACCCAGACCCATGACATCCGAGTAGAAGCGGCGCAGACGCTCCACATTGTCCGAGACGCGGTTGATGTGATGCAGCCAAAGCTTCATTGCCTCTTCTTTTTCTCGGGATGTTCATGCATTGCACAGTCGGCATTCTCTCCGACGCCCGGCGCGTTTTCAAATATGCAGTTCTTTGTCGGCGGACCGCCACATACTGACTTGAGTTGCCGAAATCCAACGCATTCGCCTGTCTTGATCGATCGGTAACCCGGGCCGCCGGCGCAACCGCATCCCTTGCAACGCGGCCGCTCCGGACATTGTCTATGCGCCAATGACAAATCGGCGGACCACACCAGACCCGCCGATAGGAGAATCAGCAAATACAGGCGAACGCCAAACGCCGCGCGCATTCCGTCATTCCGTTATTGAAGCGACGATACCGGCGCCGACGGTTCTTCCGCCTTCACGGATTGCGAAGCGCAGTTTCTCCTCCATGGCGATCGGCACGATCAGTTCCACATCCACCGTCACATTGTCGCCCGGCATCACCATCTCCGTGCCCGAGGGCAGCGTGACCACACCGGTCACATCCGTCGTGCGGAAATAAAACTGCGGACGATAGTTGGTGAAGAACGGCGTGTGACGGCCACCCTCCTCCTTCGTCAGAATGTAGGCCTCCGCCTTGAACCTCGTGTGCGGGGTGACAGAACCAGGCTTGCACAGAACCTGCCCGCGCTCGACACCGTCACGGTCGACGCCGCGCAAAAGCGCGCCGATATTGTCGCCCGCCCGACCCTGATCCAGAAGCTTGCGGAACATCTCGACACCCGTGCATGTCGTCTTCGACGTCGCGCGGATGCCGACAATCTCAATCTCGTCGCCCACATTGACAATGCCGCGCTCAACCCGCCCCGTCACAACCGTGCCGCGGCCCGAAATCGAGAACACATCCTCAATCGGCATCAAAAACGGCTGGTCAACCGGACGCTCAGGCGTCGGAATGTAGCTGTCCACCCGCGCCATCAGTTCACGCACCGCATCCTCGCCGGCAGCCTTGTCGCCATCCTCAAGAGCCACAAGCGCCGACCCCTTGACAATCGGAATGTCGTCGCCCGGAAACTCGTAGGCCGACAGCAACTCGCGAACCTCCAGTTCAACCAGTTCAAGCAGTTCCTCGTCGTCAACCTGATCGACCTTGTTCAAAAACACCACAATCGCCGGAACCCCCACCTGCCGGGCCAGCAAAATGTGCTCGCGCGTCTGCGGCATCGGACCGTCGGCAGCCGACACAACCAGGATCGCGCCGTCCATCTGCGCCGCGCCCGTGATCATGTTCTTCACATAATCCGCATGACCAGGACAATCGACATGCGCATAGTGGCGATCATCCGTCTCATACTCCACATGCGCCGTCGAAATCGTGATCCCCCGCGCCTTCTCCTCAGGCGCAGCATCAATCTGATCATACGCCTTGAACTCGCCAAAAAACTTCGTAATCGCAGCCGTCAGAGACGTCTTGCCATGATCAACATGACCAATCGTCCCGATGTTCACATGCGGCTTGTTGCGCTCAAATCTTCCCTTAGCCATAAATCAAGTCTTCCTGTCTGAATTGGCCGGATTGCCGACCGTTCGGCCCGTGGCAGCGCAAATACGGTTTCCATGCCGCCGATGCAAGCGGGAAATCGCGGACATGGCGTCCACGTCTCCGCTTGAAAATCCGGCCGCCCGCCGCCATCTGCCGGCATGGCCGGTTGGAAAGGTGTCCGATGGAAATTCTGAAAAGATTTGTAACGTCGCCGAAATTCGAAACGTTCGTCATCGCCGTGATCGTCGCAAACGCCGTCACCCTCGGTCTGGAAACCGGTAAATCGGTTCCGGACGGCATACGCCGCCTGCTCATGGTTCTTGACAGGGTATTCCTTGTCATCTTCACCGTCGAGATTGCGCTGAAGCTGATCGTTTTCCGCCTGAATTACCCGCGCGACCCATGGCGCCTGTTCGATTTAGCCATCGTGTCCATCGCCTGGATGCCCTCGACCGGCGCGTTCTCCATCCTTCGGGCGCTGCGTATCCTGAGAATCGTGCGCGTCGTCGGGATGGTCCCGTCCCTGCGGCGGGTCGTCGGCGGTCTTGTGGCCGCCCTGCCCGGCATGGGCTCGATTGTCGGTCTGTTGGCGCTGGTCTTTTACATATTCTCGGTCATGGCGACCAAACTGTTCGGCGCAGCGTTTCCCGAATGGTTCGGCGGCATAGGCGCGTCAGCCTACTCGCTGTTCCAGATCATGACGCTGGAAAGCTGGTCAATGGGGATCGTCCGGCCGGTCATGGAGACATTCCCTCACGCCTGGCTGTTTTTCATACCGTTCATAGTCTCGACGACATTCACGGTGTTGAACCTGTTTATCGGCATTATAGTGGCCGCCATGCAATCCGAACACGACAAAGCGGCCGCGGAGCAGCGCGAAGCGCTGCACTCCGATCAGGAAACGATAATCTCCGAGATCAGGGCCCTTCGCGAGGATATCGCGGCAATGCGCCAACACCTCCCGCCAGGTCGGGACGGCTGAATGGCCACCGACCGGCGCCGGTAGGATTTTCGATGCGCTTCTCAAGGTGCCGGAACAAAGGCTCGCATTGGCGGCGAACCCGGGTGAGCCGTTTCAATCGAGAATTTCGGTCGCAAACCGGCTATCGATCAGTTCTTCCTCGACCAGAACATAAATATCCTCCGGCGGCGTCATCAAACCGTGGCGCATGATTCCGGGATCGACGCCCATTTCAATGAGGTGGGCCATCGTCCTTCCCTGATTTTGCTGGATCGATTCAACGGCGAAGAAAACCGGCATATACCCCGGAGTTTCATAGTAATGCTGGTGCAGACCCAGTGCGCCCCGCAGAGACACCCTGCGCTCCAGGCCGCCCGCGAAGGCATAGGGGCAGGAAGACATACAGGCCATCCCCGCCGGAACAAGCGTGTCGAACTCGCGTTCGCGCAACAACAGACCGATCCGCAGGGCTTCTTCGACGATGCCGCCCGGACTGTTGATCGCCAGAAGGGCCGGATAATTCTTCTCACCGTCAAGGAACGCCGTCAAGCGCCGCGCGTCTCCGATTTCGATCTTTCCATTCAGAAGCAGGATTCGTCCAAAGCCCGGGTGCTCCTCGATCGAGAAATTCAGCCGACTCGGCAGTTCCAACGGAAGTTCGATACCCGGGACGTCAACCGGTCGAGAGAACCTTGGAAGAGGTTTCGACGGCTCGTAGCGGCGCACCTGATCGCCGGGGGCGACGGGGGATGCGGGGCTTTCCTCATCCCGTGACGGATCCGTTCTCCAGCGCGCATCCCGATCCGTCAGAAGCATCAGGCCGGCGATGATACATTGCAGAACAAGGACCGCCTTCAGGCCCCGCGCGATTGAAAAACCGCCCGGTCCGCCGGCCACACCCTTCATTGCCCACCCAAACCGATGTCCGGGTCCATTATTTCGACGGACGATCATCTTCATGCACGCGCCGCAGGATTTCCGCGTCCGCGTCGCCCATCGACGCCTCGACCTCCTTCATCGCATTGATCGCCGCCTTGAGGTCGGCAAGCGTCAATGTTTCCTCAATGCCGAGACCGTCGCGACCGTTCCGTATTGCGACCTGAGTAATCGCCAGGACGAAAACAAGGATGGCCGGCAGGAGGTCGATTGCGATCGCGCCAGCCCAGGAAGGCACGAAATTGCCGGCATATCGGATAACCGCGTCCGCGCTCGTGACAGGGTTATACGCCGTCTCCTGAGGCGGCTCCATCGCAAGAACTTCCACAGCCGCCCGCCGCAACGTCTGGCTGCGTTGATCGAGCGCGCCGAGAACCGACGCGATGGTCGAGCCCTGCGCGTCCCGGATCGTGGATGTTCTACCATCGAGTTCCGGCAGGACCACGGATGCAGGCAGGTCTTCCGCCGCACGTGCGACGAGCGATGCGACCGAATATTGGTTCAGGTTGGAAATCACCCCGGCCAGACGAACACTTTCCTCGGAAAAAGCGACCGATCTTTGCTCCACCGGCCCCGGCGCGACCGTAAGCGCGCGCATTCGGCCCAAATTTTCGTTGCCCCGGTCGTAGGCGGTGGCAATCAACTGCTGTTGCTTGGTTATGAGACCGCCCAGGCTGCCGAGTTCCTCCGTTTTCTGCCGCAACACGCGATAGACGGCCCCCTCCCCGGCCGTCCCGGACAATTCGCCGGATTTTTCCTGTTCGGCGAGCGCCGCGAAGGCCTCCTGAGCCCTCTGGACCTCGCGACCGAGGGTTTGACCGGCAAGCGCGATGTCGTGGGCCTGCTCCAGAGCGGCCTGATAATCACGAACGGTGTTTTCGAGATGCTGCTCAACCGCGGCCGAGCCGGCCAGCGCCGCCGCGTTCAGCCAACTCGACATGGCCACGATGGCAAGCGAACCGACGATCGTTGAAATCGTGAGGCCGATGAATCCGCTCGAACTCCGCATCGAAGGGAGCAGCCGGAGCATGTAGCTCCAGAACACGAATATCCCGACGGATACCGCCGCCGAATAGGCGACCGCGGCGAAGAACGTCATCGCCCCCGTATCCTCCAGCAAAGTGGACACGCCGAGATACGTATAGATTCCCGAAGCGACGGCCAGCACTCCAAGCGCCGCAGGCGTGAACGTCTCCAACCACGCCAGATGCCCCTCAAGTTCTTTGGCCGTGCGAAGCCCTTTGGTCTCGGACGCGGTCAGCGGCCGGTCGTTTCCGCTCACTCGTTCCTCCTTTCAAACCACAGCCTTTTGCACCTTCCGCGTCACTGAACCCCACTAGCCCGCCCCCTGTTGAGGGTCAAGCCTGAGCGGAGCCTGTTTTCTTTCTGGCCGCCATCATTCGGCTTCGCGAGCGATGGACGCAGCTTTTCGGGGTGCCTCGCGCGGTCACGCCGCCTTCGGGTGTTTCCGTTCGCCTTGAGAGCGATCAAACCACCTTCAACTGCCGTGTAATCCGTTTCTTCCAACCAAATGAAAAACATCGACTTTTAATGCGTATCGATTCGAGCGAGTGCAGAGGGAACGGGGCTCTTTCGCGCCGGCGCCGGCCACCCCGGCGAAAATCCGCGAGTCGGGACCGGATCGCTCAAATGGTCATCGGTTCCGCCGGCGTGGGGGCCTGCCCGTCATACCCTCCCCACACCGACTGATCGAACTGAATGACGGAACCGGTCATCATGCCGCTGTCCTCCGATGCGAGAAAGGCCACGGCCATCGCCACCTCGTCCGGCTCCAGTAGGCGTCCAAAGGGAAGCGTCGCGGCCTGCCTGTCGATGAAGGCCGGATCGCCGGTCTCGCCGGATTGCACGGCGCGTTCGTTGTCCGAGTTCATCCAGCCGATGTCGAGCTGATTTACTCGGATCCGGTTGCGCATCAACGCAAAGCCGGCATTGCGGGTCAGGGTCGATAGCGCGCCCTTGGAGGCGCAATACGGCGCAATTAAGGGTTGTCCGGCCCGCGACGAGGTCGACCCGATGTTCACGATGGCTCCCTCGGCGCCGTCCCGGATCATCAGTCGAACGGATTTCTGCATGAGGAAAAAGGGCGCTCGCACATTGACCGCGAACATACGGTCGAAGAGCTCCGGCGTCGTGTCGAGGAGATTGCCGCGGTCGCTCAGCCCGGCGGCGTTGACGAGGATATCGACACGCCCGAAGGCGTTGTCCGCCGCTTCGATAACGGCCCGGCAATCGGTCACTTTCGCAAGGTCGGCCGTCACGAATTTGACTGGAACGTCATGCTCGCGCGCTATGCCGGCGGCAACCGCTTCACCTTTGCCGGTGGAGCGTCCGCAGGTCAGGATACCGGCCGCGCCCGCCATCGCGAACCGACGCGCAACGGCGGCGCCAAGGCCCTGGGTTCCGCCGGTAACGACGGCGATCTTACCGTCCAGTCCGTTCATGTTCGCGCCTCCTGTGTCGGAATATATCATCCGAGCCGATTGTCCGGGTTCGCCTTGCGGTCGTCAGGCGGTATTCAGCCAAAGTCTTCACGAACCGGGCGCCGGTGTCGAAGGAGCGTGTCGCCGTAAGCCGCCGGCAGACCGGGCCGCCCGACCGACTCACGCCGCTTCGGCCTCGTACTCGGGCTGGGTCTTGGCGCCGGTGATGTAGGCGACGACATCCTGACCGTCAGTTTCCCTCTTCATGAGATTGGCGCAGATGCGCCCCCGCCGGAAAACCACGATCCGGTCGACGAGGTCCATCACCTGCCGCATGTTGTGGCTGATCAGAATCAGAGGTTCGCCCGCGTCCTTCAGCGCGCGGACGATGTTTTCCACTTGCGCGGTTTCCTGCACGCCGAGCGCCGCGGTCGGCTCGTCCATAATGGTGAGCTTGGAGTGGAAGGTCGCGGTGCGGGCGATGGCAACGCATTGTCGCTGGCCGCCGGACATGTTGCGGATCGTGTTCCTGATGTTGGGAATCTTCACCGCGGTCTTCTCAAGCCCCGCAAGCGTCGCCTCGCGCATCGCCTTGTAGTCCAGCAGGCGGAACGGGCCGAGCCAATCCCACCTGGTCTTCTCGCGCCCCAGAAACAGGTTGTCGGGAACATCGAGGTCGTCGGCCAGGGCGAGTGTCTGGAACACGGTTTCGATGCCCGCCTCGCGCGCATCGAGCGGACCGTGAAAATGCACCGGCTTGTCGTCGAAGATGATCTCGCCCCGCGTGCGCTGCTCGACCCCGGTGACCTGGCGCACGAAGGTCGACTTGCCCGCTCCGTTGTCGCCCATGATCGCTACATGCTCGTCCTTGCGCAGGGTGAAGTTCGCGCCATCCAGCGCATGCACGCCGCCGTAGTGCTTGGTCAGGTCGCGGGTTTCCAGGATGATGTCGCTCATGTTCGTTCTCCCTTATGCCCGCACCGCCGCGCGCCGCTGGCGCAACTGGTCGAGGACCACCGCGCCGATGATGATCGCGCCCATGGCCATCAGCTGATAGAAGGCGTCGAGCTTGACATAGGTGAACCCCGACTGGATGACGCCGAACACCATCGCGCCCAGCACGGTGCCAATGATCGAGCCGCGCCCGCCGGTCAAACTGACGCCGCCGATCACCGCCATGGCGATCGCGTAAAGCTCGTAGAATTGCCCCATGCCCGCCTGTGCGGTAAGGTTCTTGGAACTCAGAACAATGGCGGCGAAAGCCGCCAGCATCGAGGCGACCATGTAGACCAGCACCTTGTGGCGAGCGACGTTGATCCCCGACATCCGTGCGGCATCCTCGTTGGAGCCGATGGCGTAGGTGTGCTTGCCGTAGACGGTGTAGCGCATGATCAGGTGCAGGATGATCGCCAAGCCGATGAACCACACCACCGGCATCATGCCGGTGCCGATCCAGGCGTAGCCTTCGGTCGGGAACGAAACCGGCTGCCCCTTGGTCCACCACTGGGAAATTCCGCGGCAGACAAGAAACATTCCCAGCGTCGCGATGAAAGGCGGAATGCGGGCGAAAGCGACGAAAAAACCGTTGATCGAGCCGATAAACGCGCCGAAACACAATCCGACGACAACTGGCGCGATCACCGGCAGATCGAAGGCCCAGGCGCCGAAGACGGCCTTGGGATTGGGCTGGCCGTTGACCAGTTCGGTCTGTGCGAACGACATCACGATCATCGCCGTGGCGCCAACCAGCGGGCCTGACGACAGGTCGATCCCGCCCGAGATGATCACCTGCGTCACCCCAAGCGAGATGATCCCTATGATGGCGACCTGCAGGATGATGATCTTGATCCGCGCCATGTTCAGGATCGTGCCGTCGCGGTTGGTGTTGAAGTCGAAGAGCATGCTCTGGCCCCGCATGTAGGGCAATAGCTGGCCCAGCGCCTCGAACAGGAGGATGATCAGAATAAGAGCCAGAAACACGTTGAATTCGTTGGGCCAGGCCCTTTTCGATTTGTCGAAGGTCAGCCCGCCAGTGCCGTGCGATGTCTGATCGGCCATGTTCGTTTCCTCTCAGGCGTTCACCGCCCAAATTCGCTTGGAATTCCGGAGCGGCGCAAGAGGCGCCGCTCCGGCCGGGCTCAGTTCTTGGCCAGGTAGTTGTCGATGTTGGCCGGAGTCACCAACTCGAAGGGGATATAGACCTTCTGTTCGACCTCTTCGCCGCGCGCAAGCTTCAGCGCGGCATCCAGCGCGCCCGAGCCCTGTCCGGCGGCGTTCTGGAACACCGTGACATCCAGGTCGCCCGCTTGCATCGCGGCCAGTGCGTCCTGGGTGGCATCCACGCCGCCCACGACGATGACCTCCATGTCGAGCCCCGCGGCCTTCATTGCCTGGATGGCGCCGATGGCCATTTCGTCGTTATTGGCGAAGACGGCGTCGAACTCTTCGCCCGAGCTCAGCCAGTTGGTCATCAGGCTCGTGGCCTGTTCACGCGACCAATTGGCGGTCTGCTCGTCGATCAACGAGATAAAATTGCACATGTCGGTGCCGAGGATGTCATGCACGTCCTTGGTGCGCTGCACCGCCGCTTGGTTTGAAAGCTCGCCCATCATAAGATAGGCTTTGGCGCCGCCTGCCTTGCCCTGGCTGCGCAGGATCTTGCAGATCTCGAAGGCCTCCAACGTGCCGGATTCGATCTCGTTCGACGCCACGAATGCCTGATTGTCGGGCAATGTGTCCACGTTGACCGGCTCGCGGTTCACGTACACCAGCGGAACGCCGGCGGACTCGGCGGCGGCGGTCATCGCTTGAGTGGCCGATGTGTCGACCGGGTTCACGATGATCGCGTCGACGCCGCTGGCGACGAAGTTGTTGATCTGGTCGAGCTGACGCGCCACGTCGTTCTGGGCGTCCTCAATCTGCACGTCCACATTATCCATGTCGTCGGCAAGCTCCTGGATGCCGTTGCGCAGAACGGTCAGGAAATTGTCGTCGAACAGCGCCATTGACACGCCTATGGTCTCGGCCATGGCGGCCGTCGACATCATCGAGGCAAGGCCTGCGGCGATTAGGGTCTTTTTCATGGTCATCCTCCTGTTGCGCGGGTGTCCGGCACACCCTTCAAGTAGCCGGAGTCGCCCCAAGGCTCGGGGCGGATATCATCGCGCAGGTCACTCAGCATGGGCGAACGTACCTGCGCAAATGAATTGGTATGACGCGCGACGGCGGCGCCAAGGCCCTGGGTTCCGCCTGTGACGACGGCGGTCTTACCGTCCAGTCCGTTCATGTTCGCGCCTCCTGCCGGGATATGACATCCGGGCCGATTATCGCGGTTCGCCCCGCGGCCGTCAGGCAATATTCAGTCAAAACCTTCACGAACCATGTGCCGATGTCGAAGGAATGTGTCGCCATAAGTCATGGATTAATTTTGAACAAAAAGCGGCGACACGGCAACCCGCGCCGCCACGGATTTGAAGCTCGGAACCGTGTTATTTCACGCACGTGTCGACGTTCTCGTTGTCACACACATCAAGGCCGGTGTAGATCGGGTCATTAACCGACTTGCCCTCGGCGATCTCTTTGAGAATGTACATCGCCTTGTAGCCCATTTCATAGGGACGCTGGCCGACCAGACCGTTGCCCAGGCCGTCCCTGGTCTGCTCAAGCTGCATCGGCAGAGTGTCGGCGACCACGATGGTCATCTCGCCCGAATCCATCCTAGTCTTGTAGGGCTCGGCGGCCTTGCGATAAGCGTTGTCAAACCACTGGGTGAAGGCGCCGGTCGACAGGAAGGCCGTCAAATCCGGGTTCGCGGCCAGAATATCCGACATCCCCTGAACCGCGACGTTGCCATCGTCGTTGGTTACGAGTGGGCAACCGGCTATCTCGGTCCAGCCGCCTTCACCGGTCAGCGCGCTGCCGGGAGGCGTGCCGGTGTCCTTGCCGGCAAGCGTGTCCCTGGCGCCCTTCAAACGCTCATTGTGATTGGCGGCGGCCGCGCCGCCGGTTTGCAGGCAGATGGTGCCCCCATCGGCATGGCGGTCTTGTACGAGTTTGGCGAGATTTACACCGATGTCGTAGTTGTTGGTGCCGACATAGGTGGTGCGCAGACCCTTGTCTTCCTCAAGCAGGTCCGAATCCCACGTCATGACCGGAATACCGGCGGCGGCGGCGGCCTTCAACACCTTGGCCATGGCGGGCGCGTTCGACGGCGCGACGGCAATTCCGTCGACTCCCTTGGTGATCAGATCCTGAACGATCTGGATCTGCTCAAGTTCGGTATGCTCGCCGGGCCCGATATACTCGCACGTGACATCCGCCAGTTCTTCCTGAGCCTTGTAGCAGCCATCGCGAGCGAGATCGAAGAACGGATTGTTCATCGCCTTCGGCACCAAGGCGAACGTGTAATCCGCCATCGCGGCCGCAGGAAACATTGCCGCCGCGACGATCGTGCTTGTAAGTAGTTTTTTCATGGTGTCCTCCCAATTTGGACGGGTTGTGCGACGGCGGATCAGTTGCCGCCGCGGTTACGGATCTGTTCCAGAAGAACTGCAATGATCAGGAACAGACCAACGAAGAATTGCTGCCAAAGACTGTCTATGCCGGCAAGTAGAAGCGAGTTGCGTATCAGCTCCATCAGGGCCGCCCCGATGGGGGCGCCGACCGCGTAAACCACCCCGCCCATCAGATTGGCGCCGCCGATCACCGACGCCGCGATAACGTTAAGTTCCTGAGTGACGCCGATGCCGTTCGTCACCGAACCCGTATAGCCCACAAACATGAAAGCCGAAAGCCCGGTGCACATCGAGCACACGATATAGACCGAGACGATCACTCGTTCGACGGGAATGCCCGATAGCTTGGCTGCCTGCGGATTGCCGCCGATGGCCAATACCCAGCGACCCCAGGTCGAATACCGCCACACCCACCAGAACAGTGCGGTCATCACGATCAGCACCCAGACCACGTTCGGCACACCAAGCATGCTTTCGCCGCCGATCCATTCGAACAGATCCTGATCGGGACCGAATTCGTAGATCATCTTGTTGTTTGACACGACCATGGCCAGAGACCTTGCGATCGCAAGCATGCCGAGCGTGGTGACAAACGGCGCAAGTCGCAGATAAGCAATGAGCACTCCGTTGACGCAGCCGATCGCGGCAGCCGTCAGCATGCAGGCGATGAATCCGAATTCGATCCCCCAGCCGGCCTGCATCACCAAACCAAGCACGATTCCGCTTAGCGCCATCAGCGAGCCCACGGAAAGGTCGATACCCGCCGTACAGATCACTGCGGACATGCCGAGCGCCATAATTCCGAAGAAGGCGAAATTGCGGGTAATATTGAAGAAATTCCGCTCGGTCAGAAACGCCTCCGAGACGAATGTCATGACCAGCCCGATAGCGAGGATGGCGATGAAGACCCAGAATGGCTGGGTGCGCACGATCGCCTGTAGACCGGTCATCTCCTGCCGTGAGGTGACACTCTCGTCTATTTCGGCGTGGAATTGTCGTGTTTGATCCGTCATGCCGCTTCTATCGCCCCCGTAATCAGGCCGGTCACCTCTTCGGGACTGGTTTGCTTGATCGGACGGTCCGCCACCTTGTCGCCGCGACGCAGCACCGCGACCCGGTCGCAAACTTCAAACACGTCGGGCATGCGGTGGGACACCAGGACGACGGCGTGATTGGTTTCCTTCAGCCGATGGATCAGGTTGAGAACCTCGGCGACCTGTCGCACCGAAATCGCCGCGGTCGGCTCATCCATCAGCACCAGTTTCGGATCCGAAAGGCGCGTCCGCGCGATCGCAACGGCCTGCCGTTGTCCACCCGACATCTGCCGCACGAGGTCACGCGACCGGGTTTCCGATTTCAGCTCCTTGAACAGCGCCGCCGCCGTATCGAACATCGCTCGATGGTCGAGGTATTTGAGCGGGCCGACCCGCCGCTTCTTTTCCCGGCCGAGAAACACATTGGCCGCCGCCGTCAGGTTGTCGCACAGCGCCAGATCCTGATACACGATCTCGATGCCGCTGTTCCTGGCGTCAACCGGCCTAGCGAACCGGGTCTCGCGGCCTTCGATTCGAATTGTTCCGCCGGTTGGCAGGTAGTTGCCGGCGATGATCTTCATCAGCGTCGACTTACCGGCGCCGTTGTCGCCCATCAGACCGACCGCCTCGCCGGGGTCGACATCCAGGTCGACGCCTTGCAACGCGTGAATGGCGCCGAAGCTCTTGGTGATGTTTCTTAGTTCGAGGAGCGTCACGCATTGCCTCCTTTCAGATCGCCTGTGGCGCGTAGTCCGACGGCACCGCGTACATCACGTTTCGAAGCAGCGAAACCGAATTCTCCAAACCTTCACAGGAATTCACAAGCACGTCCTCATGTTCGATGCTGAGCCAGCCGTCATACCCGGCCATTCTCAGATGATGGCAGAACTGACGCCACCATTCTTCTCCATGTCCAAAACCGAGCGTGACGTAGCTCCAGCTTCGGGATCGAATGCTTGTCAGGCCACCGTTATCCAAAAGACTCGTTGTGGCTTGTACCGGCGCGTTGAGCATCGTGTCCTTGGCGTGTACGTGATAGATGGCCTCGCCAAGCGCCGCCGCCAGCGGATCCGTTCCCATCCAGAAAAGGTGCGAAGGGTCGAGATTGGCGCCGATGACCGGCCCGACCTCCTCGCGAAGTCTTATCAGGGAGGGAACATTGTACACACACACTGATTTCCGTGCATTTCGATTGCGATCCGCTCGACTCCATGCTCTCTGGCGAGAATGGCGATCTCGCTCTAGAACGGTAGCAGAACTTCATTCCACTGATAGTCGAGGATGATCTGCGTTTCCGGCGGCCAACCGGAGATAACCCAGTTTGGCATGGCGTCACCCGAAGAGCCCGCCGGCAATCCGGACATGGCGCAGACCGTGGAGAGGCCTATGTCTCCGGCTACGCGGATCGTGTCCTTCAGGCATTCGCATTGCTCGGTGTCGATCGGATGCAGCGGGTTTCCGTTGGCATTGAGACAGACGATATCGAGACCCAGATCGTCAAACGCCTTTCGAAAGGCGTTGCGGGCGTCGGCGTCGGACTTCATTGCTTTCATATCGAAATGGGGAGCGGTCGACCAGCCGCCGATGTTGACTTCAATGCCGCCAACGCCCATTTGCGCGGCTGCATCGAGGAGGTTGTCAAACCCGAGGTGGCCAAAGCTGTCCGAGACAAATCCGATTTTCATGCCGCGACCCTGACTTTTGAATAAAGTGCGGGGCTTTGCGGCAGAACCGCTGCGACTTTTTGGCCCGAAGACAAAGCTGCGGCTCCGGCCTCCGCAATCACGTTGGCGCAATGGCCGTCCCAGGCATGCGCGGCGCCTTCAGCGGGGATGCCGGTGACAATCGCACTGATCCATGCCTGATTCTGCAACCTATAAGCTTCACGAAATCTCGATCGCCAGTCCGCAGCGTAGCTTGCCGTGGACATGAGATCCCTGTCGATACGCAGGTTCGGACGGGTTGCAAGCGTTACCGATCCATCGGTGCCGACGAGTTCACCCCTTACATCGTATCCATACCCGGCATTGTTGTTTATCTCGATAGTCGCAAGCTGGCCACGCGATGTCTCCATAACGAGGACAACCGGCTTGCATATGACATTGCCCCCGATCACCGGCTCGAACGCCGAAATCGCAACGATTTCCGCATCAAGCACGTATCGAACCGCGTCGAATTCATGCGGCGCCGAGTTGGTGATCGCCATCCACCCGTTGAATCCGGCCGGCGCCGCGACATTGCGGTGAAAATTGTGCATCATCACGGCAGTGCCGATCCGTCTGGATTGAAGCGCCGACTTTATTTCAACGTAACCCGGGTCGAATCTGCGCATGAAACCCACCTGGACCAGTTGCCGTCCAATGGCGCATTCCGCATCGACCACCGACAGGGATTCCGCGGGAGTGAGGGCGAGGGGCTTTTCGCACAACACCGGTTTGCGCGCGTTTAAGGCAGAGAGCGTCAGACCGGCATGGGTTGAGTCCGGGCTGGCGATCAGGACCGCATCGACATCCCGCCGCCCTATCGTTTCGGTGGCGTTGGCGCTGATGTCCCGAGCACCGCAGGGGTCGGCGAGTTGGCGCGCCGTGGCTTCGGACACATCACAGATCACCTGCAACGCGGCGCCCGGCACGTCCCTGGAAATTATGCGCGCGTGCTCCGCTCCCATCACACCGGCACCGATCAAGGCAACCCGAACAGTCAACTCTCCAATTCGACGCCACCACCGACGACGACCTCCCTTTGCTCGCCAATTATGCGTTTCTTCCACCAGGTAATAAAGTGGATTGATCGGTTTTTCTGATGTGAATCACATCAAATGGGACATAATCGATCCGAGCATCGCGGTATTTCGATCATAATTCGAGAGAATGACGTAAAACACCTCAAAACGGGATACCAGGCAATGAAACGGTCGAATTCCGCCAGACGCTGGAAAGGGCCGACTATCAGGGAAATAGCAGACCTGGCGGGCCTGAGTGTCGCTACGGTTGACAGGGTAGTGAACGGCCGGCCGGGCGTCAGTAACAAAACACGCAAGCGGACAAACGCTGCGTTGCTGAAACTACGGAAATCAGCCTCGGTCGACGAAGTGCTGCGGGTCGCGCTTCTTTGCGAGTCGGGAAAGACCTTCAACCGCGCAATTGACGATGCGGCAACCCTTATCAACCGATCCGTGGCCGGCGTCTCGATTTTCGGAAGCTACTCCGAAACCACTAGGTCCGATCCCCGAACCCTCGCAGGAAAAATCGAAGAGGCCGGCGAAACCTCCGATGGCCTGATCCTGATTGCGAGGGAGCACCCGGCTATCAACAATGCCGTCCGCAAGATGAAACGGAACAGTTTGCCGGTTGTCTGCCTCACCACCGACTTGCCGAGTTCGCGCTGGAATATCTATATCGAAAATGATCAGTACGCCGCCGGCTGTGTCGCGGCGCAACTGATAGGACAGGCGCTGCCGCGATCGAAGCAAAAAATCCTGTTTGTGATGAGCGTTCCGTTTCGCTGCCAGCAGGAGCGGGAGATGGGATTCCGGCGTGTGTTGCGATCCTCGTTTCCGCACCTGCGTATTGAAGAAAGGGTCATTTCGGACGACGTCCCCGAGACGACATTCGAGCAGTTACAGATATTCTTCGAAACCCATGAACCTCCATCGGCGGTGTACAATGTCGCGGGCGCAAATCGCGGCGTTGCACAGGCCCTGGAAGCCGCGGACTGCACGAACACGACAAAATTCGTCGGGCACGAACTGACGCCCATCTCCCAGCTCCTGTTGGAATCCGGGACGATGGACTACGTGATTTCACACGATTTCAGAGCAGAGATGCAAACTGCGGTCCGATGGATTCAATCCTATCACGAAGGGATTGAAACCAACCCCGGACCCAGCCAAATTCTCGTCCACACGCGATATAATTGCAGCATTTAGGATTTCGGCGCGTCGTTGAAGCCGCCTGGTTTCGATGGAGATCCGATTGCGCGGAAATGGCGGTCTCGGCTTTTTCCAATCGCCTCCAAGCTCCGTCGCTCGGACATTGAAACCGGATGCTTCCCATCATTGCCGCATTTGCCGGGAGTGTCTTGAATTTTGTGTATCCGGGTAGAACCATGCGGTTTTCGCCGCCTCACGGACCGCATTGCGCCGACCCTTTTCCATGTCGCTATATCGCTGTTCTGCACCGGTCTTGCAAATGCAACCAAAGCGTGCCTTTGGCAATTTTGTCGTTTCCGCGCAATCCGGCCGCGGATGGTTCGGCGCGGCGCGTGGTCCGGGAGAATGGTTGTCAAATTTGCGGTTTCGATACTGCCTCATTCGTCAGGAAATAACGGGCAATTCGGGTGGGAAAGGCGGTGACGCTTGCTCTCCGACCATGGAGAAAGTTAAACAACGCAATACGATTGCAACACGGGTTTACCGCTGCGTTTCATGTCTCACATATTCCCAAGACACACCAAAGGGAAATTTCCCGTCGCCGTTCGTGGAGACGGCTGTTATCTGATCGACAGCGACGGCAAGCGTTATTTCGACGGCTCCGGAGGCGCTGCGGTGTCTTGTCTGGGACATTCGGACGAGGCCGTTCGGGAGGCAGTCAAGTGGCAAATCGACGAACTCGCCTTCGCGCATACCGGATTCCTGACATCGCAACCCGCAGAGCAACTGGCCGACCTGCTGATTGCGAACGCCCCGGGAGAGCTTGATCGCGTTTATTTCGTGTCAGGCGGTTCCGAGGCGGTCGAAGCGGCCATCAAGCTTGCGCGCCAGTACTTTGTCGAAATCGGACAGCCCGAGCGAAGACTCCTGATCGCACGCAGGCAAAGCTATCACGGCAACACGCTCGGCGCACTCGCGGCAGGCGGAAACGAATGGCGCAGAAAACCGTTCGCGCCATTGATGATCGAAACATCGCACATATCGCCCTGCTATGAATATCGCGACAGGCAGTCGGATGAATCCGTCGAAGCTTACGGACGGCGGGCAGCCGATAAACTCGAACAGGAAATTTTGAGACTCGGGTCCGAAAACGTCATGGCGTTCATTGCGGAGCCTGTCGTCGGCGCGACGATGGGAGCGGTTCCGCCGGTTCCCGGGTATTTCGCGCGCATACGGAATATCTGCGACAGACATGGCGTCCTCCTGATCCTCGACGAGGTCATGTGCGGAATGGGAAGAACCGGTTCCTTGTTTGCCTGTGAACAGGAAGGGATCGCGCCTGATATAGTGACCATCGCGAAGGGACTGGGCGCCGGATATCAGCCGATCGGCGCAGCCCTTTGCACAGGCTCGATCTACCGGTCTTTCGAAAACGGATCCGGATATTTTCAGCACGGACACACCTATATCGGTCACCCGACCGCCTGCGCGGCCGGAAAGGCGGTCGTCCGCGCCATTCTGGATCGCGAATTGCCGGCGCGGGTCCGCGAGATGGGTAAGAAACTCGATAGCGCGCTGCAATCGGGTTTTGAACGGCATCCGAATGTCGGCGATATCAGGGGGCGCGGTCTGTTCATCGGGATTGAAATCGTTCGCGATCGGGAAACCAAACAGCCTTTCGATCCGTCCCGGGCGATCAACGCCAGGTTAAAGAAGGCCGCATTCGAAGCCGGACTGATCTGTTATCCCATGGGCGGCACGATCGATGGCGTGCGCGGCGACCATGTTTTGCTGGCCCCGCCCTTCATTCTGGACGATGCCCAGATTGGCGAGATCGTCGAAAAGCTGAGCCATGCGTTTGAGACCGTGTTGTGAAGGAACTTCCACGCATCATGGTTGCGCCAAACGGGGCCCGGCGCACCAAAAATGATCATCCGCGTCTTCCTGTCACCATCGACGAGATCGTGACCTGCGCCGCGCAATGCCATACCGCCGGCGCCGGCGCCATTCACGCGCATATGCGCGATGAAAACCGGGTCCATGTGCTGGATGCCGGCCTGTATCGCGAACTCGTCGGCGAAATGTCCTTGCGTGTGCCTGGGATGGACGTGCAGATCACCACCGAAGCGGCGGGCCGGTACTCGTCCGAAGATCAGCGAAAACTCGTCCGGGAGGTCATGCCGGCCGCGGTTTCGGTTTCCCTGTCCGAAATGTTCTCGGACGGCGACCGGATTGCGGCGATCGATTTCTATCAATGGGCCTTGGCCGCCGGAATATCGGTACAACATATAGTGTACGGCGTCGCCGAGTTTTCGGAGTTTATCGAACTGGCGTCCCGCGCCGAAATTCCACCCGGGCGTCACCAGCTTTTGTTCGTCCTTGGACGATACGCGCCGGGGCAAAACAGCGATCCGGCGGATCTCGACGCATTCCTGGATGCGATTGATTCGCGGGCCGCCACATTGGATTTGGATTGGGCGGCGTGCGCGTTTGGAATACGGCAGCAAATGTGTCTTGTCGAAGCCATGAGGCGGGGCGGCAAGGCGCGCGTCGGCTTTGAAAACGGCTTCCGGCTGCGCAACGGTCTCGTGGCGCGCGACAATGCCGACCTGGTTGACGATCTGGTGAAACGGACGGCGTTGGAGGCGGGTCGGTAAAGCCGCGGCCGTCAGTACGGGGCGGGAGCAGGAAGAGGGGGAGGCCCTGTCCGCCGCTCCGAGGGGCGCACGTCCGTCAGAACCGCCGCTCCACGCCCACGGTTACGTTGATGTCGCGCCAGGAATATGCTCTGGCGCGGGACTTCACCCGCTGATACGTGACCGTGGCGTAAGGAGTGAAGCCGTTCGCCAGGATGATCCGGCTGCTTTCGACGGTCAGCGCTGCTCCGGTCCCCGTCTCGTCAAGACTTTCCACATAGACCGACCCCGCGTTATCGAACAGCTTCCGTTCGATGAACGCGCTCGGCCTGAGGGTGATCCCCCGGCCAACGTCGAACGCGCCGAACGCGGTCAGGCGGAACCGCTGAAAGGCGTCCGGTTCGAACTCCGCGTCCTTGTCTTCGAACGCCAGTCGCGCGCCCAGAGAGGCTCTGGGCGAGACAGGGCGCGTGGCCGTCAGGCCGAGGGTCACGGCCTGTCCGTCCCGGCTGTCATTGCGCCGGTGATCGATATCGTGCCACGCCGAGGAAACGGCCAGCGTCGCCCCGGTGTCATAACGCCGCCCGAACGTGGCGCGGAACCCGACGCGGTCTTCCCAGCCCGACCCGCTCAGGAAGCGGCGCGACGCCAAAGGCGCGACGGTCAGCGTGGAGCGCGGCCAGATGAACCGCGCGCCGGCCTCTGCCGTAAGCGTCAGGTCATCGAACCGCGATCCCGGCCCTTCGTCGCCCGCGGCGACGATCCGGGCGAAGCCCAGCGTCCGGCGCTTTGGCCCGGACAATCCCGGGAGGTCTCGGCGCAGAGCCGCGCTGAAGGAAAAACGCAGGCCGGGAACTGTCCCGGGGTCGCGATCCAGCGTGAAGGGAAGCGCTCCGCCTCCCACATCCAGAAGAAGCGTATCGCTCTCGTAGTCGCGGGTATTGCCCAGTTGCGCGACGGCGACATCCGCATCCCATTCAAAGCCCCGGCGGGAGTCTATCGCCCGGATGAACGACAGTATGTTCGCGCGCACGGGTTCGGGGATGTCGCCCGAGAGCGCCGAAAGAAATTCCGCGCGGGCGCGGCGCCATTGCCCCGAGTCGAAATAGGCCCGGGCCAGTTCGAGGCGCACCCGCACGAGGTCGGGATTCCGCGACAGGATATTTGCAAAGATCGCCGCCGCCGCGCGGGGCCGGCCCGCGTTCAAGAGGGCCAGGCCGGTTTCAAACCGGAGCGCGGTTACCCCGGGTCCGGAATCGACCGATACCGTCCGGGCGGCCTCGCTGCGGGCCGCCACCGGCGACGATATGGCCAGGACGGCGCTCAGCAACAGGGCGTAAACCGGACGGGGCATCATCGGGAGATGTCACAGACGGGGGCCGCTCACCGGTGGTCGGCCCGTCAATTTGCGGAAGCGGCCTACTCCCTAATCGCGCCAAATGCGCCGACGATGTTGTCGCTTTCAAAGATTCCGAGAGCCTCGGCATGGTCCGGTCCGACAAAACCGCCCAGGATACTGTTCCCGGGCTGACCGTCCGCAAAGATCCCGTCTTGACCCACCGCAAGATTTTCGAAGTCTATCCTCAATGTCGCATGTGGGCTTCCGCGATCGAGATCAACGATATCGGTGAAGTGCGCGTCGACCTCGTTGTCGGCGGAGGCGTATATCAGTTCGGCGTCCCCCTGCAGGATGTTGCCGCGATGAGCGCCGCCGACCGGCCACAGGCGCTCGGTCTCGGCAATCCAAGGGTTTTGGGAGACGCCGGTTCAGCAGACCGTGCTTTGACATGCCCGGAAGTTGGCCACTTTTTCGGTCAGAACCGCACGGCCAAGCGCGCCGAACACCACTTCGTCGCCGACCACGTAGGAGGGGGTGCCGGTAATCGACAATTCATTGGCAAGCTCATAGGTTTTCGCAAACGCCGCCTGAATTTCGGGATTTTGCATCTCCTTGCGAAGGTCCGCCTCACTGGCGCCAAGGTCCACGGCAACGCGCATGGCCTTTTCCTCGCCGGCCAGGCCTGGCCCGTTGAGCACCTCACGATGGAAATCCGCGTATTTGTCTGGATGCAGGGCGCGGAAGGCCATCGAAACAATATGAGCCCTTTGCGAATCCGGTCCCAGAATCGGAAACTCTTTCAGGGCAAATCGCAGTTCGGGGTCTTTTCTGACCATCTCATCCATGTCGGCCATGGCGCGTTTGCAGAAACCGCAATTGTAATCGAAAAACTCCACGACCGTGATCTCGCCATCGGGATTTCCGACGATCCCGTCGTAACCGGCGTTGAATATCTCATTCGCCTGCTCGGTGATTGTCGCCGTCCGCGCGAGACGTTGTTCCTGCTGCTGTCTGATTTCTAGCGCGGTTTGGGCCGAGGTCAGGGCCGGCGGGTTTGCGCCTGTCACCACGCCCCGAGCGCGCTCGGCAAAGCCTGGACTGCTGCTACAACCCGACAGGGCGATTCCCGCCGCACAGAAGACGATAAACAACATAATACGAATCATGGAAATGTCCCCGTTTTTATTCAGATAAACGCCCACCCCGGCACTCTGCAAGACGATTATGTTGTCCGCAAACCTGTCAAGGAAAAACGCCAGTGCCCGCCGAATGAAAAAGGGCGCCGCAACGGGCGCCCTTCCCGTCATCCGGTTATCGGGGCAGTGTGTCGTCCACGCCCGCGACATAGAAATTCATGCCAAGAAGCGCGCCGAGGTCGGCCTGTTCGCCTTCCTTGAGCCATTCCGATCCGTCCTGCTTCATGATCGGCCCGGTGAAGGGCTCCAATTCCCCGGAGGCGATCATGGCAGTGGTTTCCTCGGCCAGAGCCTTCACGTCGTCCGGCATATTGGTGAATGGCGCCATGACGACATTGCCTTCGGCCAGACCATGCCAGACGTCATGCTGCTCCCAATCGCCGTCGATCACCGCTTTGACGCGCTCGACGTAATAGGGACCCCAATCGTCGATGATCGCGGTCAGTTGGGTTTCCCTGCCGAAGGCGATCATGTCGGACGCCTGACCGAAAGCCTTGACGCCGCGTTCGGCCGCCACCTGCATCGGCGCCGTCGAATCGGTATGCTGCGTGACGATATCGACGCCCTGGTCGATCAGCGCCTTCGCGGCATCGGCTTCGCGGCCCGGATCGAACCAGGTGTTCGCCCAGACGACTTTCAGCTTGAAGTCGGGGTTGATCGACTGCGCGCCGAGAATGAACGAATTGATGCCACGCACCACTTCCGGGATCGGGAACGATGCAATGTAGCCGGCCACGCCCGTCGTCGACATTTTCGCCGCGATTTGGCCCTGGACGTAGCGGCCCTGATAGAATTTCGACGAGTAGGTCGAAACATTCTCATGTTCGCGCTTGTATCCCGTGGCGTGCTCGAATTTCACATCCTTGAACTTGCCGGCGACCTTGTTGGTCGCATCCATGTAGCCGAATGAGGTCGTGAAGATAATGTTGCAGCCGGAGCGGGCAAAACGCTCCAGCGCACGCTCCGAATCCGCGCCTTCCGGCACACTTTCCAGATACGCCGTTTCCACCGCGTCGCCAAATTCCTTTTCGACATCAAGACGGCCCCGATCATGCTGGTACGACCAGCCGAAATCGCCGATCGGACCGACATAGATAAAGCACGCCTTCGTCCTGGCTTCGACCGCCCCCGCCGCCATGGCGGCGATTGCCGCCGAAGCCAATAGTGTCGTCATTGTTTTCATCATTGAGGTTCCTCCGTTGGATTATGAAACTGTCCCGGCGATCATCGGCTTGGCGCGAATGGTTTTCCGAGCGAAGCCGGGGTGTTCATCATTGTCAGCCGCCTGTTTCGTGAAATGAGCACGAGAACCAGTATCGTTGCAAGATAAGGCAGCGATGAAAGAAACTGCGAAGGCACCGACTTGACCAGGCCGGCAATCCAGAAAATCGGGCCGGGCAGGAATTCGAGATCGCGGAGACCGATCGCCTGAATGTGCAGTTGCGCGATGGTGATGGCGCCGAACAAATAGGCGCCCGCGAGCACCCGCAGCGGACGCCATGATGCAAAGACGACCAGGGCAAGCGCGATCCAGCCGCGTCCGGCGGTCATGTTCTCCACCCATTGTGGTGTGTAGACCAGTGACAGAAACGCCCCCGACAGTCCGGCGCAGGCTCCGCCGAATATCACCGCAAGATACCGGACCAACAGCACGTTGACGCCAAGTGCATGGGCCGAGCCGTGGCTGTCGCCCACCGCGCGCAGAGTAAGGCCGGCCCTGGTCCTGAACAGGAACCACATGACCGCGATCGTCAGCGCGACCGAAATGTAGAAGATAGGATCCTGGCCAAAAAGAAGTCTGCCGACCAGCGGGATTTCAGAAAGCAGGGGTATGGAGATGGCTTCAAGCCTGATGCCGGGCAATCCGATAAAGGCTTCACCGATCATGCCGGAAACACCGAGCCCCAACAGCGTGAGCGCCAGGCCGGTCGCGACCTGATTGGTGACCAGCGTCAGCACCAGGAACGCGAACAACAAGGAGAAGAGAGCGCCGGCGACAATCGCGCACAGGACGCCGGTCCATGGCGAACCGCTGATATACGCCATGCCGAATCCGGCGACGGCGCCCATCACCATCATGCCTTCGACGCCAAGATTGAGAACGCCCGAACGTTCGGCCACGAGCTCGCCGGTCGCCGCGATCAAAAGCGGCGTCGCGGCTGTTGCGATGGTCAAAAGAATGGCTTCAAGCATACCCATGATCAGTTCCTGCGCCGGCCCGGGACCGCATCACCGGCTTGATCCGATAATGAATGAGCGTATCTGTCGCGAGTACGAAGAACAGCAGCATGCCCTGGAAGACGCGCGCCGCCTTGTCCGAAAGACCGAGCGAAATCTGCGCCGCTTCGCCGCCGAGATATGACAGTGCGAGGATGAGACCGGCGGCGACGATGCCCAGCGGGTTCAATCGGCCGAGAAACGCAACGATAATGGCGGTAAATCCGTAACCGGGAGAGATGACGGGCCTTAGCTGTCCGATGGCGCCCGACACCTCGGAAATTCCGGCCAGGCCGGCCAGCCCGCCCGACACCAGAAAGGCAAAGAAAACCATCCGGCCGGTTGAGAATCCGGCGAACCTGCCGGCGCGCGGCGATTGACCCAGTACGCGAACCTCATAGCCCTTCAGTGTTTTCGACATCATGAGCCAAAGCGCCAGTGCGGCGATCAGGGCAAAGATGAAGCCCCAGTGTGCACGGCCCGAAGACGAGATAATCTCCGGCAGGACGGCGTATTCGTGAAACTGCCTCGTCTCGGGGAAATTGAAGCCCTCCGGATTGCGCCATGGTCCGCGCACCAGCCAATCCAGGAACAATTGGGCGACATAGACCAGCATAAGGCTTGAAAGGATTTCGTTCGTATTGAATCGGACCTTCAAAAATGCCGGGATCGCGCCGTACGCCGCGCCGCCCGCCATCCCCAGCGCCATCATGATCGGAAGGACCAGGAAAATTTGTACATCGGGAAACAGCACCGGCGGGATCGATCCGGCAACCGCGCCCATGATGAATTGGCCTTCCGCTCCGATGTTCCAGTTGTTGGATGTGAAGCAGACAGCGAGACCGACGGCGATCAGGATCAGCGGCGCGGCCTTGATCGCCAGTTCATGAAGCGACCAGATCTCGCGCAGCGGATCGATGAAATAGAAATACAGCGCGTCAAACGGGTTTTTTCCGAGCGCCGCGAATAACAGCCCGCCTGCGATCATCGTCAGCGCCAGGGCGATGAACGGCGACAGCACCGAGAACAGCACCGAGTGCTGCGGTCGTTTTGTCAGTTCGATCCGCATCTATATGGTCCCGTGACCGTGTTCGACGTGCCCCGGCTCGGTGCCGCCCATCAACAGGCCCATCTTTTCAAAAGTCGCTTCGGCGATCGGCAGCGGTTCGGAGAGTTCTCCATTGTGCATCACGGCAATCGCATCGCAGATTTCAAACAGTTCGTCGAGATCCTGGCTGATCACGAGCACCGCCGAACCGGATCTTGCGAGGTCGATGAGAGATTGACGAATGCGCGCCGCGGCTCCGGCGTCCACACCCCATGTCGGCTGGTTGACGACCATGACCTTCGGCTGCCGGTCCAGTTCGCGTCCGATGATGAATTTTTGCAGGTTGCCGCCGGACAGGGCGGAAGCTTCCGGGTCTTCACCGCTCTTGCGGACGTCCATCGCCTTGGAAATTCGCTTTGCCGCGCTGTCGATCGCGTCATGCTTGATGACCCCAAGCCCGCCGAGAAACGCCGTTGAATCGGTTGTGTGACGCGACAGCAGCAAATTGTCGGACAGTTTCATCTCCGGAACCGCTCCATGCCCCAGGCGTTCTTCGGGGACGAAGCCGACGCCCTGATTGCGGCGTTCGGTTATGCTCAGGCGGCCGGCGTCCTGACCGCGAAAGCGCACCGTCGACGCATCGGATTGCAAGACCTCTCCCGAAATCGCTTCAAAGAACTCCCCCTGACCGTTGCCCGCGACACCGGCCATGCCAATGACCTCGCCGGCCCGCACATTGAGCGAAACGCCTCTGAGCGGAATGGAAAATGGCGTGGCGGGCGGGCGGGCGAGGTCTTTTACTTCGATCAGTATTTCGCCTTCGCCGGTACCGCCGGAAGGCGTCCGCGCGGCATTCGTGACTTCTTCTCCGACCATCATATTGGCGAGAGACGCCGCCGTTTCCTTTTTGGGATCGCAGTGATTCACCACCCTGCCGTGACGCAGCACCGTCGCGGCGGCGCACATGCGCTTCACCTCCTCGAGGCGGTGAGAAATGTAGAGGATGGATTTGCCCTCGTCGCGCAGGCGCTCCAGCGTCTCGAATAGTTTGTCGGCTTCCTGCGGAGTCAGCACCGATGTCGGCTCGTCAAGGATAATCAGTTCCGGCTCCTGAAGCAGGCAGCGGATAATCTCAATGCGCTGCCTTTCACCGACTGACAGGTCACCGACCATCGAATACGGATCGAGCGGAAGGCCATAGGACTCCGAGAGGGATTTGGCCCTCTCGGCGATTGTGGTAATCGGTGCGCCCCTGTCGAGCGACAACGCTATGTTTTCGGCCGCGGTCAACGCTTCGAAAAGCGAGAAGTGCTGGAACACCATTCCGATTCCGAGCGCCCGGGCTTCGCCCGGGCTGCGGATTGAAACGGTATTTCCGTCCCATTTGATCTCACCGCCATTTGGTTCGAGCGATCCAAACAGCATCTTGACCAGCGTGGATTTTCCGGCGCCGTTTTCGCCCAGCAGCGAGTGGATTTCACCCTTTTCGATTATCAGTTCGACAGCGTCGCAAGCTCGCAGTTCGCCGAACACCTTCGTAAGGCCGAGCGCCTCAAGCAAAGGCGCTGCGCCGTTTTCGGGCACACTTGGCACGTCCGGCTCCTCCAGCGTCGCCCACGGATATGCGGGCTTTCCAACCTGACGGCATCGTAAGCCCGACGGATTATCGCCGTAAAGCGGGGTAAAACGAAAACACCTTCAAATTTTTCGAAGCGAATGGCATGGAACCGCGATGAAGTCAGTTTTTGTTCCTTGCACCCAGATTCGGAAAAAGCTGCATCATCCCTCCTATACAGAAAAGATAGACGCCCGAGGCCGCGATACCGATTTTTGTCCATTGGTCCGCGTGCATGTTCTGCAACAAGGCGGCCATCCCCAAAACGCACCACAGAAGGAATATGCCCAAATTCAGATTCCGAAGCCGCATGACGCGCACCGGATGCAAAAAATAGACCGGCGTGAAACTCAAGGCCGCCGCGATCAGAACGACACCGAATGAAAGCATTTCACCCGGTTCGATGACGAACAGGGTGAACACGATCATGTTCCAGACGACCGGAAAACCCTTGAAGAAATTCTCTTTCGTTTTCATGCCGGTATCGGCGTAGTAGATCGCGCTGGAAACAACGATGATCGCGGCCGCGGCGAAGGACAGCCCCTCCCCCATGAAGCCGCGCTGATAGAGAGCAAATGCCGGGATCAGCACATAAGTGACATAGTCGATGATATTGTCGAGAAGATCGCCCGACCAGTTCGGCAGCACGTGCTTTACATGAAGCTTGCGCGCAATCGGGCCATCGATCCCATCGACAAGCAACGCCAGACCGAGCCACCAGAACATGGCCGCCCAGCGTTGTTCGCTTGCCGCGACCAGAGAAAGAAACGCCAGGAACGAGCCCGACGCCGTAAGCAGGTGAACCGAAAACGCTTTTGCCTGTGGCGCTGTCACCTTCTTCATCGGCTTGGGCATCGGCGGTTTTTTCACGGACCGCGCCAGTCCAGTTTGCAGATCTCCGCCGATCTCCCGCCGAAGTTCCAGTTTCTGCCAAAAGCGCGGAAACGACTCTTGTCGGAGCGCGCGACGATAATCTCTTCGGCAATCCAGTATTCGGAATTGCTGATGACGGTATCGCCTTCCCTGTCATTTCCGCGAATTGGCGTGATCGCGCCGTCAATGATTTTGGGTATCTGGAATATGCGCGTTTTGCCGTCGGTTTCGTAGGAGATGGGCTCGCGCTTGACGCCTAGAAATTTCCCGACCATGATCGACAGCAACGAAGTCGTGCCTCCGGCTTTGCCGGAAAAAATCCTGGTGATCGCCTTTTCCGCGTAGATTGACGCCTTTTTGTCAATGAACAGGCCGGCCGTCCAGTTACCCCGGCTCATATAGCCCGGAATCTCCATGACCAGACCAAGATTGACGCCTGAAAGATCGACGTCATCATAGTGACCCTGATCAATGCGGAACCCGGCCCATGTCTGGCAGTAACCTTCGGTGGGCGGGTGCTGGCCAAGGGACAACACGCACGGGCAGAATACCGTGCAATTGCATGAGAGGATCAATTCGCCCTTCATTGCCCAACTTTCTACAGCCATTTCTTTCTGAAACTCCCTCTCGTTCATAGTGGGATTAAATGGGATTAGATGAGATTAAACGAAATCAAACGAGATTAGCAGCACTCCGAAAGCCCACACAAGCAATATCGCGCCCCCTGTTCTGGAGAGAGCATTGCCTTTGCCGGACTTCTCAATCGCCGTGAAGGCGCACAGCAAAGCCATCCACAGAACGTTCATGACGCCGACGGAAAACATCACCAGCATCAACGCCCAACAGCATCCAAGGCACCAAACTCCCTGCATGGCCCCCAGTTTGAAAATCGGCCGGGCGGAAAACGACCAATTCGCGAACAAGGTCGGGAACGGATTTTGGCATTTGGTCAGACAGGCATCCTTCAGCCCGCTGAATTGATAGGCGCCGGCCAGAACCAGAACCGCCGCCGAAACCGGGCCGGCGGCCGGCGACACCATCCCCTCTCCTTTGCCCATGGCCGACATGGCGACATTTACCCCGGCGAAGCAAACGGCCGCCGACAGCCACACGCATAAGTATCCGAAGACGAGCCAAAACGGATGAACAACGGTTTTGCCGGAGGCGCGCGCCGTGTCGGCTATTTCACAATAGGTGCGCAATAGCGGCGCGGCAGAGGGAAGCATCATCGCGACCGACATCAGGAACCACATCAGAACGAGCGCGAAAAACTGCTGAATTTCCATCGCGCGGAAGGAAATCGGCGTCAGGCAGGTTGAAATCATCCAATCCAGCCCCGGCAGAAATACCGGATCCGGCAGCAATCCCATGACCCCGGCGCCGGGGCCCGCCTGGCCCGCCGGAATACGCGACGACATCGACAACAGGGCCAGCCATGAAACCGCCACAAGCAGCGCCGCCAAACCGTAGACCAGGAATTTCGATGAATGCGCGGCGCGGGCGAGAATTCGGCCCGCCCGATCGAGATGATAAAAGTTGAACCGGTCTTCTTTCATCGCGTCCGGCCGGGTAAGGGCAATTGGTCTCATTGAACCTGCCGCATCCGTAGCAGTATATGACGCCGCCGTCTGTAGTCGGCGGTCTCTTTTGAGGCCGGAGGGTTAATCGCGAAAACGCGGGTTTTCAGATCCATGTCCGGAATGAAGATATATGACATCGTCGTGGCGGGAACCGGGCCCGCCGGTCTGGCGACCGCGCTGCTGGCGGAATATGCCGGTTTGGACGTCGCACTGATCGGACCGCGAGAAAACGCGGACGACGGACGAACGACGACATTGATGCTCCCCGCCTTGAGGATTCTGGAGCATGCCGGAATCGACAGTCGATTCGGCGGACGGGCGGCGGCCTTGAAGACCATGCGAATAATCGACGGCACGAAACGTTTGATCCGAAGCCCGGTTTCCACGTTTCACGCTTCCGAAATCGGTGAAACGCATTTCGGAATGAACATTCCCAACCGCGTCCTGAACGCGACGCTGGCCGGCAATGTCCGGGCAACCGGCGTCAGATGGCGCGAGACGATTGTCAGCGGCTGGACACTGAAAGCCGACCACAATCTTGCGGCCCTCGAGGACGGAGCGACGGTGCGGGCAAAGCTGGTCGCGGCCGCGGACGGAAGAAACTCTCCGGCCAGAGCCGCCGCCGGTCTGTCCGTTCGCCTAAGTGCGCATGGACAGGCGGCATTCGTCACGACATTTTCTCACGAGCGGGCTCACGGCGGCGTCTCGACGGAATTTCACACCGAATACGGGCCGTTTACCGCGGTGCCGCTGCCCGGAAACCGTTCCAGTCTCGTATGGGTGACGAAACCGCATCGCGCCGAGGAGCTCCTGGCCACGCCGGCCGGCGAATTGTCTTTCAGGATCGAAAACAGGATGGAGTCCGTTCTCGGCAAGGTGACGGTCGACGGCGGATTACAGGTCTACCCTCTTTCAAGCGGCCTGCCTTCGGCATTCGCGGCAAAACGGGTCGCCCTGGTGGGCGAGGCCGCGCATGTCTTTCCTCCCATTGGCGCTCAGGGACTGAATCTCGGCATTCGCGACGCCGCCGATCTGATTGCGGTCGCCGAATCGAATCGCGCCGATCCGGGTTCCGATTCCGCCATGCGCATGTATGAAGGAAAGAGAAGGCCCGATATTGTCGCCAGAACGGGCGCGGTGTCCCTGTTGAACCGATCGTTGCTATCCGATTCGACGCCCGCGCAAATCGCGCGAAGTCTCGGCCTGACGGCGCTTTCCGGTTTCGCGCCATTGCGGGGATTTTTCATGCGCGAAGGCATGTATCCGGGAAGCGGCGTGTCCGCTTTCCTGTCATCGATTCGGGAACAGGTCGGGCGGCAGCGCGCCGGAGGCGATCGCATATAGAAGCGCCGTGACGGTGAATACGGAAACGACCGTCGTCGCCAATACGCTCGCCGACGCGCGCTCGACCCAGATCCCGTATTGCCGGCCGATCACGAATACGTTCGTCGCCGTCGGCAGAGCCGCCAGCATGACGGCGGAATACATCCAGATGGACGAGAAATCGCCGATCCAGCTCAGCACGAGATAGCAAAGCGCCGGATGCGCGATCAGTTTGAGCAAAACAATCGGATAGACGGATTTCGGCAAACGCCCGATCGGCCGCAATGCGAGCGTAACGCCCATGGCGAACAGGGCGCACGGCGCCGCGGCCTGCGCCAGGGTCTCCAGCAGCCGGCCCAGCGCGTCCGGCGGACGAACGCCGGTCGCGGCGGCGGCTATTCCGGCCAGCGTCGCAACGATGAAGGGATGAAGCGCGATTTTGGCGATTATGCCGCCCAACAGGGCCGGCGACTTCCGGTCCGTCCTTCCCGCCAGCGCCATCATCAGCGGCGCAACGGTGAAGTGCATCAGGTTTTCAAAACAGAAAATAAGCGCAACGGGAATTGCGGCCGCCTCGCCGAACGCCAGCAATGCCATGCCGGGGCCCATATATCCGATGTTGCCGTAGGCCGATGCCAGACCTTTCATCGTACTTTCGGGCACGTCGCGGCCAGAAAGCAGAACCGATCCGCAAAACATGATCGCGAAGATCACGAATGTCGACAGCACCGCGCCGAAAATGTAGCTCCATTCCGTCAACCGCTCGATGGGCGTTTTTGACAACAACCGGAAAAACAGCGCCGGAAGCGCGAAATAGATGACGAATACATTCATCCAGCCGAGCGCGTCCGCCGGCAGACGCGCCAACCGGGCGGCGGCGGCGCCAAGCACGATCAAGCCAAAGAACGGCAGAACTAATCCGATGACGTCATACATATCCGGGGTAACGCGGAGTCCGGTCGATCGCATGGCGCTATCGCGCGGCGCGGCAATTCGTCAAGCGGGGATTGCCTGCGACGCGAACGACCGCGCTATCGGATTTCACGGATTGTCAGGCCAATCTGCAATCCGACGATCGGCGGGCAACGGGATATTTCAGCCCGGATTTCCCATATGCGCCGTGGTTTCTCGACCTTGCGATGCGTGATAATATATTCTTATCAATGACTTGGATGTTATCGGGGGGGCGGGGATTGCGGCGAGGGACGCGACGGGGGAAACGGAATCGGGGCCCCTTCGGCCGGCATTCGATCGCCCGGTGAAGATGGAATTCCGGGGTTCGGCGATCGGTTCCGATGGCGGGCTGTCGCCATATCGGCAACCGGACGACGCCCCTGGCCTGACGGACATGGCGGCGGATCCGACCGGCGACACGCGCGCAGGAAAGAACGGACGGCGCCGCCTCGCCCGATTTTTGCGGCAGTCGGTCTTTTCCCGCCTTGCCGGATATGAAGACGTCAATGACGCCGACCGCCTGTGCCGCGACCCGGTGATGCGCCACGGCGGGCGGTGAAGAACGGCGCCCGGACGGTGCGGCATGCCATCTTCCGGATGGCCGAGGCGGCGTTGCCCCGGTCGGTCTTCACGGGCGTCCCTGCTCTCATCGACGGCTTGCGCGGGCCGCCTGTCGAGGCGGCTTCCACATGACCGGAACTGCCGCGGCCGGATTGTCGGTACGCTCCGCCGCCGACGGAAAAGGGGTGACCGGGGCAGACCAGGACCGCGTTCCTCGCCGCGTCGCACCGCCGATGGCGCACTTCGCCGGCATGGCATCGGCCAACATGCCCGAGGCGCCCTTTGTCTTGATCGGCGCCCTCATCAACGGCAAAGGCAGTGGAGGGCATTCAAATGGAGAATCCGGAGAAATAGACCTTTCTGTCGGTTTTTCGAAAACATCGATATGATATCGAAAATACCAGGCAAGAGGGAATAATGGCTTTCACGATCAGACAGCTTCAATATTTTGTCGCTGTCGCCGAGACCGGAACAGTCTCGGGAGCCGCCAAAACGCTGTCCATTTCCCAGTCAGCCATTACCGAGTCGCTCAAGGATCTCGAAGCGGATCTTGGCGTCTCTCTTTTTCAGCGCCATTCTCGTGGCCTGCACATCACACACAAAGGTCACCAGTTTCTACGCCATGCGACAGGATTGCTCTCCGGAGTCGCAAACGCACGTCTCGCATTCGAAGAAGAGGCCATCGAAGAAACCGGCACGCTGCAACTTGGCGTAACATCGCTCGTCGCCGGTTATGTCATGTCAGACATCCTTGCCCGCTACCGACGCGCATATCCAAAAATGGATGTTGCGGCGATCGAGGACGATGGCGGTTACCTTGAGCACCTCTTGATCGGCGGCGAGCTCGATGTCGCGGTAATGCTCGTCTCAAATCTCAGGAATCAATTTGCCCTACAGGCCGAGAATCTTGCATCATCGCCTTACAAACTCTGGATGCCGATGGGCCATCCATTGTCTGTTAAAGAGTGGATCGCACCGTCCGACCTGTCTTCGCAACCGTTCATTATGTTAAGTATCGATGAGATTGAAGAGCCAACCGAAAGACTGTTGGAATCCCTTGGCGCGCGTCCAAAAATCGCGTTCAAAACAAAGTCCGTCGAAGCTGTCCGTTCCCTTGTGGCAACCGGAGCCGGAGTGGCGATTTTACCCGATCTCATCTATCGACCATGGTCTCTGGAAGGTGACAGGATCGATCATCGTGACGTTTCAGCGTCGCTTCCGGTTATCCGGGTGGGGATCGTTTGGCGTATGGGCTCTTCTCTCCCGAGGGCCGCCAAAAACTTCATCGCGTCAGCAAAATCTCCCAACCTCGCATGAATTGAAACGATATCGGAAAAACCGATTGCGTATTTCTGAACTTTGAAATTGTGAACGACAAGCCCATGAGTATGCTTGGGTTTGAGGGCAAGTGCGTCAATGCATCGCCCGGGGAGGCTTCAACATGTCTCATTCATATCGATCGTCAATCGCGCCTTCAGCGAAGAATTCGTCATACCTCATTCAATCTTCGATGGCCCGCGCCATGGTATTTCGCTCTCGGCGCCAGCCGGCGCTTCCGATGTCGTCACCGAACATGAAGTTGTATCCGGCGGCTTGGAATGCCCACGATGCCGATAAAGCAGAATCTTTTCTGACGGATGACGTCACATTCTTTGAAGCAACGGTCGGGGGCCCCGTCAAGCGAAGGGAAACTGCAAAGAAGGGAATCATTGAATCCTTCATCGACGCTGTACCGGATTCCAAACGGGAACCGATCGGAAAGCCAATTGTAAGAGGTGAGACCGTCGTCTTTGAATGGCGATATTCCAGAACGAATACCGGCGATTGGGCCGATGGCGCCAATAAGCGACCGGCAGGAAGTTCAAATTCAGCGGTATGTCCGTCTTCCGATTTGAGGGAGGCAAGTTCGTCTCAAGGCGGCTATTGCGACGCCTTCGGATTCTTCAAACAAACAGGACCGATGCGATCACGGCGCTTATGCTCGTGAATATACCGAAGGGAGGTAGTTATGAAAAAACACTTCAGTAAGATCACCGTAACAGCGCTATCGACGGCGCTTATGGCCCAAACCGCTGCGGCGGGGAAATTGGAATCTCTCGGCGCGGCCGAGGGTCAGGTCAATATCGTAGCCTGGCCAGGCTACATCGAACGTGGTGAAACCGATGCCAAATTCGACTGGGTCACCGGATTTGAAAAAGCATCGGGCTGCAAAGTACAGGTCAAGACCGCCAACACCTCAGATGAAATGGTCGCGTTGATGAATGAGGGTGGTTTCGATCTCGTGACAGCCTCAGGCGACGCATCGCTGCGGCTCATAGCGGGTAAGCGCGTACAGGAAATCAATACCGGGCTCGTCCCCAGTTGGAAAGACGTGGACGATCGTCTGCAGGATGCGCCCTGGCACACGGTGGACGGCAAGCATTACGGCACTCCGTATATGTGGGGGCCGAACGTGTTGATGTACAACACCGAGGTGTTCAAGGAACCGCCGAAAAGCTGGAATGTCGTTTTTGAAGAAATGACCCTGCCCGACGGCAAATCCAACAAAGGGCGCGTACAGGCCTATGACGGCCCGATCCATGTCGCCGACGCTGCCAACTATCTCATGAAACACAGTCCCGGGCTCGGCATCAAGTCGCCATACGAGCTCAATGCCGACCAGTACAAAGCCGCATTGGATTTGCTGCGCGCGCAGCGCACCCTGGTATCAAGGTACTGGCACGACGCTTTCATCCAAATGGACGATTTCACGAACGAGGGTGTCGTCGCTTCCGGATCCTGGCCCTTCCAGGTCAACATTCTTCAGTCGAAGGGCGCCCCTGTCGCTTCCACCATTCCCGAAGAAGGCGCAACCGGCTGGTCCGATACGACCATGATGCATGTCGATGCGGAAAATCCAAACTGCGCCTATATGTGGATGGAGCACACGCTTTCTTCCAATCTGATGAGCGATCTGTCTGTTTGGTTCGGCGCCAACCCGGGCGTGCCCGCCGCATGTACAGACGGCCGCGGCATGCAAACCGCCGAAGGATGCACAAAAAACGGCATGGACGATTTCGAGAAAATCAAGTTCTGGACAACGCCCGTTTCCAAATGCGCGACTCAAAACGACGAATGCGTTCCGTATTATCGCTGGGTCTCTGACTATATCGGCGTTATCGGCGGCCGCTAAAGTCAAGTATTATGAATGAAACTACACCTATTGCCCGTTGGAAATTTCCAACGGGCGTCCAGAACGGCGGCCGTATGACAACAGCAGTGAGGTTTGAAAATGTATCCAGGCACTTTGGACTCGTAAAAGCCATCGATCGGGTCGATCTGGAAATAAGAGAAGGCGAATTCTTTGCCATGCTCGGCCCGTCGGGGTCCGGCAAAACTACATGTCTGAGATTGATAGCCGGTTTCGAAAGACCGACATCCGGCGACATTTCAATTTTCGGGGAAGCCGTTAAAAACATACCACCTTATCGCCGCAACGTGAACACGGTTTTTCAGGATTACGCTCTGTTTCCTCACCTCAATGTGGCGGAAAACGTGGCTTACGCTCTGAAAATTCAGAAAGTCGGCAAAAAAACAAGGCGTATTGAGGCCGATCGCGCCCTCGAAATGGTGCGGTTGGGTGGTTATGGAGACCGCAAACCAAGCCAACTTTCCGGCGGGCAGAGACAGCGTGTCGCTCTTGCCCGAGCTCTGATTAACAAGCCTCGGGTTCTCCTTCTCGATGAACCTCTAGGCGCACTGGACTTGAAACTTCGCGAGGAAATGCAGGAAGAGCTAAAGGCATTGCAAAGGTCTCTTGGCATTACGTTCGTCTTTGTCACACACGATCAGGGCGAAGCCTTTTCCATGGCCGATCGCGTCGCCGTCTTTAATGAAGGCCGCATTGCCCAATTGGGAACGCCGGAAAATATCTACCACCGGCCACAGACAAAATTCGTGGCCGGATTCGTCGGATCCTCAAACATCCTGACGCGCGATCAACTTAAATCCTTTGGCGTCGAGGCCGATGTTGCAAGCCTCCGTCCCGAAGAGATACGCCTCGACGCCAAGACCGGCAAAAAAGCCATGGTTGTCAGCAAAAGCTTCCTTGGTTCATCGACAAAACTCGTGCTCGAACTTGGCCAGGCGAAACTGACCGCGATCATCGATAATGCGGAAGGTCAGAGCGTATCGGAGAACGATGAAGTTCACATCTCCTGGAACAATGAAGCCTTACACCTCATGCGGGGTGAAGATGACTGAAACGTCAACGGTTCCGCAACAGCCTGACGGCATTACGTCGAAACTCTCAGACCTTTTCTGGAGACGACCCGGAGTTCTGTCGCTGGTCATGTTGTTGCCGGCATTGATTTGGCTGGGCGTGATCTATATCGGCTCGCTTATTGCGCTTCTGGCGCAAAGCTTTTTTTCAATTGATGAATTCTCTGGACTGATCAACTACGAATTCACCCTCAAGACCTATCTGGAGCTCCTCGTTCCGGCAAATCTCGACATCATCGTTCGCACGGTCTCCATGGCTGCTTCCGTCACTCTTGCGGCCGCAATTGTGGCTTTTCCAATTGCGTATTTTGCTGCGCGTTACGCAAGAGGTCGCTGGAAAGCCGCATTCTATCTTGGAGTCATGCTGCCGCTTTGGTCTTCCTATCTCGTGAAAGTCTATGCCTGGAAACTCATCCTGGCCAAGGAAGGAATTCTCAATTGGATTCTGGAAAAACTTCATTTGAACTGGGCATTGGAGGGCGTACTCGCCATCCCGGTAATCGGAGGCAACTCCCTTTCAGTTAGCTACATCGGCACCTTTCTCGTGTTCCTTTATGTCTGGTTGCCGTTCATGGTCCTGCCTATGCAGGCGGCGCTTGAACGGATTCCGCTTAGCTACTTGGAAGCTTCCTCGGATCTCGGCGCCAAACCGTCTGAAACGTTCTGGAACGTCATCTTCCCATTGGCTCTCCCCGGTGTGATCGCGGGTTCGATTTTTACGTTTTCGCTGACTCTGGGAGACTACATCATTCCGCAGATCGTAGGCTCATCTCGCCTCTTTATAGGACAGGCCGTTTATTCTCATCAGGGCACCGCGGGCAATATACCGCTTGCCGCCGCGTTCACAGTTGTTCCCATCGTGATCATGGCCTTCTACCTCTGGGGCGCAAAACGAAAAGGAGCATTCGATGCGCTCTAGCTACGAAATGCGCGCGCCGTTCGCGCTCAAAATCGCAGCTGCGTGTGGACTTTTGTTTATGCACGCGCCGATCCTTCTTATATTTGCCTACGCCTTCACCACCGAAGACAAGACGTATCAATGGCCGCCCCCGGCATTAACGCTGCAATGGTTTGGCGTTACCTGGAACAGACCGGATGTTTGGGACGCGCTGCAATTGTCTCTCAGAGTTGCGGCCATTTCAACCGCGATCGCACTGATCTTGGGTACGCTTTGCGCCGCCGCGGTGTCCCGATCGAATTTCTTCGGCCGTGAAACCATCTCTTTGCTGGTCATCCTGCCAATCGCGCTGCCCGGGATTATCACCGGTATCGCCTTGCGCTCGGCATTCAATATCGCCGATATCCCGTTTTCGGTTTGGACCATCGTCCTCGGGCACGCGACGTTCTGTGTAGTCGTTGTCTATAATAACGCCGTGGCGCGATTCCGACGTACATCAGCGTCTCTGGTCGAAGCGTCTATGGATCTTGGGGCCAACGGCTTTCAAACATTCCGCTACGTCGTTCTGCCGAATATCGCAACGGCCCTGTTGGCCGGCGGCATGCTCGCTTTCGCGCTCTCCTTTGACGAGGTTATCGTCACGACGTTGACGGCAGGCCAACAAGCGACACTGCCAATTTGGATGCTCGAAGAACTCGTGCGTCCGCGTCAGCGGCCCGTGACCAACGTGGTCGCCATGGTCGTGGTGATCGTAACATTTCTTCCAATCCTGGCCGCTTACTATCTCACCAGAGACGGCGATCAGGTTGCGGGTCAGGATAAGTAAAGGGAGTCATTCCGATGGACACAAGAATGCTGATTGGAGCCGATTTTGAAGCCGGGACCGAAACGGAAGAAGCCGTGCTCAATCCTAAAACCGAAGAAGTCATCGTCGAATTGCCGGAGGCTTCGAAAGAACAGATCGACCGCGCGGTCAACGCCGCCGAGCGGGCCTTTCAAACCTGGTCGAAAACCACACCGGCTGACCGCTCCGCCTATCTATTGAAGATTGCGGACGCCATCGAAAAACAGGGCGATGAATTCGCTGTTCTCGAAGCGCTCAATTGCGGAAAACCGATCAACGCGGTCAAAGGAGACGAAATTCCGGGCATTGTGGACTGCTACCGTTTCTTCGCCGGAGCGGTGCGGTGTATCCCCGCGCCGGCCGCAGGTGAATATCTGGAGGGATTCACCTCCATGATCAGGCGTGATCCCATCGGGATTGTGGGGTCCATCGCGCCTTGGAATTATCCTTTGATGATGATGGCCTGGAAACTCGCCCCGGCTCTTGCCGGAGGCAACACGATTGTATTCAAGCCCTCGGAACAGACGCCGCTCACCGCGCTCAAACTCGCTCGTGTTATGTCGGAGATTTTGCCCGAAGGCGTCGTCAATGTGGTTCTTGGCAGAGGTCACACGGTCGGCAATTCGATAATCAACCACCCTAAAATCGACATGATTTCGCTCACCGGCGATATCGCGACGGGCAAAAAGGTTCTCGAAGCGGCGGCGAAATCCGTCAAGCGAACGCATCTCGAGTTGGGGGGTAAAGCACCGGTCATCGTCTATGATGATGCCGATCTTGCGGCAGTCGTCGAAGGCGTCAAAACATTCGGCTACTACAATGCGGGACAAGATTGCACGGCGGCGTGTCGTATCTATGCCGGCGCCAAAATCCACGATAAGCTGGTGGCGGACCTGACCTCCGCGGTTTCCTCCATCAAATACAACCAGGCCGATGACACCGAAAACGAGATCGGGCCGCTGATTTCGCAACGCCAAAGAGATCGCGTATCGAGCTTCGTCGAGCGTGCGGCCGAAAAAGATCACATGGAAATCACGACAAATAGGGCGAAGCCGAATACACCGGGCTTTTTCTATCAACCGACCGTTATCGCCGGCGCCAGACAGGAAGACGAAGTCGTTCAACATGAAGTCTTCGGGCCGGTCGTTTCCGTCACGCGGTTTGAGGAAGAGGAGCAAGCCGTCGGTTGGGCAAATGATAGCGTCTACGGTCTGGCGTCTTCAGTCTGGACTTCAGATGTCTCAAAGGCGCTCGCGACGGCAAACGCACTTAAGTACGGCTGCACCTGGATCAACACCCACTTCATGCTGGCCAATGAAATGCCACACGGTGGAATGAAGCAATCCGGTTACGGCAAGGACATGTCACTCTACTCGTTGGAGGATTATACGGCTGTCCGACACATCATGCTCGCACACTGACCGAAGACAGGATCGCCGACCCGAATTCTTCGGCCGTCCGACCGGATACCGGCAGCGTCCGGAGAGCGGTACGCCGGACGCGTGGAGATGGACAAGATCGAGCCAAAGACTTCAATCCGAACATCTCGCGCTATGTCAGCACGGCCGGACCTCTCTAAGAACCTCGCGGTTTTGATTGTTTTGCGATTCTCTTGGAGGCGGGTGTTGTGGAGGTGGGTCAGCCCGGTTTGTTCGATCCGGATGAGCGGTATCGGCGGCTTTCGGAGAATGGCGACCCGCCGGTGAAGTTGTCCGCGCCGATCGATTTCGAGCGGCTGCGGCCGGCGGCGGCGCTGAAGCGCTCCGACGGCTCCGGAGGCGGGCGGCCTGCCTACGGTTCCGTTGTGATGTTCAAGACCCCGATCCTTCAGACGCTCTATACGCTGTCGGATGACGCCACGGAGTTCCAATCCGGGACCGGCTGTCGTTCATGCGCTTTTTGCGGCTCGGCTAGGACGAACCGGCTGTTGCGCGAACGACTCACGCGCGACGATGCGATTGAGGACCCGTTCGCCGGGTTCGACGCCTGGCTGAAGGGCAAAGGGTATCCGGCCATGTCCGGCCGGACGATCGACGTCGCCGGCATCATCGCCGCTCCGCGCCGGCGCACTACCGATGAGGAAAAGGCCGCCCTGAAGGAAGGGCGCCTTCCCGAGGGATGGGCCGGGAATCCCGCCGGACTGCGGCGGAAGGATAGTGACGCTCGCCGGACCTTGAAGCGGGCCGGGCCGCGTCCTTTCCCGGGAAGCGACGGCTTGACCGTCGCCCGTTCGTCGCCGGGATCGAATCCCGCCATGGCCGCCGCCTTTTTCCGGCTCGGAAACCCGAACGAGCATCGGGAGAACGACGAACCGGGTTCGCGCCCTGACGGGAATTCGGATTGGATCCTTATCCATGCCTTGTCGAGACGCCATCGCCCTATTACGGCAGCACCTCATCCAATTCAGCACAGGGTTGACCACATACAGACTCATAGTCTTCACAAAATTTTGCTGATTGTAACACCGAGTTAGGCGAATCGTGAGTTTCAAAATTTTTCGGTGTGTTATTTAAAGGATCTCCACTTCTAACAAAACCAATTAGATAATCTTCTCCATTAATGTTAGTAGTGTTAGGACTTCCAGAAACAGCATGTTCAGCAGGACAATTTGAACCTATCAAAAAATAATAACTCTTACCAACTAATTTACAAGGCTCATTAACTCTCATTGGAGCATTGTATAAGGGAATGATTTGCTCAAAATTTTTTGCCTGCAAACCCTTAGAAAAAATTGGAGTTCCTTTACTGTCCTTATCAAACCTAGTCTGCGGCCTATAAAGGTGAACATCTATTTTACCACTTCTCGAAGCATTAACTAATTTTTGATTTGAACTTGTTATGGGTCTTACAAAATGGTCTGACTTTAATGGATTATCAACTTTTATAAAAACATAATCAGTAGAAGGGTCTGTCCATGCAGAAGGATTTCCTATTCTTGGAGACACATAGCTACTGTCATTTTTAGCAGTCATTATAGTTTTTCTAGAAAGTGGATAAGGAGACATACCATACATATTTCCAGAAGAGGTTTTTTGTGGTCTTTCCTCACGTCTTGCCTCTCTTGGATTATCTAAAACTCCATGAGCTGTGGCTAAATATACACATGGACACACTTGAATGCCTTGGCTTACTCCATTTTTAGTAAAAATTGTTGCCATCGCAGCTCCAACACCCTCATCAGTAGAAACAGGACTCATGGAATTATCCCGATCCTGATACCAAGCGATTTTGTGAAGACAGCTTTCAGGGTTCGACATGCAATCGATCCCATCGGGCCGGGAACCCCCGCCGTCGGAAGACCGCACTGCGCGGTCGTCGCCGCCCCGCATTCCCGAATGAAGGTTCGGGCTTACTACGGCCCCGGCATGGGCGTCGATGGAAAAAAGACCCGCCAACAGCAGAAGGGCAGGGGGCGATTTCAACGGGTTCATTCGTTCGGTCTCTCTCCGGCGCCTTCCTGCGACAACGCCTCGTTTAGGCCGGCGCGCGGCTGACCGCAAACGGATTCATGGGGTCCGGCCTCGATCCGGCCGGCGTCCGATTGCGGAGATGCGGAGCATGGACGGGAGTTTCGGCCTTTCGCCATCATCGCATTGTCAGCCGTCGCATGGCCTTCATCGCGGATGGCCCGGCGGGTCGCGCATCGCATGAAGGTCGGGGACCGGCGCGCGCCTTATGGATGGTCGCCTTCCTTTGCGAAGTCGGCATTGGATACACCCCCACCCCCACAAGGGGAGGAGAATAGCGAGCGTACACCATCGCAAATCATCCCGCATGTAGCTTGTCACCGGGTTCTGGAACAGTGCAAAATGTAATTTTATTGCGCGGTGGCGCATTCAGGACATTCTCGAAGGGCCTTTGAAAGCCATTCGAGCGCCCCTGAAAAGCGCCCCTCTCCGTCGTCCGATTCAATGAATCATGCGCCGCCTTGTCCATGGATTCGGCGGCGGCGGTACAGCCATGCGGCCGGGAGCCGGAACGCCCGATACATCGCCGACCCGTGGGAGCGGCCACCCGTCGCCGGCCCCCCTGCCGCGGATTCCCGCACTTTCGCATGACTGAAGTTCCGGAGTTTTGCGCCTGTCGGTGAAGCCGATAAGCGTTCCTAGCCGCCCTTTGCCTCCCACAGGCGCACCGTATCGTCAATCGATCCGCTCACGATCGTCCGCCCGTCCGGGCTGAACGCAACGCTCAAGACATTACCCCAGTGGCCCAGTTCCCAACTCCTCAATGACGCCGGCACGATCGAGGGCGAGGCGCCACGGTCCCCGCGACCCTGAAGCGGCCGGATGGATGGCGCCGGTATTCAAGCACCCGCGTCCCGGACCGCCAACTCCAGAAAATCAAACACATATGTGGAAAATGAGCGCCAGCACTCGATCCGGAATTCTTTTGCGTCGGTCCGCCAGAGCACCACTTCCGCCTTTCCCAACACCGTTCGGCTGCACGCACCGACGGGAAAACTCTTCGCTCCAAGGTTCTGCGGGCAACCGGCGGCGAGCGCAGCCTCGGCATTGGCTCCCGTCACCGTGATCGCGGTATTGCGATGGGAGATATCCACCGCGCAATGCGGAACACGGGTTTTGACCAGAGACCCGATAGGATCCGCATCTCCTTCGTCAAGGACAAGCCACTCATCCGGTCCCAACCAAAGGGCTGCTCGAGTCCCCTTCGCAAATGAAGATTTCGGTTTTCCGGGCAGCGTCAGGCCCAGCGCTTTTGAAACCGCGGACACCGATTTTTCGGGTACCCGCAGCGATGTTCGAATGGCCGGCGCGGCATGCATGACCTGAACATCCGGACCGGCGGCCAGTCGTCCGTCCAAAGGATTTGAACGCGCGGGAATTCCCGCCGCCTCAACCATGGAGACGCCCTCCCTCTTCATCGACAAATACGGTTTCGGTCACCGTGACCTCGATGGTCGAGTCCGGCATTGGAACATAAAGTTTGTCCCCGATACATTCCCGTCCGCCTTCCACCAGCGCCAACGCAATCGAACGTCCGCAATTCTCCGACCAGTAAGACGATGTCACGAAACCTATCATCTTCATGGGCGCCGATTGTTCGGGACCGGCCACGATTTGCGCGCCTTCTTCGAGCACTGTTTTTGGGTCCGCGGTCTTCAATCCGACAAGCTGACGTCGACCATCCGAGGTCAAATCCGTTCGCTTGAGTCCACGAATTCCAACGAAGTCGGTTTTCTTCCTGCCGATCGCCCAGTCCAATCCGGCATCAAAAGGCGTAACGGTTCCATCGGTGTCCTGGCCGACAATTATGTAGCCCTTTTCAGCGCGCAGAACATGCATGGCTTCGGTGCCATAGGCGCAAGCGCCGTGCTTTTGTCCCTCCGCCCACAGCGCTTCCCACACGGCGAGACCGTAATCTGACGGAATGTTGACCTCGAATCCCATTTCACCGGTGAACGACATGCGGAACAGGCGCGTCGGAACCCCGCAGATCTTTCCTTCGCGCACGCTCATATGCGGCATGGCGTCATTGGACAGGTCGATGTCCTCTACAAACGGTTCAACGATCGCGCGCGCCTTCGGGCCCTGTATGGCGACAACCGCCCATTGTTCGCTGGTCGATGTCAGCCAGACATTCAACTCCGGGAATTCGGTCTGGAGATAGTCCTCCATCATGTTAAGGACACGAGGCGCTCCGCCCGTCGTCGTCGTCACATGAAAGCGGTCCCCGGCGAGGCGGCCAACGACGCCATCGTCGTAGATGAATCCGTCCTCGCGCAGCATGACGCCGTACCGGCAACGGCCAACAGCCAATTTTCGCCACGGATTGGTGTACATCATTTCCAGAAATTTTGCGGCATCCGGTCCGACGACCTCGATCTTTCCGAGCGTCGATGCGTCAAATACGCCCGCCGCGCCGCGAACGGTCCGGCATTCGCGATTGACCGCCGCGCTCATATCCTCGCCGGCCCGCGGATAATACCGGGCACGCCGCCAATGGCCGACATCCTCGAATACCGCGCCGTTGGCTTCCTCCCAGGGATCGATTGGCGTCTTGCGCAACACGTCGAACAAATGACCGCGCCCGTGGGAGATGATCGTCCCAAATGTGACAGGCGTGTACGGCGCGCGAAAGGTTGTCAGGCCCACTTCGGGGATTTCCTTGTCAAGGGCTTCCGCGGCGATCGCCAGACCATGAACGTTCGAGGTCTTGCCCTGATCGGTCGCCATTCCATTGGTTGTAAATCGTTTGACGTGCTCGATTGAACGCATACCTTCGCGCACGGCCAGTCGGATGTCCTTTGCCGTAACGTCGTTCTGGAAATCGACAAATGCTTTCGCCGCGGTTTCCGGCCCGGCGCCATGCGCTGCGCCGACGATGCCGCCGGACCGGCTCTCATCGCTCTCGGCCTTCAGGCGGAGTTTTCCGGTTCGCCCGCCAACTGTCTCCCTGGCGGCGCATTCACCCGCCGCAAGTGCTTCCGATATCAGTTCACCGATATCGTCGGTACCGGCACACGCACCAATTGACACGCAATCCTGTGCGTGTCGCCCCGGAATAAAGCGCTGATTTTCCGCGTCCCATTCAACCTTGCCGCGCGACTGCGAAAACAAATGCAATGAGGGCGTCCATCCGGCGGATGCAAGAAGGGCGTCAATGGCGATCGTTCTTCCGCCGCCCCCTTTGACCGGCTCAACAGTCATGGAGGAAACCCGCAGGCGACCGTTCGTTCCGGTAACCGCGTGACCCTGCAAAACCTCGATACCGCGGGTTTTGGCTATCTCGCGCATTTGTTCAGGCGCCGAATCGCGCGGGTCGACAATCGCCGCGATATTCACTCCCGCATCGGCCAGGTCGGTCGCAGCCGCGTATCCCGTGTCTCCGGCGGTGTAGACACCGATATTGCGGCCCACGGCAACGCCATAGTGATTGAGATAGGTCCTGCCCGCCGACGCCAGCATGATCCCGGGTCGGTCATTGTCGGCAAACACCATGTGGCGTTCAATCGCGCCATTGGCGATGATGACGCGCCCGGCGCGCACCTGCCACAATCGCTCGCGCGGCGTTTTCTCGTCCGGAGACGCCAAATGATCGCTGACGCGTTCGGCCAGTGCGACAAAGTTCTGAGCATAATATCCGAAGGCGGTCGTGCGTCTCAAAAGCCGGACATTTTCCATTGCCGCCAACTGCGATGCCGCTCTTTGCGCCCAGTCCCCTCCCGGCGAACCGTCAATCAGGACGCCGGATTCGAACTTGAGGCTGCCGCCGAATTCGGGTTGCTCATCGCACAGGATGACTTCGGCGGCGCTTTCGGACGCCGCAAGCGCCGCGCTCAATCCGGCCAGTCCGCCACCGATGATCAGCACGTCGCAATGCGCGTAACGCGACGAATAGTGGTCCGGATCGGGTTCGTCCGGCGCAATGCCGAGACCGGCAACTGAACGGATGTTCGGTTCGTAAAGGCTTTTCCAGGCCGCCTTCGGCCACATAAACGTCTTGTAGTAAAAACCTGCCGAAAAAAACGGCGAAGCCAGATCATTGACCGCATTCAGATCAAAAGCGAGCGACGGCCATCGGTTTTGCGAGACGGCCTCAAGACCATCATAAACCTCCTGGACGGTTGCTCTGACGTTGGGCGTCTTGCGTCCGCCTTCGCGCACCACGCCCACCAGCGCATTCGGTTCCTCCGCCCCCGCGGAAAGCACGCCGCGCGGCCGGTGATATTTGAACGACCGGCCCATCAAATGCCTGCCATTGGCCAGCAATGCCGATGCGAGAGTGTCGCCCTCCAGTCCGGTCAGCGTCTCGTCGTCGAAGGAGAAACCGACCTGCTTTGCGGGGATGAGACGACCGGCACCGGAAATGCGGTACGCACCGGCCATCACGCTTTCCTCTTTTTCGCGCCGGCCGATTTCGCCCCCGGTTCTGCATCGACTTCGGGACGAGGCTCGCCCGCCTTGTAGGTCATCAAGAACCGATCGGTTACGGTGTCTCTGGCTGCATTGAAGAAGCGGGCGCAGCCGTGGATATGCCGCCAGCGCTCAAAGTGGACGCCCTTTGGATTTGCGCGGATGAAGAAGAATTTCTCGAAATCGTCCTCGCTTTCACCGGCAATATCTACCGGACGGGCGATGTGCGCCTCGCCAGCGTTGCCGAACTCGATTTCAGGCCGTTCTTCCTCACAATAGGGGCAGTGGATCAGCAGCATATCGGTAACCTCAGTGCGCGACGGCGGCGGCGGCGGCCTCGTCAATCAGCCGCCCGGTCCTGAAACGTTCCAGCGTGAACGGAGCGTTGAGCGGATGCGGTTCGTCGCGTGCAATCGTATGTGCGAACACGTGGCCCGAACCGGGCGTTGCCTTGAAGCCGCCGGTGCCCCAACCGCAATTGACATAGAGACCCGGAACCGGTGTCCTGGCCAGGATAGGCGACCGGTCCGGCGTGACATCGACGATGCCGCCCCACGATCGCAGCATTTTCATGCGTGTGAACATCGGGAACATCTCGCATATCGCTTCCAGTGCGTCCTGGACAATGTGCAGTCCGCCGGTTTGCGAATAGGAAATGTACTGATCGGTTCCGGCGCCAATAACCAGTTCGCCCTTGTCCGACTGGGAGATATAGGCGTGGACGGTATTGGACATCACAACGCAGGGGAAACAGGGTTTGACGGGTTCCGAAACCAGCGCCTGAAGCGGATAGCTCTCAAGCGGCATGCGTACACCCGCCATGTCCATCAGAACCGAGGAATGGCCGGCCGCAACTACACCGACCTTCCTGGCGCCAATAAAACCGCGGCTGGTTTCAACGCCCTCCACGGCGCCATCCCGGCGGCGCCTGACGCCGTTCACCTCACAGTTCTGAATGATGTCAACACCGCGGGCCGATGCCCCGCGTGCATAACCCCAGGCGACAGCGTCATGCCGGGCCGTTCCACCGCGGCGTTGCAAGGCCGCACCCGCCACCGGATAGCGCGCAGTCTTCGAGATGTTGAGCGGCGGACAAAAAGCCTTTGCTTGTTGCGGCGTCAGCCATTCATTATCGACCCCGTTTAGCCGATTGGCGTGAATATGCCGCCGCGCCACCTGAACGTCATGGACGTTGTGCTGAAGCATCATCACGCCGCGCGGGCTGTACATGACGTTGTAGTTCAGTTCCTGCGACAGGTTTCTCCAGAGATTGACGGCGTGATCGTAAATTCCCGCGCTTTCGTCACAGAGATAGTTGGAGCGAATAATTGTGGTGTTGCGGCCGGTATTGCCGCCGCCGAGCCAGCCTTTTTCCAAGACCGCGACATTGGTGACGCCGTGCTCGCTCGCAAGGTAGTAAGCCGTCGCCAGCCCATGCCCGCCCGCGCCGACGATAATCACGTCATAGACGGATTTGGGTTCCGGCGAACGCCATTGTTCTTCCCAGCCCTTGTGCCCACGCACAGCCTCGCGCGCGATGGCGAATACGGAATATCTGCGCATAAAACCGACTCGTGAAATTAGCTTCCTGCAACGGCCTGCGAGCGAGCGTATCACTAGCCAGGCCAGAGGCAAGGCCATGCGCTGTTTGCGACGGCCCGTGGCGTTTTGACGGCCCGGCGGTCGTTGAAACGCGTTGAACCGAAACGCCAAACTTTCACGACCGGTTGGTAGACAATCAACGACCGTTCTGGTAAGCGCTTGACCGGTTCGCGCCGGAACCCCGGCGCGGAGGCGTGGTGGTGTCGCCAGGCGCCTTCATCAAACCCGAACAAGCAGGAACCGATACGTGCAGGTACTCGTCCGCGACAATAATGTAGATCAGGCGCTGCGCGCGCTGAAGAAGAAGATGCAACGCGAAGGCATTTTCCGTGAAATGAAAATGCGTGGTCATTATGAAAAGCCTTCCGAAAAGCGGGCCCGCGAAAAAGCCGAGGCCGTCCGTCGCGCGCGCAAACTGGCGCGCAAGCGCGCTCAGCGGGAAGGGCTTATTGGCGGACGTTCGGGCCGCTAGGCGAGCCAGGCCGGCGGACCGGATATCCAATCCGCCGTTTTTTCGTCTTTATCGGACGATATCTTGCGGTTGGCACGGCGTTCCGGCCGGCGCCGCCTTTGTCTTGTCCGATCACGCCATGAAAATTCGGGGATACATCTGGTGAACAATCGACCGGCATCGCAGAATCGACATTTCCGATTGCGCGGTTCCGCGATTGCAATTTTCCTGGGTCTGGGCGTGTTGGCCGGCTGTCAGACGGGCGGCGGCGAAATCGCGACCATCGAAGCCGCGCAGGGCTCGAAGGAGAATATCGCGTCGCTGACAGCCGTCATCGAGCGCAGCCCCGATGACCCGGAAGCCTACAATGTCCGCGGGACGGCCTATGGCCGCGGCGGAAAGTACCGCAAAGCGCTGAAGGATTTCGACAAGGCGATCGAACTCAATCCCGGATTTTATCATGCCCACGCCAACCGCGCACTGATCTGGCGCTATCTGGGCGAGCAGAACAAGGCGGTCAGCGACTACAATCGGGCGCTCAGGATCAATCCATCCTACGATACGGCATATATCGGGCGTGGAAACATTTTCCGCAAATCAGGCCTCGTTAACGAAGCATTTCGCGACTTTCAGCGCGCCATCCAACTGGATACGACCGACGCCCGCGCTTATCACAATCGCGGCCTTATCTATCAGTCGCGCGATCAGCATGGTTTTGCGATCGAAGATTTTTCAACCGCGCTCTCACTCGCACCCGATGCGCCGGAACCCTATAACGGTCGGGGGCTTTCTTATCTGGCGCAGGGAGACGACGAGAACGCCTTCGCCGACTTCAATACGGCGATCGAACTCAATCGCGGTATCGCGGAAAGCTGGACAAACCAAGCATTCGTTTATGAACGGCGCGACGAAAAGTCCAAGGCGCGCAGATTTTATTCGCAGGCTTTGAAGATCGATCCGAACTACCAGCCTGCAAAAGACGGATTGGATCGGATCAGGGGCAGCTGATTTTGCTCCGGCTTAATTCGGCGGTCGGATTATCGATCGCCGACAGTCAGCGATCCATCGATTTGACGATTTCCTCGGTCATCTTTTTTGCATCGCCAAGAAGCATCATCGTGCCGTCCCTGTAAAACAGCGTATTGTCGATTCCCGCATAGCCCGAGCCAAGCGAGCGTTTCACAAACAGGCAGGTGCGCGCCTTGTCGACGTCCAGTATCGGCATGCCGTAAATCGGTGAATTCCGGTCATCGCGTGCTGACGGGTTGGTTACGTCATTGGCGCCGATCACATAGGCGACATCGGCCTGCGCAAACTCGCTATTGATGTCTTCGAGCTCAAACACCTCGTCATAAGGCACGTTGGCTTCCGCCAGCAGCACGTTCATGTGACCGGGCATGCGACCCGCGACGGGATGAATGGCGTATTTGACCTCAACGCCCGCCTCTTTGAGCTTGTCGGCCATTTCGCGAAGGGCATGCTGGGCCTGCGCCACCGCCATGCCGTAGCCCGGCGCGATGATAACTTTCGATGCATTCGACATGAGGAAGGCCGCGTCGTCCGCGGCCCCCTGTTTGACCGTGCGCTCAACGCCATCGTCCGCCGCCGCCGCGGTCTCGCCGCCAAAACCGCCGAGAATGACGGAGATGAAAGACCGGTTCATGCCCTTGCACATGATGTAGGACAAGATCGCACCCGATGATCCGACCAGGGCGCCGGTCACGATCAGCGCCAGATTTCCAAGCGTGAAGCCAATTCCGGCCGCGGCCCAGCCCGAATATGAATTGAGCATGGAGACGACCACGGGCATATCGGCGCCACCGATCGGAATGATGATCAACACACCGAGCAACAGCGCCAGAGCTACAATCAGCCAGAACAGGAAGGTGCTTTCGGTTGCGACAAGCATGATCACCAGAACCGCCAAGGCCACGGCGATGCCGATATTGATCATATGACGCATCGGCAACAAAATCGGTTTTCCCGACATGCGGCCATCGAGTTTGAGGAACGCGATTACCGAGCCCGTAAACGTGATCGCGCCAACGACAACGCCGATCGACATTTCGACAAGCGCCTGGCTGTGAATGTCGCCGGTGACGCCGATGCCGAAGCTTTCCGGAGAATAGAGCGCAGCAGCCGCCACCATCACCGCGGCGAGGCCAACCAGTGAGTGAAATGCGGCAACCAACTGTGGCATCGCCGTCATCGCGATGCGTCTGGCAATGAAAGCGCCGGCGCCTCCGCCTATGGCTATGCCAATCGCAATAAGCCCAAAACCGCCAAGGGAAGGCGTGGCGAGCGCAAGTGTCGTCACGATGGCGATCGCCATGCCGATCATGCCGTAGAAATTGCCCTGCCGGCTGGTCGTGGGATGCGACAGACCACGCAGCGCCAGAATGAAAAGAACGCCGGAAACGAGATAAAGAAAGGCAGCCAGATTCACGCCCATCCGTCAGCCCTCACTTTTCTTTTTTCTTGTACATGGCGAGCATCCGCTGGGTGACCAGGAAGCCGCCGAATATATTTACGCTCGCCAGCACCAGCGCGATAAAACCAAATCCGGTCGCCAGTCCGCTGGCCGAGATACCGACCGCGAGGAGTGCGCCCACAACGATTACCGAAGAAATCGCGTTCGTCACCGACATCAGTGGCGTGTGAAGCGCCGGGGTTACCGACCAGACCACATAGTAGCCCACGAATATGGCCAATACGAAAATGGCGAACCGGAACACGAAAGGATCGATGGCTCCGCCGCTTGCCGTGTGCGCGGCCGCACCGGCCGCATCGGCGGTTCCTTCGCTGTTTTCGATGGCGGCGCGCACCGCGCCAACCGCTTTGTCCAGTTGCTTAAGCGCTTGATCGACAGCACTGTCGGCCATCATGCGTCTCCCTTCGGTTTGGCGGTCGCCGCCCTGGTATCGGCGGATTTGCGCGCGGTCGGTTTTTTGACAGGCGCCCTGGTCCGGTCGTTTTTGAATGCCGGGTGGACGATCTCCCCGCCATGCGTCAGCATGGTTGCCGTGATGAGTTCGTCATCAGGATCGAGCGAGACCGTTTTGGCCTCCCTGTCCACCATCGTTTCGAGAAAAGCATAGAGATTCTTCGCATAGAGAAGCGACGCCGAGGCTGCGATACGGCCGGGGACGTTGAGATGCCCGACGATCTTCATATCGCCGACAGTAGCGATCTTCCCGGCGACCGCGCCCTCCACGTTGCCGCCGCGCTCAACCGCAAGGTCCACAAGCACCGACCCGGGTTTCATCGATTTGACCATTGCTGACGACACAAGCCGAGGCGCCGGTCGCCCCGGGATAAGAGCGGTGGTCACCACAATATCCTGCTTTGCGATATGGTCGGCGACGAGTGCGGCCTGTTTCGCCTGATACTCTCTGGACATCTCCTTCGCATATCCGCCAGCCGTCTCCGCGGCCTTGAACTCATCGTCCTCCACCGCAATGAATTTCGCGCCGAGTGAAGCGACCTGTTCCTTTGCCGCGGGGCGGACATCGGTCGCGGTGACAACCGCGCCCAAACGGCGGGCGGTTGCTATCGCCTGAAGACCGGCCACGCCCGCGCCCATGACAAACACTTTTGCGGCCGGGACGGTACCCGCGGCCGTCATCATCATGGGAAGCGCGCGATCATATTCGGCCGCGGCGTCGATAACGGCCTGATAACCCGCCAGATTGGCCTGTGAGGACAGAACATCCATGACCTGCGCGCGGGTAATGCGTGGCATGAACTCCATTGAAAATGCCGACAATCCCGCTTTGGCCATTGAAGCGACGTCGGCCTCGTTGCCAAACGGGTCCATGGTCGCGATGACGATGGCGCCTTTTTTATATCGTTTGATCTCCGCGGCGGTGGGTCTGCGAACCTTCAGAATCACGTCGGCCCCGGCGCCGTCGGTCGCTTTGCCAATCCGCGCCCCCGCGGCCTTGAATTCAGCATCGGGCATTCTTGATCCGCTGCCGGCGCCGGCCTCGACGACGACACTCAAACCAAGGCCCGCGATCCGTTTCACGGTCTCGGGCGACGCTGCAACGCGGTTCTCATTCGCGTCCGTCTCACGGGCAATGAAAATCATCTGTGCCAACGTCCGATTCCTTTCAGTGTGAAACTTGAAAACAATTCTACCGCAAGTCGGACCGGCGGCCCGCCATGTGTCAACCGATCACGAACAGCCAAGCAATCCTATCGCAATATCGCCCATCCAATTGCGCAGATCACCATGAACAATACCAATGCCGAAAAGAAGCCCGCCGTCGTATAAAATCCAAACGCCATCGCAAGCAGCAAGGCGGCGCATATGAGCGATCCGTACTTGGCGAGATTGACAAACAACGCGAATGTCCTGTCATGCTCGGCATAGTCCATTTCGGCGCCCAGTTCGATCGGCCCTGACGGGGTGTTATCTGCCATTGCGAAATACTCCTGAGTTGGTCAGTCGCGACATAGCGAATCTCCGGCGCCAGGGCAATGGCCACGATTGCCGCGGACCAATCGTCGCATATACCGTCACGCAAGCAGGCCCGGTCGAGCGGGTCCCGTTTGGTCGAGGGTGACGCAATCGGCGGGAGACCGGGTTATGCAAGCCAACGTTTGCGGCGCTTGTAGTGCTTGACGTTCTTGAAACTCTTGCGTCCTTCGCCGCCGACACCCAGATAGAACTCCTTGACGTCCTCATTTTCGCGCAGAGTCCTGGCTTCCCCGTCCAGAACAACCCGACCAGATTCGAGGATATAGCCATAGTCGGCATATCTGAGCGCGATGTTGGTATTCTGCTCGGCGAGCAGGAAAGAGACGCCTTCCTCACCATTCAGCTTCTTTACGATTTCGAAGATTTCCTCGACCAGTTGCGGCGCCAGACCCATGGACGGCTCGTCAAGCAGGATCATGGTTGGACGGCTCATCAGCGCGCGGCCGATGGCGCACATTTGCTGCTCGCCGCCGGATGTGTAGCCGGCCTGGCTGCCGCGGCGTTCACGCAAGCGGGGGAAATAGTCATAGACCATTTCGAGATCCCGCCTGATCCTGGTATTTCCATCGCGCCGGGTAAATGCGCCGGTCATCAGGTTTTCTTCAATCGTCAGATGGCCAAAACAATGCCGACCCTCCATTACCTGAATACAGCCGCGCCGTACGAGTTCGTTGGGCGAAAGCGCTTCAACCTGATCGCCGTTAAAAACGATGTTTCCTTTGGTCACCTCGCCCCGCTCCGCATGCAGCAGGTTTGAGATAGCCTTGAGCGTCGTGGTCTTGCCGGCGCCGTTTGCGCCGAGAATGGCGACAATGCCGCCCTTCGGAACCGTTAACGACACGCCCTTCAACACCAGGATCACATGATTGTAGATCACCTCGACGTTGTTGACTTCGAGGAGCGTTTTGGCGGGAGCAATTTCCGCGGCGGCTTCAGCCATTTGCGACTCCGATGGAAGTAGATGGCTCCGGCGCGGAACGCCGGAGCCTTGCGTTAAATCACTGACAAGCGCGAGGCGTGATGTTGTTTTCCAAAGCAAACGCTTCCGAGTCGGCAGCGATCAACGGATCGATCACGCCGCGGTCGGATGCGATCCAATCGGTGATCAGGCTCCATTTTTTCGCGCCGGCATCCCACTGCTGAACCTTGCCCAGTCCGGAGCCGCCATGGTTTGCGCAACTCGTGTTGAACTCCGCGCCAAAGTCCGGCAATCCGAGTTCCGCCAAGCGGGCGCCGGTGATCTCGAGAGCTTCGAGTCCGTCGCGCATCATCGCCGACGTGATGTCTGTCGTGTTGTGGATACCCATCGCTTTACGCGCGGCTTCCGCCGCCAAAACGGCCGCATAAATGCCGCGGCTGTAAAGCACCTCGCCGGCATGGCTGCCGTCGCCGGCGGCCTTGTCCGCATCGAGAACATATTTCTTCATGTCATCGTAAAGCGGATAGTCGGTGCCGGTTCCGTTCAGCGCCAGCGATTTATATCCATCGGCTCCGTCACCGGCCGGGATGACGTCATTTTCAGAACCTGACCACCAGACGCCAATGAAATGATCCATCGGGAAGCGGATGTTGGCGGCTTCCTGAATTGCGACCTGGTTCATCACGCCCCAGCCCCACATCAGCACGTAGTCCGGGCGGTCACGGCGAATTTGCAGCCAGGTCGCCTTCTGCTCCTGACCCGGAGAATCGACAGGGAAGAGGCTCAACTCGTAACCGTGCTTGCCGGCCAGCGCTTCGAGCGTAATAATTGGCTCCTTGCCATAAGCCGAATTGTGATAAACCAGCGCAATCTTCTTGCCGCTTATGTTTCCGCCTTCCTGTTCGATGATGTGATTGATCGCGATCGATGCGCCGTCCCAGTAGGAAGCCGGGAAGTTGAAGATCCACTCGAACACCCTGCCATTGGCGGCGGACGTGCGACCGTAACCCGACGACAGAACCGGAATTCCGTCAGCGGTCGCCTTGGGAATCAACTGATAGGTGATGCCAGTGGAAAACGGCTGGTAGACCAATGCGCCTTGCCCTTTGGTGGACTCGTAGCATTCGACGCCTTTTTCGGTGTTGTAGCCGGTCTCACATTCCAATACCCGGATCTTCTGCCCGTTAATTCCGCCATCGCGTTCGTTCAGCAATGTGAAATAGTCCGAATAGCCATCCGCAAACGGAATGCCATTGGGGCCATACGGACCCGTGCGATAGCTCAATGACGGAAATACGAGATCGGCAAGCGCCGGCCCCGGTCCCATCATGACAGCCAGTGCCGCGGTTGCGAGAATTGTTGTTTTCTTCATCAAGGTTCCTCCCGTTGATGTGTTGCAGTTCAACTCCTCCGGCCCTGGGCGGCGCCGGCTGAAGTCGCGATAATCCCTAATACGAGAATGGCCACAATCTGAGCTTTTCCCTCGTCAGTCGCCAAATCTGCGCGAGACCATGCGGCTCGAATATGAGAAAGAACATGATCAAGCCACCTACGATCATGATTTCGAAGTGGGCGGCCAGGTCCGTCGGCCAGCCCCATGCTCCAACCATGACGTTCTTGAGCAGAACCGGAAACAGTATGATGAAAGCGGCTCCGAGAAACGATCCAAGTATTGAACCCAGTCCGCCGATGATGATGATAAAAAGCGCATCGAATGATTTATCGATTCCGAATACCTCCGTCACCTCGACCGCGCCCAGATAAATGGCGAAGAACATCGCACCCGCGATACCGATGTAAAACGAACTGATCGCGAACGCGGACAGCTTTGCGGAAAACGGTGACACGCCCATGATTTCGGCGGCAATATCCATGTCACGCATTGCCATCCATGAACGTCCAACACGACCGCGTGTCAGATTGCGAGCGACCCAGGCAAACACGAAAACGATCGTCAGACAGGTCAGATAGGTCGCCCAGGGCGCCGCGTTCGGTCCGGTCACCGCAATGCCGAATATCGTGCGCTCCGGCGCGGTTATCTGACCGGACGCGGAATAATTGTAGAACCAGGCGAACTTGTTGAAGAACCATACCAGAAAAAATTGCGCCGCAAGCGTGGCGACCGCGAGGTAAAATCCCTTGATCCGCAGCGAGGGCAGTCCAAACAGTATGCCGACAGCCGCGGTTACCGCGCCGGACAACACAATCACAATCAGGATGTTGAGCTCCGGGAATGCGGTCATCAGCTTGTAGCAGGCAAAAGCCCCTACCGCCATGAAACCGCCTGTTCCCAGCGAAACCTGCCCGCAATAGCCGGTGAGGATGTTCAATCCAAGCGCGACCATTGACCAGACAAGAAACGGCACCAATACCGATTTTTCCCAATAGTCGTTGACGAAGAACGGTACGACCGCAAACGCAACGAACAATGCCGCCCAAAAAAGATATCGTTCGGATTTGATCGGGAAGGTCTGCTGATCTTCCAGATAGCTGGTTTTGAAATCGCCGGTTTCGCGGTAAAGCATGGCCTGTCAAACTCTCTCGATGATCTTCTCGCCAAACAGGCCTTGTGGCCGGAACAAAAGGAATGCCAGCGCGACCACATAGGCAAACCAGTTCTCTATAGCGCCGCCGACGAGTGGTCCGATATAAAGCTCGGCGAGTTTCTCGCCGACACCGATGATCAATCCGCCCACGATAGCGCCGGGTATCGACGTAAAGCCGCCGAGAATGAGTACGGGCAGCGCTTTCAACGCAATGAGCGAAAGAGAAAATTGAACACCCGATTTCGCGCCCCACATAATCCCCGCGACCAGTGCGACAAAGCCGGCGACCGACCAGACAATCACCCAAATCGAACGCAGCGAGATCCCGACAGACAGTGCGGCCTGATGATCGTCGGCCACCGCCCGCAACGCCCTGCCCGTCGCGGTGTATTGCGAGAACATGGTGAGCGCGGCGACAAGGATGATCGCCACGATAGCGGCCACGACATCGAGCTTGTCGATGTACATGCCAAAATAGTCCGATCCTTCAATCGCCCATTCGCGGGTCACATCCTCCCACCAGAACGAACCGCCCGACGGGATGCCGACATCAAGCGTCTTGATGTCGGCCCCCCACATAAGATCGCCAAATCCTTCGAGGAAATAGGCAAGACCGATCGTGGCCATGAACAGGATGATCGGTTCCTGATTGACCAGATGTTTCAGGACGATGGCTTCAAACAGATAGGCAAAGGCCACCATGACCGCTAGCGTTCCCAGCAACGCGAAAACGGTCGGCAATTCCCACCCGAAATGGTGGATGCCGGTACCGAAAATTGCGTTGATCAGATGCGAAAACGGCACCTGCCCGGTCTGAAGGCCAACGAGAGTCAGCGCCGCAAACAGCGCCATGACGCCCTGCGCAAAATTGAATATGCCCGACGCCTTGAAGATCAGCACGAAGCCAAGGGCCACCAGTGAATACATGACGCCGGCCATAAGGCCGTTCAGCACCGTTTCCACGAAATAGAGAAAAGCGGGGCTCATCTGCCGATCATCCTAGTCATGCGGAACGCCGAGATAGGCGTCGATCACATCCTGATTGCCGGATACTTCATCCGGCGTGCCATCGCCGATCTTGCGGCCATAGTCGAGCACGACGACACGATCGGAAATGTCCATTACAACGCTCATATCGTGCTCGATCAGCGCTATGGTCGTTCCAAACTGGCTGTTCACGTCGAGAATGAAGCGGGACATGTCCTCCTTCTCCTCGAGATTCATGCCCGCCATCGGTTCGTCGAGAAGCAATAACGCAGGCTCCGCCGCCAGCGCCCGTCCGAGTTCGACCCGCTTCTGCAATCCATAAGGCAGACGGCCGACAGGGGTCTTCCGGATATGTTGGATCTCCAGAAAATCGATTATGTGTTCAACCGCGCGACGGTGTTCCAGGTCTTCTTTCACTGCGGGGCCATGCCACAGGGCCTGCCAGAACAGGTTCTTCTTCTGCAGGGTGATGCGCCCCGTCATTATGTTGTCAAGCGTCGACATTCCCGTGAATAGCGCAATGTTCTGGAACGTGCGCGATATGCCCTGACGGGCGGCCGCCGTGGAACGCATCGCCTTGCGCGGTTCGCCGCGATAAGCGATCGTCCCTTGCTGCGGATGATAAAACCCGTTGATCACATTCAGCATCGAAGTCTTGCCGGCGCCGTTCGGTCCGATGATTGCGCGAATTTCGCCCTTCCGGATATCGAAACTGACATTCTGTATGGCCTTCACACCGCCGAAGGACAGCGAGACCGTTTCGACGCTAAGCAGCACTTCTCCGCCGGCGATGTCATCCTGATGAGCGGACAGGGTGAATTCGGGCGGCGGTGAACTCAGCAGCAACGGATCGAAGGGAGCGTTCATTCCGCGGCCTCTTTCACCATCGGGCGCTCCGGAATCGAATAGAATGCCGCATCGACGATCTTGACGGTTGCCTTGATGCCGCCTTTGCGCCCATCCTCAAATATCACTTCCGTTTCAACGAATTTTTCCTTCGATCCATCATAAAGCGCTTCGATCAATTCATCATAGCGTTCCGCAACAAATCCACGGCGCACCTTCAAAGTGCGGGTCAGTTCGCCGTCATCCGCATCAAGTTCCTTGTGCAGAACGAGAAAGCGCTTGATCTGACCCCCCGCCATCATTGGTTCTTCGCTGAGCTTCCTGTTGGTTTCATCGACATGCTCTCCGATCATCTTATACACGAGCGGATGGCCGGCGAGTTCCTGATAGGACGCATAGGCAATGTTGTTCCGTTCGGCCCAGTTGCCGACGGCATGCAGGTCGATGTTGATGAATGCCGCGACATAGCCGCGCTCGTCGCCGAACGTTACGGCCTCCTTTATGTTGGGGAAAAATTTCAGTGCGTTTTCGATATATTTGGGCGCGAACAACGCACCGGTGTTGAGTTTCCCGACATCCTTCGCCCTATCGATGATCCTGAGCTGCCCGTCCTTGTCGAAAAAGCCGGCATCGCCGGTTTTGACATACCCATCATCGGTAAGCGTATCGGCGGTTTTTCCCTCCTGCTTATAGTAGCCGGCGAACATTCCCGGCGATTTGAACTGAACCTCTCCGTCCTCGGCAATGCGTACGTCCACATTCGGCGCTGCCGGGCCAACGGTATCGGCGCGGACATTGTTGTCTTGTTGCGCGGTTACATAGAGGAACGCTTCGGTCTGGCCGTAAAGCTGTTTGAGGTTGATCCCCAGAGATCTGAAAAATGAAAACAGGTCGGGTCCGATCGCTTCACCTGCGGTGTAGGCGGTTCTGACTTTCGAGAACCCCAGTGAATTCTTCAAGGGACCGTAGACCAGCAATTCACCCAGCCAATAGGCCAGGCGCCCCGATAGCGGCACCGGCCGCTTCTCCAAAATCGCTTCACCGTATTTTGCCGCCACGCCCCGATGGTGTTCAAACAAACGCCTCTTGAGTTTGCTGGCGTCCTCCATGCGAATGGTCACGCTGGTCAGCAGACCTTCGAATACGCGCGGCGGCGCAAAATAGAAGCTGGGCCCGATTTCCTTAAGGTCATGCGGAACAGTCGCCGCGCTTTCCGGACATGACATGCAAAATCCGGCGACATATCCCTGGGCGTAGTTCAGATAGTGGTCGCCTACCCACGCCAGCGGGAGATAGGCCAGAACCTCATCATGTTCGCTCAGTCCGTCGAACTTCACCGTATCGAGCGCGGCCCTGACCGCCGCCGCCGCCTTTATCATCACACCTTTGGATTGTCCGGTCGTTCCGGAGGTATAGAGCATGACGGAAACATCTTCTCCGTCGGCCTGCCGGATGCTCCGTTCCCAGTCCTTGCCGACCCGCGCATCACCGGAGAGTATCGATCCGCCCAATTTCTGCACCGCTTCAAACGCATGCAGCGAGTTGTGATCATAGTCACGCAATCCGCGCGGCTCATCGTAGACGATCTGTCTTAGCGACGGAATTTTCTCTCTGAACGCGAGGACCTTGTCCACCTGTTCCTGATCCTGAACGACGGCGACGGACACGCCGGCATTGTCGAGCACGAACGCCAGTTCCTCGCCGACGGCATCGGCATATACCGGGACAGGCACCGCGCGCAGCGACTGGACGGCCGCAAATGTCCAATACAACCGAGGCCTGTTGGCGCCGATAATCGCAACGCGGTCCCCGGCGCCGACGTTCAACGTTCCAAGACCGATCGAAAATGCCCGAACCTCATCAAGCTGCCGGCTCCACGTCCAGCTTTGCCAAACTCCGAGATCCTTGTGACGCATGGCCGGCCTCTCGGCAAAGCGCTTTGCGTTCAAAAGCAGGTATTTCGGAAATGTATCGAGCGGTGCGCCAACTGCGCCAGACATTGCTGCCGATCTCCCACTGCCCGTGTCGGTCACGGGTCGAGAGAACTTTGCCCATCGCAATCAACAGCGCAAGCCCATCTTTCGGATAAGCGACAATTGGACGACATTTTGCATCGCCAGGCAACCGTGACCCGCCCAATCCAGCCGGCGATGGCACCCGAAGCGGGCCACGGCAGAGCGGCTAACTTCGGAGATGAGTTACACACGGACCACTTCAATCCGCCGGCGGCGATGAACCGGGCCTCGGCATGAAACCGGGGAGCTCCGTCCCGTGGGCTGACATCGGCGATCCAACCCATGAGGAATTTTTGTCGGAGCGGTCCGCCCCATTTCACGCCTCCCTGAACTACTCAAGCTCAGACAAATCACAGTCTCTAAAACAACGTGCATCTTTCCATGGAAAAGCGCCAAGGGGCGTGGCCGATTTAACTATCTCATTCACCCCGGTCATTTACAGTTCCGCCCGCAATTTCCGGCGTTCCGCGCGGGCAATTCGAGCGTTTGCCGACTTGACGTGACCAAACCCGCGAATTTGGCTCGGCACCGATGCAAGCGCCAGCGCCGTTTGGAGATTTTGTTGTCCGGCATTTTCTGAAATCAACCGCAGATCATCCAGATAATCCTTCATTATCTGGCGCTCCGCTCTACGCTCACTCGAATAGCCGAAAAGGTCCAGCGGCCCTCCGCGGAGAGACTTGAATTTGGCCAGTATTCCAAAGAAATTGAACACCCACGATCCGAAACTCGATTTCCGCGGATTTCCATTGACATCCCTTCGGGCGAGGATTGGAGGCGCCAGATGAAATTCCAGGCGATCCCATTCGGAGAACTGGTTTGAGAGCTGACGCGCAAATGATCCGTCGGTATACAAGCGTGCGACTTCGTACTCATCCTTGATCGCCATGACCTTGAAGAGATTTTTGGCGACGGTTTCGGTCAATTGCAGATCTTCGCATTCCAATGATTCTTCGACCGACCTGATCGACAGGATCTGCCGCAGATACCTGTCCGCATAATTCGGGTCTTGATATGCGGTCAGAAATTCGACCCGGCGCTCGATAATTTCATCCAATGTCCGCGAGATCTCGCGGTCGTTCGGTTTGCCGTGACTGTTTTCCACCAGTTCGCGTACGAATTCGGGCTCGTGCGCGGCGCGGCGCCCCCACCGGAAAGCGTCGATATTCATCGTAACCGCCTGACCGTTGAGTTCTATCGCCGTCTCGACCGCTTCCGCGGAAAGCGGCAAACCGCCATGCTGGCAGGCAAATCCGAGCATGAACACATTGCTGGCGAGGGTGGAACCGAACAGCGTCGCCGCGGTGCGGGTGGCGTCAAAGAAGAAAGCCTTGTCTTCACCCGCCGCGTCGCGAATGGCTTTTTTCAGCCTTTCGATCGGCAATGTGAATTCGGTTGACCTTGCGAAATCTCCAGGCATGATTTCCGCCGTATTGGAGACAAATATCGTGTGGTCGTTGCGCACCGAGGCGAGCACCTTCTTCGAGCCCGAGACGACCAAATCGCATCCAAGGATCAGATCGGCCTTGCCCGCCGATACGCGGATGGAATGAATGTGTTCCGGTGATTTCGCTATTCGAAGATGACTGAATACGGCGCCGCCTTTCTGCGCAAGCCCGGCCATGTCGATCATCCCGCAACCCTTGCCCTCCAGATGCGCCGCCATACCCAGCAGCGCCCCGATTGTCACGACACCGGTTCCGCCGACACCGTTCACGATCGATGACCATCCATTGTCGTCGAGCGAATAAACCTCCGGATCCGGTACGCCGTCCAACGGATCGAAGTTGCCGCCCGCGCCTTCAACCTTCTTCAACCTGGCCCCGTGCATCGTGACAAATGACGGGCAAAATCCGTTGATACAGGAAAAATCCTTGTTGCAACTCGACTGATCAATACGGCGTTTTCGTCCGAATTCGGTTTCAACGGGCTGGATTGAAACGCAGTTGGATTGCACACCGCAATCACCACATCCCTCACAGACGAGTTCATTGACGATTACCCGCTTGTCGGGATCAGGAAACGTTCCGCGTTTGCGGCGGCGGCGCTTCTCCGCCGCACAGGTTTGATCGTAAATTAGTACGGATACGCCTTTGACGCCGCGCAATTCACGCTGCACCCGGTCAAGCTCATCACGATGATCAATCGTCACGCCTTCCGGAAAAATCGCACGGCCGCCGGTATATTTGTCCGGTTCGTCGGTGACGATCGCAATGCGGTCGACGCCTTCAGCGCGAACCTGGCGCGCGATTGCATCCATTGTCAGCCCGCCATCAAGCGGCTGACCGCCGGTCATCGCCACGGCGTCATTGTACAGGATCTTATAGGTGATGTTGGTGTTGGAGGCGATCGCAAATCGGATCGCCAAAGATCCGGAATGGCTGTAGGTTCCGTCGCCGAGGTTCTGGAAGGTGTGCTCGCGTTTCGAGAATGGCGCCTGGCCAATCCATTGCGCGCCTTCTCCGCCCATTGCCGTGAAACCGACGGTGTCACGATTCATCCACAGCGCCATGAAGTGACAACCGATGCCCGCGCCCGCAATGGAACCATCGGGAACCCTGGTCGAGGTGTTATGCGGACATCCCGAACAGAAATAGGGCGTTCTGACCGCCACATCGCCTGTGTCGGCGAGCATGGCCTGATACTGGCGCAGCCGATTAGTGCGCTGGGCGATTTCCTCCGATGGTCCGATCACCTTTGTGATCCGCTCGCCGAGCGCGATCGCAATATCGTTTGGATCCAACGCGCCGCGAACCGGGAACAGCCATTCATCCCGCTCGTCCTTTTTACCGACGACGATGGGCTGCATGGCCGTGCCGTACAGCTCTTCGCGAACCTGAACCTCGATCAGCGACCGTTTCTCCTCGACCACGATGATCATGTCGAGACCATGGGCGAAGTCCTTGATGTGTTGCAAATCGAGCGGCCAGGGACAAGCGATCTTGAACAGGCGAATTCCCAATCGGTTCGCGCGTTTCTCGTCGATTCCAAGATCATCCAGCGCCTGGCGGACATCCAGATAGCTCTTGCCGGCGGTAATAATCCCAAGCTTCGCCCCGCGTCCGCCGGAGAACACGATCCGGTTGAGGCCATTTGCGCGAAGGAATGCGGCAGCGGCGGCCCGCTTGTGATTGTGCAGGCGTTCCTCCTGACCCAACTGATCAAGCTCATGGCGGATGTTGAGTCCGCCAGGCGGCATGTCGAATTCCGGAATCCTTATGTCGTGTCCGTCAAGCGAGACATTGACCGAGGCGGTGGACTCGATGTTGTCCTTAACGCACTTTAATGCCGCCCATGTGCCCGCGAATCTCGAAAGCGCGTAGCCGTAAATACCATAGTCGATCAGTTCCTGTACGCCGGCGGGATTGAATATCGGAATCATCGCGTCGACGAAGAGGAACTCCGTCGCGTGCGCGTTGGTCGAACTCTCCGCGGTATGATCGTCGCCCATCAGCGCCAGCACACCGCCGTGTTTGGACGATCCGGCCAGATTTGCATGACGCAGCACATCGCCGGACCGGTCGACCCCCGGCCCCTTGCCGTACCAAAGCCCGAAGACACCGTCATGGAGGCCTTCGCCGAGCAACTCCGTCTGCTGCGACCCCCAAAGTGCAGTAGCGGCCAATTCTTCATTCAAACCCGGTTGGAATACGATGTCGGAATTGCTCAGTTTTTCCTGCGCCTGCCAAAACTGAAGATCGAGTCCGCCGACCGGCGATCCTCGGTAGCCGGAAATGAAACCTGCGGTGTTCAGTCCATTTCTTTTGTCCAGTTCACGCTGCATCAGAAGCATTCTGACGATGGCCTGCGCACCCGAAATAAATATTCGCTCTTTTGCAAGGTCGTATTTGTCGTCGAGGGTGACAGCATGAAGAGTCATTAAACGTTTCCTCCGACGCCGGGCCAATTGGCTCCGGCCCATTGTCGTTCCACGCCGAATCTTCCCTTCACATATCCTCAGGTCAAACGGAATCCAACGTTATGCGGCAATTCGAAACAGTCTTATCAGATAATTCGCGCCTTCGAACGTTTCCTGACCTGATTGGCGGAAAATTCGCACGAATGTTTCCGAACCGATTGATGGCCGCTCGGATTTCATCGCCAATCGCTGTTTGCTTTGCAGCGGGCAATCCAATCGGCTAAATGCTGCACCGGGAGTAGCGCACCGGACCATGGACCGGTGGAGAGACACCAGTACGCGGGAGGAAAGCGAGCGCCATGTTAGAGACGGTTTTGTCGTACCGGCCGACAACGCAGATCTACATTCTGCTGCTTATCGCCTCGGTCGCCGCGACGCTGCACGCCCGGACGCGCGACCGCGAAATGAAATTTTTGCGGCGGCTGTCCACGATCATCGACGCCATCAACAATACCGTCGGCAAAAACGTTTCCTGGCTGATACTTGTCGCTGTACTGATAAGCGCCGGCAATGCGACCGTTCGCAAGGCATTCGACATCTCATCCAATATGTGGCTGGAACTGCAGTGGTACCTCTACGGCGCCGTGTTCATGCTCGCCGCGGCCTACACGTTGCTGAAGAACGAGCACATCCGTATCGACGTTGTATCGAACATGCTGACGAAGCAGACCCGCGACCGGATTGATCTGTTCTGCCATATTTTTTTCCTGATGCCATTTGTGCTTTTGATGGTCTGGCTTTGTGTTCCCTGGTTCTTTCTGTCCTACCGCACCGGCGAAATTTCGGCCAACGCGGGTGGATTGGTGATCTGGCCTGCGAAGATGATGGTATTGATCGGATTCATCCTCCTTGTCGGGCAGGCGTTTTCTGAAATCATCAAACGGGCGGCGGTGATCGCGGGGGTGATTGATGATCCCACACCGCAACATCACATGCCGCCGGATGCCGAGGGTGCGCTTGAAATCAAGGGCAAGAAAGATGCTTGATCTGATCGCCCACAACATCGCGCCGATCATGTTCATCTCCGTGATGGCGATGCTGCTGCTCGGTTATCCGGTTGCTTTCAGCCTTGCTGCCGGCGGGCTGATTTTCTTTGCCATTGGCGTCGAACTTTCACATCTGTCGAGTGAGATACGCCTGTTCTGGCCGCTGCTGCAGGCGCAACCGGAACGCATTTACGGCATCATGTATAATGACACATTGCTGGCGGTGCCATTTTTTACATTCATGGGTCTGGTTCTCGAACGATCGGGAATGGCCGAGGATTTGCTCGATACGATCGGACAGTTGTTCGGTCCTGTCCGGGGCGGCCTCGCTTATGCGGCGGTGCTGGTTGGGGCCCTTCTTGCTGCTACGACAGGCGTGGTTGCCGCATCCGTGATCGCGATGGGCCTGATTTCGCTGCCGATCATGTTGCGCTACCGCTACAACCGGTCTTTCGCCACGGGCGCAATCGCGGCGTCGGGAACGCTGGCGCAAATCGTGCCGCCGTCGCTGGTCCTGATCGTTATGGCGGACCAGCTTGGCCGATCGGTCGGCGACATGTATGTCGGCGCTCTGCTGCCGGCGTTGATCCTGATCGGAGCCTACTGCCTCTATGTATTCGCCGTCACCCTGATCAGACCGCGGTGGGCGCCCGCGCTGCCATTGGAAACAAGGACGTTGGGCCATGGCGTCACGTCGTTGATCGTAATTCTCTCGGTGGCGATCGCGATCCACTTTGCGGCGTACAATACGGTTTTCTCGGATATGCGCTATGAGGTCCGCTTTGTCTGGTCCGCGACCACGGCCACTCTTTTCGCCTACGTATTTGCTCTGGCGAACCGGTTTTTCAAAATCGGCATCCTGTCCCGGTTGGCCGAGCAGGTCGTAATCGTTCTCATTCCTCCCCTGGCGCTGATATTTCTCGTTCTGGGCACGATCTTCCTCGGTATCGCCACACCGACGGAAGGCGGCGCGATGGGCGCGACCGGCGCGCTGATTCTCGCGATTGCCAAGGGAAGACTGACCCTGCCGGTTCTCAAACAGGCTTTGGATGCGACCACCAAACTTTCCGCCTTCGTGATGTTCATCCTGATCGGCGCGCGTGTTTTCGGGCTCACCTTCTATGGGCTCAACGGCAATATCTGGATCGAGGAGTTGCTGCTGCAACTGCCCGGTGGCGAAACCGGGTTCCTGGTTGCGGTCACGATCATCGTGTTCATCCTGGGCTGTTTCCTCGATTTCTTTGAAATCGCCTTCATCATGGTGCCGCTGTTGGCGCCGGTCGCCGACAAGCTGGGGATCGACCTGATCTGGTTCGGGATCATTCTCGGCATCAACCTGCAGGCGTCATTCCTGACGCCGCCATTCGGTTTCGCTCTATTTTATCTGCGCTCCATAGCGCCGATGCGGGACTGGAAGGACGAAATCAGCGGGCGTATGCTTCCGGGCGTAAAAACGACCGAGATTTACAAGGGGGCGGTTCCGTTCATAGCGATCCAATTCCTGATGATCCTGCTGGTTATCGCTTTTCCGCGCCTGGTTACCCATTACAAAGACGGTGAGAAGCCATTCGACGAAAATATCGAGATCAATCTACCCGATCTCGGCGGCGACCTCGGAGACGGAATTGGCGAAGGCAGCCTTCCGGGCCTGCCCGGTCTGGGTCTTCCGCCGCTAGGTCAACCGCCCAATCCGGATGAAAACAGCGGACTGCAATTGCCGTGACTGCACTTTCAGCCACTCGGAAACCCTCCTTCGGAAGATAATGCCGGCGGCGCCGGTCTGTCGCGGCCTCCAGGGATCGTGCTGGGCGAACCACCTGAAATTGACCTTACGGAACCATCGAAGGTGGAGTGAAATAAGGACTATTTTTTCCGGCCGTAGAGTTCCAGTCGATGATGGATAATCTCATATCCCAGTGATCTGGCGATTTCGTCCTGAAGCTGCTCAATCCTTTCCGAATGAAACTCGATCACATCGCCGGTGTCCAGATCGATCAGATGGTCGTGATGCCCGCTATCGGCCGGCTCGAAGCGCGACGGGCCGCCTTCAAAGGCATGACGCTGTATCGCGCCCTTGTCTTCGAGCAGTTTCATGGTCCGGTAGACCGTCGACAGCGAGATGTTGTCGTCGAGGCGTATGGTCCGGCGAAATATGTCCATGACATCCGGATGATCGTCGCCTTCGGACAATATCTTCAAAATGATCTTGCGCGGACGCGTAAGCCGGACACCGGCATTTCTCAGCAACATCTCGTAGTCCGGCTGTTTCAATCGTCCGCCCGCTTCGTGTTTCGTCCGGTTTCCACCCAGTTGAAAATCTTTTGCAGATCAACCGACGGTCCGATTGCCGGTTTCGGTATTCAACATCGGAGCAGGCACTTTACCAAAAGGATGATGCTAAATGCAAACGATTTGCATTTGCGTTGACAGGCCGGCGAAATCGGATAGATAGTCAGCGCCACTCGACACGCGGAGACCGGAATGGGGCGCAGCCCGTTATTGTTGATGATGCTGATTGCGCTGGCTTTGCCCGCACAGGGAGCATATGCTGACAAATTCAAGGTGGTGACCACATTTACGGTTTTCGCCGATATCGCTCGAAATATCGCCGGTGATGTCGCCACCGTCGAATCCGTCACGAAACCTGGCGCCGAGATCCATAACTATCGCCCGACACCCGGCGATTTGCTTCGCGCGCAGGATGCGGATCTGATCATCCGGAACGGACTCAATCTGGAACTCTGGTTTGAGAAGTTCTTCGCGAATTTGAGTGACGTTCCCGGTGTTGTCATAACGGAAGGGATCAAACCGATGAGCATCGGCGAAGGCCCCTATGAAGGCAAACCAAACCCGCATGCCTGGATGAGTCCGACCGATGCGCGCATTTACGTCGATAACATTCGCAACGCCTTGGTCGAACATGATCCGGGAAATGCGTCCGTTTACAATGAAAACGCCAAGCGGTATCTGGCTCGAATCGATGCGGTAATCGCACCTTTGCGCGAGACATTGGCGACAATTCCTGAAGACAAACGCTGGCTGGTCACCAGTGAGGGCGCATTTTCATACCTGGCGCGCGATTTCGATCTGAAGGAATTGTATTTATGGCCGATCAACGCGGACGCGCAGGGCACGCCCCGGCAGGTTCGAAAAGTAATCGATGCGGTAAAAGCCAACGACATCGCGGCGGTTTTCAGCGAGAGCACGGTGTCTGACAAACCGGCCCGCCAGGTCGCGCGCGAGACCGGCGCCGGATATGGCGGCGTGCTTTATGTCGATTCGTTGAGCGCGGCGGACGGTCCGGTGCCGACCTATCTGGATCTATTGCGAGTCACTGTCGGCACAATCGCCCGGGGGCTTGCGGAATGACTTTACAGGCGGCGTCCCACCAGGTCGCAAATTCCGACATGAACGGCGACGGGTTGGACGTGGACCGCATAACCGTCACCTACCGCAACGGGCACACAGCGCTGTCAAACGCCAGCTTTTCAATTCCCCGCGGCACGATCACCGCGCTGGTCGGTGTCAACGGATCAGGCAAATCAACACTGTTCAAGGCCATTATGGGATTTGTTCCCCTGGCGCGCGGCACCGTCAGCATACTCGGCGGCGATGCATCAACGGCTCTGCGCCGGAACCTCGTCGCATATGTGCCTCAGGCGGAAGACGTCGATTGGCACTTTCCGGTTCTGGTCGAGGACGTGGTTATGATGGGCCGGTTCGGACACATGAACTGGCTGCGCATACCGGCTGCCCGTGACAGGGAAATGGTCGATGCGGCGCTTCGCCGGGTCGATATGGGCGCTTACCGGAAACGCCAGATCGGCGAACTTTCAGGCGGTCAGAAGAAACGCGTTTTCCTGGCGCGAGCATTGGCGCAGGAAGGTCGGGTCATTCTGCTTGATGAGCCGTTTACCGGCGTCGATGTCAAGACCGAGGAGCAGATCATTGCGCTGTTGCGCGAGCTTCGTGAGGAGGGTCGGGTCATGTTGGTGTCCACCCACAATCTCGGCAGTGTCCCGGAGTTCTGCGATCGCGCCGTCTTGATCAACCGGACCGTGCTGGCGTACGGTTTCACGGAGGACGTTTTCACCCGGTCCAATCTGGAGCAGGCATTTGGCGGCGTGCTCAGGCACTTCACGCTGGGCGGCGCGGATCTTCACGATGACGAAGATGCTCGTCAGGTGACGGTTATCTCCGACGACGAGCGTCCCTTCGTTATCTATGGCGAGAGCGACGAAGAGGCCGGCCCGGACGAAAAACGCGCCGATGACTGACCTGTTGGAGCCCTTTGCGTATTCCTACATGGTCAACGCTATGTGGGTGTCGTCGCTGGTGGGCGGTGTTTGCGCCTTTCTGTCAGCCTACCTCATGCTGAAAGGCTGGTCGCTCGTCGGCGACGCGTTGTCCCATTCCATCGTGCCGGGTGTCGCCGGCGCCTATATGCTTGGGTTGCCGTTTTCGATCGGAGCGTTCTTTGCCGGTGGATTGGCGGCAGGCGCGATCCTGTTCCTGAACCGGCGCACCAAACTGCGTCAGGACGCCATCATTGGCCTGATTTTCACATCGTTTTTCGGCCTTGGCCTGTTCATGGTGTCACTGTCGCCGGCATCCGTCAGCGTTGAAACCATCGTTCTTGGCAACGTGCTTGCCGTGACGCCGGCCGACACGTTGCAGATGGTAATTATCGGCGGTGTGACGCTGATGATTCTCCTGGCCAGGTGGAAAGACCTGATGGTCGTGTTTTTCGACGAGAGCCATGCGCGTTCCATCGGGCTTGATCCGGACCGGCTGAAGGCGCTTTTCTTTACGTTGCTGAGCGCCTCGACGGTAGCCGCCCTTCAGACCGTTGGCGCATTCCTTGTCATCGCCATGGTCGTTACGCCCGGAGCCACCGCCTATCTTCTCACGGACCGGTTTCCGCGGCTTGTGGCGATCAGTGTGGCCATCGGCTCGGTCAGTAGTTTTTTCGGCGCTTACATCAGCTATTTCCTTGATGGCGCGACCGGTGGAACAATCGTGGTGCTACAGACAATCATCTTCCTGACCGCGTTTCTGTTTGCGCCGAAACACGGTTATCTGGCCGCCCGCCGCAAGGCGCGGCAAGCGCTTGAGGCCGTATAGTGGTTGAACTGCTCGATCAGGCGCTGTTGCCTCTCGCCTTTCCATTCATGCGGCAGGCTTTGGCGATAAGCCTGCTGGTGGCGGTTCCTGCGGCGCTGTTGTCCTGCTATCTCGTGCTCAAGGGCTGGTCCCTGATGGGCGACGCGGTTTCACACGCGGTCCTGCCCGGCATCGCGCTTGCATACATAGCCGGCTTGCCGGTCGCCGTTGGCGCGTTCGCCGCGGGTATGTTCTGCGCGATCTCGACCGGATTTCTCTCCGAAAACAGCCGGGTCAAGGAGGACACGGTCATGGGCGTCGTCTTCTCCGGCATGTTCGGACTCGGCATCGTCCTGAACACCGGCATACAGACGGGCGTGCATCTGCATCATATTCTGTTCGGCGACATGCTGGGCACAACCTGGCGCGATGCGATGGAAACCGGCGCGATCGCGCTTGTCGTGATTGCCGCGATTGCCGCCAAATGGCGCGACTTGCTGCTGCACGCTTTCGACGGACAGCACGCCCGGGCGATCGGCTTGCCGGTGAAGCGATTGCACTACGGATTGCTGGCATTGATGGCGCTGGCGATTGTCGGCGGTTTGAAGGCCGTCGGAATCATACTTGTGATTGCACTTCTGATCGCGCCTGGCGCTATCGCATTTATGATCACACGCCGGTTTGGCGCCATGCTTCTGACCGCCGTCGGAGTGGCCGCGGGGTCGTCGGCGGTCGGCATTTATGCCAGTTTTTTTCTTGACAGCGCTCCGGCTCCCACGATTGTGCTGGTTATGTCGGGGATGTTCGCGGTCGCATTCCTGCTGACGCAATGGCGTACGCCGGCCTCCGGAAAAGCCATGTCGGCATCTTCGTGAATTTGCCCCGGAAATCACCATGTCCGGACCGGTCGGAAAGTTCGCGATCGTGCGGCTCCCCGGAAAATTACCCGCCCTGGACACGTTCGGTTCTTGTCTGGATTGGAAAAGGGGGTTAATTCCGGTTCAGCATGTGTGCCGGAATCGGAGGCGCGCATGCAACACGAAAGTCCATTCCAACGACCTGCGCCAACGTATTTTCGACAATCGCCATGTTTATTTCAGAAAGCCAGTTAAAAGAAATCATTAAATCTCCTCAGGCGGTCGCCATTGTCGGGGCCGGGCCTGCCGGAATCACTATCGCCATGGAGCTTGAGGCGCTCGGCGTCGAGTCATTGTTGCTCGAGGCCGGCGGTTTCGAGTTTCCCGATGAAGAGGCCAACGATCCCTATCGGGGCGAGGTCACCGGACGCCCATATTCGCTGGACGCTTCACGATTGCGCTATTTCGGCGGCGCTTCCAATCACTGGGGGGGGGGTGGTGCCGGCCTCTGGACCCTGAAGATTTTGTTAAAATCGATGGCCGGCCATTGAGCGGCTGGCCGATCGATTACAACACCGCATACGAACATCTGGAGCGCGCTCACGAACTATGTGAAATCGGCGGCAGGGGCTATGACGTCGAACAAATACCGCAAATCAAGGCGGGCACCTATTTGCCGCTCGACCCCGATAGCGGCTTCAGGAGCGGTATGTTTCGGTTCAGTCCTCCAACCCGTTTCGGTGAACGGTATCGGGAAACTATAGCCGGATCGAGAAAAATACGCTGTGCGTTGAATGTCAATTTGCTTCGTGTGGCGCGCGCCGACGGCAACAGATCGAGCCTGTTGGTGAAATTACCGTCACAACGAGAGGCGACGATCAAGGCCAGGGCATTGGTGCTGTCGATGGGCGGTATTGAAAATGCGCGCTATCTGTTGGCGTCCAATATGGTTGCGGCCCAACCGTTTGGCAGCGACTGGAACGGCCAATGCTTCATGGAACATTTCGGCTATTCAGCCGGTGCTGTTTATACCAAAACAGGATATAATTATGACATCAGAGAAATAAACAATCGGGGTGTCGCCGAGCGCGTGAAAATGCTTATTACCCCATCTGCCAAACAGCTAAATAAAGGCGGATTGAATATGTTTATGATCGTCCGTCCGCGCTCCAGAGAAGATGAATTGATAAAAAAGGATTATGCCGCCAACAAAAGTTTATCGAGGTTATCGGACCAAGGATTAATGCATTATTTTATATGCACTGCCGGAACAAGCCCGAATCGGATGAGTCATGTCGCGTTGAGCGACGATAAAGATATCCACGGCGTTAACCGCATAAAGCTCAACTGGCATGTGCCGGACGACGACTTCAGGCAAATAGGCCGGTTTGCTGAATTGTTCGGCTATTATATTGGCTATAAGGGTCTTGGACGACTGAAAAAAAGAAAGCGCCATGTAATTCCTGAACCAGGGAAAGCTTTAACGACCGGCATGCATCATATGGGTACGACGCGCATGGCCGAATCGGAAGCGACCGGAGTGGTCGATACCGATTGCAGGGTTTTTAATTCCGACGATGTTTTCATCGCGGGCAGTTCGGTGTTTCCGACTGCGGGTTATTCCAACCCGACCCTGACGATTGTGGCATTGGCCGTGAGATTGGCTAAACACCTGAGGAAAATCGTTTGATTGATGGCAATGATCGGTCGTAGAGAATTTCTGCTCGGAACGATTGCCTTCTCGGCCGGTTGGCTGGGGGCGACCGCCTTGCCTTATATAAACGACTCTGCCAGCCGTCCGCCATCTCAACGAATCGTTTTCCGGCCCGAGCAATTACAACACCTTGCTCTGAATCTTAAGGGGCTCGGGTCATTGGATAAAATTCCGCCCGGGAATTCAGATCGATTGGAGGATGAGCTATTAAGGCGCATTAATCAGGACGAATTGTCAGATGTTGCCAATCTGGACCGGCGTATTTTGCGTCTGATCGAGCAGGATTTTCTCAATCGACGCACCGTGTTCATAGAAGACTGGATGTTCGCCGATACCGAAGTCAATCTGTTGTCCTATAAAAAACAATTGCACGCTAAAACAGGGCGCGCTTATGTTGCAAAAAGTGAAAATACATCTTTTGATACGGCAAGAACGGCCACTTTCCTGAAAATAAAAAAATGGGGTCCGAAAGAGACTTGTATCGGAGCGCCATTCAATAAACAAGACGATGGTCATTCGAGCAATTGGTTTCGAATTGAGGGTTATTCTGGGCTACTAAATATTTATTTCGGACACCACAAGATAAATACTACTTTCAAAGATCGATTCGCGACTACGAGAATAGATGGTAAAATTTTTGAAGAATTAACGAAAGAGGTAGCCGAACACGACGTCTTTATGTATAATCCGCATCGAAACATAAAACAAAAAGTAGGCGTGTTTGTCGTTAAATCGACCGAAGGGCGAACGGCAACGACGACCGGCCAAACGTCCAAGGTTTTTGGTGAAATCGTCCGTTGGGGTCCGAGGCGGACAAGGCGGCTGACGGCGTTCAACGTTCAAAAGGACGGTGCGTCTTCTATCGGAATATCAACTTCATGTTCACCGGCCGATACTCGTGTATTGTTCGGCGGGGTCGAGCTTTCTGCCGAGGTAAGAAATGGCGGTATCATTGCAAAACTGGATGATTTATCCCTGCTCAAGCAAATCGGGAGCAAAGAACTGGTGCTTGATAGCAAATCTGCCGGTGAAAGGATTCTGGTCGGCCAATTTGAAATAACGGAATAATACCACCGTCCCTAGATGTTGATCCTATTTGTATGATCGCGTGTTGTGATTGAACGGACGGTGGCGGGATTGTTGGCGAAGACGTTCCAGGCTTTGCAGTAGCGGTCGACGATGTCGTGGTATGAGTTGAAGACGGAGATGGCGGTCTTGTTGGCGCGCAGGCAGGCCCGGACGTTTTCGACAGGGTTGATCTGTGGAGCGTGGGGCGGCAGCGGCGGTGATGTTATCGGGAACGCGCAGCGCTCTTGCGCCGTCGAGGAGTGGGGTCACGCCCCGGCATCCGGCAAGACCCTCAAGACCTCCCTCGTCATAGCGATGGAGCCAATCCCGTAGCGGCCGGCGGTCCATCCCGCAGTTTGCGGCTGCCGACTTGCGGTCGGGGCTCTCCGGAACCAATGCGACCGCCACCATACGCCGCGCGGCCCTGGCATCATGGCTCCGGGAGCCGACAGCACGAAGCTCCCTCGACGTCAAATCCGTCCGCGTGATCGCAACCGTCATCAAAACCTCCATCCTTCGATGAAAGTGAACCGGAACCTGCACCATATGGAAATCCACAAAGGCGTCAGGCCCATTGGCCGGTGGTATTAGATGGCCCCAAACCGGACCGTCAAGAAGCTTTTCCACACGCGGGCGCCGGCGCGTGGTGGGGGTTCGTTGCGCTCAGCCGGGATGAGACGGCCCGGTTCCGACACGCAGGACTCTTTCGCAATATCGGGTCTTTTGAGTCCGGATCGGCGACCATCGGCGAATCGCAGCCGCTTTTGCCGACTTTTCATGAAAGCGATGGCCCGTGCGGCGGTTGCCGCCAAAACCGTCGAGCGATTTCAGCGGCCATGTCGAGAGGAACCGATCATGCAAGACTGATCGAAAACCGCACGGCCACCAGCAGCAGGAAAAGACCGAACGCCAGTTCCAGCGTGCGTTTCGGCAGGGCGTGGGCGATATGCGCGCCGATCGGGGCGGCGGCCAGCGTCGCCGGAATGATCAGTGCGAAGGCGATCCAGTTGACATAGCCGGTGGAGCCGACCGGCAGGTTCAATTCGCTCCAGCCGGCCCAGATATAGCCGATCATGCCGGGAATGGAGATCAGTACGCCCATGCCCGCCGACGTGGCGACCGCCTGATGAATCGGCCGGCCATACAACGTCATGAAGGTGTTGTTCATCACGCCGCCGCCAATCCCCATCAACGCGGAAAAATACCCGAGCGCCAGCCCGATAAGGCCCCGCAGCGGATTGGCCGGGATGTCGTCGCCAAGCTTCCAGCTTTCGCGATTCAGAAGCAGCCGAAATCCGACGGCCGCGGCGATGACCGCGAACACGACCCGAAGGCCCTCGCTCGACAACGCCGCGGCGGTCAGCGAAGCCAGCGCGACGCCGGCGGGCACCGGCGCGGCAAAACCGCGCAGCAGAGCGGTGTCCACCGCGCCGCGTTTCAAATGAGCGCGAAAGGAGGAAATGGATGTCGGAACAATAATCGCCAATGACGTGCCGACGGCGACGTGCATGCGAACCGCCTCGTCGACGCCAAGCATCCCCAGGCCCTGGTAGAAGACCGGAACCATGACCGCGCCGCCGCCGATGCCGAAAACGCCCGCAAGTACGCCGGCGACCGCGCCGACGGCGATGGCCGCGGCGGCGAACGCGATCAATTCGTTCAACGGCAGGTCCATTTCCGGCGGGAGGCCCCCTTCCCGGCTGTCATCCGTGCGCGCACCGGCGCCCATCGTGCCTATTGACCGGTCGGTGACGTGTCCAGCAAATTCGATGGCGGCGCGGCCGCCGGAGCGGTTCACGCTCAAATTGCTTCGAATTGAAGACCGGCTATTCTAAGCCGCTTCGATTTCGGACCGTTCGGTCGCCGCCAGCGCACGCAGCAGAACTTCGGCCCCCGCGCCGTCGCGAACGCCTTCTTCGGCAAGAGTCCGGCGCCATTGCCGGGCGCCGGGAACGCCATGAAACAGGCCGGTCATGTGCCGGCTCACATGGATGAGGCGGCCGCCGCGCGCGATGTGCCTCGCGGCATGGTCCGCCATGGCCTGAACGACGGCGTTCAAATTCGGAAGCCGGCCCGGTTCTCCATGGAAACGGGCGTCCGCGCCGGCCAGGAACGCCGGTGTGCGATAGGCCGCGCGACCGAGCATGGCCCCGTCGCAGCGGCTCAGATGATCGGAAGCTTCGTCGAGAGACCGTATTCCGCCGTTGATGCCGACGAAGCGGTAGGGATTGTCGGCCTTGAGCCGGTAGACCAATTCGTAGTCCAGCGGCGGAACGTTTCGGTTCTCTCTTGGGCTCAATCCATGCAGCCAGGCCTTGCGTGCGTGGACCCATAGCGCATCCGAGCCGGCGTCGAAGGTCTGCTTCGCAATGGTCCGGAGCGCAATGTCCGGATCCTGATCGTCGACGCCGATGCGGCATTTGACGGTGACGGGAACGCTCACCGCGCGCTTCATGGCCTCGACGCACCGCGCAACGAGGTCGGGAGTTCGCATAAGGCAGACGCCAAACGTTCCCGACCGCACGCGGTCGGACGGGCAGCCGACATTCAGATTGATTTCATCATATCCGAAATCCGCCGCGATGCGCGCCGCGGCGGCCAGTTTTTCAGGTTCCGATCCGCCAAGTTGCAGCGCCACGGGATGTTCGACCGGATCGAACCCGATCAGCCGGTCGCGACATCCATGGATAACGGCATCGGCGACGATCATTTCCGTGTAAAGCAATGACCGCTTGGTCAACTGCCGGTGAAAGAAGCGGCAGTGACGGTCCGTCCAATCCATCATGGGCGCGACGGCGATTTTATTCTCCGGGTAGTTCAGCGTCCTTCCTTGGGTTTCCAACGGCAAAACGGAACCTTCATGCGCTGAACCGAAAAAGTTTTCACACGTCTCCGGCCTGCCTCGATCACACGGAGCCGCTTCTCGTAATCGGTGGGTTATCATACGAAGATGCTGTCCGAACATTCGGCAAATCCTCTGTATCGCCCACAATTCACAGCGATCATCGTCACCTTCCACAGGAACTGTAAACGGATATCCGTCAGGACCCTTCCACCACTCGGCAGTATTCACAGAACCCTTGCCTTTCAACGGTTCGCATCCACATTGCCGGAGCTTGGCCTCCCACTCTTCGCGGCCGAGGGGGCGGACAGCAACAATGGATCAGTGACAGTAGGCTACGTATTCTTTGGGTCCCGCCTCGGTAAGTTCAGGACCGACGATGCCGTCCTTTTCCAACGCATCGCGCAGGTTATCGAGCGGTCTCACGGTAATTGACGCCGGACTCAACCGGTGCGACAGTATCGTTTCAATCGCATTTTTGACGTCATCAAGAACACCGTCGACGTCCTTGTGTGAAAGAACCAGGCTGGGCACGTCATCGCTCCAGGCGCGCAAACCACCATCCGGGCGGCGCTCAAAGCATACCGTCACTTTGACGGTCAGCGCTTGCCCGCCTCGACCGCGCGCATTCCGACCCACTATCCGGCGCGCCGTCCGACGGCAAACGTCGGACGGTTCCAGGTCCGTTTCGCATGAATCCGGCCGACCCGTTGAAATCATTGGTGCCCCCGGACGGACTTGAACCGCCGACCCCCTGATTACAAATCAGGTGCTCTACCGACTGAGCTACAAGGGCGCGTGGCGGAATCGAATATATCAGCCGAATTAACCCTGGCAATAATTCTCCCGCGCGCCCAAGCTACCATATTTCGCGACCGTGTAAAGATTTTTTGCATGCCCCGACTTTCAACTCAGCGGAGCAACCGGACTTTGAATGCGGCCCCGCCCGTGCTAACCGGTCATATGAGCCGGTACGGCTCCGACCGATGTGGAAACGAACCGGCATGAGTCGCCAGACCGACAATCTCGCCTTCATCCATTCCGACGCGCCCGAGGCACGCGCGGCGGCGCGGCGTCTGAGTGGGCTGTACGGTCAATTGGACCCGGAGTCGGCGGATGTCGTCGTCGCGCTTGGCGGCGACGGTTTCATGCTGCAAACCATCCACGACACGATGGATTCCGGCAAATTGATTTATGGTATGAACCGGGGCTCGGTCGGATTTCTCATGAACGAGTTCGGCGAGGACAATTTGCGCGAGCGCATCGCGGATGCCGTCGCCGAAACGCTGCGTCCGCTGCAAATGTCGGCAAAAACGGTGGACGGGGTTACCGAAACCGCACTCGCGATCAACGAGGTTTCGCTGCTGCGCCAATCCTATCAGGCGGCGAAGATCAGGATCTCGATAGACGACAAGGTGCGGCTCGACGAACTGATCTGCGATGGCGTCATGGTGGCGACGCCGGCAGGGTCGACCGCATACAATCTGTCCGCGAACGGTCCCATTCTGCCCATAGACGCCGAACTCCTCGCATTGACACCCGTCAGCGCATTCAGGCCGCGGCGCTGGCGTGGCGCGCTGGTTCCCAATCGGGCAACCGTGAGGTTCGATTTGCTGGAAACCGACAAACGCCCCGTCAACGCGGTGGCCGACCACCGGGAAGTCAAATCGGCGGCGACGGTCACGGTGCGCGAATCCTCATCATCGACAGCGACCCTGCTGTTTGACGCCAACCATTCTTGGGATGAGAGAATACTGGCCGAACAGTTTCGATATTGAGAGTTGTCGATCAATCCGAATTCGGAACGAGGACCATTCATTCACCGTGAGATCGTTTGATTCCGGGAAACTGTTGACATCGCGCCCCCGGCAACGTATCGCCATGCTCAATACTTGAGGGGCTGCGGTCGGAGGGGCCGGATGTGTCAAGCCGAGAAACAGGTGAGTAACGATCATTAGTTCCGCAGCACTTGCAGATGAAGCGCCGGATGGCGCCGAAACCGGCTTGTCGGAAGCCGTGCAACCCGAGACCGATCAATCGCAGACGACATTTGCCGAATTGGGCCTTTCGCGGAAGGTCCTGAAGGCGGTCAACGATTCAGGCTACACGGTGCCGACACCGATCCAAGCCGGCGCCATTCCGCACGCGGTCGCGCGAAAGGACATACTGGGCATCGCGCAAACCGGCACGGGGAAAACGGCGTCTTTCGTGCTGCCGATGCTCACGCGCCTGGAAAAGGGCCGCGCACGGGCGCGCATGCCTCGCACACTGATTCTTGAGCCGACACGGGAACTTGCAGCGCAGGTGCAGGAGAATTTCGACCGCTACGGAAAAAACCACAAGCTCAACGTCGCGCTGCTGATCGGCGGCGTTTCTTTCGAGGAGCAGGACCGGAAGCTGGAGCGCGGAGCGGATGTCCTGATCGCCACGCCGGGCCGCCTGCTCGATCATTCCGAGCGCGGCAAGCTGTTGCTGACCGGGGTCGAAATCCTGGTGATCGACGAAGCGGACCGGATGCTCGACATGGGCTTCATTCCGGACATTGAGCGTATCTGCAAATTGATCCCGTTTACGCGGCAGACGCTGTTTTTCTCGGCGCCAAAACCCTGGGAAAAGCGCGCGACTTTGCGCAAAACCATCGACGCCGAGGGCGACGCGCTGAAAAACGCGATCATATTCTGCAACCGCAAGGTCGAGGTGTCGGAGCTGTTCCGCTCGCTGGTCAAGCATGACTATGACGCCGGGGCGCTGCATGGCGATATGGATCAGCGCTCGCGAATGACCATGCTGTCGAACTTCCGGGACGGTAAACTGAAGCTTCTCGTGGCTTCCGATGTCGCGGCCCGCGGACTGGACATCCCCGATGTCAGTCATGTCTTCAACTTTGACGTGCCGATGCATGCGGAAGATTATGTTCACCGTATCGGCCGGACCGGCCGGGCCGGGCGCGCCGGCAAGG